>NZ_JAHCSH010000001.1 GCF_018474005.1 Curvibacter sp. CHRR-16
GCTCCTTCAGGCGCTTGGCGTCCGACACGCTCATACCGCCAAACTTGCTGCGCCAGAGGTAATAACTGGCCTCTGAGAAGCCGTGCCTACGGCACAGCTCGGCCACTGGCAGGCCCGTCTCCGCTTCCCGCAGAAAGCCAATGATTTGTTCTTCGGTAAATCGCTTCTTCACGTCCAATCTCCTGTTTCATGGGATTGGACTCCAAGCTCAACTGCTACTCAAATCCGGGGGGACGTCGAGGGGACCAAGCAGCAGCGGCCAGATTGCTGGGCATTACCCGTGCGCAATTGCGTTATCGCCTACAGCGACAAGGTGCTGCTGGCCTGAACTGATTGTTACTACCTGCCAGCAGGGTAGGGTGGGGCATAGGGCGCACAGTGGGATAATCCGCCCCCATGTCGTTGCTATCCACCATCCCGCTGTCAGTGCAGACGGTGCTGCTCTTGGTTCTATCCAATGTGTTCATGACCTTTGCGTGGTACGGACACCTGAAGAACTTGGCTCAAGCACCGTGGTACACGGCG
The DNA here is from genome assembly GCF_018474005.1 of Curvibacter sp. CHRR-16. Classification (GTDB taxonomy): domain Bacteria; phylum Pseudomonadota; class Gammaproteobacteria; order Burkholderiales; family Burkholderiaceae_C; genus Allorhodoferax. The sequence continues at coordinate 526 of NZ_JAHCSH010000001.1, forward strand.
GCGCTGGTTAGCTGGGCGATTGCGCTCTTTGAGTACCTGCTGCAGGTGCCAGCCAATCGCATAGGCTTTCAGTCGGCGGGTTTCACGGTGGCCCAGCTCAAGATCATTCAGGAAGTCATCACCCTGACGGTGTTTGTTCCGTTTGCAGTGGTCTATCTCAAGCAGCCCTTCAAATGGGATTTTGTTTGGGCGGGCCTGTGCATGGTGGGTGCGGTCTATTTCATGTTTCGCCAGTCCTGATGGGGCTTGGCTGAACCTCTCTACTATTGCAAAAACTGGAGTTTTACGTGCTATTTGCCAAACTGCTGCCTCGTGAAGGCAATTTCTTCGCCATGTTCAACCAGCACGCTGAGCGCATCGTGGAGGCGGCCAAGGCGTTCTCCAATTTAGTGGATCACTACAACGACCCTGACTCCCGCGCCAAGTACAACCAAGAGGTGGATAACGCCGAACACGCCGCCGACCGGGTGACCAGCGAGTGCAACAAAGCCATTCATACCACCTTCATCACGCCCATCGACCGTGAACAAATCCATGCGCTCATCAATACCATGGACGATGTGGCCGATTTGATCCAAGACTCTGCCGAAACCATGGCGCTGTATGACATCAGCACCATGACCGATGAAATCAAGCGCCTGACCGACATCAACATCAAGTGTTGCGAACGCCTGCGTGATGCCGTGAACTTACTCGAACACATTGCCGAGCCAGCCAGTGCCGAAGCTGCGCTCAAGACTTGCGATGAGATTGACAAGCTCGAATCGGACGCCGACCGTGTGATGCGCACCGCCATGAGCCGCTTGTTCCGCGAGGAAATCGACACCCGCGAACTCATCAAGCGCAAAGCCATTTACGAACTGCTGGAGAAGATTTCCGATAAGTGCGAAGACGTTGCCAACGTGATCGAAGGCATCATTTTGGAAAACTCCTGATCCCCGCAGACGGAATCTGAACTATGGAACACATGCAATCGGCCCTGTGGGTCGTGGTCGTGCTAGTCGCTATGGCGCTGGTGTTCGACTTCATGAATGGTTTTCACGACGCGGCCAACTCGATTGCCACTGTCGTGTCTACCGGTGTGCTCAAGCCCGTGCAAGCGGTGGCTTTTGCGGCTTTTTTCAATATTATTGCCATCTTTATCTTCCATCTGAGCGTCGCTGCCACAGTGGGTAAAGGCATTGCACAGCCAGGGGTGGTGGATGTGCACGTGGTGTTCGGCGCGTTGGCCGGGGCCATCACTTGGAACGTCATCACTTGGTATTACGGCATTCCCAGCAGTTCTTCGCATGCGCTTATTGGCGGCATTGTGGGGGCGGTGATTGCCAAGGCTGGGGCTGGGGCGCTGATCGCTGCGGGCATTCTCAAAACCGTGCTGTTTATCTTCGTCTCACCGCTGCTGGGTTTTGTGCTGGGCTCGCTGATGATGGTGCTGGTAGCATGGGTTTTCCGCCGCATGCGTCCCTCCAAGGTGGACAAGTGGTTCCGCCGTTTGCAGTTGGTCTCTGCAGGCGCTTACAGCTTGGGGCATGGTGGTAACGATGCGCAAAAGACCATTGGCATCATTTGGATGTTGCTATTGGCTACAGGCTACTCGGCTGCTGGCGAGTCTTCGCCGCCTAGCTGGGTGGTGTTGTCGTGTTACTTGGCCATTGGCTTGGGCACCATGTTTGGTGGCTGGCGCATTGTGCGCACCATGGGCCAAAAAATCACCAAGCTCAAGCCCGTGGGCGGTTTCTGTGCCGAAACGGGCGGCGCTTTGACCCTGTTTTTGGCCACAGCTATTGGCGTTCCGGTATCGACTACCCACACCATCACCGGGGCGATTGTGGGCGTAGGCTCTACCCAACGCGCCAGCGCAGTGCGCTGGGGCGTTGCAGGCAACATCGTCTGGGCGTGGATTTTGACCATTCCCGCCTCGGCCTTTGTCGCCGCAGTGGCTTATTGGATCAGCATGCAACTCTTCTAAGCCCTGCGCGGCTTATTCGGCAGGCGTGGTGCTGCCTTGGCCTAATGAGGCCTCCATCAGCACCACGTCCAGCCAGCGGTTGAACTTCCAGCCGCAGTCTTTCAAAACCCCTACAGACGCAAAGCCACAGCGGCGGTGCACACCCACCGAGCCGTGGTTGTTCGAATCCCCAATCACCGCAATCAGCTTGCGCACCCCGACTCGCTCGGCTTGCGCCATCAGCTCGCGCAGCAGCACGGTCCCTGCGCCTTTGCCGCCAGTGCCAGCGGCCAGATAAATCGAATCTTCAGCCGAGAAACGGTAAGCGGGGCGCGGCTTGAACCAGTTGCAGTAAGCAAATCCTTGTACGGCACCATCGATTTCAAGCACCAAATAGGGCAGGCCTTTACCCAGTACATCTTGGCGGCGTGCCGCCATTTCGGCCACGGTGGGTGGTGTGGTTTCAAACGTGCCAGTGCCATGCAGTACATGGTGGGCATAAATAGCGGTAATGGCAGTGACATCAGCGTCAGTAGAGGGGCGTATCAGCATTTTCTGTTTCAGTGGTTATAATGGTGGGCTTTCAAAGTGTCACTGGCCGGGTGGCCAGTTGCGTGTCTCAAACTTTGAATTCCCTCATTCGGTCACCCAAAGGATAAATCATGGTCGTCATTCGACTCTCTCGTGGTGGTGCCAAGGCACGCCCTTATTTCAATATCGTAGTTGCTGACAAGCGCAATCGCTTGGGAGGCCGTTTCATCGAGCGCATCGGTTTTTACAACCCCAGCGCAGTTGGCGCTGCTGAAGGCCTGCGTTTGGCCCAAGACCGTCTGGCTTACTGGACTGGCGTTGGCGCTCAAGTGTCTCCCACTGTGGAGCGCTTGGTAAAGCAAGCTGCCAAGGCAGCCGCCTAAGTCTTTCGCAGACTGATGCACAAAGCCCCGCTAGTCGGGGCTTTGTTGTTGGTGCATAAGGGGTCAGACTATGTTCAATGAATGGCAGGTAGCAGCTTTGCCCGACGATGCGGTAGAACTAGGCCGCATTGGCGAAGCGTGGGGTATCAAAGGTTGGGTGAAGGTGCATGCTTTCAGCGCCGATCCCCAAGCAGTACTCAAAGCCACCTACTGGTATGTGCTGCCACCGGAAAAAGGAGCCCGGCCTTTTGAGGGCTGCTTGCGCGTCCCGGTGCGGGCGTGCAAACCCCACGGGGATGGCATTGTGGCGCAGCTAAATGGAGTGGACGATCGCACTGCCGCAGAACAGTTGCGCCATGTGCGCATCTGGGTGGCGCGTGCGGACTTTCCCGTTGCTGCCACCGACGAGTACTACTGGGTGGATTTGATCGGTTTGGCGGTGCTCAATCGCGAAGGCGAGTCCATGGGCACAGTGCGCGAGTTGCTTAGCACTGGCCCGCAAGCTGTGCTGGTGCTGGAGTACCCGATGGAAGACGGCACCGTGGGCGAACGCATGATTCCGTTTGTGTCGGCCTATGTCGATGCTGTCGATTTGCCAGCCAAACGCATCACGGTCGATTGGCAGGCCGATTACTGAGACTGTTGAGCCACGTTTCACACCATGCGTTTTGACATCATTACCCTCTTTCCTGAGTTGTTTGCCCCGTTTTTGCAAGCGGGCGTGACGCGGCGCGCCTACAGCAGCGGGCAAGTAGCGGTGCAATTGCACAATCCACGCGACTTCGCCGATGGCAATTACCGCCGCGTGGATGACCGCCCCTTTGGGGGAGGGCCTGGGATGGTGATGATGGCGCCGCCGTTGGAGCGTACGCTGCAGTACATACGCGCCTTGCGTGACGATGGCGCACCCTTGGTCTTCTTTTCACCGCAAGGTCATGTGTGGAACCACGCCCTTGCCCAAGCGTGGGCCGTGGACGCGCGGGGCGCTATCTTGCTCTGTGGTCGCTACGAGGGGGTAGATCAGCGCTTTATCGATGCCTATGTGGACGTGCAGGTGAGCGTGGGTGATTTTGTGCTCTCAGGCGGTGAAATACCGGCCATGGCGGTGCTGGACTCGGTCACCCGCCTCATGCCCGGAGTGCTGTCCGACGAGGCCAGCCACATCCAAGACAGTTTCAATCCGGCTTTGGATGGTTTGCTCGATTGCCCCCATTACACACGTCCCGAAGAGTGGAATGGACGCGCAGTGCCTGAGGTGCTGCTCAGTGGTCACCACGAGCACATAGCACGCTGGCGGCGTGAGCAGTCTTTGCTGGCTACTGCGGCCCAGCGCCCCGATTTGCTGCACAACAGCCGTGCCCAAGGCTTGCTCAGCGCCCAAGACGAGTGCGTTTTGCGCGAGGCAGGCTATAATGGAGGGCTTAACTGATCCTCTGCTCGACCTTGGGCGGCTCTGAACAGGTTGGAGTCGTCTGGCGTTTCGCCGGTGCAAGCACGATCACTGAGGAAACTATGAACATCATTCAAGTTCTGGAGCAAGAAGAAATTGCTCGTCTGGGTAAGTCCATCCCTGAATTCGCCCCCGGTGACACCGTGGTGGTGAACGTCAACGTGGTGGAAGGTAACCGCAAGCGCGTGCAGGCTTACGAAGGCGTGGTCATTGCCAAGCGTAACCGTGGTCTGAACAGCGGCTTCACCGTGCGCAAGATCTCCAGCGGCGAAGGCGTGGAACGTACATTCCAAACCTACAGCCCTCTGATCGCCAGCATCGAAGTCAAGCGCCGTGGTGACGTGCGTCGTGCCAAGCTGTACTACCTGCGTGACCGCAGCGGTAAGTCGGCCCGTATCAAGGAAAAGCTGCCAGCCAAGAAGGTTGCAGCCGAGTAATTTCGGGTCGTTCTTATCCGCAAAAAAGCCGCCTGTGTTTCACCACGGCGGCTTTTTTGTTGCCCATCATTGGCCCATTGTCTTGTTGATTGTCCTGCCTCTTGCCATGACAGCTAGCCGCCCCCAGTTTGATCCCCGTACCGTGCCCGTGGTAGGGGTAGATGCCCATCTGCCTCCTGTGCCTGAGCAGCGTTTGACACCTGCCGCCTTGCGTGCGCGCTTTGCCCAACCGCTCGCGTGGGAGCCTGAGGTGCGTGCAGAACCAGCATTTGTCGATACGCCTCCAAAGCCCGCCGCCGTGCTCGTGGGGCTGGTGTTGCGATCCGAGCCCACTGTGTTGCTGACCCAACGGACTGCCCACTTGCGCAGCCATGCGGGGCAAATCGCCTTTCCCGGTGGCAAGGTAGATGCCGATGATGCTGACGCCATTGCGGCAGCGTTGCGCGAAGCCCATGAGGAGGTGGGCCTGCCTCGTACGCACGCCGAGGTATTGGGCACGTTGCCACCCTATCTCACCGGCACAGGCTATGCCGTCACGCCAGTGGTAGCGCTGTTAGAGCCTGCGGCGCAGCCGTGGCAAGCCAGTCCCGGTGAGGTGGATGCGGTGTTTGAAGTGCCGTTGTCGTTTTTGATGACGCCGGCTCACCACCGTCGCCATGCACTGGAGTGGCAAGGCACGCAGCGGCAGTGGTGGTCTATGCCCTGGACGGACGCCAGTGGTGAGCGCTTTATTTGGGGTGCCACAGCGGGCATGCTGCGCAACCTGTACCGCTTTTTGATGGTTCCTAGCGCACTATGATGGCGGCATGAGCTTTCTCGCATTACTTGCGGCTTTGCTGCTGGAGCAGGGTCGCCCGCTTTCTCATCACAACTGGGTGCATGGCAATGGCCGTGGCTGGGTGGCGTATTGCCTGCGCCAGCTCGACACGGGCCGTGCTGCACAGGCCAATCTCTTGTGGCTGGCCGTGGTGGTGTTGCCTGCTGTCGTGGCTTTGCTGGTGTACTGGGGCTTGCGCTATGCCTTGGGCTGGTGGGCTGGTTTGGTGTGGGAGGTGGTGGTGCTGTACGTGACCGTGGGGTTTCGCCAGTTCAGCCACCACTTCACGCTGATTCGCGATGCCTTGAACGAGGGCGATGAAAACACCGCCCGCCAAGAGCTGGCGCGCTGGATGCAGATGGACACAGCCACACTGCCGCGCAGTGAAATCGTGCGCCATGTCATGGAGCATTCCATCTTGCAAGCGCATCGCTATGTGTTTGGGGTGTTTATTGCCTTTGTGTTGTGCTCGGCCATTGGCTTGGGGCCTGCAGGTGCCGTGCTCTACCGCATGGCGGAGTATTTCAAAGGCCTGTGCAGCCGTCCGCTCAAACCCGAGCATCCCCCCATTAGTGAGGCCGTGCGCAGCCGTGCGGCACGCTACTGGCAACTGCTGGACTGGTTGCCTGCGCGCACCACGGCGCTGGGTTTTGCGGTGGTGGGTAATTTTGAAGACACCATCGCCAGTTGGCGCCAGCACGAAGCCCAGTTCTCCATGGACAACGATGGCGTGGTCGTAGCCGCCACGGCTGGTGCGCTAAATATCCGGCTGGGCGAACGCGAACGCACTGCCAATGAGCAGGGCTTAGAGCCCCGCACCAGCCATCTGCAGACGGTGGTGGGCTTGGTGTGGCGCACGGTGGTCCTGTGGATGGTGTTGGTGGCCGTGTTGTCAGTGGCCCGCTGGATTGGCTAGAGCTGTTCAGTAGCGCGGTTCTTGCGACAGTTCAGCAAATAGGTCGCTATAAATTTGATAGCGCCTCCAGCTTATCCCTTGTGCTCTAGCGGCCGATTGGTCATCTAACAGCTCGGGTACGGCAGCGCGCACGCTGCAACCCGGTTCGTGCAAGTGCGTGCAGTTGTAAAAGCGGCACCCACCTAGGTGGGCGCGCAGGTCTGGCATGCAGTGGGCCAAGCGCGTGGGTTCAATGTGGTGCAGGCCAAATTCTTGGAATCCCGGTGAGTCGATCACTGCCGTGCTGCGCGGGGCGACGCCGTCGACCCAGTACCAGCTGGTGCTGGTGGTCGTGTGCTTGCCGGTGTTGAGCGCCGTCGAGATGGTATTGGTGGCCGCCAGTGCGCCCGGCACCAAGCCATTGATGAGAGTGCTCTTGCCCGACCCCGATGGCCCCAGCACCAAAGTGGCTTTGCCTTGCAAATGCTGTTGCAGCAATTGCGCCAATTGCTCAGCAGGGGAGGGCGTCACCGTTGTGTTTGTGTTGGCAGTTTCTGGGTTGAGTGCCAGCGGCAGCACGGTGTAGCCCATGTCTCGGTAGGGCTGCAGGCGTGCCCAAGCACGTGCAAAGGGTTCGGCCAAGTCTTGTTTGTTCAGTGCGATCAGCACGCCAATACCTGCCTCCTCTGCGGCAATGAGGGCGCGAGCCAGTTGATGCTCCGAGAACTCCGGTTCGGCGGCAATCAGCACCAGCACTTGGTCGATGTTGGCGGCGAAAAATTTGGATCGGATGTCGTCTTGGCGGTACAGCAGGCTGCGGCGTTCCTGCACTTGCTCGATGCTGCCTTCATCGCCCGTGGTTTGCCACAGCACGCGGTCGCCCACCACGGTTTGGTTTTTTTTGCCGCGCGGGTGGCACAACACGCGCTCGCCAGCGGGTGTTTCCACCCACACATGGCGACCATGGCTGGCTACTACCAGTCCGTCTTGCAGGGTGCTGGCGGCTGCTTTGTGGTGGGGCGTTTTGCCTTTGCTCACGCGCTGGCCCCTGTTGCCTCAGGCGTGCCTGCCGCGCGGTGCGGCAAGCGGCCTAGGCGTTCACTGGCCGGTGGGTGGGAGTAATAAAAGCGCACGTACACCGGGTCAGGGGTGAGGGTGGAGGCGTTGTCTTGGTAGAGCTTGAGCAGGGCACTTTCCAGCGCTTGGCTGCGCGCATGCTCGGCGGCGTAGGCATCGGCTTCGAACTCGTGCTTGCGCGAGAACTGCGCCATGACAGGGCTGATGAAACTGCTAGCCAGTGGCAACACCATGCCCAAGAGCAGCAAGGCCAGTGCGTCGTTGGGGTCGCCGGGTAGTGGCAGCACGCCCAAGCCGGTGTAGAACCACGTTTGCTGGCAAATCCAACCCAAGAGGGCAAAGCCCAGCAAACTCATGGCAAACAGGCTCACCATGCGTTTGGGTATGTGTTTGCGGCTGAAGTGGCCCAGCTCATGCGCCAGCACCGCTTCCACTTCGTCCACACTCAGTTGCTTGAGCAAGGTGTCGTAAAACACCACGCGCTTGGAGCGGCCAAGACCTGTGAAGTAGGCATTGGCATGCGCGCTGCGGCGGCTGCTGTCCATCACGTACAAGCCTTGGGCTGTGAAGCCGCAGCGCTGCATCAGGGCGGTCACGCGCTTGCGCAGAACCTCGTCTTGCAGGGGCTCAAAGCGGTTGAACAGCGGGGCAATCCAAGTGGGGTAAATCACCATCATCAGCAGGTTGAACGCCGTCCAGATACCCCAAGTCCACAGCCACCACCAAGTGCCTGCTGCACCCATCATCCACAGCACCAGTGCGGCCAGCGGCAGGCCCACAACGGCCCCCACCAGCAGGCCTTTGATGCCATCTTGCAGCCACAGCTTCCATGTCATGCGGTTAAAGCCAAAGCGTTGCTCCAGCACAAAGGTACGGTACAGGCCAAAGGGCAAGTCCAGCAGACTGCCTATCAGTGCAAAACCCACCAGCAATACCAGTTGCTGCCACAAACCGGGCGGCAACCATTGCAAGGTCAGCAGGTTCAGTGTGTGGAGCCCGCCCATCAGCGTCCAGCCCAACAGCACGGCGCTAGACCACGTGATTTCCAGCAGCCCTAAGCGCTGTTGGGCGATGGTGTAGTCGGCCGCTTTTTGGTGCGCCTCCAGTGGCATTTGGGCTGCAAAGGCGGCAGGCACCGTGTTGCGGTGCCGCGCTACGTGGCGCACTTGGCGGCTCGATAGCCAGCTTTTTAGAACAACGCTGGCAATGAGCAGCAGGGCAAACACCATCGTCATGGCGTTGGCGGCGAGTACAGGGGGCGTGTTTTCCATCATGGCGCCAGAGTGTAGCCAAGCAATGGTTCACAATAAGCACATGACTACGCCCACCCCATCCTCTTCTCCATCGCCCACCCCTGTGAATGACGCCGCATCAAGCAGCGAGGTTTTGCTCAAATCCGAGCACAACTTGGTCTGGTTGGACTGCGAAATGACAGGCCTAGAGCCCGAACAAGACCGCTTGCTGGAGATTGCTGTCATCGTCACCGATCCCCACTTGGGCCACCGCACTGAAGGCCCCGTGCTGGTTATCCACCAAAGCGACGAACAACTGGACAAAATGGATGCGTGGAACAAAGGCACCCATGGCAAGAGTGGCTTGATCGACAAGGTAAAGGCCTCCACCGTGACCGAAGCACAGGCCGAGCAGATATTGCTCGACTTTTTGCAGCAGTACGTGCCTGCTAGAACATCGCCCATGTGCGGCAACACCATAGGCCAAGACCGCCGCTTCTTGGTCAAGTACATGCCCAAGCTGGAAGAGTTCTTTCACTACCGCAATTTGGATGTGAGCACGCTCAAAGAACTGGGTAAACGCTGGAAGCCCGAAGTGGTGAGTAGTTTCAAAAAGAAGCAAAGCCACACCGCCTTGGCCGATGTGCACGAGTCCATCGATGAGCTGGCCCACTACCGCGAGCATTTCCTCAAGCTCTAAAACAGCTATGGCATGTTGGGGCTTGCGGGAAAACCCCTAACCGTGCCATAATCGAAGTCTGCACTGAAAACGGTGCAGCACTTGTGCATCTCCCTTCACCCTCTGGGTAGCGGCTGGCGACCTTTTTTAGGCTTCGCACAGATTCGCTGATAAGCCCACCTGTTTTCCCCCGAACTCCTTTCAGGAGCCAGTGGCAGGTTGTGTGTGGTGGTTGATGTTGTTAAACCACCCACAGAACATGCTCCTATTCGCATGGGGGCACGCTTTTACATGACTGATACGACACTCCTCGTGCAGGGCTCTGACGCCGCTGCAGATACTTCCGTTTTGGCTGCAACTTCTATCGCTGCTGAAACAACTCCCGCAACACCCGCTGCGCCTGCATTGCCCCAAGGCTTTGTGAATTTGGGCTTGGCCAACGAATTGGTGCGTGCTGTCGCCGACTTGGGTTTTACCGAGCCTACCGCTGTACAGATCAAAGCCATTCCTATGGCATTGCCCTCTGCTGGTGACAACGCCAAGGCCAACGAATTTGTGGACCTGATGGTCTCCAGCCAAACTGGTAGCGGCAAGACAGCTGCTTTCTTGTTGCCTGTGCTGCACACCCTGATTCAGCAAATGGCTGAACAAGAAGCCCAAGAGCGCGAAGCCTACGAACGTGCCGTGGCCGAAGCCGCAGCCCGTGGCGAAGCCCCGCCCAAGCGCGCCAAGCGCAAGAACCCCATGGATGCCCGCCATTTCAAGCCCGCTCAACCCGGTGCTTTGGTGTTGTGCCCTACCCGTGAATTGGCCCAGCAGGTGGCGCACGACGCCATCGACTTGGTCAAGCATTGCCGCGGTTTGCGCGTGGCCAACGTGGTGGGTGGTATGCCTTACCAACTGCAAATTGCCAAACTGCAAAACGCCAACTTGGTGGTGGCCACTCCCGGTCGTTTGCTGGACTTGCAGCGCTCCATGCAGCTCAAGCTGGACAAAGTGAAGTTCTTGGTGGTGGACGAAGCCGACCGCATGCTCGACCTCGGTTTTGCCGACGACTTGGCTGAAATCAACCAAATCACCATCAACCGCCACCAGACCATGATGTTCAGCGCCACCTTCGCACCGCGCATCCAGCAACTGGCCGAGCGTGTGATGCGCAAACCCCAGCGCGTGACCATCGACACCCCCCAAGTCAAGCACAACAACATCAAGCAAGTGCTGTTCTGGGCCGACCACGCCCAGCACAAACGCCAATTGCTGGACCATTGGCTGCGTGACACCACCATCAACCAAGCCATTGTGTTTGCCAGCACCCAAATCGAGTGCGACGGCTTGGCCGCTGACTTGCAAGAAGCCGGTTTCAACGCTGCTGCCTTGCACGGTGCCCTGAGCCAAGGCCTGCGCAACCGCCGTCTGATGGCGCTGCGCGATGGTCGCGTGCAAATTCTGGTAGCGACCGATGTGGCTGCCCGTGGTATTGACGTGCCCACTATCACCCACGTGTTCAACTTTGGCTTGCCCATGAAGGCCGAAGACTTCACCCACCGCATTGGCCGTACTGGCCGTGCTGGTCGCGACGGTTTGGCCGTGACGTTTGCGGAATTCCGCGATCGCCGCCGCATTGCCGATATCGAAGCCTATAACCGCCAGCCCATGAAGGCTGAGACCATTCCCGGTCTGGAACCCAAAACCCGCATGCCCGAGGCCCGTGGTTTTGGCGGCGGTCGTGGCGGTGAGCGCGGCGATCGCAAATTCGGTGGCGGTGGTGGCCGTGGTGGTTTCGGCGCAGGCCGCGATAACTTCCGTGCTGGCCCACGCGAGGACAACCGTGGCGGTTTCCGTGAAGAAGGCCGTGGTGGTTTCCGCGATGAAGCCCCCCGCCGCGAACGTGACAGCTACGGCCAAGTCCGTGGTTTTGGTGCCAAGCCATTTGACCGTGCACCCGCTGGTGCTGATCGTGGTGAGCGCACAGGTCGTGGTGGTTTTGGTGGCGGTCACGCTCCCCAAGGCCGTGGTGGTTACGCCAGCCAAGGCAAAAAGCGCTATTGAGTAACGCTAGAGCGCCCTGTTCAGGGCGCTGGTTGCTACAGCAGCGCTTGTACGGATCGCACACCGTCGTAGTGCGTCAAAAACACCTGCCCCGGCAGGTGTTTTAACAAGTCGCTGCGCTGTAGCTGGTCCATCACCGGGCCTTTCACTTCCGTCAGGTGCAGGCCAATGCCGGCATCGCGCAGGCGCAGCGCAATGCTGTGCAGACTGTGCACAGTGCTGCTGTCTAGGCTGTTGATGGCCGAGCACTGCAGCAACACGTGGCGCAGTGCAGGCCGTTGTGCCACCTCTTGGTTGATACGGTCTTCCAGCGCGTTGGCGTTGGCAAAGTACAAGCTTTCATCCACACGCAAACTCAGCAACTCCGGTACCGTCTGCACGCGATGGCGCAGCACATTGCGAAAGTGTTCGGTGCCCGGCACCAAACCCACTTCGGCAATATGCGGGCGGCAGGTGCGCAACAAATGCAGGCCAATTGACCCCAGCACCCCCAAGAGCAAGCCCCACTGCACCCCCAGAGTCCAAGTGGCCAGCATGGTGCCCCACTGCGCCACAGCTTCGCCGCGAGAAAAGCGCCAGGTGCTGCGCAAGGCATTCAAATCCACCAGATTGAGCACAGCCACGATGATGGTGGCAGCCAACGCCGCACGCGGCAGATATGCCAAGGCGGGTGTGAGCCACAGCGTCGCCGCCAGTACCCCCACTGCCGTGAAAATCCCCGCTGCTGGAGTGCTGGCCCCAGCATCGTTGTTGATGACCGAGCGTGCAAAACCCCCGGTGACAGGCATGCCACCTGTAAACGCCGCAGCCACATTGCTGCCGCCCAAAGCCCATAGCTCTTGATTGGGGTCAATCCGCTCACGCCGCTTTGCCCCCAAGGTCTGTCCCACAGAGACCGATTCCGCAAAACCCACTAGGCTAATGAGCAGGGCAGGCAAAGCCAAGGTTTGCCACAGCGCTGGATCCAAGCTGGGCAGTGTCAGTGGCGGCAGTCCTGCAGGTACTGCGCCCAATAGCCCAATGCCCAACTGCTCCCACTGCCACACAGCCGCAGCCACCGTGACCAATGCCAGTAGCACCGCTGGGCTGGTGCGTACCAGCAGCAGGGTATTGTGCGCAGACAGCCCTGCTGCCCGTCCCAGCGGGGCGGCAAACCGCCGTATAGCCCACAGAAGTGCACAGCACAGCACCCCCAAAGCCAAGGTGGCAGGGTGTATGGCCAGCCATGCATGCCAACTGGCATGTGGGCTACTCAAGCCTGCCAAGGCAGGCCATTGCTGCACGGCTATCAGCACGGCAGAGGCATTGATAAACCCCGTCATCACCGGGCGGCTCAGGAAGTTGGCCAAAAAACCCAGCCGCAGCCAACCCATGCCGCACAGCACCACACCGCGCAGCAGAGCCAGCGTCAATGCCGCGCTGATATACAGCGCCGATCCTGCAGGAGCCAAAGGGCTGATGGCGGTGGCTGTCATCATGGAAATCAAGGCCACTGGCCCCACGGCCAGCACGCTGCTGCTGCCCAATAAGCCATACACCAGCAAGGGCGCCACACTCGCGTACAGCCCCATTTGCGGCGGTAAGCCTGCCAGCAGAGCAAAGGCCAGACTTTGTGGAATGAGCATAACCGTCACGATGCAGGCGGCCAGCACATCGTGCGATAGTGTGGCGCGCGAGTAATGGCGCGCCCATTTCAGCGCAGGCCAGCGTTGCAGCAGTTGGATCAAGGGTTGGGGCAAAGCGGGCTGGCGCATGCAGTAGTCACAGTTGGTTGAGCGGAATTTTGAGGTAGCTCACACCATTGTCATCAGGCTCGGGAAAGTGGCCTGCGCGCATATTCACCTGCACCGATGGCAGCAGCAACACGGGCATGGCCAGCTCTTTGTCACGCTGCTCGCGTTGGGCCACAAACTCGTCTTGGCTGATGCCGTGTTGCACATGGATGTTGTGCGCCAACTGTTCAGCCACCGTGCTGATGTACTGCAGCGCCCGTCCACCGGGCTGGTAGTCGTGGCACATGTACAGCTTGGTGTGGGCAGGCAGGGCAAGCAAGCGCTGGATGGATTGGTACAGCGTCTGCGCGCTTCCACCGGGAAAATCGCAGCGAGCCGTGCCGTAGTCCGGCATGAAGAGCGTGTCCCCCACGAATACAGCCATGTCATCGTCTGCTTGGGCATCGCTGCGCTGCACCACATAGCTCATGCAGGCGGGGGTGTGGCCAGGCGTGTGCAGCGCTTGCAGCTGCAGCTGGCCTATAGGCAAGATGTCACCGTCTTGCAGTAGGCGGTCGAATTGGCTGCCATCTCGGGCAAAGCGGGCATCGGCATGGAAGAGGGTGCCAAACACGTCTTGCACCTGGGTGATGTGATGGCCAATGGCCACTTGCCCGCCCAATTGGGCTTTTAAGTAGGCGGCAGCGCTCAGATGGTCGGCATGCACATGGGTTTCCAAAATCCACTGCACTGTGGCTTGCAACTCGCGCACACGGGCAATGAGCTTGTCGGCCTGCTGCGTACTGGTACGGCCCGACTTGGGGTCGTAATCGAGCACGCTATCGATCAGCGCACATTGCCTAGTTTTCGGGTCATAGACCACGTAGCTGATGGTTCCAGTCGTCGGGTCGAAAAAACCTTCTATCTGCATACCTGTCCTCCGCTGCACGCATTATGTACTGGCTCTTCATATACTATGGGCAGTATAAGAGTCATTCATCGTGAAATGCTGCACGAAGACGCCATGATCGCCGCCACCGCGAAAGTGCATGGCTTGACCGTGGCGACCAGAAACGTGAGTGACTTCTACGCGCTGGGGGTGGAGGTGCTCAATCCGTTTGCTGTTTGATGGCTCTGCTGCGCTGTGCAAGCGAAAAGCAATGCATCCGCTGAAGAAAAAAGGCTGAAAGGGCAGGTGTTGGAGGGGGCAGGTTGTGTGTGTACAATTTTCTGTACATGTATGGAGGCCGTTATGGACGCAATCACTTACACGCACGCCCGCGCCAACTTGGCTGGAACCATGGATCGTGTTTGCAACGACCATGAGCCAGTGATCATCACGCGCAACGGCCAGCAATCGGTGGTGATTCTCTCGCTGGAGGATTTTCAAGCGCTGGAAGAAACCGCCTACCTGCTGCGAAGCCCCGCAAACGCTAAGCGGCTTTTCAAGTCGATCGAGCAGCTTGAATCAGGCCAGGGACAAGCACGGGATTTGGCCGAATGAGATTGATTTTTTCCGACGAGGCGTGGGAAGACTATCTGTTTTGGCAAAAACAAGATCGCCGGATGGTGGATCGAATCAACAAGCTCATCAAAGAAACCACCCGCGAGCCTTTTGCTGGAGTGGGCAAGCCAGAGCCGTTAAAGCATGCCTTGGCCGGGTATTGGTCGCGGCGTATTACGGATGAGCACCGCATGGTTTACAAGGTGGCCGATGATGCCCTTTGGATCGTGCAGCTCGGCTATCACTACTGACGGGGTAGCCACCGAGAAAGTGCAGGGGATGGAAGTGCTCAATCCTTTTGCTGTTTGATGGCTCGGCTCCGCTGGTGATTTGCATGGATGCAGTTGCTTTCCAGGTAAGGCGCTTTCTGTAGTCGCCAATGAGATCAATGGATTTTTCGCAGCCTCAACGTTTGACGCGAAGGGTACCCACAAGCGCAGCTTGTGGCCGTCCCTAGCGACTGCCATGTTATGCCGATGAGACTGCTATTCGGCACCAACGCCGACTACCATAGCTTGTACCAAGGCTTCTTCGCTCGGGTGGATGGCGATTGCGATGCCGTCTGACCTATTGGATACGGAGCCGTCTTTGTGCCCTCAATAAACCCGTAGATCGCAATTGCGGCACCTTTTTCTACGTCCAATACCTCACGGCAATCGTTAATAAGGATGCCTGTTGCAATGGCCGCTCCAAGTGCAGCATCGTGAAATGAAATTTGAGCTGCCTTGCAATATTGCAGAAAGAATGCGGCGAGTTGTTCGTGAGCCTGCTGGAACGTCAGTTGTGAAAATTTCCGGGAGTAGTAGTCGCGATTGATATTTCCTTCGCCTACTTGTTGCCCCAACTGCTGTAGCGTCACGAACATTAGATTCATCAACTTTGGGCCGTGTGTGTTCGCCTGATCTGATAGTACTGACGTTCCCGGTGCAATCTTCTCGTCAAAACCAAAACTCCGATACATGAGCGAACCGGCCATTCGGGCGACCGACGAAATTAACGTCTCTGCATGAAGTCCGCGCTCTGTTGCTAAGAGCTTTCTCGCTGATTCATTGAAGAACTCAGCGGCTGCAATCAATTTTTTATGTTGTTCGTCGGACATGGTTATTTCTGTGCATAACGTGAAGGTCACCGGCGCTGCACGGCTTTATCGCGCCAGTCCGTGTTGAATGATGGGTTAGCCATTGGCAGCTAGACCCACTGGTTTTCATAAATTGTTCTGCGTAACGCACGCACAGCGAAGAACGCCATTTCTTCAAGCTCACCTTCAACCATTTCGGGATGCTCAATCAGCTCTTCATCTTCCCAAGGACTATCGACATGTACCCATTTATTTCGATATTTCCGCAGGACGTGAAGATCAGCTTTTAAATTAGCATCAATTCCTGCTCGGTTAGTTAGCTCCACCAAGCGTTCCTTTCTGGTCACGGAATACTCTGACCGGAGATACGTCTCGATGCCCGAAACGGCAGTAAGTACTGCGGCTAAATGTGCCCCGCCTGCGAATGCCATGTCTACGTCTCGGACGATGAAAGTGCACCATTCCGAGAGAACGACACCACCTTTGAGAAGTTCATCGTCGAGAGCGACGATATGCGCCCAGCGTTCGTCTTCGGTCATGATGGATGGTTAACGTAATGTAGACGGCAAACCACGGTTGATACGTCTGGGACGCACCGATATATTTTTGCTGTTTCGGCGGTATGCATGTGATTTGCAGCGCACTATAGCCCCTCTACGGCCAAGACGGCCCTACCCCTTATCCAACTCCACAAACAACCCCGCGTGGTCCAAATCGGCCAGTCCGTGGTCTATGGCTTGGGCGTAGAGCTGCTCCAGCAGGGTGGTGATGGGGGTGTCGAACTGCAGGCTTTGCGCGGTGCTCAGGGCGTTGCGCAGGTCTTTGAGTTGCACGGTCATGCGGGCGCGGGGGGCGAAGTCGCCGTCCACCATGCGCTGGCCGTGTACCTGCAGCACGCGGCTGTCGGCAAAGCCGCCGCTGATGGCTTGGCGCACCTTGCCCATGTCGGCCCCGCCGCGCTGGCACAGCAGCAGGGCTTCGGCCACCAGGCCTATGGTGCCGCCCACAATCATTTGGTTAGCCAGTTTGGCCAGTTGGCCCGAGCCATGCGGCCCCACGTGGGTGCTGCGCCCCAGTGCGGCCAGCACGGGATGGGCGCTGTCAAAGTCCGCCGCGTCGCCCCCCACCATGATGGCCAGCGTGCCTTGTTCGGCCCCTATGGTGCCGCCGGACACGGGTGCGTCCAGCGCGCGCAGGCCCCACGCTTGCAGTTGCTGGGCGTGGGCTTGCGCCTGCACGGGCTGGATGGACGACATGTCTATGACCAGCGCCCCGGCGGGCAGGGCGCGGGCGGCTTCGGTGGCCAGTAGCACGTCGTGTACCACTGCGCCGTTTTCCAGCATGGTGATGGCTATGTCAGCCTGCGCCAGCGCATCGGCTGCGCTTTCGTGCACCACTGCACCGTGGGTGGCCAGTGCTTGGGCTTTGGTCGCCGTGCGATTCCAGACATGAACTGCATGCCCTGCCTGTAGCAGCCTACAGCACATGGGGTGGCCCATGGAGCCGATTCCAAGGAAGGCAATTCGTGCAGATTCGGACATGCAGGGCTTCTTTCTTACATCAGCAAATGTTCCCCGGCATTGTCGCCGCCCAAAATCACGTAGTTCACCTTGCGGATGTCCATGAGCTTTTTGCCGCCCGCGTAGCTGATGGAGCTTTGCACGTCTTGCTCCATCTCCACCAGCGTGTCGGCCAGCTTGCCTTTGATGGGCTCCAGAATGCGCTTGCCCTCTACGTGCTTGTACTCGCCTTTGTTGAAGTCGCTGGCCGAGCCGTAGTACTCCTTGTACAGCTGGCCGTCCACTTCCACGGTTTGGCCAGGGCTTTCTTCGTGGCCGGCAAAGAGCGAGCCGATCATGACCATGCTGGCACCAAAGCGGATGCTTTTGGCAATGTCTCCGTGGCTGCGGATACCGCCATCGGCAATGATGGGCTTGGTCGCCACCCGCGCGCACCACTTGAGCGCGCTGAGCTGCCAGCCGCCGGTGCCAAAGCCGGTTTTGAGTTTGGTGATGCACACCTTGCCGGGGCCCACGCCCACCTTGGTGGCGTCTGCGCCCCAGTTTTCCAGGTCGATCACGGCTTCGGGCGTGGCCACGTTGCCGGCAATCACAAAGCTGCCTGGTAGCTTGGCTTTGATGTGGGCGATCATGTTTTTCACGCTGTCGGCATGGCCGTGGGCGATGTCGATGGTGATGTATTCGGGCGTAATGCCTTGGGCTGCCAGGGTGTCTACGGTGGCGTAGTCGGGCGCTTTGACGCCCAGCGAGATGGAGGCAAACAGCCCCTTGGCCTGCATGGCTTGGGTAAAGGCCACGTTGTCCAAGTCAAAGCGGTGCATGACGTAGAAGTAACCGTTGGCGGCCAGCCATTGGCAGATGTGTTCGTCCACCACGGTTTTCATGTTGGCGGGCACTACGGGCAGGCGGAAGGTGTGTGCGCCCAGTTGCACGCTGGCATCGCATTCGCTGCGGCTTTCTACACGGCATTTGCGTGGCAGCAGCAGGATGTTGTCGTAGTCAAAAATTTCCATGATTCCAAGCTCCTAAAGGGATTTCCAAAAAGGGCGCTTGGATTGGACCGGTCAAAAAAAACCGGGCTGCCAATGCTTGGGCCCGGTGATTGATTCTAGGCAGATAGGGTGGGGGTGGCTATATGGTTTTGCTTATTACAGGTTTACGGTCAGCATCCAGCCGGTTTTTTGCCATGCCAGTATTTCTTCACGCAGCAAATGGGCCGATTGTGGGTAGTTGCGCGCCCAGTCCGCTGGGCATTGCAGGTGGATGGTTTGGCTCTTAGGTTGTGCGCTCAGGTGCAGTGCTTGCATGGCAGGCTCTTGGCGTGCATGGCACAGGATGACGGCCAAGCGCAAGCACACGAGCTGCAACACCAAATCCACTTGGCCCAAGGCGGCTTCCAGCTTGCGCAGCTTGCCGCGGTGGCCCAGCACCAAGAGGCTCAGGCGGTGCATTTCAGACAGGCTAAAGCCCGCTGCGTCCACGTGATCCAAGATGTAGGCACCGTGCTTGTGGTGGTCGTCGTGCGAGATAAAGCCGCCCAGCTCGTGCAGTTGGGCGGCCCATTGCAGCTTTTGCACCAAAGCTGGGTGTTTTTCTGTGCTGATGGCGGGGTAGGTGGGCAGTAGCTCGCGCAGCAGTTGGGTAGCCACGCGGCCTACGCGCTCGCCGTGGGTGCTGTCCACCTCGAACTTGCGGGCCAAACGGTCTACGCTGTGTTGGCGCAGGTCGCCAAAGGGGTGTTCGGCGTCGAGCAAGTCGCAAATGAGGCCGTGGCGCAAGCCGCCGTCTGCCTTGCGCAGGCTGCGAATGCCCAGCAGGCTAAAGAGGGCACGAATCACGCTCAAACCGCCGCCAATAATGGCTTTGCGGTCTTCGCGCAGACCAGGCAGTTTCACTTTGTCAGCGTGTTGGGCACTGAGTAGGCGCTCCAGCAGCCAGTCCAAGCCCTCTTGGGTGATGGTGCCTGCTGCAAAGCCGTTGGCCTGCAGCACATCGCCCACGGCACCGACCGTGCCGGCTGAGCCGTAGGCGGTTTGCCACTGGCTGGCTTGGTAGGTGCCAAAGGCCTCGTCCAGCACAGCCTTGGCGGCAATTTCGGCTATCTCAAAGGCTTTTTTGTTCAGCACACCATCGGCAAAAAAACGCTTGGACCACGCAATGCTGCCCACGCGGTAGGACTCCATGGCCAAGGTTTGGTGGCCGTGGCCCAATATCAACTCGGTGGAGCGCCCGCCAATATCGATGACCAAGCGCTTCTCGTCGGTCTCGGGCAGCAGGTGCGCTACGCCTTGGTAAATCAGGCGGGCCTCTTCTTGGCCCGAAATCACGTCAATGGGGAAACCCAATATGGCGTTGGCGCGTTCCAAAAACACGTCGCGGTTGCGCGCTTCGCGCAGGGTTTGGGTGGCGACTGCACGCACTTCTTCGGGGGCAAAGTCTGCTAAACGTTCGCCAAAACGGGCCAGGCAGTCCCAGCCCGCTTGCATGGCATCGGTGGTGAGGTTGCGTTCCTCGTCCAAGCCAGCGCCTTGGCGCACGGTTTCTTTGAGGTATTCGGTGCGCAGAAAAGAACCGTGGTCTACCCGACCAATTTCTAGGCGAAAACTGTTGGAGCCTAGATCGACGGCGGCCAGACGCTTGGGATTTTGCATGGACGAAAAGCTGTGGGTGGGTGTAAAGGGGGGGAGTTTAGCCAATCAGCCGACCTTTGCTGTCGAGCATGGTTTGCGTCACGAACACCTGCTTGCGTTGGTTGGAGGCTTGCACCTGCAATCCGCCCAAGTCCACTGGGGTGCGGCGGTTGAGCCACTGCAGCACGCTGCTGCGTTGTGGGCTGCTGGCATTGCGCAGGGCTTCTAGGGCAAAGCGGGCCGAGGTGTAGCCCGCCAAGCTGTGTGGGCTGGCTGGTTCGTCGTACAACTTGCTCAGGATGTCGCGGTAGTTGCGTACCAGTGGCATGGGGGCGTTGGGCAGGGGGACGCTTTGGGTGGCAATAACCGGGGTTTTGCGGGATACCCCCATTTGCTGCAATAACAGCAAATTCACGTCAGATAAGGCCACCACGTAGCGTTGGCGATTTTGTTGCTCTAAACCTTGGGCCCATTGGGCTAGTTCAGGGCTACCGCCTAAAAATACCAAGATGCGTGGACTGCTTTCGGTCAGCTGCTGGGCCAGTTCTTGCAGGTTGGTGCGGGGGGCCAGATGTTGCAATTGCACGCCCAAGCGTTCACCCATGGCTTGCACATCGGCTTGGTTGCTTTGCTGGTCGCTGCTGCTGGCATACACCACGCCCAATGTTTGCACGCCTACGCTGGAGAGGCTGCGCAGTGCAAAATGGATTTGCTCTTGCCATGTGGCAAAGATGCCAAAGGTGGTGGGCATGTCCTCGCTACTGCGCTGCAACCAAGGGGCAATGTGGGGCATATCGGGAATCTCGGTAGCCAAGCGCAGCCCTAGTGCAGCAGCGAGCCGACTGCCGACTGTGCCCACCACGGCTGTGCAGTTGCGTGTGGCTTGGATGGTTTGCAGTACCCAGTTCAGGCTATCGGGGCTGCCGTCGTATTCGAGGACGGTGTGCGTGATGGTTCGTCCATTTATGCCACCTTGGCGGTTGCATTCTTGCCATGCAGCACGGGCTCCTACCACGAAGTCTTTGCTCAAATCTACTTGGCTGGGGCTCGTGTCCAGCACTTGGATGATGGGGATGCTGCGGCTAGTTTGTGCGCTGCTTGGCAGGCTCCATGCACCCAAGCCCAAAGCGGCACTGCCTAAAAGTTGGCGGCGGTTGAGGGTGGGTATTGGCAGGCGGTGCATACACAAGTGGGAACGAGGGGGAGTTCGTTAGCCTAAAGGGCCGCCATGACAGAGGTGTGAAGGGTTTGTCACACAAAAGTCATAAAACCTTCTTAAAGTCCAGCCAGAGAATTTCCTCAACCAATCGAAGGATGGCTATGAAAACTACCTTGCGTCTGTCAATGCTGGCTGCTGTGCTGGCTTCCGTAGGTCTGTCGGCTTCGGCCCAAGAAATCACTGGTGCGGGTGCCTCGTTCCCAGCGCCTATCTATGCCAAGTGGGCGTCTGACTACAACAAGGTCACTGGCGTGAAGGTCAACTACCAGTCCATCGGTTCGGGTGGCGGTATCAAGCAAATCGATGCCAAGACTGTGGACTTCGGCGCATCGGACATGCCCCTGAAGGACGAAGAACTCAAGGCCAAGGGCCAAATCCAATTCCCCACCGTGATGGGTGGCGTGGTGCCCGTGGTCAACGTGCAAGGTATCCAACCCGGCCAGCTCAAGCTGACAGGCCAAGTGCTGGGCGATATCTACTTGGGCAAGATCACCAAGTGGAACGACGCTGCCATCAAGGCCCTGAACCCCAGCCTGAACCTGCCTGATGCAGCCATTGCCCCTGTGCGCCGCGCTGATGGTTCCGGTACTTCCTTCATCTTCACCAACTACCTGAGCAAAGTGAATGCCGAGTGGAAGGCCAAAGTGGGTGAAGGCACTGCCGTGAACTGGCCCGTGGGCGCTGGTGGCAAGGGCAACGAAGGCGTGGCCGCTTTCGTGAGCCGTTTGCCCAACTCCATTGGCTATGTGGAATACGCCTACGCCAAGCAAAACAAGCTGAGTTACGCCTTGGTGCAAAACGCCGCTGGCAGCTATCCCCTGCCAGATGACGACACCTTCAAGGCCGCTGCCGCAGGTGCTGACTGGAACAAGACTTTCTACCAAATCCTGACCAACCAGCCTGGCAAGGATTCTTGGCCCATCACTTCGGCTACTTTCATCTTGGTGCACATGAAGCAAGACAAGCCCGAGAACGGCAGCCAAGTGCTCAAGTTCTTCAACTGGGCCTACACCAATGGTGGCAAGACTGCTGCTGACTTGGACTACGTGCCCATGCCCGCACCTGTGGTGGGTGCTATCCAAAAGGCTTGGGGCCAAGTGACCGACCAAGCAGGCAAGCCTGTCGCTTATAAATAAGCCATGAAGAATCTATCTGCCGGTGTTTCGCGTCGTCGCGCAGGTCCATGGGGGGACAGGCTGTTTGCTTGGTCCGCCCAAGGCGCAGCGTGGTTGACCTTAGGCCTGTTGCTGGCCATTTTGGTGACCTTGACTATCAGCGCATGGCCTGCCATTGCGCGCTATGGTCTGGGTTTTCTGGGGCGCACGGTGTGGGATCCCGTGCAGGAAGATTTTGGGGGGCTGGTCATGGTGTATGGCACCTTGGCCACCTCCTTCATTGCCTTGTTGATTGCAGTGCCGGTGAGTTTTGGCATTGCCTTGTTTCTGACCGAACTCTCTCCCAATTGGCTCAAACGCCCATTGGGTACCGCCATTGAATTGCTGGCCGCCATTCCGTCCATCGTGTACGGTATGTGGGGTTTGCTGGTGTTTGGCCCATTGCTGGCCACTTATGTGCAGCAGCCACTGCAAAAGCTCACCGCAGGCGTGCCGTATGTGGGCGCTTTCTTTTCCGGCCCTCCGGTCGGGATCGGTATTTTCTCTGCCGGTGTGATTCTGGCCATCATGATCATTCCCTTCATTGCATCGGTCATGCGCGATGTGTTTGAAGTCACCCCGCCCATGCTCAAAGAGTCCGCTTACGGCTTGGGTGCGACGACTTGGGAAGTGGTGGCCAAGGTGGTGCTGCCCTACACCAAGACCGGGGTGATCGGCGGCATCATGCTGGGCTTGGGCCGCGCCATTGGCGAGACCATGGCGGTGACCTTTGTGATTGGTAACTTCAACCAGCTCGATTCGCTGAGCATCTTCCAAGCGGCCAACAGCATCACGTCGGCGCTGGCCAATGAATTTGCCGAAGCGGGCCAAGGCATGCACCAAGCGGCCCTCATGTATTTGGGGCTGGTGCTGTTCTTCATCACCTTTGTGATTTTGTCTCTGTCCAAGCTCTTGCTGGCACGCCTGCGTAAAGCCGAAGGAGCCAAGTCATGAGCACCGCGACTACCTCTAAGACATCTTCCATGACCGCGTCTGCTTCTTTGACCGAAATCCGCGCGCGTCGCTATCAGCAACGCAAGTTCATCAACCGCTTGGCCATTGTGCTGTCCTTGCTGGCCGTGGCGTTTGGTTTGGTGTGGCTGTTTTGGATTCTCTGGGAAACCCTGCGCCAAGGCTTGGCCGGTCTCACCTGGGCCACCATGAGCCAAATGACACCGCCCCCGAACGAGGAAGGCGGTTTGCTCAACGCCATTTACGGCTCCTTCATCATGGTGTCCTTGGCTACCTGCGTGGGGGCACCGTTGGGCATATTGGCAGGCATCTACTTGGCCGAGTACGACAGCAAGAGCTGGCTGGCTTCGTCGGTGCGCTTTGTGAACGACATCTTGCTCTCGGCCCCCTCTATCGTGGTGGGCTTGTTTGTGTACTCCGTGGTGGTGGCACAGTTCAAGAGCTTCTCGGCTTATGCCGGCATTGTGGCGCTGGCGCTGCTCGTGATTCCGGTGGTGATTCGCACCACCGAAAACATGCTGCAACTGGTGCCTGCTGGTTTGCGCGAAGCTGCCTATGCGCTGGGTACACCCAAGTGGAAGGTGATCATGAGCATCACCCTCAAGTCGGCGCGTGCCGGTGTCATTACTGGCATCTTGCTGGCTGTGGCCCGTATTGCCGGTGAAACCGCGCCGCTGCTCTTTACAGCGCTGAGCAACCAGTTCTGGACCACCAGCCTGAGCGAACCCATGGCCAGCTTGCCGGTGACCATCTTCAAGTTCGCCATGAGCCCCTATGAAAACTGGCAGCACCTTGCTTGGGCGGGTGTGTTCCTCATCACCCTGACGGTGTTGGGTTTGAACATCTTGGCCCGTTTGCTGACCCGTAACAAATAACCTCCATACGCTATGTTGCACAACACTGCTTCCAACCCTACCCAAGCCAAGTTGACGGTCAAGGATCTGAACTTTTACTACGGCAAGTTCCACGCCCTCAAGGGCATCAACATGGAAATCCCGGAAAAGCGCGTCACGGCATTCATTGGCCCCTCGGGCTGCGGCAAGTCCACGCTGCTGCGCGTGTTCAACCGCATGTACGAGCTCTACCCCGAGCAACGCGCCGAAGGCCAAGTGCTGTTGGACGGTGAAAACCTGCTGACCAGCAAAGAAGACGTAGCCCTCTTGCGCGCTCGTGTGGGCATGGTGTTCCAAAAGCCCACGCCGTTTCCGATGTCCATCTTTGACAACATTGCCTTTGGCGTGAAGTTGTTCGAGAACCTCAACGCCACCGACATGGAAGAGCGTGTGGAGTGGGCGCTGCGCAAGGCGGCGCTGTGGCCTGAAGTGAAAGACAAACTGCACCAAAGCGGCTCTGGCTTGTCTGGCGGCCAGCAGCAGCGCTTGTGCATTGCGCGCGGTATTGCCATCAAACCCGAGGTGCTGTTGCTGGACGAGCCTTGCTCGGCGCTGGATCCGATTTCTACCGCCAAGGTGGAAGAGCTGATTGTGGAGTTGAAAAACGACTACACCGTGGTCATCGTCACGCACAACATGCAGCAGGCTGCCCGCTGCAGTGACTACACCGCCTACATGTATCTGGGCGACTTGGTGGAGTTTGGTGCCACCGAGCAAATGTTCTTCAAGCCCAGCCGCAAAGAGACTGAAGACTACATCACCGGCCGCTTTGGCTAAGCACAGGGGGAGTTGAAAATGCCAGATAAACACCTATCTACCCAGTTCGACAGCGAACTCAACACCGTTTCCACTCTGCTGATGGAGATGGGCGGCTTGGTCGAATCGCAAATTCGGGATGCCATTGCGGCCTTGTCGCACTTCAGTGGCGACTTGGCCAGTCAAGTGATGGCGCGCGAAGAAAAGGTCAACGCGATGGAGATCGAGATTGACGAAGACCTGACCAGCATCATTGGTCGCCGTCAACCCACCGCGCGCGATTTGCGCTTGCTCATGGCCATTTCCAAGACCACGGCCAATCTGGAGCGTGTGGGCGATGAAGCCGCCAAGATTGCCCGCATGGTGCGCTCCATCATCGACAGTGGCAATTCGCGCAACTTGCCCACGCTGGAACTGCGTGTGGCCTCGGATTTGGCCTCGGGCTTGCTCAACAAAGCGTTGGATGCGTTTGCCCGCTTGGATGTGAATGCAGCGGTCACCATCCTCAAGGAAGACGATTTGATCGACCAAGAGTTCGATGGTTTTGTGCGCAAGCTCATTACCTACATGATGGAAGACCCGCGCCTGATTTCGCCCAGCTTGGACTTGCTGTTTTTGGCCAAAGCGATTGAACGCATTGGCGATCACTCCAAGAACATTGCTGAATTCATTGTGTATGTGGTCAAGGGTGAAGACATTCGCCACCAAGCCATGGACAAGATTGAATCCCTGATCCGATGAGAACCATGCCTGCTGTGCTGATCGTCGAGGACGAATCAGCCATTGCCGAATTGATTGCCGTGAACCTGCGCCACAACGGTTTCAAAACCCGCTGGGCGCTGGACAGTGCCACGGCCGAGCGCGAGGTGGAGGACGATGTGCCCGACCTCATCTTGCTCGACTGGATGTTGCCCGGCGAAAGTGGCCTGACACTGGCCAAGCGCTGGCGCGCCGACAGCCGAACCAAAGATGTACCCATCATCATGCTCACAGCGCGTGGGGATGAGGCTGATCGCGTCGCCGGTTTGGATGCAGGTGCCGACGATTACTTGGTCAAACCGTTCTCGACCAAGGAGTTGCTCGCACGCGTGCGCGCGGTGTTGCGCCGCCGCACCCCCGATACGGCAGGCGATCCTTTGTCCATCGCTGGTCTCAAGCTTGATCCGTCCACGCATCGCGTGGCCTTTGGCGAGCAGCCTATCAAGTTGGGCCCTACAGAATTCAAGCTCTTGCACTACCTCATGGGCCATCCTGAGCGGGTGCACAGCCGAGCCCAATTGCTCGACAAGGTGTGGGGCGACCACGTGTATATCGAAGAACGCACGGTGGATGTACACGTCAAACGTTTGCGCGAGGCCTTGGGTGCGGCAGGTGCCTTGGTGGAAACCGTGCGCGGTGCGGGTTATCGCTTGACTGCCCAACCCACCGCTGCGGTGAGCGTTCGCGCATCATGACCCTGCGCATCTTGGCAGGGCGTTTGCTCACGCTGCTGCTGTGGCAACTGGTGGCAGCAGGAACCGTCTATTTCTTGGTCGGTACTGGTCACTGGGCGTGGATGGTGCTGGCCGTGGTCATGGCCGGTGTATGGTGGTTATTGCTGGATGTGTGGAAGGCCACGCGCTTGCTGCGCTGGTTGCGCCGTGGGGCACTCGATATGCCACCAGCACAGGCCGGTGTATGGGGTGAAGCAGGTGACCGTGTGCGACGCCTTATGCGTGAGCGTGAGCGCGAGTTGCAAACCAGCGATGCGCGGCTACAGGACTTTCTGGCTGCTATGCAGGCCTCGCCCAATGGCGTGGTGTTGCTTGATGCGCAAGGTCGTATCGAGTGGTTTAACCAAATGGCGGCCAATCACTTTGGTTTGGTGCCGCAGCGTGATTTGCTGCAGCATTTGGTCAATCTGGTGCGCGACCCGGTGTACACCGCCTACAGCGCCAGCCGTGAATTCGATCATGAGGTGGTGTTGACAGGCCGTGTCAGTACACCCAGTAAGCCTGTGCGTTTGTCGGTGCACATGCATCCCTACGGCGAAGGGCGCAGCTTGCTGCTATCGCGCGATATCACTGCTTTGGAGCAGGCAGAGGCCATGCGGCGCGATTTCGTGGCCAATGTATCGCACGAAATACGCACTCCATTGACCGTGTTGTCGGGCTTTGTGGAGACCTTGCAAAGCCTGCCTCTGGAGCCAAACGAGCAGCAGCACTACTTGGGGCTGATGGCCCAGCAGGCCCAGCGTATGCAAACCTTGGTGAGTGATTTGCTGGTGCTTTCACGCTTAGAAGGCAGCCCCGTGCCCGGTATGCAGCAATGGATGCGTGTGGATGCCGTGTTGCAACTGTGCGAACAAGAAGCGGCCGAATTGGGCCGCGTGCTCTGGGGCAAGCCCCATCCCTTGGTGTTTGATTGCGGCCCTGCGACTGAACTGGCAGGCGTGGAGAGCGAGCTGCACAGTGCGATTTACAACCTGATTGGCAACGCCGTGCGTTACACCCCGGTGGAAAAAACCATTACCGTGCGCTGGCAACGTCTGGATGACGGCAGTGGCTTGCTGTGCGTGCAAGACGAAGGCCCAGGTATTGCGCCCGAGCATATTCCGCGCTTGACCGAGCGCTTTTACCGTGTTGATCGTAGCCGCTCGCGTGATTCTGGTGGTACTGGTTTGGGCTTGGCCATTGTCAAGCACGTGGCGCAGCGGCACGGGGCAGAGCTGCGAATCGACAGTGTGGTGGGGCAAGGTTCGGTCTTTAGCTTGCTGTTTCCAGCGCAGCGGGTACGCAACCCCTTGCCACCCAGTTCGGACTTTTCCGATTTGCGCACCACCTCAGCGGCGGCGCTCCAGTAGCCATACATCGTCGGCATTGCCTACAGGGTGCTGCACCAGTTGGCGCACTCGCCATTGATCCCAGTCTATGCCCCGTGGCGAGGGAGCGCCGGGTTCAGCTTCCACCAGCAGCCAATTGCATTGGCTCTCGCCGCGGCTCATGACCTCGGGCATGTACCAATGCAGGGCAGCGCTGTGGGCTGCATCCAAGCCTTGGGTGCGCAGGCAGGTCAATGGGCTGCTTGCCGCAATCACGATGCGTTGTGCCCATACCCGGTAGCTTTGTGCATAGTCCAGCAGTGGCAGCCATAAACTCATCAGCAGCGTCCAGCACAGCACCGCCCCAGTGGCTGGCAACACCAAGCTTTTCCAAATGGCCGCACGGTGGCGACCCACCCGCCATTGCACCAAGTACACCCACGCCAGCGTAGCCAGTATGGCCACTATCAACGCTGGTATCAGAAAGCGGTGTTCAAAACCCGGTGCCAGACGTGCTACGTTGGCTGCAGGTTGGGCAGGGAAACCGGTTTGCAATGCCAGCCACACCACCCAAATGGTGAAGCCACAAGCCGAAAAAAACACCAAGGTGAACCAGTCCACCAGTGCACTGACTTGCCGCTTGAGCGTGGGCAGCGCAAATGCGGCCAAGGCAGCCATGCTGGGCAATGCCAAGAATAGGGTGCGGTCTGGGTCGGGGTTGAACAGCATGCACAGCACGGATACCACCACAAACCACAGTGGCAGCGCCATGTGGCGGGGGAATTCACGGCTGAGCACGTGCTTGCGCCAGCGCCACACGCCCCACAGTGCCAAGGGCCATGCTGGCCATGTGAACCACACCAGCAGTTGGGCTGTTCCACTGATACCGCCCCAATGCAGATTGGGGGCTTCCATGCGCCAGCGCCACAAATCCAGCGCCGTACTCAGCAGCAAAACCATGGCCACGTACGGCAGTACACCCCAGCGTCGCACGTGGCGGTGTGGCCATTCTTCAGTAGGCAAGTGGCGCGGTATCACCAGTTCTGCAGCTAGGTAGGCCACTGCCATCAGCGGTGCTCCCGATAGGGCTAGCACGGCACTGCCCACAGCCAAGGCTGTGTGGGCCACTACCGGGTGATAGGGGCGACTGCTCAACCCATAAAACAGCAGGCTTACGCCCCCCAGTTGGAACAGCGCAGGGGTGGTTTCATGCCCAATCTGGGCCAAACCCAAGGATGCCATGAGTGCCAGCAAAGCCCCATCGGCCAAGGCTCGGGCAAAGTCGTTGGGTTTGGCTTCGCCGCCAAAGGCAAAGGCCACGGGTTGGGCTTGTGGGTGGCGCGCCAGGTAATAGCATCCGTACCATGTGCATGCGAAAGCCAAGCCCAAGAGCACGATGAAAGGCAGACGCACAAAGCCAGCCAGATCCCAGCCCACAGGGGTGTGCTGCAAGAACCAAGCACCCACCCAGTATGGCAACAGCACGGCGTTGTCGATGGCAGCTCCTGGCAGTGCGGGGTGCCACCAGTCGCTGTGGCGCTGTATCAGGGCTTGAATCACACCGAGCGTGGTCATGTCGGCACTGCGCCAAGGATCGCGGCCCCAAAAGCCTGCCAAGGCGTACACCAAGGTCAAGCCCCACAATGCCCAGCGTGGCAGGCGACGAACGGCGGCTTGGGCAACGATGGCGGGATTGGGTTGTTTCACTGTGCAGCGGTGTGGTTGTGGGGTTCTTGATGTCGAAAAAAAAGCAGCACGGCGAACCGGGCTGCTTGGTCACAAAGCCATGGGCTTTGCGTGCGATTCTTACTTGACCAGAACCTTGCCGAACTTGTTGCGGAATTTTTCCACGCGGCCACCCATGTTGTCCACGGACTTTTGGGTGCCTGTGTAGAAGGGGTGGGATTCGCTGGAAGTATCCAGTTTGAACAAGGGATATTCCTTACCGTTGAAGGTGTCGGTTTCCTTGGTGTTCACACAAGAACGGGTCACGAACTTGAAGCCGTTGGACAGATCCACGAACAACACTTCGCGGTAGTTAGGGTGAATGCCTTCTTTCATTGTTTACTCCATCAGTTGCAACAGCCGCGCCAGCCCATCTGGCGTACTTGCCGCGAAAAACAGTCGATTATAACTTAGCCACCACGGCGCATCATGTCGAAGAATTCGTTGTTGTTCTTCGTGGCCTTCATTTGCTTGAGCACCATCTCCATGGATTCGATTTCGTCCATGTTGTAGAGGAACTGGCGCAGGATGCGGGTCTTTTGCAGAATTTCGGGTTGCAGCAGCAACTCTTCCCGGCGCGTGCCTGAGCGGTTGAGCTGGATAGCGGGGAACACACGCTTTTCGTACAAGCGGCGGTCCAAGTGGATTTCGCAGTTGCCGGTGCCTTTGAATTCTTCAAAGATCACTTCGTCCATGCGGCTGCCGGTGTCCACCAGTGCGGTGGCGATGATGGTCAGCGAACCGCCTTCTTCCACATTGCGCGCCGCGCCCAAGAAGCGCTTGGGGCGCTGCAGGGCGTTGGCATCCACACCACCGGTCAGCACTTTGCCGGAGGAGGGCACCACGTTGTTGTAAGCACGGGCCAAGCGGGTGATCGAGTCCAGCAGGATGACCACGTCTTTTTTCAGCTCGACCAAGCGCTTGGCGCGCTCGATCACCATCTCGGCGACGTGCACGTGGCGGGCGGCGGGTTCGTCAAAGGTGGATGCAATCACCTCGGCGTTGACGGTGCGCTGCATTTCGGTCACTTCTTCGGGGCGCTCGTCCACCAGCAACACCATCATGTGGCTGTCGGGGTAGTTGGCGGAAATCGCGTGGGCGATGTGCTGCATCAGCATGGTCTTGCCGCTCTTGGGTGGAGCGACCAGCAGGGCGCGTTGGCCTTTGCCGATGGGGGCGATCAGGTCGATGATGCGGCTGGTGATATTTTCTTCACCGCGGATCTCGCGCTCCAAACGCATCTGTTCTTTGGGGAACAGGGGCGTCAAGTTTTCGAACATCACCTTGTGCTTGTTGCCTTCTGGTGGGCCACCGTTGACCTTGTCCAGCTTATTCAGGGCAAAGTAGCGCTCGCCGTCTTTGGGGGTGCGCACTTCGCCTTCGATCATGTCACCCGTGTGCAAATTGAAGCGGCGCACTTGGCTGGGGCTGATGTAGATGTCGTCGGTGCTGGCCGTGAAGCTGGTGTCGGGGCTGCGCAAGAAGCCAAAACCATCGGGCAGGATTTCCAGCACGCCATCGGCAATGATTTGCTCGCCGGTACGGGCGCGCTTTTTGATGATGGCAAACATCAGCTCCTGCTTGCGCATGCGGCCGGTGTTTTCGATTTCTAGTTCTTCAGCTTGCTTGAGCAATTCAGACACGTGCAGTGCCTTGAGTTCGTTCAGGTGCATGGTGGCAATGTTCCCGCTCGGGTTATGACCAAATCACGGCAGAGTGCCGCTGGTATGAAAGTAATTTGGGGGTTGTGTGGACAACGCTGCAAGGGCGTTATCGCTATGGGGTGCCGCTTATAGGGCAGGCGTCTCTTTGTACTTGCAGGGCGCGATTATGACAGCAAAAACCGACAGCACGTCAAGCCCCGTGCGCGCTGTCGGTTGCGCTAGATCAGGCAGTCAGTGCTTGATCGATGAATGCAGTCAATTGCGCCTTGCTCAAAGCCCCCACTTTGGTGGCCTTGAGTTGCCCGTCTTGGAACAGCATCAGCGTGGGGATGCCACGGATGCCAAACTTGGCGGGAATGTCGCGGTTTTCGTCCACGTTCATCTTGGCGATTTGCAGCTTGCCGTCGTAGACAGGCGCTAATTCGTCCAAGATGGGGGCGATCATGCGGCAGGGGCCGCACCATTCAGCCCAGTAGTCCACCAACACCGCGTGGGGATGTTTCAAGACGTCAGTTTCGAAGGAGGTATCGGTGACGTGTTTGATGAGTTCGCTGGCCATGAAAGTTTCCTTGCGGGGATTGTCTATGCAGGTAAAGTGGTGGCATTGTGACAGAAAGCAAGCCTTCCCCTCTGACGGAAACACCTATCAGCGTTATAGCCAATATGCATGACCCGAGCAGCCCCGGGGCTGCGGGCCGTCCCCCAGCACGGCAACGCGCATTTGCTTACCCGCACAGCCACCCGGTCGTGCAAGTCTGGGTGGCGCCCCAAACCGGGTTGCTCGCGCGCTTGAGCCACACCTTGCAGGTTTTGCAAGCCCACCCGGCCAAAACTGTGGTGCTATTGCCCTTTGCCCAGCTATTGCCACTGGCCCAACGCTTGTGGCTGCAAACGGCCAGCAGCGCGGCAGGAGCGGCCAGTGAGGCTGTGTTTTGCCCTCGGTTTGAAACCACCTCCAACTGGATACAGAGCCAAGGTTTGGCGCGCGTGGATGGATCGGTGCTGGACATCCGCTTTGATGCCGCACTCGATCACCTGAGTGCCCAAGCCCTGCTGGCCCGCGCCCAGCTGCCCGGTGACGAGCACATGGCCAGCGCCTTGGTGCAGGCCGTGCAGCAGTTGGCACCCTTGGCCGCTGCTGCCGGCCCCGAGGGGCGCGCCGCCTGGGCGCAGCAGGCCCGCCAGTCGGTCAAGGTGGTGGAGTTGATGGACTCGCCCCACCTGCGCTGGGAATTGGCCGTGGCCCACTTGGCGGTGGAGTGGGCGGCGCTTTCGGGCTATGCCACCGATTGCTTGTGGGACGCTGACTGGCTGGCCGAGTGGGATGCCGTGGTCTGGGTGCAAGGCATTGCCCCCGACCCCTTGGCCCAAGCCTTGCACCAGCATTGCAACCGCGTGCGCCCCGGTTGCTCGGTGTTGCTGCCTTTGCTGGCCCCCAACGCCCAGACGGCGCAGGATGACCTGTTCAGCTCCGTCCCTGCCACCTTGCAGCGCCATGCTGAGATCCGTCTGCACGCCTGCAGCAGTACCGAAGACGAAGCGCAGCGCACGGCGGCGTGCCTGCTGCAACACATTGCTGCTGACCGCTACCCGGTGGCGTGGGTCAGCACCGACCGGTCACTGACGCGCCGCGTGCGTTGCTTGCTCGAAGCCGCAGGCGTGCAGATGCGCGACGAAAACGGCTGGAAGCTTTCCACCAGCCATGCGGCGGCTTGCCTCATGGCGCTGCTGCGCGCCGCCCACTGGAGCGCCAGCAGCGACGATGTGCTCAACTTTGCCAAGCTGGCCCCGCTGTGGCGCAGTGCCGAGTTGGACGTGAACACGCTAGAAACGTGGCTGCGCCGCCAGCGCGTGCGCCAGTGGCACCAAGCGCAGCGTTTGCTCGCCGCAGCAGTGGCCCAGCCCACGGGCGCTGCCAAAGCCCAGCAGGCCTATGCCGTGTGGCAGTCCATCCAGTCGGTGCGCGAAGGGTTGGCAGGCCGCCACACGCTGGCGCAGTGGCTAGGCCTGCTGCAGCAAGCCTTGCAAGCCTGTGGTCTGTGGGACGCCTTGCAGCAAGACCCGGTGGGCACGCAGGTGCTGGCCGTGCTGCGCCTGCAGCCAGAAGAGCCGCACGCATGGACTAGCCTGCTGCAGCAAGCCCTGTGGGCGCAGCGCACGCTGGAGGCCCACGACTTCCAGCGCTGGGTCAACCAAGCGTTGGAAGGTGCCAGCTACCAGCCGCCATACCCCCTGCAAGAGCAAGTGGCCATATTGCCCATGAGCCAGTTGCTGGGCCGCCCGTTTGCGGCGGTGGTGCTCAGTGGTTGCGATGCCGTGCGCCTGAATCCATCGCCCGACGTGCCCGGTGGCTTTACCCGCAGCCAGCGCGCGGCGCTGGGCCTGCCCTCGCGTGAGCAGTTGCAGGTGCAGTTGGCCCAGTCGTGGCAAAACGCCTTGCTCGGCCCTGTGTGCGACGTGCTCTGGCGCAGCGCCGAAGAATCTGGCGAATCCCTGCAAGCCAGCCCGCTGGTGCAAGGCTTGCCGCAGTGGGCCGCCTATGCCGCCCATGCCGAGACTGACGATGGCCTGCAACAACGCTGGCTGCAGCCCACGCCTGTGGCAAGCCCGCAGCCCAGCGGACAAGCCCTGCTGCAGCGCGCCGAGTGGAGTCTGTCGGCCAGCGCCTATGACGACCTGCGCACCTGCCCCTACCGCTACTTTGCCCAGCGCCAGTTGGGCTTGCAGGAGCTGGAAGAGCTCGATGGCGAAGTGGGCAAGCGCGACTACGGCCAGTGGCTGCACGCCGTGCTGCAACGCTTTCACGATGGCTTACGAGATGGCTTACAGGGTGGTTTGGGCGACGCCGCCCCACACGCCCCCAAGGTGTACAGCGCGGCGGATCGCGACCACCTGTGCGCTCTGCTAGACGCTGCTTGCGAAGCCGAGTTGCAAGGCCAGCAATGGAGCGCGGCCGAGTTTTTGCCCTACCGGGCGGGCTGGCCGCTGCTGCGCGAGGCCTATCTGGACTGGTGGCTGCCGCACCAACAAGACCATGTGTACCTGCAAGGCGAGCTGGACCAGCGCCGCCAGTTGCAGGTCGACGTACCAGCGCCAGCATCCGCGTCCACTCTGTCGGTCCACCTCATAGGCCGCCTGGACCGCGTGGACCAAGACAGCCGCGGGGGCTATCTGCTGCTGGACTACAAAACCGAGGCCCCGCAGAAAACCCGTGACCGCGTGAAAGACCCGCTGGAAGACACCCAGCTGCCGTTTTACGCCGCCCTGCATACGCCCGCCACCGTCCACCCCAGCGATACACCCCCCCGCGCTGGTTACCTCAACCTGAACGAGCGCGAAGGCGTCAAGCTGCACGAACAACCCGCGCTGCAAGCGGCTTACCAAGCCCTGCTGGCCGGTATCGCCAGCGACTTGGGCCGCATCGCCGCAGGCCACCCTATGCCCGCGCTGGGCGAGGGCAGTGCCTGCGAGGTGTGCCGCGTGCGCGGCCTGTGCCGCAAAGACTTTTGGAGCCCGGCATGAGCCAAGCCCCGGTGAACCATTCCCCCGCGTTGGCCTATGAACACAACGGGCAGCGTGTGGCGTCCGAGCGCTTTTATGCCGTGGCCTGTGACCCGCGCCGCAGCGTGACGGTGGAGGCCTGCGCGGGCGCGGGCAAAACGTGGATGCTGGTCTCGCGCATGCTGCGCGCGCTGCTGGACGGTGCGCGGCCGCAAGACATACTGGCCATCACCTTCACCAAAAAGGCCGCTGGCGAAATGCGCCAGCGCTTGCAAGAGTGGCTCACCCAGTGGGCCAGCTTGGACGACGATGCGCTGCGCGTGCAACTGCAGTTGCGCGGCATAGCCCAGCCCAGCACCGCCCAACTGCAAGCAGCACGCGGCCTGCAAGCCCACTTGCTGCAGCAAGGGCGCCAGCCGCAGATACGCACTTTCCACAGCTGGTTTGCCGCTTTGCTGGGCAGTGCGCCGCTGGCCGTGCTGCAAGCGCTCAAGCTGCCCACGCCCTACGAGCTGCTGGAAGACGACAGCCAAGCCGTGGCGCTGGTGTGGCGGCGCTTTTTGGAGCGGCTGCAGGCCAACGAACACCTGCCCGGCGAGTCCGCGCCGCTGCAAGACTATTTGGCCAGCGTGGCCGAACACGGCCGCCACCAAACCCACAAAGCGCTGGAAGCGGCCCTTGCCAAGCGCACCGAGTTCGCGCTGGCCGACCAAGCGGGGCGCGTGCTGGAATCCGTCGCCCCCTTGGCACAGGCCATGCCCGACTTTGCGGGCTTTGACGACCCAGTGCAGCGCCTGCAGCAAGCCGTGGTGCAAGAGCAGCTATGGGCTGCTGCCAAGGCCTTGGGCGCGTGCAGTGGCAAGACCTGTGTGAAAGCCGCCAGCGCGCTGGAAAAAGCCCTGACTGATCAACGCTGGACTGGCAAAGACAGCGTGTGGGATGCGCTGATGACCGGCACAGGCTCACCCCGCAAACTGAGCGAGAAAAACGCCGACCTGAGCAGCGTGTTGCTGGTGCAAGAGCTGCTGCAGCGCTGCGAGCAAGCGCGCCAGCACCACGCCTGCTGGCAGCACCAGCAGCGCCTGACGCGCCTGACCCGCTTGCTGCTGCAAGACTTTGCCGCTGTGAAGCGCGAGCAGGGCTGGGTGGACATGGGTGACTTGGAGCTGGCTGCACTCACCCTCATGGGCGACCCGGTGCTGGGCGCTTGGGTGCAAGAGCGGCTGGATGCGCAGGTGCGGCATCTGTTCATCGACGAGTTTCAGGACACCAACCCGCTGCAGTGGCAAATCCTCTCGCGCTGGTTGGAGTCCTATGGCGGCGCGGGCCACGCGCCCAGCGTGTTCATCGTGGGCGACCCCAAGCAAAGCATTTACCGCTTCCGCCGCGCCGAGCCGCAGGTGTTTGTGGCGGCGCAAGCCTTTGTGCGCCAAGCGCTGGGGGGCGACCACCTGAGCTGCGACCACACCCGGCGCAACGCCCCGGCTGTGCTGGCCGTGGTCAACGCCACCATGCTGGCTGCGCAAGAGCAGGGCGCTTACCAAGGCTACCGGGCGCACACCACCGCGTCGCAAGCGGTGGGGCAGCTGTGGCACCTGCCCAGGCTGGAGCGGCCTGCCAAAGGGGCAGGGGATGCTGACAGCCCAGAAGCGGACGCAGACGAGGGCGGCGATGGTGCCAATGGCTTGGCCCTGCAGTGGCGCGACAGCCTCACGCAAGCCCGCCACACGCCCGAAGAAACCCGCAAAACGCTGGAGTGCCGCCAAGCCGCCCGCTGGCTGCAGCACTACCTGCGCAGCACGGGCCACAGCCCCGGCAGTGTGATGGTGCTCTCGCGCAAACGCGAACGTCTGAGCCTGATGGAACAAGAACTGGCCGCGCTGGGCTTGCCCGCCGAACAGCCTGAAAACGCCGACCTGGGCAGCTTTGCCGAGGTGCAAGACGTGGTGGCGCTGCTCGATGCACTCATCTCGCCCCGGCACGATTTGTCGCTGGCGCGCGCGCTCAAGTCCCCACTGCTGGGTTGCAGCGATGACGATCTGGTGCAGCTCGCTGTGGCCGTGGCCGCCGCACGCCAACAAGGGGGCAGCCCAGCGTGGCTGGAGGTGCTGCTGGCCAGTGTGGCCCCTGACCGTGGTGATGCGCCCCAACCCTTGTCTGCCGCTTTGCAAGAGGCGGCCACCAAACTGCAGCGCTGGCAAGACTGGTTGCGCAGCTTGCCGCCGCACGATGCCCTCCACCGCATGTACGACGACGGCGATGTGCTGGCCCGCATGGTGGCGGCCAGCCCCAGCGCGCTGCGCGAGCGCGTGGCCGTGCATGTGCGCGCCGTGCTGCACGCCGCTTTGCAGCTGGAAGGCGCACGCTTTCTCACCACCTACCAGCTGGTGCGCGCCTTGCGCGCTGGTTTGGTGGACGCACCGCGCCGCGTGGCGGCCATGGGGGCCGATGGCTATCCCAGCGCCGTGCAGTTGCTCACCATCCACGGTGCCAAGGGGCTGGAAGCCCCGCTGGTGCTGATGCTCGACACCGACAGCGAAGCCCAAAAAGCCGACAGCATGGGCGTGCTGGTGGACTGGCCCGCCCAAAGCCCAGTGCCCGAGCGCTTTGCCTTTGTCGCCAGCGAATCGCGCCCGCCGCTGGACGTGGTTGCCGCCTTGGAGCGCGAGCAAGCCGAGCGCGCCCGCGAAGAACTCAACACCCTGTACGTGGCGCTGACGCGGGCCGAGCACGCGCTGGTCATCTCCAGCGTGCAGCCGCACCGTGGTAGCAGCACCAGTTGGTGGCAGCGCCTGCTGCCCCATACCGAGCAAGCCCCCGGCGCACAGGGCTTGCTGCCAGAGGCTGGGCAAGCTGCAGCGCCAGCGGACATTGCAAATGCCGCAGATGACGCAGACCCGCAGGCTGCCGATGCCTTGCCTGTTTCTCCCCAGGGCCTTATCAGTCTGCGTGGGTTTTACCCAGAAAAAACGGCTCTACAGCGCATGGATAAAGCTGGAGCAGCTATTAATTTGATAGCAAATCCCACCGAGGACGATGCGCTCGAATCGCTCGAATCGCTCGAATCCCGCATAGGCCAAGCCATGCACCGCTTGCTGCAGTGGTTGCCTGTGCGGGCAGGCGGCTGGTCTGCTTCAGCCTTGGCCCAGCAGCCGCCCAGCCAGTGGGGGGCTGCGCGTTGGCAGCAGTTGGCCCTTTGCTACCAGCTAGAACCCGAAGCCCTGCAGTTGGCCCTGCAGCGTGCCAGCCGCATCGCCAGCGGACAGGGCGCGTGGGCGTGGGACAGCCAGCACATTGCCTGGAGCGCCAATGAAGTGCCCGTGGGCTTGCCCCAGCAGGCCCTGAGCAGTGCGGGCGGCGGCATGCGCTACCTGGACAGGCTGGTGCGCACCCAGCAAGGCCCGTGGTGGGTGCTGGACTACAAGTCCACCGCCAACCCGCTGGACGACTCGGCGCTGTGCGCGCAGCTACAGACCTACCGCCAAGCCATCGCCGCCCTGCACCCCAGCGCGGTGGTGCACGCGGCTTTCCTCACGCCAGTGGGGGAGGTGGTGGAGTTGCCAGCCTGAGTGCCGTGTTGATACGGCCAATGCTTATTGCAACTTTTCCAGCTTATATCCCTTGGCTTGCAGGAGCTTTATAAGCCCCTGCTCACCAAATAGGTGTCCAGAACCGACAGCGTAAAAACCTACGCCTATCTTATCCGCTGGAGGATTATTTATTTTTTCTGCGAAATCCAAGTTTCTTTGGGTAAGAAGTTGAGAGCTGAAGATGTTGTAGTTATTGTATTTTTTGTTGAAAAAGCGATCTGATAAATATTTATTTAATTCATTTTCATCGGTGCTTTCCCAAATTTCTAAACAATCGGATTGCTCACTGAGTTGCATTTGAATGCTTTCCTGTAAAGCAGCCGCCAGTGTTTTGAATGGAGTTTCTTTGTTGGTTTTTTGAATAAACTCTGTTTTGTCTTCTAATGCATGAATGTCGGTATTGAATGATTTTAATATTTTTATCAGTTCGACTTCAGTTCTTTTTTTGATTTTTTTGCTTTCGATATTTGATTGTGAAATTGAGATGCATTGAAGGTCGTATAGGGTCGTTAGCCAATATACAGGATTGTATTTTTCCCCTATTGCGATGGCTTCGTTAGTTTTGTTGTTGTGCAATATTTCGTTTATAGATGGAGATTCCTTGGGTCTGTGTATGGCGATATTGATGGCGAAGATGAATTTTTCTTCTTCTGAGAAAGTGTCCGTATAGTTTTTTTGGCTGTTTTTGATTAATTTTTGAAATCTCAATGTATCAGTGAAATTTCGGCCAGTGTAATCTATCATTCCATTTTCAGAATAGTAAAAATTGCTATCTGCTACGGCACTTAAAACTTCTCGGGTGAATGGTGATTTATTTTCATCCACTGTCACCGTATGCGTGAGGCCAAATAAATATAAGGATTGCCCATTCAGTGTGGCTTTGTACAATTGTCCTCCACGCTGCGGCAGTTCTAACTTATTCGACTGCAGGTAGCTTGCTATCGCTTTTTCTTTGTCGTTCTGAGCAAAACTGTTCGTGCACAAAAGAAAAAATGCCAGTAACGCCCCCATCCACAAATGCCAATGAAAATGATTCTGGACTGTGTGTTGATTGGTGTGCATGACTTTTACTGAATTTTCTCGATGGAATACTGATTATCTTTCAATAGCTGAAGAATGCCTAAATCACCAAAGAGGTGAATGCTTGGGATAGAGAAAAATCCTGTTCCGTCATTGGAATTTGAAATGGTTTGAATTTTTTCAAAAAAAGTTTTGTTTCTGTTGTGAATGGATAATTGATAGTATTTTTTTAAACTTTCGTTGCTGTGGTTTGTCAATGATTTGCTGTGCACATCTATGCTTGCTTCATCCCCATCAATCCATTCGTTGCAGTCAACTTGGATTTTGTAATTTTTGTCCAAGTCCATGTGTAATTTTTCAGTCAATGCTGCAATGGTGTTTTTTTCATCGAGCGAAGAGTTTATTTTTTGTATTTCATCAACAGGGTGCAGAATGGCTGTTGTTTTTTTATTGGTGTATTTGCCAATTTCTAGCAATGATGAGTCAGTGCTTTTTGCGATTTTTGGCGGATATTTTACAATGCACTTTGCATTGAGGTCTAGTACAAGCCAGTAAATTGCATTGTGTTGCAATACATTTTTTTTAAGTTTTTCTTCATTCTCGCTGTTATAAATGTCTTTTAATAGTGGCAATAATTCCTTTTTGATAAATACTGAAAAGCTGATGAGTTGTATTTGTGTTATTTCATCAAAATTTATCAAATAATCGTTGTCTTTTTTGTTTTCAAAAATTTTTTGTAGTCTTATCATGTCAAGGGCATTGAGACCCTTGGTAAAGTAATCACCATTCTCGCTGGCGTAGTAGTCGCTACTCCCAATGGCGTTGAGTACTTTCTCCGTGAAAGGTATTTCATCTTTGTTCACTGGAGCCAATGCATTGGCTCCAAAAATATAGAGTGACTTATCCCCTTTGATGGCTTTGTAGAGTAAGCCTCCTTTTTGAATAGGGGTGAGCTGGTTTTGTTGTAGATAGTGCGATATCGCTTCCTGGTTGGTGCTGTTCGCATGGCTGTTCAACGCGACAATTACAAGCAAGGCACTGGCGCAGCAACGTATTTTTTGTGAAATTTTCATACTAAGAGACTCGTTGATTTAACTTTTAAAGTTTACGCATAAAGGTGGTGGAAACCGTCTTTGACGTGAGTGGGTTTTCCCTTGGTCGCTGTCGCAGCGTACTCAGTCTCTTTTGTTGGTTGGGTCTGCTGCTGCGCGCGCGCCATCCCCGACAATCCCCCCATTCCTCAAGAAAAAAATTCCATGGCTGATGTGATTGAAGAGCGCGCCCCGGTGCAGGTGGCCGTTGTGGGTGGTGGGCCGGCTGGCTTGATGGCGGCGCAGGTGCTGTCGCAAGCGGGTGTGGCGGTGCAGGTGTTTGACGCCATGCCCAGCGTGGGCCGCAAGTTTTTGCTGGCCGGGCGCGGTGGCCTGAACCTGACCCACTCCGAAGGGGCTGATGCTTTTGCAGGCCGCTACGGTGCACGCCGCCAGGCCATCGAGGCGCTGCTGGCAGGGTTTGACAACCATGCCATGCGCCACTGGGCGCAGGCGCTGGGGGTGGAGACGTTCGTGGGCACTTCGGGCCGCGTGTTTCCTACCGACATGAAAGCCGCGCCGCTCTTGCGCGCCTGGCTGCACCGCTTGCGCCACCCGCAAACGGATGAGAACCCCCACGCCGTGCCGGTGCAGTTCCACCTGCGCCACCGCTGGCAGGGCTGGCAGGGCTGGCAGAACGCGCATGGAGCCGGGGAACAGCGTGGTTGGCAGCGCTTGCTGTTCACCCATACCGAGCCCGGCAGCACGGAGAGCCGCACGGTGGTCGTGCCCGCCCAAGCCACGCTGCTGGCCTTGGGTGGCGGCAGTTGGGCGCGCTTGGGCTCAGATGGGCAGTGGGTCAGCCTGCTGGCCCAGCGCGGTGTGGCTGTGGCCCATTTGCGCCCTAGCAACTGCGGGTTTGATGTGGCAGGCGGTTGGAGCCAGCACTTTGTGGACAAATGCGCGGGCCAGCCATTCAAGTCGGTGGCCATCAGCCTGCGCGATGCGACAGGTGCCGAGGTATGGCAGCGCAAGGGCGAGTTTGTCGCCACCGCTTCCGGGGTGGAGGGCAGCTTGGTCTATGCCTGCAGCGCCCCACTGCGCGACGCCATTGAGCGCGATGGCAGTGCCACCTTTTACCTCAACCTCTTGCCCGATTGGACGCCCGAGCGCGTGCGCCAAGCGGTGTGCCATCCGCGTGGCAGCCGTTCGCTGTCGGCCCATCTCAAGAGCCGCTTGCCGCTGGACGCGACCAAGCTCACCCTGCTGCACGAATGCCTGCCGCGTGATGTGCTGCACAACGACGCTGCACTGGCCGCCGCCCTGCAGGCCGTGCCTGTGCGCCTAGCGGCGGCGCGCCCGCTGGACGAGGCCATCAGCACCGCAGGCGGCGTGCTGTTTGAGGTGTTGACGTCGCAGCTGATGCTGGAAGACATGCCCGGCGTGTTTTGTGCCGGAGAGATGCTGGATTGGGAAGCCCCCACCGGTGGCTACTTGCTGCAAGCCTGCTGTGCCAGCGGCGTGGCCGCTGGGCAAGGCATACTGGCTTACCTGCGCGACGCCCACTGAGTCGCGCCGATCGATTTTTTTACCCAAGGAAACCTGCCATGCAACACCTCACCGTCACCATGCAACTGCAGTTGCGCGTTCCCAATGACTGGAAGCTGCACACCACCTCTGAAGGCACCGTGGTGGTGGCTTTGCCCGATGGCCAGTTTCTGGACATGACCTTTGAGCCGCTGCTGGCCACCGACCCCGAGGACACCTGGACCAGCGAGGGCAACGAAGCCATTTTGGACGAGCTGCTGGACGCTGTAGAGAGCGAAGCAGTGGAGTTCGTGCTGGAGCAAGAGTAGTAATCGCTGCTCGCACTCCCATCGGTCTGTGGCGCTAGCGCTGGTCGTTCTGGCCGCACTCATCCACGCGACGTGGAATTTGCTGGCCAAACGCGCCGCCTCGGCTGGGGCGGCGTTTGTGTTTGCGTACACCGCTTTTTCATTGGTGCTGTACGCGCCGTGGGTGGTTTATTTGCTGTGGCAGGGTCAGTCGCAGTGGAGTGGGCCTATCGTGGCCTGCATCGCCGTCAGCGGTGTGCTGCAGCTGGCCTACACGCTGCTGTTGCAGCGCGGCTACCAAGTGGCGGATTTGTCTGTGGTTTACCCCGTAGCGCGCGGCACCGGGCCATTGATGTCCACCGTAGGCGCTTTTGTGCTGCTGGGTGAGTCGGCTAGCTGGAGCAAGGCGGGGGGACTGCTGGCCATTGTGGCGGGCATTGTGCTCATCACCACGCAGGGCAGCATGGCCAAGTTCCGCCAGCCTGCGGCCTACAAAGGCCTGCAGTGGGGCGGCATGACGGGCGTGACCATTGCGGGCTACACCGTGGTGGACGCCTATGCCGTGAAAGTGCTGGGCATAGTGCCCGTGGTGCTGGATTGGTGCGCCTGCCTGTTGCGCTTGGTGGCCCTGCTGCCTTGGGTGCTGCGTAACCGCGCTGAGGTGCTAGAGCGCATGCGCGGCTACTGGCTGTTGGCCGCCGTCGTGGGCGCGCTGTGCCCCATGGCCTACATCTTGGTGCTGCTGGCTTTGAAGCAAGGCGCGCCGCTTAGCTTTGTCGCTCCCGCCCGCGAAATGAGCATGATGATGGGCGCGCTCTTGGGCATGCTGGTGCTGCGTGAGCCGGTTGGTCTGTGGCGGCTGGTGGGGTGTCTCACCACCATTGGTGGCGTGTTGTTGCTGGGTGCAACAGCCCACTGAGACCAAAGCGTCCGGATATTCCGGACGCATGGCTGCAGTGCTTACTGCTTGGGAGCTGTGTCATCCTCTGCCGCACTGTTGTGGATGGGGATGCTATTCATCACTGCATACGGCGTTCCGACCTCCAGCACATGGCTGATGGCTACACGGCGAGGATTCAGCGGTGGTTTTCCCGGCGCATACACGGTTGTGTTGTGGCATGAGAAGCAGTTTTTCCATTCGGTCCTTTTTTGATTGCTGGCGGCCTGCTGAAATGTCTCGGCTGTGCTGTTGGCCAAATTCACTGAGCCTACCGCTCGGGTTTGCAGTTGGTCGAATTTGCTGAGGTTTTTGCCTGTGTAGAAATTGGGTTTCAGCCATACCGTGCCAATCAGGTCATAGCTAGCGAGATCTTTGAACCCGCTATTGCTCAAAAAAGTCTGGGCTGATTCATTCAAATTGGCAATATTGCTGGGGCCAGCAGGAGAGTGATTTTCTCCCCCTGTTTTGTTGTAAAGCACTGCGTTGGTGCTTGGCGTGAATCGTTGCGTTTGCTCGTTAAAGCGCAGTATGGGAGGGGCGGTGTTGTTGGCGATGTTGGTCGCACTCATAGGAGTGCCCGCTCTGTACAGCGTGTAGTTTTTGGGATTCGGTGGTTTGTTGATATCGAAGGTGTTGTCGTCAAACCGTGGGCTGTTGAGCTTGTGTTCAAAGGTGGCCCATAAAAACTCGGGGTGATTCACCGTGGTACCCACAACATGCAAGCCCAGCAGCGCTACTTTGGCGCTGACAAACTTGCCTTCTACCGGCGAGACGTTTTTGCCCCGCTTATCTATCGCCAGAATAGGAACTTGGGCTGTGGTGGTGTAGGCCCCCAGCGGTGGCATTTCCCCTTCTGCCAAGCGAAGCCAAGTGGCTTTGACCACAAAAGCGCCGGTGTCAAAGTAGTCATCGCGGTTGGGGTTGGTCTGGTAGCCCTTGGTCCAAACCAGATTCCTTTGCGCCGTTTTGAAATACGAGGCATTCATGTGTACCGAAGCCAAGACGGGATACCCGTTGGGTGCTACCAACATGTTGCCATCGGCCTGCACGATGGCACCAGCGCTTTCTTCGTCCTTGCTGCCTGCCCCATGCGCCATCACCCCGCGCGTGCCAAGCACCAAGGCGCGAACGCCCTCTGTGTAGCCTTGTGGTTTGAGCAAGTCGCTCAGCGTAGGAAGTGTCATGAAGCGCAGGTTATCGCCCACTTTGGCGGTGGCCCATACAAAGGCCTCCCACGACCATTGGTGAAACTGGCAGTCAGTTTGGGGCTCTTGTGTGGGGACTTGCGCCCCGGAGTTTTGGTACTGGTGCAGACCCTCTGCCCAACCAACGATAGGGCATAGTGGCTGTGCCGCATTGGCGGTTGTGCAGGCGGAAGTCAATGCCAGTCCGATAGCCCAATAAGACGCGATGGAAGTAAAACGGATTCTTGAAAGAATCGTTTTTTCACTTCTTTTTAACGTTATGTTGCGCATAGAGTCCCTTTCTAGAAGATGACATTCCCCAAAGATTGTTTGCTAACAACCTGTGAGAATTGTTATTTTTATGAAAGGTAATTACATCACTCTAACGAGTGATAACGTTAATTTTACAAAGCGCATGGAGCAAAAGCCGTTTTGTCATTGTGGCTGTTGATCCATGCACTCTGAAAAGGGTCGTGCCCTTGCAGTTTTTTCAGTTGCACTTTGTCGTGCTGGCGTTGCGATTTGTGGGGCTTGGTGTGAGAGCCGGCTTTGCGCTGCAAGGCAGCCGCAACAAAAGGGTTGCGCGGCTTCACAAGCCGCTGGGGGAGGGCTTGTTTCATAGAAAGAAGGGGGAAGTAGAAG
Source organism: Curvibacter sp. CHRR-16 (assembly GCF_018474005.1). GTDB lineage: Bacteria > Pseudomonadota > Gammaproteobacteria > Burkholderiales > Burkholderiaceae_C > Allorhodoferax. The sequence continues at coordinate 45,394 of NZ_JAHCSH010000001.1, forward strand.
AGGTTGACGAGCCTTGACCCCGGCACTGACTCCACAGTTAGGGCTGCTTGGTTCCCCACCTGACCCGGTTGGCCGCTTCACCATGCGGGAAGGCCCGTCAGCCGCTATTGTAGCCGCGTAGAATCGCGCCCCATGTCTTATCTGGTTCTGGCCCGCAAATACCGTCCGCGCAACTTCACTGAAATGGTGGGGCAAGAGCATGTGGTGCAAGCCCTGAGCAATGCGCTGACCAGCCAGCGCCTGCACCATGCCTACTTGTTCACTGGTACGCGCGGTGTGGGCAAGACCACGGTATCGCGCATCTTGGCCAAGTCGCTCAACTGCCAAGGTGCAGACGGGCAGGGCGGCATCACCGCCGAGCCCTGTGGCGTGTGCCAGGCCTGCCGCGACATCGACAGCGGTCGTTTTGTGGACTACACCGAGCTGGATGCCGCTTCCAACCGCGGCGTGGACGAAGTGCAAACCCTGCTGGAGCAGGCGGTGTACAAGCCAGTGCAGGGGCGCTTCAAGGTCTTCATGATCGACGAAGTGCACATGCTGACCAACACGGCGTTCAACGCCATGCTCAAGACGCTGGAAGAGCCGCCCGAATACCTCAAGTTTGTGCTGGCCACGACCGACCCGCAAAAAGTGCCCGTGACGGTGCTGAGCCGCTGCCTGCAGTTCAATCTGCGCCCCATGGCGCCCGAAACGGTCTACTCCCACTTGCAGCGCGTGCTGGAGGTGGAGGCCATCGAGGCTGACGCACCTGCTTTGCGCTTGCTGTCGCGTGCCGCACGCGGCTCCATGCGCGATGCGCTGTCGCTGACCGACCAAGCCATCGCCTTCGGTGGTGGCCTGTTGCAAGAAGCCAATGTGCGCCAAATGCTGGGCAGCGTGGATCGTGGTTACGTGTTTCGCCTGCTGCAAGCGCTGGCCGAGAACGATGGCAAAACGGCCGTGGACACCTGCACCACCCTGCGCGAGCAGGGCTTGAGCGCGGCCTCTACGCTGGAAGACATGGCCAACTGCCTGCAGCGCATGGCCGTGTTGCAAGCCGTGCCCGACATGCCGCAAGACGACAGCGACCCTGACAGCGCCGAGATAGCCCGCTTGGCCGAGATGCTGCCGCCAGACGAAACCCAGTTGCTCTACAGCATGTGCCTGCATGGCCGTGCCGACCTAGGGCTGGCCCCCGACGAGTACGCGGCGCTCTCCATGGTGATGCTGCGGTTCTTGACGTTCAAACCCGGGGCTGAAAAAAAAACTCCAACGCGCACTGAACGCACAGAGCGCGCTGTAGCCAAGCCCCCTGTTGCAGCAGCGCCAACACCAAGTCCAACCCCAGTGGCGGTGCCAGTTGCGCCCGTGTTGCAGGTGGCACCTGTCCAACCCACAACGCCTAGTGCTGCGTCCGCATCTCCCGTGCGGACGGTGCTACCTGCAGCTCCAGTGGCGGCCCCCGTGCCTGTGGACAACCCGCCTGGCCAGCGATTGCCCGTGCGCGATGCCGCCCCACCGCCTGCCGCCAAATCCCCACTGCCGTGGGAGGATGAGCCGACAGACCTCTACCCCGATGCTGAAAACGAGAGCTACGACGCTCCCTATGTGCCCGATGCAGACGAAGCGGAGTTGGCTGATGATGTGCCGAATTTAGTGGTCAATCGGCCTGTAGAGCCCATGCAGCAAGCTGTTGCAGCTACAAAAATTGTAGCAATGCCAGTGCGCGAACTGGCCGATGCAGCGGGGCATTTGGACAAACCTGCGCACGCCAACACCAGCTTCACGCCCACGCCGGAAGGCGACTTCTGGTTTGATGTCGTGAGCAAGTTGGACGCCGAGCAAAGCATTACCGCCTTCACACGCCAGTTGGCCATTGGTGCCCAGTTGGTTGCGCGCGACGAAGGCCAATGGCAGTTGCGTGTCGAGAACCAGTCGTTGGACAACGCCAATGCACGTGAGCGTTTGGCCACTATCTTGACTGCTGCAGGCCATGCTGTGCGCTTGGTGGTGGAAGTGGGCCGTGTGACCGATTGCCCCCAGCGCCGCATGAACGCTGCTTCGGCCGAAAAACAACAGGCGGCAGAGCGGATAATCCACGACCATCCGTTTGTGCAAACCATGGTGCAGCAGTTCGGAGCGCGGGTTGTGCCCGGTACGCTCAAGCCGCTGTCGCAGTAGTTTGCCCAAACCGTCTCCCCCAACAACCCGCCTTGCTACGGCAGGGCTTTTAGCCAACAAGGAACACCATGTTTAACAAAGGACAACTCGCAGGCCTGATGAAGCAAGCCCAGGCGATGCAAGAGAACATGAAAAAGGCCCAAGACGAGCTGGGCAACATCGAAGTGACTGGTGAATCGGGCGCGGGCTTGGTCAAGGTGGTCATGACCTGCAAGCACGATGTCAAGCGCATCACCATCGACCCCAGTTTGTTTGCCGATGACAAAGACATGCTGGAAGACTTGGTGGCCGCGGCCTTCAACGCGGCTGTGCGCAAAGCCGAAGAAACTTCGAGCGAAAAAATGGCCAAGATCACCGCTGGCATGCCCCTGCCCGGTGGCATGAAGTTTCCTTTCTAAGCATTGCTGAGCACTGTGCAACGGCAGGGACACCGGTGAGCCAACACCACGCGCTGGATGCGCTCATACAAGCCCTGCGCCGCTTGCCCGGCGTGGGAGCCAAGTCGGCCCAGCGCATGGCTTTTCACTTGCTGCAACATGACCGCAGTGGTGCCCAGCTGCTGGCGCAGGCGCTGACCCAAGCCTGTGATGAAGTGCGCCACTGCGAGCGCTGCTACACCTTCACGCAAGATCCGGTGTGTCCGACCTGTTTGGATGAAAGCCGCAACCACAGCCAGCTCTGTGTGGTGGAAACCCCAGCCGACCAGTTGGCCATGGAGCGCACGGGGGCCTATCGGGGTCTGTACTTTGTGCTCATGGGCAAGATCAGCCCACTCGATGGAGTGGGGCCCAACGATTTGGGTTTGCAACGCCTCTTGGAGCGTGCCACCGATGGGGTGGTGAAAGAAGTGATTTTGGCGACCAATTTCACCGCCGAAGGCGAAGTGACGGCGCACGTGATTGCCCAAGCCCTCAAGGCCCGTGGTATGACCCCCACACGCTTGGCCCGGGGTGTGCCCATAGGCAGTGAGCTGGAGTATGTCGATCTGGGTACCATTGCCCATGCGCTGGTCGATAGGCGTTAATTTTTTTATCACCCCCCTTCCTCGTTGGGCAAGAAAGAGAGCATTCCATGAATACAGTCCATTTCACCTTGGCTTACTGGTGCGTGCTGATCGCGGCAATTTTGCCCATTGTGTGTGCGGTCTTGGCCAAGTCCGGCGGTACTTACGACAACAACAACCCGCGTGCTTTTTTGGGCAGCTTGACCGACTGGCGCGCCCGTGCCAACGGAGCGCAGGCCAATAGTTTTGAGAGCTTGCCATTCTTCATCGGCGCGGTGGTCATTGCGCACCAGCTCGATGCGGTGCAATCGCGCATCGACGTGTTGGCTTTTGTCTACATCTTCTTGCGAGTGCTCTACATCATGGCCTATGTGGGTGGTATGGGCACGGTGCGCTCGGCCATTTGGGCTTTGGGTTTTTTCACCAATATCGCGATTTTGTTCATCGGCTACCGTTAAACCATGGGCTTGCAGACGCTGCCAGTTGAGCAGAGCGCACGCAGCGCGTGCACGTGGACTAGCTATATCAGTCGCTGGGCGTCTTGGGGGATACCCAGTGTGCCGGGGCACGATGTACCCTGGGTGCTCGATTTTGTGGAGCCACTGCAGCGGCGGCGTTTGAGCCCACTGGCCAAAGCCAGCTTGCATGTCATGCATGCGTGTGCACAGGCGTGCACCCAGTTGCACATCGTGTACGCCTCGCGCCATGGCGAACTCACACGAACCACCGAACTGCTCAACCAAATGAGCGTGGGCGAACAGGTTTCTCCCACGGGGTTTAGCTTGGCCGTGCTCAACGCTACGGCGGGCTTGTATTCCATTGCGCGCAATGTGCAGTTGCCCATCAGCGCGGTGTCGGCAGGTATGCACACTTGGGCTATGGGCTGGCTAGAAGCATCATTGCAAGCGCAACAAGCGCAGTGTCCGGTGCTGTTTGTGTATGCCGACGAACCGGTGCCGTCTGTCTATGGCACGCTGGCTGATCCACCTGTTCTGCATGCTGTGGCCGCTTTGCTGCATGCCCAGCCACAAGAGGGGGGGATCAACTGGCGCAGCTATTGGGACGGCAGCGGCGGCGATCCGGGCTGTGCAGCCGTTTCCTGTGAGCCGGCATCGTTTGCGTGGGCTGCTGCTTTGCACAACGGGACTGTCACTGGGCAACACCCTTGCGGTTGGTCTTGGGAGCGGGTGTGAGCGATTCTGTGCGTGAGGACTATTACTGGTGGCGTTTGTTGGCCACCGGGCTGGGTTTTGTGGTGTTTGGTCTGGGGGCTTTGGTTTTGAGTGTGCTGGTGTTTCCCGTGGTAAGCCTCAGTACCCGCAATGCCAGTGTGCGCAAAGCGCGGGTGCGCTGGTGGGTCAGCGTGACCTTTGGACGTTTCTTGCGGCTGATGCAGGCCTTGGGCTTGATGCGCCTAGAAATCATCCATGGCGAGCGTTTGCAGCAGGTGGGTTCTTATTTGGTGGTGGCCAACCATCCCTCCTTGCTGGATGTGGTAGCCCTCATATCACTCATTCCCGATGCTGGCTGCGTGGTTAAAAAAGCCCTGTGGGATAACCCCTTTATGGGAGGCGTGGTGCGGGCTGCTGACTACATCAGCAATGCCGATACCGCTCAATTGATTGATGACTGTGTGCAACAACTGCAGCAACCCCATCCGGTGGTGCTCTTTCCCGAAGGTACTCGCAGCAAGCCGGGGCAAGCCTTGCACTTTCAGCGCGGGGCAGCCTATGTGGCCATCAAGCACAACAAACCGCTTATCCCGGTGCTGATTACCTGCCAGCCTTCTACTTTGACCAAGGGGCAGAAGTGGTACAAGATTCCGCCCAAACGCTTCCATCTGCGTTTGGAGGTGCTCGATCCATGGGATCTGCGTGGGCATTTTTCCCCCGATGAAGCCCCCACCTTACAAGCGCGCCATTTGACGCAAGCGATGGAAAAAATGTTCACCGAAAAACTCCACCACGTATGCAATCTGTAGACACACTCAAGCAAGAAATCAAGCAGCTCATCATCGATGCCCTTCATTTGGAAGACTTTTCTGTCGATGACATAGCCGACGACGCTGCTTTGTTCGGCGCCGAGGGGCTGCAGCTGGACTCCATCGATGCCTTGGAGCTTGGGGTGGCCTTGCGCAAGAAGTACGGTATCCAATTGGAGGCCAATAGCGCCGATAATCGGCAATATTTTCAAAACGTGTCGACTTTAGCGGATTTGGTTGTAAAGCAGCAGGCACAAAAATAAGTTGGATAGAGCAGGGATACCCATGACAAAAGATGAAATTCTGAGCAAGCTGCGCGACATCCTGTTCCAGACTTTCGAGATCGCCCCTGAGCGGGTGGAGTTGAAAACCCACTTGTTCGAGGAATTGGATCTGGACAGCATCGATGCCATTGACTTGGCTATCAAGGTGCAAGAACTGACGGGCAAGCGCATCAAGCCCGAAGATTTCAAAACCGTTCGCACGGTGGCCGATGTAGTGCAAACCGTGCAAGGTTTGCTGGTAGCGTAAGCCTTTGCGCATGCCCATTCAAACGGTGCGCGTCTTTTTCAACGGACTGCTCACCTTGGCCTACCCCTTGGTGATTTTGGGCGGCCTCTACTGGGGTTCACCCCGCATGGTGGCTTTGCTGTTGCTGGGCATGCTGCTTTTGCGGCGCTGGGCCAACACCATGCACTTGCTGCGCACCCTGGGGGTGGTGGACAAGGTGGTGTTTGCTGCCTTGGTGGCGCACGCCCTGTGGGCCAGCTGGAGCGGCAGCGAGTTGTGGGTGCGCCTATACCCCTGTGCTGTCACGCTGAGCTTGTTGGCGGTGTTTGCCCGCTCGTTGTATACGCCGCAAAGCATGGTCGAGCGCATCGCTCGCCTGTCTGAGCCTGATCTGCCAACCCAAGCCATTGCCTACACCCGTGCGGTGACACGGGTGTGGTGCGGTTTCATGGCGTGCAATGCGGCGGTTTCGTTGTGGACGGCGTTGCAGGCGGATCGCGCCATTTGGGCTATTTACAACGGTGGTATTTCCTATGTGCTGATGGGCCTGCTCTTTGCGGGCGAGTGGTTGTACCGCCGCCGATACATTGCACGCGCTGAGCTCAAGGAGCGGGCGTGAGTGCATACATCCCTTTGCAGGCTTTGCTGGCGCAAGGCCGCGACCCCGATGCTGTGGTGGGGCACGATGGCCAGCGCTACTGGTGCTGGCGTGATTGGCAAGCCCATGTGGCCTATTGGTATGCCGTGTACACACAGAGTCCTGCACAACGTTGGTTGCTGGTAGAGCCCCGTTTGCTGCCTTTTAGTGCCCAGTTCATGGCCTTGTTGCACGCAGGCAAACAGGTGCTCATACCCCCCAATGCCTTGCCTGGCACAGTGCAGTCGCTGGCAGGGCAGTTTGATGCCCTTAGTCCGTTAGACCCTTCAGCAGAGGCATGGGCCGCGGATGTGCACGCGCCTATTCCTGCGTGGCAGCCGCTGGGTGCAGAGCAGTTGTCCGTCACGCTCTACACATCGGGCAGCACAGGCAGCCCCAAAGCCATCGTCAAAACCTTGGCCCAGCTCAGCACGGAGGTGGGCATATTCCATGCCTTGTGGGGCGATGGGCCAACGGACACGCTCAGTGGAGGCCTGCTTGGCAAATCGGTGGTGGGCACGGCCCCGCACCAGCATTTGTATGGTTTGAGCTTTCGCGTGCTATGGCCCTTGGCCGCGGGCGTACCCACCGATGGCGTGACTTGCACCGACCCGCAAATGCTGCTGCAGCGCCTAGCGGTGTGGGGGCCTAGCGTGCTCATCTCCAGCCCAGCCCAGCTCTCGCGCTGGCCAGACTTGATGCCCATTGCCGCCTTGCAGCCGTTGCTGACCCATGTGCTCTCTGCGGGTGGGGCATTGCCAGCATCTGTGGCTGCCACCCTTGCCCAAGGCTGGGGTCAAGCACCACTGGAGGTGTATGGCAGCAGCGAAACTGGGGCCATTGCTTGGCGCCGCCAAGCCCTGCAGGATGTCAATGACGCCCACCATCCCCAAGCGTGGAACCCCCTGCCGGGCATGCAGGTGCAGGTCGATGCCGAGGGTGCTTTGCTGCTCCATTCCCCCTTGGTAGAAGGCCCACACCCTTACCGCATGGACGATGCGGTGGAGTTGCTGCCCGACCAGCGGTTTGTGCTCAAAGGGCGCTTGGATCGCACCATCAAGTTAGAGGAGAAGCGACTGTCCTTGCCCGATATGGAAGCCAAACTGGCGCAATACCCCGGTGTACGGGCTGCTGCAGTGGTTTTACTCCCTGCCACGGCCGGTACACGCCCGGTGCTGGGGGCCGTCCTGCAGTGGGAGTCCCCCACCTTGGCAACGCTGGTCTTGCGCCAAGCCTTGCGCGCCTATTTGGACCAGTACTTTGACCGCGTTCTGCTGCCTCGTCGTTGGCGTTTTGTAGACCAGCTACCGTACAACGAGCGCGGCAAAATCCCCCCTGCAGCCTTACTGGCCTTGTTTGACCATGAATCCTGAAACCTTGCTCTTGCCCCAATGGACGCTGACCGAGCGCATAGAACAACCCGATGGCGCGCTGGTGGCGGTGCGTCTGTCGGTGCCGGTGGATCCGTCGCTGGAGCATTTTCGTGGCCACTTTCCGGGCTTTCCGGTGTTGCCGGGGGTAGTGCAGATCGATTGGGCTGTGCGTTTGGCGCGCCATTTTTGGAACTTGCCTACCAAACACTTTCGCAGCATGGACAGCATCAAATTTCTCAGCCCTGTACTGCCTCCCATGGTGTTGGAGCTGCGCTTGGACTGGCACGCAGCCCAGCACAAACTGGCCTTTGCCTACAGCAGCGCCGACAAGGTGTACTCCAGCGGGCGTTTGTTGTGGGGTGTTGCATGAGCTGGCGTGGCTGTATCGTCATCCCCATCTACAACCACGGTGCCAGCATAGGCGGCACGGTGCAGCGTTTGCTGGTGCATGGCTTGCCCATCATCATCGTCAACGATGGCAGCAACGCGGCCACCTGCGCGGTGCTGGAGGGCTTGCAAGCCCAGCATGCCCAGAGCGCCCAACTCACCGTGCTGCACCTGCCGCACAACCAAGGCAAGGGCGCAGCGGTCATGCATGGCATGCAGCACGCATTTGCGGCAGGCTTTACGCATGCGCTGCAGATCGATGCGGACGGCCAGCACGACTGCGCCGATGTGCCACGCTTTGTCGCTACTTCGCAGGCCGAACCGCAGGCGGTGGTGTGCGGCCAGCCGATTTACGACCAATCCATTCCCAAAGGCCGCTTGTATGGGCGCTACATCACGCATTTTTGGGTCTGGGTGGAAACGCTGTCTTTCGCCATTGCCGACTCCATGTGCGGCTACCGCCTCTACCCACTGATGCCTACCTGCGCGCTGCTGGCCAAGCAGCGCATTCCCACGCGCATGGACTTTGATACCGCCATCGTGGTGCGCTTGGCATGGCGCGGTTTGCCTGTGCGCAACCTGCTCACACGGGTGACGTATCCGCCCGATGGTGTGTCGCACTTTCGCATGCTGCAAGACAACTGGCGCATTAGCTGCATGCACACCCGTTTGGTAGCGGGCATGCTGCTGCGCCTGCCGCTATTGCTTTGGCGTAAATGCAGCAAAGGGGCCGTGGGAGCATGAAGCCTGCCGCTGACCACAGCCCCAGCAGCCCGCACTGGGCTCGCATGGCCGAGCGCGGCAGTGCGCTGGGTCTGCGCCTGCTGATGCTGTGCCAACGTATGCTGGGTGTGCGCGCCACCATGGCGGTGCTCTACCCGGTGGTGCTGTACTTTTGGTGCACGGCCCGCGTGCCACGCCAAGCGTCGCTGCAGTTTTGGCAACGGGTGGATGCCATGCAAGGCCATACCGTGCAACGGGGCTGGGCCGCGCGCTGCCGTGCTGGCTGGCGCAGCTACCAGCACATGCTGGCCTTTGCCCGCAGTGGCGTGGACAAGCTGCGCGCCTGGCGCGACGGAGTGCCAGCCAGCGAAGTGGTGCTGGCCGATCCGGCACTCTGGCAGCGCCTGCTGGCGCAGACAGCGCAGGGCCAAGGCGCGCTGCTGATCGGCGCACACTTGGGCAACTTGGAAATGCTGCGGGCTATAGCCACGCGCGAGCACAAGGTAGTGGTCAACGCCGTGGTGTTCACCGAGCACGCGGTGCGCTTTAACGCCATGCTGGAGGGTGCCCACGAGGGCTTTGCCCTGAACCTGCTGCAAGTGCGCTCCATGGGCGCAGACACAGCCATCTTGTTGCGGCAAAAAATAGAACAGGGCGAGCTGGTAGTCATTGTGGGTGACCGCACCCCACCGTTTGACAACGGCCGTGTGGTGAAAGCCCAGTTTTTGGGCCAGACTGCCGCCTTTGCCCAAGGGCCTATGGTGCTGGCCCATTTGCTGGAGTGCCCGGTGTATTTGTTCTTTGGCTTGCGCGAAGGGGCCAGCGTGCGCGTGGTGCTGGAGCCTTTTGCCCAGCAGGTGCAGTTGCCGCGTGCTGGCCGCGATCAGGCGCTGGCGCAGTGGGTGCAGCGCTATGCCGATAGGCTGGGCCACTACGCCTTGCAGTACCCCCAGCAATGGTTCAACTTTTTTGATTTTTGGCGGACCCCATGACGCAACTGTTTGCCGAGGTAGAGCTGGAAGTACCGTTTCACGACATCGACGTGATGGACGTGGTCTGGCATGGCCACTACGTCAAGTATTTCGAGATAGGCCGCTGCGCCTTGCTGCGCCGTTTGGATTACGACTACCCGCAGATGCGCGAGTCTGGCTACGCCTGGCCAGTGGTGGACTGCCAGTTGCGCTACGTGCGCTCAGCCCGCTTTGGCCAGCGCTTGGTGGTACGTGCCACCTTGCAAGAGTACGAAAACCGCCTGCGCATTGCCTACGAGGTGCAAGACCAAGCCAGCGGCGAACGCCTGACCAAAGGCCAAACCATCCAAGTGGCGGTGGACATGCGCAGTGGCGAGCTGCAACTGGTCAGTCCCACCGTGCTGCTAGAGCGGGTGCAGGCATTGCTGCAGGGGGCACCATGATCCATTTTGTAGACCGAATAGTTTTTCAATCGGTGGCTCCTGCTGCTTTGGCGCACTCGCAGCCCGTCATGGGCCGTCGCCAGAGCGTGGCCTTGCTGGGGCTGGTTGCCTTGGGTTTGCTGGGTGGCCCAGTGGCCCAAGCGGCTGAGGGCGATTTGCTAGCGCAAATCCGCAAGCAATTGGCCCGTTACGGCATGGTGCAAGCGCGCTTTGTGCAACTGCGCCAAATGGCCGCGCTCAAGCGCCCGCTGCAGAGCAAAGGCTTTTTTGTCTTTTCCCAGGCCGATGGGCTGTTTTGGCAGCTCGAATCGCCGGTGCGCATGGGCTACTGGCTGACTGATCAGCGCATGGTTGAGGTGGATACCGCTGGTGTGCGCAAAGAGCGTTCTGCCCGCGATAACCCGGCTTTGGGGCAAGTGGGCAAGGTGATGCGGGCGTTTTTCAGTGGCGATGTGGCGGCTGTGCAGGACTTTTTTGACATCAAGGCCAGCGGCACTGTGGCTCGTTGGAGCCTGCAGCTCAGCCCCAAGCAGCCCGCTGTGGCGCAGTTGTTCAAAGGCCTTGCGGTGTCGGGTGGGGCGTATTTGGAGCTGATCCAAATCGACGAGCAATCGGGCGATAGCACCATCCTGACACTGAGTGAGCACACCGTGCTCGATACCTTGCCGCGCGACAAATTGCAAACCCTGCTAGGCGGTGCTGCGTGAAGCCCATGCAGGTGGTGGGCAGCGTGTTGCGCAGGGTAGCGCTGTGGTGGTGGGCGCGCAGCTTGCGCCAGCGTGCGGTGCTGTGGCTGCTGCTATTGGCGGCGCTGGTGTGCATGGGCTTGCTGCAGTGGCAGCAGCAGCGCCAAGCGGGCCGCAGTGCGGTGCAAACCGACATACTGGCTTTGTTGCCTGCTACCGAACGCAACCCAGTGGCCGAACGGGCCATAGAGCAATTGGCCGGGCTTACCGCGCAGCGCGTGGTGTTTTTGCTCGCAGCGCCGGACGATGCGGCCGCCATAGCGCGGGCGCGCCAGTTTGCCAGCGCACTGCGCCAAGCCGATGGCGGCGCCACCGCGTTCAGCCAGATCACGGTGGATGTGCCCGCGCCCGATATGGCGCAGTGGCAAGGCTGGCTGCAGCGCTACCGCTTCCAACTGGCGCAGGGCGATGCCTTGCACAGCACAGACTTGCTGTCCCGGCTGCAGCAGCGTCTACTCAGCCCGGTGGATGCGGCGACCAATGCGGGCTTGGGGCTGGCGCTCGATCCCTTTGGCTCGTTGCAGCCTTGGTTGCAAGGGCTGCCGCTCAATAGCCTGCGCTTGCAAGCCCAGCAAGGCGTTTTACTGGCCCGTAGCGACGATCAGACTTGGGTGCTGGTGGCTGCGCAGATAGCCGGTTCAGCGTATGACAAAGCGGTGGATCAGGCGGTGTACCACGCTATTGAGCAGGCCCGCAATGCCACGGCAGCAGGGCCGCTGCTGCAGCTAGGGGCGGTGTTGTACGCCCATGCCGCCCGCACCCAGGCCGAGCGCGATGTGGACTTCATCGGCGCCCTGTCCACGCTGGGCATTTTGGCCATGCTGTATGCCTTTTTTCGCTCGCTGCGACCTCTGTGGTGGGCGCTTGTGTCGGTGGGCTTTGGGGTGGGTTTGGCCTATGTGGGCACCGTGGCGGTATACGGGCAGTTGCACCTCATCACGCTGGTGTTTGGAGCCAGCCTGATTGGGGAGGCGGTGGACTACGCCATCCAATACTTTGCCGCCCACTTGGAGGCCGACAAACAGTGGAACGCCGAGCAGGCTATCCGTGCTATGGGGCCTGGCCTCACCACCGCTTTGGGAACCAGTGTGCTGGGCTATGGGGTGCTGTGGCTCATGCCGTTTGCTGGTTTGTCGCAAATCGCTTGCTTTGCCATGCTGGGTTTGCTGGGGGCATGGCTCACGGTGGGCTTGTTGTTGCCGTTTGCCATGCAGCGCCCCAGCCAGCGCCGGGTGCATGCCTTGCACCAGTGGCAGATGCGCTTGTTGCAGTGGTACCGCCAGCGTTTAACTGCCCGCACCGGGGCGGTGGTGGCAGGGCTGCTACTGCTGCTGGCTGCTGGGGGCTGGATGCGGGTGCAGGTGGACGACGATGTGCGCCAGCTCATCGCCATGGATGCTGATTTGTCCCAGCAAGAAGCGGCCATCCGCCGCCTGACCGGCTTTGACAACAGCAGCCAGTTTTTCTTGGTGCAAGCGCCCGATGTAGAGCAACTGCTGCAAACTGAAGAGCGGCTGCGCGCTGCGCTGCGCCCGTTGCAGCAAGCCCTGCAGCTAGGGACCGTGCAGGCGGTGTCGGCCTTTGTTCCATCGCAGCGCAGCCAGCACAGCTCTGAGGCGTGGTGGAGTCAGCAGGTGCTGTCTGCTGCGGGTGCCTTGGAGTCCACCTTGGATGCAGCCGGGCTGCAAGCCGACATAGCCCCGGCATTGCGGCGCGACTTTGCCGCCGCGCAGGGGCAGTCCCTGACGGTGGCGCAGTGGTTGGCCTCACCCTTGTCGGCACCTTGGCGTCACCTTTGGATGGGGGCGCAGATGGGGCGTGGTGATGGCGCTGGTGGCTATGCCAGCTTGGTGCTGCCCAGCGGTGTGCAAGACGCCCATGCCTTGCAAGCCCTGGCCCAGCAAGTGCCCGGGGTGCAGTGGGTGGACAAGCCGCGCAGTGTGAGTGCCCTGTTTGCGCACTACCGCCAGTGGGCCATGCTGTGGCTGCTGGGCGTGCTGGTGCTGGTGTATGGCTTGCTGGCGTGGCGCTATGGGCGCTACCCGGCTCTGGCCATTGTGCTGCCCACCATCGTGGCGTTGGGGGTGGCGCTGGGTGCTTTTGGTTGGTTGCAACTGCCACTCACGCTGTTTGGTGTCATGGCCTTGCTGTTGGTGCTGGGGGTGGGGGTGAACTACTCCATCTTTTTGTACGAATACGCCAGCCACAGTGCGGTCAGTTTTGCGGGGGTGCAACTGTCTGCGGCCACCACGCTGCTGTCCTTTGGTTTATTGGCCGCCAGTTCCTTTCCAGCATTGGCGGGGTTTGGTTTGTCGATAGCCACAGGCGTGGGCAGCGCGGTGCTGCTTTCGCCGTGGACGTTGGGGCTGATGGCGGCCCATCGGTTTCAGGAGCGCCCATGATGGTGTGTCTTTTCCAGATGCCAAGCGCAGCGTGGCGATGGGTGAAGGGGGCTGGTTTGTGTGCCCTTGCTTTTGGGCTGTTGGCGTGCAGCACCGTAGGCGGCATTGGTGGAGCCAATGGTGCAGATAGGCTTGCGTGCATGCCCCTGACTGTGGGGGTGCAATACTGCTTGCGCCCGCCAGCCGATGCCACTGGCTTTGAGGTGCAGCAGCAAGTGCTGGTGCGCAGCCCGGCTTTGCAAGAGACCGCTTTAGCCCAGCTAGAAAATACCGATACCCAGTTTGTAGTGGCCTTGTTCAGCCCCTTGGGGCCCAAGCTCATGCAAGCCCAATGGGCGCCGCCGCGTTTGGCCCAAGAGCAACCAGCGGGCTTGCCCGTGACGGCGGGCCTGTTGGCCGCTCTGGTGCAAATGGCCTTGTGGCCCAGTGCCAGTGTGCAGGCTGGACTGCATGGCGCGCATACTTGGGTGGATGAGCCGGGTCGGCGCCAGTTGTGGGTGGGTGGCAGGCTGTGGCTGGATGTGCAGTACAGCGGTCAATTGCCCACGCCCAGTGCCTTGCAGATTCGATTGCCCGTGCATGCCCTGGAGATGCACATCAACACTTTGCCCTGATTTGCGATGAGTTCACAAGCGTATTACTTGCCAGCGTTGGGAATGGTCAACGCCCTAGGGGCTGATGTGGCCGCTATTGCCCAGCGTCTGTTTGCAGTGGATGCGGCTAGCCACAGCCCGGCTGCCCAAACCCAGATGGTGCAAGAGTCTGGCTGGCTGCCCCAGGGCTTGGCCCGAGTAGGCAAGGTGCAGGCCGCATTGCCTGCCATCGAACCGCGTATGGCGCATTGGGCCAGTCGTACCAACCAACTGCTATTGGCTGCAGCACAGCAAATAGATACCGTGGTGCAGCAAGTCCTGCGCAACCATGGTGCCCACCGCGTTGCGGTACTGGTGGGTAGCAGCAATTCGGGCGTGGAAGAAGCCAGCCAAGCGGTGGCCCAAGCAGGCGTTGGCCAAGTGTTGGGAGCTCACTACCACTATGCCCAGCAGGAGCTGGGTACTCCCGCACTGCTATTGGCCCAGCACTGGGGATTGCAAGGGCCTGCCTACTCCATTTCTACCGCGTGCACCTCCAGTGCCAAGGTGTTTGCTGCCGGGGTACGCTTGCTTGATGCAGGTCTGTGCGATGCCGTGGTCTTGGGTGGGGCAGATGGCTTGGCACGCATGACGGTGTCAGGTTTTAGTGCCCTCGAATCGACCAGTACCGATCTGACCAACCCCATGAGTGCCCACCGTGCGGGCATCAATATCGGCGAAGGTGCGGCCCTGTTTGTTCTGAGCAAGCAGCCCGCAGCAGTGCAACTGCTGGGGGTGGGTGAGAGCAGTGATGCGCACCACATATCGGCCCCGCATCCACAAGGGCGGGGCGCTGAACAGGCCATGCGCGCGGCCTTGCAGCAAGCGGGTTTGTCGCCAGAGGAAGTGGACTACCTCAATCTGCATGGCACGGCTACACCCAAAAACGACAGCATGGAAGCGCAGGCCGTGGCACGGGTGTTTGCGCACGGTGTAGCTGCCAGCAGCACTAAGCCACTGACGGGCCATTTGCTGGGTGCAGCCGGGGCTACCGAAGTGGGCTTGTGCTGGTTGGCTTTGCAGGCTGGCCGCTTGCCAGTGCATGTGTGGGATGGTTGCCCCGATACTGAACTGCCTGTGCTGGACTTGGTGCAGGCAGGGCGTTCATTTAGTCGTCAGCAAGGGCGGGTGTGTATGAGCAATTCGTTTGCGTTTGGGGGCAACAATGCCTCGGTGTTGATTGGAGATGCCCGATGAGGGTAGAAGATTTGTTGCCGCACCGCGGTACTTTGCTCTTGCTAGACCGTTTGGTGCAGGTGGATGCCCACCACGCCTTGGCCATGGTGGATGTGTCCTCGCCCGAGCGTGCCAATGCGTGGTACCAAGACCAGCAAAACCAACAAGACCAACCCGGAACCATGCCTGCGTGGATAGGCATTGAGCTGATGGCCCAAGCCATTGCCTTGCATGTGGGGTGGGTCAAAGCGCAGCAGCAATTGCCGCCCCAAATGGGCGTGCTGCTGGGCACCCGCAGCTACCGCAGCCGCGTACCCTCCTTTAGCGGGGTGCTGCAGGTGCGCGCCGAGTTGGAGTTTCTCGACACCAGTGGTTTGGGGGCTTATAGCTGTTCTATATTGCAGCAGGGTCAGGTGCTGGTAGAGGCCAGTATCAAGGTGTACGAACCCGACGATTTCCAGGCCTTTTTGGCCCAACACAGCAACAGTCCAGCATGAGTAACAGAAGAGTTTTGGTCACGGGGTCTAGCCGTGGTATTGGCCGCGCTATCGCTTTGCGCTTGGCGCAAGATGGCTTTGCACTGACTATCCATTGCCGCGCGTCGGTAGACGAAGCGCATGCGCTGGCTGCGCAGATCGTGGCCGCTGGTGGTGTGCAACCCCAGGTGCTGCAGTTCGATATTTGTGACCGCGAAGCCGCCCGCAGCTTGCTGGAGCAAGATGTGGCAGCCCACGGCGCTTACTACGGCATCGTGTGCAATGCTGGGGTGACGCGCGACAACGCATTCCCTGCGCTGGAACCCGAGGACTGGGACATCGTGCTGGACACTTCCTTGGATGGTTTTTTCAACGTGGTGCACCCTTTGGTCATGCCCATGGTGCGGCAGAAAAAGGGCGGGCGCATTGTCACCATCGCCTCGGTGTCGGGTGTAATGGGCAATCGGGGGCAGGTGAACTACAGCGCGGCCAAGGCTGGGCTGATAGGCGCTACCAAGGCGCTGGCGGTGGAGCTGGCTACGCGCAAAATCACCGTTAACTGTGTAGCACCGGGCTTGATTGCCACGGACATGACCGAAGACCTACCGCTTGATGAAGCGCTGCGCATGGTTCCCATGAACCGGGTGGGCCAAGCTGAAGAGGTTGCTGCTGCGGTGGCTTTTCTCATGTCCGACCAAGCTTCTTACATCACCCGCCAGGTACTGGGTGTAAATGGAGGCTTGGTGTGACCCGCCGGGTGGTCGTGACTGGCATGGCGGGCATTACCGCCTTGGGGCAGGAGTGGAGCGCTATTCGCACCCGCTTGCAGCAAGGCCGCAACGCGGTTCGCCGTATGCCTGAATGGGACTATGTGGAGGCGTTGCACACCCGTTTAGGCGCGCCTGTGGATGACTTCGTGGTGCCTGCCCACTACCCGCGCAAGACGGTACGCTCCATGGGGCGCGTGTCGCTGCTGGCCGTGCGCGCCAGTGAGATGGCATTGCAGCATGCCGGTTTGTTGGGCGATGAGCGCATTGCCGATGGGCGCATGGGCGTGGCCTATGGCTCCTCGGCTGGCAGTATGGAGCCTGTCAAAGCATTTGGTCACATGCTGGAAAACGGCTCTATGCAAGGCGTTTCCTCGACCAGCTACATCCAGATGATGGGGCATACCACAGCGGTCAATATTGGTCTGTACTTTGGGTTGCAGGGGCGGGTCATTCCCACTTCCAGCGCCTGCACTTCGGGCAGTCAGGGTATTGGTTATGCCTACGAAGCCATCCGCTTTGGGCGTCAGCGCATGATGCTGGCTGGTGGCGCTGAGGAGTTATCAGCCCCCAGCGCTGCGGTGTTTGACACCCTGTTTGCTACCAGTACACGCAATGAGGAGCCCGCCCTCACACCGCGTCCGTTTGACGCTGGGCGCGATGGTTTGGTGGTGGGCGAGGGTGCAGCCAGTTTGGTGTTGGAAGACTACGAGCATGCACGCGAGCGTGGCGCTTCCATCTTGGCTGAGGTGGTGGGTTTTGCCTGTAACAGCGATGGTCGTCACGTGACCCAGCCTGAAGCCAGCACCATGGCCTATGCCATGCGTGCAGCCTTGGCCGATGCAGGGCTGTCGGCCCACGACATTGACTACGTGAGTGCCCACGGCACAGCCACTGACCGCGGCGATGTGGCCGAATCGCACGCTACCCATGCAGTGCTGGGGGATGGTGTCCCCATCAGTTCTATGAAGAGTTACCTAGGGCACACGCTGGGCGCATGTGGTGCTATCGAGGCCTGGTGGACTATTGCCATGATGCGCGATGGGTGGTTTGCTCCCACCATCAATTTGCACACACCCGATCCCGCTTGTGCGCCCCTGCGGCACCTGTTACCAGAGGGGTTGGCCTTGCAAGCGCAGCATGTCATGAGCAACAACTTTGCCTTTGGTGGCATCAACACCTCGCTCATTTTCAAGCGCTGGGAGAACTGATGACACAGCCAGCACGACATTTGCGACGCGTGGCAATCACCGGCATGGGCATAGTCTCGTGCTTGGGCAACGATTTGCAGACCGTGAGTGCCAGTTTGCGCGAGCAGCGTTCGGGCATTGCGTTTGTGCCCGAATATGCCCAGAAGGGTTTTTTAAGCCAAGTGGCAGGGGTGCCCGATACCAGCGCATTGCCTGCCGTGGCGCGCAAATGGAGCCGCTTTATGGCCGCCCCCGCGCTCTATGCTTACCATGCGTGTAGCAGTGCCTTGCAGGATGCAGGTATACAGCCTGAGCAGCTGCGCCACCCCAAGGCTGGTGTAGTGGTGGGGTCGGCAGCATGCTCGTTTGCTGAGTTCACGCAGATGCTGGACACCCTGCACAGCAAGGGAGTGCGTAAGGTGTTGCCTTATTCGGTGCCGCGCATCATGAGCAACTCCGCCTCGGCGGTACTCTCTACTATGCTGGGCATGCAAGGCATTAGTGTGACGGTGGCATCGGCTTGCGCTAGCGCGGGGCATGCGCTGGGTATGGCTGCAGACTTGATCCGCTGTGGACGGCAAGACATTATTCTCTCTGGCGGTAGCGATGAGGTGGCATGGACTATTACGCTGCCTTTTGACGCCATGGGTGCCTTGGCCACAGCGCGCAAAGACAATACGGCTTCGCGCCCCTATGACGCCCAGCGTGATGGCTTTGTCATCGCTGGGGGGGCTGGTGTACTGGTGCTCGAAGAAATGGAGCATGCTCGCCGCCGGGGCGCACGCATTTATGCCGAATTGGCCGGGGTGGGTTACAGCAGCGACGGGGTGGACATGATCAGCCCCAGTCCACAGGGGGCTGCCCAAGCCATGCGCGATGCCTTGCAGGATGCCGATTGCGCCTCCCTGCAGGAGGTGGACTACATCAACGCACATGGAACCTCTACCCCCATAGGGGATGTGAGCGAGTTGCAAGCCATAGGTCAGGTGTTCGGTGCACAGATGCCGTTGATCTCGTCCACCAAGGGTTTGAGTGGGCATTCGCTCGGTGCGGCGGCAGCGCATGAATTGATTTACAGCTTGCTCATGTTGCAAGAAGGATTCATTGCTGGGTGCGCGCATGTAGAGCAGCTCGACCCGGCTTGTGCTGATTACCGTCTCTTGCTGCAAAACCGTGCCCAGCGCATCCATACGGTGATGAGCAACAGCTTTGGCTTTGGTGGCACGAACGTGAGTTTGCTGCTGCGTCGACTGGCGCACTAGCAGAGTTCTGCACTGAAGGGGCAACGCATGCATTACCAGCGCTACTCGGCTCCTGAGGGGGTAGAGGTGCAAATAGCGCTGGCCTATATGCCGCCGCTAGAGGCCTTGCCTTTGCCTCAGCGCCGTCAAGCGCAAAGCCATGCTGCCCGCCAGATGGCGCGCTGGTTGCTATCCGAGAGTTACCCGTCCGTGGCTCCTGATGCTTGGGGGCTGGAGGGCGGGGGGCGGCATGTGCTGCGGGTGGTGGCCCCCATGCGGCTTTCCATCAGTCTCTCGCACCGCGATGGCTGGTTGGCTTGTGCTGTGAGCAAACTGCTGCGTGTGGGTATCGATATCGAACGCTATCCAGCGCCTAGCTTGGCGGATGAACAAACATGGCCGCTGTATTTGCATGCGCAAGAACAAATCCAAATGGCGCAACTCCGTGCCGAAGAGCGCTCCTTGCAAGCGATGCAGCTATGGTGTCGCAAAGAAGCGTGGCTCAAAGCCAGTCACTGTGCACATGCCATCGGTATGGAAAGCGTGCTGGTGCAATCTGATGGATCGGTGGCGGCTGTACCCGCTACTCCGAGCCACCCGGCTATACCGCGTTTAGACACAGCAGCATGGCCGCTGCCACTGTGCCATGTGGGTGCCCACAACCAAGGTGACGGCATTAGCGCTGTGCTGGCCTTGGCGTGGGGCTGAGTGGTATGGAGTGGGTGTAGCGCCTTACTTTTTCTTGGATTTGGTAGCTGCTTTGGCCTGGCTGCTTTTGGCGGCGGCTTTGGTGGTGCTAGTGCGGGTGGCTTGAGCGGTCTTCTTACCAGGCAACATCAGCACAACGCTTTGTCCGGGCTTGAAGCTGGCTTTGACGCTGCTCAGTTTGTTCCATTGGGCTACGTTTTCGGCGCTTACTTTGTACTTGGTGGCAATGCTGCTGACGGTATCTTTCTTGCCCGCTTTGACGGTGACGCGGCGCAACACGATTTCGGGGGCAAAGCTCACTGCACCAGTGTCGGCAATGCGCTCGTTCACATCCCGGCCATTTTCTTTGCGGTGTACCAGCAAGGTGGAGCCGGTTTTGATGAGCATGCGTGGGGGGATGGTGTTGACTTGGCGCAGCTCCGATTCGCTCATGCCAACCATCTGGGCTGCATCTTTAGGGTGCAAGGTTTTGGGAGCCACCCAAGCAGTCCAAGTGGCCAGTTGGCCTTTGTAGTGGGCCAGATTTTTTTGGAAAATTTCCGCGTTGTCCCATGGCAACAAGATTTGCGGTGTACCAGCGGCCAAAATCACAGGGCGGCTCATGGATGGGTTGAGTGATTTGAAGTCATCCAAGGCTACATCAGCCAGCTTGGCTGCCAGCGTAACGTCTATGTCGCGGTGGATGGTCACGCTGTCAAAGTAGGGGTGGTTGGGTATGACAGGCACTTTGCTGCCGTACAAGTCGGGATCAAACACGATGTTTTTGACCGCTTGCAGCTTGGGCACGTACAGGCGTGTTTCAGCGGGCATGCGCAAGCTTTCGTAGTTGCCGGGTAGGCCTGCTTTGGTGTTGCGGGCGATGGCGCGCTGCACATTGCCTTCGCCCCAGTTGTAGGCGGCCAAAGCCAAGTGCCAGTCACCAAACATGGCGTACAGGCGTTGCAGGTAGTCCAACGCGGCACGGGTGGAGGCCAGCACATCGCGGCGGTCATCCCGGAAGATGTTTTGTTTGAGGTCAAAGTGCTTGCCAGTTGCAGGCATGAACTGCCACATACCAGCGGCTTTGGCGCTCGATACCGCTTGGGGGTTGAAAGCACTTTCGATGAAGGGCAGTAGTGCCAGCTCGGTGGGCATATTGCGCAGTTCCAGTTCCTCCACGATGTGGAACAGGTATTTGCGCGAGCGCTCGGTCATGCGCTCGATGTAGTCGGGCCGATTGGCATACCACTGTTCGCGGTCACGTACCAAATCATTGTCCAGCGTGGGCATGGCTGCACCACGCCGAATGCGCTCCCACAAGTCGCGGGGAGCAGACAGTTGCACGATAGAGCGAGAAGACGGTTCTGCCGTTTGCAATGGGCTGGGAGCAGCGGCATCGCTGCTGCTCGCCAAGTTGGGCATTGGCTCTGCGGGGGGGCTGGCTGTGCTTGCAGCACTGCTAGCTGTGGCACTGGGCGTGGGCACGCTGTTGGTGCTAGGCGCTGGGTTGGGTTTGGTGGTTTTGTTCAGGTCACGGCTGTCACGCAGGGTCAGCTTGTCGTTGCTGCTGGGCTTGGCGGGTGCCGGTTTGGTTGCTGGGGTGGGGGTTGTAGCCACGGGGGCTGGCTGGGTGGGCACGTCTAGCGGAACAGAGGTGCAGCCTGCAGCCAGCAAGGCCACGCTGAGGGTGAGAAGGGTGAAGCGGATCATTGAAATTGGTTCTTCCAGTGCCGGAGGGTGGCAAAAGCCCCGTGTTGCGTCACATAGTCAGCGTCGTACTGCCGCAGCGCTTGCACGATGTGCGGCTGCTGCCAGCGCAGGAAGGGGTTGATCCGCTTTTCCTGCGCGATGCTGGTGGGCAACGTGGGCTTTTCCAACGCTCTGAGTGTTTGACAGTCTTGTTGGTGGGCCATTATGTCCGGGTTGCCGGGCTCTACAGCTTGGGCAAAGCGGAGGTTGGAGAGAGTGTATTCATGGGCTGGATAAACCCGGGTAGCAGCGGGTAATGCGGCCAAGCGCTCCAGCGACTGCTGTAGCTGCGCGATGGTGCCATCAAATACCCGGCCACAGCCGGCGCTAAACAGGGCATCGCCGCAAAACAGCACGCCTTCTGGCAATGCTTGGGTGCTGTAGTAAGCCACGTGGCTGGCGGTATGGCCTGGCACACCCAGCACTTGCCATTGGTAGCCCAAAAGCTCAAGTACCATGCCATCGGCGACAGATTGGTAGGGGCAGTCCAAGGGCGTAGTGAAATGCGGGCAGTACACGCTAGCCCCCGTAGCTTGTTGCAAAGTGGGTACGCCGCCAGTGTGGTCGGCATGGTGGTGCGTCACTACAATCGCCCGCAACGCAAGGCCCAAGGTCTGCAAGGCGGTTTGCACAGGCTGCGCTTGCCCCGGATCGACCACCAGAGCGTCTTGCCCGTTGTGCATCAACCAGATGTAGTTGTCCGAGAAAGCATTCAGCGCAAGCAGTTCCATGAGCGGTCGAATTATAAATTTGCACGATTGGCTACAGACCCCCGCCGGACAGTACCTGTGCGCATGGGAAGCTCCGCTGTTGCAAGAGGCGGTGGCCGATGTGTTTGGCTACCACGCGCTGCAGTTGGGCAGTCCCAGCATACCGGTATTGCATGCCAACCGCATGCCGCACCGTTGGCAAGCGTGTGTGCACTGGCAAGGGGAAGATGTCATTGCCAGTGCCCGAACCCAAGGCGCACAAGTGGTTCTCGATTGCGGTGCCTTGCCTTTTCCAGGGCGCAGCTTGGATTTGGTGGTCATGCCCCACACACTGGAGACGGCACACGATCCCTATGCCATCTTGCGCGAAGTGGAGCGAGTGTTGGTGCCCGAGGGCAAGTTGGTGTTGTCGGGCCTGAACCCATGGAGTTTGTGGGGCCTGCAGCTGGGGGCAGCCTACCGCTGGCCTACTCCCAAAAGCGTCAATGCCGATCAGCTCGATGACGGACGCCCACACTGGTTGTCTTACCCTCGTTTGCGCGATTGGCTGCATTTGCTGGGGTTGGAGGTAGAGGTGGTGCACTGCGGGGCGTTTCGGCCTGCGTGTGCCAGTCAGGAGTGGTTGCACCGCTGGCGTTGGCTCGATGCCGTGGGGCGGCGTTGGTGGCCTGTGCTGGGTGCTGCCTATGTGCTGGTGGCGATCAAGCGGGTGCATGGCATGCGCTTGATAGAGCCCGCACGTACCAAGCGCTATGCCCGCAGCCGACCCATTGCCGTGGCCTCGCAGCGGGTGCGCCGCACCCCTGCGCATGAATACAAGGATGAGTGAATGGAAAAAGCCCTGACACGGGTGGTGGTCTACACCGATGGTGCCTGCAAGGGTAATCCCGGCCCCGGTGGCTGGGGGGCCTTGCTGCGTGCTGTCGATGGCACCGAAAAAGAGCTGTTTGGTGGCGAACGTGATACCACCAACAACCGCATGGAAATGATGGCAGTGATCCAAGCCTTGACGGCGCTGCGCCGCCCCTGTGCAGTGGAGTTGCATGTGGATAGCCAGTACGTGCTCAAAGGCATGACCGAATGGCTGCCGGGCTGGAAGGCCAAAGGTTGGGTGACGGCTGCTAAACAACCTGTCAAAAACGCCGATTTATGGCAGCAGCTCGATGCACTGGTCAATGGGCAAGGCCACCGCATTGAATGGCGTTGGGTTAAAGGCCACGCAGGCGACCCCGGTAACGAGCATGCCGATGCACTGGCCAACCGCGGGGTAGAGCTGGCTTTGGGGCGCTAGTGGCCCACCACGTAGTCGGCGCTGTGGTTCAGGTTGGCAAAGGCGTCAGGGCTATCGCTCTCTACCGTGGCCCAGACCATGGGTAGGCTGGCGTACCAGTCTTGCACGCGCCGTGTGCCTGCATGTAGCGCTGCATCCAGCGCATCGAGCACATCCAGACAGACCAAGCACACCAGTGGTTGTGGGCCCTGTGCGGTGCTGACAGCAGCAAGCCGTGTAGAGGCTGGTGCAGCACGCAGCGCTTGCTGCAAGCGGTACAGCGTGTGGGTTGGTAGGTGCAGCATGTCGCAGGGGCAAAACAGCAGCCACTCTAGGTTGGTTTGGCTTTGGGCCCAGCGCAGGCTGCTGAGCATGCCTGCCAAGGGGCCTGCTTGCAGGTGTTGGTGGTCACTCCAAACCGGGTAACCCAGTGTTTGGTAGCGTTCGATGTGGCGGTTGGCGTTGATGCCAAAGCGCTGCAGCAGCGTGCTATCGGTGGTGGGATCTGTTTGCTGTTGCAACTGCCCCAGTACGTGTTGCACCATGGGCTGCTGTTGGTAAAGAAGCCAACCCTTGTCACGTCCTCCAACGCGGCGACCTTGACCGCCCGCTAGTACCACGGCACAGGTGTTGTCTGTGTGGGGGAGTGCGCGGGTTGGCGCAGAGTGTTCAGCCACCGATGTAGCTCATTTCTATGCGGCGCAAGGGCTGGTCGACTACCGTATTCGGTATTTGGCCCAAGCTGCGCAGCTCGGAATAGCGGTCTTGCCGTTGCTGCCAGATAGTGGCAATGCGTGTTTGCAGCGTGGTGTCATCTACGCCATTGCGCAGCAGGCTGCGCAAATCGTGGCCTTGGTGGGCAAACAGGCACAGGTAAAGCTGTCCTTCGGTGGACAAGCGTGCACGCGTGCAGCTACGGCAAAAGGCTTGGCTCACGCTGCTGATAAAGCCCAACTCCCCTAAGCTGGGGTCTGCTCCCGTGCTGTTGGTGCGGCAGTAGCCCCAGCGGGTCGCGGTTTCGCCGCTCTGGCGTGGTAGTTCGGTCAGATGGAAGTGCTGCTGTAGCTGGGCCAGTAATTGCTCCGAGGGAACCACTTGCTTGGCTTGCCAGCCATTGGTGCTGCCAACGTCCATGTACTCAATAAAGCGCAGTGCCACGTTGTGCCCATGGAAGTAGCGTGCCATAGGCAGCACTTCATGGTCGTTCACACCGCGCTGCACCACCATGTTGATTTTGATGCGGCCAAACCCCGCCGACTGCGCAGTGGCTATGCCTTCAAGCACGCTGTGCACGGGAAAGTCCATGTCATTCATGCGGCGGAAAGTAGCGTCGTCTAGGCTGTCTAAGCTGACGGTGATCCGGGTCAGTCCCGCATCTTTGAGGGCACGTGCTTTTTGGGTCAGCAGGGAGCCATTGGTGGTCAGGGCCAAATCCAGTGGGTGACCATCTGGCGTGCGTAGCATCGCCAGTTGCTCGACCAAGCGTTCTATGTTTTTGCGCAGCAGGGGTTCACCGCCAGTAAGCCGTATCTTGCGTACACCCAAAGCCACGAATTGGCGTGCCAAGCGGGTGATTTCTTCAAAGCTGAGCAAAGCACTATGGGGCAGGTAAGGGTAGTCTTTGCCAAACACTGCCTTGGGCATGCAGTAGGCGCAGCGAAAGTTGCAGCGATCGGTCACGCTGATGCGCAAGTCATGCAGTGGGCGATTCAGTGTGTCCAGAAGCGGCAAAAACGGTTGCAAAGTAGAGGGCATGCCAGTATTGTGCGGTGACTGTGACAATACACCTTGTTATGCACAGATAAATCGGTGGAAATTGGGAGCCACCACACCAGATGTTTGAATCTCGCACGCTGTTTTGGATAGGTTGGTTTGCCACGGTACCTTTTGTTCACGCGCAGTCCGTGAGCGAGCTCGACTACTTATCTGATGTACCCGTGGTGCTGTCGGTGTCGCGCTTAAGCCAGCCTTTGCATGAGGCGCCGGGAGCGGTGACGATTCTGGATCAGGCTTTTATCCGTGCCAGTGGTGCCCGCAATGTGGCTGATTTGTTGCGTTTGGTGCCCGGTTTTCAGTCCACTACCTCATATGAAACCGATGTGTCCACCGCCGCGTACCATGGTCGGGTGGATGATTTCTCCAGCCGCATGCAGGTCTTGGTCAATGGCCGTTCGGTGTATTTTGGGAACCAAGACGGAACAGTTGGTCTGGGCTTGCAGCAGCTCGATGTGCAGGACATTGAGCGCATAGAGGTGCTGCGTGGCTCCAATTCTGCAAGCTACGGTGCACGGGCGTTTTTGGGGGTTATCAATATCGTGTCGCGTTCCTTGCGGCAGGGCCCCAGCAGCCGTGTGAGCTTACAAGCCGGCACCAATGGAGTGGCTGATAGCAGTGCCCGCATCACGTGGGGCGAAACCGATGCGGTGTACGAAGTGAGTTTCTCCAGTACCCAAGATGATGGCTTGCAAGGAGCATTTGGCAAAAACCAAAGCCGTCGCGTCAATATGGCGGCGCTTTGGGATTGGCAAGAGGCAGGGGAGTTGGAGTGGCGTTTGGGTGGTTTGCAACTCAGGGCTGGAACAGGTTCAACCGATGCCACGGAGTACGGCAATCCCGCCCGCTTTAGGGGTTACACCACAGGCTATACCCAAGTACGCTGGCAGCGGTCTTTGGATGCCAACCATGACATCGCCGTCGAGGCTTCCCATTCGGTTTACACACTCAATGATGCCTATACGTACGGGGATCCTTCGTCGATTTATTACGGTTGGTCGGTCGATAGTTCTTCGCTGGAAATTAACGATGCACTATCGGTGCAAAGCACCCAACGCCTTGGGCCTACGCAGCGCTTAGTGCTGGGTGCAGAGCTTCGCCAAGAGCGCGATGTCTCTGAATCCCTTTACAGCGCCAGCGGTGGACAAGTGTTGTCGCATTTCGAGCGCCTTTATTCCAACTGGGAATGGCACTTTCAGCCCGATTGGACTTTGAACGCTGGTGCACTGGCCGAGCGCAGTACTTTGGGGGGCGATTCCTTGTCTCCGCGGTTGATGGTCAATTGGCAGTTCATGCCTGCACAGACTGTGCGTGCAGGGGTGTCACAGGCTTTTCGCCCGCCCAGTGCTTTTGAGAAGTTTGGTGTTTTGCGGTTCTGGAATCCAAACCACACCAGTCAAACCATCACGTTTTCCCAAGCCGATGGCACGCTCGGCTCTGAGCGTTTGTTGGTGCAGGAGTTGGGGTACAACTTGGGCCGTTTGGGCAATGGCATCAGTGCCGATGTACGCTGGTTCCAAGAAAAAATCACTGACGGTATTCGCCACAACGGCCAAACGCCTGTCATTTATTTGGGTCTTGAGCGCTACAACATCCAAGGCCTTGAATACCAATTGGAATGGCGCCCCACCAGTGCAACGGCTTTGTTTCATGGCGCCTCTTGGATTGATATCAGTCAATTGCAGACCAATCGCAGCGACAAGACTTATCGGACTGTGTACAGCGCCCCTAAATTCTCGGCATCTTTGTTGGCGATGCATACCCTGCCTTCGGGCATGAGTGTGAGCATGGCTTACAACGTATGGCAGCAAATGACCTTGTTGTCTGCTAGCGATGAGCAGCCGTATTTCTCGGCTGAGCGCTGGGATGCCCGCATAGCCAAACCCTTTCAGTGGGGCCGCAACAAAGGTTCATGGCATTTGACGGGGCAGAACATTGGCCCGTCTTACCGCGATGGTGATAGGAAGTTTTACTTACTGCAGCAGTGGCTGTTGGGTATGACGGTGGAGTACTGACGATGCTGCGCCGTTTTTTCCTCCTGATTGCGCTCTTTGGAATGCTGCTTGTGAGTGCCAATGCTTTTGAAGTACTGGTGGTGCGTTCGGACAGGAATCCGGCTTATGCCGAAGCTTCGGATTTGTTGGTGGAGGAGTTGCTGCGCCGAGGGGTGTCCCGCAGCGATATTGGCTTGCAAACGGTAACGGAGTGGCAGCAAAACCGCTCAGTCTCTATGGGTGCCAAGGTTTGGCTTGCTGTAGGGTCAGATGCCTTATCGACTTTGTTGGCGGTGCCCAACCGCCCGCCTGTTGTGGCATCGATGTTGCCCAAATTGGCATATGACAGAACGCTGCGCGAGTGGGGGGGGCGTTCAGCAGGCGTTACTGCTGTGTATTTTGATCAACCATTGCCCCGTGTGCTAGCCGCAGCGCGTGCGGCCTATCCCGAGTCCAAACGAGTGGGGGTTTTGTGGGGCAATGAGTCGGTTCTTGTGTCTAATGCCTTTCAAACGGCGGCGCACGAGCAGGGCTTTGCGGTACGTTCAGCCCAAGTGTTTGCCAGCACCCAAATTTTTGCTGCATTGCAAAGCGTATTGGATGACACCCAATTGCTGATAGCGTTGGCCGATCCTTTGGTTTACAACGCCAGTTCTGTGAGCAATATTTTGCTAACCAGCTACCGTGTTGGTGTGCCTGTGTTGGCTTTTTCGCCAGCTTACGTCAGGGCTGGTGCGCTGTTGGCTTTGTACACAACCCCCAAGCAGCTAGCACCGCAAATTGTGGCCCAAGTCATGGGGGTGTTGTCCAGCAACTCTGTACCTGCCGCCCAATTCCCGCAAGATTTCACGATAGACGTCAATGACTACGTGGCCAAGTCCTTGGGTTTTGCTACCAGTGCTGCCGTTTTGACCGAGCGGGTCAAACGCATGGAGGCTATCAAGCCATGATGTTGTTTACCAGCATACGCCGCCGCATGCTGCTTGCAGCCTTGATGCCTGTGGTATTGGTGATTGTGGTCTTG
This sequence comes from Curvibacter sp. CHRR-16, assembly GCF_018474005.1. GTDB lineage: Bacteria > Pseudomonadota > Gammaproteobacteria > Burkholderiales > Burkholderiaceae_C > Allorhodoferax. Next base: position 73,419 of record NZ_JAHCSH010000001.1, read on the forward strand.
TCCAGTGTGTTCTGGATGAACCGCATGAACGATTTGGACGCCACATTTTTGCAGCACGCACGTTTGATTGCACGCCAGGCCGCAGCATCTGGGGTGTATGGGGTATTTGCAGGCAATGTGGCGGTGTTGGGCGACATTGCTGCGGGTGCTGCCAAAGAGCCTGATGTGCGATCGGTGGCTATTTTCGATATCAATGGCAAAAAATTGGTCAGCGTCGGGCCGTTGACCTATTTGGATTTGGATCAAGCTCGCAGCGATGTGCAGGCCCATTTGGTGCACCAACGCAATTTGGAATTGTTGGTGGAACCGATTTCATCGGGCGCAGCCTTGCAAGACGATATGTACAGCACCATGACATTGTCCGATGGCAGTGTGGTGGAGCGGCCCTTGGGTTATGTGGTGCTAGAGGTCAGTCGCCAGCGGCTCATTACCAGCCAAAAGGACTTGCTGTTTTTGGCTTTGGGTGTGACCCTGTTGGGCATTGTGGTCGGTGGCATTTTGGCTTTGCAGTTGGGCGAGGGCGTCATGCGCCCTGTGATGCGCATTACGCGCATGATCGAACGTTTGGGCCAAGGGGATTTACGCCCAGCCCACGATGCGCGCGTCGATGACCCGTTGTACGACTTGCAAATCCGTTTGAACCAAATGGCGCAGCGTTTGGCATGGGGGCGCGAAGAGATGGAGTTTCGCGTTGCGACCGTTACCAATGAGTTGCGTCTCAAGAAAGAGGAAGCTGAATTGGCCACCTTGGCCAAAAGTCGGTTCTTGGCTGCAGCAAGCCACGATCTGCGCCAACCGACCCATGCTTTGGGCATGTTTGTTGCCCGCTTGGGGCAACTGTCATTGACCGACGAGGCGCGCCATGTGGTGCGCAATTTGGAAGCTTCGTTGTCGGCTATGCAGGACTTGCTAGACGGCTTGTTGGATTTGTCGCGTCTAGAAGCTGGGGCCGTACAGGCCCATGCCAAACCAGTTCCGTTGCAACTCATCTTTGATGATGTGCGCAAGTCATACGAAAACGTTGCGCAAGCCAAAGGTTTGCGTTTGCGTGTGGTCTCCAATAGCCATTGGGTGCAAACCGATCCGGTGCTGTTGAAGCAGATCGTGATGAATTTGGTTTCCAATGCCATTCGCTATACCGATACAGGGTCAGTCCTGCTAGGGGCGCGGCGTTTGGTCAAAGACAATGCTTTGCGGCTTGATGTTCTGGACACTGGCATAGGCATTGCCCCAGAGCACCAAGAGCGCATCTTCCAAGAGTTTTTCCAAATTGGGAACCAAGCGCGCGATCGCAATTTGGGCTTGGGCTTGGGCTTGAGTATCGTGCAGCGTACAGCCAGGTTATTGGGGCATGCTTTGGCAGTGCAGTCCAATTTGGGCCAAGGAACGCGCTTTTCTATCGTGTTGCCGCTGGCTGAACCTGTTGCTGCATCCATGGCGACGCTGCCCGTTGGCATGGCTGAAACCGATGTGGCAGGCATGCGCGTCTGGCTTATCGAGGACGATGATTTGGTGCGGCAGTCGGTCGCTGATTTGCTGCAATCTTGGGGGTGCGAGGTCTACGCATGCAGTGGTGGTCATGCTGCGCTGGCGCAACTGAATCAATGGCCAAGTCCGGATGTGATAGTCAGTGATTACCGTCTAGCCGATGGGATGGATGGGATTGAGACCATAGTGGCTGTGCGGGAGCATTTGGGTACATTGACCCCGGCTTGTTTGATCAGCGGGGATACCGATGCCGATCTGTTGGCCCGTGTCAAAGAAGGCGGCCTGACACTCTTGCACAAGCCAGTACGCCCGGCCAAGTTGCGCAGCTTCTTGAGACGACTGCGCGCTCAAGTACCGGACATTAGTTGAGCCCCATGTAGCCGCTGCGTGCAGCTGCCACCACGGCTTGGGTGCGGTTTTGCACGTCAAAGTGGCGCAAGATGGCGGCCACGTGGGATTTCACGGTTTCTTCTGAAATGAATAAACGCTCAGCGATGTCTTTGTTGGACAAGCCATCAAGCAATAGCTGCAATACCTTGATTTGGCGTTGGGTAAGGTTTTCTTGGTGGTCGCTGTTGAGCAGTTCTGGTGGCTCGTAAATGTCGCCTTGCAGTACGGTGCGTACCGCAGTCAACAGTTCGTCGCTCATGGATGATTTGCTGACAAATCCGGAGGCCCCGACTTGCAGCATCTGCCGTATTGCATGCGTGCTGTCTGTGCCAGAGATGACGATGATGGGCAGTTCAGGGTGTTCTTGCCCAAACACCTCCAAGGCTTGTAAACCATTCATGTCAGGCATGTGGTAGTCCAACAAGACCAAATCGATATCGGAGTGTTGTGCTGCTAAAGCGAAAGCCTGATCGCAGCGTTGGGCTTGGAGTACCTCAACGCTTTCATCTAGCCCTTTGAGCACTTGGTGCAGGCCTTCGCGCACCAGGGCATGATCATCGACAACGAGTATTTTCACAGGAAGACCAGTATGCATTAAACCGCTTAACACCCAGAACACTCTGGAGTGAATCGGTAGAATCAAGGAATTCCTTATTAAACCTTAATTGAGACCCCTATGTCACTGAATCTTGTTACTCCTGGCAGCAAAGTTCCCGAAGCATTCAATGTGATCATTGAAATCCCTATGAATGCCGATCCCGTCAAGTTCGAGGTGGATAAGGAGTCTGGTGCCTTGTTTGTGGATCGTTTCATGAGCACCGCCATGCATTACCCCACCAACTATGGGTATGTTCCCCAAACTTTGTCTGGAGATGGTGATCCAGTGGATGTGCTCGTGATCACGCCTTTCCCATTGCCTGCAGGCGTGGTGGTGCCTTGCCGTGCATTGGGTATTCTCAAAATGCAAGATGAAGCAGGCGAGGATGGCAAGTTGCTGGCCGTGCCCACAAGCAAAATTTTGCCGTTGTACGATGGCTACAAAAGCTATACCGATGTCAGCCCATTTCTCTTGAATTCCATAGTTCACTTCTTTGAACACTACAAAGATTTGGAAAAAGGAAAGTGGGTCAAGGTCACCGGTTGGGATGGTGTTGAAGCGGCGCACAAAGAAGTATTGGATGGTGTTGCCAATTACGCTAAAACCAAGGCTTAATTAGTTCTACACGTCTTGATCAAAGGAGGCTGCTATGGAGCAAGTCGCTGATGCCGCGCTGAATGCTACGGTGGACAATCTCAACCAGTACTTGGCATTCAAGTTGGGTACAGAAGAGTACGTCATCGACATTTTGCAAGTGCAAGAAATTCGCTCTTATGAGCAGCCCACCAAGATGGCCAATTCGCCGTCTTACATCAAGGGCGTTATTAACTTGCGTGGGGTCATTGTCCCCATTGTGGATTTGCGGCTCAAACTCAACCAAGCCCAAGTGGAGTACAACGACTTCACGGTGGTCATCATCCTTAAAGTGCGTTCTACGGTAGTGGGCGTGGTGGTGGATGGTGTCTCCGATGTGGTCAATATCGCGCCTAATACGATTCAACCAGCACCGCAATTCAATGCAGGGATTGAGGCGCGCTTTATCCGCGGCATTGCCCACCAAGGCCAGCGTGCGCTGATCGTGATGGATATGAATGCCTTGATGAGCAATGCCGAATTGGGCTTGGCGGCTGTGGGTTGAGGATGGCATTGAAGCTTTGCATTGCTCAACTCAATTACACCGTTGGTGACGTCGCTGGAAATACACAGGCCATAGCGCAAGCTGCGCGGCAGGCTTATGCACAAGGTGCCCGCTTGGTATTAACACCCGAGTTGGCTATTTGTGGCTATGCCGCTGAAGATTTGTTTTTACGCCCAGCGTTTGCCCAGGCCTGCGCTGAGGCTGTGCAGCAGTTGGCCGCGCAATTGGCCGATTTGAGCGACTTGGTACTCGTGGTAGGCCATCCGCAAGGCCACCACACCCACGGTAAATCGTGGTCCCAGTCCCAGCGGTACAACGCAGCCAGCGTCATTCAGGGTGGAAAAGTCTTGGCCAGCTACGCCAAGCGCTGCTTGCCCAATTACCAAGTGTTCGATGAGTGCCGTTACTTTGCGCCCGGTCAAGCGGTGTGCGTGGTAGATGTGCGGTGCGGCACGGAGTCTGTGCGCTTGGGGGTACTTATCTGCGAAGACCTGTGGTACGAGCATCCAGCCCAGGAAACCGCTGCCGCAGGCGCTGATTTGATCGTTTCGCTCAACGCTTCACCATTTCATGTGCACAAAGGGCAAGAGCGAGAGCAGCTGTTAGCGCAGCGTGCCCAGCAGACCGGTGTACCCATTGTTTACGCGCACTTGGTTGGCGGGCAAGATGAGTTGATTTTTGATGGCCAATCCTTGGCCGTGCAAGCCAATGGTGCATTGGCTTGCCGTGCCCCAGCTTTCCAGCCAGAGTTGGTCATGCTCGATTGCCAAGCCAGTGCACAAGGGTGGCAGTTGCAGGGTGCCGTGCACACTGCCCAGAGCGATTTGGAGCAGCTTTGGCATGCGCTGGTTTTGGGCGTGCGGGACTATGTCGGGAAGAACGGTTTTCCCGGCGCCTTGTTGGGCTTGTCTGGCGGTATCGATTCGGCGCTGGTGCTGGCCATAGCGGTGGACGCCCTAGGCGCAGACAAAGTACGGGCCGTCATGATGCCTTCGCCCTACACCGCAGACATCAGTTGCATTGACTCGCGCGATATGGTGCAGCGCCTTGGTGTTCGCTACGACGAGTATTCCATCGTGCCCCAAATGCAGGCCTTTGAGGCAATGCTCAAACCCGAATTTGCAGGGTTGCCTTTGGATGCCACGGAAGAAAATATCCAAGCGCGCATTCGTGGCACCATGTTGATGGCCTTGTCCAACAAATTTGGGGCTGTGGTGCTCACCACGGGCAACAAATCCGAAATGGCAACGGGTTATTGCACACTGTATGGCGATATGGCTGGTGGCTTTGCCGTCATCAAAGACGTGTGCAAAACCACGGTATTTGCCTTGGCCCGGTGGCGTAACGCGCACGACCCCTATGGGCGCTGTGCCAATCCCATTCCTGATCGCATCATCACCCGTCCGCCTAGTGCCGAGTTGCGTCCGGATCAGAAAGACCAAGACAGCTTGCCGTCCTACGATGTGCTCGATGCCATTATCAAGCGCTACATGGAAGAGAACGCCAGCATCGACGATTTAATGGCCGAGGGCTTTGACCCAGCGGATGTCGAGAAAGTCACGCGACTGATCAAACTCAATGAATACAAACGGCGCCAAGCCCCCGTTGGCATACGGGTAACCCACCGTAGCTTCGGCAAGGACTGGCGCTATCCTATTACCAATCGCTTCCGGGCCTGAGCCCGTTCTATTACCGCTATGAAACTGATTACTGCTGTTGTCAAACCGTTCAAACTCGATGCTGTGCGTGAAGCGCTGGCCAACTGTGGTGTGACTGGCTTGACAGTGACCGAAGTGAAGGGGTTTGGTCGTCAAAAAGGCCATACCGAGTTGTACCGTGGTGCTGAATACGTGGTCGATTTCTTGCCCAAAACCAAGATCGAAATCGTGGTGCAAGACGCAGACGTTGATCGCTGCATCGATGCCATCGTGACAGCGGCGCGTACCGGCAAGATTGGGGATGGCAAGATTTTTGTGCGCTCGGTCGAGCAAGTCATCCGTATCCGCACGGGCGAGCAAGGCGCAGAGGCCGTTTAAGCCCCTATCCCATTCAAGCAAATCGCTGCCACAGGGCAGCGAGCCAAATCCCCGCACACAGCAAAGAGGTGAGCAGCACGGCCGCGCTGCCCATGTCTTTGGCACGTTTGCTCAGGTCGTGCCACTCGGGGCCAATGCGGTCAATGCATGTCTCAACTGCGGTGTTGAGCAACTCCACCACCATCAGCAAGACGATGCTGCCTGCCAAGGCGGCTACTTCCAACCAATTGCGGCCCAGCCAAAAGGCCGAAGGCACCAGCACGATAGCCAACATGGCTTCTTGGCGGAATGCCGTTTCTTTCCAGCCCGCGCGCAAGCCTGCCAGTGAATAGCCAAACGCATACCAAACGCGCAGCAAGCCTGTGCGGGACTTTTGCAGATTGGTGTGCGGTGTAGGGGGTGTGGATGGGGGATTGGGGGGCAATGAACTCATGTCAAACGGCTTAAAGGTTGCGAATGCACCAAGCGGGAACCAGCCCATGCATCGTGCCAAAACTGGCCTTGGGGATGAAAGCGGCTGAGTATGGCCCAAATGGCTATCCACCCTAGTACCAACACCAAAGACTGCAGTGAGCTTAGGCCCATCATCCAGTCCACCACCAAGGCGGGCATGAACCACACCCAGGACAGCACATAGCGCACCAGTGCGCGTGTTTGGCTCAAAGCCTGGCCGTGGCGATCAACCACCCGAATATTCCAAGTCTTCATGGCCAAGGTTTGGCCATGTGCCCAAAACCAGACAAAGTAAATACCCAGCACGATGAACAGGAACCACTGCAAGGCGGTGCGGTTTTCCAGTGCATGGCGACTTTGGCTCAGCGTGCTAAAGAGATAGCCTGCCAGAAAAACAACCCCAAACAGCAATACCCCCTCATACAGCCAGCAGGCCATGCGGCGGCGCAAACTGGGTGTCGTCCAAGAGGCGTTGCTGGTGCTAGAAAAAGTGGTTTGCTGGGAAGCTGGCATGGCCGCCGCATTGTAGGGGTGGGCAATGCCCGCCAGTTGCCTCAGGTCAAGGTTTGCTGCTCAAGGCTGGCGACGCAGCGGCAACAGGGTGCGGGGATCTATGCGCGGATCAGCAGGGATATTGCGGGTGCCGCCGGATTTTTTGGGGGCGACTGCTGGCAGGTTATCTGCCGCTGTGGGTTTGACGACCAATGCCGCACCTTTGGGTTTTTTGGGGGCTTGCTCTGCCAGTGCTTTTTTGGCATCGGCATCCAAGGCTTGGTAGGCCTGCCACTGCGCTAGGCGTTGCTCGGGGGTGATTTTTTGTGTCTGGGCAAAGTTCAGGCGTGCTTGGTCACGGTCTTTGTTGGACAGGGCCGCCCATTCCTGCATGCGGTCTTGCAGTTTGTCTTTGTCTGCGCTGGCAAGCTGGTGGAAGTTTTTGGCCAAGGCGACCCACTTGCGGCGGTGGCTGTCAGCCATTTTGTTCCAGTTTTGCTTGAGCGGACGCAGGGCTTCTTGCTGGGCGCTGGTGAGTTCATGCCACTGCGGTGCAGCAATGACCGCAGGCAGTGCGGTTACAGGGGCTGGGGCAGGTGCTGTCGGAGGCAGCGGCTCCAGCGCATCGGGGGCGGGGGGGGCATCGGCTAGCTGGGCAAAGGCAAGGGTAGCTACAGCATGCAACGCCACGGCTAGCAGGGTGTTGCGTAGCGTGGTGTTGGGTGCTGTAGAACTAAACCGAGGTGCGTGCATGAACCGATAGTATGGCGGCGCTTATTGTGACTGATTGTTACGCAGAAATTGGGCAAAACCGGGGTCAGTATAGGCACTGGGGGGCAATTCACCAGTCAGGATTTGGGTGTCCACATCGGCTACTTCTTGGGCGTAGTCGTCGGCCTTCCATTGGTCCATGGCCACCCAGGTGGCCATGAGCAGCAAAAACGCAGCAGTGGCACCCATGGGGCGTAGCCAACGCCATAAACCGCTGGGGCCACCCGTCAAGGTCAGGCTGGCAGAGGCACCATTGGCTTGTGCTTGCCAGTTTTGGGCCGCCACCAAGCTCTGGCGGCGTTTTTCCAGTGCCAAGCTGCGGGCTGCTTTGAGGCGTTGGCTGATGTCATGCGGTAGCTGCTCCGCGCCGTGGTTGAGGTGACGCACCACAGCATGCGCCAAGGCATCGGCGGCCTGTTGCTCGGTAGGGGTGACAGAGAGGGTTTGCAGGTGCTGTGTCGTCATAGTGAGATGCCTTTCGCTTTCAGGGCGGCAGCCAGTGCTTTGACAGCACGGAAACAGTGCGTTTTGACGCTGCCTTCTGAGCAACCCATCGCCGCCGCTGTCTCTGCCACATCCATATCCTCCCAGTAACGCAGCAGGAATGCTTCCCGTTGACGCTCTGGCAAATCTTGTAACTCTTTTTCTATCGCAAGCAAGGTTTGTTCCCGTTCTAACCTATTTTCGCTGCTTTCGCCAATTTCACCCGCTTCTTGGGAGCTGAGCATCTCCAACACATCGAAGTCATCGGAGGAGTCGTCACCCTCAAAATCGCTCATGTTGGTGAACAAGGCCGAACGGGCCTTGTTGCGGCGGAACCAGTCGAGGGTGGTGTTGGAGAGGATGCGCTGGAACAGCATGGGCCACTCATCCGGGCCTTTGTGGCTGTAGTGTTCAGCCAGCTTGATCATGCTGTCTTGTACGATGTCCAGCGCCGCTTCATCGTCACGCACATGGTAGAGCGCGCGCTTGAAGGCCCGCGCCTCCACGCTTTTCAGAAAATCTGACAGCTCTTTTTCGGTTGCCAAGTGCGATTGGGGTTTAGGGTCAAAACGGCGCGGATTATGGCATCTTGCCAGTTCTGCTGTTTTTTAGCGCCCGCGCAGGAAGAGGGCGTCGAGTTCGCGCATGCTCAATTGCCGCCAAGTGGGCCGACCGTGGTTGCACTGGTCGGAGCGCTCGGTTTCTTCCATCTGGCGCAAGAGTGCATTCATTTCTTCCAATGTCAGACGTCTGTTGGCCCGCACTGCGCCGTGGCAGGCCATGGTGGCCAAAATTTCATGCTGGGCGCGCTCGATGATGGTGCTGGCATCGTGTTGCGCCAGCTCGGCCAGCACGCTGCGCGCCAACTCCACGGCATCGCCTTGGTTCAGGGCGGTGGGCACGGCGCGCACGGCCAGTGTTTTGGGCGAGAAGGGACTCACCTCCAAGCCCAGCGTGCGCAGCGTGTCGGCATGGGCTTCGGCGGTAGCCACCTCTTGGGGGGTGGCGGCAAACGTTGCTGGGATAAGCAGCGGCTGGCTGGGCAGTGGGTGCGGTGTGCCGTCGGGTGCGCTGGGGGCCAGCTGGGTTTTGAGGCGCTCGTAGACGATGCGTTCATGCGCTGCGTGCATGTCCACCACGATCAGCCCTTGGCGGTTCTCCGCCAGGATGTACACCCCGTGCACCTGGGCCAGCGCCCGGCCCAAGGGCCAGTCGCCTTCTGGTAAGGGGGCGCTAGGCCACGGTGTGGCAGCCAAATTGCTGTTGACCAATGCCGCAGCGCCAGAGTCCCCCACGCTGGTGTTGACCGTGCCGGGGGAGGGCATGGCGGCTGTTGCTGCGGCGGCAGTCACTGCAGCCGCATTCCACGCGGGCAGATTTTCTTGTGCTGGTTTTGCTATCAATTCGATAGCTGCTTGAGCACGGTACATGGGCTCTGCAGGCCAATTTGCTTGGTAATCACCCAGTGGTGCGCTGCCGCTATTGGGCAGCGCAGCGGATGTTGCTGCGCTGCCCAGCGCAGAATGGCCTGGGGGCTGGGTGCCCGCCCGTGGCACGGCCAGTGCACTTTCCAGCGCGTGGCGTATGGCTTGGTGGATTTCGCGGCTGTCGCGAAAGCGCACCTCTATCTTGGTGGGGTGCACGTTCACGTCCACACGCTCGGGTTGCACCGCCACAAACAGGGCATACACCGGCTGGCGCTGGCCGTGCAGCACGTCTTCGTAAGCGCTGCGGGCCGCATGGGTGATGACCTTGTCGCGCACAAAGCGCCCATTCACATAGCCAAACTGCTGGTCGGCGCGGCTGCGGGCAGCATCGGGCACGCCTGCGTGGCCCCACACGCGCACGAGGGGCTGGCCGTCTTCGCTGCGGTGGTTGCTATGCCAGTTGACCCGCACGCTGTTTCGCACAAAGTCGGCGCCCAGCACATCGGCCAAACGGCGCTCCAGCGCTTGCAGCGTGGCATCGTCGCTGGGAGGGGCATCTGCAGCTGCGTTGTCTAGATCAGGCGTGCAGCGCCGCCATTGCTCTACCAGCTTGCCCTCGTGCCAGATGGCAAAACCCACATCCGGGCGGGCCAGGGCGTGGCGGCGCACACTGTCGATGCAGTGCGCCAGCTCGGTGCTGTCACTTTTGAGGAATTTGCGCCGCGCCGGGGTGCTGAAAAACAGCTCTTTCACCTCCACCGTGGTGCCATGGGCGCGGGCGGCAGGGCGCAACTCGCCACTGCCCCCGTCGAGCAAAAAAGCCTCGGCCTGTCCCGCCGGGCGCGAGACGATGGCGCACTCGGCAATCGAGTTGATAGCGGCCAAGGCTTCCCCCCGAAACCCCATGGTAGCCACACTCTCCAGCTCGTGCAGATTGCTGATCTTGCTGGTGGCGTGGCGTTTGAAGGCCAGCGGCAAGTCGGCTGGCGCTATGCCGCAGCCGTCGTCTTCCACGCTGATCAGGCGTACGCCACCCGCGAGCAAGCGCACCGTGATCTGCGTGGCCCCCGAGTCCAAAGCGTTGTCCACCAGCTCGCGCACCACGCTGGCCGGGCGCTCCACCACTTCACCAGCGGCGATCTGGCTGATCAGCTCATCGGGCAGTTCACGGATGGCGCGTTGGGGCTGGGTGGGGTGCTGGCTGGGCGAGGGTGCTGAGGAAAGAGCGGCGGACATGGCGGGGCATTGTAGGGTGCAGGGATAATGCCCGCCCATGGAACTGCTGACCTTTCTCATCGACTTCATCTTGCACGTGGACGTTCACCTGCAGAACTTCGTCACCGCCTACGGCGCATGGGTCTACGCCCTGCTGTTTGTGGTGATTTTTGTGGAAACGGGTGTGGTGGTCATGCCCTTTTTGCCCGGCGATTCGCTGCTCTTTGTGGTGGGGGCGCTGTGCGGCGCAGGGCTCATGAGTTACCCCGTGGCAGTGGGCTTGCTGCTGCTGGCCGCCGTGCTGGGCGACCAGTGCAACTACAGCATAGGGCGCTACTTCGGGCCCAAGGTGTTCCAGTGGGAGCAAAGCCGGTTTTTCAATAAAGCGGCTTTCGACAAAGCGCACGCTTTTTACGAAACCTACGGCGGCTTTACCATCATTGCGGCGCGTTTCATGCCCTTTTTGCGCACCTTTGTGCCCTTTGTCGGCGGCGTGGCGCACATGAACCGTGCCAAGTTCACGCTGTTCAACGTCATTGGCGCTTGCCTGTGGGTGGTGGGCATTTGCACGGCGGGCTACTTCTTGGGCAGCTTCCCCTGGGTGAAGGCGAATTTGGACAAAATCATTTGGGCCATGATTCTGGTGCCCGGCCTCATCGTCTTGGTGGGCGCTTGGCGCGGGCGCGCCAAGGCCTGATCACTGTTGGTTCACATACCCATCCAGCGGCTGAGCGCGGCCACCACGGCTGCGCACAGCACCACTGCATACAAGGGTGCACCGCGCCAAGCCAGCAGCAATGCGCTGGCAACGCCCAGCACGCGGGCGTGTCCGGCGTAAGCGCCGTCTTGCAGCAAGGTGGCGCTCAGGCCCAAGCCTGCCAGCAAGAGCAAAGACAAGGTCTGCAAATACTGCTGTAAGCGCGGGTAACGGGCCAAACGCCCCCCCAGTTGCACGCCCAGCAGGCGCAGGCCAAAGGTGCCAGCGGCCAAACCGCCGGTGGCCAACAGCAGTTGGGTGGTGGAGAGAGAATGTGTCATAGCTTCCATTCAGTGGGGTTGTGCAGCCCGTTGTGGGCGCAGCACGGCAATCACCAAAGCCAGCATGAGGGAGGGAAAGGCGGCGTCCAAGCCCCAGCGCTGCGAGTCACCCAGCGCGTTGCCCAGAGCCACGCCCAGCAGGCATGCCATGTTCCAGCTCACATACAAGGCTAGGCCGCAGAGCCAAAAGCCTAGTCTTTGTTGGGCGGGCGTGGGCTGCTGCAAGGCAATGGCCACCGACTCGTCCGTCACCCAGTGCGCGCCCAGCCAGCGCTGCCAACGCGGCCCCTGCAGCAGGGGCGACACGGCCGAGCTGTACAGCAGCAAGCGGCTGTTGAGCGTGAGGCCCGCCAGCACGGCAGCCACCCAGCCGCCACCTGCCAGCAGCACCCCCATGAGGGCAAATTGCGCCCCGCCACCAAACGCCAAACTGGACTGCAGCAGCACATACCACCACGGCAACCCTGCTGCGCTGGCAATGGCGCCGTACGACAACCCCACCAACGCACAGGCCAAGCACACCAAGGCCACGCTGTGGATGGCTGAGCCATTCAGGCTTGCCAAGCGGTGGGCCTGTTCGCGATAAATCGTTTGAAATAATGAACGCATGTTCGGTATGATTTGCCATCCATGGCTGTTTGTCAATATGAACGATTGTTCTTTTTGAAAAACGATTGCCATTCCTTGCAAGCGTAGCCACTGGAGCTTGTTCATGACCTCTGCTGCCAATCACCCGAATTCCCCCAACCCTATCGCCACCATCGCCCAAGCCCTCAAGCGCGAGCGCGAGCGGGCAGGGCTGTCGCTGTCCGAGTTGGCACGCCAAGCGGGTATTGCCAAATCCACGCTCTCGCAGCTGGAGGCCGGGCAGGGCAATCCATCGATTGAAAGTTTGTGGAGTGTGGCCTTGGCGCTGGATGTGCCCTTTAGCCGCTTGCTAGAACCCACCAAGGCCAGTGTGCATGTGGTGCGCGCCCACGAGGGCATGACCGTGAACTCTGCCGATGCACCCTACCAAGTGACGCTGCTCAGCACCAGCCCGCCGCTGGCACGGCGCGATGTGTACCGCATACAGTTTGAGCCCGGACAAGCCAGCCGCCAAGCCGCAGCACACGCCAAAGGCACCATAGAACACGTCATCGTGATGCAAGGCCGCGCCCGCGTGGGCCCCGTGGGCAACGAAGTAGAGCTGGCACCGGGCGACTACGCTGCTTTTGCCGCTGACGAAGCCCACGTCTACCACGCACTGGAGCCCAGCACCTCGGCGGTGGTGATACTGGAGTACGTGTAGCCCTCTGAGGGCCTGTTCGCCTAGCTCGTCGTGCGTTTGCGGGCCAAGGGTGGGTTCTTGGCGAAGTAGGCCTCTATGCCTTTCATGATGGCATCGGCCAGTTGGTTTTGGTACGCCTCGGTGTTGAGCTTGGTTTCTTCGCTGGGGTTGCTGATGAAGGCGGCCTCCACCAACACGCTGGGGATATCGGGCGCTTTGAGCACGGCAAAGCCGGCTTGCTCCACCTTGTTTTTGTGCAGCTTGCCCACGCGCTTGATTTGCCCCAGCAGGTTGTTGCCTAGGTTCAGGCTGTCTTTGATCTGGGCGGTGGTGCTCATGTCCAGCAGGGCGCGCTGCACGGTGGCGTCTTTGGCGTGTACGTTGATGCCGCCAATCAAGTCGGCCTTGTTTTCCTTGTCCGCCATCCAGCGGGCGGTGCTGCTGGTGGCCCCTTTGTCGCTCAGGGCGAACACGCTGGCTCCCTGTGGCTGCGGGGTGATGAAGGCATCGGCATGCAGGCTGATAAACAGGTCGGCCTGCACGCGGCGGGCTTTTTGCACCCGGGTGCCCAGCGGCACAAAGAAGTCGGCGTCGCGCGTCAGGAAGGCGCGCATGGGGCTGCCGTTGACGCTGCTGTCGTTGATGCGCTCACGCAGCAAGTGGGCGATTTTCAGCACCACGTCTTTCTCTTGCGTGCCTGCTGGCCCTATGGCACCGGGGTCTTCGCCGCCGTGGCCGGGGTCTAGCGCGACGATGATGTAGCGGTCTGCGTTGTCCTCGCTGCTGCGGGACGGGGCTTTCTTGGCTGTGTCTTTGGCGGCATCTTTGGCCAGATCGCGGGCGTCTTTGTTGGCTTCGCGTTCAGGGTATTTTTGGCCTGTAGAGCCCGTGGAATAAGCTGGGAGTGCTACAGAATTGCTAGCAACGGTGTTGCTTGCTTCGGCGCGTTGGCGCTGGGCCAATAGTTCGGCAATGGGGTCGTTGTCTGCCGCAGATGGCACAGGCGCGTGGCCTTGCTCGGCCAAAAAGTTGCTCAGTGGGTCGGGGGCATCTTGCGGGTACAAGTCCAGCACCAAGCGGTGCTTGTAGGCACCCACTGGGTTGAGGCTGAACACCTGCGGCAGCATGGGGCGTTTGAGATCGAGCACCAGCCGCACCACGGTGGGCATGAATTGGCCCACCCGCACGCGGGCGATATTGGGGTCGTCCGACTGAACCTTGGCCACCAGCTCTTTGAGCGCCGCGTTGAGCGTGATGCCTTCTATGTCCACCGCCAGCCGGGGCGGGTTGGGCACAAAGGTCTGGTGGGTGATGAGGGCGGTGTCGGATTCGATGGTCACCCGTGTGTAGTCGGCCGCAGGCCAGACCCGCACCGTCATGATGGAGGCACCCCAGGCCAACTCCGGCAAGCCCAAACTCAGCACCAGCGTGCCGCCAGCGGCTTGGAGCCATTGGCGGCGTTGCAGCAGTGGGGCGGGGCGTTGCTGTGTCATGGCAAGGCTTCCAATGCGTCTATGAGCGCCAAACCCGCAGGGCTGTGGGCCGCCAGTTGCACATGGCGACTGTCTTCGCTCTCGGCGCTGTCCATGCGCAGCGTCACTTCCAAGTCGGGCTGGGGCAGCAGCGGCGCGGCTTTTTGTGGCCACTCCACCAGCTTGAGGCCGGGGCTGGCAAAGATGTCGCGAAAGCCAGCATCCTCCCACTCGCGGGGGTCGGCAAAGCGGTAAAAGTCGAAATGCCACACCTGCAGTGGCGGGGTGCGATCGTCCAATTCGTAAGGCTCCACCACGGCGTAGGTGGGGCTTTTGATGCGACCTTGCACGCCCAGCGCCCGCAGCAGGTGGCGCACCAGCGTGGTTTTGCCAGCGCCCAAGTCGCCATGCAGCGCCACGATGGCGTGCTGCAAAGCCGGGCTAGCCGCCCATGCTGTGGCGGCTGCCTGGGTGGCCGCTTCACTGGGCCAATGCCTTTCTACAATGCGGGGGTGGTGATCGATCACACTCATAAGCCTTGAACCATACCAGAAGCAACACCATGACTGAGCAAGAGGGCCACGCCATCGTGGAGCAGTTGCAGCGCTGGGGAGACGAGTTGGGATTTTCCCAAATCGGCGTGGCCGATGTCGATCTGTCCGATGCCGAGGCCGGTTTGCTCGATTGGCTGGACAAAGGTTTTCATGGCGAGATGGCCTATATGCAGTCGCACGGACTCAAGCGCGCCCGCCCGCAGGAGTTGGTGCCGGGCACTGTGCGCGTCATCACCGCCCGCATGGACTACTTGCCCCGCCACACCGCGGCCAACTGGCGCAGCCACGAATGGCAGCGCCTGCACACGGCCAGCGAGGCAGTGGTATCGGTGTACGCCCGGGGCCGCGACTACCACAAGGTGCTGCGCCAGCGCCTGCAGCAACTGGCCGAACGGCTGCAGCAGCAGGTGGGGCCGCTGGGGTTTCGTGTGTTCACCGATTCGGCCCCTGTCATGGAGGCCGAGCTGGCCCGGCGCAGTAGCCAAGGTTGGCGCGGCAAGCACACGCTGGTTCTGAACCGGCAGGCCGGTTCCTTGTTCTTTTTGGGCGAAATCTTCATCGACATGGCCTTGCCACTGACCGCCCCAACCAGCAGCCAAGGCCATTGCGGCAGTTGCCAAGCCTGCATCGATGTGTGTCCCACGCAGGCCATCGTGGCGCCGCACGTGCTTGATGCGCGCCGCTGCATCAGTTACCTGACCATCGAGCATGCAGGGCCTATCGCTCCTGCATTGCGTCCGTTGCTGGGTAACCGCATTTATGGCTGTGACGACTGCCAGTTGGCCTGTCCATGGAACAAATTTGCCACCACCAGCCGCCTGCCCGATTTTGATGCCCGCAATGGTTTGGAGGCCAGCAGCTTGGCGCAGCTCATGCGCTGGAGCGAGGCCGACTTCATGCAGCGGCTAGAGGGCAGCCCGATACGCCGCATAGGCTATGAGCGCTGGCAGCGCAACTTGGCCGTGGCTGCGGGTAACGCTTTGCGTGACAACGCTTTGTCAGCCTCTGTGCGTGCTGAGCTGTTACATAATTTGAATGCATGGTCTGTCACTGCCAGCACTTTGGTGCAAGAGCATGTGGACTGGGCTTTGCAAGCCTCTTGAAACGGAGTGAGTGTATGCACCCTTATCACCTGCTGGTGATTGATCCGCAAAACGATTTCATGGACGTGGAGGGCGCCGCCTTGCCTGTGCCCGGTGCCAGTACCGACATGACCCGGTTGGCGCGTTGGTTGCTGGGCCATCTGGATGAGGTGTTGCACATCACCATTACCTTGGACTCCCACCCCAGCTTGGCCGTGGAGCGCACCAGTTTTTGGCAGCAAGCCGATGGCAGTGCGGTGCAACCGTTTACCGTCATCAGCGCACAAGAGCTGGCCCAGGGGCGCTACCGGCCACGCCATGCGGACAAGCATCCCGGCCTCACCGCCGACGTGCTGCGTTACCTGCAAGCGCTGGAGGGCACCAGCCAGCGCCAACTGGTGGTGTGGCCCGTGCACTGTGTGCTGGGCACGTGGGGGCACAATATTTACCCTGCCTTGGCCGATGCCGTTGCCGCATGGGAAGCCCACACGGGGCGTTTGAGCCGCAAAGTGCTCAAAGGCCAAAACCCGCTGACCGAGCAATACAGCGCCTTCAAGGCCGAAGTGCCACGGCAAGATGACCCTCGCACCCAGCTCAATCTGGATCTCATTCGTGCCATCGCCACGCCCGACACTACGCTGCTGGTAGCGGGGGAGGCCCTGAGCCATTGCGTGGCAGCCTCGGTGCAGGATTTGATGCTCAATATGCCCGGCGAGCATTTGCGCCAAACTGTCCTGCTCACCGACTGCATGAGCCCCGTTCCGGGGTTCGAAGCCATGGGCGAGGCGTTCTTGGATGGGGCCCGTGCTGCAGGCTTGGCCACCCAAACCCTGCGCGATTTGGGTTGGCGCGAAAGTGGGCTGCAACCCTTGCTTTAGTGGTGGATATGCATCGGTTTGGTGTTTTTATTTGCGATATCTAACAAGTTAGCTATCACTCAATTTGAAACATGCTGTAAATTCGCTCCCACTTTTTCAAGGGTTTTCCCTTGTTTTTATGGAAGGGAAGAGGGTATGTTGCAAGTCACCACGTGGAATTTACGCAGCAAGCTAATCGGTGCGTTTGCACTGCTGATTGCGATTTTGCTGGGATTGGGTGGGGCCAGTTTGTGGGCTATGAGAGTGTTGGACAGCAACACCGATGACATAGCGGGCAGCTCACTGCCCGCGGTGGATGCAATCCAGGAAATGCGCTTTACCCTCAATCGCTTCAGGCGCTTGCAGTTCAACTACTGGATTGTGTATGAAAGCGACGAGAAAAAGCGGGAGTCAACTCGAAAGAACTTTGACAAGTGGGTGGGCATTTTTGATAAGCAAGTGAGCGAGTACGCCAGCCTGCTGCGAAGTCCGCAAGAGCGCGCACTGTACGAGGAGCTGAAATCCAAAGTGGCGCCTTTCTATGCCTCGCAAGCCAAAGTGATTGCCCTCATTGAGAAAGGCCCTGACGCACGCCAAGAGGCCTATACCTACACGTTTGGTGAGGCTGGTGACATGGCCACAGCGATTCAAAACACCATGGACGCTTTGCTCAAACTCAATAAGCAGATGGCGGCTGATTCGTATGAATCTTCCCAAGCTGTGTACAAGCGCGCTTGGATCACGGTGTTGCTCATCATTTTGGTGGGGGTGGCACTGGCTATGGCGTTGACTTGGCTTATTTTGCGCAGCGTGTTTGCCCAGCTTGGCGGCGAGCCAGCGGTGGCCACGCAAGAGGTGGCCTATGTAGCGCAAGGTCGTTTGGATCACCCAGTGGCTTTGCAAAGCCAAGAGCCCGACAGCTTGTTGGCCCAGTTGGGCCACATGAAGCAGGAACTGACCCGCATCGTGCGCACAGTGCGCGTGGCCGGTGAAAGCGTGGCCTCGGCCAGCTCGGAAATCGCCCAAGGCAACCAAGACCTCTCTAGCCGCACCGAGGCGCAAGCCAGTTCGCTGCAGCAAACGGCTTCCACCATGGAAGAGTTCAGCGCCAGTGTGCGCGAAAACGCCGAGCACGCCCGCCGTGCCAACCAGCTAGCCCAAGTGGCCAGTAGCGAGGTGGAACGCAGTGGTGAAACGGTGCAAGAAGTGGTGCAGACCATGAGCGGAATCAGCGAAAGCTCGCGCCGCATTGCCGACATCATCAGCGTCATCGACGGCATTGCGTTCCAAACCAATATCTTGGCTTTGAATGCGGCCGTGGAAGCCGCCCGTGCCGGTGAACAAGGGCGCGGTTTTGCCGTGGTGGCCACTGAGGTGCGCTCATTGGCTGGCCGCAGCGCAGAGGCGGCCAAAGAAATCCGAGGACTGATCTCTGCCAGCGTGGAGCGGGTGGACAAAGGCGTGGATTTGGTCAACAAAGCGGGTCAATCCATGCAAGGCGTGGTGCGCAGCATCCGCGAGGTGACGGACATCATCCGCCACATCACCCATGCCACCGACGAGCAAAGCACGGGCGTTGTGGCCATTAGCGAGGCAGTGGCGCAAATTGACCGCTCCACCCAAGCCAATGCGGCTTTGGTGGAGGAAATGTCTGCCGCAGCCCAGAGCCTGAGCAAGCAGGCCGAGCAGATGGTGCATGCGATGGACTTCTTCAAGCTGGGTCACGGGGGCGCTGACTATGCCAGTCCCCATCCTGCTACACCGCTGTTGCTGGCCTAAGGCTAGTCAGCTCAGCAAGGCCAAGCCAAACGGCAGGCTGGCCATGCCCAGCAACACCGAGAGCGTGACCAGCGCCCCCACAAAGCCACCGTCATAGCCCATGCGGGCTGCCAGCGCGTAGCAGCTCGATGCGGTGGGCAGGCTGGCAAATATCAGCACCACTTGGCTGGCAGTGGGAGGCAAATGCAAGAGCACGCACAGCCCCCACGCCACCAGTGGCAGTGCCAAGTGGCGAATGCCCAGCACCCCTGCTGACAGCACCTTGGCCTGTGCCAAAGCGCTCAACTGCATGCCTGCGCCTGCGGCCAGCAGCCCCAACGCCAAGGTGGCCGCGCCCATGCGCGACATGGGTGTTTGCACCCAAGCGGGCAGGTGGATACCCAGCACCGCCACCAGCAAGCCTGACACGGTGCCGATGATGAGCGGGTTGCGTGCCAACTCGCGCAGCACCCCAGTTTGCGCATGCTTGGCCATGGGCCACACAGCGCCCACATTGGCAATGGGCACGCCCACGCCGATGATGAGCGCCATGAGCTGCAGCCCCTCTGCACCAGCCACCCGTTCGATGATGGCCAAGCCCAAGATGGAGTGAAAGCGAAACGCCACCTGCGCCACGCCAGCGTGGTCGCGGTGGCTGAAAAACCGTGCGGCACCGGGCCAGTAGGGCAGGCTGTAGGACAGCGCAATACCCGACAACAACACCCCCACAGCCGCCAATAAACCGGTGGAGGCATGCGCCCAGTCGAGGGGGCTTTTCACGATGGAGTGAAACAGCAGCAGCGGAAACAGCAGGTAGTACACCAGCTTGTCCACCTGGTCCCACACAGTGCGGTTGAGGGCGGTGTAGCGGCAGATCAGGTAGCCACACACGATGAGCGAAAAATCGGGGAGAAGCAGTTGCGCGTAGTTCACGTTGGAAGCATAGCAGTCCATAGAGCGTGCCACTTTGGCATAGCATGCATGTCTCTATACGTTTGCACCTATGCCCGCCCGTCCGATTCCCACTGCGTCCCCTCTTTCCTCCACGCCAGATACTCAGACACCCGCTGCGCTGGGGCTGGCATGGCAAGACATTGATCGCTTCATCGACGCTCTGTGGCTCGAAGAGGGCCTGTCCAACAACACCTTGGCGGCGTATCGGCGTGATTTGCAGCAACTTGCCAAAGGCTGTGCGGGCCGCAAGCTGCTCGATTTGGGCGAGGCAGATTTGCGCCAATTCATCAGCGCCCAGCACGCCAGCACCAAGGCCACCACGGCCAACCGCCGCCTGACGGTGTTTCGCCGTTTTTACCGCTGGGCCCTGCGCGAACGCTTGCTGCAAGTCGATCCCACGCTGCGGCTAGAGCCCGCCAAAATGGCCGTGCGCTTGCCCAAAACGCTGACCGAAGCGCAGGTGGAGTCCTTGCTGGCTGCACCCGATACCGACACCCTGTTGGGTCTGCGCGATCGCACCATGCTGGAGGTGCTGTACGCATCGGGTCTGCGCGTGAGTGAACTGGTGGGCTTGCAGGTGTTCCAACTGAGCCTGAACGAGGGTTTGGTACGCGTCACGGGCAAAGGGCAAAAAGAGCGCCTCGTGCCGCTGGGCGAAGTGGCTTTGCTGTGGCTGCAGCGCTATTTGACCGAGGGGCGTCCCAGTTTGCTGGCGGGGCACGCCTCGCAAGATGTGTTTGTCAGCAGCCGGGGCGCGCAGGCTGGGCAAGCCATGTCGCGCGTTATGTTTTGGGGCATTGTGCGCAAGTACGCCTTACTGGCGGGCATTCGCGTGCAGCTCTCGCCGCACACCCTGCGCCACGCCTTTGCCACCCATTTGCTCAACCACGGGGCAGACTTGCGGGCCGTGCAAATGCTGCTGGGCCACGCTGACATTTCCACCACCACCATTTACACCCATGTGGCGCGTGAGCGCTTGGCGGCGCTGCATGCGCAGCACCACCCCCGGGGCTAGTTTTTGGTGCTGGTGGATGCATGGGCTCGCGCCCGTGCGGCGTGCAGCTTGCGGTAGCTGTCCATCAGGCGCTGGTGCCTGTCGAGCCCCTCTAGCTGCAAGCTGGTGGGCGTGAGCCCGTAAAAGCGCACGCTGCCATCGACCGAGCCCAGCACCGCGTCCATGCGCGGGTTGCCAAACATGCGGCGGAAATTGGCCACGTAGTCGTCCAGCGCCAGTTCATCGTCCAGCACTACTTCCAGCACCGCCCCCAGTGCTTGGTAGAACAAGCGCCGCTCGACCGTGTTGTCGTTGTACTGCAGGAAAGCGCCTACCAACTCCAGCGTCTCTTCAAACTGTTGTAGCGCCAAGCGGATCAGCAGCTTGAGCTCCAGCACCGTCAGTTGGCCCCACACGGTGTTTTCGTCAAATTCAATGCCAATGAGCGTGGCCACGTCGCCGTAGTCGTCTAGCTCGTTGCTCTCTAGGCGCTCCAGCAGTGCCTCCAGCGCGGCATCGTCTAGCTGGTGCAGGTTCAGGATGTCGGCGCGGAATAGCAAAGCCTTGTTGGTGTTGTCCCATACCAAATCTTCCACCGGGTACACCTCCGAATAGCCCGGCACCACGATGCGGCAAGCCGTGGCCCCTAGCTGGTCGTACACCGCCATGTAGGACTCCTTGCCCATGGACTGCAGGATGCCAAACAAGGTTGCCGCTTCTTTCTCGTTGGCACTTTCGCCTGTGCTGTCACTTGCGTTGTCGTCTTTGGCAGTGAAATCCCAGTCCACAAAAACGTAGTCTGACCGGGCGCTGAAAAAGCGCCACGACACGATGCCGCTGGAGTCGATGAAGTGCTCGACAAAGTTGTACGGTTCGGTCACCGCGCCGCTGTTGAAGGTGGGGCGGGGCAGGTCGTTGAGGCCTTCAAAGCTGCGGCCTTGCAGCAGCTCGGTCAGGCTGCGCTCCAGCGCCACTTGCATGCTGGGGTGTGCGCCAAAAGAGGCGAACACGCCGCCGGTGCGCGGGTTCATCAGGGTTACGCACATCACCGGATACTGGCCGCCCAGCGAGGCGTCTTTGACCAGCACCGGAAAGCCCTGCTCCTCCAGCCCTTGGATACCGGCCACGATGCTGGGGTAGCGTGCCAGCACTTCGGCGGGCACATCGGGCAGGGCTATTTCCTGCTCCAATATTTCGCGCTTGACGGCGCGCTCAAATATCTCAGACAGGCACTGCACCTGCGCTTCGGCCAGCGTGTTGCCCGCGCTCATGCCGTTGCTGGCGTACAGGTTTTCTACCAAGCTGGAGGGGAAGTACACCACCTGCCCATCGGACTGGCGCACAAAGGGCAGGGCGCAGATGCCACGCTGCACGTTGCCCGAGTTGGTATCGATCAGGTGCGAGGCACGCAGCTCGCCGTCGGGGTTGTAGATGGGCAGGCAATACGCGTCCAGCAGGTCTTTGGGCAGCGCGTCTTTGCGGCCGGGTTGGAACCAGCGCTCGTTGGGGTAGTGCACAAAGTCGGCCTTGGCCAACTCCGGCCCCCAGTACTGCCCGGCGTAGAAGTGGTTGCAGCTCAGCCGCTCGATGTACTCGCCCAAGGCCGAGGCCAAGGCGCTTTCCTTGGTAGAGCCCTTGCCGTTGGTAAAGCACATGGGCGAATGCGCGTCGCGGATGTGCAGCGACCACACGTTGGGAATGATGTTGCGCCACGAGGCAATCTCGATCTTGATACCCAGGTTCGCCAGCAAGCCCGTCATGTTGGCGATGCTTTGCTCCAGCGGCAGGTCTTTGCCGGGGATGTAGGTGGCCGCGCCATCCGCAAGCGTTGTCGGGTTGATGGTCAGCAGCGATTGCGCGTCGGCATCGAGGTTGTGCACCTCTTCGATGACGAACTCTGGCCCCTGCTGCACTACCTTTTTGACCGTGCAGCGCTCGATGGAGCGCAAGATGCCTTGGCGATCCGCCGTCGAAATATCGGCGGGCAGCTCGACCTGAATTTTGAAAGTCTGCTGGTAGCGGTTTTCCGGGTCGACGATGTTGTTCTGCGACAGGCGGATGTTGTCCGTGGGGATGTTGCGCGTGTCGCAATACAGCTTGACGAAATAGGCCGCGCACAAGGCCGACGAGGCCAAGAAGTAATCGAATGGCCCGGGTGCCGAGCCATCGCCCTTGTAGCGAATGGGCTGGTCTGCCACCACCGTGAAGTCGTCAAACTGGGCTTGCAGCCGCAGCTTGTCGAGAAAGTTGACCTTGATTTCCATGAAAACAATCCTGAATCGCCTCGCGCAACGAGGAGGCTACTGGGTTGGGGGTGTTGCCCCGTGGGTCGCTGAATGTATCCGATAGGCCAGTGACCTGTCTTTTACTGGTCACTGGCCAGTTTGGGGTATTGTGTATACCATTGAGTTTATTTTGCGACTGATTGGTATATGTCTCCATATTTCCCCTTGCTTCGCCGCGCCATGGCTTTGTGTGCACTGCTGGTGGTGACGGCTTGTACCTCTACACGTCCACCTGAGGGCATTACGCCCGTGTCTCCGTTCGATGTGCAGCGCTACGCTGGGCGTTGGTACGAAGTGGCGCGGCTAGACCATTCGTTTGAACGCGGCATGAGCGATGTGACCGCCACCTACCAGCTGCAGAGTGATGGCAGTGTGCGGGTGCTCAACCGCGGCTTTGACAGTGCCAAAAACGACTGGCGCCAAGCCGTGGGCAAGGCGCTGTTCACGGGCGATGCGAGCACCGCTTCGCTCAAGGTGTCGTTCTTTGGGCCGTTTTACGGCGGTTACCACGTGGCCGCGCTCGATGCCGATTACCAGTGGGCGCTGGTGGTGGGGCCAGACCGCGGCTATTGCTGGATTTTGTCGCGCAGCAAGCAACTCACGCCTGCTGTGCGCGAGCAACTGGCCGCACGTGCGCAAGCGCTGGGCATTGATGCGCAGTCCCTCATTTGGGTGACGCACGACCGCACGGACCCGCAACCCTAAGCAAGCAGCAGCCCTCTTGCACAGGGCGGCCATGTGGTGCATGTGTTCGACAAAAGCCGTGGCCCTGCCGTGGGGGCACTGCGGCGGGCTTTGTAAACCTTTAGGCCACCAGTGATTCGGCCCAAGCCAGTGCTTGCAGGTGAGCCCAGTTCACTTGGTTGCTGGTCAGGTTCAGTTGCTTGCACAGGCGGGAAAAGGTGGCTTCATCGCTTTGCTCACAGGCTACCACCAGCGCCAGGTGGAGGGCCAGTGGGCCGGTTTGCAACAGCAGCGCTTCGGTGATGCTGGCAGGCAGCAGCATCTGGGCCAGTGCGGTGTCCATGGGAACGCCCAGCATGGTATCTAGCAAAGAAAAAATCCCCACCACAAAGGCGTTGTCGGTGTCGTCGCTGCTGGCTTCGGTTTCGCTGAGCAGCAGCTCCATCATGCGCCCGCGTACCACGGCGGTACTGCCCACAGCCGCTGCGCTTTGGTTGGCGTGCGAGGTAGTCAGCAGCAGAGCCGACCATTTGAAGAGCTTTTGCAGCCCCAGCAGCATGACGGCGTGGCGGAAGGAGGTGACCTCGGTGCGCATGCCAAAGCTGGCGGAGTTGATAAAGCGCAGCAGGTTGAATGAGAGTGTGGGGTCGCGTTTGAGCACTTCTTCAATCTCGGCTGTGCTGGCCTGCTGGCGCACCAAGTTGATAAGCTGCAAGATGGACGACTGGCTGGAGTGAATGCGCTGTCCCTCCACCAGCACGGGGTTGGCAAACCAATAGCCTTGGAACAGGTCTATGCCCAAGGCGTGCAGGGCGCGGAACTGGGCATCGGTCTCCACCTTTTCGGCTACCAATTGCACAGGCGGGCCATCGTTGCGCGCACTGTGCACGATTTGCGCCAACTCGCTGATAGGGAAGGCTTGGTTGTCCAGCTTGATGAAGCTGGCCAGCTCGCGCCAAGGGGCATAGCTTTTCTGCAGCACCGTATGGTCAAAGGCCAGTCGAAAGCCCTTCTGCCGCATTTTTTGCAGCGTGGGAGCCAAGTCGGCAATGCTGCTGGTGCTGTTTTCAGGCAGCGGAGGTATTTCCAGCACCACGTGCTGGGGCGATACCAAGTCCAAATGCCCACTGGCCAAGCTGGTGTGTGTGCAGTTGATGAACAGGGTGGGGTAAGTGTTCAGGCCGCCATCGTCCTGCGCCACCATCAAAAAGTTGAACAGCAACTGTGCATCGCTGGCTGCTGTGTGCTCGCCCGAAGGGCGCGAGCGGTTGAACAGCTCGTAGGCGACGACGCTGCGCTCTTTGTCCACAATGGCTTGGCGGGCGATGGACATGGGCTCAGTTTGCAGGGGTAGGGCGTTGCTCATGCTGGTTTTGTAGCAGAAGTTGTTCGAGTTCCGTAGCGCTAAAGCCCGCTTGGGCGCGTGCTTGCAGATTAAACGGTGGTTTGGGTTTGGGCGCGCGGTAGTGCTGGGCAGCATAGGCGTAAAAGGCGTGGGGTTCGCGCTGCTCGCGTTCGCACAGCCAGTAAAACCAACGGTTGCCCGTGGCCACATGGCCAATTTCTTCGCGCAGTATGGTGTCCAACACTGGCAGTAGGGCCAGGGCATCGGGTGAGCCCACGCGGCGCAGTTTGTCTTGGATGACAGGGGTGGCATCCAGTCCGCGCGCCTCCAGCGTGCGGGGAACCAGCGCCATGCGGGCGGTGATGTGGTGGCGGGTGGCGCTGCACACATCCCACAGGCCTTGGTGGGCGGCAAAGTCGCCATAGGCGTAGCCCATGTGTCGCAGGCGTTCTTGTAGCAGGCTGAAATGCTGCGCCTCCTCATAAGCCACTTGCAGCCAGTCTTGGTAGTAGCTGGTGGGCATGTCGGCAAAGCGCCACACCGCATCCAATGCCAGGGCGATAGCGTTGTACTCAATGTGGGCAATGGAATGGGCCAGTGCAGCCAGTCCGTCACGGGTGTAGGGGGAGCGGCGCGGCACGTCCTGTGGCGCTACCAACTGCAGCTGGGGTGGGTTACCGGGTTGGGCATCGTCGTACTGCAGGTGCAGCGCGACGTGGGTATCCAAGCGGGTCTCGTGCCGTTGCTTGAAAAGCGCCAGCACCGCCTCCACCTTGGCTTGGGGGTCTGAGAGAGAAAATGCCTGCAAGGCAAGGTTGCGCAAGTCCATCTCTACAATTCTAGGTTTATCAAGCAGCGCCGCCGCGTATGGCCTGATAGCAGGCCAGCCATGACTGGAGAAAACAATGTCCGAACTACACAAATTCCTGTTTGAAGGCCTGCCTGTGCGCGGTGCCATCGTGCGCCTGACTGATGCGTGGCAAGAAGTGCTGCAACGCCGTGCCAACAACACCGAAACAGGTCCCTATCCACTGGCCTTGCAATCTTTGCTGGGTGAGATGTCCGCTGCTGCGGTGCTGATGCAGTCCAGCATCCAATTTGATGGCGACTTGGTACTGCAAATCTTTGGCGATGGCCCTGTGAAAGTGGCGGTGGTGGAAGTCGGGCCAGACCTGTCTTTCCGCACCACGGCCACTCTGCAGGGCGAAGTGGCTGACCATGTGCCACTGAGCCACATGGTCAACACCACGGGCCAAGGCCGTTGCGCTATCACGCTGGATCCGTCCGATGCGGGTAAAGAAGCTGGTCAGCAACCCTATCAAGGTGTGGTGCCACTCTCCGATCCACAGGGCAAGCCCTTGCACCACGTAAACCAAATGCTGCAGCACTACATGCAGCAAAGCGAACAGTTGCCCACCACCTTGGTGCTGGCTGCAGACGACAAGGTGGCTGCAGGCCTCTTTATTCAGCGCCTGCCGCTGGAAGGCACGGGCAACCTGCAAGGCCAAGGTGTGGTGTTGACCGACGAGGAGCTCGATGAGCACTACAACCGCATCTCGATCCTGGCCAGCAGCCTCAAGCGTGAGGAGCTATTGGGCTTGGATGTGGAAACCATTTTGCGCCGCCTGTTCTGGGAAGAAGACGTGCGCCGCTTTGCGCCCGATACCCCGCGTTTTGATTGCTCCTGCAGCATGGAGCGTGTGCAGCGCATGGTGCAAAGCTTGGGCCGCGAAGAGGTGGAGGCCATTTTGGCCGAGCGCCCCAATATCGAAGTGGGCTGCGAGTTCTGCGGTGCCCAGTACCGTCTGGATCCGATTGATGCCGCTCAACTGTTTTTGGCACCTGAGCATCGGCACGACCAAGGTGCGGGGCGGCATTAAATAATACTTTTAGCTACAGTTATAGACATTTGTTTCACTACTGCGGTTAAGAAAGCTTTCACTAATAGACAGCTCCACTGACAATGAATAGATCCAGCTATCTTTAACGAAGCTGGGAGTCAGGGAGCCATCTAAAAATGAAACAGCGCTTCATTGCAGCTAGTGTCTTGGCCGTGGCATTGCCAATAGCGACCTATTTTGGCCGCTTGCTGTTGCCAATTGATTTACACCAGCAGCCTTTGCTGGTTACGTTTATTCCTGCCATGCTGGTAGTTGCTTTGCTGGGCGGTAAGTGGCCTGGCTTTTTAGCTACTGCTGTAACCACCTTGCTGGCAGCATTCAGTCTGTCGCCAGAGACCCCCTTCTTTGTTTTCAGTGAGGATGATTTATACCGCTTAGGAATGGTTGTTTTCAGCGGTTTATTGGTCAGTGTTTTGGCGCAAAAAATGCTGGATAACAAAACCTATTTGCAGCGCCTCCACGCGCAAGCTGCAGACCAAGAGCGCCGCTTGCGCACGGTGCTGGAAACATCTCCAACCGGAATTTACGAAACCGATGCCCAGGGGGCTTGTGTGCTGGTGAATAGCACTTGGCAGGGATTTGCGGGTTTAACGCAGGAACAGGCCTTGGGCAGTGGGTGGTTGCGTGGCATCCATCCCGAAGATAGAGACAAAGTGTCCAGTGCGTGGGAACACATGGTCAAAGCAGGAGGGCGTTGGGCACTCGAATACCGCATGCAGAACTGCATCACTGGGGTTGTTACTTGGATATCGGGAACGGCAGCGCCGATTTGCCAAGCTGATGGTCATATCACTGGCTATGTGGGGGCCAATAACAACATCACAGCCCGTAAGACGGCAGAAAAGCATTTGCGCATGAGCGAAATGCGCTTTCTGTCGTCGATCTCGAACGTGCGGGACTACTCCATCATCTTTTTGACAACAGATGGTTTGATCGAGTCTTGGAACGATGGGGCCAAACACGTTAAAGGGTACGAGGCCGAGGAGATTATTGGCAAACCCATCAGTGTGTTTTACACGCCTGAGGATGTGGCGACTGGCAAGCCTGAGCGGCTGTTGCAGCAGGCCAAGCTCCAAGGTAGTGCCAAAGACATGGGGCAGCGTGTGCGCAAAAATGGTGAACGTTTCAGTGCCGATGTGGTCATCGTTGCCTTGAACGATGAAGATGGTCATTTCAATGGCTATGCCAAAGTGGTGCGTGATATCTCGGATCGGGTGGACAGTGAAAAAGCCTTGCGGGACAGTTGGAACCGCTTGAGGGCTGCGGCATCGGCGGGCATTATTGGTATTTGGGATTGGGATTTGCAAACCCAACACTTGTACTGGGACAGTGTGATGCACAAGCTCTACGGAGTCTCTGAGGAAGACTGGGAGGGCGTGTATGGGGCTTGGCTGCGTGCCGTTCACCCTGACGATGTGGCTTATGTCGAGGGGGAGATGCAAGCCGCTTTGCGGGGCGAGCGGGACTATGCCCCGGAATTTCGCATCGTATGGCCCAGTGGCGAGGTGCGGTATATCAAGGCCGCTTCGTACACTACTTTTGATGATGGTAAGCCGCTGCGTATGGTGGGGGTGAACTACGATGTGACAGCCCTTAAAACCGTCGAGCACGATTTGACGGTGGCCAAAAACAAGGCTGAGGCCGCCAGCCGTGCCAAGTCCGATTTTGTGGCCAACATGAGCCACGAAATACGCACCCCCATGAATGCCGTGATTGGCTTGTCGCAATTGCTGCTCGATAGCGAGCTCGACACCCGTCAGCGTGACTATTTGACCAAATTGCACACGTCGGCGCGATCACTGCTGGGCATTCTCAATGACATTCTCGATTATTCGAAGATGGAGGCGGGCAAGCTCGATATCGAGTCAGTGGATTTCTCAATGGTCGAGCTATTGGAGAACATTTCCACCTTGTTTGCTTTGGCCGCCGACAGCAAGGGTTTGGAGCTGGTGTTCGATATCGCATCCGACATTCCGATGGTGCTGGTGGGCGATTCCCTGCGCCTGCGACAGATCATTAACAACTTGCTGGGCAATGCCATCAAATTCACCAGCAAGGGCTACGTCCAGTTATCCATGTCGGTGCAAGAGCGATTAGGCGATCGCATCGTGCTCCAAACTACGGTGCGCGATACCGGCATTGGCATGAGCACAGAGTTGCAAGCACGCCTATTCCAAGCCTTTGAGCAAGCCGATGCCTCTACCACCCGCCAATATGGGGGCAGTGGCTTGGGTTTGATCATTGCCCAACGCTTGGTGGAGCTGATGTCGGGGACGATGGTGGTGGAGAGTGCCCCCGGCTTTGGAAGTGCCTTCACCTTCACAGTCGAGCTCAAGGTCTCGAAAACGCCCATGCAACCCCGTTCAGCGGCTAGCTTGCAGGGAATGCGCACGCTCATCATTGATGACCAAGAGGCGGCCTGCTTGGCCATGTCCAACCTTATTAGCGCATGGGACTTTGATGTGGATGTGGCCCATTCCAGCCAAGAAGGATTGGATAAATTTGTCGCTGCCCTGCAGCGCAATATGCCTTACGAGTTGGTCATGCTTGATTGGCGGCTACCGGAGATGGATGGCATTGAATTGGCACACCACATGCGGGAAGAGGAAACCCTGTGGGCTACGCATCACTCGCCTGCCATTGTGGTCATGGTGACGGCTTACGGACGCCAAGATGTGGCCAAGCTCTCACCCGAAGTGCGCTTGGATGCCATTTTGGACAAGCCCATCATCCCTTCGCAGCTATTGGATTTGGTGAGCAGTTTGCAGCAGGGGATGGGCGGGCCTCAAGCATTTGAAGACTGGGGCGATTTGCAGCGCAATCGCATGAAAGCCTTTGCCATACGCGGTGCCACAGTGTTGCTGGTGGAAGATAACCCTACCAACCAATTGGTGGCCTACGCCTTGCTCGAAAAATTAGGACTGCGCATTGTGATTGCGGGCAGCGGTCAGGAAGCGATTGAGCAGAGCAAAGTTCATACTTTTGCGGCTATTTTGATGGATTTGCAAATGCCTGGTATGGGGGGGATAGAGGCAACGCGGTATATCCGAACTCTGCCGCAGGGGCAGAGTGTCCCCATCATCGCGATGACTGCGGCCACCCTGCCATCGGATCGGCAAGCCGCGCAGGAGGTGGGCATGAATGATTTCTTGCCCAAGCCGATCGACGTTACCGAGCTTACCAGTGTGCTGCTGCGCTGGATCCAACCCACGCAGCACGAGAGCGTTGCCATGCTGGATGCAGCGCAGCCCTTGGCGCAGCGGAAAACATCCTTTTTTGTGGCTGGTTTGGCGCTCCCAGAAGCTGCGGCCCGCCTAGGGGGCGATTGGGGCTTGCTGCGTCGCATCGTGCAAAGCTTTGCCATCGACATGTACAAGGTGCCCCAAGAGTTGCAGCATCTGCTATCACAAGGGCGCATGCAAAGCGCCAGCGAACTGGTGCATACCGTCAAGGGTGTTGCCAAAACCATTGGCGCTACCGAGTTGGCCGTACTGGCTGAGCAGCTCGAAATGGAAATGCAGCAAGGACTCTCGACATCGCACAACGCCTTTGCATTGGCGCTGGTCAATGTGTGCGACGCCATTCGCAGGTTGCCCGCTGACGACATGGCACAGCCTGCGCGTGATCTGCCCAAAGAGCGTATGCAGGCTTTGCTGCACGATATTCATACCGCCTTGCAGCAGTCTAGGTTTGTGTCGCCGAAATGGTTGGAAGAGTTGGGGGCTGGCGTATCTACCCCTGTACAACACATCGTGTACAGCAAGCTGTTGGCACAAATTGAGGCGCTGTCTTACGACACCGCACTGAGCACATTGCAGGAGTTGGCCTCATGTTGCCAACTGGAAATAGGTGAATAGAGCCATGGATGCACTCATGACCTTGCAGCAGTCCACGTGCCATCGGATTTTGATTGTGGACGACACGCCAGCCAATATTCAGGTTGTTGCAAGCGCCTTGCACGAAGACTATGAGGTGCTCATTGCCAGCAGCGCGCGCAAAGCGCTGGAGCTGTTGAAGCGAGAGCACAAGCCCGATCTCATCTTGCTCGATGTGATGATGCCCGATATGGATGGCTACACCCTGTGTGGTCAACTCAAACAGGATCCCGAGTTGGCCGATATCCCGGTGATTTTCATCACCGCCTTGTCTGGCTCTGCCGATGAGACCAAAGGCTTGAGCGTCGGTGGCAGCGACTTCATTTCCAAACCGATCAACGTGGCCGTTTTGCGTGCCCGAGTCAAAACCCATTTGGCGCTCAAGCAGCATGCGGATTTGTTGCGCAGCATGGTGTATGTGGATGGATTAACGGGGGTTGCCAATCGCCGGCGATTTGACGAGGCCTTGCAAACGGCCTATCGCAACTGCGTGCGCCATGCCAAGGACTTGAGTTTGTTGATGATTGATGTGGATTACTTCAAGCGCTACAACGACTATTACGGCCACCAAGCAGGAGACCAGTGCTTGCAAAAAATAGCTACCGCCTTGAGCTCAGTGCTGCACAGGGGCTATGACCTGGTGGCCCGCTATGGCGGGGAAGAGTTTGTGTGTTTGGTGCCAGAGTGCGATTTCACCTCTGCCCAACGCATGGCCGAAGCACTGCGCGCTGCCGTTTTGGCTTTGGATATTGCGCATGCCGATTCCCCCATTGCGCCGCGTGTGACGGTCAGTGTCGGGGTTTCGACCGGGCGTGCAGATCGCTGCCACAGTCCGCACGTCTTGCTAGAAAAAGCCGATGCTGCACTGTATGAGGCCAAACGCCAAGGACGCGACAGGGTAGTGGCGACAGCGCTGTGACCCACTGCTGAGCCCATGTCGCGCCACTAGAGATCGGGGGCGCCAGTCTGGCGGAAGGGAATTTATCGGAGAATCTCAACACCAACGTCCCCCAGAGAAGCATGCCGCAGCACCCACCTTTTTATAAAAGCCATCGCCTTGTTGTCTTCGTTGGTACGCTCTTGTTCGTGGGGTTTTTGGCAATCACCTTCAGCAGTTACTGGGTCTCGCGTCAAGCTGTGCGCAGTGCCATCGTCGACCAAGAGTTGCCTTTGGCGGCCAGCAATATCTACGCCGAAATCCAAAAAGACTTTGTGCGCCATGTGCAGTTGGCTTCCACCATGGCCAACAACACTTTCTTGCGTGACTGGATGCTCCATGGTGAGCGGGATGTGGCGGCTCTCACCAAGTACCTGCGGGAGGTCAAAGGGCGCTACGGTGCCTTTACCAGCTTTGTGGTGTCAGAGCGCACAGCCAACTACTACACCGGTGAAGGCATTCTGAAAAAAATCTCGCCCCAAGAGCCCCGTGATCGCTGGTACTACCGCGTGCGCGGCATGCAGGTGCCTTACGAAATCAGTGACGATCCTGATATGGCGCACAAAGACGCCATGACCATTTTCATCAACTACCGCATGCACGACCCCCAAGGCCACTATCTGGGTGTGGCCGGTGTGGGCATCACATTCGATGCGGTGCACCGCATCGTGGCTGACTACCAGAAACGTTACCAGCGCACTGTCTATTTTGTGGATGCGCAAGGGCGCATGGTGCTGGCGGACGCGAACAACCGCAACGCACCGCAACAAACCAATCTGTCAGATCGGCCAGGCTTGGCGCGCCAGCTGAGCACCATCTTGGCAGGCAAATCTGGCAGTTACGACTACCACTATGCCAACCGACACTACTTGCTCAATGTGCACTACATCCCAGAGTTGCAGTGGTATTTGTTTGTAGAAAAAGACGAATCCGAGGCATTGTCCAGTGTGCACCGTGCGCTCTATGTCAATTTGCTGATTTGCAGTGTGGTAATGGTGGTGGTGCTGTCGCTGGCGCACCTGATCGTCAAACACTACCAGCGCAATATGGAGCTCCTCGCCACTACTGACGAGCTGACGGGGTTGCTCAACCGGCGTGCGTTCTTCCTCGTGATGGAGCGCCACATGGTCAACTACCAGCGCGATGCCAAGCCTTTTTGTTTGTTGTTGATCGATATCGACCACTTCAAAACCATCAACGACCGCTACGGGCACGATGTGGGTGACCAAGTGCTGCGTCTTGTAGCCGAGTTGCTGCGCAACTCATTGCGCCGCTCCGACATTGCAGTGCGCTGGGGGGGCGAAGAATTTTTGGTGTTCCTGCAGGGGTGTGAGATCGCAGACGCCATGCAGATGGCCGATGCTTTGCGCCTTGCTGTAGAACAAGCGAGCCTCAAGGTGGGGGATTTGAATATCCAACTCACACTGAGCGTGGGCGTGAGCGGCTACGCCGACGATGAGAGCACCGATGCCTGTATCCAGCGGGCGGATATGGCGCTGTATGAGGCCAAAAAAACCGGGCGCAATCGGGTTTGCTCTGCCTAAGCGGTGGGAGCCAGCAGGGCCCTGAACAAAGCCCTCTCCCCTTCGGGGTGCGAGCAATTTTCGCAGCGGTGCCACAAGTCCAGCGCAGGGCTTGCGTTCTGCACGGGCTCTAAGGCACGGCGGATAGCGAGTACGGCCTGGGTGGTGCGCTCCAGACCTTGGCCACGCACCACGCTGAAGGGGATGCCCGCTTGGGCCAGCACCTCGCGCAGGCGGCGGTCTATGCGCTGCTGCATCTCCCGCCCATCGCGCTGGATGCCGTCGGCCTGCCACGGCAAATCGGTGGCCAGTACCAGCGTGACGGGCATGGCGCGCTGCCACGCCAGTGCCAAGGGGTAGAGGCTGTCGTCACCCAGTATCACGTCGCTGTAAATAGCGGTCATCAGCGCCGTGGTGTCGGTTACCACGTGGTGGGTGCGCAGCGCGTGTTGGATGCGCTCTTGCTGTGTCAGCGCAATGTGGGTTTGTTCGGGGCCACGCGGCAGGCGTTGGTGCGTGTCGCACCACTGGCGCAGGTATTCGCCAACCAGCTGGGTGCGCTCGGCTTGCAGCACCCCGCTGTGCAGCAAAGCGTGCTGCAGGCTGGTTTTGCCCGTGCACTCTGCGCCCAGTAAGGCAATACACAGGTGCTGGGCCGTCACGATTCAGGCTGCGCGGTGGTCTTTGGAGTAGGCTGCGCGGTCAAATTCATTGATCTCTGCCGTGCGCTGCAAATCGGCAGGGCTGCCCACGTGGATGGTTTGTTCCACCAGCACTTGCACGATGCGCTCGGTCAGCATTTTTTTGGTTTCAGGGCTGCGTCCGGGCATCACGGACAAGCGGACATGCACAAAACCGCGTCCGCCTTGGGTGCCGATCTGGAAGGCGTCAAATGCTTGGGCGCGGCTTTTCACGTCCACGTCTTTGAACTCACCCGTAGCAATCAGCGCGGTGTTGATGGCCAGCAGGGTGGCTTGTGCGTCAAAGCCATGGCAGTTGCTGGAGTATTCCAAATTCAGGTGTGGCATAGGAAGGAGGGGAGTTAGCGGGCGATTTGGACGTAAATCTCGTCGCTCTTGACCATGCCCAGCTCAGAGCGGGCTTTTTCTTCCACGATTTCCAAACCTTCTTGCAGATCGCGGATTTCGGCTTGCATTTGCTCGTTGGCCAGTTGGGCCTGCGCATTGCGGTTTTGCTGCTCCTGCACTTGCTGGTGCAGCTTGGCCACGCTCGGCAGGCTGCCACGGCCCAGCCACAGCTGTGCTTGCAGGCTCACGAGGAGTACCAGCAGGATCAGTGTGACGAGGCGGCGTGGCATGGGTGGAGGCTTAGCGCAGGTTGTAGAAGGCAGCGCGGCCAGGGTACACAGCTACATCGCCCAGGTCTTCCTCGATGCGCAGCAACTGGTTGTACTTGGCCATGCGGTCCGAGCGGGACAGCGAGCCGGTCTTGATTTGGCCTGCGTTCAAGCCCACCGCGATGTCGGCAATGGTGCTGTCTTCGGTTTCGCCCGAGCGGTGCGATACCACGGCGGTGTAGCCAGCGCGCTTGGCCATTTCGATGGCGGCAAAGGTTTCGCTCAGGGTGCCGATCTGGTTGATCTTGATCAGGATGGAGTTGGCGATGCCTTTGTCGATGCCTTCTTTCAGGATCTTGGTGTTGGTCACGAACAAGTCGTCCCCCACGATCTGCACCTTCTTGCCCAAGCGGTCGGTCAGGATCTTCCAACCATCCCAGTCGCCTTCGGCCATACCGTCTTCGATGCTGATGATGGGGTATTTATCAACCCAAGTAGCCAGCATGTCGGTCCACTGGGCTGAGGTCAGCGCGATGCCACCTTCGCCTTCGAGCACGTATTGGCCGTCTTTGTAGAACTCGCTGGCAGCGCAGTCCAGCGCCAAAGCGATTTGCTCACCGGCGGTGTAGCCAGCCTTGTCGATGGCTTCCAGCACCAATTGGATGGCGGCCTCATGGTTGGCTACACTGGGGGCAAAGCCACCTTCGTCACCCACGGCGGTGGGCATGCCACGGCTGTCGATGATTTTCTTCAGGGCGTGGAACACTTCAGCACCCCAGCGCAGGGCTTCGCGGAAGGTGGGCGCGCCCACGGGCACGATCATGAACTCTTGCAAGTCCAGGCTGTTGTTGGCGTGCGCGCCGCCGTTGATGACGTTCATCATGGGCACAGGCAGTTGCACGGCACCCATGCCACCAAAGTAGCGGTACAGGGGCAGGCCAGCTTCTTCGGCTGCGGCACGGGCCACGGCCATGGACACGGCCAACATGGCGTTGGCACCCAAGCGACTCTTGTTGTCGGTGCCGTCCAAGTCGATCAGCGTTTTGTCCAAGAACGCTTGCTCGGCTGCATCCAAGCCCAGCACGGCTTCGGAGATTTCGGTGTTGATGTGCTCTACGGCCTTGAGCACGCCTTTGCCCAAGTAGCGGCTCTTGTCGCCGTCACGCAGTTCAATGGCTTCGCGCGAACCAGTGGACGCGCCAGATGGCACGGCCGCACGGCCCATGACGCCGCTCTCCAACAGCACGTCACATTCCACGGTGGGGTTGCCACGGCTGTCCAGGATTTCGCGTCCTACGATGTCAACGATTGCACTCATATCGGTCTCTCTCTGAAGTGGATAAAGGGGTTCGCCATCATGGGCGGCTTTATTGGAAGCTGTTTTCCAAGAAAGGTGTTTTTTTGGTTACGGAATCGAGCGCTACCAAGGTTTCCAGCAGCGCGCGCATGTGGCGCAAGGGCACGGCGTTGGGGCCGTCGGACCAGGCTTCGGCCGGTTTGGGATGGGTTTCCATGAAAAAACCCGCCACACCCACGGCTGCCCCAGCACGGGCCAGCACGGGCACCATCTCGCGGGCACCGCCGCTGCTGGTGCCTTGGCCGCCGGGTTTTTGCACCGAGTGCGTCACGTCAAACACCACGGGGGCACCGGACTTGCGCATCTCGGCCAAGCTCACCATGTCGGCTACCAAGTTGTTGTAGCCAAAGCTCACGCCGCGCTCGCAGGCCAAGAAGCGGTCAGGGTCTAAGCCTGCTTCGATGGCCGCAGCACGCGCCTTGTCGATCACGTTCTTCATGTCCCACGGGGCGAGGAACTGGCCTTTTTTGATGTTGACCGGTTTGCCCGACTTGGCGACTGCGCGGATGAAGTCGGTCTGGCGGCACAGGAAGGCGGGTGTTTGCAGCACATCGACCACGCTGGCCACCTCGGCCACTTGGGATTCGTCGTGCACGTCGGTAATCACGGGCAGGCCAGTTTGGCGGCGCACTTCTTCCAAAATATGCAGGCCTTTTTCCATGCCCACGCCGCGCGGGGTATTGCCCGAGGAGCGGTTGGCTTTGTCAAAAGAACCTTTGTAAATGAGCGGTATGCCCAAATCGCTGCAGATTTCCTTGAGCTGCCCGGCCACGTCCAGCGACATCTCCAGCCCTTCGATGGAGCAGGTGCCTGCGATCAGAAAGAAGCGCTGGTCTAAACCGACGTCGAATCCGCAGAGTTTCATTTTGCTATCCTTTTTGTAGCGCGCCCAGCTTGATTATCTAGTGCTGCACGCACAAATGCATTGAACAAGGGGTGGCCATCCCACGGCGTGGATTTGAACTCGGGGTGGAACTGAACGCCCACAAACCACGGGTGGGCGGACTGGGGCAGCTCCACAATTTCGGTCAGTTGCTCGCGCTGCGTCAAGGCGGAAATCACCAATCCCGCTGCGCGCAGTGGGTCGAGGTAGTTGACGTTGGCTTCATAGCGGTGGCGGTGGCGCTCGGTCACCACGTCGCCGTAGATGCTGTGCGCCAGCGTGCCAGGGGCCACGTCCGAGCTTTGCGCGCCCAAGCGCATGGTGCCACCGAGGTCGGAGTTTTCGTCCCGCTTTTGGATGCTGCCGTCGGCGTCTTTCCACTCGTTGATGAGGGCGATGACGGGGTGGGGCGTTTCGGGGTCGAACTCGGTGCTGTTGGCATGGGCCAGACCGGCCACATGGCGGGCGTATTCGATGGTCGCCACTTGCATCCCGAGGCAGATGCCGAGGTAAGGCACTTGCTTTTCGCGGGCGAAACGGGCGGTGCTGATCTTGCCTTCCACGCCGCGTTTGCCAAAACCACCGGGCACCAAGATGGCGTCGTAAGCACCCAGTTGCTCTTGGGCGTTGGCGTCCTCAATGGTTTCCGAATCCACATGGGTGATCTTCACGCGCACGTGGTTGCGCATGCCAGCATGCTTGAGCGCTTCGTTGACCGACTTGTAGGCATCGGTCAGCTCCACGTACTTGCCCACCATGGCGATGTTCACTTCGCCTTGGGGGTGTTCGGTTTCGTACACCAAGTCGTCCCAACGCTTGAGGTTGGTGGGCGGGGTGTTCAGGCGCAGCTTGTCGCAGATGAGGCCATCCAAGCCTTGCTCGTGCAGCATGCGAGGCACTTTGTAGATGGTGTCCACATCCCACATGGAGATGACGCCCCACTCGGGCACGTTGGTGAACAAAGAAATCTTGGCCTTTTCGTCCTCGGGCACTTGGAACTGAGCGCGGCACAGCAGCGCATCGGGCTGGATGCCGATTTCGCGCAGTTTTTGCACCGTGTGCTGGGTGGGTTTGGTCTTGAGTTCGCCCGCAGTGGCGATCCACGGCAGGTAGGTCAGGTGGACAAAGGCGGCGTTGTTGGGGCCGAGCTTGAGGGCCAGTTGGCGCACGGCTTCTAAAAAGGGCAGGGACTCGATATCGCCCACGGTGCCGCCCACTTCGCAGATAGCGACATCCACCGCGTCGGGTGTGCCAACACCCGCGCCGCGTTTGACGTATTCCTGAATCTCGTTGGTCACGTGCGGAATGACCTGCACGGTTTTGCCCAAGTAGTCGCCACGGCGCTCTTTTTCCAACACAGACTGGTAGATACGGCCCGTGGTGAAGTTGTTGGTTTGCTTCATGCGGGTTTCGATGAAGCGTTCGTAGTGGCCCAGGTCGAGGTCGGTTTCGGCACCATCGTCGGTGACGAACACTTCCCCGTGCTGGAAGGGCGACATAGTGCCCGGATCGACGTTGATGTAGGGATCGAGCTTGATCAGGGTGACTTTGAGGCCACGCGATTCGAGGATCGCAGCGAGGGAGGCTGAGGCGATTCCCTTGCCCAGGGAAGACACCACACCGCCGGTGACGAAGACAAATTTGGTCATGTCAGAGGCAAACCCGGTAGGGTTCGCAGGTGAGGAAATTGGGATTATAAAAGGCTGGCATGGGGCTGGGCTGTTCGCTGCCCGCGCCAGCAGGCCAGTGGTACATTGCCGCCCATGCACGATTTAGCTGGCAAACACATTCTTTTGGGCCTCACCGGTGGGGTGGCTTGTTACAAGGCTGCCGAGGTGTGTCGCCTGCTCACCAAGGCCGGTGCCACGGTGCAGGTGGTCATGACCGAGGCGGCCACCCAGTTCATCACCCCCGTCACCATGCAGGCCTTATCAGGGCGGCCCGTGTATACCACGCAGTGGGATGCGCGCGAGCCCAGCAACATGCCACACATCCATTTGGCCCGGGAGGCCGATGCGGTGTTGATTACCCCCTGCAGCGCCGATTTTGTAGCCCAACTGGTGCAAGGCCGGGCGGGCGAATTGCTGCCGCTCTTGTGCTTGGCCCGCCCCATGGAGCGTGTGCCGCTGTTGCTGGCCCCGGCCATGAACCGCGAGATGTGGGCCCACCCGGCCACGCAGCGCAACCTGCGCCAAGTGCAGGAGGACGGCGCTGTCATTCTGGGCGTAGGCCATGGCGACCAAGCCTGTGGCGAGAACGGCCCTGGCCGCATGCTCGAGCCCGACGAAATAGTTGAAGAATTACTTTGCGCCCTCGCGCCCAAACCGCTGGCAGGCCAGCGGGTGTGGGTGACCGCAGGCCCCACGTTCGAGGCCATCGACCCCGTGCGCGGCATCACCAACCGCTCCAGCGGCAAGATGGGTTTTGCCATCGCCCGTGCCGCCCGCATGGCTGGGGCGCAGGTCACCCTGGTGGCCGGGCCTGTGGCCCTGCCCACGCCGCGTGGGGTGCAGCGCATCGATGTCGAGTCTGCTAAGGAAATGCTTGCAGCCCTTTCTGGATGTGCTGAGGATGCTACTATTTTTGTAGCAACGGCAGCCGTAGCCGACTGGACGCCAGCGCAAGTGGCGCAGCACAAGATGAAAAAGCAAGCCGGGGCTGGTGCACCAGCCTTGGTCTTGGTAGAGAACCCCGATTTGCTGGCCACCATCGCCCGCAGTGAGCGGGCCCGCAGCGGTGCTTTGTACTGCGTGGGCTTTGCTGCCGAGAGTGAAAACCTGCTGGAACACGCCCGCACCAAGCGCGAGCGCAAGGGTGTGCCTTTGTTGGTGGCCAATGTGGGCCCCGCCACTTTTGGCCGCGACGACAACGCGCTGCTGCTGCTGGACGATGCGGGCGTGACCGAACTGCCGCACAACAGCAAAACCGTGTTGGCCACCCAGCTGGTCGAGCAGATTGCTCTGCGCTTGGCCCAGCGCGCTTGATGCGATCACACCAACCTGAGAACCGAATGCAAGTAGAAGTCAAAATCCTCGATGAACGGCTCAAAAGCCAATTTCCCACCTATGCCACCCCTGGCAGTGCAGGCTTGGACTTGCGTGCCTGCCTGAGCGAGCCCCTAACCCTGCAACCCAATGCGTGGCAGTTGGTGCCCACCGGCATGTCTATTTACCTGCAAGACCCAGGGTACGCGGCCTTGCTGTTGCCGCGTTCCGGCTTGGGTCACAAGCACGGCATCGTGTTGGGCAATTTGGTGGGGCTGATCGACAGCGATTACCAAGGCCAGCTCATGGTCAGCGCGTGGAATCGCAGCGATGTGCCTTTCACCATCGAGCCCATGGAGCGCATTGCGCAAATGGTCATCGTGCCCGTGGTGCAGGCGCAGTTCAAGGTGGTGGATGAGTTCGCCCCCACGCAGCGCGGTGAGGGCGGTTACGGCTCTACTGGAAAGGCTTGAAAAAGCCCGTTCCCAAGGTGCCTTGGCCGACTTCGGCCTCGGTGGCTTCGCGCACGGCGCGGATGGCTAGCTGCACGCGGATGGCAATACCCGCCAGCGGGTGGTTGCCGTCTAGCACCACGTGTTCAGGGTACAGATCGGCCACGGTGTAGAGCACATCCTTGGGCGCGTCGGGGTTACAGCCAGTGGGCAAGGCGTGGCCTTCGATGGTCATGCCTTCTTCGATTTCTTGTGGAAACAGCGCACGCGGCTCCAAAAACACCAGTTGGTCGTTGAAGTCACCAAAGGCTTGTTCCGGCTCAAGCTGCAGCTCGACGGTTTCGCCTACGCTCTTGCCCAGTAAAGCACTGTCGATAGCGGGTAGCAAGTCGTTGCCACCGACCAAAAATTCCACCGGATCGTCCAATACATCCAAGGTTTCGCCCAAGGTGTCTTTCAGCGTCCATGTCAGGGCGACGACGCATTGTTGAGTAATTTGCATAGGAGAGAATTGTCCCATGAACACCACAGAACCCTTGCAGCTGCTGGGCGGCATCAGCCCAGAGCAATTCATGCAACGCTATTGGCACCGCAAGCCACTGCTTATTCGCCAAGCCATACCCGGTTTTTCTGCTGTGCTCAGCCGCGCCGAGTTGCTGGACTTGGCCGAGCGCGACGATGTGGAGTCGCGCTTGATCGTGCAACCCCACCAAGGAAAACAGTGGCAATTCAAGCGCGGGCCACTGGTGCGCCGCTCCTTGCCGCCTTTCAAGCAAGCGGGCTGGACGTTTCTGGTGCAAGGCGTGGATTTGCACGACCAGCGCATCCATGACTTGTTGCAGCAGTTCCGCTTTGTGCCGGATGCGCGTTTGGATGATTTGATGATCAGCTACGCCACCGATACGGGCGGTGTTGGCCCGCACTTTGACAACTACGATGTGTTTTTGCTGCAAGCCCATGGCCAGCGCCGCTGGCGCATTGGCCGCCAAAAAGACAA
Source organism: Curvibacter sp. CHRR-16 (assembly GCF_018474005.1). Classification (GTDB taxonomy): domain Bacteria; phylum Pseudomonadota; class Gammaproteobacteria; order Burkholderiales; family Burkholderiaceae_C; genus Allorhodoferax. Next base: position 114,409 of record NZ_JAHCSH010000001.1, read on the forward strand.
GCGTTTGGTGCCCGATTTGCCACTGAAGATATTGGCCCATTTCGAGCCTGAACAGGAGTTTGTATTGGAGCCCGGCGATATGCTCTATCTGCCACCGGGTTACGCCCACGACGGCATTGCAGAGGGCGAGTGCATGACGTATTCGGTGGGTTTTCGCTCCCCCAATAGTGTGGAGTTGGCGCGTGAGCTGCTGCAACGCATGGCCGATGCTGCCGAGGACTGCCTAGAGGAAAAAATCTACCGCGACCCAGAGCAGGAGGCGGTGACAGAGCCTGCTGCCATGCCCGCCCAATTGCACGCTTTTGCCAGCGAGGCGATAGAGGCTGCAGTGTTGGCACCCGATGCCATTGCCCGCGCTTTGGGCGAATACATGACAGAACCCAAGGCCTTGGTCTGGTTTGATGCAGGCGATGCCCTGCCTGATGGTGTGGATGTGGCGCTCGATAGGCGCACGCACATGATGTACGACCAGCACCATGTTTTCATCAACGGTGAGAGTTATGTGGCCAAAGGGAAAGACTTCAAGTTGATGCAAAAATTGGCAAACGAGCGGTTTTTGTCGGTAAAAGATGTGAAATTGTTGACAGATGGAGCCAGAAGCTTGCTCGGCCAGTGGTCAGAAGATGGTTGGGTTTGTGCACTCAATTAAGGGCGTGCGCACCATTGCGGAGGCTTTTTTGTTCTCTTTTGGGGCGCTTTGAGGGTTAACCCCAGAATTTCGCAGTGTTTTTTGTATAATGTAAGGCTCTGCAAGGAAATTTTTTGCAGGGACTGGCAGGGAACTGCTAGGCAATTTCCGGAAATTGTTTGTAACAACCAACTTTTTGAGAAGATCAAAATGAACAAGTCTATCGTTTTGGCAGCTGTGATCGCTGCCGCCGCTCTGGCCGCTTGCAGCAAGAAAGAAGAAGCTCCTGCTCCTGCAGCCGCTCCTGCTGCTGAAGCTCCTGCCGCTCCCGCAGCCGCTCCTGCTGCCCCAGCCGCTCCTGCTGCTGACGCTGCTGCTCCCGCAGCCGCTCCTGCTGCTGACGCTGCTAAGCCTGCTGAGCCTGCAAAGCAATAATTTTTGCTTGTGCAACAAAAGCCACCGCAAGGTGGCTTTTTTTATGCCCGCTGCATGCATAGGCATAAAAAAACCAGCACCGAGGTGCTGGTTCTCTATGCCCGAAGCAAGGGCTTACTTGATGTCTTCGGCCAAGACTTTGGCAATGCTTTCCGCTGCAGGCGTGGTGTCAGGCTGGCCTGCCTCATTCAATACCTTGATGGTGGTGGTTTGGTTGCCTTGGGTTTGCAGTGCCAAGCGGTATTTGCCGGGTTCTATGGCTTTAGCCCCTTTGAACATGCGGGCAAAAAAGCCGGGATCAGAGTTTTCTGACGTTGCAACCGCATAGCGCACGTAGAACAGGCCTTGCTTGCGGTCACGGTCTTCCACCGTAAAACCTGTGCGATCCAGTGTCAGAGCCACGCGGCGCCAAGCACGGTCAAAGTCTTCATTAAGCACTACCACTGGCAAGCCATCTTGGGTTACCACGGTGGCTTTGCTCGGTGCGGGGGTTGCACTCTGCGCCACTTGCTGTTGCGCTTGTTCGGTGCTAGAGCCTAGTTTGACCATCAGGCGTGCCAGAAACTCGGCTTCCAGTCCAGGGTCTGCCGCCCGGGGTTGCCACATGGTTTCTTTGGTGCCTTCACGCACATAGACCTCTTGCATCCCACGGTGGGTGATGTAGATGTTGGTGCCGCCTTTTTCGTTGCGCTCGATGCGCGTACGGTATTTGTCACGCTCACCAGTGTCGTATACCGAGTCCAATATGCCGCCCAAGGCTTTGCGAATGCCATCCATGGGCAGTTTGGCTTTGTTTTCACCCCAGTCGGTTTCCATCACGCCAGTGTCTTGCTGCGCTGTGGCAATTGGCAGGCCGTTTTCTAGCCAGAACGCTTTGACCGTGTCCCATACTTTTTCCGGAGCACGATCGACCACCAACCAGCGTGCCGAGCCATCACGCTCCAAGCGCACATTGCCCACTTTATCGGGGGCAATGGTGCCGGTGGTGATGTCAGAGCGCTGCAGGCTGGAGGCCGATACACCGCCATCGACCACGGTGTAGCGTGTCGTTTTGGAGAGCTGTGTGAGATCGGGCGGGACAGCCAGTTCTGGCGCTTTGACGGTGGTGCGGTAGTCCACCTTATCGGTCTGCAGCGACGAGCAAGCGCCCAGAAGGCTGATGGCTGCCAAGGCGGTGGCGGTGTACACCACGCGGGTGTGTGAGGCAAAAAGCGCAGGACGTGTCATGGGGAACTTGGTTCTCTTCGCAAAGGATTACAGCAAACCAGTGGTTTGCAGGGTGCGTTCCAGCACGCTTTGGTTGGCGCTGGTCAGCGGGGTCAAGGGCAGGCGGATGCCGGCACTGGCTTTGCCCATGCGGTGCAAGGCCCACTTGACGGGGATAGGGTTGGCTTCCACAAACAGGGTTTTGTGCAGTGGCAGCAGTTGGAATTGGATCTCCATGGCGCGCTGGATGTTGCCGGACATGGCGGCAACGCACAGTTCGTGCATCAGCTTGGGGGCCACGTTGGCCGTGACGCTGACGTTGCCATGGCCGCCGCACAGCATCAGGGCCACAGCAGTCGGGTCGTCACCGCTGTAAATAGAGAAGTGCTTGGGCGCTTCTTTGATGAGCCACTGGGCGCGTTCGATATTGCCAGTGGCTTCTTTGATGCCCACGATGCCCGGCACTTGGGCCAAGCGCAGCACAGTCTCGTGCTGCATATCGGCCACCGAGCGGCCGGGCACGTTGTAGAGAATGACCGGCAGATCCACCGCTTCGGCAATGGCCTTGAAGTGCAGGTATTGGCCTTCTTGGGTAGGCTTGTTGTAGTAGGGCACGACCTGCAGTTGGCAATCGGCACCTACTTGCTTGGCGAACTTGGCCAGTTCTATGGCTTCGCGGGTGGAGTTGCCACCGCAACCGGCCATGATGGGCACGCGACCAGCGGATTGCTCCACCGCCACGCGGATGATTTCGCAGTGTTCTTCCACACTCACGGTGGGCGATTCACCCGTAGTGCCGACCACGCCAATGCAGTCGGTGCCTTCTGCTATGTGCCAGTCGATCAGCTTTCGCAGCTCCCCGTAGTTGACGGAACCGTCTTCATTCATGGGAGTGATGATGGCAACGATGCTGCCGCGAATGGGCTTGTAGGTAGCGTTCATAGCAAAGGGTGAAACCAGAAAGGAAACATTCTACTAACTGCCGCACAGCATGATTTGGTTGACCAGCAGTAGCAAAAAATCCGTTTGCAGATACAAGCTGCCTACAGCCACTAGCACTGCCAAGGCGATGGTGTGCCAGATCAATGGGCGCAACCAAGCCGGCGTGCGGCGTGGAGCTTGGCTGCGGGCAGCGTATGTCATGGTTGGACTGTAGCGCCAGAGTTGGCAGAAGCTGGGTAGGCCTTTTCCTCAATGGGGAGATTGATCAGCGCGGCGGCCACGCCCAAAGCGATGCTCAGTCCCCAGACCGCGTCATAGCGGCCTGTCATGTCATAGAGGAATCCCCCCAGCCACACCCCCAGAAAAGAGCCTATTTGGTGGCTGCAAAACACAAAGCCGCCCAGCATGGAGAGGTATCGCACACCAAAAATCTGTGCCACGGTGGCATTGGTGAGTGGCACGGTGGACAGCCACAGCAGCCCCATGAGGGCGGCAAAGACGTACACGCTGGTGGGGCTCAGTGGCAGCAGCAAAAAGGCGCTGATAACCACGCTGCGGCTGCCGTAAATAAAGGCCAGCAACCAACGCTTGGGCTGGCGTTGCCCCAGCCAGCCCGCGATGTAGGTGCCCACCACGTTGAACAACCCAATGAGCGCCAGTGCAATGCTGGCTACCTCGGGCAGCAGGCCTTTGTCCTTGAGGTAGCTGGGCAGGTGCACCCCAATGAACACCACCTGAAAGCCACACACAAAGTAACCCGCCATGAGGTACTGGAAGCTGCGGTAAGCAAAGGCTTGTTGCAAGGCTTGCCACATCCCCAGTCCTGGTGGGGTGGCTGGATGGGGCTGGCCAGGGCTTGAAGGCTCGTACAAGCCCCAAGCCAGCGGGGCGATCAACAAGGACAAGGCCGCCAATACCAGCAACGCGTTGTGCCAACCCAGTTGCACAATCAACTGCCCCTCCACCGGCACCATGAGGAACTGCCCAAACGACCCCGCTGCCGCTGTCACGCCCATGGCCCAAGATCGCTTGTCAGCACTCACATGGCGGCCAATCACACCGTACACCACGGCATAGGTTGTGCCAGCTTGGGCCAGCCCAATGAGTACGCCTGCGGTGGCAATGAAGGTGCTGGCCTGCGTGCTCAAGGCCATGCCGCACAAGCCCAACGCATACAGCAAGGCTCCAGCCAGCAGCACACGCCAAGCACCAAAGCGGTCGGCCAACATGCCTGCGGCAATACCGCTCACGCCCCAAACCAGGTTTTGCAAGGCCAGACCCATGGAGAACAGCTCGCGCGGCCACCCATTGCTTTGCACCATGGGCTGCAGCCACAGACCAAAGCCGTGCCGTATGCCCATGGATAAGGTCACTACGGCTGCGGCACAGGCCAACAAACGCAGCAAAGGCAGGCGTGCTGGCATTGCTGCCGCAGGGGTGTTGCGAGGGTGTGTCATGCAAGCCACTGTACAGCCCTTGTGTAATATGTATGGAAATACAGTGTGCAGTCCCCCTTTTCCCTTCCTTAGAATTTGTCGCCATGGCTAGCAAACCCACTCCCACTCCTGACTATTCCGAAGGCTCCATCCGTGTGCTCAAAGGGCTAGAGCCCGTCAAGCAGCGCCCGGGCATGTACACCCGCACCGACAACCCGCTGCACATCGTGCAGGAGGTGATAGACAACGCCGCCGACGAAGCGCTCGCGGGCTTTGGCAAAAAAATCAAGGTCACGCTGCATGCCGATGGCTCGGTCAGCGTGGAGGACGACGGGCGCGGCATTCCTTTTGGTATGCACCCGGAAGAGAACGCCCCCGTGATTGAACTGGTGTTCACCCGCCTGCACGCGGGCGGCAAGTTCGACAAGGGCAAGGGCGGTGCCTACAGCTTTTCGGGCGGTTTGCACGGCGTGGGGGTGAGCGTGACCAACGCCTTGGGCAAGCGGCTGGAAGCCACCAGCTACCGCGACGGCCAAGTGGCCCGCTTGGTGTTCGCAGGCGGTGATGTGATTGAGCCACTGCAGGTGCGCAAAGCGGGTGAGGCCGCTGATGGCGAGAAAGACCGCAAACAAGGCACCACCGTGCGCGTTTGGCCCGATGCGCAGTATTTCGAGTCGGTGCAGTTTCCCATGGGGGAGTTGGCCCATTTGCTGCGCAGCAAAGCCGTGCTCATGCCCGGCGTGACCGTGAGCCTGACGGTGGAGAAAACCCGCGAAACCCAGACCTGGCAATACAAAGGTGGCTTGCGCGACTACCTGAGCCAGACGCTCAATGGCGAGCCCGCTATTCCCTTGTTTGAGGGCGATGGCTTTGCCGACGCCGGGCACGAGAGCTTTGCCGAAGGCGAGGGCGCTAGCTGGTGCGTGGCCTTCACCGAAGAGGGTGCGCCCGTGCGCGAGAGCTACGTCAACCTGATTCCCACCAGCGCAGGCGGCACGCACGAGAGCGGTCTGCGCGATGGGCTGTTCCAAGCGGTCAAGAGCTTTATCGACCTGCACAGCCTGCTGCCCAAAGGCGTCAAGCTGATGCCCGAAGACGTGTTTGTGCGCGCCAGCTATGTGCTGAGCGCCAAGGTGCTGGATCCGCAGTTCCAGGGCCAAACCAAAGAGCGCCTGAACTCGCGCGATGCAGTGCGTTTGGTGTCAGGCTTTGTGCGCCCCGCGCTGGAGTTGTGGCTCAACCAGCACGTGGAGTACGGCAAAAAACTGGCCGAGCTGGCCATCAAGGCCGCGCAAACCCGCCAGCGCGCTGGCCAAAAAGTAGAAAAACGCAAGAGCAGCGGCGTGGCCGTGCTGCCCGGCAAGCTGACCGACTGCGAGAGCCGCGATCTGGCCTACAACGAGCTGTTTTTGGTCGAGGGGGACTCCGCTGGCGGCAGCGCCAAAATGGGCCGCGACAAAGAGACCCAAGCCATCTTGCCCTTGCGCGGCAAGGTGCTCAACACCTGGGAAGTGGAGCGCGACCTCTTGTTCAAGAACACCGAAGTGCACGACATGGCCGTGGCCATTGGCGTCGATCCGCACGGGCCGGACGACACCCCCGACCTGTCTGGCCTGCGCTACGGCAAGGTGTGCATTTTGAGTGACGCGGATGTGGATGGTTCGCACATCCAGGTGCTGCTGCTCACCCTCTTTTTCCGCCACTTCCCCAAGCTGATAGACGCCGGGCACGTGTACGTGGCGCGCCCACCGCTGTTCCGCGTGGACGTGCCCGCCCGTGGCAAAAAGCCCGCCAGCAAGGCCTACGCGTTGGACGAGGGCGAGCTGCAAGCCATTTTGGACAAGGCTGTGAAAGACGGCGTGGCGCGGGAGAAGTGCCAGATCAGCCGCTTCAAAGGCTTGGGCGAGATGAATGCCGAGCAGTTGTGGGACACCACCCTCAACCCTGACACGCGCCGCCTGCTGCCCGTGGCCTTGGGCAGCGTGGACTTTGCCGCCACCGTGGAGTTGATGACCAAACTCATGGGCAAAGGCGAAGCCGCCGCCCGCCGTGAACTGATGGAGCTGCACGGCGATGCCGTGGAAGTGGATATTTGATTGCTATCAAATTGATAGCTGCATTAGCATATCCCATAAGCTCTGGAGCTGAATTGACTGTTGAACTATGACCGATCAAGCAACGATTGACCTGAGCAGCCCTAGTGGCGGCGACAACGACCTCAACCTTGCCAGCTACGCGCAGCGGGCCTACCTCGAATACGCCCTGTCCGTGGTCAAGGGCCGTGCGCTGCCCGATGTGGTGGACGGACAAAAGCCCGTGCAGCGGCGCATTTTGTACGCCATGCAGCGCATGGGGCTGGGTTACAGCGGCCCCAATGGCAATACGCCCGCCAAACCGGTCAAAAGCGCCCGTGTGGTGGGCGATGTGCTGGGCCGCTTTCACCCGCATGGCGACCAAGCAGCGTACGACGCGCTGGTGCGCATGGCGCAGGACTTCAGCCAGCGCTACCCGCTGATCGACGGGCAGGGCAACTTCGGCAGCCGCGACGGCGACGGCGCTGCGGCCATGCGCTACACCGAAGCGCGCTTGTCCAAGATCACCAGCTTGCTGCTGGACGAGATTGACATGGGCACGGTGGACTTCATCCCCAACTACGACGGCTCCACCGAAGAGCCGCGCCAGTTGCCAGCGCGCCTGCCTTTTAGCTTGCTCAACGGGGCCAGCGGCATCGCGGTGGGCTTGGCCACCGAAATTCCCAGCCACAACCTGCGCGAAGTGGCCGATGCTTGCGTGGCCCTGATCAAGAACGACAAACTTTCCGACGACGAGTTGTTCACCCTCGTCCCCGGCCCGGACTACCCCGGTGGCGGGCAGATCATCAGCACCGCCAGCGACATAGCGGACGCCTACCGCACGGGGCGTGGCAGCCTCAAGGTGCGGGCGCGCTGGAAGATAGAAGACTTGGCGCGCGGCCAGTGGCAACTGGTGGTGACCGAATTGCCGCCCGGCGTGAGCGCCCAGCGCGTGCTCGAAGAGATTGAGGACATCACCAACCCCAAGGTGAAGGCGGGTAAGAAGGCGTTGACGCAGGAGCAAACCCAACTCAAGGCCAGCATGCTGGGCGTGCTCGACGGCGTGCGCGACGAGTCCAGTAAAGACGCGCCCGTGCGCTTGGTTTTTGAGCCCAAGAGCAGCCGTATCGAGCAGCAAGAACTCATCGTGGCGCTGCTGGCGCACACCAGCTTGGAAACGTCGGCTCCCATCAACCTGACGCTGATTGGCTTGGATGGCAAGCCGGTGCAAAAGTCGCTGCGCCAGATGCTGACGGAGTGGATTGCGTTTCGTCACCAGACCATTGAACGGCGCAGCCGCCATCGCTTGGGCAAGGTGCTGGATCGCATCCACATCCTCGAAGGCCGCCAGTTGGTGCTGCTCAACATCGATGAGGTGATTGCCATCATCCGCGCCAGCGACGAGCCCAAGGCCGCGCTGATGGAGCGCTTCCGCTTGAGTGAGCGCCAGGCCGAGGACATCCTCGAAATCCGCTTGCGCCAGTTGGCGCGCTTGGAAGCCATCAAGATCGAGCAGGAGCTGTCGGAGCTGCGCGGCGAGCAGCAAAAGCTGGAAGAAATTTTGAACAGCCCCGCTGCGCTGCGCCGCCTCATGGTCAAAGAGATTGAGCTGGACGCCAAAACCTTTGCCGATGCGCGCCGCACGCTGATTCAGGCCGAGAAGAAAGTGGTCGCCGAGGTCAAGGTGGTCGATGAACCCGTGACCGTGGTGGTGAGCCAAAAGGGCTGGGTGCGCGTGCGCACCGGCCATGGCCACGAGGCGGGCAGCTTTGCCTTCAAGGCGGGCGACGCGCTGTATGGCACCTTCGAGTGCCGCAGCGTCGATACCCTGCTGGTGTTTGGCAGCAATGGGCGCATCTACTCCGTGGCCGTGTCGGCCTTGCCCGGTGCACGCGGTGATGGGCAGCCCATTACTACCTTCATCGAGCTGGAAACGGGTACGCAGATTGCGCATTACTTTGCCGGAGCGGCTGCTACCCAGTTGCTGCTGGCATCGAGTGGCGGCTATGGCTTCTTGGCACAGGTGGAGCACATGGTCTCGCGTCAGAAAGCGGGCAAAGCCTTTGTGACCTGCCAAGTGGGCGAGACGCTGTGTGCGCCTTCCCTGGCCGCCGGGGCTACGCAGGTGGCCTGTGCATCGGTGGGGGGGCGCATTTTGACTTTTGACATCACCGAACTCAAAGTGCAGCCCAACGGCGGGCGTGGCCTCATGCTGCTGGATTTGGAAGACAAAGACAGCTTGGCTGGCGCGGCAGCCTACACCCGCAGTGTGCGCTTGCAGGGACTGGGGCGTGGTGGCAAAGAGCGCGAGGAGACGCTGGAAATTCGCAGTCTGAACAATGCCAAGGCCGCACGCGGTCGCAAAGGCAAAGCTGCAGATTTAGGGTTCAAACCCCAGAGAATTGTGCGAGTGGAATAGCCTAATAAGAACTATTATTCGGTCATGGTTCACACAGTCCCCACCAACGTTTGGATACCATCGACCGAATGGTGGTTGCATTTGCCCAGTGGTGTGTTGGTATCGGTCAATGGGGTTATCCAGTTTGCCAATCCCATGGCGGCCCAAATTTTGGAGGTGCCCGATGCCTCTGTACTCATAGGGCAGTCTTTTTGGAACTATCTCCACCCCTTGGATCAGCACCGCATCCGCTCGCGGGTTCGGGTAGTGGAAGACAAGACTGAAACAGTCCCCGTGACCGAGTGCCGCGTCATCACTGCACGCGGGGGAGAGCGTGTGTTGGCTGTGCGCAGCTCGCCCATGCAGCACATGGGGCAAATGGCCATCATTGCCACCATGCTGGATATGACCGATAGGGCTTTGATGGAAAGTCGCTTGCGCGAGAGTGATAGCAACTTCAATCGCCTGATGCGCAGCTTGCAGGATGTGTACTACCGCACCGATGCCCAAGGCATCGTCGTCTACGTGTCTGCGGCGGTGCAGCGGATTTTGGGTTATGCACCGGAAGAGGTGATTGGCCAATCAGCCGTCCAGTTTTACCCAGATGCCAATGAACGTTTGGCCGTGATACAGGCAATCCGCAACCAAGGGTCAGTCTATGAGTACCCAGGTCGTTTGCGCCACCACAATGGCACGCTCATCGATATTTCCATCACATCCAATGTGCTGTTGGATGAAGATGGTGAATTTGCCGGGGTGGAGGGTATTTGGCGTGATGTGACCGAGAGCAAGCGCATGCAGCAGCGCTTGCAGGAGTTGGTTATCCAAGACCAACTGACAGGGTGCCTGAACAGGCGGGGCGTGATGGAGTTTTTGTCCAAAACCTTTCAACAGCGCGCTGTGGCCGATCGGCGTCGGCACATGCCTTTTTCCGTACTAGTCATCGATTTGGATCTCTTCAAAAGCATCAACGATAACTACGGGCATTTGGTTGGCGACATGGTGTTGCGCGGGGTGGTGGAGCGCATCAATGCCCAGTATCGTCCGCAGGATTGTTTTGGCCGCGTGGGAGGGGAGGAGTTTTTGCTCGTTCTCGATGACGCAGACATAGTCCAAGCGCGGGATGTGGCCGAGCGGATTCGCTGCGCGGTAGAGGCCGCACCAATGGTAGAGGGGGACTTGGCCATTCCCATCACCGTCAGCATTGGGGTAGCCCAGTACGAATTGGATGATGAGTCGGCCATGCGGGTGTACGAACGAGCCGATGAAGCGCTTTATCAAGCCAAGACCTTGGGGCGAAATCGCGTCGTTTAGCACAGTGCGATTAGAACAAGCGCCAGCTGGCTTGGATTTTGGCCAACAACGCTTTGGCCACCGTTTGTCCCAGCTCCCCAGCGGTCAAACCGCCTTGTTTGCTACCCACCTCTTTGAGCACGATGTCGGGCAGCTTCATGCCCACGGTATGGCCCAGCATAAAGCCTGCGCTGGCTTGTACTTTGGCATCGCTGATGCGCAGTTCGCGCACGATAAAGCGCCGGGGGGTTGTGCTGGCGCTGCCAGGGCCTAAATAGCGGTTGATATTGCGCACAATGGTTTCCAAGTTGGTCGTGCCATTGGCCTTTTCATAAATCAGCTTGGGTTGCACGATGCGCACCCGCTCTATCGTGACTACTGGGCTGGCCAAGCTGCTGGCCTCTATATCCAGTTCAATGCGTTCCACGGAGAGCGCATGTTCGGTGGCAAATCCTGCGGGATTGCCCACCACCAAGTGCATGATGGCTCCATGCCCGGATGTGGCTTGCAGTTGCACCGATTCGACTTGCACACGCGCACCTGTCATGGCGCTGCCGTAGTCGCGCAGGGCTTGCGCCGCCAGCCCATCCAGATTGCGGTTGAGCCACCATGCGCCAAAGGCCAGTGCCCCCATGAGCAGCACCAGCAGCGCCAACACGACAAGCTTGTATTTATTCATACAGCCATGGTACGGCAGCGTCCGAGTGCGGCCTATCCCTCGCTATCATGGCTTGCATGAAAACGAGTTATCTGTTCATCGCCATTATTCTGTGCAACGCCGTGGGCTTGTTTGCCACAGCGCGTTTTGTCAAAACCCTCATGCTGGCCTTGAGTGGTGCCATCGCCTTGTACGGACTGATTCGCCTACTGGGCTAGCCAGTCGCGGGCTGGCTCACGCACTGTCGTTGCGCCGCGTGAGCTGGTGGTCTGCGTAGTAGCGGCGTTTGGCGTCGAACATGCGTTGGTCGGCCTTGTGGATGGCGCTTTCCACTTCGCTCGGCCCGCTGCAGCTAGCTGTACCCACCGATAGGCTGAGTTTTTGGCCGGGGTAAAACTGGTTGTTCAAATCCAGAATGCTGCCCAGGCGTTCTTGGAATGCTTGGGCTGCGCGTTCGTCCGATCCTGGCATCAGGGCCACAAACTCATCGCCCCCGGTGCGGGCCACGCACACGTGCGACAAGCCTTCACTGGCTTTGGCCAGCACTTCGCCCATGCGCCGCAGCAGTGCATCGCCCGCAGCGTGCCCTTGTGTGTCGTTGATGGTTTTGAGATCGTTCATGTCCATGGCCACAATGCTGACCGGCCATGGCCCTCGGCGGCTGATGCGGTTGAGCTCCTCCACGTAGTAAGCGCGGTTGCGCAACCGGGTCAGGGCATCGTGCTTGCCCAGGTATTCCAAATAAGCCTCGGCCTTTTTGCGGGCGGTGATGTCTACCAATGACACTAGCACCATGTCCCAGTGTTCTTCGTGGCCCGGCATCACGGCAAATTGCAGGTGGATGTTGATCGGGTCACCAGTCAATGAGTAGTTCACCACCTCGCGCACTTGGTGGATCTTGCCGTTCCACAAATCCATCAACTGGTGGGTGAAGGAGGCGCGCATTTCGTCGCGGAATATTTCGTCCAATCGGTGCAGCAGGTCTTGCTTGTCGCGCGCGCCAAACATGTGCAGCGTATGCTGGTTGACATCGAGCACGCGGATTTTCTCCATGCACCGCACGACAAAGTCGGGGTGCACGTCCAGAAAGGTCCGAAAGTCGTGGATGCCCGAAGCGCGCACCTCTTCCAAGGCATCTTTCACGCTGCTGAAGTCCTCAACCCACAGCGAAACGGGGGACAAATCAAACAAATTGCGCCCATGCTGCTCGCTGTAGTGCAGTTGCTCGTGCGCTTGCGTGGTGGCGGTAATGTCGTCCAGCGACACCAGCACCTTGTCCCAAGTGTCCTCATGGCCGGGTAACACGCGCACGTGGATGCGGATGTTGATGCGCTTGCCATCGAGGGTGTAGTTCACGCTCTGGTTGCTAAACGCCAGTTTGCCGTTCCATAGTTGCTGCAGTTCGCGCTGCAAACCATGGTGGGATGCATCGCGCATCACCTCGTCCATGCGCTGCACCAGTTCGTGCTGGTTGCTGGCACCAAACAGTTGCAGGGTCTTTTGGTTGACCCGCACGATCCGTATGGCTTGGATGCATTGGTCTAGGCGCAGAGGGTCGGCGCGCAGGTGGGCTTGCAAATCGGTCACGCCCATGGCGCGCCAGTTGTCCATCAGCGTTTTGACTTGGCTGTAGTCTTCAAGCCAAAGAGACATAGGGGTCAGTTCGAACAAACCCTCTAGGTCGGTATAGGGGAGTGGGGAAGTGGGTTCGCTCATCATGTCCCCCATTGTGCAATGCGCGTGTAAAGGCGTGCGGGTATAAAACCTGACGCAAGTCAAGGCACCTGCGCTGTGGCAGGGGAGAATCGGCACATGACAACACAATTTGTGATCGTGGGAGGCGGCATCGGCGGTTTGGCCAGCGCGGTGGCGCTGGGTCTGCGCAAACATTCGGTGCAAGTGCTGGAACAAGCCAGTGCATTTGGCGAGGTGGGGGCTGGGGTGCAATTGGGCCCCAATGTCACACGGGTACTGCAGGCATGGGGGTTGGGGCAGGCACTGGATGCGGTGGCTTGCCGCCCGGAGCGCTTGGTGGTGCGCAATGCCTTATCGGGTGCCGAACTGGCCAGCTTGCCACTGGGGAGCAGTGCAGAGAAGCGCTACGGCGCACCCTACGTGACCATCGCCCGCCCGGACTTGCACAGCATGCTGCTGGCCAAGGCCTTCGAATTGACGCAGCCGCGTTTGCAAACCAAGTTCGAGTCCATCGTGCACCACCGCGTGGACGGTGTGGAGTACCAACTGCAAGACGATGCCACCTTGCACCACGCCGATGTGCTGGTGGGGGCAGACGGGGTGTGGAGCCGCGTGCGCCAGCACTTGTTGCCGCACCTGCTGCCCCAGCCCACTGGGCACTTGGCCTACCGTGCCATGGTGCCGCAACGCGATTTGCCAGCGGCACTGCGCAGCCAAGTGGTCACTGCGTGGATGGGGCCTGCCTTCCACGTGGTGCAGTACCCCGTGCGCGGTGGCGATTGGCTCAATGTGGTGGCCATTGTTCATGGCCATTTGGAAGGCGATTTGCAAACATGGGATCACCAAGCCAATGCGTCCGAACTGCGCGCCCGTTTGGCCCAGACGCAAGCCCCGTTGCTCGATTTGTTGCATGCCATAGACCATTGGCGTTTGTGGCCTTTGTACGCCACCCCACCCATGGCGGGTGCAGCCCACCAGGCACAAGGGCGGCTTGCATTGCTGGGCGATGCCGCCCACCCCATGCGGCCCTATTTGGCCCAAGGCGCAGGCATGGCCATTGAAGACGCCCAGCAGCTAGCTGCCTCGTGGCAACTGCATGCCTTGCAGCCGACCTTGGCCCTGCAGCACTACGCCCGTGCACGCTGGCAGCGCAACGCCATGGTGCAGGCCAAGGCCGAGCGCAATGGGCGCATATTCCATTTGCGTGGCCCACTGCGCTGGGCACGCGACTGGGCTTTGCGCACTGCTGGTCAGCAGCTCATGGATCAGCCGTGGCTCTACGGCTACCGCAGTCCGGTTTAACGCAGGTTCAGGCGGCGCTATGCGCAGCATAGGTGGCTGGTGTGGTAGCACTGCGTTTGCGAAAGTGCCGCTGAAAATGGGCTTGATCGGCAAAGCCCAAATCGAGAGCCACTTGGCTCAATTCCATGCCACTTTTGAGCAGTTGCTGCGCCGTTTGGATGCGCAAGTCCAACTGGTAGGCATGGGGTGGCAAGCCATAGGTGTGCTTGAATTGCCGTATCAGTTGGTAGCCCGATAGGCCGCAGTGCTGCGACAAGTCTTGTAAACGGATGGCCTCGGTGGCGTGGGCATGAATCCAGTCACGTGCTTGGCGCAAGGCTGCTGGCACGGGTTGTGGAGCAGGCGCCGTGGGATGCATGTGCTCTGCGGCCCATTGCAGCAACTCTTCATCGGTTTGCAAAGCCAATGCGGCACTCGACATGCGCTGCATGATGCGGTGCAAACGCTGGAAGCTGCGTCGATCATGGATGCAATGCTGGCTGAAAAGCAGCTCGTCCACAGTGGGCGCGGCCATTTGCTGGGCCAGCCAATCGCTTTGCACGTAGAGCATGCGGTAAGCCCATGCGCTGCCGGGTATGGGGTTGCAGGCATGGGGCACATGCGGTTCGATCATGATGGACATGCCCGGCTGGAGTGCGGTGTGCATTCCCCGCACTTGGCATACCGCGCTGCCGCCATCTATCAGGCCGAAAGAAAACTCTGCATGGCTGTGCAACTGGTAGCAGTCGCTCACTGCAGTACTCACACGCAGTTCCAGATGGGGGCAGTGTGGATAACGGAAAAAAGCGTGCTGGCCAGTGGGCATGGTGTACTTTGGTTCAAGTCAGTAGAGGCCACAGGGTTGTCAACAACATGAGCGCCAAGATGCGGTTGGCCAATCGTTGGCGTGCTGCAGACTGTAAATGCGATTGCGCCAGTGAGCCAAGTCCTGCCCAAACGCCGATGCCGAGGCTGCAACACAGGCAAGAAATGGCACTGAATGCGATCACGCTATCGAAGCCCCCATGCTGGGTGTACAGGCTCACCCCACTGAGGGCATAGAGCCATGCCTTGGGATTGATGCATTGGCTCACTGCGCCTATTTGCACCGCGCGCCAATGCCCTTGAATGGGCCTTGCATCCTCTGCAGCGGGCGAGCGTGTTTGCACAGGACTGTGGGCAACCCGCCAAGCCAAATACACCAGATACGCTGCAGCCATGAGTTGCAGGCACAGCAACCATGGCCCAGCGAGTGCCCATAGCTGCAGCCCATAGGCCAATAGCACCACGATAGCCGTATAACCCAAGCTAGCCCCAGTGACCAACAGCAAACCACTGGGCAATCCGTAGCGCAGCGATTGGCCGAGCGCCAAAATATTCACCGGCCCTGGGGTAATGGCACCGACTAAGGCGAAAACGGCCATGGACAGGTGGGGCTGATAAGGCAGGTAGGCTGTATCCATAAAAAAACTCCGTCTCTTGCAGCAAGAGGCGGAGTTTGTCGAACAAGGCTGGCCTTGTATTGAACGAAATTGCGCGGCGCTTTAGTCCAGCTTGCCCAGCAGCAGGTACTCCATGAGCGCTTTTTGCACGTGCATGCGGTTCTCGGCTTCGTCCCAGACCACTGATTGCGGGCCGTCGATCACCTCGGCTTGCACTTCCTCGCCGCGGTGGGCGGGCAGGCAGTGCATGAACAGCGCGTTGGGCGCTGCCACGGCCATCATCTCTTCGGTCACGCACCACTTTTCAAAGGCTTGGCGGCGCACTTCGTTCTCGGCCTCAAAGCCCATGCTGGTCCACACGTCGGTGGTGACCAAATCCGCACCACGGCAAGCATCCATCGGGTTGCTATAAGTTTGATAGCTGCTCGAGCTTATTCCATGCGCTGTAGCGGCTATTTTGGCATCTAACTCGTAACCACTGGGTGTGGACACGTGCAGTTTGAATCCCAGCAAGGCAGCCGCTTGCAGCCAAGTGTTGGCCATGTTGTTGCCATCGCCCACCCACGCCACCGTTTTGCCTTGGATGGGGCCGCGGTGCTCGATGTAGGTGAAGATGTCGGCCAGTATCTGGCAGGGGTGGAACTCGTTGGTCAGGCCGTTGATGACCGGCACGCGGCTGTGCGCGGCAAAGCGCTCCAGCTTGGTTTGCTCAAAGGTGCGGATCATCACGATGTCGGTCATGCGGCTGATGACGCGCGCGCTGTCCTCAATCGGTTCGGAGCGACCCAGCTGGCTGTCGCCCGTGGTCAGGTGCACCACGCTGCCACCCAGTTGGTACATGCCCGCCTCAAAGCTCACGCGGGTGCGGGTGGAGGCCTTCTCGAAAATCATGGCCAGCGTGCGGTCTACCAGCGGCTGGTGTTTTTCAAAGCGCTTGAACTTGGCTTTGATAAACGCCGTGCGCGCGAGCAGGTAGGCGTATTCGTCGGCCGTGAAATCGGTGAATTGCAGGTAGTGGCGCACCGGTGGCGCTCCTTGGGGCAGGGTAGAGGGAATGCCTTGCTTGAAGCTCATGCGTTTTCCTTCAAAAAGGTCTGGATCAGCGGCACCACGATGGACACCAGTTCATCGGCTTGGGCCACAGTCAGGATCAGCGGAGGCACCAAACGCACCACGCTGTCGGCGGTCACGCTCAGCAGCAAGCCAGCGTCTGCTGCACGTTGCATCAGGGCACCGCAGGGTTTGTTCAGCTCAATGCCCAACATCAGGCCTTGGCCACGGATTTCCTTCACCGCGCCGCTGGCCAGTTCGGCAGCCAAGCCTTTGGCCAGGCTGTCGCGCAGGTGCTGGCCCACGGTGGCTGCATTGGCCAGCAGGCCTTCTTGCTCCATGATGCGGATGGTTTCTACGCCAGCGCGCATGGCCAGTGGGTTGCCACCAAAGGTGGAGCCGTGGTTGCCAGGGCCGAAAATGTGCGCGGCCTTGGGGCCAGCTACCACCGCACCCACGGGCACGCCAGAGCCCAAGCCCTTGGCCAAGGGCATCACGTCAGGCTTGATGCCGGCCCACTGGTGGGCAAACCACTTGCCGGTGCGGCCCATACCGCATTGCACTTCGTCGATCATCATCAGCCAGTCGCGCTCGTCGCACAGAGCGCGCAGTTGGCGCAGATAGTCCAACTGCATGGGGTTGACACCGCCTTCGCCCTGAATGGCTTCAAAGAACACAGCCACCACATGGGGGTTGTTGGCGGTAGCGGCCTTGATGGCCTCGATGTCGTTGATTGGCACGCGGATAAAGCCTTCCACCAAGGGGCCAAAACCGGCTTGCACCTTGGGGTTGCCCGTGGCGCTCAGTGTGGCGATGGAGCGACCATGGAAGGCCTTCTCGTACACCACGATCTGCGGGTTGCTAATGCCCTTGTCGTGGCCAAACTTGCGTGCCAGTTTGAGTGCCGCTTCATTGGCTTCTAGCCCGGTGGAGCAGAAGAAGGCGTTCTCCATGCCACTGCGTTCGACCAGCAGCTTGGCCAGCTCCTCTTGCAAGGGGATGTGGTAGTAGTTGGAGGTGTGGATGAGCTTGCTCACCTGATCTTGCAAACCAGCCACCAGCACGGGGTGGTTGTGCCCCACGGTATTGACTGCCACCCCTGCCAAGGCGTCCAGGTATCGTCGGCCTGCTGTGTCCCACACGTAGCAGCCTTGGCCATGGCTCATGGCGATAGGCAGACGTCCGTATGTGGTCATCACATGCGGGGACGATGGCGCAGCAGTGGCTGCAGCAGGCGAGGCAGACATGGTGTAACTCCTAGTCAGGTTGCAAAACAGAGCGGCCCAACGCGTGCAGTGCAGCTTGGGCCGTTGAAAGCTGATTTTAGGGCCATGTTGCGGGCTTACCCTAGGCATAAGCCCTTGGCTTGCTAGAATCGCGCAGCTTTTTCATCTCGCCCCATGGTCTCTGATACATCCAAAGAACTCTATATCCTGGGCTTGACGCAGCAAGGCAAGGCGTTTCGCCCCAGCGATTGGGCCGAGCGTTTGGCGGGCGTCATGAGCCAGTTCCGTCCGGGCGGTGCACAACGCGGTAGCCACTTGGGTTACTCCCCGTGGTGTACGCCCACGGCCATTGGCAACGTCAAGTGCGTCATCATCCACCGCGACTTGCGCGACTACGATGTGCGTGCTTGGGACTTTTGCGTCAACTTTGCCAAAGACAACCAATTGCAGATGTTTGACCACAAGCCCGAATTGCCACCTGCAGCAGCAGGTAGCAAGCGCAGCAGCGAATAAATCCGCTACCGATTTGCCCAACAAAAAGCCCCGCACTGCGGGGCTTTTTGTTGGGGGCGACGTCCCCCCGGATTTGAGTAGCAGGTGACTCTGGAGTCCAATCCCATGAGACAGGAGATTGGACGTGAAGAAGAGATTTACCGAAGAACAGATGATTGGCTTTCTGCGTGAAGCCTAAGCGGGCCTAGCCGCAGCAGAGTTGTGCCGCAGGCATGATTTCTCAGCGTCCAGTCTCGCACTTGGCGGCAATGTGGGCCATGGCTTCGGCCACTTGGTCTACCAAGATCAGGCACAACTCACCGGCCTGCAGCTTGTCCATGGCCATGTCGATGGCTTTGAACTCACCGTGCACCTCGTGGCGCTCTTTGGTACGGGGGGCGTTGGCCAAGCCTTCGCGCAGCAGGGCAATCACTTCGCCATTGTTGCGGCCACGCTGGCAGGCGTCTTCAAACAGCACCACTTCGTCAAAAGCGCGGCCCAAAATTTCGGTTTGCTGGCGAATGTCTTGGTCACGGCGATCCCCCGCACCGCTGATGACCACGCTGCGGCGGCTGGCAGGCAGCGCTTCGACAGCATGTACCAGCGCCGTCATGGCATCGGGGTTGTGGCCGTAGTCGGCAATCACGGTAGCGCCGCGGTAGTTGAACAGGTTAAAGCGCCCGGCAGCGTTGTGGCTGTCGCTGGAGAAGGTGGCGATGCCTTTGCAAATCGTGTCCCACGGCAGGCCCAAGCCCCACGCAGCGGCCACGCTGGCCATGGTGTTTTCCACTTGGAAGCCAATCGCGCCATTCATGGTGATGGGCACGTTGGCCAGTGGGTAGCGGTACTCGGCATCGGGTGTGGCCAGTACTACTTCGCCGCGCTCCACGTAGACCACGGTATGGCCGTGGGCGCGGTGGGTGGTCATGATGGGGTTGCCCGCATCGGCGGCAAAGAAAATGACCCGTCCCTTGGTTTTGCTGGCCATGGCCGCCACTATCGGATCGGCGGCGTTGAGCACCGCTGTGCCATGGGGGGCGACGTTTTGCACGATGACGCGCTTGAGCACCGCCAGTTCGTCCACGGTGGTGATGTAGTTCAGCCCCAAGTGGTCGCCTGCGCCGATGTTGGTGACTACGGCCACATCGCAGTGGTCAAAAGCCAAGCCTTCACGCAAGATGCCGCCGCGTGCGGTTTCCAGCACGGCAGCATCCACGTCGGGGTGGTAGAGCACGTTGCGGGCGCTGCGCGGGCCGCTGCAGTCGCCCGTGTCGATGCAATGGCCGTTGACGTACACGCCATCGGTGTTGGTCATGCCCACGCGCAACTGGTGCTGGGTCAAGATGTGCGAAATCAGGCGCACGGTGGTGGTTTTGCCATTGGTGCCCGTTACCGCCACGATGGGAATGCGCCCATCTTGCCCGCGCTTGAACAGCGTGTTGACAATCGCTTCCCCCACAGGGCGGCCTTTGCCGTACGAGGGCGACAAGTGCATGCGCAAGCCCGGTGCGGCGTTCACTTCCACAATGCCGCCGCCTTGCTCTTCCAGTGGGCGCAGGATGGATTCGCACACCACGTCCACGCCGCAAATGTCCAGTCCAATCATTTGGGCCGCAGCCACGGCGCGGGCCGCTACATCGGGGTGCACGTCATCGGTCACATCGGTGGCCGAGCCGCCTGTG
Source organism: Curvibacter sp. CHRR-16 (assembly GCF_018474005.1). Taxonomy (GTDB): domain Bacteria; phylum Pseudomonadota; class Gammaproteobacteria; order Burkholderiales; family Burkholderiaceae_C; genus Allorhodoferax. The sequence continues at coordinate 134,345 of NZ_JAHCSH010000001.1, forward strand.
GACAGGTTGGCGTTGTGGCGCAGCAGCACGCGCTGGCCCTTGGGTGGGATGGAGTCGGGTTGCAGACCTTGGTTGCTCAAACAGGTCTTGGCAATGTCATCAAAGCGGATTTTGGTCAACGACGTTGCGTGGCCCGTGCCTCGGCGGGGGTCTTCGTTCACCTTGTCCACCAGTTGTTTGACGGTGTGGATGCCATCGCCCACCACGGCAGGCGGCTCGCGGCGGGCTGCGGCTACCAAACGGTCGCCCACCACCAGCAAACGGTAGTCGCTACCGGGCATGAAGCGCTCAACCAAGATGTTGTCGCGGTGCTCTTTGGCCGCGGCAAAGGCTTTGTAGAGTTGTTCTTGGCTGGTGATGTTGACTGTCACGCCTTTGCCTTGGTTGCCGTCTTGCGGCTTGACCACCACGGGAAGGCCAATTTCCTGGGCGGCTTTCCAAGCGTCCTCGGCATCCACCACTTCGCGGCCTTCGGGCACGGGTACACCAGCGGCTGCCAGCAAGCGTTTGGAGAGTTGTTTGTCTTGTGCAATGGCCTCGGCAATCGCGCTGGTGGCGTCGATCTCGGCGGCTTGGATGCGGCGCTGCTTGCTGCCCCAGCCCAAGCGCACCATGCTGCCCTCGGTCATGCGGCTGTAGGGAATGCCGCGCACCACGGCGGCATCCACGATGGAGCCTGTGCTGGGGCCTAAGCGCACGTCTTCGTCGAGCTCACGCAGGTCGGCCAACACGGTGTTCAGGTCATAGGTGCCGTCATTGAGGGCGGCTTGGCACAGTTTTTGTGCTTCCTCAAAGGCTTTGCGGCCTACTTCTTCTTCGCTGTACTCCACCACCACTTGGTACACGCCTTCATCGAGCGTGGGGGCGGTGCAGGTAAAGGTGACGGGGCAACCCGATTGGGCTTGCAAGTCCAGCGCAACTTGGGCCAGCACGCGGGCCAGCGACATGCGTTCTTCGTGGCCCACCGGGTGCAGTGCGCTGAGCTGGGGAAAGAGTCGGCGCAGCCGGTCTTCAAAGCCAGTGAGGTAGCTGATGTCGCATTCAGCGGGCTGGCATTGCACGATCGCCTGGATGGCGGTGTGGTGGGTCCAGAGGTTGGGGCCGCGCAAGGCGCGTACACGGGAGATTTCCATGGTGCTTTTCGCTCTCAGGGGACAGGCTAAATTCAGTAAGGTGTTTTCTTGGGGCTGGACTCGAAAGTGCGCAAACCCGCACCAATGAGCTGCACTGGGATGTGCAAGGCCCACGCCGCAGCCGAGGCGGCCATGACCAGCTCGGGCTGCGCGGCTTTGGCGGGCTTGAGGTGGGCCAGTGCCACCAACTCGGTCTCTTGCTCGCCAGCGGCCAAGACGATGGTGCCGCTGCGCACAAAGACCACGCGGCCTTGGGCCTTGCGGTGCTCTACCAGCACGGGGTGGTTTTCGTCCAGCGCGTAGAAAATGACTTCGCCATCGCACAGTTCGGCCATTTCCACCACTTGCGGGTCGGCGGCATTGAGCACGGCGCAGCCATCGGGCAGCACCACATCCACTTGCGTGCGTACCACCTTGTAGGCTTGCTCGGCGTCCAAAATGTCAAAGTGGTTCAGTTCAGGGGTGTGGCTCACGTCGGTGATGACGCCCACGGCGCAGCGGTCGTAGGCCAAGCCATCGGCCAAGATCATGCGGCTGGGGTTTTCAAACACAGCGGCCTGCACTTGGCGGTTGATGAGCACGCGTTGGCTCGCCTCCCACTGGGTGCTGTCTTTGGCAGACACTTGGCGGCCGTCTAAGAACAAGCCTTCACTGCAAGCCAGACCCACATGCTTGCCGCTGATGTGCACCAGCCAAGCCGTCAGGCGGGCCAAGCGACCGGTATTGCGCGTGCCGGTAATGCCCACCACGGGGATGCGACCCGAGGCATCGTCGGCAAACAGGTGCTGGGCGATGGCTTCGCCCACGGGGCGTGCTTTGCCGTGCGCGGGCTTGAGGTGGAACAGCAAGCCGGGGCTGGCATTCACTTCGATGACCGCGCCGCGCTGGGCTTCCAGCGGTTTGGAGACGTCTTCCAGCACCATGTCGATGCCGGCAATGTCCAGACCCACCACGCGGGCGGCCATGGCTGCCACGCGGGCCACGCTGGGGTGTACATCGTCGGTCACGTCCCATGCCACATTGCCATTGCGCTGGATCAGCACACGCTGGTCTTTGGCGGGAATCGAGTCGGGCGTCAGGCCCACGCGCTGCAGCTCTAGCTGCACTTCGGGGCTTTGCGACGGGATGATGGGGCTCAGCGGCAGCTCTTCGGCTTCGCCACGGCGCGGGTCGGTGTTGATTTGCGCATCGACCAGTTGGGTCACGGTCTGGATGCCATCGCCCACAATCCAAGCGCTTTCGCCACGGGCGGCAGCCACCACTTGCTTGCCCACCACCAGCAGGCGGTGTTCGTTGCCGGGAATGAATTTTTCCACGATCACGCTGCCACCACTTTGCTCCTTGGCCACATGGTAGGCCGTGCGGATGGCCTCTTCGTTGCTCAAGTCCAGCGACACGCCACGGCCATGGTTGCCATCCAGGGGCTTGAGCGCCACAGGCAGGCCAATGTCTTGGGCGGCTTCCCACGCTGCGTCGGGGCTGCGCACCAAGGTGCCTTCGGGAACGGGTACGCCGCAGGCCTTGAGCAGGCTTTTGGTCATGTCTTTGTCACTGGCGATTTCTTCGGCAATGGCGCTGGTTTGGTCGGTTTCTGCTGTCCAAATGCGGCGTTGCGCATGGCCATAGCCCAGTTGCACCAGGTTGCCATCGGTCAGGCGGATGTGGGGAATACCCCGGTCGGTCGCGGCATTGACGATGCTGGAGGTGCTGGGGCCCAAGCACAGGGAGTCCACCAAATCGTGCAGTTTGGCCACACTGGCGTTCAGGTCATATGCGGTGTCGTTGATGGCGGCTTCCAGCAGCAAACGGCCTGCTTCCAAGGTTTGGCGGCCCAAATCTTCTTGGCGGCAGCGGAAGGCAACCTTGTACACCCCGCGTTGGGACGTACTGCGTGCTTTGCCAAAACCGGCCTGAGAACCGGCCAAGTTCTGCAGCTCAATGCAGACATGCTCCAAAATATGGGCTGCCCAAGTGCCCTGTTGCAAGCGCTGCAGAAAGCCGCCACGCACGCCGGGGCTGCATTTATGCTCAATCAAACCGGGCAGCCAAGTGGTCAGGCGTTCGTAAAAGCCGGGTAGGGTGTTGGATGGGTAGTCTTCGAGGACGCCGATATCGACCCAGGCTTCGATGACCGAGCGGTAAGTCCAGATATTGGGGCCGCGCAGGTAATTAACGCGCAGGATCTCGATGTGTTTGGCAGCTGTCATGGAATGGGCTTGGGAATGTTGGTACACCGAATGCATTGCTGGTGCGTTGTGTATTTTCGCTTAGATAGAACAAATCAATGACAACTCAATCTCATGCTGTAACGGTACGTGGCGTCGATAGTGCTTTAGCCAGTGCTCCAGCCAGTGCAGAAATTTGGCATCAGGCATTGGCTCACACGCTACGCCCTGATGAGAACGTATTAGCCACGCTGGACGTTGACTTGGATGAACGCCTGCAGTACCGAAACGGTATTTTGGCCCTGACCAACCAGCGCCTGTTGGCGGTGCAAGCAGACCCGGCGCAAGCGCTGGCATGGCAGTCTTGGCCGCTAGAGGCCAGCACGCGCTTGCAACACCATGACCATGCGGGTGTGGGCCATATCGAGCTGGTGAACGACACCCAGCGCCTGGCCGTATGGCGCTTTACCTTAGGGCAAAACCTGCAGGCCCTGCGTTTGCTGGGCCAGTTTGAGGCGCTGCAACACCACCACAGTGGCCAAGAACTGCCCGCGAGCAACGCCAGTAGCTGCCCCAGCTGCAAAGCCCCCCTGGAACCAGACCAAGAAGAATGCCCGGTGTGTACCAAAGTTGTGCACACCCCGCCCAGCACGTGGACGCTGTTGCGCCTGTGGCGCTTTGCCAAGCCTTACAAAGGCCAATTGATCTTGGGCTTTGTGCTGCTGCTGTTGGGCACGGCGGCCAGCCAAGTGCCACCGTACCTGACGGTGCCACTGGTGGATGAAGTGCTGATTCCTTACCAAAATGGCCAGCCCATCCCCATTGGCACGGTAGCCCTGTATTTGGCCGGTCTGCTGGGGGCGGGGGTGTTGGCTTGGGGTTTGTCTTGGGGCAAGACCTATGTGCTGGCACTGGTGTCTGAGCGCATTGCGGCCGATTTGCGCACCACCACCTACGAGCATTTGCTGCGCCTGTCGCTGGAATATTTTGGTGGCAAACGCACGGGCGATTTGCTTTCGCGCGTGGGCAGCGAAAGCGACCGTATTGCCGTCTATTTGTCGCTGCACCTGACCGACTTTGCCAGCGATGTGGTGATGATTGTCATGACGGCGGTCATTTTGTTCAGCATGAACCCGTGGCTGGCACTCATCACGCTGGTGCCGCTGCCCTTTATTGGCTGGATGATCCACTTCGTGCGCTTTCGCCTGCGCACTGGCTTTGAAAAAATCGACCGCGTATGGGGTGAGGTGACCAATGTGCTGGCCGACACCATTCCCGGCATCCGCGTGGTCAAGGCTTTTGCCCAAGAAACCCGCGAAGCCAACCGTTTTCGTGAGGCCAACCGCCACAACCTGCTGGTGAACGACCGCATCAACAGAATCTGGTCGCTGTTCTCTCCCACTGTCTCCCTGCTGACCGAGATTGGCCTGTTGGTGGTGTGGGGCTTTGGCATTTGGCAAATCGCCCACGGCATGATCACGGTGGGGATGCTGCTGGCGGCCATTGCTTACATCAGCCGCTTTTATGGCCGTTTGGACTCCATGAGCCGCATCGTATCGGTGACGCAAAAGTCGGCCTCGGCGGCCAAGCGCATCTTTGACATTCTGGACCACGTGTCCAGCGTGCCCGAGCCTGCCAACCCCGTGCCATTGCAGCAGGTACGGGGGGATATTGAAGTGCGTGAACTGGGTTTCCGCTATGGCAACCGCGAGGTGAACAAAGGCATTAACCTGTCCATCCAAGCGGGTGAAATGATCGGGCTGGTGGGGCATAGTGGCTCGGGCAAGAGTACGCTGGTCAACCTGATGTGCCGCTTCTACGACGTGAGCGAGGGCGCGATTTTGGTCGATGGCGTGGACATTCGCCAGTACGCGCTGGCCGATTACCGCCGCCACATCGGCCTGGTGCTGCAAGAGCCGTTTCTCTTTTTCGGCACCATTGCTGACAACATTGCCTACGGCAAGCCCGATGCCACGCGTGAGGAGATCATTGCCGCAGCGCGGGCGGCGCACGCGCACGAGTTCATCTTGCGCCTGCCACAGGGCTATGACTCCATGGTGGGGGAGCGTGGGCAGGGCTTATCGGGTGGGGAGCGCCAGCGCATTTCCATCGCCCGGGCGCTGCTCATCAACCCGCGCATTTTGATTTTGGACGAAGCCACTGCCTCGGTGGATTCGGAGACCGAAAAAGAAATCCAAAAGGCCTTGGACAACTTGGTGCAAGGCCGCACCACCATCGCCATAGCCCACCGCCTCTCTACCTTGCAGCGCGCCAACCGCTTGGTGGTGCTGGACAAAGGCCGCGTGGTGGAAGAGGGCCCGCACGATGCGCTGATGGCTGCCCAAGGCGCTTACTACAACCTCTACCAAGCCCAAGCGCGCCAGCAGGCCGAAGACGCGCAGCGCGTGGGCTCTGGGAGCGAAGCATGATGAGTACTGTGATCCCCACTTTGAACCTGTACCGCACTCCTTTTGGCAAGCTGGCATTGACCGATGCCAGCGGCACCGTGCACGAAGGCGTGCAGCCCGTACGGGCTTTTCCCGTCAAGGCGCCCGAGCACGGCATTTCGCTGCTCAATGCCGATGGCAAGGAAGTGGCTTGGATTGACGCGCTGGCTGCAGTCCCAGAGCCTGCCCAAACCTTGTTGCGCGAGGAGCTGGTACAGCGCGAGTTCATGCCGGTCATCGAGCGCATAGACAGTGTGAGCAGCTATGCCACCCCGTCCACGTGGACGGTGCAAACCGATCGCGGAATGACCAGTTTTGTGCTCAAAGGCGAGGAGGACATTCGCCGCTTGGGGCACCACAATGCGTTGCTGATTGCCGATGCCCACGGCATCCAGTATTTGGTGCGCGACCAGTTTGCACTCGACGCCCACAGCAAGCGCATACTGGATCGTTTTTTCTAATTGGAATTAAATTTATGGATAAAGTAAAAATAGAAAATTTAGAGATAAATTGTTCCATTGGTCGGGGAGTAAAAGAAAACTTAAATAAGCAGCGTGTTTTGGTTGATGTGGAATTGTTTTTTGAAACGGAAAGGGCTGCAAATTCTGAGTCTCTTGATGATGCTGTTGACTTTACTCTGATTGCCCAACAAATTGCTTTCGTTCTCCAGGTTTGTAGTTTTACTTTGCTTGAAGTGGCCGCACATACCATTGCAAAAATGATTTTAATGCCACCAGCCATTGATGAAAAACGTGCCCAGGTTGAGAAGGTTCATTTGGTTTTGCATATGCCGGAAGCGCTCAAATCATATGGGGGGGCGTCCGTAGAAATAACAAGAAATGCTTTGTGGGCGAAATATATTGATGAGGAAAAGCCGTTTGGAAAGGTGAAAATAATTCATGAAACAATGGATTTTGGTTTGTATCGATTAAGTATTTCGCCGGGAAATAAAATCCCCATGCATGAACACCGTGTTATGGATGAATCTGAATTTATTTTGACGGATGGCGTTCAATGCCAACATCTTCCCGCCCCAGTGGGGTCGGTGCGTCATTGGCCAAAATTTACACCTCATGTATATGAGAATCTAACCAATCGATGGCAGTCGTTGTTGTGCATTGATAGACCTAAATTTATGCATCACGATGAAGTGCTGGTATCAAAGCCTGCGGTAGACGTTCCCCTTATTCCAGGTTGGTTCTCATGACGCTTCCTAAACGAGTGCTGGTATTGGGTGCAACAGGTGCAATAGGTTATGAAGTGGTATCCGCTCTTAAAACCGCAGGTGTTGATATTGTGGCCCATGGACGAGATGGGGAAAAACTTGAATCTATACGAGAAGAATTTTCGGTAGAAACGGTATCTTGTGCACTGAATCAAGAGGGCGAGCTGGCTCAAATAATTCAACATATATCAGAAACGCCGTTTCTATTGGATGGATTGGTAAGTTGCTCGGGCGTGGTCAATTATCAAGAAATTGGTACGGTAAGCTTGGAAGCTCTTAGGGCGCAGTTTGATATTAATTTTGTGGCGCCATTCATGATTTCACAGGCAATATCTTCTAGGTTGAAGAAAGAAGAAACTCCAGGCTCCATTCTTCACATAGCGTCATCTCTTGCCATCAGGTCGGCACCGCATACGGCAGGATATGCCGCAAGCAAAGCGGCTTTGTTGTCATCAGTCCGTTCTATGGCTATTGAGCTTGGCGCCAGTCAAATAAGAGTGAATGCATTGCTACCAGGACTGCTAGATACCAAGATGACCAGAGTTGTTCGACTGCACGAAGGAGAAATTCCTCCTGTTGGTGATGAGTTGAATGAGCGATTGAATCGTCAATTTGAAGAAGGCCGAAAATTCCATGTCCTTGGCAGATTGGGGCATCCGAAGGAAGTTGCCGATTCAGCCGTGCATATTTTGGGCGCATCGTGGATGACTGGGGCTGCCGTGAGTTTGGATGGTGGCGTTACGCTTTAGGTGCGCCCTAGGTGGCTGCATTGGCTTTTAAATTTTTTTAATAACTTCTAATAATTGCCTATGTCTACTCCACAACGCCCTTTGGTTCTGGTCACTGGTGCAGCCCAGCGCATTGGCAAGGCGGTCATCACCGCCTTTGCCGATGCGGGATACGACTGCTTGATTCACGCCAACCGCTCGCACGAGGCGGCGCTGGCTTTGCAGGATGATTTGCGCACACGTGGTGTGCAGGCCGATGTACTGCTGCACGCCATCACCGATGCCAAGCTGGCCGCTCGCACCTTGTTGGATCACTGCGAGCAGCAGCTAGGCCGCTTGCCGCAGGCCAGTGTGCTGTGCGCAGCGTCGTATGACTTGGACCAGCCTGCCCAAGCCACCTTGCCCGATGTGACGGCGCAGTTGGAACTGAACTTTGTGTTTCCCACTGCCTACTGTGCTGATTTGGGCTGGCGTTTGTCGCAGCAAGCAGCCCGGCTCGCAGCGCAGCAGTCTTTGCCTGACACCAGCGTGACGCTGTTTACCGACTACAAGGTGGAGCGCCTCAATGGCGACTTTTTGTCTTACTCGGTGGCCAAGCACGCACTGCATGGCAACTTGCCCTACCTGTGCGTGGCCTATGCCCCTTATCTGCGGGTCAATGCCATTGCCCCTGGCCCTGTGTTGGCAGCGCATGGTATGACGCAAGAGGCCTTGGACGCCTTGGTCGATGCCAGTTCGGTCAGTGGCCATCACCCTCGCATTCAAGACGTAGCGGCCACAGCGGTGTTTTTGGCCTCCAACCCTTCCCTGTATGGTCAGCACATCGTGGTCGATGCGGCTGCCCGTTACGACCGCAGCAGCGGTGAAGTGTGTTTATAAAAACGGTTCAGCCGCAGTGAACAGCAAGCGCTGTAGCCATTCAAGAATGGACGCAGTCAAATGATTCGGTATCGACTTCTTGGCTGGTATGGGCGTCGTAGCGTGGCCCCGATACCGTGGCGTGGTTGATAAGGGCCTCCAACTGATCCATCTGCGCAGCGGACAGGCTCAGTTGGGCCGCGGCGGCGTTGTCTAACAAGTGCTGCCGTTGGGTCGTTCCTGGAATAGGAACAATGTGGGGTGCACGGTGTAGTAACCAAGCCAACGCCAGCTGGGCGGGGGTGCAAGCCGCTTCCTGTGCCATCACCCGGTAAGCGTCTAGCAACGCCACATTGGTGGGCCAATGTGCCGCTGTAAAGCGCGGCATGGCGCGGCGAATGTCTTTGGCATCCAGTGACTGCGTGTCGTGCAGGGTGTCGCACAAAAAACCACGCCCGACTGGGCTGAACGCCACAAAGGTCACCCCCAGTTCACGGCAGGCATCGAGCACGGCGATTTCGGCATTGCGTGTCCACAGCGAGTATTCGGTTTGCACTGCGGCTATGGGGTGCACCGCATGGGCTTTGCGCAAGGTCGCGGCTGAAACCTCACTCAGTCCGATGCAACGGATTTTTCCTTGGCGTACCAAGTCGGCCAGTGCCCCCACACTGTCTTCGATGGGAACGCGCTTGTCCCAGCGGTGCAGGTAATAGAGGTCAATGACATCGGTTTGCAATCGGCGCAAGCTGTCTTCGCATTGCTGGCGCAGCGTGCTTGGGCGGCCATCGATGACGCGCTGCGGTTTGCCATCCACAGGCACTATGGCCATACCGCATTTGCTGGCCAGTGTGTAGCGCTGGCGGTGCTGTGCCAGCACCCGACCCAAGCGCTCTTCATTGCGACCACTGCCGTAGAGCGTGGCAGTGTCCAGCAGGGTGTAGCCCGCATCCAGGGCTTGCAGCAGCAGGCGTTCACCATCGGCTTCACTGGCAGCAGGGCCATAGGCATGATCCAGATTCATACAGCCTAAGCCAATGGCACTGACAGTAAAGGGGCCTAAAGCGCGCTGTGGCATGGCAGACATGGGGGACTCCTGTAAAGGCAGATTAGGCCTGAAGCTGCTGCTCCAGCTGGTGCAGCACCTGGTAGCAAGGCAACACCTGGGCCAGGCTGGCGTTGGGCTCGCGGCCTTCGCGGATGGCGGCGAAGAACTCGCGGTCTTGCAGCTCAATGCCGTTCATCGACACATCCACCTTGCTCACGTCGATCTTCTCTTCCTTGCCGTTGACCAGATCGTCATAACGCGCGATGTAGGTCGCCGTGTCGCCGATGTAACGGAAGAAGGTGCCCAAAGGGCCATCGTTGTTGAATGACAGGCTCAGCGTGCAGATCGCGCCATTGGCCGCCTTGAGTTGGATGCTCATGTCCATGGCGATGCCCAGCGTGGGGTGGATCGGGCCTTGGATGGCATTGGCCTTCACGATGGGGCTGCCGCACTGGTAGGCGAACAGGTCGACCGTGTGCGCGGCGTGGTGCCACAGCAGATGGTCCGTCCAGCTACGCGGCTGACCCAGCGCGTTCATGTTGGTGCGGCGGAAGAAATAGGTCTGCACGTCCATCTGCTGGATGTTGAATTCACCGGCCTTGATCCTCTTGTGCACGTATTGGTGGCTGGGGTTGAAGCGACGCGTGTGGCCACACATGGCCACCTTGCCGGTTTGCTTCTGCAAGGCCAAGACTTCTTCGCCTTCCTTCAGCACGTCGCACAGCGGAATTTCCACCTGCACGTGCTTGCCGGCCTCAAGGCAGGCCTTGGTCTGCGCGGCATGCATCTGCGTGGGCGTGCACAGGATCACCGCATCGACTTCCTTGATCTTCAGGCTGTCGGCCAGCTCGGTGGTGACGTGTTGGATGCCGTATTTGTCGGCCACTTCCCGGGTCTTGTCCAAATCGCGGCTGATCAGGGACACGACTTCCACATCCTTGATGTTTTTGATGCCGTCCAGGTGCTTGATACCGAAAGCGCCGGCACCGGCGAGTGCAACTTTGATCGTCATAGTGAATATCCTTTTATTGATTTTCCAAAATCAGGTGGCCCACCGCCGTATTCGACGCAGGCACATGATAGAAACGGTGAGCGACTTTCGGTGCCGGGCCCTTGCCCGCTACGTCGCTCATCGCGCCGCGCGCGATCAACCACATCACGAGCTCAATGCCTTCGCTACCCGCTTCGCGCACATAGTCGATGTGCGGCACGGCGGCGCAGCCTTCAGGGTCGTTGATGAGTCGGTCGAGCCAAGCGTTGTCCCACTGGCGGTTGATAAGGCCTGCGCGTGCGCCCTGCAACTGGTGGCTCATGCCGCCTGTCCCCCAAATGTGCACGTTCAGGTCTTCGTCATAGCTCTCCACGGCCCGTCTTATGGCTTGACCCAGTTGGAAGCAACGGCGACCACTGGGCACAGGGTACTGCACCACGTTCACCGCAAAGGGAATGACAGGACAGGGCCAAGAGCCAGTCTTGGGGTTTTGCTCGCCGCACATCAGTGACAGCGGTACGGTTAGACCATGATCGACATCCATCTTGTTGACGATGGTCAGGTCAAAATCTTGCTGGATCACGCTTTGCGCAATGTGGCTGGCCAGTGCAGGGTGGCCTTGTACCACTGGTACAGGACGCGGGCCCCAGCCTTCGTCAGCAGGTTGGTATTGCGCAGCCGTGCCGATGGCAAAGGTTGGAATCAGATCCAGACTGAAGGCCGTGGCATGGTCGTTGTAGACGAGGAAAACGACGTCGGGCTTGTTGTCCTTCATCCATTGCTTGGAAAAATCGTAGCCTGCGAAAACAGGCTTCCAGTAGTCTTCCTGCGTTTTGCCCAAATCCATGGCTGCGCCGATAGCCGGTACATGCGATGTGTAAACAGATGCTGTGATGCGTGCCATGTATCAATCCTTTTTGGCCTGGCTGGCTTTGCCTTGCGGCTGACGGTGAGCCTGTGCGTCACCGTCTTCACCAATGTAACGATTGCCTTCTATCGAGCGTCCCCCGCCAACCATCATGGCGCGGTATTCGTCTTCGGTCATACCGGTCATGGAGCCTGCCATTTGCTGGAAACTTTTGCCATCGGTAGCACCTATCTTGGCCAAAAAGTAGATGTTCCCACCCGTACGCATGCACCAGTTCAGGTCTCTTGCCAGTACCGCTTGCTTTTGCTCTTCAGTCATAGCCCATTCGTCCAGATAGGCGCGTTCGTTGGCTTTGAACCGATCTCTGTTTTCTGCTTTCATCAGGCTCATGCAGAACTGGTTGAGCCAGTAGCCTTTGCGTGATTGCTCGGCATCAAAAATGATGGTGCCGGGCACGTCCTTGTAGGGTTTTTCTAATGACATCTTAGATTTCCTCTGGCCAATAGAGCCGCATCGGATTGGTTACCAGCAGCTTCTTTTGCAGCTCTGCTGTTGGGGCTATGTGCGGTATGAAATCCACCAGCAGGCCGTCATCGGGCATGTGGTCTTTCAGGTTGGGGTGCGGCCAGTCGGTGCCCCACAGCACGCGATCAGGGAACTCCTGCACGATCTTGCGCGCAAAGGGCACCACGTCTTTGTACGCGGCCTGTTCGCCGTTCAAGGCCTTGGGGCCGGTCACCGACAAACGCTCGGGGCAACTTACCTTGCTCCACACATTTTTGTGTTCGCGCATGAACTTGAGGAAGAGCGCGAACTCGGGGCCGTCCACGGGCTTGCTCACATCGGGGCGGCCCATGTGGTCCACCACCACCGTGGTGGGTAGCGCAGTGAAGAAGTCCCACAGCTCAGGTAGGTCCACGGCCTCGAAATAGATCACCACATGCCAGCCCAGCTTGGCGATACGGCCCGCAATCTCCATGAGCTCGTCCTTGGGCGTGAAGTCCACCAGACGTTTGACGAAGTTGAAGCGCACGCCGCGCACGCCGGCCGCGTGCAGCGTTTGCAGTTCCTCATCGCTCACGCTGCGTTTGACCGTGGCCACGCCGCGCGCTTTGCCGTTGGACGACAGGCAGGCATCGACCAGCGCGCGGTTGTCCGCGCCATGGCAGGTGGCTTGCACGATCACATTGCGCGAGAAGCCCAGGTGATCACGCAGCGCAAAGAGCTGGGACTTGCTGGCATCGCAGGGCGTGTACTTGCGCTCAGGCGCGTAGGGAAACTCAGCACCCGGGCCAAACACGTGGCAGTGGGCATCCACCGCCCCTGCGGGCAACTGGAAACGGGGTTGGGACGGCTGGGCGTACCAATCGAGCCAACCGTTCGTCTTCAGAAAATTGTCAGTGGTCAATTGGGTCATAGTGGGGCCTACTTGCTAGCGCTGTATTTGGCGATGAGAGCACGGGCGTCGTCCAGCATCTTTTGGCCATCCATGCCTTTGCCATTCATCTCTTTCACCCACTCTGCTGCGAGTTTGTTGCCCAGTGCCTTCCACTGCACCAGTTCGGTCGCTGAAATCATGTTGATTGCCGCTTGGTTCACCAGTTTTTTGCCATCCACATCGGCTTGTAAAAAGGCTTTGCCAGCTCCTGCGGACGCTGCCTGACCTGAATTGGCATCGATCACCTTCTTCAAGTCTGCAGGCAATGCGTCATACTTGGCTTTGTTCATCGCCAACACAAAAGTGGATGTGTAGAACGCTGGTTCCGCCGGATCAGTCTCTGAGTGGTACTTCACCAGCTCGTGAATTTTGACTGCGGGAACCACTTCATAAGGCACGACGGCTCCGTCGATCACCCCCTTGGACAAGGCATCACCCACTTGCGGCACGGGCATGCTCACCGGCGTGGCCCCCAGCATAGCGATGAATTTATTGGTCAATCGCGTAGGGGCACGCAGCTTGAGGCCGCGAAGATCGGCCATGGTTTTGATCGGTTTTTTGGTCATGTGAAAGACGCCATCACCGTGCACGTGGAAAACGAGAGGTTTGACATCCTTGAACTCATTGGCGCTGTGGATTTGGGCGTAATCCCAGAGCGCCTTACTGGTTCCTTCGGGGCTCTGCATCATGAATGGCAGTTCAAACGCTTCCAACGATGGAAAACGCCCTGCGGTGTAGCCAGGCAAAGTCCAAATGATGTCTACCACACCATCCCGAACTTGTTCAAACAACTGTGGAGGAGTGCCGCCCAACTGCATTGAAGAGTAGATCTGGCACTTCATGCGGTTATTGGACTCTTTGGCGATTTTGTCGCACCAAGGATTGATGAACAGCGTCTGCGCCGCAGAGGTAGCGGGCAGAAAGTGGTGAACTTTGAGGGTAACTTCTTGAGCCATGGCGTTGTGTGCCAACAAGCCCCAACCGACAGAGGCAAGAATGCGTCGAAATTTCATGTTTGTCTCCTAGTTATTTACGTCAAGATTTGCACCAACCACAGGGTCAGCACAGGGAACATGATGAGCAGGGTCAACCGAATAGCATCGGTCAACAAAAAGGGAATTACGCCTTTGTAGGTCTCCACCATCGGGACATCGCGTGCCAAGCCGTTCATGATGTAGACGTTCAGTCCCACGGGGGGGAAGATCATTCCGATCTCGCATACCGTCAGGATTAGGATGCCGAACCACAGCGCCTTATCTGATACCTCCAAGCCCATGAAGTCCATCCCCATAATCACTGGGAACAGTGTTGGCACGGTCAGCAAGATCATGCTCATCTCATCCATGACGCAGCCGAGAATGACGTAGAACACCATGATGCCCGCCATGACTATCATGGGCGATAGCTGCAGATGGCTCACCACGTCGGCCAATTGGCGCGGCAACTGTGACAAGGCCAAAGAGGCGTTAATCATGTCAGCGCCGATGAAGATCAGAAAAATCATACCGCTGGTCTGCGCGGTCGTACGCACTGCGGCGACCATCTTTTCACGGTTGATTTCGCCGCGTACCAGTGTGATGCCCAGCGTCAGCACCACGCCAATGGCAGCACCCTCGGTGGCGGTGAACAAGCCGCCATAAATACCACCAAACACCACCGCAAAAATGGCCACGATAGGCCACACCCGCAACCCGGCTTGCAGCACTTCGCTGGCCGATGCAGTTTTTGCAGCAGGTGCCTGCTCGGGATGCATGCGCACCACCACAGCAATCGCAATCAGGTAGCCGATGGCAGCCAGCAGCGCAGGTACGTAGGCCGCTAAAAACATCTTGGTGATGTTCTGCTCAGTCAAGATGGCGTAAACCATCAGCGTTACTGAGGGTGGCAGCAGTACCCCCATGGTGCCACCTGTGGCCAGCGCGGCGGTGGCCAAACGGCCACTGTATCCAATGCGGCGCATTTGCGGGTATGCCACTTGGGCGATGGTGGCGGTCGTCGCCACGGTAGAACCCGAGATAGAGCCAAATGCTGCACAGGCGAGCACACCCGCCATGGCCATACCGCCTCGAAAACGGCCCAACACGGCATTGGCGAAATCAAAGAGTGCTTTAGCCATTCCCCCCTGCACCGCCAACCCACCCATTAACATGAACAGCGGAATGACGGACAGGTCATACACCGATACCCGAGCGTAGACCGCCCCTTTGAGATGAGATAGCAGCGGATACCAGCCAGACAGCATCCAATAGCCCACAGCGCCGGGTACAAACATGGCCACTGCGATGGGAACACGCACCGTCATCAACAGCAGCATGGCTCCAAACATTGCCAAACCAATCGCCATGGTGCTCATACAGTCGCTCTTCCATCGACGTGCTGCATGCGGTGCAGTTGTACCAAACCAATCAGCACGCACAAACCCAGACCTGGGAGCATGAGCAAGTAAGGAATCCACAGGGGCAGATCCATTAGCATCGATCGTTCACCCGCAGAGTGGATATCCAAGCCACCGACCGCCACGCGCCACAGCACCAAAGCCATCACGCTGGTGTACAGCAGCACGCCCAGTGTGTCCATGCGATGCTGGGTGCGCGCACTGGCCCCAGTCGTGAAAAAGTCCACGATGATGTTGGCGCTTCGGTACTGTGTGAACGGCATGAACGATGCCACTACTACCGCACCACCTAGCTGCACCAGCTCGACGTCGCCCAATATGGGGTAGGCAAAAAAGGCGCGCCCAATGACGCTGAACGTGGTCATGCATGCAATGGCCAGAAGCACCAGTGCGCCAACCGCGGCACTGGCATCGCACAAGCGCTCAAGCCAGTCTCTGGCTTGCGGCGGCGCACTCTCGCTCAATATGTTGGTCATCTTGTCTCCTCATTTTTAGTGCTTGTCTTGAGACCCTGCTGTGCCGGTACGTTGCCAGCAGATTGCTGCAGGGGCCTCCGGATTCAGTCGATGTAGCGCAGTCCTTTTTTTTCCAGCGATTCGCGCATCTTGTACATGTCCAAGCCCAGCACGCCGCTGGCCAGTTTGGCGCGCTTCTCACCTTCAAAGCTTTCTCGTTTCTGCGCTGCTTGCAGCGTTTCTACGGCACGGGATGCAGGCACGCACACCACGCCGTCATCGTCGGCCACGATCACGTCGCCAGGGGTCACTAGCATGCCAGCGCACACCACCGGGATGTTGACGGAACCAATGGTCTCTTTGATACAGCCCTTGCTGGAAATGCACTTGCTCCATACCGGAAAGTTCATCTCGTTGAGCGTGCGCACATCGCGCACACCCGCATCAATGATGAGCGCCCGCGCGCCACGTGCCTGAAAGGAAGTGGCCAGCAAATCGCCAAAATAACCATCGGTGCATTCGGCCGTAATGGCGGCAACCACGATGTCACCTGCTTGAATCTGTTCTGCCACGACGTGCATCATCCAGTTGTCGCCGGGGTGCAGAAGCACGGTCACGGCGGTACCACTGACCTGCACGCCTGTCTGTATAGGCCGCATATAGGGTTTGAGCAAACCCACGCGGCCCATGGACTCGTGCACGGTGGCCGAGCCAAGGGCGGCTAGGCCGTCGGCGGCTGCTCGGTCAGCGCGGGTGATGTTGCGGTAGACAACGCCTAGTTCATACATATCAAAGCCCCTTTGCCTTCAGGCGTGAATCGAGTCGGGAGAACACGCGGCGCGTGTTGCCTTCGTAGATCTGGTGCTTGTCTTCGGCACTCAGGATCTTGCTGGCTTCGATGTAGCGCTTGGTGTCGTCGTAGTAATGCCCGGTCGTGGGGTCGATGCCACGCACTGCACCAATCATTTCACTGGCAAACAGCACGTTCTTCACCGGAATCACCGTGTTCAGCAGGTCAATGCCGGGCTGGTGGTACACGCAGGTGTCGAAGAACACGTTGTTCAGCAAGTGTTCTTGCAGCAGTGGCTTCTTCATCTCTTGCGCCAAACCGCGGAAGCGACCCCAGTGATAAGGCACCGCGCCGCCGCCGTGGGGGATCAAAAACTTGAGAGTCGGGAAGTCCTTGAACAGATCGCCCTGGATAAGCTGCATGAAGGCCGTGGTGTCAGCGTTCAGGTAATGCGCGCCAGTGGTGTGGAAGCACGCGTTGCAGCTGGTGCTCACGTGGATCATGGCGGGCAGGTCGTACTCCACCATCTTTTCGTAGATGGGATACCAGTGCTTGTCGGTCAGCGGGGGGCTGGTCCAGTGGCCGCCGGAAGGGTCGGGGTTCAGGTTGATGCCGACGGCACCGTATTCCTTCACGCACTTTTCCAGCTCGGGGATGCAGGTGGCCGGATCGACACCGGGCGACTGCGGCAGCATGGCCACGGGCACAAAGTGGTTGGGGAAGAGCTGGCTGACGCGGTAGCACAGCTCGTTGCAGATGGCCGCCCAGGTGCTGGAGACGTTGAAATCGCCAATGTGGTGGGCCATGAAGCTGGCGCGGGGGCTGAACAGGGTGATGTCGCTACCGCGCTCTTTCATCAGTTTGAGCTGGTTGGTCTCGATGGACTCGCGCAGCTCGTCGTCGCTGATCTTCAGGTCGGCCACTTTGGGCATGGCTGCCGGGTCTTTGATACCGGCGATCTGCGCATTGCGCCAGTTCTCCAGTGCCTTGGGGGCCGTGGTGTAGTGGCCGTGGCAGTCGATGATGAGGGAATGTTGTTTCATGGGTCTCTCTCTGGGGGCATCTTCTAGGGGGGGCTTCACTCAAACCGCTTCCATGCCTTGGCGGCGTTTGGCGGCCAAGGCGGCGGGTGAGGCAAAGAACTCCAGCAGGGCATGCGTGGCAGGCACGTCACGGCAGGTGGTGCAGATGCCGGCGGAGAACGTAGTCAGTATGGCTACCTCGTCTGGCATGGGGCCGACAAGGGTGATGCCGGGGACGAACAACAACTCGCTGGTCTGCTGAAAGCCCAGCGCCACCTTGCCTTGCGCCACCAGCGTGCCCACGGGTACACCAGCAGGTGCCTGCACAATGCGACTGTGCAGTTCGGCGGCCAAGCCCCAGCGCTCAAACAGCCTCACCAGTGCCACACCACTGGGGCCGGTGGAATAACCAATGGTGGGAGCGGCCAGTACGGTGGCGCGCAAGGCGGCCTCGCTGCTGATATCTGGCAGCGCGGCACCGGCTGGCACAGCCACCGAGACAGCGCTGCGCATCAGATCCACGCGGCTGTCGGGCAGCACATGGCTGCTGGCAATCAGTTTGTCGATGGCATCGCCAGCCAGGAACACCGCATCAAAGGATTCACCGGCTTGCACGCGTTTGGCGGCGTCCACTCCACCCACCGATTCAATAGCAATGGGCGAGCCCCCCTGCTGCACATAGGCTTGTACGAGGTCGGCCAGCACGGCACGGGTGGCCATGGAGGAAATGCCAGTCAGGGTGTTTGCGCAGGGGGTGTGCATGCGGGAAATTCTAGGGATTGCCCCCCCCGTTTGTCGTGCGAAATTGGCCACTATCTGCTATAACTGAAATGCATAGCTTGTGAAGCGTTATACCGATATACGACATGGACCTCAAACAACTCGAATCCTTTGTCCGCGTGGCTGAACTGGGCAGTTTCACCCGCGCTGCTACTGCACTGGGACTGCCGCAGCCACTGCTGAGCCGCCACGTTCGCCAGCTAGAGGTTGAGCTGCGTCAGACTTTTATGCTGCGCAACGGGCGCGGCGTGACGCTGACCGATCCGGGCCTGGTGTTGTTGGAACACGGGCGCGGCATCCTGCACCAAGTAGCGCTAGCACGTGAGGAATTAGAGGCCACCCGCGGCGCGTTGGGAGGCCATGTGTCCATCGGCTTGCCGCCATCGCTCAGCAAGCTCATCTCCGTCCCCCTGACGCTGGAGTTCCGCAAGCGCATGCCTCAGGCGCGCCTGACGCTGACCGAAGGGTTTTCTGTGGCCATGAACGAGGGCTTGCGTTCGGGACGGTTGGACATGGCCCTGCTCTACAACACACCGCACTCGCCCGACATCGAAATCCAAGTGCTGCGCCGCGAAACCTTGGTATTGATTGCGTCCGAGGCCGCTATCAAGCGCGTGCCCGATGTGCGCCTGAAAAGCCGCATGCCGCTGGCCACATTGGCCGAGTTGCCCCTGATCCTGCCCAGCCGACCCAACGCCTTTCGCATCCTGATTGAGACCGAACTGGTGCGCTTGGGACTAAAGCCCCGTATCGAGCTGGAGGTGGACGGCCTTAACGCCATACTGGAACTGGTGGGCGAGGGTTTGGGCTTTGCCGTTTTGCCGCCCTACACGCTCAGCCATATCGACAAAGCGCAGGTGTTTTCAACCCGCAAGCTGTTCAACCCCCAACTGGTGTGCGAACTGATGCTTGTTACGTCGGCCCACCGCCCCGTCACAGGAACGCACAAAGCGGTACAGGCGGTGGTAGCGGACGTGGTGCGCGAGGCGATGCAGTACTACCGGTGATGGTTGGCCAAAGGTTGGCCTACTTGCGCTCTCCCACCCCCCACGGTTCAGGCACCAAGGCCACGATGTGGCGGTAAAACTGGCGGAACCAGTCGCTGTCGTGCACTGCACCATTGCGCAGCGGATCCTTGTTTTGCGCAAAGGCTTGGGCTACTTCAACCCAGTCTTGGTCCGTAAAAACCTCAGTGGCCTTGGACAGCACCACCGCTTCTTCCAGCGCCATGTGCTGGCGGTGAAAGCCCGCGTAGGTGGCACAGCGCTCGGCAAATTCGGCCTTGGCACCGGGAATATCGGCTTCCATGCGGCCTAGCACGGCCTTCAGACGATCCAGTGCGGGTTGGCTGTTGACATGCTGGCGTTCCAGTTCGTCCAAGGTGGCGTTGATGTCTGCCGTGCGCGCACGCAGGCGTGGGAACAGCACCGCGTCTTCCTTAGGATGGTGCAGGCGCTCGGGGAATTCCTCTATGTAGTAAAGGATGGACCACAGCAGCTTGTAGTCGGGCGTGAGTTTGCCCGCAGCCACGTCGGTGGCCACGTACTTGAGAGCGTCTATCACGGCAATCAGTGTGATGTGCTCGTTGCGGACGATGGACAGGGCTTGTTGTTGGGGCGTCATGGTGGGTTGGGGCTAGGTGGAGGTGAGGTAGACCTTTTGCAGCAGGCGGATCAAGGTCTTGCGCTCGGTGGCGGTCAGGGTGGAGGCGGCCTGGGCCTCCACGTCGAAAGCCTCTTGTTCGGCCACCTGCATCAGTGCGATACCGGCTGGCGTAGGGTGCAAGCCCATGGCGCGACCATCGTTGGGGTGGGGGCGGCGCGTGATGAGTCCACGCTTTTCCAAGGTGTTGATCAGGCCCACCAGATTGGGCGGCAACAGGCCCAGCGTAGCGCAGAGCTGGCGCGAGGTGATGCCGGGGTTGTGCACGATGAGCGAAGCCACCGAGAAGTCGACCGGGCGCAGATTGAACTGTTCCATGCGCTCCAAAAACGCGCCGATGATGACCAGTGTGGCCCGTCGCGTGTTGTACCCCAGCAGGGACTCGAGGAAGCGCGTGTCCACCAGATCCACGGCGGTGTCAGCGGTTAAGTCGGGAGTGGTTTTATGGGAAATGTCCATGGTGCAGCGGTCAAGAAGTGGAGGCGCTTTTGATCATAGCTAGGCGCATCTCCAACTCAGGCAACACCCAGCGCGCAAACGCCTGCGCCGGGGCGTTCCAACGCATCGCATCCGCAGACGCCTGCGAGGCAATCTGTACCCAGGCCCACTGCAGCAGCAGCAGGGCTACGGCGCGCAGGTAGTCGTCGGCCACCCAGTATGGCAAGGCCGGGTTGTGCTGGGCCGCCTGCGCGAGACGGGCGGTGAGTCCCTGCAGGGTGCGCACAGAGCTACTTAGTGCATCGTCGGGGTGGCCGTTGCCACACAGCCCATTGAGCCAATCGCAGAAAGCCTCGCCACCATCGGGCAGCACTTTGCGCACCAGCAGGTCGATGGCTTGGATCTCGTTGGTGCCCTCGTAGATCATGGCCACGCGGGCATCGCGCACATGCTGCTCGATGCCCCACTCGGACACATAGCCGTGCCCGCCAAACACCTGCAGACATTCGCTGCCACCATAGAAAGCTTGGTGTGTGAAGGCGGCCTTGATGACCGGAGTGACAAAGCTGCACCAGCGCAGCGCAGCCTCACGCCGCGCAGTGTTCGCATGGTGCTTGGCCATGTCCAATTCCAGCGCGGTGCGGTAGGCCAGCACACGAGCGCCGTCGATCCAAGCGCGCTGGGTGTCTAGGATGCGGCGGATGGCTGGGTGGTCGGCAACCACACTAATGTCTTTGGCTCCGGGTGCACGCATCTGGCGACGCTCATGGGCATAGGCGTTGGCTTTCTGCCAAGCAGCCTCCAAGAGGCCTATGCCTTGCAGGGCCACATGCAGGCGTGCGGCGTTCATCATCACGAACATGGCATTGAGGCCGCGACCCGGTTCACCGATGATTGAGCTGCGGGCCTGGTCAAAGCGCATCACGCAGGTCGGACTGCCGTGCAGTCCCATTTTTTCCTCAATGCGTTCGCAGTGCACCGCACTGCGGGTTCCGTCGGGGTAGAACTTGGGTACGAGGAACAGTGACAGTCCCTTGGGCCCCGGCGGTGCATCGGGCAGGCGGGCCAGCACCAAGTGGACGATGTTGTCGGACAGGTCGTGCTCGCCGCCGGAGATGAATATCTTGGTGCCCGACAGGGCGTAGCTGCCATCTGCCTGTGGTGTGGCCTTGGTACGAACCAAGCCAAGGTCGCTGCCGGCCTGGGGTTCGGTCAGGCACATGGTGGTCAGCCATTCGCCGGTGGCGATTTTGCGGATGTATTGATCTTTCTGTTCCTGCGAGCCGTGGTGCTTGAGGCACTCGTAGGCGCCGTGCAGCAGGCCCGGTGCCATGGTCCAGCTGTGGTTGGCGGCACTGAGCATTTCGTACAGAGTAGCCTCCAGCACGGAGGGCAAACCCTGACCGCCGTCCTCCACCGCGGCCGAGAGCGCAGGCCAACCAGCCTGCCAGAAGGCCTGGTAGGCATCACGAAAGCCAGGTGCCATGGTGACCTGACCATCCTTGCACTGAGCGCCTATTTCGTCCCCGATGCGGTTCAATGGCGCAATGACCTCGCCGACAAACTTGCCGGACTCTTCGAGCACCTGCTGTAACAGGTCGGCATCGACTTCGGTATACGCAGGCAGGGCTTGGAGTTGTGTCGTGGCCTGCAGCACGGTCTGCAGGATAAAGACCATGTCGGCCACTGGGGGGTGGTAGGAATTCATGCAGTCTTCTTAGCAGAACCGAGGTAGGTGGCAATCACACGCGGGTCTTCTGCCAGATCGGCAGCAGGGCCGTGCACGCTGAGTTCACCCATTTCCAGCACGTAACCGTAGTCGGCCACGGCCAAAGCAGCGCGGGCGTTCTGCTCCACCAGCACGATGGTCACGCCAGTCTGGCGCAGCTCGGTGATGATGTTGAAGATCTCGCGCACCACCAGCGGGGCTAGACCTAGGCTGGGCTCGTCGAGCATCAAGAGGCTGGGCCGGCTCATCAGGGCGCGGCCGACTGCCAGCATCTGGCGCTCGCCGCCGGACAGCGTACCGGCCAATTGGATGCGGCGCTCTTTCAGGCGCGGGAACAGGTCGTACACATCGGCCAAGCGGTCGCGCCACTGGGCATTCTTCAGGCGCATCTGGCGAAAACCGCCCAGCACCAGATTGTCTTGCACCGACATGGAACCGAACAGCTCA
This sequence comes from Curvibacter sp. CHRR-16, assembly GCF_018474005.1. Lineage (GTDB taxonomy): Bacteria > Pseudomonadota > Gammaproteobacteria > Burkholderiales > Burkholderiaceae_C > Allorhodoferax. The sequence goes on from NZ_JAHCSH010000001.1 coordinate 156,961, forward strand.
CGCTTCTCGGGCACCAGTGCCACGCCCTGCATCACGCGCTCTTCCAATGTTGTATCCAGAATGGGTTTGCCATCGAACTGAATGCCGCCCTGACCGGGCAAGATGCCCATCAGGGTATTGAGCAGGGTGGACTTTCCGGCACCGTTGGGGCCGATCACGGTGATGACGCTGCCCTTGTTGGCAGAGAGATTGATGCCATGCAGCACCTCGGCACGGCCGTAACCAGCGCGCAGGCCGTTGACTTGCAGGAGAGGGGTAGTCATTGCGGCTCCTTAGTGTTCGGTACCCAAGTACGCAGCGCGCACCTCAGGGCTTTGCTGAATGAATTCGGGCGTGCCTTCGGTCAGGAAAGTGCCGAACTCCATCACCACCAAGTGGTCGCAGATGCCCATCACCAAGTCCATGTCGTGCTCCACCAGCAGGATGCTCATACCCTCACTGCGCAGTTGGCGCAGCACATCGGCTAAGGCTTGTTTCTCCTTGTGGCGCAGGCCAGCGGCGGGTTCATCCAGCAGTAGCAAGGCCGGATCGCCGCACAGGGCACGGGCGATTTCCATCAAACGCTGCGGGCCCATCGCCAAGTTACCGGCCTGCTCGTGCAGGTAGGCACCCATGCCGATGCGCTCAAGCTGGCACTGGGCCTGGCGAAATAGTTGCTGTTCCTCGGCACGGTTCATGCGGGTCATGGCGCTGAGAACGCCTTTGGATCCGCGCAGATGGGCACCCAAGGCCACGTTTTCCAGTACCGTCATGTCTGGGATCATCTTCACGTGCTGGAAGGTGCGCGACATACCGCGTGCGGCAATTTCGCGCGAACGCAGGCCGCCAATCTTCTGACCACGAAACACCACATCGCCGCTGGTGAGGGGCAGCACGCCGGAGATCAGGTTAAACGTGGTGGACTTGCCCGCACCATTGGGCCCGATCAGGCCGACGATCTGCCCCGCCTTGATCTGAAAACTGATGCCGTTCACCGCCACCAAGCCGCCGAACTTCTTGCGAATGGCCTGCACGTCCAACACCAACTCGTCCTTGGCGGGCTTGGGCTTCTCGGGCAACACAGGGGCATCGGCCCAATCCTGCATACGCTGGGGGCGTGGCAGGCGCTTATCCACAAAAGACCACAGACCATGAGGGAGGTGTTTGAGCATCAGCACCAGTACGATGCCAAACACGATGATCTCGAAGCTGCCGCTGGTTCCAAGCAACTGGGGCAGCAGTACCTGCAACTGGTCTTCCAGCAGTTTGGTCAACAGTGCACCGGTGATAGCGCCCCAGACATGGCCCACGCCGCCCACCACGGTCATGAACAGGTACTCGATGCCCATCTTCAAACCAAATGGCGAGGGGTTCACCGTGCGCTGGAAGTGCGCGAACAGCCAGCCCGAGAGCGATGCCAAGAGCGCGGCAATCAGGAAGATGATGATCTTGAAACGCAAGGTGTTGACACCCATTGCCTCGGCCATCAGGGTGCCGGTGCGCAGCGCCCGCATGGCGCGGCCTACACGGGAGTCCAGCAGGTGCAACACCGCCAACGCCGCCAGCACCACCAATGTCCAAGTGAGCACATAAAAGCCCCGGCCTTGGCCCAGGTCATAGCCGAACAGGGACAGGCCCTGCACACCCAGCAGGCCGTCGTATTTGCCCAGGGCGTCGACGTTGCCCATCAGGTAGTACAGCGAAAGTCCCCAAGCGATGGTTGCCAGCGGCAGGTAGTGGCCCGACATGCGCAGCGTGAGGCTGCCCACGATCCAGGCCGATGCAGCCGTGATACCCAGCCCGATGAACAGCGTCACCCAAGGGGACAGGCCTGCATTGAGCGTGAGCCAAGCGCTGGCATACGCACCGATGCCCACAAAGGCGGCCTGCCCGAAGGAGGTGAGACCGGCCACCCCTGTTAGCAGTACTAGGCCTAGGCAGGTCAGGCTGTAGAGGCCGATGTAGTTGAGCTGGGTGATCCAGAAATCGGGCAGTGGCAGCACGGCCACCGCAATGAGTACGGCAACCAGCACCCACAAACCATATTTGCGCGCCAGCATGCCAGCGCTGCCTGGCCGCCCGAAGGCGCTAACGGCCCCCCCGGGGGGCAGCGAACTACCCGAAGTGAAAGAGCGTGGGTGTTTCATTTTTAGTGATCCTCATCCGAATGACTGCCGTGCAGGGAGCGCCATAGCAACACCGGCAAAATGATGGTGAACACAATGACTTCCTTGAAGGCACTGGCGTAAAAGGAGCCGAAAGCCTCCACCACGCCAACAAACAACGCGCCGACCAGCGCACCAGGGTAGCTGGACAGGCCTGCCACCACGGCGGCCACGAAGCCCTTCAGGCCAATCAGGAAGCCCGTGTCGTAGAACACCGTGGTGGTGGGGCCGATCAGCAGGCCCGACAACGCGCCGATGAAGGCCGCCATGGCAAAGGTGAGCTGACCGGCTGCCGGGGAAGAGATGCCCATGAGGCGCGCTCCCAGCCGATTCACGGCAGTGGCGCGCAGCGCCTTGCCGTACAGCGAGCGTTCGAAAAACAACCACAGCAGCACGATGAGTGCAGCCGACGCAGCCACGACGATCAGCGTCTGGCCGGTTAGGCTGATAGGGCCTAGCACCAAGCGCAAGTCCCAGAACGCCGGGTTGCGGAATCCCTCAGCGCCGAAGAACAAGAGGCCCAAGCCGGTCATGGCAAAGTGCACGCCTACCGAGACGATGAGCAGCACCAGCGGCGTGGCATCGGCGAGTGACTGATAAGCCACCCGGTACACCAGCGGACCAAAGGCGGTAACCACGGCCACGGACAGCGCCGCCTGCACCAGCAGGGGCGTTTGCATGGGGGCCAGCCATGCGGTCAGGGCGGCTACGACCAGCGGCACGGCCAGCGTCTTGCCTGCGGCTTGGAGGCAACGCGCCACGTTGCGCTGGCGCAGCCAAACCTCGGTCGCATCCATGGCCGCCGCCAGAGTGGCCAGGATGAGCAGCAGCCACACCGTTCCAGGAACCTTGCCGGTCTGCAAAATGGCCAGCGTCAAGGCACCGTAAGCGACGAATTCGCCCTGCGGAATGAAGATGACACGCGTGACGGTAAAGACCAGCACCGTGGCCAAGCCCAGCAGGGCATAGACAGCACCGTTGGTCACACCGTCCAGCATCAAAATGCTGGCGATCGAAAAGTCCATGGCAAACCTTATCGTTTGTTGAATTCGTTGCTAGCCCACCCCGGGCCGCCCCAAGGTGGGCGCACACATTTCAGTCGACTTTCCAGTCGCCGTTGACAACCTTGACCATCACGCCCGTGTCGTTGGTGTAGCCCCAGTGGTTGTCCTTGGTCCAGTTCAGCACACCGTGCGCTACGACCGTGCGGCCCATGGTCTCGAAGGCATCCTTCAAGGCTGCACGGAACTCGGGTGTGCCGGGTTTGCCCTTCTTCAGAGCCAACGGAACCGCCTTTTCCAGCACCAGTACCACGTCATAGGCGTGGCCAGCGAACTGGTTGTGGGTGCCCGCGCCGTAAGCCTTGTCGTACTTGGCAACAAAGTCCAATGCAGTCTTCTTAGAGGCATTGCTGTCGGGCAACTGCTCGGGCGCGATCACAGGGCCAGAGACCACGTAGGAGCCTTCTACATCCTTGCCACCGATGCGCATCAGATCCTTGGTGGCAGCGGCGTGTGTCTGGTAAATCTTGCCCTTGAAATTGCGCTCGACCACGGCTTTGTGTGGCATGGCAGCGCCGCTGCCAGAGGCAACGATCAACATGGCATCGGGGTTGGCTGCCACGAGTTTGAGGGCCTGGGCCGTCACGCTGGTATCTGAGCGGGCAAAGCGCTCTACCGCCACGAGTTTGATGCCAACCTTTTCACTTTCGGCGGTGAAAGCCTTGAGCCATTGCTCGCCATAGGCGTCGGTGTAACCCAAGAAACCCACGGTCTTGACGCCCATCTTTTTCATGTGGTTGACCATGGCGTAGGCCATCACATCATTGGACTGTGGCAGACGAAAAGTCCAAACATCCTTGCCGGGAGGCAGGACAACGGGGGTCAGGGCCAGCTGGGGTGTTTGGCTTTCCATCGCCACATCGGCAATAGCCACGCCCACGGGGGTGGCGACGGAGCCGACGATCACGTCCACCTTGTCCTCGGTGACGAAGCGCTTGGCAAGCTTGCTGCCGTTGGTTGGATCGGTGCCGTCATCCAGCACGGTGACCTTGAGCTTCTCGCCAGCAATCGTGCTGGGCCACAGCTTGACCTGATTGGCGGCCGGAATGCCCAGGCCGGAGGCCGGGCCGGTCAGCGGCACGACCACGCCGATGGTGATGTCGGCCATTGCACTGGTAGCCAGCAGGGCAATAGCGGTGCCGACTAGGTTCATCTTGAACAGTTTCATGGTTGTCTCCTCTTTGTTTTCGGGGTGGGAACGGGAACGCACATCAGGTGCACAGTGCCTTGATGTCTTCGGGTATGGGAATGGCCTTGATGCGGTAGTCCTCGCCAGGCACCTTGACGCAGAAGGCGCGGATCTCGGTGCCTTCGCACAACACTTCGTCACCGCGCTTGATCACATGGCGGTGCACATAGGTTTTCTCGCGCCACTCTTCCACGGTGGTGTGAACCTGCAACCGTTCGCCATAGGTAGCCGGGCGTTTGAAGGTGGTGTGGATCTCCAGCAGCGGGTTGCCGATGATGCCGGTGGTCTTGACCAACTCGCGCCAAGGCGGTACGCCACATTGGCGGAAAAAATGGAGGCTGGATGCGTCCATCCATTTGGAGAAATTGGGGAAGAACACGATGCCGGCAGGGTCGCAATCGCCAAACATCACTTCCACTTCGAATACAACGGTCTTGCTCATGATTTTCCTTTCAACGCGGGGCCATGCGCAGGGCACCATCCAGACGGATAACCTCACCGTTGAGGTGGCCGTTGGTCACGATGTGCGTGGCTAGCTGCGCGAACTCTTGGGGCTTGCCCAGACGCTGCGGGAAGGGGATGCTCGCGGCGAGCGACTGTTGCACCGGTTCGGGCAGCGTCTTCATCAGCGGCGTGGCAAACAGCCCTGGGGCAATGGTGCAGACGCGGATGCCGTGCTGCGCTAGATCACGCGCCATGGGCAAGGTCATGCCGGCCACACCGGCTTTGGAGGCGCTGTAGGCCTGTTGACCGACCTGTCCATCAAACGCTGCCACGGATGCGGTCAACACCATGACACCGCGTTCGCCGTCTTCCAGTGCTTCTAGCTTGGCGCTCGCCGCGGCAAACAGGCGGGCTACGTTGTAGGTGCCGACTAGGTTGACGTTGATGACGCGCACAAAGTCTTCCAGTGGCGCGGCATTGCCGTCCTTGCCGATCACGCGCTTGGCTGATCCAATGCCCGCGATCTGCATCAGGATGCGGGCCGGTCCGTGCGCGGCTGCCGCTTGGGCGATGGCGGACTGCACACTGTCCGGGCTGGTCACGTCGCACTGGATGGCAATGCCGCCAATGTCGGCGGCAACCTGGTTTGCACCGTCGATGTTGACGTCCAAGATGGCGACCTTGGCGCCCAGGCGGGCCAGCTCACGCGCGGTGGCCTCGCCCAAACCCGATCCGCCGCCGGTCACGAGTGCTGCTTGTCCTTGAATCTGCATGGTGGGTTTCCTTTTTGCTATGAATTTGATAGCTGCATAAGCAATTCCAGTAAGGGCTGTAGCCTTATTGACTCCTGCAGAATCACGTGCCTTGCGGGTTCTCGATTAGCAGCGCAATGCCTTGGCCGCCGCCCACGCAAGCACTGGAGATGCCCCAGCGGACGTTGGCGCGCTGCATCTCGCGCGCCAGGGTCAGCGTCAGGCGCACACCGGTGCAGGCCAGCGGGTGGCCCAGTGCGATGGCACCGCCATTCACGTTCAGCTTGGCCAAATCCATACCCAGTTCCTTGCCCACAGCCAGTGTTTGCGCGCCCTGGGCCTCATTGATTTCGAAGCGACCAATCTGATCGAGCGTCAGGCCAGTGCGCGCCAACAGCAGGCGGATTGCCGGTGCCGGGCCTATGCCCATGATTTCGGGCGGTACACCCACGGCTGCGGCCGCGACCACGCGGCCCAGGGGCTTGCGGCCAGTGCCAGGCCCAACGATCTGGTAGCCATGGTTCTTGGCGTAGTCGCCCGAGGCCACCACCACAGAAGCCGCAGCGTCAACCAAGGCGGCGCTGTTGCCGCCGGTCTGCACGCCGTCGGGGAAAACGGTCTGCAGCTTGGCCAGCACCTCGGGGGGCGAGAGGCGCGGGTGCGTATCCTGGGTCACCTCGGTGATCTTGCCCTGCAGCTTGATGCCTCGGGTCTTGTAGCCTTCCAGTTCGAACTTCTCGGTCACCACCGGCACGATCTCACCGGCATGGAAACCGCTTTGCTGGGCGGCCACGGCCTTGGCGAAGGAGAGGGAGGCAAAGGCGTCCACCTCTTGGCGGGTAATGCCGTACTTCTTGGCCAAGTTCTCCGCAGTCTGGATCATGTTGATGCCTGCAGCCGGATCCTTCAGCGCTTCCCACATGTAGTCCTTGAAGCCCACTGGCGCGCCCAGCTTGAAGCCGGTGCGGTGGTCGAAGGCGGCAATCGGGTTGCGCGTCATGCTTTCGGTGCCCACCACCAGGGCTGCATCGCAGGCACCGCCCTGGATGTGTTCGCCAGCTTGGCGGAACAGCTCAAAGCCGGTGCCACAGATACGCTGGGCCATGATGGCTGGTACTTCTACTGGCACGCCTGCGTATAAGCCGATGTGGCGTGGCAGGAAGAACTGGTCAAAATCGCCAGGAGCCATGTTGCCGGTCACCACCGAGCCGATATCCGCACCTGGCACGCCCGACCGCTTGAGCGCTTCACGGGCCACCTTGATGCCCAGATCGGTGGGGGATATGTGGCCCAGTGCGCCGCAGTAGTCCACCATGGGAGTGCGCACACCATCGAGCATCCACACGTCATTGAATGCGCTGAAAAATCCTTTGGAAGCCATGGTTGGGTCCTTTGTTACTGGGGGGTCAGGGTGTGGGGCAGACTGCCGTCGTGCAGGGCCTGCACAGTGGCGGCGCGGTGTGCCAGCACGGCTCTTTGGTTGATCGATCCCTTGTCGGTGATCTCGCCGCGGTCGATGGTGGGTGGCTCTGCCAATAGGCATAGGCGAGCGATGCGGTTGGCGCTGCCGGTGGCACTGGCGGCCAGCGTGTTCACCAGCTGCTGGAAGTGAGCGAGCACGGCGGGGTGTGTCAGCACCTCTTCGGGTGTGGCGCTGGCATCCTGACCGGCAGTCTTTCTGCAGGCTGCCAGGTTGGGAAATACCATGGCACCGACCTCGTGCTGGTTCAATCCGGTGATGACGACGTCCTGAATACACGGCGCTCCGGCGGCAATGATCTTGGCGCGCAGCGGCCCTACGCTCACAAAAGTACCGGTGGCCAGCTTGAAGTCTTCGGCAATGCGGCCATCAAAGCGCAAGCCTTGGTGGATGTTGTCTGGGTCAGCCCACTTGAGGGCGTCCCCTGTGCAGAAAAAACCTTCCGCGTCGAAGTGGGCTGCGGTTTCCTGCGGTGCGCGCCAGTAACCAGGGGTGATATTGGGGCCGCGGTAGCGCACCTCCAGCTTGCCATCGGTGGGCACCAGCTTGAGCTCTAGTCCCGGTGTAGGCAGGCCCAGGTCGCCGGAGACCACATCAGGGCTGGTCACAAACAGGCCAAAAGGGCTGGACTCGGTCATGCCCAGTCCACTGGCCATGACGATGCGCTCGCCTATCTCGGCTTGCGCGCTTTCGAATAAGCTGTCCCACACTGGCTGGGCCAGGGAGGCACCAGCGTAGAAGAACATGGTCACGCGGGAGAGGAAATTTTTGCGCAAAAACGGGTCGGTCTTCATCGCAGCAGCGATGGCTTCAAATCCAGTGGGCACGTTGAAGTACAGCGTGGGTGCCACCTCGCGCAGATTGCGAAGGGTCTCGCCAATCAGGGCGGGAACCGGTTTGCCCTCGTCGATGTAGAGCGTGCCACCGTTGTACAGCACCATGCCGAAGTTGTGGTTGCCGCCAAAGGTGTGGTTCCAGGGCAGCCAGTCCACCAGCACCGGTGCTGTCTCGGTCAGCACTGGCATGCTTTGGCGCATCTGCTGCTGGTTGGCGCACCACATGCGCTGGGTGTTGATGACGGCCTTGGGCAGCTTGGTAGAGCCGCTGGTGAACAAGAATTTGACGATGGTGTCAGGGCCGGTGGCGGCTATGGCACGATCCACGGCATCGGTGGCTGTGGTGGCGAGCAATTGGGCAAATGGCGTGCTGGCGCGCCCCTCCAGTGAACCGTTCGATAGCACCACATCCACGTCGTTGCCAATGGTGGCCTGTATGGCCTTGCCATAGCGATCTGGGTCGGCGGCGAACACCAGACCAGGGGTCAAGGTGTTCACCACATGGCGCAGCTTGGAGTAGTCCGTGCTGATGGTGGAATAGGCGGGCGATGCCGGAGACCATGGCACGCCAGCCAGCATGCAGCCCAAGGTCAGCAGGGCGTGATCCAGGTCGTTTTCGCTGAGGATAAGCACCGGGCGCTCAGCGCTCAAATTACGCTGTAGCAGATTTTGCGCAATGGCGCGGGCACTGGCCAGCGCTTGGGCATAGCTGATGGTGCGCCAGTCGCCTTTGCTGCCGTCGGCCAGGTGCACACGCTGGGCCATCCAAGTGCGGTTGGGCGTCGTCGCAGCCCAGTGCAGCAGGCGATCGGTCATGCGCTCGGCATAGGGCTGCAGGGAGGTTTCGGCGCGCAGGTATTGCACGCCGTCTGCACCTTCGGTGCGGATACCGCGTGTGACACCAAAGCGCAGGCTTCGGTAGGGATGGGATGTGGTTGTAGTCATTGTCTTGTCTCCTCGGGTCGGGCCTTCAGGCCTTCTTGACCTTGGCGGCTTTGCCTTCTAGGAATGCCTTAACGCGGGCCTTGGCTTCGGGGGCGCTCTGGGCAATGGAGGACACCAGCGCCTCGGTTATGAAACCTTGGTCGGCCGGTTGCTCCGCGATGCGTGGCAGCACATGCATCAGCGCATAGTTGGTCATGGGGGTATTGCGGGCAATCGCCTGGGCCAGCTCTAAGGCTTTGGCAAATGATTCGCCGGCAGGCACCACGTACTGGGAGAGGCCGATTCGTTCACCCTCCTCGGCGTTGTAAACGCGGCCGGTGAACATCATGTCGGCCATGCGTGCGGTACCAATCAGGCGTGGAATGCGCACCGAACCGCCACCGCCCACGAAGATGCCGCGCGTGCCTTCGGGTAAAGCGTAGAAGGTGGAGGCATCGGCCACGCGGATGTGGCAGGCGCTGGCCAGTTCCAGTCCACCGCCAACGACAGCGCCATGCAGGGCCGCAACGACGGGTACGGGGCCATATTGCACGCGCTCCAGCGCCTGGTGCCACATGCGGGAATGCAAGATGCCTTCACTGGCGTCACGCTCGGAGAGCTCGGACAGATCCAGTCCTGCACAGAAGTGCTCGCCCTCGCCACTAATGACGGCGGCACGCACCGTGGCAGGAAGGTGGTCGAAGATGTCACGGATGGCCAAAATCAGGCCGTCGTTGATGGCGTTGCGCTTTTTGGGGCGCGTGAGGTGGATGACGGCGATCTCCTGACTGTCGCCGCAGAGATCTAGGTGGATGTCTTTGTTGCTCATGTTTGATGCCCTTTTGTTTGATGGAATTATGGTTATAACCAATAACCAATTCAATGGCCGTGAGCGCCAATTTCACTAGTGCTTTCCCCTAGGCTTTAGTAAGCCGGCGTCCGCTGGGCTAACTGCTGTCTGAATGTGCGGGGCGACACGCCTGTGGCGCGGCTGAAAACCCGGCTGAAATGGGACTGATCGCTAAACCCTAATGCATCGGCAATGCTGGCTATGCGCAGGTTGGTGTAGGCCAGTTGGCGGCGTGCTTCCCGCACCAATCGCGCGTTGATCAGTGCAGATGCAGGCGATCCGGTGGCAGCACGTACTAAGCGGTTGAAGTGGGTGGGTGAAATCGACAAACTGCGCGCGTACTGTGCAACGCCCCAGTGTTCAAGGTAATGTGCATCGAGCAAGGCTTCGAAGCGTTGTAGTACATGCGTTCGGTCTTGTGCTGTGCTGCCTTGCTCCGATGGAAATAACTGGCGAGCCGTTAAGCCCAGCAAAGTTGAGCACAAACCGCGCAGCACTAAAGCGCGGGATCTTTCTAGCCCATTGAACTCATGCCAGATGGTTTCACTGATCTGCAGCGCCTGTGGGGGCGCATCGCAGACAGCGCCGTGACCCAGCGCGTAGCGCACATCGGCAGCTTCAACCAAGATCAGATCCAGCATCTCATCAGCCAGTGTGATGACATAACCCTCGGTTGCCGGTGTAAAGCGAAAGGCATGGACACTGCCTGCAGGCACGTTGATCAGTGTGTTGGCTGCAAAGGGGGTGTGCTCGCCTTCCAGTTGAACGACTCCTGAACCTTGGTGCACCACCATGATTTGGTGCAAACGGTCATGCCTATGGGGTGCCAGCTCCCAGTCATGCAATGACGAACGGATGGCAATCGTCTCGCAGTGCATCACATCGGGTAGCTGGGTGGATTCGCCGAACAAACCATGGGACAAAAGAACGCCCTGATTGCTGGCTTGTTTTGAAGCGCTTGGCATGTTCGATATAGACAAGTTTTGGTTGGATTGTGACATTGATGATGTCGAGGACTGCTCCTATTCTTGGAAGCACAAAACAACCAGGAGACAGTTTTCATGAAAACCAGCGTTTGCATTATTGGTGGCGGCCCATCGGGTTTGCTTTTGTCTCAATTGCTTCATCTTCAAGGCATAGACACCATTGTTCTTGAGAGGCAAAGCCGTGAATACGTACTTTCCCGTATCCGTGCCGGTGTGCTTGAGCACGGCTTTGCCGAGTTGATGCGCCAAGCCCATTGTGGCGAGCGTATGGACCGTGAAGGTGAAATACACGAAGGCTTTTATATTGCCCATGACGGCAAAAAGAGCAGGGTCGATTTGTACAAGTACAGTGGTGGTAATTCCGTCATGGTTTATGGCCAGACGGAGTTGACCCGTGACCTGTATGAAGCCCGTGACAAACTCAAGGGCAAGGTCATCCACAACGTAGAAGATGTGCAGTTGCACAACCTCAAAGCGGCCACACCTCCTTATGTGACCTACCGCCATGGTGATGAAGTGGTGCGCATTGATTGCGACTATGTGATCGGTGCGGACGGTTTTCACGGCGTCAGCCGCAAGTCCATTCCGCGCGATGTGCTCAAAGAGTACGAGAAGGTTTATCCATTCGGTTGGCTGGGCGTCCTTTCGCGCACCAAGCCTGTCTCACCTGAGTTGATTTATGCACGCCATGAACGCGGTTTTGCCCTGTGCTCTTTGCGTTCACAGGTCTTGTCGCGTTATTACATTCAAGTGCCACTGACGGACAAAGTAGAAGACTGGTCGGACGATCAATTCTGGGCTGAACTCAAACGACGCTTGCCCACCGAAGTAGCCGAGCAGTTGGTGACAGGCCCTTCGATCGAAAAATCCATCGCACCGCTGCGCTCCTACGTTGCAGAGCCTATGCGCTATGGCAATCTGTTCTTAGCTGGGGATGCTGCCCACATCGTGCCACCCACCGGTGCTCGTGGGCTCAACAGCGCTGCGTCGGATATTTACTACCTGTACAACGCATTGTTGGGGCACTACAAACATGGCGATGACGCAGGCTTGGATGGCTACTCAGCCAAGGCGCTGGCACGGGTGTGGAAAGCGCAGCGCTTTTCTTGGTGGATGACCAACATGCTGCACACATACCCCGATAGTTTGGACTATGACAAAAAGTTGCAGCAGGTTGAGTGGGACTACCTGTTCTCTTCAGACAATGCCTTGAGCGCTCTGGCAGAGAACTACGTCGGATTGCCCTTTTGATATCAGATTTCCAGGTTGTCTATCAAGCGGGTAGTGCCCAAGCGGGCCGCTGCCAGCACCACAGCATGACCCACTACGGCATCGGTGTCGGTGATGGCTTGCAAGTCGCTGCGGCGGCGAATGTGCACGTAGTCGGGTTTCCAACCGTAGTCGCTGAGTGTCTTCATGGATTGGGCTTCTAGTGCTGCAATGTCGGCCACGCTGCTGCGACCTGCCTGCACCTCTTGCACCACGTGGTGCAGGGTTTGGCTCAGTAGCACAGCGCGTTGGCGTTCGTCCGGGCTTAGGTAGCCGTTGCGGCTGGACAGGGCCAAGCCATCGGCTGCGCGCTGGGTTTCACCGCCCACGATGTGCACGGGCAGGGCGAATTGCTGCACCATGTTGCGGATGACCATGAGCTGCTGGTAGTCCTTTTTGCCAAACACGGCCGTGCGCGCTTGGGTGGCGGCCAGCAGTTTGAGCACCACGGTGCACACGCCGCCAAAGAAGCCGGGGCGGAAATGCCCTTCCAAAATAGTGGCCAGTGCATCGGGTGGCTGCACACGGAAAGTCTGCGCAACCGGGTAGAGCTCGGCCTCGGACGGCGCAAACACGATGTCGCAGCCAGCCTCCTGCAGTTGCTTGCAGTCAGCTTCTAGCGTGCGGGGGTAGGTGTCAAAGTCCTCGTGTGGGGCAAATTGCAGGCGGTTCACGAAGATAGTGGCCACGGTCACATCGCCCAGCGGTTTGGCTTGGCGTACCAAGGCAATATGGCCTGCGTGCAAATTGCCCATGGTGGGCACTACGGCAGGGTGGCGATAGGCATCGAGTGCACTGCGCAACTCGGCCAGGGTGTGAATGACTTGCATGAACTGTTTTACCAAGCGTGCTGGGTTTCGTCGGGAAAGCTGCCGCTTTTGACCGCCGCCACATAGGCGGCGAAAGCGCCCCGGATGCTATCGGACTCGGCCATGAAATTGCGCACAAATTTAGGGGTCTTGCCCAAATTCACGCCCAGCATGTCGTGCATCACGAGCACTTGGCCTGCGGTGCCTTTGCCAGCGCCAATGCCGATGGTGGCGCAATGTGGCAATTCGTGCGTCAGGCTGGTGGCCAAGGCGGCGGGCACCATTTCCAGCACCACCATGGTGGCACCTGCATCTTGCAGGGCCAGCGCGTGTTGGCGCAGCTGTTGGGCATCGGCATCGTTGCGGCCTTGCACGCGATAGCCGCCCAGCGAGTGGACAGTTTGCGGTGTCAGGCCCAAGTGGGCGCACACGGGTATGCCACGCTCGACCAAAAAATGCACCACGTCGGTAGTCCAGCCACCGCCCTCTAGCTTGACCATGTGGGCACCCGCCCGCATGAGGGCGTTGGCGCTGCGAATGGCTTGTTCTTTGCTCTCTTGGTAGCTGCCAAAAGGCAAGTCTGCCACCAGCCAAGCCGTGCCTTGGGCGCGGCGCAGACCTCGGGCCACACTCTCAGTGTGGTAGGCCATGTCTTCCAGCGTCACGCCCACGGTGGCGTGGCGGCCTTGGCAGACCATGCCCAGTGAGTCCCCCACCAAGATGGTTTCCACGCCGGCTGCGTCGGCTACGGCGGCAAAGGTGGCGTCGTAAGCGGTGAGCATGGTGATTTTCTCGCCCCGCTGGTGCATCTCTTGCAGGCGCGGCAGGCTGATGGGCTTGCGCGTGGCAGGGGTGCTGGCTGGCGGCAGCGTGCCGTAGGGGGTGGCAGAGGTAGTGCTCAAAGCGGTCATAAGGGGTCTCCTCAGGTCGGCGAGTAGGCTAAGCGCACGTAAATAGGCGCAAAAGCTTCGGCCTGGGTAATTTCAATCAGTGTTTCTTTGGCCAGTTCTAGCAGGGCAATGAAAGTCACCACCAATACAGGGGTACCTTTTTCGGGTTCGAACAGGTCTTCAAAGCCTACAAAGCGTTGGCCTTGCAGTTTTTTGAGCACGATGCTCATGTGTTCGCGCACCGACAGCTCTTCGCGGCTGATTTTGTGGTGCTGCACGAGTTTGGCGCGTTTGAGGATATCGGCCCACGCCTGCTGCAGCTCGCTCAGTTCCACATCGGGAAAACGTGGTTGCAGGCTTTGCTCGATGTAGACCTGTGCTTTTAAGAAGTCACGCCCGTACTGGGGCAGTTCGCCCAACTGCATAGCAGCCAGTTTGATTTGCTCGTACTCCAGCAGACGGCGTACCAGTTCGGCACGTGGGTCTTCCGCCTCTTCGCCATCGGCCGTTTTCTTGGGGGGCAAGAGCATGCGGCTCTTGATCTCAATGAGCATGGCTGCCATCAAGAGGTATTCCGCAGCCAACTCCAGATTGCGCGAGCGGATTTCGTCCACATAGGCCAAGTACTGGCGCGTCACGCTCAGCATGGGAATGTCCAAGATGTTGAAGTTTTGCTTGCGGATCAGGTAGAGCAGCAAATCCAACGGGCCTTCAAAGGCCTCTAGGAAAACTTCCAGTGCATCGGGCGGGATGTACAGGTCTTGCGGCAGAGTGAAGAGTGGTTCGCCATACAGGCGCGCCACGGCCACGTTGTCTACCACCTGCGGGGCAGCGGTGGTGGCAGCAACGTCATCAGCTTCAGTCGGGCTGGAAGCTGTGTTCATGTTTGCTATGGTTTTAATAGCGCACCCAGCTTGCTGGTTGGGCGCTAGAGGCCAATTGGCTACTTAAGCCTTGGTTTGGTAAACGTAAGGCTGCTGGGCCACGCGGCCAGCTTTGAATTCTTGCTGCACCTTGCGATCCACTTGTTTGTCCCACAGCAGGGCGCGGCCTGCCAGTTGCTCTTTTTCCAAGCTGGGACGCTGGGTCTTGAGCGTGGTGATGAAGTCAGTGGTCTCGGATGTGTAGTGGGGGCGTTGGAAAAGACTCATGGTGCGTTCCTCGAAAGTCGGCGGATTCTACTGGTTGGACAACCCTGCAAGAAACTTGTTTTTACAAAATACAAATGAGAAAGATTCGCATTACAAATATAATAAAAAGATTGGCAACACAAGACAGCAAGAAAGGTGGTTGGAATATGGCTATAGGCACGGCGGGGCCAGCGGGGCGTTTGAGCCAAGTGGCGGTTTTGGTGGCTTGGGTGTGTGCAGGTGCTGGGGCAAATGCGCAAACAAGTTTGGCAACACCGGAGCAGGCTACTGCGACGGGTTCTCTCAAAACGATGGTGATCAGCGCCAGTCGCATCGAACAAGACATCGAGGAAGTACCCACCACTGTCACGGTTCTCACGTCCGAGGACATAGACAGGCGCAACGCCGGTGATTTGGAAGATTTGCTCAAAGATGAAGTTGGCGTGTCGGTGCGGGCGCAGCCCCACCGTTCCTCTACAGCGTTTGCTACGACGGGGCGTACGGGCAATGAGGGTGTCAATATCCGTGGTCTAGAAGGTGAGCAGGTGCGTTTGCAAGTGGATGGCGTTAGCTTGCCATCGATGTTCAGCTTTGGCCCTATTAAAACGGGGCGTGGCGATTTCATCGACCCCGAGGGCTATAAGCAAGTAGAAATTTTGCGCGGTGCCGCCAGTACCCAATATGGTTCAGACGGTTTGGCTGGTTCGGTCAGTTTTGTGACCAAGGAGCCCGAAGATTTGCTGACGCAGGGTAAAAATCAGCAATTTAGCCTCAAGACCAGCTACTCATCGGCAGACAAGTCATTTCAGGTCGCCCCTAGTTTTGCTTTCAAGGGCGAAGAGTGGCAGGGTTTGGTTTTGCTCAGCACCCGGCGTGGCCAGGAAACCGACACCATGGGCAGCAATGCGTCAACAGGAAGCAGCCGTACGGAAGCCAACCCGCAAAGCAACCGTTCCGATTATTTGCTGGGCAAGCTGCGGCAAAAAGTCAGTGCAGACCACGCTTTCAAGCTGACAGTGGAATCGATTCTGCGTGAAACCAATACCGATGAGCTCAGTGAACGCACCACAGTTATCAGCAACGACCAGTCGCGCGATGTGGTCAAGCGCAACCTCGCAAAACTGGATTGGCAGTACACGCCCCAAAACCGTTGGTTTGATGTGTTGACCTTGGGGGTGTATGCCCAAACGTCCGAGACCAATCAACTGAGCTGGCAGCAGCGTGCTTCAGGTACGTACAGCTACCGCACCCGCGACAACTACTACGACGACAACGCACTGGGTACGACCTTGCAAATGGAAAGCAACTGGGGTGATGCGGTGCAGCACCGCTTGGTCTACGGTGGCGACATGCGCTTCTCGCAGCAATCCATGCTGTCCAAGGCGTACCAAAATGCCGGTACCTATACTGCTTTGAATCAGTACTTCCCCGATAGCGATTACAAAAATCTGGGTCTGTTTGTGCAAGATGAAATCAAGTCTGGACGCCTCACAGTCACGCCGGGTTTGCGCTATGACCGCTACCAACTCAGCCCCAAACCCGGTGCACTCAACAGCACGACCGTCAGCTACTACGACCTGACCGATGGGGCCTTTTCACCCAAACTGGGCTTGAGCTGGGCCTACAAACCAACGCTGACGCTGTACAGCCAATACAGCCATGGCTTTAAGGCGCCCACTGCCAGCCAAGTCAATGGTGGTTATGTAAGTACTAGTCCGAGTTACACCGTCGTTGGTAACAGCAATCTCAAGTCCGAGCAAAGCGACTCGGTGGAGTGGGGCGTGCGCGGTAAAACTGCCAAAACCCAGTACAGCGCAGCCGTTTTCTATGGCAAATACAAAGACTTTTTGTACCAAGACACCAGTACTACGCAATACCAGTGGATCAACTTGGACAGTGTCACGCTATACGGGTTGGAGCTGCGTGGTGCATGGAATGTGTTGCCTGCATGGCGGGTAAGCGCTGCCTACGCCCACACCGAAGGCGTGCAAGACCGACGTGGCAGCCAGACCTATCTCAATACGGTAGATCCGGACAAGCTGGTGCTCGGTCTGCACTACGAGCGTGGCCAGTCATGGGGTGTGAGCTCCTTGATCACCGCTGTAGAGCGCAACCAGCACGTCAGTTCCTCCAGCACCGTGGTGCCCGGTGGCTACGGTGTGCTGGATGTCACAGGCTGGTACAACCTGAGCAAAGCGACCAAACTCAATGCAGGTCTGTACAACGTATTGGACAAAAAATACGTGCAATGGGCCGATGTGCGTGATCTGACCACAGCGTCCCAAGTGGATGCCTATTCGCAACCCGGACGCAATTTCAAAATCAGCGTCATCCACCAGTTCTGATGGACGGAGAACCCCATGAGCAACAATCCTGATTTGGCCAGCGTACTGCAAGCAGCGCACGCCTTTCCCCAGCAATTTCAGTGCGTTTTGCTGGCAACGGTGGATGCGCACGGCCAGCCTGAGGCCAGCTATGCGCCCTATACCCGAGTGGGCGATGCCTACGCCATTTATGTGAGCGAGTTGTCGGCCCATACCAGCAACCTGCTGCACAACCCGCGCTGCAGCGTGTTGTTCATCGAGAACGAGGCCGATGCCCGCAACATCTTTGCCCGCCAACGCCTCACGCTGCAGTGCGTGGCGCACGACCATGCGCGTGACAGCGACACATTTGCTGCAGCCATGGCGGAGTTCCGTCGCTTGCACGGCCCGTTCATGGACGTGTTGGCAGGGCTGAAGGACTTTCACCTCTTTACCTTGGTGCCCCAGCAAGGCGGTTTTGTGTCCGGTTTTGCGCGGGCTTACACCCTCAGTGGTGCGGGCTTGGGGCAGATTGCCCACCGCAACGACAAAGGCCACCAAGCCAGCGATGCCCCCACCCAGCAGCGCATGGACGTGCTAGCGAATTAGTCCCCATGCATCCCATATTCTAGGAGAAGCACCCATGAACCCCAATGCGATTCGCCTCGAAGCGGCTGAGTTGCGTCGCAGCAGCCGCATGCGCCATGTGGAGGTAGCCCAGTCCTTGGGTATTAGCGAGTGCCAACTGGTGGCGGCGCATGCAGGTTCGGTTGCTAGCAATGCCGTCTTGGAGGATGCGGCAAGTGGCATCCAAGCAGTCGCAGGCACCATTTACGCTGTGCGCCTGCGTGCGGAATGGCCAGCCATGCTGGCCGCATTGGAGGCGGTGGGCCAAGCCATGGCACTGACGCGCAACCACGCTTGTGTGCACGAAAAAACCGGCACGTACTACCAAAGCAGCGTGCAAGACGGTGTGGGTTTGGTATTGGGTGGAGCGATTGATTTGCGCGTGTTCTACCGTCACTGGGCGCATGGTTTTGCGGTGTGCGAGCGTACTGAAAAAGGGATGCAAAACAGCCTGCAGTTTTTTGACACTGCCGGCTGCGCCATCCACAAAGTGTTTGCCAAACCCATGACCGACATGGCAGCGTGGTACGACTTGGTGCAGCGCTTTGCCAATGCAGACCAAACGCCTAGTTTGGTGCTAACGCCTGACAACGCCACCGTCCCCGATGCTGCTAGCACCGAACTGGCCGATGCGGCGGTGGATCTGGTGGCGTTTCGCCAAGCCTGGGCCAGCCTGCGGGACACGCACGATTTTGGCAAGCTGCTCAAACAGTTTGGTGTGGGGCGCTTGCAGGCCCTGCGCCTAGCAGACCCACAGTATGTGCAGGCTGTGGAGCCTGCAGCGGCGCACAGCTTGCTGCAAGCCGCTGCACGCGATCAGGTGCCCATCATGGTGTTTGTGGCCAATGCAGGCATGGTGCAAATCCATACCGGGCCAGTGCACAAGATTGTGGTCATGGGCCCATGGGTCAATGTGCTCGATGACGACTTCAATCTGCACTTGCGCCAAGACCTGATTGCCAGCGCGTGGGTAGTGCGCAAACCCACGGTGGATGGCATGGTGACGTCGTTGGAACTATTGGATGAAAAGGGGCAATTAATAGCCCAGTTTTTTGGTGCGCGCAAACCCGGAGCGCGTGAGCTGTGCGAATGGCGCGGCCTTATAGAACAACTGCTGTTGGAGAACGATCTATGCAACGCCTAAATCTGCTAGCACTGCAACGCCGCCGCGTGTTGGCGTGGGGCGGCATGGGGGTCTTGTCCTTGGTGGGGGCTACAGGGGGCTTTAACGTCCAAGCAGCAGGCACTCCTGCCCGCCGCGTGGTGAGCATTGGTGGTGCGTTGACCGAAATCATCTATGCCCTAGGGGCTGAGTCGCAGCTGGTGGGGGTGGATACCACCTCCTTGTACCCGCAAGCGGCCACCATGCTGCCCAGTGTGGGTTATGCCCGTGCATTGTCGGCTGAGGGCATCTTGGCGCTATCGCCCCAGTTGGTGGTCGCTACCGAAGATGCGGGCCCGCCCGCAGTGCTGCGCCAGCTCAGCAGTGCGGGTTTGGAGCTGGTTGTGTTGGCGGCAAACCATCGCTTTGAAGGCCTGCTCGATAGGGTGCAGCGATTGGGAATTTTGCTCAACCAAGCGCCTGCCGCCCAACAACTGACAGCGCGCCTGCAAAAAGACTGGGCGCAACGCCCCGCCACACCGCTGCGCAGTGGCCCAGCGCCCAGGGTGTTGTTTGTGCTGTCGCACAGCCCAGCGCAAATCATGGTGGGTGGGCAGGGTAGTAGTGCCCAAGCCATGCTGGAGTACGTGGGTGCACGCAACGCGGCCCAAGGCTTTGACGGTTTCAAGCCCCTCACGCCTGAGGCCGTGATCGCTGCCCAGCCCGATGTGGTGCTGTTCACCGACCAAGGTTTGCAAGCCATTGGGGGTGTAGACGGTGCGCTGCGCCTGCCCGGCATAGCGCAAACCCCGGCGGGGCAGCGTCGTCGTATCGTGTCCCAAGAGGCCATGTTCCTGCTCGGGTTTGGCCCGCGCTTGCCCGCAGCGGTGGCCGCGTTGGATGCCCAACTGCGCAAGGCATTGGCTGCATGAACACGTTGGTTCGCAGTGGGGCCTTGCGGCTGCATACCGCATGGGGGGTAGGCGGCTTGTTGCTGTTGTGCCTGTTATTGGCTGTGTGGGCTGGGGCTGTGTCGGTGCAGCCCCAGGACTGGTTGGCCCTGTGGACACGCGAGGATGGGCAGCCCCTGAGCGGCAGTGCCTACGTGCTGTGGCACTTGCGTTTGCCACGCATCGTGTTTGCCTTGTTGGTCGGGGCTGCTTTGGGGTGGGCGGGGGCGTTGACGCAAGGCCTGTTCCGCAACCCCCTGGCCGATCCCGGTTTACTGGGGGTCAGCAGCGGGGCCGCTTGTGCAGCGGCACTGACCATTGTGTTGCTGGCGCAGTCGGGTTTGGCAATCCCTTTTGCGTGGCGCTACGCCTTATTGCCCGTGGCCGCCTTTACCGGGGCTGTAGTGGTCTGCTGGGGGCTGGACAGCATGGCACGCTGGATCACTGCGGACTCCATGGCTGGCTTGTTGCTGACAGGCATAGCGCTCAACGCCATTGCCGGCGCGGTGATTGGTTTGTGCACTTATTTGGCCACAGATGAACAACTGCGCAGCCTGTCTTTCTGGACCATGGGCTCTATGGCTGCTGCCAGTTGGTGGTTGGTGCTGGTCATGGCTGTGCTGCTGGTAGTGGGCCATGCCAGTATGCAGCGCAGTTTGCGTGCCATGAATGCATTGGCACTGGGCGAGGCGGCAGCTGCGCATGTGGGCATTGGAGTACGTGCCTTGCGCCAACGCGTGGTGCTGCTGGTGGCAGTGGTTAGCGGTTTTGCGGTGGCGTGGTGTGGGGTGATTGCTTTTGTGGGCTTGATTGCCCCGCACATCGTGCGCAGTGTGCTCGGGCCAGACCAGCGCTGGGTGGCTCCGGGCTCTATGGCAGTGGGCGGTGTTCTGCTCCTATTGGCCGATACCGCTGCACGCACCGTGGCCATTCCAGCCGAGGTGCCAGTGGGCATATTCACCTCGCTGATGGGGGCACCATTCTTTTTGCTGTTGCTGCTGGGTTTGCGCCGTCGCGGGGTGGCCTATGCCTGATGTTTTGCTGCGCCTAGACAGCGCTTGCATCCAGTTAGGCCGTGGATCCCACGCACGTGCCATGGGGCCATTTAATCTGCAACTACAGGCTGGTGAGCGGGTGGCGGTGCTTGGCCCCAGTGGGGCTGGCAAGTCCAGTTTGCTGCGTTTGCTGGCGGCTGAATGGGACAGCACCCAAGGCCATGTGCATTTGCAGGGGCGTCCTATGCAGCACTGGTCCTTGCCTGCCCTGAGCCGTGCGCGCGCGGTGCTGCCTCAGTCCCATGAGGTGGCCTTTGGTTTGCCGACCGATTTGGTGGTGGGCTTGGGCCGCGTTGCGCTGCATCCAGACCCGCAAGGAGCGCACATCGTGCGCCAAGCAGCAGCGGCGGCCCAAGCGAGCCATTTGCTGGGACGGCGCTTTGACACTTTGTCTGGCGGTGAGAAAGCCCGTATCCAGTTGGCCCGTGTGCTGGCCCAGTTGTGGGACGTGGAGGGTGGTTTGGTGCTGGTGGATGAGCCTGTGGCTGCGCTTGATCCAGGCCTGCAGTGGAGCTTGCTGGACGCTTTGCATGCTTTTGTGCAGCAGCGTGGTCATGCCTTGGTAGCGGTGCTGCACGATGTGCAGCAAGCACTTGACGGGTTTGGGCGCTGGTGCTTGGTGCAGCACGGTGTTTTGCAGGCCGATTTGCGCGACCGTCAGGCTTTGTTACAAGCTTTACCCAGCTTGTACGGTGTTCCCTTTGTGCAGGCACTGACTGACACAGGTCAGTTGTTGTTATCCCCCGGTAGAAACCAGCAATCTGTCTGACACGGGCTGCGGTTATCCTTGACCACACTATGACCAAGGACGACATTTCTTCTCCCTCTGCGCACACCATCCACTCTTTTGCTGACTGGCAAAGCCAAGTGCAGCAAGATGTTCTTCGTGCCATGGCTGAGGATGTGGGCATTGGCGATGTGAGCGCCAGTCTGGTGCCC
The DNA here is from genome assembly GCF_018474005.1 of Curvibacter sp. CHRR-16. Lineage (GTDB taxonomy): Bacteria > Pseudomonadota > Gammaproteobacteria > Burkholderiales > Burkholderiaceae_C > Allorhodoferax. Next base: position 178,701 of record NZ_JAHCSH010000001.1, read on the forward strand.
GCAGACCAGCAAGCAACAGGGCGCATCGTGGTGCGCGAAAGCGCTATCTTGTGTGGACAGGCTTGGGCTGAGGCCGCTTTCACTGCGCTGGATCCGCACGTGCGCTGGCAATGGATGGTGGGCGAAGGGCAACGCTGCCAACCAGACCAAGTGGTGTTGCAAATCCAAGGCAATGCACGGGCGCTGCTCAGTGCGGAGCGCACAGCGCTCAATTTCATGCAGACCCTCAGTGCTGTGGCCACCAAAACCGCCAGTTTTGTCAATGCGGTCGCTGCAGTGCCCGGTAACCGCGCGGTGATTGTGGACACCCGCAAAACCTTGCCTGGCCTGCGCCAAGCGCAAAAATACGCTGTACTGTGCGGCGGTGGGGCCAACCACCGCATGGGTTTGTTCGATGCCATTTTGATCAAAGAGAACCACATTGCTGCCGCTGGTGGAGTGACGGCTGCTTTGCGTGCAGCCGAAGCCATTGACCGTGCGGTAGAGTTCATTGAGATCGAGGTGGAAACTCTGGAACAGTTGCGCGAAGCACTCGACGCGGGTGCCCGCATGGTGCTGCTGGACAACATGACCATGGCCCAACTGGTGCAGGCAGTGGCCATCAACGCTGGGCGAGCGGTGTTGGAGGTGTCAGGTGGGGTCAATATCGATACCGTGCGCGCCATTGCCGCTACAGGGGTCGATCGCATCTCTATTGGCACGCTGACCAAGGATGTGAAGGCGATCGACTTTTCCATGCGACTGGACTCTTTGCGCGAACAGGACTTGGCAGCCTGAGACAATCGGGGCTATGACAAGCCCTGATAACCGCATCGACGTTGAATACGAACAGCCTCTGCGCAGTGTGATTGCCGCAGCAGGTGCTATGGCTGCTGCCAGCGCAGCGGGCGTTTGCTCTACCAAGCACGCTTGGGCGCGTGTGCCAACCGAGCCATCGCAGGCCGAGCGCGCCGCGCTCAAAGACACCATCCGCCGCTTGCTCAAAGAGCGCAACGCCGTCATGGTGTCGCACTACTACGTGCACCCGGACTTGCAGGATTTGGCCGAAGAAACCGGCGGCTTGGTCAGCGACAGCTTGGAGATGGCCCGCTTTGGCCGCGACCATGCGGCCACCACGTTGGTGGTGTCGGGGGTGCGCTTCATGGGTGAGACCAGCAAGATTTTGTCGCCCCACAAAACCGTGCTCATGCCCGATGTGGATGCCACCTGCTCGCTGGACTTGGGTTGTCCAGTCGATGCGTTTTCTGCCTTTTGCGACCAGCACCCTGACCGCACGGTCGTGGTGTACGCCAACACCAGTGCAGCCGTCAAAGCCCGTGCCGATTGGTTGGTAACCAGCAGTTGTGCGCTCGATATCGTGCGCGCCCTCAAAGAGCGCGGCGAAAAAATACTCTGGGCACCCGACCGCCACTTGGGCAGCTACATCCAGCGCGAAACCGGTGCTGACATGGTGTTTTGGCAGGGTGCGTGCATCGTGCACGACGAGTTCAAGGCTTTTGAGCTGGAAGCCCTTAAGCGTGAATACCCCGACGCCAAGGTGCTGGTGCACCCCGAATCTCCCCAAGACGTGGTGGCGCTGGCCGATGCAGTGGGCTCCACCAGCGCCATCTTGAAAGCGGCGCAAACCTTGGATGCAGACACCTTTATTGTGGCTACCGATAACGGTATGCTGCACAAGCTACGCACCCTCAATCCGGGCAAGACATTCATCGAAGCGCCGACGGCTGGCAACAGCGCCACCTGCAAGAGCTGCGCGCACTGCCCGTGGATGGCCATGAACAGCCTAGCAGGGGTTGCCCGTTTGCTGGAAATGGACGCCGATGCGGCCCGTGCCAGTGGCCAGTCCATCGAAGTGGATACCGCCATCATCGACCGTGCCCGTTTGCCTATCGATCGCATGCTGGCCTTTACGGCTGCACTCAAGGCTGGGCAAGGTAGCCAGCAAGCGCTTGGGAGCATGGGCAGTGGTTTGGTGCCGGGTATAGGAGCAGCTTGATCAAAATCAAGTCTTGTAACCTTTTTTCGGTAGGGTTTGTTACTATTTATAACTTTTACGAAAATACGGCATCAGATATCCTCGCCCCCCAAAAATAGCCACGTTGGACGGGATGCAAGTGCTTTTAAAAATATCGATCAAGCAAAAAATGATCGCACTGACAGTGGCGTTGCTGCTGCTGGCAGTCGCGCTTGGGGTATGGGGCATCACGCAGATGCGCTCTTTGGCGGGGACCTTGGATGAGCTGGTCAACCACCGCATGGAAAACAGCCAGCGCATTGCACAGCTCAAGAACAACTCGCAAAACCTCGCCCCACAGCTGCGTGACTACATCCTCACGGAAAATCCGCAGCGCCGCGAGGAGATCAAAAAGTCATTTGCCTTTGTGCGTACTGGCAATGCGGAGCTGGTGGACTATTTGCAAAAGTCCATCAAAAACCCCAAACGCAAAGAACTGCTGCAAGAAATGCTGCGCTTGCGCACGCCCTACATCCAAGTCATCACCCAGATACAAGACAGCATGAAGCAAGGCGACAAAGCCAAAGCCACCCAACTGGTGACCGAGGAATTGCCCCCATTGCAAGACACCTACTTTGCCGCGCTTGATAAGCTGCAGCAGGCGCAGGCAAATGCCATGGTTGAGCTGGCCAACGACTCGCTGGATGCCGCCACAGAGGCCAGTGTGCAAACCGCCTTGGTTTTGCTGCTGATGCTGGCCTTTGGCGCAGTCGCAACGGTGTGGATCGTGCGCTCCATCATGCGGCCACTGAACCAAGCGGTACATGCCGTGCGCACTATTGCGGCTGGGGATTTGAGCCAAAATGTGCCAAAAGGCCAGCACGACGAACTGGGTGTGCTGCTGGCGGCCATGGCCGATATGCGCGAGCGCTTGGTGGAGATGATTGCGCAGGTGCTCAACAGCTCGGACAGCGTGGCCACAGCCAGCGCCCAAATTGCCATGGGCAATAAAGACTTGGCCGATCGCACCACCAGCCAAGCGGGTGCTTTGCAGCAAACGGCGGCCAGCATGGAGGAGTTGGGCTCTACGGTGTCCATCAATGCGGACAACGCCCGCCTAGCCAATGACTTGGCCCATGCTGCATCCAGCGTGGCATCCAAAGGGGGGGCCGTGGTGGCCCAAGCCGTTAGCACCATGAAGGGCATTCACGAATCCAGCCAGCGCATTGCCGACATCATTTCGGTGATCGATGGCATCGCTTTCCAAACCAATATCTTGGCGCTCAATGCCGCCGTCGAAGCCGCCCGTGCTGGCGAGCAAGGCCGTGGTTTTGCGGTGGTGGCATCGGAAGTGCGCGCGTTGGCTGGGCGCACCGCCTCTGCGGCCAAAGAAATCAAATCCTTGATCACCAGCAGCGTGGAGTGCGTTGAAGCAGGTAGCAGCCAAGTGGGCGAGGCAGGCCACCTCATGCAAGAGGTGGTGGACAGCATTGTGCGCGTGACCCAACTCATGGGCCACATCAGCACCGCCAGTGCCGAGCAAGCCAGTGGCGTGGGGCAGGTGGGGCAAGCACTCTCCACACTGGAAGACTCCACCCAGCGCAATGCAGCGCTGGTGGAGGAAATGGCAGCAGCAGCCGATAGCCTGAACCAACAAGCGCAGTCTTTGGTACGCACGTCCAGTGTGTTCAAACTGGCGCATACCCCGTCTTACAGCTTGGCACTGGTCTAAACCTGCCTTTTACGGGGCTTCCAGTTCTTGCGCTAGCGTTTGCAGCCATGTTTGCACATCGGCTGGAATGGTCAAAGCGCGGCTGGTGCTGTCCGGTTTGGGATAACCCCCCACTTGGTCTTGGCTATCAGGGATGTGCCCTGTGCCCGATTGCACTTCAGACACCAAGCGGGCATCCACTGCGTCGCGGTCGCGTGGGCGTGCCCCTGCATTGCGCAACACAGCCGCTTGGGTGCTGCTAGCGGCTATGGCTGTCAAACCTATGGGCCACACGGGTGCAGAGCTTAGGGCGGTGATCTTGCCCTCGGTCAGTGGGACGGCGTTGCCAGCCCGATCCCAAGCCAGGTTGTCTTGCATCCATACATCCCCGTTGTCGGTGTTGGTGCGCACCAAAGCGAGCTTGCTGCGCGTGTCTGCGCCATGGCGCATCACGTTGCCGACGACTGCAATGCGTGCATTGGTCGGGAGCGTGCGTCCGTCCCATTCTTTGGGGTTGGCCCCTACGCGCACGGCGTAGATGCCGGGGTTGTAGATCACGTTATTCACCACCACACCCGTGGCATTGCCCTTGAACCACGGGTTGCGCTCCCAGTTGTGGGCGTACAGGTTGCCAATGATGGCCACGTCTTGCACGTTGTCATGCACCAAGGTGCCCATGGAGTGCGCGCCCTTGGAGTGGGTGGAGTTTTTCAGGCCCTCGGCCACGATGTTGTTGGACAGCGTGACGCGGTGCGCAGTGCCGCTGGGGCCGTCATAGCGCGGCCCGCTGACGGACAGGTTTTCATCGGTACCCCACGCAAAAGAGCAGTGGTCTACCACCACGTTGTAGGCATTCGCCCCTTCAATGGAGACATCGCGCTCAAACCCGCTACCAGCGGCCTGGCCCGCATCGCCAATGCGAAAGCGAATGTGCTGCATGCGCACATCGTGGGTGCTGATGTGCATGCCGCCACGGATGATGGTGATGCCCGGTGATGGGGCGGTTTGCCCCGCGATGGTGACAAAGGGCTCCTTGAGCTGCAGGTCGCTGCGATCCAGATCAATCACACCGCCCACCTCGAACACGATGATGCGAGGCCCTTTGGTCTGCAAGGCCTCGCGCAAACTGCCGGGGCCAGTGGATTGCAGCGTGGTCACGCGCAGCACTTGCCCCCCTTTGCCGCCAAGGGTGTCCGCGCCAAAGCCAATGGTTTGGGCATGGCTATGGCCTGTAAGCAGGCCCAAGACCAGCAGAGCCCTCATAGCCAGGCCAAGACGCCAAGCTGACGGGGTGGAGGATGTGGAACAAGAGGTGAACAAAATCGCGAGTGAGGTCATCGTGTGGCGGGTGTTGTCATGGTGCGCGGTTATGGAGCGTTTTGGGCGCATTGTCCTGCTTTACCGGTGTTGCAGCGTGCTGCGGGGTAGCAGCGGCGATGGGGTGGCCTGGAGCTCCCGCAGCCGCAGCCCTTGCTCCCACGCAGCCTGCAGCTCGGCGATGGCTGCCTCTGGCTCGGGTGCGGCGGTGATGGCGCTGATCAGCGCCACTCCTGCAGCCCCATGGCGCACCGCCTCTTGCAAGCGCGGCGCATCCATGCCCGCAATGCCCACCACGGGCACGGGCAGTAGCTGGCTCCAAAACGCCAGGTTGCCGTTGCCCTGCGGCAGCCACGGCATGTCTTTGCTCTGCGTGGCGTGAATGGGCCCGCAGGCGATGTAGCTGGGCTGCAGCGTCCATGCCCGGCACACTTCCCACAGGCTGTGGGTGCTGATGCCCACGCGCAAACCTGCGGCGGCCATGGCTGCCCACGCGCTGTCGGGCAGGGCCAGCAGGTCTTCTTGGCCCAGATGCACACCAAACGCTCCGGCCTCCAGCGCCAATTGCCAGTGGTCGTTGATGTAGAGCTGCGCCCCGGCCGCTTGCGTGGCGTTGTGCTTATTCACCGCTTGCACGCTGCGCTGGATGTGGCTGCGCAGCGTGGGCAGGTCTTCTGGTGCGCTGGTTTTCATGCGCAGCTGCACCGTGCGCACTCCTGCGGCCAGTACGCGCTCCACCCAGTCGGCGCTGTCCACTATGGCGTACAGGCCCAAGGTGCGCTGGGCACCTGTGAGTGGGGCCATGGTGGGCACGGCGGACGACAGGCTGTTCTGCCACGGCAGGCTCAGCGTGGGCAGGTTCTCTAGCCGGGCGAAGTCGGCGCGTGGCAGCAGGGGGCCTGCGCCAGCACCGGCGGCGTAGCTGTGGCGCAGGGCGTGGGTGGTGAGCATTTTGGCCAGTACCACGGCATCGGCCACGGGGTAGCCCAGTGCCAAGGCGCTGGCCGCCGCGCTGGCAAAGGTGCAGCCCGTGCCGTGGTGGTGCGGTGTGTCCACGCGCGGCAGGGACAGCCAGCCAGAGGCCTCGCGGCACAGCAGGTAGTCGCGGGCATGGGTGCTTTGCCCAGCACCATCTACCGCATCGCCCCCGGTAATGACCACGCTACAACCCGTCGCAGCCAAAGCTTGGGCTTGTTGCTCCACGCTGGTGGTGTCTGTGCCGTGGGCCTGGCTGCCCAGCAGTGCAGTCGCCTCGGCTTGGTTGGGGGTGATGAGGGTGGCACGTGGCAGCAGCTCGGTGCGCAGGGCGTGGATGAGGGCATCTGCGGCGTTGGCGCTGCACAGGGCTGCACCTGTGCTGGCGCGCAGCACCGGGTCCACCACCAGCGGCAGATGGGGGGCTTGTTCGCGCAGCCTGTCCACCCAGCGGGCCACTACGCGCACCAGCGCGGGGTCGGCCAGCATGCCGGTTTTGATGGCCGCTGGCGGCATGTCCTGCGCCAGTGCCTGCAACTGCGCCTCCAGCAGCGCGGGGCTGCTGGCCTCTATGCGCTGCACCGCCACCGAGTTTTGCGCGGTGATGGCCGCCACCACCGGGCAGGCGTGCACGCCCAGCGCTGCGGCAGCGCGTTGGTCAGCCGACAGGCCTGCGCCACCGCCGCTGTCGTGCCCGGCAATCACCCAAATGATGGGTTTGGGTGTATGGGGTAAGTGGGGCTTGAGGGTCAAATCGGCCTGTAGAGCTTGGTGCATAAGCTGGAGCAGCTATCAAAGTTATAGCAAGTGGTTACAACAAAAACGGGCGACCCGTCACGGGCGTGCTGGCGCGGGCCATGCTCTGCGGGGCCATCACGCCTGCCTGCCAGCCCAAGCGCCCGGCCTGTATGGCCAGCCCGAAGGCGCGGGCCATGCTCACCGGGTCGTGGGCTTGGGCCACGGCGCTGTTGAGCAGCACGGCGTCAAAGCCCAGCTCCATGGCTTGCACGGCGTGGGCGGGGGAGCCAATGCCGGCATCCACCACCAGCGGCACACCCGGCAGGCGTTCGCGCAGGGTGCGCAGCGCCCAGGGGTTGATAAGGCCTTGGCCCGAGCCAATGGGTGCGCCCCAGGGCATGAGGATGCGGCAGCCCGCGTCCAGCAGGCGCTGGCAGCTCACCAAATCGTCGGTGCAGTAGGGGAAGACCTCGAACCCGGCCTGCACCAGCTCGCCAGCCGCCTGCAGCAGCTCCCACGGGTCGGGCTGCAGGGTGTGCTCGTCGCCCACCACTTCCAGCTTGATCCAGTGCGTGCCAAACAACTCACGCGCCATGTGCGCCAGCGCCACCGCCTCGCGGGCGGTGCGGCAGCCCGCGGTGTTGGGCAGCAGGCGCACGCCGTGGCGCTGGATGAGTTGGTAAAACTCCCCCGGTATTAGGGGACTGTTGGCCGGGCCACCCGCATGGCCTTGGTTGGGGCCAAGGCACGGGGACAGTTGGCGCTTGAGGCCCACCGTCACCACCTGCGTGCCCGATGCCTCTATGGCCTGCTGCAGCACCGCAGGCGATGGGTAGAGCGCTGTGCCCAAGAAAAAGCGGCTGTGCAGGGTGACATCGCCTATTTGCAGTGCATCGCTCGTGTCGGGGGCGAATTGGGGGGCACGGGGCGGTGGCTGGATGGGTGACTGGCAGGGGGATTGGTTGTCGTGGCTCACTATCAGCCTCCAAAAATGGGTTGGAAGGTCATCACCTCGTCGCCGCTGTGCAGCACCCGCGCAGCGCGCGCGCTGATGGCGACGAATTCACCATTGACCGCCGTGGCGATGCGCTCGGGCTGCACGCCTTGCGTGGTGGCCAGCAGGGCCACCAGCTCGGCCAGCGTGGTGGGCAGGGGTTGGTCGGTGGCCAGTGGCAACGGTTGGCCATTGAGGCGGTAGGGGGTGTGGTTTGCAGGGGTGTTCATAAGCCCAGGGTGTGCAAGGCTTGCTCTACCAGCGCCGGGGCGATGAGCCAGCCGTGGCGGAACAAACCGTTGATGACGGACAGCCCCGCGCTGTGGTGCACGCAGGGCAGGTTGTCGGGGGTGGCGGGGCGCAGGTTGGCCTCGCTGTGGACGATGCGCGCCTCGGCCAGTGCGGGCAGCACGCTGTGCGCGGCGCTGAGCAGCTCCAGCGTGCTGCGCACCGACACGGGCGAGCGGTCTTCGCTTTCAATCTCTGTCGCGCCCACCACCACCATGTCGCCCCCACGCGGCACGATGTACACGCGCCAGCGCGGGTGCAGCAGGCGCAGCGGGCGACTCAGTGGCAGGCCGGGGGCGTGCAGCCAAAAAATCTCGCCACGCACGCCGCGTATTCTCGTGTGGTAGCCCGTGCGGTAGCCCGTGCCGCGCACGTCCAGCACATGCGCCATGCGCTGCTCGCCTGCGGCCGTGCGCAGCCAGCCCGGCCCCGTGGTCTGCACCCCACCCGCAGCGCCCAAATGCAGCGTGGCCAGCGGGTGCTGGGTGATGGCCTGCCCCAGCGCCGCCATGGCCTGCACGGTGTGGATATGCCCTTCGTGCGGCAGCAGCCACGCATGGGCCGGGCCATGGATGTCGGGCTCCAGCGCGTGCAAGCCAATGGGCGTGAGCGGCTGCGGCGCATGCTGGGCGGCCTGGGTGGCGAGTTGTTCTATCGACAATTTGCTGGCCAGCAAACCCAGCACGCGCTGGGCCGCCCCTTCATCGCCCCGGTGCGCCAGCAGCAGGCTGCCCGCGTGGCTCAGGCTAACAGGGCTGATCGGGTTGAGCCGGGCCACGGTGTCGCGCCACAGGGTCAGGCTGCGCAGGCCCAGGGCAAACACCTGCGCGTTGGCGCACTCCAGCTCCGCAGTGGGGCTGAGCATGCCCGCCGCCGTCCAGCCCGCCGCCCGCGTGGGGTGGTAGGCCGGGGGGGCTTCGACCAAGCTGCTGGCCGGGTCGAACACCGCCACGCGGTGGCCGCGCTCCAGCAGCTGCCACGCCAGCAGGCGGCCCAGCAAGCCCGCGCCTGCTATGCCTATGGAGGGAGCGTTCATGCCGGGTTGCTGTCGGTTGGGGGCTGAGGCTGAGGCTGAGGCTGAGGCTGAGGCTGGATGGGGATGTAAATCTCCCCACCGCCTTGGCGGAACTCCGCCGACTTGCTGGCCATGCCCTGCTGGGCGTACTCGCGCACTTCTTGGGTGATCTTCATGCTGCAGAACTTGGGCCCGCACATGCTGCAAAAGTGCGCCACCTTGGCGCTGTCTTTGGGCAGCGTTTCGTCGTGGAATTCGCGCGCGGTGTCCGGGTCCAGTCCCAGGTTGAACTGGTCTTCCCAGCGGAAGTCAAAGCGCGCTTGGCTAATCGCCTCATCCCGCGCCCGGGCCGATGGGTGGCCCTTGGCCACGTCGGCCGCGTGGGCGGCGATTTTGTAGGCGATCAGCCCGGCCTTCACGTCGTCGCGGTTGGGCAGGCCCAAATGCTCCTTGGGTGTCACGTAGCACAGCATGGCTGTGCCCATCCAGCCGATCATGGCCGCACCAATGGCGCTGGCTATGTGGTCGTGGCCGGGGGCGATGTCGATGGTCAGCGGCCCCAGGGTGTAGAAGGGTGCTTCGTGGCAGTGCTTGAGCTGCTCGTCCATATTGGCCTGTATCAGGTGCATGGGCACGTGGCCGGGGCCTTCTATCATGGTCTGCACATCGTGCTTCCAGGCCACTTGCGTCAGCTCGCCCAGCGTGTGCAGCTCGGCAAACTGGGCTTCGTCGTTGGCATCCGCTCCGCTGCCGGGGCGCAAGCCGTCGCCCAGGCTAAAGCTCACGTCATACGCTTTCATGATGTCGCAGATGTCCTCGAAGTGCTCGTACAAAAAGCTCTCGCGGTGGTGGGCTATGCACCACTTGGCCATGATGGAACCACCCCGGCTGACGATGCCCGTGCGGCGGCGCGCCGTCAGTGGCACGTGGGCCAAGCGCAAGCCGGCGTGGATGGTGAAGTAGTCCACGCCTTGCTCGGCTTGCTCAATGAGCGTGTCGCGGAAGATGGCCCAGGTCAGGTCTTCGGCCACGCCGCCCACTTTTTCCAGCGCTTGGTAAATGGGCACGGTGCCTATGGGCACCGGGCTGTTGCGCACGATCCAGTCGCGCGTGGTGTGGATGTTCTTGCCGGTGGACAAGTCCATCACGTTGTCTGCGCCCCAGCGGATGGCCCACACGAGTTTTTCTACTTCTTCTTCGATGCTGCTGGTCACTGCCGAGTTGCCAATATTGGCGTTGACCTTGACGCGGAAGTTACGCCCTATGGCCATGGGTTCGAGCTCGGTATGGTTGATGTTGGCCGGGATGATGGCGCGGCCCCGCGCCACTTCGTCGCGCACAAATTCGGGGGTGATGACAGCTGGCAGCAGCGCACCCATGGGGTTGCCGCGCAGGCGCTGGTGGCGGGTGGGGTCGGCCTCGGGGTCGTTCAGCACCTGCTCGGCCCAGCTGCCGCCTAGGTGGGCGCGGGCGTTTTCGCGCAGGGCGACGTATTCCATCTCGGGGGTGACGATGCCGCGCTTGGCGTAGTGCATCTGGGTCACGTTGTGGCCGGCCTTGGCGCGGCGGGGCTGGCGCTGCAGGGCTGCTGCCTCGGCGCGCAGTTGCTCTATGCGCTGCACCTCGGGGTCGCTGCTGTCGGCATTGCGGCGGTGGCCGTCGTCCACCGCTTGGCGCTGGCGTCCGTCGTAGCCTTCTGTGTCGGCGCGCTGGGCAATCCAGGGGCTGCGCACATCGGCCAAGCCTTGGCGCACGTCGATGTGGGCTTGTGGGTCGGTGTAGGGGCCGCTGGTGTCGTAGAGCGTGACGCTGCTGCCGTTGGTCAACTGCACTTGGCGCATGGGCACGCGCACGCTCTTGTGCAAGCTGCCCTGGTCGTACACCTTGCTGGAGGCGGGGAAAGGCTCACGCGATAGGGTGAGCAGGCGGGAAAATTTGTCGCTGGCATTCATGGCGGGCACTCCGTGGGGTTGGTGGAATGCTCCGCAATCGGCCTGCGGCCACGGCGGCCAAGGTGTGCGTGCACGTGCATAGACGTACACAAGCCATGGGCGTAGCAACAAACTGCAGCTCTTCTTACGCTGGTACTAACCAGATCAAGTTCGCGGTTCCGGCGGTCAAGTCCGCCATCTCAGCACGCCATACGTGCACCCCGGAGCGGGGCTAATTGTAAGCGTGGATGCGTTTATGCAAAACAGGCTGCAAACCAAGTTACAGTTTGTGGCAAGTGCTGCCGATGTAGGTGGCAAAACGAGTTGAGGAGAAATTCATGGATTGGAAGCGTTTGTCGGTAGCTGCCCGCCTGTATGCAGGCTTTGCGGTGGTGCTGCTGTTTTTGGTGGTGGTTACCGGGTTTTCTATCCAGCGCATGGGTCAGCTCAATGGGCACGTGGTGCAAATCGTGCAGGTCAACGGTGCCGAGGCCGATGAACTGAGCATCATGTTTGACAGCGTGTCCATTCGCAGCGTTCTGTTCCGTGACATGTTCCTGAAGGCTGACCCTGGCAGCTACAGCAAGGACATGCAAATCGTGCAAGATCAGGTCAAGGCTTATGCCGAGTCCAAAGCACGGCTGCAAGCCGTACTGGATGGCCAGCCCGATGCCACAGAAAAGCACGCCATCTTCAAAGACATGGGGCAGCTAGAGGACAAATCGCAAACCGTGTTCAAGCGCGCTGCTGAGCTGCTAGGCCCCAGCGGCAATCCCGAAGAAGCGCGCCAGTATTTGGTGGCCGAGGTGCTGCCGCTGCAGATCAAGTGGTTGGAATCGATCAACGCCCTCATCAACCTCAATTCCGACTTGAGCAAGGCCAGCAGCGTGGCCGTGCAAGAGGCGTATACCAAGTCCACTTGGTTCATGGTGGTGGTGTGCTTGGTGGCCATTGGCGCCGGTGCTGCCTTGGCCACGTGGATTATTCGTGGATTGATCAGCCAGTTGGGTGGCGAGCCGCGCTATGCCGTGAAAGTGGCCGACGAGGTGGCCAAAGGCCATTTGGCCGTGCAAGTGCGCACCAAGCCGGGCGACAGCAGCAGCCTGCTGGTGGCGCTGCGCGACATGCGCGACAGCTTGGCGCAAATCGTGGGCGAAGTGCGCGCTGGATCGGACTCCATCACCTCGGCAGCGGCGCAAATCGCGGCGGGCAACCAAGACTTGGCCAACCGCACCGAATCGCAGGCCAAGTCCATCGACCAAACCGCCCAAGCCATCGACGCCCTGACCGTGACCGTCAAGCACAACGCCGACAGCGCCCAGCAAGCCAGCCAAATGGCCCGCTCCGCATCCGACGTGGCGGTGCAGGGCGGCACCATGGTGCAGCAGGTGGTGCAGACCATGGGGTCTATCAACGACTCGTCCAAAAAGATCGTGGACATCATTGGCGTGATCGAAGGCATTGCCTTCCAAACCAACATCTTGGCCCTGAACGCCGCCGTGGAAGCCGCCCGCGCCGGTGAGCAAGGCCGTGGCTTTGCCGTGGTGGCCGCCGAGGTGCGCAGCCTGGCCCAGCGCTCGTCGGTGGCGGCCAAAGAAATCAAAACGCTGATCGACGACTCGGTGGACAAGGTTGAGTCCGGCAGCGAACTGGTGCAGCGCGCAGGTGCCACCATGGCCGGCTTGGTGGACAGCGTGCAGCGCGTGACCGACTTGGTGGGCGAAATATCCGCCGCCAGCCAAGAGCAAAGCCGTGGCATCGAGCAGGTGAACCACGCCATTGCCCAAATGGACGAAGTCACCCGCCAAAACGCCGCCCTGGTGGAACAAGCCGCCGCCGCCGCCCAGCTGCAACAAAGCTCAGCCGAAAAACTCTCCAACGTGGTGCGGGTGTTCCGGTTGGATTGAGTGCTTGATTTCATTGATTGCAAATAAAAAAAGCCACAGGCAATGCCTGTGGCTTTTTTGTTGGGCGTGGCTGGGTGGTGGTTGAATTCAATATATTTCTTCTTGATTCAAACAATTAGTTAATTGCCAGCTTCAATTGCCGGGATGCGACAGATAGTTCATGATGATTACTCCCATTTAAAAGATTTTTGACCGCTGGTAACTCCGCATACATCAAGTCGGTAGTACGGTTTCATAATCGATGTCAATTGACTGATAGATACGCTCGACGTAACGGGAGATGGTGCTTCGTAGTTATGAAACCAATACCAATGACTTTCAAAAAAAAACGGAAGCATGGAAAACGTTGAATATTCCGTCATGACTTTTGGTGACTTCAAGTCGTGCGTGAATAATTTCGTATGTATGGACGGGCAATTGCCATCGTCTAAGCCCGCAATGCGGACAAGCAGGGAATCTCCTTGCTCAGGCAACGGAATAGGGTTATCCCACTGGTAAAAAGCGAACTCCTTGAACTGGAAAGCACTTTCCCACACCTTATTCAGATATTCATCGGATGGCATCGGAAAGGCCGAATGTTTACTCTTGGGATCGATAGGTTGACCTGCTTTTGGAGGTGGATCAGAAAAAGCTGCTGGCCATAGCTCTTCCCACGCATGATCGGCCAGAACAAACTTCTTGTACAACTCCTTGTCTTTTTGCAAATCCAGCTTCTTCCACGGTGGCAGTTGCACCTCCGGCAGGCGCTGCAAGATGTCAAAGGCACATACACGCCCATGGGCTGGACGGTATAGCTCTTCATTCATGGCCTCGACGAGACTCTCGCACAAGGGCTCGCCTTGCCCTTTACGCAAAAAGTATTCTTTGCCCGATGCCATCTGCTGCAAACGGGCTTGATACGTTTGCTTAAGGCACTGCGCATCCGCGCATTCGTTGCGCTTCGCTATCCAGTGCTTTTGCGTGTTTCGAAACTGGTCTTGGAATTTGTTATCGCGCAAATGCAGCTTCCAAGCGTGTCCCAAGTCCCCATCCAACTTCGACAACTCCGCATCCGCACAAATCATCTTCTCCACTTTGCTTTGCGCTTTCGCACAATCAAAGCTGGCGGCCTGTGCGCCCGTGTTGGCTATGAGCAGCATGCCTATGGCAAAGCTATGACGTGCTGTTTTGTTTAATAAACCTATTGATTTACGCATGGCAGACTCCTTTGGTGCGCAAGCCCATGCGTTGTCTGCGCCGATTGAATCTAGCCGCAGAGCAGGTCGCTGATTTTCGATTCAGCACATGTGGATTTAGGGCGTAGCTATTGCTATTACCGCTACCGCTTTGGTCTGCAGTGACTTGGCCTTCTTGCACCAGAGCAAAGCTCACTTGGGTTTGCCCAAATGGGTTGGCCCCTGGCTGGTCGCTCAGGGCTACGGGGGAGCCTTTCTCCAGTGTGAGTCCCAGATAGCCTTGGCTGCCGGTGAGCTTGGCTATGTCGTCTTGGCTGAGCTTGATGCTCACGTCATTGCCTGCCCCCAGTGTGCTGCCGCTGATGGTGAGGGTCTTGCTGTTGTAGTCCAGTGTGTAGAGGATGGCTCCTCCATCTACTGACCATTGGCTTTGGCCGTTGTCGAGGGTCTTGTAGTCGGCTTTCTTGGCCCCTTTGAGGGCGCTGCCTGCAACCACCAGCTTGCCATCTCCGTCGCTGTCAAGGATGGTGTCGTGTCCTTCGCCTGCGTTGATGACGTAGGTGTCGCTACCTGCTCCTCCTTGTAGGGTGTCGTTGCCTTGCATGCCAAACAGGTAGTCGTCTCCTGCTCCTGCAATGATGGTGTCTGCCCCGGTGTTGCCGACTAAGACGTTATGTTCCATGCCGGTGCCTTTGCCGTCATCTCCTGTGGCATCTAGTCTGCCTACAACTCCTGCATTGCCGTTGTAGTACAGGGCTGCAGGGTTGAGGATGGAGGCGTTGAGTTGCTGCTCTGTGGGCAGTTGGCTGTTCAGCCATTTGATGAAGGCGTCTCGCGCGGGGATTAAGGCATCGAAGAGGGTTTGAGCCTTAGTAATGGAAGATAAATTTACATCCGCATTTGCCACTGCGATCATGTTACGCACGGCATCCGTGCCATCTGGCGGGACTCCGTATTGTGCTTCGTAGGCAAGGATACGGGGTCGGTGCTTCGTGAGCATCTCGAACACTTGCTTTGCTTCACCAGTTGTTACCGCGGTTGGGTTATCGTACAAACCAAAGGCCTGCGCCTCTACGAAATGGCGCTTTGCCTGACCAGGTCCGTCATTAGCACCCAAATAGCCCTCGTATCGGATCAAATACCAAGCCTCGGCCCGGTTAGAGTCAGCTACTATGGCTGCCTTGAGTGCTGCACTTCTATTTGTCGTCAATCCTTGGTAGGCCATTGCAACGAGAACTGCGCGCTCGAATGACAGAGGCAATGTACTTCGATCCGCTATAACACGATCAATCACTTTTTCTTTGTCTTCAATGATCGCTGTATATGTGCTCTCAATTTGCGCCGTTGTCAGAGTGAAGGTTGTCTGGCTGTTTATGGCGGCAATGCCTGCGAACAGTGGATCGACGGCTCTATTCGCCATGATCTGGTTGAGAGATGCTTGCAGGGATGCGTTGGTAGTATCTGAGCCAGTAAGCACACCGATGATTTGAGCAACATAAGCCTTTTCCGCTGCATTCGCGGCAGGTGTTAGTCCAGTTGTTTGATTTAATCCTAAGGTTGCAAAGACTTTTTGCTGAGCCAAGGAATTGGTCGGCTCTATATCGAAACCACGACCAATCGTGACATGCTTATTCGGAGTCTTACTGTCAAAGTATGGGGTGGAGCTATCTGCTTCAAACGTGCCAAGCAATTTGGCAAGAAGTTTGTTGTAGTCCGATACGTTTAGCTTGTGCAAATTAATCATGGTTACTTCCCTTCAGTGTTGTTCGTGAAATTGATGTGACAGAAATTCCGGTGATCACCAAATATTTCGATAGTCCCCTTCCCATCTCCTTTCATGTCCCAGAAGGCGATGTAGGGGTTCCCTTTGTGCAGGAAGAGGTCCGGACGCATCTCCTTCGAATAGCTGGAATATCCGTTCAGCACTGATTTGTAGGTCACACCAAAATCAAGTTTTTGCAGTTTGGAGTCAATCGCAAAATACTGACGCAGGGGATAAGTGCTGTTCCAGTACTTGGGCTCGCACGGGCTCTCCTTATCTCCATTGATGAAACGAATAACTGTCGTCGTTTTCCCATCAATGGGGATCTGCGTAACTGCCAGTGCGATTTCTCCACTTCGTGCTCTGCTCTCAAACGAAGCTCTCAAATGTTCGTCATGCGCCCATCCATACTCGTTTTGCCATATCTGTTCGACCAGATATCGATGCTTAAGCGCATTTATAGGTCTCCACTTCGGCCACGTAAATTGGACCATGCTGGGATGAAACTCTCGATCACACACCATTGGTGGATTGCCAAGACGCTTCAAGTTTTCCAAAAAATCTTGGCATACCTCTGTTGTGGGTACTGCTGCATCTGGCGATTCCTCAGTGAGGACATATCTAGATGCCAAATGATTGGAGAGTGCGGCTAAACGATTTACATATTCGTCCTTGATGCAGGCGTTCGAAGTGCAGGCAGCGCGTTTCTTCAGCCATTGCTTCTGCGCCAGTTTGATAGCTGCAGCGTCTGCTTGGTTTTGCAGAGCGACTTGGTAACTTGCACTCATCTCCTCATCCAACTTGGACAACTCAGCATCCGCACAAATCATCTTCTCCACTTTGCTCTGCGCTTTCGCACAATCAAAGCTGGCGGCCTGTGCGCCTGTGCTGGTGATCAGCATGCCCACGGCAATTGCGCCAATCCAATGGCGTATTTCTCTTTTCATATCCATCCTTTCCTCCTGTGTCGTATCTGTCATAGCCCTCTCAAGGCTTCCATTCCTTCGTACTCAACGCCCCCACACTGGCCAATAGCCTTAACCTAGCGATCTCAACTCTGGCCCTCACTTCTCCTGCACATGCGTCAGCGGCAGGGCTGTGCCGGTTTTGATGGTGTTGAGCACGATGTTGGAGCGGATGCTGGCCACGCCTTGGATGCGGGTGATGCGGCGCAGCACGGTGTCTGACAGGGTGGACAGGTCGGTGGTGACGATATGCAGCACGTAGTCGGCCTCGCCCGCCACGGCGTAGCAGTCCAGCACTTCGTCTATGTGTTTCACCTCTTCTTCAAAAGCGCGGCCTTCTTCGCCGCCGTGGCGCAGCAGGGTTACATAGGTCAGCGCCCGCACGCCCAGGCCCAAGCGGCTGGGTTCTAGCAAGGCGACATAGCGCTTGATCAGCCCTTGGTCTTGCAGCCGCTGGATGCGGCGGCTCACTTGCGAGGCCGAGAGGTGGATGGCCTCGCCAATGGCTTGGTGGGTGGCGTAGGCGTTCTTTTGCAGTGCAGCAAGCAAGCCGATATCGAACTTATCAAGCAGCAATCCGTCATCTAATTTGATTTGCATGCATAAATTGTGCATCAGCAAGGGTTTTGTCGGGGGACTTGCGCGCACAAATTGCGCACGCTGATTCGCACAATCTGGGGCATAGAAACGTACCGCAGGAGAGTGTTATGGCCGACTTATTTGACAACCCGATGGGACTGATGGGGTTTGAGTTTGTGGAATTTGCCTCACCCACGCCCGGCGTGATTGAGCCGCTGCTGGAAAAGATGGGCTTTAGTTTGGTGGCGCGCCACCGCTCCAAAAAGGTAGAGCTGTACCGCCAGGGCGACATCAACTTCATCGTCAACAACGAGCCGCACAGCGTGGGAGCCTACTTTGCCGCCGAGCATGGGCCTAGCGCGTGCGGCATGGCGTTTCGGGTACGTGACGCGCACCACGCTTACAAGCGGGCGCTGGAGATGGGGGCGCAGCCGCTGGACATTCCCACCGGGCCTATGGAGTTGCGCTTGCCCGCGATCAAAGGCATAGGGGGTGCGCCGCTGTACCTCATAGACCGGTTTGAGGACGGCAAGTCCATTTACGACATCGACTTTGAGTTCCTGCCCGGCGTGGACCGCCGCCCGCAAGGCTTTGGCCTGAAGGTGGTAGACCACCTGACGCACAACGTGTACCGCGGTCGCATGGCCTACTGGGCAGACTTTTATGAGCGACTGTTCAACTTCCGCGAGATACGCTACTTCGACATCAAGGGCGAATACACAGGGCTGACTTCCAAAGCCATGACGGCACCGGACGGCAAGATCCGCATCCCGCTCAACGAAGAGGCCAAGGGCTCCTCGGGCCAGATCGAGGAGTACTTGCTGCGCTTTGGGGGCGAGGGCATTCAGCACATCGCTCTGCTGACCGACGACCTGAAAACCACCATAGACCAGCTGCGCACCAACGGTGTGCCGCTGATGAGCGCCCCGCGTGACACCTACTACGAGATGCTGGCCGAGCGCCTGCCCGGCCATGGCGAGAACGTGGCGGAGCTGCAAACGCGCGGCATTTTGCTCGACGGCACGACAGAGGGTGGACAGAAGCGCCTGCTGCTGCAAATCTTCTCGGAGTGCCTGCTGGGGCCGGTGTTCTTTGAGTTCATCCAGCGCAAGGGCGACGAGGGCTTTGGCGAGGGCAACTTCAAGGCCTTGTTCGAGTCGCTAGAGCGTGACCAGCTGCGCCGTGGTGTGCTGGAAGTCGCCGAGGCCTAAGCCATGACTACCTTACACACCCCACACACCTTGCAAGTCCAGCGCATCCACCACGTGGCCTACCGCTGCCACGATGCCAAGCAAACCGTGCAGTGGTACGAGAAGATGCTCAACATGCGCTTCATGCTCGCCATTGCCGAGGACTTGGTGCCTTCGACCCGCGAGCCCGACCCGTATATGCATGTGTTTTTGGATGCTGGCGGCGGCAACGTGCTGGCGTTTTTCGAGCTGCCCACCAAGCCTGCCATGGGCCGTGACCCCAACACGCCGCCATGGGTGCAGCACATTGCCTTTCGGGTGAAAGACCGCGACACGCTCTTGCAGTACCGCGCCCATTTGGAGGCTGAGGGGGTAAAGGTGCTGGGCGTGACCGACCACGGCGCGTTCCACAGCATTTACTTTTTTGACCCGAACGGCCACCGCTTGGAGTTGGCCTGCCCCGACCCGGACGAACAGGCCATGCTTGAGCGCATGGATGCGGTGAAGTGGGACATGCTCAACGACTGGGCGCGTACCAAGAAAGCGCCGCACCACGCGGACTTTTTCCACCGCCGTGAGTTCACCAAGGCAGCTAGCGAGTAAGTGTTATGCGTGATGCGATCCATACCAATACCTTGCTGGACTTCACCCACGACCCCAGCGCGACCAGTTGGGTAGCGAGTGCCAATGTGGCGGACTGCGACTTTCCGCTGCAAAACCTGCCATTGGCGCGCTTTCGTCCGTACCAATCCGATGCGGGTGATGCTGCTTGGCGCGTCGGCGCTGCTATTGGCGAGCAGGTGCTGGACTTGCGCGCCACCGGCCTGTGGACGGAGGGCGATCTGCGTGGCTGGATGGCTGCTAGCCCTGCTGTGCGCCGCAGCCTGCGCCAGCGTTTGTTTGAAGGGCTGCGCACGGGTAGCGCACTGCAAGTAGAGTGGGCACCCCACCTGCACGCCCACAATGCGGTGCAGTACAGCCTGCCGTGCGAGGTGGGGGATTACACGGACTTTTACATCGGCATCCACCACGCCACCACGGTGGGCAAGCTGTTTCGGCCTGACAACCCGCTTCTGCCCAACTACAAATGGGTGCCTATTGGCTACCACGGTCGGGCTTCGTCCATCGTGGTCAGCGGCACGGACATCGTGCGGCCACTGGGCCAGCGCATGCCACCGGGCAGCACAGCGCCGGTGGTGGGCCCCACGCAGCGACTGGACCACGAGTTGGAGTTGGCCGTGTGGGTAGGACAGGGCAATGCCATGGGCGAGCCTATAGCCATAGACCAAGCGGGCCAGCACATAGCGGGACTGACGCTGCTCAACGATTGGAGCGCTCGCGACATACAACCGTGGGAATACCAGCCGCTGGGGCCGTTTATTGCCAAAAACTTTGCCAGCACCGTCTCGCCCTGGGTGGTGAGCGTGGAGGCGCTGGCCCCGTTTCGCTGCGCCATGCAGCCGCGTGCGGCAGACGACCCGCAGCCACTGCCTTATTTGCACAGCGAACAAGACCAGCAGCAGGGTGTGTGGAACATCACGCTGGAAGCCTGGCTGCAAACCCCGGCCATGCGCGAGCGCGGTGAGGCGGGCGTGCTGCTGTCGCGCTCCAGCCTGCGCGATGGCTACTGGACGCTGGCCCAGTTGATTGCCCACCACACTGTGGGCGGCTGCAATTTGCGCCCCGGCGATGTGCTGGGTACGGGCACGCTGTCTGGGCCACTGCCCGAGCAAGGCGGTTCGCTGTTGGAGCAGACCCAAGGCGGCAAAGCGCCACTGCAGCTACCTAGGGGCGAAGAGCGCACCTTTTTGCAAGATGGCGATAGCGTCATTCTGCGGGCGTATGCCGAGGCACAGTTCCATTTAGCAGCCCGGCGCATTGGCTTTGGCCAGTGCGTGGGCACCATTGTCAGTAGGAGATAAGCATGCAACTCGTACCCATGAACCAGCAGCAGTGGCTGAGCGTTGCGGCCAGCTTGCCCGATTGGTCGCACACCGGCGCAGCGCTGGTGCGCACGTTTCGCTTTAGCAATTTTGTGCAGGCCTTTGGCTTCATGACGCAGGTGGCCTTGCTGGCCGAGCGCGCCAACCACCACCCGGAGTGGAGCAATGTGTACAACACCGTGACGGTGGCTTGGACTACCCATGACGCAGGGGGCATTACCCAACGCGATGTGGACATGGCGCGGGCGTGCGACGCCCTGTTTGGTGCCCAGTTTGGAGCGATGTAAAAAATCCCGAGGAGACACACCATGCAACAGCACATCGTCGATCAGCACTGGGAGTGCTTTGGCCCCGCAGAGCACGCCGTGTGGCAAACCCTGTACGCACGCCAAATGCAGCTACTGCCCAGCGTGGCCTGCGATGCGCTGGTGCAGGGGCTGGCCAAGTTGCCGCTGCAAAGTGACCAGATACCGCACTTTGGCCGTTTGAGCGATGCGCTCCAGCGCCTCAACGGTTGGTCAGTGGTGGCGGTGGAAGGTTTGGTGCCCGATGCTGTGTTTTTTGATATGTTGGCGCAGCGCATATTTCCTGCAGGTAACTTCATCCGCGGCGCAGACCAGTTGGATTACTTGGAAGAGCCCGATGTGTTCCACGACGTGTTTGGCCACATTGCCATGCTCACGCACCCGGTCATGGCGGACTTTATGCAACTCTATGGACAGGCTGGATACAAGGCCATGGCGTTGGGGCGCTTGGACAACTTGGTGCGCCTGTACTGGTACACGGTGGAGTTTGGCTTGGTGCTAGAACGTGGGCAGCCCCGTATTTATGGTGCAGGTATTTCGTCTTCGTATGGGGAGAGCCGTTTTTCGGTGCACAGCACATCGCCCCACCGTATCCGCTTTGATTTGGAACGTGTCATGCGCACGGACTTTCGCATCGACGACTACCAGCCCACCTACTTTGTGCTGGACAAGCTGGAAGACTTGCTGGCACTGGAGCACATTGACTTTGGGCCGCTGTACGAGCGTTTGGGCACAGGCCCTACTTACTCGCCCAATGCGGTGCAGCCCAGTGACACCGTGCTGCACCATGGCGATGGCAGCTACCACCGTAGCAAGCTGGAGGCGGTGTGCTGAAGCTGTACACCTACTTTCGCAGTTCGGCTGCTTACCGCGTGCGCATAGGGCTGGCGCTCAAAGGCTTGGCGTACGAATCCATTCCCGTGCATCTGCTGCGGGGTGGGGGCGAGCAGCACATGCCAGCCTACAGCGCCATCAACCCGCAGCAGCTAGTGCCTGCATTGGACGATGCGGGGGTGGTGCTCACCCAGTCGCTGGCGGTGCTGGAGTATTTGGACGAGGCCTACCCCCACACCATGCCTTTGTTGCCTGCACAGCCTTTGCAGCGTGCTCGGGTGCGGGCGTTGGCACAAGCGGTGGCGTGTGACATGCACCCCATCAACAACCTGCGGGTGCTGCAGTACCTAGAGCAACAGCTAGGCCTGATCCCCGAGGCCAAACAAGCGTGGTACCAGCACTGGGTGCAGTTGGGTTTTGCTGCGCTGGAGCAGCAACTGGCCAGCAGCCCAGAAACAGGGCTGTATTGCCACGGTGATGTGCCTACGCAGGCTGACTGCTGCTTGGTACCGCAGGTGTTCAACGCCTTGCGTTTTGACGCAGACATGCAGCCCTATCCCACCATAACGCGCATTTATGCGCATTGCTTGGCACAAAGCGCTTTTGCGCAAGCCGCACCCGCCGCCCAGTTGGATGCCCAGTGAAAGTCCTGCCACCGCTGGTGTGCACAGGGGCCGCTATAGTCGACCAGCCTGGTACGGTGTGGTGCTGTTTGCAGGTTTGCGTCTAAGGAGTGCTCGTGCAGGTTTCGTCGCGCAATTTAGCGTTGGGTTTGCTCAGTGCCTTGGGGGCAGGGTTGATGTGGGGTTTGGTGTTCATGTGCCCCTTGCTGCTGCCTGACTACCCAGCGGTTTTACAAAGTTTTGGCCGCTACTTGGCTTTTGGTTTGATTGCACTGCCTTTGGCGTGGATGGATAGGCACGAGCTGCGCCAGTACACCCGGCAGGACTGGCTGCTGGCCTTGGAGCTGGCTTTGGTGGGCAATCTGCTGTATTACGTGTTTTTGGCCAGTGCCATTCAGCGCACCGGGGCGGTGTTGGTGGGGGTAATTATTGGCACGCTGCCAGTGGTCATTGCCGTGGCCAACCAACTGCGCCAGCCGCATACCCGCTTGCCTTGGGGCAGGCTATGGCCGTCGTTGGTGTTGATGGCGGCGGGCATTGCCTGTGTGAACCAGCATGAACTGGCGCTGGTGTTTGCGCAAACGGGTGCAGGTGGTGCGGGGGCTGGTCGCTACGGGTGGGGTATTGTGTTGGCGCTCGCTGCCGTGGTGTGTTGGACGTGGTATCCACTGCGCAATGCCGATTGGCTGCGCACCCACACCCAGCGTGTACCACGGGCGTGGGCCAGTGCCCAAGGTTTGGCAACCTTGCCCTTGGCTGCATTGGGTTTTGTAGGGTATGGCTTGTGGATGTTGGGCTTTGGCAGTGAAGCCAGCCAAGCCCATGGTTTTTTGGGGCCCACACCCTGGCGCTATGTGCTGCTGATGCTCGCGCTGGGTTTTTGTGCATCCTGGTTGGGTACTTTGTTGTGGAGTGATGCCAGCCAGCGTTTGCCCACCACCTTGGTGGGCATGCTCATTGTGTTTGAGACTTTGGCGGCCGTAGGCTTTGCCTTGCTGCTGCGCCAACAATGGCCCAGCGCTTGGACGCTGGGCGGTGTGTTGCTATTGGTGGGCGGCGTGGTGCTGGCGGTTTACCGCATGCAGCGCCCCACTAACCGCCCCAGCGAGCGCCCAGCCAATCCAGTGCATTGATTCAGGTGCCACCCACGTAGGGGTTCATGCGGCGTTCGCGGCCAAAGGTGCTCTCAGGCCCGTGGCCGGGGATGAACACGGTGTCATCCCCCATGGGCCATAGGCGTTGGGTGATGCTGGCAATCAGCGTGTCGTAGTCCCCTTGGGGGAAGTCGGTGCGGCCTATGCTGCCAGCAAAGAGCACATCGCCCACAAAGGCGCGCTGGAGGTCGGGGGAATAAAACACCACGTGGCCGGGCGTGTGGCCGGGGCAGTGGCGCACTTGCACGGTGTAGGAGCCCAGTGTCACGGTGTCGCCATCGTGCAGCCAACGGGTGGGCGTGAAGCTTTCTGTGGGTGTGAATCCATATTGCTTAGCCCGCAGGGGCAAATCATCGATCCAGAACTGATCGGCAGGATGCGGGCCAATGATGGGTATGTGCAGTTGCTGTGCCAGTTCGGCAACGCCGCCCACATGGTCTAAGTGGCCGTGGGTGACCCAAATTTGTTCGAGCTCTACGCCCAGTTTTCGGGTGGCGTCCAGCAGTTCATCCAGATCGCCGCCCGGATCAATGACGGCGGCTTTGCGTGTTTCGTCGCACCACACGACCGAGCAATTCTGGGCCAGTGGCGTTACAGGGATAGTTTGGTAATGCAGCATGGTGGCTCTATTGTGACTGTGCTTTGACAACCTTACAAAAGAGCTCCCCATACCAATAAGCAAGACGACAAACTTAGCGATTGGGTGGATGCGCGTTTGGCCGCAAGGTGGTGCCCCAGATGCTGCAGGTTTATCCGTCCATCAGGCAACGTTATGTCGAGGCGTTTGGCACCAATTTGATAACAAGGTTGCACCATGGTTGGGTGTGTTCTCCACCGCATGCAAGCCATAGAACGCTTTCTGGCGGGTTTCCACCCCATAGTGGGGCAATTGTTGTGGCGTTAGTGCTTGTTTTTGGTGCGTGATTTTGCTGTCATACTTGGCCTGAAGTTTGCGTAAAGGTGGTCAAGGAAGGTCTTTGTTATGCAGAAGTTCGACGAGATGTACACCCAACTTCCCTATACACGTCCTGCCCAGCAGGGTGCGATAAGGGAACACTACAAGACCTACGATGCCTGGCTGGCGCAGCAAGCCGCTGACGCCATGGAGAAAAGCCGGGAAGAGGCGGAAATGATGTTCCGCCGAGTGGGGATTACCTTTGCCGTTTACGGTGAAAAGGACGAAACGGGCGCCGGCACTGAGCGGCTCATCCCATTCGATCTGATTCCTCGCATCATTCCTGCCAAAGAGTGGCAGAGTATGGAAAAGGGCTTGGCCCAGCGGGTCACAGCGCTCAACCGCTTCATTTACGACATCTACCACGGGCAAGAAATTCTGAAGGCGGGCATCGTTCCGCGTGAGCAGGTCGAAGGCAACGCCCAATTCCGCCCCGAAATGATCGGTGTAGATGTTCCCAACAACGTGTATTCGCAAATCTCGGGCATTGATATCGTGCGGGCACCCAATGCCAAAGGCGAGGGCGAATACTTTGTCTTGGAAGACAACTTGCGCGTACCCAGCGGCGTGAGCTACATGCTGGAAGACCGCAAGATGATGATGCGCCTCTTCCCTGAACTCTTCAGCGCGCACCGCGTGGCTCCCGTGGCCCACTACCCCGACTTGCTGCTGGAAACCTTGCGTGAAAGCGGCCCTGCAGGCTCTGCCGACCCCACGGTGGTGGTGCTCACCCCCGGCATGTACAACAGTGCTTACTTTGAGCACGCCTTCCTCGCCCAGCAAATGGGGGTGGAGTTGGTCGAAGGCCAAGACCTGTTTGTGAAGGACAACTTCGTCTACATGCGCACCACCCGCGGCCCCAAGCGGGTGGACGTGATCTACCGCCGCGTGGACGACGACTTCCTTGATCCGCAGGTGTTCCGTCCCGATTCGACTTTGGGCTGTGCCGGTTTGTTGCAGGCCTACAAGGCAGGCAATGTGACCATCTGCAACGCGGTGGGTACAGGCATCGCGGACGACAAATCCATCTACCCCTATGTGCCCAAGATGATTGAGTTCTATCTGGGTGAAAAACCGATTCTGAGCAACGTACCCACTTACATGTGCCGCAACGCGGACGACTTGAAGTATGTGCTGGCCAACCTCAAGGACTTGGTGGTCAAAGAAGTACACGGTGCGGGCGGCTACGGCATGCTGGTGGGGCCTGCCGCCACGCAGGCTGAGATTGAAGATTTCCGCAAGGCGCTCTTGGCCAACCCCAGTGGCTATATCGCCCAGCCTACGCTGAGCTTGTCGTCGTGCCCCACCTTTGTGGAGAGCGGCATTGCGCCGCGCCACATCGACTTGCGCCCCTATGTGCTCACTGGCAAGAGCGTGAAGATGGTGCCCGGTGGTCTGACCCGCGTGGCCCTCAAAGAAGGCTCGCTGGTGGTGAACTCGTCGCAAGGCGGCGGCACCAAGGACACTTGGATTTTGGAAGCTTGAGAAACCGCGCAAGGAATACCGTTTTATGCTGTCCCGTACCGCTGACCACCTGTTCTGGATGTCCCGCTACACCGAGCGCGCGGAAAACACCGCCCGCATGCTGGACGTGAATTACCAAACCTCGCTCTTACCCCAGTCCGATTCCGTGGCCCAAATGGGCTGGCAAGGCATGTTGTCTATTTGCGAACTGGCACCCGCTTACCAGCAGCGCCATGGCGATATCAATGCCCGTGATGTGATGAATTTCATGGTCAAGGATGAGAACAATCCCTCGTCCATCCTGTCTTGCCTCAATGCCTCGCGGGAGAATGCCCGTGCGGTGCGCGGTGCACTCACTACCGAGGTGTGGGAAACGCATAACGCCACGTGGTTGGACGTGCGTCGCATGGTGCGTGGCACGGAGTTTGAGCGCGATCCTGGGGTGTTTTTTGAGTGGGTGAAATTCCGCTCCCACCTCTCACGTGGCGTGGTGGTGGGCACCATGCTCATGGACGAGTCGTTTGACTTTATGCGTTTAGGTGTTTTCCTAGAGCGCGCTGACAACACCGCCCGTTTGCTCGATGTGAAGTTCCATGCGGTGCAGAGTGACTTCTTTGGCGCTGCCAGCGAGAAAGACCAAGAGTACGATTTCTACCATTGGAGCGCGATTTTGCGCAGCGTGTCGGCCTTTGAGATTTACCGCAAGGTGTACCGCGATGTGATCCGTCCTGAGCAAGTGGCCGATCTTTTGATTCTCAATCGCAGCATGCCGCGCTCTTTGCATGCCTGCATGGCCGAAGTGGTGGGCAACCTCAAGCGCTTGGTGGCCGACCCACAAAGCGAGGCTTTGCGTCGCGCGGGCAAATTGTTAGCAGAGTTGCAATATGGGCGCATAGATGAAATTCTGGCAACAGGTTTGCATGCCTATTTGACACAGTTCCTCGATCGGGTGAATGATCTGGGCTTCTGCATAAGCCGGGAATTTCTGGTTCCCAATCAATAAAGCCTATGTCATCTGCAGTACTGGACAAGATAGCCAACGACATAGACAAAGCCAAAGCACAAAGTACGCTCCGCGACATTGTCATTCAGCCTTGTCCTGCTCTGCTGACGGATTTGCGCACGGAGTTCAACCGTGCCGATCCAGATCCCCAAGTCATAGCCCGCATCGCAGAGCGCGATGTGGCTATGGCAGCGTCGTTGATTCGGGTTGCCAACAGCCCCTTGTACCAACGCTCGCGCGCTGCCGCTACTGTGGCTGAGGCTGTGTCGGTATTGGGCATGAATAGCACCATATCCATCCTGACGGGTTTTTTGCTGCGCCAGTCGTTCCCGGTGAAATGGGATTTACTCAACCACTTCTGGGAAAACTCGACTCGCCGCGCTGATGCCATGGGCTTTATTGCCAAGCAGATGTACGGTATCAAGGTGGATATAGCGCATAGCTGTGGTTTGTTTTGCCATGTGGGTATTCCTATCTTGTTGCAGGCTGTGCCCGGTTATGAAAAGACCTTGCAGCAAGCGTTGGCCAGCCCTGAAAAACCCATGTTGGAGTTGGAGAACGCCGCCCACCGCACCGACCATGCGGTGGTGGGGGCTATCGTGGCCAAGACTTGGCGTTTGCCGCCCATTGTGTCGATTGCCGTGCGCATGCACCACGACTTGCAAGTGCTGCAGGCGAACGACTTCCCGGTCGAGTTGCGCACTTTGGTGGCCATGCTGGGTTTGGCAGACCATCTGGTTAACCGCTTCGAGGGTAGCGCGTGCTCCCATGAGTGGGAGTTACACGGGGAGCAGTGCCTTGCCCAATTGCATGTGGGCGCGGTGGAGGTGGATCACTGGCAAGACGCCCTGCAAGACCAGTTTGCAGGAATAGTCGGTTCCTGATGGCGTTCAGATTCCGGTTCAGCCTGGGTAGTCCCCAGGCTTTTTTTATGGGGTGTCGGTATTGAGTCGTTGCACCCGCTCGCGTGCTTGTCGCGCCGCTTCCGAGACCAGCGCGGGCCTGTCACTGGTATCTGTGTTGGGGCGAGCAGTTGGCCGGTTTGTAGCCGCCGCCGTGTTGTTGCGGGGGGCGCTGGGGCGTTGTGCTGTATCGCTGGGACTGGCTGGGCTGCTAGGTGGGGCACTGGCTGGTGTGCCTGCTGCTGGGGGCGGAGTCACCGGGCTTGGGGCGGTTTGTACAGGCGTTACAGGCGCGGTTGCGCTTGTCGGGGGCGTAGTGGGGGATGGTGGTGGGGACACGGCTGAAGGTGGTGCGCTAGGTGCAGCCGTGGGAAGCGGTGCAGCAGCCGGTGTCTTGGTGGTGGGCGCAGGGGGATTGACCACGTTGGCAGCGGGCGTGCTAGCCGTGGTGGGAATACCTTCTAGCAAGGGCATTTGCAACCAAGACAGCAGGCACACCACGAGCAATGCGGCGTTGGCGCTTGCCACGATGTAGAGCCGCTTGCGGCTAGGGGCATGGCGCCGCAGCCATTCGTTGGCTTCTGCTAGCGAGGTGGTCACGGTCAGTGCTTTTTGCAGTTGCTTTCGCGTACTCCAGTAGAGCAAGGCGTTGCCTGCCAAGCCCATGAAGACGGAAATGAGCACCACCACCACGCCTAGCGCTATCAGCAGTTCTGTATCGTCCAAGTGGTAGGCCAATCGACCCATGCCCAGCACCAGCAAACAGAGGGCTAGAAGGGTTGATATGTAGGTCAATACCCCGCGCCACATGCCACGGTAGATGAGCCAGTTGGTGGTCAAGCCCGCTGCAGCCCAGTTCCAGCCCAGCCAACGCCAATGTGGTTTGGGGTGTTCTTCCATGCTGGCAAAGTGCTTGAGGTAGACGTTGTTCCACAAGTCACCCAAGGCAGAACGGTACAAAGCACTGGTGGAGTGGTCGTGACCAGTGTCTAGTATGGAGTGCAGGGTAGGGGGCTCTTGGTTTGGGGTCTTGGACATGGTGGGCGGACTCGTGCAACACGCAAGCGACGGTGGGTGCTCATGGTAACGCGGCTTGCTGGGTTTGCTGCATAGCGTTTGCAATTGCTTGCCCCAGTTCAATCACGGCCATGGCGTAGTAGCTGCTCCAGTTGTAGCGGGTGATGGCATAAAAGTTCTCCGTGCCAGCCACATAGCTGGGGGCTTGGTCGCCGTTTTGCAGCTCTATCAAGGCCAGTGGGCCTTTGTATTGCTGCCCTGCAGTGTCCAGCTTGACCCCTAAATTGGCCATGGTTGGGGCGCTGAATGTGGGCACGATGTCGGGCTGTAGCAAGGTGGCCATCGCATTGGGGTTGTTGCGATCGGGGTCGATGGCAAAGTGTGTCGGCACGCCCGGTTTCCACTTAAAGGCCACAAAGTAGTTGGCTACAGAGCCAATCACATCAGCCGGATTGGCAAACAGGTCAACGCGGCCATCGCCATCGAAGTCCACCGCGTACTGAGTCCAACTCGATGGCATGAATTGCGGCATGCCCATGGCCCCGGCGTAGCTGCCGCGCAGGGCTAGCGGGTTGGTGCCGGTGCGGGCTGTCAGTTGGAGGTAGCTTTCGAGTTCGGAGCGGAAATAGCGCGCACGGCTTTCCGCGCGGGGGTGTTCTTTGGGAAAGTCAAACGCCAAGGTGGTGAGCGCATCAATGATGCGGTAGTTGCCGGTGTTTTGGCCGTAAATGGTTTCCACTCCAATGATGCCGACGATGATGCTGGCAGGTACGCCCGTGTCACGTTCTGCTCGCTCCAGCGTGGCTTGGTTGGTGCGCCAAAACTTCACGCCTGCTGCAATGCGGATGGGCTCGATGAAGCGACTGCGGTAGAGCGCCCAGTTTTTGTTCATGCCACTGCTGGGGGGAAGCACTGCGCGGGCGATGGAGTCCATCTTGCGGGCTTGGCCTACGGTGGCTTGCACCCATTGCATATCGAGTTTGAGGCGTTGGGCCATCTCTTGGGCTGCAGCCATCACATCAGCGCGCTTGGCGTAACTGGGGGATGCCTCTGCCTCCTGCTGCAAACTGGCCCGTTGCGCTTGGTGTTGGATCTGTCGCACCCGTTGCTGGTGTGCTGCATCGCTTTTGCGGCTGTGGTGCTGTGCTTGTTGTTTTTTTGTGTGTAAATCGGTGCTAGAGCTTGCTGATACTGCTGGAGTAGCTATCAAAAACGTAGCAAATACTGCACAAAACAAGCCGCTTTTGAAATCGGAACGGGATTGGCGTGAAATAGTGGAGACAATCATGGAGCAAGCAATACGCATGGGCACAAGCTTAACCGTGCGCACGCAGTCCAAAGTCTTGCAGTGGAAATTTCATGGCAGCAGAAGACTTTTCAAGCACTCGGCAAGAACCCCGTTGGATAGAGTCCGAACTCCCTCTGGCGCAGGATCCTGTACCGCCTGAGCAAACCCCAACAGAACCACCAGCGCCGCAGCCCGGTCCCCGCAAATGGGTACGCAGGCTGTGGCTATTGGCGCTGGCTTTGTTGTTGCTGTGCATCGGTTTGGTCTTGATGGCACCGTGGGCTATTGGTTTGGTGTTGCAACTGCGCATGCAAGAGTGGGTGGCCAGTGCTCAGACCAATCGCAGCAGTGTGCGGGTAGTGGCTTGGCACAACGATTTGCAGTGGCTGCGCTCCTCTGGTGAGTTGCAGGTGCAATTGGTGAGTGATTGTTGGGATGCATCGGCTCAAAGTCCAGCCCAACCCGCATGGGTGCTGCGTTACCAAGTCGGCCATATTCCCAGCCAGCACGGTTGGGGGGTAGTGGAGTGGTCACTCCAGCCGATGCACGGAATTGAGACTGGTGCTGCGTGGCGTGCAACTGGCAGCGCCCAGTTGGGCTACGACGCCCGAGTGCGCAGCCAATTCACCATCAGCCCGCGCCAATTTATGTGGCTGGATGCCCCGCTGCACATGGCCCCAGTCCAAGGCAGCTTGTTGTGGAGCGAATCCCTGCTATCGGTGCAACTGCGCAGTGAGCAATGGCGCTGGCAGCCCCAGGCTAACGCTGAGCAAGGTTCTCGCATGGCATGGCTTGCGCAAGGGCTTGCACTGCAATTGCAGGCACGGATGCGCGATGTGAATGGAGTGAGCCGCTTGGATGCAGAAATTACACCATCGGTTGACCGCATTCAGTTTGGGCGGCAGGCCTTGCAAAACCTGCGTTTTGCTTTGGGGGCGAAGGATGTTTACTGGCCCAGCGTGCGCCAATTTATCGCCGCTGGGGAGGGCAGTTGTGGTGTCAGCCTTGGCTCCAAACGACAACTGGCCGCGGTAGAGATGCTGCTAGGTGCTGGTTTGCAGCTAGGCATTGACCAGCTGCATGCACAAGGCAGCGGCCCTTTGCAGGGCCAAGTGCAGGGCAATTTGCAATTGGCCCTGAAGCCTGCTGCCGATGGTGCACAAGATTTGGTAAATCGGCTGCAACTGGATGCTGCGTTGCAACTGCAGGGGGCCATGCTGTCGTCAGAGCAGTTTCAAAGTGCGTTGGCCAGTGGGGTTGCGGTGCCCTTGGGGCGCACGCCCAGTGATGGGTTGGCCTTCAAAGTGCACTATGCGCAAGGGCAGTTGAGTGTGGCCGATCAAATGGTTGATGAAACGTTATTGAACGTTATATTGCAGCAAGTAGAGTTGCAGTTACGTGCGTTGCTACGTGGTGAGGTAGCGCCGATAGAGGTGAACCCACTCAATGACAGGCCACCACCACAGCCATTAGCAGAAAAAGAACCAGAAGTCATTGCTGCACACTAGGAGTGTTGCTAAGCGTCCGCGCTACCCGATAACTGGGTATGGGGTAATGCCATGCCTGTGTTAAAAACTGCAAATCAAATGGTGCCACGGGCACGCATTTCAAAACATTCCCCATTTTTTTTAGCGTTGTTTCAGTCGAAAAGGTAGAGCTATGGTCAAACCGTGGTGCGGTTTTTCAGGTGTGCGCACTAGCCGCGGATTCACCCTCATTGAAGTCATGATCGTGGTGGCCATAGTGGCCATCTTGGCGGCAGTGGCACTGCCGGCATACAACAGCTACGTTAAAAAAAGCCGTGCACGCTCGGCCGCTGCCGATTTGCGGGCGCTGGCTGCTGTCCTAGAAAACGGCTACCAAAAGCAGTTGAGCTACACCGCATGCACAACGGCCTGCAACAGCACCAGTGGAACTCAGACTGCGTTTCCCGGTTGGGCACCTAGCCAGAGTGCATTTTTTACATACAAGGTCAACTCGACAGCAACCACCTACACGCTCTCTGCTGAAGGTGTTACAGGCATGGCCTGCACCTTGTCAGTGACCAATTCCTCAACAGCTGGCACCGCCACGGGGGCAGATTGCGGTTTCACATCATGGTGAAGCACATGCGCCAACTACAGCAAGGCATCACCTTGATCGAGCTGTTGGTGGTGTTGACCATCATCGGCATATTGCTGGTGGTTGCCATTCCGCTGACATCGAGTTGGGTTGATTCCGGGCGAGTCTCAGAGGCCCGTGCACGTTTGGTACAGAGCTATAGCCAAGTGAAGGGCTTGGCTTTGCGCAATGCCCAAAAAGCCCAAGGTTCAACGGCAGCAGCCTCTTTGGTAATTGACACTGCCAACGCCAAGATATATGCCTGCGAAGGCCCTGCCTCCAGTTGCACCAGCACGCTTGCCAAGTGGAGCGCGGGCTACCCCGCAGGGGTCGCTTTCAGCTACATAGCATCCTCTGGCACAGAGACCACGCTCGCTTCGTTGGAACTGAGCAGCTTAGGTTTGCCCATTACCGCTGCTACTAGCTACAAAACATCCAAAGGTACCCAGAATGAAACCTTCACTCTGCAATAAACCCTTGTCATCGCAGCGCGGGGACGCACTCATTGAAGCCTTGGTGGGCATGTTGCTCATGTCGGTCATCTCACTGGGTTTGGCATTTGTCATGACCAAGACACTCAATAACCAGCGCAACACCAGCGTCGGGTCACGCACTTTGGTGGAAATGCGCCAGGTTCTCAGTGACACAGGTGTTAGCACTTTGTGTGGCAGCAGCGGCACCGCCGTCTCCACCAGCAGTCAAGTCGCCGTCACACCCACTTGCAGCACCATTGCATCCGTAACGGTGGATCCCAAAAAAGCAGATGGAAGCAGCTTGGGCATCAGTGGCTCTGTGACCAACGTGACGCAATTAACGTCCTTGGCTACCCCCACCAGCGGCGATGACGCGGGTACTACAGGCATCAGCATCGCCCCTTGATGATCATGACCATGCTTTCCCGCAAGAAACAAACGGGCATATCGCTCATCAGCCTCATGGTCGGTTTGGTCATTTCTCTGATCATTTTGCTGGCCACTGTCATCGTCTTTAAGAACCTCATCCGCACCAGCATGAGTTCCAAAGAAGACTCGATCAACGATGCGCAACGCCTATCCAGCATTCTGACCAGCCAGCTCCTAGTGCAGTCAGCCGGTTTTGCTATCACCTCCGCTACCGTTGGTACAGATTTGGTGGTGTTGTCCGGTGCAAGCATCGACGCAACAACTGGCGTGCTCTCGGGTACTTTGCAAAGTGTTGGTACAGAAGGCAATGCGGTGGTGTGGGGTGAAAAAATTGGCTCCACCTACCAGTGCGCAGGCTTGTATTCCCCAAGCACTGGTGGCATGTACCGCTTGGGCCCGCAAGATTGCACTTCTGCCAGCGCCGGGTGGAGCACTCTGGCTTGGACGCAGACAGTGCTGGACAACTCCAGCCAGTCCACTACGCACATGGCCTTGTCAGAAAAGTCGGGTGGCTGCGCGTCCTTTGGCATCGTGGGTATTGGCAAGGTCAGCATGACCTTCACCACCAACACGGTTCGCCGTGACTTCAAGCAAGACAACAACATCACCACCAACACCACCCAAACCTCTACCAGCAGCAGTTGTTTGGTCAACTTTCCTTTGAGCTGATGCAGGAGTAAACACCATGTCCCCAGCTAAGCCATTTAACACACGACTAGCCCACCGCGCACAGCGCGGCGTGGCCACTATCGTCATGGTGCTCCTCATTGGCCTGACCTTGTCAGCTGCCACCGTGGGCACCATCTACTACGTCAACGCCTCGCAAGCACAAAGCGCCTCATTGCACGCACAAACCCAAGCGCAAGTGCGTGCTTGGACTGGTGTGGAGGTGGTACGCAGTTATTTGCAGACATTGATGACCAACAGCACGGACAACACCAAAGCATTGGCAGCGGCCATTACTTCCCAAGGCTCTGTCAAGCTTGAGTTGACAGGGCTTGATGGTGTCTCTGCTACTGCGGTTGCGGTAGACAGTGCAACAAACCCCACTACTTTCACGGTGGATGTCACAGCTACTTCCGGTGAAGAAGATACAGCAGCGCGAGCTTCGAGCACTATTCGGGTGGTTTATGGGGCGACTACTGCTAGCGCTAGCAGCAGTTCTGGTACCTGCAGTAAAAGTATTAGCGCTGGTCTTGTATTGGGCGGAGATACGTCAGTTTCAGGCGGTGGCTTAAATGCGACCAGTTCCTCGGGAAGTTTGGCTGGGATTGCAGTAGATGGCAACCTTACTGTAGAAAGCGCTGCAACAGTTAAATTGTCAGGCTGTGCAACAGGGGATGTCACTTTGAATGGTGGTGGGGTTGTTGATAACACCTATATTTACTCTCAAAATGGAACCATTAAAACTAGTAGCGGAATGAATCCGCCAAAAAATGTTGTTTTTTGGGGTAAGAACATTACTTTGAATTCCAGTCAAACAGACGCTGTTTATACAGCCCTGAAAGCCGGTTCATATTCTGTTGATGTCTATTCAAATGGATCAAAGATAGGTGCGGGAAATATTGGTGGGAAATTAAAAGCGTCAACTGCATCTCCCACTACACCACCATGGACTGCTGGTACGGTTCTGCCTGATACATCTGGTTGGGCATTTGTTACATTGACTGATGGCAGTAAATATGTGGTTAATTTGGCTTCTGCAACGATTGACACGACTACGGGCGTCGTTTCGAATGCCCAAGAAGCCGCAACTGGGTTAAGTGGCTCTGGATTATTGCCCGATACACTTTTATTTGTGGCAACTTCCATATATGGTGGAAATATTTCCATTGCTACGACTACTGCATCTAAAGTGTGGGCCAATAGTTTTGTGGACGAGGGATGGAATAGCAGTATTTCTGAATTATTGGTGGCTGGCGATGCAAAAATTGGTGGCGGTAAAACTGGAAAAATTTCGTCGATTACAGGTGGAGGATATCTGTGGAGTCAATTTGCATCATGTGGAAGTACTTCATGCGACAACTTCACTCCTATAGGGAGTGGTAGTAAAATTGCGGGAGATATATTCTATTCTTCTTCTAAAACAAAGTATTCTGGATCTATCAATAACTTAACCTCATCCGTTGTCAATACATCCCCTGGCTTGCCTGGTTTACCTTATTGCAATACCAAAACAGATACTTTAGATGCTAAAGATTATTCCGGTGATGTAAATTATTATTTTTACTTTGAATCCAATGTTCCAATGCTCAAAGTGAAAAATGTAAAAACATCGGATGGTACATCAATTGATGGTATTTATAACCTCAAGACTGGTGATGTTAGGAAGCTTGGTGGGAAAAATTTCTTAATGTGTAATTGGATAACGGATAGCGCGCACTCGTCAGCACATTGTTTTCAAAATGAAACGTCAAGCTGGACTATGAATGGACTCTCAAAAATGCCGCCTGGAGTAGCTTTGTTTGATGGGGATGTAAAAATTGATGGAGTTTCCTCTGGTTTAATGTCTAAGATCGTAACGGGTATTTTTTCTACCGGTAATTTGAACTTAACTAATTCTGGGCATATACCTTTGTGGGCCCCAAACTTTGCAGGAGCTTCGGACGCATGTTCTGGTGATTTTTATCCGACTAATCTTTGTACAAAAAATAATAATACGTGGAGCTTGGCAACTTGGGCCGATAGTGATGGTGCTGCACATACCTACCCCATAGGAAATATGGCAATTGCTATTAATAAGAAATTAACCATATCTGGTTGGGAAGTGCATGGAAATATTTTGGTGGGAGGTGCCTTGGATAGCAGTGGAGGAGAAACCAATGTGTATGGAACAGCGGCTGTTGGTGTAAATGCTAGTGGAGGTGCAATTAAATTCACTGGGGGGTCATTTAATGTGCATACGAATGGTTTGACTAGCGATCAGCTTCAAGTGGTATCAAAAGGCTGTAGTTCGACATCTACTTCTGTCAATCTCAAATGGGCCCGCTACGTTTACTAGCCCATTAATCCCCATCCAATAAGCCGCTATCTGCTTATTTCACACGGGGCCTTTCGAGGCCCCGTAGTTTTTGGCGCAGTGTCTTGAGGCTCGCACGCTCTTGTGCCGCATAGCGCCACGCTTGCAGCTGCGCTAGCCATGCTTGCCAAGCCTCTTGCGCAGGCACTGGCAGTGGGCTGTTGCCTACCCATGCTTGCAGTTGGCCAGGGGTGACGCTCTCGTGCGGGGTGGGGTAGCCCAAGCGCTGGGCGGCGCGGTGCAGCAGGCGCAGCCAAGGGTTGTGCTGCCGTTTGTCCCACCATGCCCACGCTATGCCTACCCCCGCCACAGCGGCTAGTAAAGCACCCAGCACTTGGCCCAGTTGCTGCCAGTCGGGTGATTCAAAGCCCAGCCGCTCCAAGAGCCGCATTTGGCGGTTTTGGCCGTAGTTCAGCACCCATTGCGTCCACTGGTTGTTGACGGCATCCCACAGGGCGCGCCATTGCACTAGCAGGTTGGGGCTGATGGTGCCCACTACTTGGCTCACCACGGCGCCTGTGGCGGTTTGCAGGCGGTTGTAGCTGCCAATGCGCCCGGGGGCTATGGCGGCGGTGGGGTCTACGCGCTGCCACCCCACATCGCTGCGCCACACCTCGGCCCACGCGTGGGCGTCGCTTTGGCGCACTACCCAGGCACCGTCTAAGGCATTGACCTGCGCGCCTTGGTAGCCCGTGACCACACGGGCAGGCACGCCTGCCCCCCGCATGGCAATCACAAAGCCTGCGGCAAAGTGCTCGCAAAAGCCCAGTTTGCGGTCAAACCAAAACTCGTCTGCACTGTCGCGCCCATAGGTGCCGGGCTCTAGCGTGTAGGTGTAGCCACCGGTGCGGATGTGCTCCAGCACCGTTTGCACCAGCCACTGCGTGCGCTGGGCGCTGTCTGCTGCTTGCGGGTAGCGCTGCTGGGCTTGGCGGCGCAGGTCTGTCGCCCATGCTTGTGTGCGCGGGTTGTAGCCCATGGGCAACTGCAAGTTGCGCAGGCGGCTGGTGTTGGACAGGCCCGCGCCATGGCCAAACTCCACATGGCTGCTGGCGCGGTAGCGCACACTGTCTTGCAGGGCGGTGGGAATAAACCAGCTCAGTTCCGCATTGCCATGTGGGTGCTGGTTGGGCATGTCGACAGTGGTGGTGGCATCGAGCACGGGTAGCACGGTTTGTCCACCATCGGCCAGTGGCGCGTTCAGGATGATTTGGTAGCGCACCGCTGGGCCTTGGGGCAGGAGGAGCGCGGCATCCAATGGGCCAACCAAATTGGCGGAGTCGGCCGCACTGGCCGCGCTGGTCCAGCGCTGGCCGTCAAATACGCTCAGCACCGGGCCGCGAAAGTAGAGCTGGTCGGGGCGCGGAACCGGGTCGTCAAAGCGCACAAACATGGCCACGCTGTCGTCCAGCGCCAGTTGGGCCATGCGGCCCACCTCCATGTGGTTGGACAAACCACTTTTGCCAGCCACCAAGTCTTGCGGCATGCGCCACAAGGGGGCCACGCGCGGAAACAGCACAAACAGCACCAGCATGAGCGGAGTGCCCCACGCCGCCAGTTTGCACGCCACGCCCAGTGCGCTGCGCAGCGATGCCTCTTGCGCCATGGCGCTGGGCATGTGGGCCAGTACCAGCAGTGTGAGCAGGGCCAGCAATCCCAGCAGCATGTGGATTGCCGTGAGCAGGCTTTGGCTGAAAAAAAACTGCGCCAGCAGCATGAAAAAGCCCAGAAAAAACACCACCATGGCGTCGCGCTGGGCGCGCATTTCCAGCGTCTTCAAGGCCAGCAGCACGGCCAGCAAGGCCACTCCCGGATCGCGCCCCAGCAGGGTGCCGTACTCCCGCACCACGGCCACACAAGCCAATACGCCAATCAGCAACAGCCAGCGGCTGCGCGGCAAGGACGCGGCCGCACCGGTGTGCAAGCCTGGTGCATGACTTGGTGTGCCATGGGTCAACGTCAGCCAAGCGCGCCAAGCCAATAGCAAGCCAGACAGCGCCGAGCACCACAGCGGCAAGTGGTTCCACTGCGGCAGCAACACCCACAGCGCTACGGCCAGCGTCAGCAGCGTGTCACGGTCATCGCGTGGCAAGGAGTGCAGGGGGTTTTTCATAGTGCAGGCAGTCAGGCCAAGGCCAGCGCTTGCAGGCAGGCGCTTTGGTGGTCGGGGCCGTTATCAGGTGCGATGTGGACGTTTGGTAATCGCAAGCCATAGTGCAGGCCTTGCTCTTGGGCTTGCAGCACCCAAGCGCAGAGTCGCCCTAGGGCATGCTCATGGGCATTGGGGTACAGATCCATAGCCGGTGCGGTGTGCTGGTGCGGCAGGGTGTGCAGGCTTTGCTGCGCCTGCTGCCAATCCAACCACACGGTGCGTTCCCTGCTGGGGGGACTATCGGGGCCGTGGGTGCGGCTGACCCATTGGTCGATTCGATCCGTGCGTGCAGCTTTTTTCCACACCACCCATTTGAGTGGGTCGCCGCGGCGGTAGGGGCGCACATCCTCGGGCAGACTGCCATCGCCCTTGGTGACTGGGTGGGGCTGCGCTGTGGTGGTGGGCAGTTCATCCTCAGTGCTGTGCTGCTCGGTGCGCGCTGCAGTCAGGGGCAGGGTAGGAGCGTGTGGTTCGGGCTGCGGGTACACCAGCACGCGAGCAGCGGGCTTCCACACTGTCCATGCGTGAAATGCTCCCAGCGGAAAGCGGGTATGGGCGCTCAGTCTGGGTAGTGGTTGCCAACCCCGTGCGTGGGGGACAAAGGGCACATCAAGGCCGGTTTGGCTGTGGGCGTCCACATGCAGCCAAATGGGCTCTGTGCTGTCGAGTAAGCCCAGTGCTAAGGCCCAGCGGGTGCGCTTGCTGGGGTTTTGCACTTCTATGCGAATTTTGCCCGCAGAGCCCATGAATAGTGCTGGAGGCGCTATCAAATGCATAGCAAGTCCGCGCAAAGTGGCGTGGCACACATGCATGCTGATAGCCACGCTGCCGGCCAGTAAAAAGGTCAGGGCGTAGCCCAAATTGAGCTGGTAATTGATGCTGGCCACCAGCAGTACCAACACCGTCAGCGCCAGCATCCAGCCCGCGCGGGTGGGGATGATGTAGACGTTGCGTTGCGTCAGCACCATGTTGTCGCGGGCGGGTAGCCGCTGGTGGAACCAATCGCGGATGCGCCGTTGCGGGGCGGTGAACAGCACCGCGTACACGGTGGTGAGCGGGTTGCGTAGCCGGAGCATAAAGCGGCCGCCTCAAGGCAAGGGCACGCTGTGCAGCAAGGCTTGCACCGGGTCGCTCACGCTGCTGGCGCGCTGCTGGCTAGCGGGGCGCAGCCGGTGCAGCACGGTTTGCGGCAGGATGGCGCGCACATCGTCGGGGGCCACGTAGTCGCGTCCTTGCAACAAGGCATAGGCTTTGGCCGCGCGCAGCAGGCCCAAGCCCGCACGCGGGCTCAGGCCTTGGCTGAACCACTGGCCATTGCGCGTGGCGCTGATGAGGTCTTGCACGTAGTCCAGCAGCGGGTCGGCCACATGGACGGCTTGCACGCTGTCTTGCAGGCCTTGCAAACCACCTGGCCCCAAAAGGGCGGGCAGTTGCTCCACGTGGGCGCGGTGCCCGTCGTGGCGCAGCAGCAGGCGCTCGGACTGCCTGTCGGGGTAGCCCAGGCTGATGCGCATCAGAAATCGGTCCAACTGCGATTCAGGCAGGGGGTGCGTGCCCAGTTGTTCGCTGGGGTTTTGCGTGGCGATGACGAAAAAGGGCGCAGGCAGCGCGTGGGTGTTGCCGTCTACGCTCACTTGGCGCTCTTCCATGGCTTCGAGCAAGGCGCTTTGGGTTTTGGGGCTGGCGCGGTTGATTTCATCGGCCAGCAGCACTTGGGTGAACAAGGGGCCGGGGTGGAAGGTGAAGCGTTCGCTGGCACGCTCGAACACGCTCACGCCGGTCAAGTCGCTGGGCATCAAGTCGGCGGTGAATTGCACCCGCGCAAACTGCAGCCCCAGCGTGCGGGCCAGGACGTGGGCCAGCGTGGTTTTGCCCACGCCGGGTACGTCTTCGATGAGCAAATGCCCCCCGGCTAGCAAGCAAGCCAAACTGTCGCGAACTTGGGTGCTTTTGCCCACAATGGCCGTGTTAAGCTGGTTCAGTAAGGCGTGCAGGGTCTGTTGTGTATCCATGTCCTGCACCATAACGCAATTGCCTTGTTTTCACATGAGTACGTTAAATCCCTTGTCTGTTCAGCCCAAACCCATTGACGACTTTGCCGGATGGTTGCAAGACCTGATGCGCCCCACCGTGTTGGCCGAGCTCGGCTTGTTGGCCATGGTCATATTGCTGGCGTGGGCCATGGCCCGAGCACTGCAAAAAGGTTTGAGCCAGCACGACGAACGCTCCATCTGGTTTGGCCGCAAATTGGTGGACGGTGTGCTGCTGCCCATGTTGTTGCTGTGTTTGACTTACGCCACATTGGATGTGGTCAGGCATTGGCTGCGTCCGGCGGTGCTCTCCATTGCGGTGCCGGTGTTCGTGGCCTTGGTGGTCATTCGCGTGGGGGTCAAGGTGCTGCAAGCCACCTTTGCCCAAGCGCGCTGGGTCAAGGCGTTGGAGCAAACCATATCTTGGGTGGCGTGGCTGGGCATGGTGCTGTGGGTCAGTGGTCTGCTGCCCGTGGTGCTCAACGAGTTGGATCAAATCACTTGGAAAGTGGGCAGCACCACCTTGTCGGTGCGCAACCTCATCGAGGGCATGATCACCGCTGGGGCCACCTTGCTCATCACTTTGTGGATATCAGCTGGTATCGAATCGCGTTTGTTGCGCCAAGCTACAGGGGCAGAGTTGTCACTGCGCAAAGCCATCAGCAACGCCACGCGGGCGGTACTGATGCTGGTGGGGGTGATGCTGGCCATGGCCGCAGTGGGTATAGACCTCACCGCCCTCTCGGTACTGGGCGGCGCCGTGGGTGTGGGTGTGGGCTTTGGCCTGCAAAAATTGGCTGCCAACTACATGAGTGGCTTTGTTATCTTGGCCGAGCGCAGCATGCGCATTGGCGATGTGGTGCGACTCGAAGGTGCGTTTGAGGGCGTGATCACCCAAATCAATGCCCGCTATACCGTGGTGCGCTCAGCGGCAGGGCGCGAGGCCATTGTGCCCAATGAGCAGCTCATGACCCAGCGGGTGGAAAACCTGTCGCTGGCCGATAGCCGTGTCAACCAAACCATCACTTTGACCTTGACCAACGACTGCGATGCTGAACAGGCCATGCGCCTCATGAGTGAGGCTGTGGAGCAGCAAGTGCGCGTGCTGCGCGACCCAGCACCCTCGGTCAGCTTGCAGAACTTCACGCCCGATGGCCTGGAGTTTCAAGTCAGCTACTGGGTGGCCGATGGGGGACAAAACCAAGGCAATTTGCGCTCTGACATTAATCTGGCCATGCTGCGCGCACTGCGCGCGCATGGCATTGCCTTGGCCACTCCCCAGCGCCAAGTGCTGGTACGCCCTTCAGGGAGTTCTCACCCCCTCTAGGGGGATCACGGCTGGGCCGATCAGGGTCTGTATTTGCGCATTGTTTTCCAGCAATTCGGTATCACGCAGCGTCAGCCCTTTGTTGGCACTGATGTGCACGTTGTGCAGCCGCACACCCCGTACCGGTGACTCGGGCAAGCCAACGATGCGGCCTGCCACATTGGCACTGGCTTGCAAGTTCTCGATGCTGATGTCATGGATTTGTGGGGTGGTTGCTCCTACCGGTTGGGCGGCATCGCGTGCATCGGGCACATTGGGGTAGTACGCAGTGACCGAAATAGCCATTTGCACATTGCGCATCGTGCTGTTGCGAATGCTGATGGGGCCGATGTTGTTGCCCCGGTCGCGCCCGGTTTTCAGGCGAAAACCGTAGTCTGTGCCGTCAAAGTGCACATCGTCCAGTGCAATGTCTTGCACGCCATGGATG
Organism: Curvibacter sp. CHRR-16; assembly: GCF_018474005.1. Classification (GTDB taxonomy): domain Bacteria; phylum Pseudomonadota; class Gammaproteobacteria; order Burkholderiales; family Burkholderiaceae_C; genus Allorhodoferax. The sequence goes on from NZ_JAHCSH010000001.1 coordinate 220,647, forward strand.
GTTTCGCTGCCAATGGACAGACCATGTCCGCTGCCAAAGGTGGCGGCTTTTACTTCCACGTGGGCAGTGGCTTGTGCAGGCAGGGTGGAGCCTGCCAGGCCCGATTTCAGAGCGATGTTGTCATCACCCGTGCTGATATCCACATGGCGGATGGTCACGTGCTGGCTGGCTACCACGTCAATGCCATCGGTGTTGGCCGAGTTCTCGGGGTTGCGCACGGTGAGGTTGCTGATTTGCACATGCTGGCTATAGCGCAGTACCAAGTTCCACATAGGGCTGTTGGTCATGGTGGGGCCATCGATGGTGATGCGTTGGGAGTCGAAAAACTCCACCAACCACGGGCGTGGCATGCCGTTGGATGCCGGTATGTCTGGGTACAGGCGCGCCATGGTGCCGTCTTTGCGTTGCACTTTGGCTTGGGCCCACCAGAGTTGACCGTTGCCATCAATGCGGCCTGCGCCCAAGATGCCCGCATCGCTGATTTGGTAGCCACTGATCAGCGCTTCACGTGGTTTGTAAGGCCAGCCAATAAAGGCGGCTTCATAGCGGCTTTTGTCCTCGGTGCCTTGCAGTACGGTGGCGGCATCGAGTACCAAATACACTTTGCTGCGCAGTTGGATGGGGCCTATTCGGTATACGCGACCCTCCAGTTGCAAGTGACCACCGCCTTGGGCAGCGCATTGGTCTATGCTGGTTTGCAGGGCCAGTGTGTCATCGGCAGCCTCTGCCGTGGTGGGCGCTACGGTGCAGGCAGGCGTAGCGGCCATGCTGGAGCTGCCAATCACAGTTCCCAGAACGCTAATTAGCAGATGGGGCCACTTTTTAAGGCTAAAGTTCTTCATGGTGATGAAATGGGTTCACAACCATCGCATTGTGCGTTGGGTGGAAAGCTTCTAGAGTGCTGCACCCACTTTGCTGCAGGCTTTTTGCAGCGCTCTGGCTATAATTCATCAAAAAAGCACGATCGTTCTATTTTGCAGACAACCCCCTATTTGGAGAGGCAACTATGAAAGTCTTGGTAGCAGTCAAGCGCGTGGTGGACTACAACGTCAAAGTGCGCGTCAAGTCAGACAACACGGGCGTGGACATCGCCAACGTCAAGATGAGCATGAATCCCTTTGACGAAATCGCTGTGGAAGAAGCGGTTCGCCTCAAAGAAAAGGGTGCGGTGAGTGAAATCATCGCCGTATCGTGTGGCGTGGCCCAGTGCCAAGAAACCTTGCGTACTGCTATGGCTATCGGTGCAGACCGGGCTATCTTGGTCGAGACCGATGCCGAGCTGCAGCCCTTGGCCGTGGCCAAGCTGCTCAAAGCTTTGGTGGACAAAGAGCAACCCGGCTTGGTTATTCTGGGCAAGCAAGCCATTGACGACGATTGCAACCAAACCGGCCAGATGCTGGCTGCTTTGGCAGACCTGCCACAAGCTACTTTTGCTTCCAAGGTAGAAATTGCCGATGGCAAAGCCCAAGTGACGCGCGAAATCGACGGCGGCCTAGAAACAGTTGCCGTGAGCCTGCCCGCCATTATCACCACCGACTTGCGCCTCAATGAGCCCCGCTACGTCACCTTGCCCAACATCATGAAGGCCAAGAAAAAGCAGCTCGATACCGTCAAACCCGAAGACTTGGGTGTGGACGTGGCCCCGCGCATCAAGACGCTCAAGGTCAGTGAGCCAGCCAAGCGCAGCGCTGGTATCAAGGTGCCCGATGTGGCTACCTTGGTTGCCAAGCTCAAGACCGAAGCCAAAGTCATCTAATAGAACAACACGCAGAAGGACATAGACCCATGACCGCTCTCGTTATTGCCGAACACGACAACGCGTCCCTGAAGGGCGCAACCCTGAACACCATTACCGCTGCCGCAGCTTGCGGTGGTGACGTGCACGTGCTGGTAGCAGGCCACAATGCCGCCGCCGCCGCCGCCGCCGCCGCCCAAGTAGTCGGTGTGAGCAAAGTGCTGCACGCTGATAGCGCTGCTTTGGCCCACGGCTTGGCTGAAAACGTTGCGGCCCAAGTGCTCGCCGTTGCCAGTGCCTACAGCCATATCCTGTTCCCATCCACGGCCAGCGGCAAAAACGTGGCCCCCCGTGTGGCGGCCAAACTGGACGTGGCGCAGCTCAGCGACGTTACCAAGGTGGTATCCAGCGATACCTTTGAGCGCCCCATTTACGCGGGCAATGCCATCGCTACGGTGCAAACGGCCGATGCAGTGAAGGTCATCACCGTGCGTACCACGGCGTTTGATGCCGCAGCTAGCGGTGGCAGTGCAACGGTAGAAAGCATTGCAGCGGCTGCGGACAGCGGCAAGAGCAGTTTTGTGGGTTCTGAACTGGCCAAGAGCGACCGCCCTGAGCTGACTGCTGCCAAGATCATCGTCTCTGGTGGCCGCGCTCTGGGGTCGTCGGAGAAGTTCAACGAGGTCATGACACCACTGGCCGACAAACTGGGTGCGGCCATTGGCGCTAGCCGTGCTGCGGTGGATGCAGGCTATGCCCCCAACGACTTGCAGGTCGGTCAGACCGGCAAGATCGTCGCCCCCGAGTTGTACGTGGCCTGCGGTATCAGCGGGGCTATCCAGCACTTGGCGGGCATGAAGGACAGCAAGGTCATCGTGGCCATCAACAAAGACCCTGAGGCCCCCATCTTCAGTGTGGCCGACTACGGGCTGGAGGCCGATTTGTTCACCGCAGTGCCTGAACTGGTCAAGGCGCTGTAAGCGGCAGAGAACCTACCGAAAAAAGCCGTCTGTTTGGGGCGGCTTTTTTCTGGCAATAACAAATACACGAGGAGTTCCCCATGACATACCAAGCCCCCCTCAAAGACATGCTGTTCAACCTGCAGTACGTGGCAGGTATCGAGCAAGTCGCTGCTTTGCCTGGATACGAAGACGCTGGCTTAGACACGGCCCAAGCGGTGCTTGAAGAGGCAGCCAAACTGAGCCAAGAAGTGCTTTCCCCGCTGAACTGGGAAGGTGACAAGAACCCGTCTAGCTGGGCAGCTGGCCAAGTGCAGGCCACGCCGGGATTCAAGCAGGCGTTTGAGCAGTTTGCCCAAGGCGGCTGGCAAGGGTTGCAGCACCCCGTGGACTTTGGCGGGCAGGGCTTGCCCAAGAGCATAGGGGCTGCGTGTTCGGAAATGATCAACAGTGCCAACATGAGTTTTGCGTTGTGCCCGCTGTTGACCGATGGAGCGATTGAGGCCTTGCTCACGGCAGGTTCGGACGAACTCAAAGCGGCATATTTGCCCAAGCTCATCAGTGGGGAGTGGACCGGCACCATGAACTTGACCGAACCGCAAGCGGGGTCGGACTTGGCGTTGGTGCGCAGCCGTGCCGAGTCGCAAGGCAATGGCACTTACAAGGTGTTTGGCACCAAAATTTTCATCACCTGGGGTGAGCATGACATGGTGGACAACATCGTCCATTTGGTGCTGGCCCGTGTGCCCGGTGCGCCCGAAGGCGTGAAGGGTATCAGCCTGTTTGTGGTGCCCAAGTTTTTGGTCAACGCCGATGGAACACTCGGTCAGCGCAACGATGTGCAGTGCGTGTCGATTGAGCACAAGATGGGCATCAAAGCCAGCCCGACTGCGGTGCTGCAGTACGGAGATGGTTTGGCGGGCAGCGTAGCCGATGCCAGTGGCGCTGGTGCGGTGGGCTACCTCGTGGGCGAAGAAAACCGCGGATTGGAGTACATGTTCATCATGATGAACGCGGCCCGCTACAGCGTGGGCGTGCAGGGTATTGCCATTGCCGAGCGCGCCTACCAAAAAGCGGCCACCTTTGCCCGCGAGCGCGTGCAAAGCCGGCCTGTGGATGGCTCCTTGCCCGGCAGTGCGGCCATCATCCACCACCCGGATGTGCGCCGCATGCTCATGACCATGCGCGCTTACACCGAGGGCTGTCGCGCTCTGTCCAGCGTGGCAGCAGCCGCCTACGATGTGTCGCACCACAGCCCCGATGCCGCTTTGGCCAAGCAGCAGCAGGCTTTCTACGAATTTTTGGTACCGCTGGTTAAAGGCTACAGCACCGAGATGAGTCTGGAAGTGACTAGCTTGGGCGTGCAGGTGCACGGTGGCATGGGCTTTATTGAAGAAACGGGCGCTGCCCAGTACTACCGTGATGCCAAGATTTTGACTATTTATGAGGGCACCACCGCTATTCAGGCCAATGACTTGGTGGGCCGCAAAACCGTGCGTGATGGGGGGGCAACCGCCAAGGCCATTGCCCAGCAAGTCACTGCCACTGAAATGGCCTTGCAAGCTACAGGGGATGCCAATGCCCATGCGATTGCCCAGCGCTTGGCAGTGGCACGCCAAGCGTTTGTGGATGTGGTGGACTTTGTGGTCGCCCACACCAAGGCCCAGCCTAACGACGTGTTTGCAGGCAGCGTGCCCTACCTCCTGCTGGCTGGCACTGTGCTGGCTGGTTGGCAGTTGGCGCGTTCTTGGTTAGCAGCCCATGCCGCAGCAGCCCGCGGCGAGGATGTGCCCTTCATGCAAGCCAAGCAGATCACTGCGCGTTTTTATGCCGACCACCTGCTGGTGAAGTGCCAAGGCATGCGTGACAGCATTGTGCAAGGCGCCAACAGCGTGCTGGCTATGCCGCTAGAAGCATTCTGAGAAGGATTCAAGCGATGACCCACACTACCTCTTCTTTGCGCAGCTTGCCCGGTGCTTTGGCCCATGTGCCATTCCCGGTGATTGCCTCTCCCATGTTCATCATCAGCACCCCCAAACTGGTTATTGCCCAGTGCAAGGCGGGTGTGGTGGGCTCCATGCCAGCGCTCAACGCTCGGCCTGCTGAGCTGTTGGAGGAGTGGTTGCAAGAGATCACCGAGGCATTGGCAGCCCACAATGCTGCGCACCCGGATCAACCTGCAGCCCCTTTTGCCATCAATCAGATCGTGCACAAGAGCAATGACCGTTTGGAGCATGACATGGCCCTGTGTGTGAAGTACAAGGTGCCCATCATCATCACGTCCTTGGGGGCGCGTGAGGAAATCAATGCCGCCGCTCACTCTTATGGGGGCGTGGTGCTGCACGATGTCATCAACAACACCCACGCCCACAAGGCCATTGAGAAAGGGGCCGATGGTTTGATTGCTGTGGCCGCTGGTGCTGGTGGTCATGCGGGCGTGAAGAGCCCCTTTGCGCTGGTGCAAGAGATTCGCCAGTGGTTCCATGGGCCTTTGGCTTTGTCAGGGGCTATTGCTTCGGGCTCTGCGGTTCTTGCCGCACGCGCCATGGGAGCTGACTTTGCCTACATCGGCTCGGCCTTTATTGCCACGGACGAAGCCCGCGCAGCTACCGAGTACAAGCAGGCCATCGTGGATTGCGATTCCGATGATGTGGTCTACAGCAACCTGTTTACTGGCGTGCATGGCAATTACTTAGCACCCAGCATCCGTGCTGCGGGTTTGGATCCTGCCAATTTGCCCGCGAGCGATCCCAGTCAGATGAATTTTGGTTCCATGGCGGGTGCGAAGGCCTGGAAAGACATTTGGGGTTGTGGCCAAGGGATTGGGGCGATTCAGAAAGTGCAGTCTGCGGCGAACTTTATTGCCCAATTGCGCCGTGAATATGAGCATGCCAAACAAGCTTTGCTAGTGTAATTGTTACAAATTTTTTATTAATGTTATCCTTCACCTCCAAAATCGCTGTCTGAAGGCGAAGGATTGACATGAATGCATTGATGGCTGCACTGGGTGTGCAGTTGCTTATTTACGCGCTGGCTTGGTGGATTGTGGGGTGGAAGTTCCGTATCCACACCCAAGCCTGTTACAGCTGGTCGGTGGGATGGTTGCTTTCTGCATGCGCTGCCGTTGCACTGTATTTCATGCCATCGATGGTGCTGGTGCCGCAGCGTTTTGTCGTTAACCTGTTCACTTACGCTGCATTTGTCTGCCTTTACCGCGGCTTGCTTTTTTACACCCAGCGTAAATTCAACTGGCTTGTCATCCTGTGGATGCTTGTGCCGCTTTTCATGGCCGAACTGGTGCGCATAGAGTCTCCTCAGTTGTACGGTGTGATCGCGTTTTTGTTCGCCCTTGGTGCCACCATGCCAATGGTGGGGGCTATGCAGCTACTGACGGTTCCTGTAATGGGTTTGGCTGGGCGACGTCAGCGCAGAACATCCAATCTGCTTCTCATCGTGCCCATTTTTTTCTTGCTCATGCTCTTTTGGTGGCGGGCTGCGCTTTTGTTGTTTTATGACAATGGTTTGTCAATCCACTTTGGGGATGGCAGTCCTTGGGACTTGTCGGTGACCTTGGGCATGCTCTTGCTGTTGGGTATGTTCAATTTGCTCTTGTTCAATTTGGTGGTCGGTGCTTTGCTGCGCAAGCTGCAAGAGCTCTCGTTTACCGATCAACTCACAGGGCTGTTCAATCGCCGTGTTTTGATGGAGCGTTTACAAGAGGAGCATGAACGCAGCAAGCGCAGTCGCAAACCCTATTCGGTGGTGACATTCGATTTGGATGATTTCAAGCGCATCAACGATACGCATGGACATTTGGTAGGAGATGAGGTGTTAGCGGCTGTAGCCAAACGGCTCGCTTCGAGCATCCGAGCCACCGATATCTTGGCGCGCACTGGTGGGGAGGAATTCATGCTTGTGTTGCCATTGGCTGACTTGGCGGGAGCAGAAATCCAAGCCGAGCGCTTGCGTGCAGGGTTGCAAGCAGAGCCTTTTCAGAGTCATGCAGGGGTTTTGCGCATGACGGCCAGCTTTGGTGTGGCCTGCATCTGTGCCGATGACACGGATACAGACCAGTTGCTCCAGCGTGCCGATGCGGCTTTGTATGCTGCAAAAGCAGCCGGACGCAATTGCGTCCGGCTAGCCTCGTGAGGGCAAAGCGTGCCGATTAACTGAAGAGGTTCTTCAGTTTGTCAGTCCAGCTCTCAGCCGAGGGAGAGTGCTTGTTGCCCGCTTTCTTGAACGACTCGTCCAACTCTTTGAGCAGTTTGCGCTGGTGCTCAGTGAGTTTGACGGGCGTTTCCACCGTGATGTGGCAGTACAGGTCACCGGGGTAGCTTGAGCGTACGCCCTTGATGCCCTTGCCGCGCAGGCGGAATTGCTTGCCCGTTTGGGTGCCTTCGGGAATGTCGATAAGCGCTTTGCCCGCCAGTGTGGGCACCTCGATTTCTCCGCCCAAAGCTGCTGTGACAAAGCTGATGGGCACGGCGCAATGCAAATCGTCGCCATCGCGTTCAAAAATGTCGTGCTTTTTGAGGCGTATCTCGATGTACAGATCCCCTGGTGGGCCGCCATTGGTGCCTGGCTCACCGTTGCCTGCACTGCGGATGCGCATACCACCATCAATGCCTGCTGGAATTTTGACTTCCAGTGTCTTTTGGCGCTTGATCTTGCCTTGGCCTGCACAGGCTGTGCACGGTTCGGGAATAACCTTGCCAGTACCACGACAAGTAGGGCAGGTTTGCTGCACGCTGAAGAAGCCTTGGCGCATTTGCACGCTGCCCTGGCCATTGCAGGTGCCGCAAGTTTTGACTTGGGTGCCGGGTTTCGCTCCCGTGCCTTTGCAGGTATCGCAGTTGTCCCAGCTGGGAATGCGGATTTGGGCATCCTTGCCCTTGGCCGCTTCTTCCAGTGTGATTTCCATGGCGTAGCTCAAATCGCTGCCACGGTACACCTGCCGGCCACCCCGTCCACGCTGCTGGCCGAACATGTCACCAAAGATGTCACCAAAGGCTTCAGCAAAACCGCCAAAGCCTTCAGCGCCACCACCCATGCCGCGGTTGGGATCGACACCCGCGTGGCCATACTGGTCGTAGGCGGCGCGCTTTTGCGCGTCCGACAACATCTCGTAGGCTTCCTTCACTTCCTTGAAGTTTTCTTCCGCAGCCTTGGCTGCGTCACCCTGATTGCGGTCAGGGTGGTACTTCATGGCCAGCTTGCGGTAGGCCTTCTTGATTTCTTCGTCGGACGCTGTTTTGCCAACGCCCAGAACTTCGTAATAGTCTCTTTTGGCCATGGGGGCTAGGGCTTATCAGCCTTTTTTCACTTCCTTCACTTCGGCATCGACGACGTTGTCATCGGCGGGCTTGCTCGATTCAGCCGAGGCGCTGGCTCCAGCGCCCGCTTGTTCAGCGGCTTGCTGGGCTTGCATGTCGGCGTAGACCTTTTCACCCAGCTTCTGGCTGGCGGCAATCAGCTCTTGTGTTTTTGCTTGGATGCCGTCTTTGTCTTCGGACTTAGCGACTTCTTCCAAGGCCTTCACCGCAGCTTCGATCTTGTCTTTCTCGCCAGCTTCGAGCTTGTCACCATGCTCACCCAAGCTCTTCTTGACACTGTGGATGGCGGCTTCAGCTTCGTTGCGGGCTTGCACGAGCTCGAGCTTTTTCTTGTCGTCTGCCGCATTGAGCTCGGCGTCTTTCACCATCTTTTGGATTTCCTCTTCGGACAAGCCCGAGTTGGCCTTGATGGTGATCTTGTTTTCCTTGCCGGTGCCCTTGTCTTTGGCGCTGACGTGCAAGATGCCGTTGGCGTCGATGTCAAAAGCCACTTCAATTTGGGGTGTTCCGCGTGCTGCGGGTGGGATGCCTTCGAGGTTGAATTCGCCCAGCATCTTGTTGGCCGAAGCCAGTTCGCGTTCGCCTTGGAAGACCTTGATGGTTACCGCAGGTTGGTTGTCTTCTGCGGTAGAGAAAGTCTGTGCAAACTTGGTGGGGATGGTCGTGTTCTTGGCGATCATCTTGGTCATGACGCCACCCAGGGTTTCAATGCCCAGAGACAGGGGAGTCACGTCCAACAACAGCACGTCCTTGCGGTCACCCGACAGCACCTGGCCTTGGATGGCAGCACCCACAGCCACGGCTTCGTCAGGGTTGACGTCTTTGCGTGGCTCTTTGCCAAAGAATTCCTTGACCTTCTCTTGCACCTTGGGCATGCGGGTTTGGCCGCCGACCAGAATCACATCGTCGATGTCGCTGACGGAAATGCCAGCATCCTTGATCGCAGTGCGGCAAGGGGCAATGGAGCGCTCGATCAGGTCTTCCACCAAAGCTTCCAGCTTGGCGCGTGTGATCTTGACGTTCAAGTGCTTAGGACCTGTGGCATCAGCAGTGATGTAGGGCAGGTTGACGTCGGTAGCAGAGGAGTTGGACAACTCGATCTTGGCTTTTTCTGCTGCTTCTTTGAGGCGTTGCAGAGCCAGCACGTCTTTGGTCAGGTCAACGCCGGATTCTTTCTTGAACTCGGTGATGATGAAGTCGATGATGCGTTGGTCAAAGTCTTCACCGCCCAAGAAGGTGTCACCGTTGGTAGACAACACTTCGAATTGCTTTTCACCGTCCACATCGGCGATTTCGATGATGGAGACGTCAAACGTACCACCACCCAAGTCGTACACGGCGATCTTGCGGTCACCTTTTTCGTTCTTGTCCAGACCGAAGGCCAAGGCAGCCGCTGTGGGCTCGTTGATGATGCGCTTGACTTCCAAGCCAGCGATACGGCCAGCATCCTTGGTGGCTTGGCGCTGGGCGTCGTTGAAGTAAGCTGGAACGGTGATCACGGCTTCGGTGACTTCTTCGCCCAGATAGTCTTCAGCGGTTTTTTTCATCTTGCGCAGCACTTCCGCGCTGACTTGGGGGGGCGCCATCTTCTTGCCGCGCACTTCTACCCAAGCATCACCGTTGTCGGCTGCTGCAATGGTGTAGGGCATCAGGTCGATGTCCTTTTGCACTTCTTTTTCAGTGAATTTGCGACCAATCAGGCGCTTGACCGCATACAGGGTATTGCGGGGGTTGGTAACGGCTTGGCGTTTGGCCGAAGCACCCACCAAAATCTCGCCGTCTTCTTGGTAAGCAATGATGGATGGGGTGGTGCGGGCACCTTCGCTGTTTTCAATCACGCGGGTCGTGTTGCCCTCCATGATGGCCACGCAGCTGTTGGTGGTGCCCAAGTCGATGCCGATGATGCGTCCCATAGTTTTCTCCGATTCAATAGTGAAATGCTGATGTGGGGCTAACTGGGGATGTGCCCCTGTTTTTCAAGTGGTGGGTGGCCTTGCTTTATTTGGGCGCAGCGACCATGATCAATGCGGGGCGCAGTACACGCTCGGCAATTAAGTAGCCTTTTTGCAACACGCTGACCACGGTGTTGGCTTCTTGCTCGGCAGGTACCACGCTGATGGCTTGGTGTTGGTGTGGGTCGAATTTGGTGCCCGCCGCTGGTTGGATGGCAATGACTTTGTTGCGTTCCAAAGCACCTTGCAATTGGCGCAGTGTGGCTTGTGCCCCTTCGCGAATTTGTTCAATGCTCGCTTCTTGGATGGCAAGCCCCGCTTCTAAGCTATCAATTACGGGCAGCAGGCTTTCAGCAAAGCCTTCCACCGCAAATTTACGGGCTTTGGTAATCTCTTCTTCAGCCCGGCGGCGGGCGTTTTCAGCCTCGGCTTTGGCGCGCAGGTATTGGTCAGCCAGTTCAGCACTCTTGGCTTTGAGCTCTGCGAGTTCGGCTTGCACTTGCGCCAGAACGTCGGCTTCAGAGGCCATAGGGGCATGGGCAGCGGTGTTTTCGGGGATAGGCGTAGTCGTATCGGACATGCTGTGTGTGCTCAAAAAGAGGGCTTGGAAAAATCAATGCCCCCTAAGTGGGGGCATTTAATCGGATTTCAAGTAGTTTGGAATCCGAAAAATTAGCCGTGGATGGCCAGCAACTCCACGTCGAATTTGAGTGTGGCATTGGGTGGGATGACTCCGCCTGCGCCACGGGCACCATAACCGAGTTGAGGGGGGATAATCAGAGTGCGTTGGGCACCCACTTGCATGCCAGCCACACCTTCATCCCAGCCGCGAATCACCATGCCGCCACCCAGCAAGAAGGAGAAGGGTTCGTTGCGGTCTTTGCTGGAGTCAAACTTGGCACCTTGTTGGCCGTTTTCATACAACCAGCCTGTGTAATGCACGGTGACCGATTGGCCTTTGCGCGCTTGTTCGCCAGCGCCAGCGATAGTGTCTTGGTATTGCAGTCCGGATGAGGTGGTAATCATGGTGGGAGAGACGAATTAAGAGGTTTTTTTGCTTTGTGCACTGGCCCATTTTGTGGCAAACGCCGGTACATCGGCTAAGCGTCGTACCAAGTCAATGCCACTGGTTGTGAGCAGATAGCCATCTGAGCCGTGGTTGACTAGGCCTGCTGCACGCAGTTCCTGAATGCGGGTATTGAGTGTGTTGGGGGTGATGCCCCCCACGCTGTCTTGCAGCAAGCGGAAGGTTTGGGCGTGCCCATCGCGCAATGCCCAGATGATGCGCAGTGCGTAACGGGATTCCAGCAAGCTGAAGAGTTGGCTGATAGCCGCAGAGTCTTTGGCACTCATCAATAGATCCAATGCATCAAAAAGAAAACGAGGCCGGGTTTGAAGTGGCCTCGAAGACGGGTTGAATATAACCCACTTTATTCGGTGCTACAAGTTTCATAGCGCATGGAAAAATGAATTTCCAAACACCATTTTCGAGAAAGCGTGCGCCTGCTTGTATGAGGGATTCTCTGGTGTTAAGGTTGGTCTACAACACTTTTGTGGAGACGTTTCCATGCAATTTGATTTTGAGCAAGTCCATAACTACTACGAACGTTTGGTATTTCAGGAAGTCGTGAAACGCTCAGAAAGCCACTCCCATTTTGACCATAACATGCTGGCTGACGTAGCGTGTGTGGCACTCAATCGTTTGCCAGCACGCTACGTACGCCACGACGTGGATTTGGTTTTTTACATGACTGAACATGAGCGCCACGCTATCGAACTGGCCTTGGAAGAGGCCTTGCAGTTCGCATTTGTTTTTGTGGCTGAACGGGCTGGAAAAAACGCTAAAAACTCTTGAGCAATTTGTTCGTGAGCGCGGGGCTGATACTGGGCATGACCTGAAACCACGCCGCAAATGCCAGGCGTGCTTGGTTGAGCAGCATGCCCAAACCATTCACACACGGATTTCCTCGGGCAGCCGCAACACGCAGCAACCCGGTTTGTAGTGGCACATACACGATGTCTGCCACAACGGCTGTACTGGGCAAGGCCTCCAAAGGCAAGTCCAATTCGGCTTCACCGTGCATGCCTTGGTTGGTGGTGTTTACCACCAAGCAAGCGCCTTCAAGCATGGCGGCGCGATCATTCCATGCATGCACGGTAACCGCATTGCCAAAGGCAGCTTGCAGTGCATACGCCTTGTCGATACTGCGGTTGCACACATGGATGCTGGCAATGCCCGCTTGCAACAGACCTGTGATGATGGCGCGGGCAGCACCTCCAGCACCTATGACGCAGGCCTGTCCACCGAGCGTGCGCCACTGGGGGGTGGCATCGTCCAAGCTCTGGATAAAACCGGCACCGTCGGTGTTGCGTCCTAGCAAAGAGCCATCGGCTTGCACGACCACCGTATTGACCGCGCCAATGTGTTGTGCAGCGGGCTCCACCACATCCACGATATCCATGGCCGCTACTTTGTGCGGAATGGTCAAGTTGCAGCCCGCAAAGCCCAAAGCTGGCAAGGCGCGCAAAGCCGTGGCCAAGTTCTGAGGCTGCACAGGCAGCGCTACATACGCACCGTGTAGTTGGTGCTCAGCCATCCAGTGGTTGTGGATGAGTGGGGAGCGGGAGTGGGCCACTGGCCACCCCATCACTCCGGCAAGGCAATACGACGGCGCGCTGTGGCTAGCACTCATGCATAAACCCCATTTACAGCGAATCAGTGAAGCTGCGCAGCTTGTCCGAGCGGCTGGGGTGTTTGAGCTTGCGCAGCGCCTTGGCTTCGATCTGGCGGATGCGTTCGCGTGTCACGTCGAACTGCTTGCCCACTTCTTCCAAAGTGTGGTCGCTGGTCATCTCGATACCAAAACGCATGCGCAGCACCTTGGCTTCGCGCGGTGTGAGGCTGTCCAAAATGTCTTTCACCACATCGCGCAGACCGGCTTGCATCGCGGCTTCGATAGGCGCTGTGTTGGCACCGTCCTCGATGAAGTCCCCCAAGTGGCTGTCGTCATCGTCCCCGATCGGCGTTTCCATGGAAATCGGTTCCTTGGCGATCTTCATGATCTTGCGGATCTTGTCTTCGGGGATGTCCATCTTCTCAGCCAAGACGGAAGCATCGGGCTCAAAGCCAAACTCTTGCAAGTGCTGGCGCGAGATGCGGTTCATCTTGTTGATGGTTTCGATCATGTGCACCGGGATACGGATGGTGCGGGCCTGGTCCGCGATGGAGCGGGTGATGGCCTGGCGAATCCACCAAGTGGCGTAGGTCGAGAATTTGTAGCCGCGGCGGTATTCGAACTTGTCCACCGCCTTCATCAAACCGATGTTGCCTTCTTGGATCAGATCCAAGAATTGCAAGCCACGGTTGGTGTACTTTTTCGCAATCGAGATCACGAGACGCAAGTTGGCCTCGATCATCTCTTTCTTAGCAGCGCGCGAAGCGGCTTCGCCTTGGTTCATGCGCTTGTTGATGTCTTTGAGCTCATCGAGCGGCACCACCACCGAAGCTTGCAAGTCGATCAGCTTTTGCTGAATGTCTTGCACTGGTGGGATGTTGCGACCCATGATGGCACTCCATGGCTTACCAGCAGCGGCTTGCTTTTCGATCCATTTGAGATCGAGCAGGTGCGATGCCACTTTGTTGCCGTTTCTGTCACGGCCACTGAATTCGACAATGAATTGCTCTTGCGGGTAACCGCACTTGTCCACAATGATCTTGCGCAGTTCTCGCTCTTTCTTGCGCACGTCATCGACTTGGGCGCGCAACATGTCACACAGGCTTTCGATCGCTTTGGCGGTAAAGCGGATGGTCATCAACTCTTCAGAGATGGCCTTCTGTGATTTCATGTAGTTGGGCGTGCCGTAGCCTTCCTTGTCATAGACCTTGTGCATCTTCTCGAACAAGCTGCGCAGGTTGTCGAACTTTTCCAAGGCTTGGTTTTTCAGTTCTTCGAGCTTTTTGGTCAGCGCTTTGGAGCCGCCTTTGCCGTCGTCGTCATCGGCTTCGTCAAATTCGTCGAAGTCTTCTTCGGCCACGTAGTCATCGGCTTCGTTGGGGTTGATGAACCCGTCCACAAAAGTGGTGATAACAATCTTGCCCTCGCGGATTTCTTCGGCTTTTTGCAGAATTTCGGCGATGGTGGCAGGGGAGGCACTGATGGCCTCCATCATGTCCATCAATCCGCCTTCGATGCGCTTGGCGATTTCAATTTCACCTTCGCGCGTCAGCAGTTCCACGGTACCCATTTCGCGCATGTACATGCGCACGGGGTCGGTGGTACGGCCAAATTCGCTGTCCACGGTGGACAGGGCGGCTTCGGCTTCTTCTTCCGCTTCTTCTTCGGTGGTGGCTGCTTGGCCAGTGTTGTTCAGCAACAGGGTTTCGGCATCGGGTGTTTGCTCGTACACCGCCACGCCCATGTCGTTGAGCATGGAAATCACCACTTCCAGCGTTTCAGCGTCGACCAGCTTATCGGGCAAGTGGTCGGAGATTTCGGCATGGGTCAGGTAGCCACGGGTTTTACCCAGTTTGATCAGGGTTTTGAGGCGCTGGCGGCGCTTGACCATTTCCTCTTCGGTCAGCACGGTTTCGTCCAAGCCAAATTCTTTCATCAAGGCGCGCTCTTTGGCCTTGCTGATCTTCATGCGCAGTGGTTTGGCTTTTTCGCCTGTTTCTTCCGTAGCGGCTGCTGCTTCCGGCTCTTCGGTCAAATCAGCCTCAATGTCGGACAAGTCCAAATCATCCTCAGATGACGCCGCTGCTCCCTCTTCTTTCTTGGGCTTGCGTCCACGCTTGGCTGCGGGAGCTGTTGCGCTGGCAGCGGTTTTGGCGGCTGTCTTGGCAGCGGCTTTTTTCGCCGGGGCTTTTTCAGCCTTGGGCTCAGCAGGCTCTTTGTCTTCTTTAGCAGCGCGGGCGGGTTTGGCTTTTTTCAGCAGTGCGTCTGCTTCGGCAAGCAGGGCTGCTTTGGACTTGGGCGTCGTCACAGGGGCAGTTTCTTTCTTGGTTGAGGTAGCTTTGGGGCTGCTGGCAGCGCTCTTCGGAGTTTTCGAACTGGGCATGAAAAAACCTCGTGGATCAACGAAAGCAGATGTGACGACCCAGACGGGACGTCCGACTTACTGGTAGAAACAGAGGCAAGAGAGAAGGGCGAACATTTGGTGTGCAGTCCTTGCGGTGAGCGGCGCTGGACGTTGTAGTCGCTGTGGCCTGTCCGGAGGTATTGCTGTCGCGCTTGCCAGATTTGGGAAGGATTATACCGCGCTTGACAACAAGGCTTGACTGAGTTCCTTGCTGCGTTGCAGGCATTCGCGGTAGCTTTGTTGCGCGGTCGCGTCGTGCGCCATGGTCTGGGCCAGCTCGTTCATGTAGTCCTTGATGTGATCAAGCAGCATGCGGTTGAGCACATCGCGCAGGTCTTTGTAACAGTCTTGGGCGCTTTGCGGTTTGGTGGCATTGTCCGCTGTTAAGCGGCGCAGCAGGTCTTCGCCGGGGTGGCCGGTTAGCTGTTCCAGCAGTGCCATGTGGGCCAGTGGGCCGTGCTCGTGTAGCTGGTTGTCCAGCCAGACAAACAACTCGCCATACGGGGCGGGTAAATGGCAGAGCAGGTTGTGGTCTTCGTGTGTGAGTTGCAGCCACAGTTCGCTGTGCAAAAAGATCAGGCGCACGGCGAAATCCGCCCGCGTGTCCAAACGCCCTCGGCGTGGGCGGTTGCTGGCCAATTCCTTGCGCCCAAAACCGTTACCACGGCCGTTATTCCACTGGCCTTTGCCACCCAAATTTTTGCCAAAACCATTCCCAGATCGCCAGTTGGAGGCAGGCTGTTCGCCATCGCGCGGGTCTATGCCCGCGTCATATCGGTTGCTGCGCGGTGGCTTTGGCTGGCTGCTATAGCCTGCGTTTTCTTCGTAGGGAATGCCATCTTCCCAAACGGATGGTTCAGCAGCTGACGCAGGCCCTGCAGGGCGGGGGCTGTTGCTGTTTCCGTAGCGCTCCCCTTGGGCTGGGTGTGTTGCTGTTGGGCGACCTGCTTGGGAGGCGTCAGCCCACAACTTTTCCAGTTGCTCCAGCGGTACTTGGGCTTTTTGCGCCAACTCTATGGTGAGTTGCACCTTCAGACCCCCTTGGGGCAACTGTTGCCACAGCGGTTTGGCCAGCTTGAGCAATTGCGCACGCCCCTCGGCTGTGTGCAGTTGGCATTGGTGCTCCAGTGTGTCGAACAGGAATTGACTCAAGGGCGTGGCGTTTTGCACCTGTTCCTCAAAGCGCTCTGGCCCGTAGGCGCGGATGTAGCTGTCTGGGTCGTGCTCGGCAGGCAAAAACAAAAACTGGATGCTGCGCCCATCGGTGGCGTAGGCCAAGCTGGTTTCCAGCGCTTTGCCTGCAGCGCGGCGGCCAGCGGCATCGCCGTCAAAACTGAATACGAGTTTGTCGGTGAAGCGAAATATCTTGTGCACATGGTCGGCTGTGCACGCTGTGCCCAGCGTCGCCACGCTGTTGGGAAACCCTAGCTGCGCCAGCGCCACCACGTCCATATAGCCTTCGGTGATCAGCACATAGCCTTTCTCGCGGATGGCCTGGCGTGCCTCAAACAAGCCGTACAGCTCTTTGCCTTTGTTAAACACCTCGGTTTCGGGTGAGTTGAGGTATTTGGGTTTTTCATCCCCCAGCACACGCCCACCAAAGCCTATGCATTCGCCGTTCACATTGCGGATGGGGAACATCAGTCGGTGGCGGAAGCGGTCGTAGCGGCGCTCTTGGCCGTCTTGTCCTTCGCCCACGATGACGAGGCCGCTATCGACCAAGCTGGCGTCGTCGTAGTGCGGGAACACGCTGGCCAGCATGCGCCAGTTGTCGGGCGAGAAGCCCAATTGAAAGCGCTTGGCAATCTGGCCAGACAGGCCGCGCTGTTTGCAGTAGGCAATGGCCTCGGGCGACTGCTTGAGCTGCTGCTGGTAGGCCTTGGCGGCTTGCTCCAACACGCTGCTGAGCATCTGGCGGCGGTCTTTTTGCTGGCGCTCCAGCGCGGGATTGCGGTTGGGGTTGTGCTCTTCGGGCACTTTCATGCCCATTTGGCCTGCCAGTTGCTGCACGGCTTCCACAAAGCTCATGCCGCTGTGCTCCATCAAAAAGCCAATCACGTTGCCGTTCTTGCCGCAGCCAAAGCAGTGGAAAAACTGTTTGGTTGGGCTGACGGTGAAGGAGGGGCTTTTTTCACTGTGGAAAGGGCACAGGCCTTGGAAGTTGGCCCCGGCTTTCTTCAACTGCACGTAGCGACCCACCACCTCCACCACATCGGCGCGGGCGATCAAGTCCTGAATAAAGCTTTGGGGAATGGCCATGGAGGGGATTGTAAAAACAGCGCGGCTTGCTTTAGGTCAGCTTTTGGGTGCACAGTGGCGGGCTTGGGGGACAGATGCGGCGACAATCCGCGGCTCTGAATTGGAAGAGAGTGTGACATGGTGTGCGTAAACGACTTTCGCATGCGACTGGGCCAGCACGAGCTGGTGCCAATCGTGATTGGTGGCATGGGTGTGGATATCTCCACTGCCGACTTGGCGCTGGAAGCTGCCCGACTGGGGGGGGTGGGCCATATTTCGGACGCGATGATCAAAACCGTCACCGACCGCCGCTACCAGACCAAGTTCGTGAAAGCCAAGCAAGCGCTCTACAAGCACAACATGGATTCGATGGACAAGTCCTCCGTCAAGTTCAGCCTAGAAGACTTGGCCGAAGCCACCCGCTTGCACGTGCGCCACACCATGGAGCGCAAGCAAGGCAGTGGGATGATTTTTATCAACTGCATGGAAAAGCTCACTATGAACGGCCCCAAGGACACCTTGGCCGTGCGTTTGAACGCTGCGCTGGACGCCGGCATTGACGGCATCACCTTGGCGGCGGGTTTGCACCTGGGCTCTTTTGCGCTCATGGAAGCCAATCCGCGTTTTCGGCAGGCCAAGCTGGGCATCATCGTCTCGTCAGTGCGCGCGCTGCAGTTGTTCTTGAAGAAAAACTCACGCCTGAACCGCCTGCCCGACTACGTGGTGGTGGAAGGCCCCTTGGCTGGTGGTCACTTGGGCTTTGGCATGGACTGGGCCAACTACAGCCTGCAAACCATTGTGCAAGAGGTGCTGGACTACCTGCGCCAAGAGCAACTGGAGATTCCGGTGATTGCTGCTGGTGGCGTCTTCACCGGTTCAGACGCCGTGCGCTACCTGCAAATGGGTGCTGCAGGCGTGCAAGTGGCCACCCGCTTTACTGTCACCCGCGAATGCGGCTTGCCTGACGATGTGAAGCAGGAATACTTCAAAGCCAGTGAAGACGATATCGAGGTCAACGAAATATCGCCCACGGGTTACCCCATGCGCATGATCAAGGCCAGCCCGGGCATTGGCGATGGCATTCGCCCCAACTGCGAAGCCTATGGCTACCTGCTGGATGCCAATGGCCGCTGCGCCTACGTGGACTCGTACAACCGCGAAGCGCAGGCCCACCCCGGCGAGCGCCGCCTGAGCGTGTACGACAAAACCTGCTTGTGCACCCACATGCGCAACTTCGCCATCTGGACCTGCGGCCAGCTCACGTGGCGCCTCAAAGACACCAGCCTGCGCCTGCCCGATGGCAGCTACCAATTGCTGACGGCGGAACACGTGTTCAAGGACTACCAGTTCAGCGAAAACGAGCAAATTCGTTTGCCTGACCCTGCAGTCTGAAAGGGTTTGCTATCAAATTAATAGCTGCTACAGCTTGTCTATCAAGCTCTAGCGGCTATTTTTATTACAAAAGGCGGATGAAAATGCCTTTCTGCAGAGCGCGCCGGAGCACGCGCCTAGAATCACGCTTGCTTTAGACGTTTTTCACCCCTCATTCTTTCCACACCCATGCCTGCTTACCGTTCCAAAACCTCCACCGCTGGTCGCAATATGGCTGGTGCGCGCTCTCTGTGGCGTGCCACTGGCATGAAGGATGCTGATTTCAGCAAGCCCATCATTGCGGTGGTCAACAGCTTCACCCAGTTCGTGCCGGGTCACGTGCACCTGAAGGATTTGGGCCAACTGGTGGCACGCGAGATTGAAGCCGCGGGCGGTGTGGCCAAAGAGTTCAATACCATCGCCGTGGACGATGGCATTGCCATGGGCCACGACGGCATGCTCTATTCGCTGCCCAGCCGCGACATCATTGCCGATTCGGTGGAGTACATGGTGGGCGCGCACTGCGCCGACGCCATGGTGTGCATCTCCAACTGCGACAAGATCACCCCCGGCATGCTGATGGCCGCGATGCGCCTGAACATCCCCGTGGTGTTTGTCTCCGGTGGCCCCATGGAAGCGGGCAAGGCCAAGCTGGCCGTGCCCGGTACGCAAACCATTGAAATCAAGAAGCTCGACCTGATCGACGCCATGGTGATGGCCGCCGATAGCAAGGTGGATGACGCTACCGTGGCCGAAGTCGAGCGCAGCGCTTGCCCCACCTGCGGTAGCTGCTCGGGCATGTTCACCGCCAACTCCATGAATTGCTTGACCGAGGCGCTGGGCCTCTCGCTGCCGGGCAATGGCACGGTGGTGGCCACCCACGCCGACCGCGAGCAACTCTTCAAGCGGGCAGGTCGCTTGGTGGTGGAACTGTGCCAGCGCTACTACGAGCAAGAAGATGAAACCGTGCTGCCCCGCTCCATGGGCTTTAAGGCATTTGAAAACGCCATGACGCTGGACATCGCCATGGGCGGCTCCACCAACACCATCTTGCACATTCTGGCCATTGCGCAAGAGGCGGGGATCGACTTCACCATGAAGGACATTGATCGCCTCTCGCGCGTGGTGCCCCAACTGTGCAAGGTTGCGCCCAACACCAACAAGTACCACATCGAAGACGTGCACCGCGCAGGCGGTATTTACGGCATCTTGGGCGAGTTGGCCCGCGCTGGCAAACTGCACACCGATGTGCCCACCGTGCACACCCCCACGCTGGGCCAGGCGCTGGAGCAGTGGGACGTGATGCGCCAGCCCTCGGCTGCCGTGCAAGAGTTCTACAAAGCAGGCCCCGCAGGCATTCCCACCCAAGTGGCCTTTAGCCAAAGCACCCGCTGGCCCAGTTTGGATACCGACCGCGTAGGCGGCTGCATCCGCTCGTTTGACAATGCTTTCTCCAAAGAGGGCGGCTTGGCCGTGCTGTACGGCAACATCGCCCTAGACGGTTGCGTGGTCAAAACCGCCGGCGTGGATGACTCGCTGCTGGTGTTTGAAGGCACCGCCCACGTCACCGAGTCGCAAGACGAAGCCGTGGCCAACATCTTGGCTGACAAGGTCAAAGCGGGCGACGTGGTGGTGGTGCGCTACGAAGGCCCCAAGGGCGGCCCTGGCATGCAGGAAATGCTCTACCCGACCAGCTACATCAAGTCCAAGGGCTTGGGCAAAGCCTGCGCATTGCTGACCGATGGCCGTTTCTCCGGCGGTACCTCGGGCTTGTCCATCGGCCATTGCTCGCCCGAAGCGGCAGCGGGCGGTGCGATTGGTTTGGTACAAAACGGCGACCGCATCCGCATCGACATCCCCAACCGCAGCATCAACGTGCTGGTGAGCGAGGACGAGTTGGCCCGCCGCCGCGCTGCCCAAGATGCCAAGGGCTGGAAGCCTGCCCAACCACGCCCCCGCAAAGTGTCGGCTGCGCTCAAGGCCTACGCCTTGCTCGCTACCTCGGCCGACAAAGGCGCGGTACGCGACTTGCGTATGCTGGAGGATTAAGGCTGGTCTTTCGCGTTTTTGTTTTCGTTTTACCCATGGCCGCCGCAGGCGGAGAAGGAGGACTGTTGTGAACAAGGTGTATCCCAGCGCAGCGCTGGCCCTGCAGGGGTTGGTGCGCGACAACCAGTTGTTGGCCGTGGGGGGCTTTGGCCTGTGCGGCATCCCCGAGGCCTTGATCGACGCGCTCAAAGACAGCGGTGTGCAAGGCCTGACCGTTATTTCCAACAACGCTGGCGTGGACGGCTTTGGTTTGGGTAAGCTGCTAGAGACGCGGCAGATCAAGAAAATGATCTCCAGCTACGTGGGCGAGAACAAAGAGTTCGAGCGCCAGTACTTGGCAGGCGAACTGGAGCTGGAATTCACCCCTCAAGGCACGCTGGCCGAAAAGTTGCGCGCAGGCGGCGCTGGCATTCCAGCCTTTTTCACCAAAACGGGTGTGGGCACCATCGTGGCCGATGGCAAAGAGCTGCGCGAGTTTGACGGCGAAACCTACGTCATGGAGCGCGCCTTGGTGCCTGACGTCGCCTTGGTCAAAGCCTATCGCGCCGACAAGTCCGGCAACCTGCAGTTCCGCTACACCGCCCGCAACTTCAACCCCGCCGTGGCCATGGCGGGCAAGGTCACGGTAGTGGAAGTGGAAGAGATTGTGGAAACCGGCGACATGCCCCCCGATAGCGTGCACCTGCCCGGCATCTACGTGCACCGCATCGTGCACAACCCCCACCCTGAAAAGCGCATCGAAAAACGCACCATCACCGCCAAGGAAGGAGCCTGACCATGCCCTGGAACCAAGACCAAATGGCTGCCCGCGCAGCCCAAGAGTTGGAAGACGGTTTTTATGTCAACCTCGGTATCGGTATCCCCACGCTGGTGGCCAACCATGTGCCTGACGACAAAGAAGTGTGGCTGCAGTCCGAAAACGGCATGCTGGGCATAGGTCCTTTTCCCACCGAAGACCAAGTGGACGCCGACCTCATCAATGCCGGCAAGCAAACCGTCACCACCATCAAAGGTTCGTCCATTTTTGGTAGCCACGAGAGCTTTGCCATGATTCGGGGCGGCAAGATCAACCTGTCCATTTTGGGGGCCATGCAAGTGACTGCCAATGGCGATCTGGCCAACTGGATGATTCCGGGCAAGATGGTCAAAGGCATGGGCGGTGCCATGGATTTGGTGGCTGGCGTCAAGCGCGTCATCGTGCTCATGGAGCATGTGGCCAAAAAGAAAGACGGCAGCGAAGACCTCAAGATCGTCCCCCAATGCACCTTGCCCCTGACGGGCGTGGGTGTGGTCGATCGCATCATCACCGACTTGGGCGTCATGGACGTCACCCCCCAAGGTCTCAAGCTGGTGGAGCTGGCCCCTGACGTGACCCGCGAACACATTCAATCCAAAACTGGCGTGCCATTGCTGTAAGTGCTTTTCACCCATGTCCAAAGCCCTCAAATTCCTCATCTTCCTGTTTGTTGTGTTGTTCTTGGCGACGGGCGCTTTGCTCGTGGTCATCGTCAACGCCGATGACAACCCCGCCCCCTGGATAGCCATGCTGGTGCGCAACCACGTCATCGTGTTTGTGTGGCATTTGGCCTGTTGGATGCTGCTGGGCATGTTTGCCAACTACTACTGGGATTTGTTCAACATGGGCTTGGGGCTGGAGTACATGCAGGTGGGGCGCATCGTGCTGCCGCTGCTGGTCTCGCCCATTGTGTTTTACCCCGTGTACACCCTGTGGCTGGCCAGCACCTCGCAAAGCTACGTGCTGTTTGACGTCATCGCCTTCCAAAGCGGTTTCTTCTGGCAAGCCCTGTTTACCAAGGCCAAACCGCTGGAAGTGAACAACCCCAACAACATCCCTTGGTCGGTGAACAACGGGCGGGGACGGTGAGGGGTTTGACCCATTTACACGGTTTGCTGCAGTCGTCCTCAATCTTTTTTTGCGGGTGCGGTTGCTGGGTGTTTCTTTTTACCTCTGCCTTGGCACAGATGTCCGAGCATGCTCTGGATGCCATTCCGATGGGTATTGGAATTTCGGGCCTATGGGGCATTATTCCGTTTGTATTGACGTTTTCAATCGCGCGCTACATCACTGAAAAGTTGCGTGCTTGGGTTGTCGACAAGGAGTAATTGCGTGTTTTCACACATCATGGTGGGCGTCAGTGACTTCGAGCGGGCCATGGCTTTTTACAAGCCTGTGCTCGACGCGCTGGGCATACAGTTTCGTTTCTTGGAGGACGATCAGCCTTGGGCTGGCTGGCAATCTTCACCCGAGCCTCGGCCATTGTTTCTAATTGGTCGTCCGTTCAACCAGCAACCGCACCACCCGGGCAACGGGCAGATGGTGGCATTCCTTGCCAGCTCGCGCCAGCAAGTCGATCAAGTCCATGCCTTGGCATTGGCCCACGGTGGTGTGTGTGAAGGCCAACCCGGTTTACGGCCCCAGTACCACGCCCACTACTACGGGGCCTACTTTCGCGATCCCGATGGCAACAAGCTATGCGTGGCGTGTCACCACGCACCATAGCCTTGTAACACCCACCGACTAACTAAACCCTTGCGCCGCTCTTGTGTGCAGCCTTGTCTTCAGCCATTCCTAGGTGCTGGATCACCACGGGTGGTCGGTTCGGGAACTGTGCCACCAGTTCTAGCTTGCCGCCCATGCTCTCCACATAGTGGCGCAAGGTAGAGAGCAGCATGTCGCTGCGCTTTTCTAGGCGCGAGATGGTGTCTTGGCCTACTCCCAGGGTGGCGGCCAGTTGCTCTTGGGTTTGTTGGGCTGCCAAGCGCAGGTCTTTGAGGGTGGCCAACTCCATGGCACGCGCTGCTATCTGCTCCTGCCGCTTTGGGGGCAGTGCGGCCATGATGTCATCGAGTTTTCTTGCCATTGTGTGACTCCTTGCTGTGCGCGGGCTGTTGGCCCAGATGCTCGTCATAGCGCTCATCGGCGATATGGATCAAGCGTTTATAAAAACGGCGTTGGTCTGTGCCGCCTTTGTCTCCCCCAACCAAAAGAATGGCCTGTCGTTGTGGGTCAAAAGCAAACGCCACGCGCCAAACCTGCCCATTCCACGCAAAACGCAGCTCTTTCATGTTGGTGTGGCGTGAACCCTTGAGCGTATCCACGGTAGGACGCCCTAAGTTGGGGCCAAATTCCGCTAGCAATCGCGCGTGTGCCAACAGTTCGTCTTGTAAGTCCTCTTTCAATGCGCCCCCGCCGCCGCATCCTGTGCGCCAGCACCACCGCTGCGTTTGGGTTTGGTGAGCCACACCAGTGGGATGAGTGCCAAGAACAGCAAGGAGGAGACAAAGAACAGCTCGCTGGTGGAGAGCATGAAGGACTGCTGGTCCACGAGTCGGTTCACTTGCGACAGTGCTTGGGTGGTGTCCAGTCCGCTGCTGCCCAAGCCCGAGAGGGTTTGCACTGCCGTGTTGCTGCCCGCGTTGATGGATTCCACCAGTTGGGTGTGGTGCAGTTTGGCGCGGTCTTCCCAAATGGTGGTGGCCAGCGACGTGCCCATGGCCCCTGCGGTGATGCGCATGAAGTTGGACACCCCAGATGCCGACGGTATGCGCTCTGGCGTGATGCCCGAGAGCGTGAGCGTCATGAGCGGGATGAAGAAGAAGGCCATGGCCACGCCTTGGATGAAGGTGGGGATCATGATGGTGTCAAAGTCGGCCTGTGTGTTAAAGCGCGAGCGCAGCCACAGCACGAGTGCAAACACCAAAAACGAGAAGGTGGCGAACCAGCGCGGGTCGAACTTGCCCACGTTCTTGCCCACGATGGGCGAGAACACGATGGCCAGCAAGCCCACAGGCGCCATGACCATGCCCGCCTGCGTGGCGGTGTAGCCCATGAACTGCTGCAGCCACAGGGGCAGCACCACCACGTTGCCAAAGAACAGGCCATAGCCCACCGCAGTGGCCAGCGCACCGGCCCAGAAGTTGCGGCGTTTGAACAAGGACAGGTCTACCACGGGGTGGTCGTCGGTCAGCTCCCACGCCAAGAAGAAGGCAAAGCCAATGGCGGCCACGATGGCGTAGGCCACGATTTCGGGCGAGTCGAACCAGTCCAGCTCTTTGCCTTTGTCCAGCATGATTTGCAGGGCCGATACCCACACCACCAGGAGCGCCAAGCCAATGCTGTCGATGGGCAGCTTGCGGGTGGGTGTTTCGCGCTGGTGGTAGAGCATCCAAGTGGCTCCGGCAGCAGCCAAACCGACGGGGATGTTGATGTAGAAGATCCACGGCCAAGTCATGTTGTCGGTGATCCAGCCGCCCAGCAGAGGCCCCATAACGGGGGCGACCAGTGTGGTCATGGACCACATGGCCATGGCCAAGCCTGCCAAGGCCGGTGGGTAGCTGGAGAGCAGCAGTGCTTGGGAGAGCGGAATCATGGGCCCGGCCACAAAGCCTTGCAGGGCGCGGGCGGCAATCAGCACGCTCATGTTGGGTGCCAGACCGCACAGCCACGATGCCAGCACAAACAGCAGCACGCTGGTCATGAATAAGCGCACCTGCCCAAAGCGTTGCGACAGCCAGCCAGTCAGTGGCACGGCCACGGCGTTGGCCACGCCAAAGCTGGTGATGACCCATGTGCCTTGGTTGGGGCTCACGCCCATATCGCCAGCTATGGCGGGCAGGGATACGTTGGCAATCGACGAGTCCAGCACGTTCATGAACGTGGCAGCGGACAAGGCCAGCGTGCCCCACACGCGGGCCGAGCCCAGCAGCGGTGCGTGGGGTGTGAAGGAGG
The DNA here is from genome assembly GCF_018474005.1 of Curvibacter sp. CHRR-16. GTDB lineage: Bacteria > Pseudomonadota > Gammaproteobacteria > Burkholderiales > Burkholderiaceae_C > Allorhodoferax. Next base: position 246,113 of record NZ_JAHCSH010000001.1, read on the forward strand.
GTTGGCTCATGGTGGGGGCCTGGTGTTTATGGGCGTGCGCCCGCGTTTTGGGCGATGACGCGCTTCACTTCGGCATTGGCTTGGTCTTCCAGCGCGGTAAAGATGGTGGTTTGCGCTACAGGGCTGCTGCTTGGGGCATCGGCCAGCATCTTGCCGCTTTGGTCGGCTACATCCACCTTGGCGTCCATGGACAGGCCAATGCGCAAGGGGTGTTGGGCCAGTTCAGCGGGGTCTAGTTCCACGCGCACGGGCACGCGCTGCACCACCTTGATCCAGTTGCCCGTGGCATTTTGCGCAGGCAGCAGCGAGAAGGCTGCGCCCGTGCCCATGCCCATGCCAGCCACCTTGCCGTGGTACTCCATGCGCTTGCCGTACAGGTCAGCTGTCAGTAGCACGGGCTGGCCGATGCGGATGCTGCGCAGCTGCACTTCCTTGAAGTTGGCGTCCACCCACAGTTGCTGCAGCGGGATCACGTTCATGAGCGGGGCACCGGCTTGCACGCGCTGGCCGATTTGCACGGTGCGCTTGGCGACGTAGCCGTCCGCCGGGGCTTGCAAAGTGGCACGGTGCAGGTTCAGGTAGGCCTCGCGCACTTTGGCGGCAGCAGCCAGCACGCTGGGGTGGTTGTCCACGTGGGTGCCAGAGGTCAAGCTTTGGTTGCTGCTGAGTTGTTCTTTGGCGTTGACCACCCCGGCTTGGGCAGCGGCCAGCGCGTTTTGCGCCGCCAGCAGTTGCGATTTGGCGTGGTTCAGCTCCTCTTGCGACACGGCGCCTTTGCTGGCCAGTGCTTCGCGGCGCTTGAGGTCGTCGCTGGCGCGGGCGATTTCGGTTTGGGCGCGGGCAATGTCGGTCTCGCGCACCGAGACTTGGGCGGCCAGCGTGTCGTTGTTGGCGTAGAGGTTGCGCACTTGGCGCACGGCTTGGGCCAGGTTGGCTTCTGCCGTGTCCAGCGCGACTTTGGCGTCGGCCGTGTCCAGTTGCACCAAGGCTTGGCCGGCTTTCACGTAGTCGGTGTCATCGGCCAAGATGGCCGTGACCGTGCCGCTCACTTGGGGGGTAATCTGGATCAGGTTGCCTTGCACGTAGGCGTTGTCGGTTTCTTCGGTCGCGCGCTCGCCGTACCAGTGGTAGCCACCGTAGGCCAGACCCAGTGCGGAGACGATGGCCAGCACGGTCAGGATTTGTTTGCGCTTGCTTTTGGTGGGGGTAGAAGTGGCAGGGGTAACTGGGGTGTTCATGGTCGTTTACTCGTTCGCTGCGGTGGGTGTTCAGGAGTTGTCTTGCGTGGCAGGAAGAGCGCTGGCTTGGTAGCCACCGCCCAGCGCGCGGATGAGCTGCAACTCGGTATCGGTTTGGCGTGCATGCAGGTCAACGGCCAAGCGGCGTTGGGTGAGCACGGCGCTTTCGGCGTTGAGCACTTGCAGGTAATTGCCCAAGCCTGCTTCGTAGCGCTGCACGGCCACGGTGTAGGCGGCTTCGGCGGCTTTTTGGGCTTGGGCTTGCTCGGCTTGCTGGCGCTGCAGCGATTGGGCCGAAGTGAGCTGGTCGGCCACGTCGCGCACCGCATCTAACACCAAGCCGTTGTAGGTTTCGATGGCGGCATCCAAATCCGCTGCTTTGCCTTTGAGGTTGGCGCGCAGGCGACCGCCTTCAAACAAGGGCAGACGAATCGCCGGGCCATAGCCCCACTGCTGGCTGTTGTTGTCAAACACTTTGTCAAACCCCAAGCTCGAATAGCCCGCAAAGGCGGTCAGGTTGATGTTGGGGTAGAACAAGGTTTTGGCATTGCTCACGTCGTGGCTGGCCGCTTCCACGCGCCAGCGCGCTGCCACGATGTCGGGGCGGCGGCCCAGCAAGTCCAGTGGCAGTTGATCAATGCTGGCTAGCGAGGTGTTTGCTATAGTTTTTGTAGCTAGTGAAGCTTGTGTATCAAGCTCTACAGCCGTTTTTTGTCCAGTCAGTGCAGTCAGGGCGTTGCGCAGCAAATCGGCTTGCTCTTGCAGCACTTCGATTTGGTAACGCGCCTCGGGCAGGCCGCTTTGGGCTTGCTGCAGTTCCAGCTGGGTGTCTAGCCCGGCTTGTACCCGGTCTTGCACCAGTTGCAGCAGTTGCTGGCGTTGCTCCAGCGTGCGCTGGGCCACTTGCAGTTGGCGCTGCACGCGCACCCATTGCATGTAGTTGCGGGCCACGTTGCTGGCCAGCAGCAAGCGGGCGCTAGCGGTATCGGCCTCCATGGCGCGGCTTTGGCCGATGGCGGCTTCCAGCGCGGCGCGGTTTTTGCCAAACAGGTCTAGCTCCCAGCTAGCACTGGCTTGCACGGTGCCGGTGTCACGCTCGGTGCCGGCCAAGGGGGCGGGTATCAACCCGTTTTTGGTGTAGCGCTGGTGGGTGGCGTCTACCGAGCCAGTGATCTGGGGCTTGTTCAGGGTGTTGGCGCTATCGACAGCGGTTTGCACCTTGACCAAGCGGGCTTGTGCTACGCGCAGGTTGGGGTTGTTGGCCAATGCTTGGGTGACCAATTGGCTCAACTGGGCATCGCCATATACCGTCCACCACTGGGCGTTGGCGGCGGCGTTGTCACTGGCCAGCGCTTTGTCCGACAGGTTAGGGGCGGGGGCCAGCGTGGCCTTTTGCTCCACATGGGTGAAGCTGGCGCAGGCAGTCAAGGCAGCCAGCGCGGTGATGGTGAGCAGGCTTTGGCTTGTACGCCACAGGCTGCGCGATGGGGCTGCCTGCAGGGCCAGGTTCTGTGTGGTGGGGGCGGTCTGGAGCATAGTGGTCTCGGAATGTCTGGGGACTAGGCTTGCGGGCCTGTCTTGCTGCTTGCAGGTGTCTGCGCTGCTGCGCGGTCTTGCAGCGCTTTGGCGTTGACCAAGATGCGCTGCAGGTAGCTCGTGAGGGCGGCGAACTCTTGGGCATCAAAGCCAGCCAGCAAGCTGTTCATGGTGTGGCACAGGGCGTCTGGAATGGCGGCGGCGGCTTCTTGGCCTTCGGGGGTGAGCACCAAGTTCACCACGCGGCGGTCTACTTCAGAGCGCTGGCGTTGGCACAGGTTTTTGGCTTCCAAGCGGTCGAGCATGCGGGTCATGGCCCCAGCGTCCAAGCTGCAGTGGCGTGCTAACTCGGCCACCGTGTTGGCGTGGCCGTTGTAGAGCTTGAACAGCGGGTCCCACTGGGCATTGGTCAGGTCTTTGGGGGCCAGTTGGCGGTCTATCTCATCACGTGCCAAGCCCAAGATGTGCTTCATGAGGTAGCCAATGCTCTCGGCGGGGCGGTAGTTTTCCGGTTCGTAGAACGAAGCGGACACCAAGGGCGCTGTGCCGCGGGCGGGGGCTGTATTGTTTGGCGTGGATAGATCGGTCATGTTGTTGATTGTATATTGCCTAGGCAAATAATGCCGAGGCTGTAATTGCTTTGGCTATTTTTGGTGAGGCAAGTAGTGACCAAAAAAACGCCCAGACAAGCTGAGCGCGGCTGGTGTGGGGCTGGCGGACTGTGCCGCTGGTGGCTATCCGGTGGTATAGCCCATGGTTTGGGGCAGCCAGAGCACGATTTGGGGGAAGAAGGTCATGGCCAGCAGCAGCAAGAGCAGCATGACGAGAAAGGGCCAGCCTTCTTTCATCATCTCGCCAATGGGGATGCCAGTGAGCGCTTTGGTGACAAACAGCAGCATGCCAAAGGGGGGGTGGATGAGGCCAATCATCATATTGAGCACCACCAGCACGCCAAAGTGCACCAAGTCCACGCCCAGCAGCTTGGCTGCAGGCAGCAGCATGGGCACAAACACCAGCAGCAGCACCGACACGTCCAAAAAGCAGCCCAGCACCAAAAACAGCACATTGGTCAGTAGCAAGAACTGCCAGCGGTTCAGGTGCATGGAGTCCACCCACTGTGCCATGGCTTGGGGCACACCTTCAGCGGTAAAGGCGTAGTTCAGCATGAAGGAGCCAGCCAGGATGATGGTGATGACGGCGCTGGCGCGGGCCGATTCGAGCACCACGCCCCAAAAGCTGCGCCAGCTCAGCGCCCGAAACACCACGGCGGCCAGCACCAATGAATGCAAGGCGGCCACGGCTGCGGCTTCGGTGGGGGTAAAGGCACCGGAGTAAATACCCCCCAGCAGCACCAAAGGCATGGACAAGGGCAGAGCGCCGCGCAGTATCAGCCCCGGCCATTCGTGGCGCGGCACGGGGTCGTCTTGGGGCATGTTGCGCTTGACGGCAATGATGTGCACCACGCCCATCATGAGTGCCGCCATGAGCAAACCCGGCAGCACCCCGCCCAAGAACAGCGCGCCCACCGAGGCCCCTGACACCAAGGCATAAATAACCATGGGAATGGACGGCGGAATCATGGGGCCCAAGGTGGAGCTGGCCACCACCACCGCGCCGGCAAAGCCACGGGTGTATTCGGGCTTTTTGAGCATTTGGCGAATGGTCACCAAGCCCGGGCCTGCTGCATCGGCAATGGCGCTGCCGCTCATGCCCGAGAAGATGACGCTGACCATGATGTCCACCTGCGCCAGCCCGCCGCGCATGCGCCCCACCAGAATGCGGCAAAAGTCAAACAAGCGCTCGCTGACCGTGCCCGCATTCATGATGTTGGCGGCAAACACAAACAGCGGTACGGCCAGCAGCACATAGCTGTTGTACAGGCCGTTGCCCACTTGTTCGGCCATCAGACCCATGTCTTGGCCTTTGGTGAGCAAGTAGGCAGCACCTGCTGCCAGCATGGAAAAGCCAATGGGCATGCGCAGCAACATGCCTGCTACCAGCACGATGCACAAAACGATGATGGCTGTGCTCATAGTCGCAACTCCGCTTCCAAACCGTGGCCGCGCACGGCCTGCCCAATGGCCCACGCGCTGCGCACCACCAAGGCCACCAGCAGCAGCACAAAGGGCATGAACACCCACATGAAGGGCAGGCCCAGCACGGGCGTGCCCTCACGCGCCATGAAGCGCACATAGTCCCAACTGGCAGGAATGGCCACCAAGGCCAAACCGCCAATGAGCATATTGCCCACTATGCGCATGCCCAGGCGCACCGGGCGCGGCACGCTGTTCCACAGCAGGTCAAACACCACGTGCTCGCGCTCGGGCACCATCACCGCACAAGCCCACAAAATGACCCATACGTACAAAATGACCGCTGCTTCATCTGTCCATGGCAGGGGTTTGTTCAGACCAAAACGGGCTCCGATTTGGATGAGAAACACGCCAAACAGCAGCAAAAAGAGTCCTCCGCCAACCCAGTTGGCGGTTTGTTTGAGCTTGTGCATAAGCGGGTCTTACTTGGTGGCGTTGATGCGATCGAGCAGCCCCTTGGGCCAGACCTTGGCGTACTCGGAGTTTTGGTACGCGGTTTGCACAGCGGTGCGGAACGCATTCGCATCGGGCGCAGTCACCTGCAGGCCTTGCTGCTTGAAGAAGTCCACCAGTTGGCTTTCTTCTTTGATGCGGTTCTCATTGTTGTAGGCCGCAGCGGCTTGGGCTGCGTCCATCACCTTTTGCTTTTGCGCGGCGCTTAGCGCGTTGAAGCTCTTGTTGGAGATGCTGATGAAGATGCCATCGACCAAGTGGTTGGTCAGCACGATTTGCTTGGTCACCTCGTAAAACTTGGCCGCCTTGACCGAGGGCAGGGGGTTGTCTTGGCCGTCGATGGTGCCGGTTTTCAGGCCCATGTAGACCTCGCCAAAGGCCAGTGGCGTGGCCGTGGCTCCCAGTGCTTCGCCCAGGAATAACCACTCTTTGGAGCCGGGCATGCGCAGCTTCACGCCTTTGAGGTCGGCCGGGGTTTTCACGCTGCGCGCTTCGCGCAGGTTCACTTGGCGCGTGCCCAGATAGACGGTGGCCAGTGGCGTGACGTCCATTTTTTCCGATACTAGCTTGAACAACTCCGCCCCAATGGGGCCGCGGAAGATTTTTTGCTGTTGCTCAGGGTCACGCACCACATAGCCTGCGGTGAATATGGAGAACTCGGGCACCAGCTTGGCGATGTCAAAGGCCGAGATGCTGGACAACTCCAAATTGCCCCGGGCCATGGCGGCGGGTTCAGTGCCTTGCTTGAACAAGGTGGCGTTGAGGTTGATTTGCACATCGAACTCGCCCGGAGCGGTTTTCTCTAGCTGTTCTTTGAACACCGTCCACATCTTGGCGTGCCAGTCGTCGGGCACGGCAGGCGTAGAAATGCGCAGCACGGTTTTGTTCTGTGCCTTGGCGCGCAGAGTCGTTGCGCCCAATGCAGCGGCGGCCAGACCCAGAGCTGTGCGGCGCTTGAGCTTGGAAAGGTTGTATTGGCTCATGGTGGTGTCTCCTCGTTTTGTGTGTGTTGGTTTACAGGCTGTTCAATGCCGTGCCCAGTGCACGATAGCGGCTGCGCAGGGTTTGCAAATCGGTGGATTCCATGGCACTGAGCGGCGTGCGTACCCGTAGCCAAGCATCGTCACCGGTTTGTTCGGCCAGCATGCCCTTGTAGGCAGCGATGAAAGAGACGCTGGGCTTGAAGAAAAGTATTGCCAGCAAGTCGTTAATGGTTTGACTGTCTGCAGGGGATACCGCATGGGGCTTGGCCATGACGCGCTGCATCAGGCGTGGAGCGATGTTGGCCATGCCGTTGATAGAACCGGCCCCACCGACACACATGGTGGGGGCTACGTGCGGTTCGCTACCGACCAGCACCGACAGGTGCGGAAAAGCCCGCGCCAGACCGAGCGAGTGTTCCAAGTCCCCGCTGCTGTCTTTGATGCCCGCAATGTGCTGAGGATGGCGTTCAACCAACGTGCGAATGGTGTCGTGGCTGAAACCATAAGTGCTGATGGCTGGGAAGTGGTAGAGCAGCAGTTGCAATTGTTCGTCGCCAATGCCCTCAATCAACTGGCGGTAAAAGTCCATCACGCCGTCATCGCTGGGGTTGTTGAAATAAAACGGGGGCATGCACATCTGCCGGTGCACCCCCAAGCGGGCGGCGTGCTGGCCTAGCTCGATGGCATCGGCCAGTGCCAAGGCGGTGGTGGTCACCACGATGCGGTGTGGCCCTATGCCGCTGCCCAGCATGCTTTCGAGCAGTGCATTGCGCTCGGCCACGGTAAAGGCCAAGCCCTCGCCCGTGGTGCCGCACAGCGTGATGCCGTCGCAGCCGCTGCCCAGCAGGTGGTGTGCGTGCGCGATGGCACGCGGGGTGTCCACGCTGCCGTCAGCGTGAACGGGGATGAGCAATGCGGGCCAAAGGCCGCGTATCGATGGGGTGGGCAAGGGGGTGTCTCCTCATGGGTTTGGGGGTGTGGTGGTGGGCTCTGCGGCCCACTCTTGGTGGATTTGGTCCAGCGATGCATGCAGCACCCGGTCACGGGCGCTGCGGATATGCGCTTGCAGCAGCTCTACGGCAGCGGTGCTGTCGCGCTGCTGCAGGGCGGCAATAAAGTCCAGGTGTTCTTGCATGGCGGGGATCAACCGGGCTGGGGTAATCACGCTGTGCTCCAAGCGAATCAGGCGCACCCGCAGGGTGTTGACGCGGTACAGCTCGGAAATGATGTCGTTGCCCAGCGCATCGACCATGCGGTCGTGCAGACCCCAGTCTAAGGACTGGGCGTCACTGAGCAGTTGTGGGTCAGGCGTGCCGTTTTTTTGAGCCGCGCGGGCACGTTGCAATATGGCGTGGTGCTGCTCGGCTATCTGGGCTAGCTCACGGTCGCTGGCGCTGTGCACAAAGTGGCTGATGGCTTCGCGTTCCACCATGCTGCGCACTTGAAAGGCGTTGCGGATCAGGTGCAAGTCGACGGGGGCTACTTGCAGCCCGCGCTGGGGCACCGTGCGCACCAAACCTGCGGCTTCGAGCCGGGGAATCATTTCACGCACTGCGGCCAGCGGCATATCCAGCAGGGCCATCAGTTGGCGCTGTGACACAAACTGTCCAGCCCGAATGCCGCCTTGCAGTATTTGCTGTGTGAACTCTTGGTACGCCTTTGCCCGCTGGCTGGATTCGGCAGCCAATGCGTTGCCGCTGTGCGGGGCAGAAGAGGCTTTGATGGCTGCTGGCATGACTAACATGTTAGTTGCCTGTCAAAGCAAATCCCACCGTACAAACCCTCGCCAAAGCTGGACTTTCCAATGAGAGGCCCTGGGCATAAACCCATGCAGTGAGTGCGGCGATAATAGGAGGTTTGACAAAACCAACCCAACCAACAACGAGACCCGCTGCCATGACACAGCCAGTAATGAGCGTCGCCGATATTCGCAAGACCTTTCTGGATTTCTTTGCCGCCAAAGGCCATACCGTGGTGGCCTCCAGCCCGCTGGTGCCGGGCAATGACCCGACCCTGATGTTCACCAACTCCGGCATGGTGCAGTTCAAAGACGTGTTTTTGGGCACGGACAAGCGCTCGTATGTGCGTGCCGCGTCGGTGCAAGCCTGCTTGCGTGCTGGTGGTAAGCACAATGACTTGGAAAACGTGGGCTACACCGCGCGCCACCACACCTTCTTTGAAATGCTGGGCAACTGGTCCTTTGGTGACTACTTCAAGAAGGAAAGCCTGAACTGGGCTTGGGAGCTGCTGACCACGGTGTACAAGCTACCTGCCGAGAAGCTGTACGCCACTGTGTACTTGGAAGACGACGAGGCTTACGCCATTTGGGAAGACATCTTCGTCAAGTCTGGTTGGACGCCCGAGCGCATCCGCCTAGAGAACCGCATCATCCGCATTGGCGACAACAAGGGTGGGCGCTACAAGAGCGACAACTTCTGGATGATGGCCGACACCGGCCCCTGCGGCCCTTGCTCGGAAATCTTTTACGACCACGGTGACCACATCCCCGGCGGCCCTCCAGGAAGCCCGGACGAAGACGGTGACCGCTTCATCGAAATCTGGAACAACGTGTTCATGCAGTTCAACATGGACGAGACCGGCGCGGTGACCCCGCTGCCCGCCCCCTGCGTGGACACCGGCATGGGCTTGGAGCGTTTGGCTGCCATCTTGCAGCACGTGCACAGCAACTACGAGATTGACCTGTTTGACACGCTCATCAAAGCCGCTGCCCGCGAAACCGGCTGCACCGACTTGGAAAACAAGAGCCTGCGCGTGATCGCCGACCACATCCGCGCGACCGCTTTCTTGGTGAGTGACGGTGTGATCCCCAGCAACGAAGGCCGAGGCTATGTGCAGCGCCGCATCGTGCGCCGCGCCATCCGCCACGGCTACAAGCTGGGCAAAAAGACCCCGTTCTTCCACAAGCTGGTCAAAGACTTGGTGCAACTGATGGGCGCTGCTTACCCCAACTTGGCCTCGCAAGAAGAGCGCATCACCGACGTGCTGCGCGTGGAGGAAGAGCGCTTTTACGAAACACTGGCCAATGGCATGGAAATTTTGGATGCAGCGTTGGCTGACGGTTCCAAGATGCTGGCTGGTGAAGTGGCTTTCAAGCTGCACGATACCTATGGCTTCCCACTGGACTTGACCAACGACGTATGCCGCGAACGCGATGTACAAGTGGACGAAGCGGGTTTCAAAGAAGCCATGGAACGCCAAAAAGCCCAAGCCCGCGCTGCAGGCAAGTTCAAAATGGACAAGGCGCTGGAATACACCGGCGCTGGCAACACCTTTGTGGGCTATGACGCACTGACCAGCAGCACCAAAGTGGTAGCGCTCTATGCCGATGGCGTAAGCGTCGCAAGCCTGAAGGCAGGTCAGAGTGGTGTGGTGGTGTTAGAGACCACGCCTTTCTATTCCGAGAGCGGTGGTCAGGTGGGCGATGCCGGTTCCATCTTCAGCGATGCCGGCCTGTTCGCCGTGGCTGACACACAAAAGATCAAGGCCGACGTGTTCGGTCACCACGGTGCTGTAGAAAAAGGCACCCTGTCGGTGGGCGATGCCGTCACCGCCCATGTGGACGCCACCCAGCGCGCCGCTACCATGCGCAACCACAGCGCCACCCACTTGCTGCACAAAGCCCTGCGCGAAGTGCTGGGCACGCACGTGCAGCAAAAGGGCAGCTTGGTCAACGCCGAGCGCACCCGTTTTGACTTTGCCCACAACGCGCCGGTGACCGATGCTGAAATCCGCGAGATCGAAGCCCGCGTGAACGCCGAGGTACTGGCCAACGCCGCCACCCATGCACGCCTGATGGACATCGAGTCCGCCAAGCAAACCGGCGCGATGATGCTGTTCGGTGAGAAGTACGGCGACATCGTGCGCGTGCTCGACATCGGCAGCACCACCGAGCTGTGCGGCGGTACGCACGTGAAAGCGACTGGCGATATTGGCCTGTTCAAGATCGTGTCCGAGGGCGGCGTGGCCGCTGGCGTGCGCCGCATCGAGGCGGTTACCGGCGCTGGTGCTTTGCAGTACCTGCAAGACCTCGAAGGCACTGTGAACGCCGCCGCCGCGGTGGTCAAAGCACCCGTGGCCGAGCTGGGTTCACGCCTAGGCCAAATCTTGGATCAAGTGAAGTCGCTGGAAAAAGAAATCGCGGCCCTCAAGGGCAAATTGGCTTCCAGCCAAGGCGATGAGTTGTTGACCCAGGCGGTGGACGTCAAGGGCATCAAGGTGCTGGCTGCCAAGCTGGAAGGAGCCGATGCCAAGACCCTGCGCGATACCATGGACAAGCTCAAAGACAAGCTCAAGACCGCGGCCATCGTGCTGGCGGCGGTGGAGGGTGACAAGGTTCAGCTGGCCGCTGGTGTGACTGCCGACAGTGTTGGCAAGGTCAAGGCCGGTGAGTTGGTGAACTTTGTGGCCAGCCAAGTGGGTGGCAAAGGCGGCGGCAAGCCCGATATGGCCATGGCTGGTGGTACCGAGCCTGCCAAACTGGCCAGTGCCCTGGCCAGCGTGCAGGCTTGGGTTAGCGCCAAGGTATAGAGGTAGACGGCGCGGCTGGCGCAGCGGTGGAATTACGCTGCGCCAGTTGCACTGGCAAAGTGATGGATTTGGTGGGGCTTTCCAGTCCTGCCATATGGGCCAGCAAGCTGTTGACAGCGGCGCGACCCATGTCAGCCAGTGGCTGAGAAACAGTGGTCAAACCGGGATAGATGTGCGCGGAACCGGGCATGTCGTCAAAACCAACCACGGAAATGTCCTGTGGAATGCGCAAGCCGCCTTGCTGCAGACCATAAATCAGACCCATGGCGCTTTTGTCATTGGAGGCGAATACGGCAGTGGGGCGGTTGTCCATGGCCAACACTTGGTTGGCTGCTACTTGTCCACTTTCAAAGGAAAAGTCCCCCTGCAAAATGAGTTCGGGGTCGGTGTCGAGTTTGTGCAGCAAAGTCGCATCTTGGTAAGCGCGCTTGCGTTCACGGGCTGAACTCAGGCCCTCTTTGCCAGTTACGAAGGCTACGCGGTAGTGTCCTAGCTTGGCCAAATGTTCCATGACCATGCGGCCACCGCCGTAACTATCGGCTTCGATGGTGATGAAGGGGTTGTTGTCACTGCGACTGTCTATCGTGACCACTGGGTGCTGGGTGCTTTTGAGCTGATCCAAAAAGTCATGGTCGTGTGGCCACAAGGCGATGATGCCGTCGGTGAATTGCTGCATCAGGTGCATCACTGTCTGGTGTGGACGCACTGTTTGATCCATGACCGGGTATATGACCACTTCATATTGGTGACTGGCGGCCGTTTTCACGATTTCACTCGCCAAACCACCCAAAGTGGATGAACTCAAATTGGCTGTTAATAGGCCAATCACATGGCTTCTTCCCGAAGACAATTTTTGTGCGCTCAGGTTCGCAACATATCCCATTTCATTCGCGAGTTTGATAATGAGTTCGCGAGTTTTGGCTGATACGCCTGCTTGTTGGTTGAGTGCCCGTGAGGCAGTCATGGCAGAGACACCAGCTACTTGCGCAATATCGGCCAACGTGACGGTATTTTTACGCATATTCAATATAGTATTAGTTATCGGTTATAGGGAGGGTTTTTGCAGGGCGGAAACGATTCTAGAGTAATCTGCTCACTGCATTTGAAACCAATTGTCACAAGCTGGCGTTGCTTTTTTGAGTTTGCGAATTACGTTGTATTTACTTTACCGTAACTTTTATATTATTAATTTGTGACGATTTTGTATATTTTTAGTGGATATTTAAATTTAATATTCATTACCATTTTGCGAGAATTCGACGCCCTAATAACTGAGTTTGCTCGTCGCTGATGGCACGTTCGGCTAGCGTTTGGCAGTGGTTTTGAAGTAAGCGTTTGAGCGTTTCTGCATGCGGTAAGAGGGTGCCGGCAAAGCGGACTGAGCCATCGCGTATCACTACAATCGTCGGGAAGTTTTCTACTTCAAAATCATCGACAAGATCGGCCTCGTCTTCTATGTCGATCCAGCGAAACTGGCACTGTGGGTACTCCTGTTCAATACGCGCAAACGTTGTTGCGTAGTCTTTACAGGTTCCACACCAAGCCGCACAAAGGCATACCACTTGCAACAGAGTGCCATTGCTTGGGGAGGAGGGGGGCGCTGAGGCACTGGGGCTCATGACTTTAATCAATATGGGTATATCAAACCCGTTGGGTATGAAGTTTTACAATGATCGACTTCTATTTTCCAGCCTAAAACGCAAGATTCCCATGAGCAGCAGCGCTTTTCTCGAAGAAACCGTCCTCAGCGTCCACCACTGGACCGATCGTTTGTTCAGCTTCACTACCACGCGTGACCCTGGCCTGCGTTTCTCCAATGGCCACTTCACCATGATTGGCCTCAAACAAGAGAACGGCAAGCCACTGCTGCGTGCATACAGTATTGCCAGTGCCAATTACGAAGAGCATCTGGAGTTTCTGAGCATCAAGGTGCAAGACGGCCCCTTGACCTCCCAACTGCAGCACATCAAGCCCGGTGACAAGATTGTGGTAGGTCGCAAACCCACAGGCACTTTGCTGATTGACTATTTGCTGCCTGGCAAGAACCTGTATCTGTTGGGTAGTGGTACGGGCTTGGCCCCTTTCTTGAGCGTGGCGCGTGATCCAGAATCGTACGAAAAGTACGAGAAAGTCATCGTGGTTCACGGTGTGCGCGAGGTCAAGGAGTTGGCCTACTACGATTTGTTCAAGACCGAATTGGCCAAGCACGAGTTTTTGGGCGACATCGTGAGCCAGCAAATGCTGTATTACCCTACGGTGACACGCGAAGCTTTTGAAAACCAAGGCCGTATTACAACGCTGTTGGAGTCCGGCAAGCTGCAGCAAGACTTGGGCTTGCCCCCACTCAACCCTGAGACAGATCGCATCATGATCTGCGGCAGTCCCGGTCTGAACAAAGACATGCGCGATATTCTCAACGCCCGTGGTTTTGTGGAAGGCAACACCACCACACCAGGACACTACGTGGTGGAACGCGCGTTCGTTGAACAGTAAGCCTAGCCACTGATCGTCAGTGGCTGTCCTTACGCAGGGCCAAGGCTTTTGCGGCCTTGCTTTTCAGCATACATATGCTGATCGGCAAGGTGGATCAGTTGGTCAAAGTTCTGGGCTTGGTCAGGGTAGATAGCGTAGCCAATCGACAGTCCTATGTGGAGCACATTGCCTTGGTAGGCAATCGGTTGCTCTACCGCATTGCGCAAGCGCGCGATGATGTCCTGCAAGCCTTCGGGGGGGATTTGGGTGAGCAAAATAATGAACTCATCTCCGCCCCAGCGTGTCACGGTATCGTGTGGGCGCACGATGTGGCGTATGCGCTGTGCTACGGCTTGCAGCACGGCGTCTCCGGTCTTGTGGCCATAGGCATCGTTGATGGATTTGAAACCATCTAAATCGGCAAATAGCAATGCTGATTGCGCGTTCGCTTGCCGACTAGCTGCTGACAGCGCTGTGTGGGCTTTCTCCATGAACAGCGCGCGATTGGGGAGTTGGGTCAGGCTGTCGTGCATGGCCTGTTCGGCCAATTTCACATGGTTATTGATGAGCGAGTACAGGAGCAAGGCAGCCAACACACTCAGTCCAATGCTGATGGAACGTGTGCGCCAACGCAATGTCTTATCGGATGCATCGGGGTGTTGGCGAATGCCAATTGCCCACTGCCCACCGGGGATATCAATCAATTGGAATCGGCTGTCAGATTGGGTGAATAGATCGCTATCACCCCAAATCATGCCGCCCTGTAAGCCTTTGCCATCAACGCCCTTGATGCCCAGATCAAAACCTGGGTGGTATACCTTGGTTTCAATCGTCTCGAAAAATGAAGTCGCATCAATCGTGGCACCGAGCATGCCCCAGTATTTGCCATTGACCATGATAGGAACCCGGTAGGGCATGCCCCAGCCACCTTGGAGCAAATTGACTGGGCCTGCCAATGCGCTTTCCCCAGTGCGTGAAATTCGATCCACCAAGGGCCAACGGTCGGGGAGTGACCGAAAATCAGCATTGAGCAGTGCTTCGTTCCCTTGCAAGGGATGTATGTATCGAACTTGATAAGCTTCAGCTATTGAGAAATATTTGATGTGTCTGGTGTTGGTATGAATCTTGGCGAGCAAGGCCTGCAATTCCGATTCGTCTAACTTATTGCTGCGAATGCTCAGATAGGCGGATAAGCCGCTCGTAAAGCCCAGCATGGATTGGACTTCATCATCAATGGTCATGCTAACCATAGACAGATATGTACTGGCTTGGCTGTCACGCAGACTTTTGTGCTCTTCCTGTTGGGCATGGTGAATCATTTCACCAGTCCATATGCCCACAATAAAAATAATTACCGCACTGCTCCATGCAGCACCACGCCAGTGACGCCAGAGATGACCAGTTAGCCAATGGTTAAGAGAGGGTATACGCATACCACTATTCTCATGCTTTTAGTGCATAGGCAGGAAGTCCTTGTAGCATACGGCGTCCATAAGCAGTTTGCGTCAGACGTTTGTCGTAGCACACCACTCGGGCTTGGTCGTCTTCGGTGCGGATTGCGCGGCCCGTCCACTGCAGCAGGCGCACGCCGGTAGCGGGTATCACCAACTCCATGAATGGCTCGCGTCCTATGGATTTGAGCCATTCGGAGCGTGCCTCGTCCACCGGATCGCTGGGGGAGGCAAAGGGCAACTTGGCAATGAATACCGTTTCGCATAACTCGCCCGGTAAATCCAAGCCTTCACCAAAACTCTGTAGGCCAAACAGCACGGATGGATAACCGTCAGCCACCCGTTTGGTGTGGGCTTGCAGCAAGCGCGTGCGCGACTGGTCGCCTTGCACCAGCACAATGTCCAGCAGATGGCCGGGGATGGCCTCTCGCGCCGCTTGCATCTGGGCCTTGCTGGTAAAAAGCACCAAAGCACCGCGCTGCACACTCTCTAAGTCCTGCATCAGCAGGCGCACCATTTCGCGCGTGTAGGCGGCTGCATCGCTGGGGCTGGCTTGGGTGGCGCGCACCTGCAGCTCGCCTTGGCGGGCGTAGTCAAAGGGGCTGCTCACTTCCAGTGTTTGCACCTCGGGCTTGCCCAGCAAACCCGCCTCGCGCAAGAAGAAGTCAAAACTGCCGCAGCTCGTGAGCGTGGCGCTGGTCACCACGGCGCTGCGCACCTGGCTCCACAAAAACTGCCGCAACAAGTCGCCGGGAACGATGGGGCAGGCGTGTGCGGTCATGGTCAAAAAGCCGTTGCCGCTTTGGGCTTGCAGCCATTTGGCCAAGGGCTGTTCGCCATGCTCCAGCAGCAGTTCGGACGTGCTGACTAGGCTGCCTACCCGCGGGGCAATGCTGCCCAGTTGCGCAAACTGTTGCGCGCACATCGTGGCCAGACTGGGATCGTCCTTGGCCACGGCTTTGATGTCGGTGCCCAATGTTTGCAGGCTTTTGCTCAAAGCGCTGGCAATGGTGCGGATTTGCTCCACGCTCTCCAACAAACTCTCGGGCAACACCCCGTTGGCAAAGCGCAGCGTGCCGTCTTGGCCCTGTCCGTGGCTGTTGCGCCCGGTGTGTGCCCACACCATGTCCATGGCCATGCGGGCCAAAGTGGTCAAGGCGGCTTTGAGTTCGCTCACCAGCGTATGCACATCTTGCGTCACCTCCAGCCCGAGGCGACCTGCTACCTCCGTCATGGTCTTGGGCGCTTTGTCCAGCCAGCGCAGGTTGGACAAGTCCATGCTGCTGGAAAACTGGTCCAGTGCCACGGCAGGCAGGTGATGGCCTTCGTCCAGCACCAGCAGGCTGTTGCTCAGGTCGGGCAGGGCTTTGGTATTGAGGCTGGCCAGCAGCAAGTCGTGGTTGGCCACTATCACTTGGGACTCGGCCAATTGCGCCCGCGCTTGGTAGTAGCTGCAGTCTTTGAAGCGCGGGCAGTGCCGCACCGTGCAGGTGTGGCGCTCGGCGGCCACTACCGACCAGTCGCGTGGGTCAGGTGGCTCGGCCAGCAGGTCGCGGTCGCCGTTCCACTGGCCGGTGGCAATCAGGTGGGCCATGCGCTCGAACAGGTGTTGGCGGCGCATGTCCTCTTCTTCCTGCTGGCCTTGGCTCAGGGCTTGGCGTTCTTCTTCAAACCAGTCGTCCTCGCCCGCACCGGTGCCAGCAAAGCGGTCGAGCTTGAGCAGGCAGACATAGCGCCCGCGCCCTTTGGCCAAAGTGTAGGCAAAGGGTTGGGGCAGACTGCGTGCCAAGGCGGGCAGGTCTTTGAGCATGAGCTGCTCTTGCAGCGCCACGGTGGCGGTGGCGATGATGACGCGCGTCTTGCGCGCCAGCGCCAAAGCGATGGCCGGGGCCGCATAAGCCGCGCTCTTGCCCACGCCAGTACCGGCTTGGATGACGGCGATACAGCGCTGCGGCTCGGCGTGCTCACCCAAATCCCCGCGGGCCAAGGTGTGCGCCACCAGTTCAGCCATGTCGTGCTGACCTTGGCGGCGACGAAAGCCGGGTGTTTGCGACACCACTTGCTCAAACGCTTGCACCCCAGCGCTCTGCCACTGCGCTACCTGCTCAGGCGTGGCGGCGGGGTTCGGGTGGGGGGGCGTGGCGGCGTTGGATGCCAAAGAGGGTAGGGGGATCGAATCAGTCATGCGCGAGGCCATGACTATAGGCGATGGATCGATAATCGATCTTGTATGACTGTTTCCTCCGCCAGCAACGCCAGCTCCTCTTTGCAGACACGTAGCAAGTACACACTGCCATGGCCCACGGCTTATGTGGACATGGTGCAGGCCCGCAACCCGGATCAGCGTGAGTGCTGGGCTTTTGCCCAACCCATGGCGGTGTTGCAAACCAGTGACGCGGCCCAAGTGCAGGCGCTTTTGGACGCTGTACACCAGCAAGCCTTGCAAGGGCGTTGGTGCGTGGGGTATGTGCGCTACGAGGCGGCACCGGGTTTGGATGCTGCACTGGCCGTAAAGCCCGTGGCGGCCTCTGCCCCTCAAGCGGGGCCGCTGGTGTGGTTTGCGGTGTTTGACCAACCGCTGGAGGCTGCAGAGGCGGCGGTGTGTTTGCCCCAAGCCAAAGAGGAGGCTGCGCTCATGCACATCGCATGGCGCAGTGCCACGGAACGCACGGCGTGTACCCGGGGTGTGGAACACATTCACCAAGCCATACGCGCTGGTGAGCTTTACCAAGTGAACTACACCACCCAGCTGTATGGAAGTGCTCTGGCGCAGCCGTCCCCAGCAGTCAGTGCTGATGCCAAGCAGGAAGCCCGTGCGGCATGGGGATTGTTTGCCCAACTGCAGGCGGCCCAGCCCAACAGCTATGCGCTGTGGTTGGATACGCAGGCAGAGCAGGTGTTGTCTGTTTCGCCCGAATTGTTTTTCGACTGGGATGGCCAGCACATCCTGAGTCGCCCCATGAAGGGTACCGCAGCACGCGGCGCCACGCCTGAGCTGGATGCCCAAGCGGCGCAAACACTGGCCGCATCGGCCAAAGAGCGGGCCGAGAACGTGATGATCGTGGACTTGATCCGCAATGACCTCTCGCGCATTGCGCAGCCGCACACTGTGCAAGTGCCTGCCCTGTGTGCCGTGCAGGCCTTGCCCACCGTGTGGCAAATGACGTCCGATGTGGTGGCACAAACCCGGCCTGGCATCACCCTGGGCGATGTGTTTGCGGCGCTGTTTCCGTGCGGATCAATCACTGGGGCACCCAAGGTGCGCGCCATGCAGCACATCGCCACGTTGGAAGACGAGCCGCGCGGCATTTACTGTGGAGCAGTCGGTATTGTCCGACCCGGTGGGCATGCCACCTTCAATGTAGGCATCCGCACGGTGGTGGCTAAATCGTCTACAGCGGCTGCAGACGATGCCGCGCCGCGCTGGGTATCTGGCGTGGGCAGCGGCATCACTGCGGATGCCCAGGCCGATGCCGAGTGGGCCGAATGGCTGGCCAAGCGTGCTTTTTTGGAGCGCGCTAGCGCCCCGTTTGAACTGCTGGAAACGCTGGCGCTGGATGCTGGGCATTTGCGCCATGCGGCACTGCACTTGCAACGCATGCGCCACGCTGCCCAGCACTTTGGCTACCCTTGGTGCGAAGAGGCTGCATACCAGGCTTTGCAAGCCGTGGCGCAGCAACATCCGCAGGGTCTGTGGCGGGTGCGCTTGCTGCTTGGCCGCAGTGGGCAATACAGCGCCCAAGCCTTTGCCATGCACGCCACGCCCGAGCCTGTGCAGCTACAGCTGGCCAGCCAACCCATGGAGTGGGCGCATAGCGAGTTTGTGCGCTTTAAAACCACCCACCGTGCGCACTACGATGCACTGGGCCCCACGGCAGCGCAGACCCAAGCCGGGGTGTTTGACACCGTGCTCTACAACCTGCGCGGGGAAATTACCGAGTGCACCCGCGGCAACGTGGCGCTGCTGCTCGATGGCCACTGGGTCACACCGGCTTTGCAGTGCGGTTTGCTAGGGGGCGTGGGGCGTCAAATCGCCTTGCAAGAGGGGCGTGTGCAGGAGGCCGTGGTCACGCTGGCCGACCTGCCCCGCGTGCAGGCCGTGGCGTTTGTGAACAGCCTGCGTGGGTGGTTGCAGGCGCAGTTGGTTCGGTAAGCAGCCGTGTGGGTTTAGCGGTGCTCGCCCAGCTTGAAAGAGCCCACCACTTGGGCCAAATGGGCTGCTTGGTCTTTCAGGCTGGCCGCCGCCGCCGCAGACTCTTCCACCAGCGCCGCGTTTTGCTGGGTCATTTGGTCTAGATCAGAAATGGCAGTGTAAATCTCGTCAATGCCCGAGCTTTGCTTGCGCGAGCCTTCGCTGATCTCTTGCACGATGTACGTCACTTGGCGCACGCTTTGCACGATCTCATTCATGGACAAACCAGCTTCACCCACCAATCGGCTGCCATCTTCCACCCGCTCTACGCTGGTGCCTATGAGCTGTTTGATCTCCTTGGCCGCCTCAGCGCTGCGGCTGGCCAAGGCGCGCACTTCACTGGCCACCACGGCAAAACCGCGGCCTTGCTCGCCGGCACGGGCGGCTTCCACAGCAGCGTTCAAGGCCAAGATGTTGGTTTGGAAGGCGATGCCGTCGATCACCGCTGTGATGTCGGCAATGCGGCGCGAGCTGTCGGTGATGTTGGCCATGGTGCTAATGACTTGCTCGACCACCTGACCGCCTTTGTCAGCCGACTGGGCGGAGCTTTGGGATAAGCCTTGGCCATTGTGGGCATTGTCGGCGCTGTGCTTGACCAGTTGATTGAGGTGATCCATGGACGAACTCACCTCGGCGATGTTGCTGGCGGTGCGCTCGGTGCGGTTGCTCAGGTCTTGCGAGCCCAGCGCAATCTCGGATGATGCCACCGCAATCGACGATGCGCTCTCGCGCACGTCTAGCATCACGGCTTCAATCTTGGCGACAAATTGGTTGAAGGCGTTCGATAGTTCAGCAATCTCGTCTTCCCCTTTAATGGGCAAGCGTTGGGTCAAATCACCGTTGGACGAGCCAATTTGCAGCATGGCATTGCGCACGTGGGTGAGCCCTTGCAGCAAGGCGTGGATGGCACCAGTAGCCAGCATGCCAGCCACCACGCTCACCACCAGCAGCGTGACCACGATGCTGATGAGCAAATTGTTGAGCCGCGCCAAGGCCTCGCCACGCTCGGCTGCTGTGACCAGTACCCAGTCGGTTTGCGGTACCGCGACGGCTTTGAGGAAAAATGTTTTTCCACCCACCTCAGCCAAGGCCGGTTCTTGGTCACTTTGCTTGGCCAGTGCCAGCACTTCGGGTGTGATGCTAGCCGACAACTCGCCCACGGGTTTGAGCGTCAGCGCTGCATCGGGGTGGGCCAGTATGCGGCTGTCTTTGTCGAGCAGAAACGCAAAACCACTGGGTGTGGGGTGAATCTGGGTGATGCCTTTGATCACGTCTTCCACGGTCACGTCGGCACCGGCTACTGCTTGCGTGGTGCCACCGTTTTTGATGGGATAGGCAAAGGTCACCACCAACTTTTTGCTGGATGCTGCCATATAGGGCGGGGTAATGACGGCACCCCCCACTTGGTCGGCCAACTTGTACCACGGGCGTGCCGTTGGGTCGTACTCTGCAGGCCTATCACGGGGCGGGATGGACACCATGCGCTTGTCGGCAAAGCCGATATAGGCCAAGTCCTGCTGGCCCGATACCGTGCTTTGCTGCAACACAGGTGCCAAATCGGCTTGCTGGTAGTTGCCTGCGATGCCTTGCACGATTTGCTTTTGCATCTGCGCCCAACGCCCAAGCAAGTCTCCTTGGGCTTTGCTGACGGTGACCAATTCGTTATTGAGGTCGGCCAAGATATAGCCCTTGGCGATGCTGTAACTGATTGCGCCCAGTACCAAGACTGCGGCAAACACAATGAGCACCGACATGGCGACAAGTCGTAATCGGATGGTTTTGAGCATAGAAAGGCTAGCAGTGGAGGATGCGCATCATCCTATAGGGCTTAGCCCTCTATTGGCGGAAATTTGTATATGCTTTTTACAAATTATGCTTTAACCAAAGCAAGTGGTGGCTCGCAATGCTCCATTCCACATGCAACCCTAAAGCAGCCTATTTGTCGCGGCTGGTGATCAGGCGAAATCCCGTTTGCGCATCCACTTGGCCTTTGGCGTTGGGGCCATGCCAAGGGGCACTTCGGCGTGCGTGGTGTGGGGCATAGGACTCTACAGCGCCAGCAGGGAGCGTTGACTGGCAAAAAAGCGGTGTTGACCGGTGATGGGATCTGCAAACGCAATGCTGCTCGCCAGCAGTTGCAGCGGCTCTGCATAGTTGCTGCTTCCCTCGGGCGTGAGAGTGGGGTAGATGCCGTCGTAGCGGATAGGCAGGCCCAGCGCGGCCATGTGCACGCGCAGTTGGTGGCGCTGGCCGGTGCGCGGGTGCAACTGGTAGTGCGCCCACTGCCCTTGGTGTGCCAGTAGCCGTATGGTGGTGTGGGCGTTGTGCTGGTGGGGCGGTGCATCCACCTCGCACTGCTGCATGAAGTGCGCAGGTGATGGCTCGATGCGACTGCTGCGCTCCAGTCCTTGTGCCAAGGCAGGTGCCAGTGCAGCACGGTAGGGGGCGATGCATTCGTACACCTTGTCCACGCTGCGTTGGCGAAACAGTTGCTGGTAGGCCCCGCGGTCTTGCGCTCGCACGCCAAAGACGACGACCCCGGCGGTGTCGCGGTCTATGCGGTGCAAGGGGCTCAGGTGGGGCAATTGCAGCTGCTCTTTGAGACGCACCAGCAACGTTTCACGCAGGTACTGGCCCGATGGCACTACGGGCAGAAAGTGCGGTTTGTCGGCCACCACCAAATGCTCGTCTTGCCACAGCACGTGGGCTGCAAAAGGAATGGGTTTTTCCTCGGCTACCGTGCGGTAGTAGTACAGCGTTTGGCCGCTGTGCAGAGGGCTGTCTGCGCTGGCAGGGCTGCCGTTGGCTAGCAGTACATCGCCAGCGGCAAAGCGCTGCGTCCAGTCAGCCCGGCTGACACTGGCAAAGCGCTGGGCCATAAAGTCCAGCAAACACGCTGCAGGTGCGCGCCCTTTTGCAAAGCTGGGCAGCACCACGCGGCTAGCACCTAGGCCCCCGCGCAGTGGCAAGGCAGGTGGACTGCCAATTGACGCAGCCGCAGCGGATGGCGGGGCGTAATTAGCGGCGCACAAAGACCAAATCCCACACCCCGTGGCCGAGCTTGATGCCGCGGTTTTCAAACTTGGTCAGTGGCCGATAGTGCGGCTTGGGGGCATAGCCACCCAGTTCGGGGTTGCTGGTGGCGGCCGGGTTGTGCAGCAAAGGTTCGGCACTGAGCACTTCCAGCATTTGCTGGGCGTACGGCTCCCAGTCGGTCGCGCAGTGGATGTAGCCGCCGCTCTTGAGGCGACCGGCCAGCTTGGCTACCAAGGGCGATTGGATCAGGCGTCGCTTGTTATGGCGGGCCTTGTGCCAAGGGTCGGGGAAGAAGATGTGCACACCGTCCAAGCAACCGGGGGTGAGCATGTTGTCCAGCACTTCCACCGCGTCGTGCGCGCAGATGCGGATGTTGCGCAGGTCTTGCTCGCCGATGCGTTTGAGCAGTGCACCCACGCCGGGCTCGTGCACCTCGCAGCACAGGAAGCGGGTGTCGGGCAGGGTGGTGGCGATTTGCGCCGTGGCCTCGCCCATGCCAAAACCGATTTCCAGAATCAGCGGGTTTTCTTGGGTGAAAGATTGGCCTCTAGAGCTTGTCCTGCTTGCATAGGGTGCTACTAAATCGATAGCAGAGGCTTGGTAGGGTAGCAAAAACTGGGGGCCTAGCTCTTGCATCGCTTTGGCTTGGCCGCTGCCCATACGGCCAGTGCGTTTGACAAAGCTTTTGATGGTGCGCAGATATGGTTGGGTCTCGTTGTCGGCTGCCGCGTGGGGCGTGGGGGCGTGATCGGTACTCATAGCCTGCGATTGTACGAAGCCCATTTTTCGCTAGGTCAATGCATTTAATGCAACTCTATTGCAATAGAATAAATGCAATTTTGTTGCGATAGATGAGCGAGATGGTGATGAATAGAAGAAAACTCATGGTCCATGCCGTGGCTGTATTGGTCGGGACGTCGTTGGTGTTGGGTGGTGCATTGGCCGCGCCCACCGAGAGCTTGAAAGTCGTTGCGCCTTGGGAGATAACGGGTTTAGACCCAGCCAAAGCGGGTTATGTGTTCACCCGCATGCGGGTGGCCGAGACATTGGTGGATGTGGCCGATGATGGCAGTCTGCGCGGTGCCTTGGCGACGCGATGGACAGTTTCTAAGGATGCTTTGCAGTGGCGTTTTACCTTGCGCTCGGGTGTGAAATTCCATGACGGTACGGCTTGCGATAGTGCTGCTGTGGTGCGCTCCTTGGAATTGGCGTTGCAGCAGCCTGGCTTGCTGCGCACTGCGGGTATTCAAAAAATCAGTGCCGACGGTACGGACGTGGTGATCCAGTTGGCCAAACCGTTTGGTGCTTTGCCCGCTTACCTAGCGCACAGCAGCGCACAAATACTGGCTCCGGCGGCCTACGCCGCCGATGGCAGCGTCAAGCGCATCGTTGCCACAGGCCCATACCAAGTGGCGTCGCTGCAAGCACCGCAAAAAATGGCCTTGGAGCGTTTCGCTGCTTACTGGGGCAGCGCACCAGCCATTGCGCAGGCGCAGTACCTGGCCGTAAGCCGGGCCGAAACACGCGCCATGCTGGCCGAAAGTGGCCAAGCTGACTTGGTGTTCAGCCACGATCCAGCCGCTTTGGAGCGCTTGCGCCGCAATGCCAATCTCACGCTCTTGAGCCAGCCCGTACCTCGCACCATTTACATCAAGGTCAATGCGCACCACCCTTTGCTCAAAGACGTGCGGGTGCGCCAAGCCTTGAGCATGGCGTTGGACAGGGCGGGCATTGGTGCTGCAGTCTTGCGCGATCCCAAGGCCGCCGCCACCCAGTTGTTTCCCCCTTTTATGGCGGAGTGGCATGTGCCTGGGCTGGCCCCACTGCAACGCAATGCAGCGCAGGCACGCCAGCTATTGCAAGCAGCCGGATGGGTGCAGGGGGCCGATGGCATGTTCAGCGCCAATGGCCAAGCTGTGCGACTGACTATGCGCACCTTCTCAGACCGCCCGGAGTTACCTGCGATTGCGACCGCTATCCAAGCCCAGCTGCGCGAAATCGGGGTGGCGTTGGAGGTGCGTGTGGGCAATTCCAGTGACATTCCTGCGGGCCACCAAGACGGCAGTCTGGAACTGGCCTTGCTGGCGCGCAACTACGCTTTGGTGCCAGACCCTGTAGGCACTTTGCTGCAAGACTTTGGCCCTACAGGAGGCGATTGGGGCGCTATGGGCTGGCGCAGTGCGCAGGTCGATGATGTGCTGGGCCAGCTCTCGCGCAGCAGTGAAGTCCAGCGTCGCTCCGCATTGCGAGGGTCTTTTTCGACCATTGTGCAGGCCGATTTACCCCTCATCCCCGTGGTGTGGTACCAGCTTACGGCGACAGCGAGCAAGCGTTTGCAAGGAGCAAGCCTTGATCCTTTGGAGCGGGATTACCGCATCGACCGTTTGCGTTGGCAACGCTAAGGCGGGATCTGTATGAAATCTGCATTGACGCTGCACCGCACGGCGTTGCACTTTGTCCTGCGCATGGGGGTACAGGCCGCGTGTGTGGCTTTGGCTGTGGGGGTGCTGACTTTTTGGATGACCAAGGCTTTGCCAGGCGATGCGGCCTTTCGCATAGCCGCTAGCCGCTACGGTTATGACATGGTGGATGCCGCTGCGGCCCAGTCTGTGCGGGCTCAATTGGGGCTGGATCAACCCATCTGGATGCAGCAGTGGCGCTGGTTACTCGATTTGCTGCAACTGCACTTGGGCAACTCCATGGTCAGTGGTGAACCGGTGTGGGATGAGTTGCAACACCTGATGGGTCACACCACCGTGCTGGCTTTGGTGGCGTGGCTGCTGGCCTTGGTCTTGGCCTTGTGCATCAGCGTCGGCTTGGCTGCTGCTCGTATGCAGAGGCTGGCGCGGGCTCTGCAGTGCGTGTGGTTGCCTTTGCGTACGACGCCAGTGTTTTTGACAGGCTTGCTGCTGATGCTGGTCTTGGGCGTGCACGCCCAATGGTTGCCTGTGGCTGGGCATGGTGGGGTGGAGTATTGGGTTTTGCCCGCTAGCACGCTGGCGCTGGTCTTGTTGCCGGGGTTTGTGCAGGTGATGCAACACGCGCTGCAGCAGCGCATTGCCAGCGATGCGTTCTTGTTTTCCCTCATCAAGGGTTTACCGCATGGCCGGGCAGTATGGCGCCATGCCGTACCAGACATGGTGCTGCGCAGTCTCACCTACGCAGGCATGCAGTTGGTACTGTTGGTGGAAGGGGTGGTGGTGGTCGAGAGTCTGTTTGCATGGCCTGGCATTGGTCATGCCTTGGTGCATGCAGTCATTGCCCGCGATACTCCCATGATCCAAGGGACAGCCTTGGTCATGGGGCTGCTGTTCGTGCTAACCAACGCGGTGTTTGATGCGCTCAGTCACGGTCTTGATCCGCGTTTGCGCACCAATGCAACCCATTGGGGAGAGTAAGGATGCCTGCAAACTTCAAAAAACCCGCTCGCATGGGTGGGGTCTTGGTACTGCTGGCAGTGGCTTGTTTTGCACTGGCTAGCGCTTGGTGGGGACAGCACCCCCACCAACAAAACTTGCTCAACATCTTGCAGCCACCTGGTGTTGCGCATTGGCTGGGCACAGACCACTTGGGGCGCGATACCTTGGCCCGCTTGGGGGAAGCTTGCCGTACGTCATTGCTAATGGCTGCAGGCACTTCTTTGGTGGCAGTGCTCGTTGGCAGCTTGCTGGGCTTTGCCGCGGCATGGCAAAGGGCTTGGTTGGATAGAGGGCTTCGCATGCTGGCCGATGGCGTCACGGCTATTCCAGCATTTTTGTGGGTGGTTTTGGTGGCCGCTATCGTCCCCGGCAGTAAGTGGGGCCTGTACTGCGGTCTGACTTTGACAGCATGGGTGGAGTTCTTTCGCTATACCCGCTCTCAGGTGCGTTTGACTCTAGCTGGCCAGCCAGTGCAAGCCTGCCACATGTTGGGCTTTGACTGGGCCTATGTGCTGCGCTGGCATGTGTGGCCTGAAGTCGGGCCCAGCTTGGCCCGCTTGTTTTGCTATGCCTTTGCGTCGGCTGTGCTGATGCTGGCCACTCTGGGGTTTGCAGGCATTGGCTTGCTGCCGCCGTATGCCGAGCTGGGCTTGCTCATGACCGAAGCCTTGCCCTACTGGCAAGAAGCACCGTGGCTGATGGCCGCTCCTGCAGGTTTGCTGCTGCTCATCGTGGCGGCCCTGCAGTTACTCGTGGGCACCCCAGCCGCGCAAGAAACCACATGACTGTGCTCGACATGCCAACTACACAAAACACATGCGCAGATCTGCGTTTGCATACCGACCAACTCACAGTGCGTTTGCGCAGTACCGGTGCGGTATTGGTGCACCCTTTTACCTGCCAGTTGCGGGCGGGGGAGCGTTTGACCATCATTGGTACCTCGGGGGCAGGCAAGTCCTTGCTGCTCGACGCCATCATGGGCACCTTGCCCCCAGAGATGCAGGTCAGCGGAGCCGTGCAGATCGGGCAGCACCGTACCGATGGCGATCCAGTTCGCACCCAAGCCCTGTGGGGTAGCACCGTCATGATGCTGCCGCAAGAGCCGTGGGCATCGCTCAACCCTATCATGCCGTTGCGCACCCAAGTGGCCGAGGCCGCCTACTACAGCGGCAGCGCTGCAGGGCGCTGGGCTGTGGCGCAGCAGACAGCCCAACACTGGCTACAGACGCTAGGGGTAGGGCATGCGGGCAGGGCGTATTTGCACCAGATATCGGGTGGTATGGCACAGCGCGTGGGCTTGGCCTGCACGGCAGCGACCAATGCCCTTCTGGTGCTGGCCGATGAGCCCACCAAAGGCCTAGACCGCAACGCCGTGGCTACGGTGGCGCAGCAGCTCCTCATGGCGCAAGCCCTGCACCAAGCGCTGGTGGTCGTCACGCATGACTTGGACTTGGCCCGCCAGCTAGGTGGTCAGGTGCTGGTCATGCACGAGGGCGCAGTGGTCGAAAGCGGCCCATGCGAAACCGTGCTGCAAGCCCCCCAGTCGCCCCATACCCAAGCCTTGGTGCAAGCGCAGCCGCGCCACTGGCCGCACCGTGCACACAGTGCAGATCGTGCAAGCCCCGTGTTGCAGGCGCATGGGCTGGCCAAGTCGTTTGGCGACAAGCCCGTCTTTGCGGACGTTAGCCTGTCATTGCACGCTGGCACTGTGACCGCCGTGTGTGGCCCCAGTGGTTGCGGCAAAAGCACGCTGGGCAATGTGCTGCTGGGCTTGCTGCCCGCCGATGCCGGCGTCGTGCAGCGCGCAGACCCCAGCGCACCGCACTGGAAGTTCCAAAAGCTGTACCAAGACCCCTTGGCGGCTTTCTCACCCTACCGCCAACTGGGACAGGCCATGATGGATGTGATGCGCTTGCATGGCATCGCCCACGAACGCTTGGCGCAGGCGCTAGCGGGCTTGCAGCTCGATGCGGAGCTCTTGCTGCGCTACCCGCACCAAGTGTCTGGCGGCGAACTGCAGCGCCTGTCCATCGCCCGCATGCTGCTGCTGCAGCCGCAGGTCATCGTGGCGGACGAGGCGACATCCAGGCTGGACGCCTTCACCCAGCAGCAGGTGATGGACTACCTGATGCGCTGCGTGGACGAACTGCAATGCGCCGTGCTGCTCATCACCCACGACACCGATATGGCCCACGCCGTTGCGGACGAAGTACTGGTGTGGGGGCGGGATGTTGCGCGCCCTTCAGTTGTTGTATTATTTAACGTAAGTTAATAACTTGCTCGCAAACATTGGGGCGTAGGCGATTGGGCTGGTGCAAAAGAGTGCTGGGCTTTATGAAAATTAATACCTGCATATAAAACCGGTTTTTTCGAAAAAATCCCAATATTCACAAGGGTTTGGCGTATTTTTTTGCAGCGAATGTAGCGGTGCGATCCGGAGGTATTAACCGTGGTTTTCTGTTCACATTACGTTGGTAATTAGTAATTGCTACGCCACAAATTAAGGACACAGAATGCCGATATCGCCCGCTGATCTACTAAAAATCATGGTCATTGCCATTTCTGGTAGTGCGATGCTAATTGGAATGGCGCTTGTCTTCGCTAACCTTCACAAGAATGGCCACGGGTTCGGGCCAAATTCACTTAAGGCGCTTGGGCAAGTCGCATTCCTGCCATGCCTTCTGATCATTAGCGTGTCCGTACCTGAGTTCAAGTCCGAGGTGCTTTCAGCCCTGCTCGGTACCGTCGCTGGCTATGTTCTCTCAAACAACCGCAAGGAAGACTAGTGGCCCCGCTGCCTTCCAAGTCCGTCAACGGGACGCCAAAATGCTGCGCATTTTTATTCCCTTCGCTGCGCTCCGGAGCTCGTTGCATCTAACGTTTGGTATCAAAAATCCTGACAGTTTCCTTCTATCACTGTGCAACAGCTTCACCTAAAGGAATACTCAATTGAAGAAGCAAATTCTTTCACTGCGAGGCAAGAGTGGTGTCGGGAAGAGTACTACTCTTCACCTGCTGTACAAGCTTCTACTCGCCTACCCGAATGCGAAGCCATTAAGCTTTAAATCTATCGGGCGGAAGCTTGACTTTATCGCAACCCTAGAAATAGAAGGGCACGTTGTAGGCATCTTCAATCGAGGCGACCTGCCGGAAATCGTCCAGGAGCTTCTCGAACAACTCGAGGCAGAGAAGTGTCAAGTCATCGTTTGCGCGGCCCGCACCAAGGGCGAGGTTGAAAAGGTGTTTCAATCCTTCAAGCGGCGCTACAAGTTGGTAGATGTGCCAAAGCGTGTTGCCGCGAGTCAGTCTTACACGGCATCAAACCACTTGGCTGCTTACACACTCGCATCGCTTGTCTGCGCCGCAGTTGGCGCCTAATCCTCGTTTCAATAGACTTGCTACGGCGGCCAGCTAGTGTCTGGCTCCGCGGGTGTCTCAACTTGAATGTTATGAATTAAGGAGATAGAAGTGGGATATTTTGACGGTTTGACTAACGCCAGCTTCAAGAAGGACAAGAACGGCACCACGGTCTTTTTCCCTTGGGGCATCTTCGGCAAGGGCCGCGTCTTGGCGGACGAAGTGGCAGAAGCAAAGGTTCGTGCATTTGTTCATCGCTTCTACAAAGTCTCGGTTCCCACATCCATCGGTGTTGGCGTCCTCTTTGGTTGGGCTTGGGCATTTCTGCTCGTAGCTATCTTTTACGGCTGGTATTACGCTGGAACAAAGCCTCTGATTTCTGGCTGTTCGTATAGCGACGACAAGCTCACCCTGAAGGAGGTGTACTCCAATTCAGCCGAGGGTCACAGCAAAGTTACTTTGTGGCTGCTATTCGTTGGGTCTGTACTGCTGGTTCTCATGGGCGTTTTTGTTGCAACCACTGGTGCAATGATCTTGGGCCTACTTGCTGCTGCAGTTTTTGGTGCGACTGCAACAGCATTTGGGTACATGCTCAAGCTCAAGCATGGTGCATAACCCTGCAGTTCGCCGAACCTATGCGTAAAACAGCGTAGGTCGGTGACCACCACGTCAACTACTTGTGTCATGCAATTGAGATCGGCTTGCACAACATGCACGTAACTAACAGCAACCCCAAGTTGAATGCCGCCGAGGTGCTCTTACGCATACTGGCGCTAGCTGAGCAGGAAGTAGCCGCTGGCTAGGTCAAGTCTGTAGCAGAAGTGGTGACCATACTGCGCGCCACTCCTTCACCCAAGCCGCCAACATTTCCGCATTAGTCCCCTCTCGCGGCGTAAGCCCCAGCGCTAGTGCCGCCCGGTTCAGCGCTGCTTGCACGGCCTCTGGGCTGTCTAGCTGCAGCGCTTCGGCACCGTTTTGTTTGGAGAGTTTTTCCCCATTGGCGCCCAGTTCCAGTGGGGTGTGCAGGTAGCTGGGGGTGGGCAGGCCCAGCGCTTGCTGCAGCACGATCTGGCGGGCGGTGTTGTCGGCCAGGTCTTGCCCGCGCACCACGTGAGTGATGCCCTGCGCCGCATCGTCCACCACCACGGCCAGTTGGTAGGCCCACAGGCCGTCGGCACGCTGCAGCACAAAGTCGCCCACGGCTTGCGCTACGTCTTGCTGCTGGGGGCCTAGGCGGCGGTCTTGCCAGTGCACGGCGGGTGTACCGGTGGCTTGCGCTATGCGCTCGGTGTGCAAGCGCCACGCGGGTATGCGGTGGGGGCCTTGTACGCTGGTTTGTAGGCCGGGGCGGCAGGTGCCGGGGTAGACCAGTTCGCCGTGGCGGTGGCGTTCGTACCCGCGTTGCTCCATTGCCTGAGCTATGGCTTTGCGTGAGCAGTAGCAGGGGTACACCAGCTCGGCTGCTTGCAGTTGGGCCAGGGCTTGCTGGTAGGCGCTGCTGCGCTGGCTTTGCCACAGCACGGGCTCGTCGCTCACCAACCCGCAGGCGGCCAGTTGCTGCAGTATGGTTTGGTCAGCCTCTGCCACGCAGCGCGGGGTGTCCACGTCTTCTATGCGCACCAGCCACACGCCGTGGTGGGCGCGGGCGTCCAGCCAGCTGGCCAGTGCAGCCAGCAGCGAGCCTGCATGCAGCAAGCCGGTGGGGGAGGGTGCAAAGCGGCCACGGTACACAGCAAAACCTTGTTATGTGAGGTTGCCTCTGTGGGCTTGCATCAGCGCTTGGCGGGTTTTGGTGCTTTCTAGTTGCTGTAACCACCATTGCAGTGCGCGGCCGACGCTGGCGTTTTTGCCTTTGCGCCATGCGTAACTGAAGACCACCGTGCGGGGGTCGCGCGTAATGGCTTTGCGAACCAAACGACCCGTTTCAAAATAGGGTTGTGCAATAGGCAGGGGGAGGTTGCCACCGCCCAATCCGCGCAGTTGGGCGTCCAATTTGGCGTTGAGGCTGGGGACGGTGAGGACGTCTTGGCCTGCGAGCAAACCTTGCGTTTGGGCAGTTCCTCGTTGCACTGTATCGGCGATGGCAATAGCCCGATGTTGCTGGATGGTTTCATCGCTCAACGGTTCGGGTGCGCTGGCCAATATATGGTGTGGTGCCACGGCGTACACAAACATCATTTCACCCAATGGTGCGTATGCAATGCCTTGCGGCAGCGAGGTGGCATGGGTGATGCCAATGGCCAAATCGGCCTGACCGGAGGTCAAAGCCTCTTGTGTGCCTGCCAAAGTCTCTTCGCGCAGGCGTATGCGTGTGGGTGGGTTTTGACTCAAAAAACTTTCGCACAACTCCATGATGGGTGCTCTGGCAATCATCGTGTCCACGGCTATTGTCAGTTGTGGCTCCCAGCCAGTGGCTACGCGCCGAACACGGTTGGCTATGGCATCTATCTCTTCTAGCAGGCGATTGCCCTCGCGCAGTAATTCATGCCCTGCTTCGGTCAATTTGGCTTGGCGTGAGCTGCGGTCAAACAAGAGCACATCCAGCGCATCCTCAATTTGGCGTACCCGGTAAGTCAGCGCGCTGGGCACCAAACCCAATTCGCGCGCTGCTGCGGCAAAGCTGCCCAGCTTGTGGATGGTTTGCAGCATGGCCAATGCATCTGGCGTGAGGTAGTTGCGCGCGTTTTGCATGATGGGGGTTGTTTTATTGAAATTAATCGAATGATGCCATCAAAGTCCATCACCCTGCTGGGTGGGGGTGTCCCCCTACAGTTACGTTCAGGAGGACAGGCTGTATGTTGACCATTCGCAAATCCCAAGACCGCGGCTACGCCGATCACGGCTGGCTCAAGTCCTTCCACAGTTTTTCGTTTGCTGGTTACTACGACCCCGCTTTCATGGGGTGGGGCAACTTGCGTGTTATCAATGAGGATCGCATTGCTCCGGGCATGGGCTTTGGTACCCATGGTCACCAAGACATGGAGATCGTCAGTTACGTGCTGTCTGGTTCCTTGGCCCATCAAGACTCTATGGGCAATGTCACGGCCATTCCTGCTGGTGACGTACAGCGCATGAGTGCGGGCAGTGGCGTGCGGCACAGCGAATTCAACCATGCCCCGCAGCAGCTTACCCACTTTCTGCAAATATGGGTGGAACCTGCTGAGGCAGGCATCGAACCCGGTTATGCCCAAAACCATATTGCCCCTGCTGACAAGCAAGGCCGTTTGGTATTGGTGGCATCGCAGCACGAGGCTGACCAGCCTTCTATGCTGTGGAATGCCGATGCCAAGCTCTACAGCACCATGCTCGATGGTGATGATTCTGTGGTCCTGGCTTTGGACACAAGCCGCAAAGCCTATGTGCACGTGGTGCGTGGCCAGGTGGCGGTAAATGGGCAAGCGCTGCATGGCGGCGATGCAGCCATGTTGGCCAACGAGTCGGTGCTGCAACTGCAGCAAGGGCACGATGCCGAAGTGCTGGTGTTCGATTTGGCTCCGTAATTTGGATTTTTCTCACCCCCCTTTGTTCAACTAGGAGAACTTGTATGACTAAAACTGTTGTTGTTTACCACTCTGGCTATGGCCACACCCAACGCGTTGCCCAATTCGTAGCCGAAGGCGCAGGCGCTGAATTGGTGGCGATTGATGCCAACGGGGATCTCACCGAAGCCCAATGGTCCACATTGGATGCTGCTGACGCTATCATTTTTGGTGCTCCCACCTACATGGGCTCTGCGTCTTGGCAGTTCAAGAAATTCTCTGACGCTTCCAGCAAGCGTTGGTTTGTCCGCGGTTGGGCTGACAAGGTCGCAGGTGGATTTACTTGCTCTAACAGCCCCAGTGGTGACAAGTTGTCTACCATCCAGTCCTTTGTGACTTTGGCCATGCAACACGGTATGGTGTGGGTCGGCTTGTCTGCTATGAATGATGGCAACATCAACCGTTTGGGTTCATTCACAGGTGCTATGGCTGCGCAAGAAGGCCCCACCAAGTCCGCCGAAGAACTGCACACCGGCGATTTGGAAACGGCCAAGGTTTATGGCAAGCGCGTGGCTGAAATTGCCGCCAAACTGCGTGGTTAATCTCTAGCACACAGCTTACGTGGCTCATGCACAATGGGTGCATGAGCCACTCCAACCAGTTCTCGCTTTTGGGCCAACGCCGCTATGGCCCTTTGTTCCTCACCCAATTTTGCGGTGCCGCGAACGACAACATTTTCAAATTCGCTTTCACAGTGCTGGTGACTTACCAGTTGCAGGTGGCTTGGCTGCCAACCCAGTTGGCGGGTTTGGTCATCGCGGGTTTGTTCATCTTGCCCATGGTGCTGGTTTCGGCCACGGCGGGACAACTCACTGACAAATACAACAAAACCACCATCATCCGGTGGGTCAAAAATCTTGAAATCGCCATCATGCTTTTGGCTGGGTGGGGCTTCTTGGCAGAGCAAGTGGCAGTGCTGCTGGGCTGTGTGTTTTTGATGGGGTTGCATTCCACCTTGTTTGGCCCGGTCAAGTACGCCTACTTACCCCAAGTGCTCAGCGAAGCCGAACTCACAGGCGGCAATGGCATGGTGGAGATGGGCACATTCATCGCCATCTTGCTGGGGCAGCTCACAGGAGGTTTGCTTATTGCCATACCGGGGGTAGGGCGTGAGTACGTAGCCGGCGCGTGCTTGCTGGTAGCTATCGTGGGGCGGTTGGCAGCCCAAGCAGTGCCTGTTGTTGCGCCTGCAGATCCGCAACTGCGCATGAATTGGAATCCATTGACCGAAACGTGGCGCAATGTGCAAATGGCACGCCAGTGGCCGCAGGTGTTTCGCACCTTACTAGGCATTAGCTGGATGTGGTTTTTTGGTGCCGTATTTTTGAGTCTGTTCCCCAGTTTGGCCAAAGATGTGCTGCACGGTAATGAGCAGGTGGCTTCGCTGCTGTTGGTGGTGTTTTCGGTGGGGGTGGGCACGGGGTCGGTCTTGTGTGAAGTGCTGTGCCCACGGCGTTTGGAGCTGGGGCTGGTGCCCGCAGGGGCCTTGGGCATGACGCTCTTCAGTGTGGATTTGTACTTTGCCATGCGCGGTTTGCCCGCTTCGGATTTGATGGGCGTAGCCGCCTTTTTGTCCTACGGCCCGCACTGGCGGGTGCTGGCCGATTTGTTTTTGCTCAGCCTCTTTGCCGGTGTGTTTAGCGTACCGATGTACGCCCTGATCCAGCTACGCTGCCCCGAAACCCACCGTGCCCGCGTGATTGCGTGCAACAACATCCTCAACGCCTTGTTCATGATCGTCAGCTCCTTGGTAGCGGGTGTTTTGTTGTCTGTGGGCTTCACCATTCCTGAGGTTTTGCTGGGGGTGGGCGTGCTCAATGTGGTGGCAGCCGTTCTGTTGTTTCGCGCTGTGCCTGAGTACTGGAGCCGCTTTGTGACCCTCGCAGGGGGTAAGGCCTAAACCATGCAGTTGCTGACAGCCTCCACCTTAGCGGTGCATGGCGCTGCGCTGGGTTTGGTCTGGGCCCATAGTGCAGCATGGCCAGTGGCGGCTGGTGCCGTGGTGGCCAACCATGCGTTTTTGGCGGCTGGTGGTTTGTTGCCACGTGTGAACTGGCTTGGGCCCAATATCACCCGCTTGCCTGAACCTTGGGCCCAGCAAGGCTGTGTAGGGCTGACCTTGGACGATGGTCCCCACCCAGAGCATACGCCGCAGGTGCTGGACATGCTCGATGCCGCGGGTGCGCAAGCCACCTTCTTTTGTATTGGGCAGCGGGTGTTGCAATACCCCGCTTTGGCGCGTGAGATCGTGGCCCGTGGTCACCACATAGAGAACCACACGCAGCACCACTACAAGCATTTCTCGCTCTTGGGACCTAAAGCGATGGAGCGTGAAATCGTCAGCGCTCAGCGCAGCATTGCCGATACCGTAGGTCGTATGCCTCAGTTGTTTCGGGCGGTGGCGGGTTTGCGCAATCTGTTTTTGCAGCCCATTTTGGAACGCCATCAGCTTCAGCTAGTGAGCTGGACGCGGCGTCCCTACGACACCGTGTGTGCCGACCCTACCGTGGTGCTGCAGCGCCTGAGCCAGCGTTTGCAAGGCGGAGATATTGTGCTGCTGCACGATGGCCCCCACATGGCACACACCGATAGCGGGCAAGCGCTTGTATTGGCCGTGCTGCCGAAGTTTTTGCAAACCCTGCAGGCCCATAACCTGCGCAGTGTGGTGCTGTCGGTCTAGGGCCAAGGCTCGTTTTGCCGCACTGGGCCGCCCCTACAATCCCAAGCTATGTTTGTTCATTTGCGCCTGCATACCGAGTATTCCGTTGTCGATGGCACGACACGCATTGATGACGCTGTACAAGCTGCGGTGGCCGATGGCCAGCCAGCGCTGGGTATCAGTGATTTGCACAATATTTTTGGTGGGCTGAAGTTTTACAAGACTGCGCGCGGCAAAGGTGTCAAGCCGATGTTGGGGGCTGAAGTATCGCTGGAAGGTTTTGGTGACGATCCGACTGTCCCGGTGCGGGTGCTGCTCTTGGTGCAAAACAAGCAGGGCTACCTGAACCTCTCTGAACTGTTAGCCCGTGGATTTACCAAAAACGTGGTGAAGAACCTGCCTTTGGTCAAGCACGAGTGGCTGCAGGAGCTCAACGAAGGTTTGATTTTGCTCAGCGGTGCCCAAGCGGGCCCTTTGGGCCAAGCTTTGGTGTTGGGCGATATGGCTCGTGCCCACGATCTGGCACTGCGCTTGGCAGGCTGGTTTCCGCACCGCTTTTACATCGAACTGCAGCGCGCAGGCCGCTCGGATGACGAGGCCCATGTGCGCGCTGCCATCCGGCTGGCTGGGCGCATGAAGTTGCCTGTAGTGGCGACCCACCCCATTCAGTTCACCCATCCCGAGGACTACGAAGCGCACGAAGCGCGTATTTGCATTGCCGAGGGCGAAATACTGAGCAATCCCAAGCGCGTGCGCCGTTTCACGACCGAGCAGTACTTCAAAAGCCAGGAGCAGATGGAGGCGCTGTTTGCCGACGTTCCATCGGCCATTGCCAATACGGTGGAGATTGCCAAGCGCTGCAACCTGACGCTGGTGCTGGGCAAGCCGCAGTTGCCCAATTTCCCCATCCCTGAGGTCAATGGGCAGGTGATGAGCACGGAGGAGTATTTCCGCTATGCCTCGCTCGAAGGGCTCAAGGAGCGCATGGTGCACCTGTATCCGGACCCTACTGAACGCGAAGCAGAGATGCCGCGCTACGTGCAGCGGCTGGACTTTGAGCTGGACACCATCTTGAAGATGGGCTTTCCGGGCTACTTCCTCATCGTGTCGGACTTCATTACCTGGGCCAAGAACAATGGCTGCCCCGTGGGGCCGGGCCGGGGCTCTGGTGCGGGCTCTTTGGTGGCCTATGCGCTCAAAATTACCGACCTGGATCCGTTGCGCTACAACCTGCTGTTCGAGCGTTTCTTGAACCCCGAGCGTGTGTCGATGCCGGACTTTGACATCGACTTCTGTCAGGGCAACCGCGACCGCGTGATCGAGTACGTGAAGGACAAATATGGCCGTGATGCGGTGAGCCAGATTGCCACCTTCGGCACCATGGCCGCGCGCGGCGTGATCCGCGACGTGGGCCGTGTGCTGGACTTGAGCTACACATTCTGCGATGGCATTTCCAAGCTCATTCCCAACAAGCCCGGCACCAACGTCACGCTGCAGCTACCGCCCACCGATGGCAAAAAGAGCGACAAGTACATCTACGCCACCGAGGCCGAGCCGATTCTGGCCGAGCGCGAAGAGAAGGAAGAAGAAGTCAAGATGCTGCTGGAGATGGCGCGCAAGCTCGAAGGGCTGACGCGCAACATCGGTATGCACGCGGGTGGGGTGTTGATCGCCCCGGGCAAGCTGACTGACTTTTGCCCGCTATACCAGCAGCCCGGTAGCGACTCGGCAGTAAGCCAGTACGACAAAGACGATGTGGAAGCCATTGGCTTGGTCAAGTTCGACTTCTTGGGCTTGGCCACGCTCACCATTTTGGAAATTGCGGCTGAGTTCATCCGCAAACGCCATCCGGGCCAGCAAGGATTTGCCTACGAAAACTTGCCACTTGATGACGCGCCGGTCTACAAACTGTTTAGTGAAGGCCGTACTGAGGCGGTGTTCCAGTTTGAAAGTCGCGGCATGCAAGGCATGTTGCGCGATGCCAAGCCCAGCCGCTTGGAAGACCTGATTGCGCTCAACGCTTTGTACCGCCCGGGGCCTATGGATCTGATTCCCAGCTTTGTGGCGCGTAAACATGGCCGTGAAGAAGTGGAGTACCCGCACCCGGCGGTGGCCGAGATGCTGTCTGAGACCTACGGCATCATGGTCTACCAAGAGCAGGTGATGCAGACGGCGCAGATACTGGGCGGCTACTCGCTCGGTGGCGCTGACTTGCTGCGCCGAGCCATGGGGAAGAAGAAAAAAGAGGAGATGGATCAGCACCGGGACATCTTCCGCGCTGGTGCACTCAAGACCCACGGCATACCGCAAGAGAAAGCCGACGAGGTTTTCGACTTGATGGAAAAGTTCGCGGGCTATGGCTTTAACAAGTCGCACGCGGCAGCGTATTCGCTTTTGGCTTACCACACGGCGTGGATCAAGGTGCATTACACGGTGGAGTTTTTCTGCGCCAACATGACCGTGGAAATGGACAACACCGACAAGCTCAAGGTGTTGGTGGACGATGCGCAAGCGTTTGGCATCCAGTTCGAGCCGCCCAACATCAACCGGGGCCGCTACCGCTTTGAGCCGATTTCGAACAAAGAAATCCGTTATGGCTTGGGCGCTGTCAAAGGCACGGGCGAGCAGGCCATTGAGGCCATCGTGGCTGCGCGCGAAGGCCGTGGCCCTACGGGGGAGGACGGCCCGTTCAAGAGTTTGTTTGACTTCGCCCGCCGCGTCGAGCGCACACGCCTGAACAAGCGCTGCGTGGAAGCGCTCATCAAAGCGGGGGCGTTTGATTGCATCAATCTCAACCGCAATGCCATGCTGCAAAGCTTGGATTTGGCGTTTGAATTTGCGGCCGCCAGCGCCGCCAACGCCAACCAAGTGGGTCTCTTTGACATGGACGATGGCCATGGTTCCAGCACCCAAGAGCCCGACATGGTGCAGGCTTTGCCATGGGGTGTGAAAGAAACCCTAGGTCACGAGAAAACAGCCATCGGGTTTTATTTGTCAGGTCATTTGTTTGATGCCTGCGCTGCCGAGGTGCGTCGTTTTGCCAAGCGTCCGATTGACGAATTGCAAGACAGTCGCGAACCGCAACTCATAGCCGGTATCGTGTCGGATTTGCGGGTCATCAATGGCCAGCGCGGCAAGTTGGCGCTGTTCAAGTTGGATGACAAATCCGCCACCATCGACGCACGGGCCGACGAGGCCTTGCTCAACACCTACCGCGATTTGCTCAAGGATGATGAGCTGATCATCACCATCGGCAAAGCCATGCCCGATCGTTTCTCGGGGGGGATGCAGTTCACGGTGCAACAAGTATGGAGTTTGGAGCAGGCGCGTTGCCGATTTGGCAAATACTTGCGTGTGGCACTGCAGTTGCAGGCTGACCAAACGGGGCCTGATATCGAGCGTTTATTGCAAGACTTTCCTCCCGTACGCGAAGAGTCCGAAGCGGGTGAATTGGTGCGTGGTCTGGGCGTGCGTTTGCAATTGCAAGCCATGGCACCAGAAAGCGCTGAGCTGCTGGGTGCGCAAGTAGAGTTGCACTTGGGCGATGCGGCCAAGTTCTTCCCCAGCGATGCGGCCTTGGCCGACTGGCGTGCGCTGGCCCACGAAGGCCAAGCGCAGATCGTGTTCGATTAATCGTTGGGGCGGAAGGTGAAGGGGATGCGGCTGGGCGCGCGTCCATCGCTGTCCCGTGGGATGCGTGGGGTTTTGGCTATGGCAGCCAACACGGCGTCATCCCATGCTTTATTGCCGCTGGATTTAACCAAAACAGGATCCAACATGCTGCCATCGGGCAGGGCGCGGATGTCGATATCTACCCCTGGATTGCCATTAATGCTGCTGCGTTGGGTGTCGGTGAAGGTGATATTGGCTTTGATGGCACCTGCCACTTTGCCCAAGTAGTTGGCCGAGGGGCCGCTGGTTTGGCCATCGCGCCCACCCGGGCCTGCAGCGCCGGAACCAGAACCGCCTGCCAAGCCCGCTAAACGCTGCAGTTGCTCTTTGCGCTGCTGCTCTGCCTTGCGTTGCAGATCTTGCTCGGCTTGCTTAGCCAGCTTGTCTTGTTTGGTTTTGTCGGCTTTTTCTTTGTCAGCTTTGGCTTGCTGCTCTGCTTTGTCTTTGCTGGCTTTTTCTTTGGCGGCTTTGTCCAAGGCGGCTTGCTGCTCTTGGGCCTTTTTCTGTTCACGCAGCTTCTCGCGGGCAATTTGCGCTTGGTCTATGGCAGGTGCAGGCGGTGGGGCTGGGGGCGTTGCTTCTTTGGGCAAGATTTCCTCTTGCGGTTCGGGCGGTATGTTTTCTTGTGGCGCTTCTTCGGGAGCCGGGCCTGCACTTTGCGGTACAGCAGACCACAGCTCTGCCTCCACCCCCACTACAACCGCATCACGTTTCCAGGCTACGCCTGCAGCCAAAATGGCTACCAGCAGTGCATGGGCTACAAAAGCCAACAGCAGTGACCCCCAAGGCACACCTTTGTTTTGGGGAGGAAGCTCGTAGCGAGACGCGGTAAACATGGTGAACGAGAGGGCCTAGAGCCTTTAGTTGCCAGTGTTGAGTTGTACGGATAAACCGACGCGCTGGATGCCTGCACGTTGCAAGGTGTCCATCACTTTGACGACCGATTCATAGGCTATTGTTTTGTCGGCGCTAATCACTACTGCGAAGCGACTGGGATCTATGGCTGCGTCTTTCTGGGCTTGGCCAATGGAGTCCACCAAGTCCTTGAGGGCGACTGGGTGTTTGTTTTGTTGCCATTTCCATTCCAGCTTGTCTTGCTTGCCGACGATGACCTCTATCACTTGGTCGGGCTGGCGTGCGGCTTTGCCCACGCTGGGCAGGTCGATCATGCTGGGCGTGATGAGGGGCGCTGTCACCATGAAGATGATGAGCAGCACCAACATCACATCGATGAAGGGCACCATGTTGATTTCGTTGATGCCTCGGCGGCCACGACCGCGGTGTGTTACGGCTGGCATGGTGTATTAGCGGTTGCTGGTGGCACCGGGCTGCACGCTGATGTTGCGCTGCAGGATGTTGGAAAACTCTTCAATGAAGGTCTCTTGCTGGATGGCAATGCGATCCAAATCGCGGGCAAAGCGGTTGTACGCCACCACTGCTGGAATGGCGGCAAACAAGCCAATGGCAGTGGCCACCAAGGCTTCGGCAATACCGGGTGCCACGGTAGAGAGGGTCACTTGCTGCAGTGCCCCCAAACCATTGAAGGCATGCATGATGCCCCATACTGTGCCAAACAAGCCCACATAAGGCGATACGGAGCCAACGGATGCCAGCAAAGACAGGTTCGATTCTGCTTCGTCCATTTCGCGTTGGAAGTTGGCGCGCATGGCGCGGCGGGCTCCGTCCATCAGCATGCCAACGTCGGCGACACGGCGTTCGCGCAGTTTTTGGTATTCCAGCATGCCGCTGAAAAAGATGCGTTCCATTGGTCCGCAGTTGGCACCTTTGCGCTGGGCGGTTTGGAACAAATCATTGAGCGAGGCACCGGACCAAAACTCACGCTCGAACGCGTCGTTTTCACGGCGTATGCGTTTGAGAGTGAAAATTTTATGGAAGATGGAAGCCCAGCTGCTGACCGATACCAATAGCAGCAAAGCCATGACAGCCTGTACTACCAGACTGGCATTGAGAACAAGGTGAACAATCGACAGGTCTTGGTTCATAGTCGTGTTGCAGGTTAGGTGCGGATCAGAGTGCGGATGCGATCTACCGCGGTTTCAAGCTGTTGCAGCGAATTGGCCGTTGAAAAGCGTACAAATTGCTCAGTCTGGTGCTGGCCAAAATCACGTCCCGGCGTGATGGCGACATGGGCCTGCTCCAATAGCGCAAAAGCCAGATCCCAACTGTTGGAGATGCCCAAACGCTGGCAAAGTTCCGTGCAGTTGGCCCAAGCATAGAAAGCACCATCAGGCATCACAGGGACATGAAGGCCCAGTTCTGCCAGCGCTGGCACAAAATAATCACGCCGTTGTTTGAACTCAGCCCGACGCTGTTCGTACAAAGCCAAGCTTTCGGGTTCGAAACAGGCCAAAGCGGCTTGCTGTGATACGGTGCTCGGGCAGATAAAGAGGTGCTGCGCCAGTCGCTCCATTACGGGAACCAGTGCAGGTGGCACCACCATCCAGCCCAAACGCCAACCGGTCATGTTGAAGTACTTGGAGAAACTGTTGATGCTGATGATGTCGTCGGCAATGTGCAGGGCCGTTTGGCCGAATTGCTCGTCGTAGCTCAGTGGCAGATAAATTTCATCGACGAGGCAAATGCCGCTATGCGACTGGACGGTGGCATGGATGCGGCGCAACTCGTCGGGTGCAATGGAGGTGCCCGTCGGGTTCGATGGCGAAGCCAGCATGATGCCGCGCGTGGCGGGTGTCCATGCTTGGGCTACTTGTTCAGCACTGAGTTGAAAACGTTGCGCAGCAGAAGCGGGCAGCATGCGGGTGATCCCACCAGCGGCTGTAACGAAATGGCGGTTGCATGGGTAGCTGGGGTCGGGCATGAGGATTTCATCCCCCGGATCGACCAAGGCCAAGCAAGCCAGTTGCAAGGCCGCCGACGCCCCT
Source organism: Curvibacter sp. CHRR-16 (assembly GCF_018474005.1). Lineage (GTDB taxonomy): Bacteria > Pseudomonadota > Gammaproteobacteria > Burkholderiales > Burkholderiaceae_C > Allorhodoferax. Next base: position 287,664 of record NZ_JAHCSH010000001.1, read on the forward strand.
GCGGTGATGACGATGCGGTCAGCTTCCACGTGCAAACCAAAACGCTGTGCATACCATTGGCTGATGCGCTCGCGCAAAGCAGGTAGCCCTGTAGCTTGTGTGTATTGGGTACTACCAGCGGCTATGGTGGCTTGGGCGGCTTGTTGTACATCTGGTGGTGCGGTGAAGTCCGGCTCCCCAATGTTGAGGAAGACCATGGGTTTATCGCTATGGGCGGCAGCTTGGGCTTGGCGGATAGCCGCTTTGGCCACTTCCATCACATAAAACGGCTCAATGGCTTGGGCACGAGAGCTGATACGCATACGAAACAAGCCCTATCAGGCTGGTTTATCCGATTTCTTGTCAGCCGCGATTTCCAAGCTGCGGATGTCTTGGGCCGCACGGTTGAGCACACCATTGACGTATTTATGCCCATCGGTGCCACCAAATTCTTTGGTCAATTCCACGCTTTCGTTGATGATAACGCGCCATGGAATGTCTGGGCAGTGCAAAAACTCGTACACACCAATCCACATGGCAGCATGTTCAATGGGAGAGATTTCCGCCATGGGGCGGTCTAGCCAAGGCAGCAAGCGCTCATCCAAAGTGGTCGATTGCTCTACGCATCCATGCAGCAAGGCATCAAAGTGCGCTGCATCGGCTTTGTTAAAGCCCGACAAGTCGCGTGTAAAGGGATCAATCACCTCCAAGCCTTGGCCACCTACAAGGTGTTGGTAGAGTCCTTGCAGTGCGAATTCACGGGCGCGGGTACGCGGGCTTTTGGTGCTGGCTTTGCGTCCGCCGTTGGATTTGAGTTGGCTGGGTTTGGTGTTGTCACTCATTCAAATGTCCTCAAGCAGGTTCGCCATTTCCACGGCTACGCGGGCAGCATCCACGCCTTTTTCCGTCTGGCGGGCAATGGCTTGTGCTTCGTTCTCGGTGGTCAAAATGGCATTGGCCACGGGCAATTGGTAGTCCAGCGCAATGCGCGTAACACCTGCGCCAGATTCGTTGGCAACCAGCTCGAAGTGGTAGGTTTCGCCGCGGATGATGCACCCCAAGGCGATGAGGACATCGTATGAGCCTTTTTCTGCCATCGCTTGTAAGGCCACGGGTACCTCCAATGCGCCAGGAACGGTGACATGGTGGATGTCTTTTTCTGCTACGCCCAAAGCCAGCAATTCGGTTTTGCAGGCTTGCCAGAGGATGTCGGTAATGGCTGCGTTGAAACGGGCTTGCACCACACCGATGTGGAGCTTGGCTCCGTCGAGGCGTTTGTCGTTGTTGGCCGCGTGGCCTTTGTCAGCACCAAACATAGTGATTCGTCCAGTTCAATAGGGGTTAGGAAGGGATGTAGCCGGTGATTTCAAGGTTGTAGCCTGCCATACTGGGCATGCGGCGTGGGCTGCCAAGTAAGCGCATTTTGTGTACACCGCAGTGCAGCAGAATTTGCGCCCCTACACCGTAGGTACGCAAGTCCATGCGGCCTCTTGCTGGGGCTTGGGCGGCTCGGGCTGTCCCTTCAAACTGGGCTACCAGTTGGTCGGTGCTTTCGCCACAGTTGAGTAGTACTACCACGCCTTTGCGCTCTTGTTGTATGAATTGCAGGGCACGGCTCAAATCCCATGAGTGCATGGTGCGATCTACTTCTAAGAGATCAAGCACCGACAGAGGTTCGTGCACGCGCACGGGGATGGGTTCGTCAGCATTCCATTGGCCGCAGACCAATGCCATGTGGGTGGCAGCGCCAGCACTGTCTTGGTACAGGTGGGCGGTGAAAGTGCCGTGGGTGGTTTGCAGGCTCTTGCTACCCCGATGTTGAATCAACGACTCGGTGCGGCTGCGGTATTCAATCAGATCAGCAATCGTGCCGATTTTCAAACCATGCTGGGCCGCAAAGACTTGCAAGTCCGGTAGGCGGGCCATGGTGCCATCGTCATTCATGATTTCGCAAATCACGGAAGCGGGGGCGCAACCTGCCATGGCGGCTAGGTCGCAACCGGCTTCTGTGTGACCCGCACGCATGAGCACGCCCCCATCTACTGCTTGCAGCGGAAAAATGTGGCCAGGTTGCACCAGATCACTGGGTTTGGCGTGTGGCGCTACGGCAGCTTGTACGGTGCGGGCACGGTCAGCGGCAGAAATGCCGGTGGTGACCCCTTCGGCCGCTTCAATCGATACGGTGAAGGCAGTGCTGTAAACCGTGCCGTTGCGGGCTGCCATGGGCGGCAGGCGCAGGTGTTCGCAGCGCTCACGGGTGAGGGTTAGACAAATCAGCCCCCGGCCATATTTCGCCATGAAGTTGATCGCCTCGGGTGTGATGTGGTCGGCTGCAATGACCAAATCACCTTCATTCTCCCTATCCTCTTCATCAACCAAAATAACCATGCGGCCAGCCTGTATCTCGGCAACGATTTCGTGAATGGGGGATATGGCAACGGGGGGGAGGGCAGTCATAGACAATCTTTCGTGGGCTTCAGGCTCGGATGGCACGCAAGTAGCCCAAGATTATCGCCGCTTTGCCCAACGGGTGAGGTCTTGGGCTTGCACGCAGTAAAAGTAAAGGCACAATCACTGTTATGAATATCGTGATTCTGGATGACTATCAGGACGCAGTGCGCAAACTGCAATGCGCAGACAAGCTCGATCCCTACGCTGCCAAGGTGTACACCAATACGGTCAAAGGAATAGGTCAACTCTCCATCCGATTGCGTGATGCCGATGTGTTGGTGCTGATCAAAGACCGTACCAACATTACCCGCCAATTACTGGAAAAGTTGCCCAAGCTCAAACTTATTTCTCAGGCTGGTTCCTTGGGCAGTCATATCGATGTGCAGGCCTGTACCGAGCGTGGTATTGCTGTGGCGCAAGGAGCGGAGAATCCTGTAGCCGCTGCAGAATTGACGTGGGCCTTGGTCATGGCATCAATGCGACGTTTGCCCCAGTACATTGGCAACCTCAAGCATGGGGCATGGCAGCAATCGGGCTTACGAACGGCGGCGATGCCGACCAATTTTGGTTTGGGGCAAACTTTGCATGGCAAAAAGTTGGGTATTTGGGGCTATGGCCAGATTGGTAAGCGGATAGCCACCTACGGGCAAGCTTTTGGCATGCAGGTCATGGTGTGGGGCAGTGACGCCTCACGTTTGGCGGCGTCGGCGTCAGGGCTGGAAGTGGCTGAGTCAAAAGAACAATTTTTCAGCCACAGCGATGTGTTGAGCTTGCATTTGCGCTTAACCGATCAGACCCGTGGTGTGGTGAGTTCGGATGACTTGGCATTGATGAAAAACACCGCATTGTTGGTCAATACCTCGCACCCTGATTTGGTGGAGAAAGATGCCCTCATTGCAGCCTTGAACCGAGGCCATCCGGGTTGTGCGGCGGTGGATGTGTTCGAGTCTGAGCCTATTTTGCAAGGCCATGCTTTGCTGCGCTTGGAAAACTGCATTTGCACCCCCCACATTGGGTATGTAGAGGTGGACAACTACGAGTTGATGATGGGATCAGCCTTTGATAACGTGGTCAACTTCATCAAAGGCTTGCCCAGCAATATCGTTAATCCGGGTGCTTTGCAAGTGCGTCGTTGACGATGGCTCTTTGGCTTACTCGATCACCAAATCGAGTTTGCCAAAAGATGTGCTGATGCGTTGACCCTCTTGCTCTCCATAAAGCATGAAGCGCAGCAGATCATTGAGGTACAGCAGTTCTTGCAGTGCTCCCAAAGAGAAGCGGTGTGACGAGAGGGGTGAGCCCACGCGCAGTAATCCTGAGATGTACTCCAATCCTTCTGCTTGTGGCCAGCGCACAGCAATGCCTTGGCAAACGTCTGGAAACTCTTCCAGCACATCGTGTGGCATGCCCCACTCCTCAAATGAGGGGATCAAACCCATGAAAATCATTTCAAACTGGGCGCGGTATTGCTCGAAGTGCACACGACGTCCCAGCAGGTGCAAAGCTTTGAGCAGATCCAAGTACAGACCTGGTGCAGAGTAGGGCCGCTCTCGGATTTGCTGCTCCAAGATGGCGATTGCTTCATCGTGCTCGCCAAGCGCCATGAAGAAATCAGCCTGTTGGCGCAAATCGTCCAAGTCGGCCGACAACAAAACTCCGGTATCAGGCGCAGCATCGTTTGGCACATAGGCTTGCACAGAGGCTGGAGCGGTGAAAGCACTGGGGCTTTGTTGGATGGTGATGTTGTCGGATTCGGGATCGCTCAGCTCAATGTGTTGGCTTGGCAGCGTCTCAGCGGTATGCAGGGCGGGGGCATTTGAAGACACTGCAGGCATATCCGACAGATGTGTTTGTCGCCGTATATCGGATGCGGTGCGGGTGTGCTCTTCCCACCAAGGCTGTTTGTCCAACAAGAGTTGGCGATTTTGTCGCCATAGCCAAGCTACGGCGGCTATCAAAGACAGACTCAATAGCCCTATGGCATAGACCAAAGGATTGGTGTAGCGTGCTTGCTGGCTTGCCTCCAGTTGGTTTAAGACGGCATCTATGCGTTGTTGGTTTTGCTTGTCTTGTTCACCCAGTTTGGCGACGGCTTTTTCCAGTTGTTCAATGCGCGCCGCATTGTGCTGAATGTCTTCGGGGGATTGGTTGATGGCCTTCCACAAAGCTGCAGCAGCCAGTCGCTGTTCAGGGTTTTCGCTCGGGGGTGTTGCAAGCTCGGAAGAGAGTTTGAGTGCTGGTGCTGTTTCTAGTGTCCAATCCAATGCTGTAACGCGCAATCGGGGTCGTTGCCCAGTCGCTGGCGCGGTACTTTTAACGGTTTGTTTGTTGTTGGTCGTGTCGGCAATAGGGGGCTTTGCGGCACTTTTTGATGCGGCTGGCGTGCGGGTTGTGGACTCGCTTGGCGTTGCCAGTGGTTGCAGCGGTGTTGCTGCCACAGTGGTTGCAGGGGTGGCGTAAATCTCAACCGGCGTTGGCTTGAGGGGCGCTTGGGCTGTTGCAGTCGCATGCGGTGGCGGATCTGCCAGCAAAACGTAACGGCGGGTGGTTTTTCCCGAACATTTGTCGCGCAAAACCACAGTCACTACAGGTTCATCTACCGATGCGGCATGCTGAATGCGTATGGCAAATGGCTGTCCTGCTGGTGGCAGGCTGTTTGGCAGGGTAAGCAAGCCTACGTGCTTGCGGGTCTCGCCATACAGTATTTCGCTTTCCAGACAAAAGCGGCTTCGCTCATCCTCGGTACTGAGTTGTACTTCCACAGCGATGTTCAGTGCTTGCCCCAGATAGACTGGGCCTTGCACGGGACCCAGTACTGCGGCATGGGTCAGCGCACTGCATAAAACCAAGGGGGTGGCTGCAAATGGCTGGAAAACTCTTAACTGCATGATGGCTTCATTTTCGCATGCTGATTAGGAGTGGATGGGCTTGGCCACATTCATTTAATTTGAACTTACTCAACAATCGCATTCAAAAAATATGCCATCTGAATCCCTAGACTCCCCAGCCATGACACAGCAAACACCTATCTCTATCCAACGTTACAGCATGCCAGCCATTGTGATGCATTGGTTGTTGGCACTCGTGATTTTTGGCTTATTCGGCATGGGGCTGTACATGGCTGATTTGCCTTTCTCTCCCACACGCCTAAAGCTCTACAACTGGCATAAGTGGGTAGGTATAACGTTTTTAGCACTTACCGTACTGCGTTTGGTGTGGCGCTTGACGCACCGTCCACCAGAGTTGCCTGCCTCGGTCACAGCGGCCATGCCGGCGTGGCAGCGCATGGCCCACCATGGCACCCACCACATGCTGTATGTGCTGTTTTTTGCGGTGCCCCTGATTGGCTGGGCGTATAGCTCTGCAGCGGGTTTCCCCATCGTGGTGTTTGGCGTCCTGCCATTGCCCGACTTTGTGCCCGCTGACAAAGCCTTGGCAGAGCTGATCAAGCCTTGGCACGAGTTGAGTGCTTTTGCCCTCGTGGGTTTGGCTTTGCTGCACATCGGTGCAGCACTCAAGCACCACTTCATCGACAAAGATGGCCTGATCAACCGCATGCGCCTAGGCCGTTAACCGCTTACTTATTGACAGGAGTATTTATGACCACTCTCAACCGTTGGGTCTCAGTAGCAGCGTTGGCCGCTGCAGTCGCTAGCCCTGCCATGGCACAGCAAAAACTGGTTTCAGCCCAAAGCGAGATTGCATTCGTTAGCAAGCAAATGGGCGTGCCCGTTGAAGGGCACTTCAAAAAGTTTGATGCCCAGCTCAACTTTGATCCCGCCAAACCTGCTACCAGCAAGATTGCTTTCACCGTCGATGTGGCCAGCGCCACATTGGGCGTGAAAGAAACCGATGCCGAATTGCCCAAGTCCGTGTGGTTCAACACAGCCAAATTCCCGCAGGCTACCTTCCAGTCCACCAGCATCAAAGGTTTGGGGGGTGGCAAGTTTGAAGTGGCTGGCAAGCTCAGTATCAAAGGTGCCAGCAGCGATGTGGTCGTCCCCGTGACGCTGACCCAGAGCGGTGCCAACACCACTGCCACAGGCAGCTTTGCTATCAAGCGCCTGACCTACAAGATCGGTGAAGGCGAGTGGGCTGATACGTCCATGGTCGCTGACGATGTGCAAGTCAAGTTCAAGTTGGCCCTCACAGGTGTGGGCAAATTCTGATTTTTGTTGTTATTTCTATTTTTTAACCAACCCTTTGTTTCACAGGAGAAACCATGCGTAAAACTGCAATCACCCTCGCTTTGGCCGCAGCGGCTCTATCTGGCGCAGCCCATGCACAAGCTGCTAACTACGCCATTGATCCTACCCACACTTTTGTGACTTTCGAGATCGACCACTTCGGTACTACCACCAACCGTGGCCGTTTCGACAAGAAAGAAGGCACTGTGCAGCTGGAAAAAGGCAAGTCTGGCAAGGTCAGCATCACAGTCGATACCACGTCTATCAACACCGGCACAGAAGCTTTCAACAAGCACTTGCAAAGCCCTGACCTGTTTGATGCAGCCAAGTACCCCACCATCAAGTTTGAAGCCGACAAGTTTTCCTTCGCTGGCGACAAAGTCACCGAAGTGGCTGGTAACCTGACACTGCACGGTAAGACCAACCCCGTGGTGTTGAAGGCTACCAAGTTCAACTGCTACGAAAACCCCATGATCAAGCGCGAAGTGTGCGGTGGTGACTTTGAGGCCACTATCGACCGCACTGCATTTGGTATGGACTACGGCGTGCAATGGGGCTTCCCTAAGAACGTGCGCTTGGTCATCCAAGTAGAAGCAGTGAAGCAATAAACCCAGTTCAAACGGAGTCCCTGTGTCCAGTGCCAGACTGCCCACGTACTATTTGTCGCACGGAGGTGGTCCTTGGCCCTGGATGCCAGAAATGGCTCCTGCTATGCAAATGCTGACGCGATCCTTGCAGGGCATCCCGCAGCAGTTGCCACAAGTGCCCCAAGCCATTTTGATGGTGACGGCGCATTGGGAAGAGTTCCACGTCACCGTGTCGGGCAGCACGCAGCCTGGCATGGTGTACGACTATGGCGGCTTTCCTGCCCACACTTACGAGGTGGTGTACCCGGCACCCGGCGCGGTGGATCGCATTGAGCGCGTCAAAACCTTGCTGGAAAGCGCTGGCCAATCGTTGGCCATAGACCCTACCCGCGGTTACGACCACGGCAGCTTTGTGCCATTGGCCGTGATGTACCCGCAGGCGCAAGTGCCTGTGCTGCAAATGTCGCTCAAGCGCGGCTTGAACCCAGCCGAGCATTTGGCCATTGGGCGCAGTTTGGCCCCCCTGCGCGATGAGGGTGTTCTCATCGTCGCCAGCGGCCTGAGTTTCCACAATTTGCGTGCGTTTGGCCCCCCAGCCAAACAAGTCTCGAAAGTGTTCGACGACTGGTTGCAGGCCACTTTGGCTGCCAGTCCTGCAGAGCGCAGTGCCCAATTGCTGCAGTGGGAAAGCGCCCCCGCAGCACGCCAGTGCCATCCGCGTGAGGAGCACCTGATTCCCCTCATGGTCGCCGTCGGTGCGGCAGAGCAGGGCGATGCCACGTGCATTTACCACGAGGAAGACTTTTTCGGCGGCATCACTGCATCCAGTTTCCGCTTTCAGTAGTACGCCAGCTATGTACGCCACCTGGCGTATTGGGCATTTCCAGCAGCCAACCTACAGTCAATTCAACGCTGACAGACAGCCTTGGGCCACTGGCCCAGCATGGCTGGCAGCGCTGCAAGACTGGTTTGGTTCTGTTCAACTTCTGGAGAAGCCCACATGCAACGTCGCTTTACGCTCAAGGCACTGACTGCTGCCGTAGCCCTGTCCTCTCTGTCTGCGGTTCCCGCCTTCGCAGCAGACACCATCAAAGTAGGTGTGCTGCACAGCCTCTCAGGCACCATGGCCATTTCGGAGACGGTTCTCAAAGACACCGTGCTCATGGCCATCGATGAAATCAATGCCAAGGGTGGCGTTTTGGGCAAAAAGCTCGAACCTGTGGTGGTAGACCCCGCCTCCAATTGGCCCCTGTTTGCTGAGAAAACCAAGCAGTTGCTAACCCAAGACAAAGTGGCCGTCATCTTTGGTTGCTGGACTTCGGTGTCGCGCAAATCCGTGCTGCCCGTGGTCGAAGAACTCAACGGCCTGCTGTTCTACCCCGTGCAGTACGAGGGTGAAGAGCTGAGCAAAAACGTGTTCTACACCGGCGCTGCTCCTAATCAGCAAGCCATTCCCGCTGTGGAATACCTGATGAGCAAAGACGGTGGCTCTGCCAAGCGCTTTGTGCTCTTGGGTACTGACTATGTGTACCCCCGCACCACCAACAAAATCCTGCGCGCTTTCTTAAAGAGCAAGGGCATTGCCGAGTCCGACATCATGGAGGAGTACACCCCCTTCGGCCACTCGGACTACCAAACCATCATCGGCAAGATCAAGAAGTTCTCTTCCGAAGGCAAGAAAACTGCTGTGATCTCCACCATCAACGGCGACTCCAACGTGCCGTTCTACAAAGAGCTGGGCAACCAAGGTCTCAAGGCCAAAGACGTTCCTGTGGTGGCCTTTAGCGTGGGTGAAGAAGAACTGCGCGGCGTAGACACCAAGCCATTGGTCGGCCACTTGGCTGCTTGGAACTACTTCATGAGCGTGAAGAACCCTACCAACGACGAGTTCATCAAGAAGTGGAGCGCATACGCCAAGGCCAAGGGCATTGCTGGTCACAAAGACAAGCCTTTGACCAACGACCCGATGGAAGCCACCTACATCGGCATCAACATGTGGAAGCAAGCGGTGGAGAAAGCCAAGTCCACCGATGTGGATAAGGTCATTGCCGCCATGGGGGGCCAGACCTTCAAAGCCCCTTCTGGCTTTACCGCCAAGATGGACGAAAAGAACCACCACTTGCACAAGCCTGTGTTCATTGGCGAAGTCAAGGCCGATGGCCAGTTCAACGTGGTGTGGAAGACCCCCGGCCCTGTCAAAGCCATGCCTTGGAGCCCCTACATCGAAGGCAATGCTGGCAAGCCTGACGAGCCTGTCAAGAAGTAAGCATTGGATCGCATCTAGCTCCTAAAGAAGCACCGCTGCGGTCTGTTGGAGATCGCAGCGGTTGCTGCACATCCATGGTGGAGCCACACAGGAGACCTGGGCGTATGCCAGTGATTCGCAACCTTGTTCTTTCGCTTGCTATATTTTTGATAGCTGGCCAAGCTTATTCCTTAAGCCTTGCAGAAGCAAAAGCCATTGCAAGCGGTGACAACGATGCCCGCGTGGCTGCCTTGCAAGCCGCGCTGGCGCAAGCCGATGACACCACCTTGCACTACTTGCAGGCCATGGCCAACGACAGCGTCAAGCTGGTGGCGGGAAAACCTGTCATCGTAGTGGACGGCCAAGGCAAAGACCCGGTGAGCGGTGCTGCCGTTGCCGTGCCGGCCGATGCCGAAGATGTAGTCAACAACAACCGCATGCGCGGCGAGATAGACGCTGCGCTGGCAGGGTTGCAACTGCTCTCCACTGAGGCGGCCGTGCGCCGCGAGGCGGTGAAAACGCTGCAAGGCCAAGAGCTGGACGACAGCAAATTGTCCTTGCTGGACAAAGCATTGGCGCAAGAAAAACAGACCGATATTCGCGCCGTGCTGCAGCAGTTGCGCGCGGTGGCCTTGCTGGGAAGCCGCGACGCTGCGCTGCGCATAGAAGCCGCGCAAGCACTGGCTGACAGCACCGAGTCCAATGCCAAGTCGCTGCTGGGTGAGCGCTTGCAAACCGAAACCGACCCGGCGGTCAAAGCCGCCCTGAACAAAAGCCTGGCCGCTGTGAACGCCCGCTTGGCCTGGGGCGACAAGCTGGGAGCGCTGTTCACGGGTTTGAGCCTGGGCTCTATCTTGCTGCTGGTGGCGTTAGGGCTTGCCATTACCTACGGGCTGATGGGCGTCATCAACATGGCCCACGGCGAGTTGATGATGATTGGCGCCTACGCCACCTATGTGGTGCAGGGCTTGTTCCAGAAATACCTGCCCAGCGCTTTCGACTGGTATTTGCTCGCCGCACTGCCCGTGGCGTTTATGGCATCGGCCTTGGTGGGCGCGGTGCTTGAGCGCAGTGTGCTGCGTTTCTTGTACGGCCGCCCACTGGAGACGCTGCTGGCTACGTGGGGCATTAGTCTGGTGCTCATGCAGCTCGTGCGCAGTGTGTTTGGCGCGCAAAACGTGGGCGTAGAAAACCCCAGCTGGATGAGTGGGGGCATCACCTTCTTGGGCAACCTGTCTTTGCCCTACAACCGCCTCATCATCATGGCCTTTGCCTTCGCGGTGCTGGCAGCGGTGGCGCTGCTGATCAGCAAAACGCGGCTGGGCCTGTTTGTGCGTGGGGTGACGCAAAACCGCCCCATTGCCGCCTGCATGGGCGTCAACACCGCCCGCGTGGACACCTACGCATTCGCTCTGGGCTCAGGCATTGCCGGCTTGGCCGGCTGCGCGCTCAGCCAAGTGGGCAATGTGGGGCCCGACTTGGGCCAAGGTTACATCGTGGACTCGTTCATGGTGGTGGTGCTGGGCGGTGTGGGCCAGTTGGCAGGTACGGTCTACGCCGCCATGGGGCTGGGCATTTTGGGCAAGCTGCTCGAAGGCTTTGCCGGTGCCGTATTGGCCAAGATCGCCGTGTTGGTGTTCATCATCGTGTTCATTCAAAAACGCCCCCAAGGCATCTTTGCCATGAAGGGCCGGAGTGCTGAAGCATGAGTAGTTCTGCAATCGTGTTGCCGCCCGCCCAGCCGCTGCTGGCGCGTTCGGGTTGGACGGCGTGGCTGGTGGCTTTGGTGTTGTTGTGCGGCGTGGCCCCGGTGCTCAACCTGTGGGTGCCTGCGGGTAGTGTGTTCCACCTGAGCGACTTTGCCGTAGCGCTGTTAGGCAAGATCATGTGCTACGCCATTTGTGCCTTGGCCATGGATTTGATCTGGGGCTATACCGGCATCTTGTCGCTGGGCCACGGCCTATTCTTTGCCTTGGGTGGCTACGCCATGGGCATGTACCTGATGCGCCAGATCGGGCGCGATGGCAACTACCAGAGCGACTTGCCCGACTTCATGGTCTTTTTGGACTGGAAAGAACTGCCGTGGCACTGGGCGCTGAGCAGCAGCTTTGCCGCCACGCTGCTGCTGGTGGTGGCAGTGCCGGGTTTGGTGGCACTGGTGTTTGGCTATTTTGCTTTCCGCAGCCGCATCAAAGGGGTGTATTTTTCCATCATCACCCAGGCCATGACCTTTGCCGCCATGCTGCTGTTCTTTCGCAATGAGACCGGGTTTGGCGGCAACAACGGCTTTACCGACTTCAAGCGCATTGCCGATGTGCCGTTGGCCACGCCGGGCATGCGCATGCTGCTCTTTGTCCTGACTTCCTGCACGCTGCTGGGCTTTTTCTTGCTCGCACGCTGGTTGGTCACGTCCAAGTTTGGCCGTGTGCTGCAAGCGGTGCGCGATGCCGAGAGCCGCGTCATGTTCAGCGGCTACAACCCGCTGGGCTACAAGCTGGCCATCTGGGTCATCAGCGCCATGATGTGTGGGGTTGCGGGAGCCTTGTATGTGCCGCAGGTGGGCATCATCAACCCCAGCGAAATGAGCCCGGCCAACAGCATTGAAATGGCGGTCTGGGCGGCTGTGGGGGGGCGCGCCTCGCTCATCGGCCCCATCGTGGGCGCATTCTTGGTCAACGGAGCCAAGAGCTGGCTCACGGTCACCTATCCCGAGTTCTGGCTCTACTGCTTGGGTGCCTTGTTCATTGCCGTCACCTTGTTCTTGCCCCAAGGGGTGGTGGGCTTGGTTGCCAAGCTGAAGAAAAACAAACATGGAGGGCAATCGTCATGACCCCCGAACTCATGCAAGCAGGCGCTGAGCGCTTGCAGGCTTACCAAGCTGGTCAGACCCAGCGCACGGGCAACACCGAGTCGGGCGGGCGTGCCGCAGGCTTTGCCCGTATCGCCAAAGCGGGCGAGGTCGATGTGACCCATGGCCGCATCTTGTACTTGGAGGACGTGCATGTCAGCTTCGATGGCTTCAAAGCCATCAACGGGCTGAGCTTGGACATTGCCCCCGGTGAGTTGCGTTGCATCATCGGCCCTAACGGCGCAGGCAAGACCACCATGATGGACATCATCACGGGCAAAACGCGCCCTGACTCGGGCACGGTCTACTTTGGCAGCACCATCGATTTGCTGCGCTACCGCGAGGCCGATATTGCCCAACTGGGGATTGGCCGCAAGTTCCAAAAGCCCACGGTGTTTGAGCAATTGAGTGTGCTGCACAACCTGGAGCTCGCGCTCAAGACCAACAAAGGCGTACCGTCTTCCTTGTTTTTCAAACTGGACTCCGCCCAGAGCGACCGCTTGGCCGAGGTGCTGCACACCATCCACCTGGCCGAGCATCTCACGCGCCCTGCTGGGGAGCTGAGCCATGGCCAAAAGCAGTGGCTCGAAATTGGCATGCTGCTCATGCAAGACCCCAAACTACTGCTGCTCGATGAACCCGTTGCCGGCATGACGGACGAAGAAACTGCCCGCACAGCCGAGCTGTTTCTTAGCCTCAAGGGCAAGCATTCGCTCATGGTGGTGGAGCACGATATGGGCTTTATCCGCACCATCAGCGACATCGTGACCGTGCTGTGCGACGGCTCGGTACTGGCCCAGGGCACGCTGGACGAAGTGCAGGCCGACGAGCGCGTGATCGAGGTGTATTTAGGACGGTGACATGCTGCAAGTAAACAATATCCATCAGTACTACGGCGGCTCGCACATCCTGCGCGATGTGAGCCTGAGCGCCGCCATGGGCCAAGTGACGGTGGTGCTGGGCCGCAACGGTGTGGGTAAAACCACGCTGCTCAAGTCCCTCATGGGGCTGGTGCCCATCCAATCCGGCAGCATCACCTTGGGTGGGCAAGCCATTGCAGGCATGACGCCCTACCAGCGCGCCCGCGCGGGTGTGGGCTATGTGCCCCAAGGGCGTGAGATTTTTGCCCGCCTGACGGTAGAAGAAAACCTGCGCATGGGCTTGGCCACGCAAAAGGGCAGCACGCCCATACCGCCGGAGTTGTTTGAACTCTTTCCCGTGCTCGACCAAATGCGTCACAGACGAGGCGGCGATTTGTCGGGCGGACAGCAGCAGCAATTGGCCATTGCCCGCGCACTGGCCGCCAAGCCCCAAGTGTTGATACTGGATGAACCGACCGAGGGCATACAGCCCAGCATCATCAAAGACATTGGTCGCGTCATCCGCATGCTGGCAGACCGGGGTGACATGGCCATCTTGTTGGTGGAGCAGTACTACGACTTTGCCGAAGAATTGGCCGACAGTTATGTGGTGATGGAACGCGGTGCTGTCATTGCCAGTGGCCCAGGCAGTGAGATGCAGGCCAAAGAGGTGCGCAAGCTGGTGGCGATTTAAGCCAGCCCCCAGCCTTCAGAGGCCGCTACCTGCTTGCGCAGGTGCGGCTTTTAGCCATCAGTAGCTACTGGTCAGTACCGACTTTTGCTGGTTGCGCGCAACCCAAGCGGGATACTCTTTTTGCAGCAAAGGCAGGGCTTCGCTGGTGTACCAGTTGTACTTCACGCGGCGTTCGTACGAGACTTCTTCAAAGGTCTCGCGGGGCTTGCTGTCACGGCCTGCGAACAGGGGGCGGCCTGTGTTCAGGTCGTAAAAACGGGCCCAAGTGGGGGAGGCCTTGTCGTCCTTGACGATCACAAAGTCAAAACCGTATTCCGTAGTGCGGTCTTCGCGGCGCACGCGCTTGATGCCCGTGACTTTGGCTGCATCCAACCATGCCACAGCACTCTGAATAGCATCCACCACCGCGGGTGTGGGCTTGTCAATGCTCAGCAAAAAGCGGATCACGTTCACGCTTTCTCCACCACTGATGGAGGCCAGTTCAAATGCACGGCCCATGGCGGGGGTCAAGGTGTTTTCGTCGTACTGGGCACACCAGCCAGTGCGTTTGCCATTGACCACGATTTGCGTGCGCACAATCATGTCCACGCCGGCTTTGTACGCTTTGTCGGCACGGCGTGCCAAGTCGGTGCTGACAAAGTCAAAGTCGCCAGTGCGCAGGGCCACATCGCGCATGATTTCCAGCACATTGGCTACGGCATCGTCGTTGAAGGTCACGCGGGCTTTGTAGCCTTGGGCATTGGGCCAGTACTGTTGCCAACCCCCGCTTTTGTGTTGGGCTGCCAGCAGGTATTCAATGCCTTTGAGCGCGCTGTCGCGAAAGCGTGCTTGCTGGCTGGCTTTCCAAGCCCGTGCCAAAGCAATGATTTGCTTGGTGGTGGAGTCGTTGTCGATGGTGGATTTGATCTTGAAACCGCTCAGTGCTGCGCGGTTCAGTGGGGTGGTGAGTGACGTATCGCGTTCCACCTTGGGCCAGCCACCGTCTTCGTTTTGGTAGCCCACAATCACATCGGCCACGGTAGTGCCTTGCGCGGATGACCAAAAGTCCGGCTTTTGGTCGCCCAAGTTGGCTTCCATCACCGGGCCGCCCTTGGCAATGCCGGCTGTTTTCTTGCTCACGGGTAAGACCAGCGATGCACTGAAGCGCTGGCGGGCTTTGTCCCACTTGCTGTAGGCACCGAATTGGTCAAACAACCACCAGACCGACACCCACATATTGTTGTTGCGCCACTCAGGGGCTACATCCATGTTGATGGTTTGGCCATCCACTTGCGCGCCAACAACGCCTGCTGTGACTTGAACCGTGCGTCCGTTGAGTGTGTAGTTAGCGGTTTTGCTGGCGGGGTTCAGGTGAGCGTGGCCACCCAAAGCTTCGAAAATTTCACTCACTGGCGCAAACACCTTATCGCCGGGCAGCAGCTCGGGCTTGGTGTACAGGCCTTCTTCCAACTCTTGGTAGCCGCCGTCGATAGAGTAGTTGGGCTCCCCAATGATGAACGCAATGGTTTGCAAAACACCATCGGCACGGCTGGGGGACACCCCTGAAGGGGCCGCTGTGCTGGAAACAGAGGTTTGGGCGGTGACTACGCCGCAGGCGAGCAGGCATGCTGCAAGCACCACGCTGTGCGCACGAAAGTGAGCCATGGGGGAATACTCCTAGTTGTCTGACGTGTAATGAGTTATTTATACCCCAGTAGGTGCAAAACAGTAGAAGTAATTACCCTAGTCCTTGTTTTCTAACTTTCAATGCGGCCCTCGTCAGACATCTGGGCATGGTTTGCATCAACTTGGGGCTTTTGCACCCATATGGCCAGTCGGTTTGCCATTCTTTTGTGCGCATGGGCCTTTCGGCGTGTTTTTTTCACTCGAAGGGCCATTTTTTCTATGGCATGCGTATTGCTTTGGATGTTTTGGTATTACCAAATTTGTAGTTAGTAATATTCAGCAATCGAAAGGACAAACCATGTTGGCTCATTTGGGTATGCGAAAAGTGGTGTGCAGCGTTGCCAAGGCTTTGGCTGTTACGCTGGTGTCGGTGGGGGCTTTGGCGGCCCACGCAGCTCCATTGAAAGTGGGGTACAGCGACTGGCCGGGTTGGGTGGCGTGGCAAGTGGCGATTGACAAGGGTTGGTTCAAAGAAGCGGGCGTGGATGTCAAGTTCGAGTGGTTTGACTACTCCGCATCGATGGAAGCATTTGCTGCTGGCAAACTCGATGTAGTGGCGATGACCAATGGCGATGCTCTGGTGACCGGATCCGGTGGTGCCAAGAGTGTGATGTTCCTCATTACCGACTACTCCAGTGGCAATGACCAAATCGTCGCTAAACCCGGTATCAAGTCCTTGCAAGACTTGAAAGGCAAGAAAGTCGCTGTAGAAGCCGGTTTGGTAGACCATTTGTTGTTGGTCAATGCCCTCAAAAAAGCAGGATTGAAGGAAGCGGACATTACCTTGGTCAATGCCAAAACCAATGAGTTGCCGCAAGTCTTTACGGCCAAAGACATTGCTGCTATCGGCGTGTGGCAACCGGTGGCGGGTGAGGCTCTCAAGGCGGTGCCCGGCTCTAAAGCCATCTATACCTCAGCCGATGAGCCTGGTTTGATTTACGACGTCATGGCAGCCAAACCCGCTGTGGCCAAGAGTCGCCGTGCCGATTTGCTCAAGATGGTGCAAGTGTGGGACAAGGTGGTGGCCTATATCAAAGACCCCAGCACCCGCACCGATGCCATCAAGATCATGGCAGCTCGCTCTGGCGTGAGTCCTGCGGATTACGAAACCTTTGTCAATGGCACACGCTTGCTGTCGGTGGCTGAAGGCAAAAGTATCTACGCCAAAGGCATTGGCTTTAAGAGCATCTATGGCTCTACCGACTTTGTGAACAAGTTCAATGTGGCCAATACCGTCTACAAGCAAGCCGAGAAGGTGGAAAGCTACTTGGACCCTTCCTTCTACGAAGGCAAGTAATCCCGATCCACAACCATTGCACAAGGCACAACCATGAACGCGCTCACCTCTTTTTGGCGCCATCGCTCCGTGTTGACTGTGGGGGCGTTCGTGTTGCCCTTGCTGCTGTGGTGCTTGGTCAGCTATGTACCGTTTGTATGGCACCCCAAGGTGCAGGTACAAGAGCCAGGCAGTGTGGACTATTTCGAGGCGGGCATGCTGGTGGACAAAGAAGAATTTGCCACCCAGCTGCAAACCGCCCAGCAGGCGGGACAGGCTTTGCCTGTGGGAGTGCCTGCCAACCCCATTTATTTGCCTGCGCCGCATGCGGTGGCGCGGGCGCTGTACACCGCTTTCACCACAGCCCCTGAACAAAAAAATGCGCCGTGGTTGCACGAAAGCCTGTGGCACAGCATTCAGGTCATTTTCTGGGGCTTTGTGCTCTCGTCCATTGTGGGCATTCCCATGGGCATATTGGCTGGCACCTACCCCACGCTGGCGCGCTTGACCGAGCCGTTTATCGAATTCTTCCGCTACCTGCCTGCGCCAGCTTTTGGGGCGCTGGCCGTGGCGGTGCTGGGTATTTACGATGGCCCCAAGATTGCCATCATCTTCATTGGCACCTTCTTCCAGCAGGTGCTTATCGTGGCCAACACCACCCGCAAGCTGGAGGCTACTTTGGTGGAAGCTGCCCGCACACTGGGCACCAAGGGCTTCAAGTTACTCAGCACGGTGGTGGTGCCCGGCATCTTGCCCAACCTCTATTTGGACCAGCGCATTTTGCTGGGTTGGGCGTGGACTTACCTCATCGTGGCTGAGCTGATTGGCACCAGCACGGGCATCACCTTCTTCATCACCCAGCAGGCACGCTACCAGCACTTTGACAACGTGTACGCCGCCATCATCATCATCGGCGTGATCGGCTTTGGCAGCGACTTGGTACTGGCTTGGCTAGGGCGCAAGCTCTTCCCCTGGGATCAGGGTCAAAAACGCGCTTGAAGCGGCCTTCAAGCACCTCTAAAGCCACCACGATCAAGACCACCAGGACAGGAGAGAGCACCATGAGTTTGCCCAGCTACCTAGACCAGAGCGAGGCCGTGCGCGAGCGCTTTGCCCGTATCCGCCAGCGCGAGGTGATTTTGGAGGTGAAAAACCTCTACAAACGCTACCCCTCGCCCCAAGGGGAAACCGAGGCGCTGCGCAATATCAACTTTCAAATCCACCGGCGCGAGTTCGTTTGCGTTATTGGCGCATCGGGCTGCGGCAAGTCCACGCTCATCCGCACCTTGGCGGGGCTGGAGAAACAGTCGGCGGGTGATGTGCTGCTGGACGGCCAACCCGTCAAAGGGCCGGGGCGTGACCGTGGCATGGTGTTCCAAGGCTATTCGCTCTTTCCGTGGTTGTCGGTCAAGCGCAATGTGATGTTTGGTCTGCAAACCAATGGCATGGGCTTTGAAGCCGCTGAACGCGAAGCGCGCCAGTGGCTGGACATGGTGGGCTTGACCAAGTTTGCCGATAACTACCCGCACCAACTCTCGGGCGGCATGCGCCAGCGCGTGGCTATTGCCCGTGCCTTGGCCAACCAGCCGCGCATCTTGCTCATGGACGAGCCTTTTGGCGCTTTGGATGCCCAAACCCGCAGCAAGATGCAAAGCCACTTGCTCGACATCTGGCGCAACATCGACATCACCATCCTCTTCATCACCCACGATCTGGACGAGGCCATCTATTTGGCCGACCGCATCTTGGTGCTCAAGCCCCACCCCGGCGAGGTGCAAGAGTTCATCGAAGTGCCGGTGCCGCGCCCGCGCTCGCCCCAGCAGTTCAGTAGCGCCGAGTTTTTGGCCACCAAACAGCGCTTGGACGCACTCATTCACCCGCCCAAAGCCGCCAGCGAACTGGCCGCCGAAGAAGAGTCCACCCCCAAGCCACAGCTCTACCGCATGACCGATGTGGCCGACAACGTGGAGTAAGTGCCATGACGGATAAACCGACTGATAAACCCCGCAAACCCTTGCTTGAAGAAAAGGGCAGCACCGTGAGCCGCATCAGCATCTCGCTGCCCCCGGCCTTGCTCGAAGAGCTGGACCACATGGTCAACAGCAAGGGCTATGACAGCCGCTCGCAAGCCATCAGCGACATGGTGAACTACCAGCTGGTCGAGCACAAACGCACGCTGGGCAACGACGTGATGGTGGGCACGCTCACCCTCTTGTACGACCGCACCACGCGCTTGTTGCAAAAAAAGCTGGCCGACCTGCAGTACGAGCACATTGACGAGGTGATCAGCTCGCTGCACGTGCACCTGACGCACAACCAAATCATGGAAGTGATCTTGCTGCAGGGCCCTGCGCACTACCTGCAGCAAATCGCCAACGAAATGATTGCCCAGCGCGGCGTGATCACGGGCCACCTGCAACTCATGGCCGCCATCATCCCGCCCGTTCACCCCGCAAGCCCCTCCAGTTCATCCGACGAGACCTCCGCATGACAAATCCTATCCCTAACGACAAACTGCTCTGGACGCACGAAGTGCCTGCGGGCACCCACTGGTCTGGCCTGATTCGCCGCGGTACCGTGCTGCGCTTTACCGATGTAGAGGGCGGCGCCAACTGTGCGCTGTACTTCTTCAACCCCGAAGACAAGCTAGAGCGCTACAACATGCCCGACACCCTCAAGGCCCAGCACACGGCCTTGCTCAGCCGGGGGCACTGTTTGTACTCCGATATGGGCCGCATCTTTGCCTCCATCGTGGCCGACAGCGTGGGCTGGCACGACAGCTTTTGCGGTGTGAGCGATGCCGACATGGTGCGCCAGCGCTATGGCGATAGCCACTACCAACAAGACCGCAACGCCATGCTGCGCAATGGGCGGGATTCCTTGCTCATTGAGCTGGGCAAGTACGGCCTCGGGCCACGCGACTTGGGCCCCACCATCAACCTGTTTAGCAAAGTGCAGCCCGACGACGCAGGGCAAC
This sequence comes from Curvibacter sp. CHRR-16, assembly GCF_018474005.1. GTDB lineage: Bacteria > Pseudomonadota > Gammaproteobacteria > Burkholderiales > Burkholderiaceae_C > Allorhodoferax. The sequence continues at coordinate 307,433 of NZ_JAHCSH010000001.1, forward strand.
TGCAGTATGTGCACGGCCACAGCAGCGCGGGCAGTTATGTGGATTTGCGCTTTGAGATGAACACGCTGGTGTGCCTTTCCACCGCGCCGCACCCACTCAACCACAGCCCGCGCTACGACGCCCACCCCGTACTGCTGAGCGCCTACCGCGCCGATCCGGTGGCAACTGACGACTACTGCCGCAATTTCCGCCCCGAAAACCAACGCGGCTTTACCAATACTGAACGTTACGTAGGACTCTGACCATGGCCATTGTTGAAAGCACCCTAGACCCCCGCCACGCCGTGCTGAGCGAGACTTGCCTGGCTGGCGAGCCGTGGATCAAAACCATCCGCAAAGGGCAGTACTTGCGCATCCTCGATCTGGAAGGCAATCAGGCTGTGGACACGCTGTTTTACAGCGCCGCCAAGCCCGAGGAACGCTACAGCGCCACCGACACCATCGCCCGCCAAGGTGCGCTCTACCTCACTGCTGGCAGCAAGCTGTATTCCAACGAAGGGCAGGTCATGCTCACCATCGTGGCCGATACCTGCGGTCGCCACGACACGCTGGGTGGTGCCTGCGCCTCCGAGAGCAACACCGTGCGCTACGCCATCGACAAGCGCCACATGCACAGTTGCCGCGACAACTTCCTGCAGGGCTTGGCCTACTGCAGCTGCCACGACAAGGGCGCAGCCGCTTTGGGGCTGGGCAAGCGCGATCTGGCACCCAACATCAACTTTTTTATGAACGTACCCATCACTGCTGCAGGCGGATTGACCTTTGCCGATGGCATATCGGCCCCCGGCAAATATGTGGAAATGCGTGCCGAGATGGATGTGGTCTGCCTCATTTCCAACTGCCCGCAGCTCAACAACCCCTGCAATGGCTACAACCCCACGCCGGTGCAGTTGTACATATGGGATGCGCAGTAAGCCTGCCGCCCCATCACTTTATCCCGCAGCCGGGACGACCCGGCGTGCTATCTCCCCTCGCAGGACGGCCTGCACAAGGAAAGTCCATGTTCACAAAGGTCTTGATTGCCAACCGGGGCGCTATTGCTTGTCGCATCCAGCGCACCTTGAAAAAACTGGGCGTCCAGTCCGTGGCTGTCTATTCCGAGGCCGATGCCCACGCCCGCCACGTGCTGGAGGCAGACCATGCGGTGCTGCTCGGCCCCGCCCCAGCGGCCCAGAGCTATTTGCGCGCCGACAAAATTTTGGATGAGGCCCGCCGTCTGAAAGTGGATGCCATCCACCCTGGCTACGGTTTCCTGTCGGAGAACCCCGACTTTGCCCAAGCCTGCGAGGACGCTGGCATCGCCTTCATTGGCCCCACTGCAGCGCAAATGCGCTCGTTTGGCCTCAAGCACACCGCACGCGAACTGGCGCAGGCCAACGGCGTACCCCTGTTGCCCGGCAGCGGCCTGCTGCGTGACGTGCAGCAAGCCCACGACGAGGCGCAGCGCATAGGCTACCCCGTCATGCTCAAAAGCACGGCTGGGGGCGGTGGCATTGGCATGCGCCTGATCTGGAGCGCCAGCGAACTGGCCGAGGCCTTTGCCTCCGTCGAGCGGCTGGCCCGTGCCAACTTCAAAGAGGCGGGCCTGTACCTGGAAAAGTACGTGCAGCAGGCACGCCATATCGAGGTGCAGTTGTTTGGCGACGGGCAGGGCGAAGTCATCGCGCTGGGCGAGCGCGACTGCTCGGTACAGCGCCGCAACCAAAAGGTGATTGAAGAAACCCCCGCACCAGGCTTGAGCGCCCGCCAGCGCCAGCAACTGCTGGACGTGGCTGTGCGGCTGGGCAAAGCGGTGAACTACCGCTCTGCAGGCACGGTGGAGTTTGTGTACGACGCGGCGACCAAGGAGTTTTACTTTTTGGAAGTGAACACCCGACTGCAGGTGGAGCACGGCGTGACCGAAGAGTGCACCGGCGTGGATTTGGTGGAGTGGATGGTGCGCTTGGCCGCCAAAGACTTGCCGTCCTTGGCCAGCCTGCAAGTCAAGCCCAAGGGAGCGGCCATTCAGGTGCGCCTGTATGCCGAAGACCCGCACAAGCAATTCCAACCCTCGGCGGGCTTGCTCACGGCGGTGGATTTCCCCGCCCATATCCGCGTGGACAGCTGGGTGGAGGCAGGCACGGCCGTGCCGCCCAACTACGACCCCATGCTGGCCAAGCTCATTGCCTACGGCCCCAACCGGCAGGCCGCACGGCGCAGGCTCTTAGCGGCGCTGCAGGCCACGCAAGTAGCGGGCATCGAGACCAACAAGGACTATCTGCAGCAGGTGTTGGACCACGGGCCCTTTGTGGCGGGCTTGCAGACCACGCGCATGCTGGAGCAGTTTCACTACCAGCCGCACAGCGTGGACGTGCTGGAGCCGGGCGTGCAGTCCAGCATCCAAGACTGGCCGGGCCGCGTGGGCTACTGGGACATTGGTGTGCCCCCATCGGGCCCCATGGACAACCTGTCCATGCGCTTGGCTAACCGCTTGGTGGGCAATGCGCAAGGCGCTGCCGCACTGGAGATCACCGCTGCCGGGCCCACGCTGCGCTTTAACTGCGACAGCGTGGTGGCCCTGACCGGTGCCCGCATGGGCGCGCAGCTCAACGGCAAGACCCTGCCTTGGTACAAGGCCGTGGCCGTGCCCGCAGGCAGCGTGCTGCAGTTGGGCCGTGCCGAAGGCGCGGGCTTGCGCAGCTACCTGGCCGTGCAGGGTGGCTGGCAAGTGCCGCAGTATTTGGGCTCGGCCTCTACCTTTGCGCTGGGCCAGTTTGGTGGCCACGGTGGCCGCACCCTGCGCACGGGCGATGTGCTGCACCTGCAGGGCGTGCACCCAGCCAACTGGGCCAGCGCCCGCCAACGCCAAGCACTGCCTACCAACTTGCAGCCGCGCTTGGTGCGCGAGTGGCAGATTGGCGTGCTCTACGGCCCCCACGGTGCACCAGACTTTTTCACCGCGCAAGACATCGACAGCTTTTTTGCCACCCGCTGGGAGGTGCACTACAACTCCTCGCGCACCGGGGTGCGCTTGATTGGCCCCAAACCCCAGTGGGCCCGCACCGACGGTGGCGAAGCGGGGCTGCACCCCTCCAACATCCACGACAACGCCTACGCCATTGGCGCGGTGGACTTCACGGGGGACATGCCCGTTATCCTAGGCCCCGACGGCCCGAGCTTGGGCGGCTTTGTCTGCCCCGCCACCATCGTGCAGGCCGAGTTGTGGAAGATGGGACAGCTCAAACCCGGCGACACCGTGCGCTTTGTACGCCTGACGCGCGAGCAGGCCAATGCCATGCAGCGCGCCCAAGACGCTGCGCTAGACAGCCTGACAGAGCCCGCCCAGCAAGCCCTGCCACGCCAGCATGCGCCGCTCTTGTCGCCCGTGTTGCGCCATGTGCCTGTGGACGGGGACAAGCCGCAGGTGGTGGTGCGCCAGTCGGGCGATGCCAATTTGCTCATCGAAATGGGGCCGCTGGTGCTGGACTTGGAGCTGCGCTTGCGCATCCAAGCCCTCATGACCGAGGTGAAGGCGCAGATGGCGCGCGGCAAGCTACGCGGCATCCTCGACCTGACGCCCGGCATCCGCTCGCTGCAAGTGCATTTCGACCCGCGCGTGGTCGACCAAGACCGCTTGATTGCGCAACTCTTGCAACTGGAAGACAAGCTGCCCGCCGTGGATGACATGGAAGTGGACTCGCGCACCGTGTGGCTGCCCTTGTCGTGGGACGACCCCGCCACCAAGCTGGCCATTGAGAAGTACATGCAGTCCGTGCGGCCTGATGCGCCATGGTGCCCCAGCAATATCGAATTCATTCGCCGCATCAATGGTTTGAAGTCCATCGAGGATGTCTACAAGGTGGTGTTTGAGGCCAGCTACCTCGTCATGGGGCTGGGCGATGTGTACCTCGGCGCACCCGTGGCCACACCGCTCGACCCGCGCCACCGCTTGGTCACGACCAAATACAACCCGGCCCGCACTTGGACGCCCGAAAACGCCGTGGGCATTGGTGGTGCCTATATGTGCGTGTATGGCATGGAAGGCCCTGGCGGCTACCAGTTTGTCGGTCGCACTGTGCAGATGTGGAACCGCTACAAGAAGACGCAGGACTTTACCCAGCCCTGGCTGCTGCGCTTTTTTGACCAAGTGCGTTTCTACCCCGTGGGGCAGGACGAACTGCTCAAGCTGCGCGAAGACTTCATCAGCGGCAAGTTCCAGCTCAAGATGGAGCCGGGCACGCTGCGCCTGAAGGACTACCGCCAGTTCTTGGCCGACAACCAGCGCAGCATCAGCCAGTTCAAAGCGCGCCAACAAAGCGCTTTTGATGCCGAGCGCGAGCGCTGGAAAGCCGCAGGCCAAGACGTGGTGGTGGACGATGCCAGTGCCAGTGCACCAGCCGCGCCAGCGCTGGAGTTGCCAGCGGACAGCCATGCGGTGGCCAGCGCTGTGGCGGGCAGCTTGTGGAAGGTGGTGGCCCCCGTGGGCACGGCGGTGCAACCGGGCGATGTGCTGGCCATTGTGGAGTCCATGAAGATGGAATTCCCCATCCATGCCACCCGGGCTGGTACGGTCAGTCAGTGGCTGGTGAAGGAGGCCGCCGGTTTGGCGGCAGGACAGGATTTGTTGGTGATCAAGGAGCTGGTATGAGCACAGAAATGAACATGAACATGGATATAGCCAGCCTGCGCGCGGCCTATCTGGATGGCAGCCTGACGGTCGATGCCCTGATAGACACGATCTTGGCGCGCACCGCCAGCGACCCGCACACGGTGTGGATTCGCCGCCTGAGTGAGGCCGAGTTGCGCGCTTATGCCCGTGCACTGGATGGCAAATCGCCCCAAGACTTGCCGCTGTACGGCATCCCTTTTGCCATCAAGGACAACATCGACCTGCAAGGCATTCCCACCACCGCCGCTTGCCCGGACTATGCCTTTGTTCCCGCGCAGCATGCTTTTGTGGTGCAGCAGCTCATTGCCGCCGGGGCCATTCCGATTGGCAAGACCAACCTCGACCAGTTCGCGACTGGACTGAACGGCACGCGCAGCCCCTATGGCGTGTGCAAAAACGCCTTTGACCCAGCCTATGTGTCCGGCGGCTCCAGCGCGGGCTCGGCCGTGTCGGTGGCGCTGGGTTATTGCAGCTTTTCGCTGGGAACGGACACGGCAGGCTCGGGTCGCGTGCCCGCTGCGCTCAACAACTTGGTGGGCCACAAACCCAGCTGCGGTTGGTTGTCAGCCAGCGGCGTGGTGCCCGCCTGCCGTTCGCTGGACACCATTTCCATCTTCGCCCTCACCGCTGAAGACGCTGAGGCCGTGCTGCGCGTGGCCGCGGTGTACGACGATGCCGACAGCTATGCGCGCCCCGTGCAAGGCCATGGCTTTGACTTTGGCCGCGCCAGCCACTTCCGCTTGGGCGTGCCGCGTGCACAAGACCTGCAGTTCTTTGGCAATGCCGATGCGCAGCAACTGTTTGCCGACAGCGTGGCCACCTTGCAAAGCCTAGGGGCCGAGGTGGTGGAGCTGGACTTCCAGCCCTTTTTGGACACCGCCAAACTGCTCTACGAAGGCCCCTGGGTGGCCGAGCGCTATGCCGCCATCCGCGCGTTTTTTGATGCCCAGCCCGAGTCCGCATTGCCCGTGATCCAAACCATTGTGGGCGGTGCCAAAAAATGGAGCGCCGCCGATGCCTACCAGTACGGCTACCGCCTCAAAGACGCCAAGCGCCGCTGCGACAAGGTCTGGCAGCAGGTGGACTGCATCGTCACGCCCACGGCGGGCACGGCTTTCACTATTGAGGAAATGCTGCGCGAGCCCATCGCCCGCAACTCGGACTTGGGCTACTACACCAACTTCATGAACCTGCTGGACTACGCCGCGACCTCGGTGCCCGTGGGTTTCCAAAGCGCAGCCCACAGTGGATTGCCCTGGGGGGTGACGCTGTTTGCCCCCGCCCACCAAGACGGCCCCTTGCTGCACCTGAGCAGCCGCTTACAGCGCGCGCGCGTTAGCAGCGCAGGCAAGCAAGCTTTGCCACCCGCATGGGCAGCGCCTGCTATGCCCAACGGCATGGTGCAGGTGGCGGTGTGCGGCGCGCATTTGCAAGGTTTGCCGCTGAACTGGCAGCTTACCCAGCGCGGTGCCCGTTTGCTGCAGTGCACCCAGTCCGCGCCTGAGTACAAGCTGTACGCCTTGCCCGGTAGCGAACCGCGCCGCCCCGGCATGCTGCACGTGGCCAGCGGTGGCGTGGCGATCGAAGTGGAAGTGTGGGAGCTACCCGCGAGCGAGTTCGGCAGCTTTGTGGCCGGCATCCCCGCGCCGCTGGGCATTGGCCCGGTCAAGCTGGCCAGCGGTCAGGTGGTGCAGGGTTTTGCTTGCGACCCGCTGGCAGTAGAAGGCGCTGAAGACATCAGCGCTTATGGGGGGTGGCGTCACTTCTTAGCCGCACTGCGGCGGTAAATGCGCATCGCCAAGCCGCCGGCTTGGCGGCGCTCAAAGCGGGGGGGCTCCAGCTCTTTGCGCAAGCGCTCTACCGCGTCCAGTTGCGCACTGTAGTTTTCCACTTTTTGTTTGTGCTTGTTGAGTAGCTGAAATGCGTTGTCCAGCAAGCGGGTGTTGAGCGTGCGGCGTCCGTGGATGAGCAAGTTGTTCACTGCCGCGGTGGGGTTGCCATGCATGCTCAGGGATACGGCCACTTCGGCGTATTCCAGCACCTGCGCTTGGCATTTTTCTATCTTCTCCACGTAGGGTGGGTAGGACTTGGCGCAAGCGGCCAGCAGGTCGGACAGGGCGCGTGTGGTGCAAAAGCGCATGCCCAGCTCTTCGACTTGGCTGTGCATGGACTCCAACTCGATGGTGCGGTGGGCCAAATGCGCCATCAGACCCACCAAGTTGCTGGCGGCTTCAAAGTCAAAGTCGGGGTCGCGCAGTTGCCGTCCCAGCGTTTCTACCAGTTCAATGGCGCGCGGAAACTCGTTGGTTTGTATTTTTTCCAGCGCTTGCAAGCTCAATTGCATGCGCTCCAGGCGTATGGATTCGGGGTCGCGCTCTAGCAGGCGATCCAAGTCTTCGCGGCAAATGCGCAGGCCCTTGGCATCGCCCAACTGCAGGCGACAAAAACCCAGCAGCACCAAGGTCTGTGGGTCAAACATCTTGGACTCCAAGCCCGATCGCACGGTTTTGTCGAGCAGTGGCTCTACCTCCGCTGGACTCATGCGGTAGTAGCTCAGTTGGGCCAGGTTTTGGATGCGCGAAACCGAGTTGGGGGTCAGATCGGCCGCGATTTTGTAGGTGGCCAGGGCATCCTCAAACTGCCCCAACTCAAACTGGGCACGGGCCATGACATCGTAGGCGTCGGTGTAGCTGGAGTCGTCACGGATGAGTTGTTGCAGCGCCGAAATGGCTTGCTTGTGGTTGCCCGATTCGACCTCGGCCCGCGCTATGCCCAAGCGGGCCCACGGTACGGTGCGCGCTTCCACCACGGCGCGGTAGAGCTCTTGGGCTTCATCGGGTTTGCCAATGCGCAGCAGCAGTTCAGCCCCAATGCGCGCGGCGTAGAGCCAAAATTTGCCACGTGTCTCAAAGCGCTCCATGCACAGTTGCGCGGCGAGTTCGAAGTTCTCTGCCTCAATGGCATCAAAGATATCGCGCAGCGCTACTTTGCGCTGGCGCGCCACGCTCAGGCGTTGTGCCAATTGCGAGGCTTTGTGTGGCTTGAGTAAATACCCGTCCAAGGCGGATTCGGCAGCCTCGGCCACTTTGGAGTAGCTGGCCTCGGCCGTGATCATGAAAAACACCGTGGAGAAGGGCAGCAACTGGTTGCGGCGCAAGTCGTCCAGCAGGTCTTGGCCGGACATGCTTTCTTGATTGAAATGGTGTTCACACAGCACGAAGTCAAAGCGTCGGTATTCCAACTGTTTGCGTGCATCGGTAGGACGGTTGGCCTGTGACACTTCGGCCAGACCAAAGTCCCGCAGTTGGGCTACCAAGATTGAGCGGGTCGTGGGGTTGGAGTCCACAACCAATGCTTTGCAGTCGGCTAAGTGGTGATGGTGGTGGGTATCAGCGTTCATCGTTCCTGAATTGTTACGCAAAAGTTGGCTGTTCTGTTTGGCTTAGCTGCGGGCTGTAAAGGCCACCTGCAATTGCCATTGGCCTTGGTCATCGCTGTTCCCGCTGGCCAGCAGTTGGCGTGTGTTGGGGTTGGCTGCATCGAGTGGGTTGCCTGTGTTGGCGACATCACGCACGCTCAGGCGCACGGGGTTGCCACTAAAGCGCAGTTCCATGGTTTGCCCGTTCTGGTGCAGCAGGGCACTGTCGCCTTGTATTTCTATCTGGGCTTGCGTGGTCATGGCCCAGCGCACGGGCAAACCGGCGCTGGTGCCCTCTAACTGGTCATGCAGCAGCACACTGCGGGCCGCAAAGCGTGCTGTGCGGCTGGCCGTTTGCACTTGGCCGGGCAAAAAGACGGGCTTCAAATCCAGTACCGCTTCTTCTGGGCTGGGAGTGTGGAGCGTGGCCATACCGGTAGCGTTGTGCAGTTGCCCATCCAGCATCAGGGTGTTGTGGGCGTCGTTGCCCAAGCGAAAAATCCGCCAGCGTGGCGAGCCTTGCTTCATGTTCCACAGGTCGACCTTTTTGCTCTCTAGGCTTTCGTAGTTCTGCATGCCCAAGTCTGTGGCCCAGCGCACCCCCATGGCTTCCAGCACAAAGCCACCTGCATCCATATGGGCGTGGTTGTGCGCGCAACCACCACCTTTGATGGCGAACCACCAAGCCTGTGGGTCGCTCCACGAGGAGCGCCAAATGGCCACAGGCTGCGGCCCTTGGCCAACAAACTGCAAGGGCGTGGTGTTGGCACTGCTGGTCACTTGGCTGGTGGGCCACCACAGTGCTGCCAAGGGGGCAAAGCGGTCGCTGGCACCTTGTTTGCTGCGCACCATGGTGCGCTTGGTCTGTAGCCAATCGGGTTGCTGCAACTCGCGCACCAAATAGACAAAAGGCGCAGCCAGCTCTTGGCTGTCGCTGCTATCGGCAAAGTTGAAGTGCTTGCCCGTGGGGCCGATTGATTGGGCATAAAACTCGGTGCTGCGCAGCAGCCCGGGGTCTTGCAACAGGCCCCAGTTGTCGATACCGCCAAAACCACAACTGCGCAAGGCTGCTACGAGCAGAACGGTGTAAGACGTGCCATAGACCCAGTAGCTGGGGCCTTCGGGGTAGACCCCATCTGGGGCATAGGCTTGCAGGGCCAAGTGCACTTTCTTCTGTGCGGCAGCCAGCAGGTCGGAGCACAGTTGCGGCTCGTCTTCTTGCACGGCCAATGCACCCAGCACCATGCCGCTTATGCACACCTGTCCCCAGTTGTTGAGCATGGAAAAGGTTTTGTGGCCATTGCGGGCTTGGGCAATGCCTTTGTCCACGATGGCGCGCCGCAGGGTTTGGCGTTCTTCGGGATTGAGCACGCTGTGCAGCCAGTCGTAGCCAATGGCCAAGGCGGTGGTCATTTCGGCCACATCCAAGTAGTGACTGGGGTTCCAGTCGCTGAAACTGGCGGCTTGCAGCATTTCGGTTTTGGCGCGCTCGGCAAAGAGCGCATCGCCAGTGATGCGCCACGCAAACGCCCACAGCAGGGTGCGGCGCAGTACATCGCGAGACACGGTGAGCAAACGCTTTCCCTCTAGCACCCGCTCGCGCGGTGGCAGCTTGGTGTCTTTGCGTGCACGTTCCAGCAGTATTTGCACCAAGGCCTCTAGGTCGGGATCGGCTTGGCGGCGGCTTTGCAGGCCAGTCCAGTCGGCATCCGTAGCCAGCAGGCGCGGGTGGGGAGGCAGGTTGGTCGTGGCTGTTTGGGCTCCCAGAGGGGGGAGGGCAGCCAGCGCTGCCAAAGCGGTCAAGAGTGCACGTCGTTGCATGCCTGTCTCCTTCCTAGGCGATAGGGGCACTAGCTTAGCCGCTTCTACATAGCCCAAATGCGCGGGTCTTGGGCAGCACAGCCCCAGTGCTGGGCACGCCACTGGCGGCGGATCTGGCGCAGCAACTGCATGGCTGGCTCTACCGTGGGGGTCAGCACCCGCACCACCACCACCTGCGGGTGTACTGCCGTGGCCCCGGCGTGCAGCGGGGTCTGGGGTGCAGTGGTGGGGGCTGCTGTTGCACCACGGGCAACGTCTATGGCGGTGCGGGCGCTGTCCAGCAGTTGCTCACGCTGGTCACGCCCTATATCGCTGCCTTGGGCCCAAAACAGTGTGGCCAAGCAGCGCTGCCCGGCCAAGCCTGCGGGGGCGTTCATCAGCAAGGCATCGTCGGCTTGGATGCGGCCACGTTCCAGCCATACCCCCGGTAGCTCTAGGTGCTGCTGCAGGCTGCCACGCACAAAGGGCTGTTGCGCATGGGGCAGGCCCAACGCGGTCACGTCCCAGCCCAGCACGCAGCCGCCGGGGGCTATCTGCAGTTCCAGGTGGTTGAGGGCGTTGCAGCCGTCAAAGCAAATGGCCTCCAGCGGCAGCCACTCCAGCCGGGCATCGGCTGCCACCTGCAGCACGGTGCGCTGGGTGGCCAGTGGGCCGTCGCTGCGGTAAAAGCGGCTGGCCCCCGGGGTGGTGATGAGGCCGTGCGTGCCGCTATCAAGTTGCACAGCAATGTCCAGCGTATCGCCCCCTACCAAGCCACCGGGGGGGTGTACCAAGACGTTGTGGCAAATGGCATCGCCTTCGGGGTACAGGCTTTGCAAAATGCGCAGCGGGCCGTCGTGGCTAAAGCGGGCGAGGGTGCGCAAAGCGCTGCGATCCTGCTGGTAGTGCAGGCTGAGTCGGGCGTGCCAAGTCATGCGTTATGTTGTCCACGGTGCGCCCACGCAGTGGTGTGGCGCTCCAGCAAGCTAAAGAGTTCGTACATCACCATGGCCATAGCGCCCACCACCACCAGGCCTGCAAAGGCCAAGCCCATTTGCATGGACGATCCAGCGGAGATGAGCAAGTAGCCTATGCCTTCGTTGGAGGCGGTCATTTCGGACACCGTGGTGCCTACAAAGGCCAGCGTAATGCCCACTTTGAGCGAGCCGTACACATAGGGCAGGCTGCGTGGCAGGCCGATTTTGAGCAGTACATCCATGCGCCGTGCACCCAGCACGCGCAGCACGTCTTCCAACTCGGGCTCCAGCGTGGCCAAGCCAGTGGCCATGTTCACCATGATGGGAAAGAAGCTGATGAGAAACGCCGTCAGGATGGCCGGCCCCACACCTATGCCAAACCAGACCACCAAGATGGGCACGAAGGCCGCTTTGGGCAGGGCGTTAAACCCGGTCATGAGCGGGTACAGCGCGGCATAGGCTAAGCGCGAACTGCCGATGACAAAACCCAGCAGCACCCCCACCACGATGGCGATGCCAAAGCCCACCAAGGTGACCCAAAAGGTGCGCCAAGCATGCAGGGCAATGGTGGCTTTGAATTCCCACAGTTGGGTGGCAATGCGCCACGGGCTGGGGAAGATGAATTCGGACACCGCCAAGGCGCTGCACAGGCCTTGCCACAGCAGCAGCAACAGGGCGAGCAGCAACCACGGGGCCCAACGGTACAGGGAGGGGCTCATGCGGCGGACTCCGCAGGGGAGGTGGGGGCTTGGCGCACAGCGCCAATGTGGCTGCGCAGCTCGTGCACGATGTCGCTGAACGCTGGGGTGTAGGTCACGTCCAAATCGCGTGGGCGTGGCAGGTTCACGTTGCGCCGCGTGATAAAGCGGCCCGGGCCTTTGCTCATCACGTACACCGTGTCGGCCAGAAACACGCTCTCGCGCAGGTCGTGGGTGACCAAAATGACATTGAACTGCTGCTCGGCCTGCAGGTCGCGCAGGGTGCACCACAGTTCTTCGCGGGTGAAGGCGTCGAGCGCCCCAAAGGGTTCGTCCAGCAGCAGCATTTGTGGTTCGTGAATCAGGGCGCGGCAAATGCTGGCGCGCTGCTGCATGCCGCCCGAGAGCTGCCACGGGAACTTGTCCTCGTAGCCTGCCAAACCGACCTTGGCTAGCAGTTGGCGGGCACGTTCAGCGTACTCGGCCTTGCGCTGTTTGAACTGGCTGCGGTAGGGCTGCACGATTTCCAGCGGCAGCAGCACGTTGTCCAGCGTGGTGCGCCACGGCAACAGGCTGGGGGCTTGGAAGGCCATGCCTGAAATTTTCAGTGGCCCGTTGACCAGCTGCCCATCGATGCGGATGCTGCCGCGTGTGGGTTTTTTCAGCCCGGTGGCCAGTTTCATGAAGGTGCTTTTGCCACAACCCGAAGGCCCCACGATGGCGATGAACTCGCCGCGCTGCACCTGCAGGTTGATGTCTTCCACTGCAAACTGGCCTTGCGCAGCCAAGGCTTGCGTGTAGGCCAGCCACACATTGTCAAACTCGATAAACGCCATGCTGTGTGGTCTTATGGCTTGGGCAAGATGGCCAGTTCGGCCTTGCTGGGCAGGAAGCTGCCGTTCCACACCGCGTCGGGGTTGATGCGGGTTTTGGTGGCAAAGGCATCGCCCACTTGGCTGGCCATCAGCGCCAAGCGTGGCAGGCTCACGTTGCCAAAGCCCTCGCTGCGCGCGCCTTCGGTGTTGATGGCGGTGTCTATGGCGAGCTTGAGGCGGCGCGTTTCCAGCTCGGTGTTGATGATGCCATCACGCGCTTTCACGTCGCCAATGGCGGCAGCAGGGTTGGCCATCACGTCCTTCATGCCTTTGGCAAAAGCGCTTAGAAAAGCTTTCACGGCTTCGGGGTGTTCTTTGATCAACTTGGGCGAGGCGATGATGGCGTTGCCGTACAGCTTGACGCCGTTTTGCGGGTAGGGCAGCACCACCACGTCCTCGGTTTTCACGCCCCGCGCTTCCAAGTTGAGCAGCGAGGTGAAGGTAAAGCCGGTGATGGCATCCACATCGCCTTTGGCCAGCATAGTTTCGCGCAGCGGAGGATCCATGCTGACCCATTGCACGCTGCCAATCTTGTTGGCTTTGGCCAAAATGGGGAAGGCGCGGCGTCCGGCGTCAAACACGGGGGCCCCCAGTTTCTTGCCTGCTAGGTCGGTCACGGTTTTGATGCCCGATTTCTTGAGTGCCATAACCGAGGCTGGCGTGGCGTTGTAGACCATCATCACCGCCACGGGTTTGGTGGGGGCGTCGGGGTTGTTGGCATGGAACTCCATGAGTGCAGCCAGGTCGGCAAAACCCATGTCGTAGGTGCCCGATGCCACGCGGGTCACCGCACCACCCGATCCGTTGCCCGCGTCGATGGTCACGTCCAAACCCGCCGCCTTGAAGTAGCCCTTGGCCTGCGGCGTCAGGAAGAGTGCAGCCGGACCTTCAAAGCGCCAGTCGAGCTGGAACTTGATGGGTAGCAAGTCGGCAGCGTGCGCTGTGCCCAAGCCAGCCCCTGTGGTAATGGCCAGTGCTGCACTGGCCACGGTGTGCATACAACGCTCCATGAAGCGGCGTTTGTGCGGTGCGTGCATCGAATCCTCCTGTTTGTTTTCCATACAGCCTACACCAAGCAAGATGGGTGCCTGTTTCAGGCCCCCGCCATGGACGAATCTTCAAAACATGACACCCGGTTGCGTCCTGCTTTTTTTGCGTGGTACATGGGTCGCTGCGTCTTTGCAAGCGGCTTGGACGGTGTGCGAGTACAATAGCGCCCATCGCTCCCCCCAAAGGCATTAATAGCCTGCCTCCGGCTGATCTCACCAGCCACTGGGCTCGTCAAACTTCTTCCTCTTAGGCGAGCTGTACACCAACCCACTTTTTTTCAACGCTGGGTTGCTTTCCAACTCCATCGCGGCTCGGGCAGTGGCCTGTGTCCGCTTCAACATGTTCACCATTACAACTACAACGACTTGCTTGCAGGTAGGCAAATACCTGCTCTCGCCCTTTGTGCGGCAAAACCCTGCGGGGCATTTCACAGCATCACTCTCCATTCGCCGCGGCCAAGGCCGCAGTACGCACGACCGCGTGATGCGCTTCGTGCCCGAATTCAGCACCCAAGACGCTGCCTTGCGCTACGCGCAGCAAGAAGCCAACTGCTTCGCGCTGGAGCAGCAAATCGCCTTTCACCCGGCCTCCATGGCCACGAACTAGGAGCACCATGTCCAAAGAAAGCTTGATTGAAATGCAAGGCACCGTTGACGAGGTGCTCCCTGATTCGCGCTACCGCGTGAAACTAGAAAACGGCCACGGCCTCATCGCCTACACCGGCGGAAAAATGCGCAAGCACCACATCCGCATCTTGGCGGGGGACAAAGTGACGGTGGAGATGTCGCCTTATGACTTTGACAAAGGCCGCATCACCTTCCGCCATTTGCCCCCGCGTCCCAACGGCGCCCCTTCGGCTGCCCCACGTCGCCGCTTTCGCTAAATAAGTAAGCGCGCGGCCCCCTCTCTTATTCACACTGACAGAAAGAACATTCATATGACCAGCAAACTCTACGTAGGCAATTTGTCTTACAACGTGCGTGACGACAACCTGCACCAACACTTCTCCGCTTTTGGCACTGTTTTGTCCGCCAAAGTCATGATGGAACGCGATACAGGCCGCTCCAAAGGTTTTGGCTTTGTCGAAATGTCCAACGCTGACGAAGCCCAAGCCGCTATCCGTGGCTCCAACGAGCAGGCTTTTGAAGGCCGCAACCTCATCGTCAACGAAGCCCGCCCCCAAGAAAGCCGCCCTCCCCGCAGCGGTGGCTTTGGTGGTGGCTACGGCGGTGGTGGTTTCAACGGCGGTGGCCGTCGCTCCTACTAAGCCCTTGTCTGCGCAGGCCTCATTCTCTGAGGCCTGGTGGATTTCTGGCTGCCCAGCGCGGTGCAGCCAGTTTGCATAAAAACGGGCTGTACAGCCCGTCCAGTAAGCTGAAGCAGCTATCAAATTGATAGCATCTGTGCTGTCTCAATGCCTTTGTACAAATCTGTTAAGGTCATCCCCCCGCAATCAGGCTAAAGGAGGGCAGAGACCTTATGGCTTTGCACAACGTACTTCAACACATTGCGGCGCAGCCCCAGTCCAGTGACACAGCTGCACTGGTGGATTTGGTGAACTGCCTGCGCCCCGCGCGCGTGGGCGATGTGGCCGATGCCACAGAGCGCATGCAAACCCTCATTGCCGTGTTGCGCGGCCAACCCAAATTGGCCCAAGCCTTGGCCAGCTACCTTGGCGGCTTGCTGGTGGCGCGCGACCACAGTTTTTTGCTGGCAGAAAGCGGCATCCTGTCCAACACCGGTTTTTTCAGCGAGCTTTGGCACCGCGTGGGCAACCGTTTGCTGCCACCGGCTTTGGATGAGCGCTTTTTGCGCGATTTGCTCGACGAGTTATTCCCCCACAAACACGATGCACCGTGGTTGCAGTCCTTGCCTGCGACGCTGTGGCAGGACTTGCTGCTGGTGCTGCAAGACCAACCCGGTACGCCTGCGGCGCAGCGCCATGTGCAGTTTGAAATGGGTGAGGCCTTGCGCATACTGGCCTGTCGCTTAGCGGCTGTGGGTTTGGAGCCAGAAATGGTGCGCTACTACCCCCAACTGGTGGAGTACGACTCGCCCTTTTTGGCCCAACAGCGCGAGCTAGAAACCGTGCTGCACCGCTGGCAAACCAGCCTGAGCGAACCCAGCCAGCCCATGCTCGATGCCGCCCACGCCGAGGTGCTGCTGGCCCAGTGCACCGAGGTGCTGGCGCGCATTCGCAAGCTCTCGCACGAAGCTGGTGCTGCCGTGCGCCTGAGTTGGTTGTTGACCCGTGCCGAACAAATGATCGAGCGCATGCAGACCATGCTGCAGTTACTGCGTGGTCAATCGGGGGGGATTGGGTTTTTTGTCAGTCTGGTGCGCTACGAGTCGCAACGCGGCAGCGTGCGCGAACTGTTTAGCAGCGTGACCGATTTGCTCTCGCTGCAAATCACCGAGCACGCCAGCAAAACCGGTGAGCACTATGTAGCCAGCAGCCGCGCCGAGTTCTTGACCATGTTTCGCGCCGCTGCAGGTGCTGGCGTGTTCGTGGCCTTTATGGCCATCATCAAGATGTACATCGGCTCGCTGCACTTGGCACCAGCGTGGGAGGCGCTGGGCTACAGCCTCAACTACGGGCTGGGTTTTGTGTTCATCCACCTGTGTGGCTTCACCATCGCCACCAAGCAGCCGGCCATGACGGCGGCCACGCTGGCCGCTGCCTTGGACCCGCGCAAACTGGCGCAAGGCCGCTACGAGGCGTTGGCCGAGACCATTGCACAAGTGTCGCGCACGCAGTTCATCGCCATCGTGGGCAATGTGCTGGTAGCACTGTTGGTATCCACGTCGGTCGCTATGGTCTGGACGGCGTACAAAGGGGCTTCTTTTGTCAGTGCCGACAAAGCGGCCCACCTGCTGCACGACCTGCATCCGTGGCACAGCTTGGCCATCGTGCACGCCGCCATAGCAGGGTGTTTTTTGTTCATGGCGGGCCTGATATCGGGCTATTACGACAACAAAGCCATCTACAACCGCGTGCCCGACCGTTTGCGCCGTGTGCGCTGGCTGCGCCGACTGCTGGGAGCGCGCAGGCTGGACGCTGTGGCCCGCTATGTGGAGCACAACCTGGGCGCGCTGGCGGGCAACTTTGCCTTTGGCTTCATGCTCGGGTGCATGGGCACCATTGGCTTTATTGTGGGCATGCCGCTGGATATTCGGCACATCACTTTTGGCGCGGCCAACTTGGCCTATGCGTCCCAAGCGCTGGGCTTTGCGGTCTACTGGGGCGATGCGCTGGTGTATTGCTTGGGCGTGTTCTTGATAGGGCTGACCAATTTGGGGGTGAGCTTTTCCTTGGCGCTGCGCGTGGCGCTCAAGTCGCGCCGCATCCGCGTGCACGACAGAGGGGCTTTGCTGAGGGCGGTGTGGCAACGCTTCAAACAGCGTCCACGGGATTTTGTCTGGCCACCGCAAGAGGCCCAGAACACCCCGCCTAGCAGTTCCCACAGCCACTAGGCATAATCGCACCCCAAGGCCCGCACGCTCCGGCGGGCCTTGTTCATTGTGTTTCGGAGCCATGTAGAGGACTACCATGTACAAAAACCTCGCAGCCACGCTCGTGGCCGCTTTGTCTTGCCTAGTGCACCCCCCCGTTGCCCTTGCTGCTCCCGCAGCCATTGCTGAACCCGTCAAGGTGGGCTTTGTGTATGTGGCACCCATTACCCCTGCAGGCTGGGTGCACCAGCACGAAGTGGCGCGCCAAGCCGTACAGGCCGCTTTGGGGGACAAGGTGCAGACCATTTACGCCGAGAACGTGGCCGAAGGGGTGGATGCCGAGCGCGTCATCCGCGACATGGCGCGCCAAGGCGCCAAACTCATCTTCACGCCCAGCTTTGGCTATATGGAGCCTACGCTCAAGGTGGCGCAAGAGTTCCCCGATGTGAAGTTCGAGTCCGTCACGGGCTACAAAACCGCGCCCAACGTCGCGGCCAGCAACGCCCGCTACTACGAGGGGCGTTATTTGGCAGGCATCGCCGCGGGCCGCATGAGCAAGAGCCATGTGGCGGGCTATGTGGCGGGTTTCCCTATCCCCGAGGTGCTGCAGGGAATCAACGCCTTCACGCTGGGCATGCGCTCGGTTGATCCCAAGGCGCAGGTCAAGGTTATTTGGCTCAACGAATGGTTCAACCCCAGCCGCGAGCGCGATGCCGCCATGACGCTGATGGACCAAGGCGCTGACGTGTTGGCCTTTCATACGGGCTCCAACGCCGTGATGGTGGCTGCCCAAGAGCGCGGCAAGTGGGCCGTGGCCTACCACTCGGACATGCGTGCTGTGGCCCCACAGGCGCAAATATTGGCCATTACCCACGAATGGGGGCTCTACTACACCGAGCGCACCCGCGCCATGCTCGATGGCAGTTGGAAACCCATCCGCCTGTGGGGTGGGGTGGCGCAGGGCCTGATCCGTGTGGGCGACTTTGGCCCGCAGGTGCCAGTCGCCGTGCAGCAAGAGGTGCTGCGCCAGCAACAAGCCATTGCCCAAGGGCGCTTGCTGCCCTTCGCAGCGCGGGCTGATGTACGCGACAATGCAGGTCGCATCGTCATCGCCAAAGGGCAATCGCTCACCGACGAGCAAATCGCCACCATGAACTGGTTGGCCCAAGGTGTGCTAGCCCCACCTATCCACTGAAGAGAAAAGCCTGACCCTATGCACGCCTACCGCGCCAGTTTGTTGTGGTTTGTCTCCGGCAGCACTGCCTTGCAGCCGCACGTTCACTTCGAGACCGATGGCCTGCTGGTCACCACTACCGGTGCCGGTGGCGTGGAGGTGGTGCACGCTATTGGCGCATGGAGCGACCTGAAAGAGCACTACGCGCACGTAGCCGTGCAGCACTGGCCCGGCAAGGTCATTGCGCCGGGCTTTGTGGATATGCACATCCACTACCCGCAGGTGGACGTGATCGGCTCGCCCGCCAGTGGCCTGCTGCCTTGGCTGGAGAACTACACCTTTCCCGAAGAAAAACGCTTCGCAGAGCCTGCCCATGCTGCTGAGGTTGCTACATTTTTTGTAGCAGAACTGCTGCGCAATGGTGTTACCACGGCACTCACGTTTGCCACCAGCAGCCCCAGCAGCGTGCAGGCCTTGTTTGCACAGGCCAAGGCGCAGCACTTGCGCCTCATCACCGGCCTGTGCCTGATGGATCGCCACGCGCCTGACTTTTTGCTCCACGGCACACAGGACAGCTTGCAGCAGACCGAGGCGCTGATACGCCAGTGGCACGGCGTGGACCGCTTGGGCTATGCCATCACGCCGCGTTTTGCGCCCACCAGCACCGAGGCGCAGCTGCGCGGTGCGGGCGAGCTGGCAGCCCAGTTCCCCGATGTATGGATACAAAGCCATGTGGCCGAGAACGTGGACGAAATCGCGTGGGTGCGCGAACTCTTTCCCGCGCACCGCAGCTACCTGCAAACCTATGCCGAGCTGGGGTTGATGCGCCAGCGCGCCGTCTACGCCCACTGCATCCACTTTGACGACGACGACCGCGCCCTGATGCGCGAGCGCCAGACGGCTGCTGCCATCAGTCCTACGAGCAACTTGTTTTTGGGCAGCGGTTTTTTTGACTACGAAGGAGCCCACCGCATGGGCTATTTGCATGGGCTGGCCAGCGATGTGGGCGGGGGCACCAGCTTCAGCCCCTTCCACACCATGCTGGCAGCCTATTACGTGGGGCGCACTGCCGTGCAGGCCAGTGCCCAGCACCCGGCCAAGCCGGGTTTGTCGCTCACACCGCCGCAGTTGTGGTGGCAGCACACGGCGGGTGCCGCCCAAGCCTTGGGTTTGGAGGGCCAAGTGGGCAACTTGTTGCCCGGCTGCGAGGCCGACTTCATCGTGCTCAACCCCCAAGCCACGCCGCTGCTGGCGCGCCGTACGGCGCAGGCCCGCAGCGTGGAGGAGTGGCTGTTCGCCCTCATCGTGCTGGGGGACGACCGCTTGGTGGAGCACACCCACATTGCCTACAAGGATGGCAAGCCTGTAGGGTCCGTACAATCCGCCCCAGTTTTAGGAGCTGCGCTGTTATGAGTATCAAGAGTGATCGCTGGATTCGCCGTATGGCCGAGGAACACGGCATGATCGAGCCGTTTGAGCCTGGCCAAGTGCGCCATGTAGAAGGCCGCAAGGTCATCTCCTACGGCACCAGCAGCTATGGCTATGACATCCGCTGCGCGCCCGAGTTCAAGGTCTTCACCAACATCCACAGCACCGTGGTGGATCCGAAAAACTTCGACGAAAAAAGCTTTGTCGATTTTCATGGTGATAGCTGCATCATCCCTCCCAACAGCTTTGCGCTGGCCCGCACGGTGGAGTACTTCCGCATTCCACGCAACGTGCTGACCGTGTGCCTAGGCAAAAGCACCTATGCGCGCTGCGGCATCATCGTCAACGTCACGCCGTTCGAGCCCGAGTGGGAAGGCTACGTGACGCTGGAGTTCTCTAACACCACGCCGCTGCCCGCCAAGATTTACGCGGGCGAAGGCTGCGCGCAGGTGCTGTTCTTTGAGAGCGACAAAGACGATGTCTGCGAAACCAGCTACCGCGACCGCAACGGCAAATACCAAGGCCAGCACGGTGTGACGCTGCCCAAGGCGTAAAACGAATGCTTGAAATACTGGCTTTGCTTTTTACAGCGCTCCTCGGAGCGCTTTTTGTTTTTCTAATGTGCCTTTTTGTCTGGTCTTTAGAAAAAATATTTTGGTTTCTGGTTGATTGTAGAAGATGGATTCGGAAAACTAGTTTTTCTTATGATTTTTTAATAACTGTTAATCGATTTGACTTATTTTTCGATAAATTTATTCCATCTTTATTTCTTTTGTTTCTGTCTGGTTTATTTCAATTTTCTTATATTGTTCTATTTTGTTATTGTGGAGCAATAGTTGCTGATTTTGAATATTTTGTTTTTATATTGTACTGTTGCTTTTTGTTGTGTTTGTCTTCTGTTTTCTTTATCTCATTTAATTTTTTAAAAAATGTTAATGGTTTGTTTTTGACGTCACTCTCGCTTTTGAGTTCGTTTTTAATTGCTCCTATACTTTGGCATGCAAGAGGAGAGGCGGCGAGTGAGTTAAATGTTTTTCTTGGTGTTTCAAGTTCTGCTCTAATTGCCTCTGTAAATTTCTATTCTGTAGTAATAGGTGTTTTGTTTTTGTTTTTGGGTTTTTGGTTTGTTTTTTCCATTTTTGTTATTCTTTTTGAGATATTGTTTTTGATTAGGGTTTTTTTGTTGCCGAGTGAGAAGGTGGGTTGGAGAAAAATTATTAAGTCCCTGGTAATGGATCGATTGATGTGGTGTTTTTTTTCATCTGTGGTTTGGGTTTATACAATTCCATTCTTGTTTCAGTATGATTTCTTAAAAATGTCTTCGCTGGACTTTGCTTTGCGTTTTGATGCGCAAAAATCTATAGTGTGCGGTGATAAAATTATTTCGAACGATGTTAAGCGATACTTCCCTGTTGATGGTGATTCAAATAGATATATTTCTGTTGACTATGTTGATCTTGTTTTTTCTTTTAATTATTTTAAGCGTGGGTATAAGCGCTGGAGAAATGAAGTTGATTCTGAAATGAAAAAGGAATATCAAAGCATGGTTATCCCTTTTGGGGGGCAAGAATTATTAAACTGCCAAAAACCTTAGGGAACGTCTGCAAAACTCCCCCCTGTGCCTGCCCGCTATGAGACAGTAGAGCCATGAAACAAATGAGCCTTGCCCACACCGGATTCGAGCTTGTGACCAAGCGCACGCGCAAGCGTGAGTTTCTAGAGGAAATAAATCTGGTGATTCCTTGGACTGAGCTACTGGCACTGATTGCACCGCATGTACCCGAGGGCAAGACAGGCAGACCGCCGTTTCCCACCCAAGTGATGTTGCGCATTCACTTGCTGCAACAGTTCTTTGGTCACTCCGACCCGACCATGGAAGAGGCCTTGCACGACATACCGCTGTACCGAGAGTTTGCCCATCTGGATGCTGGCATCAGCCGCTTACCCGACGAGAGCACGATTCTTCGCTTCAGACACCTGCTCCAAGAGCACGGGCTGGGACAACAGATTTTGGCCAGCGTCAACGCCAAACTCATTGACCGTGGCTTGATGCTCAAGACAGGCACCGTAGTCGATGCCACCTTAATTGCCGCCCCCAGCTCGACCAAGAACGACAGCGGTGAGCGAGACCCGGAGATGCACCAAACCAAGAAGGGCAACCAGTGGCACTTTGGCATGAAGGCGCACATTGGTGTGGACGCTGATTCTGGTTTGGTACACACCGTCCGACCACAGCGGCCAACGCGCACAACATCACACAGGCACATGCCTTGCTGCATGGCGAGGAAGAAGTTGTCTTTGCCGACTCCGGTTACCGGGGAGTTCATAAGCGTGAAGAAATCCAGGATCAGCATCCCGAAGTGGACTGGCTCATAGCCATGACGCCCAGTGAGCGCAAGGTCATGGACAAGAGCAAGCTTGTGAACGCATTGCGCGAGCAACTGGAAAAACTCAAGGCCAGCATCCGTGCCAAGGTGGAGCATCCGTTTCGAGTGATTAAGTGCCAGTTTGGGTATCGCAAGGTACGCTACCGTGGCCTAGCCAAGAACACCAATCAGTTGCTGGTGATGTTTGCGATGTCCAACCTGTGGATGGCGCGCAAGCGAATGGTGCAGGGGCTGCAAGCATGAGTGCGCCTGCAGCATGGGTAAGGAGCCGAAAACGGGGCTCAAAGAGCCCAATGAGCGGGAAATCAGCGGCAAATTCAACGCTGGTTTCGCCATGTGAAGATTCAGGCATCAACTCGCATTGTGGCGGGGCTTATGCAGACCATCCCTAGATGCTTTGTTGACCGCTGCTTTCATGTGTTCTCGAAGGTTTGAGGCTGTTCAAGGCGTGAAAACTTGCATCCCACCTGCACCACTGAATGCTTGAACTTTCGTAGTAGTTGGCATCCAAGGCTGCCTCCGCGGTCTTTTGCGCCATCTTCAGCGTTCGGCTGACGTGGATGACACCCCGGTAGGGCTATTCGTGGTGTGCACCAGCCATCACAGTCAGTTCCGCAAACATTTCAATTCGCGACAGGATGGCCTTAGAGAGTGCAGAAATGATGCCACTCACTAGGGTTAACGCTGCTGCAATTGCACGGGGTGCGATAATACGAGGCCGAGCCTTGTGCGCGCTGTGGGCGTTGCATCCGGGCTCCCCCGGTATCAACCTTACGCAGACGCATGACAGACTCTTATTCCAATCTGGCCTTGGCCGAACCCATTCAACGCGCAATTGCCGAGATGGGCTACCAAACCATGACGCCCATCCAGGCGCAGGCCATTCCCGTGGTGCTCACGGGACGTGACGTGATGGGCGCAGCCCAGACCGGCACCGGCAAAACGGCGGCCTTTGCGCTGCCACTGCTGCAACGCATGATGCAGCACGAGAGCAGCTCCACCTCGCCAGCGCGCCACCCCGTGCGTGCCTTGGTGCTGCTGCCCACCCGCGAGTTGGCCGACCAAGTGGCCCAGCAGATCAAGCTGTTCTCCAAGTACACCAACCTGCGCTGTGCGGTGGTCTTTGGCGGCATGGACATGAAACCGCAAACGGCTGAGCTCAAAACTGGCATTGAAGTGCTGGTGGCCACGCCGGGCCGTTTGCTCGACCACATCGAAGCCAAAACCGTGGTGCTCAACCAAGTGGAATATGTGGTGCTGGACGAAGCCGACCGCATGCTGGACATCGGCTTTTTGCCCGACCTGCAACGCATCCTGAGCTACCTGCCCAAGCAGCGCACCACGCTGCTGTTTAGCGCCACGTTCTCGCCCGAGATCAAGCGCTTGGCCTCCAGCTACTTGCAAGACCCCATTACCATCGAAGTGGCGCGCTCCAACGCCACGGCATCCACGGTGACGCAAAAGTTTTACAAGGTCGATGAGGACGACAAGCGCTTTGCCTTGCTCGATATCGTGCAGCGCGAGCAGATCAAACAAGCTTTTGTGTTTGTGAACAGCAAGCTCGGTTGTTCGCGCCTGACGCGCAATCTGGAGCGCGACGGCTACAAAGTGGCGGCCCTGCACGGCGACAAATCGCAGGACGAGCGACTCAAAGCGCTGGACGCGTTCAAAAAGGGTGAGGTCGATTTGCTCATTTGTACCGACGTGGCGGCACGTGGCTTGGATATCAAAGACGTGCCTGCCGTGTTCAACATCGACATTCCCTTCAACGCCGAAGACTACGTGCACCGCATTGGCCGCACAGGCCGTGCAGGTGCGTCGGGCTTGGCCGTGAGCTTTGTGGACGGTGGTGATACCAAGCTGCTGGCCGAGGTGGAAAAACTCATCAAGATCAAAGCCACCGTGCTGGAGATGGACTGGCTGGAAACCCCGCGTGACCGCATTCGCCGCCTCTCGGGCAAGCCTGCCCGCACCGAGCGCAGCGAGGATGACACCAGCAGCAGCCGTGCCAACAGCGGCTACCGCATGCCAGCCAAGTCGCTCGACCCTTTCTTTACCAAACCCTACGAACCCAGCAGCAGCGACGCCCAACCCGCTTGGGAGGCTGCCCCGGCCAATACCCGCAGCGCTGCAGCGGGCCGTTTGTCGCCCAACATCAAACCCAAGCGCAAAGTGGCTGCGCTGTTCAAACCAGCTGACAGTTTCACTCCGCCCCAGGCGTAGCAGCGCCTTCGCACTGCACATCAATCTTTTCGGTGTGCAGTGCTCCCCCTGCGTTCCAGCAGCGCAGGGCGGTGAGGCAACCACCCCACACGCAGCCGCTGTCCAGTGCAAACACATTGGGCTTGTTTAACCATCCCAGCGTAGACCAGTGGCCAAAGGCTACCGCCACGTCGCGGGTGGCACGTTCTGGTACGTCAAACCACGGCAGGTAGCCAGTGGGGGCCTCATCTGCGCCCATCTTGGCGTGGAACTCCATCACCCCCTCGGCACTGCAAAAACGCATGCGCGTGAGCGCGTTGACGATCACGCGCCAACGGTCTGGGCCTGCTAGTGCGTCGCTCCAGCGGTCGGGCTGGTTGCCATACATGTGCTGCAGCAGCGCCATGCCATCATTTCCGGCCAGAAGGCTTGCTACTTCTGCTGCAAGCGCTATCGTTTTTGTAGCAGTCCAGCTGGGTAATACGCCAGCATGCACCATCAGCAGCGGGGTGTTGCCTACGTGTTCCAGCCGAGCCAGGGGCTGCTGGCGTAGCCAGTCCAGCAGGGCGGGGCGGTCGCTGGCTTGCAGTATGTCGTCCAGCGTGTCGCTGCGGTGCGGGCGGCGTACGCCTTGGCTCACGGCCAGTAGGTGCAGGTCGTGGTTGCCCAGAATGCAGCGCGCCGCATCGCCCAGCGCCATCAGTCGGCGCAGCACAGCCAGAGACTCTGGGCCACGGTTCACCAAGTCACCCAGCAGGTAGAGGGTGTCGCGGCTGGGGGAGAAGTCCAGCTTGTCCAGCAACCGTTGCAGTGCGCTGTCGCAGCCCTGCAGGTCGCCAATCAGGTACATTGCCATGTCTTTGTTTTGTAAAAAGGGTGTATGGATTTTCTGCTGATTGTGGTGCTGACTTTGCTCAACGGTGTATTTGCCATGTCTGAACTGGCGCTCACCGCCAGCCGCAAAGTGCGTTTGCAAGCCATGGCTGACGATGGCGACAAAGGTGCTGCCACTGCACTGGCTTTGCTGGATCAGCCCACCCAATTCTTGTCCACCGTGCAGGTGGGTATCACGTCCATTGGCATGCTCAACGGTATTGTGGGGGAAGCCGCCTTCAGCGAAAGCTTGGGCAACTGGCTGCAGCACGTGGCCCCGCTGTCAGAGCGCACTGCCGATATCACTGCCACGGCCATTGTGGTCACCATCATCACCTTCACCACCATTGTGTTTGGTGAACTGGTGCCCAAGCGCATTGGCCAGATGTACCCCGAACCCGTAGCCCGCCTGGTCTCTCGCCCTATGGCGTGGGTGGCCAAGGTAGCGCGTCCTTTTGTGCGCCTGTTGGCTATGTGCACACAGGCCATCCTCAAACTGCTGCGCATCAACGCCAATGCTGGTCAAACCGTCACCGAAGCCGAAATCTCCGCCAGCCTAGAGGAAGGCGTGGATGCGGGCATCATCGAAGCGCACGAACACCAAATGGTGCGCAACGTATTCCATTTGGATGACCGCTCGCTCACCAGCATCATGCGCCCGCGTGAAGACATTGCGTGGATGGACGCCAGCCTGACCGTGCACCAAGCCTTGGATCACATACGCCACCATGCCCAAAAAGACGTGCATTCGTGGTATCCCGTGTGCCGCCAGTCGCTTGAGCAGGTGGTGGGCCAAGTGAGCATGGCGCGCCTGCTGGATGTGCAAACCAACCCTGGCTTGTCGCTGGAGGCCGTGGCCGAGCCTGCAGTGTTTGTGCCCGAAACCCTCAGCGCCATGGAGTTGATACAGCAGTTCCGCGAGCAGGCGGCCCGCATGGTGTACGTGGTGGACGAATACGGCGTGCTGCAAGGTTTGCTGACCCCACACGACGTGCTGGAGGCCATTACCGGGGAGCTGCGCCCTGACCAACAAGAAGACGCTTGGGCCACCTTGCAAGACGACGGTTCGTGGCTGCTCAATGGCACCATGCCCATTGGCGAACTCAAAGCCCGACTGGAGATAGAACGCGAGCTGCCCGACGAAGAGCGCGGCCGCTACAACACGCTGGCAGGTCTGCTGCTGGCTGAGAGTGGCCGCATGCTGCAGCAGGGCGAGCAAATCGTCTGTGCCGGCTGGCGCTTTGAGGTGGTGCAGCTACAAGGCCGCCGCGTGGATCAAGTGCGCGCTTGGCACGACGTGCAGGCGTAAGGGCCAGCTAGTTCAACAGGGCCTCTATGGCGGTTATATCTACCGCATCGTTTTGGGCTGGCTTGAGGAACTCGCTGGCATAGACGCGCCACAGTTGGCTGCGCAAAAAATACCGAAACAACTCGGTATCGAGATGCTGATCTCGGCACATGCGGGCCATGATGCGCAGTGCCTCTGAAAGTGTCTTCATCGGTTTGTAGGGCCGATCTGCGGCTGTCAAAGCTTCAAAGACATCGGCCAGTGCCATGATGCGGTCTTGCAGAGGCAAAGAACCGGCGTGCAGCCTTCTTGGATAGCCGGTTCCATCCATTTTTTCATGGTGATTGGCAGCAGTGTCGGGGACACTCTGGAGTGACTCTGGCCACGGCAGGCTCTTGAGCATAACCAGCGTCTGCACGATGTGGTTGTTGACAGCGAAACGATCCTCCGCAGTGAGTGTGCCGCGTTGAATTGTCAAGTTGTACAGTTCCCCCATGTTCTGTCGGTAAAGCGGCAGATCCATATCAAAGCCAAGGGTGTTGCGGGGATTGTTGCGCTCTACTGCGGGGCGATGTTCATCGTCCCAGGCGATCAGATGCTCAGGGCGATCTGCCAACAAGCGTTCGGTGATGGGTAAAGTTGGGGGGACTGTATTGCCTCGGGTGGTAGCAAGGCGTCGTTCTTCTTCAGCGGACAAGCCCAAACTGTCATCGAAATGCCGTTGCCAAGACTGTTGCGCGATCTTTTGTAGCCTTTCAATAGCGTGCGCAGACATGGCTTCACCGCCCACATTGCATTGCGCTACGAAGGCAAATTCCTCTTGCAACTGTGCATGCCGGGTATCGAGTTGTTGGCGCATAGCCATCCATTGTTGCGGCGGCAGATTGCGCGAAATTGGGCGAAGCAGTTCGAGTTCGGCGTCACGCCACAACACCTCAAAGCGCATCCTGATTTCGTGGATGCGGTTGTAAATCACTTCGAGTTTGGTGGCCTTGTCGACAATGTGTTCCGGGCTGGTCACTTTGCCGCAATCGTGCAGCAAAGCAGCCAGTCGGAATGCGTACCGCTCGTCATCGTTCATGTGAAAACTTGCGTAGCGGCCTTGCTGTTCGGTCTCCAAGCGTTCTGCCAACATAACAGCCAGATGAGGCACCCGCTCACAGTGACCGCCTGTGTAGGGGCTTTTGGCATCGATAGCATCGGCCATCAGGCGAATGATGGATTCCAGCAGTTCCTTTTGCGACACGATCAGTTGGCGAGTTTCGATCGCTACGGCCAGCATGCCCGAGAGACGCTGTGCAAAGCCCAAAAAGCGAGGGTCTTCGTGCGCAGCATCGGTGTCATGCAATAACACCAACAAGCCTTCCAATGAACCGCTGCGTCCGCGTAAAACCAACTCCATACGCAGGTGATTGCCATCTACACCTTGGTATATAGGTTGCGATGCCAGCTCTTGCGAATATTCCACGGTATCGCTCAGCCCGTTGGAGTCACCATACATCGCGCAACGTTGCATTTGCTGTGTTTTGCCATTCCATAAGTAGACGGCACCCCCATTGCAGCGCGTAGCGAGGATGAACTTCTCCAAGACCTGCTCAAGCATTTCTTCCACATCGGGTTTGGTGCTCAGAATGGCGCTGATGTCCAGAAACGCCTCCACGGTCTGGCTCACGTTGTCAACCATCTCAGAGAGCACATTGACTTCCCGCAGTGCACTGCGATTGCTGCTTGATTTGCTGAAGTCAAATCGGGACATGCCCCGTGCTTGGCTAGCTATTCGCTCAATGCTGCGACCAATCCGTAGCCCAGCCCACCAGCCCAACGGCAAGAAGGCAATGACCAACAAAGCGGCCAGCGTGACCAGTGTCTTGCGATTGTGTGCCAGTTGCCCTAGCAACTCGTCTGCTGGGGTTGCGATCAGCAGATGCATGGGGTGATCGTTGATAACGTCAAACGGGATCGACAAGCCCAACCATTCTTTGTTGTCTATCTCATAGAGAGCGTCTTGGTCATTGCGTCGGTTCTTTGACACTAACTTGCTCAGGCTGGCCACCCCTAATTCATCCAGACTGCGAAAAGAAAATGTGTCCCCTTTTTGCTCTAGCACTTTGCCCATGTCGCTATAGGCAATCACTTTGTTGGCCTCATCCACCAGAGCCAGTTCGCTGTGTGGGGTCAGGCGCAGATTGCTCAGGTTCGTGGCAATGTCATCAAGGGCCATGTCTATGGCCACTACAGCGTCACTGGTTTGGGCGAGTTGTGACAGGCTTATGCCCACCTGTCGGGTGGTGAAAAAAATGTAAGGAGGCGAGACAGAAGGGGCCAACGCCCTATTGGCCACCGCATACCAAGGCCTTGTGCGTGGATCAAATCGGTACTGGGGTTCTTCACGCTGTTGCAGTAACTGAAGATTCTTGTCGTAAAAGCGGTATTGCCCTTGGCGTTTACCAGCAGGTTGCAGCGTCACCGTCTGCACAAGAAAATGCGCCCCAGAAGGGGCCGCTACAACGGTGCGCTGTTCTTGCCTAAGCAATGATCGGATCAAAAAAAAGTCCCCATTGGGGTAGCCCACGTACACGGCCGATACCAGAGGATTGGCCACCAGCGTGGCAGAAAACGCCCCTATGCGGGCCAATCGCTCTTGGAGGTTTTTTGCCTGCGTGATTGGATCGAACGCGAGTTGTCGCAATGCAGCGATAGGCGGTTCAATGATGCTGCGCGAGCGCTCGGTCATGATGCGGCCCGAATCAAGAGCAGAGCGTTCGGCCATATCCAACAATATTTGTCGTCCACCCCACCAACCGACCGATACCAGAACAGCAGCCAAAAAAATCATGCCTGCAACAACAAGTCCTGAAACACCAAACTTTATCGGTAACCCATGAATGCGGTGGCTACGAAGAGTATGTGTTGAGGGGGAGTGTGGTGCTAGAGGCATTGGGCATGTAAAGGTAGACCGCCATGCAGAGTGATCCATGATCGCATCGGTGTCCCACGGTGTAGAGCACAAATGCAACACGAAACAGGTGTTGGAGCCAATATACCGGATTCAATCGCTGGTGCAAATGACCAGAAAGTCTAATCTGCTGGCAAAGCTGCCAATACCTAGGCCTTGCCCTGCAACTTGTAGGCCAATATGCCCAGTAGTTCGTGCGCCAGTGTGCTCCAACTGTTAGCGCCACCAATGAGGCTGTATTCGTACCATACAAACTGTGCATCGCCTTGGTAGTCCACCGGGTAGGCGGTCACGTTCCAGCCGGCTTTCTGGAAAGTGGCCATAGACCGGGGCATGTGCCATGCGGATGTCATCAACAGCCACGGCTGCTGGCGGTCTATGCCCGGCAATTCCGCGCTGCGCAAGGCGTTTTCATAGGTGGTGCGCGATTGACCTTCGTACACCACCTGCTGTGCTGGCACCCCCATGGCTTGGTAAAACTGGCGTGCACGCTCCGCTTCGCTGGGCCCTATACCCAGCGGATCGCCTTCACCCCCTGTGTACAGCAGCGTGAGCTGGGGGTGGGCTTTGGCTACCAGGGCCGAGACCACCAGCCGTTCGCCCGCTTCATTGAACAGCACCTGCTGCGGGTGCTGCGCTTGCAGCCGCCCACTGGCTGTGCCACCGCCCAGCACCACCACGCCCCGGTACTGGCGCAGGCTGGCCGCATCGGGCGTGGTAGCGGGCAGCGCATAGCGCGACTCCAGCCAGTACAGCCCGTACTGCGGCACCGCCTGCCAGCCCAACAGCAGCAAAGCCACCACCCCCACCACCTGCATGCGCCAAGCCCACAGCGCCAAGCGTTTGCGCTGCGGCCTGCGCCCCAGCCACTGCAGCACACAGCCCAGCACCAGCAGGGCTGTGACAGCGGCTATGGGTTCAAGCAAAGCGCCGAGGTAGTGGGTGAGGGTGTGGAGAAGCATGACGTTAGCTATAAAGTATGGTATTGTAGTTTTACTTTATTAATAAGGGGGACTAATGCCAACTGATGAGTATATTCATGGGAATGATTTATCAACTCCAGAGAAGATTGCTGGCTCTGCAGCTGATGCTCTTGATGAAAAAATTGTTTTGCTGGAGAAAAGGGTTAATAATATTTTTCTGTCTGTAAACTCTATAGAGCAATTTTCTTCCGAAATAGATGCTAGAAAAAATGAAGTAAACGATTTTTTATCATCCTTGAAAAAAGAAAAATCAGCGTTTGCATCTTTGCTTAAGGCAATTGCTAGTATAAGTTCGAGTGCTAAAGAGAAAGAAGGGCAAATTCAAGATAATCTCATAAAATCAAATAATTTGGTTCATGTAATTGATGGGCAGCATGATCAAGTTGCTGGTAAGTTAAAAGAAATTGATGCTCTTCAATCTGAATTGTCTGCACTGGATGAAATAAAGAAAAGCCTAGAAGAGTGCAAAGTAACTGCGAATGAAGATGCTAAAAAAATAAATGATATTTATAATAATGTTCAGTCGCAGTTGGCATTTGCACAAAAGAAAAATTCATTTATTGATGTTGTTTATAAAGAAATAATAGGGCATGATACAAAAAATGAAGATGGTGAGGATGTGCATGTTGATGGGTTAAAGGATGAGTTGAAGAAATCTTTTGATGATTTAATGGAAGGTTTTCAAAATCTTTCGAAGGATTTTAAGGATTTAAAAATTTCTTCAAATAAAGATTTCTCCTCTTTTATTTCTGCATCGCGTGAAGAATATAAAAACACTCTGCGACAATTGGAGGATTTGCTGCCTGGGGCATTGGCTACAGGTCTTAGTCATGCCTACGATAAGAAGAAAAGAGAGGAGGTTGTTGAGCAAAAAAGAAATGCGGCAGTTTTTATAAAGTGTGTTATTGGTTTGATATGTATTTCTTTTATTCCTATTGCTGTAGATTTTTTTCTTGTTGTTGGTAAAGGCATTGATATACTAAAGGTTGTTGAAGATACTCCAAAAATGATTGTTCTGATGATGCCAATCTATGTTCCTATTCTTTGGTTGGCTCATTCAGCAAATAAAAAGATAAACTTATCTAAAAGATTGATTGAGGAATATACTCATAAATCTGTTCTTGGGAAAACTTTTTCAGGCCTTTCTAAGCAAATTAGTGATCTTTCACAAAGTGATAGTGTTAAGAATGAGCTTCGTGAAAAATTGCTTTTTAATTTGTTGCATGTAAGCTCTGAAAATCCAGGAAAGCTTATTACAGATTATCAGAAGTCTGATCATCCATTAATGGAGGCTTTGGAAAATAGTGCGAAGCTTGCAGCATCAGTTGAGCGATTAGCCAAAATACCCGGGTTTTCATCCATGGCTAAAAAGCTTTCAGAAAAGAGCGAAAAGCTTTTGGAGGAAAAAAGAAAGCAAGTCGATACAGGCTTAGATGCCCAAGACGAATTGCAAAAAGAAAAGAACTGATAGGTGTCTAAAACAAACTCCCTTGCCCCCGCAGCTCCCCCGGCCTGAACTGGCCCACGTCCAGCGGGGTGCGGGTTTGGTTCAGGCCATAGCGTTCGCAGGCTTTGTGAAAACGTTGGCGCAGCAGATCGGCCCACAGGCCTTGGCCGCGCATGCGCTGGCCCCACTGGTGGCTGTAGTCTTGGCCGCCGTGCAGTTCGCGCAGGCGTGCCATGACGCGCTGGGCGCGTTCGGGGTAGTGCTGGGTTAGCCACTGCGGGAACACTTCTTTCAGCTCCCACGGCAGGCGCAGCACGGTGTAGAAGGCGCTGCGCGCACCGGCTTGGGCGGCGGCTTGCAGCACCTGCTCCATGTCTTCTGTGATGAAAGGTATTTGCGGCCCCACGCTCACGCCTACTGGCACCCCGGCCTGGGCCAGCGTTTGCACGGTGCGCAGGCGGCGCTGTGGGCTGGCAGCGCGGGGCTCTAGGCGGCGGGCCAGGTCTGCGTCCAGCGTGGTAATGGTCAGGTACACGCCAGCCAGCCCTGCATGGGCCATGGGGGCTAGCACGTCCAAGTCGCGCTCTACCGCGCTGGATTTGGTGATGAGCGCCAGCGGGTGGTGGGCTTGCTGCAGCACGTCCAGCACGCTGCGGGTGATGCGCAGCTCGCGCTCTATGGGTTGGTAGCAGTCGGTGGCAGAGCCGATGACGATGGGCCGAGGCTGGTAGCTGGGGCTGCACAGTTCGTCGCGCAGGCGGTCGGCCAAGCCGCGCTTGGCGATGATGATGCGCTCAAAGTCCAAACCCGGTGACAGCCCTAAATAGCTGTGCGTGGGGCGCGCGTAGCAGTAGCTGCACCCGTGTTCGCAGCCCCGGTAGGGGTTGATGGATTGGTCAAACGCGAGGTCGGGGGAGTCGTTGCGCACGATGGCGCTGCGCGCGTCTTCCCAGCGCACTTCAGTGCTGGTGGGGCCAGTTTGCTCGGGCCACAGGGCGTCCCAGCTTTGCCAACCGTCGTCGCAGGGGGCGCGCTGTTCGCTGGCAAAGCGATGGGCGTGCTGCACCGCGCTGCCCCTGCCTTTCAGGCTGGGGGTGGGCAGTACCACCTCGGCCACAGGGGCGGTTGTGGGGGCGACTGCGGCGGATGCTGGCTTGGCTGTGGGGTGACGGGGTGCGGCGCACATGTACTGATTTTATATACAGTATTTGTGCCGCCTTGTGGGTACTCCCTTATTTCACGGGCAGGTGTACCCGGGCCGTGGTGCCTTGGCCATAGGTGCTGTCCAATTCCACAAAGCCTTGGTGCAGTTCCACGATCTCTTTGACCAAGCTCAGCCCCAAACCCGTGCCGGGTATGTTGCCGCTGGCGTCGGCGCGGTAAAAGCGCTCGAAGGCGCGGGCCAGTTGTTCGGGGGTCATGCCTATGCCATGGTCTTTGATCTCCACCATGGCGTAGAGCTTGCCGTCGTTGTCTTGCAGGCCTACACGCAAGTGCACTTCACCGCCGTTGGGGGAGTATTTCAGCGCGTTGCTCAGCAGGTTGCTCAGGGCCAAGGTCATTTTTTCGGGGTCTGCCAGCACCATCAGGTCGGGCAGTTCTTCCACGCTGATTTGGCGGTCGCCTTCCTTGAGCAGCAGTGCTTGGATGCTGGCCTGCACCACCTCGGCGATGGGGTGGGGGGTGATGTGCATGTCCATGCCCCGGCGCGATTCGATGCGCGCCAAGTCCAGCAACTCGTTGATCATCTTGACCAAGAGGCCCGATTGTTTGTGGATGGTCTCCAGCATGTCGGCTTGGCGCTCGGGCGAGTATTTGCGGCGTATCAGCAGCTCGGTAAAGCCAAAAATGCTCACCATGGGGGTGCGCAGTTCGTGGGCGGCTGCGGTGAGGAACTCGCTCTTCATGCGATCCACGGCGTCTTCGTGCGTCACATCGCGGAAATAAAAAATGGTCTCGCCCCGGCCATCGACCTTGCGCTGGGACTGGGCTTGCAGCACCCGCGCTTGCGGGCGCAGCAGGTGCAAGCGGGCTTGCCAGTTGGGGGTGTCCATGGCTTGCACGGTGGTGTGTTTGGCGTCGCACAGGTCGTACAGCCATGCGGAAAAGTCGCGCAAGGTGTAGCTGCTGCCCACCATGTCCGGTGAGCTACCCACCCAGCCCGTCATGCGCTCAAAGGCCGGATTCACAAAGGCCAAGTTGTCGTCGGCGTCGAACATCACAAAGCCATCGGGGCTGAGGTTGAAGATGGCGTCCAGTTGGGCGCGGCGCTGGGCAATGGCCTCTTGGGCTTGCACGCGCTCGGTGATGTCCGATGCAATGCCCACAAAGTGCGTCAGTTCACCCCGGTCATTGCTCACGGGCGAGAGGGTCACCTCGGCCACTTGCAATTGGCCGTTGGGCAGGTTGCGGCGTATGGTGGAGGTGGCGCTGCGCTCTTCTTGCACGGCCAGCATGAGCTCGCTCAGGCCCATGTCGGTGTGCATGCCTTGGCGCAGTATGTTCAGGCTTGTGCCCACTATCTGGTGGCGTGGCAGCTCCATGAGGCGTTGGAACGCATCGTTGATGTAGACGATGGGCATGCCAGTCTGGCGCGCATCGGTGATGAACACCGCGTTGTGGCTGCTGCTCAGTGCGCGCTGGTACAGCTCGGACGTTTCTTGCGCGGCACGCTCATCGGTCAGGTCGCGTACCACGCAGGCGTAGCGTAGCGATCCACTGAGCTGGATTTCACCGAGCGACACCTCTACGGGGAATAGCGTGCCGTCGGCGCGAATCCCCTGCAGGTCATGCCGCATGACGCGGCGGGGTTTGTAGCCAATGCTGGGGTCGCCCACAAACTGGGGCGCTATTTCCACACCACGCATGCCGTAGATGACCTGTTCCAGCGCTTTTTTGTGCAGCATCTCTTCGCCACGGCCAAACATACTGGCGGCGGCGGGGTTGATGCTTTGGATGCGGCCTTTGGCATCGAGCTCCATGATGGCCTCGCCCGTGGTGTTCAGTATGGCCTGCATTTGCTGCAGATGGGCCGAGGCGCTGGGGTCGTGCGCAACCACAGATTTGAGCAACTTGTGCAGCCCAGGGATGGTGGTGTTCATGGCTCCCCCTTGGGTTTGGTGGGCGTCTAGGCTTGGGCTACCAAGCGATCCACGGTGTCCAGCAGTTCTATGGGGCTAAAGGGTTTGACCAAATACGCGTCGCACCCCACGGCTTGCCCTTGTTCTATGTCGGTTTTTTGGCCACGCGCAGTGAGCAAAATCACCTTGGTGGAGCGTTGCAGCGTAGGGTCTTGCTTGATTTTTTCGCACACTTGGTAGCCATCGAGTCCACCGGGCATCATCACATCGAGCAGCACTACCGCTGGGCGCAGGGTTTGCGCTTTTTGCCATGCATCCACACCGTTGTCGGCCTCGTGCAGTTCAAAGTCTTCACCTTCCATGGTGAGCACAATCAGTTTGCGAATATCCGCTTGGTCGTCCACGATGAGGGCTTTGCGGGTCATACAACCTCCTTCTTGCGGCGCGACATCAGTTGGGCCAGGTCTTCGGCGTAGCGCTGGGCTTGCGCCATGTCCAGCTGGGCTTGGCCACGGTGCGGCGCACCGGTGGGGAATTCGAGCAGCACATGCACATCGGTATCGCTGGTTTTCATGCGCATATTGCCGCCGTGCAGCGCCACGATGCGTTGCACCAGCGGTAGGCCTAGGCGTGGGGTGGCGGTTGGGGCGGCACTGGCTCCACCCACCGCAGGGGCCGCGGTGGCTTTGGCGGCGGTAAAGGGTTGCACCGCTTCCTTGCCCACCTTGAGGGTGGTGGCGCCCTTGTTGCGCACGCTGATGAGCACATGCTCACCCGAGAGTGTGAAGCGGATGTCCACGGCCAGCTTTTGTTGGGCGTTCACCTCGCGGCGGCTGTGGGTGATGGCGTTGTCCAAGCATTCGTGCAAGGCGCGCTCCACCAGTTTGGCGTTGCCGTACACAGGGGGCAGGGTGGTTTCGGGTAGCTGCAGGTCAAAGTACACGCCCAGCGGCTCGGCCTTGGTCTGCAGCTTGCTGCATACGCTTTGCATGAGCGGCAAAATCTCAATGCGGTCGCGTGCGATGGCCACCTCGTCGCCAAACACTTCCACCAAATCCGCCAAACGCTTGAGGCGCAGGTTGAGCGCTGCGGCAGCCTGCTCCAGGTTCTCGCCCAACTCAGAGCCCGTCACTTGCTTGAGCAAACCTTCCAATTTGCCCATGGGCGGGCTGATTTCATCGCGCAGCAGGGCGATGATTTCGCCCAAGTTCAGGCGTTCTCGGCCGGATACTCCGCTGGCATCGGCTTGACCGACAAATGCAATGTCCAGCCCAGCAGGCCCTGCCATGAACTGGCCGTGCAGGCGCAGGCCGTCAAAGAGTTCGATATCGGCTTCGTAGGGAATTTTGATCTTGCCCAAGGTGATGTCAGCCACCAAAGCCTTGATGATGGGCACACCGCTCATGGCTTCCACCGGGCGGCCGGGGTGGTTGCGGGCGGCTTTGTTGGCACTGGTGACCAAGCCCGTAACGCCAAAAGTGAGAAGGGGAGCGGGCATGGCGTCAAAAAGCGCCGTGACCGAAGGTTGGTGGTAGTTGACTGGCATGAATCTCAGCGCAACGCGCTCCGTAGTCCAGACAACTTCAATCTAACACCAGATTGGTAGAAGGCAATGGGTATTGCCAACTACCATTGGTTTTAAATTGCTACGGCTGTTACTTTCCTTGGTGGACGACCACATGCTAGGTGCTTGTGGCTGAAGTGGCCTCTGAATTCTTGGGTGCTGGGCAGGGTGTCAAACCCACAGCCAACTTGTTCAACAGTGATCATTTGCGCTGCATGGCAGAGTCTGGCGACGGCTCTTCGTTCTTTTCCTTCCCACCGTAAGGCCTAGATAGCTCCAAGGTAATTAGGTAACGCTTTTCGCCAGGATGCTTGCCATCGTCAAAGCACGCAATATCCAACTGGGTTTGATACAGCCTAGGTACTCGCCAAAAAGTAGGGTTCGCCATGCAGCTCATTATTTTTTCTCGCGACTCAGGCGTATCTTCAATCTTGGACTGCCCATCGTTACGCCCAAGAGTCCACCCCCCCCGCTCCCACTGCTGCTGCAAATCCAGCACCACCTTGAGGGCCTCATCCAGTGGCAAGGTCTCCACTTGGGGGGACATGCGTACGCTAGCCACCTTTTGGCTGTCATATGAAACCGTCAGAAACTTAGCCCGTGGTGTCACAAAACCGTACTGATCGTCCACAAAGCGCATGCGTGCATCGCCTTCAATAATTCCAAATGCTGATGTGTCTGTAATGGTGGGGTCTATCTTTGCGGAGGAGCGTTTGCGCATGTCCTCCCATGGCTCACCTAGCTTTAACGCTACTTCTGGCACTCCACTCTGTGCATGGACATACAAACCCACGCCTATAGCTCCTGCGAGCACAAACCCCAGTACCAGCGAGAGAACCCATTTATTCAGGACGTGCTTCACTTGACACCCCCACCAGCGGCTATGACTTGCAAAGACTGCTCAATCTGGCTGCGTGTGTGGGGTGCTGCCAGCAGCTTGTCAAACTGCTCTGCTGCTTTGAGCACAAATGCCATGCGTTGTTTGGGGTCTGCTAAATCGGCACTGGCTTCATTGCTAAAACTCACGGTGCGCCCATCGCTGAGCGGTTTGCACTGGCTGGCCAAGGTTAGTTGAACCGCCTCGGCCATACCGTTTGGAAAGCCTGTCACAAACGAGACTTGGTTGGCCCGCATCAGTGCATGGAAAACAGGGTTGTTGTACATCGCTGGTTGCAGAATATTGAGCTGCTCATGATCAGCGAGCTCTCGCACACTCTTTGCAACATCCCCCGCTTCTATGGCGTTGAAGGCGTTGATGATTTGTTGATGCTTTCGACCAAATGCCAATTGCTTGCCAATAGGCCACAGGATGGGTCGCGCGGAGTCGGCTATTAAGTTTTCACGATGTGCCAAGAACCTCTCCAAATTCTGTGCCCCCCACTCCTGAAAGAAGCGGTGCAGCGGGTACACATCCAAAAACAGCGTTGTATTGCCCAGCGCTAACTGGTTGTACACATACTGGCTTGACCCAGCAGCCCCTTGCGTTACGGCATCTATGTCGTTGCTGCCATAGGGCGATAGTGCAGCAGCCTGCTGGTTGGCTTGCCCTGCCGCTATCAGATGGCTGGCATGCAGCAAGCCACAGCCCACTTGCTTGGAGGCAAAAGCTGCCAAACCCGCCCACTGCAAGCGCTTGTCTTGCAGCCACAGCTTGGCGTAAGCGGCATTGATGGCGCGGTTGCGTGCTTGTGGGTCTGCAATGAGCACGCCAGCAGGGGCCACTATGGCTTGGGCTTCTTCCAATATGTCAGAGAAAACCAAGAAATCCCCGCCTTGCTGGTGCTTGTGGTTGAAGTGGCCTCTGAATTCTTGGGTGCTGGGCAGGGTGTCAAACCCAAAGGGGGCGCGGATGTAGAAGGTTTGTCTCATTGAGATGCCCTACTTAGTAAGGTCGAGACAATTCCAAGGTAATCAGATAGCGTTTTTCATTAGGGTACTTGCTGTCATCAAAGCATCCCATGTTGAGTTGCGTCTGAAATCGATCTATTGCCCGCCAATAAGTCGTATGAAATTTGCAGTCACTAAGTTCTTTGAGCCACTGTTCACTATCCGAAAACAAGGGGTGTTGATCAGTTGCAATAGCTTGCCACCCCCCCCGCTCCCACTGCTGCTGCAAATCCAGCACCACCTTGAGAGCCTCATCCAGTGGCAAGGTCTCCACTTGGGGGGACATGCGTACGCTAGCCACCTTTTGGCTGTCATATGAAACCGTCAGAAACTTAGCCCGTGGTGTCACAAAACCGTACTGTTCATCCACAAAGCGCATGCGTGCATCGCCTTCAATAATTCCAAATGCGGATGTATCTGTAATGGTGGGGTCTATCTTTGCGGAGGAGCGTTTGCGCATGTCCTCCCATGGCTCACCCAGTTTGAGAGCGACCTCGGGTACAGCGCTTTGTGTATGTGCAAATAGCCCCCATGCAATGACCGCCGCAAGAGCTAATGCTGGCGCGATAGCCCATTTATTCTGAAGGTACTTCACTTAACACCCCCACCAGCGGCTATGACTTGCAAAGACTGCTCAATCTGGCTGCGTGTGTGGGGTGCTGCCAGATCAACGCTGGTATAGAGGCTAAAGCTCACGGTGCGACCATTTTTAAGTGGCTTTCGGCTCGGGATGTTTGACTTTCCCTCAGTGCGAGACCCAGTTTCGCCAATTCCAGAGTTATGAGATATCGATTCTGGTTCGGGTATTTCGAATCATCAAAGCAATCAAGGCTCAATTGCACTTGATACAGATTTGATGCGTACCAGTAATTCGTGTTGGGTTTGCAGTTTGTTAAGTTTTCGCGCCACTGCGGAGTGTTTTCGAACGGCGGTTTTCCGCGCATTTCTACGTGCTTCCA
Organism: Curvibacter sp. CHRR-16; assembly: GCF_018474005.1. Classification (GTDB taxonomy): domain Bacteria; phylum Pseudomonadota; class Gammaproteobacteria; order Burkholderiales; family Burkholderiaceae_C; genus Allorhodoferax. The sequence goes on from NZ_JAHCSH010000001.1 coordinate 346,579, forward strand.
GCCCCCCCGCTCCCACTGCTGCTGCAAATCCAGCACCACCTTGAGAGCCTCATCCAGTGGCAAGGTCTCCACTTGGGGGGACATGCGTACGCTAGCCACTTTTTGGCTGTCATATGAAACCGTCAGAAACTTAGCCCGTGGCGTCACAAAACCGTACTGATCGTCCACAAAGCGCATGCGTGCATCGCCTTCAATAATTCCAAATGCTGATGTGTCTGTAATGGTGGGGTCTATCTTTGCGGAGGAGCGTTTGCGCATGTCCTCCCATGGCTCACCTAGCTTTAACGCTACTTCTGGCACTCCACTCTGTGCATGGACATACAAACCCACGCCTATAGCTCCTGCGAGCACAAACCCCAGTACCAGCGAGAGAACCCATTTATTCAGGACGTGCTTCACTTGACACCCCCACCAGCGGCTATGACTTGCAAAGACTGCTCAATCTGGCTGCGTGTGTGGGGTGCTGCCAGCAGCTTGTCAAACTGCTCTGCTGCTTTGAGCACAAATGCCATGCGTTGTTTGGGGTCTGCTAAATCGGCACTGGCTTCATTGCTAAAACTCACGGTGCGCCCATCGCTGAGCGGTTTGCACTGGCTGGCCAAGGTTAGTTGAACCGCCTCGGCCATACCGTTTGGAAAGCCTGTCACAAACGAGACTTGGTTGGCCCGCATCAGTGCATGGAAAACAGGGTTGTTGTACATCGCTGGTTGCAGAATATTGAGCTGCTCATGATCAGCGAGCTCTCGCACACTCTTTGCAACATCCCCCGCTTCTATGGCGTTGAAGGCGTTGATGATTTGTTGATGCTTTCGACCAAATGCCAATTGCTTGCCAATAGGCCACAGGATGGGTCGCGCGGAGTCGGCTATTAAGTTTTCACGATGTGCCAAGAACCTCTCCAAATTCTGTGCCCCCCACTCCTGAAAGAAGCGGTGCAGCGGGTACACATCCAAAAACAGCGTTGTATTGCCCAGCGCTAACTGGTTGTACACATACTGGCTTGACCCAGCAGCCCCTTGCGTTACGGCATCTATGTCGTTGCTGCCATAGGGCGATAGTGCAGCAGCCTGCTGGTTGGCTTGCCCTGCCGCTATCAGATGGCTGGCATGCAGCAAGCCACAGCCCACTTGCTTGGAGGCAAAAGCTGCCAAACCCGCCCACTGCAAGCGCTTGTCTTGCAGCCACAGCTTGGCGTAAGCGGCATTGATGGCGCGGTTGCGTGCTTGTGGGTCTGCAATGAGCACGCCAGCAGGGGCCACTATGGCTTGGGCTTCTTGTTGGTACTCGTACCAGTAGTCTTCGGGGGTTTTGTCGCGCAGCACTATTTCGATAGGGGCTATGGGCGGCACCAATATGTCGGAGAAGACCAAGAAATCCCCGCCTTGCTGGTGCTTGTCGGCCCATGCCAGAAAGTCTGTATTGAACAGTGGGCGGTACACCGCATGCCTAGCATGTGGATCGTCGCCCACGTACACGGGTTTGTTGGCCCACTGGCCGTTGGTAGCCAAGGCCAGGTGTTTGTGGTTGAAGTGGCCTCTGAATTCTTGGGTGCTGGGCAAGGTGTCAAACCCAAAGGGGGCGCGGATGTAGAAGGCTACGTGTGTGACTTTGAGCAGTCGCTCTTGCCGATTGAGGTAATAGACGTGGGCGTCGTAAATGCAGGCGTACAGGTAGACCCTGCCAAAGGCTGCTTCTAGTTCGCTGGTTGTGTGGGTGGATTTTTCTTGGTCGTTTTTGCGTATGTCTTCCAGATTGCGCAAGAAGTCGCTACCCACCTGAATGGAGGCAAAGCAGTAGTGGTTGTGGATGCGTTGGCGCTCTAGCGTGGCTGATTCGAAGGGGCGTATGTCTTGTCCGTAGCCTTGCACGTTGGCAAACATTTTTTGAATGGCTTGCTTGACGGCGGTGCTTTGCAAGAAGGCTTCTGAGCGGATGGTGTCGTAGGCTTTTTTGAATTGCTCGTCTTGCTGCAGGTCTGATTTTTTGAGGGTGGTGGTGTCCACCATGTCCGTGGGGTAGCGCGCTGCAGTGGGGGTGCCGCCTTGCTTTTGTTCTTCGCTGACTACGGTGTGGCGGGGGCTTGCAAACCAGCGTCGCATCCACAGTGCATAGCGCTTGTAGCCCATGCCCTCTAGGGTGGCTGGTGCGTCTTGTATGTCAAACGGCTCTATGGGTTTGGGGGGCTTGGCTCCCGCCGCTGTTGCGGGCTTAGACACTGGGGCAGGTTTGGGTGGAGGTTCCATGTTCCACCACTTTTGCACGGTCTCTACGTGGTTGAAAAAGGTAATCCAGCCGCTTTGCTTGGGTTTGGATACCGCAGCACTTGTTACTGGCTTGGTGGCAGGTGTGTTGCTTTGTTTGAGCTTGGGCGGAGCTTTATCCAAGCCCACTGGGGCTGACTGCTCTAGCCACTTCCACTGTTTACTGGATTTAAACCATCTAAAGACTGGTTTTTCTGGTACGTAAATGCGGTTGCTTGGCATGTGAATCAGCGCGAGTAGTGGATGACGCGTGATTCTGAATCTTTTTGTAACATTTGGGCATGGTGAGATGGTTGGCTGTCACTTTTTGCTAACGCTGAGCATCTATTGCTTGACGCACTAGGCGAATTTGGTCGAATCAGCCTAGTGCGGTAAAAGTGATTAAGCTTGGTGGTAGCTGGTCACCCGTTCCACCTCGTTCTTGCTGCCCAAAATCACGCTCACGCGCTGGTGCAGCTTCTCTGGCGCAATGTCCAAAATGCGTTGGTGGCCGTTGGTAGCCGCGCCGCCTGCTTGCTCCACGATCCAGCCCATGGGGTTGGCTTCGTACATCAGGCGCAGCTTGCCTGGTTTGTCTGGCTCACGCTTGTCCCAGGGGTACATGAAGATGCCGCCACGGGTCAGGATGCGGTGCACATCGGCCACCATGGAGGCAATCCAGCGCATGTTGAAGTCCTTGCCGCGTGGGCCTTCTGTGCCTTGCAAGCACTCGTCCACATAGCGCTTGACGGGGGGGGCCCAGTGGCGCATGTTGCTCATGTTGACGGCGAACTCTTTGGTGTCCACCGGGATTTGCACGTTCTCGGACGTGAGTACCCACGAGCCTTGCTCGCGGTCCAGCGTGAACATGGCCACGCCATTGCCCACGGTCAGCACCAGCGTGGTTTGCGGGCCGTAGATGCAGTAGCCCGCTGCCACTTGGCGCGAACCGGTTTGCAAAAAGTCTTGTACCGACACGTCGGCCCCGCCTTCGGGCTTTTTGAGCACGCTGAAGATGGTGCCGATGCTGACGTTCACGTCGATGTTGGAGGAACCGTCCAAAGGATCGAACAGCAGCAGGTATTCGCCTTGCGGGTAGCGGTTGGGCACGGCGTAGATGTTGTCCATCTCCTCGCTGGCCATGGCAGCCAAGTGGCCGCCCCACTCATTGGCTTCGATCAGCACTTCGTTGGCAATGATGTCGAGCTTTTTCTGCACTTCACCTTGCACGTTTTCGCTCTCGGCGCTGCCCAGCACCTCGCCCAGTGCACCGTGGTTCACGGCGATGGAGATGCGCTTGCAGGCGCGGGCCACCACTTCAAGAAGCAGGCGCAGGTTGGCGGGGATGAGCCCGTTGGTGCGCTGCTGCTCGACCAAGTAGCGGGTCAGGGATATGCGTTTTTGTGTCATGGGGACTTCCGTTTTTTGCTAATCAGTCCGCCAGCGCACGCTGCACGACTTCGCGTACGTCGTTGCTCAGGTCGCCCTTGGCGGCCACGCGCACCAGCGCCTCACGGGCGGCGTGTTGGTAGGGCTCGGCCAGCTTTTTCCAGCGGTCGAGCGCACGGGCCAAGCGGGCGGCTACTTGGGGGTTGATGGCGTCCAGTTCCATCACGCGCTCGGCCCAGAACACATAACCAGCCGCATCGGCGCGGTGAAAGCCTGCCGGGTTGGCATTGCAGTAGCTGAAGATCAAGCTGCGGGCGCGGTTGGGGTTTTTCAGCGTGAAGTCGGGGTGGTTGAGCAACTGGCGCACAGCGCCCAGCACTTGGCCGCCACGGTCACAGGCACCAGCTTGGAGGGCAAACCATTTGTCCAGTACCAGCGCTTCGTCTTTGAACTGGGTGTGGAAGCGGGCCAATGCCGCTTCAGCCAAGGGGCTGCCGCTGCCCACCAAAGCGTGCAGGGCGTTGAAGCGGTCGGTCATGTTGCCCGCATCCTTGAAGCGCTGCAGTGTTTTGCCGGGCCACACGGTGTCGCCGCTGTCGCGGGCGGCCAGGCACAGGTAGCCCAGCGCCAAGCCTGCCAGTGCGCGCAGGCCGCTGGAGTGGGCGTCGGGGCTGTAGGCACCGCTGTCTTTGTGTGCCTCAAAAGCCCACACCCAGTCGGCGTGCAGGGCATTGGCCAGTTGGGCGCGCATGCCTTCGCGCACGGCGTGGATGCGCTGTGGGTCCACCACGCCCAGTTGTTCAGCGATGTAGGTTTCCGATGGCAGCGTCAGCACCAGTTCCTTGAATGCTGCATCGAGTTGTGGGTTGCGCAGCACGGCGCGCAGGGCCTCTACAAATTCTTCAGACAAGAATTGGCCGCTAGAGCTTGCTGCGTCTGCTGTGGCTGCTATTGAATTGATAGCAAACCGCAGCGCCAGACGCTGGGCAGCTTCCCAACGGTTGAAGGCGTCGCTGTCGTGCGCCAGCAAAGTGAGCAGCTGTGCGTCGCTGAAGTCCATGTCCAAAATGACCGGGGCAGAGAAGCCGCGCAGCAGCGAGGCCACGGGTTCTTCGCTCACTTGGGTGAAGGTGAAGACTTGCTCGGGCTGATCCAGCACCAGCAGGTGTTCATGGCCATGGCTGTTGCCATCCAGATGCAAGCCCAGCGCTTGGCCGGATTGCGCGCCCACCAAGCCCATGCGCACGGGGATGACAAAGGGCAGCTTGCTGGGCTGGTCGTTGCTGGGCGCGCAGTGCTGGCTCAGCGTCAGGGTGTAGGTCTGCTCTTGGGCGTTGTAAAAGCCACGGGCTTGCACACGGGGGGTACCGCTTTGGGCGTACCAGCGCTTGAACTGCTCCAGCCGCTGCGCCAACGCCGAGCCGGGGTTGGCATCGGCAATGGCTTGGGCGAAGTCGTCGCAGGTCACGGCCTGGCCGTCGTGGCGGGCAAAGTACTGCGTCATGCCCTTGGCAAAACCGGCACGACCCAGTGGGTCAGCGGGGCTGCCCACCAGCGTTTGCATCATGCGCACCACTTCGGCACCTTTTTCGTACACGGTGACGGTGTAGAAGTTGTTGATCTCGATGTAGCTGTCTGGGCGCACCGGGTGGGCCATGGGGCCCGCATCCTCGGGGAACTGGGCGGTGCGCAGCACGCGCACGTCTTCAATGCGCTTGACCGCTTTGGCCGAGTCGTCGGCGCACAGGTCTTGGCTGAACTCCTGGTCGCGGAACACGGTCAGCCCTTCTTTGAGGCTGAGCTGGAACCAGTCGCGACAGGTGATGCGGTTGCCCGTCCAGTTGTGGAAGTACTCGTGGCCGACCACGCTCTCGATGCCGCTGTAGTCGGTGTCGGTGGCGGTGGCTTGGTTGGCCAGCACGTACTTGGTGTTGAAGATGTTCAGGCCCTTGTTCTCCATGGCACCCATGTTGAAGTCGCTGGTGGCGACGATCATGAAGCGCTCCAAGTCCAGCGGCAGGCCAAAGCGGGCTTCGTCCCAGGCGATGGAGGCCATGAGCGAGTTCATGGCGTGCTCGGTCTTGTCCAAGTCGCCGGCGCGCACAAACACCTGCAGCAAATGCTCGGTGCCCGCACGGCTGACGATGCGCTGCTCGCGCGCCACCAGTTTGCCCGCTACCAAGGCGAACAGGTAGCAGGGTTTTTTGTGCGGATCGACCCACTTGGCAAAGTGGCGGCCTGCGTTGTCTGCGCCGTCCAAGTCGCCTTGTTCGACCAAGTTGCCGTTGGACAGCAGCACGGGGTATTTTTTCTTGTCAGCGCGCAGCGTCACGGTGTAGCTGGCCATCACGTCGGGACGATCCAAGAAGTAGGTGATGCGGCGGAAACCCTCGGCCTCGCACTGGGTGAAGAACGAGTCGTTGCTCACGTACAGGCCCATGAGCTTGCTGTTCTTGGCCGGGGCGCAGGTGGTGAAAATTTCCAGCGTGAAGGGCTCGGTGCCTTCGGGCAGGTTTTCCAGCACCAGTTGGTTGTCTTCCATCTTGAAGCTGGTGCCTTGGCCGTTGACCAGCACGCGGGCCAAGTTCAACTCTTCGCCATCCAAACGCAGCGGGCCTGCAGCCACGTCGGCATTGCGGCGCAGCGTCATTTTGTTCAGGACACGGGTTTTGGCCGGGTCGAGGTCAAACGTCAGGTCAACGGTGTCAATCCAAAACGCCGGGGCTGTGTAGTCCTGGCGGCGGATTACGGTAGCGGGGGCGCCATCACGAAGCATGGACATGGTGGGTCTCCAAAAAACGGGAATTCAACAAATGGTGGTAGTCGGGCACCACGGTCAGCACGTGGTCGCCTTGCAGTTCGTGGGCTGGGTGGCTGCTGGCAATGCCCACAGCGCGCATGCCGGCGCGGCGTGCCGCTTCTATGCCCAGTGGCGCGTCTTCAAACACGATGCAGTGTTCAGGCGCTACGCCAATGCGGCGCGCTACCTCTAGAAAAATAGCCGGGTCGGGCTTGCCGGGCAGGCCTTCGTCGCCCCCTACTGTAGCCAGTGGCGCAGTGGGCAGGCGCAGGTGGTGGTAGGCAAAAGCTTGGTTGTGGCGGTCGCCCGCCGTGCCCACGCCCAAGCGCAGGCCACGTTGCAGCGCCTGCTGGTAGAAGGCGCTAAAGCCCGCCACCTCGGCAAAGATGGGGGTAAAGAGGTCGCGGTACACGGCTTCTTTTTGGTGAACCAAGGCGAGTGCCTCGTCCTCGGGCATGTCGGGCTGCTCGAACAAGATGCGCATGCACTCGATGCCGGTACGGCCCGTGGTGCGGCGCATCAGGCTGGGCACATCCACCACCAAGCCCTGCTGCTCTGCAAAGGCAATCCAGCTTTGCTTGTGCGAGGGCATGGAGTCGATCATGGTGCCATCCATGTCGAAGATGAGGGCTTGCAGGGTCATGGTGTTGTGCACAGTCGTAAAACAGCGCTTTCTAAGTGGCGAAAGTCGCGAGACACCTCGCGGCACTTGTCTAGGCTTAACAAGGACGTGATCTTTGCCTGATCGGTTGTTTCCTTGTACGCACGTTCTTTCCCAAGTAAGGCGCTGATCTCACCTTTGGCATCTCGGCGCAAGGCCACTTTGGGGTCGATTGTCACAGTAGGGGCTAGTTTGAAATGGGTGCGCAGTGCTTGCTCTTCGAGCAAAAACAGGGCTTCGAATTCTTTGATGAAAAAAGCAAACTCAATGGGCTGCGGATTGTGCAACGCTAATTGGGCTATTTGCGCTTTGAGCTTGGCAACTTGTTCTACTGGACAGAGCGTTTTACCCGGAATTTTTTCATCGCAATCGAGCACCCAGAGAATGGGGCACTGGTGCTTTAGGGCGTAGCCAAGGAAGTCTGCCAGTCGCTTTTCTACTTTGGCAATACCACCGCTCACTTGCGGCTCACCAGTCAAGCGAACATGCGACAGCTGCTTATCAGCCAGTATTTTGTGAACCAGCTTGGGCACTGCTGTTTTGTCCCCGTCGCCTTCCACAATCAAGTGCAGCTTGCCAGTCATGCCAGAGACTCCTCTGGCGCATCGTCTGGGCGCAAGCCTTCGCCAGTCATGAACTCTTCCAAGCTGAGCAGGCCTTCTTTCACCGCCTCCATTTGCATGGGGTGGATCGGGCGAATCTGGGTGATGCCATCTTTCATGGTGGCGACCCGTACTTGTTCTGGCGCAAAGCACTGCACCAAGTGCGGGCTGTGTGTGGTGATCAGTACCTGTGTGGTTTTGCTGATTTCCTTGAATACATCCGCGAGCACGCCCAACGCACCGGGGTAAATGGTTTGCTCAGGCTCTTCTATGACCAGCAAGCTGGGGCGCGGCAGTTGGTAGGCCGCCAGCAGCATGCCGAACAAGCGCAGCGTACCGTCGGATAGTTGCACGGGGTCAAACGTGGACGTTGTGCCATCTTCGTTGCTGAAGTGAAACCATGGAACGAGGTAAGAACCCACCGTTTTGATGGTGACCTCTTGAAAAGAAGGAATCACCGTCTGCATGGCTTCGAATATGCGCTCTAAAGCCTCGCGTCCTTTGGGCGAACGCTTCATGGCTTTAATGACCGATGCCCAGTTATCGCCCGACTCCTTGAGTGAGGTGTCTCGGTCTGGGATGGCGGGTTTTTTCAGGGTGTTGGGGTAGATGGTGCAGAAACTTAATGCGCGTATTGTGTGCGCGACGAAGCTACCAATCGTTTCACCTTCATGTTTTAAACCCACATAAATTTGGTCAGAAGCAATTCCTTTGAAATCGAAAACTACTTTGGGCGGCTTATTTGTGTTGCCCGTGACAATTCTCTGGCCGTTACCCTGCTTGTCTCTCTCAAATATGCTTGAGTACGTCACCACTCCAAGTCCGAATTCATCGGTATGCACGGACACCTTCTCCAATTCCACCGCATAGTCGCTTGATCCCACAGAGCGGATTTGTAATTGGTAGTTGCCAAAGTTATTAAGCTCTATATCGGTTGCAGAACCTATTTCTAGCTGAAAACCAATCTTGTACGGCTTGGTCTTGTATGTCTGCAATATCCGCTGAATACCTTCCCGCTTGGTAACAGCATGCTCTAGGTCTTCGGTCACTGCATCGCGCAAGAAGCGGAGCACATCCACAAAGTTGCTTTTGCCCACGCCGTTGGGGCCGACGATCACGGTGACGTCGGGGGAGAAGGTAACGTCTACTGAGTCCAAGCTTTTGTAGTGTTGGACTTTCAGATTTTTGAGCAACACATCGTCCCCCTTGTTTCGTAGGCGTTGAAAGCGTTTACACGCCTTGCTTCAAGCTCGCTTCGATGAACACGTCTAGGTCGCCGTCCAGCACCTTTTGGGTGGCCGAGACTTCGACGTTGGTGCGCAGGTCCTTGATGCGGCTGTTGTCCAGCACGTAAGAGCGGATCTGGTGGCCCCAGCCCACATCGGTCTTGCTGTCTTCCAGTTTTTGCTGTTCGGCTTGGCGCTTGCGCAGCTCGTGGTCGTACAGGCGCGAGCGCAGGCGCTTCCACGCCACGTCGCGGTTGCTGTGCTGGCTGCGGCCGTCTTGGCACTGCACCACGATGCCGGTGGGGATGTGGGTCAGGCGCACGGCCGAGTCGGTCTTGTTGATGTGCTGACCACCAGCGCCGCTGGCGCGGAAGGTGTCGGTGCGCACGTCGGCGGGGTTGATGTCGATCTCGATGCTGTCGTCGATCTCGGGGTACACAAACACCGAGGCGAACGAGGTGTGGCGGCCGCCCGAGCTGTCAAAGGGGCTCTTGCGCACCAAGCGGTGCACGCCGGTTTCGGTGCGCAGCAGGCCAAAGGCGTATTCGCCTTCGATCTTGATAGTGGCGCTCTTGATGCCTGCGGTGTCGCCGTCGGTGATGTCTTCCACCGTGGCAGTAAAGCCTTTGCGCTCGGAATACTTCAGGTACTGGCGCAGCAACATGCTGGCCCAGTCGCAGGCCTCGGTGCCACCCGCACCGGCTTGGATGTCCAAGAAGCAGGGCAGGGGGTCAGCCGGATTGTTGAACATGCGGCGAAATTCCAAACCCTCCACCACTTTGGACAGCTTGGCGGCTTCTTCTTCGATGGTGAGCAGACCGGCTTCGTCGCCGTCTTCTTTGCTCATCTCGAACAGTTCGGAGTTGTCGCCAATGTCGCGCAGCAGGTCGTCAATGACCATGACCACGCCTTCGAGCGCTTTTTTCTCTTTGCTCAGTTCTTGGGCGCGCTTGGGGTCGTTCCAAACGGCAGGGTCTTCCAGCGCGGCATTGACGGTGCGCAGGCGGTCGGCCTTGGCATCGTAGTCAAAGATACCCCCGTAACTCTTGCGTCCGCTGGTTCAGGTCGGACAAGGAGTTGCCAATGCTGTTGATGCGCTCTGCTTCGATCATGGTGTGTTCTCGTTGTAGTCAATAGGGGAAAGGCGCGATTTTCGCATGGCGTTGCCGCCCTGAGCGCCGAGCAGAAAAAAACGGCAAGGCTTTGCAGCGCTTGCCGTCAAGTTGCTCTGACTACTGACACAAATCGGTACGCTAAGCCCTTGGCTTTAACGGAACAAACCTTGAAACCAGTTGCTAAACACCGGGGTGGTGCGCGCCAAAGGGCGGTTGCTGCGTGGTTTCGTGGCCTCTTCGGTGGATTCTTGTCCGGTGGCAGAGCGCAGGTTTTGGCTGGCTTTGCGCAGGCAAGGGGAATTGAGGGTGATGGGGGTGCTGCCCACGTTGCGCAGGCTGTCGTTGCAGTCGGTGTCGGCCATGGCCAGCAGCGCCCACTCGGCATGGCCGCCACTGGTGAGGCTGCCAATCGGCTGCGTCGCGCTTTGTGCTTGGGCCTGGGCCGCCAAGCTGCATGCGGCCAGCACAACAGCGCTGGTGCGGGCGACTGTACGGTGGGGGTGGTGTTGCATGCTGCTCTCCTGTGAAGCTGTTGGAGTCGATTCTGCGCAGATCCGCGCCAAACTAAAGCCCAATAAGTGGCTTAAAACCAGCCTAATCAGGGGCTTTCGTGCGCCGCTACACTGCGCTGCATGAAAACCACCCAACTTGGCAAGAGTGACCTGCAGGTCACGCCCATCTGCTTGGGCACCATGACATTTGGCGAGCAAGTGGACGAAGCCACGGCCCACCGTATCCTGAGCCGCAGCCTGGAGCGCGGCGTGAACTTTTTGGACACGGCCGAGATGTACGCGGCGCCGCCACGCGCCGAGACCTTCAATGTGACCGAGCAAATCATCGGGCGCTGGCTGGCAGCCAAACCCAGCGCCCGTGACAAACTGGTCATCGCCACCAAAGTGGCAGGCCCCTCGCGCGGTATGCCGTGGATTCGCGGTGGTAGCGCCAATCTGACCGAGCAAGACATTCTGGAGGCCTGCGACGGCAGCCTGCGCCGCTTGCAGACCGATGTGATTGACCTCTACCAAATCCACTGGCCCGTGCGCCATGTGCCCGCTTTTGGCATGCAGTACTTTGACCCGCAAAAAGACCCGCAGGGGCTGGCCAGCATCGAAGAGCAGTTGCGTGCCCTGGACAAGCTGGTGCGTGCGGGCAAGGTACGAGCTGTTGGCTTGTCCAACGAAACGCCCTATGGCGTGCACGAGTTTGTGCGCTTGGCCGAGCAGCATGGTCTGGCCCGCGTGGCCACGGTGCAAAACCCGTACTGCCTGATCAACCGCTCGTACGAGAACGCGCTGGACGAAACCTGCCACCGCTTGGGCGTGAGCCTGCTGGCCTACTCGCCGCTGGGTTTTGGTTTGCTCACGGGCAAGTACGACACCAGTGGCTTTACCGGCCCAGGCGCTCCTGAAGGTGCGCGCATGCAAAAGTTTGCCTCCACCCGTGGCCAGCGCTGGGGACGTGCGGCGTCTTTGGCCGCCGCCAAGCGCTACAACCAACTGGCGCGTGACAATGGTCTGACACCGACCCAGCTAGCGCTGGCGTTTTGCTACACCAAGTGGCAGGTGGCCAGCACCATCATTGGTGTGACCAGCGTAGCCCAGCTCGATGAAGACTTGGACGCATGGGGCAGCACCCTGAGCCCAGAGGTACTGGTCGCTATCGACCAGATTCGCCATGAGCACTGGGACCCAGCCATCTAAACCCGTGCACCCACGGCGCTGGGGGCTTGCTGGGCCTGCTGGCAAGGCCTTGGCTTGTGCTATAGGCATGGCTGTCAGTCTGTGGGCTAGCGGCGCAGAGGCTTATGAACCCGCTACACCTTACGCGCTACAGCCAGACAGCCCCCGCAGCCTAGAGAGCAGTGTGGGTTGGTATGCAGGCATTTACCACGATGCCGAGCCTGCCGGTGCCATAGCTGGGCGGGCCAACTACCAAGACCAGTACATGCTGGCTCTCACGGGCACCACCACGCTGTGGAAGTCCGACACCTGGCCCGTCTCCATTGAGCTCGATGGCATGCTGGGCCAGCAGTGGGGCTTGGCCAATGTGACCGAGTTCTCCGTGGCACCTGCTTTGCGTTGGGGTGGTCTGCCCTGGCGCGATGTGCTGCGCACCGATGTGCGCTTGGCACCGTTGGGTTATTCCTACACCAGCGAAGTGGGGCCTTTGGAGCGAGGCCCCGAGGGGCAGGGCAGCCGCACGCTCAACTTTTTGTTCGTCGAAGTGGCGTTTTCACGACCCCAAACCCCTCAAAACGAGTGGTTTGTGCGCCTGCACCACCGTTGTGCGATATACGATCTGCTCAATAACTACGGTGCCAACGGGGAAGACTTTCTGACCTTTGGTTTTCGCAAACGGTTTTAAGGAGGCAAGCATGGATGCATGGTGGAGCACCCCCGTGGTGTGGTGGGTGTTGGTGGGCATTGCTGTATTGGCAGAGCTCATTACCGGTACGTTTTATCTGCTCATGGTGGCAGTGGGTTTGGCCGCTGGCGCGCTGGCAGCCCATGCGGGCTTGGGGCTGGCACCGCAAATGGTGCTGGCTGCTGTGGTGGGCAGTGTGCTGGTGCTGGCTTTGTACCTGCGCCGCAGTCGTTTGGCGGCGCTTGCGCCATCGGCCCAAGCCAACCCGGATGTGCAGCAAGACGTGGGGGCCGTGGTGCACGTGGACCATTGGCATGCCGATGGTACGGCCCATGTGCAGTACCGTGGCGCGCAGTGGACGGTGCAGCACCACGGATCAGCCCCTCTGCACAGTGGTCAGCACCGCGTGGTGCAAGTGGTGGGCAATCGCCTGCTGGTAGAAGCTATTTAAGGAGACAGTCATGGAAATCGCACTCGTACTGCTGGTTATTGCAGCAGCATTCATCATCAAATCGGTCAAAGTCGTGCCGCAGCAGCATGCTTGGGTGGTCGAGCGCTTGGGCCGCTACCACAGCACCTTGGCACCGGGCCTGAACTTCCTCATGCCGTTTGTCGACAAAGTGGCTTACAAGCATTCGCTCAAAGAAATTCCGCTCGATATTGCCAGCCAAGTCTGCATCACCAAGGACAACACCCAATTGCAGGTGGATGGCATCTTGTACTTTCAGGTGACCGATGCACAGCGCGCCAGCTATGGCTCCAGCAACTACCTGATGGCGATTTCGCAGTTGGCGCAAACCTCGCTGCGCTCGGTCATTGGCAAGTTGGAGCTGGACAAGACCTTTGAGGAGCGCGACCTCATTAACTCCAAGGTGGTAGCTGCCGTGGACGAAGCGGCCATCAACTGGGGCGTGAAGGTGTTGCGCTACGAGATCAAAGACCTGACGCCACCGCCAGCTATCCTGCACTCCATGCAAGCGCAGATCACGGCCGAGCGCGAAAAGCGGGCGCTGATTGCCGCCTCCGAAGGCCGCCGCCAAGAGCAGATCAACATTGCTACCGGCGAGCGCGAGGCGTTTATCGCCCGCTCTGAGGGCGAGAAGCAAGCGGCCATCAACCAAGCCCAGGGCGAGGCTGCCTCCATCACCGCCGTGGCCGAAGCCACTGCCATCGCTATTGAGCGCATTGCCAAAGCCATCAACCAACCCGGTGGCCACGAAGCGGTGCAGCTCAAAGTGGCCGAAAAAGCCGTGGACGCCTACAGCCAAGTGACCAACAAGGCCAACAGCACCCTCATCGTGCCCAGCAATATGAGCGATGTGTCGGCCCTCATCACCTCGGCCATGAAGATGGTGCAAGTCGGTAAGTAAAGCGCGCTGCGCATAACAACCACAGGAGACCACCATGCGGGTGCTGATAACCGGAGGAGCGGGTTTTATGGGGTCGCATATGGCCCAAGCCCTGCAGGCGGCCGGGCACAGCGTGCTGGCCGTGTCGCGCCGCAGTGGGGTGGATCAGTCGCTGCTGACCACACCGGCCCAGTGGCAGCACTTGCTGCAGGGGGTGGATGCGGTGGTCAATTGTGTGGGCATCATTGGCGAGCGGGGGACGCAGCGGTTTGACACCGTGCACCACCAAGCGCCAGCAGCCTTGTTTGCTGCCGCGCACGCCCAGGGTATACGCCGCATGGTGCAAATATCGGCTTTAGGAGCCGATGAACACGCTTTCACCCCCTACCAGCGCAGCAAACGGGCGGCCGACGATGCCCTGCGCGCGCTGGATGCCGATTGGCTGGTGCTGCGACCCTCCATGGTCTATGGCAAGGGGGGCAGCAGCACGGCCATGTTTGTGCGCATGAGCAGCTTGCCCGTGATCTCGGTGTTGGGTAATGGCCAGCAGTTGCTGCAGCCCGTGCATGTGAGCGATGTGGCAGCAGCAGTAGTGCGCGCCATCGATGCGCCAGCGGGCAGTCCACTGCTGCGCCGCACCGTCGATGCGGTGGGCCCGCAGGTCTATACCCTGCCGCAGTGGCTGCAGACGCTGCGCCAAGCCCGCGGCAAGGGGCGTGCCCTGCAAATGCCCGTGCCGTGGTCGCTGGTCATGGCCAGCGCCAGCGTGCTGCGCTATGTGCACCCCGTCTTTCACCCCGACAACTTGCGCATGCTGCAAGCCGGTGCGTGTGCCGATGCCACCGGGTTTACCGAGCTGCTGGGCAGAGCGCCCAAGGGGTTTGAGGCGGGTTTGGTTTAAAGGAATGTGGGGTGGCCAGTTTGATAGTCGATGCCAATTACCGTTTTATCGCCGCCTATAACGAGGTCAATACCCGTATTGCCCAACGCCAGCAAGCGCTGGCCTTGTATGTCAGTTTGGTCGTGAGCTTGTTGGCCGCTGTGGTGGCACTGCGCTCTGCAGGGGCTGCGGCGCAAGCGCCCATTGAGTGGTTGGTGTTGGGCTTTCCCGTGGTGTCCTTGTGCTTTGCTTTTCTCAATTACAAAGCGGAGCGCGCTTTGACCAACCTGCGCCTGTTTCTGGCGCAATTGGAGCAGTTGGGCGGCGCCAATGAGCAATTGCCGAGCTACAACACAGACCCCGCGTGGTCTTTGGGCGCCAACAGAGCCCGTCGCTTTCACGACTACTCCGTGGCTTTGTTGGTTGTTTCGTGCAATGCCATTGGTTTGGGGGCTGCCAAAACCATTTTCCCGCAGCGCTTTAGCGATGCGCCGGCATTCTTGTGGGCAGCGGGTGCTTTGGCACTGCTAGCTCTGTGGGTAGTCTTGAGGACTCCGCAGTGGCACTATTCCCCCGGGAAAACGCTGCCATAGAGGCTAGTGGGGCCCCAAACAACAAACCCCGGAAAAGATGCCGCATAGTATGGAACGGCCAGCATAGAACATGGTAGATGCCAATATGGCGTTAATTTGTTTTTGATGTGCACCGCTTGTTCAACGGGGTATGGTATTTGCAATTGCCTGTGCCAGACTTCCATTGGGTTGAGAAAGGAGCGAACTTCAGTTGCGCTTGGTTGGGGGCTGGGTAAGGGGCATTGCTTTCGTTTTTCTCTTTTACCGAAGGCTCTGGTTGTACTTGTCTAAAGCCGAGAGCAAGTTTTTGGATTTACCCAGTTCTTGAGTGAGGTTTTGGGCAGCGCTCATCTCTTGACTGGTCAGCTTTGGGGCCAATGCATCGCGCTGTTTCAAAGCATAGGCAGAGTCAGCAGCGCTCAGGTTGTACAGGGCATAAGCCACCACTTTGTTGGCAGGAAGACCTTTGCCGTTTTCGTACATTTCCCCAAGCTTGTATTGCGCACGGACATGGTTTTGGTCAGCGGCGAGGCGGTACCACTTGACGGCTTCCTTGTAGTCCTGCGGTACGCCTTGGCCTTTGGTGTACATCACTCCAAGGTTGTTTTGCGCAAAAGCATCGCCTTGGTCAGCGGCGAGGCGGTACCACTTGAGTGCTTCTTTGTAGTCCTGCTGGACGCCTTGGCCATTGTGGTACATCACTCCAAGGTTGTTTTGCGCAGAAGCATCACCTTGGTCAGCGGCGAGGCGGTACCACTTGACGGCTTCTTGGTAGTCCTGCGGTACGCCTTGACCATATTTGTAACTCACTCCAAGGTTGTTTTGCGCAGAAGCATCACCTTGGTCAGCGGCGAGGCGGTACCACTTGACGGCTTCTTGGTAGTCCTGCGGTACGCCTTGGCCATTGTGGTACATCGTTCCAAGGCTGTGTTGCGCAGCAGCGTCGCCTTGGTCGGTGGCCAATCGGAACCACTTGACAGCCTCCTTGTAGTCCAGCGGTACGCCTTCGCCTTTGGCGCACATCAACCCAAGGTTCAATTGCGCAGCAGCGTAGCCTTGGTCGGTGGCCAATCGGAACCACTTGAGTGCTTCTTTGTAGTCCTGCTGGACGCCTTGACCATTGTGGTACATCACTCCAAGGTTGTTTTGCGCAGAAGCATAACCTTGGTCAGCGGCGAGGCGATACCACTTGACTGCTTCCTTGTAGTCCTGCGGCACGCCTTGGCCTTTGGTGTACATCACTCCAAGGTTGTTTTGCGCAGCAGGGTTGGCTTGCTCTGCCATGAACTCTGCAAGCGCTGTTTTGTAGTCTTTCGCCTTTAGGGCAGCTTTACCCTCCTTAACCCCGGCGTGGGCCCAGCAAGACACAACGACAAGTGCCAAGGCGGCAAGCAATTTGCGGTTCAACATGACTTCTTTAATTGTTTTAAAACGTGTATTTTCTGGTTGTTGCGTTGGGATAAGCCTCAGTTTTGCGCCAATCTCTTTAGCTGGTACAGCGCATCGAGCGCCTCGCGGGGGCTCAGTGCATCGGGGTTGATGGCGGCCAAGGCTGCATCCAAGGCGCTGCCGCTGGCGGCTGGCTCGACCGGGGCGGCGGCAAACAGGTCGATCTGCGCTTGGTTCTGGTTGGCCTGGGTTTCCAGGGCTTCCAGCGTGTGGCGGGCTTGGTGCAGCACGCTGCTGGGCATGCCGGCCAGGCGGGCTACCTGAATACCGTAGCTGCGGCTGGCCGGGCCGGGTTCTATGGCGTGCAAAAACACGATGTCGTGTCCGGCTTCGGTGGCGCTCACATGCACGTTTTGCGCGGCGTGGTGCTTGGCGGGGAATTCGGTCAGCTCAAAGTAGTGCGTGGCAAACAGGGTGAAGGCCTGCGTTTTGTCGTGCAGCTGCCCGGCGATGGCCGAGGCCAGCGCCAGTCCGTCAAAGGTGCTGGTGCCGCGGCCGATTTCGTCCATCAGCACCAGGCTGTGCGCGGTGGCACTGTGCAGTATCTGCGCGGCCTCGGTCATCTCCAGCATGAAGGTGGACTGGGCGTTGGCCAAGTCGTCTGCCGCGCCGATACGGGTGTGGATGGCGTCGATAGGCCCCAAGCGGCAGGCTTGCGCGGGCACGTAGCTGCCCATGCTGGCCAGCAGCACGATGAGGGCGACTTGCCGCATGTAGGTCGATTTACCGCCCATGTTGGGGCCGGTGATGATTTGCATGCGTTGGCGCGGCCCCAGGTGCGTGTCGTTGGCGATGAAGGAGCCACTGGACAGCTCGGCCAAGCGCGCTTGCACCACGGGGTGGCGGCCTTGGGTGATGTCTATGCACGGCTCGGCCACAAACTGGGGCTGGCACCAGTCCAGCGTGAGCGAGCGTTCGGTCAGCGCGCACAGCGCGTCCAACGCGGCCAGGGCTTGCGCCACGCGGCTGAGTTGGGCAATGTGGCTTTGCAGTGCGTCCAGCACTTGTTCGAACAGCCATTTCTCGCGTGCCAGCGCACGCTCTTGGGCGCTCAGGGCTTTGTCCTCAAACGCTTTGAGTTCGGGCGTGATAAAGCGCTCGGCGTTTTTCAGCGTCTGGCGGCGGCGGTAGTCCTCGGGCACTTTGTCCAACTGGCCGCTGCTCACCTCTATATAAAAGCCGTGCACTTTGTTGAACTGCACGCGCAGGTTGGCAATGCCGGTGCGCTCGCGCTCTTGCACTTCCAGTTTGAGCAAGAAGGCGTCGCTGTTGGTTTGGATGGCGCGCAGTTCGTCCAGTTCGGCATCAAATCCGTTGGCGATAACGCCACCATCGCGCACCAGCGCGGCGGGTTCGGGGTGGATGGCGCGCAGCAGCAGGCTGAGCGCCTCGGCAGGCGGTTGCAGTTCGTTGGCCAGGTGCTGCAAATAACTGCCATCGAGCTGCAGAGCGCACAGGTATTGCTGAAGCTGCTCTGTTTTTTGTAGCGTGCAAGCCAGAGCCACCAGCTCGCGTGGGCGTACTTGGCGCAATGCGGTGCGGGCGGTAATGCGCTCCACATCGGCGCAGCCTTTGATATGGCCGCGCAGTTGCTGCCACAACTGGCCGTGCTGGCCTTCGCGCAGGGTGTGGATGGTGTGCAGGCGGTGGCGTGCCTCGGTGCGCTCGCGCAGGGGCTGCAAGAGCCAGCGCTTGAGCGTGCGGCTGCCCATGCCGGTCATGCAGGTGTCCAGCAGGCTAAACAGGGTGGGGCTGTCTTCGCCGCGCAGGGTCTGCACCAGTTCTAGGTTGCGGCGGGTGGTGGCGGGCAGGTCTATCAACGCCTCCTCGCGCTGCACGCGCACGGCGTGCAGGTGGCGCAGGGTACGGCCTTGGGTGTGTTCGGCATAGGCCAGCAGGGCAGCGCTGGCAGCGTGGGCCAGTGGCAGGTCTTGCGCATGCCAAGCGGCCAAGCTGGCCGCTTGCAGGGATTCGAGCAGCTTGCGCTGGCCCAGTGCGGCGTCAAACTGCCACGCGGCGCGGGCCGTGAGGTACAGGCCGCTGAGTTGGTGGCGCAGTTTCTTGAGGCGCTCTTCAAACGCGGTGGTGCAGTCGCTGCTGTAGGCCAGTTCGTTGGGCTGGATGCGGGTGATCCAGCTGCCCACTTCGTCGCTGGCGCATTCGGCCAGGTGCACTTCGCCTTGCGTCACGGATAGCCAAGCCAGGCCGCAGCGGTTGCGCGGGCCTTGGTGTACCGCCATCAGCACGGGGTCGGTTTTGTCGTGCAGCAGTTCGGCATCGGTCAGGGTGCCGGGGGTGACCACGCGCACCACTTTGCGCTCCACCGGGCCTTTGCCGCCCACTTCGCCCACTTGCTCGCAGATAGCGACCGATTCGCCCAAGCGAATCAGCTTGGCCAGATAGCCCTCCATGGCGTGAAAGGGCACGCCCGCCATCTGAATAGGCTGCCCGGCCGACTGGCCGCGGGTGGTCAGGGTGATGTCCAACAGGCGCGCTGCTTTTTCGGCGTCGCCATAAAACATCTCGTAAAAGTCGCCCATGCGGTAGAAAAGCAGCGTGTCCGGATGCTGGGCCTTGAGGCTTAAGTACTGCTGCATCATGGGGGTGTGGGCAGCCAATGCAGGATCAAGCGGGGCGGCGTTTTCGGGCGTGGACATGGAAGGTAGAAACGCTAAATAGCAAACGAGAAAGACAGCATTGTGCCGTTGACAATCGGCCCGTGCGGGCAGGCTGGCGGCCAGAAGGGGGTATTTATGTGTTTACATAAATTTGCATAAAAGGGGGCGTTTGTGGCAAGCTCTTTCTTCTAGCGTACGCACAAGAGCCAGGGGATTGCTTGCAAAACCATAACACTATTGCCCTCCAGCAGGTGGAGGAGGAGCTGAAACACTTCGCCGGCTTGGCGCGCTTTGATCAATCGGTTGAAGATGCTTACGAAGCCTACATAGCCCCAGACCGCGCACGACAAGTTTTTGGGATTGGTCTGGCCATGTTGTGCTTGATGAATTTGTTTCTCATCAACGATTACTTCGTCCGTCCAGAATTGTTTGGTTTTGCCGTTGCCATGCGCTTGGGATTGGTCACGGTGCCAGGGCTGGTCATGTTGTGGTTGGTGCGCTATGGCATCAGTGCCCGTTGGCGCGAAATCAATGCGTGGACCTGCTTCACGCTGGTGCATATCGCCGTGGCGCTGATTTTTTGGCAAACACGCAGTGCCTTTGCCAATTACGATGGTTACGTGATGGCGCTGACGATGCTGGCCAGCAATATCGTGGTGCCTTTGTACTTTCGCACCTGTGTGTGGATTTCCATTACAGGTGTTGCTGTGATGAGCATGGCCATCGCATTCCATCCAACGGTTACTTTGGAGGCCAAAGCGGCTGCGCTGGTTTCGTATGTTTTAACAACAATATTCACTTTACTGACAAATTACCGATTAGAAGTGGCCAATAGGCGCAATTTTTTGGTAACGCTTCGTGATCAGTTGCGAGTGAATTTAACGCAGGAACTCAACCGTCTTTTGGCCCATGCATCCAATACCGATGTGCTGACCCAGTTGCCCAATCGACGCCATTTCGAGGAGGTTTTCGCCCAATGCTCGCGCATGGGGGATACAGCTGCCAAAACCATGGCAGTGCTCATGATCGATGTCGATCATTTCAAGCAGTACAACGACACATGGGGTCATCCGCAAGGGGATGTATGTTTGCGCCAAGTGGCGCAGGTGATTCAGTCGCAAATTCGCGCAGGTGGCGATGTGGCTGCCCGCATGGGGGGCGAAGAGTTTGCTGTACTGCTCTTGGATGCTGATTTACAAGAAGCTTGGAAGACTGCCGAGCGCATTCGTTGGGCGGTGGCACAAGCGTCCATAGTGGCACAAGCCAGTGAGCAAACCCACAGGGTGACGGTCAGCATCGGTTTAGCCTTGGGGCACGGCGCGCAACCGGATTTGATAAGCAATATGCTGGTGCGCGCAGATACCGCGCTGTACCAAGCCAAACGTGCTGGCCGCAACAACGTGCAGGTAGACCATGTCAGCCTGCAGTTGGTGCGCGAGCATGCCGCGGCTTAAGGTCGCAGCGCAGCTATCCAGCCAGCCAGTACTTTGTCTTGGCTGTAGTCAGTGGCTTGGTTGTCGCTTAGCTGACGGCGTTTGTCGTTGACGACGGCACCGGGGCCCGTGTTTTTGTATTCCCAAAAGCGCGCATCTTCGGGTTTGAAGATGGCGCTATTGCTGCCATCCTTGGCCGTGCCTGCCATGGCGTCCCAGCCCATAGGCATGATGTGGTCGTCCATAAAACACGCAATGAACACGCTGCTGCCCACGGCATTGGGGTCGGCATAGCGGCCATCGGCAAAAGTGCGGGTGGGGTGCCATGGGCGTCCCAGTGCATAAGAGTTGGCAGGCACTTGGGCGTTTTCTTTGACCAGTTTGCAGCGGAAAAATACCAAGCCGTATGCTTGATTTAGCGATGTACTGGGAGCTGTGACATAGCCCAAGGGCTCGGATCCCTTGCGTTTGCGGGGGCGGCAAATGATCTGGCAGTTTTCAAAAAAACTCTGGCCAGCGCCAAAAATAAAGTCGATGTGGCCGCTGATGGCACAGTCAGTGAAGTAACTGCGCCCAGCATCGGTGAAAACGGTATCTTGGTAGCCCAGCAAAGTGACACCACGCAACATGCAGCGATCGGACTGTCCTTCCGTTTTCAGTGCCACCGCTTGGGGGCCGCGGTTGTAGCTCGGGTCGGTCGGGGCTTTGGCTTCGTTGGCAGGGTAGTTAAAGCCATTTTCTATGGTGAGGTTTTGGGCGCTGAAGTCGCTGGCAGTTACGGTAACAGTGGCTGAACCCGAAGTGCCCCATTTGCCCCCACCGGGTTTGTCGGCCCCATTGCTGGCGTCGAAGGTGATGATGGTTTTGTCACGGCTTTCACCGTACAAAGCCATGAAGGGTTTGTGGATGCTGGGTTTCTCGTAATAGCGACCGTTGCGAATGTAAATAACCCATGGTTCGGTGCGGTCTGCGGGTGCCGCCTCCAGCGCGGCTTGCAGCGTTGTCCAGGTGGCAACATCGTTGACTACGGTGCCTGGTGTGCCTTTGAAATGGCGGTCCACGATGGCATGGGCCGTGGGCATCGCCGATGGCAAAGAGGCGCAGCCTTGCAGCCATGCAGCGGTTGTGCCCAGTCCCATCCAGGCCAAAGTGGTGCGGCGGCTCATCTCCATGTTCATGCGGTATTCCTTGCTTTTAGAAACTCCAGCCTGCCAGCACCTTCTCGGCACTGTACTGGCTGGCCTGACTGGCATCCAATTGCCGGCGGCGTGGGCTTGACTGTGCCCCAGGCCCCGTATTGTGGTACTCGTAAAAACGCGAGTCTTCGGGGCGGAACACGGTGCGCTCGGTTCCTGTCTTGGGGGTGCCTGTCATGGAGTCCCAGCCGTTGGCAGTGATGTGATCGTCCATGAAGCATTCTATAAAGACGCTGCTGCCAATGGCGTTGGGATCGGCATAACGCCCATCGGCAAAGGTGCGTGTGGGATGCCATGGACGGCCCAGAGGGCTGGATGCATGCCCTACATCGTTGCTTTCTTTCAACAACTTGCAGCGGTAAAAGACCAAGCCGTAAGCTTGCTCGATGGAGGTGCTGGGCGCTGTCACGTAGCCCACGATGCTGGGCTTGGGGTAGCGGGGTCGGGTGATGATGTCGCAGGCGTTGAAAAAGCTCTGGCCTGCGCCAAAAATGAAGTCGATATGCCCGCTGATGCTGCACTGGTCAAAGTAGCTGCGCCCGGCTTCGGTGAACAAGGTGTCTTGGTAGCCCGTGATGGTGAGGTTGGCAAAGAGGCTGCAGTCCGCACCTTTGTCCGTCATCAGCGCCACGGCTTGCGGGTCGCGCTGGTAACTGGGGTCTTTGCGGTCTTTTTTGTCGTTGCTGGGAAAGTCGTAGTCATTGGCCACCGTCATGTTGGTGGCGGTGAAGTGAGGTGCTTGCACCAACAGGGTGGCGCAGCCAAATGTAGTCCATGTACCGCCGCTGGGTTTGGCCAAGCCTGAATAAGCGTTGTAAACCAAGACTGTGCTCTGGCGGTTCTCGCCAGCCAAGTGCACATGCGCACGGGTGATATGCAGTTTTTCGCGGTACACGCCCGGGCGAATCCACACTATCCAAGGAACAGAGGCCTGGCTGGGCGCAGCATCCAAGGCGGCTTGGATGGTGTTCCACGTGGGTTTCCCTGCCAGCAGCGCGCCCGGTGTGCCGGTGTAGTGGGCGTCCACTACCGCGTTGGCAGTCGTTGCGGTCACGGCAGTGGCGGTGCTAGCCCAGCTGGGCAGCGTAGTACCCAAAGACCATGCGCTGGCGGTGGTAAGTAGCATGCGGCGGGAAAAAAGCATTGGTGCTTTCGGGCTTGTGTCTCAGGTGTTGCGCGCCACGCTCAGGCCCGCAAAGCTTTGGGCGACCGGCATGAGCTCAATGACGTTGATGTTGACGTGCGGTGGCAGGCGGTGCGCCCAGTGCACGGCTTCGGCCACGTCCTCTGCGGTCAGCGCTTGCACGCCTTCGTATACCGCGGCGGCTTTGGCATCGTCGCCTTTGAAGCGCACGTTGGAAAACTCGGTGCCGCTGCATAGGCCGGGTTGGATATCGGTCACGCGCACACCGGTGCCCGACAAGTCGGCACGCAGGTTGAGGCTGAACTGGGTCACATAGGCTTTGGTAGCGCCGTACACGTTGCCACCGGGGTAGGGGTATTTGCCAGCAATAGAACTGAGGTTGATCACATGCCCTTGGCCGCGCTCCACCATGTGGGGCAGTACGGCGCGGGTCAGGCGGGTCAGGCCCACGATGTTGGTTTGGATCATGGTTTCCCAGTCGTCCAAATTGGCTTGCGGGGCTTTTTCCAGGCCCAGTGCCAAGCCAGCGTTGTTGACCAGCAATTGCACACTGGGCAGTAGCGGTTGGATGGCTTCCAAACTCTCAGTGCTGGTCACATCCAGTTGCACAGGCACGATGTTGTCACCGTACTCTTGGCGCAACTGCTCCAACGCCTCTAGGCGGCGCGCAGCCGCCAGCACGCGGTAGCCACTTTGCACCAGACGGATAGCAATGGCGCGGCCAAAACCAACGGATGCGCCAGTGACCAAAGCGGTGGGGAGAGTGGAAACGGTGGTGCTAGACATGGGTGAATCTCCAGAAATGCCAAAACGCAATCCTATAGCGCGTTTCTGGAGGTTTTCACCTGCTGGGGATTTATCGGCCCCAGTTTTCCACTTCGGCAAAGCGCGGTGGTTGGCATCCCACGCGTGTGCAGTTGATAGCGGCGGCCACCATGGCATTGCGCAGGGTGGTGGGGGCCCGTTCGGCGGGAGCGGCATCGTCTAAGGCCCAGTCGCCCAAACAATTGCCCCAGAAGGTGTCTCCAGCGCCTACGCTGTCGGCTACAGCAATACGGGGGCAGTCGTCTTCACACGACTGGCCATTGACTGACAACCATGCGCCCGCGGCACCGTATGTGAGTGCCAAGCGGCTGCATTGGGGGGCCAGATCAAGCAGGTTTTGCGCGGTCGTGGCGGCGGTGCTGCGCTCGGCTTTGCCAAACTGCAGCAACTCGATGTCTTCGTCACTGGCCTTGATCCAATGCGCCAGCGGCACAATGCGGCGCACCGCTTGCACATAGGCTTGCAAATCGGGAGCCAGTTTGGGGCGCATGTTCACGTCAAGGCTAATAGTCCAGCCCGCTTGCAAGGCCGCCTCAATGACTTGCAAGGTGCGCTCAGCCTCGGTGGGCAGCAGCATCAGCGAACCGGTGTGCAAAATACCTGCAGGCTGCTGTTGCAGCAGGGTGCACACCGCTGCCAAGTCGTAGTCGCGGTCGGCAATGCCTTCGCGGTAAAAGCCGTAGCTGGGTTGCCCCATGCGATCAATTTGCACCACCGCCAAGGAGGTGGGCTTGTTGCTTTTGCCTCCTAAGGGTGTGACATGATCGGCGTGCAGGGTGTCTAGCAACTGTTGGCCAAACAAATCGGTGGAGAAGGGGTTTAAAAATCCCACCTCTGCCCCGCGGCGAGCGGCCGCACGGGCCATGTTAAAGGGGCTGCCGCCTTGCAGCGGACGCAAGTTACCATCTGGCTGGGCTACGCAATCCATCAGCGCCTCACCCAGCACCCAAATCGTTTTCTTCATAAGTCGTCCTCGTGAAGCGGCCATAATAAATTAATCCCCCGTAACCCTTTTGTATCTGGAGACTGCCATGCTCAAAGGCATAGACCCCTTGCTGACCCCCGAACTTTTGCACCACCTGTGCGCCATGGGGCATGGCGAGTGGGTGGTGGTGGCTGACGCCAATTTCACGGCCGACATGCTGGCCCAAGGCAAGGCGCTGGTGCGCATTCCGGGGCATTCGCTGGAGCGCGTGTCGCGCGCTATCTTGTCGGTATTTCCCTTGGCTGAAGATGTGGAAAAACCCGTGGCTTTTATGCACGTGAGCGGCGCAGAGCCCAACTTTCGCACCGAAGCCCAGCAGTCTGTGGTGCAGTTGGCCACCGTCCATGGCGTAGCAGGTAGCCGCGTCGAGCCTGTGGAGCGCTTTGCGTTTTATGACAAGGTGAAGGGGGCCAGCCTGATTGTCCAGTCGGGTGAAACCACGGCTTACGGCAATGCCATGTTTTGCAAAGGCGTGATTCTGTGATTTTGGAGCTGCAAGAAATCCTCTATAGCCAAGGCTTTGGCACACGGCGTGTGTGTGCTGGACTGATCCAGCAAGGCAAGGTGCAGGTGTATGCGGATAATTCGGCTGTAGAGCCCGTCCCTGTTGCTGATGCAGCTACAGAATTTGTAGCAGATGGACTGCGTTTTCGGGTCATGGGCGTGGACTGGGCCTACCATGAAAAGGCCTATGTGTTGCTGCACAAACCCGCTGGCACCGAGTGCTCGCAAAAACCTTCGGCTTGGCCCAGCATCTATACCTTGCTGCCCGCACCCCTGCGCAGCCGCCCCCAAAAAGGCGCGGTGCAGGGTGTGCAAGCAGTGGGGCGCTTGGACCAAGACACCACGGGCATGCTTTTGCTCACCGACGATGGCACTTTCATTCACCGCATGAACTCCCCCAAGCGCCACGTGCCCAAGGTGTACGAAGTAACCCTCAAACACGCGGTCGAGCCCGCGCTGGTGCAGCGTCTGCTCAGCGGGGTAGTGCTGGACGATGATCCGCAGCCCGTGCGCGCCGCAGCCTGCGAGGCCTTGGATGCGCAGCGCATTGCCCTGACTTTGACCGAGGGCAAATACCACCAAGTCAAACGCATGGTGGCAGCCGCTGGCAACCGGGTAGAGGCTCTGCACCGCAGCCAAATTGGTAGCATGCAGCTCCCGCCCGATTTGGCCCCTGGCCAGTGGCGCTGGTTGTCGCCCACCGAGTTGCAGGCTGTGCAAACCGCTGTGCCAGCCTGAGCGGGACACCGCTTTTACGTGAAGGAGAAGCCATGCTGGGTGTGTTAGATGCCTTCTGGCGCTCTGCGCTGTACTGCCTGCGCTTGCGGGTTATCGTTTTGTCTTTGGTGCCCTTCGTGGGCATGGCCCTGATGACGGGGCTGGCTGCGTATTTCTTTTGGGAGCCCGCGGTGGATGCGGTTCGCATCTGGCTGGGTGGCTCCGCGGCGCTGGAAACCATTTGGGGCTGGCTTAGCTCGCTGGGCTTGGCCCAAGCCAAGGTGGTAATGGCCCCGCTGTTGGTGGTTTTGTTGGCCACTCCCGTCATCGTGACGCTAAGCCTGATTTTGGTCGCCGTGTTCATGGTTCCGCGCATCGTCAACATGGTGGCGCACAGCCGTTTCCCCAGCATGGAACGCCAGCAGGGGGGGAACTGGTGGCTTAGTTTGGCATGGGGTATAGGATCTTTGCTCATGGCGATTGGTGCCATGGTGGTGACCATGCCGCTGTGGCTTATTCCGCCGCTGCTGCTGCTGCTGCCACCGCTCATTTGGGGCTGGTTGACCGCGCGCATCATGTCTTACGATGCGCTCACCGATCACGCCAGCAGCGTGGAGCGTCGCATCATTTTGCGTCGCCACCGCATACCGCTGCTTGTCATGGGGGTGGTGGTGGGCTACCTCAGTGCTTTGCCCAGCATGATGTGGACGCTGGGTGTCACCACCGTCTACATGGCACCACTGCTCATTCCCATAGCCATTTGGCTCTACACCGCCGTATTTGTGTTTTCCACGCTCTGGTTCGTGCACTTTTGCTTGGCCGCTTTGCACCAGTTGCGTTTGCAAATTCCACCCAGCACCCAACTGCCGGTGATGGACGATGTGGTAGGAGGTTCTGTATGAAGTTTGGTGCCATCATCATTGGCGATGAAATCCTCTCGGGCAAGCGCAAAGACCAGCATTTGTCCAAAGTCATTGAACTGCTGGGGGCCAAAGGCCTGCAGTTGGCTTATGCCGAATACTTGGGCGATGACCCAGACCGCATCACCGCTGCTTTGCAGCGCGCTTTCGCCTCGGGCGATGTGCTGTTCTCGTTTGGTGGCATAGGCTCTACGCCCGATGACCACACTCGCCAGTGCGCCGCCCGTGCTTTGGATGTGCCTTTGGTGCTGCACCCGGAGGCTGAGGCTTTGATTACCGAGCGCATGCGCGAGATGGCGGCCCAGAAAGGCGAGGCGCTAGACCCCACCAGCGAGGTGCACCAGCACCGCCTGAATATGGGGCGTTTCCCCTTGGGGGCCGACATCATCCCCAATAGCTACAACAAAATTCCGGGATTTCGCTGTGCAGGCCCTGCTGGTGGGCATGTGCATTTCGTGCCTGGATTCCCCGTTATGGCGTGGCCCATGGTCGAATGGGTGCTCAATACCCACTACGCGCACTGTTTTGTGCAGGGCGCGTGGCTGGAAAAATCGGTCATTTTGCAAGGTGCTATGGAAGCTGCGCTCACCCCGCTGATGCAGCAATTGGAGCAGCGTCACCCTGTGCGCGTGTTCAGTTTGCCCAGCGTGGATCACCCCCAATGGGGCCGCCATGTGGAGCTGGGTGTCAAGGGCACACCAGCTGAGGTGGAAACAGCGTTCTCTGAAATGGTGCAGATGCTGCAAGCTGCACAATGCCCAATATGCACCGAATTGGTTCGCAATCATTGATGCACCAAAGCAATGCATTGCGTGCTGCACCAAATTAGTAACATCAAACCAAGGCACAATGCCCGTGCCTTGGGATGTGGCCCGTGCAGGTCTGGCACAAAAGCTGCATCAAACACAGGGCAAATTCTTTTCACAACCGTGTAACAGGAGTATCTGATGGCCAAGACCGTCGCAGACGTGATGAAACTGGTGAAGGAAAACGAAGTCAAGTTTGTTGACTTCCGCTTCACCGACACCCGTGGTAAAGAGCAGCACGTGACCGTGCCAATCTCCGCATTCGACGAAGACAAATTCACATCCGGCCACGCATTCGATGGTTCCTCTATCGCTGGCTGGAAGGGCATTGAAGCCTCCGACATGCAGTTGATGCCTGACCCCAATACGGCCAACATCGACCCCTTCTTTGAAGAAACCACCCTGTTCCTGCAATGCGACGTGGTGGAGCCATCCGATGGCAAGGCTTACGACCGTGACCCACGCTCCATCGCCAAGCGCGCTGAAGCCTACCTCAAGGCCTCCGGTCTGGGCGATACCGCTTACTTCGGACCCGAGCCAGAATTCTTCATCTTTGACGGCGTGCGTTGGTCCAACGAACCCGGCAAAGTCGGCTTTGAAATCGAAGAATACGAAGCCCCCTGGAACTCTGGCAAGGTGCTCGAAGGCGGCAACCGTGGCCACCGTCCCACCACCAAGGGCGGCTACTTCCCCGTGCCTCCCGTTGACAGCACGCAAGACATGCGCGCTGAAATGTCCCTGATCCTCGAATCCTTGGGCATTCCAGTCGAAGTGTTCCACCACGAAGTGGCTGGCGCTGGTCAAAACGAAATCGGTACCAAGTTCTCCACACTGGTTGAGCGCGCTGACTGGACTCAGGTTCTGAAGTACGTGGTCTGGAACGTGGCCAACGCCTACGGCAAGACTGCCACCTTCATGCCCAAGCCCTACGCTGGCGACAACGGTTCCGGTATGCACGTGCACCAGTCCATCTGGAAAGACGGCAAGAACCTGTTCGCAGGCGACGGCTATGCTGGTTTGAGCGATTTCGCTCTGTACTACATCGGCGGCATCATCAAGCACGCCCGCGCACTGAACGCCATCACCAACCCCGGCACCAACAGCTACAAGCGCTTGGTTCCTGGCTTTGAGGCTCCAGTGAAGCTGGCTTACTCCAGCCGCAACCGCTCTGCTTCTATCCGTATTCCTTTTGTGGCTAACCCCAAAGGTCGTCGTATCGAAGCACGCTTCCCCGATCCATCAGCCAACCCCTACCTCGCTTTCTCTGCATTGATGATGGCAGGTTTGGACGGCGTGGAAAACAAGATCCATCCCGGCGAAGCCGCTACCAAGGATCTGTACCACCTGCCACCAGAAGAAGACAAACTGGTGCCAACCGTGTGCCACAGCTTGGATCAAGCCCTCGAGTACTTGGACAAGGATCGCGCATTCTTGACCAAGGGTGGCGTGTTCACCGACAGCATGCTGGATGCCTACATTGAGCTGAAGATGGGTGAAGTGACCCGCTTCCGCATGGCTCCTCACCCTGTCGAGTACGACATGTACTACTCGCTGTAAGGCGCTTGTGTAGCGTAAAGCCCAAGGCTGCGCTGCAAAAAAGAAGGACGGCAGCCGCCGTCCTTTTTTGTTAGACGCAATGCAGGCATACTTGGGAGCGCTGATTGAGCGACGTTGTTAACAGATTGTTGGACATGAAATTGCACCTTGTAACTGCTGCGGTATGGACTCTTTGGGCGCTTGGCACAGCCAATGCCCAAGACCGCATTTACCGCTGTGGTAACGAGTACACCAACCAAGTGTCTGAAGCGCGGGCCAAAGACTGCAAGCTGATTTCGGGTGGTTCTGTCACCATCGTGCAAGGCACCAAGCCTGCAGGTGCAGCCAGCGGCGCTAGCAAAGCCAGTGCATCGGCTACCAGCCCTGCCAATGCCCCCAAAGTCGATACCGCCAGCCAAAAAGCGCGCGATGCCGATGCCCGCCTCATTCTGGAATCCGAGCTCAAGAAAGCCAAAGACCGCCACGCCGAGCTGCTCAAGGAATACAACAATGGCGAGCCCGAGCGATTGGGCCCCGAGACACGCAACAACCAGAAGTACTTGGATCGCGTGGCCTCGCTCAAAGATGCCATTGCCCGCAACGAAGAGGACATGGCCAGCATCCAGCGCGAGCTCAACCGCTTGCCCTGAGCGCAGCCCCCTGTCCAGCCATTGCAAAGGAGCACATGGTGGAGATGGAACGTTTTCATATTCTGGACAGTCTGGCCACACTGGTAGTGGCAGTGCAGGTAGATGCCCAGGTGCTGTGGGCCAATGCCGCCTTGGAAGACATGTTGGCCATATCGCGCCGCAGCTTGATTGGGTCGAGCTTGTTTGATTTGGTCACGGACGGCCCCACCTTGCTATCTGCCTTAGAAGGTGTGAATGACCACCAAATGGAAGCACTGCGTTTTGACGGCATGCTGCGCCGCCATGCGCAGGAGCCTATGCACGTGCATGTGCTGGTCACACGCTTGGACCAAGCCGACCAACTGCTGGTGGAGTTTTTGCCACTGGAGCAGCAAACCCGCCAAGAGCGCGAAGAGCGGCAAGCCGAGCAAGCCCAAACCAACAAAGAGCTGGTGCGCAATTTGGCGCACGAAATCAAAAACCCCTTGGGGGGTATTCGTGGTGCTGCGCAGTTGCTGGAGATGGAAATTGACTCCAGCGAGCTCAAGGAATACACCCGCGTCATCATCCACGAGGCAGACCGTCTGCAAAGTTTGGTAGACCGATTGCTCGCCCCGCACCGCCGCCCCCACGTGGTAGGCGATGTGAACATCCACGAAGTGTGTGAACGGGTGCGCTCTTTGGTGTTGGCCGAGTTTCCCCGTGGCCTGCGTGTGGTGCGTGACTACGACACTTCTTTGCCTGAGTTCCGGGGTGATCGTGAGCAACTGATTCAGACCGTGCTCAACATCGCGCACAACGCTTGCCAAGCGCTGGGTGACTCCATTGCACGCGGTGAAGCCGTCATCACATTTCGTACGCGCATAGCCAGACAAGCAACGCTGGGCAAGCAACGCTATCCCTTGGCATTGGAATTGCATGTCATTGACAACGGACCGGGAGTTCCCGATTCGATCAAAGACCGCATCTTTTACCCACTGGTCTCAGGGAGGGACGGGGGCTCAGGATTGGGGCTGACATTGGCACAAACCTTTGTTCAGCAACACCATGGCACGATCGAAGTGGAGAGCGAACCGGGCTGTACGGATTTCAAAATTTTGATTCCTTTGCCTTGAACCTTATTACACCTAGAAAGAGCGCCGCATCATGAAGCCCATCTGGATCGTAGACGATGACCAATCCATACGCTTCGTGTTGGAAAAGGCGCTATTGCGCGAGCAGTTGCCCACCCGCAGCTTTTCCAACACCCGCGACGTGCTCACCGCCCTCATGACCGCGGCCGACGAAGACGGCCCCCAAGTGCTGGTGAGCGATATCCGCATGCCTGGTGGATCTGGCCTTGAACTGCTGGAAAAAGTGAAGGCCAAGATGCCGGGCTTGCCTGTCATCATCATGACGGCCTTCTCTGACTTGGACAGCGCTGTGAGCGCTTTCCAAGGCGGCGCGTTTGAATACCTGCCCAAGCCGTTTGACTTGCCCAAAGCGGTGGAGTTGATCCGCCGCGCGGTGGACGAAAGCCAGCGCGAAGAGGTGACGGAAGAAAACCTCGCCGTCGCGCCCGAAATGCTGGGCCAAGCCCCCGCTATGCAAGACGTGTTTCGCGCCATTGGCCGTCTCTCGCAAAGCAATGTGACGGTGCTCATCACGGGCGAATCGGGTTCGGGCAAAGAACTGGTGGCCCGTGCGCTGCACAAGCATTCACCCCGCGCCGGTGGCCCTTTTGTGGCGATCAACACAGCAGCCATTCCCAAAGACTTGCTCGAGAGCGAACTCTTTGGCCACGAACGGGGTGCTTTTACCGGCGCACAAACCATGCGCCGTGGCCGTTTCGAGCAAGCCGAGGGCGGAACCTTGTTCTTGGATGAAATCGGCGACATGCCGTTTGAGCTGCAAACGCGCTTGCTGCGCGTGCTCAGCGATGGCAACTACTACCGCGTGGGCGGGCACAGCGCCATCAAGTCCAATGTGCGCGTCATAGCCGCCACGCACCAGAACTTGGAGCAGCGCGTCAAAGACGGGGGCTTTCGCGAAGATTTGTTTCACCGCCTCAACGTGATCCGCTTGCGCTTGCCCGCTTTGCGCGAGCGCAAAGAGGATGTGTCCATGCTCACGCGCCACTTCTTGCAGCAAAGCGCGCAGCAGTTGGGGGTGGAGCCCAAGCGCATTTCGGATGCGGCATTGGCTTGGTTGGAGGGCTTTTCCTTCCCCGGTAACGTGCGCCAGTTGGAGAACATTTGCCACTGGCTCACCGTCATGGCACCTGCACAAGTCATCGAGCGCAAAGACCTGCCGCCAGAGGTGAGCTTTGGGCGGGATGGCAGTGCTGAGGCGGGTGCCACTGCAAGTGGCCAGTCTTCGGTGGCCAGCACAGCTAGCTTGGCCTCCAGCATGCCTGCGGGTTTGCCAGCGGGCCCTGGCGGAGACTATTTGGCCACGTCTGAAGCGACGCCTGCTAGCGCCCCCGCGCCCCTGCACGTGTCCGCACATGCGCCAGCCAGTGTCCCCGGCGCAGCCAGCCAAGCCAACGTGGCAGGCGACTGGGAAAGCCTGCTAGAGCAAGAAGCACATGCCTTGTTGGATGCCAACAACCCCGAGGTGTGGGACATCCTGACGCGCCGCTTTGAGTCACGCCTGATCCACGCTGCGCTGGCTGCAACCAAAGGGCGCCGCATCGAGGCCGCGCAAAAGCTGGGCATTGGCCGCAACACCATCACCCGCAAAATCCAAGAACTGGGTTTGGAATAAACCTAAGCGCCGCGCCGGTGGTCTTGCACCACCAGGCGCTGCGGTGCAAAAGCCTGCTGCAGCACTGGCACACAAGCGTGCGGATCGCAGGCCCCGCACATGAACACATCCACCGCCGCAAACCCGCGCTCAGGCCACGTGTGGATGCTGATGTGCGACTCGGCCAGCAACAGCACCCCCGTCACCCCTGTGCCCGCACTACCAAAGCCTGCTGGTACTTCCGAACTTTGCGTGTTTTGTGCACTGGCAGCCGCTTGAAAGTGGTGCAAATGGCAGTGCAGCACCGTTGCCCCTGCTGCCTGTGCCGCCTGCAGCAGCGCTTGCTCGATGTGCGCCACATCGTCCAACTGCTGCGCACCCCACAGGTCTATGAGCAAGTGGGTGCCAGCGGCTGCAGCCATTGGCTCTTCTGGTGTTGTGGGCTGCTTGTGCAGGGGAGGGCGCATGGCAGGGTGCGTGTGCTCTACAGCTTTTTTACGCCACCGTCAGCACCACCGGCGTGTGGTCGCTGGGGCGCTCGTTCTTGCGGGGGGCTTTGTCCACCGCGCAGGCGCTCAGGTGCGGCAGCAGGGCGGTGCTGGCCAGAATGTGGTCGATGCGCATGCCCCGGTTGCGCCGAAATCCCAAGTCGCGGTAGTCCCACCAGGTGTAGGTTTTGGGCGGTTGCTCAAAGCGGCGCAGCGAGTCGGCCAAACCCAGGTCGATGAGCGCTTGCAGGTGCTCGCGTTCCTCGCGCGTGCAATGGATGGTGTCGCGCAGACCTTCGGGGTCCCAGACGTCGGCATCGTCAAAGGTGATGTTGTAGTCGCCCATGAGCAGCAGGCGCGGGTGCTGCACCAGTTCTTGGCGCAGCCACTCGCGCAGGGCGTTTAGCCAGTCCATCTTGTAGGCAAACTTGTCGCTGCCCGGTGCTTGGCCATTGGGGAAGTAAGCCCCCACCACGCGCACGCTGTGTGTGCCGTCACCATCGCCTTCGCCCACCGTGGCGCTGATGACGCGGGCCTGCTCATCGGCAAAACCGGGGATGTTTTTCACCACCGCCTGCAGCGGCAGGCGCGAGAGCAGGGCCACGCCGTTGTAGGTTTTTTGGCCGTGCCATGCGCATTGGTAGCCAGCGGCTTGCAGCGCTTCGTGGGGAAACTTGTCGTCGGTGAGCTTGAGCTCTTGCAGCGCCAGCACATCCACGGGCTGCCCTGCTTGCTCTTGGGCGGCCAGCCAGTCCAGTACTTGGGGCAGACGCACGCCCAGAGAGTTCACGTTCCAGGTTGCAAAGCGCATCGGATTTACCTATTAAAAATGGCTGTAGAGCTTATGGGTATTGCTGGGCTAGCTATCAAATGTGTAGCAAAGCCAGTGCTCCCACGGCCACGCCTGCCAAGCCCGCGCCCAGCATCGCCCACTCCAGCCACTTTTTCTTGGTCAACAGGGCAATGGCGGCCAGTGCGATGGATATTTGCAGCACGGTGGTGGCCTGTGCCCAGCGGTGGTGCAGGTGCATTTGCTCCTCGCTTTTCTCGTCCCACTCGTGGGCTTGGGCCTCTAGAGCATCGGCTTTGTCTTTGATCTCGGCCTTTTCTTTCTCGTAGCGCTCCACCTTGGCTTGGTACTTGTCTTTGTCCTCAGCCTTGGTGCTCAGGTCGCGGGTCACCTCGGCCAGTGCTTGCTTGGTGCTTTTGGCTTGGAAGTAATTCCACTGGTTGGAGGCTTCGGTTTTCTTGATGGCGGCGTTGTTTTTGTACAGACCCGCGTTGGCTTGGGTGGCACCGCCCATGTAACCAAAAATCGCCCCCACGGTGGCGATGATGGCGGTGAACAGCGCGATCTGGTTGGTCATCGACTTGCCACCAGCGTGGCCGTGGTCATCGCCGTGGCCCGCATCGTGGCCTTGGGCGGCGTGTTCCAGCTCGTGGTCGTGGGGGCCGTGTACGTGAAATCCGTGTCCAGACATGGTGTGCTTGTCTCCTGCAAATCAGCGAAAGCGCCGATTGTAGGGATGCCAAGCGAATGTCTTCAGTTCCCATTCACTTCAAGAGGGGGGCGGCATCGATTGCAGCAACCGGGCCAAAGCATCGGCCGACATCGGGCGTGCGAAATAGTAGCCTTGCGCCTCGTCGCATTGGTAGTGCTGCAGGCGCTGGACAATATCCTCCGTTTCAACGCCCTCAGCAATCGTGCGCAGACCCAGACTGCGTGCCATTTGGATGACCGCATTCACGATGGCCGCGTCATCCGGGTCAGTGGCCAGGTCACGCACAAAAGAACCATCAATCTTGAGCTTATCGATATCCAGCTGCTTCAGATACGCAAGGCTGGAGTAGCCGGTCCCAAAATCATCAATCGAAATCTTGACACCCAGGCGCTTGAGGCGTCGAACGCACGCGAGAACGCCCTCGACATCTTGAACCAGTATGGACTCCGTCAATTCAAGCTCCAGCTTGGCGGGGTCTAAGCCCGTCGATGCAAGTGCTTGGCTCACCTGGAGTTCCACATCGTCCCGCTTGAACTGAATTGCTGAGAGATTCACCGCCATGGTCAGTTCCGGCAATCCGGCAGCTTTCCAGGCTGCGGCCTGACGGCAGGCTTGCTGCAACACCCAGTTTCCAATCGGGACAATCAGGCCATTTCCTTCCGCGACCGGGATGAAACGACTGGGGGCAACACTCCCCAAAACCGGATGGTTCCATCGCAGCAGTGCCTCAACGCCCACGATCCGATGGCTCAACAGATCGAATTGTGGTTGGTAGTGCAGTACAAATTCATTCCTGTCCAACGCTCGATGCAGTGCGTTTCGAATAGCGAGGTTGTCGACAGCTTGTGAATTGATTTGCGCATCAAAGAAACGATAGGTGTTGCGACCTGCGTCCTTGGCCTGGTACATGGCCATGTCGGCTTTCTTGTGCAGAATGTCAAAGGTCCCCCCATCGTCAGGGAACATCCCTACGCCGATGGATGCTGAAGTCGAAAGCTCCTCGCCAGCAAGCTGGATCGGGTATTGCAATCTCGCCATCATTTTTTGAATGAGAGGCGACGCATCTTCCGCTCGTTCGAGATCCGTCAGAATGATCAGGAACTCATCCCCGCCCTGTCGACAGATCGTGTCCGTTTCTCGTATGCAGTCTTTCAGACGCGCGCTGACTTCTTGGAGGAAGGCATCACCGACATCATGACCCAGGCTGTCGTTGATGCCTTTGAAATTATCGAGATCCAGAAAAAGCAAAGCGACCTTGCGATCTTGGCGCAAAGCCAATTCTGTCGCCCGATCAAATCTTTCCTGCAATAGCAAGCGGTTGGGAAGCCCGGTCAGGAGATCGTGAAAAGCCAAGTAGTTGATTCGTTGCTCGGCTAACTTGCGTGCAGTGATGTCGGAGACGACCGACAGAAAACCGCTGACGCTCCCATTGGAATCCAACAAAGGAGCGATGGAGAGACTGATGTCGATAGGCGAGCCATCCCGCTTTACCCATTGCAATTCCAGCTGCCGGATCACCTCCCCGCTTTGCACCCTCGCATGGATGTCGTCCAACTCTGATTTTTTCTGCGGGGGAACAACCCGCAGGGGATGCCCAACAGCGTCCCCAGCAGTCCAGTTAAAAATCCATTCTGCTGCTGGATTCCAGGACGTGACGATACCGTCCTTGTCGTGGGTATAGATCGCGAGGGGCGAATTGGAAATCACAGACTCCAAGCGATGGTGGGCCTGTTGCAGACTCTGCGACGACTGCAGAATCTCGGCACGCATCATATTGACCGCATTCGTCACATGATCAAAAGCGTCTGGGCGCCACATTCCATGGCTTGGTCGATTCAGCGTCAAGACATCCTGGGCAGTGCCTTTGGCACCGAAACGGCGTAGATAAGCCGAGAGGTGTTCCAAGTGCTGCCCCACCATGCCCTGAAACAACAACAACACAAAGGCCGTCACCAAAAATGTCTTGATCGCATTGCTGACCAGCATCACAAGCAATTTAGACCAAAGCCGCGCGTAAACATGGTCCATGCTCGCCACCACATGCAACTCACCGATGAGCAGGTTTTCACCGCGGTGAGCTCTGGTGAGCGGGATGACGGTTTCGATGACTCTCTGTGATGATCGGCTACCGACAGCCCATTGCACCTTGCCATCAGACACAACTTCTAGACGATCAACATCGCGAAGGTTCAACAATC
Source organism: Curvibacter sp. CHRR-16 (assembly GCF_018474005.1). GTDB lineage: Bacteria > Pseudomonadota > Gammaproteobacteria > Burkholderiales > Burkholderiaceae_C > Allorhodoferax. The sequence goes on from NZ_JAHCSH010000001.1 coordinate 383,451, forward strand.
CGCCAAGCAGGGTTTGGATCTGTGAGGTCTCCGCAATCCAGACGCTTTCCGTTAATGTAGGCAGGTAGATGTTCTGGATGGTATCGACGCGCTCACGGATTCCACGCATGTCTTCGTGGTAGTCCAGATAAAGTTCAGCAGCTGTAATGACCGCGGTCACCGCAGAACTGAACAAAATCATGGCCACCATGATCCGTCGAGCCAGCCCATTGTTGCGAAACAAGGCTCGATCAAGGAATTGGGGTCGAAGGAAACGCAGAAGTTTCATCAAGTGCGCAGTGTGCGAATGCTGTACAAAAAATACACTGACGGGTGGTTTTCGCAGATTTTAGTTTTTCCTATGCATCGAGGGTTTGGCGATGAAGAAAGGACACCTTATGCGTTGTTTACTGCCAGTATGGGCTTTATTGCTGGGACTGCTCTCGGGGTTGATCCCAACCCATGCGCAAACCTATGACCGCGTCGTGTCGCTGCCTGAAAATGGGGCCTCGCAAGGCGAACTGGTGGAATTTGTCCGCGCACTAGACCGAGCCACCCACACGCGAACCAAAATCGTCAACCGTCCATTCGCGAGATCGCTATTGGAGACGGCTGCTGGCAAAGCGGACTTTCATCTCCCCATGATTCAAGACGGCGATAAACCAGCCCCTGCCGGGTTGGTCTACGTTAGCGAAGTCGAGATAGGCCGCGTCCCTTTCGTGATTTACTCGCGCAAGTCCGAGCCGCTGGATGCGCACTCCGTCGGGCAAGAAGGGCACATCGTCCTGATCGAGGCGGCACACGCATCGCTCTATCCCTTTCCTGTGACGGAGTCCAATTGCCTGCAGTGCAGCATGGACATGGTTCTTTCCAAGCGGGCCGACGCACTGATTGTTCCCATGAATGTGGGCGATCCATTGCTGAAATCCCCCCATTACAGCGGCATCCACCGAGCGCTTTACAAATCTTATCCCGTGCGCGCGCTGGTTCCAGCACGCGCCGATGCGGCAGCCATTCGACGTTATCTGACCGAGGGAATCAAACAACTGAAACAGTCCGGCCAGATGGAACAGTATTTGGTTCGCTACGTGGACTGGCAACCCTAGGTGTGCAAGTGTCTTGGGGGCGTGTAGCTGGTGTGAGCGGGGGATTGGCTACAATCGGCCCCCTTCACCGGGGGTGTCCGCAAGGACTGAGAAATACCCCATGAACCTGATCTGGCTGGTACCAGCGTAGGGAGTGTGAAAGGCAGTCGCCTACCGGCTGCTCGTCTTGCGCTCCCCACTGGGCTTGGCCGTGTTCACGCAATTTGCCAATCTTGAAAGCGAGTGCTCGAATGACTTCCTCTCCTGTTTCGCGCCGCTCTGTGCTGGGCGCTTCCGTATCGGTTTGTGTGGGCCTGTCCGCAGGCCTGTTGGCACTGGCTCCCAGTGCCCGCGCTGCAGAGGAGTTGCGCGTGCTGACCCACAGCTCCTTTGGCGTGCCCAAGGCCTTGCTGGCCCAGTTTGAGAAAGAGAACAACGCCAAGCTGAGCATCAACAAAGCCGGTGATGCGGGCGAGATGCTCAACAAGCTCATCCTGACCAAGGCCAGCCCGATTGCCGATGTGGTCTACGGCATCGACAACGCCTTGGCTCCCAAAGCCTTGGCGGCCGACGTGCTGGCTGCCACCAACACCGCCGCTGCCAGCCGCAAGGCCAACGCCAGCTTGCCCGCGCCGCTGGTGAGCGTGGACTACGGCTACGTGACGCTGAACTACGACAAGGCCTGGTTTGCCAAGCATGGCGTGCCATTGCCCAAAACGCTGGACGACTTGACCCAGCCGGCGTACGCCAAGCTCTTGGTGGTGCAAAACCCCGCCACCAGCAGCCCCGGTTACGCGTTCTTGCTCTCCACCATTGGCGCGTTGGGCGAAGACAAAGCGTTTGACTTCTGGGCCAAGCTGCGCAGCAACGGCGTGAAAGTGGTCAAAGGCTGGAGCGAGGCCTACTACACCGACTTCAGCAAAAGCGGTGGCAAGTACCCGCTGGTGGTGAGCTATGCCAGCAGCCCTGCAGCCGAGCTGTTTTATTCCAAAACCAAGCTGAGCGAGCCGCCCACTGGCTCGCTGGTCTTGCCCGGCGCGGTGTTCCGCCAAGTAGAGGGGGTGGCCTTGGTAAAAGGGGGCAAGAACGTGGCACTGGCCGAGAAGTTCATCGAATTTCTGCGCTCGACTCCTGTGCAGCAGCAGATGCAAACCGAGATGTGGATGCAGCCTGCCGAGGCCAGTGTGCCCGTGGCAGACGCGCTGCGCGTGGGCGAAGAACCCAGCCGTTTTGACGCTCCGAGCGATGCCGACATCGCCGCCAAAGGCGCTGCGTGGGTGAAGCGCTGGACGCAGGTGGTGCTGAAGTAAACCATGCGCTTGGAGCCCCAAGGGGCGCACGCCCGTGCGCTGGGCTTGGCCGCATGCCAAGCCGCGCTGCCACTGGCCCTGCTGCTGGCCATGGTGCTGCTGCCAGCGGGCGTGCTCATGCTGCACGGTGCGGGGGATGGCTATGGGGACAGTGCCAGCCTGTGGCTACCGTGGCAAGACGCCTATTTGCGCCAGCGCCTGCTGTGGACGCTGGGCCAAGCCGCGCTGAGCACGTTCATCGTCTTGCTGCTGGGCGTGCCCTTGGCCTGGGTGCTGGCGCGCTGGCAGTTTGCCGGGCGCACGCTGCTGCTGCGCAGCCTCATGCTGCCCTTTGTGGTGCCCACACTCGTGGCAGCGCTGGGGGTGCTTACCGTGTGGGGCACGGTGGGCGATGGCGCACTGCGCGACACGCCCTGGCTGCTGCTGTACGGCAATGTGTTTTTCAACCTCTGCTTGGTGGTGCGCGCCGGGCACGAGGGCTTGCAGCACGTAGCGGCCAACCGCGTGGCTGCTGCCCGCACGCTGGGGGCCAGCCCATGGCGCACCTTTTGGCGGGTGGAGTGGCCCGCCATGCTGCCGTGGTTGGCTTCGGCGCTGTGTTTGGTGTTTTTGTACTGCTTCTCGGGCTTTGGGCTGGCGCTGGTGCTGGGTGGCAGCCGCTACGCCACAGCCGAGGTGGAGGTCTACACCCTGGTAGCCCACGAGCTGGAGCTGGGCCAGGCCAGTGTGCTGGCGCTGTGGCTCATGCTGTGCTCCGGCGCGGTGGCGCTGGCCTATGCGTGGGTGGAGCGCTGGCTGGCCACCCCCGTGCGCGCCGCTGCCGTTCCGCGCCAAGCGGTGCGGGGCTGGCGTATGCGCGTGTGGCTCTTGGCAGCACTGCTGATTTGGATGCTTTTTGAGGCGCTACCGCTTATCAGTATTGCTGTACGTGCTATTAATTTAGGAGCGGATGCATGGGCAGTGCTCTGGCAAGACGAGACGCTGTTGGCGCTGTGGAACACGCTGCGCTTTTCCACCGTGGCGGTGCTATTGGCCACGCTGCTGGGGCTGTTGCTGGCGCTGGCTGCGCAGCGCTGGTTGTGGCTGCGCACGGTGGCCTACGTGCCGCTCATCGTCTCACCCGTGTTGGTGGCTTTTGGTTTGCTATTGCTGTACCCGCAATGGGCGGGCGAGCTGCCCCTGCTGCTGGCCGCCTACACCGTGCTGGCGGTGCCGCTGGTGGCCAAGGCCGTGGCCGCCGGGCTGGACAACCTGCCACCCCAGTGGTGGCAGGCCGCGCGCTGCTTGGGGGCCAGCCCGTGGCGGGCGTTTTGGCGCATCACCTTGCCGCTGTTGCTGCCCGCTGTGCGCCGGGGCATGGCCATGGCCGCTGCCACGGCGGTGGGGGAGTTTGCCGTCACGCTGTTTTTGTCCCGCCCTGAGTGGATGACGCTCACCACCCTCATTTACTCCCACCTAGGCCGCCCCGGCGCTGCCCACCAAGAGGCGGCGCTGGTACTCTCGGCCTTGCTCATGCTGCTGGCTTTGTTGGCCTTTGTGCTCACCGAAGCAGGGCGGCAAACCGATTCACCGTCTGACTAAACCATGCTGGAACTGCAAGCCATTACCAAACACTGGCGCGACGACCGTGCGCTGCCCGGCGAAGGCCCGCGGGTGTTGCTCCATCAGTTGCACTTGCAGGTGCCGCAGGGCCAGACGGTGGCACTGCTGGGGCCATCGGGCTGCGGCAAAAGCACGCTGCTCAAAATCATTGCCGGGCTGGAGCAAGCCGAGGCAGGGCGCGTGCTGTGGGCCGGGCAGGACTTGGCCCGCGTGCCGGTGCACCAGCGTGGCTTTGTCCTCATGTTCCAAGACTTTGCGCTCTTTCCCCACCTGAATGTGCGTGACAACGTGGCCTTTGGGCTGGTGGAGCAGGGCTTGGGTCGCAAAGCCGCACGCCCAATGGCCGATGCCATGCTGCAGCGCATGGGCTTGGGCGGGCGCGGGGACGACACGGTGTGGCGCTTATCGGGCGGCGAGCAGCAGCGCGTGGCGCTGGGCCGCTCGCTCATCGTGCAGCCCAAGCTGCTGCTGCTGGACGAGCCCTTTTCTGCGCTGGATGCCGACTTGCGCCAAGCCATGCGCCAAGAGTTTGCCCAAGCCATCGCTCAGAACGCCATCACTGCTGTGCTGGTTACCCATGACGAGCAAGAGGCCCGCGCCTTGGGCCAGCAGGGCTACCGCCTGCAAGACGGGGCACTGCAGCGGTGGTGGTAATCAACTTTCGGCGAGCGAGTCATAGGACGGCCTAAAAGATTTTTGTGCGTAGCTGCGGCCCTGTAATTAATGATAGTGCCAAGTGGATTAAAGGATTTATCCACTATTCAATGCCGAAAATCCCTGTTAAAAAACGTTTCGCAATCAATGCTTACCGATTGCGTATTCAGTTATATAAATCATAGGGAGGAAATCATGGCCAGTGGAAATGACTATCGCAGCAAGCTGCATGCCCTTTTGTCCGAAGGAATGCAGCACTTGCAGCCACACAATGCACTGCAGGAGTTAGAGAACGCGGCTTCGGCTATTGAAGCGCTTGTTACCAAGTTGGACGCCTTATTGCGGGAGATCGAGCGACAAGAAATCCTTGCAAGCCAACATGTCACGTCCTTGCTTGGTGAAAAAGCAGCGCCAGCCGATGTGGAGTCCGTAGGTGAGTTCGCTTTTGCCTTGCATTACCTCCACAACCCACCAGCAGAGCTCAGGGCTGAAGTGGATGCGATTCCAGAGCTCAAGCTCCTGTGGGACACACTGGCGGCGGTCGCGCGCCCATCGGCCTTCACCCCAGAGCAATTCAGCGCTGTCAGGGAGTCATTCCTCAGCAGTTCCAGAGTCCTTTGTGACAAGTGGGGTGGCATATACGGCTGCCGCACGTACGAGCAGGCAGACATCCGTTGGGCGTGGACATTAAAGAACGTGTTCATGAATCACCGGCGTAGCAAAGATCACGGTCAAGACGGCTGGGGTATCCGCGCCTTTGTGACGAATCCCGCGCCTGCGCCCATTGCGCTCAAACCCCAGGGCCAAGATGGAAAAGTGCGCATTGCAATCATTGGTGACTGGGGTTCTGGCCAGTACCAGCTCCAAGGCCTAGGCAACCCCAAGGGGCCTGCGTTTGCAGTGATGGACACCTTGTTGAATTTGGAGAACAAACCGGATTACATCATCCACTTGGGGGATACCTACTACTCAGGTACCGCTGGCAATCGTTTGCCAGAAGGTGAGGAGCAAAACAACCTGCTGGATGTGTTGTACCAGTACCCTGACATTGCCAAGCAAGGGCAATGCTTCACCTTGAATTCCAACCATGAGATGTATGGGGGCGCTTATGGCTACTTTGATGTGGCGTTGGCTGATCCCTTGTTCAGTGCACAAGCCGGATGCAGCTACTTTGCACTGGAGTTTGGGGATTGGGTCATCGCAGGCATTGATACCGCGTACTTCGATCCTTCCAATTTGTACATGCGTGGTGGGCTCGGCGAGCCAAAGGTCAACCCCCAGTATGCGTTTTTGCAGCAAATTACCCAGAATAAAAAAGATGGGAAAAAGGTGATTCTGATGTCACACCACACTGGCATCAGCACGGATGGAAGCGCAGTGAATGAACCGCTGTGGAGCAACATAAATAAAGATTGCAATTTGACGCCCGACTATTGGTACTGGGGGCATACGCATCTTGGAATGGTCTACAACGACAAAGCAGCCTCCAAGGAAGTGAAAACCCGTTGTATTGGTCATAGCTCTATGCCATTTGCCATACCGATTGGCATGAAGGGTTGCAGCAACGTGGATTGGTATGCCAACACCGAGCTCAAAATAAATGAAGCACTGGCTTTTGTCCATATTTCGCCGCGCGCAAAAAATGGTTTTGCCATGCTCACACTGGGCGAAAACACCATCCGCGAGGAGTTTTTTGATATCGGAAATACGGCGCCCATCTACTCTTTGTGAGGGGTGCTAGTGCAGCAGCCTTATCGCGCATACTGTTGGCATGCAAAGACGCGACTGTTTGGCATGGGCTGCTGCCTCTCTTGCAGCCACTTGGGGGCAGCATGGCGCTGCGCAGACCATGGACGGGCCGCAGCCACGGCAAGAGCAGGCGCGTCTGCCGTTTGACCGCATGCAGGCCCGTGCGGGGTATTTGCAGCGCTTGCGCAGCATCCAGCAGCGTGGGCTGATACCGCTCATCGATGTAGAAAGCTCCTACAACCCCCACAAGCTTGACGTGGCGGCGTTCGTGTCGGACATGGACACCGTGGGCATGATCATGTGTGCCTCGGCCGAGCAGCCATCCAACCTGGTCAACAAAGGCCAGCTATGGTCGGACCACAGCCTAGAGTTGCAGCGTGCTTACCCCACGCATTTCATTCCCGTAGGCAATGGGGGTGGGCACCCCGCTTGGTCGGAGCACGGCAGCGCTTTTTTAGACGCTGCAGAGCAGTTTTTGGTGGCCGATGGCTATCCCATGATGGGGGAGTTTGAGTTCCACCATTACCCCTCGCCCAGACAGGTGCAGCGTGGGGATATGCACCGCGATGTGCAAATTGCTATTGATGGGCCTTTGGGCCACCGCCTGTTTGCATTGGCAGAAAAAACGGGCTTGCCCTTCCAGTTGCATTACGAGATTGAAGACGTGCTGCTGCCCCCGCTGGAGAGCATGCTCCAGCAGTACCCCAAGGCCACGGTGATTTGGTGCCATTTCGACCAGATACGGTACTCGGCCCGCTCCACGCTCTATGGCCCCAGCATGCTGGCGCAGTGGCTGCAACGCTACCCCCAGTTGTATGTGGACACCGCGATGGGCCACGCTGGTTCGGTGTACGAGTTGAGCGGTGAACGCCACTCGCGCTACTGGACGCGCAAAAGCGAATGGCACGAGGTGATGGCGGCCCACCCCTATCGGTTTTTGGCAGCGCTGGATATTGGGGGCGATAGAACCGATAGCCTCTTGCTCTGGGGGCGTCGGCGACGCGAATTCATCCAGTCTTTGCCCGACGCATTGCGCGAACGGGTGGCCTACAAGGCGGCATGGAAGTTGATTTACCACGAAGAGATTTAGCCTAGCTGGGCTTGGGCATTGCCCACCCCAATGGGTGAGCGCCATGCCCAGTCCCGGCGCGTGACCGTGTTTTTTTATCCAAGTTCCTGTCAGGAATACATAAGGACGGCATAAGGAATGCGGTTACAGAGCAGGTTCACTGTGGTAGCGTTTCAGGGTGAGCGAATCTAGACCTGCATCCCCGACTTCTTCCGTGCCTTCCCGCATGCGCCTGCTGCCTTTGGCCTGGCCTATTTTTGTGGAGCACTTGCTGCACATGAGTGTGGGGGCCATTGGCACCTTTATGGTCAGCCATATTTCTGACGATGCCGTTGCCGCCTTGGGCACGGCCAACCAAGTGGTGGCCATGTGCTTGCTGCTGTTTGGCATCATCAGCTTGGGGGCCAGCGTGGTGGTGACCCACCACTTGGGCGCGCACGACACGGCAGGGGCGCACCGCATTGCGCGCTCGGCCATTGCGGTCAATGGCTGGATTGGGCTGGCATTTAGCGTGGTGGTCATGGTTTTGGCCGCGCCGCTGTTGCAGGCGCTGCAGCTCTCGCCCCGGCTGATGGCGTATGCCGAGCCTTTCCTCACCATCATGGGGGCGACGCTGGTGCTGGAGGCCATGAACCTGGCCATATCGTCGGTGCTGCGGGCCCACGGCCTCACGCGCGAGCCCATGCTGGTGGCCATTGGGCAAAACATCTTCACCCTGCTGGGCAATTGCATCTTGCTCTACGGCTGGTTTGGCATGCCGCGCATGGGCGTCATGGGGGTGGCTATTTCTACCGTGGCCGGGCGTTTGCTGGCCTGTGTGGTCATGTGGGCGCTGCTGCACTATCGCGTGCGCCTGCAGATGCACTGGCGTGATTGGGTGAGCCTGCGCTGGAGCACGCTCACCCGCATCATGCACATAGGCTTGCCCGCTGCGCTGGAGCAGGTGGGCTGGTACAGCGCCTTCATGGTGGTGACGGCCTTTACCGCCCGCATGGGGGCCGAACAGCTAGCCACCCAAACCTATGCCATGCAGTTGGTCTGGGTGGTGGTGCTGTGCAGCGTGGCCATTGGGGCGGCTACCGAAATCATCGTCGGCCACATGGTGGGTGCGGGGGCTTTTGACCAAGCCTACAAACAACTGCTGCGCAGCCTGCGGCTGGGCATTGCCATTGCGCTGGTAGTGGCCGTGGGCGTGGCCGTGTTTGCCAAGCCTTTGGTACGCCTGTTCACGCACGATGAAGCCATCATCGCCGCGTGCGCCACGCTCATGTACATGGGCATCGTGCTCGAACCCGGGCGGGTGTTCAACTTGGTGGTCATCAACTCGCTGCGCGCCACGGGCGATGCCCGTTACCCGGTGCTCATGGGCATCTCGTCGTTTGTGCTGGTGTTTGCGCTGGGCGGGTGGTTTTTTGGCACCTACCTGGGCTGGGGCTTGCCCGGCGTGTGGCTGGCCATGATTTGCGACGAATGGTTTCGCGGCCTCATGATGTACCGCCGCTGGAAACGCCGCCGCTGGCTCAAATACGCCCGGCGCACCTACCGGGCGGTGAAGGCGGTGGCCTAAGTCGGCTTGGTGCTTTGCACCACCGCCTCCACCTGCCGCAGCAATTGCTCCAGCGCATCGGGCGCGTCGCAGGCGATCGCTTGGCGTTCGGGCATGGAGCGCAGCCAAGTGATTTGGCGTTTGGCCAGTTGGCGCGTGGCGGCTATGCCGCGTTCGGGTAGCTCGGCCAGGGGGTAGAGGCCGTCTAGCGCTTCCCACGCTTGGCGGTAGCCCACGCAGCGCATGGAGGGCAAGTCCAAATGCAGGTCACCGCGCTGGCGTAGGGCTTGTACTTCGTCCAAAAATCCATCGGCCAGCATGGCCTGAAAGCGCTGTGCAATGCGCTGGTGCAGCCAAGAGCGGTCATGGGGTTCTAAGGAAAAAAGGGCTGCAGAGCTTGCTGCATGCGCTATGGGTGCTATCTTTTTAATAGCGCCTTGGCCGTCGAAAGCATCGCTGCTTTGATGAAAGGCAGACAAGGGTTTGCCACTGATGCGGTACACCTCCAGCGCGCGCTGTATGCGCTGGCTGTCGTTGGGGGCCAAGCGCTGCGCGGTGCTGGGGTCGATTAGCGCCAGCTCGGCATGCATGGCAGGCCAACCTATGCGGGCGGCTTGTTCGTCCAGTTCGGCGCGGATGGCAGGGTTGGCGCTGGGCATATCGTCCATGCCGTGCAACAGGGCTTTGAAATACAGCATGGTGCCGCCCACCAGCAGCGGCAGTTTGCCGCGGGCGTGGATGTCGGCGATGCAGGCCTGCGCGTCGCGCACAAATTCGGCTGCGCTGTAGGCCTGCAGCGGGTCGCGGATGTTGATCAGGTGGTGGGGCACTTGGGCCAACTCGGCTGGCGTGGGTTTGGCCGTGCCGATGTCCATGCTGCGGTAGACCAAGGCCGAGTCCACGCTGATGATTTCACCGTTCAAGCGCTCGGCCAAGGCCAAGGCAGCGGCGGTTTTGCCCGCTGCGGTGGGGCCTGCAAGGGCTATGCACAGGGGCAGGCTCATGCGTGGCCCCCAGCGGCTGTTGGTAGCGCTGACAGCGCTGGCAAGGTGCGCCGTGCAGTGCGTTGCAGCAGGTAAATCATGCCAAAGGCGGCAATGGGCAAGCCCACTGCCAAGCCGACCCAAAAGCCCACAGCCCCCAATGGTTGGGCTGGGTGCATCCAGCTAGGCAACCACTTGGGGGCCCAACCCAGCAAGCAGCCCAAGGGCAGCGATACGCCCCAAAACGCGGTGAGGTAGAGCAGCATGGGCAGGCGCGTGACTTTGTAGCTGCGCAGGGCATTGCTGGCGATGACTTGCACGGTGTCAAACACCTGGAACAGTGCGGCAATGCCCAGCAGCACCGTGGCGCGTTCGGCCACCGCCGCGTCGGCCGTGTAGGCGCTGGCAATGTGGCTGCCGCCCAAGCCCATGACGAGTGCCATGACACAGCCGGTAATGAAGCCCAAGACCACGCCCAACCATGCGCGGTAGCGTGCTACATCGGATGTACCGGCCCCCAATGCCTGTCCTACGCGCGCCAGCACGGCGGTGCTTAGGCTCAGGGGCAACATAAAGACGATAGAGATGAAGTTCAGCGCCACTTGGTGGGCTGCCATTTCGGTGCTGCCAAAGCGGGCAATCAGTATGCCGATCAGGCTAAATGCACAGGTTTCGGCAAAGAACGTGATGCCAATGGGCAGCCCCAAGCGCATCAACTGGCGCTGGGTGGGCCAGTGCAGGCGCAGGTTCAGCTGGGTTTGTTCGCGTAGCGGGCTGGTGGTGTGGTACACCGCACCGTAGCGCACCCACAGGCCCAGGCCCAGCAGGTTGAACCATGCACACGCCAGCGTGGCCCATGCACAGCCCATGCCGCCCAGCGCTGGCAGGCCCCAGTTGCCAAATACCAGCAGCCAGTTGAGCAGTGCGTTGAGCAACAGGCAGCCGACAGACACCACCATGATGGGTTTGGTCTGGCTGATGCTGGTGCTGTAGCTGTACAGCGCACGGTAGCCCGCAAACGCGGGTATGCCAAAGCTGACGATGACAATGAAGTGCTGCGCCTGTTCGCGCACACGGGCTTCGGCAGTGAGCCATTGCAGCGCCCAGGCGGCAAGCCACATGACCAGCATGCCAGCCAAGCCGATAAAGACGGCTTTCCACAGTGCTTGGCGCACCATGCCCGGTATTTCGTCCAAGTCCCGTGCGCCATAGGCGTGGGCCACCAAGGGGGCGACGGACATCATCAAGCCCATGATGGTGATGATGGTCACGTTCCAAGTGGACACGCCCAGTGACACCACCGCCAAGTCGGGTGCCGATACGTGGCCTGCCATGGCCACCTCGATAGTGGACATGCCCATGATGGCCAGTTGCCCGAGCAAGATGGGCCACGCTACTTTCCACAAAGCGGCCAGCTCGCGCAAAGCGCGTAGCCAAGGGCTGGTGGGAGAGGATGGTTGAGCGGGGGAGGCGGTAGAGGCGATGGGAGATATCTCAGGCATGGGCCTGCGATTGTAGGCAGAGCGCCACGTGGTGGCGCAAGGCCCAGCCTGCCAGTACAGCACCCACACCGAGCACCCACCACAGCGATGGTTGGGGCAGGGCATGGTTGCTATCCAACGCATAGCCAATGAGCACGTTGGCCAGCAAGGACGCTATGCCACCCACAGCCGCAAAAAAGCCGTAGTAGCGGGCCCTGGCTTGGGCGGGAGCGTAGTGGGCCACATGGTTGCTGAGCAGAGGGTAAATCAGCACCGACCCTAGGCTAAACAGCAAGGCCATGACGCTGATCATGGTGGGCAGATTCAGGGCCAAAGGGTTGAGCAGGCTCAAAAAGGCCAAACCCATGCAGGCCAAACCCCAACCCATGGCATTGGGGGTGCCCATGCGGGGGGCTGCCCATTTGGCGATGGGCCACTGCAGCACGATGCTCAGCAGGGCGGTTTGGGTGAACACGGTGGTCACCATGGTCGCGTTGGCTTGGTGGGCGTGCAAAAAAGCCGGCACGGCCAAGTAGAGCTGCTGAAACAGCACCGAATACCCTGCAGCCAGCAGGCTGAATACCCAAAAAGCCTTGTGCCCCAGCAGTTGGCGCCAAAGCGTGCGCTCGGGCAGGTGGGGGAGGATGGCGTTGTCGGGGTGGTGCAGGGTTTGCGTGTCGGGCGGCAGTACACGCCACTGCAGTAGTGTCAAAGCGCCAAACAGGGCGCTGGCCCCCAAGGCGGCCACTCCAAAACCAAGGCTGCCAGCCCACAAACCCACCAGCGGGCCTAGCAGCATGCCTGCTTCACTCATCCAGTTGTGCCAAGTGAAGGCTTGTTGGCGCGCTGCATTGTCGTGGTAAAGGCGGGACAAATAGGCCTGTGCCGTTGGCGTGAACAAGGCCCCAGCCAAACCTGTGAGTGCAGCGCCCAGCAGCAAACCCAGCAGATTGTGGGTAGCCCCTAGCAGCACAAAACCCACGGTGCGCACAGCACAGCCCACGATGATGGTGCGGCGGTAGCCATACACATCGCCCAGCCACCCGCCCAGCAAAAACAAGCCCTGTTGGCTAAAGACGCGCAGTCCCAGTACCAAGCCAATGCTGGCCGCTTGCAGACCCAAGTCTTGGCTCATATGGGTGGCCAGATAGGGCAGCACCATGTAAAAGCCCAGATTAAAGGCCAAGGCGTTGCCAATCAGTACCTTGGCGGCTGCGCTGTGAAGGGATGGCTTGGGTGGAGTGCTCACAAAGACAGACTGTAGCGGGCTGCGCAAGTTTTACTGGGGCGTGATTTTCTGCAGCAAAGCGTCCAGCCGTTCGCGGTTCATCAGGATGCGGCTGCGTTTGTCCTCGGCCACTTCTTGCACGGGCTGGCGGTTGTGGGGGGCACCGGCTTGTATCAGGCCGAGCATGCCCATCATCAAGTGTGGTGGGCACATGTAGAGGTACAGGCCTTCGTGGGTGATCGTGACGGTAAGCGTTTCATCTTCTTTGCTGGCCCAATTGGCGGCCCCGTCGGGTACGGCCATGCTGCGCACATAGTGGCCGCTTTGCGTGGGCACAAAGCGCACGGTGTCGCCTACTTGCACTGACAGGTAGGCGGGTTCAAACACCATGTGGCCTTGGGTCGATTGGGTCAGCATGCGCACTTCGTATTCGGCGGCATGCAGGCAGGTGCTGTGCACAGTCAGCAGGGCAGCGCTGCTCAGCGCTGTCAGAGCAGAACGGAAAAACATAAGACGCAGGAGTGTGAAACGGCATGCAGAAATCACGCCGCTTGTGGCAGGGTAGCGGGCTGGGCTTTGTCAGCGCAGGGTGGGGTTTGTGTGCGGCTGGGACGTATGAAGGGGGTGCCATCCTCGTCCAATTGCACGCGCACGGGCACGCCGTAGAGTTGCTCGACCAAATGGGGTGTCAGTACCTGTTGCGGACTGCCGCAAGCCAGCATCTGCCCTTGGTTGAGGGCGATGATGGTGTCGGCAAACTGGGCCGTCAGGTTCAGGTCGTGCAACACCATGATGGTGATCCACTGCCGTTCGCGCGTCAGGGTGCGGGCTTGGTCGAGCAAGAGCAGCTGGTGCTTCAAATCCAAGGCGCTGACTGGTTCGTCCAGCAGCATGATGCGGGGATCGCGCAGCAGCACTTGGGCAAATAGGCTGAGCTGGCGCTGCCCGCCGCTGAGCGCATGGATGGGGCGGTGCGCCAAGTGCAGCAAACCCACCGACTCCAAGGCGAGCAGGGCCTTGTGCAGTTGTTCGTCAGCCACGCGCACGCCTAAGCGGCTCATCTGGCCCAGCAACACGACTTCGAGCACGCTCAGGTCGGCGCTGATGTGCGAGTCTTGCGGCATGTAGCCAAATAGCTGCCGCCAGTCGCTGCTGCGGGTGGCGAGTTGTTCTTGGCCCGCGTAGCGCACGGTGCCAGAGATGGCTTTGTTGTCGCCAAACAGGGTGCGCAGCAGGGTGGATTTGCCCGTGCCGTTGGGCCCGATGATGGCGTACACCAGCCCGGGCTGGAATTGGGTGCTCACGCCATCGAGCAGGATTTGTGGCCCGGCTTGCAAGCGCAGGCGGTCGATTTCAAGCATGGTGGCTGCGCTTTCCGAGAATGAGCCAGAAGAAAAATGGCACACCAATGATGGCGGTGACGATGCCAATGGGGAACAGCGCGCCGGGCACCAGGGTTTTGGACAGAACCGAAGCGGTGGAGAGCAAAAAGCCCCCGGTCAGCATGGACAGCGGAATAAAAAAGCGCTGGTCTTCGCCCACCAGCATGCGGGCGATGTGCGGAGCCACTAGGCCCACAAAGCCAATCACCCCCACAAAGCTGATGGCAGTGGAGGTCATCAAAGCCACCAATACCAAAGTCTTGAGGCGCAGCCACGTGACGTCCACGCCCAAGCTGCGCGCGCGTGCTTCACCCAAGCGCAGGGCGGTGAGTTTCCACGCGTCTTGGAACAGCAGCACGCAGCACAGCAGCGTCACCACAGTGGTGATGAGCAGGGTTTGCCAAGTGGTTTTGCTCAGACTGCCAAAAAGCCAAAACAAAATTTGCTGGTTCAGCTCAGGAGAGGAGAGGAACTGCAGCAAGGACAGCAGGGACTGGAACAAAAACAAGAGCGCGATGCCGGCCAAGATGAGCGTTTGCGAGCTAACGTGCTTGAGCAGTGCCAAGCCAAACAGCACGCTGGCGCACAGCATGCACATGACAAAAGCCCCCAAGGGAATGGCCACCATGGGCGAGAGGCCAAAACCGCCAAAGTACAGGCTCAGCGCTGCCCCCAAGCCAGCGGCGGCAGCCATGCCCAAGGTGAATGGGCTGGCCATGGGGTTGTCCAGCAGGGTTTGCATTTCGCCCCCGCCCACGCCCAAGGCTGCGCCCACGACCAAGGCCATGAGGGCGATGGGCAGGCGCATGTCCAGCACGATGGCTTTGCTGGTGGGGTCGGCCAATTCGGGGTGGAGCAGGGTGCGTACCACATCGCCCAAGCCCAGCATGGACGGGCCCGTGGCAATGTCCAGCACCAAGCTGGCGGCAATGATGAGGGTGAAAGCCAAAAGGTAAAGCCAGCGGAATTTCTCCCGCTGGCGTTGACCTGCTAAGGCATGGCTGATGCCTGTTGCGGTACTGTTGCTGGTCACTTGCTATCCAGATGAATCATGAAGGTGCCGCTGGGGCGAATGGGCAGGTAGCGTTGGTAAAAGCCCAAGTAGGTGGCTTGCGGATCGAGGTCTTTGAACAGCGTAGGGTAGAGCGCTTTGGCCATGTACTGCATGAGCGCCAAGTCCAAGATGCTGCGCGTGGCGCCGTGGTACACACCGTAAACGCGCTGGTTTTTCACGGCGTTCACTTGGCTCCAGCCGTGGCGCTGGGTAAAACCTTGCAGGCGTTTTTGCGCTGCAGTGGCATCGACCTCAAAGCCCATTTGCATGGCGGTGGGGTTGGCCACGCTTTCGTAGCCGGCCATGAGTACCACGTCGGGATTGGAGCTCAAAAACTGCTCGGGGTGGATGGCGCCCCAGTTCTTGATAAAGGGTTCGGCAATGTTGCGCCCCCCCACCAAGGAGGCCATGGCACCCCACATGTTTTTGCCATAGGTGTAGCTGTAGTCGGCAGGTCCTTTGTCACCCAGCTCGATGTAGATGCTGGGCTGGGGCAGTTTGGCTTTGGCGATGCGTTGCTGCATCAGCTCGACACCATTGCTGTAGTCGCGGGCAATTTGTTCCGCGCGCGCAGTTTCTCCGGTGATGCGGCCCAGCACGCGGATGCTAGCTACGTGGCGCTCCAGCGTTTGGGCGTTGAAGTCGATCACCACCACGGGAATGCCTGCAGACTCCAAGCGGGCCAAGTCGTTGCCCAGCGCTTGGTATTGCCAATCGGCCAAGATGACTACTGAGGGCTTGGCTGCTAGCACCTTCTCGATGGAGAAAGTTTGGTCTTGCACGTTGCCCACGTCGGGTACTTTGAGCAGTTGGGGTTTTTTCTCTGTGTATTGCTTCCACACCACGGGGCGGGATTTGCTGAACCAGCCCAGCGACATGCCCACCAGGCGGTCGTAAGCGGCATCGCCACCGACTGCGAAATAGTCTTCGATGTAAAAGCCCAGCACAACGCGCTTGGCAGGAACATCCACCACCACTTGGCGGCCTATAACGTCCGAAATGGTGGTGGGGGCAGCGTGGGCACCTGTGAGGGCGGCTATGCAGAGTGTGCAAGCGGCAAGCGCCGCTTGCATCCAACGACGGGATGAATGTGCCATGTTTTATTTGCTGGAGAGATCGACCATGAAGCTACCGCTGGGGGTGACGGGCAGGTAGCGCTTGTAGAAGGACAGGTAGTTGGCTTCGGGTTGCAGGTCTTTGAACAAATCGGGATAAATGGCTTTGGCCATGAACTGCACCATGGTGTAGTCCGATACCGTGCGCGATGCCCCTTGGTACACGCCCAAGAGGCGCTTGTTTTTGATGGCAGGCAGGTCAGCCCAGCCATTGCGGTTGGCAAAGCCTGCTAGGCGCTGTTGGGCGACAGCCTTATCCACGCCTTGGCCAATTTGCATGGCGGTTGGGTTCTTGGCCGCTTCGGTACCGGAAATGAACACCACCTCGGGCTTGGCAGCCAGCACTTGCTCAGGGTTCATAGGGCCCCACCATTCGACAAAAGGCGCTGCAATGTTGTTGCCGCCAGCATTCTTGAGCATGGCACCCCACATATTTTTGCCGTAGGTGAAGCTGTATTCAGCCGGGCCTTTGTTGCCAAATTCCACGTAGACCTTGGGTTGGGGAAGTCCCGCTTTGGCAATGCGGCTTTGTACTTGGTCGATAGCGGACTTGTACTCGGCATTGATCTTGTCGGCACGGGTGGTTTCGCCCGTGATTTCACCCAGCAGCTTGGTGCTCGCCAAGTGACGCTCTAGGGTTTGGGCGTTGTAGTCCACCACCACGACAGGGATTTTTGCTGCTTCCAAGCGCTTGATATCAGAGCCCAAGCCTTTGTACTGCCAGTCGGCCAGCACCACGACATCGGGTTTGAGTGCCAACACTTTTTCAACCGAGAAGGTCTGTGCTTCGACTTCGCCCACATCCGGGATGTCTTTCAAGGACGGACGGTGCGCAGTGTGCAGTTGCCAGTTGGCACTGCGCCAGCCTTCCCATGCTTCGCGGGACATACCGACGACCTTGTCAAAAGCCTTTTCACCACCAACAGCCATGTAGTCTTCAAAGTAAAAACCCAGCAGCACGCGTTTGGCAGGAAGGTCTACTTCGACATTGCGGCCAATGACGTCTTGCAAAGTGGTGGGGGCAGCCAGTGCGTTGGCTGCTGTGCTGCACAGAAGAGCAATGGCCAGTAGGCTTTTGATGTGTGATCGCTTGTTCATAATTAATTTCTAAATGAAAACGATTCTCATTATATGGACTGGGTTTGGTATGTAAAATCGCGACTGGCGATAATTGCGCCTATGACATACAAAACCCCCGAATTACTGGCCCCAGCAGGTTCTTTGACCATGCTGAAGACGGCTTTGGCGTTTGGTGCCACAGCCGTTTATGCAGGGCAGCCGCGCTATTCCTTGCGCGTGCGCAACAACTCTTTTGGTGATTTGGATGTGCTGCGCCAAGGCATTGAGCACACCCATGCCTTGGGCAAAAAGTTCTACCTCGTTTCCAATATTTATCCGCATAGCAACAAGGTCAAGAGTTACGTGCAGAACATGCAGCCCGTGATCGACCTCAGGCCTGATGCGCTGATCATGTCCGACCCCGGCTTGATCATGATGGCGCGTGAGGCTTGGCCGGACACCGAGGTGCACTTGTCGGTGCAGGCCAATACGGTGAACTCGGCAGCGGTGAAGTTTTGGCAGCGGGTGGGTATTACCCGTGTGATTTTGTCGCGCGAGTTGTCGCTCGACCAAGTGGCGCAGATTCGCCAAGATTGCCCTGACATGGAGCTGGAGGTGTTTGTCCACGGTGCGCTGTGCATTGCCTACTCGGGGCGTTGCCTCTTGTCGGGCTACTTCAATCACCGTGATCCCAATCAAGGTACGTGCACCAATGCCTGCCGTTGGGACTACAAAACCCACGCGGCACAGGTCGATGCTTCGGGCGATGTGCTGGCACCACCAGCGGCAGCGGGGCATAGCTGCGGTAGTGGAAATGGTCAGTCTTTGCCGCAAGAAGCACGCGACTCCATTTCTTACTTGCTCGAGGAAAGCAATCGCCCCGGGGAGTTCATGCCCATCGAGGAAGATGAACATGGCACTTACATCATGAACTCCAAAGACCTGCGTGCCATTGAGCACGTGCAGCGCTTGGTGGAAATCGGTGTGGATTCACTCAAAATCGAGGGGCGCACTAAGAGTCCGTACTACGTGGCGCGCACGGCCCAGTCTTACCGTCGCGCGATTGACGATGCGGTCAATGGTCACGGCCTTAATCCAGAGCTGCTGGGGCAATTGGAAGGCTTGGCTAACCGGGGCTATACCAGCGGTTTCTTCCAGCGCCACACACCCCAAGAAACCCAAAACTACCTGCGTGGCTACAGCGAAAGCGGCCGCAGCCAGTACGTGGGCGATGTATTGGAGTTCGACACCACGCGCCAACTGTGCAAGGTCAATGTGCGCAACAAATTCGCTGTGGGCGACTGGCTGGAGGTGATTCACCCTGCTGGCAATCACGACGTGCAACTGCAGCGCATGGAAAACGCCGATGCACAGCCTATGGACGTGGCGCCCGGTAGCGGACACACGGTGTGGTTGCCACTGCCGCAGTCGGCGGTAGGTGCGTTTCTGGCGCGCTACCTGCAAGCACGCGAAGACGCCGCAGAAAGTCTTGCGACTGCAGTTTGAGAATGGCCTCTAACCGTGGCGCTGCAAAGCAGTGCCATAATGCAGGGGTTTACTCTCAAAAGGCAAACGGGTCACTGTCCGGCGCAACATGAAATGTGCCCATGGCTTTGGCCTTAAGTTCCGACGCTGCCCCATAAGGGTCTGGGAAGGAGCACCGAAGGTTTTTCGTTAGAGAAATTCACAAAGGTTGATCATGGAAATATCCAAAGCCGAAATGGCAGCTACGGCTCCTGCCGCTAAATCATCTGTACCCGAATTGCGTGGTGCAGAGGTTCTTGTCAAAGCCCTGCAAGCAGAAAATGTGAAGTACCTCTGGGGCTACCCTGGTGGTGCGGTTTTGCACATTTACGATGCTTTGTACAAGCAGGAAACTATTCAGCACATCCTGGTTCGCCATGAACAAGCTGCAGTGCACGCAGCCGATGGCTATGCCCGTGCGACTGGCGATGTGGGTGTCGCGCTGGTGACCTCAGGCCCCGGTTTGACCAATGCGGTTACAGGCATTGCTACTGCCTACATGGACAGTATTCCTATGGTGGTGATCAGTGGCCAAGTGCCCACGCCCGCCATTGGCTTGGATGCTTTCCAAGAGTGCGATACCGTCGGCATTACCCGACCCATCGTCAAACACAACTTCTTGGTCAAAGACGCGCGTGATTTGGCCATGACGCTGAAAAAAGCATTCCACATCGCTCGCACAGGCCGCCCCGGTCCTGTGGTAGTGGATATCCCCAAAGACGTTTCCTTTAAGAAGGTTCCGTACGAAGGCTATCCCGAGTCGGTGGAAATGCGCTCCTACAACCCCGTGCGCAAAGGCCACGGCGGTCAAATTCGCAAGGCCTTGCAGTTGCTGCTGGCGGCCAAGCGTCCTTATATCTATACGGGCGGTGGCGTGCTGCTCAGCAATGCCAGCAACGAGCTGCGCACCTTGGTGGACATGCTGGGTGTGCCAGTGACCAACACCCTCATGGGTTTGGGTGCTTACCCTGCGTCGGACTCTAAGTTCTTGGGCATGCTGGGCATGCACGGCACGGTAGAGGCCAACAATGCCATGCAAAACTGTGATGTGTTGCTGGCTGTCGGAGCCCGTTTTGATGACCGCGTGATTGGCAACCCCAAGCACTTTGCACAAAACGAACGCAAGATCATCCACATCGACATCGATCCCTCCAGCATCTCCAAGCGCGTGAAGGTCGACATCCCTATCGTGGGCGATGTGAAAGATGTACTGACCGAAATGATCGGCATGCTCAAAGAAGCGCCAGCCCGCATCGATGGGCCTTCACTGGCTGCTTGGTGGGACACCATCAATGGCTGGCGCAGTCGCGATTGCCTGAAATACGACCGCAACAATACCGACGTCATCAAGCCCCAGTACGTGATCGAGACGCTCTGGAACATGACCAAGGATGCCGATACCTACATCACTTCCGATGTGGGCCAACACCAGATGTGGGCGGCCCAGTTTTACCGTTTTGACCAACCCCGCCGTTGGATCAACTCCGGTGGTTTGGGCACCATGGGTGTGGGCATTCCCTATGCCATGGGCATCAAGATGGCGCGTCCCGAGAGCGAGGTGTTCTGTGTGACCGGAGAAGGTTCGGTGCAGATGAACATCCAAGAGCTGTCCACTTGCTTGCAGTACAACACCCCCATCAAGGTGCTGTCGCTTAACAACCGCTATTTGGGCATGGTGCGCCAGTGGCAAGAGATTGAATATTCTGGCCGCTACAGCCACAGCTACATGGATGCTTTGCCCAACTTCGTGAAGTTGGCTGAAGCCTATGGTCACGTGGGTATGCTCATTGAGCGTCCCCAAGACGTGGAGCCTGCTTTGCGCGAAGCACGCAAGCTCAAAGATCGCACGGTGTTCATGGACTTCCGCACCGATCCGACCGAGAACGTCTTCCCCATGGTGCAGGCCGGCAAAGGCATCACCGAAATGCTCTTGGGGTCTGAAGACCTCTGACAGTCCCACACGTCACTTTTTTGACGAATCTATTGACTGCCAAGCCCTGCGGTTACCGCCGCAGGGGGAGGGCAGCGAAAAGAGGAATCGACACATGAAACACATCATTGCAGTTTTGTTGGAAAACGAGCCCGGCGCCTTGTCGCGCGTGGTGGGTTTGTTTTCTGCACGCGGATACAACATCGAATCTTTGACCGTTGCACCGACTGAGGATGCGAGCCTGTCTCGCATGACCATCGTGACCAGCGGCTCGGACGATGTGATCGAGCAAATCACCAAGCACTTGAATCGCTTGATTGAAGTCGTGAAAGTGGTGGACCTGACCGAAGGGGCTTACATCGAACGTGAGCTCATGATGGTCAAAGTCCGTGCGGTGGGCAAAGAGCGTGAGGAGATGAAGCGCACGGCGGATATTTTTCGTGGCCGCATCATCGACGTTACCGACAAGAGCTACACCATTGAGTTGACGGGTGATCAGTCCAAGAACGATGCGTTCTTGCAAGCGATTGATCGCAGCGCCATTTTGGAAACAGTGCGCACAGGTTCCAGCGGCATTGGCCGCGGTGAGCGCATTTTGCGAGTTTGATTTTTACTACGGAGAGAACAATGAAAGTTTTTTACGACAAGGACTGTGATCTGAGCCTGATCAAGGGCAAGACAGTGGCCATCATCGGCTACGGTTCGCAAGGCCACGCTCACGCACAAAACCTGAACGACAGCGGCGTCAAAGTCGTGGTGGGTTTGCGCAAGGGCGGTGCTTCTTGGGACAAGGTTGGCAAGGCTGGCCTGACTGTGATGGAAGTAAACGATGCGGTGAAAGCTGCTGACGTTGTCATGATTCTGTTGCCCGACGAGCAAATCGGTGAGGTTTACAAAAACAACGTGGAGCCCAACATCAAGCAAGGCGCTTCGTTGGTGTTCGCGCACGGCTTCAACGTGCACTACAACCAAGTGGTTCCTCGTGCTGATCTGGATGTGTGGATGGTGGCCCCTAAGGCTCCCGGTCACACTGTGCGCAACACCTACACCCAAGGTGGCGGTGTTCCTCACCTGATCGCTATCCATCAAGACAAGAGTGGCAAGGCCCGCGGTTTGGCACTTTCTTATGCCATGGCCAACGGTGGTGGCAAGGCTGGCATCATCGAAACTTCCTTCAAGGAAGAAACGGAAACCGACTTGTTCGGCGAACAAGCCGTTCTGTGCGGTGGCGCAGTAGAACTGATCAAGATGGGCTTTGAGACTTTGGTCGAAGCGGGCTACGCACCTGAAATGGCGTATTTCGAGTGCTTGCACGAGCTCAAGCTGATCGTGGATCTGATCTACGAAGGCGGCATTGCCAACATGAACTACTCCATTTCCAACAACGCGGAGTTTGGTGAGTACGTGACCGGCCCTGAAGTCGTGAACGAGACATCGCGCGCTGCAATGCGCAATGCGCTCAAGCGCATCCAAAACGGTGACTACGCCAAGATGTTCATTCAAGAAGGTCGTCTGAACTACCCTAGCATGACTGCACGCCGTCGCAATACCGCTGACCATCCTATCGAGGTGGTGGGTGGCCAACTGCGCGCCATGATGCCTTGGATTGCCAAGAACAAGTTGGTGGATCAAAGCCGCAACTAAGCACGGCGAACGTTTACCAAGCGTTCACTTGCAAAGGCCACTTCGGTGGCCTTTTTCTTTGGTGGCTTGGCTTAAACTGTTTGGTTAGCCAAGCACTAGGCTTGAGAAGGAGTTTTCATGCACGATGGCGATAGCACACCTCTGGATAGCACCGTAGAACCAGCCATGTCGATTCGGCGCAAAGGCATCTACATCTTGCCTAATTTGTTCACATTGGCAGCCTTGTTTGGTGGTTTTTATGCGGTGGTGATGGCCATGAATGGCCGCTATGACTTGGCCACCGTGGGGGTGTTTTGTGCCATGGTGCTCGATAGCCTAGACGGGCGAGTGGCCCGCATGACCAATACCCAAAGTGCTTTTGGTGAGCAAATGGATTCGCTCTCGGATATGGTGTCTTTTGGTGCTGCACCGGCGCTCATTGCGTATGAATGGGCATTGCGCGATATCGGACGATGGGGCTGGATTGCTGCATTTGTGTACTGCGCTTGTGCCGCACTGCGTTTGGCGCGTTTTAACGTCAATACCTCGGTGGTGGATAAACGCTATTTCCAAGGATTGCCATCCCCAGCTGCTGCTGCACTGGTGGCCGGCTTTATTGGCTTGGCAACCGATCAAGGCTACCAAGGCCCACAACTGGTATGGCCTATGTTTGCCGTGTGCTTGTTCGCTGGTTTGACTATGGTGACCAATGTGCCGTTCTACAGTTTTAAAGATTTGAGCATGAAGCGCAGCGTGCCTTTTGCCGCCATTGTGTTGGTCGCGCTGGGAATTGCAGTGATCAATATTTATCCCCCATTGGTACTGTTTGGCTTGTTTGTGGTCTATGCCCTCAGCGGGTACGTGGTGTACGCCTGGCGTAAAGCCAAAGGCCAGCACACCAGTGTGATCAGTACTTCGACCGACGAGCCCGATGAGCGTGGCTTGCACATGTAAGACATTGCCTAGGAATTCCTATGACCGACAAACTGATTATTTTTGATACCACCTTGCGTGATGGCGAGCAGTCGCCCGGCGCCTCCATGACACGCGACGAAAAGCTGCGCATCGCGCGCCAGTTGGAACGCTTGAAGGTGGACGTTATCGAGGCGGGTTTTGCGGCCAGCTCCAACGGCGATTTTGAAGCCGTGCAGTTGATTGCGAACAACATCAAAGATTCAACAGTGTGCTCCTTGTCGCGTGCCAATGATCGCGATATTGCCCGTGCGGCAGAAGCGTTGAAAGGGGCTAATCGGGCCCGTATCCATACTTTCATCGCAACATCTCCTTTGCATATGGAGAAGAAGCTGCGCATGACGCCAGAACAGGTGCTGGAGCAAGCCAAGCAATCGGTGCGCTTTGCTCGCAATTTGGTGGCCGATATTGAATTCAGTCCTGAGGATGGTTACCGCAGCGATGTGGACTTTTTGTGCCGTGTGCTGGAGGCGGTGATCAAAGAGGGGGCCACCACGCTCAATATTCCGGACACGGTGGGCTATGCTGTGCCTGAGCTGTATGGCAATTTCATCAAAACGCTGCGCGAACGTGTGCCCAACTCGGATAAAGCCATCTGGTCTGTCCATTGCCACAACGATTTGGGTATGGCCGTAGCCAACTCATTGGCTGGTGTGAAGATTGGTGGAGCCCGCCAGATTGAGTGCACCATCAACGGTTTGGGGGAGCGGGCAGGCAATTGCAGTTTGGAAGAAGTTGTCATGGCGGTTAAAACCCGCAAAGACTACTTTGGTTTGGAGTTGGGCATCGATACCACCCACATCTTGGCAGCCAGTCGCATGGTGAGCCAGACCACAGGATTTGTCGTGCAACCGAACAAGGCCGTGGTGGGTGCCAATGCTTTTGCCCACGCATCGGGTATCCACCAAGATGGCGTACTCAAAGCCCGCGATACGTATGAAATCATGCGTGCCGAAGATGTAGGTTGGAGTGCCAACAAAATCGTGTTGGGCAAATTGAGTGGTCGCAACGCATTCAAGCAGCGTTTGCAAGAACTGGGCGTTTCTTTGGATAGCGAAACTGAGCTCAACAATGCGTTTGCCCGCTTCAAAGAACTGGCGGATCGCAAAAGTGAAATTTTTGATGAAGACATCTTGGCACTTGTCAGCGATGAAAGCGCAGCGGGTGAACAAGAGGAGTACGGTTTTGTTTCCTTGTCACAAACCAGTGAGACTGGCGAGCAACCCAAAGCCTCTATCGTCATCACTGTCGCCGGTACTGAAAAACGCAGCAGTGCCACTGGCAATGGCCCCGTGGATGCATCACTCAAAGCCATTGAATCGTTGGTGCAAAGTGGCGCTGAAATGGTCTTGTACTCGGTCAATGCCATCAGTGGTTCGACCGAGAGCCAAGGCGAGGTAACCGTGCGCCTGCAAAACAGTGGGCGGGTGGTCAACGGTGTGGGTGCAGACCCTGACATTGTTGTCGCTTCGGCCAAGGCCTATCTCAGTGCCTTGAACAAACTGCATAGCAAATCGGAGCGCGTTGCGGCCCAAGGTTGAGAAATGTATCTAAATTAACTTGAAGTTTTTACTCCAAGTTGTTGATCTTTAATCATTATCTTGAGTAAACTCAGTGCCAGTTGTTGCTGGTTAGCACGTTTATTGCGTAGCAGGCATTGAAAGGATGAAAAGCACATGAAATTGCGAGGTTTGTGCGCTGCATTAGCAGCAGGTTTGGTGGTTTGTGCTCTGTCGTCTCCTCTTGCAGTGCAAGCAAAGGAAACCAAAAAGAAGTCCAAACCTGTTGCTACTAAAGTCAGCAAAGCCAGCGCAAGCAAAGCGCATGTGCAAAAGAAGCAGGTGGCTACTAAGGCAAAGGCATCCAAAAATGCCAAGCTTACAAAGCATCAGTTGGCTGTGGCGGAGCGAAAGTCAGTACGTACGTCTGCAGCGATCATTCCAGTGCAGGCGCGTCCTTCTTACGGCAGCATTGCAGGTTTGAATAAGTCCAGTGATCCTTTGGCATTGCGCTCCAGTGTGGCTTTTGTGGTCGATCAGGACACCCACGAAGTGCTGCTGAGCAAAAACGAAAACGTCGTGTTGCCCATAGCTTCTATCACCAAGTTGATGACAGGCGTGATCATTAGCGAGGCCAAGCTGTCTATGGATGAGATGATCACGATCACCGAGGCAGATGTTGATACGGAAAAAGGCAGTAGTTCGCGCTTGAGCGTTGGTACTCAATTGAGCAGAGGTGAGTTGCTGCACTTGGCCCTGATGTCCAGTGAAAATCGTGCCGCGCATGCTTTGGGTCGAACGTTTCCAAGTGGTTTGGAGCACTTTGTCTCCTTGATGAATGCCAAAGCCACCTTCTTGGGTATGCAAGACACGCGCTATGTAGAGCCTACGGGTCTCAATAGCAAGAACCAATCGAGCGCCAAAGACTTGGCTACGTTGGTGAATTACGCATCAGCTGACCCAGTTTTGCGTGAGTTGTCTACTTCGACGGGTTACCAGGTTGAAGTGGGCAAGCGTACTTTGCAGTTCAACAACACCAACCGTCTGGTAAAGAGTCCCGCTTGGGAAATCGGTTTGCAAAAAACCGGCTATATCGTTGAGGCAGGCCAGTGTTTGGTGATGCAAGCCAAAGTTGCGGGACGCAAGCTGATCATGGTTTTCTTGGATTCAGCGGGCAAACTGAGCCGCATTGCTGACGCCGAACGCGTACGCCGCTGGGTAGAAGCGGGTGGTGCTCGCGTGCACAATCCTCCTGTGAGTTGGACCCCACGCTTGTCGGGGACCAACAACTCCAAAGGTTGATTGCTCTTGGCAGTTAGGGGTTGCCGCGGTAACCCAACTGCTGAGAAATCGTGTGAGCTGTTTCTTTCAGTTTGCCCAGCCAAGCGTCTTCTAGTCGAGAACTAGGGGCAGAAATAGACAGCCCAGCAACCAGCTGGCCTTGGTCGTCATAAATGCCTGCAGCCATGCAGCGCACGCCCAGTTCCAACTCTTCGTTGTCGTGTGCTTGGCGGTATTGCCGCACACGGCTGAGCTCTTTTTCCAGTGCGTCGATGTGGGTGATGCTGTTTTTGGTGTGGCCTTGCAAGCCGGTGCGGGTGGCATAGGCGCGTACGCGTTGCGGTTCGTCTGCGGCCAAAAAGAGTTTGCCTGTAGAGGTAAGGTGCAGTGGTGCACGACCACCAATAGCGCGTACTACTTGCATACCCGAGCGTTCACTGTAAGCACGCTCCACATAGATGATTTCATCACCTTGGCGCACGCTCAGGTTGACGGGCTGCTGAATTTGGCGATGCAGTTCACGCATGGGTTGGATGGCGACTTCGCGCACGTTCAGGCGTGCTTTGACCAGATTGCCCAGCTCCAAAAGTCTCAGTCCCAAGCGATAGCTGCCCGATTGCGGGCGCTCGACATAGCGTCCAGCAACCAAGTCGTTCAAGATCCGATGGGTTGTGGATGGGTGGAGTCCCGCCTTTTCGCTGATTTCTTTCAGCGGCATGGCCTCTTCTTTGGTTGCCAGAATGTCAATGAGCTGAAAAATGCGCTCAATGACCTGAATGCTGGGGGTGGATGGGATGTCGTTCTTATTGCTCATATTCTTCTGCGCCCTGTGATTCGCCGCCGCTTTGCCACTGCCCATTGCGCAGAAGCTGGAAACCGCGAAAGGCGGTTTTGTAGCGCATTTTGCGGCTTTGTTCTATCCAATAACCCAAGTACACATAGTCCAATCCCATGGCGCGCGCCAATTGCAATTGCCACAGTATGTTGTAGACCCCAAAGCTCGCTTGGGGGCTAGGCTCGTAAAAGGTGTAAACAGCCGAAATACCATCGTCCAATATGTCCACTATCGAGACCATCGCCAACTGATCGCTATCCCTGAATTCCAGCAAGCGGGTGTCCACACCGCTTTGCAGCAGAAACTGGGTGTACTGCTGAGGACTGTCTTCATCCATGCCCCCCCCGCTGTGTCGCGTTTGCAGGTAGCGCTGGTACAGCGCGTAATGCTCAGCATCGAAATCCAATGGTTTTTCTCGTACAGACAAATGCTGGTGCTTGCGCCATGTGCGAAGCTGCGTTCGATTGGGTTGGAAATCGTGCACAGGCAAGCGCAGAGGAGTGCATGCTTGGCAGGTATCGCAATGTGGGCGGTAGGTGAATGTTCCACTGCGACGGAAACCGTGGTGCACCAACTGCGAGTACACCGAACTGTCTATCAAGTGGCTGGGGGTTGCCACTTGTGAGCGCGCTACCTGACCTTCCAAGTAGCTGCATTCATACGGCGCGGTGGCGTAGAACTGCAGCGTGATAGTCGGCAGGTCATGCGGTTTGGTCATTGGCGGGTGAGTTGGTACAACGCGTTCCAGTATACGGGGTCAAATTGCCATACTAGAGGAGCTTGCAGACAAGCCGTAGCGATGTGTGCCAAAAACTCTGCACGATCCATTTCGGCGCCGCCTAGCGAGGCCAAATGCCGGGTATTTTGTTGGCAATCAATCCAGTCCACGCCATGGTGCAAGCACAGCCCCACCAAGGCGGCCAGAGCCACTTTGGAGGCGTCATCGGTATGGGCGAACATGGATTCGCCGTAGACGGCCTTGCCTATGGCCACGCAGTACAAGCCACCCACCATGCGGCTGTCTTCCCATACTTCTACACTGTGCGCATAGCCTGCTTGGTGCAAATCGGTGTAAGCCTCTTGCATGGCTTGCACTATCCATGTGCCATTTTGGCCTTGGCGGGGCGTGTTGGCGCAATGGTAGATAGTCTGGGCGAAGTCGCTGTCTATGCGAATGTGCCATGTTGGCTGCTTGACACAGCGCTGTTCGATGCGCTTGCGCAGGCTACGGTGCAGGCGAAACTGTGTGGGGGCCAACACCATGCGTGGATCGGTGCTCCACCACAAAATTGGTTGCCCATCGCTAAACCACGGAAAGGTGCCTTGTCGATAAGCCGCAAGCAAGCTGGCTACGTCCAAGCTGCCTCCGGCTGCCAACAGCCCGGGTGCAGGGGAGTGGGGCCCCCATGCAGTGTATGGTGTAGGGAATGAATCCCCAGGCTCTAGCCAAGGAAGCGGTGGTTCAGCGCGCACGGAAGGACTGTCTCAGAAAAAATGCAGTGTCTCTGGTCAAGAGGCTGCAGAAATAAGGTTAGAATACCAGCTTGTCGGGGCGTAGCGCAGCCTGGTAGCGCATCTGCTTTGGGAGCAGAGGGTCGCGAGTTCGAATCCCGCCGCCCCGACCAATCATTCAAAAACAAAGGCCCCTTCGAGGGCCTTTGTGCTTTCTGGTTTCACGCAATAATCGCGTGCTACCTGCCCGTAGCTCAGTCGGATAGAGCAACAGCCTTCTAAGCTGTGGGTCGGGGGTTCGATTCCCTCCGGGCAGGCCAACTGCATCAAGCCACTTCGGCAATCAGTTCAATTTCTACGCATGCCCCCATCGGAATTTGCGCAACCCCAAAAGCGCTGCGGGCGTGGGTGCCAGCCGAGGGGCCAAATACTTCGCCGAACAATTCGCTGGCGCCATTGGTGACCAAATGCTGTTCGGTGAATTCGCCGGTAGAGTTGACCAAAGACATGACTTTGACAATGCGTTTGATGCGATTGAGGTCACCCACAGCCGCGTGCAAAGTACCCAGCAAATCGATGGCGATGGCGCGTGCCGCGGCCTTGCCTTCTTCAGTGGCCATGGTTTTGCCAAGCTGACCCACCCAAGGTTTGCCATCTTTTTTGGCGATGTGGCCGCTCAAAAACACCAAATTGCCTGTTTGCACGAATGGCACATAGGCTGCTGCGGGCACTGCCACGGGAGGCAGGGTGATGCCCATTTGGTTCAGCTTGTCGTAAACGCTCATGAATGTCCTCTTTCATTAACACAGGGGAAAGCACGTATTGTCACCTGCTAGCAGGGTTGCCCAGCTGTAGCAGCCCATTGGTCATGCCAAGGCTTCTTGCTCCAACGGCATCACCGTGACCCCCACATGCAAGGTATGGCTGCCGCCTCCGTGGATGACGCCGCGCAGGGGAGACACATCGCCAAAGTCACGCCCTACCGCCACGGTGACATAGTCCTCGCCCGGGCTGGCCCACCCCCAGCGGTCGTTGGTGGGGTCTAGGTCTACCCAGCGCTGTGCTGGAGGCAAATGTTCCAAGTCCGGCACGTAAACACTGGCCCATGCGTGACTGGCATCACTGCCCACCAGCTTTTCTTGTCCTGGTGCAGGGTGGGTGAGCAGATAGCCACTCACATACCGCGCTGGTAAGCCCATGCTGCGCCAGCATGCCAGCAGTATGTGGGCAAAGTCTTGGCAGACGCCTTTGCGCTGAGCCAATGCCTCTACGGCTGGGGTGTTCACTTGCGTGCTCTGGCTTTGGTAGGTGAATTCGTGGTGGATGCGCTGCATCAATCCTACGGCCACTTCCAGCAAGGGAGTTCCACTGGCAAAACTGGGCAAAGCGTATTGCACAAACTCAGTTTGCCGAGGCACATAAGGCGATGCATACACAAACGCTGCGGCTGGATGGGCTGCTTGGTGAGTTTGGTAACGCATGGCATCGCGCAGGGTTTCCCACGGCAGACTCTTTGGAGGTGCCAGTGGCAATTCCAGCGCGTGTGTTTGCACCAAACTAGAGGCCATCACATCCAGTTCGGTGTGTGGGGTGTGTAGGGCAAAGTAACTGCGCGTGTTGCCGAAGCTGTCGGCGTGTTCGCGCACCATGGCGGGTTGGGGTTGCACCTGAAGGCTGTGTTCCAGCACCTGTTGGCCCGCGTGTTCCAGTGGATGCATGCAGGCAATGTGCTGCGCCATTTGCACGGCCGACTGGTAGTGGTACTGGGTTTGGTGGGTAATGTGCAGCAGCATCGTTAGGAGGACAGGCTTTGGTTGTCCAACCCAATGTGGGTGAAGTAGGTGGCGCTGATGTCATCGGACAGTGTGTAGGCCGATTGGATCAGCGTTTGCAGCAACTGCGTCAGTTCCTGCTGCAGCGATGGCAACTGAGGCAGCGTGGGTTGCTCATGCAACTGTAGCAATTGCTCCCACTGGCGTGGGTTGTTGATGCGTTGGGCCAGCAAGCATTCATCGGTACTGTCGCTGTCACTGAGCTTGGCTAAGCGCGAGCGCAGGGTTTTGGCCACCCATGCCAGTGAGCGTGGGTTATCGGTGTCCAGCAGCAGCAAGTCTAGCAAAGCGCCCATGTGGCGGCGCTGCTGGTACTGGCTGTGGAAGGTGATGAGGTTGTCAAACAGGCGCAGCAGGGTGTCAAAGCCTCCTTCGGACTGCAGAGCACCCGATTGCATGCCGGTATCAAGCACATGTGCCAAAAAGGCCAAGCGCTCCAAATGGCGGCCAATGCTGAGCAAGCGCCAGCCGTCATCACGTGTCATGCGGTCAGTTTGGCCACCGGTGACGGCTGCCAACTCGTCGCACAGTTGGCGCAGCGTGCGCAGGGCTTGGTGGGTGGAAAAATCACCTTGGCGCAGCAGCTCTGCGCACTGGCCGCTGAACTGCTGCTCCATGCGCACGATGGTGTTCCAGTGTTCGGGGGAGAGCCGCTGGCGCACATTGGCTGCCGCTTGGCGCAAGGCGCGGACGTTAAAGCCCACGCCCGTCACATCGTTGGAGCCCAAATGGGCTACCACACTGCGTTCAAACACCCGCTTGGCCAAGTGGGCCGACGGGGTGCCCACGGGTACCAAAGTGTTGTACTCGGCCAATTCACTGAGCCACTGCAGCAAAGTGGGGTTGGTTTGGTGCTCACTGTTGAGGGTTTCCAGTGTGATGCGTGCCAACTGGGCCGAGTTTTCGGCGCGTTCGGTGTAACGGCCTAGCCAAAACAGATTTTCAGCTGCGCGACTGGTAATCACATCGCGCTTTTGGGTATGTAGCAGGCTGTTGGGCTGTGGAAAGCGGCTGCTGTAGTCCAGTTCGCCATCGGTCAACGCCCATACGTCGGCGCTGCTGCCGCCGCGTTGCATGGCGGCGGTGTGGTCTTGCGGGTCGGCCAAGCGGGCCAAACCACCGGGCAACACACGCCATTGGGGGTGGCCTTGGGCATCCAAACCATTGGACACGGCAAACACCCGCAACAACACGGAGCGGGTGGTCATGCGACCTTGCTGCGAGGCATTGCCGGGCAGCCAAATGGGCATTTGGGACAGCGGGGCAAAGGCTTGTGCAGTGTGTTCCTCGGGTTGGCGCATGATGCGCCCAGCCCAAGTATCGAGCTGGCTTTGGCTGGTGTGCGGCCCCAACACCGCGTCCCAGCTACTGTGCTGGGCGCCAGCCGGGTAGGTCGGCTTGATGCTCATTTCGGCCAAACGCGGCAGCACTTCGTCCATGGCACTGCGCTCGCCGCACCACCAGGTGGGCAGAGAAGGCAACTCCAAAGCCTGGCCCAGCACATGCTCAGCCAGTTTGGGCAAAAAGCCCAGCAGCGCGGGTGATTCGAGGAAGCCGCTACCCGGCATATTGGCCACCAGCACGTTGCCTGCCCGAATGGCTTGTAGCAAACCGGGCACACCCAAGGTGGAGTCGGCCCGCAACTCCAGTGGATCCAAAAAGTCGTCGTCCACCCGCTTGAGCAGGCCGTGCACAGGCACCAAGCCGCGCAGGGTTTTGAGGAACACTTTTTCGTCGCGCACCAGCAGGTCGTGTCCTTCGACCAAGCTGATACCCAAGTAGCGGGCTAGGTAGGCGTGTTCGAAATAGGTTTCGTTGTAGGGGCCGGGCGTCAGCAGGGCGATATGGGCGTCGCTGCCCGCAGGGCTGTGCGCTTTAAGGCTCTCCAGCAAGGCCGTGTAAGTGCCGGCCAAGCGCTGCACCTTGAGCGCTGCAAAAGCCTGCGGAAACTGGCGCGAGATGGCTAAGCGGTTTTCCAGCAGATAGCCCAAGCCACTGGGAGCTTGGCAGCGTTGGGTCACTACCCACCAGTGGCCGTCTGGCCCCCGTGCCAAATCGAGGGCCATCACGTGCAGGCGTACCCCGCCCACCGGCTCTACGCCCGCCATGGTATGCAGGTAGCCGGGGTGGCCATGCACCAAGGCAGCGGGCAACAAGCCCTCATGCAGCAACTGCTGTGGGCCGTAGACGTCTTGCATCACATGTTCGAGCAAGCGCACGCGCTGCTGCACGCCGCTGGCCAGCTTTTGCCACTCCTGCGGCTCGACGATCAGCGGAAACAAATCCAGTGACCATGGCCGCTGTGGGCCTTTGCTGTCGGCGTACACGTTGTAGGTCACACCGTTGTCGCGGATTTGCCGCTGCAAGCTGGCCGCTTGGGCATCCAAATCGGTTCGGGTAAGGCTCTCGATTTGGTTGAAAAATTGGCCCCAAGCGCCCGTGGGGCTTGCTGAGGCTGCTATCGATTGTGTAGCGCTTGCAGCACTGGCTGCGGGGTTGCTGGCGCGCATTTCATCCCAACGACCGGGGGCTGAACGGCAGGCACGCGCCTGCGCCAGCACCGAATCGGTGTCGGGACTAGGCCACAAAGCGGCCTCTTGCGCAGCAGAAGGGGTGTCCAACGGTTTATCCATGTGGGCACCAAGTATGCCAGCAGCACCCGCCTGCAGGGCAGGCTAGCGCGAAAAATGCGCTAGCGCGGCACGATAAAGACCGATTTCTCTACCACTTGGGCTTGGTTGCCCTGTGCAGTTACTACAAAGTGAAAGTTGTGCGAACCGGCAGGCAGGCTGTCATAGGGTATCTGTACCCGTGCGGCAACCCAGCGTGCCTCGGTGGGCTCTAGGGTGATGTGGGCGTAGTCCGTCAGCACCCTGCCTTGCGGCAGGTCGTGCACCTGCAGGGTGAATTCTTGCGCGCTCTCGGTAGCGTTCATGATTTGAAGACGGTACACGTTTTCCAGATTGCCGCCTTCGGCAATGCGGGCCAGTGCGCCGCGATCGCGCACCACGTCGACTTTGAACGGACTGCGCAGCCACAGGCTCACGCCCATGGCGATGATGATGAGCCACAGAATGGCGCTGTAAATCAGCACCCGTGGACGCAGCACATGGCGCAGGATTTGTCCCCGCGTCCAGTGCTGGCGTACCGCGTTTTGGGTCGAGTATTTGACCAAGCCTCGTGGGTAGTTCAGCTTGTCCATCACGGTGTCGCACACGTCGGCGCAGGCACCACAGCCAATGCACTCGTATTGCAAGCCTTTGCGAATGTCGATGCCTGTGGGGCATACCTGTACACACAGGCTGCAGTCCACGCAGGAACCCAAACCCAGTGCTGTCGGGTCGGCTTTTTTGGAGCGGGCACCGCGCGGTTCGCCACGCTCCTCGTCGTAGGTGACGATGAGGGTGTCTTTGTCGAACATGGCGCTTTGGAAGCGGGCATAGGGGCACATGTATTTGCACACCTGCTCACGCATATAGCCTGCGTTGCCATAGGTGGCAAAGCCGTAAAACAAAATCCAAAACGTTTCCCATGGGCCGGTGGACAGGCTTAGCACTTCAGCCGCCAAATGGTCAATCGGGGTGAAGTAGCCCACCAGCGTGAATCCGGTCCACAGCCCGAACACAATCCACAGCAACTGCTTGGCTGCTTTGCGCCCAATTTTATTGGCATTCCATGGCCCCGCATCAAGTCGCATCCGGGCCGAGCGGTCGCCTTCGGTGATTTTTTCCATCCACAGGTAGAGCTCGGTGTACACGGTTTGTGGGCAGGCGTAGCCGCACCACAGGCGGCCTGCTACGGCAGTGAACAGGAACAGCGAATACGCCGATATGACCAGCAGGCCCGTGAGGTAGATGAAGTCCTGCGGATACAGCACCAAGCCAAAGATGTAGAAGCGACGCGCCTCCAAATCAAATAGCACGGCTTGGCGTTGGCCCCAT
This sequence comes from Curvibacter sp. CHRR-16, assembly GCF_018474005.1. Lineage (GTDB taxonomy): Bacteria > Pseudomonadota > Gammaproteobacteria > Burkholderiales > Burkholderiaceae_C > Allorhodoferax. The sequence continues at coordinate 417,636 of NZ_JAHCSH010000001.1, forward strand.
TCCAGCCATGGAAGGCCGTAAAAGACGATTTGCGTGATCCACACCATGACCCAGCGCCAGCGGGCAAACGTGCCCATGACGCTGCGGGGGTAAATTTTCTGCTGGGCAGCGTAGAGCGAGACCCCATCGTCGTCAGGCACGACGGCTTGAATAGGAATGACTTTTGGCTCAATAGAATCGCTCACACAAACCCCCGGGTATCAGATTGGGTATGTCCAGTCTAATACCCGGCTGGGTATGTGGTGTTGATGCATGTCAATGCGCGAAGGCGCAGTGGCCAAGGTTTAGTGGGCCAAGATGCGTGACAGGAATTCTTGGGCGCGGGCTGGGCGCTCGCTGATATTGCCAAAAAAGGCTTCGGTCGCGCAGTCTTCCAAAATGCGGCCTTGATCCATGAAGATCACGCGGCTGCTCACTTTGCGGGCAAAACCCATTTCGTGCGTCACGCACATCATGGTCATGCCTTCACGGGCCAGTTGCACCATCACGTCCAGCACTTCGCTCACCATTTCGGGATCCAGGGCAGAGGTGGGCTCGTCAAACAGCATCACGGTCGGGTCCATGCACAAAGCGCGGGCAATGGCCACGCGCTGCTGCTGACCACCCGAGAGTTGGCTGGGGAACTTGTGCAAATGCGCCAGCATGCCCACGCGCTCCAGCGTTTGCTTGGCGCGTTCTTGCGCCTGCGCGCTGTTGCGGCCTAGCACCTGTTTTTGTGCCAAGGTCAGGTTTTCTTCTACCGTCAGGTGGGCAAACAACTCAAAGTGTTGGAACACCATGCCCACTTTGGCGCGCAAGGCGGGCAAGTGGGTGGCGGGGTCGCGCAGCGACTGGCCGTTGACGATGATGTCGCCTTCGTCAAACCCTTCCAGCGCGTTCACCGTTTTGATGAGTGTGGATTTGCCTGAACCCGAGGGGCCGCACACCACAATCACTTCGCCCTTGGACACTTGTACCGAGCAGTTGGACAAGGCTTGGAAGCTGCTGTAGCGTTTGCTGACGTTGCGGATGTCGATCATGGGGGCGGATGAGCCCGGTGCAACTGCAGTGGTCATGGTCATTTCAGGGTGGTTTTGGCCCATTGCTGGATGGCAGCAATGTCGTCGGGGCGGGTGCGGCAGCAGCCGCCGATCAGGCGAGCCCCCTTGGCGTGCCAGCGGCTGGCTTGCTCGGCAAAGTGCGAGGCGCTGGCGTCGCCATGCCAGGTTTTGCTGGTGGCGTCGTAGTGCTCGCCCGTGTTGGGGTAGACCAAGAGCGGCTTGCTGGTGTGGCCTTGCATATGTTCCAAGAGGGCTGGTATGTGCTCGGGGGCGGTGCAGTTCACGCCCACGGCAACCACTTGGGCAAAACCATCAAGGGCTGCCACGCACTCGGCCATGCTTTCGCCTTGGCTGTTGTGTTGGCCATCCCGGCAAGAGAAGCTGATCCACGCGCTGGCTTGTGGGAACTCTGCCAGCAAGCGGGCGATGGCACGCGCTTCGGCCAGGCACGGAATGGTCTCGCACGCCAGCAAGTCGGCGCCAGCCTCGGCCAGCACTTTCAGGCGCGGGCGGTGAAAGGCCATCAGCGCTTCTTCGTCCAACCCATAGTTGCCGGTGTATTCGGAGCCATTGGCCAGCATGGCTCCATAGGGGCCCACCGATGCGGCGATCAAAGGCTTGTTGCGACCTACCCGGTTGGCGGGTTCGGCCCAGAAAGCATCGCGCGCTTGGGCGGCCAACTCGACCGATAAGCGCATCAGCTTGGCGGTGTCTGCATCGCTCAGGCCACGGCGGGCAAAGGCCTCGAAAGTGGCTTGGTAACTCGATGTGGTGGCCACATCGGCACCGCTTTGGAAGTAGTCGTAGTGGACTTGGCGAATCAGGTCGGGCTGTTCGAGCAAGAGCTTGGCGGACCACAGTGGGTCTTTGATGTCCGCGCCCCGGCGCTCTAGCTCGGTGCCCAGTGCGCCGTCCAAAATCAACAAAGGACGGCGGCTCAGAAATTCTTGAATAGCGTGCATGAAAAAACGGGGTTGCAGCGTGCCTTAGCGGCCACGGGCGTAAGAGGGGGCTTCTAGGCGTTTGGCCAGCATGGACAAGACCCATGTCAGCAGCAAGTACAGGGCCGATATGGCCAAGTACGGTTCCCAGTAGCGCGAATACGCGCCAGCCACCGTGCGGGCGGCCATGGCCAACTCCAGCAGGCCAATGGCCGAGACCAGCGACGAGTCTTTGACTAGCGCAATGGATTCGTTCACCAGCGCAGGCACCATGCGGCGAAAGGCTTGGGGCAACACCACAAAGCGCATGCCTTGCCAAGGCGTCATGCCCAAGCTCAGGGCAGCCGCCGTTTGGCCGCCGTGGATGCTTTGGATACCAGCGCGGAAAATTTCAGAGATGTAGGCCCCCGCGTTCAAGCTCAAAGCCAACGCGCCAGAAAAGAAGGCACCGTGGTTTTGGCGGAATTCGCGGGCTATATCGCCGTGCAACAGCAGCCCCGTATCGGGGTGGATGAGCACGGGCATCAGTGCAAAGTGCACCAGCAAAATTTGCACAAACAAGGGTGTGCCACGAAAGAACGTGACGTAGGCAGTGGTCAGCACGCGCAGCAAGCGCATGCCCCACTGCAGCAAGAGGTTGGGTCGGGAGGGACGCAGCGCGTCGGTGTTGATCAAGCCAACCCCGACGCCCAGCACCAGGCCTGCGGCAATGGCAATGACGGTTAATTGCACCGTCATCCACAACCCTTGGACAAACAAAGGGCCATAGCCAGCCAAAATATCCCAGCGCATGTTCATCTCTGCGTACCTCCTAACAACTGCCCCTTTTTACAGCCAACGCTTACTTGGCTGCGCCTTTGAAGTACTGCTCGTAAATCTTTTGGTAAGTGCCATCGGCCTTGATTGCAGCCAAACCTTCGTTGAGTTTCTTGAGCAAATCAGCGTTGCCCTTCTTCACCACGATGCCGTATTGCTCCAAAGCGAAAGTCTTGTCGTTGATGGACTTGAATTTGGCGTCGGGGTTGTTGGACACGTAGTTTTCCACCACGCCGTTGTCCGCCACCACAGCGTCCACGCCACCAGCGGCCAATTCACTCAAAGCCAAGGGGATGGACTCAAAGCGCTTGATATTGGCGCTGTCCTTGCCTTGCAGCTTGACGACCACTTCTTCACCGGTGGTGGAGGTCTGCACGCCCACCTTGGCTTTTTTCAGATCGGCCAGCTTGGTGACCTTGGACTTTTCGGGCACTGCGATCAACTGGTGGGCATCAAAGTAAGGATCCGAGAAGTCCAGCGTCTGTTTGCGCTCGTCGGTGATGGTGACGGCAGAAACCAAGATGTCGCGGTCGCCTTGGGACAGCGCGTTGAAAGCACCTTCCCATGGGGTGGAGACAAATTCCACGTTCAAGCCAGCTTTGGCAGCCACGGCTTTGACCACATCGATATCAAAACCAACGATTTCACCCTTTTCATTTTGGTATTCAAAGGGAGCGTAAGTGGGATCAGTGCCAACCTTCAGTGCAGCAGGGGCTGCAGGAGCGGGAGCTGCTGCGGGTGCTGGGGCTGCAGCAGGGGCAGCGGCTTCGGGAGCGGGCTTGCTGCAAGCGGCCAACAAAATACCAGCAGATGCTGCAGCCAGAGACAAAGCGATACGACGGGAAATCAACATGGTGTTTGCCGTGGAACGGCCTCCTGTTAGGAAGAAAAAGAGCGGCAATTATGCGCCTGTGAAACGCTTGCCGCTCTCCGGTGAGCTAGGGTAGTAGCTCGATTTTCACATTTGCTAATGCCCTTTGTGTACCATCTATCCTGTTTTAAGCGCCCTCGCGCAAGTCCAGCGTGAAGGGGAACTCCTTGCTGCCCGGCACGCCAATGGTGGCTGGAGGGATGACCATAGTGGATGGCGTGTGGCCCATGGCCGCAAAGCGCGCCAGGCGGCGGCTCTCGGCCTCGTAGCTGTTGATGGGGAAGCTGTCGTAATTGCGCCCGCCGGGATGGGCCACGAAGTACTGGCAACCGCCCACCGAGCGCTTGTTCCAAGTGTCCACCACGTCCAGCGTGAGCGGGGCGTGCACGCCAATGCTGGGGTGCAAGCTGCTGGGCGGGTTCCACGCTTTGAAGCGCACCCCGGCCACGTATTCACCCGCCACGCCCGTAGGCTGCAGGGGCACAGCACGGCCATTGCACGTGAGCACGTAGCGGCTTTGGTTAAAGCCCGTCACGCGCACTTCGATGCGCTCTAGGCTCGAATCCACATAGCGGGCGGTGCCGCCAGCGGTGCTTTCCTCGCCCATCACATGCCACGGCTCCAAGGCATTGCGCAGGTGCACTTGCACGCCACTGGTGGTGAAGCTGCCCACATGCGGGAAGCGGAACTCCAAGTGCGGGGCAAACCAGCTGGTGTCAAAGTCATAGCCTGCCGAGCGCATGTCGGCCACCACATCGGCCATGTCCATCTGGATGAAGGTAGGCAGCATGAAGCGGTCGTGCAACTCCGTGCCCCAGCGGGTGGCCGGGGCGCGGTAGGGCTCTTTCCAGAAGCGGGCCACCAAAGCGCGCAGCAGCAACTGCTGTACGCAGCTCATGTGGGCGTGGGGCGGCATTTCAAACGCACGCAACTCCAAGAGGCCCAGACGCCCAGTGGACGAATCGGGCGAGAACATCTTGTCGATGGAGAACTCGCTGCGGTGGGTGTTGCCCGTCACGTCGATGAGGATGTTGCGCAGCGTGCGATCCACCAACCACGGTGGCATGTTTTGGCCGTATTTCTCGCGGTTGGCGTGGATTTGCTGCAGCGCAATCTCCAGTTCGTACAACTGGTCATTGCGTGCTTCGTCCACACGGGGTGACTGGCTGGTAGGCCCGATGAACATACCGCTGAACAAATAGCTCAGCGCCGGGTGGTTGTGCCAGTACAGCAGCAGGCTGGCCAGCATCTCGGGCTTGCGCAGGAAGGGGCTGTCTGCAGGCGTTGCCCCGCCCAGCACGAAGTGGTTGCCGCCGCCTGTGCCGGTGTGGCGGCCATCGAGCATGAATTTCTCGGCCGACAGGCGCGACTCAAAAGCAGCTTTGTACAAAAACTCGGTGTTGTAGACCAAATCGCCCCAGGTAGCGACGGGGTGGATATTGACCTCGATCACACCGGGGTCGGGCGTGACTTGCAGCAGCTTGAGGCGCGGATCGCGTGGGGGCGGGTAGCCCTCCAGCACGATTTGCATGCCCAGCGTAGCCGCCGTGCGCTCCACGGCAGCCAGCAGGTTCAGGTAGTCCTCCAGCCGCTCCAGCGGGGGCATGAATACATACAGCACGCCCGATGCACTGCCCTGAGCCTCGGCCTTGGGGCCATTGGCGCGGCGGGGGTCGCGCACCTCCACCGACAAGGCCGTACGCGTCACCCAGTGGGCGGACTCCTGTGCTGCGGGCATGGCCGTGCTCTCGCGCAGTCCCGGCGCGGGAATGTGGGCAATCTGCTGGCGCGGAGGCAGTGGCTGGCGTGGCTCGGTGGGGTCGCGCTCCACCATATAGGGGTAGTCCCCCTTGCTGGTCCATGGCAGAGAATCGAGCGGCAGGCGGTAGCCCATGGGCGAGTCGCCGGGGATGAGGTACATGCGCTCATCGCGGAAGAACCAAGGGCCCGTCACCCAGCGCGTGCCTGCCAGCGGGGTATTGCTCGTGTGGTTAGAGCTGTCGGCACGCAGCGGCAGCACATAGCCCACCACGTGCTCCAGCCCTTGGCGGAACACGCGGCCCAAGCGAGCCCGCTCCATGGGGTCGCTCAGGCGCGATTCAAACGGGTCTACGTTGACCGGCAAGCGGCGCTCGCGCCACAGGTAGTACCACGTGTCCTCGTAGCCCGGCTGGATGAAGTCGGGCGTGATTTGCAACTGCTGCGCCAGTTCGTGGATGAAGCGCTGCCCATCCGCACTGGTGTACTGGGTGGGGTAGCGCTCATCGCAAAACAGCGCCGGGTTGCTCCAGATGGGCTGCTTGTCCTCGCGCCAGTAAATGGACAGCGCCCAGCGCGGCAGTTGCTCACCGGGGTACCACTTGCCTTGGCCAAAGTGCAAAAAGCCGCCTTCGCCATATTCCTTGCGCAGTTTGTGCGTCAGTTCGGTGGCAAAGCCGCGTTTGGTCGGGCCCAGTGCATCGGTATTCCATTCGGGGGCGTCACGGTCATTCACCGCCACAAAGGTGGGCTCACCACCCATGGTCAGGCGCACATCGCTCTGTTGCAGTTCGCGGTCTACGGTGTGGCCCAGTTGGTTGATGGCATCCCACTGCTCGGCGCTGTAGGGCTTGGTCACGCGGGGCGACTCGTACACGCGGGTCACGCGCATCTCGTGGCCAAACTCCACCTCGCATTTGTCCACGCCCCCTTCGATGGGGGCTGCGCTCGATGGCTGGGGCGTGCAGGCCAGCGGAATGTGGCCTTCACCCGCCAGCAGGCCGCTGGTGGCGTCCAAACCAATCCAGCCCGCGCCGGGCAGGTAGACCTCGCACCAGGCGTGCAGGTCGGTAAAGTCCACCTCGGTACCGCTGGGGCCGTCGAGCGACTTCACATCGGGTGCCAGTTGGATCAGGTAGCCCGACACAAAGCGCGCTGCCAAACCCAGGTTGCGCAGCAGTTGCACCAAGAGCCAAGCCGAGTCGCGGCAGGAACCGCTGGCGAGCTTGAGCGTTTCCTCAGGCGTTTGCACGCCGGGCTCTAGGCGGATGGTGTAGTTCACCGCGTGGTGAACCAACTGGTTGAGGCCCACCAAAAAGTCGATGGTGCGCTGTTCTTTGCGATCTACCTTGGCCAAAAACTTTTTCAGCAAGGGCGTGAGCGGATCGGCCACCAAGTAGGGCGCCAGCTCTTGTTTGAGGCTGTCTTTGTAGGCAAACGGCACCGTCTCTGCGCCGGGCTCCAAGAAGAAGTCAAACGGGTTGTAGACCGCCATTTCCACCACCAAGTCCACCGTGACTTTGAAGCGGGTGGTTTTTTCAGGGAACACCAAGCGGGCTTGGTAGTTGGCAAACGGGTCTTGCTGCCAGTTGATGAAGTGGTTCTCTGGCTCGACCTTGAGCGAGTAGCTGATGATGTTGCTGCGGCAATGCGGGGCAGGGCGCAGGCGGATGATTTGGGGACCTAAGTTAACGGGGCGGTCGTACTCGTAACTGGTGACGTGGTGCAGCGCGGCGTGAATCGACATGGGTAAACCTATTCTCCTGACGCAAAAAACTAGGCAAGTTCTGTGCCCAGCGGTTAGGGATCATAGCGGTGGTGTGTTGGCGGGAGTTACGCCTTGCAGCCGCAGGTTTTCTGACACTAGGTAGCGTCGCATAGAAGTGATCCAGCCAATTGGCGGCTGCATGACATGAATTTTGCATGGCAAATCTACCAATTGCTACCACATTCCTCTAGAATGAAACATTACAATTCATATTGTTATATTTTGTTTATAAAGAGGCGCAGCATGGCAAGCTTTGTTACACGGATAGCAGCAATTTTGCTGACCGTGTGCCTTGCCGCATGTGCCAATGCGCCAGTGGGTTCCAACAGCGATGAGCGCTTTGCATCCGTTGCGCGTGGCACAGATTTCTTGCCCGGTAATGCCAAGTTCTACAGCTATGGCGTGTCGCAAAGCAAGGAGAACTTTGCAAATATTGAACGAGCGCAGTCGGACTACAGTCTTTACAAAGGTAGGCGCTACTGGACTGACGATAAGCCCGGCAGGTCTTCTGGCACGCTGAACCTCCTCCAGCAGTACTACCTACTGCACGTGCGATGGCAGCTGAAGGACGGTCACCAATTCATTGCCGAAAACATCGATGTGCGTGCCGTGATGCAGGAGTACTTCAAGACGCACCGAATTGTTCTGCCCTATCAGAAAGAAGGTCGCACTTATTCGGCGAATGGGGATTTCGATCCAACATTGGTTCATGAACTCAAAGACGACACGGTAATTCTCAAATGGTTGATCACCACCTTAAAGACTTCTCCGAATGAGAGGTTTACCAAAGATATGGTGGCTAACCCATGGAAGTTTGAATACGAAGAACACATCGTCACCACCATCAAAGGTACACCGACCGTAGGCATTGACTTTGAGAAGCATTGGGAATTTAGTAACGGGCACAAACAATGACTGATAAATCGCAACCCTATCTTTCGCCAACGCTCCGGCAAAGTCAGCACCAACGGTCATTTCCGCAGCAGCCACCGTACTCAATATCAACTTCGATGGCACGCAGAACAATCGCAAACACCCTCTCAAGCATAGGCCTCATCCAAAACATAGAGAACCACAACCTACTGGGGACACTCTCCAGCATCAACGGCCTGAGCAACCAAGCAGTAGATGCAGCCCTCAACCCCTACCTGCTGCCCAAGGTCGGCTCCAGCATGAACGAATCAATGTGGAGACAAGCAGCATGAGTGAGAGCACAGAGATAGCAAAAACCGCTTATGACCCTTGGAACCCAGCAACCTGGCCAAAGGAGCACTTTTTTTGGTGGGCGTTTTATTTTGCCAGCATGGCATTCGTATGGCTGACGCCATTGGATGTGCTTGACCGCTATCCGCAGTTTGTACCGTTTACTGATTTCATGGCGAGTTGGAATATGCAGATACGGCGGTTGGGTGAAATCAGCGGCCCTGCAAATCAAGCCAATAGGTTTTGTTCTTCGGTTTTATGGTGTGTGGCACCGATTGCTCTTATTTTTCACTTTCGGGGGATGTCTCAAACTTATCCAGATGGGAGTTTCTCTGTGAAATCCTCCATCTCATTTTTTGTTGGTTTATTTGGTTTGCCGCTGCTCTGCTATTTTGGATATTGGTCGATTCCTACTGACCCTGCTGAAGGTAGCCGGGTAGGTCGTGTTTTGTTTATCGGCGCAGTTGGGCGTAGTGTGTTTATCCCCATTTTTATATTTTCTATTGGCATGTTTTTGGTGTCATGGTTTTGGATGATTCAAGCATTCTTTCGTGGAAAACTCGTAATCACTGGAAGTAAATAATCATGGCTGAAGATAAAAATAATCCTTTTGCTGGAATTAAGTTCGACTTGAGCAAACTCTCGGCAGTTTCTGCGCCTGCCAATTTGACGCAAGGCATCACAGTTCCATCACTACCCGTTAAACAGCCAGACACATGGACTCCGCTGGGCAGCTTTGATTCTGTCAATGCGGGCATAGAACAGACAGCCAGCAAGTTGCCAAGCAACGTATGGCATTCCAGACCTGTTGAGGCTCTCACGGGCCGACTGGGAGTGGCTAATGACGGTATTGCTGTAGTGCAGCACCTCATTCAAGGACGTATGGAGGATGCTGCCATTGAGTTTGGTGGCGTGGTTGGGCAGGGTGGCGGTGCTGCGATTGGATATGGTGTGACCAGTCTTGTAGTCGGTACAACTCCAACAGGAACGGCTCTCAAGTTTGGTGTTGCAACATTTGGCGCCTACATAGGAAGTAACACCGGCAAAGACCTCACTGCCTCCGCCATCAACGCACTAGACACCACCGCCCCACTGGCACCAGGGCAGGTCGTCCAGCAAGTAGCAACCTTGGGTGGACAGCGCTATGGACTGGGCGTGACGGTCGATGGCAAACGGGACTGGTATCGCATTGATACATACGAAGGCGACACCCGTTCATCGTTTGGGCAGCATTCAGGAGCAGTGGTCGCACTCACAGCCAGTGAGCGCATTGCCCTCACAGACCAGTTGGCCAAGAGCACCTTCAGTGCCAGCGACTACGAGCAATACCAGCGGATGGTCAATGAGATTCGTACTCAAGGCGACATCTCTGAAAACATCAATCCACGCATACGCCCGGTAGGATCTGTGTACATGGCCGATGATTCAGCGGAAGCTAGCGCAGATGCCCCCGAGCCCAGCTACTTCAACCGCGACACCGCTCTACCGACAGCCCCAGCCAGTGACAGCAGCACCCCCAACTACGTAGTGCAAAGCGGCGACACCGTAAGCGCCATAGCCCACAAACTGGGACTCACCCCCCAACAGTACGGCGATTACCTCAAGTCCGTATACGGCCCCGATGCCGACCTCAACAGCATAGTAGCCGGGAGAGAACTGCCTGTGCCCGCAGACGCGCCCTATGCAGGCAGCACACCCAGTATCCGCAGTTCCCCAGACATTGAAGCCCCCAGCGCCGACAACGACTACAAGCCCGGCAGCAGCAACGGGGAAGCAGAAGCGGCCGCCTACAAACAACTGGTAGACGCCTTCAACAACGCCACCACCAACCCCGACACCAGCCCAGTAGGCGAGGGCGTGCAACTGGCCGATGCAAGCAACGGCGAAGTAGTCAGCGACGCAGGCCCCGGCTACACAGTAGGGGGCGCAACCACAGAGCCAACCACTACCACCGACAGCTCCCTGCCAGAGGACTACAGCGGCAGCGACGCCCACTTCAGCCACCAACCAGAACCTACCACCCAAGCACCCTACGTCCAACACGGCTCAGGGTACAACGCCGCCCTACAACCCTACCTCGCCACCCTCAGCCTGCTGCAAGGGCTAGACGGCTTGCAGCACTGGGACAAGATGGACGACCTAGGCCACTTCAACAGCCTGCTGGGTCTGGCCAACAACATCAACAGCCTGAGCGAAGGCAGTTTGGGCAACTTGGGTACTTTGAACACCCTCTCAAGCAGCATAGGCCTCATCCAAAACATAGAGAACCACAACCTACTGGGGACACTCTCCAGCATCAACGGCCTGAGTGACCAAGCAGTAGATGCAGCCCTGAACAACGCCCTAGGCAGCACAGGCGTACCCTACGTAGGCATAGCCTTGGCACTGAATGACTTTGAGCACCACCCCGGGCAAAGCATAGGCTCGCTCGTAGGCATGTACTTCGGCCCAGTCGGCAGCGCACTGGGCGGCATGATAGGCGGCATGCTCGACCAAGCAGGGGTATTTGGTGGCAAAGAAGCCCCACCACCACCCGATGGCGCCACCCACTACGAATGGGATGCAGAGGGCAACATCCAAATTCACATTGATCGAAACCAAAGCCAAGGTGGAGAGATCGCGAAAAGCACCGCGCAAAGCGTACAAAGCCTGCTGCAAAGCATAGTGCAGAGCATCAACGATCAGACGGTTGATACCAGCGACAACGTAGCCATTAACCCCTATCTGTTGCCCAAGGTGGGCTACTCCGGAGGCGACGCATGGATAGAGATCACTACACCTGATGGAGACAGTTACCGCGAAACTATACAGAGCGAAAACCTAGCCCAACGCCTCTTTGAGATATTGACCGAAAACGGTGGCATAGCCCCCGTCTGGCAAGTGCAAACCCAGATGGGGCACATGCAACAACTGCTAGAGCAAGGAGCCAGCCAAGCCCAGATAGCCGCAGAGCTAGGTGCTGGAGCAGGAGGCCATGCCTACCAAGGCAACCAAGCGTATGCGCTGGAAGGCAACGCCACCGAGAGCGCTGACTTCAAGAGCCAAAGCTTTGGGGCGCTGGTGGTGCACCTAGGCACAGGGGCAGTACAGGCCAGCACCCAAGCCCTGCAAAGCTTGCAAGAGCAACAAACCCAGAACCGAGTAGCCACCAGCGAGCTATACCGCGACACCGAGGGGGATGGCTACTTTGAGAAGACAGAGTGGGTCAGCGCTACCGATGCACAAGGCAATCTGCAAGGCATGCTGGTACTGGACTACAACGGCAACGGCCAGATAGAGACCCGCGACATATTGAACCTGGGGGGCAATGCGGGGCAAGAAGGTAACAACGCTGCCGACGCACAAGCTGCCAGCGCCAACGCCCACCTGCAGCGCAACAACGTGCAGTGGCTCGACGCCAATGGAGACGGCGTGCTGGACAAGAGCGACCCGGCGTTTGCAGCCATCCGCCTGTGGGTGGATGTGAACCAAGATGCGCAGCTGGATGAGGGAGAGCAGATCAGCCTTGATAGTTTGCAGATCACCAGTATCAACTTCAGCTCCGGGCAGGTGACTTATGCCGATGGTCACAGCGATGCACTGAGCAGCACCACACTAAAGTCTGACACCGAAGGCGTGCGCTACACGCAAATGCAAGAGGCTGATGCACAGGGCAAGCTGCACACCATTGACGCTGGACAGATGCTGGAGCATGAGGGATACCAAGGCCAGGTGCAGGTGACGGACCAACCGGGGGTGACACGCTGGGGGAGTGTGCGTGAGGCTACGTTTGAGCACAACGCGTTGCGTACGGGGGATTGGGAAGGGACGGCAGAGGAAGACCAACATCGCCATGGTGGGGCTAACGTAGCCAGTGCGCCTACGCAGACCAGTGCTACGGGGGCGGTGAGTTTGGGTGAGGTCAAGCGGGCCAATGGCGCTAGTGCCAGTGTGCTGAGCCCGCAGCGGGTGGTGTTTGTGCCATCTACGGCTTTGCTGGGTAATGAACGCGTGGACAGTGCTACTGCGCAGATGGTGCGCAGTGCAGAGGAAAGTTCTTTGCTGGGCGGGGGCATGGGGGCAGGCTTGGGCGCACTGGCCTTGGTGGGCGTGGGGGCGGTGCAAACGACAGCATTTGCTGCGGAGCGCGTGTTCGCTGACTATGTGCCCGACAACGAGCGTGTGCGGATACCGGAACAGGGCATGCAGGTACTGGATGCGCGGCATGCAGGACTCTTGGGCTCGGTGCTGTCGCCTGCTGTCGAGACTGTTCAGGGGGCTGTGCTAAATGGTAGTTGGCAGGATGAGCCGCGGCAGGTGGTTGATGCCCCGCCGCCGCCCGGTGTGCTGGCTGATGCGGATGCCTTGCAGCGCACGGGGTTGGACTTGTCTGCTTACACGGCAACTCAGACACCGTTGCGCGAGATGCGCGCCGTGTTAGTGAGCAGTGGGGCTGCTACGGTGGAGCCAGCAGCTAACACCGTTGCAGACAGCCCTAGTGGCAACACGGAGGTGCTGCTGGACATGCCTATTGTGAGTGGGGAAGTGCTGTCGGGCAGTGAGGATACGGTGCTGCGCATGGACACTGCGCTACTGCTGGCCAACGATCGCACGTCCAATGCAGATGCAGCATTGCACATCAGCGAGGTGGGTAACGCTACCCACGGGCAGGTGAGTTTGCAAACCAGCGTTGATAGTGCCGGGCAGATCGTGACGGAGGTGGTGTTTTTGCCTGACCCGGACTACTTTGGCACGGCGAGTTTTAGCTACACAGTGACTGATGCCTATGGTCTGTCTACCACGGCTACAGCCACTTTGCAGGTGCAAAACGTGAACGATGCGCCCTATGCGCAAGGTGAGGTGGTTAGTGGTGCCAGCGAGGATGCCGCCTTCATGATAGATAAGGCGGTACTGCTGGCCAACGATGGGGATGTGGACGACCCTGCAAGCGCCCTAGGCATTGGCTGGGTGGGCAATGCTGTGAACGGCACCGTAAGTTTGGATGCCAATGGCAACGTGGTGTTTGTGCCGGGTACTAATTTCAATGGCAACGCTGAGTTTGAGTACAGAACGGTGGACGCTGCAGGCCTGCTGTCACCAGTGGTGCCGGTGGTGATGCCGGTGGCAGCGGTCAACGATGCGCCGCTGGCGGTGGATGACCAGTTTCAGACCTACACCAACAGCACGATGACGATTGGCTTTACCCAGCTGCTGAGTAACGACTCGGACGTGGAGAACGACACGCTGAGTTTGGTGAACGTGGGCAATGCATCCCACGGGGTGGTGTCTATCGTGAATGGGCAGGTGGAGTTTGTGCCCACGGCTGGATTCAAGGGTACAGCGTCATTTGACTACCTAGCAGACGATGGCAATGGCGGGCAGACTTGGGCCACAGCGTTTGTGGAGGTGAAGGCACCACCGAATTTGTATCCCACCATCACATTGAGTGCTGGTCATACTTATCAGGTATGGTACGGCAACTCTGCTTATTACAACGCGGTGGAAATATGGCAAAACTTTAGTTTTTCCATTAATGACGAAAGTCCTGGCTCAGTCACAATGAGTATTACTCCAATCGGAGGGGGGAGTGTGCTTGCAACGCCAGTGTCTGTTGGGCCATTCGGGTCGAAGACGCCCATCAATTTGGGCTCCAATGCTTTTCAGTACAACCTATACGACGGCTGGGGGGCTGATGGTGAACAGATTCGCTTTGACATAACCCTGACCGATGGCAATGGTTTGGTCAATGTTGCGCATGTCTTTGCTAGCTATGACTTGGGAGTCATTGGCGCTCCACTCAGATCCTTTAATGTGACGCATGAGCACACGGGGCTGTTTGTGTCACCTGTGCTGCTGGATCTGATGGGTGATGGGCTGACTTATCAATCTGTGACCCAAAGCAATGTGCAGTTTGATGTCGATCATGATGGTGTGCTAGATCAGATGGCTTGGGTAGGAACTGAAGATGGTGTTTTAGCTTGGGATAAGAACCAGGATGGCATCGTTTCTGATGTGTCGGAGTTCAGCTTCCAGCATTTAAAAGAAGGCGCCCAAACCGATTTGGAGGGGCTACAGGTATTGGATACGAATCAGAACGGAGTGTTGGATGCAGGGGATGCCAATTTTGCGGAATTTGGTGTTTGGCGAGATGAGAATGGAAACGGCGTAACAGACGCCGGGGAATTCAAGTCACTCACGGAGTGGGGGATCATGTCCGTGAATCTGCATTCCAATGGTCAATCGCATCAAGAGGGTACGACTTTGGCCAATAGTGCAACTGGCCAGACGGATGTGACTGTGATGGGCGACACCACGTTCACCCGCACCGATGGCAGCACAGGCGTGGCAGCGGATGCCATGTTGGCTTACCAGTCGGGTGTGCATGCACAGGCTGCAGAGGCTGATTTGGCACGCATGGCGCTGTTGTTTAACCAGATGGCCAACACCGCCGTGACTCCAGATGTCGAACCCTTGGGCTTTGTGCCGACGCAACCGCATGAGGTTGTTGTCGTCCATGAGGAACAGCAGGCTTTGCAAGCTGCATGATGAAAAAACAATAGGAAACTTTAGTGTGCAAGCTACGCTACAACTGATTGGGCTTTACGCCAAACTTCACCACGTTCACCTTGATGCTGCGCAGTTAAATCACCAGTTCGGTGGCTATGGGCAAAGCGATGGATCGCCTTCGTTTGCTATGGGCGAT
Source organism: Curvibacter sp. CHRR-16 (assembly GCF_018474005.1). Classification (GTDB taxonomy): domain Bacteria; phylum Pseudomonadota; class Gammaproteobacteria; order Burkholderiales; family Burkholderiaceae_C; genus Allorhodoferax. Next base: position 432,715 of record NZ_JAHCSH010000001.1, read on the forward strand.
GTGCTCCGAATATTGCAGCAGTTGGGTTTTGAAACTAAGTTGAGCCATGGGGCGGTCAAGGCTCTTTCGCAAGTCGCCTTACCTGCTTTGATGCCTACGCGCGATGGTTCTTGGATGCTGGTGGGCAAGGTAGATGCCACCGGCCCGGCAGGTGCTGTGGTGTTGCAAATGGCGGGGGAGTCAAGTCCGCGTCAGGTCTCGTTGGCGGAGTTTGAGGCGCTGTTTGCACGGCAGTGGATTGTGGCGCGGCTGGTTGACGCAGTACCCAATACGCCGGGCGTTACTGCTGCCAACGACTCGGGGAAATTTGGTGTGGGCTGGTTCTGGCAGTCGCTCAAGAAGTACAAGGGGCTGATGGCGGAGGTGCTGCTGGCATCCTTGTTTGTGCAGATCATTGCACTGGTCACGCCGATGATTTTTCAGGTGGTCATTGACAAGGTGCTGACCAATCGAACGCTGTCCACGCTGGATGTGATGGTCATTGCGCTATTGGGGGTGAGTATTTTTGAGGTGATGTTGGGTGCCATGCGGCACTACCTGTTAAGCCATACCACTAACCGGGTGGATGTGGAGCTGGGTGCTAAGTTGTTTCGTCATCTGTTGCATTTGCCGCTGTCCTACTTTGAGAGTCGGCGCAGCGGCGACACAGTGGCCCGTGTGCGAGAGCTGGACAACGCGCGCAATTTCCTGACGGGCCAAGCGCTGACAAGCTGGTTGGATTTGCTATTTGCACTGGTCTATATCGGGGTGATGTTTTATTACAGCGTGGCTTTGACGCTGGTCGTACTGGCGGCGTTGCCGGTGTTTTTTGGGGCCTCGGCCATCATCACGCCGTTGCTGCGCAAGAAGCTGGAAGACAAGTTTGCACTGGGGGCGGAGAACCAAGCCTTTCTGGTGGAGACTGTGACGTCCATGGAAACGCTCAAAAGCCACGCGGTGGAGCCGCAGTGGCAGGGTGCGTGGGAGCGACGCCTAGCAAGCTATGTGAATACCTCGTTCGAGGGGGGGCACTTGGGCAATGCCACCAATCAGTTCATTAGCATGGCGAGCAAGGTGTTGACAGTGTTGCTGCTGTGGTTGGGGGCTCGGCTGGTCATTGATGGCGCGTTGACGGTGGGAGGTCTAATTGCCTTCAATATGCTCAGTGGCCGGGTAAACGCGCCGATTTTGAAGCTGTCGTCGTTGTGGCAGGACTTTACTCAGATGAAGGTGAGCATCAAGCGTTTGGCAGATATTTTGGATGCGACGCCTGAGCCGGCGTTTAGGCCTCATCGGTCGGTGCCGCCGGAAGTTAAAGGGCATATTGCGCTGGAGCATGTGACTTTTAAGTACACCCCGAATGGGCCAGCAATATTGAATGACGTCAGTTTTGATGTGCAGCCTGGTGAGGTGATTGGTGTTGTGGGCGTTTCGGGTGCGGGCAAGACGACTTTGATGCGTTTGTTGCAAAGGCTGTACACCCCAGAGTCGGGCCGTATTCTGATCGACGGGGTGGATATCAATCTGGTGGATACGTCGTGGCTGCGCAGGCAAATAGGGGTGGTGGGGCAAGATACGTTGCTCTTTAACCGCAGTGTGCGCGACAACATTGCATTGGCTGATCCTAGCTTGGACATGGAGGCAGTCATGGCTGCAGCTAGTTTGGCGGGGGCTAATGATTTCATCCTCAAACTGCCAGATGGATATGACACAGTCATTGGTGAGCGCGGCAGCAAACTCAGTGGTGGTCAACGTGCGCGCATTGCGATTGCACGTGCACTGGTGACCAACCCTCGCATGCTGTTGCTGGACGAGGCAACGGCTTCGCTGGACTACGAAAGTGAGCGTTTGATTCAGGACAACATGGCGGCTATTGCGCAGGGACGCACGGTGTTTGTGGTGGCGCACCGTTTGTCCACCCTGCGTTTGGCGAACCGCATTTTGGTTCTAGAGGATGGCAGGCTGGTGGAAGCGGGTAACCACGCGGAACTTTTGGCTAGAGGGGGGCGCTATGCATTGCTGTACCACGCGCACCAAGTGTTGCAAGTGCAAGGAGTAGCAGCATGAGTGGCGGTGAGGAAAAGTTGGCGTTCAACCAATTTAGTTCGGCAGCGTTGGCGGCTATGGCGCAGCCTCCTTCGTATGTGGTGCGCATGGCTTCGCTTGCGATTTGTGTCATGGCTGGGCTTGCTTTGGTGTTTTCTTATCTGGCGCAGATGGATGTGGTGGTGAGTGCACAGGGTAAGGTGATTCCTGCCGGTAAGAGCAAAGTGGTGCAGCCGCTTGAGGCAGGTGTAGTGCGCACGATTGCAGTACGTGATGGGCAGTATGTGAAAGCGGGCGATGTGCTGTTGGAGCTGGATGTGACAAATAGCAGTGCAGATCGAGACCGAATACAGCGGGAGTGGTGGGAGGCTAAAGCTGAGGTATTGCGTGCTTCGGCGTTGTTGGCTGAGCGACTTCAGTTTGTTCCTCCTACAGGCATGCCTGTAGAGGTGGCAACCAATCAGCTTGCCGTGCTGCAAAGTCGCTTGGCAGAGCAGCAAGCCAAGCTTGCAGCATTGGATGCCGACTTGAGTAAACGAAAGGCGGATGCGGCTGCTATTAGTAGCGGCTTGGCGCAGCAACGTGTCAGTTTGCCTTTGATTCAGCAGAAGTACGCCATGCGGGAGGAGTTAGCCAAAACGGGCCATGTAGCGCAGACGGGAGTCATTGAGGCCAAGATGGAGTTGATTAACGCAGAGAAGGAGTTGGCTGTGCAGGGCAATAGACTGCAAGAGTCGCAGGCCAGTTTTGCCGCAGTGCAGGAACAACGTGCGCAGGCTGTGGCGGAGTTTCGTGCCAAGGCCAGCGGTGAATTGTTGGATGCAACTAAGCGACGTGATGCAGCCGAGCAGGAGCTTATCAAGGTGCGCCAGCGTTTGGCTTTGCAAACGTTACGCTCGCCTATCGATGGCGTGGTGCAGCAATTGGCGGTTACTACTGTTGGCGGTGTTGTCACTGCTGCGCAATCTTTGATGACGATTGTTCCTGCAGATACTCCACTGGAATTAGAGGCTCAGGTGATGAACCGTGATATTGGTCATGTGCGGGTCGGGCAACGGGTGATCAACAAGGTGGAGACGTTTGATTTCACTCGCTATGGCTATATTGAGGGAGAGGTGCTGTGGGTGGGTACGGATGCAGTGCAAGATCAGAAACTGGGGCCGGTGTTTCCAGTGCGCATCAAGCTCAATAGTTTGCAGACTCCTTCGTCTGTGAATGGTCAGACAGGGATGATTAAGGCGGGTATGAGCGTGACTGCAGACATTCGAACAGACCAACGCAGACTGCTGGACTATTTCCTTGCCCCGATGCTGCGGTACAAGCAGGAGGCATTGCGTGAGCGATAAGTACTTAAAGTTGTGCTGCCTTGGTCGTTCGGTGTTGGCTGTATGTTTGTTTGTTAATGCTGGAATAGCTTCTGCACAAGGGCTAATGGACATCTACGAAAAGGCTAGGACTCAGGATGCGCAGTTCCAAGCATCTCGTAATGCTCTGCAGGCTGCTCTGGAAAAATTGCCACAGGCGCGCGCAGGCTTGTTGCCCACGGTGAGTCTGTCTGCCAACAAGAATCGTCAGTTTGGTACGGCCTCTTTTTCTGGGGCGGATGCGGTGGATCGAGATGCACAGTCGTGGTCGTGGAGCGTGCAGTTAACACAGCCCCTGATCCGTTGGGCTAATTGGGTGGGATACCAGCAAGCCAACGCCGCCACACGTCAGGCGATGGCACAGTTCTCGGTGGCTGAGCAGGATTTGGTTTTGCGCGTCGCGCAGGCGTATATGGATGTGCTGGTGGCAACTCAGGGCAGGGAGGTGATGCTGTCCCAGTCTGCAGCTTTGGAGGAGCAGTTGACATTGGCGCAGCGTACCTATTCGGTAGGAACTGGCACTATCACGGATGTGCATGAAGCCACAGCGAAGTTGGCTCAGAGCCAAGCTCAAGCTGTGGCTGCAACCCAAGACCTAGAATTCAAGCGCGCAGAATTGGAGCGAATGGTCGGGGAATCAGTGGGCTTGCTGGATGGTACTTTTCAGCGGAAGCCATACCTGATTTTTCAGTCGTCGATGTCTCTCGCTGATTGGCTTGCGCTTGCTGATACGAAAAGCATGCAAATCCAGATGCAGCAAGCGGCGCTAGAGGTGGCGAACAAAGAGGTTGCTAAGAGCGATGCTGCGCACTTACCCACATTGGATATGGTTTTGAGCAAAGGAACTAATTACAGCTCGGGTTCTTTGAGCTCTCCGGCGGATATCGCGACACACGTGAATTCAAACCAAGTGGGATTGCAAATGACAATTCCACTGTACGCCGGTGGAGCAACACAATCTCGTGTGCGTGAGGCACTCGCCTTGGCTGCCAAGGCGCAGGATGAACTCACACTCGCGCGGCGCACCGTTGCGAATCAGGTGAGGCAAGCACATTCAGGCATTCTGAGTGGTCAAGCACAGATCGCAGCATTGCAAACTGCTGTGGAAGCGGCCCGCAATGCTGTGGAATCCAACAAAATCGGGTTGCGCATTGGAACCCGCATTACCCCGGATGTATTGAGCGCGGAGCAACAGCTGTATGCATCCATGCGAGATTTATCTAAGGCGCATGCAGAGATGGTCATGCATCATCTGAAACTCAAGGCTGCTAGCGGTACTTTGACGCAGGCGGATTTGATGGATCTAGATCGATTGATTGCTAGCGATCAGAAGCTTCCCGCAACTCTTCCTACTAACTCTGACGAGGAACGAAAACAATGAATAAACCTGACCAAACACACTCTGCGGAAATGGAAAATTTAGCCGCTATGCTGAAAAAGCAGGCGCAACGTGTGGTTGGCAAGTTGCCTCTCTTAGGGGCTGTGAATTGGCTGATGATGCAGCAGACAGCCACACGCCATACCCTGCTCAGTGAGCTGGAGTGGCGTGTCATGCCAGCATTGGTACTGGATCAGGCCAAACTTTATATGCGTGATGATTTTCCGATCGCTTATGTATCGTGGGCGTTGCTTTCAGAGGCCGTGGCGCAACGTTATGCAATGGCTCCACACCAATTGATAGCATCGGATTGGCAATCTGGAGATCAAGTCTGGATCGTTGATTTATTCGTACCTTTTGGTGGAACGCAAGAGGTGATGAACGATTTACGCACGCACGTATTTGCGGGTCGCCCTATCCATCAACTCAGCATGGGGGCAAATGGCATACTTGAGCCTATGACGTGGTCAGCGCAGGCCTGACCCCACCAAATCCAACAGCGTGCGCGCCACCACTTGGGTGGCTTTGCGCAGGTCTTCCAGCACCAGGCGCTCGTCGGCGCGTTTGGCGTGGGATTCGAGCACGGTGCGCGGGCCTGCGCCGTAGATGACGCCGGGAATGCCGCGCTGGGCGAACAGGCGCACGTCGGTGTACAGCGGCGTGCCGACTGCGGGCAGGGCTTGGCCAAAGATGTGCTGGCCGTGGCGCTGGATGGCGTCTACCAGCGGTGCATTGCCGGGTAGGGGGCGCATGGAGTTGGCCAGCAGCAGGCGTTTGATTTCCACGCTCAGGCCCGGTATGCGCTCGGCGGCCTCGGCTGCCGCGCTGGCAATCACTTGGCGGATGTTGGCCTCCACCTCGGCGGGGTTTTCCTCTGGGATCATGCGGCGGTCTAGTTTGAAGCTGACTTTGCCGGGCACCACGTTGGTGTTGGTGCCGCCTTCTATGCGGCCCACGTTCAGGTAGGGGTGCTGGATGCCCTCCACCTGCGAGGTGATTCCTTGGTACAGCGCGTTTTGCGCGTACAGCGCTTGCAGGATGTGCACCGCGCCTTGCAGCGCATCGGCCCCGGTGTGGGGAATGGCGGCGTGGGCCATTTTGCCGTGCACGGTCACTTCCATTTGCAGGCAGCCGTTGTGGGCGGTCACCACCTCGTAGGAAAAGCCCGCTGCCAGCAGCAGGTCGGGCTTGGTCAGGCCTTTGTCCAGCAGCCAGCCGGGGCCGAGTTCGCCGCCAAACTCTTCGTCGTAGGTGAACAGCAGCTCCACCGCGCCATGCAGTGGCACGCCCAGCGCTTCAAGGGCGCGCAGGGCAAAGGTGTAGGTGGCAAAGTCGCTCTTGCTCACGGCGCTGGCGCGGCCGTAAATAACCCCATCGACCACCTCGCCGCCGTAGGGGTTGCGCGTCCAGCCTTCGCCAGGCGGCACCACGTCGCCGTGGGCGTTCAGGGCTATGGTTTTTCCTTGGCCATACTGGCGGCGCACGATCAGGTTGGTGATGCTTTGCATGCCGTAGCGCTGCACGTCATCCGTGGGCACGCTGTGGCGTTCGGCCTGCAGGCCCATGGCGGCCAGCAGTTCGGCGGTGCGCTCGGCGTGCGGGGCGTTGTTGCCGGGCGGGGTGTCGGTAGGCACTTGGATGAGGGCCTGCAAAAACTGCACTTGCTCGTCAAAGTGCTGGTTAATCCAGCTATCCAGTTGCTGGTAGAGCGGGGCGAATTGGGCAAATTGGGCGGATGGAGTTTGGTTGTCGGTCATGGTTTGGAAGTGTGGGAGAGTTGCTGCAGCAAATGCCCAAAGGCTTCTACGGCCAGTTGCATGTCGTCGCAGGTGGTGGATTCGAGTGGGTTGTGGCTGATACCACCGTTTTGCCCGCGCACAAACAGCATGGCTTGGGGCATCGCGTTGTGCAGCATCATGGCATCGTGCCCGGCACCGCTGGGCAGGTGGAACACGGGCAGGCCCGTGGTGGCTACGGCGCGTTCCCAGTGGGCTTGCAAAGTAGCATCGCTGGGCGCTGCGCTGGCTTGCATGACCGGGGTGATGCCCAGTTGTACACCCCGGCGCTCGGCAATGGCCTGCAACTGCGCCAGCACGTCGCGCTGCAGGGCGTCGCGCTGCGCGTCGCTGGGTGCGCGCAGGTCTAGGCTAAAGAGGCAGCGCCCCGGCACCACGTTGATGGAGCCGCTGGGCACCTGCAGCATGCCCACAGTGCCCACCGAATCGCCGTCTTGGCTGGCGCGTGCTTCTACGGCCAGCGCCATCTCGGCCGCGGCAGCGGCGGCATCGCGGCGCTGGCCCATGGGGGTGGTGCCTGCGTGGCTGGCGGTGCCGCGCACTTCGCACTGGTAGCGCGCACTGGCGTTGATGCTGGTGACCACGCCCAGTGGCAAATCGCGCCCATGCAGCACCGGGCCTTGTTCGATGTGCACTTCCACAAAACCCAGGTATTGCGCTGGATCGCGCCGCAAAGCCGGGATGTCGTCTATGCGCAGCCCGGCATCCTGCATGGCTTGGCGCAGCGGGATGCCTTGGGCGTCTTGCTGGTCCAGCCAAGCGGCGTCAAACCGCCCCACCAGCGCGCTGCTGCCCAAAAAGGTGGCGTTGTAGCGCTGGCCTTCCTCTTCGGCAAAGGCCACTACTTCGATGCCAAAGGGCAGGTGCTGGCCCGCTTGGTGCAGCGCGGCAATGGCGGCCAGCGGCACGTAAATGCCCAAGCGGCCATCGTATTTACCGCCGTTGCGCACGGTGTCGTAGTGGCTGCCAGTGAGCAAGGTTTTTACCGATGTTTTTGGCTTGTACAGCTTATCTGTATTGCTGGAGCAGCTATCAATTTCATAGCAAGACGGATAGCGCCCGACGACATTGCCCACCGCATCCACGTGCACATCCTGCAGGCCGCAGGCTTGCATGGTGGCGGCGATGTGCTGGGCGCACTGGCGGTGCGCGTCGCTCAGGTAGGTGACGGTCAACTGGCCTTGTTCGGCAAAGTCCGGTTCGCTGAACTGGGCCAGGGTTTCTTGCCAGTCCCACACCTGCTGGCCTTGGCTAGGGCTTAGGCCCAGTTTGTCGTTCAAACGAATCTCGGCAATGCGGTGCACTTGCCGCAGGCACTCGGCCAGCTCGTCGTCGGGGTGGGCGTGCAGGCGGCGCTGCAGCGTAGCGATGATGGCTTGGCGGCTCAAGCCCAACCCACGCGGGCCGCGCACGGCCAGTATGAAGGGGTGGCCAAAGCGCTGGTTGTACTGCGCGTTGAGCGACTGGATGAGGGCGAATTCTTCCGGGCTGCAGTGGGTCAGCCCCGCTGTGCTTTGCTCGTTGCTGCTCTCGGCGGTCAGGTTTTGGCTCACCATGGCCTTGCCTGCCAGTTCGGGGTGGGCGCGTAAGAGCGCCAGTTGCGCTTCGCGCCCCGCTTGGCGCACCACCTGCACCAGTGCCCATTTGAGGGCGGCCACGCTCACAAAAGGGCGCTGCGTCAGTGCTTGTTCGGCGATCCAGGGCGAGTGTTCGTACAGCCCATCCAGCCAAGCCAAGGCTTGGGCGGGGCTGGCGGTGTTGAGCTGTTCCAGGGTGATGGTGCTAGGGTGGCTCATAACGCGGGGGTGGGAAAGTGGGTCTTCCAGTGGCGGGCAATGTCGATGCGGCGGGCTACCCACACATGCTCGTGCTGGCCGATATGATCCAAGAAGCGCTGCAGCGCGGTGATGCGCCCCGGCCTGCCCAGCAGGCGGCAGTGCATACCGATACTCATCATCTTGGGCGCGTTCAGGCCGTTGGGGTCACCCTCTGCATACAGCGCGTCAAAGGTGTCTTTCATGTACTGGAAAAACGGGTCGGCGTGCGAATAGCCCTGCGGCAGCGCAAAGCGCATGTCGTTGCAGTCCAGTGTGTAGGGCACGATGAGTTGCTGCGCCAGCGTGCCGTCGGTTTTTTTCACCTGCATCCAAAAGGGCAGGTCGTCGCCGTAGTAGTCGCTGTCGTACTCAAACCCGCCGTAGTCGGCCACCAGCTTGTGGGTGTTGGGGCTGTCGCGCCCGGTGTACCAGCCCAGGGGGCGTTCGCCCGTGATGTGTTCAATGATGGCCATGGCCTCATGCATGTGGGCGCGTTCCACATCTTCGGGCACGTTTTGGTAGTGGATCCACTTGAGGCCATGGCAGGCGATCTCGTGGCCGCGTGCGACCAAGGCGGCTGTGAGTTCGGGGTGGCGCTGCAGTGCGGTGGCTACGCCAAACACCGTGAGTGGCAGGCCACGCTTGTCAAACTCGCGCAGGATGCGCCACACACCGGCACGCGAACCATACTCGTAAATGCCTTCCATGCTCATGTGGCGATCGGGGTAGGCTGCGGGATTGAACATTTCGGACAAGAACTGCTCGGAGCCTGCGTCGCCATGCAGCACGCTGTTTTCACCACCTTCCTCGTAGTTCAGCACAAATTGCACTGCGATGCGGGCTTGTCCCGGCCACAGTGGATGCGGCGGGTGTTCGCCATAACCCACTAGATCGCGGGGGTAGGCCGCGGTGGTGTCAAACAAGGCTGTGTTGCGGGGGGGGCGTTGGGTGGTGCTCATACGGTTCATGATAGTGCGAGCCTGTGCTGTGGCTTTAAAGGGCAATCCATAGCGGCTATGCAGCAATACTTATGCCCACGGCATGCAGCCTGTTTAGACTGCCAGCCCATGTGATAGCGTAGATGCGCAGTGGAGGACTGTTGATGGGATTGAGCACACATGTTTTGGACACCATGCATGGTTGTCCCGCTGGGGGCATGGCCGTGGCCTTGTACCGAACCCAGTCCACGGCTGGCGGTGCCGAGCACGCAGACTTGGTACTGCGCTGCACCTTGAATGCCGATGGCCGCAACCCCAACGGCCCACTGCTGGATAACGCCAGTTTGCAGGTGGGCACGTACAGGCTGGTGTTTGAGGTGTCTGCCTACTTTGCTGCTAAAGGCGTGGCATTGCCCGAACCCCCGTTTTTGGGTCGGGTGAGTGTGGACTTTGGCATTGCCAACCCGCAGCAGCACTACCACGTGCCACTGTTGGTCAGCCCGTGGAGTTATTCCACTTACCGGGGGTCTTGATTGCTGCAGCACCATGTCGTGCGTGCTGCAGCGTCGGCTCGGTCAGCGCTGGCCTTCGGTCAGTGTGTCCAGCTGGAAGCGGCCGCTTTTGTCCCACAGCCATGTATCGGTGTAGGTCACGCTGCCCAAATTCACGGGGGCAGGGAAGGGGCCTGCAGCGCGCACCATGCGTTCGATTTCGGTCATGACTGCGGGTACATGGCTGGGGGCGCGCATCCAAGTGACGTTGGTGACGTTGCCACGGCGGTCAATGTGCACCTGCAAAACCCCCACTGCATAGAGCAAGGGTGGCATTTTGCCGGAGTACACCTTGTCGCCCCAGCGCGCATAAATGTGTTTGGCGCCATCGGTACGGTAAGCGCGTTCGTTGGTGGCTTGGGAAATTTTGCTGGGCGCAGGCTCTGGCACCGGTTTGGGGGCGGGAGGCGGTGTGGGGATAGGAGCCGGTGTGGGGGCTGGAGCAGGGGCGGGTTGAGGCGCAGGGGTGCTGCAGCCTGCCAGCCAAGTGGCGGTAGCTATGGCCAGCGCCCACAGAGAGGCACGCGCGTGGGCCGATGTCTGTCGGCTGGGGGAAAAATGCTGCATAGCAAGTCCTGTACAGAGTCAGAGATAGGGCAAAAACCGTGCGGTGCATTATCGACTGGGGCCTATGTTGTTGCGGGCTAAAGACACACTGCTGAAATCCCTGTCTAGCCAAACCGTTCCAGTCGCGGTAGTGGTCACGGTGCATGCGGTGCGCGGGTCGGCCCCGCGTGAGGTGGGGGCTTGGATGGCGGTGCTGCCGTCTACCCAGATGCTGGGCACCATCGGTGGTGGGCAACTGGAGTGGCAGGCATGGCAGCAAGCTTGCCAGTGGCTGCGCGCACCTGCTGACCAGCAGCCCACACTGGCCCACCCACTGGTGCAGCGTTTTGCATTGGGGCCGAGCTTAGGCCAGTGCTGCGGTGGGGAGGTGCATTTGCGTTTTGAATGTGTAGGCCCCGCCGATGTATCCATCTTGCAAGAGCGCTGGCAGGTGCAGCTCCCCACGGTGGCTTTGTTTGGCGGTGGCCATGTGGGGCGTGCCGTGGTGCAGGTGTTGCAGCCCTTGCCATTTCGGGTGCATTGGGTCGATAGCCGCGACGAGGTGTTTCCACCGCAGTGCCTAGCTGCAGAGGAGGCCTCCTTGGCTGTGCAGACAGAACACAGTGACCCGGTGCAGGCCGCTGTTCCCCATCTGCCTGCGGGCAGTTTGGTGCTCATCATGAGCTTTAGCCATGCCGAAGATTTGGAAATATTGGCGGCCTGTTTGCAGCGCCAGCGCGAAAGGGCTGATTTGCCCTTCATCGGTTTGATAGGGAGCCGCAGCAAGTGGGCCAGCTTTGCCCATCGCCTGCAGGCACGGGGTTTCACACCAACTGAACTCGATGCCGTGACTTGCCCCATAGGGGTAGCCGGTATCCATGACAAGCGCCCCGAAGTGATCGCCGTGGCCGTAGCGGCCCAACTTTTGCAAGTGGTGTCGGCAACTGTCGCATCCACCGCACTTTGCACGCACGATTAGGAGAACCAGAACATGGAAGCGTATTTGTTAGATTGGGCCAACTTGCTGCTGCGCTGGGCGCATGTGGTGGTGGCCATTGCGTGGATTGGGTCGTCGTTTTACTTTGTTTTTCTCGATAGCAGTCTGACTCCACCCGTGGACGAAGCATTGCGCCGTGATGGCGTCACAGGGGAACTCTGGGCGGTGCACGGTGGGGGCTTTTACCACCCGGTGAAGTACGCCGTTTCTCCTCCGAGCTTGCCGGACAAGTTGCATTGGTTCTACTGGGAGAGCTACAGCACTTGGCTGACAGGCTTTGCGCTGTTCACGGTGTCGTATTTGTGGAACCCCACCATGTATTTGGTCGATCCACAGGTGCATGCGTGGCACCCGCATGCAGCCATTGCGGTGGCGTTGGGGTTTTTGGTGGTTTTTTGGTTTGCCTATGACGCCATTTGCCGCACTGTGGGCAGCAAACCGGGGTCGGAGGGCAAAGTGGGTTTGTTGCTTGCTTTGCTGGTGGCATTGGCGGCATGGCTGGCGTGTCATTGGTTTGCCGGGCGTGCGGCGTTCCTGCTTATCGGGGCCATGCTGGCCAGCACCATGACGGCCAATGTGGCGCATTGGATTATTCCCGGGCAACGCAAAGTGGTGGCTGCGCTGAAAGCAGGTCAACCGGTCGACCCCATTCATGGTCAGCGTGGCAAGCAACGCAGTGTGCACAACACCTATTTCACGCTGCCTGTGGTCTTTGCAATGTTGTCAAACCACTACAGTTTTGTGTACAGCCATGCCTTCAATTGGGCGCTGTTAATAGCCATGATGGCCGCTGGTGCCGCCATCCGACAGTTCTTTGTGCTGCGCCACGGCTACAAACTCGGTCGCAATCGCCATCCTTGGCCTTATGCGGTGGCCGGTGTGGCAGTTTTGCTGTTGTTGATCGTGGCTTTACGTCCGTCAGTTGATGCTACAAAAAATATAGCTGCATCAGCAGGTGCAGCAAGCGTTGCAGCCCCGGTGCTTACTTACGCGCAAGTGGCACCTGTGTTTGCACAGCGCTGCGTCATGTGCCATGGTGAGGCTGTGCAGATGAAAGGGGTGCGTCTGGACAGTGAGGCAGATGTGCGCAAACACCTGCAAGCTATCTACCAGCAAGCCGTCATCACCAAAGTGATGCCGCTGAACAATGCGACAGGCATTACCGATACCGAACGTGAGCAAATTAAGAATTGGATTGATAATTCAGCCCGCTGAAAAAAAGTTTGCGCTACCTTACTTGCGCTTTTCCTCTTTTCCAAATCCATAATTATTAGTAAGGTTCGAGAAAGGCTTCCCATGCGGAGCCGTTTCTCTAGTCAAGGGTTGCTTCATGAATAAATTCAATGTCCATTCCATCGGTTTCAAACTGATGATGTCTTTCTTTTTGGTGCTCCTCTTAACGGTGATCACATCGTTGGTCAGTCTGTACCAAATCAAGAAAGTGAACGATGGCACTATCGAAATTGGCGACCGTTGGTTGCAAGGGGTGAGCGTCGCCAGTGACCTGCGTCACTATATGCACAGCATGCGCCGTGCGCAGTTGAATTTGAATAACCCACTGGCTTCGATGGAAGTGGTGGATAAAACCGAAGGCGATGTCAATCGTCACAAAGATAACTTCCTCAAAACCGTGGCCGAATACGAAAAAATTCCAGGCCAAACGGATGAAGAAAAGCAGCTTTTGGGCTCTATCAAGAAGAGTTTTCTGGATGCGTTCGATGGCGGTACTGGGGTGATTGCATTCATGCGCAAGAGTCCCGAGCGAGACCATAAAGAACTGTCTGACCTTCAAGGTGCCTTGGGTAAAAAGATGGGTACCTTGGCCAACGGTATTGGTGACCTCATTACCCTTAATTCCAAAGGGGCGGATGAAGCGCAAAGCAAAGCCCAAGACACTTACAAAAAATCTATTTATCTGAACTTGTCCTTGATTGTGCTCAGTGCCATAGCCGTGACGGTGGTGGGGTTGACCATGACACGCAGCATCAGCCGCCCATTGGGCGAAGTGGTGGCCCAAATGGAGCAAATTGGTCAAGGCAACTTGCGAGTGGATGTGGTGCGCAATCGCCATGACGAAATCGGCCAACTTCAAGGCGGCTTGATAGCGATGAAAGGCTCTTTGAATGACCTCATTTCGGGCGTGAAGGAAAGTGCCCAGAGCGTGACCCACGTGAGTGTGGAAATTGCCGCCGGCAACAAAGATTTGGCCAATCGCACGGAAGTGAGTGCTAGCAACTTGCAGCAAACCAACTCCGCCATGACAGCGTTGCAAACGGCGTTGGACGACTCCACTGTTTCCGCCCGCAATGCCAGTGAATTGGCGCACAGCGCCTCGGCTATTGCGCGCCGTGGTGGCGAGGTCGTGACATCGGTGGTGGGCAATATGCAGGAAATTACTGCCAGCTCGCGCAAGATTTCTGACATCACCAGCGTGATCGATGGCATCGCTTTCCAAACCAACATCTTGGCGCTGAATGCAGCGGTGGAAGCTGCCCGTGCGGGTGAGCAGGGGCGTGGTTTTGCCGTGGTTGCTTCCGAAGTGCGCAGTTTGGCACAGCGTTCTGCGGAAGCGGCCAAAGAGATTACCAACCTGATTGGTACCTCGGTGCGCAGCATTGAAACGGGTTCACAAATGGTGGAAACAGCAGGTGCCACCATGCAAGAAATCGTGGACTCGGTACAAAAGGTCAACAGCCTGATTGCCGATGTAGCCTCTGCCTTGCAAAGTCAGAGCAGCGAAATGGGCCGCGTCAGTTTGGCGATCTCGGATCTGGAGAACATGACCCAACAAAACGCAGCTTTGGTGGAAGAGTCGCACGCTGCGGCCGAGAGCTTGAAGAGCCAAGCCAACCGTTTGCTCGACTCCATGGGCGCTTTCTCGGTGCAAGATGCTTCCGGTGGTGGCAACTACTTGCGCCTGCCGTCTTAATTTTCTCTAGGGTGTCCAGCATCGTGTGCATGCTGGCATCCAGCGTGCGCTGCACCGACCCTATCAAGGTCACTGGTAAGACAGAATTTCCACCATTTCTTGGCGTGCGTTGGTTGTGCGCAGCACCGATTTGTACAGAGGTTCCATCTTTTTGACCATCTCGGTGATCTCGCCTAATGGGGTGATGCGAACCCCGGCTTTTTTAATGGCTTGCATGCTTTGTGTCACTTGCTCAGACCATAGTTTGCGCATGTAGCGTGCAGACTCTTCACCAGCCGTCAGAACGATTTTCTGCTGTTCAGTTGTCAAGCCATCCCATACCTTGCGCGCCATCAGCAATGGTTCGGGGCTGACGGAGTGATTGCTCATCAACAGTGTGGGTGCCACTTTGTAGTGGCCAGTGGTGTAGTAGGAAACGACATTGTTTTCGGCGCAATCGAAGATGCCTTGTTGCAAGCCAGATAGCACCTCTTTGTAAGGTGCCGGCACAGGTGTCGCACCCAGCTGTTGCACCATGGGCACTTGCATGCCGAGCACGCGTATGCGACGGCCTTCCAAATCTTGCAAAGTGCGTATGCTGGGGTCTGTGCAGTAAAACGAGCGTGTGCCACCGTCATACCAACCCAAGACCACGTAGCCAGCATCGTAAAACTTGTGTGCGTAGCGCGAGCCAATGGGACTTTCCAGCACGCGAAATAAGTGTGTGCTGTTGTGGAATAAAAAAGGCAGTGCCAGCGGTCGAATCTCGGTAATGGTGTCGCTTAAGGGGCTGATACCGAATACCCCCAACTCAATGTCGCCCTTGTGTAGCTGCTGTATGGCTTCTTTCTGTGGAGCTAGGCTGGCGTTGTAGCCAATGTCCAAGCGAATCTGTGGCATTTTTAGGCGCAGCAGTTGGCCAAAACGTTTGATCCCTGCAGACACCGGATGCTCAGGAGGTTGGGTAGTCCATACCTTCCATGTGTTGGATGCCTCTGCTACAGGCACTTGCCACAGCATGCATGCCAGTAGCAGACCGATGGGAGACCACTGCCCCGTCCAATACGGCGGTTTTTTTTCTTTGTGATGCATGATGAATCGAGAATTTATGGCGCAAGAATAGTCAATAGGTCTTGCCGACTTGCCGTGTCATCGACCACTTGCCGATACAGAGGCTCCATTTGCTTGATGGCTTTGGGTAAATCCTTGGGGACTACCACACGCACGCCATGCTGTTTGGCTATTGCCAAGGCATCGCTGGCTTTCTTTTCCCACAACTGCTGCATATAGGTGGCTGATTTTTGCGCTGCTTGCAGCAGCGTTTGTTGCTCAGATGGGGAGAGGTCTTTCCATATTTTCTGTGACACCACAAGTGCTTCCAGCGAAATCATGTGCTTGGTCTCAAGCCACGTTTTGGCAAATTGGTAATGCTGGTTTTCCACAAAGGAAACGATGTTGTTTTCGGCACAATCGAAGTCACCAATAGACAAGCCTTTGTGCACATCTTGATAAGGCACCACGAGTGGAATGGCATGCAGCAGTTTGACCATCTCCACATGGATACTGCCTTGCACCCGAATGCGTTTCCCCCGCAAATCCTGCACACTTTTTATGGTGCTGTCTGTGCAGTAAAAAGACCGTGTACCACCGCTGTACCAAGCCAGCACCACGATGCCGGTGCCTTCGATGGTGTGGCGATAACGCTCCCCAACCGATCCATTCATGACGTGCTGCAGGTGATGTTCATCACGGAACAAAAAAGGCAGTTTGATCAACTGCAGCGCATCTAGTCGCTCAGCAATAGGCCCCAAGCTGATTTCGGCAAAGTCCAGTTGCCCGCTTTGCAACATGTGCACGGCCTTACCGCTGTCACCCAATACAGCATTGGGATAGACGTATATTTTGCCGTGGTTGTGCTGCAATGCCTGATTGACTTCATTGGCAAACTGCTCACTGGCTAAAGTAGCGGGATGCCCAAGGGGTTGCGTAATCCACAAGCGCCATGGTGCAGCAAGAGCATGGCTTGCATTGAGCAGGATAAACAGCCCCATCAACCAAAATTTTGAGCCACCGAAAAACATTTGGGAATCCAACGATGATTGCGCTTAAGTCTAGATAAAGTTTCCCAGTCTACGCCTTCATCAGAAATGTTTTTCTGCCTGTTACACGGTTAGAAGTTGCTTGCATTGAAGGATGCACTTTTGGCAAATTGTGTGTTCGGCATGCTACTTCTCCTCTTTTGGGAATGCTTTTTTTGACTTGGCGCAAGGTGCAAAGTGCCCGCTCTTGCCACAGTTGCGCCATGCCCACCTCAAGCTGTCACGATCTGGAGCAACTGCTACAAGCCAGTCCTTTGCGCACTGTAGGTGCCAATGCTGTGCTAGTACACAAAGGCCAGTTGCCACAAGAAGCCCTGTTTCTAGAGCACGGCACGCTGGTTGCCGGCGTGTTGACCGCCAATCCTTCTGCCCCCACTGGCCCCGGCCCAGCGTTGCACGAGATGGATCAGCAGTGGATGACATTGGTCGGCCCTGATTGGGTGGATCTCAGTTCGGTTGTGCTTGGTTTGCCAGCTTGCGTGGACGTGATTGCACAAACCTCGGTTCAAGTGCGTGTTATAGCCCGCAGCGCATTGCTGCAGCTTTTGCAAAGCCAAGGACAAGTGGCCTATGCCGTACTGCACCAAGTGGCCCGAACCCATCGCAAACAAACCGAACAAGCGCTCAGCCGTTTGGTCAAGGATGCCGAAGCCCGCTGCGCCGAATGGTTGCTGCAGCATGCCCGTGAAACCGCCCAAGGCAGCGCGGTAGAGCTGCAGCAGCGCAAACGCCAAATTGCCGCCCAACTGGGCATAGCGCCCGAAACCTTCTCCCGCGTGTTGCGCCACCTGCGCGACCAGCACCTGATTGCCGGGTCTGGCCGTTTGGTGGAACTGGTGGATGTGGGCGGACTGCGCTTGCTGGCTGGTGTCTAGCGCCTCCCTGCACGGCACCACCCATTACACCCGCAAGGGTGCTAGCACCTCGTCCAGCGCCTGCAGCAGTTGCTGCACATGCTGCTGCGTGGTTGCAGGGCTGACCAGCAGCATGTTGTGAAACGGCGTGATCAGCACGCCCCGGTTGAGCAGTGCTAGGTGGATGTAGTGCTCCAGCTCCGGCGCAAATAGGGCTTGCGCCTCGCTGCCGTCACGCGGGCTTTGTAGCCCGAACTGGAACTCGCACCGCGCGCCCACCTGCGTCACACACCAAGGCAAGCCGTGTTGGTGCAGCACAGCCTCCAGGCCTTTAGCCAACTCACCCGCCAGCGCCAGCATGTGCTCGTAGGCCGCAGGCGTGGCCACATACTCCAGCGTGGCGCGCATGGCGGCCATGGCCAGCAGGTTGCCGCTCAGCGTGGTGCCTATGCCGCTGTGGCCCGGTGGCGCTGCGCGCTTGGCTTGCATGGCGCGTTCGGCCAGCTCCGCACTCATGCCATACACCGCGCAGGGCAGGCCGCCCGCTATGGGTTTGCCCAGCACCAGCGCATCGGGCTGCAGGCCGTGCGCTTGTGCATAGCCGCCCGGCCCGCTGCTGATCGTGTGCGTTTCATCGAGCACCAGCAACGCGCCGTGCTCGCGTACCAGCGCCTGCGCCGCCTGCCAGTAGCCCGGCTCAGGCAGCACCATGCCCACGTTGGTCATCACCGGTTCGGCCAGTACGCAGGCCACCGCGTTCTCCTGCAGCGCAGCGCGGAGCGCGTCCAGGTCGTTGAACTCCACCACCACCGTGTGCTCGCGCACGTCGTACACCTGCCCCAGCAGGCTGTCGCGTAGCTGCGGCTGGCCTTGCACCAAGTCCACCAACACATCGTCTACCGTGCCGTGGTAGCAGCCGTTGAACACCAGTACCTTGCTGCGCCCCGTGGCCGCCCGCACCCAGCGCAGCAAAAAGCGGTTGGCATCGCTGGCCGACAAGGCCATTTGCCACTGTGGCAAGCCAAAGCGGCGTGCCAGCTCTGCGCCCACCCAAGCGGCATCGGCACAGCTCATCATGGCGGTGCTGCCCCGCGCAGCCTGCGCCGCTATGGCCTGCACCACTGCTGCTGGCGCATGGCCAAACATGGCCCCCGTGTCCCCCAAGCAAAAGTCCACTAGCGTGTGCCCATCGGCATCCACCACCTGCGCCCCTTGCGCCTGCGCTACGTGCAGCGCAAACGGCGTGCCCCAGTCCTGCATCCAGTGCAGCGGCACCCCAAACAACCAATGCGCGCTGCTGCGCTGCGCCAGCGCCGCCGACAGCGGATTGCGCTCGCGGTAGGCGGCTTGCTCAGCCGCGAGCAGGGCAGGGAGTTGGGGGTAGGGGGTGAAGGGCATGGGGGTATTGTCAATAATGTTTTTGTGGCTACAATGTAGCTACGTGCTGCTCATTATTCAATCTAGATTTCCATCCAATGCACACGATTAAATGAACTATTAATTTTTAGATATATATAAATTTATCCTTACATAAACACTATCTATGCAAGCAGTATCGAATGGCAAGTCAGCAGAAGTCCGTTCGCGGATTGAACCTGACTTAAAAAAACAATCTACCGAAGTGCTCGCCGATTTGGGTCTGGATCTAAGCGGTGCTATCCGGTTGTTCCTGCGGCAGGTGGTGGAAGTAGGGGGGTTGCCTTTTGAGGTACGCAAACCCACGCCAGAAACGGTTGCGGCAATGACGGAGGCCCGCGCAATGTCGGCGGCGCGCTACGGCTCTGCGAAAGAACTTTTTGATGGTCTCGACAAACAAGCCGGCAAAGGCAAAGCGCGCGCCTCTGCCAAGAAGGGCTGATTACACGCGACAATTTGGCAAAGACTGGGAGAAGCTGACCCACTCAGGCAAACAGGATATGGGGCGTCTCAAAGAAGTCATGCTGCTCCTGATTGCTAATGATGGGGCGCTGCCTGCGGAGTGGTTAGACCACGAGCTGAGTGGCGATTGGGCTGATCATCGTGAATGCCATGCAAAGGGCGATTTGCTGTTGATTTACAAATTGGAGGCAGACAGCGTGATTTTTGTTCGCGCTGGAACGCACTCCGAGTTGTTTGGCCGCTAGTTGCCAGAGCCCGCTTCGGCGGGCTTTTTTACGTCTTTGCCCTTTTTTCGCTGTATCACCACACCTAGCGCCTGCACTCACCCCAACGCCCTCAACACATTCTCCCCCGTAGCTGGCGCTGTTAACTGCGCCTTACCATCCCCCCGCGCTTGGGCGATGGCGTCGCGCAGGGCTTCGTAGACGCTGATGCCCAGCATGAACGGGGGTTCGCCCACGGCTTTGCTGCCGCAGACGTTGTCTTCGCGGTTGGGTTCGGGCCACAGGGCCACGGTCAGGTGTTCGGGCACGTCGCCTGCGGTGGGTATCTTGTAGGTGCTGGGGGCGTGGGTGGTGAGCAGGCCTTTGTCGTTCCATACCAGTTGCTCGGTGGTGAGCCAGCCCATGCCTTGCACAAACGCGCCTTCTATCTGCCCTATGTCCAGCGCCGGGTTGATGCTGCGGCCCACGTCGTGCAGGATGTCCACGGCCAGCACGCGGCTCTCGCCGGTCAGGGTGTCTATCACCACCTCGGTGCAGGCTGCGCCGTAGCTGAAGTAGTAAAACGGCCGCCCGGTCAGGGTGGTTTTGTCGTAGTGGATTTTGGGCGTGCGGTAAAAGCCATCGCTCCACAGCTGGATGCGGTTGGCGTAGGCCAGCTTCACCACCTCGTCAAAACTGCGGGTGCTGCTGGGGGTGATGACTTGCCCCCCCTCAAATCGCACCGCGCCAGCGCCGCAGTTGTCCAGCCCGCACACAAACGCGGCCAGGTTGTCGCGCACATGGCGGGCGGCAAACTGGGCGGCGCGGCCATTCAGGTCAGTGCCGCTGCTGGCGGCTGTGGCGCTGGCGTTGGGCACTTTGCTGGTGTCGCTGGTGCTGCACAGCACGCGCTCAAAGGGCACGCCCAGTTCGTTGGCCACCACTTGCGCCACTTTGGTGTGCAGGCCTTGCCCCATTTCGGTGCCGCCGTGGTTCACCAGCACGCTGCCGTCGGTGTACACATGCACCAGCGCCCCGGCTTGGTTGAACAGCGTAGCCGTGAAGCTGATGCCAAACTTCACGGGCGTGAGCGCCAGGCCTTTTTTCAGCACTGGGCTGCTGGCGTTCCACGCGGCGATGGCCTTGCGGCGCTCGCGGTAGCGGCTGCTCTCGGCCAAGGTGCTGATGAGCGGCTGCAATATGTTGTCTTCCACCTTCATCTGGTAGTGGGTGGTGTCGCGCCGTTCAGTGCTGCTGTCGGGCAGTAGTTCGTCGCTGTACAGGTTGCGTTGGCGCACATCCAGCGGGTCTAGCCCCAGGTGGCGGGCGATGTCACCCATGATGGTCTCGATGACGATCACCCCCTGCGGCCCGCCAAAGCCGCGAAACGCGGTGTGGCTCTGCAGGTTGGTCTTGAGGCGGTAAGAGCGTATGTCCACCTGCGGCAGGTAGTAGGCGTTGTCGCTGTGGAAGATGGCGCGGTCGGCCACCGGGCCGGACAGGTCGGCGCTAAAGCCGCAGTTGGCCAGCATGGTCAGCTCCAAGCCCAGCAGGCGGCCTGTGTCGTCAAAGCCCACGCGGTAGTCGTACTCAAACGGGTGGCGTTTGCCGGTGATCAGGAAGTCGTCATCGCGGTCCAGCCGCAGCTTGACCGGGCAGCCGCAGTGCTGCGCAGCAATGGCGGCCCACACGGCCACATGGCCGGCTTGGGTTTCTTTGCCGCCAAAGCCTCCGCCCATGCGGCGGCACTCCACGCGCACGGCGTGGTTGTCTAGCCCCAAGGCGTGCGCCACCCAGTGCTGCACCTCGCCGGGGTGTTGGCTGCTGCTGTGGATGAGCCACTGGTTTTGCTCCTGCGGGATGGCGTAGGCAATCTGCCCTTCCAGATAAAAGTGCTCTTGCCCGCCCACCTCCAGTTGGCCTTGCAGCGTGTGCGGGGCGCTCTCCAGCGCTTTGGCCGCGTCGCCGCGCTGCACACGCACGGGCGGCAGCACAAAGCTGTGCTGGGCCAGCGCGGTGCGCACGTCCAGCACAGCGGGCAGGGGGGCTATGTCCAGCACCACCTGCTTGGCGGCGCGGCGCGCTTGCTCCATGGTGGTGGCCACGGCCAAACCCACCACTTGGCCCACGTGCTGCACCGTATCGCGGGCGAAGATGGGTTCGTCCCCCGCAAAACTGGCCAGCATGGGGTCACCCGGTATGTCGTGCGCCAGCAGCACGGCCACTACGCCGGGCAGGGCCAGTGCTGCGTCGGTGCGCACGGCTTGGAGTTGGCCGTGCGCTACGGGGCTGAGGATGGGTGCGGCGTGCAGCGTGCCGCGCAGCTCGGGCAGGTCGTCGATGTAGCTCACGCCCGCGCGCACTTGGGCGATGGCGCTTTCGTGCAGCACGTTGCGGCCTGCGGCGGGCGAGGTCATATTCACAGTCATACAGTCACCTCATGTCCTTGGCTTTGCAGCCAAAAGCGTTGCAACAAATTGCCCAGCACGGTGCGCCGGTAGTCGCTGCTGGCGCGCATGTCGCTGATGGGGTTGAACTCCTGCCGCAGCACCTGGGCGGCGGCTTGCACGGTGGCCTCGTTCCACGGTTGGCCCAGCAAGGCGGCCTCGGTCTGGCGTGCCCGCGCCGGGGTGGCGGCCACGCCGCCAGCGCCTATGCGGGCGGCGCGCACCACGCCACCAGCAAGCTGCAGGTTCAGGCACAGGCAGACGGCGGATATATCGTCTTCAAACCGCTTGGATACTTTGTAGGCTTGGCTGTACTCGCCCGCCACGGGTTTGGGCACCTTGATCCACGCCAGCACTTCGTCTTGGGCTAGCGCGGTTTGGCGGTAGCCGAGGTAAAAATTCTCCAGCATCAGCTCGCGGTGCGCGGCTTTGTTGCCGCGCCAAGCCATCAGCACCACGCTGGCACCCAGGGCTATGAGCAGCGGCATAGAGTCGCCAATAGGCGAGCCGTTGGCCACGTTGCCGCCCAGCGTGCCCGCATTGCGCACCGGTTTGCCGGCAAAGCGCTGGCCAAATTCGTCCAACTGCGGGCGCAGGGCCGCCAATGCGGCCCAGGCGTCGGTCAGCGTCACCGCTGCGCCGATGGCGATGTGGTGCGGGTAGTCCTCCACGCAGCGCAGTTCGCGCACGCGGGTCACATCGAGCAGGGGGCCTAGCTCGCGCTGCTGCTTGGTAATCCACAAGCCCACGTCCGTGCAGCCAGCCACCAGTTGGGCTTGTAGGTTGGCGGCGCGCTCTTGCAGCAGGGCGGGTAGGGTGGTGGGGGCTTTGTAAGCCAAATCGGGCTGTAGAGCAGATGGGGCTTGCTGGAGCTGCTCTAATTTTTGTAGCAAATCTTCTTCATCCAGCGGCAGGGCGGGGTAGCGCTGCATGGTTTGGGCGGCGTCCAATATGGGGCGGTAGCCGGTGCAGCGGCACAGGTTGCCGGACAGGGCCTGCTGCGCATCGCAGCGGCTGATGGGTTTAGCCTGCTGTGCATGGTCGCGGTACAGGGCAAACAAGCTCATGGCAAAGCCGGGGGTGCAAAAGCCGCATTGCGAGCCGTGGCACTGCGCCAACGCTTCTTGGGCGGGGTGCAGGTGGCCATCGCTGCTACCGATGTCTTGCGCGGTCCAGAGCACTTTGCCGTGCAGCGCATGGGCCAGGTGGATGCAGCTATTGACGGCCTTGGTGTGCAGCTTGCCACCCAAGGCTTCGCCCACCACCACGGTGCAGGCACCGCAGTCGCCTTCGTTGCAGCCTTCTTTGGCACCGGTGTGCTGCAGGTCTTGGCGCAGCAGTTGCAGCACGGTGCGCTGGGCAGGCACGTCGTGCAGGGTGACGATGCGGTTGCGGTGCACGAAGCGCAGCACAGGGGTGGTGGTGCGCAAATCGCGGCTCGTGGGGCTGTTCTCGTGGCTGGTCATAGGGCAATTCCTTGGATCAAGCAAGGCTACAGGCAGGTTTTGCATGGCTTTATAAGCAGTAGGATATGCCTTTCATGGATAGGGGTATATGACAGCCCCTGCACAAGACAAGAACAATCCGCCGGATGCCCTGCATGAGAGACCAAGAGCTGTTTGACAAGATAGACCTGCACCTGATTCGGTTGCTGCACACGGTGCTGACCGAACGCAGTGTCTCTCGTGCAGCCATCAAACTGGGTATGCACCAACCGGCAGTCAGTGCCGCCCTCAAACGCCTGCGCATGCTGGCCGATGACCAGCTACTGGTGCGCTCGGGCTCGGGTATGGTGCCCACGGTGACGGGGCTGCGCATGATTGAGCCCAGTGCCAGCATCTTGCGCGCTGCAGAAATGCTCTTTACCGACGTGCGCGGCTTCGCTCCGACGACGGCACGCACCACGTTTCGCATAGCGGCCAGCGACTACTTGGATCCGCTGTTTTTGCCCACTTTGGTAGCCCGCGTGAAAGAGCAAGCGCCCATGGCGCACTTGGAAATACACCCGCTGTACGCCAGTGTCGATTACCGCCACCAACTGGCGCAGGGCGAGATCGATGTGGTCATTGGCAACTGGCCCAAGCCGCCTGATGACTTGCACATGGGCCGCTTGTTGGGCGATGAAGTGGTGTGCTTGGTGTCCAAAAACCACCCGGCTGTGCGCCGTGGCTGGGATCAAGACGCTTGGCTCAAGGCCGAGCACGTGGCCCCAGTGCCGTATTACCCCGGCAGTTTGGGCATGATCGACGAGCATTTGGAAGGACTGGGTTTGCAGCGCAATATCACCGTGCGCACACCGTATTTCGCGCTCATACCCAGCATGGTGGCATCCACTTTGCTTGTGCTGACCACCGGGCGTCAGTACTGCGAACGCTTTGTGCAGCGCAATGGCTTGGTCATCTTGCCAAGCCCGGTGGAGTTTCCCCGCATGATGTATTACCAGTTGTGGCACAAACGTTCGCACACCAGTGCTGCCAGCCGCTGGCTGCGCGATTGCATCAAAACCGTGGCAGGTGATCTGAAAAAACTGCCTGAAGGAAGTCTTTGAATGTCTGTACCAACCATACCCCGGCTGCAGCTCACGGGTATTACCAAGGCCTACCCTGGTGTGGTGGCCAACAGCGGCGTGTCGCTGAGGGTGCTGCCCGGCGAGATCCACGCTGTGTTGGGTGAAAACGGAGCGGGTAAATCCACGCTCATGAAAATCATTTACGGCTCGGTCAAGCCCGATGCCGGCACCATCGAGTTCAATGGGCGCGAAGTGGCGGTGCGCAACCCGCAAGAAGCCCGCGCTTTGGGCATCAGCATGGTGTTCCAGCACTTCAACCTGTTTGACACCGTGAGCGTGGCCGAGAACGTGTGGCTCGGGCTGGACACGGGCGAGACCCTGGCGCAAGTGACCGAGCGCATCCGCCAAAAAGCCCAAGACTATGGGCTGGACATCGACCCACTGCGCCCGGTGCACACCCTGAGCGTGGGCGAGATGCAGCGGGTGGAAATCATTCGTGCGTTGCTCACCGAACCCAAGTTGCTCATCTTGGACGAGCCCACTTCGGTGCTAACCCCGCAAGCGGTTGAGAAGCTCTTTGTGGTGCTGCGCAAGCTGGCCAGCGAGGGCTGCAGCATTCTGTACATCAGCCACAAGCTGCACGAAATCCGCGCCCTGTGCTCGGCCTGCACCGTGCTGCGTGGCGGCAAGGTCACGGGCACGTGCAAACCTGCCGAGGAAAGCAATGCCTCGCTCTCGCGCCTCATGATTGGTGCCGAACCCCCAGCGCTGCAGCGCCGTGCGCCCCAGCAAGGTGCGGTGGTGTTGACGGTGCGTAATTTGAGCCTGCCCAGTGAAGACCAGTTTGGTGTGCCGCTGCAAGGCATTGGCTTGGAGGTGCGTTCGGGCGAAGTGGTCGGCATAGCGGGCGTGTCGGGCAATGGTCAGCGCGAGTTGCTGTACGCCTTGTCAGGCGAAGACACGCGGGCTGCCAGAGGCACTGTGTTGGTCGATGGACAAGACGTGTCGCAACTGCACCCCGGCCAGCGCCGTGCCTTGGGCCTGCACTTTGTGCCCGAGGAGCGTTTGGGCCGAGGGGCCGTGCCCACGCTGAGTTTGGCGCAAAACATGTTGCTGACCCGCAGCGAAGCCATTCATGGCAGCCGGGTGGCGGGGGGGTGGATTCGGCTGGGCCAACTGCGTGAGCATGCCAGCCGCATCATCGACACCTTTCGCGTCAAGGCCCATGGGGCGGGGGCGGCGGCCAAATCGCTCTCGGGCGGCAACTTGCAAAAATTCATCGTCGGCCGCGAGATCGATGCCAAACCGCGCCTGTTCATCGTTTCCCAGCCGACTTGGGGGGTGGATGTGGGCGCTGCGGCGCAAATCCGCGAATCCATCTTGGCCCTGCGCGATGCCGGCTGCGCCGTGCTGGTGGTGAGCGAAGAGCTGGACGAGTTGTTTGAAGTGAGTGACCGCCTGCACGTGCTGGCACGTGGGCGCTTGTCCCCCTCGTTGCCGGTGGCCGAAGCAACGGTAGAAAAAGTGGGGGAATGGATGAGTGGTTTGTGGCAAACAACTCCTGAGAAGCAGGAGGTGGCCCATGGCTAAATTGCGTTGGCAAGCGCGGCCGCAAGTGTCGGCGTTTTGGGTCTATGCATCCCCCGTGTTGGCTTTATTGCTCACGGTGGTGCTGGGCGTACTCTTGTTTCTGGCCTTGGACAAAGATCCCGTCAAGGGCTTGGGTGTGTTCTTTTGGGAGCCTATTCGCAGCGCTTATGGCTGGGGCGAGTTGCTTGTAAAAGGCACACCTTTGCTGCTTATCGCACTCGGGTTGGGTGTGTGTTTCCGCTCCAATGTGTGGAATATCGGGGCCGAAGGGCAGTACATCATGGGGGCGGTGGCCGCCAGTGGGGTAGCCCTTTTGGCCACTCCCACCACCGGGGGCTGGATTGTGGTGCCAGTCTTGCTGGCGGGGGCCTTGGCAGGCTTGTTGTGGGCAGGCGTCGTGGCTTTCTTGCGTGACCGCTTCAGCGCCAACGAGATCTTGGTCAGCCTGATGCTGGTGTACGTGGCCATTCAGTGGCTGGGCTACTTGGTCTATGGGCCGTGGAAAGACCCCATGGGTTTTAACTTCCCACAGACCAAAACCTTTGAAGCGGCCACACACATCCCTAAGCTGTTCAGCGGATCGCGCGTCACCATCGGTGTGCTGCTGGCACTGGTGGCGGTGCTGGCGGTGTGGGTGTTTTTGTTCCGCACCCGCGCTGGCTTTGCCCAGCAAGTGGGTGGCTTGGCGCCCGCGGCAGCGCGCTATGCAGGCTTTTCGTCGCGCAGAGCCTTGTGGACGGCGCTGCTCATATCCGGCGGTTTGGCGGGTATGGCTGGGGCGCTGGAGGTGGCTGGGCCCTTGGGGCAGCTCACGCCCTATGTGCCAGCAGGCTATGGCTTTGCGGCCATCATCGTGGCCTTTGTGGGGCGCTTGCACCCGTTGGGCATGGTGCTGTCGGCGCTGCTCATGAGCATGTTTTACATCGGTGGTGAGTTGGCGCAGTCCCGTTTGGGCTTGCCCAAGTCGCTCACGGGCGTGTTCCAAGGCCTGCTGCTGTTTTGCTTGCTGGCGTGCGACACGCTGGTGCATTACCGCATCCATTTAGACAAACAGGAAAAGGTGCGCTGAGATGGACACAAACGCATTACTGCTAGCCGTTACGCTGAGCGATACACTGAACGCGGGCACGGTGCTGGCTATGGCCTCCTTGGGGCTGCTCATCAACGAAAAATCAGGCATCGTGAACTTGGGCCCCGAGGGCATCATGCTCTGCGCCGCCATTGCCGGGTTTGCCGCAGCGGTGCGCTCTGGCAGTGACTTGGTGGGCTTTGCGGCGGGCATGGGCGCTGGCGTGTTGCTGGCGCTGGTGTTTGGCCTCTTGGTCATTTGGCTCAATACCAACCAGTACGCCACGGGGCTGGCCCTGAGCCTGTTTGGGGCTGGCTTCTCGGCTTTTGTGGGCACAGGCTTTGTGCAAGAGAAAATTTCCGAGCGTGCCAGTTACGCCATTCCCGGCTTGGCAGATATTCCATTCGTGGGGCCTGCTTTGTTTCGCCACCACCCCATGGTGTACATCACCGTGCTGTTGGCTGCAGCCATGGTGTGGTTCCTCTACCGTACCCGCTCGGGTTTGATTTTGCGCAGCGTGGGCGAGAACCCTGAGGCTGCCCACGGCTTGGGTTACCCGGTGCGCCGCATCCGCTTGCTGGCGGTGCTGTTTGGTGGCGCGTTGTGCGGTTTGGCGGGGGCGTATTTGTCTGTCATCTATACCCCACTGTGGGTGGAGGGTATGGTGGCTGGCAAGGGCTGGATTGCATTGGCTCTCACGACCTTTGCCACATGGCGTCCGGCACGTGTATTGCTTGGTGCTTATCTCTTTGGGGGGGTCACCATGCTGCAGTTCCACTTGCAAGGCATTGGTGTGGATATACCTAGCCAGTTCCTGAGCATGTTGCCCTATGTGGCTACGGTGCTTGTGTTGGTGCTGATTTCGCGCAATCCGCAGTGGATTCGCATTAATATGCCAGCTTCGCTAGGGAAGGCTTTCCACCCCGGTTCCTGATTGTTTAGGTATACCGTTTTTTTAACAAGGAAGTGCAATGACTGATCTGTACAAACGTTCTTTGCTCCAGTTGGCAGCGCTCACCGCTGTGGCTGGTGCTGCTTTGGTAGGTTGCGGCAAAAAAGAAGAGCCCGCACCTGCACCAGCCCCCGCTGCGGCAGCCCCCGCACCGGCCAAACCAGAGCCGCTGAAAATTGCGTTCGCTTACGTAGGCCCAGTGGGTGATGGCGGCTGGACGTTTGCCCATGACAGCGCACGCAAAGCACTGGAAAAAGAATTCGGCGACAAGATCCAAACCTCTTTTGTGGAAAACGTGCCCGAGTCTGCGGACGCTGAGCGCGTGATCCGTGACTTGGCCAGCCAAGGCAACAAGCTGGTGTTCGGCACCACTTTTGGCTACATGGAAACCATGCTCAAACTCGCTCCTGAGTTCAAGGACGTGAAGTTCGAGCACGCCACCGGCTACAAGAGCGCTGACAACATGCGCACCTACGACAGCCGCACCTACGAAGGCGCTTACATGGCTGGCGTGATTGCAGGCAAGATGAGCAAGTCTGGCACCTTGGGTGTGGTCGCTTCTGTGCCAATTCCAGAAGTGGTGCGCAACATCAACAGCTTCACACTGGGTGCCCAAACCCAAAACCCCAAGGTCAAGGTCAAGGTGGTGTGGGTGAACGCTTGGTTTGATCCACCAAAAGAAACCGAAGCCGCCACCAGCCTGATCAACGGCGGTGCGGATGTGCTGTTCCAAAACACCGACTCTGCTTCCGTGCTCAAAACCGCTGAAGCCAAGGGCAAGCGCGCTTTCGGTTGGGACTCTGACATGAGCTCCTACGGTCCTAAAGCCCACTTGGGTTCTTCCATCATCAACTGGACGCCTTACTACATCAAAGCCACCAAGGACGTCTTGGCTGGCACATGGAAGTCTGAGCCCAGCTGGTGGGGTGTGAAGGAAGGCGCTATCGACATCGTGTCCATCGCGGAAGATGTGCCTGCCGAAACCAAAACCAAGATCGACGAGATCAAGGCCGGTCTGAAAGACGGTAGCTTCGCTATCTGGAAAGGCCCCATCAAAGACAACGCTGGCAAGGAAGTCTTGAAAGACGGTGAAACCGCCGACGACAAGTTCCTGAGCGGTATCAACTTCTTCGTCAAAGGCGTGGAAGGCAAGGTGCCCGGTGCCAAGTAAGCACTCGGTGCATGCGTGAGTACCAAGGGCCGTTCTCACGGCCCTTTTTCGTTGGAGGGGCACTGTGCAAGAACAGCTCTGGCATCCGGTAGTAAGCAGCTATATCCTGCAAGACCAGCCATTGGCGGTGCAGCTACTGGGGCAGCGCGTGGTGCTATGGCGTGATGGGCAGGGCAGCGCACACGCATGGCCTGACCGTTGCCCACACCGGGGTGCCCAGTTGTCCTTGGGCCGGGTGCTGCGCACAGATGACTGTGGCCATCGGCTGGAGTGCCCCTACCACGGTTGGCAGTTCGATGCCCGTGGCCAGTGTGTGCGTGTGCCAGCGGTGCACAGTTTTGAGCCACCGTCCAGCCATGCGCTGCAACCTTATGCTGCCCATGAAGCCTATGGTTTGGTGTGGGTGAATTTGCAGCCCGCACAAGCTGCGGCCCATGCCGTTCCCCACTTTGCTGCCGAGCACGACCCCGCCTTGCGCAAAGTGCTCTGTGGCCCCTACGACGTGGCGACCAGTGCACCGCGCATCGTGGAGAATTTTTTGGACATGGCCCACTTTGGCTTTGTGCACGAAGGCTGGTTGGGGGTGCGCGAACAGCCCGAGGTGGCCGACTACGTGGTCGAGCGCGCCGCCCATGGCGTGCGTGCCAGCCAGTGCAAAGCGTGG
Organism: Curvibacter sp. CHRR-16; assembly: GCF_018474005.1. Classification (GTDB taxonomy): domain Bacteria; phylum Pseudomonadota; class Gammaproteobacteria; order Burkholderiales; family Burkholderiaceae_C; genus Allorhodoferax. Next base: position 462,471 of record NZ_JAHCSH010000001.1, read on the forward strand.
CAGCCGCAAAGCAATGTGCACTCCACCGCTCCAGCAGAGGTCACCTACGACTATGAAGTGCTAGCCCCTTATACCGCCGCACTGAGTAAAGTGCCCGATGCGCACAGCGTGGCCGTGCAAGGCTTTCGCGAATCCATCGCCTTGTTCATTGGCCCCATGGAGCCCACACGTAGCCGCGTCTGGTTCCGACTGGCTATGCTGGACTGGCACAGCAGTGACGAGCACTTGCAAGCGTTTCAGCACACCATATTCACCCAAGACCAGCCGGTGCTGGAGTCCCAGCAACCCCAGTTGCTGCCGCTCAACTTGGCACACGAAGTGCATTGCGCTGCAGACAAACTCTCCAGTGCTTATCGCCGCTATTTACGAGAACAACACATTACCTTTGGAGTACAACCATGACCCGTTCTGCCTATACCGTTCCTCCCATCGCCGCTGAGCGATTGCCCGATTTGCTGCGGGCCATGCCCAAGGCGGAACTGCACATGCACATCGAAGGCTCTCTCGAGCCTGAGCAGATGTTTGCCTTGGCTGCGCGCAATGGCGTGGCGCTCAAATACCCCAGCGTGCAAAGCCTCAAAGACGCTTATGTGTTCAACAACCTGCAAGAGTTCTTGGACATCTACCACGACGGCACCATGGTGCTCAAAACCGAGCAAGATTTTTATGACATGGCCTGCGCCTACTTGGCCCGGGCGCAGGCCGACAACGTGCTGCACACCGAGTTGTTTTTCGATACCCAAACCCACACGGGCCATGGACTGAGTGCCGATACCGTCATCAACGGCCTGTACCAAGCCTGTGCCGATGCCCCAGCCAAGTTCGGCATGACCGCCTCGCTCATCCTGTGCTTCTTGCGCCATTTGAGCGAAGAAGAAGCCTTTGAATGCCTGGAACAAGCGCTGCCGCACCGCGACAAAATCGTGGGCATTGGCTTGGCCTCCAGCGAAGTAGGCCACCCGCCAGAAAAATTTGCCCGCGTATATGCGCGCGCGCGCCAGCTAGGCTTCCGGTTGGTGGCCCATGCGGGCGAAGAGGCTCCGCCAGCCTACATCTGGAGTGCGCTCGATGTGCTCCAAGTCGAGCGCATAGACCACGGCGTGCAAGCTATTCACGACGCTGCCTTGATGCAGCGCTTGGCCCAAGACAAGATGCCGCTGACCGTGTGCCCCTTGTCCAACCTCAAGTTGTGTGTGTTCCCCACGCTGGCCCAGCACAACATCGGGCGCATGCTCGATGCTGGCATTTGTGCCACCATCAACTCCGACGACCCGGCTTACTTCGGTGGCTACATCAACGAGAACTTCACCCAAACCTTTGCCGCACTGGGCCTCAATGCCCAGCATGCCTACACCTTAGCGGCCAATAGCTTTGAGGCCAGCTTCATCGACGCCAGCCTGCGCCAGCGCTATATGCATCGGCTGCAAGAGGTATTTGAGGGTTTTTCCTGAAAATCCCCTGATGGGAAGTGGCCGCAGCAGGTAAACTGTTTCTATGTGTGAACAAATGTTGTCGCCAACTGCAATCGATAACAATGACGCTCAACCAGTTGCTATTGCATGGAGTGAGCAAGATGCACCCGCTCGCCAAGCAACCCTCACGCGGATTCTGATACGCATCGCCAAAGAAGCGTTGCAAGAGGGCAGTGTCGATTCGATCATGAAGGGCATTTGCAATTGCTTGGTGCAAGAGCTGCCTGTTTCCATCGCCAGTGTTTTGCTGCTCAATGAGGACAAAACCGAGTTTGTTCACGAGGTCTATTCCGGCAGTTTTACCCAGTCACCCTTGGCGCTAACGGGGCGCTGGCCTATTACCGTGGGGGCTATTGGCCGCTGCGCGACGCTGGGCCAACCCCATTTGGTGCGCGATACGGCCACCGACCCGGACTATGTTCCGGGCAATAGCATTACACGCTCCGAATACATGGTTCCCGTGCGCCATGGCCATAGCTTGCACGGTGTCCTCAACCTTGAAAGCGGACGTACCGATTTTTTTGATGAGGAGTCTTGTGCTGTATTCAATGCGGTGGCCGATTTGGTGGCTGGTGCTCTCCATTTCGCACGCATGGCAGACCAACTGACGGTACTCAATCACCAGTTACTCCAACTCTCCATGCGCGATCCCTTGACGGGGCTGGCCAATCGACGCTTATTCGATGTGCGCTTGCTAGAAGTGTGGGGTCGGCAAATGCGCGAGGGCGCTCCACTGGCCTTGCTGATGGCCGATGCCGACTATTTCAAGGCTTTGAATGACACCGCAGGTCATTTGCGCGGTGATGAATGCCTGCGCAGACTAGCCTGCGTGTGTGAGCCATTTGCCGTGGAAGCCAACGATCTGGTCGCCCGTTATGGAGGCGAAGAGTTCGTATTGCTGCTGCCTGGCAGAACCGTTGAACAAGCGATTCTGACTGCCGAGATGCTGCGCGAGGCGGTTGTGAAGGAGGCGTTGGAGCATCCCGCTTCACCGCAGTCATCGCATGTCACGGTCAGCATTGGCGTAGCGGTGCTAACTCCTTCTGATGCCATCAAGCCCGAGCAACTGGTGGCAGCTGCGGACAAAGCGATGTATGCAGCCAAGAGCAATGGCCGCAACCAAGTGGCTTACTGTGCCGAACCGTCACCCTTGGCGCAGATGGCCAAGGCATGAGTTGGTATGGCTTACAGCATCTTGCCCGGGTTGAGCAGCCCCTGCGGGTCTAGCGCGGCTTTGATACTGCGCATCAGTGCCAGCGCCGCGGGCTCTTTGTAGTGCGCTAGTTTGTCGCGCTTCATGCTGCCTATGCCGTGTTCGGCGCTGATAGAGCCGCTGTAGCGCTGCACCATGTCGTACACCAAGGTGTTGACCTGGCCTTCTTGCTCGAGCAGGAAGGCTTCGCCATTGGTGCCCTCGGGGGCTTGCACGTTGTAGTGCAGGTTGCCATCGCCTAGGTGGCCGTAATTGACCAAGCGCACACCGGGGTAGTGCTGGGCCAGCAGGGCGTCCATCTCGGCCACAAAGGCGGGGATGCGGGACACCGCCAGTGAGATGTCGTGCTTGATGTTCAGCCCCTCTTGTGCTTGCGCCAGTGGCACGCTCTCGCGGATGTGCCACAGCGCGTGCGCTTGGGCGATGTTTTCCGCAATCACCGCATCGGTGATGCAGCCTTGTTCAAACGCGGCTTCCATCAGCGCCTCAAAGCGGGTGCGGGCATGCGTCTCGGATTCGAGATCCGAGTTCTCCAACACCACGTACCAAGGCGATGCGGCTGCAGCAAAAGGAATGCGCTGCTGTGGAAAATGCTTGCGCACCAAACCCACCGCAAAATCGGCCATGACCTCAAAACCCGTCAGCCCTGCATGCAAATGCTGGTGCGCCAAACCCAGTAGCTGTACCGCCGCATCGAGTGAGGGCAGGGCAGCAAAGGCCGTGAGCTGGGCCACAGGCTGCGGATAAATGCGCAACGTGGCAGCGGTGATGATGCCCAGCGTGCCTTCGGAGCCAATAAACAGATGGCGCAGGTCGTAACCCGTGTTGTCTTTGCGCAGGCCCGTGAGGCCGTGCCAGACCTCGCCCTGTGCGGTCACGACTTCCAGCCCTAGGCACAGCTCGCGCGTATTGCCATAGCGCACTACCTGCGTGCCGCCCGCATTGGTGGCCAAGTTGCCCCCTATGGTGCAACTGCCTTCGGCGGCCAAACTCAGTGGGAACAAGTAGCCCTGCGCGGCGCAGGCTTCTTGCAGGGTTTGCAGCACACAGCCGGCTTCCACAGTCACCGTCAGGTTGGCCGCATCGATAGTGCGGATGCGGTTCAGGCGCGTGAGGTTGAGCACTACCTGCGTGCCACTGGCATCGGGCGTAGAGCCCACCACCATGCCGGTGTTACCGCCTTGGGGAACCAGTGCCACCTTGTGGGCCACGCAGGCGCGTACCACGGCGGCTACTTCGTCAGTGCTGGCGGGGCGCACTACAGCCAAGGCTTTGCCGCGTTCGCGCTTGCGCCAGTCTTGCTCGTAGGCGGTCAGGTCGCCATCGGCATCGGTCAGTACATGGGTTGCGCCGACGATAGCGCGCAAGGTATCAAGAATGGGGTGTTGGGTGCTCATGGTTTGGAGAACGGTCTTGTGCTTGACCTGCGGCCAAGCGCAGGCGAATGTAAATGGTGCAGCCGACAAACAGCAGCAGGCTCAACGCCAGTTCGGCCAAGGCCAGCAGGCTGCTTAGGCTATTGGGATCGCTGGTGCTGCGCACGGCTCCCTCGGCAAAGTACAGCCACACCAGCAATGCCAGCCAGCGGTAGGTGTAGAGGCGATTTTTCAGCAGGCCCGCCAGCGGCAGACACAGGGGCAGCACCTTGAGTGCCAGCCATGAACCGCCAGGATGCACGGGGGCCCACCATAACTCCCAGCCTAGGCACAGCAGCACCAAGGCCAGCAGTACCAAGACATTGACCCAGCGCAGCAGGCGAACCGCCGGGGATGGAGAAGAGGAAGGCAGCATAGCGGTGGCATCATAGCGGGATGACTATTGCCCCAACTGCTTTGTACCGTTTGCGCCTGTGGCTACGGGAGGTAGCCAGCATTCCTTGGCGCGATGCGTTGCTGACGCTGCGCGAGCGCTTTCGGGAAGACCGCTTGGCGCTGACCGCCAGCAGCCTGACCTTCACCACCATCATTGCCTTGGTGCCACTGTTCACCTTGGCGCTGGCCATCTTCACCGCCTTTCCCATGTTCGCCAAATTTCAGGACGTGCTGCAAAAATGGTTGGTGCAGAGTTTGGTGCCCGACAGCATCGCCCGCCAAGTGCTGGGCTACCTGAGCACATTCGCCCGCCAAGCCAACAAGCTGGGCATGGCCGGTTTGTCGGCATTGCTGATTTCGGCGTTGGCACTGGTGTTCACCATAGACCGCACGCTCAATAGCATTTGGCGCGTGCGCCGCCGTCGCCCATTTGGGCAGCGGCTGCTCATTTACTGGACTGCTATCACCTTGGGCCCACTGCTCTTGGGTGCGAGTTTGGCGCTCACGTCTTATGCCTTGGCGTCGTCCAAAGGTTGGTTGCCCGGAGGGGTGGGTTTGGCCTTGGACGTGGTGCAGTTCGTGTTGGTGGCAACGGGTATGGCCTGCACGTTTCACTACATCCCCAACACCGAAGTGCGCTGGGGCCATGCGTGGATGGGCGGCTGGTTTGTGGCCTCGGGATTGGAGTTGGCGCGACGTGGCTTGGCCTTTTACATTGCCAAAGTACCCACCTATTCACTGGTGTACGGCGCTTTTGCCACGGTGCCTATCTTGCTGGTGTGGGTGTACATCGCGTGGGTCATTGTGTTGCTGGGTGCGGCACTCACCGCGTATTTGCCGGCACTGTTGTCCCACGTGCCACGCCGCAAGCTGGGCAATGGCTGGCAGTTCCAGTTGGGCTTGGAAGCATTGCAGTTGCTCTACCAAGCGCGCCTCTTGCCCGAGCGTGGCCTGAGTCTGCCCGAACTTTGTCGCCAACTGCAGGTCGATACACAGCGCCTCGAAACTGTGCTGGAAGCCCTTCAGCAGCTGGACTGGGTGGGCCAGTTGCATGAGGGGGATGCATCCATAGAACTCTCGCGCCATGTGTTGCTGGTCGAGCCCGAACATGCTGATTTGGGAGTCTTGGCACAGCGGCTTTTGTTGCAACCGCATGGCATCACCTTCAATTGGTGGAAAAATGCCTTGCAGAGTCCACAAACACTGCGGGACGTGCTATAAAAACAGGAGCATAAGCTGCCCTAATGGGGGCGCTTTCCAGTTGCACTGGTAATGCTCCTGATACCCAGATCCTGCGGGGCTGGGCTATATTGTCTGCATACCTATACCCAGCTACAACCTAGCCATACATTTGCACCATGAAAGTCAGTGACATCCTCAAGCTCAAGGGCAGCACGCTCTTTACCATCACGCCAGAAGACAGTTTGGCCGACGCGGCCAAGCTGATGGCCGACAACGACTTGGGCTCGCTGGTGGTCATGTCGCACGGCTTGGTGGTGGGCATGCTTACCTTCCGTGAAGTGATCCAAGCCATCGTGAAAAACGGCGGCAGCTTTGGCACCACCACCGTGTACCGTGCCATGGATTCGGGTCCACTCATCTGCACCCTGAACACCGAGATGGACGAAGTGCGCCGCATGATGCTAGAGCGCCATGCCCGTTATATGCCCGTGGTGGACAACCGCATGCTCATGGGCGTGATCAGCTTCTACGACGTGGCCAAGGCCGTGGTCGATAGCCAAAACTTTGAGAACACCATGCTCAAGGCCTTTATCCGCGGCTGGCCGGACGACGACAAGCAAGCCGCTACCGACTAAGCCACTGCAACGCAGCAGGGCAGGCCATGCAGGCGATAATCGCCTGCATGAGCGGCAATACTTTCGGACATCTCTTTACCGTCACCAACTTTGGTGAATCCCACGGCCCTGCAATAGGTTGCGTTATTGACGGCTGCCCCCCGGGGTTGGCTTTGAGCGAGGCGGACATTCAGGTCGAACTGGACAGACGCCGCCCCGGCACCTCGCGCTTTGTGACGCAGCGCAACGAACCCGATGCGGTGCAAATCCTCAGTGGCGTGTACGAAGGCCGCACTACCGGCACCCCCATTGCGCTGCTGATCCAAAACACCGACCAGCGCAGCAAAGACTACGGCAACATTCTGGAAACCTTCCGCCCCGGCCATGCGGACTACACCTACTTCCAGAAATATGGCCTGCGCGATCCGCGTGGCGGTGGCCGCAGCAGCGCCCGCCTGACAGCGCCCACTGTGGCCGCTGGAGCCGTGGCCAAGAAATGGCTGCAAGAACACATCGGCTGCACTTTTGCCGCTTGCATGACGCAACTGGGCGAGTTGCCCATCGCCTTCGAGTCGTGGGAGCATGTGCCCCATAACCCCTTCTTTGCCCCGGTGGCCGATGTGTCTGCACTGGAAACCTACATGGACGAATTGCGCAAAGCGCATGACTCCTGCGGTGCCCGCATCCGTGTGGTGGCGCGTGGCGTGCCCGCTGGTTTGGGTGAACCCTTGTTTGACAAGATGGATGCCGACATTGCCTACGCCATGATGGGCCTGAACGCCGTCAAGGGCGTCGAGATAGGCGCTGGCTTTGGCAGCGTGGCCCAGCGCGGCACCGTGCATGGCGACTCGCTCACCCCGCAAGGCTTTGCCAGCAACAACGCCGGAGGCATTTTGGGCGGTATCACCACCGGGCAGGATATTGAGGTGAGCATCGCCATCAAGCCCACCAGCTCTATCTTGACGCCGCGCGCCAGCATCGACATCCATGGCAACCCCATCGAGGTGGTGACCAAAGGCCGCCACGACCCCTGCGTGGGCATCCGTGCCGCGCCCATTGCCGAGGCGCTGCTGGCCTTGGTCATCATGGACCATGTGCTGCGCCATCGCGCCCAGTGTGGGGATGTGAATCCCAGCCTGTCTGCGATCCCTGCGCAGGCATGAGTCCTACGCAGCGCAAAGCCGTTGTCGCGTTTGCGTGGCTGACGGCTGCCTATTGCGTATACGGCGCTTTCTTTACGACCTATCTGCCCTTGTGGCTCAAGCAACAAGGTTTGGCGGTCGGGGTTATCAGCAGCCTGATGGCTATTCAGCCCTTGACCCGTGTGTTTGTGCCCTACGCATGGGGCGCTTTGGCCGACAAAACCCATAAGCGTACGCAGGTGTTGCGCTGGCTATCGGCCATGACGCTGTTGTGCTCACTCGGCCTTTGGTGGCAAGGTGGTGCATGGTGGGTGGCTTTGGTGCTGCTGGGTATTTATGCCCACTTCAGTGCCATACAACCACTCAGCGATGCGGCGGTGAGCCAAGTCATCAGCCAAGACGGGCATTTGGACAGCCGTTTGTATGGACGCATCCGTTTGTGTGGATCGGTTGGTTTCATGCTGGCGGTGCTGTTTGCGGGCTGGTGGTTTGAACGCCAAGGCTTGCAAACCTTTGTGTGGGTGGTGCTGGTCAGTGCTGTCTTGCTGCTGTTGGCGGCTATGCGCACGCCTACGCTCTACAGCAGCAGTGCCGGGCAAGCCCCTATGCCAGTGGCCTCTGTGCTGCGTCGCCAAGAGGTGCAGTGGTTCTTTGTCGGGGCGTTTTTTCATGTGCTCTCGCACATGGGGCTGTACACCTTTTTCTCGCTGTACCTCGATAGTCTTGGCTACAGCAAAACCATGATCGGGGTGTACTGGTCGGTCAGCGTGACGGTGGAAATTGCGTGGTTCTTTACCCAAAGCCGTTGGATGCCCTTGCTGGCTTTGCCGCAGTGGTTGCTGCTGGGCAGTGCGGTCATGGCGGTGCGCATGGCTGTGACGGCGGAGTTGGCCACGGTGCTGTGGGTCATGGTGATCGCACAAGCCGTGCATGCATTCACATTTGCTGCCCACCACAGCGCAGCGATGGCCTTGATTGCCCGTTTCTTCCCTGGTGCATTGCTGGGGCGTGGCCAGGCGCTGTACGTGGTGCTGGCCTATGGCGTGCCAGGCATGCTGGCAGGCTTTTTGGGCGGGTGGATGCAAGGCTATTGGGGTCTGTCCAGCATCTACTGGGCCTGCTCGGCCAGTGCGGCGGTGGCTGCACTGTGCGCGTGGCGAATTTGGTGCATACACCGTTCTGGCGCATTTTTTGCTTGAGTTTGGTGCATTCAAGGTTTTTCAACCTTCGGATGCACTTAAATCAACCTCAATGCACTAGAAAATTTCATGGATGCACTAAAACAGGGCTCTGACGCCCTCTTTATTTTGTTGGGCGGCATCATGGTCTTGGCCATGCACGCTGGGTTCGCTTTCTTGGAGCTGGGTACCGTTCGGCACAAAAACCAAGTCAATGCGCTGGTCAAAATCTTGGTGGACTTTTCTGTCTCCACCATCGCCTACTTTGTGGTGGGCTACAGCGTGGCCTATGGCAGCAGCTTCTTTGTGGGTGCCGATGTGCTGGCGCAAAAGAATGGCTACGAGCTGGTGAAGTTCTTCTTCTTGCTCACCTTTGCAGCGGCCATTCCGGCCATTATTTCGGGTGGCATTGCCGAGCGAGCCAAGTTTTGGCCGCAGCTCTTGGCCACGGCCATCATCGTGGGCTTGGTGTATCCGTTTTTTGAGGGCATCGCATGGAATGGCCATTTCGGCGTGCAAGCGTGGTTGGAGGCGACTTTTGGTGCGCCTTTCCATGACTTTGCAGGCTCTGTGGTGGTGCACGCGGTGGGCGGCTGGATTGCCTTGCCCGCTGTGGTGCTGATGGGCGCGCGTTCCAACCGCTACCGCAAAGACGGCGGCATCTCGGCCCACCCGCCATCGAACATTCCCTTCTTGGGCTTGGGCGCGTGGATTCTGTGCGTTGGCTGGTTTGGCTTTAACGTTATGAGCGCGCAGACCATCGACAAAATTTCCGGCTTGGTAGCGGTCAACTCCCTCATGGCCATGGTGGGCGGCACGCTGGCGGCGTTGCTGGCAGGCAAGAACGACCCCGGCTTTGTGCACAACGGCCCCTTGGCTGGTTTGGTAGCGGTTTGCGCGGGCTCCGACCTCATGCACCCACTGGGCGCACTGGTGGTGGGTGTGGTGGCAGGTTTGCTGTTTGTGGCCATGTTCACCGCCACGCAAAACCGCTGGAAGATTGACGACGTGCTGGGCGTGTGGCCGCTGCACGGCCTGTGCGGCACCTGGGGCGGCATAGCCGCTGGCTTGTTTGGCCAACACGCCTTGGGTGGCTTGGGTGGGGTGAGCTTCGTCTCGCAACTGCTGGGCACTGCGCTGGGTGTGGCGTGGGCTGCAGTGGGTGGTTTGGTTGTGTACGGCCTTATCAAACTGGTTCTGGGCTTGCGCTTGTCGCAAGAAGAAGAGTTTGAGGGTGCGGATTTGAGCATCCACCGCATCCGCGCTACGCCCGACCGCGACGTCAGCTGGTAATGCCCATCCTCGCCTGAGCGAGGGGGCGGATGCTTGGGGTTTGTCACGTATTTGTCACTAATTTGTAGTCTACTGCCGGCATGTTGGATCCAGAACGGACACCTAGCCCGGTAATAGACCAGATGGGCCTGCTCGCGCGCGAGTTTTGGCCCGCAGTACAAAATGGTCGGGGCCCCGTAGCGCAGTTGATGCGAGCCAATGCGCTTGCTGTGGCATTTCAGCCCATTGCTGATTTGCATACAGGGACTGTCTACGCCCATGAAGCGTTAATTCGCGGGCCTGCTAGCCATGCACTGCAGTCGCCCGCAGCCCTGTTTGCTGCGGCTCACGAGGAAGCCGTGCTTTACGAGCTTGAGCTGTACTGCATCTATTGCGCCTTGCGGCATTGGGGTTTGTTGCAACAACCGGGGCGTTTGTTCATCAACATCAGCGCCGGTGCGCTATCCCAACTGGTGGCCGTGGGCGGGGCGCAAACACTGGCGCAAGCCATGCGCCAGTTGCGGGTGCTGCCGCGCATGGTGGTACTGGAAATCACCGAACACGAACGCGTGGGCGACATGGATGCCATGGTCGAGATCGCCCGCGCCCTGCATGCCGTGGGTTTGTCTTTGGCCTTGGACGATTTTGGCGATGGTCACTCCAGCTTGCGCCTGTGGTCCCAATTGCGGCCTGACATCGTGAAGATCGACAAGTATTTCAGCCACAGCATCAGCACCAAGGCGGACAAACTCAAGACCTTGCAAGCACTGCTGCAAATTGCCGACGTTTTCAACACCGCCTTGGTGGTGGAGGGCATAGAAAACGAAGCGGACTTGCGTGTCATCCGCGACTTGGGCTTGTCGTATGGTCAGGGTTATTTTTTGGGCCAACCCACAACCGTGGTGCAAGCCGAGGTTCTGCCCCAAGCCCAACAAGTGCTGCACGACACCGCAGTGGCCGTGCTGCCCCAGCAGCGTCAGGTGGTACACCGGGGCCAACTGCGGCATTTGTCGGTCATTTATGCCCCGGCGGTCAGCCCACAAACCACCAATGACGATGTAGCCAAACTGTTTCAAGAGCATCCCGGTTTGCATGCTTTGGCAGTGGTGCAAGCGGAGCGTCCGCAGGCCATCATCAACCGCCAGCTGTTCATGGACCGCTATGCCACGCTGTACTTTCGCGAGGTGTACGGCCGCAAACCCTGCCTCATGAATGCCAACGTGGAGCCGCGCCTGATCGAGCGCAGCCACGACATCGAGGAACTGGTGGGCATCCTCACCTCGCAAGACCAGCGCTACCTGAGCGATGGCTTCATCGTCACCGAGAATGGCCGCTACGTGGGGCTGGGCACGGGCGACCAGTTGGTGCGCTCGGTCACCGAGTTGCGCCTAGAAGCCGCCCGCCACGCCAACCCGTTGACCTTTTTACCGGGCAACATCCCCATCACCCTGCACATACGCCGCTTGCTGGACAAGGAATCCAGCTTTGTGGCCTGCTATTTGGACTTGAACCACTTCAAGCCCTTCAACGACCACTACGGCTACTGGCGCGGCGACGAGATGATTCGCCTCTTGGCCCGCTTGGCGGTGCAGTACGCCGACCCGCAGCGCGACTTTGTGGGACACATTGGCGGGGACGACTTTCTCATCTTGTTCCAAAGTGCGGACTGGCAGCAGCGCTGCGAGCAGCTCATAGCCCAGTTTGCCCAAGAGGCGCGCACGCTGTTTGACCCCGCAGCCATAGAGCAGGGCGGCATAGAGGCCGAGGGGCGCGATGGCGTGGTGCGCTTTTTCCCGTGCACCACGGTGTCCGTGGGCGCGGTGGTGGTGCAGCACGCCCAGTACCGTGACGCGGACGACGTCGCCAACCACGCCGCCGTGGCCAAGCGCATGGCCAAGTCAGCCCCCAGCGGGCTGCACGTGGTGGCCGAGCCTTAGCGCCCGCCCTAGCACTAGCGCTCGTAAGTCACAAAGCTGTAGCCCAGTCCGCTGGCGGCCACATGGCGCTCGCGGGCCACTTCGCGCCAATCTGGCCCCAGCGTGGGGGCGTAGGCATCTCCGTCATACGCTTGGTCTATCTCGGTCACCACCGCGCGGCTGGCCAGTGGTTCGGCTTGGGCATAAATCTGCGCCCCCCCCATGACCCACACCGCTTGCTGTGAGGTAGTTTGCTCACAAATTTGTAGCGCCTCCAGCAAGCTGCATGCGCTCTGCAGGCTGTTTTTATCGGTAAATCCAGTGCTGGCCAGCCAGTCTGCTTGGCGGCTGATGACCACATTCAAACGCCCCGGCAGCGGCCTAAAGCGCGCAGGCAGCGAATCCCACGTTTTGCGACCCATCACCACCGGGCAGCCCAGCGTGGTGCGCTTGAAGTGCGCCAAGTCCTCGGGCAAATGCCAGGGCATGGTGCCGTCTTTGCCAATAACGCCATTGCTGGCGCGGGCGTAGATGAGGTGGATGCGGGGTTGGCTGGAGGGATTGGGGCTGGACATAGGGCGGTGATTATGCGGCCAGGTGCACACTGCATTGCTGGGCAGCTTGTGCATGACCGCTGCAAACAGCGGGCTGTGCACCCACCCCGCCAGCCAGCGGTGCAGGTGGGGCAGTGGCAGGGCGTCAAACCTAGCAGGGTCTATCGCCGCAAACTGCCGCACGAAGGGGAATAGGCCAATGTCCGTAGCGCAGGGCGCATCACCACCCAAATACGGGGCTGCGGCCAAGCGTGTGTTTAGCGGCTGCAGCAGTAACTCCACGGCTCTCTGGCGGTGTTCCTCACGGCTTAGCGCCGGGGTGTTGCCCGCTTCGCCCGCGAAACGCTCGGGGTATTTGTAGCGGTCCAGGTGGTGTTTGAACGGCCCGTCGTTGCACTGCAGCAGGGCCACGTTGTCCGCAGTCTGCGCCGCGCTCCACCAGCGCTGTACGTCTGCCGTGGCGTTGGGTTGCATCAAAGCCCACTGCACTATGTGCCAGCTTTGCTCCAGCACCGCGCCGTCTGGCAGCACCAACACCGGCACCGTTCCCTTGGGCGAAGCGCGCAGCATGGCTGCTGGCTTGTCTCGCAGCACGATTTCGTGCGCATCAAACCCCACCCCCGCCACCAGCAAAGCCATGCGGGCGCGCATGGCGTAGGGGCAGCGGCGGTAGGTGTAGAGGAGGGGCGTGGTGGGGTTCACTGCAGCGGTCCAGCGTTAATCACGCGGGTCGATGATTACCAGCGTGCCGTGGCTGCCCGCTGCCACGCCATGCGGCATACCCGCAGGCACTATGCACACTTCGCCCGTGTGCACCTCTGTTACTTGGCTTTGTATGTCCAGGCGCATGCAGCCATCGATGACCAACAGCGCTTCGTCAAAGTCGTGCACTTCGTCGGGGTAGGGGCTGCCGTCCATGCGCAGCACCTTGAAGTTCACGCCTGCAGGGTTGCCCAGCACTTTGGATTTCCAACTGGATGCCAGTTGGGCGGCTTGTTCGTTCAGGTTAATGACGGTCAGCATGGTTGGGATTGTAAAAGTCGCTCTGACTGTCTCTCGCTGCAGTGCGAAGCAGCCTTCTTAGGGGCAAAAATCAGTCTGGTGGCGCGGTATATTCCAAGATCACTTGGCTGTACAAGACTTCTTATGCGTTGGCAACAAAAACTTTACGGGGTACTGTGGCGCTTCTGCCTAGGCACTGCACTGTGCTACTTGTGCATTTCAACATCGGGGGCCAGCACAACCACTGCTGCTCCAAGTGCCGAAGAAGCCCAGGTCACAATCTTCAATCGCCCGCTTGCCACCTTTCGTTCTACCTTGTTTGGTGTTGGTGCGCAAGAGCGTGCACGCCGCACCCAGCGCAACGTTCTTGAACTGTTGGATCGCGGTGGCCCTGGCGTGGTCAGTGTGCGCAGCGAGGGTGAATTGAGTTTGATCCTCTTAGACGATGTCGCTGCCCTATCCTTTGGCCCAGAAGATGTCGACACCGTGAGCGGCCAAACGCGTGATGCCATGCTCGCAGCCAGTGTGCAAGCCTTGAAAACAGTGGTGCGCGAGAAGCAAGAGACCCGTGATATGTCAGCGCTGCTTCGGGAAGCGGGCTATGTGTTGGCTGCAACACTGATTGCCATCCTGCTCTGGCTGGGACTGAACCGTTTGTATCGTTTCATCGCCAGTTGGACACTGCAGCGCATGGGGCGTGCAATGCATGCGTTTGATCCTGCTGGCCCGGCCTTGATGCTTGGTGAGCGAGTGCTGCATGTTGTGAGTGCGCTCCTGACCTTGCTGTATTGGAGCGCAACACTGCTGCTGGTATATGAATGGCTGAGTTTTTCACTGAGCCGTTTCCCCTTTACGCGTGCCTGGGGCGAGCAACTCCACGCGTACTTGCTGGATTCTGTGCTGCTGATTTTTTCTGGCATTGCTTCAGCGATTCCCAATCTCTTCATTGCTGGGTTGGTCTTTTTGGTTGCCCGTACGGTCATTCGCATGCTGCGCCCGTTGTTCGATCGCGTTGCGGCAGGCCACCTGGATCTTGGTCTGATTGATCAAGATACTGCAGTCATCAGTCGGCGCTTGGCCAGTGTGTTGATCTGGCTGTTTGCATTGGCTATGGCCTTTCCTTACCTGCCGGGTGCACAAACAGAAGCGTTTCGCGGGATGTCGGTGCTTGTCGGTCTGATGATTTCGCTTGGTGCCTCCAGCATGGTCGGGCAAGCTGCTGGTGGTTTGATACTGATGTACACGCGCAGCATCAAGATGGGGGAGTACGTGCGCATTGGCGATCACGAAGGCACCATCACCGAGATTGGTTTGTTCACCACGCGCATCCGCACGGGGCTTGGAGAGGAAATAACTCTGCCAAATTCCGTCATCATTGGTACGGCTACTAAAAACTATTCGCGCACAGTGCAGGGGCAGGGCTTCGTAATAGACGCCACAGTGACTATTGGCTATGACACGCCCTGGCGTCAAGTTCAAGCCATGCTATGTGAGGCTGCACGGCGCACTGAACACGTGCTGGATGAGCCACAGCCACGCGTTTTTCAGACAGCGCTATCGGATTTTTACCCGGAATATCGTCTTGTTTGTCAGGCTATTCCATCACAGCCGCGCTCACGTGCCGAAGTGCTCAGCGCACTGCATGCCAACATTCAGGATGTGTTCAACGAATACGGCATACAGATTATGTCTCCGCACTACCAAGCAGATCCTGCGCAGGAGAAGATTGTGAAGAAGGAAAATTGGTACGCAGCTTCCGCGCAGCAGTCTGCAGATTGAATACTTCATTCATGCACCGAGAAGCCGCTCGGATGACATTTGCCCGAACGCCGCACTTGAGCCGAAAGGCAAAATATTGCTGCTGTTAACTTACTCCAATGCAGGAGTGGCAGCAGCACTATTAGGTTTTTGCGCTAATCCACATTTTTACTTCTGCCACAAATACCTCGCTTGCAGTTAGGTGCGTGGTGGAATAAGAACATAACCTGCTTCGATTGGGGCAACTACGGAAATGAACCGCAATGGTTCGAGGCTCGTGCATTTGACGCCGTGCACTTCCCCCTGTTTTGCTACGACGACGTCGCCAAGCGTAACCTTAACGGTGTTGCCCTGTTCGTCGATTTGATACTCGCCGTGACCGGAGAGAATAGTCCATGTGTCTTGGCCTTGCGGATGCGTGTGGGGGGCAATAGTTTGTCCCGGTTCGACATGCCAAGCGACGTTGACCGAGTGCACGGACTCTTGGACAACTGAACGAATAGGCTCTCCATCGCTCACTTGCATGTGATCACTTGATTTGAATACGCGCTGGCTGCTCATACTTGCTCCGAGAGTTGTTTTGCAAAGCACGCAAAAACTAAGCCGAGCACGAAGGGCCTAGCACACGCACTTCACGCATCAACGACTTGCGTGGCTTCTGCCGTGAGTTTGGTCTTGCTATTCCTGTGGGCGCACGCAGCAACCACAACAAGGCGGCGTGTGCGCTGGCCAACAAGCTGGCGCGTTGGTGACGCAGATTTCATGTCGGCACGGACCACAACAGAGTCCACTTCAGATGCCGGATATATTGAGCAGCAGGTGCTTTACCCAACGGCCCCCACTCGATCAGTTTCTTGCGCTTGTGGGGGAGTCCATATATGCCATGTTAGACCAATTGCATATGGTATGTAGCATCGTCTTCTTTCACGACTTTGAAACCTAAGCGGTCATAGAGGCGTTTTGCCGGATTGATCTTTATGACCTTCAGCACCAAATTCTTGCTGACGCTTTTTGCTCGATTAGCTTCTTGAGCAAGCAATTCTGACCCCACTCCTAGCCCTTGGAACTCTGGCCTCAGAAAGATCGTTCGGACCCAGTGGTGTTGGTCGCTCTCCTCGACATAAAGTGCTCCAGCACTTTGCCCCGAAATACAAATTATTTTGAATTTTTCAACCGAAAAATTTGTCCAGAAACCATTGCGCTGCAACTCTTCGTTCCATCCCCAAGCCCACTCAACATACTCTCGCATTGAGACCTTGAAGGCTTCAAAAATGAAGTCTTTATCATGCTCGGACGCAGCAAGGAGTGAGAAGGCGGTCATGAGGTCTAACGTTTGACGTAAGGGGCCGCCGTAGCGGCGAAGCCGCGAAGGGAACCCACAAGCACAGCTTGTGGGCGGTCCCTCTTGACGGAATTGTTAGGCAAGCGATGGTGGTGAAATAAGTGCATTTTTAACGATCTGTGCAACCGTATTTTTGTTGATGCCTTTGCGCTCGCAATACTTGGAGTTTGTTAGCCAAACCTCCAACAGTTTCGCGCCCTTGCTTGAGTTGCAGGACATGCAGCACAAAGCAATATTCTCCCTTGTGATGATTCGCTCATCGTTGACGATGTGCTCCCATGAGGATTTTGATTTTCGGGTGCCGCATGATCCCAATGTGATTCCGCAATAAACACATCGAGAGTCTCGGGCGACCACCTCATTCTCAAGCCACTCAGGAATATTCCATCGGTTCATCTTCGCGGACTCGCTGTTCTCAGATGCCTAACGTTTGAATTTACCGACCGCCGGTGGTGGTCCGGTGGAATGACGGGTTGGGCCGCTGGAATTGCGTGCTATTGATGTGGGTGTTCCATAAACTGCTTAGCGTCATCGCTGATTTCGTACCAACTTGGTTTCTCTTTAACGAACTCATGAAAGAGATTCTTTAGTTGAATTTCGTTGTCGAAGCAGTTTGCTGCCACGGGAAACGATTCGTTGGTCGATGTGACTTCACCGAGCGACGAACCGCACTTGGAGCAAAAGCAACGGTTGTACTTGTATGGTGCTTCTGGCTTGTACGTGGTTATGGACTCGGCACCAGAGAGAAGTTCGAAGGCATCGCGCTTGACGAAAACGAACGTACTCGCACCGCTCTTGCGACACCGTGTGCAGTGACAGGTGCCCATCATCGTTGGGGGACTTGTGAGCTTGAACTTCACGGTTCCACAGCAGCAGCTTCCTTGCAGCATCACGCTTCCTTTGTTGTTGAAGGTCATTACTGTATATAAATACAGTTCTTTTTGCAAGCGGCCCAACGTTTGAATTCACCGGCCGCCGAAGGCGGTCCGGTGGAATGATGGGTTGGGCATCATCGGCTTCATTTCTACACCCTCTCAGACGGATAGACCGTCCAGGTAGACACAAAGTCTGGATCTATGACGACCTCGCCAGATCCTTTGAGCCGGTACTCACCTGGTGACGCAGGCTCCAGCCGGCTTAGATCTGGGGGTAGCCACCTCTCTTCCTTGCTTCAGTGAAGACGCAGGATGATTCCGTCCTTTCGGCTGGCGCGAATGATTTCGCCATGGAATTGCTCATGCCCGATGACTTCACCGGTTCGGGTGCAGCGTGTGACACCAACTAATAAATGCTTGCCGATAAAACCTTCGGCTTCGCTTTCATCGAAGAGAGGTTCCGATTCAGGCACGGTGCTATTGTTCATGATGCCCAACTTTGATATATCCCGCAATTCTGCGGGATAACATGGCAGCCTGCCGGGTAACGTGGTTTGAAAAATTCCCTATTCATTTTCAATATCAAGCACTTACGGCTGGCTGCTGTTTGAATGCACAGGCATAACAAAAACGACAAAGTCGCCGCAGCCTTGCCTCACACCGCCACCGGCGCTTTGATGCCGGGATGGCATTCGTAGCTCAGCACTTCAAAGTCGTCGTACTCGTAGCCAAAGATGCTGTCCGGCTTGCGCTTGATGTTCAGCGTGGGGTAGGCAAATGGCTGGCGGCTTAGTTGCAGTTCCACTTGTTCGTGGTGGTTGCTGTAGATGTGGCAGTCGCCGCCGGTCCAGATGAAGTCGCCCACGTCCAGGTCGCACTGCTGCGCCACCATGTGCGTCAGCAGGGCGTAGCTGGCTATGTTGAACGGCACGCCCAAGAAAATGTCTGCGCTGCGCTGGTAGAGCTGGCAGCTCAGTTTGCCTTTGCCGCCGGGCTCGGTAGCGGGCGCTACGTAAAACTGAAAGAACGCGTGGCAGGGCATCAGGGCCATTTTGTCCAGCTCGGCCACGTTCCAGGCGCTCACGATGATGCGGCGGCTGTCGGGGTTGGTTTTCAGGGTTTGGATGACGTCGGCTATCTGGTCTATGTGCCCGCCGTCCGGGGTGGGCCAGCTGCGCCACTGCACGCCGTACACGGGGCCCAAGCTGCCGTCGGCGCGCGCCCATTCGTCCCAAATGGTGCAGCCGCGTTCTTGCAGCCACTGCACGTTGCTGTCGCCACGCAGAAACCACAGCAGTTCCAAAATGATGCTTTTCAGGTGCACCTTCTTGGTGGTGACGAGCGGGAAGCCTTCGTTCAGGTCAAAGCGCATTTGGTGGCCAAACACGCTTTTGGTGCCGGTGCCGGTGCGGTCGCCTTTGTGCACCCCGGTGGTGTACACGTGGCGCATGAAGTCTTCGTACTGGCTGCGCACGGGGCGTGGGTTGGTGTTGGGGGAAGTGGTGGTGGCGGGGGCGGGGGCTTGTGGCATGGCTTTGCAGGCAGAAAAAGAGAATGGCTTAGCGATTGTAGAGACCCGCGTGCAGGCGGTTGACCCATGCGTTGAGTGCCAGCAGCAGCGCCATGAACAGCACCACCACGGGCATGACTGCACCCAGCCCGGCGTGCTGCGCCAGCACACCCAAAGCAGCGGGCACGAGGGAGGAACCAGCGTAGGCAAAAATCATTTGCCGTGCCACCATGCGCTGCGCCCACTGGGGGCTAAAGCGGCGGTTGGTCTCGTGCATCATGGCCGGGAATATGGGCGCGCAGCCCCAGCCCATGAGGATGAGGCCTGCGTTGGACCACGCGCCCAGCACGGGCTGCGCCATGAACACCACCGTCCCCAGCAAGGCGACCACGCCGCCCAGCAGGATGAGGCGGCGGTTGCCAATGCGGTTGGCCATGGCCCCTATGACAAAGCGCCCGCTGGTGATGGAGCCAAAGTACAGCGATACCCACCAGCTGGCTTGGCTGGCGCTGTGGCCCCTGTCTATCAAGATGCTGGCGGCCCAGATGCCCGTGCCCAATTCGCCCCCCACGTAGAACAAGAAGCACAGCGGGGCCAGCCAGCGCAGCAGGGTGGAGTCGCGTGCGGGGGCTGGCTCTGTGCCTGCTTCGCTGGGCATATGTGCTGCAGTGCTTTGCGGGGCGTGCCGCCACAGGGCCAAGCTAGCAAACAGCACAGCTGCAAACGCCAGTTGCATAAAACCAATACTGCGCACGCCGCTGTCCCAGTGGCCTACGCCGTTGCCATTGCCTAGCTGGCCTGCCAAGGCCAAGCCCATGATGAATGGCCCTGCGCTGGCCCCTATGCCCCAGCAACCGTGCAGCCAGCTCATGTGGCGGGGGGAATAGTGGCTGCCCACAAAGTGGTTCAGGCTGGCATCGACCGCGCCAGCACCCAAACCCAGTGGCACGGCCAGCGCCACCATTACCGCAAAGCTGGGGGCAAAAGAAAATGCCAGCAGCCCCAGCGCTGTCATCAGCCCGCTGGCGGCCACCACCAAGCCTGTGCCCCAGCGCTCACTCAAACGGGCAGCCTGGGTACTGGCCAGGGCGGAGCAGGCCGTGAGGGTGATGCTGATAAGGCCCAGCGCGTCCAGCGGTTGGGCCATTTGCTCGCGGATAGAGGGCCAGGCCACGCCCAACACCCCGTCGGGCAAGCCCAAGCTGATAAAGGCCAAGTAGATGATGAGGATGAGCAGGGTGGGGGAGTGGGGCATGCGGTTGATTCTAGGTGGGCACCGTGGCGGTGCGCCCTGCACAGGGATGAGGCAAAAAAACATATGCATGCATAAAGCTATAAAACTTATGCATGGTGTTTTTGTCATGAGACTGAAAAAGAGGGCTGCGTAGTCGCAGAATCCGCAACTTCCCTAATTGATGACTTCCATCAGCATGTCCAACCAAACCCAAATGCAGGCCGCTTCAGGCAGTACTTCCACCCAGCAAGAGCAGTTGGCTCCTGCGCAAACCGAGTTCAATCTGCAAGAGGCGGCGCTGGCCTACCACCGCGCCCAACACAGCGATGACATCGGCGGCAAGATTGAAATCCACGTCACCAAGCCCGTAGCCAGCCAAGACGATTTGGCCTTGGCCTACTCGCCCGGCGTGGCCGTGCCTTGCTTGGAGATCGAGCGCGATCCCGCTTTGGCCTACCAATACACCGCCAAGGGCAACTTGGTGGCCGTGATCACCAACGGCACTGCCGTGCTGGGCTTGGGCAATATCGGCGCGCTGGCTGGCAAGCCGGTGATGGAAGGCAAGGCGGTGCTGTTCAAGCGCTTTGCGGGCATTGATGCGTTTGACATCGAGATCGACGAAACCGACCCCGCCAAGCTGATCGAGACCATCGCCAGCCTGCACCCTACATTTGGCGGTATCAACCTAGAAGACATCAAAGCCCCTGAGTGCTTTGAGATCGAGCGCGCGCTGCGTTCGCGCTTGTCTATCCCCGTGTTCCACGACGACCAGCACGGCACCGCCATCGTGGTGGCTGCAGGTTTGATCAACGCCCTGCAACTGCAAGGCAAGACCCTGCAAAACGTCAAGCTGGTCTGCAACGGCGCGGGCGCTGCCGCTATCGCTTGCTTGGAGTTGCTGGTCAGCTTGGGCTTGGACAAGCGCAACGTGGTGGTGTGCGATTCCAAGGGCGTGATTTACACCGGCCGTGGTGCCAAGGGCGACGACGGCGAGAAAGCCCTGTGGGCGCGCGACACCGCTGCCCGTACCGTGGGTGATGCGTTGGTGGGTGCCGACGTGTTCTTGGGCCTGTCTGGCCCCGGCGCGGTCAACCAAGACATGGTGCGCAGCATGGCTGCCAAGCCCGTGGTGTTTGCCTTGGCCAACCCCGAACCCGAAATCCGCCCCGAGTTGGTGGTAGCTGCTGTGCCCGAAGCCATTACCGCGACTGGCCGTTCCGACTACCCCAACCAAGTGAACAACGCCCTGTGCTTCCCCTACCTGTTCCGCGCTGCGCTGGACATGGGGGCTGCCCAGATCAACGAAGAAATGAAAAAAGCCGCTGTGCTGGCGCTGGCCGATTTGGCCCGTGCTGACGAAGCGTTTGGCAAGAACAAGCTGCTGCCCACTTTGCTGGACAAGCGCTTGCTCGAATCCGTGTCGCTGCGCGTGGCGCAAGCTGCGGTAGAGAGCGGTATTGCCCGCCGCGCTTTTGACGCCAAGGCCTACAGCGCCCGCTTGGCCCAACTGGCCCGCAAGCTCAACGCTGCGTAAACCCCAGCGTTACGCTATGTAAAAGGCCTCCAGCACTGCGCTGGAGGCCTTTTTCTTTGGCAGAGCCATTGGTATCTCTTTGGTGTATGGTTGTATTATACAACTATATGCTTGAAAGGACTGCAGATGGACGCTGCTCTGTCATTGGTTGAGGAGATACGCGCCGCATCGCGCGCCATGGTGCGCGAGCTGGGTTTTATGCATCCCACATTGGCAGGAACCGACTACTCGCCCTCCGCAGTGCATGCCTTGTTGGAGATAAGTGCCCACGGCAGCATGACGGCGGCCCAGCTGGTGCAGGTGCTGGGCTTGGAAAAATCCAGTGTCAGCCGCATGCTGGGAAAACTGGTCAAGGCAGGGGAGTTGGCTGAGTCAGCCGGGCAAGCTGATGGGCGGTACAAGCACTTGCAACTCACCGGTCAAGGTGAGCGGACCGTGAAGGCTATTCATGCCTATGGGCAAAGCCAAGTTCACCGTGCGATGCAACAGCTAAATGGGGTCCAGCAGCAGACCGTGGCGCAAGGCCTTGCAGCCTATGCCCAGGCCCTTCAAGTAGGCCGCAGTGCTGACGCACCAGCCAAGAAGCCCGATGCCATCGCGGTGAGCGCGGGATACCGTCCTGGCTTGGTGGGGCGTGTGACCGAGATGCATGCCAGCTTTTACGCCAAGCACGCAGGCTTTGGACAGTTTTTTGAGAGTCAGGTGGCCACCGGCATGGCCGAATTCGTCGCTAGGCTGGATCAGCCATGCAATGGCATTTGGGTGGCTACATACCATGACAGAGTGGTGGGCGCGGTGGCCATAGATGGACAAGACCTTGGCCAGCAGCAAGCCCATTTGCGCTGGTTCATTGTGGAGGATGGCTGTCGCGGTGTAGGGGTGGGACGCCGCCTGCTGGCCGAGGCATTGGCTTTTTGTGACCGCCAAGGCTTTGCCGCTACCCAGCTATGGACTTTCAAGGGGCTCGATGCGGCACGCAAGCTGTACGAGGAATGGGGCTTTGTGCTCATGCACGAGGAGCAGGGTAGCCAGTGGGGTAGTTCCGTCATCGAGCAGCAGTTCACGCGCAGGGCTAGTCCATCCGCGTGACGGCATAAAAAAACCAACCGCGTGCGGTTGGTTTAGTGGATTTGGTGGAGCTGGGGGGATTTGAACCCCCGTCCGAAAGCCATCTTCGAGCGGATCTACATGCGTAGCGGTCTGATTTGAGTCTTACCCAGTGTGCCGCGCAGTCGCACGCTGCACATTGGGCCAGTACCCTTTTGTCTCACCCTCGTCCAAGGTACCCGGACGCGAGCCAGCCGATGAAAATGACCTTACAGCCTGGACAGCTTGCGCCACCCTTGCCCGGCCCATCGGCCTGCCGTTGTAAGGCTCACTGGTTATTAAGCAGCGAGTGCGAAACGTTCGTCGTTTGCAGTTAGTTTGTTTGAATCTGTTTTACGAGCACATTCAGCTCGACATGCACCACATCGATTCCGCACCCTCGTCGAAACCAGTGCAGCCCCGAAAGAAAGGATTCTAGGCGATATCGAGCATGTCCAGCAGTTCGGCAGGGGAATGAATCACGCTGTCGGCGTTCCATTCTTGCCAGTGGCATTGGCCTATGTAGCCATAGGTGGCTGCAGCAGTACGCATGCCTGCGGCTTTGCCGGCCACGATGTCGCGCTCGTCGTCGCCCACATACAGGCAGTGCGTGGGGTCAACGCCCAAGCGTTTGGCCGCTTCCAGCAAGGGTTGGGGGTGCGGTTTGGCAAAGCCGGTGGTGTCGCCCCCAATTACCACGGGGCAGGGGCGCAGGCAGTCTATTTGCTGCGCCAGTGGGGCGGCGAGCCGTTCCACCTTGTTGGTGACAATACCCCACGGTATAGAGCGGGTTTGCAATGCCGCTAGCAAGGTGGCTATGCCGTCAAAAGGGCGGGTGAGTAGGGACAAGCGCGCCCGGTAGAGGGTCAAAAACTCATCGCGCATGGCGATGAAGTGGGCATCGTCGGGTTTGACCCCAAAGGCAATGCCCAGCAGGCCGCGGGCCCCGGCTCCGGCCATGTGGCGATAGTCATCCAGTGGTAGGGCGCTCAGGCCCCGGTTCAGGCGCATTTGATTGGCTGCCCCTGCTAAGTCGGGGGCGCTGTCCACCAAGGTGCCGTCTAGGTCGAACAAGACGGCGCGGATAGGGTGGTGTGTGCTCATGCAGCCAGTCCTGGTTTGCGTGCCGCCAAGAAGTAGTTCACGTCCACGGATGGGGTGAGTTTGTAGCGGCGGGTCAGTGGGTTGTAGGTCAAGCCAGTGAATTCTTGTACGTCCAAATCGGCTTGACGGCACATGGCAGCCAGCACCGTAGGTTGGATGAATTTGCCGTAGTCGTGGGTGCCTCTGGGCACCATGCCCATGATGTATTCCGCTGCCAAAACAGCTTGAAAAAATGCCTTGGGCGATTGGTTGATGGTGGAGAGGAAGACCCAACCACCGGGGCGAACCAAGTCGGCGCAGGCTTTGACGATGGATAGCGGATCGGGCACGTGCTCGAGCATTTCCATGCAAGTCACCACGTCAAAACTAGCGGGCTGCTGCTGGGCCATGTCTTCAGCAGCCACAGTTTGGAAGTGCAGATGGTTCAGCCCAGCTTCCATGGCATGCAGTTGGGCCACTTTAATGGATTTGTGGGCCAGATCAATACCCGTAACCGATGCTGCGCCAGCCTTGGCCATGGCTTCGCTGAGCAAACCACCACCGCAACCAATGTCCAGCACGGTTTTGCCGTGCAGCCCTTGGCTGACTTTTTGAATCCAGCCCAAGCGCAAGGGATTGATGGCATGCAGTGTGTGCAGCGGCCCTTGGGGATCCCACCAGTGATGGGCATGGGCGGCGAATTTGGCCAGCTCGGCAGGCGATGCGTTGCTGGATGTGGCGGCGTCAGAGTGGGTAGCGTGTGTGGTCATGGCGGTTTGCAAAATCCATAAAAAAACCCGCCGAAGCGGGTTTTGCCGGTTGGGTGCAAATTACTTGCTGGTGCCAACCACTTCCACTTCTACGTGGCGGTTCTTGGCACGGCCAGCAGAAGTTTTGTTGTCAGCAACAGGTTGCTTCTCGCCCTTGCCTTCGGTGTAGATGCGGTTCTTTTCCACGCCCTTGGACACCAAGTAAGCCTTCACGGCTTCAGCGCGCTGGATGGACAGTTTTTGGTTGTATTCGTCAGTACCCACGGAGTCGGTGTGACCCACTGCGATAACGACTTCCAATTCAATTTTCTTGATTTCGGCAACCAGTTTGTCCAGTGCTGCCTTGCCTTCGGGCTTGAGAACAGCCTTGTCGAAGTCAAAGAATGTGTCAGCTTTGTAGCTGACTTTGTTGGCAGGAGCAGCGGCTGCTGCGGCAGGGGCAGCGGCTGTTGCAGCGGGCTTGGCAGCAGGAGCAGCGGCTGCTGCGGCAGGGGCAGCGGCTGTTGCAGCGGGAGCAGGCGCTGCAGCAGTGGCTTCACCACCGCAACCAGGAGCAGCAGTGGCTGGAGTCCAGCTGGCATCGCGCCAGCATTCGCCAGATGCGTTTTTCCAGACTTCGCCGCCAGCATTGCGCCAGTTGTGGATTTCTTGAGCGCCAGCCACTGTGGCCATGGCCAAGGCTGCAACCATGATGGCAACTTTGTTCATCTTTGTCATGCGTCTTCCTTCGCAGTTTGTAGAGAGTGTGAAACGTATTCTGGAATATGCCTTTGCGGCATAGCGGGTTGGATTCTGCCACATTAGTAGAAGTTTCACGCCATGTTTGCTTTTATGGTTTTTCATTTGGGGTATGTATTTTTTGTTGGCAATGGGTACAAAGCGACGAATGGCTAACGGTTGTTGGATCGCTAGCACCTGCTTCAACGATGGCGGCTGTAACGATGGCTACAGGCAGTGCAAACACACCAATGCCAAAAACCGAGACCATGCCTGCACACACTTTACCCAGTACCGTGATGGGCACCATGTCGCCATAACCGATGGTGGTGAGGGTGGTCATGGCCCACCACAAGGTGGCAGGAATGCTGGAAAACACAGTCGGTTGCGCTTGGCGCTCCACTAGGTAGAGCAGTGCCGCCGATACGTATATGCACAGCACCATCATGAGCAGGGAGACTATCAGCAACTCGCGGCGTCGGGCCAAGGCGGTGCCCACTTTGTCCAATGCTTCGTGCAAATGTTCGAGGTGCAGTACTTTGAGCAGGCGGATCATGCGCGCCACCCGCAAAAAGCGCAGGTCTACGCGTCCCCAAATGGTCGCGATGACGATCAGATCCAGTACTGCCAGTGGCGTGAAGGCATAGCGCACGCGCCCCCACACAGGGCGGTAAAAATGCCCTTGTTCCACGCAAGTCCACAAGCGGGCGATGTATTCCACTGCGAAGATGCTGGTGGATACCCATTCGAAGCTGCGAAACAGCATGCGTGCACTGGCTGACCACCCTGGCATGGACTCCACTGCTACCAGAGTGGCGTTGCTCACAATCAGCAGCGCCAGCAAGTAGTTGACGTAGCGCGCCATCGGGTTCTCGGGCGATGGTTTGTGCAGGATGTGAAACAGTTGGCGGCGCAGGTGTAAAACGGTGGTGTGGGCCATGGTCTTAAGCACTAAAGGGGGCTCTAGCGCTGGTGGTGTTGATCCAGCAGTTGGTGCAGGGTTTCCAAAAAGCGTTGTGCGGCCACTTCCATGGGCCACGGTTCCCACGGCGTGCCACCGTAGCGGGCTGTCAAAGGATCGTCTTGCAATGGTGTGACGGTGATACCCAAAATGCGCCGCACTTCCTCCACGCTCCAGCCTGCGATGTGGATGGCTTCACTGGCGGCGGCCAAGATGTCGGCTTTTTTGTGTTGGCTTTTGCCGCTGCTGGTCCACCAGCTAATGCCATATTTGGCAAACAGCATTTTTTGCATGCGCTCCATGAGCTGCAAAAAGTCCGTGCCCAGCACGGGCTTGAGCGGGGAAATGGGATCGAACCCAACCAGGCCCTCTTCCGCATCGTGCAGCAGTTCACGCAGTGCAGTGGCTGTGTCCAGTGTGCTTTGGTTGCGGCGAATTTCCAGTACCAGCAGGCTATGCTGCGCGACCGACATGGGTAAGGACCACTTGGAGTGGCCACCCCAGCGAAAGGTGCGTGACAGGCCAATGGCCACGTCCTCGTCGTCGATGTCGGCAAACGTGGGATCGAACAAATTGATGTAGCGCCCAGAAGGCATGCGCACCCAAGCGCTGTGGGCGTCTGGGCGGCGGGGAGAGGCGGTAGAAGCCGAGGGGGTGGACGTGCGAGCGGTAACCATAGACCAAATTGTCCGTGAGGTTTTTGGGCTGCTGGTGCGCCAGCGCAAAAAATGCTTAAGTTACGCCTACAGTTGCCGTTATTGGACGTACGTTCAACCCGCAAAGTAACCGGAGGGGGCCCCAAGCCTTGAGACCATGCCACTTACACCATTGGATCGGAACTCGACCCTGCGCCCCACCAGTGCAGATGCCGCTGCACACGGCGCCAACCGGGTAGTCCCTGTCGCGCCTGTCAATCAATCCACGCCAGAGCCCAGTGTGATCTATGAAATCAAGGTCAGCCAGCCCCCGCGAGAGGATGTGACCTACCCCAACCCGAGCGAACACAGTGCCATGAAAGGCCCGCATGGGGAGCCCGGTGAGCGAGATTGGGCGACCAAACGCGCCGCTGGCGATAAACCCAAAGACCCGCCTGATCCACCTATCGCTGAACTGCTCATTGAAAACTTGCGCATCGTGTGGATGGCCAGTGCCGCGGCGGTGCAGGTGCAGCCTGAGAAGGATGATGGTCGCTTAGCAGGTCAACAACCCCAGGGTTACGACATCCAGAAAGTGCGCAAAACCGAAAAACCCGAGTGAGGCTTGCATCCCCAAGCGGGTAAGCCACTACCATTGCGGCCATGCATACATCCGCACTGGTACTTTTTTCCGGTGGACAAGATTCCACCACTTGTTTGGCCCACGCGCTGGCGCATTACGACCGCGTGGAAACGGTGGGCTTTGACTACGGCCAACGCCACTCCATAGAGCTGCAAGCCCGCGTGCACGTGCTGCAGGCCATCCGCGACGAATTTCCCCATTGGGCGCCCAAACTGGGCGAAGACCACATGCTGGACTTGGGTGTGCTGGGGCAGGTCAGTGAGACATCCCTCACGCGCGACACGGCTTTTGCCATGCAGGCCAATGGCTTGCCCAACACCTTTGTGCCCGGGCGCAATCTGCTCTTTATCACGCTGGCGGCAGCACTGGCCTACCGCCGTGGCTTGCAGGTGCTGGTCACGGGCGTGTGCGAGACCGATTTTTCGGGCTACCCCGACTGCCGCGACGACACCATGAAGGCGCTGCAAGTGGCGCTGAACCTGGGTATGGAGCAGCGCTTTCGCATCAGCACCCCGCTGATGTGGATAGACAAAGCCCAAACTTGGGCATTGGCCCACGAGCTGGGTGGCGACAAACTGGTGGAGGTGATTTTGGAGCACAGCCACACCTGCTACGCCGGGGACCGTGAGCACCGCCATGCGTGGGGCTACGGCTGCGGCACGTGCCCGGCGTGCGAGTTGCGCGCCAAGGGCTACCAGCAGTTTGTGGCCGCCAAGGCCTAAGCCATCAGCCCAGCCAACCAGTCCCCTAGCCGTTTACAGCAAGCGGCTGTGCAGCGCAAAGGCTGCGTTGGTCGAGTCGTTCGTGGCTTGCAGCTCCCACGTGCGGCGGTGAAAACGGGCCAGCGTAGGCCGGTGGGCAATGGAGATGAGCGTGCCGCCTTGCGCTTGCAGCATGTCCAAGAGGCGCTGGTACAGCGTTTCTTCGGTCTGGATGTCCAGCGCGCTGGTGGCCTCATCGGCCAGCAACCACTGCGGCTTGTGCAGCAGGGCGCGGGCAATAGCCAAGCGTTGCTGCTCGCCGCCAGAGAGCTTTTGGTTCCACGCATCCAGTGTGTCCAAGGAGGCGCACAGATGGCCTAGTTCTGCTTCGCGCAGGGCGGTTTGCAGTTGGGCATCGGTGTAGCGTTCAGGCAGTTCGGGGTAGGCCAGTGCATCGCGCAGTGCCCCGTTGGGAAAGTAGGGCTTTTGCGGCAGCACCATGGCGTGGGCAGGCCATTGCACCTGGCCACTGGCGTGGGGCCAAATGCCGCTCAGTGCTCTGAACAGCGTGGACTTGCCCGAGCCCGAGGGGCCCTGCAGCAGCACATGCTCGCCCGCAGTGGTGGTGAGTGCATCCACTGCCAGCAGCAGGCTGCCATCGGGCAGGTGCACCTGCAGTGGCTGCGCTTGCAGGGTGTCGCCAGCGGTGCGGGTTAGGGATGTGTTTGCTATAGTTTTGATAGCTGCTTCAGCAATGCTGGCGTGCTCTGCAGCCAGAAAAGATGCTTCAAAACCGGTCAAGCGGTCAGTCGTGGCGCGCCAAGCGGCCAGGCTCTGGTAACTGTCCACAAACCAGCTCAGAGCATCTTGCACGCGGCCAAAGGCGCTGGCGATTTGCATCAAAGTGCCCATTTGGATGGCACCGCTGAAAAAGCGTGGTGCCGCTACGACGAAGGGAAACACCACCGCCGCTTGGCCAAAGAAACTGGTGAACCAGACCAGGTTTTTCTGCGCCTTGATCAGGCGCAGCGTGTTGTCCAGCACGCGCTCAAAGCGTTGGCCCAAGTGGCGCTGGGCCACGGTTTCGCCTTGGTCCAAGGCGATGGATTCGCTGTACTCGCGCACGCGCACCATGTGGTGGCGAAAGTCGGCCTCCACGCGCTGTTGCTCAAAGTTGAGCGGTATTTGGCGGCGGCCAATGTAGTGGGTGAGCACGCTGCCCACGCCGCAGTAAAGCACGGCCATCCAGACCATGAAGCCGGGAATAAAGTATTCGCTGCCCCCTAGGTGGAAGCTGAAGTCGCCCGACAAGCCCCACAGAATGCCGACAAAGCTGACCAATGTGACGCAGGAGTTGAGCAAGCCCATGGACAGGCCAATGGTCTGGCTGGTAAAGCCATTGATGTCGTCTTGGATACGCTGGTCGGGGTTGTCGGTGCCCGCTTGCTGCTGGCCGGTAAAGCGGGCCAGCTCCAGCCGGTAAAAGGTGTGACCTGTGAGCCAGCGCTGCAAGTAGGTGGTGGTCATCCACTGTCGCCAGCGCATTTCCAGCAACTGGGTCAGGTAAAACTTGTACACCGCCAAGATGATGGCACCGAAAGCCAGGTAGCTAAAGCGCCCCAGTTGGGTCCAAAACACCTCGGCGTTTTTCTCTTGCAGTGCGTTGTAAAACACGCCATACCAGTCGTTGAACAGCACCGACATGTAAACCAGCGCGAGGTTCAACGCCACAATGGCGACGAGCAGGGCGCGGCCTTTCCAGCGGTCTTGGCTGTGCCAGAAATAGGGTTTGGTCAGGTGCCACGCTTGGCGCAGAAAAGTGCCCAGCGCGTGCAGTTTGGCGCCCGGGCTGCGGGGTGCAGATGTGGTCTCGTTCATAGGGGACTGGCTGTACAGGGTTTAGTTGCGCACACCGCTGGCCACATGCCCCGAAGGCACATGGCGCGCGGCCGATTCGATGTGGCCGGTTTGATCGTCAAAAAAGAAATCTGGTTCCAGCTCGCGCAGAAATTCGCCTTTATCCAAGCCACCCAAGAACAGGGCTTCATCGACCTCGATGTTCCAGTCCATCAGGGTGCGGATGGCGCGCTCGTGGGAGGGAGCGCTGCGGGCTGTTACCAGTGCGGTGTGGATGCGCATGCGCTCGTTGCCCGCTTGCTGCAGCTGGTGCAGTGCCATGAGCAGGGGTTTGAACGGGCCGTCGGGCAGGGGCTGGCGCACCTTTTCCATTTCGTGCTGCTGAAAGGCTTTGATGCCGCCTTCTTGGTACACGCGCTCGGCCTCGTCGCTAAAGAGCACCGCGTCACCGTCAAACGCGATGCGCACTTCGTGGGGGTGGGCGTCGCTGGCCAGCGCGCTGTGCGGGTAGACCTGGGCTGCCGGAACACCCGCGGCCAGTGCAGCCCGCACATCGCTCATGTGGGTGCTCAGGAACAAGTTGGCGCGCAGCGGTTGCAGGTAGCGCCATGGCGACTGCCCGCGCACAAAGCAGCCGCGTTGCAGGTTCAGGCCATAGTGCGCTGCAGAGCGGAACACGCGCATGCCCGATACCGGGTCGTTGCGCGAGAGGATGACCACCTCCACGCGCTGCGAGTTGGCATCGTTGAAGGCCAGCAGTTTTTTCACCAAAGAAAACGCCACACCGGGTTTGGCGGGCACGTCCAGGCGCTGGCGTTGCAGCTCCATGTAGGCGCGGTCATCGGTCTGCTCGAAAACGCGGTTTTCTTCCTCAAAGTCAAACAGCGCACGGCTGGAAATGGCCACGACCAGCTTGTCGTCCAAGGAAAGTGCCATGGGCGTTTATTTCACCAGTTGGTTGATTTGGATGATGGGCAGCATAACCGCCAGCACGATGAGCATGACGATGCCCCCCATGGCGACGA
This sequence comes from Curvibacter sp. CHRR-16, assembly GCF_018474005.1. GTDB lineage: Bacteria > Pseudomonadota > Gammaproteobacteria > Burkholderiales > Burkholderiaceae_C > Allorhodoferax. The sequence continues at coordinate 493,558 of NZ_JAHCSH010000001.1, forward strand.
TGAGCAGCGGTTCGAGCAGCGTAGCCAAGTTCATGGCGCGGCGCTGTACCTCGGCACGCAGTTGGGTGGCGGCACGCTCAAGCATGTCGCTGAGCTGGCCGGTTTGTTCGCCCAAGCGCGTGAACATGGTAAGCAGCGGGGGGAAGCATTTTTCGTGTGCCAAGGCGCTGGCCAAGGGCGCGCCCTCGCGTACCAGGGTGAGCGCATTGAGCGCAGCGGCGCGCAGCGAACGATTGGACAGCGTTTCAGCAGCGGCCTGGATGGCTTTGAGGATGGGCACCCCCGCTGCTGCCAGCATGGCCAGCGTGCTGGCAAAGCGGGCGGCGTTGTACTGGCGGGCCAGCTTACCAACCAAGGGCAGGCGCAGCAGGGTTTCGTCAATTTTGAGAAGAAATTGCTCGTTAGAGCGCATGGAATAAGCTGCGACCGCTATCAAACCTATAGCAGATAAGAGCAGCCACCAGTTTTCGCGCACCAAGCTGCTCAGGCCCAGCATGACGCGGGTGAGCAGGGGCAGGGCTTGTTTGCTGCTGGCAAACACATTGGCCACCTGTGGCACCACGTAGGCCAGCAAAAACACCACGATGCAGATGGCCACGGCGCTGACGATCATGGGGTAGAGGGCGGCACCCACGATTTTGGAGCGCAGGTTGTCTTGTTCCTCTTGCTCGTCGGCCAAGCGCTGCAGCACGGCGCCCAGTTGGCCGCTGTGCTCGCCCGCGCCCACCACGGCGACGGACACCGCGCTGAACTCGCGCGGGTGCATGGCCATGGCGCGCGACAGCGATGAGCCGCCATTGACTTCGGCGCGCAGCGTGGCGATCACGGCGCGCTGGGCGGGGGTCTCGGCTTCTTCGGCCAGCGTGGCCAAGGCGCGCTCAATGGGCAGGCCCGCAGCGACCAAGCCCGAGAGCTGGCGCAGCCATACAGCACGCTGGCTGCTGCGAAAAGCGCGCCGGGCCGTGCTCACGGGGGCTTGTGGGTTGACGGCAGCCCCCAATGGCTCCACCTGCAGTGGCACCAGTTGCTGGGCACGCAGTTGGCTGCGGGCGGCGCGGGCGGTGTCGGCTTCCAGGGTGCCAGTGCGGGTTTTGCCGTCGGCGTCTACAGCTTGGTAGGAAAAGGCGGGCATGGCGGTGTGTCTCTGGCTTTATTCTGGGAGGGCTTTAGTCGCGCACCACGCGCAGCAGTTCTTCCAGCGTTGTCAGGCCTGAGTCCACCAGGCGTTGGCCGTCTTGGCGCAGGGTGCGCATGCCCCTGTCCATGGCCGCTTGGCGAATCTCGGCCTCGGGCGCGCTGCGGTGCACCAAGTCGGCAATGTGCTCGTCCACGGTCAGCAGCTCGAACACGCCAGTGCGCCCGGCGTAGCCCAAGTCGGCGCAGTGGTCGCAGCCTTTGCCGTGGCAGTGGCTGCACAGCTTGCGCACCAAGCGCTGGGCCAGCACCCCGCGCAGGGTGGAACTGAGCAAGAAGGGCTCCACGCCCATGTCCACCAAGCGCGTGACGGCGCTGGGGGCGTCGTTGGTGTGCAAGGTGGCCAGCACCAAGTGGCCGGTGAGCGAAGCTTGGATGGCGATTTGGGCGGTTTCAAAGTCGCGGATTTCCCCGATCATCACCACGTCCGGGTCTTGCCGCAGGATGGCGCGCAGGGCTTTGGCAAAGGTCAGATCGATCTTGGCGTTGACCTGGGTTTGGCCTACGCCGGGTAGCTCGTATTCGATCGGGTCTTCCACGGTGAGGATGTTGTTTTGCGTGGAGTCCAAGCGCGACAGGGCTGCGTACAGCGTGGTGGTCTTGCCCGAGCCGGTGGGGCCGGTGACCAGCAAAATGCCGTGGGGTTGGGCAATCAGGTCGACGAACTGTTTGAGCACCACACCTTGCATGCCCACGGATTCGAGGCTTTTTTGGTCTTGGCTCTTGTCCAGCAAACGCAGCACGGCGCGCTCGCCGTGGTTGTTGGGCAGGGTGGAGACGCGCACGTCCACGGCGCGGGTGCCCATGCGCAGGCTGATGCGGCCGTCTTGGGGCAGGCGTTTTTCGGAGATATCGAGATCGGCCATGATTTTCAGGCGCGAAATCAGCGCCGCATGCAGCGCGCGCGGGGTTTGCACCACTTCGCGCAGCGAGCCATCGACGCGAAAGCGCACGCTGCTGTTGCGCTCATAGGGCTCGATGTGGATGTCGCTGGCGCCATCGCGTGCAGCTTGCGTCAGCAAGGCGTTGAGCATGCGGATGATGGGCGCATCGTCGGCGGTTTCCAGCAAGTCTTCTACGGCGGGCAGGTCTTGCAGCATTCGCGAGAGATCGGCCTCGCCTTGCACTTCACTGACCACTGCCGCTGCGCTGGATTCGCCTTGCGCGTAGGCCGCGCTGATGCGCTGGGCCAGGGTGTCGGGCGCTTCGGTTTCCACCTCGGTGACGCGGTATTTGCGCATCACCTCGGATATGGCAGAGGGCGCGGTTTGCGCATGTATCCACAGCGTGAGCGTGCCGTCATCCTGCAGCAGCAGTTGCTGGCTGCGGGCAAAGGCGTAGGGCAGGGGGTAGCGCATGGCAATCAGGGGGTTGTGGTCGCAGGGGCGGCAGGTGTGGCCGGGGTGGCAGGGGTTTTGTCGTCTTCCAATTTGTCAATGTCCGTCCAACGCAGCGTCATGGCATCGGTGGGCCTGTTGGGCAGCGCGGGGGCACCGCTCACGCTGTTGGTGCCTGTGCTGGGTGTGGGCTGGATGACTTTTTGGTGGCTGCGCATGCTTTCGTAGCGTTCTGAGCTGAGTTTTTCGCTGCTTTCGGCATCGCGCAAGATAACAGGACGCAAGAACACCATCAGGTTGGTCTTTTTGCGACTCTTGCTCTCGCTGCGGAACAAGCCACCCAGTAGCGGAATGTCGGCCAAGCCGGGCACGCTTTCTTTGCTGCCGCTGTAGGTGTCAGATAGCAAGCCACCCAGCACGATGATGGCACCGTCTTCCACCACCACACTCGATTCGATGGTGCGTTTGTTGGTGGTGGGGCCGTTGGTATTGGTCAGGGTGGTGGAGTCCACCGACGACACCTCTTGGTAGATGGCCATGCGGATGCTGCCGTTTTCGCTGATCTGCGGTTTGACCTTGAGGGTCAGGCCCACGTCTTTGCGCTCCACGGTTTGGAATGCGCTGCTAGAGCCGGAGCTGCCCGTGTATTGACCAGTCACAAAGGGCACGTTTTGGCCGACCACGATCTTGGCCTCTTCGTTGTCCAGCGTCAGCAAATTGGGTGTCGAGAGCACGTTGCCCAGAGCGTTGGTCTGCAAGAAGCGGCCCAAGAAGCCCAGCACATAGGTGTCTCCGTATTTTTGACCGATACCAAGGTTGAGGCCTTTGCCCACGGTGGTGCTGGTCGAACCGGAGGAGATGGCCGATGCCAGTGTCACGATGTTGCTGCCACCACTGCCAAAGTTGGTGCCCAAAATGCCCACGGCCGCATCGCCTGTGTTGCCAATGCCGCCTTGCCACTGGATACCAAATTCAGCCGCTTTTTCATCGCTGACTTCGGCAATCAAGCTCTCCACAAACACCTGGGCTCGGCGGGTGTCGAGCTTGTCGATCACGGCTTTGAGCTGGCGGTATTGCGGTTCGCTGGCGGTGATGATGAGGGAGTTGGTGGAGGGATCGGCCTGGATTTGCCCACCCGTGCTGGGTTGGTTGCCACTTCCGCTGCTCGATCCCCCTGAGCTGCTGGTGCCGGATGATGCGCCGCTGCTGGTGCTCGATCCGCTGCTGGCGGTGGCGCTCAGACCATTGCTTGCCATGCCAGAACCGCCACTGCCAGCGCCCGCGCTGGCGGCAGCTGCACCGCTACCGCCTCCCGCTGTGGCGGCAATGGCTGCGCGCAAGGTGGCAGCTAGCTGCACGGCGCTGGCGTTTTTCAGATAAACCACATAGATGTTGCCCATGGCGCCATTGCTGGTGTTGGTGGGCTGGTCTAGGCGTTTGATGAGCGAGCGCGCCAAGGCCAGTTTGGCTTGGTTGGGGGCGCGCAGGATGATGCTGTTGGTGCGCGCTTCGGCCAAGATGGTGGTTTTGCCGCCGTCGGCCGTGGCCGCATTGCCTGCCGCTGGATTGGCCGCACCGCCACTGACGCTGTTGTCCACCAAGCGCTGTAGCAGGCTTTGCATTTCGGTGGCATTGCCGTATTGCAGGGGCACTATGTCCAAATCAGTGGCGTTGGGTGTGTCCAGCGATTCGATGATTTTGCTGATGCGGCGCAGGTTGTCGGCGTAGTCGGTGATGATGAGCGCGTTGGAGCCGCTGTTGACGTTGATCGGGTTGTTGGGGTTGATCAGCGGACGCAGGATGGGGATCAGGTTGGAGGCATTCTCGTACTGCAGGCGGATGATCTGCGTGAGCATCTGGTTGCCTGCGGCGTTGGTGCCTTTGCCGTTACTGGCGTCGGTGCTGGTGACGTTGCCGCCTTGCAGCTTGGCATCGGCCTCTGGAACAACCTTGTCCAGCCCTTCGGTTTGCACCACGGCAAAGCCTTGCAAGCGCAATTGGCCCAAAAACAGGTTGTAGGCCGTCATGGGGGGAACGGGGGCTTCGGTGTTGAGCGTCATGGTGCCGCGCACGCGGGGGTCTAGCACCACGTTGCGGCCAGTGAGGATGGAGATAGCCCGCGCCACAGCATCGATTTCTGCGCCAACAAAATTCAAGGTGATGGACTCGCCGCGTTTGAAGCTGGGCATGGTGACATTGGGTGGGGGCGGCGCGGTCATGCCTGCTGGGCCCACGGGGCCGTTTGGCCCATTGGGACCTATGGGTACAACACCCACAGTGGATTGGTTTTGGGCTGTGGCAGCCAAGGCGCTCAAAGCCAAGCTGATGGCCACTGCCAATGTGCGTGGCGTGCAGGTGGTTCTGAACATGGTGTGCATGGCTGGAATGGGGCTCAGAGTAGGAATAGTCATGCGGATTCAACCTATTTGGAGAAGGGTACGGGGGCCTTGGCGGCGACCAATGATGTTGAGTAAATTGTTGAGTGCATCCTCATTGCCCGGAGCTGCTTCGGCATAGCCCCGAAAGCGCAGGCGGTTGGATACAAACTGGCCTTGGCCTTCAATGAGCAAGGCACCGTTGAGGGTATTGATTTGCACTTGGTTGCTGGTGCTGCCGTCACTGCTGATGCGGTAGCTGCCCAAAGGGCGCAGCGTAGAAATACTCGATTCGAGGTTGAGTATGTCGAGTTGCCAGCGGCCGTCCCACAGGACCTTGGAGGGCTGTAGGGGCAGTTGCAAGGTGCTGCCCGAGAAAGCGATCGTTCCATTGAGCTGCAAAGAGTTCCATGGAGCACCCAAAGCGGTGAGCAGCTTGGCGGGGATGCGCAAGCTGTCTGTTTCTGCAATTTCATGGACGGTCAGACGTGGTTTGCCGTTGTTCCAGCCCACTTGCAGCGTAATGGGAGCACGTCGGCAGCAGTCCGGGTGCAGCGTCACCCCCACTGTGGGGCCAGCGGCCCAGCCCAACTGCCATGCCCACCCCATACGACCGGGAAGGGATAAGGTTTCGCTGATGCCTGAGTCTTTGCCCGCTCCCAATACCCATTGGGCAGAGCCGTGCCAGATGGAGCCTTGCGGTGCTTGCAACTGCAGGCGGTCAGCCGTGATTTGCGCTACGCCAGAGGCCAACCAGCGTGCGGGTGCCATCCACAGCGTGGTGCACAAGGCCCCGCACAGCAAGCCCCCCACCATCCAGGCCCATGGGGCGTGTGGCGGTGTATCGCCGCTGCTTTGCAGTAAAGGGGAGGGGCGGCGCATGGCTTATCCGTTTCCGTTCAGCGCGAAAGTGATGCGGCCGTGCCATCCTTCGGGGCTGTACTGAATCTGTACTTCGTGTGGTAGCAGGCGGGCTTGCTCTCGCACCTCGCGCAGCCATGTGTAGAGCATGGTGTTGGCTGTACCTGTGAGGGTGACCACGGCCATGGAGCCTTGTTGCGTCAGGTTGGCGCTAGCGCCCAAATCCGATTGCGTCAGAGCTTGCAAAAATTGCTGCGGGTTAGCGTTGCTATCCATAGCAGGGTTTTTCTGCAGTTGGCGGGCTTGCTCTTGCAGCAACAGCATGGTTTGCCATTGGGCTTGCTGGGCGTTGTAGCGCGTCTCGAAGGTGCGCAGTGTCTTGAGCGTGGGCGCCAAGAAACCGTACCAAGCGATGCAACACACCAACAAGAGGGCTGCAGCGCTGAGCAATTGGCGTTCACGGGGTGGGCGTTGCCGCCACCAAGTTTGGCTTTTGGCGATGGCTTCCTGAACAGCAGGAGGCAGGGTAGGCAGTCGTGTGGTGTTCATGGAGCTGAAGCGTTAGAGGTCTTGGCGGCGCGCAGTCGAATGCCTGCGTTTTGGAATTCGGTGCTGATGCCCATGCTGCGCAGAATTTGTTGCAACTGGGTTTGCGTGTCTGGGCCCCACGGTCTGCCGTTGATGATTTCCAGCTGCCCGCTGGTAAAGCGCAGCGCCACAGGGCTGTAATTGGCTTTGGCTTGGGGGACTTGCTGTAGCACTTGTCCCCAGACACTGAGCAGGTTTTCGAAGTCGTTGGCGCTGGCTTGGCCAGAGGATTGCTGCAAGCCTTGCACGGCTTTTTGCATTTGTGCCGGTGCATTGACAATGACCACCGTTTTGGGGAAGGTCTCAAGCAGCACGCGATTGATGGCTGCACGCTGTTGTTCGAGGATTTTTTCGCTGCGCCATGCATACAACTGCAAGCCCAGTAGCTGGATGAGCAGCACGGCCACTAGTGACCAGCGCAGCGGACGCCACTGGGGGGCTTGCCACCACAGGCGCAACTGGGCTTGGAGTCGCTGATCCCAGTTGGTGTCTAGTGCGAAGTCCAGCTGTGCCAAAGTCCAATCGGTTTGGCTTTGTTCCTGCAAACGCTGGGCATGGCTTTGCACATCGGGTGCGTTGCCCAGGCAGGTGGCTGCTTGCTCTGCAACGGCGGCTTCGGCTTGGATACTGGCGATGGGGCTTTGCAGCCCCCGTGTCCACGGGGCAGATTGGTGGGCTTGCCAAGGGCGTTGGTGCACACCGCTGGTGTCGCTCCACAACCAATAGGGCGCTTGCGCTGTGCCACACAGCCATGCTTTGCTGGCGGCGTCAGTCGCTGCGGGCGCTATTTCTGGCACTACCGCATCCACCGTGTAGCCCGCTGCGCGGATGTGTGCCAATGTGTCGCTCAACCATTCTTTGTGGCAGGCGGCTATCCACACCGGGTGCCCATCTTGCGCGTCGGGCTGGAGGGCAAAGTGCAGTTGTGCAGGGTCTTCTAGCAAATGGTCTTCCAGCAAGCCTTCCAGTACGTTGCGCAAGCGGGGTTGGGGGCCTTTGAGCCACGGCGCACCTTTGAGCAGTGTTTTAGGCGGCAAGCTGACCAAGTGCCAGGACAGCGCTGGTGCAGGAACCATCACAGTGCAGCGGGTGTGCAGTTTGGGGGCTGGCGCGAGTTGTTCGCCTTGCTGCTGTGACACCACGCTTTGGTGGTGCAGCGCTATCCAGCTCCAAGGCATGGGGCTGTTGGCTTCTGCAGCGGTGGGTGCAGGCGCGGGGGGGAGTATGAGTACCTGGGTTGGATGCACGGCTGGTGGTCACTCTGTGGTTATTCGGTTGCTTGGGCTGTGGGAGGCTGGTAGTCCACGCGCACAACCCGTACTAAATCACCTTCACGGCGCACTAGGGTGATTTGCTCGGTGCGCAGATCGTCCATTATGAGTTGCACATGGACGGAAAAATAACGGCTGCCTACCCCGCAGTAAGTGGTGCTGAGCTGGCTGTTGTTCACCCCCACCAACTCTTTGAGTTCGGCAAGACTTTTGTAGGGTTTGCGATTGCGTTGGGCGACGATTTGCATGCTTCTGCTGGCATCCAAATTCAGCACCGCCGACAGCACAACGGATGCTGCCGTGTTGACATTGAGAACGGTCTCTTCTGGCAGCCACATGGCATAGCGAGACAAGGTCTCTAGTGTGCTCTGACTGACACCCCATGCTTGCAGGTCATCCAGTCTTTGTGGCAGCAGTGGTTTGAGTGGTGCTTGGTCGTCACCGCTGCTAATGGCTTGATTGAGTTTGAGCAGAACAATGCCCAAGTCGTTGCCCGACAGAGCGAGCGAGCGCCAGAGTCTTTGCAGGATTTGCACGTTCTCTGGGTTGATCTTGTTGTCTTTGATGATGTTGAATAAGTTGAACTTGGACTGCGCATCCTCTATGTAACCTGCCACCGTGGCGGGCGGCAGGCTGATGTCCTTCTGGTTGGGCAGATAGTTGGCCAGCAGTTGGTGCAGTGGTGCTGGTTTGAGCGGGATGGCCCATGGCTCGGTCAGGTTGTCTGAATTGGAGCCACGAGCATCTTCACGCAGGATGAGGCGTGCCCAATCAGTGGCAGCGAGCATCAGCCAGCGCGCTTGTATCGCTTGTCGCTCGGCGCTTTCTACATCTATGGCGCGGCGTTGTTGCCACATGGCTGTGGCCGTGACGGTGGCTACCAGCATGACCAGTAGCATGGCAGTCAATAGCGCTGCGCCTTGCACGCGTGATCGCAAAGAAATGGTGCGGCGCATCATGGCGTGGTGTCGGTTAGGGCCGGGTTGATTTGTGGCCTCACCCAGTCCAGGGTGACGGCCCCTTGCAGGGCTTGCTGAGCTGGCAAATCCAGTTGCAAGCGTATGCCATCGGGTATCAGGCTTTCATCCCCAATGCTGGACATGGCATTACTCCAGCTATTGCCACGATAGAAGTACACCTGCCAGTTGACTAGGGGCGCTATAGCGACCGACCGTATCGTGACTGAACTGGAGCCATTGGCCCAGCTATGGGCGTCTTGCCATGCGGCTTGCCAGCCGGCATGTTGGCTAAATGGGGGGCTGCTCCAGCGCTCCCAGCGCGTGCCTTCAGGACTGTTGAGAGCGCTCCATGCGACAACGTTCCACCCGCTTTGGTTGGCGCTGCGCCGGGTAATGAAAAGTGTTTTGCCATTCCACTCCAGTGGCAATAAACCGCTTTGTCCACTCATGGCTTGCAGGTCAGCACGCCACTGCATAAAGCCCATGTGCAGTGCTTGTGCAGATTGGTCATGACTGCGTGTGTATTGGAGGGTTTGAAACAGGTTGCTCAAGGTGCGCCAGCCCATGGCCGTGAGCAGCGCCATGATGCTGAGCGCTACCAATACTTCCAGCAGAGTGAAGCCAGCCGCTTTGCGCATCAGTAACGCCCAATCACAGTGATCAGTTGCAAGATGCCGATGCCGTCATCTTGCACGCGCACTTGAACCAGGTTGAAGTTGGGGTTGGGGGAACGGGTGATGTTCAACTGCACCGCCAATGCATGACCAGCTTGTTCGCAGGTTTGGGTGCTATTGCCCGTATCGGGCAAGGTTCTGCGCAGTCGATAGGTGTTGATGACGTTGTCTGCGCAAATTTGCGCCAATAGCAATTGGCTTTGCCGCTGCGCATTGCGAGTCAGGGCCGCACTGGCTTGCAGACCCGCAATCAAGGTAATGCTGACAATTGCCAGCGCCACTAAGACTTCGATGAGCGTAAAACCGGTGGATTTGGGCATGGCAGTTGGCTCAGGGGGCGTTGCTTTGCAGTGCAAACGGCAGCAATCCATCGGTGCTGAGTTCAACGCTGTGCGCAGGGTCGCTGCGCAGCCACAGGCGTATGCGCGTGGGCTGCAAAACGGGTTCTGGCCCTAGCAGCACAGGTTCGCTATCGCTTTGTAAGTCGGGGTCAGGCCATGGCACGGCATCTTTATCTTGGTTCCAGCGGTTGGCGGGCTTGGCAGTAGCGCTGATGGCGTAACCCGTGCTGGTCGTGCGCCACCACAATGGGGTGTTTTGCGCACGGCTTTGCGCGCGCGCCTTTTCAATGCTGGCGGCCACTTGCAGGCCAAGCTGGCTGAGTCTGTTTTGTCCAGCATCTCGCAATGCCAGTACAACCAGCGTCGATGCGAAGCCCACAATACTGACAACCAGCAGCATTTCCAGCAATGAAAAACCTAGGGCTTGCTTACGCTTCGGTACAGGACGACCTGACGATGTGCAGCCAATGCTCGTGTTAGTTGCCAATGTCGGCATCTTTGCCTTCACCACCAGGCTGACCATCTGCCCCCAGTGACATGACGTCTACTTCGGCATGGATGCCGGGTTGCACGTACAGATAAGGATGGCCCCAGGGGTCGTTGGGCAGCTTCTCCAAATAAGGACGCCAGTTGCCGGGAATGGGGCCTGAGGTCGGTTTGTTCACCAATGCCAGCAAGCCTTGCTCCGAAGTGGGGTAGCGCATGTTGTCCAGCTTGTACAGTTTGAGTGCTTGTCCAATGTTGGCGATATCTGTTTTGGCGGCGGTAACTCGGGCATCGTCTGCCCGGTTGAGCACATTGGGCACAATCAAAGCGGCCAAGAGACCAATGATGACCAGAACCACCATCAATTCGATTAAAGTAAAACCGCGTTGCTGGCTTCGGGCTGAGGATGTAAAGGTTCGCAGCATCTGAACTTGCATTTGGTAATCTTGTAAAGAAAGTTTGACTTTACATCATAATGTTTGAATGATGTTAATTCGCCCAACCTTCATTTCCACAGTATGGCCCAAGGTGGCCACATTTGCGGTAGCTTCTTTGGCGGCCGCTAGTGCAGTGTATTGGGGACTGACCATGCAAGGTCTCTCTGTTGCACCGCCAGCGATGCCTGCTAGCAGTAACAGTGCAGCTATCGATCCGGCGCAGGTAGCTACTGCATTGGGACTAGGAGGGCAGAGTCCAGTGGGGGTGGAGAGCAGCCCGTTGTCCGATTGGCGTTTGCTAGGTGTGTTGCGACAAGGACAAAGCGGGGCTGCTCTTATTGCCGCAGGGCCATCGGGTATGGCCAAAACCTATGGTGTTGGCGCGACTGTCATGGATGGTTGGACAGTTAAAACCGTTGAATCGAGGAAGGTGGTGCTATCCCGCTCGGGTCAAGACAGCGTGTTGGTACTGTTGTCGCCGCAGCAAGCCTCCATGCCAAGTGGATATCCCGCCCGCGATGTGGGTATGCAGGGGGCAATGCAACCCCCGCCATCGGCTCCCATGAATGCGGTGCAAAGCCCCAATGGGGCTCCCATCATGTCTTCAGAAAGAGTTGGTACACAGGATTCTGTGTCTCCTCCACGTACGGGTAATTGAGCGTTTGCAAAAAGTGCTCAAAAGCGGCGTCGTCGCTGGCGGGCACTTGGATGCCAATCAAAATACGGCCATAGTCGGCCCCTTGGTTGCGGTAGTGGAACAGGCTGATGTTCCAGCCCGGATCCAGCAGGCTCAAGAATTTGAGCAGCGCACCGGGGCGCTCGGGGAATACAAAACGCAGTAAGCGTTCGTTGGCTGCTAGGCTGGAAATCCCGCCTACCATGTGGCGGACGTGCTCTTTGGCCAATTCATCGTGGGTTAAATCCAAGGTTTTGAAGCCCTGCTTGTCAAACTGGCGTGCTAGCTTTTCCGATTCGCCCTTGCTGTGGGTACTCAAACCCACAAACACGTGGGCTTGCTTGGCGTCGCTGATGCGGTAGTTGAACTCGGTCACGCTGCGCGGCCCGCCGGGCAATTGACCAATCAACTCGCAAAAACGGCGGAAACTGCCGCGTTCTTCGGGCATGGTGATGGCAAACAGGGCTTCGCGCTCCTCGCCCACTTCGGCCCGCTCGGCCACAAAGCGCAGGCGGTCAAAATTCATGTTCGCGCCACACAAAATGGCGGCAAAAGTCTGTCCTTTACAGCGGTGTTGCTGCACGTACTCTTTGATGGCGGCCACGGCCAAAGCGCCTGCTGGCTCGACGATGGAACGGGTGTCGGCAAAAATGTCTTTGATGGCTGCGCACACCGCATCGGTGTCGACGCGAATGTAGTCATCGACCAAGGCGCTGCTGATGCGGAAAGTTTCTTCGCCCACCAATTTCACGGCCGTGCCATCGGAGAACAAGCCGACATCGGCCAAGGTCACGCGCTCTTGTGCTTGCACCGACTGGATCATGGCGTCGGAGTCGCTCATTTGCACACCAATGACCTTGATGCGTGGATCCACCGCCTTGATGTAATTGGCCACGCCCGAGATAAGGCCACCACCACCGATGGCGACAAACACCGCATCGAGTACGGGGCCGGACTTGTCGGCCCCTTTGTTGCCCGATTTGGCTGCTTTGTCGGCCCCCAAGGTTTGGGCTTGGCGCATCATTTCCATGGCCACCGTGCCTTGTCCGGCGATCACATCCGGATCGTCAAATGGGTGCACAAAGGTCAGGCCTTGCTCTGCCTGCAGCGCGACCGCGTGTTGGTAGGCGTCCGAATAGCTCTCCCCATGCAGCACCACTTCGCCGCCGAAACCACGCACGGCATCCACTTTCACCTGCGGTGTGGTGGTGGGCATCACGATCACGGCGCGCACCCCCATGCGGTTGGCCGACAGCGCTACCCCCTGTGCGTGGTTGCCTGCTGAAGCGCAAATCACGCCCTTGGCGATTTGCTCGGCCGGCATCTGGGCCATCTTGTTGTACGCCCCACGCAGTTTGAAGCTGCGCACAGGTTGCTGATCCTCGCGCTTGAACAAAATGGTGTTGTGCAAACGGCGGCTCAGGTTGCGCGCGGGTTCCAGTGCAGTTTCTTGCGCTACGTCGTAAACGCGCGCAGTGAGTATCTTTTGCAGATAGTCTGCAGGGCTTAATGCAGAGGAGGGCGAAGTGGTCTTGTTCATGCGGCTACACTGTTAGGGTGAATGAAATTTGCCCCGCGCGGGGCATTTTGTTCATTCTAACCCTATTTTTTTGCCCCGCGCGGGGCTGTTGAGGACTGCACATGGAATGCACAGTGAGCTGGACGGGGGGCTTGAACACCCGGTCGAACATGGGATTTATCGCTGAAACAGGCACGGGCCATGCCTTTGCCATGGATGGTGCGCCCGATGCCGCCAAGCCGGAAAACGGCGGCCAAAACCTGGCACCACGCCCGATGGAGATGGTGTTGGCGGGCACGGGCGGCTGCACGGCCTACGACGTGGTGCTCATCCTCAAACGCGGTCGCCACGACGTGCGGGGTTGCACCGTCAAACTCAGCGCCGAGCGTGCTGATGCCGACCCCAAGGTGTTCACCCGCATCCACATGCAGTTCACGGTCACTGGCAAGGGCATTCCCGCCGCAGCGGTAGAGCGTGCTATTGCGCTGAGCCATGAAAAATACTGCTCGGCCAGCATCATGATGGGCAAAACCGCTGAGATCACCACAGGGTTTGATTTGATCGAGGCCTGAGCATCGGATGCAATAAAAGCACTGCGTACTGCGCAGTGCCCAAGAAAAAAGCCGCTTCGACTGAAGCGGCTTTCTCTTTTTTGCTTTTACTGACAGCGCACCCGTTACAAACGGCAGCCTGTTGGTACAGGCTGTGCGGGTAATGACTGCTTACGCAGCCAGTGCCAAGGCCTTGACCTTGGAAGCCAAGCGGCTCTTGTCGCGAGCTGCTTTGTTCTTGTGGAAGATGCCTTTGTCAGCCACTGTGTCCACAATGGCTTGCATCTTCACAAACAGTTCACCTGCTTTGGACTTGTCGCCAGCCAAAACAGCTTTTTCAACGTTTTTCACCGCAGTGCGGTATTTGGAGCGCAGGGAAGAGTTCGCTGCGTTCAGTTTCACGTCCTGGCGGGCGCGTTTACGGCCAGATGCCAGGCGGGGGTTCTTTTTCTTTGGTTTTCCAGAAGCCATGATAGTGTCCTTAAATGTCTGAGGATGTTGTCAGCAAAGCCGAGCATTGTAACACCGCACCCATGGCTGCGCTAGGCACTACACTTGGGCTGTGACCTTATTGAAATCTGTATCTACTGTGTCCTTGTGGACATTGGCCTCGCGCGTGACTGGTTTGGTACGCGAGTTGTTGGTGGCATCGGCTTTTGGTGCCAGCGCCATGACCGATGCCTTCAATGTGGCTTTTCGCATTCCCAACCTGTTTCGGCGCTTGTTTGCCGAAGGGGCGTTCAGCCAAGCCTTTGTGCCGGTGCTGGCTGCCAGCAAGGCCAAGCAAAGCGAAGAAACAACCAAGCGGCTCATCGACGACGTGGCCACTGTGTTGGCATGGGTGCTCTTGATTACCTGTGTGCTCGGCATGCTGGCGGCCCCCCTCATGGTGTGGGCCATGGCCAGTGGTTTGGCGCAAAACCCCGCGGGCTACGACGCTGCTGTAGTCATGACGCGCTGGATGTTCCCCTACATCGGCTTCATGTCGCTGGTGGCTTTCACGTCGGGCGTGCTCAATACGTGGAAAGAGTTTGCCGTACCCGCAGCCACGCCGGTCATGCTCAATGTCTGCATGATTGGTGCGGCATGGCTGGGCGTTCCTTGGCTGCGCGCGCACGGCATCGAACCCATTTACGCCATGGCCGGGGGGGTGATGGCCGGTGGCGTGCTGCAGCTCTTGGTGCAAGTGCCCAGTTTGCTGCGCATGGGGCTGCTGCCGCGCATTGGACTCACTTGGAAAGCCTTGCAAAATGCGTCGGCAGACCCGGAAACCCGCCATATCGCCAAACTCATGTTGCCAGCCTTGTTGGGGGTGAGCGTGTCGCAGCTATCCTTGCTCATCAACACCCAAATTGCTTCTCATCTGCCCAGTGGGAGTGTGAGTTGGCTCACCTATGCCGACCGCCTGATGGAGTTCCCCACCGCCCTGCTGGGGGTGGCTTTGGGTGTGGTGCTGATGCCGCAACTGGCAGCCGCCAATGCCGCTAAAGACACGGATCGCTACGGCTCCTTGCTCGACTGGGGCCTGCGTTTGGTGGTGTTACTGGCTATACCGTGTGCCATCGGTTTGTTGGTGTTTGCCAAGCCAGTGGTGGCCGTGCTGTACCACTATGGCGCGTTCAGCGAGCGCGATGTGCTGGAAACGAGTCAGGCTCTCATGGGCTGGGGCGTGGGCTTGTTGGGCATCATCGCCGTCAAGGTGCTGGCACCCGGTTACTACGCCAGTCAAGACATCCGCACCCCAGTGCGCATTGCCATTGTGGTGCTGGTGGTAACGCAGTTGCTTAATCTGGTGTTGGTTCCCGTGTTCAAGCAAGCGGGCCTGTCGCTGTCCATTGGCTTGGGGGCTTTGCTCAATGCGGGCTGGCTGCTGTGGGGGCTGGTGCGCCGTGGTGCTTACCATCCCTTGCCAGGCTGGGGACGCTTTGTGTTGCAGGTATTGGCGGCATCGGCTTTGCTGGTGGTGTATTTGCTGTGGGTGCAAGGCTTGGTGGATTGGACCCACATGCATGGCCAAAAACTGCTGCGTGTGGCCTACATGGCACTGATGCTGGCAGGCGCAGCCTTGTTGTATTTCGGCGCGGCCTGGGCTGCGGGTATGGACATGCGGCGCTTCTTGCGCAAGAGTTAAGCCATGGCTAGCTTGCAATACCACTTGCCCTCACCACTGGAGTATTTCGCCAGTTTGGTGTTGGAGGATGACGCCATACCGTTGACCGAGGCCGCCATTTCCTTGGCCCAAGACGTGTACGAGGATGTGGATATACAGGCTGTGCAGTACCAGATAGACCGCTGGGCCGACACCATCAAACGCCGTTTGCCCGCCGACGCCCCGGTGCTGCACCGCCTGCGCATGCTCAACCAGTTCTTTTTTCAGGAGCTGGGCATGTCGGGCAATGCCAATAACTACTACGACCCGGACAACAGCTTTTTGCACCGTGTGGTGGAAACGCGGCGCGGCATCCCTATCTCGCTGGCTGTCATTTGGCTGGATTTGGCCCGCGCCATCAAACTCGATGCGCAAGGCGTGAGCTTTCCCGGGCATTTCATGGTGACGGTGTACTTGCCTGTGGGACAGGTGGTGATGGATCCGCTCTCGGGCAACAGCTTCAACGCCGAAGAACTCAACGAAATGCTGGAGCCTTGGCGCAAGCGCATGGGCTTGCCTGAGCCCGAGGAGCCTTCGCTGGGGTTGCATTTGCGACCCGCTACGGCACGCGACATGCTGGTGCGCATGCTGCGCAACCTCAAGGAGATTTACCGCAGCAACAATAGCTGGGGCAAGGCTTTGGCCGTGCAGCAGCGCTTGCTCATCTTGCAGCCTCAAGCATGGGAAGAGTACCGCGACCGTGCCGAGGTCTACGCCGCCTTGGGGCAGAGCCCGCAAGCCAAGGCCGACTGGGAGCGCTACCTGCACGAAATGCCCGATGCCCCCGACCGCGTGCTGGTGTTGGCCCATTTGATGGACTTGCCCGATGGGGATGGGATGGGCGATGCAGCCCCTCGCAATCCAGTGGCTTAGTGCAGGCATCAGACGCAAGCTCCAATCTTGGGCGCACTCTAGCCTCTACCCAGTCCTAGCGGGTTTAGCTGGTACATACTTGGGGTATGACTGCTCCACACCCTGTTGTCCATTTCATTGCCACCGGCGGCACCATTGCCATGAAGGTGGATCCCCACACTGGCGGCGTAGTGCCCGCCATCACCGGCGACGACTTGCTGCACAGCGTGCCCGATGCAGCGCGCTACGCGCAGATCGAGGTGAACAACTTCTCCAAAACCAGTGCCAACTACATCACCAACGACTGGTGGGCGCGCCTCACCCAAGCGGTGCAAGCGGCGCTGGCCCGGCCCGAGGTGGCGGGCGTCGTCATCGCCCAGGGCACCGACACCATGGAAGAAACCGCCTACTGGCTGGACTTGACCGTGCAGTCCGACAAACCCGTGGTGCTGGTGGGCGCGCAGCGCAATGCCTCTGCGCCCGACTTTGACGGCCCGCGCAACCTGCTCAACGCCATCCGCATTGCCGTAGCGCCCCAAGCACATGGCATGGGCGTGGTGGTGGCCATGAATGGGCAAATCAACGCCGCCCGCAGCGTCACCAAAATGCACACCGCCCATGTGGAAACCTTCCAAAGTGGCAACTACGGCTGGCTCGGTGAAGTGTGGGACGACAAGGTGGTTTTCTCGCGCAGCCCGCTGCGGCGCATGCACATCCCCATCACGGCCAGCCAGTTCCCGGTGGTGCACATTTTTCCCATGTACGCCGGGGCCGATGGCATGTTCATCCGCCACGCGGTGGACACAGGCACGCAGGGCATCGTGGTGCAGGCCGTGGGCATGGGCAATATGAATGTGTCCATGTTCGAGGCGGTGCGCTACGCCTTGGACAAGGGCGTGCCCGTGGTGGTGGCCAGCCGTGTGCCCAATGGCCGCACCTACCCGCTGTACGCCTTTGAGGGCGGTGGCAAAACCACGTTTGACGCTGGGGCCGTGATGGCTGGGGACTTGAGCCCGCAAAAAGCCAAGATATTGCTCACGCTGTTGCTGCAAAACGGCCCAGTAGACCGGGCCCGTTTGCTAGCTGCTTTTGGCGTGTGATGTGACGCTAGACGGCGCGCCCGCCATGCCCAGCGCATGCCAGCTACGGCGCAGTTGCCCATCGGAGCTAAAGCCCGCTATCTCTGCCGCCTTGGTCACGCTGTAGCCCGCCTGCAGCGCCGCTTGTGCCGTGGCCAGCCGGATGCGTTGCACATACTCCAGTGGCGAAATGCCTGCATGCACATTGAACAAGCGCGCCACGTGGCGGGTAGAGCTGTGCGCCAGCTCGGCCATGCGCGGCAGCGACCAGTTCAGGTGCGGCTGCTGGCTGATGGCGTCTTGCAGTCGGTGCACCGTGGGGTGGATGTGCTGGCGGTAGCTCAGGAACGGCGACAGCTCCGGGTCGTGCGGGCCACGCCGCAGCGCCACCACCATGGTCTGCGCCACCTGCGCCGCCAGTGCCGCGCCGCCCTGTGCGGCAATGCGGTGCAAAAACAAATCAATGCCCGTCGTCATGCCCGCGCTGGTGTAGATGCCATCGTCTTGCACAAACACCCGGTTGTCCTGCACATGGCAGGTGGGGGCCACGGTGCGCAACTCGTCCAAATGCTGGTGGTGCGTGGTGGCGTGGCGCTGGTGCAGCAGCCCGGCGTGCGCCGCTATGACCGCGCCCGCACACACGCACAGCAGCTCCACGCGACCTGCTGCCAAAGGCACAGGCAGTGCCCGCAGCCAGCGCAGCAGGGTTTGCGCGTCCGGGTGGTCTAGCACCACGTTGCCACCCGGTTGGCCCACCAGCACCAGCCAGTGCACCCCCCACGCCAGCGTGGCCGCACTGGGCAGCGGCTCCAGCGACTGAATGACAGCCCCCACCGAGCTACTGGCCTGGCCGCTGGCCCCGCAAAAATGCAGCTCCCACAGCGCTGGCTGCCCCTGCGCCATGTGCAACTGGTTGGCAATGCGCAGCGCCTCCGCCGGGCCCGCCCAGTCCAGCAAGATGCTGCCGGGCAGCAGGAGGAAGTGGACGTGGGTGGGGCTTGGCATCATGGTTTGATCCACCGCCCGCCCAGCACGTGGATGCTAAGCCCCAGCAAGATGGTGGCAGCCCCTGCCAATTGCAGTGCAGCCAGTTGTTCACCCAGCAGCAGCCAGGCGCTGGACAGGCCTACCACGGGCACCAGCAGGGTGAGCGGGGCGACGGTGCTGGTGGGCAGTTGGGTGAGCAGCTTGCCCCACAGCGTGTAGCCCAAGATGGTGGCGGCGTAGGCCAAATAGAGCACGGCAAGCACACCGCTCCAGTGCAGGCCACTGAGCGCGGTGTTGATGCGCTCTGGCCCCTCCAGCGCATACGACAGCAGGACAAAGGGCAGCACCGGCACCATGGCGCTCCACACCACTACGCCCATCAGGTCGGTCGGTGCGGCCTGCATGCGTTTGTTGATGAGGTTGCCACTGGCCCAGCACAGCGCGGCCAGCAGGCACAGGCCAAAGCCGAGCAGGGCGCCGGTGCCGCTGGGTGTTTGCGATTGGTTCAGGCTGTGCCAGCCCAGCAGGCCCAAGCCCGCCATGGCCACCAGCACGCCCACCACATTGGGCAGGCGCAGCCGCTCGCCAAACAGCAGCACCGACAAACCAATGGTGAACAGCACCTGCGACTGCAGCACCACCGAGGCCAGCCCTGCCGGCAAGCCCACGGCCATGCCCCAGAACAAGAAGGCAAACTGCCCCAGGCTAATGGTCAACCCATAGGCCACCAGCCAGCGCAGCGGCACTTGGGGGCGGGGCACCAGCAGCGCCGCAGGAAAAGCCACCAGCGCAAAGCGCAGTGCCCCCAGCAGCAGGGGCGGTATGCCGCCTTGCAGGCCCACTTTGATGACGACGAAGTTCACCCCCCAGGTGAGAACGATGGCAAGGGCCATCAGGCATTGGCGCGGTGTCATAGGTAGCTGGATCGTTCGGTCAGTGGGGTTTGGCACCATGTTGCCACATCGCTCACGTGGGCAAAGCGCTGGTGCAGGGCTGCAGCGGTGCGTTCGGCCAAATCGCTGGCGCTCAAAGGACGCCCGTCTGGGGTCTGCATGTCAAAGGTGAGGGTGGCATCTAGCAGGTAGTCCACGCTCCAGCCCAAGTCAGACGCATGGCGCGTGGTGGTTTCGCAGCACTGCTCGGTGCGGATGCCGCTGACGATAAGGCGGCCAATGCCGCGCTCGGTCAGCCACACATCCAGCCCAGTGCCCACCAGCGCGCTGTGGCGGCGCTTCACAAAACGGGCGGCTTCGGCAAAGTCGGCCAACCCTTCCAGTGGCCGCACATGGCCACTGCGCAGGGAGAATGGGTTGCTGGCTTCCTCGGGGCCGTCGGTGTGCAAGATGCGCACGATGGGAATGCCCCGACTCTGGCAGTGCCCGATCAGCGCGTTTTGCTGCTGCAAGTAGGCACCAGCGCGTGCAGGCTCAAAGTAGGGGCGATGGCGAAACGACTCTTGAACATCGATAACCAATAAAGCAGCATGCATTTTCAGACTCCTAAGTGAATGGCGATAGAGTCATTCTCAGCGCATGGCTGTTGCTTGGCTATCCGATATGGGACAAATAGCATTCGTTTTCGGACATGTTTTGGCGTCTGGTAGCGCGCATCTACGCAGTGTTTGTTCCTTTTGGTGTGTCCCCAGCGGCGGGCAGATGTGCATCAGCGCTTTCATCTAGGAGCCTTGGTATCAATTAGAGCTTTTGATAAAGGCCAAGTTCGCACCAATTTTTTGTAAGCAAACGTTGCAAGTAAGAGTTTTTTATGTAACACACTTTGGTCATCTTGCGACATTAATGGCCATTTTTAGCCTCTTTCTACCCTCCTGCATTGTTCATGTTATGAATGCAGAAATGGTTTTATCCTTTAAAAATCAAAGACTTATATCTTTCTCTCCCCGCCGCTGGCATGGTTGGCACGGGCTCTGCAACAGAGTCGTTATCCGTTCATGACCATCTGGATACGGGGTATCTGACGCCGAGATTCTTTGCTCAACGTCAGATCGTTAAAAGGAATCCACAAAACGGTACGCATCGTTGCGGCTTCACCCCTTAGCTCGCATGCACCGCCCCTGACCTGAACCCGCAACGACTTGTACCATGACAACAACTAATGAAATAACTATGCGCCAAGCAGTGACTGAGGAGTCTCACGCTATCGCGTCACCTTTATTGCCTGCGTCGAACTCAGAAAGCTCCCGACTTGGTGTCCCGGTAGCGGTGCCCCTGGTGTCCAGCGTGGCGCTGACAGCTTGTGGTGGTGGGGGCGGTGGGGATGGTGGTGGGGGCAGCAGCAGCCGAACAATTATTTCTGGTAATTACACCTACGCAACGGCAAGCACTGACCGAGAAGCTGCGCGCTTTCTTATTCAAGCCCAGTGCTTCGCGACCACGGAGGACATTGCAGCCGTGCGGGCTAGATCCTATGAAAGCTGGCTCGACGACCAATTCAACCGATCGGTGGGTACCAAACGTTGGGACTGGCTCAATGAACACGGCTATGCCAGCCCATCCAACAGCACGAACTACTGGCAACGCACCTATCAAGCCGACTGGATGATGTGGGCGGAGCTGATGACCTGCACAGACACTTTGCGCAAGCGCATCGCCTTGGCGCTGTCAGAAATTTTTGTGGTGTCCGTCACTGATTTGGATTTCAACTGGCGCAGCCACGCGATAGCGCACTACTGGGATCAATTGGTGGCCAATGCATTTGGCAACTACAGGCAGTTGATGAAGGACATGACCCTGAATGTGGCAATGGGCTATTACCTGAACACACGCGGCAACCAGAAAGAAAACGCCGCCACAGGTCGATTGCCTGACGAGAATTTCGCGCGCGAAATCATGCAACTGATGACCATAGGCTTGGTTCAGCTGAACCAGGATGGCACGGTCAAAACCGATTCCTCTGGTACGGCTTTGGAAACCTACACGCAAAGTGACGTTTCCAACCTAGCCCGGGTGTTCACTGGCTACGACATTGACCAATCGCAAAACGCTGGCGGGTTCACCATTCCAGAAAACGGTCAAAAGATCATCAGCACCTACTACACCAGATTGCCCATGACGCTCACGGCGTCCTTGCATTCCACACTGGCTGTCGAGTTCTTGGGCACGACCATCCCCGCAGGTACGCCGGGCGCGCAAGCGTTGGAGCAGGCGCTGGACGCCCTCTTCAATCACGCCAATGTCGGTCCCTTCATCGGCAAGCAGCTAATTCAGCGGCTGGTTACCAGTAATCCCTCGCCTGCCTACGTCAGCCGTGTGGCAGCTCGGTTCAACAACAACGGTTCTGGCGTGCGTGGCGACATGAAGGCCGTCATCACCGCCATCCTGATGGACGACGAGGCTCGCTCGTCCGCTGGCTTGTCAGACTCCTCGTATGGCCGTTTGCGAGAACCCATGCTGCGCTTTCTGCAATGGGGGCGCACCTTTGGTGTTACGTCCGGGTATGGCACCTGGAAGATCGAAGACCTGAGTGGCGACTTGGGACAAAGCCCGCTTCGCTCACCCTCGGTGTTCAATTTCTTCCGCCCCGGATATGTGCCGCCATCCACGGCGATGGCCACAGCAAAGCAGGTCGCGCCCGAGTTTCAGTTGGTGAACGAAGTCTCCGTGGCCCGCTACCTCAACTTCATGGCCCCCGTCATACAAAAAGGTTATTTCGTGAATGGGCCGAATTACAGCAACCCTGCCAGCAACGAAACCAACGGGTTTGACATCTCTACGGGATACCCCAACGAATTGGCCCTCGTGACCGATGCCGATGCACTGTTGGCTCGCGTCAACCTGCTGATGTGCGCGGGCCAGCTTTCCGCTGTCACGGTGAAGTTGATTTCAGACGCGATCAAGGGGAAAGCCGTCACCAATGCCAGCACCGCAGAGGAGAAGAAGAACCGCATCGCAGCTGCAGTGCTGCTGGTCATGGCTTCGGCTGACTACCTTATCCAGAAATAACCCGACGCCAAGAGAGCAGCGCCATGAACTACATCAAACCTGAATTCCACAGCCGCCGCGCCTTTTTGCGCCGCGCCGCCCAACTGAGCCTGGCTGGCACCGCCACGCCCTTTGCATTGAATCTTGCCGCCATGGGCGAGGCTGCCGCCTTTACCGCCACCGACTACAAGGCGCTGGTGTGCGTGTTCCTGTTCGGTGGCAATGACTACGCCAACACCGTCATCACGTATGACGATGACAGCTACAACAAATACGCCGCCATCCGCACCAGCATCGCTGAAAAGAAGGCCGATTTGGCAGCCACCTTGCTCAGCCCGACCACCGCCTTGGCTGGCGGCCGCCAGTATGCGTTGCACCCCGCCATGACCGGCATGGCTGGCCTGTTCAACGCTGGCAAGGCCGCGGTGCAGCTGAACGTGGGGCCGCTCATCGTCCCGCTGACTCGTGCGCAATACAACAGCGGCAACCGGGTGACTTACCCAATTCCGCCCAAGCTCTTCTCGCACAACGACCAGCAATCGGTGTGGCAATCAGATTCTGCCGAAGGTTCTACCGTAGGCTGGGGTGGCAACATGGGCGACTTGGCACTGTCCTCCAATACCCGCTCGCAGTTCACCTGCATGTCGCTCTCGGGAGGCGTCTTCATGTCAGGGGACACGGCGCTGGATTACCGCATCAGTACCAACGGTGCAATCAACATCGAGCCCATTAGCGGCTCCACGACCTATCGCTCAAGCTATGTGCGAGATGCGCTCACTTCGCTCATTCAACAGTCCAGAGCCCATGTGCTGGAGAATGAATACAACCGAGTGATCAAACGTTCCATTGAATCCGAAGCGATCATCAGCAGCGCTGTCGCGAGTTCGACACTATCGACAGCTTTCTCCGGCGACGGACTGTCCTCACAGCTAAAGATGGTGGCGCGCCTGATCAATGCGCGCAACGCACTGGGTGTTAAGCGGCAGGTGTTCTTTGTTGGATTGAGCGGGTTCGACGTACACGACGGCCTCATGGACAGACAACCCCTACTCCTCACCAAAGTGAGCGAGGCCATGACGTCCTTCTACAACGCCACCGTGGAAATGGGCATAGCCAACCAGGTCACTGCCTTCACCGCCTCCGACTTCGGCCGTACCTTGTCCTCCAACGGCGACGGCTCCGATCACGGTTGGGGTGGTCACCATTTCATGGTGGGTGGTGCGGTCAAGGGCAAGGCCTTTTATGGCAAGGCGCCGCCCGTCAGTGTGGGCAACACCAGCGCCGCTGATGACCAGTGGCACGTCGGCTCCGGCCGACTGCTGCCCAGCACCTCGGTAGACCAGTATGCGGCCACACTGGCCAGCTGGTTTGGTGTCAGCAACAGCGAACTGGCGGATGTGCTGCCCAGACTGAGCAACTTTGGCGGCACCGATTACCCGACCAACCTAGGGTTTATGGCAACGTAGCTCTTGTCGTCGATCGTGGTGCCCGAGGCGCGCAGCAGATCACGGTCGCTCGGCAACATGCACTTGTGCTTTGCCTCCCGCGCGCACCGCTCCGATCACCCCAGCCAGTACTACATCGGCGGCGAGCGTGGGCTACAGGCCCAACAGCAAGCAGAAGTCGGTGAATCCCTTGTGATCGCGCCGCCCGGCTGGGTTCACGCCACGAGGTCGAAGCGGTCAGGCTCAAAGTAGCATGCATTTTCAGACTTGTGAGTGAATGGCTGTTTAGTCATTCTCAGCGCATGGTTGTTGCTTGACTATCCGATATGGGATATGTGTCGTGCGTTTTCGGACAAGGTTTTTTGGAATTGATCGGTCAACCAGTGGGCGAATGCTTGGCGTTTGGCATCGCTGCCCAGTGGGGTAGGGGACAAGAGGACGTAGGCCGAGCTATCGGCGGTAAACCCCCACGGGGCTTGTGGGCGTTGCTGTGTCAGTGCTTCGCCCACCATGTAGACCGAGCTCATTGCAGCGCCTAGCCCGGCTTCGGCTGCTTGCAAACACAGGTAAAAGTGCTCGAAGTAGTCATCGCCAACCTGCTCGGGCAGCGCGTCAGGATGGGTGTTGAGCCATTGCCCCCATGCCTGCGGACGGCTGCGCGAGTGCAGCCGTCGCCATGCTGTGGGTGCTGAGGTCGTGGTGGTGGACGTTGGATGGGACGGGCGCAGCACGGGGCCCATGTATTCGGGGCCCACGGGGTGGGCGTGGTAGGTGTGGGGCCATGCAAAGTCATTGCGGCGCAGTGCCAAATCGATGCGCTGCTGCGCAAAGTCCACCGGACCGCCGGCAGTGAGCAGGTGGATGTTCCAGTGCGGATGCTGGGCTTGCCACAGCGGCAACCGGGGAATGAGCCATTGGATGGCAATGGTGGGCTCACACGACAGCACCAGATTCGGTTCATTGGTGGCTTGGCTGATGGCCTGCAGCCCCTTGGCCAATACAGCAAATGCTTGGTCGCAGGTGTCTTGCAGGGCTAAACCAGCGGGGGTGAGAAACACCGCTCGGTTGCGCCGCTCGAACAAGGCTTGGCCCAAGCGCTCTTCCAGCGCGCGAATTTGCCTGCTGACGGCCCCGTGGGTGACATGCAATTCGTCTGCTGCCTGCACAAAGCTGCCCAAGCGTGCTGCGGCTTCAAAAAAGCGCAAGGCATTGAGGGGTGGGGTGCTGCTGAAGTGTGATTTTTTCTCACGCATAAAGGCAAGGATAAATCGTTTTTAAAAATCCGCATAAAACTAAAAAATTCGAGGCAGTGCAGGACTTTTGCACGCATAGCCAAAGGATTTTGTGTGAGTAATTCTCAAATATTGGAAATATCTGCCGTCGCCACCATCACCATGCTGGCCGTCATCAGCCCCGGTGCCGACTTTGCCATGATCACCCGCAACAGCGTGTTGCATGGACGGCGGGCAGGGCTTGTCTGCGCCGCGGGCATAGCCGCAGGGGTGTGCCTGCATGTGCTGTATACCTTGCTGGGGGTTGCGGTGGTGCTGCGCAGTACGCCGCAGGCGCTAGGCTTGATCAAACTCTTGGGCGCAGCCTACTTGGTGTACGTGGGGTGGCAGACCTGGGGGGCGCGGGTGCAGTCCACTGCCAGTGGGCCTGCCAGCCTGTCTGCGATGCAGTGCTTGCGCATGGGTTTTTTGACCAATGCTCTCAACCCCAAAACCACTTTGTTTGTGCTCAGCGTTTTTACCCAAGTCGTGCATCCGGGTACGCCGTGGGGCGTGCAGGTGGGCTACGGTGCCTTCATGGCGCTGGCGCATTGGGGGTGGTTTGCGGTGGTCGCTCTGCTGCTGTCACAAGAGCAGTTGCGCCAGCGTTTGCTGGCGCGCCAAATCGTGCTTAACCGCTGCATTGCGCTGGCGCTGGGCGCCTTGGGGGCAGTACTGGCGCTGAGTCAGTTGCAGGCATAAACCCGCCATTGCAAGGTGGGGCTGGTCAGGTTCAAGTTGCCGGCATGGGTGTTAGTGGCGAAAAAAAACGCTGCCACCCCGAGCAGGGTAGACAGCGTTTTGTGCACGGTCTTGTGCCGCACAGGCCAGAGCTGATTTAGGCCACTACCACCTGAGCGCCTGCGCCTTGTGGGGCAATCTTGCCGATGGTGTACACGGTTTCGCCTTGGGCGCGCAGGGCGGCGGCGGTGGCTTCTGCGTGAGCGGCGTCCACTACCACCACCATGCCGATGCCGTTGTTGAAGGTGCGGTTCATCTCGATGTCGTCAATGCCTGCCGTTTTCTGCAGCCAAGCAAACAGCTCGGTCTGGGGCCAGCTGCCTTTGACCAGATGCGCTGCCAGACCTTCGGGCAGGACGCGGGGGATGTTTTCCAGCAAGCCACCGCCCGTGATGTGGGCCAGCGCCTTGATGGGCTGGGTGGCCAGTGCGGCCAGCACGCTCTTGACGTACAGGCGGGTGGGTTCCATGACGGCGTTTTTGAAGGGCTTGCCGTCCAGCGTGGCAGGGGTGTTGCTGCCAGCGCGCTCGATGCACTTGCGCACCAAGCTAAAGCCGTTGGAGTGCACGCCAGCAGATGCCAAGCCCAGCACCACATCGCCAGCAGCGACGTTTTGGCCGGTCAGGATTTTGGATTTTTCCACTGCGCCGACGGCAAAGCCAGCCAAGTCGTACTCGCCAGCGGGGTACATGCCGGGCATTTCGGCGGTTTCGCCACCAATCAGTGCACAGCCAGACAGTTCGCAGCCCTTGGCAATGCCGCCCACTACGGCTGCGGCGGTGTCCACGTCCAGCTTGCCGCAGGCAAAGTAGTCCAAGAAGAACAGGGGCTCAGCGCCTTGCACCAGCACGTCGTTGACGCTCATGGCCACCAAGTCGATGCCCACGGTGTCGTGCATATTCCACTCAAACGCCAGCTTGAGCTTGGTGCCCACACCGTCGGTGCCGCTCACCAGCACGGGTTCTTGGTAGCGCTTGGGCACTTCGAACAAGGCGCCAAAACCGCCGATGCCTGCCAGCACGCCTTCGCGCATGGTTTTCTTGGCCAAGGGCTTGATGCGCTCGACCAGCGCGTCGCCAGCGTCGATGTCAACGCCTGCATCTTTGTACGACAGGGGAGTGTTTGTGGCAGATTGGGTCATGTTCAGGAGGACAGTGAGGTTGGAGCCTATAAGCGCCAGATAGAATTTGCGGATTTTAAGGGCATGCCCCCAGCCTGCCCGGAGCCGCACCACTTTTTCATGCTTCCAAGCCCTTTACTCACCCCCGCTCAAAAGAAGGCCCTGTTCTGGCTGGCGCTGGTCGCGGTGTTGCTCACTCTGCAGCATTTGCTTGCCCCAGTGCTGGCCCCTTTTGTGGTGGCGGCCGCTTTGGCTTATGTGCTGCACCCCCTCGTGACCCGGCTGCAGCAGCGCAGCCCGCGCTGGTGGCCGCGCTGGCTCACGGTCTTGGTGGTGGAGCTGTTGCTACTGGTGTTGTTGTTCGGTGTAGTGTGTTTGTTGGTGCCTATCGTGCTGACCGAGTTGCCGCGCATCCGTGACCAGTTGCCACCCATGCTGCAACGCGTGCAAGACAGCCTGCTGCCATGGTTGGCGCAGTGGGGCATCAAGGTCGATGGTGCGGTGCTCGACGAAGCGACTTTGCGCGACTGGATGGCCAATTACCTGCAGGCCAATGTGCAGACCATGCTGGCTTCTGCTTTGGCGTCGCTGCGCTTGGGGGGCAGTGTGGCGGTGGCCGTGGTGGGCAACGCCATGCTCATTCCAGTGGTGCTGTACTACCTGCTGCAAGATGGCCCACAGTTTGTGGAGCGCTTGCACGATTTGCTGCCGACAGCCTACCGCGACGCGGTGCACAGCTTTTTGGAAGAGTGCCACAGTGTGCTGAGCCAATACCTGCATGGGCAGGTATTGGTCATGGGCAGCTTGGCGCTGTACTACAGCGTGGCACTCATGCTGGGTGGCTTGGATTTGGCTTGGCCCATTGGCACCTTTACCGGGCTGGCGGTGTTTGTGCCTTACATCGGCTTTGGGCTGGGTTTGGTGCTGGCTTTGCTGTCGGCGCTGCTGCAGTTTGGGGCCGATGGCATGCTTTACCCACTGCTGCTGGTGGGCTGTGTCTATGGCTTGGGGCAGGTGGTGGAGAGTTTTTTCCTCACCCCCCGTTTGGTGGGAGAGCGTATTGGTTTGCACCCCTTGGGTGTGATTTTTGCGTTGATGGCGTTTGCCCAACTCATGGGCTTTGTTGGGGTGCTGGTGGCTTTGCCAGCCAGTGCCGTGCTGCTGGTGGCTTTGCGCCGCTTGCGCCAGTGGTACCAGGCCAGCAGCCTGCACCAAGAGTAAGAGGAAGCGCATGCGCCAGATCGCTTTGGATATAGGCCTGTGGACAGGCCCCACGCTGGATAACTTCGTGCCGGGCCCCAACCAAGCGGTGCTGGAGCACTTGCAGCTATGGCTGGGTGCAGCCGACAGTGGCCTGCTCTCACCTGTGCCCACCTATTTGTGGGGGACTGATGGCTGTGGCAAGTCACACCTGCTGCGAGCGGTGCGTGAGGCCTTGCGCATGCGCGGCGCCAGTGTGGGGTGGATGGATGCCAGCACTTTGCACGCCCCCGACTTTGACGAGCACTGGGCTTGCGTGCTGATGGACGATGTGCACCTGTACACTGCCGAACAGCAGCATGCCGCTTTCAACTGGTTTGTGAACGCGCAAGCGCACCAACGCAGCGTTTTGTCAGCCGGTTCGGTCACCCCTCTGGGGCTGGCCTTGCGCGAAGATTTGCGCACCCGCTTGGGCTGGGGCCATGTGTTTGGTCTGCAGCTACTTTCCGAGGCCGAAACACGCAGTGCGCTGCGCCAGACGGCCGATGCGCGTGGTGTTTTTCTGCGCGATGAGGTGATGGACTACATGCTCAAGCGCTTTAGCCGCGATTTGGGCAGCTTGATGGAGCTGCTCGATTTGCTGGATCGCTATGCCTTGCAGACACAGCGGCCCATCACCATTCCTTTGCTCAAATCCATGATGGACAACGAATGACAACTTCTGCTCCCCAAGCCCGTGTGGCTTTGTTTGACTTGGACCACACCCTGATTCCGTTTGATTCCGATCACTCCTGGGGCGATTACATGACGTCTTTGGGCTGGGCCGATGCCGCCTTCAAAGCCCGTGGCGATGCGTTTTACCAAGACTACTCCAACGGCACCTTGGATATTCATGAGTACGTGCGCTTCTCGGTTGCTCCGGTAGTGCAGCGCGGCGCACAGGCTTCGCACGCCGCACACCAAGGCTATATGCGCGAGGTGGTGCAGCCCCAAATCTTGCCCGTGGCCCAAGACATGGTGCGCCAGCACTTGGACGCAGGCGATGAGGTCATCATCGTTACGGCGACCAATGTGTTTGTGACCCAACCGATTGCGGCGGCGTTTGGTGTCAAGCACCTCATTGGCATTGACTTGGCGATTGACCCCAGCACGGGCTGGTACAACGGCGAGATCGCTGGCGTACCGTCCTTTAAAGAAGGCAAGGTGCAGCGTGTGGGCGACTGGTTGGCCGCACGTGGCTGGAGCTGGGACAGCGTGCACGTCACGGCTTACTCCGATTCCAAAAACGACATCCCCATGCTGGAAAAGGCCAACGTGGCTATTGCCACCAACCCCGACGCCACGCTGCGCGCCTTGGCGCAAGAGCGTGGCTGGCGCATACTGGACATCTTCGCCTGAAGCCTTCGGGGCACAGGCAGTCTCAAGGACATTGCATTGATCACTCGAATCATCAACAAACTGCTGGGCAAAGACAAAGCCACGGGAGCAGCACGCAAACCATCGTTTGGCAAACGGGTGGATATTGGCCCGGAACAGCACCGCATCAACCCCGAGTTGGTGGACGAGCGCGCCATCCACGTGGTGCAAACCCTGCAACGCGCCGGGTATGAGGCCTATATCGTGGGCGGCGCGGTGCGCGATCTGCTGGTGGGCTTGCGTCCCAAAGACTTTGACGTGGCCACCAACGCCACGCCCGAGCAGGTTAAAGGCTTGTTTCGCCGTGCCTTCATCATCGGGCGGCGCTTTCGCATCGTGCACGTGGTGCACGGTCGTGGCCGCGAACACGAGGTGATAGAGGTTTCCACCTTCCGTGCCCATTTGGACTCGGCTCTGGCCGAGCAGGTGAGTGGCAACGAGCGCACCAGCAAGGCCGAACTGGCAGGCATGCAGCACGCGGTGGATGCTTCGGGCCGGGTACTGCGTGACAACGTGTGGGGCCCGCAGATTGAGGATGCAGCGCGGCGTGACTTCACCATCAACGCCATGTACTACGATCCGCAGGCACAACGGGTGGTGGACTACCACGGTGGCTTCAAGGATGTGCAATCGCGCACTATCCGCATGATTGGCGACCCCGCCACGCGCTACCGCGAAGACCCGGTGCGCATCATCCGCGCTGTGCGCTTTGCGGCCAAGTTGGCGGGCCTGGGCTTTAAGCTGGACAAAAAGACCGCTGCGCCCATGCTCACTAGCCTGCCCTTGCTGGGTGATGTGCCGCAAAGCCGCTTGTTCGACGAAATGCTCAAGTTGCTGCAAACCGGGCATGCTTTGGCCTCTATCGAGCAGTTGCGCTTGCACAAGCTGGAGCGCGGCATTTACCCGCTGCTCGACTTGGTGGTGGAGCGCAGCGCTTCGCCTCTGGTGCAAACTGCTTTGCAGGACACCGACCGCCGTGTGGGCGAGGGCAAGCCTGTCGCAGCCAGCTTCTTGCTGGCCTGCGTACTGTGGGAAGACGTGTACAAGGGCTGGCAAAAGCGCATCAAACAGGGCGAGCACAGCCACCCGGCATTGCAAGAGGCTATGGACAAGGTATTCGATGCCCGCATTGGCGATGTATCGGGCCGCGGCAAGCTGGGCGGCGATATGCGCGAAATCTGGGCCATGCAACCACGCTTTGACAAGCGCGTGGGCAGCGCGCCCTACGGTTTGCTAGAGCAGCCGCGCTTTCGCGCTGCATTTGATTTCATGCGCTTGCGTTCGGACATTGGCGAGGTGGATGTGGAACTGGCCGACTGGTGGCAAACCTTCAGCACGGCCGACGACAGTACCCGCCAAGACATGGTGGACGCAGTGCGCGCAGCCCAGCAGCAGACCCGCTCGCGCAGCCGCAAGCCTGCCGCAAAGAGTGCTGATAGCAGCCCTGCTGCCAAGGCCCCCGAAGAGCAGGTGCACGGACAGGACGATGACAGCACCACTGAAGCGATTACCGAGGAGAGTGGCAGCAACCCCGGCCGCCGCCGCCGTCGGCGCCGCCGCACTGGGGGTGCTGGCCGCCGCGCTGAAGGCGGGTCGGGCGGCAGTGAAACCGGCGCCCAATGAGTCTTGGTCTTGCGCAGGCCTATTGCGTGCAAGCCTATATAGGTCTAGGGGGTAATTTGGCCGGGGCTGCAGGCAATGCAGCCGATACCGTGCGTTGGGCTTTGGCCCAGTTGGCAAATCACCCCAGCATGGCTCTGCTGGCCCAGTCGGCGCTTTATGGCAGCAGCCCTGTGGATGCGGGAGGGGCTGATTACGTCAATGCCGTGGCCTGTGTGGCTACCGATTTGGCCCCGTTGGATTTGTTGCACGCTTTGCAAACACTGGAAAACCAAGCCGGGCGCGAGCGGCCTTATCGCAACGCCCCGCGTACTTTGGATTTGGATTTATTGCTCTACGGCGATTGCCACATGGACAGCGTGGAACTGACCATTCCCCATCCACGCATGGCAGAGCGGGCTTTTGTGTTGCAACCATTGGCTGATATTGCGCCACATTTGGTCAATCCGCAGGCGTTGGCGCACTTGCGCTTGTCGCAGGGGATATGGCCTTTGTAGTGTTGGACAGAGGGGGTGTTGTGCCCGGTGCCATGGTCATGCGGTTGCGCCCTTGGGTTTTGGATACATACAAAGCCATGTCCGCCCGTGCCAAGCACTGGGTGAGTTCTTCATGGGGAAGGCATTGAGCCACGCCGCCACTGATGGTGCAGCGAATCGCTTGGCCTTGGAATGCAATTTGCAGGTCTTGCACCAGCAAGCGCAAACGGTTGGCTAATTCCAACGCTCCATGGCTGTCAACCATCGGGAGTAGCACTGCAAACTCTTCTCCACCCCAGCGGCAGGCGACATCCTCATCGCGCAGGCTGTGGTGGAGCAGTTCACCAATGTGTTGCAGCACGGCATCTCCCCCTAAGTGGCCGTAGCGGTCATTCACGTTCTTGAAGTGATCCACATCCAGTATGAGCAGCGACAACGCTTGGTTGTGGCGTTTGGCCAAGCTGATGAGGTGCTGGGCATGGGTGTCAAAGCTGCGTCGGTTGTGCAGTTGGGTGAGCGCATCGGTGCTGGCCAAGCGCTCTATTTCTCGCTCTGCCATTTTCCATGGCGTGATGTCAAAGTGCGCCACCACAATGAGTTTTTCCCCGTCCATGCCCAAACACAGGCGTTTGGAGATGTGGCGGTACTTTTCTTCGCCTGTGATGGGGCTGATGTAGTGCTGATCCTTGTTGATTTCTGCTCCATCGAGTACGGCTTTATCCTCAAATGGAGTGTCTTTGGCTAGTTCTGCAGAACGGGGTTTGGTTTTGGTCACAGGCTTGCCAATGAGTTCATGCTTGGCAAAGCCTTGGTGGCGTGCATAGGCCTCGTTCACCATGACAAAAAAACCGGCATCGTTCTTGATGTAAAACGGATCGGGAATCACATCTATGACCCGTTGAATGAATTCGGTGCTGCGCTCACGCAAGGTTTTTTCGTGTTCAATTTCTTGCAGCAATCGCTGCTCGGCACGCCGTTGTGGGGACAGATCGAATTTGACGCAAGCAATCAGTGGCCGGCCGTCGGTGTCAACAAATTTGCGCTTGCTGATGTGCCGATATTCCATTTCGCTGGTGTGCAGGTTGGTGTACAGCTCTTCCTTGGCCACGTTGGCGTTGTTGGCGATGATGTCGGCATCTTCGCGCATAGAGGTTTGTTGGTGCGGGATGCTGGAATTCATGTGGTAGGACTGCTTACCTACCAGATCAATGTCCTTTTTCTCATGCTGCCATTGGGCGACTTGGGCTTGGTTAATCAGCAGGACGGTGCCGTGCTGGTCTTTGATGTAGATGGGAAAAGGAATGGCATCAATGAGTCGCTGCGAATACTCCAGCATGCCAGCGTTGGTGTCAGTAGGGGCTGAGGTGCTGTTGTTGGTGCGCCAGACAGTCCACAGCAGCAAGACAAGCTGCAAAGCCAACAAGACCAGCACCGCTGCAGTAGCCGACAGTACCAAGGATGCGAGTGCGCCTGCTAACAGGATGCTCAGCTGGAGGTAGATCGTGATCATGGGGCAGAACCTAAGGCGGGCATCATCCTTTATCCCTTTGGGGTTTGTGTTTTTTTTTGTTAGACGCTGCAGTGTTATGGTTGCAGCATGCATATCTCTTTTTGGCAATTGGGCTGGCGCACCCTGTGGCGTGATGTTCGGGCAGGCGAGCTGCGGCTTTTGATGCTGGCGGTGACGCTGGCAGTGGCTGCTCTCTCAGCAGTGGGCTTCTTTGCAGACCGTTTGCAAGGTGGGCTGCAGCGCGATGCGAGGCAGTTGTTGGGTGGCGATGCCGTCATCGCTACCGACAATGCACCCACGCCCGAATTCGCCCAAACGGCCCAGCAGTCGGGCTTGCAGGCGGTGCTGACCCTGAGTTTTCCGACCATGGCTCGGGCCGACGATGGGCATGGAAGTGCTAGCAAATTGATAGCGCTCAAGGCCGTGGATACGGGCTATCCACTGCGTGGTAGCTTGCGCACCGCACGAGCGCCCGATGCCCCAGATGCCGTGGTGCAAGGTATTCCCGAGGCCGGACACGTGTGGGTGGATGCGGGCTTGCTGGACGCGTTGGGCTTGCAAGTGGGCGATGCCTTGTTGCTGGGCAACCGTCAGCTGCGCATAGGCGCGGTGCTGACCCAAGAGCCAGACAGAGGGGCTGGCTTCATGAACTTTGCTCCGCGTGTGCTGATGAATCGCGCCGATTTGGCCGCTACCGAGTTGGTTCAGCCCGCCAGCCGCATCAACTACCGCTTGGCCGTTGCGGGCGATGCGGCCCGGGTGCGTGCCTATGTACAGTGGGCGCAAGGCCATGTGCAAGAGGGCAATATGCGCGGTGTTCGGGTGGAAACCTTAGACGGTGGCCGTCCTGAAATGGCCCAAACGCTGGAGCGCGCCAACAAGTTTCTCAACCTGGTTGCCTTGCTGGCGGCTTTGCTGTGTGCAGTGGCTGTAGCGCTGGCGGCACGCTCGTTTGCCAGTCGCCATTTGGACGATTGCGCCATGCTGCGCGTGCTGGGCTTGCCGCATCGCACCATGGCGGCCAGTTATGGGCTGGAGTTTTTGTTAGCGGGGTTGGCTGCCAGCAGTTTGGGCGTGCTGTTGGGCTATGCGGTGCACTACCTGTTTGTGGCCTTGTTGGCTGGTTTGGTGGGGGCGGAGTTGCCCGCGCCAAGCGCCTGGCCTGTGGCCATGGGGCTGGGAATGGGCTTGACGCTGCTGCTGGCCTTTGGTTTGCCTCCTGTGCTGCAGTTGGCGCAGGTGCCTGCCTTGCGGGTCATTCGGCGGGATTTGGGGCAACCCCGAGCCGCCTCGCTGGTGGTGCTGGGTACCGGCTTGCTGGGTTTTGCTGCACTGCTGCTTTTGGCCAGCCGCGATTGGTGGTTGGGTTTGATTTCGGTGGGTGGTTTTGCTGGCGCAGCCTTGCTGTTTGCGGGCGTAGCGGCTGTGTCGGTGTGGTTGTTGCGCCGCATGGTCAATGAGAACACTGCACCGCGTTGGCTGGTGCTGGCCACGCGCCAAGTGGGCGCCCGCCCGGGGTTGGCGGTGCTGCAAGTCAGTGCCTTGGCGGTGGGCTTGCTGGCACTGGTGCTGCTGGTGCTGCTGCGTACCGACCTCATTGACAGTTGGCGCAAAGCCACGCCCCCCAATGCCCCCAACCGCTTTGCCATCAATATCCAGCCCGACCAAGCCGATGCGGTGCGCAGCGCGCTCAACCAAGCCGGTGTGGCTTCTTACGACTGGTTTCCCATGTTTCGGGGGCGTTTGGTGGCGGTGAATGGCAAAGCGGTGAGTGTGGACGATTACCAAGATGACCGTGCCAAACGCTTGGTCGATAGGGAGTTCAACCTCTCGCACACTGCCAGCCAGCCCGAACACAACTCCTTGACCCAAGGCCGCTGGCAAGCAGAAGAACCCGATGCAGTGAGCGTGGAGCAAGGGCTGGCCGATACATTGGGGCTCCAGCTAGGTGACATGCTGCAGTTTGATATAGCGGGGCAAATGGTGCAGGGGCGTATCACCTCGCTGCGCAAAGTGGACTGGACCAGCATGCGGGCCAATTTCTTTGTGCTGTTCCCCAAAGCGGCGATGCCCGAAGTGCCTGTGACTTACCTTACCGCCTTTCGCGCCCCCGAGCGCACAGCCAGCAGTGGCAGTTTTGACAACGCCTTGGTGCGCCAATTTCCCAACCTCACTGTGGTGGACTTGAGCAGCACTTTGGCGCAAATCCAGCGCGTGCTGGATCAAGTGATCCAAGCGGTCGAGTTTTTGTTTGCCTTTACCTTGGCTGCGGGCATTGTGGTGTTGCTGGCCGCTGTGGGCACCACGCGGGAAGACCGGGCGCGTGAGTTCGCTGTGCTGCGCGCATTGGGGGCGGGCAGTCCCTTGCTGCGCCAAGTGCAGCGGGCCGAATTGATGGGCTTGGGCTTCTTGGCTGGTTTGCTGGCCGCTGCTGTGGCCAGCGCTCTGGGCTGGGCATTGGCGCGCTATGTGTTTGCGTTTGACTGGATGGTGTCGCCCTGGGTGTTGCTGGGTGGTGCTCTGGCGGGTGCCGCCTTGGCCGGTCTGGCAGGCTGGTGGAGCTTGCGTGAAGTGCTGCAGCGCCCGGTGGTGCAAACCCTGAGACAGCGCGTGGATTGAGCGCATGATCCCATCAGCACAAACCGAAAGTGGGGTGGTGCGTTTGCGCGGCCACCATTTGCTGTGTTTGCTCACTTATATAGGCAAGGGCTATACCCCCCGTTTCACGGCCCACTTCAATCGGGTGCTTGCACGCATCCAGGCGGGTGAAGAGGTGCAGTTGGTCAGCGGCCCCGATGACATTTGCCAGCCCATGTTGGGCGAGCCCAGTTGCCATTGCCACGAAGCCCGCATAGACCACCGAGATCACTTGGCTTGGCAAGCCGTGCAGGCTGCTTTGCCTACCGCCCGGGCAGAAGGTTGGCACCTCAATGCCGAGGCTGTGCACACCTTGCGCCAAGCCTTTGCCGATGGGCGCTTGCGTGTAGGTTGCTACGACTGCGAGTGGAGCAAGTTGTGCGATGGCATTGCGGCCAATGGCTTTGCTGGTGTGCGTTTGCAGGGGGGCTAGGCACGACAATAGGGCTATGCAGATTCAAGAACCCAACCAAGCAAGCTTGTTCGATGTAATCGGCGGCGAACCCGTTATCACCCGTTTGGTAGAACGCTTTTACGACCTCATGGATTTGGAGCCTGCGTACGCTGAGCTGCGTGCCGCCCATGGCAACACCTTGGACGATGCGCGGCAAAAACTGTTTTGGTTTTTGTGCGGTTGGATGGGGGGGCCCAACTATTTTGTTGAGCGCTTTGGCCATCCCCGCTTGCGGGCGCGGCACATGCCTTTCAAGATCGGCATCCAAGAACGCGACCAGTGGGTGGCATGCATGGCCCAATCCATGCGCGAGGTGGGCATAGACCCGGCACTGCGCGAGCGACTGGAGCAGAGTTTTTTTCAAACTGCCGATTGGATGCGCAACGTCGGGGCATAACGTGTCTATGCGCTGGATGCGCCAGATAGGGCACAGGCTTTTGGCAGCATGCGCGCTGGCGTGTGCCTGCGCGGCTGGGCAGGCTGCCAGCTTGCAGCTACATACCCAAGGTTTGCAAGCCACCATGGACAATGGTTTGCTGCAGGTGCAGCTAGACAAAGGGGAGCTGCGCTTGCTCAGTCGGGCAGGCAAACGCCTGATGGATGCCAGTGATACCGCCAGTGCAGCTACAGCCCAAGCGAAGCCCAGCAGTGGCTATGTGGACTACACGGGCGACAAAAACCAACGCTTTAACCCCACCGCCTTGCGGGTGCTAGAGCAAAGCGAGCAACTGCTGCACATAGCCTACGTGGACGAGCGTGCTGCAACCGGCTTGCTGTTGGAAGTGCATTACCTCTTGCGCCCCGGTGTGGCGGGTCTGTACAGCTATGTGGTGGCTGGTAATCCAATGCAGCAGCCACTGCGGGTGCAAGAGCTGCGTGCGGTGTACCGTTTCAACCCCTTCTGGCTGCACACCTTGCACAACGGCCAGCAGGTACTGCAGCCCCACAGCTATGCTGAACTGGCCCTTATGACCAAGGTGCAGGACGAAACTTGGCAGCTACCAGATCAAGACCCGTATGGCCAGTACTACACCAAATACGACTGGGCTGGGTACCAGCGCCAAACCCCTGTGTGGGGGGTATT
This sequence comes from Curvibacter sp. CHRR-16, assembly GCF_018474005.1. GTDB lineage: Bacteria > Pseudomonadota > Gammaproteobacteria > Burkholderiales > Burkholderiaceae_C > Allorhodoferax. The sequence continues at coordinate 530,806 of NZ_JAHCSH010000001.1, forward strand.
GGGCAGGCATCCCAGCGGGGTATGGCTGGGGGCTTGGGTGGTTCCAGCAGGGACAGAGTATTTTTCGGGCGATGCACTCCGCCAAGACTTGCTGGTGCACCAAGACGCGCTGGCGCTGGTGTATATGACCGGGGCGCATTTGGGTAGTACAGAAATGCAAGCCCCGCCAGGGTGGCGCAAGCGCTATGGCCCGTGGTTGCTGTACGTGAACCAAGCCAGTGGGCCGGAGCTACTCTATGCGGACGCACTGGCGCGCAGCCAGCAAGAGCGTGCACAGTGGCCGTATAGCTGGCTGCATGATGCCCGTGGTGCTCGCGATATGCCCAACGCTCAGCCGTATTGGCAGGTACAAGGGCAACTGGTGCCCCAACCCGCTAGCGCCAGCATGCCCTTGTTGGATGTGGCCATGTCTACCTCGCTCACCGAGGAGCCTGCTCTGCAAAACCTGGGCTACACCTACACGGCGCGCACCGACGCGCAAGGCCGCTTTAGCCTGCACATGCCCGCAGGCGACTACCGCATGGTGGTCTATGCCAGTGGGGGGCAGCAAGCGGGTGTATTGCTCGATCGCGTGGTGCACATCGCAGTCCCATCGGGCCGGCACACTGTGCAGTTGCCACCCATGGCATTGCCCCTGCAGCCCACACCCCTGTGGGCCATAGGCCAAACCGATAGGCAAGCCACAGGCTTTGCCTTGGCAGACCGTCCCCGCCGCTATAACTTGCCGCTGCAAGTGCCTGCCGATTGGGACTTTGAGGTGGGTAAGTCGCACGACAGCGATTGGTACTACGCCCAAACCCAAGTGGGTACGTGGCGCATCTTGTTTGACGATCGTGCGGATGGCCGGGATCGCCAACTCACCCTGGCCTTGGCGGGCAGCAGCGATGCACTGCGTCCTGTGTACAGTGCGCCGCGTTTGGTGGTGCGCATGAATGGCGTGGAAATAGGGGTGGTCACTCCAGAGAACGACAAGGCGCTTTACCGCAGCGCCAACCGCAGTGGCCGCTACAGCAGCCATGCGCTGCGCATCCCAGCTGCACTGTTGCGCACAGGCCGCAACACCATCACTCTGCAATTAGAGGGCGGGCAGGTGATGTACGACGCGGTGCTCTACGGCACGGCCCCATAACACGGCCTTTGCGTTTTGCACTATTTGCCTCCCATTTGTCTCCTGCTTGCCTGCCTAGCATCAGCTTATGCGATTGATACAAGACTTTCCCCATTTACAAAATCTCTTCAAGCCAGGGGCGACGGTGCTTGTCGATCCGGCAGCGCGGCGGTTGGCCATGCGCACCTTGGGTGCTGGCGCGGCAGGCTTGATCATGCCTTGGCATTTGGCAGGTTGTGGTGGTGGTGGTGGCTCCTCAGATGGTTCTTCCAGTTCCAGCACTGGCTCCTCCAGCACCTCTACGTGCTCAGTCGTCCCCAGCGAAACGGTTGGGCCTTACCCTGGGGATGGATCCAACACCCTCAGTGGTTCAGTCGTGAATGTGCTCACGCAAAGCGGCGTGGTGCGCTCGGACATCACCTCCAGTTTTGGCAGTTACTCCGGTACAGCGACAGGGGTTCCCTTGACTTTGACGTTGACCTTGCTCAGCGCCAGTAGCAGCACGCCCTTGGTCGGGTATGCCATTTATGTGTGGCACTGCGACAAGGGCGGTAACTATTCGCTCTACAACACCACCAGTGCCAACTATTTGCGTGGCGTGCAGGTGACAGATAGCAGCGGACAGGTCACGTTCACCACCATATTTCCCGGTTGCTACACGCCGCGCTGGCCACACATTCATTTTGAGGTGTATGCCAGTGAAACATTGGCCACCACCAATCCCGCTTCAGACCAAGTGAAAACCTCGCAGTTGGCCTTGCCTGAAAGCGTGTGCGATACGGTGTATGCGACTTCTGCTTACAGCGGTAACGCCAGTCGATTTGGTGCCATCACCTTGGCCACCGACATGGTGTTTAGCGATATTTGCACCAGCCAGCAGATGGCTACGGTAACGGGTAGTGTGAGTGCGGGTTACACCGCGACGATTACTGTGGCGGTGTAGTTTGCACTTCATGGGTGTTGCCAATACCAACCGAGCGTGAGGCCTATGGACATCAGGGCAAAGCTGGCAGCCAGCAGGCCCATGCCGAGGTTGTCCGTGTAGTAGCGGTTTCTGTAGCGGGCGATATTGCGATCAACCAGTACATAGGCCAGCGCACCGATGACCAAGGCCGCTGCTGTGGCCAGCACTGTTTTGGCAATGCTCTCACGCAGGCCCCAAGGCGTGAGCAGGCCGTTGGCAACAAAAGCGCCCATCCAGTGGTTCAAATACAGGGGGTAAGACATGCCGCCCAAAAACTGGCCAATACGGTGTTCAGGGCCTTGGGTGCTGAACGCCAGTACCACCCCAATGCCCATGAATGCCACCCAGTGGTTGTACGAGTAGCCCAGCACAATGGCGCTCAAGGCCGCAACGGCACAGCAGGCGGCGAAGGTGCGAATGGTCAGCGAGAGGCGTTCAATGCCCCAGTGTTGGCACAGCGCTGCAGCGGCCACGCCAAACACAATGCTTTGGTAGAAATTCAGATACCAAGTCAGTACAGCCAATGCCAACCACAGCACAGGGTGGCGCCCCCAGCGACCGAGCAAGGGCGTGAGCAGCAGGGGGGCCAGCAGGTAAAACTGCTCTTCGGCATTGATGCTCCAAAAGTGGTGGCCTGTACCTTGCAAGGGCATGGCATTGCGAAATTGCTCTAGCTGAGGCGTTCCAAACAGGTTGTAGACAAAAGTGAGTTGGTAGGCCGCAATTTCCAACCACTTGGCAGAGAACTCTTTGCGCAGCAAAGACAGCAGCAACACGGCTGCTACGGCCAAGAAGTAGGGTATCCAGATGCGGGTGGCGCGGTTGAAATAAAAGCGCGGCAAACCAGCAGTGGGGGTTTTGAGCAAGATGCCCCCAATCAACTAGCCGGACAGAGCGAAAAACACCTGTACAGCGGCATTGCCTATCCATTCGACTGGGATAACACGCTCATGGTAGAGCACCACCAGCATGGCCAGCACGATGCGCAGGTAGTCGAAATAGGGGTAGTAGGTTTTGGATTCAGTGGCTTGCATCGGGTTTGGGGAGGTGTTTGGCGTTGGTTTGTGGACGTTGGCTTTGCAGCAACACCACCAAAGCCCCCGCACCACCGTGGGATGGGGCGGCTTGCACAAAGGCGATCACTTCATTTTTTTGTACCAACCAGCGCTGTACTTTGGCCTTGAGGACAGGGGTTTTGCCGGGGGAGCCCAGGCCTTTGCCGTGCACCACGCGCACGCAGCGCAGGCCAGCGCGGTGCGCTTGGCGGATGAAGTCGGCCAGCGTTTGGCGTGCCTCGTCGCTGCGCAGGCCGTGCAAGTCCACTTGGGCCTGAATGCTCCAGCGCCCACGGCGCAGTTTGTGTGTCACGTCCATGCCCACGCCGGGGCGGCGAAAACTCAGGTGTTCGTCGGTTTCCAGCAGCGTGGTGATGTCCACCTCGTCACTCAGTGCTTCTTGCAGGGCGGCGGCATCGTCCAGTTCTTTTTGCACAGGCAGTGGGCGGGGTGGCTCGGGGCGCAAATCGGCTCTGCCATGCTCGGCCAGCGGGCGTACCCGGCCCACAGCATGGCGAAACAGGTTGCGTTCGATGGCTTGCTGTTGGCGCTGGCGTTCTTGCTCGCGTCGCAGTGCTTCTTGCTGAGCCGCTTGCGCTGCTTGCTCGGCCAGCAGTTTTTTGATTTTTTTGAGTTCGCCCAAGGTAGTAAAGCGTGGCGGCGCAGCGCCTGGGTTGGCTGGGCGCGGGCTCATAGCAAGCCCTGTTCTGCCAGCGATGCCGACGCACCGGGTGCGACGATGATGTGGTCCAGCACCCGCACGTCCACCAAGGCCAGGGCGGCTTTGAGCGTGTGGGTCAGCGCCTCGTCGGCACGGCTGGGCTGCACGCTGCCGCTGGGGTGGTTGTGCGCCAAAATCACTGCCGCCGCGTGGTGGTGCAGGGCGCGGATGACGACTTCGCGTGGGTACACGCTGGTTTGCGTGAGCGTGCCGCGAAACAACTCTTCCATAGCCAGTAGGCGGTGCTGGGCGTCCAAAAACAACACGGCAAACACCTCGTGCTGCAAGTTGGCAATGTGCATTTGCACGTACTGGCGCACGCTGCTGGGGTCGTTCAGCAGTGCACCTTCTTGCAGCCGCTGGGCGATGGCGCGGCGCGCCAGCTCCAGCACCGCCATCAATTCACTGCGTTTGGCGGGCCCCAGGCCTTTGATTCGCTTGAGATCGTCTGCCCCTGCGTGCAGCAGTGCGGAGATACCGCCCAATCGTTTGGCGGTGGTGTTGCTTGGCATATTGGAGCCAATTGCGTCCGAAGGCGCATGGGTATTGCTGGGGCTGCTATCATTTTTGATGTTGAGCAGTTCTTCGGCTAGCTGCAGCACATTCTTTCCGGGCAGTCCGGTGCGCAGCAACAGGGCTAGCAACTCGGCATCGCTGAGGGCAGAGGGCCCTAGCGACAACATTTTTTCGCGCGGGCGGGCATTGGCGGGTAAGTCTTTGAGCAGCATGGCGGCGCGCCTTTTTACAATAGCGGTCAGTTTATCGGGATCCACATGACAAGCACTGCTGCCCGCATCGAGCCGGGTTCTTTTCTCACGCTGCATTACCGCCTTGGCGGGCCTGCGGGCGACATCATCAACACCTTTGGCGACAAACCCGCCACGCTGACACTGGGCACAGGCCAGCTATCGCCTGCGGTCGAGCAGTGTTTGCTGGGCTTGCCCGAGGGGACGCACACCACGTTTGAGCTGCCCGCAGGTGCCGCTTTTGGTGACCGCAGCCCGGACATGCAGCAGTGGCTGTCGCGCAAAGTGCTCACCGACATGGGCGATCCGCACGAAACCTATTCCCCCGGTGATGTGGTGCAGTTCCCCACGCCCGATGGCTTGGGCCAGTTCGCTGGCGTGGTGTTGGAAGTGCGCGATGTGGATGCCGCCTCTGGTAAGTCCGGCGCTGTGTTGTTTGACTTCAACCATCCGCTGGCAGGCCAGCCGGTGACGTTTGAAGTGCAAGTCATTGGGGTGCTGTGAGCATGAACACCTCTGTACAAGAGATTGTGTTGGCCGAACCACGCGGTTTTTGCGCTGGGGTGGATCGCGCCATCGAGATAGTGGAGCGCGCACTGGCCAAGTTCGGCGCGCCCATCTATGTGCGCCACGAAATCGTGCACAACACTTATGTGGTGGAAGACCTCAAAAACCGGGGTGCCATCTTTATCGAAGAGCTCAGTGACGTGCCACCGGGCGCGACGCTGGTGTTCTCGGCCCACGGCGTGAGCAAAGCCGTGCAAGAAGAAGCCGCCGCCCGCGGATTCCAAATCTTTGATGCCACTTGCCCTCTGGTGACCAAGGTGCACGTGGAGGTGGCTAAGCTGCACAAAGAGGGCTACGAGTTCATCATGATCGGCCACAAAGGTCACCCCGAGGTGGAAGGCACCATGGGCCAGCTCGACAGCGGTATCCATCTGGTAGAGGACGTGGCTGATGTGGCCCGTATCCAACCTAGCCAAACCGATAAGCTGGCCGTGGTCACCCAAACGACGCTGAGCGTGGACGATGCGGCCGAGATCACCGCTGCTGTGGTGGCGCGTTTTCCCCAGGTGCGCCGCCCCAAGCAGCAAGACATTTGCTACGCCACCCAAAATCGGCAGGATGCGGTCAAGCTGCTCAGCAGCGAGGTGGATGTGGTCATCGTGGTGGGCAGCCCCACCAGTTCCAACAGCAACCGGCTGCGTGAACTGGCTGAACGCTTAGGCACCCCCGGCTACATGGTGGACAATGCCGACGAACTGCAAGCCCAGTGGTTGGAAGGCCGCCCCCGCGTGGGACTGACTGCCGGTGCATCGGCCCCACAGATACTGGTTGACGGCGTGATCCAGCGCCTCAAAGACTTGGGCGCGTTGTCGGTGCGCTCTATGCCCGGTGTGGAGGAAACCATGAAGTTTCCCCTGCCCAAGGGCTTGAAGATTGAAGAATAAAAACTGTTATTTGACTGAGAAACCCCATGCTTGACATTACCCTGCTGCGCAAAGACATCGACGCTGTGGTCGCCCGTTTGCAAACCCGCAAAAACCCCCAGCAGTTTTTGGATGTAGAGGCCTTCAAAAGCCTGGAAGCTGAGCGCAAAACCATCCAAATGCGCACCGAAGAGTTGCAAGCCAAGCGCAACAGCGTGAGCAAGCAAATTGGCATGCTCAAAGGCAAAGGCCAGCACGCTGAGGCTGATGCTGCCATGGCCGAAGTGGCTGGGCTCAAGAGCGAGTTGGAAGCCTCTGCTGCGCGTTTGGACGAGATCCAAGCCGCTATGGAAAAAATGCTGCTGGCCGTGCCCAACTTGCCGCACGAGAGCGTGCCCGTAGGCGCTGGCGAAGAGGGCAACGTGGAAGTGCGCCGCTGGGGCAGCCCCCGCAGCGTGGACTTCCCCATCAAAGACCACGTGGACTTGGGCGCGCCCTTGGGGCTGGACTTTGAAATGGGCGTCAAGCTCAGCGGTGCGCGCTTTACCGTGATGAAAGGGCAAATCGCCCGTTTGCACCGTGCTTTGGCGCAGTTCATGCTCGACACCCAAACCAGCGAACACGGCTACACCGAGTGCTACACGCCCTATATCGTCAATGGTGATAGCCTGCGCGGTACAGGCCAGTTGCCCAAGTTTGAGGAAGACCTGTTTGCCGCCAAAAAAGGGGGCCAAGAGGGCGGTGACGAGAATGTGGCGCTCTACCTCATCCCCACCAGCGAGGTGAGCCTGACCAACTTCGTGCGCGACGAAATCGTGCTTGAGGGCGATTTGCCCATCAAGCTAACCGCCCACACACCGTGCTTCCGCTCCGAGGCTGGCAGCGGCGGGCGCGATATCCGCGGCCTGATCCGCCAGCACCAGTTCGACAAGGTGGAAATGGTGCAAATCACCCACCCCGACAAGAGCTACGAAGCGCTGGACGAGATGGTGCGCCACGCGGAGGCCATTTTGCAAAAGCTGGGCTTGCCTTACCGCGTGTTGAGCCTGTGCACGGGTGATATGGGCTTTGGCGCTGCCAAGACTTTTGACTTGGAAGTGTGGGTGCCAGCGCAAGGTACGTACCGCGAGATCAGCTCGGTGTCCAACTGCGAGGCTTTCCAAGCCCGCCGCTTGCAAGCCCGTTTCAAAAACGCCGCTGGCAAGAACGAGTTGGTACACACCCTCAACGGCTCTGGCTTGGCCGTGGGCCGCACGCTGGTGGCGGTGCTGGAAAACTACCAGAACGCCGATGGCTCGGTGACCGTGCCCGAAGTGCTGCGCCCCTACATGGGTGGCGTTGAGGTGTTGCGCTAAGCAGTGCGGGTGCTTTAGCGTTGGCGCAGGGTGTTGACCACTACAAACACCCCGCCCACCGCACCCGTCACAATGCCTACGGGCAGCTCTTGCGGGGCCAGCAGGGTGCGGCTGACCAAGTCGCTGGCCAGCAAAAAGCATGCCCCCATGAGTGCACACAGCAGCAGCAAGCGGGTGTGCAGCGCCCCTGTGATGGCGCGTGCCAAGTGCGGCACCATGAGCCCGACAAAGCCAATGACCCCACTCAGGGCCACAAAGCAGGCGGTGGCCACCGACGAGACGGCAAACACCTCATAGCGCAAGCGTTGGGGGTGCAAGCCTAAGCTGTGGGCGGTTTCATCACCGGCCAGCAAACCATCCAAAGCGCGCCGACGCCAGTAGGCGTAGCCCACCAGCAGCCCTAAGCCTAGCAGCGCCAGTGGCAGGTTGTCCCAGCGGGCGCTTCCCAGACCACCCAAGGTCCAAAAAAACACGCTGCCAGCAGCCCGTTGGTCTCCGGCAAAGACCAAAAAATGCGTCAAGGCCCCAAACAAAAAAGAACTGGCCAAACCTGCCAAGATGATTTTTTCGGGCCCACGTCCTGCGGTTTTGCCGACCAATGCCAGCACGATGCTGGCCGAAGCCAGCGCGCCCACCAGCGCGGCCAAGGGGAGCGACCAAATGCCCAGCGCATCGCCCAGCAGGGTGATGGTTGCGACCGCTCCGGCACTGGCACCAGAGGAGATGCCAAATAAGAAAGGATCGGCCAAATCGTTGCGCGTGGCAGTTTGCAGCATGGCCCCCACCAGCGCTAGGCCCGCGCCCACACAGCCAGCCAGCAGCACGCGGGGCAAGCGCAGGTCTACGATGATGCGCTGGGTGGGCATATCGACTGCAGGCAAACCGATGGCGTGGCCCCAGTTGCCCAATAGGCTGCTAAGCACCTGCTGCCATGGCAGTGCAGTGCTACCTAACAGTGTGCCCAGTACTGCCAGCAAACCCAGTGTGAGTACGCCCAATACGGCGCAAGCCGCCACAAGCGGAAAAGGTCGTTGTAGATGCATCAGGGCTTGGCGCGCATGGCTTTGGCCATTTTTTCAATGGCGTCTATGTTGGCCGGTCCGGGGGTGATTTCGGCATAGCGCAACGCCACGTAGCGTTGGTTCTTCACAGCATCGGTTTCACGCATGGCGGGGTGTTGTTGCAAGAACTGCAGCAGCTTGCTCACGCCATTGCCGTCTTGGTAGTCCAGCAGCACCAAGAATTCGGGATTGCGTGCAGCCACGGTTTCCCACGAGGTAGTGCCCCAACTGGTATCCATGTCTTGCATGATGTTGCGCCCGCCAGCGGCTTGCATCATGGCGCTCACAATGGCGTATTTGCCTGCGGTAAAGGGTTTGTCTTCACCGGAGTCGTACAGGAACACCCGAGGTTCTTTGCCCGCAGTGCGCGGCAGCTTGGACAGCCGTTCTTTCCAGCCATTGACGGTGGTTTGGGCTTGGGCTTGTTTGCCAAAGATAGTGCCCAGTTTGATGAAGTCCTCATACAGCAAATCCATGGTGGCGGCCGGGCGTTGCTTGTCTACGTGGATGCAACTCTCGGACAGAACCAAGGTCTTGATGTTGTAGCGCGCGAGCGTGCTGGGGGTCACATCGCCCCCCACTTTCATGCCGTAGTTCCAGCCGGCAAAGAAAAAGTCGGGGTTGACCGCCAGCAGGTTTTCCAGCGTGGGGTATTTGGGCGCAAGTTCGGGAATGCTGCCCAGTGTTGCTTTGAATTCGGGCCCAGTTTTGTACCAACCCGTAATGCCCGTTACGCCAACCATGCTGGCATTGAGGTGCAAGGCCAAAGCCATTTCGGTCATGTTCAGGTCATGAATCACCGCGCGTTTGGGGGGGGCATCAAAGGTCAGTTTTTGTCCGCAGCTATCGACTGTGACGGGGAATGTTTGGGCGGTGGCAAGCTGGCTTGCTGCGAACAAGGCCAGCAGGGTGCAAAGTTTGCGCATAGGGTGTCCTTTCATAGTTGTAGAGGAAGACGCTGGTCCAACACCAGCATGGGGGTTTGGGTTGTGGGGTGGGGCAAGTAAAACGATCCCACGCCAAATACTTGGCTAATGCGCTCCGTACTGAGTGCTTGTGTTGGAGGGGCCAAGTCCACCAAGCGACCTTGGTGCAAGATGGCGATGTGTTGGGCCCAGTGGTGGGCCAAGGCCAGCTGGTGCAGAACGGCAATGGTGGTCACTTGGCGTTGTGCCGCAATGTGCAGCACTTCCAGTGTGGCTTGCGGATCCAAATGGTTGGTAGGTTCGTCGAGTAGCAGTACTAGGGGTTGTTGGGCCAAGGCGCGGGCCAAGTGAGCACGTTGTCTTTCTCCACCCGATAGACTGCCAAGCTTGCGCTGTGCCAAATGGTGCAGTCCGCAGGTTTGCAGTGCTTCGTGTGTGACGTCGCGCAAATGCTGCGGTGTTTGTATTCCCGCATGGGCCAATGTGCCAAGGTGCACGTAGTCTTGCGCCCGCAATCGAGGGTCTGCCTGATCGGTTTGTCCCATCACTGCGATATGCCGCGCCCGCTCTTGCGGTGCAAGGCGATGCAGATCGCCACCATTGATGCTCACTTGCCCTGCCGTGGGCTGCAGCACACCTGCTAGCAGTTTGAGTAGTGTCGATTTGCCAGCCCCGTTCGGGCCTACCACCGCCATGCGCTGGCCTGCCTCCAGTTCAAAACTGATCGGGTGCAGCAAGGTGGTGTTGGGGGCTAACTCGAAGCACAGTTTGTCCACTGTAATCCGTGCTGCGTTGTGATCGTGGCTTTTCATATTGCAACTCTATTGCGTTATTTTAATGCAATTTGGTTGCATTAATTGCCGCGTGCGGTGAATTGCTGCAGCGCTTGATATGCCCAGATGGCTGCTACAATGCAAGGCTTCGCATCGACCCGTTGTGAAACTAGGAGAAGTGGCAGAGTGGTCGAATGTACCTGACTCGAAATCAGGCGTAGTGGCAACACTACCGTGGGTTCGAATCCCACCTTCTCCGCCAGCATTGCTAAGTTCTTGATTTAAAAGAACTTTTTCAAAGAGGCTTCAAAAGCATATGTACCGAAAGGTGTACTGCTTTGAAGCCTTTTTTGTATTCCAAGGGTCAAAGAAACTATGCAAGGTTTCTGTGACCTGCCCACTGCCAGCCATACCACGGTAAACGAGAGAAGTCCGTCAACCCAGGAGAATGACGGACATGAAGAAGAGCAGATTCAGCGAAGAGCAAATCATTGGTTTTCTGCGCCAAGCCGAAGCGGGCATGGCCATCCCCGAACTGTGCCGCAGCGGCGGCTTCAGTCAGGCCACGTTTTACAAGTGCACTCTGGCTCACATCAGCCCAAAGTGGTCACATGCTGGTTATTCTGAGTAGCTCTAAAGCTTGAAGCGAGGCTCGTGCTCGGCGGGGCTGTGTCTGATCGATTCCCCATTTTTGTAGCCCTTCAATTGCTAAGCGGGTGTTTTTGAAAGTCTTTACGTAGGATGCAAGGTACTGGGATGCGAGTTCCAGATTCCCCAATTCTGCATAAACCAGTCCTATATTTTGGAGGGTCATGGCCCGCCCTGGCTGTATCTTTAAGGCTGTGAGCAGCGTTCCAAGTGCGGCTTCATGCGAGCCTTGTAGATATTGCGCATAGCCGAGATTCCCTAGAACTTCAGCATCGAAGGGTGATAGCGTTGCCGCTTGTGTCAGGCTTCGAATCGCATCGTCAAAATGACTGCTGCGTATAGCGTCCAGTCCGCTCTTGTTCAGCTCACGAGCCCGGCGCTTGTCTTGCGGGGTGTCTCGTATCGTCTGCTTGCTCAAACCTGCTTCAGTCAATAAGTTTTGTATTTGATGAGCAGGTGTAGCAATGAATTGCACTCCCATTGAAGCGAGATCTTGCTGCGTGAGGAAGTAAGTGTCCTTCGGCGGTGTGCGGACGATCTTTCCCAAAATGCTGTCTGGTACATCAAGAGTTGCAAGCACGCGTGAAAAGCGGATTGTCGCTGCCGTTGCTCTATCGGTCTCTTGACCATTTTCGGCCGCACTGTGGACTCCTACCCTAGCACCATTCTCTGCCCAGCGATTGACACCAGCTGCAAACAGGTAGAAACAGGCGCTCGCGCACGTGTCGTTTCCCGTGACAAAGGTAGCTAGCTGACTCTGCCGAATGATTGAGGCGAGTTGCAGACCTGCATCTACACTGCCACCGAGAGAATTCAGTAACAGTCCCCAAACCTTGAGATTTTTCGCTTTGGCGTATTCGAGAGTCTTTTGCAGCAAAACGGGATCGTTCGGCTCTATCTGACCGTCCAGCTTTATGTAGATGAACCCACGCGTATCAAAGTCTGGTGTCAGAGTGACAGCATTGCTTAGTTGGGCTGTGATGAGGGTTACAACTGATACCGCAGTGCGCAGAAAAGTCTTCATGAAAAGAAAATAACTTAAAATAACGTTTAGCAGTTTACGCCATTTAAATACAGCAATAACTTTGAGCGCTAAGCTGGAGATCTTTGAAGATCATTGATATTCAAGTGCTATGCAGCCTGGGTATCGTCGCTATCCGCTAGTGTGGTGTGTTGGGGCTTTTCCCAGCCAAAGAAACGGCAAATCTCGTCGTGCTGTGCCATGGCGTCGCTGTAGCCCAAGGACATGAGATCGGTGGTGAAAGCACTCTCAAACAGCAGGTAGCTGGCCAATGCCGATCCTTTGCGGTCGGCTTTGGCCGATGACACTCCCATGCCGCCTAGCAGGGTGCGCACAGCGGGTGGCAGCGCATCGATGTGGCGGGCGGCCACGGCGTCGAGCCGTTGGCTGGGGGCAATCACCAGCAGGTCGATGGGGCGCAAATTGCTGGCATGGCGTTTTTCTGGCGGCACTAGGCTGATGGTTTGGTTGATGCGGCGCACGCGTTCCACATCTACCGCTAGGGCATCCAAAAAGATATTGGACAGGGCGTGCCCCGCAATTTGCGCAATGCTGGGGTATTGGTCACTGCTGTGCAGATGCAGTTCATCTTTGGGTTCATGCATGCGTCCAGCACCCACCACCAGTACTTTCTCTGCTCCTAAATGGATAGCAGGGGAAATGGGGGCACTTTGTCGCATGGAGCCATCGCCAAAGTATTCGGTGTGGCCTTGCATATCCAGCGGCATGGCGGGAAACACAAAAGGAATGGCGCTAGATGCCAGCAAATGGGCGTGTGTGATGGTGCCTGCAACGGCCCGGCGTTGGCTGCGCACCCAGGCTTCAATGGGACTGCGCGACTGGTAAAAAGTGATGTGCTCGCCCGTGCTGTAGCTCGATGCCGTGACCGCCAATGCACGCAAGTGCCCGCGTCGCAGCAGCAACGGAATGCGTTCTAGCGGCACCAAGGTGCCCAGTAGTTGGTGCAGCGGGGTGTTGTCCAGCAGGGATTTGGGTTTGACACGTCGCCACTTGGCTACGGCCCAACCCAATGAGAGCAAGGTGAGCCAGCGTGCACCCGTACGCAGCATGCTGAAGTGGTCGGCCAAGTACACCTGTTGTGCGTGAAAGTGCCGCCACGTGTGGGCCATGAGTTTCACGGTGGATTCAAACTGATCAGCCCCGCAGGCCAGGGCACTGGCGTTGATGGCGCCTGCCGATGTGCCGGCAATGATGGGAAAGGGGTTGGGGCCCATGGCCTGACCGCATTCGCGGCGAATGTGGGCAATGGCTTCTAGTACACCCACTTGGTAGGCTGCACGGGCACCGCCACCTGTGAGTAGCAAAGCAATCGGTGGGCCAGAAGGTATAGGGCTGAGCATGGGATTGCATTATGGATAGACTTGCGCGCTTTGTACGAGTGGAGAGACGCATGTCTGTAACAGTTTCTGCGGTGTCAGCGGCCTTGCAGGGCTTGGTGGATCCGATCACCCAACGCACATGGGCCAGTGCCAAGGCGTTTCACAACATCCAGGTGCAGGATGGGGATGTCAGCGTGGATTGGGTTCTGGGGTATCCAGCCCAAAGCCTGTGGGCACAAGGTGTACAAGCCATTACCGAGGTTATTCAAGCCCAGCCTGGTGTGCGCAGTGTGCAGGTCAAGCCCCAGTTGCAGGTGCAAGCCCACGCAGCCCAACGTGGCGTTGCTTTGCTAGAAGGGGTGAAAAACATCATTGCTGTGGCTTCGGGCAAAGGAGGGGTGGGCAAAAGCACCACAGCAGCCAACTTGGCGCTCGCCTTAGCAGCAGAGGGTGCGCGCGTGGGCCTGCTAGATGCCGATATTTACGGGCCCAGCCAACCCACCATGATGGGGGTATCGGGTCAGCCCGAGTCACACGATGGCAAGTTCATGGAGCCCATGCAGGCGCATGGGGTGCAGCTGATGTCGATTGGCTTTTTGGTGGCCCCAGACCAAGCGATGATTTGGCGTGGACCTATGGCTACGCAAGCGCTGGATCAGTTACTGCGGCAAACCCGCTGGGACAACTTGGACTACCTCGTGGTAGACATGCCTCCAGGAACGGGCGATATCCAGTTGTCGCTCAGTCAGCGCGTGCCCATTACGGGTGCCGTGATAGTGACTACTCCGCAAGACATTGCCCTGCTCGATGCACGCAAAGGCGTGGCCATGTTCGAGAAGGTGAGCGTGCCTATCTTGGGCATTGTGGAAAACATGGCGGTGCACGTGTGCAGCAACTGCGGGCACACCGAACATATCTTTGGCGCTGATGGCGGCAAGAATTTGGCGCAGCAGGGGGGCTACAGCTATTTGGGTGCCTTGCCCTTGGCTATGCACATTCGTGAGCAGGCAGACAGTGGGCGTCCCACCGTGGTGGCCGATCCGCAAGGGACAACAGCGGCACTGTACCGTGCAATAGCCCATCAAGTGGCTGCCAAGGTAGCGCTGCAGGGCAAAGACTACTCAAGCAAATTTCCCACCATCACCATCAGCAAAAACACCTGACCCATGCCGCATTCCGTTGATTCCAAGGCGTTTGTGTACGTGTCCAACGCCCAGTCCCGAGATATTTCGGTTTTTTCCCTGGACTGGGGGACGGGAGCTTTGGCATGGGTGCAAACCATGCCAGTAGAGGGCATGGTGATGCCTATGGCTTTGTCACCAGACAAGCGCATGCTCTATGCCGCTTTGCGCTCGCAGCCCTACACCGTGGTGGCCTTGCATATCAACGCAGACACTGGTGAGCTGTCTATGGCAGGCAGTGCTCCACTGCCCGATAGCATGGCCAATATTGCATTGGATCGTTCGGGGCACTTGCTCATGGCGGCTTCGTATGGCGGCAATTTGGTGAGCATCAGTCCATTGGATGCCCAGGGCATACCTCAGCCAGCCTCCCAAGTGCTGTCCACGCCACCCAAAGCGCACCAGATAGCGGCCAGTGATGACAACCGCACGGTGTACGTGACCTCGCTGGGGGGCGATCAGTTGCTGTCCTTCACATTGGATTGGCCCAATAAGGCCCTGCAGGCGCATGCAGAACCTGCGGCGTATTTTCCCCACCAGTCAGGCCCGCGGCATTTTGTGTGGTCGGCCGATAAGCGCTTTATGTATGTGCTGGGCGAGTTGGATGCACAGCTCTACGTGCTGCAGCGACAGGCGCAAGGTCCGACCATGCAAATCGTGCAAACACTCAGCGCATTGCCAGACAATTTTGTCGGTGCAGCATCCGCGGCAGATTTGCATTGCACGCCCAATGGCCGTTTTGTGTATGCCTCGGAGCGCGGCTCCAATACCTTGGCAGGTTTTGCTGTCGATCCGGTCACGGGCTTGCTGCGCAAGATAGGGCAGTGGTCTACTGAGGCACAACCACGGGGGTTTCGTATTTCGCCCGATGGTCGTTTTTTGCTGGTTGTTGGCCAAATGTCACATGCAATGTCGATTCACCAAATCGATGCCACTACAGGGAATTTGCAGCTTTTGTCCACGGTTCCTACAGGACAGAACCCCAATTGGGTTGAAATCGCTCAATTCGAATAGTTGTTGCTAGCACGGGGTCAAGTTATTTGTCTTGATATACATCCATATACTGGGGTTTTTTCATCCCAGCGAAAGGCAAATATGACGTCTTGGCTTGACAAGGAACGCACAGTTGCGGGCGCAGGATTCAACCGCTGGTTGGTTCCACCTGCTGCACTGGCGATCCACCTGTGTATCGGTATGGCCTACGGTTTCTCTGTTTTCTGGCTACCGCTCTCCAAAGCACTGGGTATCAAGGAGTCGATCTCGTGTGGCCCTGATGCGGGCTTTTTCACTGAGCTGTTCACGACCAGTTGTGATTGGAAAATTTCCACATTGGGCTGGATGTACACCCTTTTCTTCGTGCTGTTGGGTACCAGCGCCGCCACATGGGGTGGTTGGCTTGAGCGCGTGGGGCCCCGCAAGGCGGGCGTGGTTTCTGCGATTTGCTGGTGCGGTGGCATGCTGATCTCGGCACTGGGCATTCACTTGCACCAGTTCTGGATGATGATTCTGGGTTCTGGTGTCATCGGTGGTATTGGCTTGGGCCTGGGCTATATCTCGCCTGTTTCCACCCTGATCAAATGGTTCCCTGACCGCCGTGGTATGGCAACTGGCATGGCCATCATGGGTTTTGGTGGTGGTGCCATGATCGGTTCGCCTTTGGCGACCGATCTCATGAAATATTTTGCAACCCCTACCAGCATGGGTGTGACAGAAACTTTCGTGGTAATGGCTTTGGTGTACTTCGCTTTCATGATGTCAGGCGCTTTGGGCTATCGCATTCCTGCGCACGGTTGGAAACCTGAGGGTTGGACACCCCCAGTGGCTCAGACTAGCAACGCCATGATTACCCAGCACCATGTGCATGTGAAAAAAGTTTGGGGCATTCCGCAGTTCTGGCTGGTCTGGGCTGTGTTGTGCATGAACGTGAGTGCTGGCATCGGTGTGCTCGGCATGGCTTCCCCTATGCTGCAGGAGGTGTTTGGTGGTTCCTTGATCGGAATCAGCGCCAAGTTCACCGAACTGGAAAAACCACAGCTCACTGCCATCGCAGCGGTGGCGGCTGGCTTCACAGCATTGCTGAGTTTGTTCAATATCGGTGGCCGTTTCTTCTGGGCCAGTTTGTCGGACAAACTGGGGCGCAAGTTGACTTATGTCGTCTTCTTTGTGCTGGGCGGCATCATGTACTTCAGCATTCCTAGCAGCGCTGCTGCCGGCAGTGTGGTGCTGTTTGTAGGTGCTTTTTGCGTGATTCTGAGTATGTATGGCGGTGGTTTTGCAACCGTGCCAGCGTATTTGGCCGATTTGTTTGGAACCCAGATGGTGGGCGCTATCCACGGTCGCTTGCTTACAGCATGGGCCACAGCAGGTATTTTGGGGCCGGTGGTGGTGAACTACATGCGTGAATACCAACTGAGCTTGGGCATTCCACGCGAGCAGGTCTACAACCAGACGATGTACATCTTGGTGGGCATGCTGGTGGTCGGTTTGATTGCCAATTTGCTGGTACGTCCAGTTGCGGCCAAACATTTCATGTCAGAGCAAGAATTGGCTGCTGAGAAGAAATTGGCACACGAACGTGCAGCTGCCAACGAAGTCAATGCTTCAGCGCCTGTGAGCGATGCCCGAACTCCCACTGCCTTGGTCGTGGTGGCATGGTTGGCGGTTGGCATTCCACTGGCTTGGGGCATCTATCGCACCTTGTTGAGTGTGGCTAAATTTTTCCACTAATCTTGTGAACCTGTAGGCGGCATAGGCTGCGCAAGGAGACGCTCCATGAGTGAACAAAAAATTGAGTTCTATCCAGCACCAGCTGGTGGATGGGGGGCCTTGCGCAGCGTGGCCAAGCACTTGCAAGCGCAAGGTGTTGCCGTCAAGGGGGCCAAAACTTTGTTATCGGCCAACCAGCCCGATGGCTTTGACTGCCCGGGCTGCGCTTGGCCAGATCGGGATCACCGATCTACATTTGAATTCTGTGAAAACGGCGCCAAAGCCGTTGCCGCCGAGGCAACTGCACACCAAGCAACGCCGGAAGTATTGGGGGCCAATACCGTTACTTGGTTGTCAGAGCAGAGCGACTTTTATTTGGAAAACCTAGGGCGTATCACCCATCCACTGGTGTATGACGCCGCAACGGATCGCTACACACCCATTGCGTGGGACGAGGCGTTTGCCTTGATTGCCCACGAACTCAATGCTTTGGACAGTCCTGATGAAGCGGTGTTTTACACCTCAGGGCGTACCAGCAATGAAGCGGCTTTTTTGTACCAGCTATTTGTGCGTGAGTTTGGTACCAACAATTTTCCAGACTGTTCCAACATGTGCCATGAACCCAGTGGTGCGGGTTTGAAACCCACCATCGGCATTGGCAAAGGAACGGTTACGCTGCACGATTTCGAGCAAACCGAGGCCATTTTCATTTTTGGACAAAACCCCGGAACCAACCATCCCCGGATGTTGGCCGAGTTGCGCGACGCATCTAAGCGTGGCGCCAAGATCGTTAGCTTCAACCCTTTGCGTGAGCGTGGCTTGGAGCGTTTTGCCGACCCGCAAAACAAAATGGAAATGGCCACTTTGGGCTCCACCCCTATTTCTAGCCATTACTTTCAAGTGCGCATAGGGGGCGACTTGGCGGTGGTGAAAGCCATGGCCAAACGGGTTTTGGAACTCGACGATGTTGCCCAAGCAGAGGGCAAACCCCGCGTGCTGGATGTGGACTTTATTGCCCAGCATACCCATGGTTTTGAGGCATACGTGGCCGATGTGCGGGCTGAAAGCTGGGATACGCTGGAGGCCGAGTCGGGTCTGACGCATGCGCAACTGTGCGCGGCTGCCGACATTTATGCCCAAGCCAAAAGCGCCATTATTTGCTGGGGCATGGGTATTACCCAGCACCAGCATTCGGTGGCCACCATCCAGCAAATGGCAGCGCTGCTGATGCTGCGTGGCAATTTAGGACGACCCGGTGCGGGAGCATGTCCGGTGCGTGGTCATAGCAATGTGCAAGGTGACCGCACTATGGGGATTTACGAAAACCCACCGGCCGCGTTTTTGGACAAATTGGGCGAAGTGTTTGGCTTTGAGCCCCCGCGCAAACCCGGCTACGGAACGGTGGAAGCCATTGAAGCCATGCTGCATGGCAATGCCAAGGTGTTTTTTGGTCTCGGCGGTAATTTTGCGGCCGCCACACCTGATACCGCAGCCACTTGGAAAGCGCTGCGCCGCTGTGAATTGACCGTGCATGTAACGACGAAATTCAACCGCAGCCACACCATCCATGGCAAAAAGGCGCTGGTGTTGCCCTGTTTAGGCCGAACCGAAATCGATATGCAAGCCACCGGTCCGCAAGGCGTGACGGTGGAAGATTCCATGAGCATGGTGCACTTGTCCAGCGGTATGAATGCGCCAGCGTCAAGGCATTTGCTCTCCGAACCCATGATCGTGGCGCGCTTGGCCGCTGCAACTTTGCAGGGGCGCAGCCAGACGCCGTGGTTGTGGTTGGTTGAAGACTATGACCGCATACGCGACAAGATCGAGGCGGTGTTGCCAGATTTTGCTGGTTTTAACCAAAAAATCCGCAAACCCGGTGGTTTCCGTTTGCGCAATACGCCCTCTGAGCGTGTCTGGACGACGCCCACAGGCAAGGCCAATTTCATTCCCTTCAAGGTGCCGACTGATACCCCCGTGCACCAAGCCCGACGCCAAAAGCAAGACCGCGTGGTATTTGCTTTGGCAACGGTGCGCTCACACGACCAGTACAACACCACCATCTATGGCATGGACGACCGCTACCGGGGCGTATGGGGGCATCGCCGCGTGGTTTTTATTAACCGCGATGACCTCAAAGCCATAGGTATGAAAGCCGGAGATTGGGTGGATATAACCAGTGTCTACTCCGATGGAGATCATCGCAAGGTAGAGAAATTTGTTTTGGTGGAGTACGACATTCCCCGTGGCTGTTTGGCCAGTTACTTTCCGGAGACCAACGCCTTAGTACCTTTGTCCAGCGTGGCCATTGGCGCGGGAACGCCCACATCGAAATCTATTCCAGTTGTGCTCACCTTGCGCGCGCAGGATGCCCCACTGGCACAAGCCCGTGCGGTGGCTGAGGCAGCGCATGCCTGATGCCGGGACTGCTTCGTCCCCCCCGTTGCTAGATGCCCCCCCCAGCGACGCGGAGTGGATGGCCGCAGCCTTGGCTTGTCTGGCCGAGCTTGATGGTGGCAAAGGGGTATCCCTGAATAGGCTTGCTAAACGCATGGGCCTGCGCGTGAGTGTGCTGTTGCGCTTGTATACCCAACTCAGTGATGCGAGTTTGGCTGGGCACACAGGCCCGGGCTGGGTGCGGTTGCACTGCGATGCTGATGGGCGTTGGTTAGCCCATATCACCTCAGTTGGCTTGCAGTTTGTGCGCGACCATGCAGGATTATCCGATGGCAACCAATAGCCAAGAGGGACTTTCGCAACCCATCACGGTAACGAGCCTGGTTCAAGCGCAACGCTTTAGCTTGGCGACAGCCCAGGGCGGTGTGTCTCCTGTACCGGAGTGGCAGCCTGTGTGGGTGGCTGAAGAGGTTCCGGTGGCCTTGGAGTTCAACGGCATTTCGCATGCCGTCATGCTGGCCACGCCCCAAGACTTGGAGGACTTCGCGCTGGGTTTTTCCTTGAGCGAAGGCCTCATCGACAGTGCTGCTGATCTGCTGGATGTCGAGCTGGTGTGGCAAGCCGATTCGGTTGTGCTGCAATTGCGCATCACTGCCCGCTGTGAAATGCAGCTCAAAGAGCGGCGACGTACCTTGGCAGGGCGCACAGGCTGTGGTCTGTGCGGTACGGATAGTTTGGATCAGGTTTGCCGCCCGCTGCAGCGGGTTCCAGCGCAGGTTGAGCCGCACGCTCAGGCTATGGTGCGTGCCCAGCGCGAACTGGCAGCCGCCCAAACCTTGCAGCAGCAAACCGGCGGTGTGCACGCTGCTGCATGGTGCAGCTTGGATGGTGCGCTGCAGCTATTGCGTGAAGATGTGGGGCGCCACAACGCATTGGACAAAGTTATCGGCGCGTTGGCACGCACCGATTGGAATCCTGCGCACGGTTTTTTTGCCGTCACCAGCCGTGCCAGTTTTGAAATGGTGCAAAAAACGGCCCAAGCAGGCGTGGGTTTGTTGGCTGCGGTCTCTGCGCCCACGGCCATGGCCATCCGCTTGGCCCAGCGCAGTGGCGTGGTACTGGCTGGTTTTGTGCGAGAAGACCGGATTACTCTCTACACCGGTTTTTAGCTGGTGTATGAATGGGCACCGTGTGGCTTTCAGGCTGGCAGTATGCGGAACCGGTGTACCTGATTTTGCAACTGCTGTACTTGCTCGTCCAAGCTTTGTGTCGCTGCGGCTGTTTCTTCTACCAACGATGCGTTTTGCTGGGTCGCCTGATCCATTTGCGTGATGGCGTTGCCCACTTGAACGATGCCAGATGTTTGCTCGCCCGAGGTTTTGTCCACCTCTGAGATGGTTTCGCTGATGCGCTCGAAATTGCCCATGGACGACTGCATAGCACCGCCAGCTTTCATAACCTGCTCATTCCCGCGTTCCATTTTGGCAATGTTGTCTGCAATGATGCCTTTGATTTCCTGCGCCGCTGTGGCTGAGCGCTGGGCCAGTGCCCGCACTTCGGCGGCAACCACGGCAAAGCCCCGGCCTTGCTCTCCCGCACGGGCGGCTTCTACGGCAGCGTTAAGGGCCAAGATATTGGTTTGGAAAGCAATCGAGTCAATCACCGTCACAATGTCTTGAATGCGCTGCGAGGACGCATGAATGTCTTGCATGGTGCTGACCACATCAGACACCATTTGACCTACGGTGCGTGCAGAGCTGTTGGCTTGTTCGGCCAATGTACGGGCGTTGTTGGTGGCAATGTCATTGACCTGCACCGATTGCAATAATTTTTCCATGGCCTGCACGGTTTGTTGCAGTGCACTGGATTGCTCGTCGGTGCGTTGGCTCAGGTCTTGGTTGGCACTGGCAATTTGGGCCGAAGCCGTGGCCACATTGCTGGTACTTTCCTGAATGCGGCGCAAAACGTGGGATACGCTTTGCTGCATATGGTGCAGCGCTGCACAGACTTCGGCCAGCTCATTGCGCCCCTCTATTTGGAGTGACTGGGTCATGTCGCCTTGGGCCATGGTGGAGGCAAATTCCTTAACATCCTTGAGCTGGCGGCCAATAGATCGCAGCAGTGACAGTGTGGCAAAACCCGCTAGCAGCAGTACGCATGAGCCCAGCAGTATGGTTTCTTTGAGTTGGCCACTCAGAATGGCTTCGATCATGCTAACGCGCTCTTCGGCCAGCTTCTTTTGGTAGTGCAGCAGCTCTTGTACCGGGCTGGCCAAGGCATCCAAGGCGGGCAACACTTCTTTTTCCAAAATAGGCAGTGCAGTCTGCGCCGACTCTTTTTCCAAAGTGTCCGCAGCTTTCGTGAAGGCTTGGACGTAGAGCTGGCGTTGCGCGCGCATCGTCTCTATCAAGGCGCGGCTTTGCGGCAACTTCATGGTTTTGTCCAGCTCTTCAAAGTAGCCGTCTATGGCCTTGCGTGTCTGAGCCATGCGCTCACGGACAGCGGGGCGTTTATCGGCCGACACCACAAACAACTCCAGCGTATTGCGCGCATTGCTCTTGGTAGCGCGGTCAATGTCGGTGATGAGCTGGTAATTGCGCCAGCGGCGGTTGGTGAGCTGTTCCAACTCTGTCTGTACTATGCGGTGGTTTGATAAAGCGGTGTAGATGCAAAGGCCAATCAGCGCCAATATCAGTGCAAAGCTCGCGATGAGGCGAGTGCGAATACTCAGCAGGTTAAACCAACGCATAACCCCCCCTTTTGTTTGCTATTGCTTACTACTGTAACGATGCTTGTGCCTTAGGGGGTATCAATGTGTGTCAATGCGTAGGCGCTATAAACCTTCGTAAAAACAGCGTGCGCAGGTTTGCTGATAGCGTTCGTTGCCACCAATCTCAATTTGCTCGCCATCCCGCACGCGCTGGCCCGTACCATCCAAGCGGATGTTCATGGTGGCACGCCGACCACAGGCACAAATGGTGCGGATTTCCTCGATGTCGTCGGCCAGCGTGAGCAACTTGGCAGAGCCAGCAAAAGCATTGCCTTGAAAGTCTGAGCGCAGGCCAAAGCAAATGATGGGCACACTGTGCAAGTGGGCGATTTGGTGCAACTGGCGTACCTGCATGGGGTGCAAAAACTGCGCTTCATCAATCAGCACACAGGCCGTGCGAGGTGCATCAAGGGGGCGCTGCAGCAATGCTTGGGCAAAGTCGGTGTCGGCATCAAATACTTCGGCTTGGCGGGTGATGCCCAATCGGCTGGCTACCGTGGCAAAGCCACTGCGGTCATCAATGCTGGCGGTGAACAAGCGCACGTGCTGGCCGTGTTCCTCGTAGTTGTGCGCGATTTGCAGCAGTGAGGTGGATTTGCCGGCATTCATTGCCGAGTAGCGAAAAAACAGCTTGGCCATGGGGGAAACAGTGGTGCAAATGTGCAAATAGAGTGGGTAATAGTCGCTAATGCTTAGCCTGATGGCAACGCTACAGTGTGCAAGTGGGGATCGTGTCGTGCAGGGCTGAGTACGCCGGGTATGCGATGTGCCAGTAGTCGGTACACATCCCAGTCAAACGGGAGGGCTTTGCCGTTGGCTTGGTGCTGGCGGTAAAGGGAGAGTACCCTCTCCTGCCAGTGCGCAGGGGCAGGGTTGGTGACTTGGCATAAGGTGCCCACATGGCACCAATTATCAAAAACATGCACATCGCAGCGCGAGGCTGTTTCAGTTGGTGCATGCGTTTCGCTGATGGCCAACACGGCATGCGCATATGGCCAAGCGGGCAAGCGCTCTTTGGCCAAAGCGGTTTGTACTCGCCCGAGGTGATCGGCACGGCTTTCTTCGCCAGTGCAGCAACCGTGGCAGTGGCCCATTTGGCGTGCGCTGCAAGGGCCTTTGGCCGATTCAAGCCCCAGCGCGTGCAAGCACAAACCATGGCGATCGGCTAGGTTGCGCAGCGTTTCCAGTGCCTGTCGCTTGGATCGGTATGGGCCATGGCAGCGTGCGAGGTCGTGCTGGTGGAGTTCGTTGCTGGCCAGTAGCTGCGCTTGGGGCCAAGCCCCGGGGGCGTTGGCATCGGCTATCAGCCGCCAGAACAAGGGGTGCTGGTTGCGCTGTTGTCCACGCGGGGGAATGGGGCTGCCTGCTTGGGGCTGCGCAGGCAGGGGGAGGGTGCGGCGCAGGGTTTGTTCGGTCAGTTGCGCACCCAGCTCGCCAGCGGTTTCGACCCAGTGGATGTGGTGGGTGGCTTCCAGCGCTGCTTTGAGGGCAGCATCTTGGCTAGCTGCTTGGAACTGGGCCAGCACGCGGCGGCGCAGTTGCGAGCTTTTGCCGCTCCACAGCAGTGCACCGTTGGCGTCCAAGAACGCGTAGACGCCATGGCCTGTAGGCAGATCGGCCAACGGTGTTTGCAAGTGGGGAGGGAGGTAGCTACTGCCTTGCAGCAGGTTGTGGGCCACTTGCTGCAAGCGCTCGGCACCCAGCTGGGTTTGGGCTGCTTGCATCCACTGCAGCACCACTTGCACATCGGCCATGGCGCGGTGGCGTGCATCGGTGCTGATGCCATGGCGCGCCATGATGGCATCTAAGCCATGGCCCTTGTACTGCGGATAGAGCGCACGCGAGAGGCGCACGCTGCACAGTGTTGGTACGGACAAGGTGAGCCCCGCGCGCAGGCATTCCTGCACCAAAAAACCGTGGTCAAAACGCACGTTGTGCGCCACCAGCACCGCCCCTTGCAGCAACTGCAGCAGCTCGGGGGCGACAGCGGCAAAAGATGGGGCCTGTGCCACCATGGCATCGTTGATGCCCGTGAGTTGCTGGATAAAGGGCGGAATCGGTATGCCGGGGTTGACCAGCTGGTTCATGCGTGCCACTTCCACGCCGTCTTGCAGACGTACCGCCGCTATCTCGGTGACGCGGTCGGTTTGTGCTGTGCCGCCTGTGGTTTCCAGATCCAAGACCACCATGCAGGGCAGTGGGGCAGGCAGTCCTAGCTGCCAAGGAGCGCCTAGGGCGGTGTTAGTGCAGGTCAATGCAGTGCAGTCCGTAGTGTCCATTGTGGCGGTCGGCAAAGTAGCGCTCCAATGTTTCGTGCACGGTGCGAAATGCCAGTTCGCTCCAGGGGATTTCGTGTTCGGCGAACAAGCGGGCTTCTTGTGTTTCGTGGCCGGGGTCAAATTGGTCACTCAGTAGCTGTGCCCGGTAAAAGAAATGCACTTGGCCCACATGCACCACGTTGAGCAGGCTGAACAAACCTTGCAGTTCAATTTGTGCCCCCGCTTCTTCGCGCGTCTCGCGCAGTGCGCCTTCGGAGGTGGTTTCATCCAGCTCCATAAAGCCTGCAGGCAGCGTCCACAGACCAAAACGTGGCTCGATATTGCGTTTGCACAGCAGCACCTTGTCGTGCCAGATAGGGATGGTGCCCACCACATTGAGCGGGTTTTCGTAATGCACAGTGTGGCATTGCGTGCAGATGGCGCGCTCGCGCGTGTCGCCATCGTCAGGCAGACGGTATTGCACGGCGCTGCCGCAGGCACGGCAGTGTTGGATACGCGTTCGCAGGTTCAAGACTTGACCACCAAATCAAAGTGCTCGACGTGTGGAGGTTGGGCGAAAAATGGACCTACTATGCTGCGCCACTGTGTGAACGCATCACTTTGGCGAAAGCCGATGGTGTGATCTTCCAGCGTATCCCAGAAAATTTGCAGGATGTAGCGCTCAGGGCTTTCTATGCCTTTGTTGACTTTGTAGCCTTGGCAGCCTTTGGCATGGGCAATGACCTCGCGCAAGCCACGGGCAATGGCTTGGTCAAAGGCGGCGTTTTGGCCGGGGTGGATGCGGATGTCGGCTACTTCCAAAATCATGGTGGCTCCTCGTTGGCGGTGCGTACAAAACGCCCAATGGTAACCCTTCAAATGCTGGCCTTTTGTGGCCAGTGCCTAGGGCTTAGCCCTTATGCTTGGGGGATGAATCCTGTGCCAGACCAGCTTGCCACTTTCCTTATCCCTGACTGGCCAGCGCCTGCCGCTGTGCGTGCAGCGTTTAGCACCCGCATGGGGGGGGTGAGTGAGGGCCCTTATGCCAGCTTGAATGTTGGCACGCATGTGGGCGATGTGCCGGAGCGGGTGCAACACAACCGTGCTTGGACTGCCCAGCAACTGGGGTGCGAACCGGTTTTTTTGCAGCAAGTGCATGGTTGGGAGCACGTGGCTTTGCAGCCCGATACGCCGCACGACACGGTGGCCGATGTGTGCAGCTCCACCGTGCCAGTGACCCACGGTGGACGGGCCTGCTGCATCATGGTGGCCGATTGCCTACCGCTGCTGCTGTGCAACCGCCAAGGCACGTGGGTAGGGGCGGCCCATGCGGGCTGGCGTGGTTTGCTAGGCAATGTCCAAGGTTTTGGTGCTATTGAGGCGCTAGAGCTTGCTGCGCGTACTCAAGGTGCTACAGATTTGATAGCATGGATAGGCCCTTGTATTGGCCCGCAAGCCTTTGAGGTGGGAGCGCAAGTGCGGACTGCCTTTGTGCAACAAGCCCAGCAGTGCGCGGCGTTTCAGGGTATCGCCGCTCCAGTGGAGGTTGCGTTTACACCCGCCGCAAGCCCTGACAAATGGATGGGGAATTTGCCGTTGCTGGCCCGTCTGCGTTTGCAGGCTTTGGGTATTTCGCAGGTCTATGGCAACGACGGTAGCCCCGCATGGTGCACGGCTAGCCAGCCGGATCGATTCTTTAGCCACCGCCGCGATGGAGTCAGCGGTCGCCAAGCAGCTTTCGTTTGGCTGATTTGAATCAGGCATGGTTTTAGCTAACTCATTTTTTGTGTCACAAAGCAGGGTTAGACTAACAGCGAATGCAAAGCAATAAAAACCCAAGCAGAACCACCATGCCAGGGGAGACCGCATGACCGAAAGCACCGTACCACCTGTCATTGCACCAGAGCAATGGCAAGCTTTGCAGCAGCAATACATGGCCCAAGCCATGGAGCTGTTGCGCCACCCTTTGCCAGCCAGCAGTTGGGGCGACAAGCGCTTTGCCGCCCCCGCATGGGATGAAAACCCGCTGGCCCGCTGGGCAGTGAGCCTGTACCAGCTCAATGCCAAAACCCTGCAGTCCATGGTGGACGCCATGCAGGTGGACGACAAAACCAAAAACCGCATGCGTTTTGCGGCCGAGCAATGGGCGGCAGCTGCCTCGCCCAGTAACTTTTTGCCATTCAACGCGGAAGCCATGCAAAAAGCCTTGCAAACCCAAGGTCAGAGCCTGACCCAAGGCTTGCAAAATTTGCTGCACGATGTGCAGCAGGGCCATGTTTCCATGACCGATGAGAGCCAATTTGAAGTGGGGCGCAATGTGGCCACCACGGAAGGCTCGGTGGTATTTCAAAACGATTACTTCCAACTCGTTGAGTACCAGCCCCTCACGCCCACCGTGCATGAGCGGCCTTTGCTCATGGTGCCGCCGTGCATCAACAAGTACTACATCTTGGACTTGCAGCCCGCCAACTCGCTGGTGCGTTATGCCTTGGAGCAGGGACACCGCACCTTTATGCTCAGTTGGCGCAATCCCGATGCATCCTTGGCCCATGCCACGTGGGATGACTACATTGAGCAGGCGGTTATTCGGGCGATTGCGGCAGTACAAGACATCAGTGGTGCCGAGCAAATCAATACCTTGGGCTTTTGCGTGGGCGGCACCATGCTGACCACGGCGCTGGCCGTGCTGGCGGCGCGCGATCAGCATCCCGTGGCCAGTTTGACGCTGCTCACCACCTTTTTGGATTTCACCAATACGGGCGTGCTGGATGTCTTCATTGACGAAACCATGGTGCGCTTCCGCGAAAACGAGATGGGGCAGGGCGGCTTGCTGAAGGGCCAAGACTTGGCCAGTACCTTCAGTTTCTTGCGCCCCAATGAGTTGGTGTGGAACTACGTGGTGGGCAACTACCTCAAGGGCGAAACGCCGCCTCCGTTTGATTTGCTGTACTGGAACTCCGATAGCACCAATCTGCCCGGCCCTTTTTACGCTTGGTATTTGCGCCATACCTACTTGGAGAACAACCTCATCAAGCCCGGGCACCTGACAGTGTGCGGGGAGGCGCTGGATCTGCGTTTGGTCAAGGTGCCTGTGTACCTCTATGGCTCGCGCGAGGATCACATCGTGCCCATTGGTGGTGCTTACGCTTCTACACGCGTGCTGCCGGGCCGCAAGCGCTTTGTGCAGGGGGCTTCCGGACACATAGCCGGGGTGATTAACCCGGCCTCCAAAAACAAACGCAGCTACTGGGTTCGTACGGATGGCAAATTGCCCGCCAGCTATGAACAATGGCTGCAAGGTGCGCAAGAGCACGCGGGCAGCTGGTGGCCTGACTGGGCCCACTGGTTGCATGCACAGGGGGGCAAAGCGGTGCCTGCACCGCGCAAGCCGGGTAAGGGTACGCGCTACAAGGTGCTGGAAACTGCACCGGGTAGTTACGTCAAAACACGCAGCTAAAGACTGTGTTCAGAGCAATCGAAAAGTAATCAATACAACACCGCAGCAACTGGAGAAATAAGCATGCAAGACATCGTGATCGTGGCCGCAGCCCGTACCGCCGTGGGCAAGTTTGGTGGCTCTTTGGCCAAAGTCAGCGCGCCCGAATTGGGGGCAACAGTGGTCAAGGCTCTGCTGGAGCGCACAGGCGTTAGTGCCACTCTGGTGGGCGAGGTCATCATGGGCCAAGTGCTGGCTGCAGGGGCAGGGCAAAACCCAGCACGCCAAACCGCGATCAAGAGTGGTTTGCCAGTCGAGACGCCTGCACTGACCATCAACGCCGTCTGTGGTTCTGGTCTCAAGTCCGTCATGCTGGCTGCGCAGGCGGTGGCGTGTGGGGACAGCGATATCGTGATTGCCGGGGGGCAAGAAAACATGAGCGCTTCCCCCCACATCTTGCTGGGCAGCCGTGATGGTCAACGCATGGGCGACTGGAAGATGCAAGACAGCATGATCATTGATGGCTTGTGGGACGTCTACAACCAATACCACATGGGCATTACGGCTGAAAACGTGGCCAAAGCCCACAACGTAAGCCGTGAAGCCCAAGATGCATTGGCCCTGGCCAGCCAGCAAAAAGCCGCTGCGGCCCAAGATGCCGGCAAGTTCTCCGACGAAATTGTGCCCGTGGTCATTCCCCAGAAAAAAGGTGACCCCGTGGTGTTTGCCGCGGACGAATACCTCAACCGCAAGACCAATGCCGAAGCGTTGACTGGTCTGCGCCCCGCTTTTGATAAAGCGGGCTCCGTCACGGCTGGCAATGCGTCGGGTATCAACGATGGTGCTGCTGCCGTGATGGTCATGTCAGCAGCCAAAGCCGCCGAGCTGGGCTTGAAGCCTTTGGCCCGCATTGCCAGTTATGCGACGACTGGTTTGGATCCTGCCCTAATGGGCTTGGGGCCTGTATCGGCAAGCCAAAAAGCCTTGGCCAAAGCCGGCTGGTCGGTGGGCGATGTCGATTTGTTTGAACTCAACGAAGCCTTTGCCGCCCAAGCCTGTGCGGTGAACCAGTTGCTGGGCGTGGATGCCAGCAAAGTCAACGTCAATGGCGGCGCTATCGCCATTGGCCACCCGATTGGCGCCTCTGGTTGCCGCATCTTGGTGACCTTGTTGCACGAATTGCAGCGCCGCAATGCCCGCAAAGGCTTGGCCGCTTTGTGCATAGGGGGAGGCATGGGTGTTGCTTTGGCAGTAGAGCGCGTATAAGCCCTGTTGGGCTGTTTCACAGATCCAGTTTGATTGAAAAGGAGACTTCACAATGAGTCAGAAAGTAGCGTACGTCACCGGTGGTATGGGCGGCATTGGGACGGCTATTTGCCAGCGTTTGTACAAAGATGGCTTCAAAGTCATTGCCGGTTGTGGTCCAACACGCGACTACCAAAAGTGGTTGGACGAGCAAAAGGCCTTGGGCTATGTGTTCTACGCATCCGTAGGCAATGTGGCCGAGTGGGACTCCACCGTGGCAGCTTTTTCCAAAGCCAAGGCCGAGTACGGCAGCATTGATGTGCTGGTCAACAACGCCGGTATCACCCGCGATCGCATGTTCTTGAAAATGACACGCGAAGATTGGGATGCGGTGATGAGCACCAATTTGGATTCCATGTTCAACGTCACCAAGCAAGTGGTGCCAGACATGGTAGAAAAAGGCTGGGGGCGCATCATCAACATTTCCAGTGTCAACGGTGAAAAAGGGCAAGCGGGCCAAACCAACTATTCCGCCGCCAAAGCTGGTATGCATGGTTTTTCCATGGCGCTGGCGCAAGAGCTGGCCACCAAAGGGGTGACGGTCAATACGGTCAGTCCCGGTTATATCGGCACCGATATGGTCAAAGCCATTCGTCCTGATGTATTGGAAAAAATTGTTTCTACCGTTCCCGTTAAACGTTTGGGTGAGCCTCACGAGATCGCATCCATCATTGCATGGCTGGCCTCGGATGAAGGTGGTTATGCCACTGGCGCGGACTTTTCCGTTAACGGTGGCCTACACATGGGCTAAAGAATTTAAGCAAAAAATAAGTGGCATCCTCAGGCCTGTTAAACTCTGTGACTTCGTTGGATAGCAATGTTTGATCGTTGACTAAGTAAGTGATAGGCAAAAGGAATGACTGGCACTGAGGAAATTCTTTGGGTACAAGCGCGTAAGCTGCGCCCGGGGATTTATATCGAGTTGGACTTGGGGTGGCTTGCGCACCCCTTTTTGTCCAGCCGCTTCCGCATTGCTAGCCAAAAGCAAATCGATACCATCATCGGTTTGAAGCAAGAGCATGTGCGCTGTCTTCGCTCACTCAGCGATGCACAAGCTTGGCAGTCGATGCTGGACAGCCTGTCACCAGTGGTGGCAGGCAATAGCCCCGTAGTCACCGAAGAGAAGCCTTCCCAAGAGGGGGGTATCGCAAGCCCCCCTGCCATTGATGAAAAACTGCGTGCGCTTGTAGCGCAAAACACAAGCCTCCAATATTGCCAGCAGCGTTTTGATGAAACGGCCAAAGCCTATACACAGGTTTTTGCTTCGGTTTTGCACGCTCCAGATGTGGCAAGTGGTATTTGCCGCCAAACGATAGACACACTAACCGAAGAGTTGAACCAAACAGGGGATTTCTCCATCCGCCTGCTGCGCGAGATGCCGTCTGAGCGAGCGGCCATGCACCCGGTCAATGTGACGGTGTTGGCCATGCTGCTGGGGCGCTCTTTGGGGCTTAAAGGTGCGGCATTGGTGAGTTTGGGGATGGCGGCGTTTTTGCACGACATCGGCAAAGCCCAAATAGCTGATCGTCTGCACAATTTTGATGATGGTTTTTCTTCCGCTGAATACCGCGCTTACCAAAGCCATGTGGAGTTGGGTGTGTCCATGGCTGAGCGCATGGGGTTGGGAGAGGCTGTTGCGCAAGGCATAGCGCAACACCATGAAATGATCGACGGAAGTGGATTCCCCCGCCATTTACAGCAGGGCGAGTTGACTTTGCAAGGGCGTATTCTGGCGCTGGTCAATCGCTATGACCGCTTGTGCAATCCCGGAAAATCTGGCGTTCAGGGCTTGACCCCCCATGAAGCCTTGTCCACTATCTTTGCGCAGTTCAAGCACCGTTTTGACCCCATGGTTCTGAGCTCATTCATTCGCATGATGGGTGTTTATCCACCAGGATCGGTGGTGCAGTTGATCGATGATCGTTTTGCCTTGGTGCATGCGGTCAATTCAAGCCGTCCACTCAAGCCACGCGTGGTGGTACACGATCCCCACACGCCTGCTGAAGAGGCTTTGATTGTGGATTTGGAAGTCATGCCCCACTTGGGCATTCGTCGCAGCGTCAAGCCTGCAGCATTACCAGCCCATGCGCAAGCTTATTTGGCGCCGCAAGCCAAAACCTCGTATTTCTTCGAATCGCACACCCGCACTGCTGCCGTAGCTTGAAGCAGCAATACTGCTCAGTACGGACTAATGGGGTGGGGAAAGGTGTCTGCGAGAACTGCCGGGCCGCATCCTGAACCGGGGGTTCAGGTGGGCAAGGTCAGCACCAGCATTGGGTTCATCTGACGCGAGACGATCACGCTAGCTAGGCAATGTTCCAAGCCCGAGCTCAATGAGCATTGGTTCAAGGAAATATAAAGCCCGGCAGATCGCAGACAGGCTCTATTGTAGGCCTGTTGGGCTTACAAAAGTTGTCCATCAACACCTAATGCTTGATCCATGCGTGCAATCAATTGCGTCAAAACGGTCGCCTCGCTGGCCGTAGGTTGGGCCAGTGTTTGGGCGTGCTCGCTGGCGTTTGCCTCTGCGGTGGGGGTGTTTGTGTCGCTGGCGGCAGGTTTTTGCTGGTTCTCGAACGCCAAGTTGAGCGCCGCTAGTACGGCGATGCGTTCGCGGGCGCGGATTTTTCCTGCATCGCGGATTTTGCACATGGCTTCATCGACGCGCTGCACGGCTTGGCGTAGCTGAACCTCTTCGCCTTCGGGGCAGCCGAGCAAATAACTTTGCCCCATGATTTGGGCTTCGACTTGTTTCATGGTGTGTTCTCGGGGGCGGATGCTTCGGGAATGCGTTCCAGCAAAGCCTCAACGCGCGAGCGCGCTGCTTGCAAACGCGTGCGCAGCGCATCGCGCTCGGCTGTCATGCTGGCCAATTGTTCTTGCAACAGGGCGTTGGTGCGCTGCAGCTCGGCATGGCGCAGCAACAAACGATCGACCCGCTCAGCGAACTGCTCAAAAAGGGATGGCTTGGACATAGAACGGCCAATTGTAGGGGAGGGGGGCGCTAGAATTGCGCGGTTGGTGCTCGCAAAAATGCTCTGTTTTTGCAGTTCAACGGGAAGCAGGGGAGCCACGCCCACAGGCACGGCTTAACCTGCGCTGCCCCCGCAACGGTAAGTGGACAGCATCGGCAACGATTGCAGTCATGTTCAGCAGCCACTGGTGCTTTGGTGCACTGGGAAGGCGAACACGACAGTGCCACCAGCCCGGATACCGGCCAACACAGCGGCGGTGGCTTGCCACCGCCATGTACCCAGTTCTGGCGGGGAGGCCAGCAGCGGGAACAGTGATTACACAAACAACATGCTATTGCGACATTACACGCGTTGGAGCGTGCTGGGCCTCGTCGGATGGGTCTGCGTCAGCGCGACCGCACAAGAAAACCCGCAACTTAAAACCATGGTCGTCACTGCTACGCGCGACGCCACGGCGCTGGAGGAGCTCACCAGCGACAACACCCTCATCAGCCGCGAGGACATTGAGGCCAGTGGGGGACGCACCCTGACTGAAGTACTGAGCCGCCAAGCGGGCATCATGATGAGCAGCAATGGTGGTTTGGGCAAAAGCAGCAATATGTACATCCGTGGCACGGATTCACGCCACGTGCTGCTGCTCATCGATGGTGTGCGATATGGCTCTGCTACGACAGGTCAACCCAATTGGGACACCATCCCACTGGAGATGGTGGATCACATCGAAGTGCTCAAAGGCCCGGCATCGGCCCTGTACGGCAGCGATGCTGTGGGCGGTGTGGTGCACATTTTCACCCGCAAGGCAGAGAAGGGCTTCACGCCTTACGGCAGCGTCACGGTGGGCTCTTACGGTCACAGCGAATGGGCGGCAGGCTTGCGCGGGGGGGACGAGACGTGGAGCTATGCCCTAGGTGCCCAAACCCAAACGGAAACAGGTTTTTCTGCCACCAACCGCCGCGTAGGCAGCAGCTACAACCCTGATGACGATGGTTTTGACCAAAACAGCCTCAATGCCAGCCTAGGCTACCGCTTGAGCCGCCATGTGCAACTCAAGGCCAGCGTGCTGCAAAGCCGTGGCAGCACCGAATACGACAATCGCGCCACCAGCGACGATGACCGAATTGACTTCGATACCCGTGTCCAGCAGATCGGCGTGGATGTGCAGGTCACCGAGCGCTGGAAAACCGAAGTCCAACTGGCTTCTAGCAGCGACAAGTCCACCACCATCAACAGCTCCACTACCTACTTCAACACCGCCAAAGAGCAGTTGCAGTGGCTCAATCACGTGCAAACCGCCTGGGGGGTAGCCGAGGCAGGGGCTGAAACCAGTCGCGAGATGGTTGATAGCACGACCAACTATGCGGTGACAGATCGCACCATTGCCTCGGCTTTTGTCGGCTTGCACGGCAGTGCACAGGCCCATAGCTGGCAGGTCAATGCGCGGCAAGACCGCAACTCCCAGTTCGGCACGGCCAACACGCAAGTGGCGGGCTATGGCTATCGCTTTAACAGTGAATGGCGCAGCCATGTGTCCTATGGCACATCGTTCAAGGCACCGACCTTCAACCAACTCTACTTCCCCGGTTTTGGTAATGCCGCTCTGGTGCCCGAAAAAGGCACCAACCAAGAAGCAGCGCTTACTTATGACTGGGGCCGCAGCAGCTTGACGTGGACTTACTACTACAACCGCATTAGCGACTACATTGGCAGCAATGCATCGTTTGTCTCTATCAACACCCCTGCCGCCCGCATGGAAGGCAATACGGTGGCTTTGGATGGCGAAAGCGATGACTGGGCATGGCACGCAGCGGTGGACTTTGTGGATGCCCGCAACGAACAGAACGGCTTGTATTTGGCCCGCCGCCCCACCAGCCAACTCACGGCCAATGTGTCGCGCAAACTGGGTTTGTGGCGCATGGGGGCCAGCGTGCTAGCGGCCAATGAAAGCTATGACGATGCGGCCAACACCAAAACCTTGGGCGGCTACGGCGTGGTGGACTTGTTTGCCAGCTACCGCGTGCGCAAAGATTGGTCTCTCGAAGGCCGTTTGAACAACGTGGGCGACAAGTTCTACCAAACTGCCTTGGGCTATAACCAGCCCGGCCGCAGCCTATACCTCACACTGCGCTATTTGCCCTGATCCCCAGAAACACCATGCAATCGTCTGCCCACCGCACGCCCGCTGTTTTGATCGCCGCCCCCGCCTCCGGGCAGGGCAAGACCACCCTCACGGCGGCGCTGGCGCGCTTGCTGACGCGGCGTGGCCACCGCGTGCGCGTGTTCAAGTGCGGGCCGGACTTTCTGGACCCTTACTGGCACCAACTGGCCAGTGGTGCACCGGTGTACCAGCTCGACCTGTGGATGACGGGCGAGCAGGATTGCCGCCAGCGCTTGGCCCAGGCTGCACAGGAGGCCGACGTGGTGCTGGTCGAAGGCGTTATGGGCTTGTTCGATGGCACCCCCAGCGCGGCCGATTTGGCCGTGATGCTGGGCTTGCCCGTGCTGGCCGTGGTGGATGCGGGCAGCATGGCTGGCACCTTTGGCGCGCTGGCCTTTGGCCTGCAGCACTACCGCAGCGGCATGCCGTGGGCCGGTGTGCTGGCCAACCGCGCTGCCAGTGCAGGCCATGCCGACATGCTGCGCACCAGCCTGCGTGACCCGGCGCAGTGGCTGGGTGCCTTGCCCCGCGATGCGGCTTTTGCCTTGCCCGAACGCCACCTGGGCCTGACCGTGGCCACCGAATTGCCCGATGCCCTGCAGCGCCTGGATGCCGCTGCCGACGCCTTGGCCCAGACCGAGCTGGGCCGCATGAGCCTGCAGGACTGGCAGCGCTGGGCGGTGGACTTGGCGCTGCCTGTAACGTCTGCAATGCCTGCTACAGAGCTTGCCGCAGCGCCCCTCCTGCGCGGCCAGCGCATCGCCGTGGCGCGCGACAGCGCACTGTGCTTTATTTACCAAGCCAACCTCGACACCCTGGCGCAACTGGGGGCCGAGGTGGTGTTTTTTTCGCCCCTGCACGACGCCCATTTGCCTGCCTGCGATGCCGTGTGGTTGCCCGGCGGCTACCCCGAATTGCACGCCGCCCAACTGGCCGCCAACACCAGCTTGCGCGACGACATGGCCGTCCACATCGCCGCCCACAAGCCCGTATGGGCCGAGTGCGGCGGCATGATGCTGCTGTTTGAATCCGTGCAGCAAACCGATGGCAGCACCCAGCCGCTATGGGGCTTGCTGCCCGGGCAGGTGGTCATGCAGCAGCGCTTGGCGGGCCTGGGGCCGCAGCAGTTGCAGTGGAGTGTGGGCAGCGGGGAAGGTGGGGGCGATGGAGCGGTCCACACCCTGCGCGGCCACACCTTCCACTACTCGCGCACCGAAACGCCGCTACCACCCACCACCTACACCACGCGCCCCGGCACCAACGCCACCAGCGCGGCCCGTACCGAAGCGCTGTGGCAGCAGGGCAGCGTGCGCGCCAGCTACTTCCACGCGTGGTTTGCGTCCTCCCCCGCGGCCACGGCAGCTTTGTTGGGCGCAGAGGCCATGGAGGCAGCATGACCCCAAGCCGCAGCGAACTCATTCTGGGCGGGCAAAAAAGCGGCAAATCGCGCCGCGCCGAACTGCTGGCGCGCGACTGGCTGGCTGCCAATCCGGCCCATCGCGCCAGCCTGATTGCCACCGCCACCTACCAGCCTACCCAGCCGACAGACCAGCGCGATGACGATGGCATGCACCAGCGCATCCTGCGCCACCAGCGCGACCGTGCCGAGCGTGTGCCCGGCTTGCTGACGCTGGAGGAGCCGCTGCAACTGGCCGACGTGATCGCCCAGTACAGCCAGCCGCACACCCTGTTGGTGGTGGACTGCCTCACGCTGTGGCTGACCAACTGGCTCATGCCCGCACCCTACTTGGTGCCGCGCTTGCAAACCCTGCTGCCCGGTTGGGAGGAAAAAACGGCTGCAGAGCATATGGAGCAATCTGGAGTAGCTATTAAATTGATAGCAAGCATTCAAACCGCTCCCGGCCCTGTGGTGCTGGTGGGCAATGAAATAGGGCTGGGCGTGATCCCGCTGGGGCGCGAAGTGCGCGCCTTTGTCGATGCGCTGGGCAGCCTGAACCAGCAGGTGGCGGCTGCGTGCGAGCGCGTCACCCTCATGGCAGCGGGGCTGCCCCTGACGCTCAAAGGAAGCGCCGCATGAGACGCTGGCCGATCTTGCGTGCTTGGGCTTGGCTCGCGCTGGCTGCTAGTGCCTGCAGTGCGTGGCTACCCGCCCACGCCTACACGGTGCAAGACGACCGCGGCGTGCAGCAGACTTTTGCCGCCGCCCCGCAGCGCATCGTCAGCCTGCTGCCATCGCTCACCGAAACCGTGTGCGAACTGGGTGCGTGCGCCCGCTTGGTGGGGGTGGACCGCTATTCCAACTACCCGGCCAGCGTCACGCGCCTGCCCCAACTGGGTGGCGGGTTGGACCCGAATATCGAAGCCATCATGGCCTTGCAGCCCGACGTGGTGCTGGTGGCCAAATCCTCCCGCGCGGGCGAACGCCTGCAAGCGCTGGGCCTGAAGGTGCTGGCTTTTGAGCCCAAAACGCATGAGGACGTGCAGCGCATCGTGCTGCGCCTGGGCGATTTGCTGCAGGTGCACGATGCCCAGCACATTTGGCGTGCTATCGACGCGGGCGTGTCCGCCGCTGCCCAGTCGCTGCCGCCTGCGGTGCGCCAGTTGCGCGTGTATTTCGAGGTCAACGAAGGCCCGTACGCGGCGGGCGAGGCGTCTTTCATTGGCCAAACGCTGGCGCGGCTGGGCGTGCGCAACATCGTGCCCGCCAGTTTGGGGGCGTTTCCGCGCCTCAACCCCGAGTACGTGGTGCGCGCCGAGCCGGACGTGATTTTGATCGGCCAGCGCAGCGTGGACGGCCTTGCCAGCCGCCCCGGCTGGAGCCAGCTCAAAGCCTTGCGCACAGGGCACGTGTGTGCTTTTGCTGAAAGCGATGCCAACGTGCTGGTGCGCCCCGGCCCGCGCATGGCCGAGGCGGCGCGCATCATGGCCAACTGCTTGGCTGCGCAGGTAAAGCAAACGGCCAAGAAAGGACGCGCACCGTGAACCAGCAGACCGCGGCACATGGCACAGGGCATCCCGCGCACGGTGTGTGGCTGTGGGCGGCACTGTTGCTGGCTGCAGCCGTGGGGCTGACGCTCTTGGGCGTGTGCTTGGGCAGCACGGGCTGGAGTGCGTGGCCTAGCGACGATTTGCAGTGGCGCATCGTGACCGAGATTCGCCTGCCGCGCAGCTTAGGGGCGTGGGCGGCGGGAGCCTTGCTGGCGCTGTCGGGGGCGGTGGCGCAGGGCTTGTTTCGCAATCCGCTGGCCGATCCGTATTTGCTGGGCAGCGCATCGGGTGCGGCACTGGCCGTGGCCTTGGCGCTGGCCGCCTTGGGCAGTGGCATGGGCATGCTGGGGCAAGGCAACAGCGTGGCCATGATGGGCAGCCCGCTGGCAGTGAGCGTGTTTTCCAGCAGCCTGTGGCTGCGGCTGGGCTTGTCGGGGGCGGCGTTTGTCGGCGCTGCCGGGGCCGCACTGCTCACGCTGGCACTGGCCGGCGGGGCTGGTCAAACACTGCGCCTGCTGCTGTGCGGTGTGGTGGTGGGCGTGGTGCTGGGGGCCAGCACGCAGGTGGTGCTGCTGGCCACGCCCGATTCGCTGCAGGCCATGCAGGCGTTTTTGCTGGGCAGCAGTGCCTTCCTAGGCTGGACTTCGGTGCAGCTCTTGCTCGTGGGCTGGGTGCTGGCCTTGCTGGCCGCGCTGCTGCTGGCGCGGGGGCTGGATGCATTGGGTTTGGGCGAAGCCACAGCCCACAGCCTGGGCTTGCCGCTGGCGCGCTTGCGCTGGGCGTTGGTGGCCATCATGGCGGCCTGCACGGCGCTGGCCGTGGCGCAAACGGGGTTGGTGGCTTTTGTCGGCTTGGTAGCGCCGCATTTGGTGCGGCTGCGCTGGCGTGGTACCCACCGGGGGCTGCTTTTGCTCTCTAGCTTGGTGGGCGGTTTGCTGCTGCTGGCCGCTGACTTGGGCGCGCGCAGCCTGCTGGCTCCGCGGGAGCTACCGCTGGGCGTGGTCACCGCCGTGCTGGGTGGTGGCTATTTGCTGTGGCTGCTGCACCGCCGTGGTGTGGGGGCCGGTTGGCACAGCGGGGCAGGGCAGGCATGAGCGCGCAGCAGTCCACCCCCACCCCCACCCCGATAGGTCTGCGCACCCAGCAGCTATCTGCTGCCCATGGCCCGTGTACCGTGCTGCAGGGCATTGATTTGCACGTGCCCGCAGGTCGGTGGACTTGTATCGTCGGCCCCAATGGCGCGGGCAAAAGCACGCTCTTGCAGTGCTTGGCGCACAGCCACCCCTACCAAGGCCAAGTGCTGCTGGGCGAGCAAGACACCGCGCACATGCCCGCCCGCCAGCGCGCCTGCCGCATGGCGTGGCTGGGGCAGGGCCAAACTTCGGCCAATTCCCCTAGCCCCGACCTGCGCGTGTGGGACGCGGTGATGCTGGGTCGCTGGCCGCACCAAGGTTGGTTGTCTGCCCCCACGCAGGCCGACGAGGCTGCGGTGGCGCAGGCACTGGCGCAAACCGGCTGCACTGGCTGGGACAACCGCGTGCTGGGTGCGCTGTCGGGTGGTGAGCGCCAGCGCGTGCTGCTGGCCCGCG
Source organism: Curvibacter sp. CHRR-16 (assembly GCF_018474005.1). Taxonomy (GTDB): domain Bacteria; phylum Pseudomonadota; class Gammaproteobacteria; order Burkholderiales; family Burkholderiaceae_C; genus Allorhodoferax. The sequence goes on from NZ_JAHCSH010000001.1 coordinate 569,672, forward strand.
CCTTGGCCGTGCAAGCCCCGGTGCTGCTGCTGGACGAACCGCTGAGCCATTTGGACGCCCCGCACCAGGCCGACTGGCTGCAACTGGTGCGCCACCTCAACCACCAAGGCGTGACCGTGGTGAGCGTGCTGCACGAACTGCATTTGGCGCTGCAGGCCGACCATGTGGCCATACTGCGCGCAGGCCGCTTGCAGCACCAAGGCCGCGCCGACGATGCGGCCACCCACAGCGCCCTGCGCGAAGCCTTTGCGCAGCGCATCACCATTCACCGCGTGGACGGTCATTGGGTCGCTTTGCCGACCATGCCCGAGCCACGCCTTAGCGCATTTTCAGGAGAGTCGCATGAACATTGAAACCCCTCCCACCGAGAAACCCTATGACAAAGCCGAGGGCGAACGCCGCGGCCTCATCATCGTCAACACGGGCGATGGCAAGGGCAAAAGCACCGCCGCCTTTGGCCTGGCGCTGCGCGCCCACGGTCGTGGCAAAAAGGTCATGATTTACCAGTTCATGAAAGTGCCCAGTGCCCGCTTTGGCGAGCACCGCGTGTTCGAACAACTGGGCGTGCCCGTGGAGGGCTTGGGCGATGGTTTTAGCTGGAAGAGCCAAGACCTGGAGCACTCGGCCCAACTGGCGCGCGATGGCTGGCAAAAGGCCAAGGCCGCCATCCTGAGCGGCGAGTGGTTCATGGTGACGCTGGACGAGATCACCTACCCGCTCATCTACGGCTGGATGCCGCTGGACGATGTGCTGGAGACCCTGAAAAACCGCCCCAAAGAAGTGACCGTGGTGCTGACGGGCCGCCGCTGCCCGCAAGAAATCATCGACCTGGCCGACACCGTGACCGAGATGGGCATGGTCAAGCACGCCTTCCAAGCGGGCATTCCGGCCCAGCGGGGGATTGAGGATTGAGCCTCATCCTGCCTTTGGGCGCGGTTGCGCTGCTCTTAGCCCTCGCTTGGGACCGCTGGCTGGGCGAGCCGCCGGTGCGTTGGCACCCGGTGGTGTGGATGGGCCACTACCTGCAGCGCGCAGGCCACTGGCTGCATGGGCGCTGTGCAGAGGGGCAAAATTTCAAGGCTTTTTGGCTTGGAAGCCTTATGTGGTGCGCTGGTGCAGCTATGGTTTTGATAGCAAGTCTGCTGCTGCAGGGGCTCTGCCTGTGGCTGGCGGCCCAAGGCGTGTGGGGCTTTGTGCTGGGCGCGGCCATCATGGGCGTGTGCCTCAAGCCGCTGCTGGCCTGGCGCATGCTGGTGGGCGAGGTGCAGGCGGTGGAGTCGCACCTGTCGAGCTCGGCCCATGGTGATTTGCCTGCTGCACGCAGCCGCTTGCGCAGTTTGGTCAGCCGCGACACGGCGCATTTGAGCGCGACCGAGGTGCGCGAGAGCGCCATCGAGTCGTTGGCGGAGAACTTCAACGACTCGGTGCTGGCCGCTGTGTGGTGGTTTGTGCTGCTGGGGCTGACGGGCGCTGCACTGTGGCGCTACGCCAATACGGCCGATGCCATGTGGGGCTACCCCGGCGAACGCCATGGCCGCAACTGGGCGTGGGCTGGCAAATGGGCCGCCCGCACCGACGATGTGCTGGCCTGGCTGCCCGCCCGCTGGACGGCGCTGCTGCTGTGGGTCGTGGCACGGTTTTCTGCCCCTGATGGCGGGCAGCCCTTTGGCTGGGCGCAGTTGGCCGCCCAAGCGCGCCAAACCCCGTCGCCCAACAGCGGCTGGCCCATGGCGGCCATGGCGCTGGCGCTGGGGGTGCGCTTGTCCAAGCCACAGCGCTATGTGCTGAACCCCGAGGGGCAGGGCGCGCAGGCGGTGCACACGGCGCAGGCCATTGCGCTGGTGGGGCGCGTGGGCCGCTGGGGCGTGGCCATGGCCGTGCTGGTCATGGTGCTGTTTGCATCGGTGGTGGCGCTGTGACAGCGGTGGTGACTGCTGCTATGCCACCGCGTATCCACGGCGGGCCCGATGCGCTGGGCGTGCCGCGCTGGGATTTTTCGACCAATGCCAACGCCTGCGGGCCGTGTCCCGAGGCGCTGGCCGCTGTGCAGGGCGCAGATGCTACCCACTACCCCGACCCCCAGTACACCGCCTTACGAGCAGCACTGGCTGCGTGGCACGGGGTGGATGTGCAGCGCGTGGTGCTGGCCGCCAGCGGCAGTGAGTTCATCTTCCGCATCACGGCGGCAGTGGCGCGTTTGTCGGGCGTGTGGGGCGGCGAGTGGGGCAGTGGCGCGCATCCAGCGCGGGTGTGGCACCCCGCCCAAGCCTTTGGCGACTACGCCGCTGCCGCGCAAGCTTGGGGCTTGCCCTGCAGCAGCCATCCTCACGACATGGGGCAGGACATGCCCCCGCACACGTCGCACGATCAGGCCCACGCCAAGTACCCAGGGTCGCACACGCTGTGTTGGGTGTGCGAGCCCTCCAGCCCACTGGGCCAAGCGCACAGCCCGTGGCCCGCTCTCGATGCTGCACACGCCACCACCGTGCTGGACTGCGCCTACGAACCGCTGCGCCTGAGCGGCCAGCCCAGTCTGAACGCCCAGCAGCGCGAACTGGTGTGGCAGCTTTTTTCCCCCAACAAAGCGCTGGGCCTGACGGGCGTGCGCGGCGCGTATGCGATTGCGCCGGCACCGGTGTCCGCACATGCTCCAGCGCTCTCGACCTCTCTTGCGTCTGGTCATGCTGCCCCACTGCTAACTACCGTGCAGGCCATGGCCCCGTCGTGGGTGCTGGGTGCCCATGGCGCGGCCATGCTGCATGCGTGGGTGCAACCCAGCGTGCAAGCGTGGCTGCAACAGACCCTGCCCACGCTGCGGGCGTGGAAACAGCAGCAAATCGACACCCTGCAAGCCCACGGCTGGCAGGTGCTGCCCAGTGACGTGCCGTTTTTCTGCGCCCAACCGCCTGTGGGGCAAGGCCATGGCGAACACACCGGGGAGGTGTGTGCCAAGTTGTGCGCGCAATGGTGTACCACGCTGCGCCAGCACGGCATCAAGCTGCGCGACGCGACCTCGCTAGGCCTGCCCGGCTGGGTGCGGATGGCAGTGCGGGAGCCGCAGGCGGTGGGGGAGTTGGTGCGGCTGATGACAGTATTGAGTGATAGTATTACCGGGTAATACAGGCAAGGAGCGATGATGCAAACTACGCTGACCAGTAAAGGACAAGTGACGATCCCGCAGAGCCTGCGCCAGCACTTTGGGCTCAAGCAAGGCATGGCGGTGACCTTCGAGATAGAGGGCGATCACATCGCATTGCGCCCAGCGCCTGCAGCTAGGCAGACGCAAGACAGTGGGTTTGGCCTGATCAAGAGCCGTCGCAAAGGTGTTCCGCCCGACTGGGATGCAGCCAGCATGGTGGTGGACGCACCATGATCGCACTCGATACTAATGTGCTGGCACGCTACTACGTGACTAGCAGTGACGCGCCATCGCAAAAGCAAAGTTTGCAGGCCAAGAAACTGCTGGAAAGCGGCAAACGCCTGTTTGTCAGCAAAACGGTGGTGCTGGAGCTGGAGTGGGTGCTGCGCGGCTATTACAAAAGCGAGCCGCCCGAAGTGCTGGTGGTTCTGCGCCATTTGCTGGCCATGCCCAATGTCGAAGTGGAAGACCGTTTGGCGGTGGAGATGGCGTGCAATGCATTGGAGGATGGCTTTGACTTTGCCGATGCGCTACACCATGCATCGAGCCGCCATTGCAGCAGCATGGCGACGTTTGATGACAAAAAATTCGCCCGCAAAGCCAGTGCCAAAGGCTGGAAACCTGCGGTCAAAGTGGTGAGTGCATGAGCCGCTTGATTGACCCTGTAAGGACGCTACACAGAAAGACCACACCATGTTGAGTTCTATCCATATTGAAGGCTTCAAGGGTTTTAAAGACACCCGCATTGAACCCATACGCAAAGTCAACCTGATTTTGGGGGGGCAGAACGTGGGGAAAACGTCGCTGCTGGAGGCGGTGTATTTGGGGGCGAGTGATGTGGGTGCATTCCAGAACATAGCCACTGTCTTTCGCATGTCCGAGGGGAACGATAGTCGGCGTTATGCCAAGGCAGTCTGGGAAAAGAAAAAGAGTAAGTTGGTACTCGCTAATGACACTGGGTATTCGTTGGCTGTTAGGGTGAACTACCAACGGGATAGCGAAGATGGTTTTTTTTCTCTTGATGCCTTTGGAAGCGGTGATGTTCGTGCTAGCAGAGTGATTAGTGGTGCGGATATCACTGACTCAGTTGCCCAGGTAGCGCTTTCCAAAAGGGGAAATGGAACACCTTGGCATCTTCCTACTGATGCATTGCTGAAGATGGTTTTTCTAAATCCATTGGCTGTCTCCATTCATTTGCCACAACAAGTCGAGGCGGTGCGGTTGTTCGACCGCGTGGTCATGATCCGCAAGAAGCGCCTATTGCTCGACATGCTCAAACGCATTGAGCCGCGTCTTGAAGACATGCATTCGCTGTCGCCCGATGGGGAGCAGCGCATTTATGTAGAGCTGGTTGGTGAAGATGAGGCTTTGCCGCTGCCCTTGCTGGGCCACGGTTTTTCTCGCCTTGTTCATTTGTATTGCTCTTTGCTGGTGACGGAATCCAAGCTGGCGTTGATTGATGAGGTGGAAAACGGTATTCATTACTCATCGCTGCCGACTTTGTTCCAAGGCATTCAAGACATTGCAGCCAATAACGATGTGCAAACCCTAATGACCACCCACAGTTGGGAGTGCATCCGGGCTGCGTACAACACCTTCGCTGCTGCGGGTAAGTTGGAAGACTTCCAACTGATTCGCCTAGAGCGCGATGCGGACAACGTAAAAGCCATCGTCATCAATGACGAGCAGTTGGTCACAGTCATGGAGGCAGGTTATGAAATCCGCTAATGCTGTGCCTGGGCCAACGCGGGCGATTACCACGCCTATCTTGGTGCTGGTGGAGGGCAAAGATGAGGAAGATTTGCTGCAAAGGCTTTGCAAGCATTGGTTTGGTGCTCAGTCCTCATGCTTTGGTTTTGAAAATGTGGACGGGAACTCACAGTTTTCAGAAAAATTTCGAGCTTTAAAAAAACGTAGCAAAGACAAGCTGCAAGTGGTAGGTGTCGTCGCGGACAGTGAAGAGGACGCGGCTGCCACCAAGCAAAAGTGGCAAGACTTGTTTAAGGACGTGGTGCCGCAGATCAATAAGCCATGCGAGCTTTTGCAATTACCCGATGCCATCCAGCCGGGTGCTTTTGAAACCTTGGTTTTAGAGGCATTGAAAGGCGACCCAGTGGCACAGTGCGCGCAAGCTTTTCGTGATTGTGCTGCCGCCAATTTGGCAGACAGAACGCAAGCGCAAAAAGACAAAATTGCTGTGCAGGCTTGGCTAGGTGCCCGTTTGGGGCGTGCATACAACAACGTTTTTAAGGCACAGGAAGACAACGAGGACGAGCCGTTGTTTGACTATGACCATGCTGCATTCAATCCCGTAAAAGAGTTTTTGCAGCACTTACTGTCCCTCGCTTCAGAAAAACCGCATAGCGCCTGATTTATCTCTGGCAGCCTTAGTCTGGTTTTGCTTATGAATCAGGATTGCAAAGTATGCCCCCACTCCGTTTCCTATCTTTCATCCTCGCAGCTTTGGGCGCATTAGCCACCATCCCCGTCCAAGCCACCGAACCCCTGCAGTGCGGCATCGTGCTCTTGCATGGCAAGTGGGGGGATCCCAAGCTGCTCAACGGGGTTGCGCGGCAGTTGTCGGGGGTGTGCGAGGTGCTGCAGCCGGAGATGGCGTGGAGCCGTCGGCGCATGTACGACAAACCGTATGCCGCTGCGCTGCAAGAGATCACGCCACTGCTGGCGCAGTTGCGCGCCAAGGGCTATGCCCGCGTGCTGCTGGGTGGGCAGAGTTTGGGGGCAAATGCGGCGCTGGCTTACGCAGCCCAAGTGGGGGGGGTGCAGGGCGTGCTGGCCATGTCGCCGGGGCACATTCCCGAGCGCTGGTACCGCGCCGCTGACAAAACCCGCCCTGCGGTGGACAAAGCGCGTGCACTGGTGGAGGCCGGGCAGGGCGAGCAGACGCTGGAGATCACCGACATCAACTCAGGCCGCACACAAGCCCTGTCGCTGCGCGCTGATGTGTTGCTGAGCTATTTCGATCCGCAGGGGTGGGGCAATATGCCGCGCAGTGTGGACTTGCTGGCGCATGCCGATAAGCCGGTGCCGCTGCTGTGGGTCATCGGCGCGCAAGACCCGTTGTACGAAGGCCCCAATGGCTACGACTTTTACAAAGCCCCCATGCACCCGAGCAGCCGCTACGTGGTGGTCGATGCCGGTCACATGAATGCGCCCGATGTGGCAGCGGCGGCGGTGCTCGATTGGGTGAAAGCGCTGCCATGACCCAAGCCCCCTCCAAAAAAGCCCGTTGCGTGATGGTGCTGGGCACTTCCAGTGGCGCTGGCAAAAGCTGGCTGGCCACCGCCTTGTGCCGCTACTACGCCCGGCAAGGGCTGAAGGTGGCGCCATTCAAGGCGCAGAACATGAGCAACAACGCAAGGGTGGTTGGCAGTACAACAGGTGAAGGCGAGATTGGCAGCGCGCAGTACTTTCAGGCGCTGGCGGCGCGGGCCGAGCCCGATGTGCGCATGAACCCGCTGTTGCTCAAGCCCGAGCGCGATACGCACAGCCAAGTGGTGCTGCTGGGGCGGGTGGACGCGGCGCTGACGGCCATGCCGTGGCGTGCGCGCAGCCAGCATGTGTGGCCTGCCATCAGCGCGGCGCTGGATGCGCTGCGCTTTGAAAACGACGTGGTGGTGATCGAGGGCGCAGGCTCGCCCGCCGAGATCAACCTGATGGCCAACGACATCGTGAACCTGCGCATCGCCGCGCACGCCCAAGCGGCGTGCCTGCTGGTCACGGACATTGACCGGGGCGGGGCCTTTGCCCACCTGTACGGCACGTGGGCGCTGCTGCCTGCGGCCAGCCAAGCGCAGATCAAAGGCTTTGTGCTCAACAAATTCCGTGGCGACGCCAGCCTGCTGGCCCCTGCGCCGCAAATGCTGCAAGACAAAACCGGCGTGCCCACGGTGGCCACGTTGCCCCTGTGGCGCGGCCACGGTTTGCCCGAAGAGGACGGCGTGTACGACGCCACCCCCACGCAAGGTGCCGGAGCCAAAGGTGTTGGGGCACACGGCGGCAGCCGCTGCGTGGCCATCTTGGCTTATCCGCGCATGAGCAATTTGGACGAGTTTCAACCGCTCAAAACCATGCCCGGCGTACGCCTGCACTGGGTGCGCAGCCGCGCCGACATGCCCGCGCTGCAGCCGCAGGACTGGCTCATCTTGCCCGGCAGCAAACACACCAGCAGCGATTTGGCTTGGCTGCGCAGCCAAGGGCTCGATGCCGTGGTGCACCAGCATGCGGAGCAGGGCGGGGCGGTGCTGGGGGTGTGTGGCGGCCTGCAAATGCTGGGCGAGGCGTTGGTGGACCCGCACGGCATCGAACACGCCTATCTGGGCAACGCCCCTGGCCTGGGTCTGCTGCCGCTGGTGACGGTGTTTGCGCCCGACAAGACGGTGCAGCGCACGACGGTGGTGTTCAGCGAGGCGGTGGCAGTACCCTGCACCAGCCCATGGTCTGCCTTGGCGGGCGTATCCGTCACGGGCTACGAGATTCACCACGGGCAAACGGCCCAGCATGCAGGTCTGGCCGCTAAGGGCGAGTTGGCCGTGCCGGTGCTGCCCCACGACTTGGGCTGGCGCAACCAGCGTGGCAATGTGCTGGGGGTGTACGTGCATGGGCTGTTTGAAGACCGTGCGGTGCAGCAAGCCTTGTTTGGGTTAGAGGGTTTGCCGCCTGCCTTGGATGCTGTGTTTGACGCCATGGCCGATTACGTGGAGCAGCACTTTGCCCCGGGCGTGCTGCAGGATTTGCTGGCCTGAGGGCTGCACTGGTTTGGAATGGATTGACGAGGAGTATTTTTTGAGTAACGCAACGGTTTCCCTTTTTTCCCCGGCACAGGCTGTGGCCGACATTGCCGATGCCGCCTTGACCAACGCCCTGCAAGACGCGCTGAACAACAAGACCAAGCCACTGGGCTCGTTGGGGCGCATCGAAGCCTTGGCCTTGCAGTTGGGCCAGATACTGGGCACGCAGCAACCGCAGTTGGATCAGCCGCAGATGGTGGTGTTTGCCGCCGACCATGGTTTGGCGGCCAAAGGCGTGTCCGCGTTTCCGAGCGATGTGACCTGGCAGATGGTGGAAAACTTCTTGGCCGGTGGCGCTGCGGTGAGCGTGCTGGCCCGCCAACATGGCATCGCCCTGACAGTGGCCGACTGCGGCGTGCGGCGCGACTTTTTGGCGGGCTTGCCAGCCGGTAGCCAGCGTCCCGGTTTGCACGTGTGCAAAGTGGCGGGGGTCGAGGGCGGCACGGCCGACAGCAGCGAGCAAGCGGCCATGACGCCTGCGCAATGCCAGCAAGCCATGGCCCAAGGCGCAGCACTGGTGCAGAGCCTGCCCGGCAATGTGCTCTTGCTCGGTGAGATGGGCATTGGTAATACGTCTGCCGCCTCCTTGTTGCTGGCGCGCTTGGCCCATCTGGATATCGCTCTGTGCACCGGCGCTGGCACGGGGCTGGACAGCGCGGGCGTGGAGCGCAAAACGGCCGTGCTGCGCCAAGTGCTGCAGCGCCATGCCCACGTGACAGCACCGCTGGACGTGCTGGCCGCCATGGGCGGGCTGGAGATTGCCACCATGGTGGGCGCGGTGCTGCAAGCGGCGCACGAGCGGCGCGTTATCTTGGTCGATGGTTTTATCACCACCAGCGCGGTGTTGGTGGCGCAGGCCTTGCACCCGCATGTGCTGCAGCGCTGCGTGTTCGCCCACCGCTCGGGCGAGCGGGGCCACGCGCTCATGCTGCAGCATTTGCAGGCCAGCCACCCTGCCACGCAGGCCACGGTGCAGCCGCTGTTGGACTTGGGGCTGCGCTTGGGCGAGGGCTCGGGCGCAGCACTGGCGTGGCCGCTGTTGCAGTCGGCCTGCACCATCCTCAATGACATGGCCAGCTTTGCCCAAGCCGGTGTGTCGGAACAAAACGCATGACACTCATTCGCCACTACCTGCTGGCGCTGCAGTTTTTTACGCGCATCCCCATCACTGGGCGGTTGGCCGAGTGGGTGGGCTTTAGTCCGGCCATGATGCGTGCTGCTGCGGGCCACTTGCCCGGCGTGGGCTTGCTGGTGGGAGGCTTGGCCGCAGGGGTGGCGTGGGGGGCCTTGCAGGCCTTGCCGCCTGTGCAGGGCTTGACACCACTGGTGGCGGCTGCGCTGGCGACGCTAGCCACGGTGTGGGTCACAGGTGCTTTCCACGAAGACGGTTTGGCCGACACCGCTGATGGCTTGGGCGGATCGGCCGAGCGCAGCCGCGCGCTGGAGATCATGAAGGACTCGCGCATCGGCTCCTACGGGGCTGTGGCCTTGGTATTGGCCTTGCTCACCAAGGTGTTGCTGCTGGGCCTGCTGGGCGCGGTGCATCCGGGTTTGTTGCCCGTGGCCTTGCTGCTGGGGCACGTGCTGTCGCGCTTTTGGCCATTGCTCACCATGGCTACGTTGGCGCACGTCAACGCACCTGGTCACAGCAAAAGCAAACTGATCGCCGAACAGTTGGGGTGGGGCGGTTTGCTCTGTGGTGTGCTGTGGTGTGTTATCGCCGTGGTACTGCTTTCGTGGGGGGTGTTTGCTATGCATTTGATAGCTGCTCCAGCTTATTACACGCGCTCTACAGCCCCATTGGCCTTGGTGGTGATGGTGGGGGCAGCATTGCTGGCCAGTGCGGCAGTGTGGTGGTGGATGCGCCACTTGCTGCGGCGGCGTTTGCAGGGGTTTACGGGCGATGGTTTGGGGGCGACCCAGCAGTTGTGCGAGCTGGCGGTATACCTTGCCTTGTCTCTGGCTGCTGGCCCTCTGGGGCGCTGTGTTTAAGCCCTACTGCCGCATCGTGCGCCATGCCCAGCCTTTGGTAGCACCGGGTGTGTGCTATGGCCGTTTGGACGTGGCGGCAGACAGTGCCCATACCGAGCAGGTCGCGCAGGCTTTGCTTGCTGCGTGGGATGGTGTGCCGCCTTTGCTGCTGCATTCCCCCATGCAGCGCTGTGTGCAGCTGTTAGAGGCGGTGCGGGTATTGCTGGCCGAGTCCGGTCTGCAGTGGGCTGTACGTGCCGAGCCACTGTTGGCGGAGATGGATTTTGGTCACTGGGAGGGCCAAACTTGGGATGCAATTGGCCCCGATGCTTTGGATGCGTGGACGCGGGACTTTGCCCACTACCGCCCCGGAGGGGGAGAGTCTGTTGCGCAGTTTATGCAGCGGGTAGGACAGGTATGGCAAGCCACGCAGCGGCACATGGCCAGAACCGACCAGCCAGTGTGGTGGTTAGCCCATGCGGGGGTGGCGCGTGCAGCCCACTGCTGGCAGCACGGCGTGCAGGTACAGCAGGCCATTGACTGGCCGCAAGAAGGTTTGGCTTACGGTATGTGGGTAGATATGCCGCAGATCCAAGCTTTGGCTCAGTGGTAGCACGCTAGACTGGGGCGTATGCTGAAAAACGATTTTTTTCCTCACGCAGCCCGGCTTAGCGTGGCGCGGTGGCTGGGCTTATGGGCAATGGCCACACTGGCAGCTTGCAGCGGAGTGGACAAATTGGTCGAGTTGGTCAAGCCACCCCCACCACCCAAGGCCTATGTGTTTGTACCTTCCAGTAGCGAACCAACAGCCCGTTTGCGGGTGATTGGTAATACATGGGTATATGGCGGTGTTAGTCCGGAGTCTTGTCCGCGCTACATGCCAGTGCTGGTCAGCCCGCGCCGCATGCTCAACGGTCAAGATGTGACCAAACCGGCATGGGCCTTCCCAACACAAACCAAGACTTTTCCCGACATGTTGCCCAGACAAGGTTTGCCTTTGCCTAGTGTGGACGAGGCGGTAGCCAATAACGAAGGCGTGTACGGTGAGCGGGTGGCTGAACTGCTGGTGCCAGCAGGTCGACCATTCGTTATACGCACCAATCCGCAGGCTAGCGATGTAGTGGCGGTATTTGCTGACGTGTGTCCGGCCCAAATACACCGCTATGTATTCGAGGCCGGAGGGCAATATGAAGCGCGTATTGGTATGGATGGCCAGCGCTGCGATTTCCAAGTCTACGACCTCAATCGCGGGCCAGAGGCCGCGCAATGGACGCGCATCAGTGCTGTGCAGTCCCCTGTGCGGGGCTGTAAATAGGGCAGCGTAGCTGCTTAGGCTTTTTCTAGCTCGACTTGGTACGTGCTGCCTTGCTCTATCACGTCGAGTAAGCGATCGATGTTGGGGTGTTTGCCGGGATTGCTGCGGGCATCGGTGGTGTGCTCGGCAAACAACTCCAAACCTTCTTGAGCGGCAGCGGTGTTGATGCTGCCATGTTTGGCAGCCAGTGCGGCGTAAACGCGCAGTGAACCTTGTTTGCCGGGTTTGTTGTCAATGCTGGCGATGCGCTCGCCTTGGGCGTTGAGGAGGTGCAGGGCCGCCAGATGTTCAATACCGGGCAACGCCTGCAGATTGTCTGCAAAGGCCATGGAAAAAATTAACGCGAAGAAGAGTCTTTGTTGTCGGGGGTGAGAACGCGGCGTGCGCCATCAAAGCGTTGGCGCCAGTAGCTGGCGTCCATGTCTTCTACCCGCACCTCGGCCCCTGTGCGAGGCGAGTGAATGAACTTGCCATTGCCAATGTAGATGCCTACATGGCTAAACGCACGGCGCATGGTGTTAAAGAACACCAAGTCACCGGGCTTGAGTTCGGTTTTTTCAATTTTGGCGGTGGCTTTGGCTTGTTCGGCAGCTTGGCGGGGCAGCAAGAGCCCGGCGGTTTGTTCGTAAATAGCACGCACAAAGCCGCTGCAATCAAAACCAGTGTCTGCATTGTTGCCACCACGGCGGTATGGCACGCCCAAAAAAGCCATGGAGTTGAGCACCAACTCGGTGGCCTTGGCTTCGAGTTTTTGGCCCATGTCCGTGATGCGGGTGATCAGACCACGTTCTATGAGCAAGTCGTGCATTTGGTCGTTGTTGGTTGCGGCTTCTTGCGCATGCAAGGTGCCCGCTGCCAGCAACAGGAGAGAGATGATCCATGTACGCATCCAAACACTCTAACCGCCTTTGTTACACAAGTCAAATGGATTGACTTGAGGTATCTTTGCTAAGTGTCTGATTTTTATGAACTATTGGTGTATCTCCCTACAGCAATATGCAACAGGTTAAGCACCTTACAATGAGAGTCCCTTTTTTCTAGCATTCACAGAGGTACTTATGGAGCACACCCTACCACCCTTGCCTTATGCGATCGACGCTTTGGCGCCCCACTACTCGAAAGAGACGCTGGAATTCCACCATGGTAAGCACCACAACGCGTACGTGGTTAACCTCAACAACCTGCAAAAGGGTACCGAATTCGAATCCAAAACGCTGGAAGAAATCGTCAAGACTTCTTCGGGTGGTATCTACAACAACGCAGCCCAAATTTGGAACCACACTTTCTTCTGGAGCTGCATGAAGCCCAATGGCGGCGGTGAGCCTACAGGCGCTTTGGCTGCAGCCATCAACGCCAAATGGGGCAGCTACGCTGCTTTCAAAGAAGCATTTGTGAAGTCTGCTGTTGGCAATTTCGGTTCCGGCTGGACTTGGTTGGTGAAAAAGGCAGACGGTTCTGTGGACATCGTTAATACGGGTGCAGCCGGTACGCCTTTGACTACGGCTGACAAGGCTTTGTTGACAGTGGACGTGTGGGAGCATGCTTACTACATCGACTACCGCAATCTGCGTCCTAAGTTTGTGGAAACTTTCCTCGACAAACTGGTGAACTGGGAATTTGCCCAAGCCAATTTCGCCTGAATGTGCGCCGCCTTTTGATGGCGGCTGCCCGTGCATGCGAGACAATACGGGCTACCCATAACGGGTAGCCCGTTTAATTTGTGAAGAAGACTTATGGTGGAAAAAGCCGCAGCACCTGCTGAAAAGCTGGTGGGTATCAAGGGAATGAATGACATCTTGCCGCCCGATTCGGCGCGGTGGGAGTTGCTAGAGAGCCATGTGCGCAGTGTCATGCGTGGTTATGGTTTTGAAAATATCCGCACCCCCATCGTGGAGCCTACGCCGCTGTTTGTGCGCGGATTGGGCGAGGTGACCGATGTGGTGGAGAAGGAGATGTATTCCTTCACCGACAAGCTCAATGGCGAGGCCCTGACATTGCGCCCCGAAAACACGGCGGGTGTGGTGCGTGCTGTGGTGGAGCATTCGCTCTTGTACAACGGTGGTCGCCGCCTGTACTACATGGGGCCCATGTTCCGCCATGAACGTCCCCAGCGTGGGCGCTATCGCCAATTCCACCAAATTGGTGCCGAGGCACTGGGCTTTGGTGGCCCCGAGGTGGATGCCGAAGTGATTTTGATGGCCAGCGCTTTGTGGAAAAAGCTGGGCCTAGAGGGTATCGAGCTGCAACTCAACAGCTTGGGGCAACCTGCTGAGCGCAACCAGCACCGCGCTGCCTTGATCGCTTACTTTGAGCAGCACATGGATGTGCTCGACGAAGAAGCCAAGCGCCGTTTGCACCTCAATCCCTTGCGTTTGCTCGACAGCAAAAACCCAGCGATGCAAGCCATTATTGAGAAAGCGCCGCAACTGCTTGACTACTTGGGCGATGCCTCGCGTCAGCACTTCGAGACGGTGCAAAGCATTTTGGCAGCCAATGGTGTGACTGCCACGGTCAATCCCCGTTTGGTGCGCGGCTTGGATTACTACAACCTCACGGTATTTGAATTCGTAACCACCCGCTTGGGCTCACAGGGCACGGTTTGCGCTGGTGGCCGTTATGACTATTTGATTGAGCAAATTGGTGGCAAACCCGCTCCTGCAGTGGGTTGGGCTATGGGTGTGGAGCGTGTACTGGAACTGCTCAAGGAACAGGAACTGCTGCAGGTGCAACCCCAGCTAGATGCCTACGCCGTGGTGACCAATGTGCAGTTTTTCCCGCAAGTGAGTGCGTGCCTGCAAGCGCTGCGTGCGAGCGGCGTGTCGGTGCAGATGCAAGCATCGGGCCCTGAGGGCATGCCGAGCTTGAAATCACAATTCAAACGCGCCGATGGATCAGGCGCCCGTTTCGCCTTGATTTTTGGCGATGATGAAGTGGCGCAAGGCTGTGTAGCCCTCAAGCCCTTGCGCGGAGATGGTGAACAGCTCCGACTGCCCTTGACCGGAGTGGCCTCTTGGGCCGCTCGCCTACAATCGCCCCCCACGGTTTGAACCCACTGTACGGCCCCTTATGACACAACATTACGATTTGGAAGAGCAAGAACAACTGGAACGGGTCAAGCTGTTCTGGAAACAGCATGGCAATCGCATCAGCACACTGGTGCTCTTGGTTTGTCTTGGCTTTGCGGGTTGGAATGGCTACAACTATTGGCAAAAAAACCAAGCCATGGCAGCCGCAACGCTTTATGACAACTCGGAAAAAATTTTCCAGTCTGGTGATGTGAAAGCGGCAGAACGTGTGTTTGCCGATATGGGTGAGCGCTACAAAGGCTCTTTCTACACCGCCCAAGCAGGTCTGCGCCTTGCCAAGCTTGCATACGAAAACGGCCAAGCGGATGTCGCTAAAAATGCCTTGCAAAAGGTTGTGGACAACGCAAGCGATGCGGCTTTGGTGGCGGCTGCGCGGCTGCGCTTGGCGCAAGTGCTGATGGAGCAAAAGGCCTATGACCAAGCCCAAGCACAGTTGACAGCCAAGTTCCCAGCTGGTTTTGATGGTTTGGTGGCCGACGCGCAAGGCGATTTGTACAACCTGCAAGGCAAAACCCAAGAGGCGGTGGGCAGCTACCAAAAAGCACTCGCAGCATTGGATGCCAATTCCTCCTATCGTGTGATAGTGGACGCGAAACTGGCAACTCTGGGTGGCGCTGCCGAACCCACCAAGCCATGATGTCTATGTTGAGTAAGACCCGTTGGGGTGTCCTGGCGCTGGTTTGTGTGCTGGCTGCATGCAGCAGCACCAAACCACAGCCGAAAGAGTTGCAGGCTGTTTCAGCATCGTTGCCCGTCAAGCAAATCTGGTCTGCCGCATTCGATGGCGGCCTGACCCCACCACGTGTGCAAGGCAAACAGCTATGGGTAGCTACTGCCACTGGCAAAGTGTTGCAATTGCAGTTGGACACAGGCAAACAGGATTGGTCTGTGGATGTGGGCAGTCCCGTGCGTGCCGGTTTGGGTGTAAGCGCTGATGGACAATCGGTCGCTGCGGTGACGGCCTTGGCCGATTTGGTGTTGGTGCGCGATGCCAAAACCCTGTGGAGACAACATCTGCCAGCCAGCGTGGTGACGCCACCACTGGTCGCTGGGGGGCGCGTTTTTGTGTTGACAACCGATCGGTCTTTGTACGCATTTGACGCCCAAACGGGGGTTAAGTTGTGGCAGGTGACCAATACATCGCAGTTGCTCTCGCTCAGCGCACCGACTGTATTGCAGTCTTTCCAAAACAGTTTGTTGGTTGGTCTGGGGGGGCGCTTGTCGCGTATCAATCCAGACAATGGCAGCGTTTTGGGTGAGGTCGTGGTTGCCTCCAGTCGTGGCTCGAACGAGGTCGAACGCTTGGTGGAAATTGTGGATGGCACCACGCGCCAAGACAATGTTTTGTGCGTGCGTGCATTCCAAATTTCTGTCAGCTGCATAGACATGCAGCAGTACAAAACCCTATGGACTAGCAATGCATCCGGTTTTTCTGGTTTGGCAGGCGATGGGCAATGGCTTTTTGCGGTGGATGCCGATGGCAAGTTGCGCTCATGGCAGCAAGGCAGTGGTGAATTGCGGTGGGTGCGTGACTCTTTGCAATGGCGTGGTGTGACATCGCCGCTGTTGGCTGGCAACACCTTGATTGTGGGTGATGCCCAAGGCTATGTGCATTTCTTTGCCAAGCAAGATGGCAATGCCGTCAATCGCTTGCAAACCGATGGCTCTGCCATTGCGTATGCGCCAGTGCGCGCTGGTCAAACCGTGGTGGTTGTGACCCAAAAAGGTGGGCTGTACGCCTACCAACCTGATTGAAGAACGAGGAATTGCCTTGAAACCAGTTATTGCCTTGGTGGGCCGCCCAAACGTGGGCAAGTCCACGCTGTTTAACCGCCTCACGAAGTCGCGTGACGCCATCGTGGCCGACTTTGCCGGTTTGACGCGGGATCGCCACTACGGCCAAGGTCGTCAAGGCAAACACGAGTACATCGTGATCGATACCGGCGGGTTTGAGCCCGATGCGCAGAGTGGTATCTACCAAGAAATGGCCAAGCAAACCCGTCAAGCGGTGGCAGAGGCCGATATGGTGTTTTTCTTGGTGGATGTGCGTGCAGGTTTGTCCGCGCAAGACCATGAGATTGGGCAATACCTGCGCAAGCTGGGCAAGACCACCTATATCGTGGCCAATAAAGCCGAGGGCATGCGCGAAGGCAGTCAATTGGCCGAGTTTTACGAACTGGGCTTGGGTGAGGTGCAGGCCATCTCCGCAGCCCATGGGCAAGGCATTCGCTCTTTGGTCGAGACGGCGCTGCAGGCTTTGGGGTTGTCTGAGGAGGATGAGGAAGCTGAGCCAGCAGACGACAATGTGATCCGCTTGGCGGTGGCGGGGCGTCCCAACGCCGGCAAATCCACCCTCATCAACACCTGGCTGGGTGAGGAGCGTTTGATCGCTTTTGACATGCCTGGCACCACCCGCGATGCGATTGCCGTGCCATTGGAGCGTGATGGTCAGCGCTTTGAATTGATTGACACCGCTGGTTTGCGTCGCAAAGGCCGTGTGTTTGAAGCGATTGAGAAGTTCTCGGTTGTCAAGACGCTGCAGGCTATTGAGAGCGCGCATGTGGTGCTGCTGATGATTGATGCCACCGAAGGCGTGACAGACCAAGACGCGCACATTGCTGGCTATATTTTGGAATCTGGTCGTGCGGTGGTGGTGGCTGTGAACAAATGGGATGCGCTGGATGAATACCAGCGTGAAATGCTCAAGCGGTCAATGGAAACGCGTTTGGCGTTTCTGAAGTTCGCTTCGCTGCATCTCATATCAGCCAAAAAGCGCCAAGGCTTGGGCCCATTGTGGAAGTCCATGATCCAAGCCCACCAAGCGGCTAATCGCAAGATGCCCACCCCTGTCCTGACACGCTTGTTGCAAGAGGCGGTGCAGTTCCAGACGCCCAAGAAGGTGGGTAACTACCGCCCCAAATTGCGCTATGCCCACCAAGGTGGCATGAATCCGCCGATTGTGGTCATTCACGGCAATTCTTTAGAGCATGTGACAGACGCCTACAAGCGTTTCTTGGAAGGGCGTATCCGCAAAGAATTCGATTTGGTGGGAACCCCTTTGCGCATCGAAATGAAGTCCTCCCAGAACCCTTTTGCGGACAAGGACGACTGAGTCCCTACATCAACATGGTGTTGCGTATCAAGCCAACGGCCAATCCTTCAATTTCGAAGGGGTCTTCGGGCTGGACAACGATGGTGGTGTAGTCGGGATTTTCGGGATGCAGTTCAATCACGTTCTTGTTGCGGCGAAAGCGTTTGACGGTCACTTCATCCCCCAAGCGCGCCACCACAATTTGGCCATTTTTCACGTCTTTGGTAGACCGCACGGCCAGCAAATCCCCATCCATGATGCCGGCATCGCGCATCGACATGCCACGCACCCGCAACAGATAGTCGGGTTGTTGCTGAAACAGGCTGTTTTCTACGTAGTAGGTTTGGTCTACATGCTCTTGGGCCAAGATGGGGGAACCTGCGGCAACACGGCCAATCAGTGGCAAGGCCAATTGGGCCAAGCCAGGAATGGGCAGACTGATTTGGTGGCTAGGCTGGCGCAGTGGATTGGCTACACTGCGCAGACGGATGCCGCGCGAGGTTCCGCTAACCAGTTCAATAACGCCTTTGCGGGCCAAGGCCTGCAAATGTTCTTCGGCCGCGTTGGCAGATTTAAAGCCCAACTCCTGCGCAATTTCCGCCCGGGTCGGCGGAGCCCCTGTGCGTTGCATGGTGTTGTGGATCAAATCCAGAATTTGCTGTTGGCGGGCCGTCAGTTTGGGTTGCTCAAGCATGTGCACTCCTGAAACAGCGAAAACACTGTTTGTTTAAACAGTGTTGTATTTTTAACCAGCTTTCATCGTTTGGCAAGAAAAAAGAGGACTTTAGAGACTATGAGCATGCAGAAAAAAATCGTCGTGATTGGAACGGGTGGCACTATTGCTGGCAAAGCGGCCAGTGCACAAGACAATGTAGGCTACGTGGCAGGTCAGGTACGGGTGGAGGATTTGCTAGCCGCCGTACCCATGGGGGCAGCACTGATTGCCCCGCGCCAGTTGGTGGCAGAGCAGTTGGTGCAGTTGGATAGCAAAGACATGGACTTTGCCACTTGGGCTGCCTTGGCCCAGCGGTGTACTGCGCTGCTGGCCGATGCCTCGGTCGACGGCATTGTCATCACCCACGGCACGGACACTTTGGAAGAGACGGCGTATTTCCTGCACAGCGTGTTGCCACCCGCTTTGCAAAGCGCCAAACCCGTGGTGCTGACATGCGCCATGCGGCCTGCCACGGCACTCACGCCCGATGGCCCGCAAAACTTGCAGGACGCATTGGCTGTGGTGGTCGATCCTGCTTCCTGCGGCGTGTTGGCCGTGGCGGCTGGCAAAGTGCATGCGGCCCTGCATGTGAATAAGCGCTTCACGTACCGCATAGACGCTTTTGACTCGGGCGATGCCGCTCCCTTGGCCCAGGTGGAAGAGGGGCGCGTGCGCTGGCTCAGCGGCGCTGCTTGGTGTGTGGCGCAATCGATGGCCAAAGCCCAGTTGCCTGCCTTGCCTGCCAAGGCGGCGGATTGGCCACGGGTGGAAATCCTCACCAGCTATGCCGGTGCATACGGTGCTTTGGTGACTGCGTTGTTGCAAGCCCCTGCTGATCAGCCAGTTGTGAAAGGCTTGGTCGTGGCTGGAACGGGGAACGGCACCATCCATGCCGATTTGGAGGCTGCTTTGCGCCAAGCACAAGACCACGGTGTTCGCGTGGTGCGCACCAGTCGCTGCGCTTATGGTGTGGTGGTGCAGGCCAGTGCTGCGTCGGACAACCTGCCAGCAATGCCGCTTTCTGCTGTGAAAGCGCGCATTGCTTTGATGCTGGAACTGCTTAGCTAGACAAAGCTTGCAGCACGCGCGCCGTGATTTCATCCACGGCGCCCAAGCCGCTGATGGCGCGGTATTGGGGTGCGTTTTGCGGCTCTTTGGCAGCCCAAGTGGAGTAGTACTCCACCAGAGGACGTGTTTGGGCGCTGTAAACGTCCAAACGCTTCTTCACGGTCTCTTCTTTGTCGTCATCGCGCTGAACCAAGGGTTCACCGGTTACGTCATCTACGCCTTGCACTTTGGGGGGATTGAATTTGACGTGGTAGGTGCGGCCCGAAGCGGGGTGCGAGCGGCGGCCGCTCATGCGCTCAATGATGGCGTCAAACGGCACATCGATTTCCACCACATAGTCCAGCTTCACGCCCGCAGCCTTCATGGCATCGGCCTGGGGAATGGTGCGGGGAAACCCATCAAACAGAAAGCCTTGAGCGCAATCGGGTTGGGCAATCCGTTCTTTCACCAAGTTGATGATCAGATCATCGCTGACCAGACCGCCGGCATCCATCACTGCCTTGGCTTGTAGACCCAGCGGGGTGCCAGCCTTGACCGCAGCGCGCAGCATGTCACCCGTCGAAATCTGTGGAATGCCGTACTTTTGGCAGATGAAAGTGGCTTGCGTGCCTTTGCCTGCGCCAGGGGCGCCCAAAAGGATCAGTCTCATGAGAGTTGCCTCGGAAGTAGTTATGTGAAATCTGCGGGACAGCGCGTCGCTGCCAAGAACATCTGCAGCCCACGCCAATCCCTGTAGCGCACAAGGATAGCATGAGCGGCTGTTACGAAACTTGCAGCAAGGCGCGCACTTTGTCCAAGTCTTCCGGTGTGTCTACACCGGGCCCAGGTGCTGCATGGGTGACGTGCAAAGCAATCCGGTGGCCATGCCATAACGCGCGCAATTGTTCCAAGGCCTCGGTCACTTCCAGCGGTGCTTGGCTCAACTGGGGGAATGCGCGTAAGAAACGGGCGCGATAACTGTAGATACCGATATGGCGTAGCGGTGCTGGATGCGGCATGGCTTTGAACTGGCCTTCGCTAAAACCATCACGCCACCACGCAATGGGGGCACGGCTGAAATACAGCGCATACATGGCTGCGTCGTGTACCACCTTGACGATGTTGGGGTTGGTGTAATCCTCCAACTTGTCCAGTGCATGGCCTGCGGTTCCCATGCTGGCGTCCGGTTTGCTTTGCAGCAAAGAGGCTACCTCGTCCACCAAAGTGGGGGTCATCAGTGGTTCATCGCCTTGCACGTTGACCACGATATCGTCGCCATCCAAACCCAGCAGTTCGCAGGCCTGAGCCAGACGGTCGCTGCCGGAGGGATGGTCTTTGCTGGTCAAAATAGCCTTCACGCCGTGGGCTGCACAGGCTTGCACAATGCTGTCGTCGTCGGTCGCTACCACCACTTGGCGAGCGTGGGGGCAACCTTGCACGATGTTGCGTGCCACCCGCACGATCATGGGCTGGCCATGGATATCGGCCAAGGGTTTGTTGGGCAGGCGGGTAGAAGCCAGACGCGCTGGAATCAAAACGGTGTAAGTCATGGCTTACAGGCCCAATTCGGCATCGGTCAAAGGGCGGGCTTCGTTTTCGAGCAAGATGGGGATGCCATCGCGCACGGGGTAAGCCAAGCGGGCACTGCGTGAAACCAGCTCTTGCTGTTCGCGGTGGTATTCCAAGGGGCCTTTGGTCACGGGGCAGACCAGTAGTTCGAGCAATTTGGTGTCCATCCCGCCATCATAGCCAAGGCGCTCTGGCTTGCGCCGCTGCCAGCATGGTGTCGAACGTTTTTAACCAATCAGTGGGCAAAGTCTGTAGCAAGGGCACCGCTAGTGCATCGGGGCATTGAGGCCAGAGTTTGACAGCATCTTTTTCCGTACAAATCAGCCTGTAATGCCCGTATTGATTGCTGAAGCTGCTATCAAAATGATAGTGATCTGGCAGTGCTAAGGTGTTGGTCAGTGGCACGCCTTGGGCTTGTAGCATGGCAAAAAAACGTTCGGGGCGTGCAATCCCGGCCAGCGCCAGCAAAGGGCGTTCTGCCACAGTGGCCTGCAAGCTAGACAGGGCGATGTGTTCGCCTTGTTGCGTTACCGCGTAATTGGCCAACTGGCGTGTTGCCAAGGCGCTGTAAGGCAAGGATTTCATGCTGTTGCCAACGGCGTTGGGGGCTGTGTGCAGGTACAAGCAGCGCTCGGGGGCTTGTCCAGCAGCAGTCAGCCACTGGCGGGGCCAAGGCTCGCGCAGTGGGCCTGCGGGTAGTAACCAGCCATTGCCAATGCCACGGTCATCCAGAACGCACACCTCGATATCGCGCTGCAGTGCCCAGTGCTGCAGACCATCGTCGCACAGCAGCACTTGCGTATGGGGGTGGGCTTGGAGCAAGGCGCGTCCCGCTGCAACCCGCGACGCCGATACAAACACCGGCACACCGGTGTGCCGGTGCATCAGCAGCGGTTCATCGCCCACGGTGTTGGCATCGCTATCTGGGTGTACTTCCAGCGTTTGCGTTGCAGGAACTGTGGAATCTGTAGGCGTTTGTCGTGTTTGGCGCCCATAACCACGCGAGACGATGCCCACTTGCCAACCTTGGGCACACAGGTGCTGGGCCAAAGCAATGGTGGTGGGGGTTTTTCCGGCTCCACCGGCCACCACATTGCCAACCACCACCACCAACACGGGCAAGCGTTCGCAGAGTTCAGGGTGCTGGGCAAAGCGCTTGCGGTGTTGCTGCAACAGCAGCCCATACATTGCTGCCGCAGGGCGCAAGGCCCATGCCAGTGGGGACTGCTGGCTCTCCCAGGCGCGCAAAAGCAGGCGCTGCATGCCGCTGACTGGCTTAGTGTGCAGCTTGGCTGCTGGATTGGGTGGCGAAGGTGATTTGCGTGAGACCCGCGCTGCGGGCGGCTTCCATCACGCTGATCACGGTTTGGTGCCGCGCATTGGCATCGGCGCTGATGATGACCACCGTGTCTTTACCACCTTTGGCGGCACCGCTGATGGCGTTGGCCAGCGCTTCAATGCCAGAACCAGTGACCAACTGCTTGTTGATGCTCACCCCACCGTCAGCGCCCACGGCGACGATCAGCTCCTTGGGGTAGTCCCGTTGCAGTTCTGTGTCGGCGGTGGGCAAACGCAGCTGCAATTCGGTGAACTTGCTGTAGGTAGTGGACAGCATCAGGAAGATGAGGATGACCAACAGCACGTCAATGAAGGGGATCAGGTTGATCTCCGGCTCTTCTTGGCGGTGGCGGCGAAAGTTCATGGCAAGCCTTTGGCGCTCAGGCGCGCAGTTTTTTCAGGTGGCGTGCCAATTCTTCGGCGGCCAATTCCAGCGTCAGCACATAGGCATCGACACGGGTGCGGAAATAGCGCCAAAAAATCAGCGAAGGAATAGCCACCACCAAACCAAATGCGGTGTTGTACAGGGCGATAGAGATACCGTGGGCCAGTTGGGCGGGATTGCCACCGCCTGAGCCGGGGGCTTGTGAACCGAAAATTTCGATCATCCCCACCACGGTGCCAAACAGACCCATGAGCGGGGCTGCCGAGGCGATGGTGCCCAAAGCGGTGAGGTATTGCTCCAGCCGCTGGGTGACTT
This sequence comes from Curvibacter sp. CHRR-16, assembly GCF_018474005.1. Taxonomy (GTDB): domain Bacteria; phylum Pseudomonadota; class Gammaproteobacteria; order Burkholderiales; family Burkholderiaceae_C; genus Allorhodoferax. Next base: position 592,451 of record NZ_JAHCSH010000001.1, read on the forward strand.
GGCGGCCCGAGGCTTCCATCGCGGCTTGTACCTCTTCGTGCTGGCCACGTGCGCCATGCGCGGCACTCAGACCGCTGGCCAGTACCTGTCCCAAAGCGGAGTTTTTCGACAACTGCTGAATCACGTCCGCATTGGGCAGGCCATTGCGGCTCACTTCCAGCACTTCTCGCAGCAGTTTGGGCGGCGCGACTTTGGATGTTTTGAGACTGATGAAGCGTTCCAGAATGATGGCCAAGGCCAGAATAGAACAAACGATGAGCAACCAGATGGGCCAACCAGCGGCTTGTATGATGGACAACAAGGTAATCACTCCGATCAAGCTAACAATGGCTGACGATTATGGCAGCACCGATCTGTTGCCAGTTTTGCACAGGCGTTCATTTTCTGTGGATAACTTTGTGTGTAAGTTCTTTTTTTCCTGCGTAAATCCCGATTTTGTACTCAATGTTGACAACTATCTTCATGGTGGTGGTGAAAAAAAATCAATGAAATCAAGTGCTTGGGGATTTTTTGAGGGTTCTATTGCGAGTAACCCCTATTGTGCGACTGGAAACACTTGGGTGTGGATGACTGGTCTATGTTGATTGCTTCCAATTCTGTAGCGCCCAGCCCACGCCCATGGCAGGTTTCGGCCTTGTGTCGTTTTATTGCGGACCGTTTGCAGGCCGAACTCAACCCCGTGCGGGTGCAGGGCGAGATCAGCGGTTTTACCCGTGCGGCCAGCGGTCACTGCTACTTTTCCATCAAAGACGACAACGCCCAAATGCGCTGTGCCATGTTCAAACGCCACGCTTCTAGCCTGCGCTTTGCGCCGCGCGACGGCATGCTGGTGGAGTTGACGGCGCGGGTGGACCTGTACGCGCCCCGGGGCGATTTGCAACTCATTGTGGAAGACATGAGCCAGCAAGGGCAGGGTGACTTGTTCGAGCGCTTCTTGCGCCTCAAGGAAGCGTTGCAGGCCGAAGGGCTGTTCGATGCCGAGCGCAAACGCCGTCTGCCTGCGGTGCCGCGCAGGATTGGCTTGGTCACCTCCTTGGGTGCAGCAGCGTTGCACGACGTAGCCACGGCCTTGCAGCGCCGTGCGCCCCATGTGCGTGTGGTGCTGGCCCCTGCCAGCGTGCAGGGCGAGACCGCGCCAGCCGAGCTGGTTGCGGCATTGCACAGCCTGTATGACTTGACGGACGATGCTGGCCACGCCTTGGATGCCATTTTGTTGGTGCGCGGCGGCGGTTCTTTGGAAGATTTGTGGGCCTTCAATGACGAAGGCTTGGCACGCTGTATCGCTGCCAGTCCAGTGCCCGTGGTGTGCGGGGTGGGGCATGAGACGGATTTTTCGATTGCCGACTTTGTGGCCGATGTGCGCGCACCCACGCCCACAGCGGCGGCGGAAATTATTTCCCCTGCCCAAGAGCAGTTGCTGGCTTTGGCCGAGCAAACCCACGAACGCTTGCAGACCGCCTTGCAGCGCTGGCAAGAGCAGCACAACCAGCGGTTGGACCAATTGGCACTGCGTTTGGGGCGACCCACGGCCCGTGTGGAGCGCATGCGCCACCAGTTGCAAACCCTGCACACCCGCTTGCTACATGCCAAAGGACAGCGTCTGCAGCGTGCCCAAGTGGCGCTAGACCAAGCGGCTTTGCGCTTGCAATTGCTCGACCCCAAGCTGGTGCTGCAGCGCGGCTACGCCTGGTTGAGCCAAGACGATGCGGCACAGGCAGGCCCAGCATTGACCAGCGTGGAGCAGCTGCACAACGGCCAATCGGTGCGCGCCACTTTGCACGATGGCAGCGCCGCTCTGACGGTGGTGCGTGTCGATGCTCACTGACTGAGCGGCAACCACACCACGGCATCCACGCCGTGGGCGGGCAAGTCGGATCGGTCGCTCGTACCCAAGTCACGGTTGCTCAAGCGGATATGGCCACCCAGTGCTTGGGTGATGTTGTGGCAAATCGTCAGCCCCAGACCTGACCCACTGCCAGCCGAATGGCTGGTGCCAAAGGGCTGGAACAAGCGCTCTTGCGCTTCTCGGCTCAGACCGCTGCCGCAGTCGGCTATGCACAAGGCTATACCCAGTTCACCGGTATGGGGGTGTGCTTGCTGTGCCAACTGCACGATCAAGCGCCCCCCTACAGGGCTGTGGCGTATGGCGTTGTGCAGCAGGTTGCGGGTCAGTTCTTGCAGCATCCAACGGTGCGCCAGCACGTGGTAACTAGCTGGCTGGTTGGGTGCGGCTACGCAGTCCAGCTCAAAGTCCAACTGCTTGTCTGCCATCAGCGGGGCCACATCCAACGCCACTTCGCGCACGGCTTCATCCCAAGCCACGGGGGCAAAGTCCTGTTGCTGGCGCAGTTGTTCCACTTTGGCCACCGACAGCATTTGGTTGGCCAGTGTGGTGGCGCGGTTCACGGTGTCTTGCATTTCCAGCAGGGCTTGCTGGGGTGGCACATCGCCACGCAGGGCCGATTGAACTTGGATTTTCAGCACCGCCAAAGGAGTTCGCAGTTGGTGGGCAGCATCGCGGACAAAGCGCTTTTGGTTGTCTACCAACTGCTGCAAACGTGCCATGACTTGGTTGGTGGCGCTGCTTAGAGGGCGCAGATCAGGCGGCAGTTGTGTATCCGGTAGGGGGGTGAGATCCTCTGGTTGGCGTTGTGCCACATGCCGCCCTAAGTGGCGTATGGGTCGCGTCACACGCTGCACCACGATCAGCACAACCAGCGTGATGACCGCTACCAACAGCGTCTGTCGGCGCAGGGTATTGAGCAGTATGTCGCGCGCCAGCGTACGGCGTAGCTGCAGGGTTTCAGCCACTTGCACAGTGGCCATGGTGCGCTCATGCCCAGTGGCCACGGGTTGCAGCAGCACGGCTACGCGCACGTCTTCGCCACGCAGACGGTCATCGTAAAAGTCCACCAACGCGGCGTAAGGCCCTTGGTTGGGGAGTTTGCCTGTCCAGCGGGGCAGGTCATTGATGCCATCAACCCAATGACCTTGGGTATCGGTAATTTGGTACACCATGCGGGTGCGGTTGTCGGCCTCAAAAGCCTCTAGCGCTGCATAAGGTACTTCCGCTTTGAGGCGCATGGTCTCGCCATGGCCCATGATTTGCAGGCGTTCACCAATGGCTTTGGCCGATGCCAGCAAGGTACGGTCGTAGGCTTGGTTCACCGCAGCGAGGGCTTGGCTGTACAGAAAGTAAGTGTCCAAGCCTACAAACACCACAATGGGTAGCAAAATTCCCAGCAACAGCCTGCTGCGCAGAGACAGGCTGGTGAAACGTTGCAAGGTGTTCATGGTGCAGGGCTGCGTGTGGCTTGGTTGGTGCGCAGCAAGTAACCTAAACCGCGCAGCGTGACCAGTTCCACGCCCGTGGTTTGTGCTCCCCAGTCTGCCAAGCGTTTGCGCAGGCGGTAGGCCACCACCTCGATGGCTTCGCTTTGCACGCTGGGATCGTTGGCAAACACGGTTTCGACCAGTTTTTCTTTGGCCACGGCTTGGCCGGGGCGGCTCATCAGGGCTTGCAGCATCAGCAGTTCGCGCGGTGGCAGCTCCAGTACCTGCTGGCCCAAATAGGCGGCCCCGCTGCTGTGGTCTAGGCGCAAGCGCCCAAGCACGCTTTCTTGCGCGTGGGTGGGGCTGTGGTTAGCAGGTAGCTGGGTTTGGCGGCGGTGCAGGGCGCGCAGACGGGCTTCCAGTTCGTGCAGATCAAACGGTTTGGCCAGGTAGTCGTCCGCCCCTGCGTTCAGGCCAAGCACCTTGTCACCCACCGTGCCGCGGGCGGTCAGTATCAGCACCGGAGTGCCTAAACCAGCTTTGCGCGCTTGTTGCAGCACTTGCAAACCATCTTGTCCCGGCAGGCTCAAGTCCAGTGCCACCACGTCGGGTTGCTGCGCTTGCCAAGTGGGCAGGGCTTGCAGCCCATCGCTGCACAGGCTGACGTGCATGCCGGCACGTTCAAGGCTGCGCTGCAGGGATAGTTGCATGGCGGGATCGTCTTCAATGAGCAGCAGATGCATGGGGTAAATACCGAGGAATTTGGACAGCCAAATGACAGGCTGGCTTTGCATCATAGGCCGCACTAGCAATCCGTCACAAGTAAGGAGACACTGTTATGCGCCGTGATGCATTCCTCAAGTCCATGTTGGCCATGGCGGCCGCTGGCACCTTGCCATTGAGCGCCCGCGCTGGCGCCAACCTCAAGATGATGATTCCAGCCAACCCCGGTGGCGGTTGGGACACCACAGGCCGCGCCTTGGGCAAAGCCCTGCTTGATGCCAAGTTGGCTGACAGCGTCCAATACGAAAACAAAGGCGGTGCGGCAGGTGTGATTGGTTTGGCCCAGTTCGTCAACGCTAGCAAGGGCGATCCCAATGCGCTGATGATTACCGGTGCCGTGATGCTGGGTGGCATCATCACAGGCAAGCCTGTTATTTCGCTGGAAAAAGCCACACCGATTGCCCGCATCACCAGCGAGTTCAACGTGTTTGTGGTGCCAGCCGACTCTCCCTTTAAAACCATGAAGGATGTGGTCGCCCAAATGCAAAAAGACCCTGCCAGTGTCAAGTGGGGCGGTGGCTCACGTGGCTCTACCGAGCACATTTGCGCTTGTATGTTGGCTACCAAAACCGGGGTGGATCCCAAGAAGGTGAACTACGTGGCCTTCCGTGGCGGCGGTGAGGCGACTGCGGCTATTTTGGGTGGCAACGTCAGCGTAGGCGGCAGCGGCTACAGCGAGTTTGCCGAGTACATCACGGCAGGCAAGATGCGCCCCATCGGTGTCACATCGGAAAAGCGCCTGCCCGATTTGCCCAATGTACCTACCCTGAAGGAGCAGGGCTTTGATGTGGTGCTGGGTAACTGGCGTGCGGTGTACGCTGCTCCGGACATCACGCCCCAGCAGCGCGATGCCTTGACTGATTTGGTGGTCAAGGCCACCAAATCCAAGTCTTGGACGGAGTCGTTAGAGAAAAACGGCTGGACTCCCTCGGTGTTGACCGGCAAAGCCTTTGCTGATTTCGTGGATAACGAGTTTTCCAGCTTGCGCGGCATCATGCACTTGGCGGGGATGGTCTGATGGCGTTCGGGTCTATGAAGACCCGCCAGACCCTCATTGGCGTGGGGGTCTTGGCGGTTGCCCTGACTTGGGCGATAGGGGCGTGGGACATCCCGTCTGACGCTGGGTATGGTGGTGTCGGCCCTGACTTTTTGCCGTGGCTGGTCGCCTTGGTGCTGGGCGTATGTGGCGTGCTGCTGGTGTGGCATGCCCAAACCACTGGCTTTCGCGTCATGGAAGAAGTAGAGGCCGATGCGCCACCACCGTACTGGCTGGGCTTTGCATGGATGTCTGCTGGCGTATTGCTCAACGCAGCGCTCATCACCACCATCGGCTTCATCCTGAGTTGTACCTTGGCCTTTGTGTGCGCTGCCCGTGGTATGCGCATGGCCCAAGGCGAACCAGCAGGGGGGATGCGCAGCTGGGTGGTTGATGTGGTGCTGGGCCTGCTCATCAGCGCGCCGGTGTATTGGATGTTTACGAAATTCTTGGCCATTAGCCTGCCAGGACTCACTAGCACGGGGTGGCTGTGATGATGGATATTTGGAACCAATTGTTCACGGGCTTTGCGCATGCCGCAACGCCCATTAACTTGCTGTGGGCGCTGTTCGGTTGCGCTTTGGGCACCGCAGTGGGGGTGCTGCCCGGTATTGGCCCGGCCACTGCCGTGGCCATGCTGCTGCCCATCACCTCCAAGGTGGACGTGACAGCATCGATGATTTTTTTCTCGGGTATTTACTACGGCGCTATGTACGGTGGCTCCACCACCTCCATTTTGCTCAACACCCCCGGCGAAACGGCCAGCATGGTCACCGCCATGGAAGGCAACAAGATGGCCAAGAGCGGCCGCGCTGGTGCGGCCTTGGCCACGGCGGCCATTGGCTCCTTTGTGGCAGGCACCATCGCCACGGTGGTGGTAGTCATGTTTGCCCCTGTGGTGGCCGATCTGGCGGTCAAACTCGGCCCGCCCGAGTATTTCTGCCTCATGCTGCTGGCATTCACTACGGTGAGCGCCGTGCTGGGTCAAAGCACGTTGCGCGGTCTAACAGCGCTGTTCTTGGGTTTAGCCATTGGCTTGGTGGGTATGGACCAAATATCCGGTCAAGCACGCTATACCCTGGGCAAGCCAGAGTTGCTAGACGGTGTAGAAATCGTGCTCGTTGCGGTGGGCTTGTTTGCCGTGGCAGAGGCGCTGCATGCGGTTTTGTTTGAGGGCAAGGTGGTGGAGAGCCAAAACACCATGAGCCGCGTGACCATGACGCGCTCGGACTGGAAGCGCTCTTGGCCCGCATGGTTGCGTGGCGCGGCCATTGGTGCGCCATTTGGCTGTATCCCCGCTGGCGGCACCGAGATTCCTACTTTCCTGAGCTACGCCACCGAGAAAAAACTGGCCAAAGGTGACAACCTGGCCGAGTTCGGCGGCAAAGGTGCCATCGAAGGCGTAGCAGGCCCCGAATCGGCCAACAATGCCACGGTGACAACCGCGCTGATCCCGCTGCTGACCTTGGGCATCCCGGTGTCCAACACCACGGCTGTGTTGCTGGGCGCATTCCAGAACTACGGTATCCAGCCCGGCCCGCAGTTGTTTGGCACCTCCTCGGCTTTGGTATGGGCACTCATTGCCTCTCTGTTCATTGGCAACGTCATGCTGCTGGTGCTCAACCTGCCGCTGGTGGGCTTGTGGGTCAAGCTGCTCAAAGTACCCAAACCCCAGCTCTATGCCGGCATCTTGATATTTGCCACCGTGGGCACTTACGGCATGCGCCAGAGCGCGTTTGACCTGTTCCTGCTCTACGCCGTGGGCCTGCTGGGTTTGCTCATGCGTCGCTACGGTTTCCCCACAGCACCCGTCATCGTGGGCATGATTTTGGGCCCCTTGGCCGAGGCCCAGTTGCGCAATGCCATTTCGCTGGGCGAGGGCAGTGCCCTGATCTTTTTGCAGCGCCCGGCATCTTTTGCGATCCTGCTCGTCGTCATGGTGGTGCTGGTGCTGCCCCGTGCCGCCAAGTGGTACCGCAACCGAACCGGTATGCAGCCACTGGCTTGACCACTCATGACAGGCGGTAGGTTTCGAGATGGATGCTGGTTTCGGTGCTGCTGATGCCGCGAATCAAGCGGATGCGCTCCAGCACCTTGGACAGTTCAGCCAAGTTGGTGGCGCGTAATTCAGCCAGCAAGTCCCAGCGTCCATTGGTATCGTGCAGGGTCGCCACACCGGGTTCGCCCAGCAGGCTGGCGATCACGGCGCGGGTTTCATTGCCCTCCACGGCCACGCTCATCCAAGCATGGATTTCGTTGGGCTGGGCATCGGGACGCAAGCGCACGGTGTAGCCCACGATAGTGCCGCTGTCTTCGAGCCGTTGGATGCGGTTGGTGACAGTGCCCCGGGACACGCCCAGCTTGGTTGCCAAAGTGGCCACGCTGGTGCGTGCATCCTTGCGCAGCAGGGCAATGAGTTCTTGGTCGATCTTGTCCATGGCTGTCAATTTGGCAATATGGGTTGCCGTTTTGTCAAATTTTTGACGAAAAGCAAGCAAAGTTGGCGATTCACTTTAACTTGGTGTTTGCTGACACTAGCCCTCAAGCTTGATTACTCGGGGGCAAACCATGCACAACACCACCATCGTCAGCACCCAATTCCTCAGCGTTCAGGACGTCGCCGCCATCGTCGGCCGCGTCGGCATCCGCACGGTGCTCGAGCGTTTGGCCCAGCGCATCGACGACGATTACCAGCGTTGGGAGACCTTCGACAAGGTGGCGCGCGTGGCAGCCCATTCCGCCGAGGGCGTGATTGAACTCATGCCCATTGCCGACGACACCACCTACACCTTCAAGTACGTCAACGGTCACCCCAAGAACACCAAAGACGGCCTGCCCACCGTCATGGCCTTCGGCGTGCTGGCCGACGTCGACACCGGTGCGCCCGAACTGCTGACCGAGCTGACCCTGACCACGGCACTGCGCACGGCCGCCATGTCGGCCGTGGCTGCCCGCGCGCTGGCCCGTCCCAACAGCAAAACCATGGCCCTTATCGGCAACGGTGCGCAGGGAGAGTTCCAGGCCCTGGCCTTCCACTACCTCAACGGCATTGAAGAAATCCGCCTGTTCGACATCGACCCCGCTGCGACGAGAAAGCTCATGGACAACCTGGCCCACACCGGCCTGCGTTTCGTGGTGTGCAACAGCACGGCTGAGGCCGTGCGCGGTGCCGACATCGTGACCACCGTCACGGCCGACAAGACCAATGCCGTGATCCTGAGTGCCGACATGCTGGAACCCGGCATGCACATCAACGGCGTCGGTGGCGATTGCCCCGGCAAAACCGAAATCCACCCCGATGTGCTGCGGGCTTCAAGCTGCTTCGTGCAGTACGAACCCCAGACCCGCATCGAAGGCGACCTGCAACACATGCCGGCCGACTTCGCTGTGACGGAACTGTGGCGCGTGCTGCGCGGCGACGCCGCAGGGCGCTCAGCAGAGAACGAAATCACCTTCTTCGACTCGGTAGGCTTTGCGCTGGAAGACTACTCGGCGCTGTGCCTGCTGCGCGACTTGTCCAAGGAGCTCGGTATGGGTCAAACGCTGGCCCTTGTGCCGAGCTTGCCCGATCCGAAGGATCTGTTTAGCCTCATTCGTCCCGCACAGGCTGTGGGACGCCGCGTGGCAACCCCAGAAACCGAGTTGGAGTTCGATGTATGACCATTTCCCCTTACACCAGCATCCGCTTGATTGGCGCCCCCACCGACATAGGTGCTGGGGCTCGCGGGGCCAGTATGGGGCCTGAAGCCCTGCGCGTAGCGGGTTTGGCGCAGGCCTTGCAGCAGCACGGCCTGCAGGTGCACGATAGTGGCAACCTGAACGGCCCCGCCAACCCTTGGCAAGCACCCGAAGACGGCTACCGCCACCTGCCCGAAGTGGTGGCGTGGAACCAAGCTGTGCACGACGCGGTGTACGCCAGTTTGCAAGACGGGCACTTCCCCATGCTGCTGGGGGGCGACCACTGCCTGGGCATAGGCTCCATCAGCGCCGTGGCCAAGCACTGCCGCCTGCAGGGGCGCAAGCTGCGCGTGCTGTGGCTCGACGCCCATGCCGACTTCAACACCGCCGAACTCACCCCCAGCGGCAACATCCATGGCATGCCCGTGGCTTGTCTGTGCGGCTTTGGCCCGACCGAGCTGGTGCAAATGGGCGGACATGTACCTGCCATCGACACGGCCTGCGTGCGCCAGATCGGCATACGCAGTGTGGACGCGGGGGAAAAGCGTTTTGTGCACGCCCAGCAGTTGGAGGTGTTTGACATGCGCTACATCGACGAAGTGGGCATGCGCAGCGCCATGCAGCAAGCCTTGGCCGGGCTGGATGTGGACACGCACCTGCACGTCAGCTTTGACGTGGATTTTCTCGACCCCAGCCTCGCCCCCGGCGTAGGCACCACCGTGCCCGGCGGCCCCACTTACCGCGAAGCGCAGTTGTGCATGGAAATGATTGCCGATACCGGCCTGCTGGCCAGCTTAGATGTGGTGGAACTGAACCCCGCACTGGACGAACGCAACAAAACCGCCCAAGTGGCGGTGGATTTGATCGAGTCCCTGTTTGGTAAGAGCACGCTGATGCGGGCTTGAGTGGGTAGCACCGCAATCCAAGACAACTTTGGGCGTTAAGCCGCAGGATTAAGTCGATGTCATAAGCGTAAACAACGCTGTGCTGGTAATCAGCGCATGCAATAGACTTACATGAATCATTGTCAGCAATAAAGGAAATTCAATGAACATGTTTCGAAGTGCTGTGGTATCCCTTCTGCTTTGCTCGACAGCTGCAATAGCGGCACCTGCAACTGATGAATCGGTTAAAGAGTTGCTGGTTGTTATGCAAGCACAAAAACTTGTTAATGGAATACGAGCTCAAGTTGACTCGATGATGGACAACGCCGTTAAGCAGACCCTGCAAGGGAAAGTGCCAACAGCAAAGCAACAACAGGCTATCGACAATATGAAAAATAAAATGGTTGCGATCGTCCAAGAAGAAATTGCTTGGGAACAGCTTGAACCACTTTATTTACGCATTTACAAAGAGTCTCTAAGCGAAGAAGAGGTCATTGGAATTGTGGCGTTTTACAAAACTCCAGCTGGGCAAGCCTTTGTTGAAAAGATGCCACTCTTGACGCAAAAAACTTTGCTGGAAGTACAAAAGATATCGTCAGAGATGGGTCAAAAAATGCAAAAAGTCCAAAAACAGTTTTTGGCTGACATGCTCTCCACAAGCAAATAAATCTCTCTCTCCCTCGGTTCTTTCAACTCTTCAACGCCATCAACCCCGCAAACCCCACAAACACGCCGCCGGTGGCGCGGTTGAAGTTGCGCATGAAGCTGGTGCGTTGCAAAAAGCGCGAGAGCTGCTGGCCGCTGGCGGCGTAGACAAAGTACCAAGCCACTTCAATGACCGAGAACGTGGCCAGCAAGATGGCGAACTGGGGTAGTTGCGCGGCGTGGGGGTTGATGAACTGGGGGAAGAACGCGGCGGCAAACAAGATGGCTTTGGGGTTGCTGGCGGCTACCATGACACCCCGGCGGTACTGGCTGATCAAGGTGTTGGGGCCTTTCCATTCACGGGCCACGGCAGGGGCACCGCCTTCGGTCACCGGGGCGCGCCACACCTGTATGCCTAGGTAAGCCAAGTAGGCCGCACCGGCCAGGCGCAAGGCGTCGAACACGCGGGGCCACGCTTCCAGCAGCGCACCCAAGCCAGCGGCGGACAGGCTGAGCATGATGATAAGTGCCGTCATGCACCCGGCCATGCAGGCCAGCGCGTAGCGCAGGCCGTTTTGCGCGGCGGTGGTCATGACCAGCAGCATGTTGGGGCCGGGCGTGGCAGACACCACAAAGGTCATCATCACGAATACCCACCAAGTTTGCATGCCCATAGCGCACTCCTTATTGCTGTACAGCGGTTGAATCGTCCACCAACAGACCGCGGCGCGCCAAATTGCGCATCAGGTGCGAGGTGCCAAAAGTCCACGGTGGGCAGTTGGTGCTCAGTTGCACGGTGTTTTGCAGGCTGCCCAGCTGCGGGTTGCTGATGGTGACCACATCGCCCAGCTTGTGGGTGAAGCCTTGGCCGGGTACATCGCGGTCTTCGGTTGGAGCAAACAGTGTACCCATGAACAGCATCAGTCCGTCCGGGTATTGGTGGTGCGCGCCCAGTGTTTGGGCTACCAGATCGAGCGGGTCGCGGCTGATCTCGCGCATGCTGCTGCGCCCATGGAGCACAAAGCCGTCAGGCCCCTGCACGTGCAAAGCCAACTCGGCTTGGCGCACGTCGTCCAGCGTGTAGGTCTCGTCAAACAGGCGGATGAACGGGCCGATGGCGCACGATGCGTTGTTGTCTTTGGCCTTGCCCAGCAGTAGGGCAGAGCGGCCTTCCACGTCGCGCAGGTTCACGTCGTTGCCCAGCGCAGCGCCTTGCACGCGGCCTTGGCTGTTGACGGCCAACACGATCTCGGGTTCGGGGTTGTTCCAAGTGGAAATGGGGTGCAAGCCTACCCAACTGCCGTGCCCCACGGCGGACATGGCTTGGGCTTTGGTGAACACCTCCGCATCGGGGCCAATGCCTACCTCTAGGTACTGTGACCACAGGCCTTCGCGTATCAGCGCTTCTTTGATGCGCGCCGCTTGCGCTGAACCCGCTTGCACATTGCGCAAGCTCTCGCCAATGCTGGCCGCTATGCGCTCGCGGATGGCTTGGGCGGCAGCGGCGTTGCCTGCGGCGCGCTCTTCAATGACGCGCTCCACCATGGAGCGGGCAAAGGTGACGCCGCAGGCTTTGATGGCTTGCAGGTCGCACGGGGCCAAGAGGCGCAGGCCGGGCAGTTGGCCATCCAGCAAGGCCTGCACGCTGCCCAGTATTGGTGGACTGGCAGCTTTACTGGCTTGGGCGGTCAGCCAAGCGGCGGGCTGCTCCATCTCCAGCAGGTCGCGCATGGTGGGGGCTTGGGGGCTGGTCACGTCCAGCACCTGCTGCTGGTGCACCCAGATAACGATAGGGCCGCCTGCGGCGTCGGACCAGGCACGGCCTACGAATGTGCCGCTGGCAAATGGGGGGGCTATGTCTGCTGTCATGGCTTGTCTCCTCGTGGGTTTTTTAGGGTGGTTTCAGCAGCGGGGTGGGGTGGGCGGCGTCAGTAGTGTGGCGGTCTTTCTTCGTGCAGGTTGCGCACGGACTGGGGTTCGGACAGGGTTTCGTGCAAGCGCCCGCGCAGCATGGCCACCTCGCGGGTGAGCCAGTCAATTTGCTCTTGTTGGCGCGCCACGATGCTGTCCAGCTGGTCGATGGTGTGTTCGCTGTAGGCGGCTTTGATTTCCAGATCGGTCAGGCGCTCTTCCAGCGTTTGCAGGGCGGTAGCTGGGGTGTGGGTGTGTTCGGTACTGGTACTCATACGGGTGTGGTGGGTGCGGGGCCCTTGAATGCGGCTTGCGCCCCCGCTTGGGTGGGCCAGCCTTGCAGGTGCTGCAGGCACAGTTGCGTGAGGGCTTGCATGCCTTGCGCATCGGCGTTGAGGCAGGGGATGTAGTGGTACTCCTTGCCGCCGTGGTGCAGGAATGCTTCGCGCACTTCCATGTTGATTTCTTCCAGCGTTTCCAAGCAGTCGCACGAGAAGCCGGGGCACATCACGTCCACACGCTGCACGCCTTGCTCGGCCAGTTGGCAGACGGTGGGTTCGGTGTAGGGCTGCAGCCATTCGGCCCTGCCCAAGCGGGACTGGAAGGTGACGCTGTACTCGCTATCGGCCAGTTGCAGGCTTTGGGCCAGCAGGCGGGCGGTTTTGCGGCATTCGCAGTAGTAGGGGTCGCCCAACTCCAGCGTGCGGCGCGGCACGCCATGAAAGCTCATGACCAAGTGCGCGCGCCCATGCTGCTGCCAGTGAGCCTGCACGCTGGCCGCCAGCGCGGCGATGTAGCCGGGGTCATCGTGGTAGTGGTTGATCCAGCGCAGCTCGGGCACGGTACGGGTGCGTTGGCTCCATTGCGCCACGGCATCGACCACGCTGCCGGTGGTGGTGCCGCTGTACTGCGGGTAGGCGGGCAGCAGCAGGATGCGGGTGCAGCCCTCCATCTTGAGGGCATCGAGCTGGCTGGCGATGGAGGGCTGGCCGTAGCGCATGGCGTAGCGCACCACCACGTCGTGCCCGCAAGCGCTCAGTTGTTGTTGCAGCGCCTGCGCTTGCTGCTCGGTGGACAGCCGCAGCGGTGAGCCTTGCTCTGTCCAGACGCTGGCGTATTTGGCGGCGGACTTAGCTGGTCGCACGCGCAGGATGATGCCGTGCAGAATGAGCCACCACAGCGGCTTGGGAATCTCCACCACGCGCGGGTCGCTCAAGAACTCGGCCAGGTAGCGCCGCACGGCGCTGGGGGTGGGGGCATCGGGTGTGCCCAAGTTGCACAGCAGCAAGCCGGTGCGGGCATGGCGTCCATGCGGGGCTGCGGGTTCGGGGGCAAAGCGGGGGGCCAGCAAAGAGGCGGTCATGGTTGGTAGGGGGTTGGGGTCACGGTGACAAAGTGAGGATGCTGTCGGTGTGGGCTGTGATGTCCGCATCCTTCAGGTACATGGGTTGGTACATGCCCGCGGCGTAAGCGTCGGCTTGGTCGTTGTAGTGTTTGTCCAGCCACACGCCGCTTTGGCCTACGGGGTTAATGCCCATGGCCTTGCTGGCATCGGCAAAGTCGATCACGCGGCGGGTGGAGGGGCCGTAGTTGATCCTCCATGGCGCAGGACTTAAGGTGAAAGCCATGTTGTTGGGGACTTCGTTGCCGCCAGGCATTTCAAATGGGCCGACGTCAAAGATTTTGTCCAGCGGCTTTTTGCGCCCGAGTGGGTGGCCGTGGGTGAGGAGGTGGCTCTTGCCCCAAGTCCACTCCAGCAGACTGCTGCCGTAGAGCTTGTTCAGGTGTGCCAGCGTCCGGCTCCAAGCCAAGGCCACTATGTCTTGCGCGGTCTCTTTGTTCTTGGTTTCTACGTTGTCCCACCACGGCGAGTTGGGGTCAGCCAGCACGTTGTCCAAGCTGCTGTTGAAGTTGCGCAGGCGCAGCAAATTGGCAAACTGGTCGTCATCCAATTCGTCGTGGAAGATGGCTACGCTCAGCTCGTACAGCATTTGGGTGTACAGCGTGGCGGCGATGCTGTCGCGGGTGAAGTCCCCGTCCCATTTGAGCAAGGGCTCCACAAACTCTTGTTGTGACTTGTCAGTGATGGCCGTTTGCATCAACGGGAGCAAGTGGCCCAGCACCCGCTTGGAGTAGTCTGTGGAGTTGAGCAGTTGCAGCCCTTGTGTGGTGCGGCTGTCCCAGCGCGTCGCGGGGTTGGACAAAAATTTGTCCAGTGTGCGAGCGCGATCCGGTTCGTTGTAGTTGCCAGCTACGGGAACGGCGCTCAGCGGTTGCTGGTTGGCCGAGACGATGTAGCCGCGCCGGGGGTTTTCTTCTTGGGGGTTGAAGCTAAAGGCGTAGTAGCCGGGCTTGTCGGCCTCGCCCTTGCCACCGTCGAGTATGAAAGTGGGGTTCACTCCGGCGGGGCGTTGCGGCAGCTTGGCGGCGGCCCACCAGCCAATGTCGCCACTGGCATTGGCCCAAATGATGTTGACACCCGGTGCTCCCACTTTGCTGGCGGCAGCCCGCGCTTTGGCCAGCGTGTCAGCGCGGTTGAGGGCGAAAAACGCCTCCATAGACTGGTTGTCCGTGGCCAAGTTGGTCCACCACAGGGCAATGGGGGTTTTGTGGTCACTGCCCAGCTTGTCACCCATGGAGTCGCTGATGATGGGGCCGTGCGGTGATTGGCGCACCGTCAGTTGCACGGTTTCACCGCCCTTGACGTTGATGGCCTCGGTGCGCTGCTTTAAATCCACCCACTGGCCTTGGTTCCAGACTTGGTTGCGGTTGTCGGGGTTGGTCTTTTCGGCTACCAAGTCCATGTCGTCGTTTTGGAACATGGTCAGCGTCCAGCCAAAGTCTTGGTTGTGTCCCAGCAGAGCCCATGGCATCAGGGCGGCAAAGTGGCCATAAATCTCAAAGTCAGGGGCCTGTAAATGGGCCTCGTACCACACAGAGGGCGCTGCAAAGCCAATGTGCGGATCCCCCGCCAAAATGGGTTTTCCGCTGGCTGTGCGGGCACCTGACACGGCCCAGCCGTTGGAGCCGGCCAGCATGGGCACGCGTGCCAAGTCCATGGCACTCTGGCTCAGGGTGGCGAGTTGCATCAGGCCCTTCCAGTCGCGTGGTTGAAGCTTGGCGCTGGCGTTACCTTCGGCGCTGGGGTCTTGCAGCACGCCTTGGTTATTCCATTCGTTGGCAAATGGCCGAAGGTAAGCCGTGCCCAACTTGTCGCGCAGCACTGTCATCACCGGCTCGATGCGCAGGGCTGCGGCAAAGTTGTAGGCCAAGTAGTTGGTGGCCACGTACACGTCTTCGGCGGTAAAAGGCTGGGGCTCTATGCCCATGAGCGTGAACTCCAGCGGTGGTTTGTGCGTGTCTTGGTATTGGTTGATGCCATCTACGTACGCTTGCAGGTACTGGGCCGATGCGCTTTGCGGGTCAGCCGCCGCCAGCATGCGACGGGCGTTTTCACGCAGGCCTATGGTGCGGAAAAGGGTGTCCGTCTCCACCAGCTTGGGGCCTAGTATTTCGGCCAGTTCGCCTTTGCCCAGACGGCGCACCATCTCCATTTGGAACAGGCGGTCTTGTGCATGCACGTAGCCCAAGGCCCTGTACAGGTCGAACTGGTTTTGTGCCTTGATGTGGGGTACGCCGCGCTCGTCATAGCGCACCTGAACAGTGGCTGCAAGCTGGTCAATGTGGCCCACGCCACTGCGCAGGGGCAGGCGCTGGTACACAAACCAGCCTCCCATGGCTACCGCTACCAGTAGGGGCAGTGCCAGCAGCAGTATGAGCGTGAGCAGTATGCGTATCGTCCATTTCATGGATTGTGTCTCCTTATGCACCAATGGTACTGGGCTGTGCCACGAACTCTGCGAAACGGGATTGCAAAAAAGCATGCAGGGTTTTGAGCAAGGGTTTGAGGTGGGCACGGTCAGGGCACACCAAGTACAGCGGGGCCGCTTCGCCCGTCCACTGGGGCAGCAGGGCTTGCAAGCGCCCAGCCTGCAGGTCGGGCCACACATCGAGCATCGACTTGTAGGCAATACCCCGCCCATGCACAGCCAAGCGGCGCACGGCATCGCCATCGTCACACTGAATGTGGGCGCGCACCGCCACCGTGAGGGTGTGCTTGCCTTGGGAAAACTGCCAGCGGTCGTGTGCCTTGTCGCCTAGCATGA
This sequence comes from Curvibacter sp. CHRR-16, assembly GCF_018474005.1. Classification (GTDB taxonomy): domain Bacteria; phylum Pseudomonadota; class Gammaproteobacteria; order Burkholderiales; family Burkholderiaceae_C; genus Allorhodoferax. Next base: position 608,827 of record NZ_JAHCSH010000001.1, read on the forward strand.
AGCACAGGCAGTCGTGCTCGCTCAGTTCTGCCGGGGTGCGTGGCTGGCCTTGGCGTGCCAAGTAACTGGGGGCTGCGCACACCACGCGATGGTTATTCGGAACCAAGGGCAACGCCACCAAGCTGGAGTCTGGTGGCACGCCGTAGCGCAGGGTGGCATCCACGGGATTGCGGTGCACTTCGGCCAAGCGGTCAGAGAACTGCAGGTGCAGGTTGACGCCGGGGTATTGCTGCTGAAAGTCTTCCAACCACGCCAATACGACGTGACGGCCTAGGTCCGATGGCAGCGACAGTTGCAGTCGCCCCTGCAGCTCGTAGCGTCCCGCTTGCAGTTGGCTGCGGGCGCTGGCAATGATGTCCAGCCCACTGCGGCAGCGCTCCAGAAACACCAGCGCATCGTGCGTGGGGCGCAGGCTGCGTGTGGTGCGCACAAACAGCTTGGTGCCTAGCTGCTTTTCTATGCGCAGCAAACTGGCGCTGGCCGCTGCGGGGGATACGCCCACCAAGCGTGCCGCTTCGGACAGGCTGGCGGCATTTGCAACCACGGACAGAAATTCAAGGTCTTCTAATGCAAGCATTTTCAAATTAAAGCGGAAAGTCTTGCGCCTGCAAACCCCTTTTTTCAATGCCTGTGCAAGGCGACACTGCGCACGACAGAAAGGACATTCCATGAAAGCTATCGTCTATGCCCAGCACGGTTTACCTATTGCCGATGCGCAGTCGCTCTACACCACCGAGCTGCCGATGCCCACTCCTGGCCCGCGTGACTTGCTGGTGCAGGTACAGGCCATTGCCGTGAACCCGGTGGATACCAAAGTGCGCCGCAATGCGCCGACCCAGCAGCCCCGCGTGCTGGGCTGGGATGCCGTGGGCACCGTGCAAGCCGTGGGCGAGCAGGTGCGCCATTTCAAGGTGGGGGATGCGGTGTTTTACGCTGGCGCAATCGACAAGCCCGGCTCCTATGCCCAGTACCAAGTGGTGGACGAGCGCGTGGTGGGCCACAAACCCGCTAGCTTGAGCGCCGCCCAAGCCGCGGCGCTGCCCCTGACGTCGCTGACCGCGTGGGAACTGCTGTTTGACCGTTTGCAGATTGCTCGATTACCCGCTGCTGGAGCACCCGAATCCGAACGGCAAGCGAACAGCCAACCCACCCTGCTGGTCATCGGCGCTGGCGGTGGGGTGGGGTCTATCTTGGTGCAGTTGGCGCGCCAGCTCACGGCGGTGCGTTTGGTGGTAACGGCTGCCCGCGCCGAAACCCGCCAGTGGCTGCTGGACTTGGGGGCTGAGCATGTGATTGACCACAGCCAAGCCTTGGCTCCACAGCTAGCCGCTTTGGGTATTGCACAGGTGGACTACGCCATCAGCATCACCCACACCGACCAGTACTTTGAGCAACTGGTGGAACTGATTCGCCCACAAGGTAAGTTCGCCTTGATTGATGACCCGGTCAGCCTCAACGCCGTGTTGCTCAAGCGCAAGTCCATTTCGCTGCACTGGGAGAGCATGTTCACCCGCTCGCTGTTCCAGACCGACGACATGGAGCGCCAGCACGAGATACTGGAGCAGGTGTCTGCACTGGTAGACCAAGGCGTACTGCGCAGCACCTTGGCCGAGCACTATGGCCCGGTGACCGATGCCAACCTGCGCCGTGCCCATGCACTGATCGAGAGCGCGCAGTCACGCGGCAAGATCGTCATGGAGTGGTAGCCGCAGGCTACTCACGCAGCGGCATGGCCTGCGGGTTTAGGCGATCTCGGTGTCCAGCTTGGGGGCAGGCAAGTCGAGCGAAGCCCACAGCGGGGAGAGCATGAGCTGCTCTTGCAGCGCCAGTTTTTCGGCCATGAGCATGGACTCGCGGGCCAGTTCAAACAGGCGGTGCTTGAGCTCCCAGCCTGCAAGTTGTTGCTCGTACTGCTCAGCGGCGGTCATGGCGGCGTGCTCCAAGCCCCAGCAGCCCAAGGAGTTCCAAGCGATTTGCATGCGATCTATGCGTTGGCAAGCGGTTTCCACAATCGCCTTGGCTCGCAACGAACTGCTCATGGCCATCAGTTGCTCGCGGATGCGCTGGGCCGTCTCCAGCAAAGTTTGCATTTCGTCTTTGAGTTGCGGACTGTTGCTGGCTTGCTTGGTGTCCATGCCGGCGTGGGCTGCCGCGGCTTGCTCACGGGCCATATTGCTGATAAAGCCGACGGGTAGCAGGTCAAACTCGCCCGGCAGCACGCGCAGGGCAAAGCTGGCGCGCGTCAGCGCATCGGGATGCTGGCGCGCAATGCCCAGCGTCACTTCGGTCACGGCCAGCATGCGGCCTAGGGGGGATATGTCGTCTTTTTGCAGTCGGGCTGGGTAGCCCGAGCCATTGAGCCGTTCGTGGTGTTCGGCAATGGCTTGCGAGATGCGCTCAGGGTAGTCTGTGGTGGTGACCAACAGCATTTGGGCGATGCGCGGGTGCACCACCATGTGTTTGTGGCCCAGCACGTCCAAGTGGCTGTCGGTGTCCAGGTATTCGGGCGAGATGTAGATCTCGCCAATGTCGTGCAACAAACCAGCCAACATGGCTATGCGGATTTCATGGCTGCTTTGCGTGGTGCGGCTCACCATGGCACCCACCAAGGCCATGGCATGCACAGCATGCTCCACCATGCTGGGGCGGTTGGCCAGGGCCGTGGTCAGCATCAACTGCGATACCGAGTGAAATGGGAGCTGGCGCAACTGTTGCTGCAGCAAGGATGCCCACGGCTGTAGCCCACGTGCCAAGGCACTGCCGCTGTCCATGAAGCGCTCAAAGTCGTCGTTCAGGGTGAACAGCGTCACACCGTTCTCACTGGTCAGGCAGGCTTCTAACGGTTTGCTCAGTTTGCGCTCTAACAAGCGCTGCTGCAGGGTGGCTGATACGGGCTGGTTCTTGGCCCACAGTTTCATGCCCGTGACGTCCACAATGTCCTCGGACGCCACGATGGTGTATTTTTCCGCCGCCTTGATGATGGCGTTGAGCGCAATCGGATTGGTTGCGTTGCCTTCTTCCTTGGCTACTGCGTTGGATTGCATGGGTGTCCTCGCCTGAAAGATGTTGTCTGCCCCGGGATGTTTCCCCCTTCGTTATGGGGCGAATGATCCCCTTAGTTAACGGCAGTTAATACACAAGACGGTAGTAAAAAAAGGTAAAAGCTAGCGTTTATAGGCTGTTTGCTAACTCAAAACCGCACCGCACCGCACCCTCTAGCGTGGCCGGGTAGGGGCCTTCTACGTAGTCGCCCACTGCCCACAAGCCTGGAGCGATGCGGCTGGATGGGCGTTTGAGTGCGGGTGTGCAGGCAAAGGTGGCGCGTTTTTCCACAATGGTTTGCAGCACTTGGGGCTGGTGGCCCAGCAATGTGCTGGCCTGCTGCAGCACGAGTGCCTCGGTGGCGGCCGCATCGGGCCCACAGGCGCTGACGACCCATGCCAGCAAGCCCGCCGGGCCACCGAGCTGGCCACGGTCAAACACAAACTGGGCGGGTACCGTCCCTGCTGAGTCAGTGGGTACCGCCTGCAATGCGGGCAGCGCCACCATGGGGCGTGGCAAGTGGCTGTGTGCGCTCCATGTGTACACCGTGGCGATGGGCAGGTATTGCAACGCGGCCGCTTGCTGTTGCCATGCATGCAGGGTGTTTGCTATGGTTTTTGTAGCTGCTTGAGCGCATGCAGCAAGCATTGCAGCCGAATTGGCTGCCGAAGTGGCCAATGCCACATGCGGCCAGTAGTCATGGCCATCGGGTGGTGCAATGGGCTGTCCCGATGGCTGCAATAGCTGCCAACCAGCATCGCCATCAGCCATCCGCAGGCTGCCAATGCGCTGCCCTAGGTACACGTGGTGGCCCTGTGTTTGTAGCCAGTGGCAGGCAGGTTCGGCCAGCAACTGGCCCAGGGGCACGCGGGGCAGCAGCAGGTCAGCCCCACCACGGCCACCAAACAGCGCGTCTTGCAGCACGCGCAAAAACACGCTGGCGCTGGCTTGCACCATGGGCGTGTTCAGGGCCGATACGCACAGCGGTTCTATCAGGCTGCTTTGCACCGCAGCGGGCAAGTCGCAGCACAGTTCGGCCACCGTTTGTGTGGGCGGGCAGGTGAATCCCATCCACTGCCAGCGCAGCGAGGCGCGCAGCAGTGCCAGTTTGTCGCCCAGTGTCCAGCCACGGCAGCCCAGCAAACCAGCTAGCACATGGGCTTGCTGGGGCAGGGCATTCCAAGGGCGCGGCCAGTGGGGCAGGCACAGCCCATGGCCGTCTGGCGTGCGCAAGTCCATGGCCGTGCGTAAGAGCGCCTGCTGCACATCCACTCCGACCTGCTGCATCAGCGCCAGGCTGTCGCGGTAGGCACCAATGAGGATGTGCTGCCCGTTGTCCACATCGACAGGGTTTCCATCAGGCAAATGCAGTTGCACGGTACGCGCGCGCCCACCGGGCGTGCGCGCCGCCTCAAATACCTGAACTGAATGGCCTCGTTGCGCCAGTTGCACCGCGCAGGCCAAACCCGCCCAGCCTGCGCCGATGATGGCGATGGGGGGGAGCGGTTTCACAACCTGCCCAGCGCCTGCACCTTCCAGGCCAGCCACAGTTTGCGCACGGGGGTGAGACTGATGCGTTGGTGCAGCACTTGGAAGTTGTCGTGCTCTATCTCGCGCAGCAGGGCGCGGTAGATGCTGGCCATCATGAGGCCGGGTTTTTGGGCGCGGCGGTCGGCGGCGGGCAGCAGGGCCAGTGCTTCGTCGTACAGGCGGTGGGCGCGCTCGGCCTGAAAGCGCATGAGGGCGGTAAAGCGGTCGGAGTACTGGCGCTGCATCAGCTCTTGGGCTTTCACATCGAACTGCTGCAGTTCGTTCACGGGCAGGTAGATGCGTCCGCGCATGGCATCTTCGCCTACGTCGCGGATGATGTTGGTCAGCTGCAGCGCTTGGCCTAGGGTGTGGGCGTAGGCGGTGGTGGCATCACTGGTTTGGCCAAAAATGCGGGCGGCTACTTCGCCCACCACGCCGGCTACCAAGTGGCAGTATTGGCGCAGGTTGGGGTAGTCGAGGTAGCGGGTTTGCTGCAAGTCCATTTCGCAGCCTTGGATGACGGCTTGCAGGTGCTTTTGCTCTATGCCAAAGGTGGCCGCGTGCGGCATGAGTGCGCGCATGACGGGGTGGTTGGGTTGTTGTTGGTAGCTTTGGGCTACTTCGCGCTGCCACCAAGCGAGTTTGGTGGCGGCTACGCCGCTGTCGGTGGCTTCGTCCACCACGTCGTCTACTTCACGGCAAAAGGCGTAGAAGGCGGTGATGGCGGCACGTCGCTCAGGCGGCAAAAACAGGAAAGCGTAATAAAAGCTACTGCCACTGGCGGCGGCTTTGTCTTGTACGTATTGTTCTGGGGTCATGGGGGGATTGTTACATCCAGATGGCTACATCTGTAAGCTGCGTGCGGCCACTGCCAGCCAGTCTAGGGGACGCAGGACAGGGCGTTGTTGCAGTACCCGTGGGCCGAGGTGTTCCACTTGGCGCAGCACGGCCAGACCGCCTTGCACCACGAGGCGCAATTCCCAGCCTAGTCGACCGGGGATGGTGTGTACCAAATTTTGACCAAATTGCATGCTAGAGCGCGCCCAGCTTGCTAGGTCTGCTATTAAATTGATAGCGTTTGGATGGTTTTTCAGGGTATGGAGTGCATCCAGCGTGGTGGGCATGTGGTGCTGTTGCAGGCGCTCTATGCTCAAGTAACAGCGATTGCGGGCGTGATCCACGCTGAGGTCTTGCCAAAAGTTAATAAGCTGCAAGGCAGTGCAAATAGCATCGCTTTGCGCAAGCGATTTTTTATCGTGTATGCCGTACAAGTGCAGCAGCAAACGCCCAATCGGGTTGGCCGAGCGGCTGCAGTAGTCCAGCACGGCGGCATCGTTTGCATAAAGAACTCCACTGGCGGTGACGCGAATATCCTGCTCAAATGCATCGAGCAATGCGTGCAGTTGCTCAGTGGGAAGCTGCCACTGCGCGATGGCGTGGTGCAGGTGGGCAAACACGCGTGGCCAGTTTCCTGGGGCTTGGTTGGCGGTAGTGGCGTTTAGCAGGCAGGCGCGGTAGTGTTGCAACTGGCTCAATCGCTCGTCTGCACTGGCACTGCCTTCATCGGCCAAGTCGTCGGCGGTACGGGCAAAATGGTAGATGGCTGCAATGGGGGGGCGCAAATGCGCTGGGCACAACCATGAGGCAACAGGAAAGTTTTCGTAATGGTCGATGCCGGGGGTTTTTCCCCGTGATGGCGGTGTTGCATGCATAGCGAATTGTGCCTGTTTACAAGCAACGTTTGACAAGTCTGCCAAGCATCTGGATAATTACTAACCAGTCAGTCATTAATTTGCATCAGCAAGTTCGACCGATATTTTTGACCCATCGTGAGAAGTTCAACCATGACATACAAATCCGGCTTTTTGATTGCTGCAGCCTGCTCCGTAGTGGTGCTGCTGTCTGCCTGCTCCAAAACGGAGGTGGCGCCAGAACCTGTTCGAGCAGTGCGAATTGTCACTGTAGCGGCAGACCAGATTCAGACGCAGCGCGAATTCGCTGGTGAAGTGCGAGCGCGTGTGGAGTCGAATTTGGGCTTTCGCGTAGCAGGCAAGGTGATACGCCGTGCCGTCGAACTGGGGCAAACCGTGCAGGCTGGCCAAGTGCTAGCGCAACTCGATCCGCAAGATTACAAGCTGCAAACCGAGGCTGCCAAAGCACAGCTGCAAGCAGCGCAGGTGAATTTGGATTTGGCACTAGCAGATTTGAAGCGCTATCGCGAACTGCGTGCGCAAAATTTCATCAGCAGTGCTGAGTTGGATAAACACGAAGGCACCTACAAATCAGCGCAAGCTTCATGGGATCAGGCCAAAGCCCAACTCAACAGTCAAAGCAATCAAGTGGGTTACACCACATTGGTTGCTGATGCACCCGGTGTCGTAACGCTGGTGTCGGTAGAGGTTGGTCAAGTGGTTGCCGCTGGTGCGACAGTGGTGCAAGTGGCACAGCAAGGAGCACGTGAGGTGGTGTTTGCTGTGCCAGAGGATTGGGTTGGTCGTATACGTGTTGGCAGCACTCTGACAGCCAAGCTGTGGAATAGCACCGATGAAGTCAAGGCCACTGTGCGCGAAGTAGCGGCTAGCGCTGACTCCGTGACCCGTACCTTCACCGTGCGTGCTACTTTGCCTGCGCAAGCCAATTGGGCTTTGGGTACCACAGCCAGTGTGATGCCTATTGTGGCTGCGGACGCAGCAGCGCCTGCAGTGATCAAGCTGCCTACCAGTGCGTTGCTGCAGTCGGGTGGAAAAACAGTGGTCTGGGTGCTGGACAAGAGCACCATGGCCGTACACCAAAAACCGGTACAAGTGCAGGGAGCCGATGGCAATAGCGTTGTCCTCAAAGAGGGCCTGCAGCCTGGTCAGCAAGTTGTTATTGCAGGTGTCCATGTGCTGACTGAAGGTGAGAAAGTGACGATTTACCAAGAGTCCGGCAAGCCTTGAGGAGTGATTGATGAATACTGAAAAAAATACCGAGAAAAAAGGCTTCAACATATCGCGTTGGGCCTTGGAGCACTCGGCCTTGACGCGTTATTTGATGATCGTGTTGATGGTCTTGGGCATTGCGGCTTACTTCCAATTAGGGCAAGACGAAGATCCTCCATTTACCTTCCGGGTGATGACGGTACGCGCATACTGGCCTGGTGCTTCGGCTCAGCAAATGGCCGACCAAGTCACAGCCAAGTTGGAGCGCACTTTGCAAGAAGTGCCCAAGGCTGGCAATTTGCGCAGTTTTTCCAAACCCGGTGAGACATTGATCACCTTTGAACTGAAGGACTCCACCAAGGAGGCTGATGTTCAGGGCTTGTTCTACACCGTGCGCAAAAAAATTGGTGATATCAAGCAAACGCTGCCCAGTGGGGTGCAAGGTCCGTTCTTTAACGATGACTTTGGCGATGTCTATGGCGTTCTCTATGCGTTGCGCTCAGACGGTTTTTCGTTGGCAGAGATGAAAGACTACGCCGATACCGTGCGCCAGCGCTTGTTGCAAGTGCCTGATGTGGCCAAGGTGGATATTTATGGTGACCAAGAAGAACAAATTTTCTTGGAAATATCACAAAAACGCTTGGCTCAGCTAGGCCTGACATCGGCTCAAGTGCTAGATCAACTGAGCCAGCAAAACGCTATCGAATACGCGGGTGAAATGCATACCAAGTTGGATGCCATTCCTATTCGTGTGGCCGGTCAACTGCGCACTTTGGATGACATCAAGAACATGCCTATCCGCGGTTCTTCGGGCAAGCAGTTGCGTTTGGGTGATATTGCGGATGTGAAACGCAGCTACGTGGATCCTAAGAGCGTAGCGGTGCATTACCAAGGTGAGCAGGTGGTGGCCTTGGGCATTTCCATGAGCAAGGGCGGAGACATCATCCAACTGGGCAAAGCATTGAAGCAAGCTTCCGAGCACATCAGCAAGGAGTTGCCAGCTGGTTTGACTTTGGTGCAGGTGCAAGACCAGCCCAAGGCCGTGGCTACTTCGGTCAATGAGTTTGTTCGCTCCTTGATGGAAGCGGTGGTGATTGTGTTGGCAGTGAGCTTTGTGAGCTTGGGCTTGCACAAGCGTGAAGGTAAGCAAGCCTGGTGGAAGCGCTATTACGTAGACATTCGTCCAGGTTTGGTAGTTGCCATTACTATTCCGTTGGTCTTGGCTCTGACCTTCTTAGGCATGCGCTACTGGGGCATTGGTTTGCACAAAATTTCCTTGGGCTCCTTGATCATTGCCCTGGGTTTGCTGGTGGACGATGCCATCATTGCGGTGGAAATGATGGTGCGCAAAATGGAGGAGGGCTATGACCGCTTCCGTGCTGCTACCTATGCGTATGAAGTAACCGCCATGCCTATGCTGACGGGTACGCTGATCACGGCCGCAGGTTTCTTGCCCATCGGTACTGCCAAGTCCACGGTGGGCGAGTACACCTTCGCCATCTTCGGTGTGACGGCTTTAGCCTTGGTATTGAGCTGGATTGTGTCCGTCTATTTTGTGCCTTACTTGGGTCACGCGTTGCTCAAAGTGAAACCCCATGCTGGTGGTCACGGCGAGGTGTTTGATGGTCCTTTCTATGATGGTTTCCGCAAGTTGGTGAATGCTTGCGTGCGCTATCGCTGGACTACGATTGGTATCACGGTGGCGGTGTTTGCGCTGGGTATCTTTGGCATGAGCAAGGTGCAGCAGCAGTTTTTCCCTGATTCGTCGCGCCTGGAGATTTTGGTGGATGCGTGGTTCCCTGAGGGCACCTCCATTGAAGCCAACGAAGAAGTGACCCATCGCTTGGAAAAACGCTTGATGGTTGAAACGGGTGTAGAAAACGTGACCACTTGGATTGGTTCGGGTATACCTCGTATCTATTTGCCCTTGGATCAAGTGTTCCAACAATCCAACGTATCCCAGTTGATTGTGCTGTCCAAGGATTTGCACGCTCGTGAAGCATTGCGAGTCAAGTTGCCGGCAATTTTGGCCAAAGAGTTCCCGGAAATCCGTGGTCGCGTCAAGCTCTTGCCCAACGGCCCTCCAGTGCCATATCCAGTGCAGTTCCGTTTGGTTGGTGATGATCCAAAAGTGTTGCGTGCATGGGCTGACGAGGTGAAAGCCGCAATGAATGCCAATCCCCACGCACGACTGGTGAATGACAACTGGAATGAGTCCATCAAGACCATCCATTTGAATATTGACCAAGACAAGGCGCGTGTATTGGGTGTCACGAGTCAGAGCATTGCGCAAGCAGCGGATACTTTGCTCAAGGGTGCCACTGTGGGGCAATTCCGTGAAGGCGATAAGCTCATCAGTATCGTGCTGCGCCAGCCGCAAAACGAGCGCGACACCATCAGTGACTTGGCCAACGTGTATTTGCCAACTACATCGGGACGTGCCATACCGCTGACACAAATTGCTAAGCCAGAGTTTTCTTGGGAGCCTGGTGTGATGTGGCGTGAAGGTCGTGCCTACGCGATCACCGTGCAATCGGACGTGGAAGATGGTGTGCAACCAGCTACTTTGTCTGAGCAGTTGCTGCCCAAGGTGAAGGAAATAGAAGCCCGTTGGCGTGAAAAGTATGGCGTGCAATACCACGTCATAGTGGCCGGTGCTGTGGCTGAAAGCAGCAAAGGCCAAGTCTCTATCGTCGAAGGGCTGCCCATTGCCTTGTTCGTGATCTTCACACTGCTCATGCTGCAATTGCAAAGCTTCAGCCGCTCTGTGCTGGTGTACCTGACTGGACCTTTGGGCTTGGCAGGTGTTGCGGGAGCTTTGTTGATCTTTAACCGCCCGTTTGGATTCGTGGCTATGTTGGGGGCCTTGGCCTTGATGGGCATGATTCAGCGTAACTCGGTGATTTTGATCGATCAAATCGAGCAAGAGCGCGCTGTTGGAAAGGCTGCATGGAACGCGATTGTGGATGCGACAGTAAGCCGACTGCGCCCGATTGTGTTGACTGCTGCTGCTGCTGTGCTGTCCATGATTCCGTTGACTCGCTCTGAGTTCTGGGGACCTATGGCTGTGGCCATCATGGGCGGTTTGATTGTCGCAACCTTGCTCACATTGTTGGCTTTGCCTGCTATGTACGCTGCATGGTTCCGGGTTAAACCTGCAGCCCAGTGATCGCAAAGAGAGGCCTAAGATAAGGTTAGAATGGCAGACCTTGCGCGGGTGGCGAAATTGGTAGACGCACCAGGTTTAGGTCCTGACGCCAGCAATGGTGTGGGGGTTCGAGTCCCCCCCCGCGCACCAGACATCTGTTGCAGCGATGCAAGTTCTTGCCGCTGTTCTACCCTCAGATAGCGAACACGTATTGCAGCCCTTCGGGGCTGCAATGCCATATGTACACAGGAGTTAAGCATGGCCGTAACGGTTGAAAAATTGGAAAAACTGGAACGCAAGATCACCTTGACCTTGCCCGTAGGTGATATTCAGACTGAAGTGGACAGCCGTCTGCGTAAGTTGGCCAGAACCGTCAAGATGGACGGTTTCCGTCCTGGCAAGGTGCCCATGAATGTGGTGGCTCAACGCTACGGCTACTCTGTCCACTACGAAGTGATGAATGACAAGGTCGGTCAAGCATTCTTTCAAGCGGCCAACGAAGCCGAACTGCGTGTAGCTGGTCAGCCCAAGATCACGGAAGCCGATGGCGCTCCCGAAGGTCAAGTGGCTTTTGATGCCGTTTTCGAGGTGTATCCAGAAGTGCAAATCGGTGATCTGGCCGCTGCAGAAGTCGAGAAAGTCTCTTCCGAAGTGACCGACGGTGCTATCGACAAGACCTTGGAGATTCTGCGCAAGCAACGCCGCACCTTCGCCCAACGTCCCGCTGCGGAAGCTGCACAAGACACCGATCGCGTGACGGTGGACTTTGAAGGCAAGATTGATGGCGAGCCTTTCGCTGGTGGCAAAGCCGAAGCTTTCCAATTCATCTTGGGTGACGGTCAAATGCTCAAGGAGTTTGAAGACGCAACCCGTGGCATGAAGGTGGGAGAGAGCAAGACTTTCCCCTTGTCTTTCCCCGCTGACTACCATGGCAAAGATGTGGCTGGCAAAACAGCAGACTTCTTGGTTACCCTCAAGAAGCTGGAAGCAGCCAATCTGCCAGCTATTGATGAAGCACTGGTGAAGTCTTTGGGTATTGCTGAAGGCACTGTCCAAGCTCTGCGCGCAGACATTCGCAAGAACTTGGAGCGCGAAGTGAAGTTCCGTTTGTTGGCTCGCAACAAGCAAGCTGCTATGGATGCTTTGCTGACCAAGGCCGAGTTGGATTTGCCCAAGTCAGTCGTGGAGGCTGAGATCAACCGCATGATTGAATCCGCTCGTGCTGATCTGAAGCAGCGTGGTATCAAGGATGCGGACAAGGCACCTATCCCCGCCGACATTTTCCGTGAGCAGGCTGAGCGTCGCGTGCGTTTGGGCTTGGTGGTGGCTGAGTTGGTCAAAACCAACAAATTGGAAGCCCAACCCGAGCAACTCAAAGCCCACGTTGAAGAGTTGGCTTCTAGCTATGAAAAGCCTGAAGATGTTGTCCGTTGGTATTTCAGCGACAACCGCCGCATGGCCGAAGTAGAAGCCATCGTGATTGAAAACAATGTGACTGAGTTTATCTTGGCTAAAGCCAAGGTGACAGATAAAGCCGTTGCTTTTGATGAGCTGATGGGTAACTGATGCTTACCTCCCGCGAGGGAGTTTCAGCAGAAAAAATACCAATGGGGTTTGCAGCAGGACTTGCAGTTCCGCCGCCAAACCCCATTTCCATTAGCAGTATCCTTTTTGGGTACAGTAACGCACATTAATTGGAGCGCATATGAATTGGAAAAACGCAATGGCAGGAGCACTGGATACCCAAGCTTTGGGCATGATCCCCATGGTGATCGAGCAGTCGGGTCGCGGTGAGCGCTCCTATGACATTTACTCGCGCTTGCTCAAAGAGCGTGTCATTTTCTTGGTCGGTCCTGTGAATGATCAGTCGGCCAACTTGGTGGTGGCCCAACTGCTGTTCTTGGAAAGCGAAAACCCCGACAAAGATATTTCGCTCTACATCAACTCTCCTGGTGGTTCTGTGTCTGCAGGCATGGCCATCTACGACACCATGAACTTCATCAAGCCTGATGTGTCTACGCTGTGCACCGGCATGGCGGCCAGCATGGGGGCTTTTCTGTTGTCAGCAGGAGCTAAGGGCAAGCGTTTTTCTTTGCCCAATTCCAAAGTCATGATTCATCAGCCTTTGGGTGGAGCACAAGGCCAGGCCACTGAAATTGAAATTCATGCGCGCGAAATTCTCAAAACACGCGAGCAACTGAACAAAATCTTGGCCGACAACACAGGCCAACCATTGGACAAAATTGAGCGTGATACTGAGCGCGACTACTTCTTGACGGCTGATGAAGCCAAGGACTATGGTTTGGTTGATCAGGTGATCAGCAAGCGTCCTTGAGAAGTACCCTTAACCAGTTTGTAAAGGCGTTAACGCATGGCGGATAAGAAGACCCCCTCCGGTGAGAAAACCTTGTATTGCTCTTTCTGTGGTAAGAGCCAACATGAGGTAAAAAAACTCATTGCGGGGCCATCGGTTTTTGTGTGCGATGAGTGCATCGATTTGTGCAACGAAATCATCCGCGATGAGTTGCCTGCCAGTACCGTGGCCGCAGAAGGCAAGTCCGATTTGCCGACTCCTGCCGACATCAAGACCAATTTGGATAGTTACGTCATTGGTCAAGATGTTGCCAAGCGAACTTTAGCAGTGGCTGTTTACAACCACTACAAGCGCTTGCAACACCAAGAGCATGCCAAGAAAGACGATGTGGAGCTTGCCAAAAGCAATATCTTGCTGATTGGCCCCACGGGTTCTGGCAAGACTTTGCTGGCACAAACGCTGGCGCGCAAACTCAATGTCCCCTTTGTGATGGCTGATGCCACCACATTGACTGAGGCAGGTTACGTTGGCGAGGATGTGGAGAACATCATTCTCAAGCTACTGCAAAGCTGCGACTACGATGTGCAAAAAGCCCAGCGTGGAATAGTCTATATCGATGAAATTGACAAGATTTCCCGCAAGTCCGCCAACCCCTCCATCACGCGCGATGTGTCGGGCGAAGGCGTGCAGCAAGCTTTGCTCAAGCTGATTGAAGGCACCATGGCCAGTGTGCCTCCGCAGGGCGGGCGTAAGCATCCTAACCAAGATTTTCTACAGGTAGACACGACCAACATTCTGTTTATTTGCGGTGGTGCTTTCGCTGGTTTGGAAAAGGTCATCGAAAGTCGCACGGAGTCTTCAGGTATTGGTTTTGGCGCTGCGGTCAAGAGCAAGAAAGAGCGCGCACTGACAGAGGTGTTCCAAGATGTCGAGCCAGAAGACTTGATCAAATTTGGTTTGATCCCTGAGTTGGTGGGGCGCTTGCCAGTGGTGGCAACGTTGGCTGAATTGACAGAGGACGCTCTTATAGAAATTCTCACCGAACCCAAAAATGCCTTGGTCAAACAGTTTGGCAAGTTGTTGGGCATGGAGGGAGTGGAGTTGGAGCTGCGTCCTGCCGCTTTGAAAGCGATTGCAAAACGTGCATTGGCGCGTAAAACTGGCGCGCGGGGCTTGCGCTCTATCCTTGAACACGCGCTAATTGACACCATGTACGAGTTACCGTCTTTGAGTGACGTAGCCAAGGTGGTGGTTGAAGAGTCCACGATTGAGGAAAACAAGCCACCCCTGCTGGTGTATCGTGAATCGGCAAAATCTGCCTAAGACTGAAGCGGCCAAAAGTTCTTTTAAGTACCTTTTGGCCGTTCTTCTGTGAATTCAGTTCTGTGCCTGCTTCCCGATAATAGGTACATAGCAAGTTTTCTGATCGGCCTCGTTACGAGGTAGAAAAGGTTTTTCATGTCTGGCACACCATCATTACCCCATATTCCCACCAACTTGCCTTTGCTGCCTTTGCGCGATGTGGTGGTGTTCCCCCACATGGTGATTCCTCTGTTTGTTGGTCGACCCAAGAGCATCAAAGCACTGGAAGCCTCGATGGAGGCAGACCGCAAAATCATGTTGGTGGCGCAAAAAGCAGCCGCCAAAGATGACCCTCTGGTGACGGACATGTTCGACATGGGCTGTGTCGCCACCATTTTGCAAATGCTGAAATTGCCTGATGGCACTGTCAAAGTGTTGGTTGAAGGTTTACAACGTGCCAGTGTTCAGTCTATCGAAGAGGGTGAGCAGCATTTCACAGCCCAAATCCTGCCGCTGGTAGCCGATGAGCCTGCACAAGACCCTGTAGTGGCCAGCGAGGAAGAGGCCTTGCGCCGTGCGGTGATGCAGCAGTTTGACCAGTACGTCAAGCTGAACAAAAAAATTCCTCCAGAAATCCTCACATCTATCAATAGCATTGATGATGCAGGTCGTTTGGCGGACACCATTGCAGCCCATTTACCTCTCAAGCTGGATCACAAGCAGGCGGTACTCAGTTGTGCGGGTATCCGTGAGCGCTTGGAAAACTTGTTCGACCATTTGCAGCGTGAAGTCGAGATTTTGAATGTGGACAAACGCATTCGTGGTCGCGTGAAACGCCAAATGGAGAAAAACCAACGCGACTTCTACCTGAACGAGCAAGTCAAAGCCATTCAAAAAGAGTTAGGCGAAGGCGAAGAGGGCGCCGATATTGAGGAGATCGAGAAAAAGATCAAGTCGGCACGCATGCCTAAAGATGCGCTTAAAAAGGCGGAAGCAGAGCTCAAAAAGCTCAAACTCATGTCCCCTATGTCGGCTGAAGCCACCGTGGTGCGCAACTACATTGAGGTGTTGACAAGTTTGCCTTGGGCGAGCAAAACCAAGATCAAACACGATTTGGCCAATGCTGAAAATGTGCTTAACCAAGACCACTATGGTCTGGACAAAGTCAAAGACCGCATTTTGGAATACCTCGCAGTGCAACAGCGCGTGGACAAGGTCAAGGCTCCAATTCTTTGCTTGGTAGGTCCACCTGGGGTGGGTAAAACGTCCTTGGGCCAATCCATTGCCAAAGCCACGGGGCGTAAATACGTGCGCATGGCGTTGGGTGGTATGCGCGATGAGGCTGAAATTCGTGGCCATCGCCGTACATATATTGGCGCAATGCCTGGCAAAGTGCTGCAAAGCTTGTCCAAAGTGGGGACGCGCAACCCTCTGTTCTTGCTCGACGAAATCGACAAGCTGGGCGCGGATTTCCGTGGTGACCCTAGCAGTGCCCTGTTGGAAGTGCTAGACCCAGAGCAAAACAACAAGTTTGCCGATCACTACGTAGAAGTGGACTATGACTTGAGCGATGTGATGTTTGTGGCCACTAGCAATTCCATGAATATTCCGCCCGCATTGCTTGATCGCATGGAGGTCATCCGTTTGTCGGGCTACACCGAAGACGAGAAGGTCAATATTGCAATCCGTTATTTGCTGCCAAAGCAGATGACGAACAATGGCGTCAAACCCGCTGAGTTGCAAGTCGAAGAAGAAGCGATACGTGACATCGTGCGTTACTACACCCGCGAAGCTGGTGTGCGTTCGCTCGAGCGCGAGTTGTCCAAGATTTGCCGCAAAGTGGTCAAAGGCTTGCTGCTCAAAGCCATGCAAGCCCAAGTGGTTGTAACGGCCGCCAATTTGGCTGACTTTTTGGGTGTGCGCAAATACACCTATGGTCGTGCAGAAGCGCAAAACCAAATTGGTCAAGTGGTTGGTTTGGCTTGGACCGAGGTGGGTGGCGATTTGCTGACCATTGAGGCCGCATTGACTCCGGGTAAAGGTGTGATCACTCGCACGGGCTCCTTGGGCGATGTGATGAAAGAGTCAGTCGAAGCTGCACGCACCGTGGTGCGTAGCCGCTCACGTCGTTTGGGTATCAAGGATGAGGTTTTTGAGAAAAAAGACATTCATATCCACGTGCCAGACGGGGCAACCCCCAAAGACGGGCCCAGTGCGGGTGCTGCGATGGCCACTGCTTTTGTCTCAGCGCTGACAGGTATTCCTGTGCGTGCGGATGTAGCGATGACAGGTGAAATCACTTTGCGTGGTGAAATCACCGAGATTGGTGGTTTGAAGGAAAAACTGTTGGCGGCCTTGCGTGGTGGCATCAAAACGGTGTTGATCCCGGAAGAGAATGCCAAGGATTTGCAAGATATCCCAGCCAACGTGAAAAACGGCTTGGAAATTATTCCTGTGCGCTGGTTTGACCGTGTGCTCGAAATTGCCTTGGAGCGTCAGCCGCAATCACTGCCAGACGATGAAAATATCGCTGTTTCAACCTCGGAGGGGTTGAAAACTGATATAGAATCTGAGGCTTCGGTTAAGCACTGATTGGGAGAATTGTCTTTTAAAAGACGTTTTTCGATGCAAGGCTTCATGCGGGAATAGCTCAGTTGGTAGAGCGCAACCTTGCCAAGGTTGAGGTCGCGAGTTCGAGCCTCGTTTCCCGCTCCATGATTGCTTGTGTTCAACCAAATAATGCGGGAATAGCTCAGTTGGTAGAGCGCAACCTTGCCAAGGTTGAGGTCGCGAGTTCGAGCCTCGTTTCCCGCTCCAAATACAAGGGGCAGCATTTAGTCATGCTCCTAGGGCGCGGTAGCAAAGCGGTTATGCCCCGGATTGCAAATCCGGTTAGTCCGGTTCGACTCCGGACCGCGCCTCCAGATTGCTTGTTAGCAACACTCAAACACTCTTGGCCTGAGTGGTGAAATTGGTAGACACATCGGACTTAAAATCCGCCGCTTTCGTGAATAACGGGCGTACCGGTTCGATTCCGGTCTCAGGCACCAACCGCATCTACCATGTCCATATACCAACCTTCTTTTGAAATCCATGTGCATGGGCAAGTTCCGTTGCGGGCTGATGTCACATCACAGGAATTGGATGAAATTCTCAAACCCTTGTGGCGTTACGCGGGTGCGCGTTCCCTGAAAGATGGGGCAATTAGCCACTACGAGGAAGAGCCGGGTTTGCAGTTCAACCAGCATGAGCACACGTTGCAAATTTGCTGGACGGTGTTGGGCAATGAAGATTTTCATCAAGTGATGGAAGATGTGTGCATGAACCTCAACGAAGCTTCGCGTTCAGGTGCTGCGCTTGAGGTGACGTTTTACGACACCGAGTTCGAGGACGCGCAGGAAACCGATTCCAACGCCCAGTCACGTGATGACTTTGTGATGCTATTTGTGGGGCCAGACCCTGCAGCCATCATGCAAGTGCAGCGCGATATGCTGGTGCAAGATGTGGTGCAACTGATGGAGCGCCATTTCGAAAGCGCGGAACTCGATGGAGTGGTGGGTGAAATTGACAAGCTGTTCACCCAGCGATTGGATGATTTGGTGAGTTCTTTGCGCATGGATGTGCCGCCACGTGGTCAAAATGGTCATGGTGGTGGGCGCAAGCAACGCCGTTTACACTGAGCAGCAATACCGCAGCCGAGTAGCGGTTGCACGGAGAAGCTCACACTATCCATGCGTAAAAAAATCACCACGAATCAGCTACGTTTGGGAATGTATATCCAGGAGTTTTGCGGCTCATGGATGGATCACCCTTTTTGGCGTTCAGCCTTTGTGCTCAACGCATCCAAAGATTTGCAGGCTATCGTGGATAGCCGTATCACGGAAGTTTGGATCGATACCAGCAAGGGTCTTGATGTAGAGCAGGCGTTGCCGGAATCATCGCTACCAGCTACGGCAGCGGTGCAAACTGAGCAAGGCGCTGCGGATGTGCTGGCTTCTGAATGGTCGTTCCCTGCGCCTGCAGTGCACACAGTGGCCCATGGGGAGGATGCTCAGCGCATAGAACCCAGCAGCATGCAGCAAGAGTTGTTGCAGGCGGCAGAAATTTGCCGCCAGTCCAAGCAGGCGGTAGAGAGCATGTTCCATGAAGCGCGCATGGGCAAGGCGGTCGATGCCACTGTTGCGCGCCAGTTGGTGCAAGACATTACCGATTCGGTCACACGCAACAGCCAAGCCTTGATTAGCTTGGCTCGACTCAAAAATGCCGACGACTACACCTACATGCACTCGGTAGCCGTGTGTGCTTTGATGGTGGCTCTGTCTAGGCAGCTTGGGCTAGACCCCGAGCAAACACGCCAAGCTGGTATGGCTGGGTTGATGCACGACTTGGGCAAAGCCCATATTCCATTGGATATTCTGAATAAACCCGGAAAATTGACGCCTGCGGAGTTCGACGAGGTCAAAAAGCATCCCCAAGAAGGCTATGACATTTTGCACTCTGCAGGGTGTACGGAATCGGTGGTGTTGGACGTTTGTTTGCACCACCACGAGCGAGTAGATGGAAAAGGCTACCCCAAGGGCTTGGATGACTCGCGCATTAGCCTGTTTGCCAAGATGGGGGCGGTGTGTGATGTGTATGACGCCATCACGTCCAACCGCCCCTATAAACAAGGCTGGGATCCTGCTGAATCGCTCAAACAAATGGCGAGCTGGGCCAAAGGCCATTTCGATCAGCGGGTATTCCAAGCCTTTGTGAAGAGTTTAGGCATTTATCCTGTGGGCTCTTTGGTGCGTTTGCAGTCGGGTGCTATTGCAGTCGTAGTGGAACAAAACCCAGACAACTTGACCGCACCCAAGGTGAAAAAGTTCTTTTCGACCAAGAGCGATATGCGGGTGCCAGCAGCATTAGTCGATCTGGCCAATCCCGATGCCCAAGACAAAATTGCATTTCGCGAAAATCCTAGTACGTGGAAGTTTCCAGATCTGCACGCCATGTGGGCAGGGGATGCTGCGCCCCATGTGGTGTGAGCGCGTTGCAAAGGCCATCGCCATTGGATAATCGCGCCTCCATGGCCTCTTCTTCAGCACCTTCTCTCGCACCGTCTTTTCACATCGAGTTTCCTGACAACCTGCCTGTCTCGGCCCGTCGTGGCGAGATAGAGGCAGCATTGCAAGCCCACCAAGTCATCATTGTGTGCGGCGAGACGGGCTCCGGAAAAACCACCCAATTGCCCAAGATCGCCTTGGCATTGGGGCGTGGGCGCCAGCAGCGCATAGGTCACACGCAACCGCGCCGCATCGCCGCCAGCAGCGTGGCCAAGCGCTTGGCCGAAGAGCTGAAAACCCCGCTGGGCGAGGTGGTGGGTTACAAGGTACGCTTTCACGACAAGCTGGGCAAGAACACTGCCGTCAAGTTGATGACCGACGGTATTTTGCTGGCCGAGACGCAGACCGATCCGCTGCTCAAGGCCTATGACACCATCATCATCGACGAGGCGCACGAGCGCAGCCTGAACATCGACTTCCTGCTGGGTTACCTGCGCCAACTGCTGCCGCGCAGGCCTGACCTGAAGGTCATCGTCACATCGGCCACCATCGACGCCGACCGCTTTGCCCAGCATTTCGCCTCCAGCAAGGGGCCAGCGCCGGTGATCCAGGTGTCGGGTCGCACTTATCCCGTGGAGGTGCGCTATCGCCCGTTTGAAGAGAGCCGTGAGTACGACCTCAACAGCGCTATCGCCGATGCCGTGGACGAGCTCTGGCGTGACCCCAGCCACCAAGGCGACATACTGGTATTCCTGCCGGGCGAGCGCGAAATACGTGAAGCAGCAGACCATCTGCGTGCCCACCTCTCGCACAGCCCGGTGCTGCGCAGCGCCGAGGTGCTGCCGCTGTTTGCCCGCCTGAGTCAGGCCGAGCAAGACCGCATTTTTGACGCCCACAACAGCCGCCGCATCGTGTTGGCGACCAACGTGGCCGAAACTTCGCTGACCGTGCCTGGCATCCGCTACGTGGTCGATGCGGGCACGGCACGGGTCAAGCGCTACAGCTTTCGCAGCAAGGTGGAGCAACTGCTGGTCGAGCCCGTCAGCCAGGCGGCAGCCAACCAGCGCTCGGGCCGCTGCGGTCGGGTGGCCGAGGGCATTTGCATCCGCCTGTACGACGAGCAGGACTTTGCCGGACGCACGCGCTTTACCGACCCCGAGATCCTGCGCTCCTCGTTGGCAGGGGTGATATTGCGCATGAAGTCGCTGCACTTGGGCGATGTGGCGCAGTTCCCGTTCATCGACGCGCCATCGGGGCGCGCCATTGCCGACGGCTACCAGCTACTGCAAGAGCTGGGTGCTGTGGACGATGCCAATGAGCTGACCCAGCTAGGTGCGGAACTGTCCCGCCTGCCGCTGGATCCGCGTGTGGGCCGCATGCTGATTGAAGCGCGTGAACGCCATGCCCTGACCGAGGCGCTGGTGATTGCCTCGGCCTTGAGTGTGCAAGACGTGCGCGACCGCCCCATGGAGGCGCAAGCCCAAGCCGACCAAGCGCATGCTAAGTTTGATGATGAAAAAAGTGAGTTCATGGGCTACCTGCGCCTGTGGAACTGGGTCAACGAGTCGCGCGGGGGTGAAGGCACGCACAAGCTCAGCAATCGCCAGTACGAGGCGCTGCTGCGGCAGAACTTCATCAGCGTGCGCCGCTTGCGCGAGTGGCGCGACATCCACACCCAGTTGCACACCGTGGTGGCTGAGCACCAGTGGCGGCTGAACACCTTGCCCGCTACCTACGAGCAGTTGCACCTGTCCATGCTGTGCGGTTTGTTGGGCAACGTGGGCTGCCGCATCGAGGCCGATGGCGACAAGGCCGCCGGTGGCGACTATCTGGGGGCACGCGGCATCAAGTTCTTCCCGCACCCCGGCGCGCATTTGCGCAAAAAGCCCGGTCGCTGGCTGGTGGCGGCTGAGTTGGTGGAGACCACGCGCTTGTTCGGGCGCGGGCTGGCCAATATAGAGCCGCAGTGGATAGAGCAGGTGGGTGGCCATTTGCTCAAAAAGCAGCAGCTCGACCCGCACTGGGAGAAAAAAGCCGGCGAGGTGGTGGCCATGGAGCGCGCCACGCTGTACGGACTGGTGGTCTACAACGGGCGGCGCGTGAGCTTTAGCCGCTTTGACCCGGTACAAGCGCGTGAAATCTTCATCCGCGAGGCGCTGGTGGGGGGCGAGTTGGAGAGCAATCTGCCGTTCTTGGCGGCCAACCAAAAACTCATCCGCCAAGTGGAGGAGCTGGAGCACAAATCCCGTCGCCAAGACGTGCTGGTGGACGATGCGCTGATTTATGCCTTCTACGACCAGCAACTGCCCGCCGAGGTGTGCAGCCGCCACACGCTGGAGAGCTGGTACCGCGATGAGCAGCGCAGACTGCAACGTGAGATGGGCGACAAAGCAGGCAAGCTGCTCTACCTATCGCGCGAGGAGCTGATGCGCCACGAGGCGGCAGGCATCACTACACGGGCTTTTCCGCACACCGTGCGCTTGGGTGGGGTGGACTGCGCAGCCAGCTACCTGCACGAGCCGGGTGATGCGCGCGATGGCGTGACCGTGACGGTGCCGCTGTTTGTGCTCAACCAAGTGAACGAGGAGCGCTGCGAGTGGCTGGTGCCCGGCATGCTGAAGGAAAAAATTCAAGCGCTGCTCAAGACCCTGCACCAGCGCCCCCGTTCGCGCCTTGTGCCGCTGCCTGAGACAGCAGAGCGCTTTGCGCAGGCCCTGTTGCCCGAGGAGCGTTTTGGCCATGGGAGCTTGCTCGATGCGGTGCACAAGCTGGTGCGCGATGCCACAGGGCTGGACGTGGCGCGCGCCGACATCAAGCCCGACATGCTCAGCCCGCATTTGCTGATGAACTTCCGTGTGGTGGACGAGCATGGCCGCCAGTTAGGGCAGGGTCGCAGCTTGGCTGCGCTCAAAGGGCAATGGGGCCAGCAAGCGCGGGGCGCGTTCCAAGCCTTGGCTGGGCTCAAGTTGGGCACTGTGGTTGCAGATGAAAAAACGGCTGTACAGCCCGTGGATCAAGCTGGTGCTGCTATTAAAAGCATAGCAATTGCTGGTGCGAACGCTGCTGCAAAAAACGCATCCACTGCAGGCGGGGGCAAAGGCGCTGCCACGGGCAGCTCTAGTGCACCGGCAGCGCAGGCGGAGCAAACCTACACCGCCTGGACTTTTGGCGAACTGCCCGAGCTGCTGGAGATTCGCAAAGGCGGGCAGACCTTGGTGGGCTTTCCAGCGCTGATTGACTTGGGGCAGGCGGTGCGCATCGAGGTGTTTGACGAGCCCGAAGTGGCCGCAGCCAAGCACCGTGTAGGCCTGCGCCGCCTGTGTGCGCTGCAGATCAAAGATGCGCTCAAGTACTTGGAGAAAAACATCCCAGACCTGCAAAAGATGGCGGTGGCTTATATGCCGCTGGGTACACAAGACGAGCTGCGCGAGCAGATCATTGGCCTGGCCATAGACCGGGTGTTTTTGCTGGACCCGCTGCCCACCGATGCACAGTCATTTGCCCAACGGCTGGAGCAGGGGCGCACGCGGCTCACACTGGTGGCCAACGAGATTGCCCGCCTGTGCGCCACGGTGCTGCAGGAATACGCCACGGCGGCGCGCAAAATCAAAGACACCCGCAACGCGCCTGATGCGGTGCAAGACGCGACCCAACAGCTACAGCGCTTGTTGGGCAAGCGCTTTGTGCTGGACACGCCGTGGGAGCGCATGCAGCACCTGCCACGCTACCTCAAGGCCATCACCCTGCGGCTGGACAAATACCGTACCGACCCCGCGCGCGATGCGGCGCGCACCGCCGAACTGCGCCCGCAGGAGCAGCGCTACTGGCGCTTGGTGGCCGAGCGCAAGGGCCAGCAGGATGAGCGCATGGCGGAATTCCGTTGGCTGCTCGAAGAGCTGCGCGTGAGCTTTTTCGCCCAAGAACTGCGCACCCCCCAGCCCGTGAGCGTCAAGCGCTTGGACAAGGCGTGGGCGCTGTTACAGGCCTGAGCGATTTTTTTTTGATTGACGAGGACAGAGCATGAGCACCCCCCAAACCGCATCCTTGACCCAAGACGAACTCAAAACCCTGGTCGGCCAGGCCGCGCTGCGCTATGTGCAAGCGGGCGAGGTCATTGGCGTGGGCACTGGCTCTACGGTCAACAAATTCATCGACGCGCTGGCCAGCATGAAAGACCAGATCGCTGGTGCCGTATCCAGCTCCGTGGCCAGTACCGAGCGCCTGAAAGCGCTGGGCATTCCCGTGCTGGACAGCAACGATGTGTCGCGTCTGGGCGTGTACATCGACGGGGCCGATGAAATCGACCACCGTGGCTACATGGTCAAGGGGGGCGGCGCGGCGTTGACGCGCGAGAAAATAGTGGCTGCGCTGGCTGACCGCTTTGTGTGCATTGCCGACGAGTCCAAGCTGGTGCAAACGCTGGGCCAATTCCCGCTGCCGGTGGAGATCATCCCCATGGCAGCGCGCCGCATCACCGAGCAGTTTGCCAAGCTGGGTGGCACCGCTACGCTGCGCATGAAGGACGGCGCTCCGCTGGTAACCGACAACGGCCAACATATTCTGGATGTGCAAGGCCTGCAGATTTCCGATCCGCTGGCCTTTGAAACCGCAGTGAGCCAATGGCCGGGTGTAGTGACCGTGGGCGTGTTCGCCCACCAACGCGCCCAAGTGTGCCTTTTGGGCACAGCGCAGGGCGTCAAAACCATGGAGTTTTGAGCGTCTGCCTTCGCTTCAGGCTTACTTGCCCAGCATGCGCTCCACGTAGCGGGCGATCAGGTCAATCTCCAGATTGACCGGGCTGCCCACTTGCAGCGTGTGCAGGGCGGTGTTCTCCACCGTATGGGGAATCAGGTTGATGCTGACCTCGCAGCCATCAGCCACGTCGCTCACGCGGTTGACGGTCAGGCTCACGCCGTTGATGGTGATGGAGCCTTTGTAGGCCAAGTACTTGGCCAAGCTGGCGGGTGTGAGCACGCGCAGCTCGCGGCTCTCGCCCACGTTGGCAAAGTGGGTGACACGGCCCACACCATCCACATGCCCGCTGACGATGTGCCCCCCCAAGCGGTCGTGGGTACGCAGGGCTTTTTCCAAATTAACCAAACCGGGTTGGTCCAAACCGCAGGTTTTGTCCAGCGATTCGGCCGAAATGTCGATGGTGAAGGTGTTGCTCGCCGTGTCGATGGTGGTGGCGGTCATGCAGGCACCGTTGAGCGCGATGCTGTCGCCCAAGGCTACATCGTCTAGGTAACCAGGGGGTGTTTCGATGCTCAAGCGTTTGCCGTGCGCGGCGCTCTCGCCCAGTGCCTGTACTTGGCGGATGTGGCCTACTGCTGTGATGATGCCAGTGAACATGGGGTGTACGGTGTTGGTATGGTTTGGTAGGGCGTGAATTCTAGGCGCGGCGCAAGAGCAAGCGCAGGTCGGGGCCAATGGGCGTGGCGCTATGCCACTGCCAGCGGGCCCAGTCGGGCAGGGCGCTCAGGCTTTGCAGCGCAGGCAGTTCAAACAGGGGACGCCCCGGCCCGAGTAGGGTGGGGGCCACATACAGCAGCAGTTCATCGACCAAGCCTGCTTGCAGCAATGCAGCGCTGAGTGTGGGCCCGGCTTCGACGTGCAGTTCGTTGATTTCTTGCTGGGCCAAGCGCGGGAGCAGGGCGGCCAAGTCGGGGTGCTGGCCATGGGGGCTCGAAGGCACTTCTAGCAGGTGCGCACCCCGTGCTTGTAGCGTGCTGGCTGCAGCAGAATTTTTTGCAATAGATTGGCCTGTAGCGCTTATATAGACTGCTCTGCCTGCTATGAAAAGAGGAGCGTCTGCAGGGGTGCGTAGCTGGCTATCAAGCACCACCACATGCGGTTGCCGTGGCGTGTCTATGCCGCGCACATTGAGTTGGGGCTTGTCAGCCAGCACCGTGCCTATGCCGGTGAGGATGGCGCAAGCGCGGGCACGCCAGTGGTGGCCATCTTGGCGCGCTTCTGGGCTGGTAATCCATTGGCTTTGGCCGTTGTGCAGGGCCGTGGTGCCGTCCAGCGAGGTGGCCATTTTGAGGCGCACCCATGGCTTGCGGTATTGCATGCGCTGCATGAAGCCAATGTTCAGTTCATGTGCAGCACGAGCGAGGGCATGTTCTGGCGGCAGCAAGCTTACCTCCACCCCTGCTGCACGCAGGCTGGCAAAGCCTTGGCCTGCCACTTTGGGGTTGGGGTCTTGCAAGCTGGCCACTACCTTGCCTATACCGGCCTGTGCCAGCGCCACGCAGCAGGGGCCCGTGCGGCCTTGGTGGGCGCAGGGCTCTAGGGTGACGTAGGCCGTGGCTCCGCGCACATCGTTGCCGCGTTCGGCGGCATCGCGCAGTGCCATGACCTCGGCATGTGGCCCGCCCACGCGCTGGGTGTGGCCTTGGCCGAGGATGCGCCCCTGTGCGTTGGCAATGACGCAGCCCACGCGGGGGTTGGGGTTGGTGAGGTAGAGGGCTTGCTCGGCGAGTTGTTGGGCTTGGGCAAGTAAGTCGTGCGCTGGTGGGGCTGGCAAACAAAGGCTCCGCAGGGGTTATCTACTCCAGCATTCTGCCGCAGTGACGCTGCTGCTTGCGTTGAGTATGGTTTTGTTGCCAGCTTGATCAATGCGAAAGTCTCCGCATTTGTCCGAGGCTTGGCTGGAGCCCACAACACGGGTCGCTGTGATGGTCCAAGTGGTGCCAGTGGTGCTGCTTACAGCGGCTGAGTATCGACCACCTTCTACGGTGAGGATGGTGCTTGGCACGTTGGCAGTGAGGGGGTAGCTGCCAGTGGATGTAGCCGCACGCTCCATCCACTGGGCGGTTTGCAGCAGCGTGGTTCGGGCATTGGCGCGCTGGGCGCGGCGTGTGTATTCGGTATAGCTAGGCATAGCCACAGCAACCAAAATCCCGACGATGGCCACGGCAATCATCAGCTCTATGAGCGTAAAGCCGTGGTGCTTAGTTTGTGCGCGATTACGCATAGTGCTGCTTTCTGTTATTGCAAGATTTGGCGCCAGCTAGCACGCAAGCCAACGGATTTGCCCGAAATGAATGTTTTTGAGGTACAGGTGGATCCAGCAGGGCAGTTGGACGACAGCAGTTTGGGATTGCCGTCAGTGCGCAACAGTGCAGTATCTCCAGCGCCTGTTTCCACCATGGTGGAGTCGCTAACTACGTTGTTTCCTTGGCTGTTCAAGTAGATGAAAGGGGGCTGGTCAGGCCGTGTTCCGTAGAACAGGTTAAGTACGCTTTGGTAGCTTTTTTCTGCGACAGGTGAACCGCTGCAGGTTTCGGTGGTTGATACATCTCCTGCTTTGGGAATGGTCGTTTGAATCAAAATTTTTTGTCCAGCAAAGGTGCGTGTATTGGTCAAAACCCGCTGTCCGCTCAGTGGCCAATCCAAGTACCAGCCCATTTTTTGCCCAGTGCCAGTGCCGTAGGTGAATATGTTGCTGGTAGAGTTGTAGTAGTTGGTTCCACCTGTATCGGCTACAGGGGTGGAGTTGATGGTTTGTTGCTGCAACTTGGTCAGGGCAGGGCTACTGGTGGTGTTGATAGTGGTGCTGGCATCGGTAATGGTGATGCCGCCATTGGTGCCATCAGTCCGCTTAGGGTTAGTGGCAAAGATACTGTTGTCCCAAATGCCGAAGTAGCTTTGCACTGCAGTATTGGTGCGATCATTGTCCGTAAGGTTTTGTCCGGTACCAAAAGCCAGCATCACACCTCCGTTGGGGTGCGGTGCCCAAAATGGTGCCGTGGTGATGGGTTGTGCCACATTGCTGCGTTTGGCCACGAATAGTGGTTGGTTAGAGAAGGCTGTGGACCAGTTGGCTGCATCGATGGAGCCGAGGTTGAACTTCCACATATTGCCTTGGATGTCGCCTGCATAAACGGCATCGACCACGCCGTCACCGTTCAGATCAACAGGCAATGGTGAAGACAGGCCATTGCTACTTTTGAAAGAGCAGGTGTTTGTTGCAATAGGCTGGGTGCAGGGAGATAGTTTTTTAACGCTTTTGTCACCGTCCAAATATTGGATCAACAGCACAGGCGCTTCGTTGCTGCTGTTAACCCCGTTACCCAGTATGACGGCCCAGCGGCCATTGTTGAGGCGTACGATTTGCTGGGTCAAATTGGCATTGACGCTGTCGGTGACAGGGGGGGATGTGATATAGCCGATATCGGCGTCGCTGGTGGCGGTGGTGTCGGTGATGACAAGGCTACCCACGTTGCTCGTGGTGAAGTTGGCAGGGTCAGTGACATCCAAAACAAAATAACCTTTGCCACCTGCACCTAGCGAGCCCACCAGTATGGTT
This sequence comes from Curvibacter sp. CHRR-16, assembly GCF_018474005.1. GTDB lineage: Bacteria > Pseudomonadota > Gammaproteobacteria > Burkholderiales > Burkholderiaceae_C > Allorhodoferax. Next base: position 636,443 of record NZ_JAHCSH010000001.1, read on the forward strand.
TTCCAGTTGCTGTTGGTGCCATCAGATAGGTAAGCATCCCCGGTGAATGGTGAGCCGTCCACATAGTATTGGTGCGAGTAACCCGTGTCGGTGAGTGCGCGCAGATTGCCTGTGGCTACTCCGTAGGGAATGTAGGCCAGCTTTTCAGCACCAGTGCTGGCGTCAAAGCCGTGCAGCATGCCGTCATTGGCACCCACATACAGCATGGTTGTGCGATTGCCTTTTCCGCTGGAGCTGGTTCCGCGAAATACGCTGTAATTGTTGAAGTTATACCCGCTGGCCGGTTTGCCGGTGTACCAAATGTTGGAATTAACAATGTCTCCCAGTCGGGAGCCTCTGTCACGCAGAGTGCCGCCATTGGCTTGTTCGTTGCTACGTACGCCTCGAATGAAGTCAAAGCGTTGGCTGCCTAGGCTATCTGCTGTACCGCTGCTGTTTTGATTGAGCTTGGTTTGTATTGCTGTGGGCAGTGTGCTGTAACTGCCCCAACTGATGCCATTGCTTCCGTTGTAAGTGGCAATGAATCGGTTGGACAGTTGAGTAGACGTTAGTGCGTCTAGTAAGGTAGCTGCGTTCCACGTTTCTGTCGATTGGATGGCTCCTGAGTCGGCATCAATGGGTCTGGCAGCTAATGCACCAGAATATTTGGTCGGGTCATAGCCAGCTATGTACGCACTCAGGCCCGAACGCAGATAGCTGGAGCTGGTAGCAATAGATACTAGGGAGCGTTGTGTGTCAGCGATCACCGTGGTCATGATGTCGGTGAATGCGTTGGTTAAACCGGCAGCAGTGGTGACTGGATAGTACTTGCCTCTGCTGTTAATGGCCGCATGCCAAAGCTCCACGGTGCGTTTGCTTAATAAAGCATCGGTCCAATCTGTTTTGTTGGCCTCCACATTTGGCCACGTGAGCTCGCCTTGTATTAGGCGGGGCAGGTCGCCGCCATAGTTGTCGCCCGTTGTGTTGTTGTAACTCCAGTTGGCCGGTGTGGTGCGGCCATTGATATCGGCAGACGCGGTGGAGTTGGAAAAATTGCCGTCTGCCTTACGGTAAGTCCAGCTTACGGCGTCTGCACCAAAACCGATGGTGTAAGTTGATACGTGTTGCCAAGTAGCGGGGTTGTTGCGTGGATTCCAGTATTCAGGTGTCACAAAACAGTTGTTCGCAGCTGAGCATGTGCTAGTGCTGTAGGTCTCAGTCCCCTGTTTACGAATCAAGGTACGGACATTGTTCGTAAGGGTGGTCTGTAAATCGGTAGCCCAGCTCCTGAATGCCCAGTCGGAGAATGTGCCAGCCGAATTGTTTTGGGCATCGCCGTAGCTATCTCTGTACACCCGGGTGGTGTTGTCAGTTATGTTGTAGCTTTTTTCGTCAGGCAGAGTAGTCGTTGCACTATCACCATTGCTGATAACTTTGTCATCGGCAATAACTTGGTCTTTCCATCCACCGTCACTCATAAATACATGGTACGTGCGGCGGCATGACAGGTATTGTGTGTTGCTATCGCCTGGGTTGTTGGCCCAGATGCTGTTGATGCCAGTGGTACTTGCATAGTTGAACACGTTGCGCATCATTTTCAAACTTGGCGTACCACTTCTAGCGCTTAGACTTGCAACAAAGGTTTCAAAGTCTTGTCTGTGCTGCCCTTGGAATGAGGCGATTGAATTTTTTTTCCCTGCTTGCAAACTCCCTGCGTCAGGTGCGTTTCCGTTGTTGTGCATGGCTTGCCAAGCCAATCGGATACGACCATCAGCGATAATTCCAGAGTTGGATGTACCGTTGCCGAAGACCGCGCGCAGCGAATTTTTTAGCAAAACAAGTTTGTCTGTGGTATCGGTATCAGATATGGATTCACTCATAGACCCTGAGTCATCCACTGTAACGATCACATTGGGTGCAGGTTCTCTGCCCCCGTTGCCAGCAGGAACTTGCGACAATGCCAAAGGTGCGGCCATACTGGCTTGTGCAATCCAGCCGAGCAGCACAGCGCATGCTGTGGGAATGGGTTTAATACGAAATTGAGAAGAGGTCATAGCAAATCTCCTGTTTTCAGGCGCTACTTGTTTTGTGAAAGGGGGCTGGGCACAAACACTGATTTCAGTACTACGCGTGAGCCAGCTTTTAAGCCTTGGGCAACAACTGTGATGCGATAGACGTAAGGCAAAGTCTTGTCTGGGCGAAGATCCTCCGCCAGCGGATTCATGCTGGTTGTTGAGTTAGCCGGAGCTGTTGTGTAAGGCAGCACTTCTACCCAGTACCTTGCGTATGGCGCACTGGTATTGCTGGTGAGTACGGGGTTGGATGTCACGCTACCGGGGGATGTCCCTGTGTATTGCCCGTAATAAGCACCGACGGCGAGCATGGTGCTTAAATCATTTTCTATGGCTGGTGAGTAAAACGTGGGTGATGTCGGAATGCAAATACCCTGCAAGCAGCTGCGTGCGCTACCCGTGCCATTGACTATGTCGGCTATGACATCGAAATCTTCACTGCTACGCGGAAACCACGGTACTGTGCTGTCCGCACGGCGGCAACCAAAAAAGCCGCTTTGTGTTAACAACGGGTCTGCTGTTGAAGGTTTGCATGGTGTACCGACTAATCCATCTGCCTGTACTGTTGTATAGGGGGGCAGTCGGCCGCGTACGTCTATTTCGGCATCTTGCATAAGTGCCTCGGCCGCCGCATAGGTGCGCTGGTAGTCACTGTTGCTGCCAGTAAAGGCCTCACTGATATTGGCTACCCTAAAAGCTCCAGTAACTGCTGCAATGGTTAGCAGCAACAATATAAGAACTATCAACAAGGAAATACCTTGTTGTTTGCGCCAAGAGTGGGTTTTTATTGTTCTCATAGTATTTTGTTGCGCATCGTGAAGGTTCGCCAGAACACGCGGCGAATGTAGCCGTCGGCTGTTAGAGACTGTCCTTGACAGCCAGTTTGGGAAAGGCCAGGTTGTGGATTGCCTGCTCTTTCGCCCCTGATCACTAAGCAAACGCGCACCGCTTGCACCTGTCCCCACAGCGTTCCTATATTGCTGGCTGTAACAAACTGGTAGGCGCCTGAACTAGGTTGAATGCCATACCAAACTTGGAAGTCATCCACCCCATCGGCGATGGACTGCGGGAGGGTCGTGCTGTTTATGCTTTGGCACATCAGAGAACCATTGCTGACATAAAAGGTGCTGTCAACATGGTTGATTGTTGCATTGCTAGTGCCCAAACAGTCGCGTGAATTGCCATCGTTCTCATAGCTCAGCAACAACCGATCTGGTTGAGTGATGCCTGATGTCCCAATTGCAGCCCCATCGCTTCCATAAGCAGCCAAGAAATTGCTGCCAGTCGTGTTGGGATCAGCCCCAGAAAAGCTATTGCTAAATACCACTTGGGATGGCTCGCTTGCTGCAACTAACGCAATAGCACCAGCTTGGGTGGCTTGAAATCCCATGGAACGAAAAACGAAGTCTGCACTTTGTTGCAAGCGTGTGCTATCCGTCAGCGTAGAGGACGTTGCTTGGGTAAAGCTCATGGTGCCTAGGGCGGCAATAACGACCAGCATCCCTATGGCAATTCCAATCATCAGCTCCAAGAGCGAAATGCCCCAAGAACGTGTGGGGTTGCGCATGGGTATGCGCCGTGGAGTGGGGTGCTTATGGTTGTACATAGACCAAGTGGCAAATCAAGTTATCAGGGCAGGCAACGCCTTGGCTTGCGGTAGTGATGGCAAAGGGTGATGTGTATGCGCTGCTGCTGGCAGCACTGGATTCGTTGGCGGGCCAAGCTATGGCAATCCCAATTTGGCGAGCATCGGTCGATGACGTGAATATCTTCGCATCACCCCCTGGCAATAAGGCGCTGATATTGCTGCGCCATTGGTTGAGGTCGGATTGGGCTAGCTGGGTAGCGGTGCAGCTAGTAGATGTGCAATTTTGTACGGCTACTGTTGCACTCCAGTCTGATGTATAGCCTCCTGCAGTTGCCGCGTCTCTGTTGTTGCGCATGCGGTTGAACATGTCGTCAATCAAGCTGATGGCGACTGCTCGTTGATTGGATGTTCTGTTTTCAACCAGCATGCGTGCTTGAACGCCTGCTAAACCCAGTAGCCCAACCGCTAATACCAATAAGGCGATTAATGACTCAATGAGGGTCATGCCACTTTGTTTTCTTTGCTTGCTAAGAGCTATATGGCCGTTGTATGTATTTATTGACATGTGGCTTCTCCGGCAAGTGTTCGGAGTCTGCCTCCTGAACTAATGCAAACAGTTGTTGTTGCTCCTGATGCAACTCCTGCTGCGGTGGGGGTGAAAACAAACTTCTGCCCTGTGGTTACAGGCAAACCCCAAATATTCATTCGAAGGGATGCTCCTAGGCCCGTATGCATCAAGTTATAGTTCTTCGGATAGTTGAATGTTTGCAGGGTTAACTCCCCTGTGTTTAAGGAGCCATTGGCATTGCTGTCAACGAATACTTGGTAACCACAGCTCCAGTCGTCGCTATCAGTCAAAGTTGCCCCGCAACCTGTTGTGCGAATCAGTGAAACCTGTACACCGCGCCGTACAGACTCCATGCGGGCAAATTGGATGGCCGCAATCAATTCGTCTTTCGCGCTGTTGATGCGGTATCTGTCGATTGCTGTTGAGAATGATGGTGCTGCCAATGCAGCCAATATGACTACGATTCCAATCACAATCAGCAACTCAATGGCGCTAAAGCCTTGCGTGCGTTGTGTTGTGGCTTTTTTGATATGTAAATCCATGAATGCATCATGGATTGATTGGGTATTCTTTGTGAAGCGTGGGAAGGATGAGCGGCAGAATCAGCAGATAAACGGGCTGTTCGCGTTGTCTTGGTGTTTATTTGCGCACTTCATCCACCAGTGTCTTGAATTCATCAATGTCTTCAAAACTGCGGTACACGCTGGCAAAGCGGACGTAGCCCACTTGGTCTAGTTTCTTGAGTTCACGCATCACGAGTTCGCCAAGGCGGTTGGATGCAACTTCGCGTTGCGCTAGATTGAGCAGTTTTTCTTCGATGCGCTCAATCGCGCTGTCTATCTGCTCGGTGCTCACTGGCCGTTTGCGCAGGGCCAGTTGCATGGATGCGAGTAATTTCTCGCGTTTGTATTCGACCCGTTGTCCATCTTTCTTGACGATGGTGGGGAATGTGACGTCAGGGCGTTCGTAGGTGGTAAAGCGCTTGTCGCAAGCATGGCATTGCCTGCGACGCCTGATGAAAGCCCCATCTTCAGACACACGGGTTTCCACAACTTGGGTATCCGGGTGGCTGCAGAAGGGGCATTTCATAGTGGTTTACCGATAAACAGGGAAGGCTGCAGTGAGTGCTGCTACCTTCTCACGCACAGCAGCCAAGTTGCTTTCGTCGTGTGGGTTGTCCAGCACATCAGCAATCAGATTGGCAGTCTGGCGAACTTGCTCCTCTTTGAAACCACGGGTGGTCATGGCTGGTGTTCCCAAACGGATACCGCTGGTAATCATGGGTTTTTGTGGATCGTTCGGGATGCCGTTCTTGTTGCAGGTCATATGGGCAGCACCCAAAATGGCCTCAGCTTCCTTGCCGGTCAGGTTTTTGGGGCGCAGATCCACCAGCATGACGTGGCTTTCTGTTCCTCCAGAAACGATGCGCAGGCCGCGCTCGATGAGGGTGTCAGCCAACACCTTGGCATTTTTGACGACTTGCTCTTGGTACGCCTTGAACTCAGGGCTGAGTGCCTCTTTGAATGCCACCGCCTTACCAGCGATGACATGCATCAACGGGCCACCTTGGATACCAGGGAAAATTGCCGAATTGATCTTTTTCGCGATCTCTTCATTGTTGGTCAGAATAATGCCACCACGTGGGCCGCGCAGGCTCTTGTGGGTGGTCGATGTCACCACATCGGCATAGGGCAGGGGGTTGGGATAGACACCTGCGGCGATCAGGCCTGCGTAGTGGGCCATGTCGACCATGAAGTAAGCGCCGATTTCTTTGGCGATTTTTCCAAAGCGCTCAAAGTCGATGCGCAGCGAATAGGCCGATGCGCCAGCGATGATGAGCTTGGGTTTTTTCTCGCGAGCCAAGGCTTCCATGGCATCGTAATCGATCTCTTCCTTGGCGTTCAGACCGTAGGAAATGACATTGAACCATTTGCCACTCATATTCAGTGACATGCCGTGGGTCAAGTGACCGCCTTCGGCCAAGCTCATGCCCATGATGGTGTCGCCCGGTTGCAGCAAGGCGAAAAACACGCCTTGGTTGGCTTGGGAGCCAGAGTTGGGCTGCACGTTGGCGAAAGAGGCTCCATACAAGGTCTTGAGGCGATCAATCGCCAGTTGTTCGACCACATCGACGTATTCGCAACCGCCGTAGTAGCGTTTGCCGGGGTAACCTTCAGCGTATTTGTTGGTTAACTGAGAGCCTTGGGCGGCCATCACGGCTGGCGATGTGTAGTTTTCGCTGGCAATCAGTTCAATATGGTCTTCTTGGCGGGCGTTTTCTGCCTGGATGGCAGCCCACAGTTCGGGGTCTGTCTGTTCGACAAGAATGTTGCGGTTGTACATGGCAATCCTTAACTGATGGAGACCCTGGCGTTTTCAGCAGGGCTACCCAGGCGCACGGCATAACGCACATATGTTGGTGTGCGGCACACTCCCTGGTGGTACCCCACCTCACATCGTCAATTGATGCCTATCGCCAGTTGTGTGCGTCTGCGATTCTAACGGAGCAAATGGCCCTCATCAGCCATGGTGAGTAGGGTCTCGTTTGCTTTGCTGGTTGCGGCAGCGGTTTCACTGGTCGGCACAGGACGCCCTGTAGCAACCGAATCCAATTTGGCTTGCATAGAGAGCACTTTGGCCGAATAGCCGCCATCGTTGTCCATGCTGCTGGCGCCCACATAGCACTTCAAACCACCTTCAATAGAGCCTTCACGGCGAATGCACTCATTGAGGACTTGGGCTCCCACGCGTACGTTGGCCAAGGGGTCAAAGGCAGCCAACTTGCCTCCGTACTGGTCGTACTTGTCGCTGTGCACTTTGGTCATGACTTGCATCAGACCTTGTGCCCCCACATGGCTTTGGGCAAAGGGGTTGAAGCCTGATTCGATAGCCATCACGGCCAGAATCAGCGTGGGATTCATGTTTTGTCGGTTGCCTACGGCATAAGCCTCGCTCACCAGTGCACTGATGGGTTCAGGGGCTACGTTGTAGCGTTTGCTCAGCCATTGGGCTAGGGCCGCTTGTTGCTTGGGCAAACTGCGAGGGCTGGTGGCTGTAGCACGGTCTGCTGCTTGCAAGTCTGCAACCACAGCGCTTGAGTTGTCAGTGGAGGCTCCCATCAGTTGGGATGCCACGTTCATGACTTGAGCACGAACTTCGGGTTGAAAAAGCACTACAGAGCCACTGAGCAAGACCGACAGGCCTAGCAAAGCAAATCCGTTGTGGGTTACGGCGAGCAATTGGCGCAGCAAGGTCAGACCTTTGAAACGCATGCTCTTCATGTTGTGAGTCGCTGTCATAGCTTTTCCTTCTTGGGCGCAACACGCACATGCTTGCTAATCGCAAAGCCTATGTATGTTTCGTTTGGGTTGGTACGCTATCTACAGGCACGGCACCGACTGTGGGTGCAGGGTAATGGCCTGAGATGAATGCCGGTGGGCAGCGGCGAAAGTTGCTTGCTCAATCAGAGCAGGACGGATTCTAAAGGTTGCCTTATTTCAAAGCAAACCATAAAAATCGATTTTATATTTCTTTTGGTTGTTTTGTTTGCTGTATAGCAAGCCGCGCTAAGTGCGGTCGCAAGCGATGGGAAAAGTTCAGTTTTCAGTCTTGGGCTTGTAGGCGCAGACCGTGGATACCGCGCATTCGGGACATTGCGGTTTGCGTGCTTTGCAGACATAGCGGCCATGCAAAATCAGCCAATGGTGTGCATGGACTTTGTAGGGCTCGGGAATGGCTTTGAGCAGTCCGAGTTCGACAGCCAGAGGGGTTTTGCCTTTAGCGAGTCCTAAGCGGTTGCTGACTCTGAATATATGCGTATCCACCGCCATGGTGGGGTGACCAAAGGCTACATTCAGAACCACATTGGCTGTTTTTCGTCCTACGCCGGGTAGCGCTTCCAAGGCTTCACGGCTTGCAGGTACTTCACCGTGGTGCAAGTCCAGCAGCATTTGGCAGGTTTGGAGCAGGTGCTTGGCTTTGCTGCGGTACAGACCAATGGTTTGTATGAAAGATTCAAGCCCTTCTTGGCCCAATGCCAATATTTGGGCCGGAGTGTTGGCGACGGGAAACAGCTTGCGCGTGGCTTTGTTTACCCCCACATCGGTGGCTTGGGCGCTCAGGAGCACAGCCACCAGCAATTCAAACGGTGTGGTGTATTCCAGTTCCGTTTGTGGATGCGGGTTGGCTTGTGCAAAAGTGGCAAACAGCGTTTCTACGTCAGATCGTTTCACGAGGCAGTAATGTCAATAAAAGTATCGCGGCTCGGGAATTTATTGCGCATCCACTCGGGTTGCAGCAGCAATGCCTTGATTACATCTTGCGGCAGGCTATCCAAGCTATCGGGTGAGGCAGATTCCGTTTCGGCCAGCAATTCTGACAGGTGCAAGATGGCTCCTAAGCGGGAAAAATGGGGCGTTGCCATCGGATCGTAGGCGCATTGCAAGGCTTCCACCATGGTTTTGGGGAAATTCCAGCGGCGCGCCAATTCGGCGGTGATTTGGCATTCGGTAAAGCCAGTCAAATTTTGCTCACGCTCCCAGCGTCCACCTGGAAAGTGGGGTAGTCGCTCGATCTCGGCCAATACAGCGGGTTCAGCTTGCGCGATCAACAACTCTCCCAAGCGCATCATCATGCCAGTCAGCCAAGCTACTTGGGGATCGGAGCCCAAACCGTTGGCTAACCACTGGGCATAGCCTGCGCAAGCCATGCTGGTTTGCCAGAATTCTTTGCGATCCAAGCCCGGCACCACGGGAAAGGATTCGCTCAGGCAAGCCCCTAGGCACAGGGTGCGAACCTTGGCCATGCCCACCATGGTGATGGCATCGTCCAGTGTCGCCACACCCCGTGGCAGGCCAAACTGGGCTGAATTGGCAAGGCGCAGCAATTTGGCGGTAAGCGACGGGTCACGGGCGATGATGTCAGTGACATCGCCTACAGAGGCACTGTCATCGTCCAAAGTTCTAATCAGGTCGTGCGCCACCTCAGACATGGCGGGCAACTTCACGCTGGCAAAAAATGAATCCAATGACGACATGCATACCTCCTGTGTGTAATTTGGGCAGATTGATCGCTGCTTTGGGTCACAATTTACCCCATGCCGTATGTTGGGTTGCCCTTCGTTGCTAGGGGTTAACGCACTTTTCGGTTACCAATTGAAAACACGAGAAACCGCTTTCACTATGCAATTTGCTGACCGCCTTCAAAACGTCGAAACCTCCGCTATCCGCGAGCTATTCAAACTGCTGGGTAAGCCCGGCATCATCAGCTTTGCTGGCGGTTTCCCTGATCCCACTTTGTTTGATGTGGAGGGCATTCGCCAAGCCACTGACACGGTGCTGCGCGAGCAGCCTGGAGCTGTTCTGCAATACGGTGCCACCGAAGGCTTTCCCACATTGCGTGAGGCATTGCCCGCCTATATGGCTGCCAAAGGGGTGCAGGTGGCCTCTGATGGACTCATTGCGACGACAGGTAGCCAGCAGGCCTTGGATCTGATTGGCAAAACCATGATTTCCCCTGGTGATGTCGTGATCGTCGAAGCCCCCACCTTTTTGGCCACCATCCAGTGCTTCCGCTTGTATGGTGCCAAGGTTGTTGGTGCGCCGATTGACGCCCATGGCGTGGATGTTGATGCGCTGGAACGTTTGATTGCCGAGCACAAGCCCAAGCTGGTGTACTTGATTCCTTCATTTGCCAACCCCAGCGGTGCCATGCTGAGCCAAGAGCGCCGTGTACGCATCTTGGAATTGGCTGCCCGCACCCAAACCCTGGTGGTGGAAGACGATCCCTATGGCGAACTGCACTTTGATCAACCAGCGCCGCCCAGCTTGCTGGCCTTGAGCGCCCAAGTGCCCGGTAGCCGCGAATGGATTGCCTACTGCGGTAGCTTTAGCAAAGTGCTCAGCCCCGGTTTGCGCGTGGGCTGGCTCATTGCCCAACCCGAGTTATTGGCCAAAGCCACCATGTGCAAGCAATTCAGCGATGCGCATACCAGCAATTTGTCACAAGCCATCGTGGCCGAGTATTTGAAATTGCAACGCATGCCAGCCGCGCTGGATGCCGTACGCCAGACCTATGCCAAACGCGCCGCGCGCATGGGGCAGTGCTTGCGCGCTGAGTTGGGCGAAGCGATTAGCTTTAACCAACCCTTGGGAGGCATGTTTTTCTGGGCGCGCTTGACGGGGGCTAACGGCACCGATGCCGATGCGGCTGCTTTGGCCAAGCGCGCGATTGAAAAACTGGTGGCATTCGTTCCCGGTACGCCGTTTTACGCGCACAACCCCGACACAGCCACGTTGCGCCTGAGCTTTGCCACGGCCGACGAAGCCAAGATTGAGGAGGGTATTGCCCGCCTCAAGCAAGCGCTTTAATCGCTGCTTAGCACTTGCAGCAAACGATCCAAACCGCCTGCGTTGATAGCCACATGGGCTTTCTCACGCACGGCAGGTTTGGCGTGGTAGGCCACCGACAGGCCCGCTGCGCCCATCATGGGCAGGTCATTTGCACCGTCACCCATGGCAATGCACTGCTCAGGGCGGATGTTCAAGAGCGAGGCCACCTCCAGCAGCGTACGGCGTTTTTCGGCTCCGTCGCAAATTTCGCCCCAAGCCTGCTGTTCTAGCCCCCCTGTGAGCGCGCCGTTTTCTATCTGCAGCGCATTGGATCGCATGAAGTCAATGCCCAGCAATTCGCACACGTGCGACGCAAAGTAGGTAAAACCACCGCTGACCAGCAATACCTTCAGTCCTGCCTGCTTGCACGCAGCCACCAAGGCGGCTGCGCCGGGGTTCAGGCGCAGCCGCTCGGTTTTTACCGCCTCCAAATCGGCCACGGTCACGCCTTGCAGCAGGGCCAAACGGCGGCGCAGGCTGTCTTTGAAATCGGTGATTTCACCGCGCATAGCCGCTTCGGTAATGGCCGCCACTTGGGCCTTGCGGCCTACTGCATCGGCAATCTCGTCGATGCACTCGATGTTGATCAGTGTGGAGTCCATGTCAAACGCGATGAGTTTGTAGTCGCGCAAGCGCAAAGCCTTGGGCAAGTTTTGGACGACGAGGCCGGGGGAGATTTCAGAGCTGGACATGGATCGATGGGGTAATGAATACAGTGTTGAATTGCTATCAAATTGATAGCTGCTTGAGCTTGTTCTATAAGGGTTTGAGCACGATTTCGGCCACAACGGGATTGTGTTGAGAGGCTTCGCTTCCACCCACGGTGCTGCTGGCAATGGCAAATTCAGCGCTGGTCAGAATGTGGTCTATGCGCAAAAAGTCCAAGCCTTTGTTCAAGGAGTGCCCGTGCGTAAATCCCCAGCCCTTGCCAGCTTCGTTGAAGGCGTCACGCAAACCCAAGCGTTGCACCAATGCCAGCGCTTCCGAGTTGGGGGGGGAGTTCAAATCTCCTAGCACTAGCAAGGGGCGGGGTTGCCGAATCAAGTCACTGACCAAGCCTCCCGCTTGGGCCATGCGGGTGGCCACGTTCTGTTTCCAGTCTTCCAACCCCGTTCCCAGTGTTTCTTTGGTGGCAGTCAGTGCCCAGCGGGGGGAGACAAAGTGCGCCGTGGCTACCGTGATGCTTTGCTGACCCACCTGCATGCTGCAGCGCAGGTAGGTGTGGCTGGGGTCTGTCTTGGTCAGTAAGCCCGTTTCACACTGCTGCAGTGGATAGCGGCTGGCCAACACGTACTGGCCTTGCACCACCACGTTGGGCAATCCAAATAAAGGCCTGGCTTCTATCGGGGCGGCATTGGATCGTTCGGGTAGCCAGCCATTGGCGTCTTGCAGCGCCACCACATCGGGCTGGTGGCTGCGCACTTCGTTTTCAATTTCTTCAAAGCCATTGGCACGGTGTTTGGCATCGCGTGCTTTGACGTTGTAGGTCATCACCCGCAGCCGGGTTCCGTCGGAGGCCGTGGGTGTAGCCATGTTCCACTGCATGCCCATGGTGCTGGTGGCAAACCACAGCAGACTGGCCAGTGCCAACACGCCTAGCGACCAGTGCAGACCCACAGCCAACAGGGGGGCCAGTAGCAGCAAGGGCAGCACCCAGTAATACGGCACGAACAGGGATAACTCAGACAGCCATAAAGGAAACCAGCCCGAAGATTGCAGCAACACCAAGCCCAGATGGGCAAGGAGCAGCAGGCCTACAGCGGCAAGGCGCAGGTTTTTCCATGTGTATGCAGCGGTGTTGGTGGTTGCGGTTTTCATGCCATCGTCCCTTGAGGCCCAGGCTGTTGCAGGGGCTGCATCATAAAGAAGCCAAAGCGTGAACCCTCGGGTTACTGGCGTAATCCGAGGCAAGTTGTCCTCTGCCAGCCGCTTTGGCGCGGTACAGCGCGCTATCTGCACGGGCCATGGCCGCTTCCAAAGTGTCTTGATGGCCTTGGTACAGCGTGTGGCCGGCGCTAAAGCTCAGGACTGACGGCAGCAGATCGGTGTCCAAGCTGTTGAGTGCCTCGCGCAGACTTTTGTCAAAGCTGCTGGCAGTGGAGGTATCTGCATCCATGAGCAGCACACAAAACTCTTCCCCACCGATACGGGCCAGCAAGTCGCCCGGGCGCTGGCATTGCTGCATGGCATGCCCAAAAAAGCGCAATGCCGCATCGCCCGTTTCGTGGCCGTAGCGGTCGTTGATGAGCTTGAAATAATCCAAGTCCAGCATCAATACAGAGACCGATGTGTGCCGCTGCTGTGCTTGTTGGATGGCTTTGTGGGCTTGTTGCGTCCATCCGTTGCGGTTGAGTAAACCGGTCAACGGATCGGTGATGGTGAGCAAATGCAGTTGTTGGTGAGCCTCTTCACGCCAGGCTGCCAAAATACTCATGGCACCTAAAACCAAGGTCATATTGGCACAGACCAAAGCACCTAAGTTCACCGGGGATGGCGCTAGAAAGTAGGGGTACAGCTCGGTAAACCACGCACCCAACACCCCACGTGCGGTGGTGAATACCGCCATGACAAGCAAGCATCCGAACATGGGGTAGCGCCACGATGTGTGGCCAAACTCTTTGTTCAGGGGGTACAGACAGGCTCGGGACACGATCAGTATTTGACCGGCGAGCAGCAAATTAGACCAACCCACGCGCACTTGGTAGTTGGTAAAACTCAGTGCGTAGCCTGCGGGCATGATCCAAGCCAGCAGCATGAGCCATTTGCGCAGCGGGCGAGGGCCTAGCCAGTTTTCCAAAGCCCGGTACAGCGACCACTGGCTGGCCGATAGCAAGCCCATGGCCATGGTGGACAAAATCAAGTTGGGCGAGAGGCCACTCCACAGTGAGGAAAGCAGCATGCAAATCCACGCGCCAGCATTGAATATCAAGGATCGGCGCCCTCTGGCGGCGGCAGTGCTCAGGCCTTGCCCCATGATGAGGGGCAAGGCCGTCGCTATGACCAATACGTTGGCGACGTTGATGATGATCAGTGTGGTGGGGTCTAGCGACATGACGCTTCCCGCTGCTTGGTGTGTGACCACACTAGTCTAATGCAGCCCACCGACAGAGACCAAGGCACTGCACGCGCAAGCTGGCATGCCTGCCTTGGCCCTTGGCTTTGGGGCGGGGGGCTTACTTCAGCGGTTCGCCCAAATTGCGCAGCACATCGCGCACCATCTGCACGCGGTCTTTCACCTCGGGCAGTTCGCGTTCGATGCGCAGTTTCTCGTTGCCCGCCAGCTTGATGTGCTTGTTCTTTTGGATCAGGTGGATGATCTTGACCGGATCGATCGGCGCATGGGGCTTGAAGGTGATGTTGATCACGCCCGGAGCAGCATCGACCTTGACCACGCCATAGGGCTGGCTGATGACGCGCAGGCGGTGCACGTCGATCAGCGTTTGCGCTTGCGCGGGCAGTTTGCCAAAGCGGTCCACGATTTCTTCCAGCAGCGTGTCCACCTGGTCGGTGTTTTTGGCCGTGGCCAGCTTTTTGTAGAACGACAGGCGCAGGTGCACGTCGCCGCAGTACTCGTCGGGCAGCAGGGCGGGGGCATGCAGGTTGATCTCGGTGGTGGCGTGCAGGGGGGCCAGCAGGTCGGGCTCTTTGCCTTCTTTGAGGCAGCGCACCGCCTCGGCGAGCATCTCGTTGTACATCTGGAAGCCCACTTCCAGCATGTTGCCGCTCTGGTTTTCGCCCAGCACCTCACCCGCGCCGCGAATTTCGAGGTCGTGCATGGCCAAGTAAAAGCCGCTGCCCAGTTCTTCCATTTGCTGGATGGCGTCCAGACGCTGGGCAGCCTGCTTGGTCAGTCCGTCTATGTCGGGCACCATCAGGTAGGCGTAGGCTTGGTGGTGGCTGCGGCCCACACGCCCGCGCAGTTGGTGCAACTGCGCCAAGCCGAACTTGTCGGCTCGGCTGATGACGATGGTGTTGGCCGTGGGCACGTCGATACCGGTTTCGATGATGGTCGAGCACAGCAGCAAATTGGTGCGCTGGGCGGTGAAGTCGCGCATCACGGCTTCCAATTGCCGCTCGGGCATCTGGCCGTGGGCCACGGCGATGCGCGCCTCGGGCAGCAGTTCTTCCAGTTTGGCGCGGCGGTTCTCGATGGTCTCCACCTCGTTGTGCAGGAAGTAAACCTGCCCGCCGCGCTTCAATTCACGCAGCACGGCTTCGCGGATGACGCCCTGGTTTTCGCTGCGCACAAAGGTTTTGATGGCCAGACGCCGTTGCGGGGCGGTGGCAATCACCGACAGGTCACGCAGGCCTTCCAGCGCCATGCTCATGGTGCGTGGGATGGGGGTAGCGGTGAGCGTGAGCACGTCCACCTCAGCGCGCAGGGCTTTCATTTGCTCCTTGTGGCGCACGCCAAAGCGGTGTTCCTCGTCGATGATGAGTAGCCCCAGGTTCTTGAACTGCGTGCCCTCGGCCAGCAGTTTGTGCGTGCCCACCACAATGTCCACCGTGCCGTCAAGCACGCCCTTGAGCGCCGTGGTGATCTCTTTGCCACTGCGAAAGCGGCTCATCTCGGCAATCTTCACCGGCCACTTGGCAAAGCGGTCTACCAGCGTCTGGTAGTGCTGCTCGGCCAGCAGGGTGGTGGGGGCCAAGAATGCCACTTGCTTGCCACCTGTGACGGCTACAAAAGCGGCGCGCAGCGCCACCTCGGTCTTGCCAAAGCCCACGTCGCCGCAGACCAAGCGATCCATGGGGCGAGGCGAAATCATGTCCTGAATGACGGCGTGGATGGCGGCCTTCTGGTCGGCGGTTTCTTCAAAACCGAAGTCGTTGGCAAACTGCTCGTAGTCGGCTGGCGAATAGCGGAACGCATGCCCTTCGCGTGCAGCACGGCGGGCGTAGATGTTGAGCAACTCGGCGGCGCTGTCGCGCACCTGCTCGGCGGCTTTGCGCTTGGCCTTGTCCCACTGGCCGCTGCCCAGTTTGTGCAGCGGGGCTTCGTCGGCGCTCACACCGGTGTAGCGGCTGATGAGCTGCAACTGGCTCACGGGCACGTAGAGCACGGCTTTGTCGGCGTATTCCAGGTGCAAAAACTCCTGCAGTGCGGGACTGCCGTCGGGGTTTTTGTTGCCCACGTCCATGTTGATGAGTCCGTGGTAGCGCCCAATGCCGTGCTGGCTGTGCACCACCGGGTCGCCCACGTTGAGCTCGCTCAGGTCTTTGATCAGCGCTTCCACATCGCTGACTTGCTCCTGCTTTTTGCGCTTGCGCGCCGTAGGCGCGGTGGCAAACAGCTCGGTCTCGGTGATCAGGTCTATGCCTTGCTCCAACCAAGCAAAACCTTGCGTCAGGGCGGCGGTGGCAATGCCGATGCGCTCGCTGCTTGCCACAAACTCGGCCAGCGAGTCAAACGCGGGCGGGCTGAAGTGCGAGGCGCGCAAAAAGTCCAGCAGGCTTTCGCGGCGGCCATCGCTCTCGGCCAGCACCAGCAGGCGGTGCTGGGTGTTGCGCGCGTGGGCTTGCAGGCGGGCGAGCGGGTCTTCGCTGCCGCGCAGCACGGTCAGCTCGGGCAACGGGGCGGCAAAGCCGTTGTCGGGGATGGCGTCGGCCTGCGCTTGCGCCTGGGCGGAGGGGCGCAGCGATAGCTGGGCATGGCCGTTGGCCAGGGTGTAGAACTGCTCTTGGCTCAGGAATAGGCTCTCGGGCGGCAGCACCGGGCGCTCGGGGTCGCCCTGCACCAGCCGGTAGCGGTCGCGTGTGTCCTGCCAAAAGCGCTGGAAGGACGCTTCCACATCACCATGCAGCACCACGGTGGCGCCTGCGATGTAGTCAAACACCGTGGCGGTTTCTTCAAAAAACAGCGGCAGGTAGTACTCAATGCCTGCGGTGGCTACGCCAGCGCCCATGTCTTTGTAGATGCGGCTTTTGGTCGGGTCGCCTTCCAGCAGCTCGCGCCAGCGGGCGCGAAAGCGGCCCCGGGCATCTTCGTCCATGGGGAATTCGCGCCCAGGCAGCAGGCGGATTTCGGGCACCGGGTAGAGGCTGCGCTGGCTGTCCGGGTCAAAGGTGCGGATGGTGTCGATCTCGTCGTCAAACAAATCCACCCGGTAAGGCACCAAGCTGCCCATGGGGAAGAGGTCGATGAGCGAGCCGCGCACCGCGTATTCGCCGGGGCTGACCACCTGCGTGACGTGGTTGTACCCCGCCAAGGTGAGCTGCGCCTTGAGCTGTGTTTCGTCCAACTGCTGCCCGGTCTTGAAGCGGAAGGTGTAACCCGCCAAAAAGGCCGGTGGCGGCAGGCGGTACAGCGCGGTGGTGGCGGGGATGAGCACCACGTCCACGCCTTCGTCTTTGTCGCCATGGCTGTGGATGCGCCAGAGTGTGGCCAAGCGTTCACTGATCAAGTCTTGGTGCGGCGAGAAGGTGTCGTAGGGCAGCGTTTCCCAGTCGGGAAAGAGGGCGCAGCGCAGGTGCGGGGCGAAAAAGTGCAGTTCATCCATCAGGCGTTGCGCGTCGGCAGCGCTGGCGGTGATGATGGCGGTAATCGCGTTGTGCGTGCTGACTTGGCGCTCGCTCAGGCGGGCCAGTAAAACAGCGTCGGCCGAGCCGACAGGACGGGGCAAGGTAAAGCGCTTGCCAGCGCTGAGTTTGGGCAGATCCATGACGGGCTAAATTGTAGGTGCGGCACAGCGGTGGCGTGGGGGCAGATCACTACAATCGCCGCCACTATGCAAAGCCCTTCGGATCACCGTGCCAGCCTTGAGTCTCCCCCTACGCCCGCAGCGTCGCCCCGTGTCTGGGTGTTGATTCCCTGTGCTGGCAGTGGTAGCCGCGCCGGTGCCGCGGGCCCCAAGCAATACCAAAGCGTTGCGGGCCAGCCTTTGGTCTTGCACACCCTGCAGGCCTTTGCTGCAGTGCCCAGGGTGCATGGGGTGGTGGTGGTGACGGCACCTGGCGACGGTTTTTGGGTGGAAAATCAGGCTCTAGAGCTTATGCAGCAAGCTGGGGGTGCTACTTTTTTTGTAGCAAACTGCGGTGGTGCAACACGCGCTGAGAGTGTCCTCAATGGCTTGGCATGGTTGCAAGGGCAGGGTGCCGCTACACACGACTGGGTGCTGGTGCACGATGCTGCCCGCTGCTTGGTGCAGCCCGAGCAAATCAATGCCCTGCTCGATGCCTGCTGGAGCGATGCGGTGGGCGGTCTGCTGGCCTTGCCTTTGCCGGACACTCTCAAGCAATCCCAATCGAGCCAAGTGGGTTCAGCCAAGCGTGTAGCGACCACCGTAGCGCGCAGCGACAAATGGCTGGCCCAAACACCGCAAATGTTCCGCTTGCAAGCTTTGCAGGACGCTCTGCAAACGGCACTGCGTGAACAGCCAGCAGCCGTCACCGACGAGGCCAGTGCTTTAGAAATAGCGGGTTACGCGCCGCTGCTGGTCGAAGGCAGTGCGCAAAATTTCAAAGTGACTTACCCCCAAGACTTTGCCTTGGCTGATGCTGTGCTGCGCGCGCGCCAAGCTTTCCCGGCATCCCCCATGTCTGCGCAACCAGCCGGTTTGGCGCACGCTGCTTCACAGGTTTCCTTTATGACTGATTCTGATACGACTTCGACCGCGGCCTCCGATGTTCTCCCTGCTCTGCGCATAGGCGAGGGCTGGGATGTGCACCGCTTGGTAGAAGGGCGCAAGCTCATTTTGGGCGGTGTCGAGATTGCTTTTGACAAAGGGCTGTTGGGCCATTCGGATGCCGATGTGCTGCTGCATGCCATCACCGATGCGGTGCTGGGCGCTGCGGGCTTGGGCGATATTGGCCGCCACTTTCCCGATACCGATGCGCAGTTCAAAGGCGCTGACTCTGGCGTGCTGCTGCGCGAAGCGTGGCGCCGTGTGCAGGCTCAGGGTTACCGCTTGCTCAATGTGGACTGCACCATCATCGCCCAAGTGCCCAAGCTGGCGCCGCATATGGACGCTATCCGTGCCAGCGTGGCTGCCCTGTTGGGCGCTGATGTGGCGCAAGTGAATGTGAAAGCCAAAACCTACGAAAAACTGGGCCCCGTGGGAGCGGGTGAGGCCATGGAAGCGCGTGCAGTGGTGTTGTTGGTGAAAGCCTAGGCTGCAGCGTTCGGTGCAGACTCAGCTTGTCATTGTGCTGCCTGGTTGGGCTAAAGGCAGTTGGATGTAAGCCATCAAGCCGCTGGGGTGGGCATTGAACAGCTTGAGCGAGCCCCCCATGCGGCGCACGGTTTTGTCCACGATGGATAAGCCCAAGCCCGCTCCCGTAGCTTCGGTGCGGGCGGCCTCGCCACGAAAGAAAGGCTGCACCAATTGCGCTAGCTGCGCTTCGGGCACACCCAAGCCGTGGTCTTGCAGGCGCAGAGTGACCCAGTCGGTGGTAACCGATGCGCTGATTTCGATTTCGCAGCGGCCCGTGTCTTTGCTGCGCCCATAGCGCTGGGCGTTTTCGATCAGGTTGTTGATGACACGGCCCAGATCCACCTCATCGGCCAAGACGCGGATATCGGGGGATATGTCCAAACGGATATCGATGTCATTGTTCATGGCAAACGGGTCGCAGCAGTGTTGCACCAGCTTGGATAGCTCCAAAGATCGAATGTTCTGCTTGCCCAAGCGGGCGTAGTCCATGAATTTGTTCAGTATGGCGTCAACTTGGCTGATGTCTTCACTCATCATCATGCGCACGTGGTCATCGGGCACACTCAGTTCTATTTCCAAACGCAGTCGTGCCAAAGGCGTACGCAAGTCGTGCGAGATGCCAGCAAGCATCAGAGCACGCTCGGCCTCTACCTCGGTGAGTTTGTCCAGCATGCTGTTGAAGCTGTGGTTCAGTTCACTGATTTCTTTGGTCGAAACCCGTTCGCGCAAGTGGGCTTGGCTGAGCTTGCCTTCTTGCACCAAAGCGGCGGCTTTGCCAAAGTCGCGCAAGGGGCGGTTGACCAAGCGGGTGATGACCGTTGCACCAGCTACCGAAATCAAGGTGGTCAAGCCAATCCAAATAGCCAAAGCTTCGTAGGAAATCCCTGTGAATTCGGACTGTTCGACCAGCATCCAGTAGTGGGTTGTGTGGCCTTTCACCTCAAAGCGTACCCACAAGCCTTCTTCGCCATTGACAGCGCGTGCCAAATGCGTGCCAGATCCAAATTTGGTTTGCAGGATTTTTTCCACGCGCAGCATGAACAGACTGTGTATGCCAAGGTCGACTTGCTCTTGCGGGCTGCCTGCAATCACGCGCACGTTGTGCAAATCTTGCAGCATCTCGATGAGTGCCAAGCGTGTGGGTTCTTGGGCAAATACGACAGAAGATTGGCTCAGCCCCACCTGCACACTGATGTGTTGGGCCGTTTGCTCAGCCAGTGGCTCCAGTTCTAGGGTTTGGAATGTCTCCAACCAAACGGCCAAGCTGATGAGCATGAGCAACACGATTTGCAAAAAGGTGCGCCAAAACAGAGAAATCCGCCACAGTTGGCGGGCTCTGGGTTGTTGGGGCATTTTGCGCGCATTGGCCAAGTCATAGCGCTTCATAAGCTTAAGGGGTATGGCACTGGCGAGGTGCGCATGCCTAGATAGCTTCTACTGGATCATCAGGAACGAATACGTAGCCCAATCCCCACACGGTTTGGATCATGCGCGGTGAGCTGGGGTCTTCTTCGATCATCTTGCGCAGGCGTGAAATTTGAACGTCCAAGCTGCGATCAAAGGGTTCAAATTCGCGGCCACGTGAGAGTTGGGCCAACTTTTCACGTGTCAACGGTGTGCGTGGATGGCGAACCAGTGCTTTGAGCATGGCAAATTCGCCTGTGGTCATGGGCACGAGTTGACCGTCTTTTTTCAGGGTGCGTGCACCCAAGTCGAACACAAAACGACCAAAACGGATGGTTTCTTGATCGGTCGATGGGGCACCGGGCGCCTCTTGTGTAGGGCGGCGGCGCAGCACAGCATGGATGCGCGCCAACAACTCGCGGGGGTTGAAGGGTTTGCCCAAGTAGTCGTCAGCACCGACCTCCAAGCCCACGATGCGATCAACATCTTCGTTGCGCGCTGTGAGCATGATGATGGGGGTGTGGTTACTGGCAGCACGCAGGCGGCGACAGATAGATAATCCGTCTTCACCGGGCATCATCAAATCCAAAATGATGATGTCTGCCGAATCACGCTGCAGCAGCCGGGTTAAGGCTTTGCCGTCTTCGGCCAGCAAGACTTCGAATCCTTCTTGGCTCAGATAGCGCCGAAGTAAGTCACGAATGCGGGCATCGTCATCAACTACCAAAATTTTGTTTACGCGAGCTGGATTCTGCATGGTCATAACTGTGAGCGAGTTTGGATTCGAAATCGCACGTTTTCTCTATTATTGATAAACGATTGTGCTGTTGTACGTGACAAAGCACAAAACTGTTTCTATTGTTGTACGCAACAGTGCTGCACTTGACACGGAAACTAGTGTACAGATTACTATGTTCTCGACTGGTGTGGGCACAAATAAAGAGTTTTTGTTCTAACGTTTTTATATCGTTTAAATCTGTTGGCCGTAGCATTAATTACATTTTGTAGCGCTTGCGCTGGTTTTCAGCTTGATTTCTTTGTAGGCAACTGTACAAGCTTGCTTATAACACCATGAATAGCGATCAACGTCTCGTACGCCGTATTCTCTACATCGGCGCAGCCATCATGTGCATCAGTGGGGCTGGCTGGGCACCGGTGTTTGCATCACAAGACAATTACTTGGGCGTGTTGCTCGATTTGCTCATGCTCATGTGCGGCGTGGGAGTCGTATTGCTCACGTGGGCCTCTAAGCAGCGTGCGGCTTTTTTTATTTTGTTAGGTGTTTGCTATGCCGTGATCGTGCTTATGTCCATCTTCATGGATATACCCAGTGCCCACGCACCGCGCGTAGCGCACAACTACTTACTGGTTTTGTCCATGTGCTGCATGTTCATCCTGCGCCAAGAGCGGCCTTGGTTGCGCAACGTGATGGTGGCTGTTCCGATGATCACGTTTGTCGGCTTTGCCTCGACCAATTGGGGGATTGCCAGCGGTTTTACCTTACCCGATGACTTGCGCATATGGGGGGCATGGGTCAATACAGCTTTTGCTGTGTTGGCCGCGTACTGCATCATGTTTGTATTGCTATCGGGTAACCAAGCCGCCTTCCGCTTGGGGCAAGAGCTGCGCAGAGGCATTGAAAACCATGAGTTTGTCCTCTATTACCAGCCACAACTCAATCACCAACAAAAGGTGGTGGCCGTGGAGGCCTTGGTGCGGTGGCTGCACCCCCAGCAGGGCTTGTTAGGCCCCGCTTATTTCATCCAAGCTGCAGAAAAAAGTGGTGCCATCTTGCTTTTAGGGCGCTGGGTGATGGAGCAGGCTGCGCAGCAGTTGCAACACTGGAGTCAAAACCCCACGATGCGGGGGGTGAGTTTGTCGGTCAATGTCAGTGTGACCGAATTGTTGCGACCAAGCTATGTCAGTGGAGTAAAGGAATTGTTGCAGCTCTACGCTATTGAGCCAGCCCGTTTGAAGCTGGAAGTTACCGAGAGCGTTTTTGCAGAAGATTTTTCTCTGGTTGTAGAACGTTTAACAGCGTTGCGTGAAGTAGGCGTGGGCATCGCTTTGGATGACTTCGGAACCGGTTATTCGTCGCTGGCGTATCTCAAACGCATGCCGGTGGATCAGGTCAAGGTCGATCGAAGTTTTGTGCGCGATATCGTGACAGACCCGCACGACCAAGCCATTGTTGCTTCCATTGTGCAATTGGCCAGCAGCATGGGTTTTTCGGTCGTGGCTGAAGGGGTGGAAATCGCTGCCCAGCGGGATGCGCTGCAAGCGTTGGGATGCTTGCAGTACCAAGGCTATTTGTTTGCCCAGCCTATGCTGTTGGATGATTTGCTGAACTATTGCCAGCAACACCAAAGCTGAAGCGACGGCTTATTGTGCTGTCCAGCCTCCATCCATATTCCACGCCACTCCGCGTACATTGTCAGCGGCGCTGGAGCACAGAAATACGGCCAATGCCCCAAGCTCTTCAGGGGTGGTGAATTGCTGGGACGGTTCTTTTTCACCCAGTAGCAGTTTGGTGGCTTCGGTGTTGGTCAGCCCCATTTGCTGGGCTTTGGCATCCACCTGCTTTTGTACCAAGGGCGTGAGCACCCAGCCGGGGCAGATGGCATTGCAGGTCACGCCGCTGGTGGCGTTTTCCAATGCAGTGACTTTGGTCAAACCCACCAAACCGTGTTTGGCGGCCACGTAGGCCGATTTTTCAGCCGATGCCACCAAGCCATGTACCGATGCAATGTTGATGATCCGCCCCCAATTGCGCTGCAGCATGCCGGGCAACACTAAGCGGGTGGTGTGGAATGCGCTGGTCAGGTTGATGGCCAAGATGCTGTCCCAGCGCTCAGTAGGAAAGTTTTCAATGCGGCTTACATGCTGAATGCCTGCGTTGTTTACCAATATATCCACTGTGCCAAAGGCCTCTTGCGCATGCGCTACCAGCGCGGCAATGTCGTCGGGTTTGCTCATGTCAGCAGGGTGGTAGCTTACCCGTGCGCCCAAGGCTGTGATGGCCCCTTTGGGGCTCTCGTAGTCACCAAACCCGTTGAGCACGATGTTGGCTCCTTGCGCGGCCAAGGCCTTGGCGATGCCAAGACCAATGCCGCTGGTGGAGCCTGTGACGATGGCGGTTTTTCCTTTCAGCATATGACTCCTATAAATCGCTGTATTGCCTCAGTTGCAGGGCAGTATTCCAGTACGATGGTAGCGTTGTCAAACCCAGTTGTAACCAATGCCAATAGGGGGGTGCTATGGCTGATCCACGACTCAATTCGATTGTCTGCCGCGACTCTGCTAATACCCATCGCATGGCCTACTGGGAGTGGGGTAATCCAGAGGCGTTGCATGCCATTGTTTGCGTGCATGGTCTGACCCGCCAAGGGCGGGACTTTGATGTACTGGCCCGTGCGCTGGTGGCGCAAACCCAGGGTGCAGTGCGCGTTCTTTGCCCTGACGTGGCTGGGCGCGGACAAAGTGATTGGCTGGCTAATCCGCAGGACTACCAATTGCCTGTATATGGCGCAGACTTGGTGCAACTGGTGCAAGCGCTGCAGCTACAGTCTGTGAGTTGGGTGGGCACCAGTATGGGGGGCTTGCTGGGCATGGCTTGTGTGCCTGCGCTGGTGCAGTTGGGGGTGCAGGTCCCTAAGTTGGTTTTGAATGACGTGGGCCCTGTGTTGGAGTGGCAAGCCATGCAGCGCATTGGTCAGTATGTGGGTCAAGTACCCGTGTTTCCCAATTTAGCCCAAGCCTTGGCTATTTTGCGGGCGGTTTCTTTGGGTTTTGGCCCGCATACCGAACAGCAGTGGCTGGACTTCAGTATCCACGCTCTTAAACCCTTAGGGCAAGGCACTTGGACACTGCGCTACGACCCCGCCTTGGCCCAACCGTTTGCCAGTACGTCCGAGGAGTCTGTAAAGCAGGGTGAGGCCTTCTTGTGGGCCGCGTATGACGCAATCCGCGCAGACACCTTGTTGTTGCGTGGACAGGAGTCCGATTTGCTCAGTGCTGCAACAGCGCAGGCCATGCAAGCGCGTGGCCCCCGAGCCCGTTTAGTCGAGTTTGCGGGAGTCGGCCATGCGCCTACGCTGGTGGTACCCGATCAATACCAAGTGGTCATAGACCATTTATTAGCGACTTGAATATGAAGAGTTTGTACACCGATGCCGTTGCGGTACCGGATGCCGGCGATGTGGTGGATGTCATCAACGCATCTGCACCTGCTATGCCACAAGAATCGGATGCGCTGGCCCGTGCCCGAGCTTTTGCCGAACCGCTGCTGAGCAGCGAGACTTTGGGTACTGGAGAAAACACCTTGGCCCATGCCGATGGTGCGGCGGCCATCTTGCGCCACATCCGTGGCTCTGACGCCATGCAAGCGGCTGTCTATTTGGTCTATACCTGTGACCATTTGCACAAACCGCATGAGGTGTTGAGTAAGTCGTTCGGCCCTGGTTATGCCGACTTGGCCATGGAAACCACCAAGCTGGTACGTGTGCAGCGTATGGCCCGTATTAGCCAAGGAGAGCAAGACGACACCAGCCATTTGCCGCAAGCCCAGACCGCTGCCGCCCAAACCGAGAGCGTGCGCAAGATGCTGCTCGCGTTCTCGCGCGATTTGCGCGTGGTCATGCTGCGCTTGGCCTCGCGCCTGCAAACGCTGCGCTACTTCGCCGCCACCAAACAAACGGTGCCTGCTGCGCTGGCCGCCGAGTCTTTGCATGTGTTTGCCCCTTTGGCCAATCGCTTGGGCATTTGGGAGATCAAGTGGGAGATGGAGGACTTGGCCTTCCGCTTTTTGGAGCCGCAGACCTACAAAGACATTGCCCGTTTGCTGGACGAAAAGCGCGTGGAACGCGAAGTGGGTATGGAAACCCTGCGCAACCAACTCGCCGGGGACTTGCGCCAGCAAGGCATAGAGGCCGCGGTGTATGGGCGTCCCAAGCACATCTACAGCATCGTCAAAAAGATGCGTGGCAAGTCGCTGGGCTTTGATCAGTTGTATGACATACGGGCACTGCGGGTAGTGGTGCCCAGCATTTCCGATTGCTATGCGGCTTTGAGTTTGGTACACAACCTCTTTAAGCCTGTGGTGGACGAGTTTGACGACTACATTGCCCGCCCCAAACCCAATGGTTATCAGTCTTTGCACACGGTGGTGCGCGATTCCAACGAGCGGGCCATTGAGGTGCAAATCCGCACCCGTGCCATGCACGAGCACGCCGAGCACGGCGTGGCGGCCCACTGGGCGTACAAAGAGGCTGGTAGCAAAGGCTATGGTGGACAGGTCACCGCCAACAGCAGCTATGACGCCAAAATCGCCGTGTTGCGCCAGCTCTTGGCGTGGGAGCGTGATCTGTCAGGCGCAGCACAAAACGGTGCCAATGGCTTGCTGGATGACCGCATTTATGTGCTGACGCCTGACGCGGCGGTGCTGGAACTGCCTCAGGGCGCTACCCCGGTGGACTTTGCCTACAGTGTGCACACCAGTGTGGGCAACCGCTGCCGTGGTGCCAAGGTCGATGGCGTGATGGTGCCCTTGCACACCCCGCTGCGCAATGGCCAAACGGTGGAAGTCATCACGGCCAAAGACGGGGGCCCCTCGCGCGATTGGCTCAATCCTGAGCTGGGCTACTTGGTCAGCCACCGTGCCAAGGCCAAAGTACGGGCGTGGTTCAACGCCCAAGCGCTGGATGAAACCATCGCCAAAGGCCGTGAAGCGGTGGAAAAACTGCTGCAGCGCGAAGGCAAAACCGCCCTCAAGCTGGACGACTTGGCTGAGCGCTTGGGCTTTAACTCTGCCGATGCTTTGTTCGAGGTGGTGGGCAAGGACGAGTTTTCGCTGCGCACCATTGAAAACCTGTTACGCCCGCCAGAGCCAGAGCCCACCGCGGCCACTGAAACGCCGGTGTGGCGCAAGTCTTCTAATCCAGCGCCCAAAGGGGGGGTGTTGGTGGTGGGGGTCGATTCCCTCATGACCCAGTTGGCCAAGTGCTGCAAGCCAGCACCGCCCGATGTGATCAGTGGCTTTGTGACCCGTGGCAAGGGGGTGAGCGTGCACCGGGCGGATTGCTCCAACTTGCGCAATATGGTGGCCCGCAGCCCGGATCGGGTCATCGACGTGGCCTGGGGCAGCGAGCTGGGGGCGGCCCACTATCCCGTGGATGTGGCCGTAGAGGCCATAGACCGGCAAGGGTTGTTGCGCGATATCTCGGAGGTCTTTACCAAAGAGAAGATGAACGTGATTGGTGTGCAAACCCAGTCGGTCAAAGGCATCGCTTGGATGACTTTTACGGTGGAAGTGAACAATGCCAGCCGTTTGCAGCGCGTGCTCAAGCTGGTGGGGGAGCTGGCTGGTGTGAAATCAGCCCGCAGGCGCTAGAGAGAGGGTTTGGTCGCCTTCGCCAGCTTGGCAGCGGCCTTCCAAGGGCTTCCAGCCCTTGTGCAGAACGACTTGTTTGCCCTTGATGCAAATTTCCAGTCGCTCGCTGCTGGGGATCATGGCGTGCACAAAAGTTTCCACGGAAGCGGGCATGCTGATTTGGTAGAGCAAACGACGTTGGTCGGCTTCAGGGTGGTCGTTGCGGTGCAGCCATGGCAGATGGCCCGATATCCACATCAAAGGCACCGTGTGCACAGGCACCATGCTGGGGCTGTAGGCACGGCTTTGCAACCAGCGTTGCGCTTGGGCGCGTGCGTCATCGCTGGCGCTCATGCCAGACCACGCCGCCGCCAACATTTCGGCAACCCATTGATTGCAGTTTTGGTACAGGGTTGAATAGGGATAGGCGTTGGCGCTGTAGTGGGGATTGAGCAGCGACAAGGCCAGTTTATTGTCCAACGCTGCTTTTTCCAGCACGGTAGCTGCCGTCGAAGGCAAAAAAACCACCGATACAAACAGTGTGTCACCAGTGCTCTTGCCAGTCAGAAAACCTGCTAGCCCTTGGTCGAACAAGCGGCCTTTTTTCTCATCGCAGTCAAAGTAGAGCTGGCGCACACTCCATGGGCTCTGGGGGCTGTTGCGCAAGGCAATGCCCATGTGCGAGTAGCGGATGTCGAAAAATTGCAAATCCAGCCCCGCAAACGAGATCAAAGCCACAGGGCTGCCTGATTGCTCTAGCTGTTTGCGCACCAATTCGCTGAACTGCAGCGTGATGCTTCTTTCACCAGCGCTGGGCTCTCGTCCTTGGTCGCAATAGTTCAATACACCAGCCTGTGTTGCACAGTGCAGGCCAGCGAACAGGCATAAAAAAACCAGCCCTTTGATCCAAGACATATCCGAACCTCGGGCTGGGGTGCAATTACAGCGTAACGGGTACGCTGATCAGGGAATCCATTTTGTCGTCAAAAACAGCCAAGTAGAAGGCTTTTTGATCGGCGGCAGTAGAGAACTCCACACCGTAGTCGTAGGGCTCAGCGTGGATCACATCGCCTTGCTTGATGCCTTGGCTGGGCAGGGCTTTCTTGGGCAGCAGCAACGCAAAGTTCAGGTGCTTTTGCTCTTCGGTGGTGGCTTGCAAATGCACTTGCACCCAGTCGGGCTTACCTGCCACAGCAACCACTTCTACCACGGCGTAGTCTGCCCGTGCAGTGGCGACTTGCTTGCCGGTGGTGGAGCTGCTGGTGATGGAGTCGGAAACGCTGTTGGTGCTGGATAAAAAGCTGTCCCATGATTGGGAAATAGCGGAAGACGCTGTGCTTGATGCCCACGATGTGGATACCAGTGCAGTCGTCATAGCGCCCAGCAACAGTGCTTGGCGCAGGGAATGGGTGAGTGTGGTGGCTTTCATGCAAAGTTCTCCGCTAACGAGTAGCACTGTAAGAAAAAGGCTCGGCGAGTGTATAACCGAAAAGCGTGCGTTTGACCGCTCAAATCAGCCATTCGTGCTTGGCTTATCGGCACAATGGGGCCATGCTTGAGATCAATACTTGGACTTTTTGGTTGCGCCATGTGCTGGAGGTGGCCGCCACCATGGCCTTTACGCTCTCGGGAGTCATGGCTGCTGCGCGCAGCCGTTTGGATGCCGTAGGGGTGTATGCCGTGGCGTTTTTGGCCGCCTTCGGTGGTGGCACCTTGCGCGATCTGCTGTTGGATAGACGCCCCTTCTTTTGGGTGGCCCATGTGGAATACCTCTGGGGTGTGATGGCCCTGACCACTGCTGCCATGCTGTTTATGCGCCAGCGCCACTTTGCCCCTACCGAAAAAGCCATGCAGCTACCCGATGCCTTGGGCTTGGGTTTATTTACTGCGGTGGGCGTGGATGTGTCACTGGATTACCAGATGCCAGCCTTGGTGGCGGTGTTGTTGGGCGTGGTGACCGGGGTGTTTGGCGGGGTGCTGCGCGACATTGTGCGCAGCGAAATTCCTTCTGCCTTCAGTGACCACCGCCCTTATGCGCTGTGTGCTTTTTTGGGAGGCTGGGTGTTTTGGGGGCTGCAAACCATGCCCATGCCTGCTTGGTTGGCCCTGGTCGGCTGTGTGCTGGTCACCGCTGGCATGCGCCTGTGGGCTTTGTGGGCCAACTGGCGCTTGCCGCTGTGGCGGGTGGACTGAGCGAAGGTCTAGCCCTGTGGCCTAGATCTGCACCCGTGTGCCTAGTTCGATCACGCAGTTGTGGGGTAGCTGAAAAAATTGCGCAGCGGTGGTGGCGTTGCGCGCCATCAGGCTAAACAGCTTTTCGCGCCAGAGTGCCATGCCATCGCCCTTGCGGGAGGCAGCTGTGGGCACCACAATCTCACGACTCAGGAAATAAGAGGTTTCAAACAAGTTCACTGGCAGGCCTTGGGCTTTGCACAACTCCAGTGCTTTGGGAATATCGGGCACGTTCTTAAAGCCGTAGCGTACCTGTACACGCCAGAAATGCGGGGCCAGCGCCTCAACCTGCACGCGGTCTTCAAACGCTATCCATGGCACATCTTCAAACACCACCGTCAGGATGATGTTTTGCGCATGCAGCACTTGGTTGTGCTTGAGGTTGTGCAGCAGCGCTTGGGGCACGGTGTGCGGATTAGCCACGGCATACACCGCAGTGCGGGCCACCATGTGCGGAGGACTGACCTGCAGGGCTTCGATAAAAGGCTCTAGCTCAGGATCATTCTGGCGGATGCTGTGCATCAGCAGTTCCCGGCCACGGCGCCAAGTGGCCATCACGGCAAACACCGCCAGCCCCAGCAGCAGCGGGAACCATCCGCCTTCCATGACCTTGATAGAGCAGGACGCCACCAGCACTGCATCGAGCAAGACAAAGAATGCGGTCGCCCCCACGGCTATCGGCAGTGGATAACCCCAGCCATGGCGCACCACGAAAAATGTCAACACGGTGGTAATGAGCATGGTCATGGTCACCGCAATACCATAGGCCGTTGCCATAGCCGATGAACTGCCAAAACCTGCCACCGCCAGCAGCACAGCTACCAGCAGCAACCAGTTGACCTGGGGAATGTAGATTTGTCCCACTTCTTTGACGGAGGTGTAGACCACCTGCATGCGGGGCAATAAGCCCAACTGCATGGCCTGTTTGGTGAGTGAGTAGGCACCCGAAATCACCGCTTGGGAGGCAATCACCGTAGCGGCTGTAGCCAAGGCGACCATGGGCAGCAACCACCCATCGGGGAACATGCGAAAGAAGGGGTTATCCAGTGCTTCGGGGCTGTGCATGAGCAGCGCTCCTTGGCCCATGTAGTGCAGCGCCAAAGCGGGCAGCACCAAACCTGTCCATGCCAAGCGAATCGGTTGGCGGCCAAAGTGCCCCATGTCGGCGTACAAAGCCTCAGCGCCTGTAAAGGCCAGCACGACGGCCCCCATCACGGCAAACAGTTGCCAACCTTGTTCTTGCAAAAAGGCCCATGCATGCAGTGGGTTGAGGGCATGCAAAATCCTAGGCTCTTGGGCAATGTGCGCCACGCCCGCAAATGCCAGCACCCCAAACCACAGGGCAATAATGGGGCCAAACAACTGCCCCACCATGCCGGTGCCAAAGCGTTGCATGGCAAACAGCCCCACCAAAATCGCCGCGCACAGGGGCAGTACATAGGGCTTGAAAGCCGGGGTCACCACTTCCAACCCTTCGACGGCACTGAGTATGGACATGGCCGGGGTGATCACGCTGTCACCATAAAACAGCGCTGCACCTGCTACGCCCATGAGCAGCAGCACGATGCGCCCACGAGGCGCATCCCCAACGGCTTTGGCTGCCAAGGCGGTGAGCGCCATGATGCCGCCTTCGCCCCGGTTGTCGGCGCGCAATATCAGCCACACGTATTTGAGCGTGACCACCAGCATCAGCCCCCAGAAGATGACCGAGATAGCCCCAATCAGGTGTGGAGCATCCAAGGGGACACCCAGTGCAGGGTCAAAAATCGTTTTCACGGTGTAGAGCGGGCTGGTGCCTATGTCGCCATAGACCACGCCCAGTGCGCCCAGCGTCAGGGCGGCGGTGCTTGCTTTGTGTTGACTCATGGTTACTCCACGGCAAGGCGATAGCCAATGCCTGTTTCGGTCAGGATGTGGCGCGGTTCGGCGGGGTTGTGTTCCAGCTTGGCGCGCAATTGCCCCATGTAGAGGCGCAGGTAATGCGTGTGTTCTGTGTGCTCGGGGCCCCACACATCGGCCAGCAGTTGGCGATGGGTCACCACACGGCCTGCTTGGCGTGCGAGGCGCGCCAGCAGTTGGTATTCGGTGGGTGTTAGGTGCACTTCTTGCCCAGCCAGCAGCACTTGGTGGCGGTGCAGATCAATGTACAAATCGTCCAGCGTATGCTCCAAGGTGGCTGCGCTGATGGCGGTTCCTCTGTGCCGCAGGCTGACCCGTATGCGTGCCAGCAATTCATGCACGCCAAAGGGTTTGACCACATAGTCGTCGGCACCCGCATCGAGCAGGGCAATTTTTTGCTCCTCTTGGTGGCGGGCTGATATCACGAGGATGGGCAAGCTGCTGCGCTGGCGCACGCTGCGCACCAAAGTGCTGCCATCCCCATCGGGCAGGCCCAAGTCCAGCAGTAGCACATCGGGCAGGCTGTGCGCCAGCATGGCACTGGCTTCTTGTACCGATACGGCGGTTTGCACTGCAAAGCCCTCGGCCTGCAGCGCTGACTGCAGCAGATGGCGAATTTCCCGGTCGTCTTCCACCACTAGCATGCGAATCGTCATACTGGCTCCTGTGGCTGAAGGGGCATTGGCAGCGAGAGCGTAAAGCGGTTGCCTCCATTGGGGCGGGCGTACCAAGCAATAGTGCCGCCGTGCAGTTGGGCAATCGCTTGGCACAGTGCCAGTCCCAGACCTGCGCCCCGCGGTTGCTGCTGCTTGGCCATGTCGCCACGGCTGTAGGGCTCAAACAACTGCGGGCGCAGTGCTTGGTCAATGGTGGCCCCGCGGTCTTTTACAGACAGGTGAATGCACGGTGCCGTGGTCTGTGTGTCTAGTTTTGCCTCCAACTCCACTTGGTCTTGGCTGTAGTGCAAAGCGTTGTCCAGCAGGTTGGTCAGTGCCTGTGCCAACAGCACCGCATTGGCGCGCAACAGCGGCAGCCCAGCGGGAACACGTGCTTGCAGCGTACGCTGGGGGTGCTGGCGTCGCAAACGCGCCATCACGCTGCCCACTATTTCCTCCACGGACTGCCAGTCCATGACCACCGCGTCGGGCTGGCGGCGTATGCGCAGCAACTCCAGTGTGTTTTCTGTGACCTGGGACAAATAGATCGCTTCGCTGTGAATGGTATCGAGCAGGCGTTGCTGTTCGGTCGCGCCCAAGCGTTCGCCTTGCTCTTGCAGTGCGCTGGCAGCGCCCAGAATACTGGTCAGCGGTGTGCGCATGTCGTGCGAAATGGCTGCCAAGAAAGTACTCTCCAGTTGCTGGCGGCTGTGCTGCAACTGGGTTTCTTGCAGCGCGTGACTCGCGGCCAGTTGCTGCAGGGCTTGGGCCAGCAGGGCGCACAGGGCTTGGGCGTGTTCACGGCTGTCTTCGTCGCTGGCTGCGGCAGGGCGAATGCACGCAGCACCATGGGCTTGGGCACTGGGGTGGCTGAGCAGTGGGATGTACCAAGCTTCTAGGCCCGGCCAGCGCCCGGTTCCAGGCCCCAACGTAGCGCGCTCGCGCATGCAGTGGTGCAGGCCATCGTGCAGGGTGGAGTCGGGGTGTTGGGGGGATGGTGTGATCGGGCTGCTGCTTTCCCAGCCTTTGGGCGTGTGAACCAGCAGCCATGTGTCATGGGCCTCAAACGCTTGTGCCAGTGCGCTTTGGCCCAGCTGGAGTACGGTCTGGGTCGAATCGGCCGCAACCAACTGGCCAGCCAAGCTTTGTAGCTGCAACGCCCGGCGGGTTTGCAGACGGGCTTGTGCTGTGCGTGCTTGCAGCCGTGTGCTCAGGTGGCTGATGACCAAGGCCAATACCAGCATGGCCAGCAGGGCCAACACATTCTCTTGGCTACCCACCTCCAGTGTGAAGCGTGGTGGCACATAAAAGAAGTTGAATGCGCACACCGCCAATACCGCTGCGAACAGAGAGGGCACTCGTGGCAGTCGGTAGGCCAGCACCACCACCGCCAGTACATAGAGCATGGCTTGGCTGGTGAGTGACACGTGGTCGTGCAACAGCCAGCCCAGCAAGGTGGCGGCCCCCAACATGGCTCCAATCCAGAGGGCATGCCGCCAATGACGGTTCTGTGCAGTAGAGGAAACGTCTGCGCTGTGGGGCTTAGAGGGGCTGATTTCAAGCATGCCCACAGCGTAGCACTGGGCCTGTTAGGAAAGCATAAGGATGCTCACCACTGCAGCGTAGGAGGTCTGTGCCATAAAATTATCAAATAATTCAACTATAATTGAATTATGGATAAGAAAACCACCATTCGCGCACTGGCCGCTTTGGCCCAAGACGTTCGGCTGGACGTGTTTCGGGCTTTGGTCGTGGCGGGCGAGCAGGGCTTGACCCCCGGCGACATGGCCGAGTCTCTGGGCGTGCCAGCCACAGGCTTGTCTTTTCACCTAAAAGAGCTGATGAATGCAGGCCTCATTGCCCAAGAGCGCCAAGGACGCAATTTGCGCTACCGCGCTGAATTCACCGCCATGAATGAATTGCTGGCATACCTGACAGAAAACTGCTGCCAAGGCCAGTCCTGTGGCGCGGCAGCCCCCAATCCTTGTCACTGCTAGGAGCAACTATGAAGCGTTTCCATATCCACATGCGCGTCGAAAACCTCGATGCCAGCATCGCCTTTTATTCCAAGTTGTTTGCTGCACAGCCTGCCCGCGTGGAGGGCGACTATGCCAAATGGATGTTGCAAGACCCTCCGGTCAATTTCGCGATCTCCACCCGGGGTGGTGCGCCGGGTTTGGATCACTTGGGTATTCAGGTAGATGACGCCAGCGAACTGGCAGAACTCAAAGCCCGTGCGGAGCAAGCCGAGTTGGCCTTGACCGACGAAGGCGAAACCACCTGCTGCTACGCCCGCAGCGAAAAGCACTGGGTGACCGACCCGCAGGGCGTAGCCTGGGAGCATTTCCACACGCTGGGCTCAGTGCCCATGTTCAGTGAGGCCAGTCCACAAGCCAAACCCCAAGCAACTTCCGCTTGCTGCACACCACGTGGCAAACCCATAGGTATCGCGGTGAATGCAGCCAATTCTGCCTGCTGCTAATCCAGTTGCTCTAGACGCCTCGATGTATTGCTATGACCACCCACGTACTTATTCTCTGCACCCACAACTCCGCGCGCAGTGTGCTGGCCGAAGGCATGCTCAACCACCTAGCTCAGCAACTGGGCCAGGACGTGAAAGCCCATAGCGCAGGCAGCGCACCCAGCGGGCGGCTCAATCCCTTTGCACTCGAAGCCCTTGCCAACGCCGGAGTGGACACCAGCGCCTACCGCTCCAAAAGCTGGGACGAATTCACCACGCCCGAGGCACCACCGCTGTCCATAGTCATCACCGTGTGCGACAGCGCGGCAGCAGAGGCCTGCCCGGTGTTCTTTGGTGGCAACGGCCAGCCCGTGAAAGTGCACTGGGGCTACCCCGACCCGTCCAACGCCGAGGGTGGGGACGAAGGCAAGCGCCGCGCCTTTGAACTGACGCGCCAAGCCATCGGCTACCGCATGCTGCAACTGCTGGCCTTGCCCCTGCACAGCATGGACAAAGCACAGCTGCAAGCGGTACTGCAACAAATTGCCCGGAGCTAAGCCGCCATGACGACATCCACGCGAACCTCGGCGCATCCCACCTTGTCCCAACGCTGGCTGGCCGAGCTGCTGGGCACCGCCGTGCTGCTGGCGGTGGTGATTGGCTCGGGCATCATGGCCGAGCATTTGGCGGGCGGTAACGTAGCCATTGCGCTGCTGGCCAACACCGCCGCGACGGTGGGCGGGCTGTACGTGCTCATCGAGGTGCTGGGCCCCATCAGCGGCGCGCACTTCAACCCTGTGGTGAGTGCCGTCATGGCCTGGCGTGCCGAACTGTCTTGGCGCGATGCACTGGCATATGTGGCTGCCCAGCTAGTGGGCGCGCTACTGGGGGCGTGGCTGGCGCATGCCATGTTTGATCTGCCCCTGCTGCAGCTCTCTGCCAAGCTGCGCAGCGGCCCAGCGCAATGGCTGGCCGAGGTGGTGGCCACCGCCGGGCTGTTGCTGGTCATTTTGCGCGCGCCCGCAGGCAGGGCGTCGTCTTTGGTGGCAGCCTATATTGGCGCTGCGTATTGGTTCACAGCGTCCACCTCGTTTGCCAACCCCGCTGCGGCGTGGGGGCGCATGTTCAGCGACAGCTTTGCCGGCATAGCCCCGGCCAGCGTGCCCGGTTTTGTGCTGGCGCAGTGTGTAGGGGCGGTGCTGGCAGTGGGGTTGAACCGCTTACTGGGGCATCACAAGGCTGGCTAGTGTTCAGCTAGCTAGCAAATAAGTGGTGTGTGCTAAGGGTGGGGTGATAATCACACCATTGGTTTAGATGCGCGGGACAATCGCATGACACTGAGCAATAGCCAGATTACACAACTGGGCGATAGACTTCGCAGCGGTGATTTCAGCGAAGATGACTTGGCTATGCTTGACGTGTTTCGCCAAACCTATAGTGAAATTGATGAACTGGCCTATCAGCTAATTCAAAGCACGCTTGCATCCACCATGGGTTGGACGAGCACCAAACGCAAGCGCAAAACCCAGCAGTCTATAGTTGATAAGCTCTGCCGCCTGCCTCAGTTACGTCTGCCGCAAATGCAGGATATTGCGGGCTGTCGGATTGTGATTGAGGGCGGCAGTCAGATGGCAGATAGTATCGGCGGTTTGCTCACTAGCGCATTTGAACCGCATCAATGGAAGATTGAGCGCAAAGAGAGGCATGCCCATGGTTATCGGGCTACCCACATCATCGCCAAAACAGGCCAAAAGTTTTACGAGATACAGCTACGGACTTATGCACAGGACGTGTGGGCCAACACGGTTGAAGGTTTGTCCGATGAGAAAAATACGCTTAAGTATGGTGGCAGCGATCAAGAGCAAGAACAGATGAGTCAATTGCAAAGTTTGGCGGAGCGCTTTGCTGCAATTGACCTGCACGCTCATGAAGTATCTTTTGAAGGGTATCAGCAGCAAATACAGAAAGCGATTAACGATGTACTTTCTAATTGAACACGATCGCACCAGCAAAAAAACTAGCTGTACCGAGTTTCATGACTATGTTGAGGCACAGCATGCCTGCCTGCAAAAAGAGCAGGAGCACTTTCATGCCCAGCGCCCTGAAATGGAGGTGGTGGTTTTTGAAGCCAACTCCATCGAAGACTTAAAACGAACCCATGGGCGCTATTTTCCGGTTTCGCCTGTGGAGAACAAAGGCAATGCAGCAGAGGCTTTGCTGGCTGTTGGACTCATAGGGTTGGCGATTTATCTGATGAAAAAAAAGTGAATCGTTCCTATAGCCGTTACTCATAAGCTACTGCTTGAACTGCAGCGCTGCCAGCCGTGCATACAGCCCGCCAGCAGCTACCAGTTCGGCGTGGCGGCGGTGCTGGCTGTGGGGTTGAACCGGGCTCTTTGCGCAGAACACCGCTGACCTGCGTTTGTCCATCCGCTTCACTGGGGCGAAATGGGTGGCCAGTTGTGTGTTTCCTGTTGGCAGTGTTGGCACCACGCATAGAGCGCGTCGTACATGACCATGCCATGTCGCAGCATTTCATGATCGTCAGCGAAATTTTGTGACAGTCCCAGCGACAGCGCATAAAGCCCTGCAGATTGGGGAGCGAGGTCGAGGCGAGCAGTGTCTGCCCCGCGCACGATCACGGCCATTTGTTGCAGTGCGGGGTCATCCAGTTGGTATTTGCTCAGGAAGGCATCGAAGCTGCACAACTCGCCGACGTGTGATAGCTCTACGCCGCCAATGTCATACGGAATCGCTCCTGTCTCCTCTGCAATGCGTACTACATCACTCGGTGGCACATAGAGAAATTCCGCTTTGGGGTCGATAAAACGCGCTACCAACCACGGACACGCAATACGGTCAATCTTCGGGTGTTCGCGTGTAATCCACAGCGATGAAGCTGTGAGGACATGCGTGGGCAGCTGATCGCGCTGCCACTGTGCTATGCCCCCCTCCAAATAGACAGCCTTGACCCCCATTGCGCACAAAGCGGCTGTGAGCGCTTGGCTTATCTCATGCCCATGAGCGCAGTAAAGCACCCAAGAGTCAGTGCGCTCAATCGTGTCTTTCCAATCCAGCCAGTGTTCTGGATCGCACCACATCGTGCCCAAAGGTGACGTAATTTCGAGACCACTGTTGCTACGCGCTACTTTTCGCCGCACATCCAGTAACCGGGGTGGATTTGCTGACAGCAATAGCTTGCTTAAGTCGATAGCAGTGATTGTGTTCAACGTCCCCTCCTTATTGGCTGAAAAATTTGACCAGTAGTCCAACTGCCGCACACACGGCAATGACGTGAATCACGTTGCGTTTGAACTTCAACAGCGCAATCGCCGCACCCAGTGCAATCAAGGCAGATACACCATCAAACCGGCCACCAAACCCTGTTGGCCAGAGAACGTGGTAAGCAAAAAATAAGGCTAAATTCAGAATCACGCCTACGACGGCGGCAGTAATGGCCGTTAACGGAGCGGTAAATTTGAGATCGTTGTGGGTGCTTTCCACCAAGGGGCCTCCCGCCAAAATGAACAAAAACGATGGCAGGAAGGTGAACCATGTCACGATGCTGGCCGCGATTGCACCTGCAAGGAACAATGCATCCGGGCCAAAAAAGGCTTTGACGTAGCCTCCGACAAAGCCAACGAAAGCCACCACCATGATCAAAGGCCCAGGTGTTGTTTCACCCAGTGCCAAGCCATCAATCATTTGCGTTGCTGTCAACCAGCCATACTGGCCTACTGCACCTTGGTACACATAGGGCAGCACAGCATAGGCTCCACCAAAAGTCAGCAACGCGGCCTTGGTGAAGAACCATCCCATCTGCGTCAGTGTGTGGTTCCACCCGTACACGAGAGTCAGCATGCCCATCGGCACAAACCACAGCAAAGATCCAATCACCGCCACTTGAAGCAGACGACCCCCATGGAACCGGGCGTGTGCAGGTGTTGGCGTATCGTCATCAATCAGTGCCGGGCCGTAGTGCTTGTCGCTTTGTCCATGCCCACCGCCCGTCTTGAACTTGTGGGGCGCGATCCGCCCACCGATATAGCCGATCAGCGCAGCGGCTGCGACGATCACGGGAAAGGGAAGGTTGGCCGCAAAAATGGCCATGAACGAAGCCGCAGCGATCCCCCAAAGCCAATTGTTTTTGAGGGCGCGCGAGCCAATGCGATGGGCCGCTTGCACCACGATGGCGGTTACAGCAGGCTTGATGCCGTAGAACAGGCCAGCCACCAGGGGCATCTCGCCAAAAGCAATGTAGACCCAAGAGAGGGCCATCAGAATCAGCAACGATGGCAGTACGAATAGAGCGCCGGCCACGATACCCCCCCAAGTTCTATGCATCAGCCAGCCAATGTAGGTAGCCAATTGCTGGGCCTCGGGGCCCGGAAGCACCATGCAGTAATTGAGTGCATGCAGGAAACGCTTTTCGGAGATCCAGCGCCGATTTTCAACCAGCTCCTGATGCATGATTGAAATTTGCCCAGCTGGCCCGCCAAAGCTGATAAAGCCTAGCTTTAGCCAGAATCTGAATGCCTGCCAAAAACCAACGGATGGGGTCATGGGGTTTGTGTTCCTTTATCGAAGCTGGCTAACAAGCCGTCAAAGATGCTGGAAGCGGCCGCCAGCAACTGGTCGTCATCGGTGATGCTTTCGCGCATTCCGGCCAGCACGCTTTCGATGCCCGCTGCTTCGGGGGGCTGGACACCCCCTACATCGAGGTAGTGCACCAACAAACCGAGGCGGTTGAGCCCAGCTTGTTCTAAGCCGAAACTTGCCATCAACACCTCGAAGGTGACGCGGCTGCCAACGTGCGTGAACCTTGCGCCATCAAAGTCAAAGCTGAGTGCTTCGGATGGACAGTCCGCAGGCTTTGCCAGCCAGAGCAAGCGTGCTTGCGGGTCGATGAAGCGGCGGATCAGCCATGCACTGGCGAGCCTATCCACCCAAGGGCGCTGGCGTGTGGCCCACATGCGCCCTTGAAAGTCCGAGGGACGATAGCGAACCAGCGTTCCCTGCGTGACTTCAGGCTCGTCGGGCGACAAAGTGCGTGCACAGGCCAATTCCAACGCACTGAGCGCACTGTGGGTCTGTCTTTGCGCTTCACCGGGAAAAAAGTCAATCTCCGCCAGCGCACTGAATGACTTGCGCAGCTTCCTGGCTTTTCGCAAGGCGTCTTGCGCGGTGTCAGCCGATAGTGTTTGCTGGATGAGGGCTGTCTCGTTAAGCAGCGTGGCAAACTCATGGCTGCGATCAAACAGGCTAACAAAGCTTGTTGCGTCGGGGCTTTCTACCCGAAGGACATGCGCTGCTCCACCGCCTTCACGCACATCGGCCGCCAAATTCTCCAGCGTGGTGCGGCAATCGGGACGCTCAGGCATGAGGTACACCCCATCACGCAGCACAGCCGCACCAGAGGCCTTGAGCGCACGCCAAGCGCGTTGGCGCAAGGTGGCATTTTCAGTCGGCAGGGTGGTGATGATGGTTAGCCATTCATTCATGAAGCTAACTCTACATTAATGTAGATGTTAATTCAAATAAATGACTGCGCGATGATCTCTCACTGTTTGAACTGCAGCGCCGCCAGCCGTGCATACAGCCCGCCAGCAGCCACCAACTCGGCGTGGGTGCCGGTTTCGACGATGCGGCCAGCGTCCATGACGACGATGCGGTCGGCTTTTTGCACGGTGGCCAAGCGGTGGGCGATGACGAGCGTGGTGCGGTCGCGCATGGCGCTTTCTAGCGCGGCTTGCACCATGCGTTCGCTTTCGGCGTCCAGCGCGCTGGTGGCTTCGTCCAGCAGCAGCAGGGGCGCGTTTTTGAGCATGGCCCGCGCAATGGCGATGCGCTGGCGCTGGCCGCCAGACAGGCGCACGCCACGTTCGCCCAAGAAGGTGCCATAGCCCTCTGGCAGTGCACGGATGAAGTCATCGGCAAAGGCGGCGCGGGCGGCGCTATACACCTCCTCATCGCTGGCGCTGGGGCGGCCGTAGCGGATGTTTTCCAGCGCGCTGCTGGAGAAGATGACCGCCTCTTGTGGCACCAGTGCCATGCGTTCGCGCAGGGCGTGCAGGTTGGCACGGGGCAGCGGCACACCGTCCAGCAGCACTTGGCCCTGCTGCGGATCGTAAAAGCGCAGCAGCAGTTGCAGCACCGTGCTTTTGCCCGCGCCGCTGGGGCCTACCAGCGCCACGGTTTGGCCGGGTTCCAGCGTGAGAGAAAAATCGCTCAGCGATGCTTGGCTGGGGCGGGATGGGTAGTGAAAAGTAATGCCCTCAAACACCACCCGGCTGGCGCTGTTGCTGGCAGGCAGCGGTTGGGCCTGCGCGGGCGATTCGATAGAGGAGCGCGTGTGCAGCAGCTCCATCAGGCGTTCGCTGGCACCAGCAGCACGCAGCAAGTCGCCATACACCTCGCTGAGCACAGCGAAGGAGCTGGCCAGCATGATGACGTACACCACTGTTTCGCCCATATGCCCGGCGCTGATTTGCCCGGCCAGCACGGCTTGCGTGCCTTCGTACAGGCCCCACAAAAGTGCAGCGGAAGTGGCGATGATGATGAACGCCATCAAGCCCGAGCGGGCTGCCACACGGCGGCGGGCGGTGGCAAAAGCATTGTTGGTAGATTGGATGAAGCGCTGCGATTCGCGCTGCTCTGCGGTGTAACCCTGCACCACGGGAATGGCGTTGAGCACCTCCGCAGCGATGGCGCTGGAGTCGGCCACGCGGTCTTGGCTGGCGCGTGACAAGCGCTGCACACGGCGGCCAAACCACACGCTGGGTAGCACCACCAGCACCAGCACGCCCAACACTTGGGCCATGATGAGTGGGTTGGTCCATACCAACATGGCCAAGGCACCCAAGCCCATCACGGCGCTGCGCAGCCCCATGGAAAAGGACGAACCCACCACGGTTTGCACCAGCGTCGTGTCGGTGGTCAGGCGCGAGAGCACTTCACCGGTTTGGGTGGTTTCAAAGAAAGCGGGGCTTTGCTCGAGTACATGGCTGTAAACGGCGTTGCGCACATCGGCTGTGACGCGTTCGCCCAACCAGCTCATGAGGTAAAAGCGCACGGCTGAAAAAATACCCAAGGCAGCAGCCACGACAAAGAGCAAGCCAAAGTAGTCGCGCAGAGCCACCAATTTGGCGCCCGTGGCTACCGGGTCAGGGGCAGCGCCTGCTGGGGCTAGGCCTTGGTCTATCAATTGGCGCATGGCCATCGGAAAGCACAGGGTGGCAATGGCGGCCAGCACCAACGCAATCAGCGCCCATGCGATGCGCCCGCGATAAGGCCGCAAAAACGGCAACAAGCCACTGAGTGCGCGTGGGGTTTTTGCCGAAGCGGCAGGGGGGGATGTATTGGTCATGTAGCTGACATTTTGCGTTGTTTCAATGAAATGGTTTTGACCAATAGGAGAAACCTGTATGCAACGCCGTCATTTCTTGGGTGCCTCATTGCTGGGGCCGGTTATAGGCCAATCCCACTGGGCGCTGGCGCAGCAAGCGCCTGCTGTCATTACCCGTGAGGCCATGCGCCCGCAGTTTCCATCGGGCATTCAAAGTGGCGATGCCCAAGCCCAGTCCGCCATGCTGTGGGCGCGCAGCGACCGCCCAGCCCGTATGTGGGTGGAGTGGTCCACCACGCCTAGCATGCGCAATATGCAGCGCGTGCGCGGCCCCTATTTGCTGGACATGACGGACTTCACGGGCAAGCTGGATTTGACCGGATTGCCCGCCGGGCAAGAGATTTTTTACCGTGTCATGCTGCAAGACTTGCACAACGAGCGCGTGTTTTCTGAAAGCATGAGCGGGCATTTGCGCCTGCCGCAAGCCAGCCATACCAAGGCCGTGCGCAATGTGCGCTTTACTTGGAGCGGCGATACCGCAGGCCAAGGCTGGGGTATCAACGAGTCCTTGGGCGGCATGCGCATTTACGAGCAAATTCGCCAAACGGGGTGCGACTTTTTCTTGCACAGCGGGGACAACATCTATGCCGATGGCCCCATGAGTGAGCAAGTGAAGCTACCCGATGGCAGCATGTGGCGCAATGTGGTGACGGAGGAGGTCAGCAAGGTGGCCGAGTCGCTGAACGAATTTCGGGGCCGCTACCGCTACAACTTGATGGATGCCAACATCCGCCGCATGGCCGCAGAGATTCCGCAAATCTGGCAGTGGGATGACCACGAGGTGACCAACAACTGGTCGGACTCCAAAGACCTGTCCGCCGACAAGCGTTACACCGAAAAAAATGTGCCGCTCTTGGTGGCACGGGCGACCAAGGCATTTCACGAATACGCCCCCATGCGCACCTACGGTGTGGCCGAGTCCGAGCGTGTCTACCGCCACCTGCCCCAAGGCCCGTTGATGGATTTGTTCGTGCTCGATATGCGCAGCTACCGCGGTGCCAACAGTACCAACTTGCAAGACGAAGAGAGCGAGGATTCCGCATTTTTGGGTCACCCACAGGTGCAGTGGCTGATCGAAGGTTTGAAAAAGTCCAAAGCCGTGTGGAAGGTGATTGCGGCGGACATGCCCATAGGCCTGCAAGTGCCCGATGGCAAAGACGCCATGGGCAATGACAAATGGGAGGCGATTGCCAATGGCGACAACGGCAAACCACTGGGCCGCGAGATAGAAATGGCACGCCTGCTGCGTGAGATCAAGCGTGCCAATATCCGCAACGTGGTGTGGTTGACCGCCGATGTGCACTACACCGCCGCCCATTACTACGATCCCAACCAAGCGCAGTTTCAGGACTTTTTGCCGTTTTGGGAGTTCGTGTCGGGGCCGCTCAATGCGGGAACCTTCGGCCCCAACTTGCTGGACAAAACCTTTGGCATTCAGGTCAAGTACCAAAAAGTGCCCGATGCGCCCAACACCTCGCCAGCGCAAGGTATGCAGTTCTTCGGGCAAGTGGACATTGACGCCAAAACGCATGCCATGACGGTCACCCTCAAAGACATGCAGGGCGCATCGCTCTACACCCAAGTGCTGCACCCGCACCGCAGCGCCTGAGGTGGACGCGAGGGGGTGAGGTGTCTGGGGCCGGTGCGGCCCCATGTGACCCTATGTGGCTTGTTTACAGCGGAGCCAGTGCCACTTGTTCCAGTGGCAGGCCTGCCAGTTCGGCCAAGGCGCGCACCACCATGCCGTGGTCGTCGCGGTGGAAGATGCCCGACACCGTGGCCGATCCCACCATGCCCACGCCCTTGACGCGAATAGGCACGCAGCCGCCGTTTTGGGTGTAGTCGCGCACAGGCAGACCTTGCTTGGCTTCCAGCGTAGTGCCTTCGCGCTGGAAGCGCAGGCCCACAGCGTAGGAGCTGCTTTGGAACAATTCAGCCGTGTTGTGCTTGCGGCGGATCCAGTCGGCGTTGAGCGGGCCGGTGCCGGGCATGGCGTAATAAAACACGGTGTCTTTGCCCAAACGCACGCAAATAGCCAAGGCTACGCCGTCGGCTTCGGCCAGTTCTTTGATGCGGTTGCCCAACTTCCAGGCGGTGGTTTGGTCAAACGCGCTCAGTTGCAGCAGTTTGTCTTGTACGGCCAGTTGTTGCAGGTCGGCTTCGATATTGATGGTGCTCATGGTGTGTCCTTGTAAAAGGTGGGTTGGTTAAATTTGCTATCAATTTGATAGCTGGTGTAGCAGTATCCATGCGCTATAGAGGCTGATTTGTTCTCTAATGGGGGTGTTATTTGAACCACCAACAGCGCAGTGCCTAGCCCGGCTACTTCACCCAAGAGTGTGCCATCTGGGGCCCAGCAGGCACTGCGTCCGGCGCTGGCATAAGGGCCAGATGGCGCGCCATGGTTGGCAATGAGCACACACAGGCGGTTGGCTTGGGCGGCCTGCTGCCACAGCGCAGCGTCGGCTGCGTAGCTTTGGGGGGACA
Organism: Curvibacter sp. CHRR-16; assembly: GCF_018474005.1. Taxonomy (GTDB): domain Bacteria; phylum Pseudomonadota; class Gammaproteobacteria; order Burkholderiales; family Burkholderiaceae_C; genus Allorhodoferax. The sequence goes on from NZ_JAHCSH010000001.1 coordinate 680,103, forward strand.
CCAACACACCCGCCGCGTAGACCTGCGCTCCCGCGTGGGCGGCGGCCTGGGCATGGGCGGCTTGGTTGCTGTCAAAGCAGATGGCCGAGGCGATGGGCAGCGACACCGTGGCTGGGTTGCTGCTCTGTGAAGATGCCAGCAGTCTTTGCACGTGTGCAGCGGGTGCTGTGCCATCTAGGGTGGGGGAGGCGGCGAACTCCCGTTCGCTGCCATGCAGGTATTGCTTGCAGTAGAGCGATGGAGCAGCGTGCGGGTGCAGGGTGAGGGCGGCAATGCAGGGTTTGTTAAGGCCCGCCAGTTGCACTGGCAGCCCCACGGTAATGGACATGCCCAGTTGCTGCGCCGCTTGTTGCAGCGGCAACAAGTCCTCGTCCAACCATTCATGGGGTGGCTTGGCCAAGGCGGCTAAGTGGGGCAGCTCGTAGCCAGTGAGCGATAGCTCGGGAAACACCAACCACTGCACCCCATGCTGGGCGGCGGCGTGAATCAGTTGCAGGTGGTGCTGCACATTGGCGGCGATGTCCAGTGGTACGGAGCAGCTTTGCGCTGCCGCCAGGGTGAAGGTGCTCATGCCCAGCACTATAGCCAAGCGATTTGACCATTTAGGCCAAGAGTGCCAAGACGTGCTGCCAGTGCCGTGGCTCTACGGGCGTGATGGACAGGCGGTTACCGCGCTGCAGCACCAGCAAGTCAGCCAGCGCAGGGTCGGCGCGCAGTTCGGGCAGCGCTAGCAGGCGCGTCTTGCGTTCAACTTGCACGTCCAGCAGCAGCCAGCGTGGCTTGTCGGGTGGGCTTTTGGGGTCGTAGTAGGGCGAAGCGGGGTCGAACTGCGTGGGGTCGGGTCGAACGCCCGACACCACCCGTGCCAGCCCCGCTATGCCGGGCTGCGCGCAGCTGGAGTGGTAGAACAAAACGCCATCGCCCACCTGCATGGCATCGCGCATGAAGTTGCGGGCTTGGTAGTTGCGCACACCCGTCCAGGCGACGGTCACGTTGGGGGCTGCCAGCGCGTCGTCTATCGACACATCGCTGGGTTCGGATTTCATGAGCCAGTACTGCATAGGCAAAAGTATGCGGCCTATTGCGGTGCTTTTGCATTTGGCACAAATGTTCTTGGCAAAGCCGTATTTGCCTGTTATAACGTTTCTTACTAAGTTTATGATTTTTTCGTACTTAGGTTCTGCCGACGTTGATATCGCAGTGTCAAACAACAAGAAAGGTGTGAACAATGAATGGGAGTGACTGCGCGACGAACCTCACTTGGTGTGCCTCCAGTGTGAGTTCGCAAGAAAGAAATGAGTTTTTCAGCCAAAAACCGGCAACTTTATGGCTAACTGGTCTTAGTGGGGCAGGCAAGTCCACCATAGCCAGGGAGTTTGAGCGACAGCTCATCCATGCAGGCCATGCGGTGTTTGTGATTGATGGCGATAACCTGCGCCAAGGTTTGTGCAAAAACCTCGGGTTTTCCCCCGGTGATCGCTCAGAGAACATCCGGCGTGCTGCCGAGGTGTGCAAGCTACTCAACGAGGCGGGCATGCTGGTCATCGCATCCTTCGTGGCGCCTTACAGAGCAGACCGGGCGATGGCCCGCGAGATTGTGGGGGCCGATCAGTTCATTGAGGTCTATGTGTCCACCTCGCTCCATGTGTGCGAAGAGCGAGACCCCAAAGGCTTGTACAAAAAGGCGCGTGCTGGCGAAATTCCCAACTTCACAGGCGTTTCGGCGCCGTTTGAAGAACCCTTGCAACCCGACTTGGTACTCGATACGCACCGTCTCTCTATTGATGAGAGTGTGGCTTATTTGTGGCAAGTGACAGAGCCGTATTTTGTCCAGCACTAGGCTGCCTTGATGCGCCAGTTCGACGTGTTCAATGGCGATGCAGACGGCATTTGTGCACTGCATCAGTTGCGTCTGGCCCAGCCACAAGCAGCCGAGCTTGTAACGGGGGTTAAGCGCGATGTGCTGTTGCTCGACCGGGTGTTGGCAGCGGCAGGAGATCGCATCACGGTGCTCGATATTTCGCTGCACAGCAACCGTGCTGATGTGCTGCGCTTGCTGCAAGCAGGCGCTGTGCTGGAGTATTTTGACCACCACCATGCTGGTGAAATACCGCAGCACCCAGGGCTGCATGCCCATATCAATACCGATGCTGCGGTATGTACCAGTTTGCTGGTGGATCAATACCTTGGCGGTGCATACCACTTGTGGGCCATTGCGGCGGCGTTTGGTGACAACTTGCAGGACGGCGCACGTGCCTTGGCAGACCGTGCCAAGCTGAGTGCAACGCAGATTGCCACCTTGGCGCATGTGGGGGAATGCCTGAACTACAACGGCTATGGCGACAGTTTGGAGGATTTGCACTTTCATCCAGCAGCGCTGTATACGGAGCTCAAACCCTATGCCAATCCACTGGTGTTTGCCCACGAGTCCAAGGCTTTTGCGCGCTTGGCCACAGGGTTTGCCAATGACATTGCACTGACTGACACCACCAAGCCCTGGCATGCCAGCGATGCAGGCGCTGTTTTTGTGCTGCCCGATGCGGCGTGGAGTCGCCGCGTCAGTGGTGTGTATGCCAACCGTTTGGCCACAGCCCGGCCCGCAAGAGCCCATGCAGTGCTAACCCCCAACTCCAGCGGATGCTACACCGTGAGTGTGCGTGCGCCTATCAGTCGCCCCCATGGTGCTGATGTTTTGTGTCTGCGCTTCCCTAGCGGTGGTGGTCGCACGGGCGCGGCAGGCATTAACCAATTGCCTGTGGCGCAACTGGATGCATTTGTGACGTGTTTTGAAGAACAGTTTTTACATGCCTAACCATCAGGGAGTGTTATGACCAATCCAACTCTGCAATCCGATGCCCGTCCAGCGCGGCCACGTCCCGTGTTGATGATCCCATTGCGCCGCTGCGGTAGCCATGCGCTGCGCTTGCGCCTCAATGCCAATCCTGACTTTTATGCGCCGTATCCCTTGCACATTGTCGATTTCATGCCCTTGGTGGAGTTGTACGGAGACTTGAGTGACGATGTGGCGTACTTCCAGATGGTGGTTGATATCGTCGGCTTGCAGGCTGTCAGCATGGTCAAGTGGCCGAGAGTGGTGTTTGACCCGGTGGTGATTTTTGATGCCATCAAAGATGAACCGCGCAGCGTGCACCGCATCGTATGGGAGCTGTTGTTTCAGTGCGGTATGCAGCACGGAGCCAAGGTGGTGATGGACAAGTCTTTGGACAACGTGCACTACGCCACCGAGTTGATCAAGTTGTTTGATGACATGCTGTTCTTGAATGTGGTGCGCGATCCGCGCGCGCAGATCAACAGCATGAACAAAGCCATCATCCACGACTTTGACTCGCTGCTTAACGCCCTGACATGGGCCAAGAGCTATGCCCAAGGCAGTGCATTGGCAACCTTGTACCCGGAGCGTGTGCTAACCGTGCGCTATGAAGACTTCATCAGCAACCAAGAAGCAGTGCTGCGCAAGATTTGCGAATTCTTCCAGATGGAGTTTTCGGTGGACATGCTCGATGTGTCCCGCAACCAAGAGGCGCAGCAAATAGCCACTATGTCGGCGCTGTGGGTCTCTAACGCGCATGCGCCTATTCCGGCCAATGTGGACAAGTTCAAAAAGTCCTTGAGCATGGAAGAGATCGCCATCATCGAAACCGTGGCTGCTGATGCCATGCAGCAGTATGGCTACGAGCGCATGACCACAGGCAAAGTGGATATTACCGATGCGATGGTGGCGCAGGCCAAGCTCAGCAGCGAGGCCAAGCGCAAGAAAGCGTGGGAAGACTTGGCCAAGAACGACCACCGCGACTACGCCTTGCGCCAATTGCGCATCAACTATTTGCGCATGGTGAAGGAGCGGTTGCTGAGCAAGGCGTAAGTCTGGCGTAGTGCATCAGTTGTTGGCTTGTGTGCCTATGCGTACCAGAGCAATGCCCAGAAGTGCAAAACAGAATGCAGGCAGAACCAGGAAGCTAGCCCCTAGGCTTGAGATGGTCAGGGCAAACAGCGGTGACCCCATGGTGGAACCCAAATTCCCCATTTGTGCCACTGCGCCAGCGGCTCGTGCTTGCATATCGGACTGTTTGCACAGGTAGGGAATTAATGCGAACGATGAGCCGCCAGCCAACCCCACCACATACATCAGCAGTACGGCCAGCGGGGCAACGAGTGTGCCTTGCGCTAAGCATATTCCTAAGCCCAAGCTGGCTACAGCCAGACCACTAAAAGCCAATTGCACTAAGCGTGTCGGTGCAATCAGCGATTGAGCTAACCAACCAGCAGAGAAGGTTCCGAGCATAGACATCAGTGGCATTACAAAAGCCACCCAGTTTCGATGGGTTCCTACGTGTTGCGGCACAAAAGTCATCAACGCAATAGCGGTGACGGTGTAGCAAAAAAAGCATAGACTAGGCAGCGCTGTAGCCCACTGGCGGTATAGCCGGATATGCAGCATGAACACATCAGCCAATTGGGGGCTGGCTTGTGTGGTTGCCTCATCTTTCGGGATGAAAGCAAGGACTGCTAGCCACAGCAAGCCCATGCCTGCAGCGTGTCCCATAAACAGGCCGCTCAACTGCAAATGTGTCAACACCCAGTTGCCAATAGTGGCCATTACAGCAAATGCCACACCGACAAAAGTGCTCCATAGCCCCAATGCAATGGAGCGGTGCTGTGGAGCACTTTGTCTGATGATGAGAGTGGGAGCTGCTACCACGACGGCCAGTTGTGAAATGCCTTCCCCAAAGCGCGTAAACCACAGCAATGGGAATGGCAGCATGAGCGATTGCAGGAGTGCCATGCACGCACCTAAGCCCATGCCAATCAGTAATAAGCGGCGATAACCCAAGGCTGGCGCATATAAACCTGCGGTCACCCCCAGCACCAAACCTACCAAGCCGACGGTGGACAAAATCCAGCCCATAGCGGTTGGCGTTGCTCCATAAGTGGCTTGCAATGCCTGAAAGGCAAAAGATACCTTGGCAAACTGCATGGCTGCCAGCACACCGCAGTGCCATAAGATGATGACGCACAACCAATGAGTGGAGGGCGGTGAATTGTTGGGTAGGGATGTATTAACACTGGACATGCGCCGATGTTCTGACTCGTTTGCCAGAACGTCAACGCATAACTTATGCGTTACTTTGAATGGTGGTGCAAAGGCGGGCTGGTAAGCCGTTGGCGAGCCATACGCGTTCCCACACCATGGTGCTGCGCTGAATGTGAAGACCAGTCGTTTGAGCCGTGCGAACATTCACCACCACGGGTTCAGGTGCATCCTGTTCCCACCAACCATGTGTCTCCAGCTGCAACTCGGCTTGGGCTATGTCTTCAGTCGCATATGGCCATAACGATGTGTGCAAGAGATCTGTTTCTGCAATGCCCCATATCTTTTGGCGAAGTGGGGATGCGGCAAGCAATCGGTGGTCTATGTCGGTAATCAAATGCGTAGGCAAGGTGCTGTGTTTCACAAGACGCAGCAAGGCTGCATCGTGCACCGGAGCCTGTGCCAGTACTTTCCACAGCGCGGCTATGGTCGCAGGCGAGGGTGTGATGCTCCCACTCTCCCAGCGTGATACCGTGGCCTGATTAACCCCGGCTATAGACGCGACGGTTTCTTGCTTAATGAACTTCAGGCGGCGCAACCGTTTGAGACGTTTGCCGAAAGAGGGCAAAGACTCAAGTGGAGACGGAGCTGTTTGCAGCGTAAGGTCTCTTGCAAGGCTGTCGGGAATAGGTCTTGGCGCAGTACTTGGCATCCGGCGAGCTGGCCATACGCACTATTGCAAGGCCTGCAATACAGCAGCTGGGTTGCGATCAATGACGTTCAGCAACACTAGCGATGCGCCGCTAGGTGAACGGTCGCCTCGTTCCCAATGGCGTAAGGTAGCCACCGAGAAGCCAAAGCGTGCAGCAAATTGTTCTTGGGTTAGGCTCAAGCGCGCACGCAGGCTGGAAACGTCTACCGCCTGTGGTTGATAGAGCTTGACGCCCTCAGTCTTGCTTCCTTTTGATTTCGCGTGTGCAACAGCCTCGTTCAGGCCTTGCTTGATGCTATCGAATGCACGTGCCATACATATTCCTTTCAGAATTCAAGCCAGATTTGAACCAGCAGTTCAACCAGTTCGGCTAACTCATTGCGCTCAGCTTTGCTGATGTTGGCGCGCTCGTTCTTAGCGAAGAGGGTAAGCAGGTACAGAGGCATCAAGTCACTGTGCACGTTGCCCCGTCCCCAACGCAGTTTGCGAACACCACCGGTGCCTTCGATCAGATCGCCTGCTTTGGGGTGAGCGGCCAAGTAATTGACGATGTCCAAACGTTCGGCGGCACTCATCAGCTTTTCAGCGCGGCGAATGTATTCCGCGCAGTTCGGCAATGGTTAGCATGTTTAATTGTAATCCATTGGATTATTTTCTTGTACTTCGTGCTTGAACCCGCCTCGGATTTCATGAGCCAGTACTGCATGCCCGCATTGTCGTGCGTTTGCGCAGCACGGCATACGCCAGCAGCCCCAGTACCAAGCCCCAGCAGGCTGAGCCTATGCCCAGCAAGGAGGTGTTGGTGGCGGTGACCAGAAAGGTGATCAGCGCAGCCTCGGCTTCGGCGGGGGTGTTGAGGGCATTGCTCAGGCTGTTGTTCAGCCCGGTTTGGATAGCGCCCAGCAGGGCGATGCCTGCCACGGTGGCCGTGAGTGCATGCGGCAGCAGTACAAACCAGGCTGTCAAGGTGGCGGCTACGCTGCCCAGCAGCAGGTAGAACACGCCGCAGGCCATGCCGGCCACCCAGCGTTTGCGCGCATCGTGGTGGGCTTCGGGACCGGTGCAGATGGCGGCGGTGATGGCCGCCAGATTGACCCCATGCGAGCCGAATGGCGCTGTCAGCACGCTGAGCAGTCCGGTGAAGCTGACGAGCTGGCTGGTGGGCGGGGTGTACTGGGCACTGCGCAGCACTGCGATGCCGGGCACTTGTTGCCCGGTCAGCCCCACCAGCAGCAGGGGAAGACCCAAGCTCACGATGCTGGTGAGCGACCACTCCGGGCTGACCCACTCGGGCTGCGCCCACTGCAGGCCCGCCGCGCTGCTGCTGCCTAGACTGCCGCCCAGAATGCCATTGAACCAATACAGCAGCACCCCCGCCACCAGTGTGAGCGGCACGGCGTAGCGGGCGCTCCAGCGTTTGGCGAGCAGGTAGCAGACAAACATGGCAGCGATCAGCCAGACCGTGCTGCCCGTGCCGTGGCTGGCGGTGGCAAACACGTCCAAGCCAAAGCGCAGCAATATGCCCGCCAGCATGGCGGCGCACAGGCTCTTGGGGATGGCGGCCATGAGCTTTTCGAACCAGCCGGTGACGCCCACCACATACATACCTGCGGCAGCAAAGAGATAGGCGGCTATGGCTTGGGAGTAGGGCATGTTGGCCAGTGCGGTTACCAGTAGGGCGGCGCCGGGGGTGTTCCATGCACAGATCACTGGCAGGCGGTAGCGCCAGCTCAGCCACAGCCCCGATAGCCCCGCCCCCCATGAGATAGCCCATACCCATGAGCTGAGCTGACCGGTGCTGAGGTGTCCTTTCTGTGCGGCTTGCAGCACGACCAGCAAAGGCCCTGCATACGAGATGAGTACTGCTATCAAGCCAGCGAGTACAGCGGGCAAAACATCGGACACGGCGCTGTGCCATGTGCTCGGGGAGAAGGAGGAGGTGTGGGATGTAGTCATGCACTCACTGTAGAGGGCAGATACGTTGATGTGCAGTACAGATGACTGCTTGTATGCAGTACAGTTGTGGCGAAACAGGGGGTGTTATGCAACACAGTTACCGGGCTTTGGCGCAGCAACTACAGGGCGAGATCGCACGCGGCGAGCGCCGTGTGGGCGAGCGCATGCCCTCGGTGCGCGAGGGCAGCGGGCAGTTCGCCGTCAGCGCATCGACCATGGTGCGCTGCTACCGCTATCTGGAAATGCACGGCTGGGTGGATGCCCGCCCCAAGTCGGGGGTGTATGTGGCCGACTGGAAGGCGCGGCCAACCGCCCAGCCAGCCGCAGCCGCTCAGCCAGCCGCAGCCGCTCAGCCGACGCTGGCACCCCCGGCCTCCATGGCTTTTGAGCGCTTTGTGTCGCTGCAAGAGCGCATGGCCGAGCTGTATGCGCTGACCTCCCAGCCACTGCACATGGGCTTGCATCTGGCCAACGCCGCACCGCAGTGGTACCCGACCGAGGCCTTGGCCCGCATCGGTCAGCGTTTGTTGCGCAGCCATCCCGATGCTCTCGGGGTCTATCCCACCGGTACGGGCTGGCCCGCCTTCAAGCAGGCGCTGGTGCAGTATCTGGGCGCCAAGGGGCTGGAGCTGGCAGCGGATGACCTGTTGGTGACCAACGGCAGCACCGAAGCACTGGCTGTCGCGCTGCGGGCGACCACGCAGCCGGGGGATTCGGTGGCGGTCGAGTCACCGGCGTACTTCGGCTTGTTTCAGTTGCTCGACAGCCTGGGCCTCAAGGCGGTGGAAGTGCCCTGTGTGCAAGACCAGGGCATGAGTCTGGAGGCCTTGGAATACGCGCTGGAGCACAACAGCAGCATCCGCGCCGTGGTGCTTATGCCCGGTTTTCAAAACCCGCTGGGCTATGCCATGTCAGACAGCCACAAGCGCCGTTTGCTCAAACTCATAGAGCGTTTTGGCACGGTGCTGGTCGAGGATGACACCTTTGCCGACCTGTCTCCCTACCAGCCGACTGCCCAGCCCGTGAAGGCGTGGGACCGACTGGGGCAGGTGGTGTACTGCGGCTCGTTCAGCAAGAGTCTGGCTCCGGCCTTCCGGCTGGGCTGGGTGTCAGGTGGGCGCTACCACGCCCGTATCGCGGCGCTCAAGCTCAGCCACTCCTTAGTCACCCCGCTGTGGGAGCAGATGGTCTTGGCGCAGTACTTGGCATCCGGCGAGCTGGCCCCGCATCTGCGCCGCCTGCGTGAGAGATTGGCCGCCAATGTGGTGCCCGTACTGGCCAGCGTGCGCCAGCACTTTCCGCTGGATTGCCAGATCAGTAATGCGGGCAACTGGTGGCTGTGGGTAGAAGCCGCCCCGCAGGTGGACACGCTGGCAGTCCTGCGCCAATCAGTGCGCCAAGGCATCGCGTTCACCCCCGGTGTGCTGTTCAGCGCCAGTGGCAAATACAGCCACTGCATGCGCATGACCGTAGCCCAGCCGTTTGGCCCCACGATGGATGCGGCGCTGGCGACTATCGGGGGGCTACTCAGGGAGGCGGTTTAGCGCCTATGCAAAAAATCCGTCTGCCCCGGCCTCCCACCCAAGTGCAGACTGGCGGTGCGGGCGGGAGTTTGGGCGACTAGCTGGCCGCGGCGCCAGACTTTGAGGCGGGTGGCTTTGAGGCGGATGGCTTCTATGGGGGTGCGGGCTTGGAGCAGCACCAGGTCGGCGTGGCAGCCCGCTTCCAGCCCGTAACTGTCCAGGTGCAGGATGCGGGCGGGGTTCTTGGTCACGGCGTCAAAGCATTGCTGCATGGCGGCTTGGCTGGTCATGTGGCCTACGTGCAGGCCCATGCTGGCGACTTCGAGCATGTCGCCGCTACCCATGCTGTACCACGGGTCCATCACACAGTCGTGGCCGAACGCCACCGTCATGCCAGCGGCCATGATCTCGGGCACGCGGGTCATGCCGCGCCGCTTGGGGTAGCTGTCGTGGCGGCCTTGCAGGGTGATGTTGATGAGCGGGTTGGCCACCACGCACAGCTGGGCTTCGGCCATCAGGGGCAGCAGCTTGCTCACGTAGTAGTTGTCCATGCTGTGCATGGAGGTGAGGTGGCTGCCCGTGACGCGTCCGTGCAGCCCCAAGCGCTGAGTCTCATAGGCCAGTGTCTCTACGTGGCGGGAGTGCGGGTCGTCGCTCTCGTCGCAGTGCATGTCCACCAAGCGGCCTTGCTCGGCGGCCAGTTCGCACAGCAGCTTCACGCTGGCAGCACCATCCGCCATGGTTCTCTCAAAGTGGGGGATTCCACCCACCACATCCACGCCCAGTGACAGCGCTTTTTTCAGGTTGTCCACACCACCTTTGGTGCGCAGTACGCCGTCCTGTGGAAAGGCGACCAACTGCAAGTCCAGATAAGGCGCGACGCGCTTTTTCACTTCCACCAGCGCTTGCACGGCCAGCATGCTCGGGTCGCTGGTGTCCACATGGCTGCGAATGGCCAGCAACCCCTGTGCCACCGCCCAGTCGCAGTAGGCCAGCGCACGTTCCACCAGCGCATCAAAGGTGAGGTGGGGTTTGAGTTCGCCCCAGAGTGCTATGCCTTCTAGCAGGGTTCCGCTCTGGTTCAGGCGCGGCAGGCCCAAGCTGAGCGTGGCGTCCATGTGAAAGTGCGCGTCCACAAACGGGGACGAGAGCAGCAGGCCTTGGGCATCGACCACTTGGGCGGGAGTCTGGGTATGCGTCAGGGCCGTAAGCGCGGCAGACACTTCGACGATGCGCCCGTTTTGCACGGCCACGCCCATGCCGGTGCGGCCATCGGGCAGGGTGGCGTTGTGGATGAGTAGGTCTAGCATGGCAACTCCGGGAGGGCTGTGACGGGGGATGCGGCAGTGCGGTGGTGGCTGTGTGGTTTTTATTGCGTCCCAAAGATGCGGTCACCCGCATCGCCTAGGCCGGGCAGGATGTAGCCGTGGTCGTTGAGCTCACGGTCGATGGCGGCGGTGAATACGGGCACATCGGGGTGCTCTTTGTACAGGGTGTTGATGCCCTCGGGGCAGGTGAGCAGGCACAAGAACTTGATGGACTTGGGCTTGCACTGCTTCAGGCGGGCCACGGCGGCGGCGGCCGAGTTGCCGGTGGCCAGCATGGGGTCGACGATGATGACGTCGCGCTCTTCCATGTTTTTGGGCATCTTGAAGTAGTACTCCACCGCCTGCAGCGTGTTGGGGTCGCGGTACAGACCCACATGGCCCACGCGGGCACCGGGCACGACGTTGAGGATGCCGTCCAAAATGCCATTGCCAGCGCGCAGGATGCTGGCAAACACGAGTTTTTTGCCGTCAATCACTTGGCTGGTCATGGTTTCCAGCGGGGTTTCGATCTGCACGTCTTGCAGTGGCATGTCGCGGCAGACTTCGTAAATCATCAGCCCGGCCAGTTCATTGAGCAGGCGGCGAAAGCTGTTGGTGCTGGCTTCCTTTTTTCGCATCAGCGTCAGCTTGTGCTGCACCAGTGGGTGGTTGATAACGGTGGTGTTGGCGCGGGCGGCGGGGTCCAGTGCAATCATGGTGTATGAATTCGTAGTGTTTGCTTCAAATGGATCGTAGTGGGGCAACTGTAGCGGATGCGCAAGCATAATTTCTGCCAACAATTTCTAAGGGAACCGGATGTACACCAATGAAGACTTGCAATCTGCCGTTCAGGCTGGGGTGCTGACCCAAGAATCGGTGGATGCGTTTCGGGCCCACATGGCTCAGCAACAGTCCACCACCTTGGTGGATGAAGAGCAATTCCGGCTGGTATCGGGTTTTAACGACGTTTTTGTTGTTATCGCCTGTGCTTTGTTGTTGGTCGCTGTGGGCTGGATTGGGCATGGGGTGTCCTTGTCGGTCGCCGGCGGCGCGGTAGCGCTGATTGCTTGGGGGCTGGCGGAGTTTTTTGTGCGCAAACGCCATATGGCCTTGCCTGCCATCGTGCTCTTGGGCGCTTATGTGGGGGGCTTTGTCATGGCCATGTACCCGGTTATGGATGCTGGTCATGCGCTGGCTTCGGTGGTTTGCATGCTGTTGCTCACGGCGGGTGTGTGGCTGCACTGGCGCCGCTTTTATGTGCCGATCACGGTGGCGCTTGGAGCTGCTGCCATGGTGTTCATGGCGCTCAAAACGCTGGATGGTGTGCTTCACATCTTCACCAACTCCTGGAGCATGGTGCTTATTTCGCTGGCAGGTGTATGCGTCTTTGCATCGGCTTTGTGGTGGGATTCGCGCGATGTGCTGCGCAAAACCCGCCGTTCTGATGTGGCCTTCTGGCTCCATCTTCTGGCTGCGCCACTCTTGGTTCATCCGGCGTTTTGGCAACTCATGCGCAAACTGGAGCAAAGCGGTGACGCCATGAGCCTGCCCAGCGCAGCGCTGGTGCTGGCGGTGTACGTGGTGCTGGCCGTGGTGTCGCTGGTGATAGATCGCCGTGCTCTGATGGTGTCGGCATTGGCTTATGTGCTGTACACGTTCAGTGCGGTATTCAAGCAGTATGGAGAGCCCAGCTTGAGTTTTGCCTTTACTGCGCTCACGATAGGCAGTGGTTTGTTGCTCTTATCGGCGTTTTGGCATAGCTGCCGATCGCGCATACTGCCGCATATGCCTGCGGTCATTCAGGGTTGGGTGCCGCCGCTCAAATAAAGAAACGACGTTGGATGGATATACGTGGATCAACCACCACAACCTCGCCCTAGTTGGCTGCACGTGCTGCTGTTTGGTGTGCTTTATGCCATCAGTGTGGGAGGCGCTGTACTGCGCGCTACATTGGATGGTTCAGCCAACCGCTTGCTTGAGCAAGCAGACGCTGCCCTGTACCGTGCCAAAGAGCAAGGGCGTAACACGGTGGCGTGGGCGTCTGCATAAGCCAAGCCACTGCAGTTACTTGATGCGCTGCAATAGTGCGTTACCTTCTTCCACCAATCGCTTGGCTGCTTCTTCTTCAGTGACTTTGCCGTAGGCCACGGTCTCGAATACTTCGCGGAAGAATTTTTGGAAGCGCACGTTTTCAAAAAGCGGGGAGGGCAAATCGATCTTTCCTGCGTCTTTTACCTTTTTGATTTGCAAATAGGCTTTGAGCTCAGGCCCTTGCAGAGCCCCAGAGCGCACCATGCTGCGGAATTGGCTATCAGCCGCTGGGACGCCTCGGGTCAGTCCCAAGATGGCAGCGGCTTCTGGGTCAGTCATGAAGTAGTTCAGGAACTTGGCCGCAGCTTCACCGTTTTTGGTGCGTTTGCTCACGGCAAACACCATGGAAGGGCGGCCGAACATGCCGCTGTTCTTGGCGTTCGGCAGGGTGAGGAATTCCCCCACATCGAGCTTCTGGTTTTTATCCAGCGTGCTGGCGCGTTGGCCTAAGGTGCTGTCCCAGGTGTAGACACCGCCCCAGTTGCCCACTACCCAGTCTGGCATTTGTTCGGTGGGTTTTTCTGAACCGCCCAAAGAAACGCGGATAGGCAGCGGCACGGCGACGTTGTTGGATATGAGTTTTTTATAAGCCCTGACCCATTCCAGTGCGGCGGCATCGCTCATGGCTACTTTGGGCTGGGTCGGGCTGACGTAGGGCATGCCAAACTTTTGGTGCGCGTACGTGTGCGAGAGCGAAATGATGTCGTAAGGCTCGCCATCGAGTGCATAGGCCTTGTCACCGAGTTTTTGTTTGATGACGGGGCCAGCAGCAAACAAGTCTTCCCACGTTGCGGGCATTTTCAGGCCTGCGCGGGCGAATGCAGCGGTATTCCACATCATCATGCGGGCGGTAAAGGATGCAGGCAGGGCGTTGAGCTTGCCGTTGACCACGCCCATTTTCAAATCCACATCGGAGAATTGGTTCAGCGCCAGCAGGTTTTTGTATTTATTCAAATCCAAAAAACCATCGCCTGTTTTGGAATACGACGGAATCCATGCCCAGTTGATTTGCATGATGTCTGGCTCTGTGCCGCCAGCCAGTTGGGTGGACAAGCGCTCTTGGTAGCCAAAAAAGCCCATGTACTCGCCTTTGATTTTGATGCCGGGGTTTTTGGCCTCGAATGCTGCAATCGCTTTGAGTGTGGCTTCATGGCGTGCACCGCCGCCCCACCATGAAAAGCGCAGCGTCACATCTTCTGCTGCGGCGGTAAAACTGGTGAGCAAGGCCGCGCTGGCAATGGCCCATACAAAACGCTTATGCATCGTTAGTCTCCTGATGTGATTAAAGATATCAACAGCGGAGTATTACCTGCGTTTGCTTACGCTGCGAGTGCCAATCACTACGCACTTTCCCCAGTACTGGAATGGTTCTTATTGCAAACGCTGCCAAGTCCCTGTAGGGGCGTTGGCGCGCACGTAGTCGGCAACGGTTTGGCCGTCTTGGTGTGGGTAAGGGGATGCTTCGTGCAGCACCTGTAGCTGCTGTATGCGGTCTATGCGAAAGCTGCGAAAGGCATGTTTGTCCTCGCACCAAGCGCCCAGTGTCCACACCTGCCCCCAGTAAAAACAGCCCAGCGGGCGTATGGTGCGTTGGCTGAGGCGGTTGTGGGCATCTTGGTAGTGCAACTGCAAGGTTTGCCGCAGCGCGACCGCTTGGCGCAAGGCACCCAGGTGTTGGAGGTCGCTACTGGGCGCGACGGGTGGTGCGTACACGGCCAATTGCTCGGCTTGTGTGCGGTAGCTCGCGGGCAGGGCCGCCAACACTTTGCCCAAGGCCTCTTGTGCGTGCTGGGCCAAGTCGGTGTCCATCCAAGCGCTGGCCATGCGCACACTGGCCACCAAGGCTTGGGCTTCGTGGGTGGTGAACATAAGCGGTGGCAGATCAAAGCCTTTTTCCAAGCAATAACCAACTCCCGCTTCACCCCGTATAGGTACGCCTTGGTGCTGCAGATCGGCCACATCGCGGTAGACCGTGCGCTCGGACACCTCCAGCCGCTGTGCCAACCACGCAGCAGTGCTCAGGCGGCGGCCTCGGATGAGTTGAACTAGCTGAAAAAGTCGGTCTGCACGGCGCATGGTGGCATCTTAGGCGCAACGCAGGCATGGAGCAGCGCATCCCATCTCACCTGCATGGCTGCAGCGATCAGGCGCATGTCATGGTCGCTGATGTGCAGCAGTCCAAAGCGCAGTTTGGCACCCCACGCTCCATCAGCGGCCCATTCCAATTCGGGCAAGAGGGGGGCAATGGCCGCTTCCTGTGCAGGCAGGTAGTGCACATCGTGCCGCCAGGGGACAAAGCCGCCGCCCATGTCAAACGCATAGGGCACTGCACTGCGCACAACGCCCACGGAGACAAAGCGTTGCCAGCGGTCTTTGCCGCCCATGGTGAGGGTGGGGCTGTAGTACACCACCCGGTCTCCCGGATGGATGCGCCGCAGTGGAGCCGCTTTGCCGTGGCACACCTGCATAAAGCCGTGCTCGGGGTTTCTGCAACCACGGCGAGCGTGCTCGGCGCAGGCCACCGCGATCCAGTTGTGGGGAGGGCGTTGGGTCATGCTTATTGCAGGGCGTGCAGGCCCACGTGGTTGCTATCCCGGAAACCCATGGGTTCACGCCGCATGGGCTGCTGCAACACCGCTTCATAAAAGCGTTGGGCATCGTTGAGTTGGGTGGTGGGGATTTCGAACCAGTTGATAGCGTTATGCATGCTGTGCCTTTCGTGTGTTGTGGACATGCAGGCAGTGTGACAAGGGGCTGCTGACAGCGTGGTGTCAGGAGTGTGGCGGCAGATGCCGTAGTTTGGATAAGATGCGCGCCCATATCCCACCACAAGTGGGTTTTTAAACATCGCCATGTGGCACAACCCATGCTTTGCACCCCCTATGACTGATACCCCACAATCCCCCGCCAAACCCCAAGAGCACGGTTGGCTAGACGATGGCCACGCGCTGGCTATCGGCGTTTTGTTTGTTTCCCTCGGACTCATCATGTTTGCCCACGTGGGGCTGCTCACGGGCGGGGTGGCTGGTGCGGCGTTTTTGCTGCATTACGCCTTGGGTTGGAATTTGTCTTGGTGTTTTTTCGGTTTGAGCATGCCGTTTTTCTGGCTTAGCTGGAAACGGCTGGGTGCTGAGTTCACGCTCAAAAGCGTGGTCTCGGTGGTATTCGTGTCCCTGTGCACGGCATGGGCACCCAAGGTGGTGCGCTTTGAGTTGATAGACCCGTGGCTAGCCTGCGTGCTAGGGGGCTTTCTCATTGGCATGGGCCTGTTGGCACTGCTGCGCCACCATGCCAGTGTGGGCGGGGTCAACATCTTGGCCCAGTGGCTGCAACAGGCGCATGGCATCAGCGCTGGCAAGGTGCAAATGTCCGTGGACGTGGTGGTGGTGGCCATCGCTTTTATGGTGCTAGACCCGGTGCGGGTGCTGCAGTCCATCGTGGCTGCCATCATCATCAGCGCGGTGCTGGTGCTCAATCACAAGCCGGGGCGCTACTTAGGGGTCTAGGGTTTTTCCTTAAGGGATTACGCTAATAATTACAGTATTATTAAGAAGCTCGCTGCCGTTGGGGTAGCGGGCTTTTTATTTGTCTAAACAGAATAAGCGCGCGTTGGGCGCACGGAAGGTTGAGTGTGAAACGGTTGACCAGCAAACTGTATTTTTGGGTGCTCTTGGCCATTGTGGCTGGGGCATTGTTTGGGCACTTTGAGGCGGAGACTGCCGTCAAGCTCAAACCATTGGGGGATGCGTTTATCAGTCTGATCAAGATGTTGATCAGTCCCATCATCTTCTGCACGGTGGTTTTGGGCATCGCGGGTGCAGGCGATATGAAAAAAGTGGGTCGTGTGGGCGGCAAGGCCATTTTGTACTTTGAAGTGGTATCGACCATTGCACTGGTGATCGGTTTGGTGGTGGTCAACGTTCTCAAGCCCGGAGCGGGCTTTAACGTCGATCCTGCCACTTTGGACGCCAAAGCCGTGGAGAAGTACGCCAAGCAAGCCAGTGAGCAAAGCACGGTGGACTTTTTGCTGCACATCATTCCCAAGACCTTTACCGATGCGTTTACCGGCAATGGTGATTTGCTGCAGGTGCTGTTGCTGGCCGTGCTGTTTGGTTATGCCATGGTGCACATGGGCAAAGCCCAGTCGCCAGTGAAGCATTTCATTGAAGAGGTGTCGCACATCTTTTTTGCCATGATGAATGCCATCATGAAGCTGGCACCTATCGGTGCTGGTGCGGCCATGGCCTTCACCATTGGCAAGTACGGCATAGGCTCGCTCAAGCCGCTCATTGCCTTGATGGGTGCTTTTTACCTGACCTGCTTGTTGTTCGTACTGCTGGTCTTGGGGCTGATTGCCAAGTTGGTGGGCTTTAACATCCTGCGCTTTATTGCCTATATCAAGGATGAACTGCTGACGGTACTGGGCACCTCATCCTCTGAATCGGCTTTGGTGTCTTTGATGGACAAGCTGGAGAAATTGGGATGCTCCAAGTCCGTGGTTGGCTTGGTGGTGCCATCGGGCTACTCGTTCAACTTGGACGGTACCAACATCTATATGACCATGGCTGCGCTTTTCATTGCGCAGGCCATGAACATCGACCTGACTTTGCAGCAGCAGCTCACCATCTTGCTGGTGGCCATGCTGACGTCCAAAGGCGCATCTGGCGTGACCGGGGCAGGTTTTATCACCTTGGCTGCCACGCTGGCTGTGGTGCCCAGTGTGCCTGTAGCGGGCTTGGCCTTGATTTTGGGGATAGACCGTTTCATGTCCGAAGCGCGTGCCCTGACCAACTTCATCGGCAACGGTGTAGCCACCGTGGTGGTGTCGCGTTGGGAAAAAGAACTGGACAAAGACGCGATGAACAAGGTGCTCAAAGGCTAAGCAGCCCCCAAGCACGGAGGAAAAGGCCAAACGTCACTGCGGCGTTTGGCCTTTTTGTTTGAGCCAACGCATCAAGCTGCCCAGCACCGGAAGTTTTTCGTACAACTCCTCGGCCACATCCCAGTAATCGCGGTGCTGGGTGATACGGCCTAGGTCATCGAGCAGCAGGTGGCTGCTGCCATGAATCACCACGTCCCAGCGGCGGGCACCCCGTTGCACGGCAAAGTGGAAGTCCCATGTCAGAAAACACTGCTGGGCATCGCCCAAACGGTGCTGTATGACAAAACGTGGCTGTACCAGCGCACTGAACATGTGTTGGTAAATGCGTGCAATAGCCGCCAGCCCCTGCACTTGCTGAAAAGGGTCTTTGAACTGCGCCTGTGGGTGGTAGATGCTCTCCAGCAGTTCCAGTGACTGGGGCTGGAGCGTTTCAAAGTAGCGGGTGATGCGCTCAAGCGGTGTGGTGCTGTTCATGGGGGCTGGCTTTGGGGGCAAAGTAGCGCTGCAGCAGCGGCAGCGAAACGCTATAGGGTAGCTGGCGCAGCAGTTTGAGCCACCAAGTAAATCGGCGTGGGAAGTGCACTTCGAATTGACCTTTGGCCCACCCCTGCAGTATGGCCTGGGCCGCTTGCTCGGGGCGCATGAGCGCGGGCATGGCAAAGTGGTTGCCGGCAGTCAGTGGTGTTTCTACAAATCCCGGACTAATCAGCGATACGCCTATGCCTTGTGGGTGCAAGTCCAAGTACAGCACTTCGGCCAGGTGCATGAGGGCGGCCTTGGTGGGGCCATAGGCCAAACTCAGTGGCAGTCCTTGGTAGCCTGCAACACTGCCTACCAAGCTGATATGGGGCGGCGGATGGTTGTCGGCTGTATGAATCAGGGCGCTTGCCACGGTGCGGACACGCTCTAGTAGCTTGGGCACCACGGCAGCCAGCATGTGCTGCGCGCCTTGCAGGTTGATGGCGTTGTGCTGCAGCATGTCGCCCAAGTCGATGGCATTGGCTTGCATGGGGCTGTAGTGGCCGGCGCAGTACAGCACCCAGTCCAATTGGCCTTGGGTATGCAGCTGGGCGGCGCATTGCTCCAGGCGTGTTGCATGGGTCACATCCAGCGGCAGGGCTGTGCTGCCCGGGTGTTGTTGAGTGAATGCCTCTAGGGCAACCCTGTTGCGGGCAGAGACGATAACGTGTGCCCCGCGTGCATGCAGTGCGCTGGCAGTCGCCCGGCCTATGCCGCTGGAGGCACCTATCACCCACACATGGCGGCCACGCCAGTCACGGCAGATGGGGTTCAGGGACATGGTTTCTCCAGTGTGATTTGCAGCACATCGATATCGCCCGCCACAAAGGCAGCTTCGCAGTAGACCAGGTAAAACTCCCACAGCCGTATGAAGGTGTCGTCAAACCCCAGTGCCCGCACAGCAGGCAGTTGCTGCATAAACCGCTCGCGCCAGCGGCGCAGGGTTTCGGCGTAGTCCAGACCAAAAGCCAATGTGCGCTGCACCCGCAGGCCGGCCGCTTGGGCTTGCTGTTGCAAAGCGCTGGGACTGGGCAGGCAGCCACCGGGGAATATGTATTGCTGGATGAAGTCCGTGCCCTGCAGGTAGCGATCAAACAAACCGTCAGCAATGACAATGCTTTGGATGCAGGCTTTGCCACCGGGTTTGAGCAAACGCTGCAAGCTGCCAAAGTAGGTGGGCCAGTAGGCTTGCCCCACGGCTTCGATCATCTCGATAGAGCAAATGGCATCGAACGCTGGGTCGCTGATGTCGCGGTAGTCTTGCAAACGCAGGTCAGCTTGTTGGTTCGGGCCACAGGAAATGCCAGCGTTGTGCAGGCGTTGCTGCGCGTAGGCCAGTTGCTCGGTACTGAGCGTCACTCCCACCGCATGGGCTTGGTAATGCTCGGTGGCCGCTTGTGCCACAGCACCCCAGCCGCAGCCTATTTCCAGCAAGCGTTGGCCGGGGCGTAAGTCCAGCTCTTGCAGGGCGCGGTGTACCTTGGCGTTTTGGGCGCTGCTCAGGTCTTGGTGGTAGTTGCCAGCAAACCATGCGCTGGAGTAATTCATGCTCCCATCAAGCCACAGGCTGTAGAAGTCGTTGCCCAAGTCGTAATGGGTGTGGATGTTTTTGCGGCTGTTGGCTTTGCTGTTATGGCGCAGCAGGTGGCGCAGGCGGTACAGCAAACGCCCCCACCAGCGGCCATAAATGAGGCCATCGAGAATCTGTCGGTTGCGTGCCAATAAGGTGATGAGCGCGGCCAAATCGGGACTGCTCCAGTGGCCTGCCATATAGCCTTCGGCAAAACCAATGTCGCCGCTGCGCAATGTGGCCTGCAACACACTCCACTGCTGCAGGTGCAGCTTGGCGTGGATGGGGTTAGGGTCTGTTTCGCTGGCATGGGTTTGCCCGAAATGCAGCGTGTAGCCATGGGGCAGGGTCAATTCCAGTGTGCCATGGCGCAAATGGCGCAGCAGGGGCAGCACCTTGCGGGCAATGGCTGGGGTGCGTGCGTCGTGCAGCCAATCTTGCGGGGCAGCGGCAGCAAGGGTTGTGTAGCTGGTGGGGCTGTGCGTGGTCATGGTCGTGCTGTGGTGGTACGAATGGAGGGGCTGGCAGGAGCGCCAGAGCTGTCGTTGTTGGGTGTTTGTGTGGGCAGCGAAAACCAGGGCACGCGCTTGATCCACAGCAGCAGGGCGTGCCAGTGGATGCGGGCGATCACGCCCCAGGTCATGAGGGGGTAGCGCCACAGCGCGCGGCGCAGGCTCTGGCGGGTAATGGGCTCTAGCACGCCGCTCAGGCTGGTGTAGATGAGGGCACCGTCATCGGGGGGGCTGCCTGTGCCGGGTGCATCGGCATTGCTGCTGTCGTGGTAATCAATGCGCACCACGATGCGCTCTGCATGGTCATTACGGGTCTGTGTGCGCATGAAGCGAAAGCGGTAATGGCCCGTGACCTTGCAAAACGGCGAGACATGCAGTGCTTTGTCGGCACGGTATTCCTGCCCCATGCGGGGGTTTTCTATCAGGTAGCAGTGGCGCTGGCCAAAAGTGTTGTTGACCTCCACCACCACCGCGCGCAGATGGCCTGAGGGGGTGTGACAGTACCAAAAGCTCACTGGTTTGAAGGTGTAGCCCAGCACACGGGGGAAGCATTGCAGCCACACTTCGCCAGTGGCATCGACCACACCGTGTTGCTGTAGCAAAGCATCAAGCCAAGGCAGTACACCGCCCTGGCTGGCTGGTGTACCCAGTCCATGGTCGCTGTCGTAAAAGCTCAGCCAGTCGCGCACATTGGGTCGCCATCGACCATGCGCACCAGCGGCCAGCGTGCGCATGGGCAGCAGCACAAAATAACTGGGGTAGGCAAACGCATGCCCAGTGGGGCGGGTGCGGCGATGGCGCACTTGGCCAAAAGCGATAAGGGGTTGGGCGGCTGGCATGCTGTGACCCGGGGCTTAGGCTGCTAGCACAGTGGCTGCCGTGGTGGGTGGCGATGCCGCAGCATCGCGCAGCAATTGCTCAGCGGCTTGCTGGCCCGAGCGCAGGCCGTCTTCATGGAATCCGTAGCCTGCCCATGCACCGCAGAAGTAGCGGTTTTGCACGCCTTGCAGCGTGGGCAGTTGCGCTTGTGCTTGTATAGCGGCCATGTCCAGCACGGGGTGGGCATAGTCGTATTCGCCCAGCACATGTTCGTCCGCAATAGGCCGCAGGGGGTTTAGGCTGACGATAACGGGCGTTTGCCAAGGCAAGGGCTGTAGCTTGTTGATCCAATAGTGCAAACAAACAGGGGATGACGGTTCTGCGTCGGTATCCACACCCTGTGCGCGGCGTTCGTAGTTCCACGCAGCCCATGCTTTGGGCAAGGGGGGCATGGGGCTGGCATCGGTGTGCAGTACTGCCCGGTTGTTTTGGTAGCGGATGGCCCCTAGCAGGCGACGCTCAGACTCTGTGGGCGCGTCGAGCAGGGGCAAGGCTTGGTCGCTATGCGTGGCGATGATGACTTTGTCAAACCATGCCGTGCCGTGCGCGGTGTGCAGAGACACCCCATCGGCTTGGCTGCGAATGCTTTGCACCGGTGTGCGCAGGTGCTTGTGGTCTACGCGCTCTGTAATGCGCTGTACATACTGGCGCGAGCCACCTTGCACGGTGTACCACTGCGGGCGGTTGGCAATTTGCAGCAGCCCATGGTTGTGGCAGAAGTGAACCATGGTGGCAACTGGGAATTGCAGCATTTGTTGTGTAGGGCAACTCCAAATACAGGCCAACATGGGCAGCAGGTAACCGTGGCAAAAAGCCTCGCCAAAGTTGTGCTGGCGCAAAAAATCACCCAAAGGCTGTGCCATGTCGGCTGCCTGTGTGGTGGCCATGTGGGTGGTCAGGCGGTTAAAGCGCAGCAAGTCGCTCAGCATGCCCCAAAAGGCTGGGCTCAGCAGGTTGCGCCGCTGGGCAAACACGGTGTCGAGGTTGTTGCCACTCCACACAAGTTCGCGCCCTTGCAGACTCGATTGCACGGAAAACGACATATCAGACGCTGCCTTGGCCACGCTCAATTCGTCCAACAAGGCCAAGAAACGCGGGTAGGTGCGTTCGTTGCAGACCAAAAAAGCCGTGTCCACGCCGTGCGTGATGCGCTCCATGGCGTGGGGAGCGGTACCGCCACGCGGCAGGGTGATATCGACCGTATGGGCGTGGCCACCAAAGTAGTCACCTGCCTCAAACAGGCTGACCTCCACCTTGCCTTGCAGCGCATGGGCAGCACCCAAGCCTGCAACGCCTGATCCGATGATGGCTACGCGCATGACGTTCTCCTTGAGGGTTCTTTTTGTGACTGTTTGGTATTTAAATTGAACTGTACAGTAATTTTTTGATCGATAAAACTCTTTTTTGACTGAGGTGATTAAAATGGCCACCATGGCCAGTACCACCTCTACCCGCAAATCCGCTCTCCCATCTGCCAAACCGAGCTTCAAAGAGCAAATGCTCCAAGCGCGGGCCGAGGCCATCATCCAAAGCGTGAACCGCCTGCTGGCGGAAAAAGGTTTTGAAGCCATGACGGTGGACGAAGTGGCTGCCGATGTGGGAATAGCCAAAGCCAGCTTGTACAAGCATTTCCCCAGCAAAGAAGATTTGGCCGCCGCCGCTATGGCATCGGCGATGCAGTCGGCTTTGGTGTTTTTGGACAGCATCGCCCAAGAGGATGCGCCGCTGGACAAGCTGCGCGCTGTGGTGCGTTGGACCATGCAACGCAAGTTGGCTGGGCAAATGCCTTCTTTGCCTAGCCAAAATTCCAGCCTGCGCACCGCTTTGATGGCACACAAGGACTACATGGATGGACTCATGCGCGTGAGCGACAAGCTGGGTGGCTGGATAGAGCAGGCCCAAGCACAGGGAGCGCTCAACGCCAAACTGCCTGCCATCGCCATTCTTTACACCCTTTATGCGCGTGCCTGTGACCCGGTGCTGGAGTTCTTGCAGATGACAGCACTGTATGACGAGTCCGCCATCATCGATTTGGTGATGAGTACCTGCTTTGAAGGTTTGTGCAGCCGCTAAATTCGATACCAACAGATTTCAAGTGTTAAGCCGATAATGACCTCATTTTTGCGGGTTTGTTGAGTTTTTAATAAATGATTAATTTGTGATAATTTGAAAGTGAACTTTTCGAAATAGTGTTCATCGAACTGTCACATGCGGGACGCGTGGTGCGTCTCAATCAACAAGGCATTGAATGCAAATCACATTGGTCGTACGGCGTTTTGGCCCCGTGGGGGGAATGGAGTCGTATGTGTTTCAGTTGGCGCAAACCCTGCAGCAACGTGGGCACGCCATCACCGTGCTGTGCGAGCAAATTTGCAGCGCCGTACCCGTTGGCATCACCGCCCACGCCTTGGGTGCGCAGCGTCCGCGCCCACGCTGGCTGGCTTTGTGGCGGTTTGGCCAGCGTGTGGAGCGCTGGCTGCGTGATCATCCCGAGCCCGGTCGCATCGTGCACAGCCATGAGCGTTTAGGTTGCCACCATGTCACCACTTGGCATGGTTCTGTTTTTGCCACTGTGTTCGATAAACCTTGGTGGTATCGATGGTCATTGCGTGTGTGGATGCATTTGTACCTAGAGCAGCGTGAACTGCGGGTAGCCCGCCAAGTGGTTCCGGTGTCGTACGTTACGGCGCAGCAGATAGCAGATTGGTATCCCTCGTTACTTATGCGTTTGACCACGCCGGTGCTGCCTGCTGTGCAGTCTCCTGCGCAGCGTCCTGAGCGGCTTGTGCCAGAAGACGGTGGCGTGATTGGCTTTGTGGGTAGAGAGTGGCAACGCAAAGGCTTGCAAAATGCGGTGACCATTGTGCAGGCCCTGCGCCAGCAAAGACCCCGGTTGCAGTTGTGTGTCGTCGGTGTACCGGCCCATGAAGTGGCCACTGTGCTGGCACCCTTGGAGGGCTGCGTGCAGTGCATCCCTTGGGGTGAGAAAGTGCCTTATGAACAGTTTGATGTGCTGTTGCACCCTGCCCAAAGCGAACCCTTTGGCATGGTAGTTACCGAGGCCATGGCGGCTGGTGTGCCGGTGGTTGTATCAAATGCCTGTGGGGCAGCCCAAGAAGTAAAAGCCGCTTCGGGTACTGTGCTGGACTTGCGCCAACCCGTGAGTGAATGGGCCTCAGCCGTGGAGTTACAACTGCTGCGTACCAAGCCTGTACCACCGTATGTGCGCAGTTGGGAGCAAGTTGCGTTGGAGTATGAAACCCTGTACCAACAGATGACGGACTGCCGCGCCCAGTCCCACGAGGGCAGTGGGTTTGCGTTGACGAATTTTCCGCTGACGCGCTGAATTCAGCGCCTGCCGCCGCCGAGCAAACTGCCCAGAACCCCGCGAATAATTTGCTTGCCCACTTCGCGGCCAATTTGGCTGGCCGCGCTTTTGATGAGCTGTTCACCCACGCTGGCGCGGCTGCGGCGCGTGCCGCCCAGCAGCATGTCGCCCACGCTGTCCAGTAGCCCACGTTCGGCTTGTGGGGGGGAGCTGTTGGGGCTGCTAGCGGGATTTCCAGAGGGGGTGTTGCGCACGCCGCTGCCGGGCGCATTGCTGGCACTTTGTGCTGCACGGCCTTTGAGGGCTTCGTAGGCCGACTCACGATCCACGGTTTGTTCGTACACGCCTGCCACGAGCGACTGCTCGCGCAGCGTTTGTCGCTGTGTCGGGGTGATGGGGCCTATGTGGCTGCCCGGTGGGCAGATGTACACGCGCTCGGTCACGCTGGGGCGGCCTTGTTCGTCGAGCAGGCTGACCAGTGCTTCGCCCACCGCCAGCTCGGTAATGGCCGTGGCGATGTCCAAGCCCGGATTGGCGCGCATGGTGTCGGCAGCGCTTTTCACGGCCTTTTGGTCGCGCGGGGTGAAGGCGCGCAGCGTGTGCTGCACGCGGTTGCCCAGCTGGGCCAGCACACTGTCCGGAATGTCCAGTGGGTTTTGCGTCACGAAGAACACCCCCACGCCCTTGGAGCGCACCAGCCGCACCACCAGTTCG
Organism: Curvibacter sp. CHRR-16; assembly: GCF_018474005.1. Lineage (GTDB taxonomy): Bacteria > Pseudomonadota > Gammaproteobacteria > Burkholderiales > Burkholderiaceae_C > Allorhodoferax. The sequence continues at coordinate 705,146 of NZ_JAHCSH010000001.1, forward strand.
ATACGCTCGACCAGCGCTGCGGGTGCGTCTTTGAATAGCAGGTGTGCCTCGTCAAAGAAGAACACCAGCTTGGGTTTGTCCAGATCGCCCACTTCGGGCAGGGCTTCAAACATTTCGCTGAGCATCCACAGCAAAAAGGTGGCGTACAAGCGGGGTGATTGCAGCAATTGATCGGCCGCCAAGATGTTGACGACGCCTTGGCCGTCCATGGTTTGCATGAAGTCGGCAATGTTGAGCATGGGTTCGCCAAAGAACTGGCTGCCGCCTTGTTCCTCGATCTGCAGCAGGCCGCGCTGGATGGCACCTATGCTGGCAGCGCTGATGTTGCCGTACTCGGTGGTGTAGCTGCTGGCGTGCTCGCCTACGTGCTGGCACATGGCACGCAGGTCTTTCATGTCCAGCAGCATCAGTCCGTCGTCATCGGCAATCTTGAAGACTAGCTGCAGCACGCCAGCTTGCGTGTCGTTGAGCCCGAGCATGCGCGCCAGCAGCAGCGGGCCCATATCGCTCACGGTGGCGCGTACGGGGTGGCCATCGCGGCCGAGTACGTCCCACAGGGTGCTGGGGTTTGCTATAGATTTAGGAGCATCTATAGCACGCTGGGTAAGCATTGCAGCCAGTTTTTCCGATATTTTTCCGGCTTGCGATATGCCGGTCAGGTCACCTTTGACATCGGCCATGAAGACGGGTACGCCCAACTGGGAAAAACCTTCGGCCAGGCTTTGCAGGGTGATGGTTTTGCCCGTGCCCGTGGCACCGGTGATGAGGCCATGGCGGTTGGCTTTGTCCGCCCGCAGCACGCAGCGCACAGAGCTAGTCCCTGTGCCGTGTTGTCCAATCAAGATACCGTTGTCGTCTAAAAATGCCATGGTGTGTTCGCTGTTGCTGGGGTTGCTGCGTTTCAGTGATCGGGTAAAGGTTTGGGGGAGGGTGGGGCAAAAGTACAATCGCACCCTTACGCCCCCGCATCGTTGGGCAATTATTCAACGATTCAAGCAACGCACAAGCAAGAGGATTCTCGTGGCAGGACATAGTAAATGGGCCAATATCCAGCACCGTAAAGGTCGTCAAGACGAAAAACGCGGCAAGATCTGGACACGCATCGTGCGTGAAATCACTGTGGCAGCTCGTCAAGGTGGGGGCGATCCCGCCATGAACCCCCGCCTGCGTTTGGCTATGGAAAAAGCCAAAGCAGCCAACATGCCCGCTGACCGTGTGAAGTACAACGTCGATAAGGCTACCGGTTCGCTGGACGGTATCAACTACGAGGAAATCCGCTACGAGGGTTATGGCATTGGTGGCGCAGCCATCATCGTGGACACCATGACCGACAACCGCGTGCGCACCGTGGCTGAGGTGCGCCATGCGTTCAGCAAACACGGCGGCAACATGGGTACCGAAGGCTCCGTGGCCTTCCAGTTCAAGCATGTGGGACAGTTGATTTTTGCCCCTGGCACCAGCGAGGACAAGGTGATGGAAGTGGCCCTAGAAGCAGGCGCAGAAGATGTGATCACCGATGACGAGGGTGCCATCGAGGTGCTGACCAGCCCTGCCGACTACCAAGCCGTGAAAGACGCACTAGAGGCCGCAGGTCTGATACCGGAAATGGCCGAAGTAACCATGCGGGCGGAAAACACCATCGAACTGAGCGGTGACGACGCCGCCAAGATGCAAAAACTGTTGGACGTGCTGGAAGATTTGGACGACGTGCAAGAGGTCTACCACAACGCTGCACTGTAAGGATGAGCATGAAAGTATTGGTTATAGGCGGCGGTGGCCGCGAACACGCACTGGCTTGGAAGCTGGCCCAGTCTCCCAAAGTCAGCAAGGTGTATGTGGCCCCCGGTAATGGCGGCACCGCGCTGGACAAGCGTTTGGAGAACCTGCCCATCACCGACATCGTGACCTTGCGCGAGTGGGCTCAGGCCAACGACGTGGTGCTCACACTGGTTGGCCCTGAGGTACCGCTGGCTGCTGGGGTGGTGGATGAGTTCCGCGCCCACGGTTTGCGCATCTTTGGCCCCACCAAGGCCGCCGCCCAATTGGAGAGCTCCAAGGCGTTTTCCAAAGCCTTTATGCAGCGCCACGGCATTCCTACCGCGCAGTACCAAACCTTTTCTGACCCTGTGCAAGCCCACGCTTATGTGGATCAGATGGGGGCTCCCATTGTCATCAAGGCCGACGGTTTGGCCGCTGGCAAGGGCGTGGTCGTGGCCATGACCTTGGCCGAAGCGCACGAGGCAGTGGACTTCATGCTGGTGGACAACACCTTGGGCGTGCAGCACAACGCCGATGGCGCGCGCGTGGTGATCGAAGAATTTTTGCAAGGCGAAGAAGCCAGCTTCATCGTCATGGTCGATGGCAAGAACGTGCTGGCGCTGGCCACCAGCCAAGACCACAAGCGACTGCAAGACGCCGACCAAGGCCCCAACACGGGCGGCATGGGCGCTTACTCGCCCGCGCCTGTGGTGACGCCCGATGTGCACGCCCGTGCCATGCGCGAGGTGATTCTGCCCACCGTGCGCGGTATGGAGCAAGACGGCATTCCGTTCAGCGGTTTCTTGTACGCAGGCTTGATGATCGACGCCAACGGCCACCCCAAGACGCTGGAGTTCAACTGCCGCATGGGTGACCCAGAAACCCAGCCCATCATGATGCGTTTGAAGAGCGATTTCTTTGATGTGCTGATGGCCGCCACCGAACCCGGCTTGCACGGCAAGCTCGACACCGTGGAGCTGGAGTGGGATCGCCGCACCGCGCTGGGCGTGGTGATGGCGGCACATGGTTATCCGCTCAACCCCCGCAAGGGCGATGGGGTCACCGGTTTGCCTACCCAAGAAATGGACGATGCTGCGGTGTTCCACGCCGGGACTACCCAAGTAGATGGGCAGATCCGCACCAGCGGCGGCCGTGTGCTGTGCGTGACAGCTCTGGCCGACAACGTGCGCCAAGCCCAGCAGCGTGCTTACGAAGTGGTGCACAGCATCCGTTTTGACGGTATGCAGTACCGCTCGGACATTGGCCACCGTGCTGTGAAAGCTTAAGTCTGACCTTCCCGCACATGACGAGTAGTAGCCCTGCATCCAGCCGTAGCGCAGTTGTTCGCAGCTACCTGCTGGACCTGCAGCACCGCATCACCAGTGCCATTGCGGCACTCGATGGTGGAGCGGCATTTGCCGTAGACAACTGGCGCAAAGAGCAGGGCGAGTCTCTGCAAGGTGATGGCTGCACGCAGATTCTGGAAGATGGGGCGGTTTTTGAGCGCGCGGGCTGCGGCTTTTCGCATGTGCGCGGCCCCAAGCTGCCGCCCAGTGCCACCCAACACCGGCCAGAACTGGCTGGAGCCCCCTTTGAGGCCATGGGCGTGTCGCTGGTGTTTCATCCGCGCAACCCCTACGTGCCCACGGTGCACATGAATGTGCGCATGATCTGCGCCTTGCCCACTGTCGGTGAGAAGGCGGGCCATGAAGTGTGCTGGTTTGGTGGTGGCATGGATTTGACGCCGTACTACGGCTATGCCCAAGACGCACAACACTTGCACCAAACCTGCAAAGACGCGCTGGAGCCTTTCGGGGCCGACTTGTACCCGCGCTTTAAGCGCTGGTGCGATGAGTATTTCTTCTTGAAACACCGCAACGAACCACGGGGTGTCGGTGGCGTGTTTTTTGACGACTTTTCTGAGCTGGGTTTTGAGCGCAGCTTGGCCATGATGCAAGCCGTGGGCAATGCCTTTTTGCCCGCCTACCTGCCCATCGTGCAGCGCCGCATGCAGCAGGCCTATGGCGAGCGCGAACGCCAGTTCCAGCTCTACCGCCGTGGTCGTTATGTCGAATTCAACTTAGTCTGGGACAGGGGCACGCACTTTGGCCTGCAGTCGGGCGGGCGCACAGAGTCGATACTGCTCTCCATGCCACCGATGGCCAGTTGGGCTTACCAACGCGAGTGGGAAGCGGGTAGTCCCGAAGCGACTCTGGTGAGCGACTTTCTGATGCCACCCAAGGATTGGGTTTGAAGCAGGACGCACACATGCCGAGCTGGGGTATTTTGGGCGGGGCATTTGACCCGCCGCATACAGGCCATGTGGCGCTGGCGCAAACGGCGGTACAGGCCTTGGGCTTGGAGCGTTTGCTCGTCATTCCCACAGGGCAGGCGTGGCACAAGACTCGCCCCTTGAGTGCTGGTCAGCACCGCTTGGCCATGTGCCAGTTGGCCTTTGCCAGCGTTCCCCAAGCGGTGGTGGACGACCGTGAGCTGCAGCGCAGCGGCCCCAGCTACACGGTGGATACCCTGCACGAACTGTGCACACAACACCCCGGCGTGCAGTGGAAGCTCATCATTGGACAAGACCAAGCAGAGCGCTTGCACACGTGGCACCGCTGGCAAGATATACTGCAGATTGCTACAGTTTTTGTAGCTGTAAGAGCAAGTGGGGCGGGCTCTGCAGGCCAGTTGGCATTGAATACCATTCCCTTGGCGTTTGCCCACCACATACTGCCCATGGCGCGGGTGGATGTGAGCGCCACCGCCATACGCGCTGCGGTGCAAGCAGCAGCGCCCACTGCCACAGACTCTATTTCCGCACTGGTAGGCCCTGCTGTAGCAGGGTATATTGCGGCCCATCATCTTTACCAAGGCCTGCAAGCAGGCATCTCTGCATGAGCACAACCAACGCCAAAAAAGACGTCCAGAAACTCCAACGCGCCATCGTCGATGGTTTGGAGGACGTGAAAGCCCAAGACATTGTGGTGTTTGACACCGAAAACCTGAGCCCGCTGTTTGAGCGTGTCATCATCGCCTCCGGTACCAGCAACCGCCAAACCAAGGCCTTGGCCCAAAGCGTGATTGACTCGGTGAAGGAAGCTGGTTTTTCCAAACCCCGCGTCGAAGGCGAGGCCAACGGCGAGTGGATCATCGTGGACTGCACACAGGCGGTGGTGCACATCATGCAGCCCACCTTTCGCCAGTACTACCACTTGGAAGAGCTGTGGGGTGAAAAACCCGTGCGCATCAAGCTGGGGGCTGCCAAGCCCGTAGCCTCTGAGGCGGCACTGGCTGCCAAGGCAGAGAAAAAAGCCAGCGCTGACAAGGCTGCCAAAGCCGCTACCGGTGCTGGTGGTCTCAAGCGCAGCACGGCCGCCAAGACGGCAGCCAACGCTCCGAAAAAAGCGCCCGCCAAAGCCCCAGCGAAAAAAGCGGCAGGCAAAGCACCTGCCAAAAAAGTAGCTGCTAAGAAGGTAGCAAGCAAGAAACCCGCAGCCCCGGTGCAAAAGTTGGTGGTGAACAAACCCGTAGCCAAGAAGGCTGCTCCAGCTAAAAAGGCCACTGCACCCAAAGTCGCGGCCTCTGCCAAGCCGGCAGCTAAGAAAGTAGCGGCCAAAAAGGCGGTGGTGAAAGCCCCAGCCAAGTCCAGCAGCCGCAAGGCTTGATGCCGCTGTGCGTCTGGTGGTAGTGGCCGTAGGCCAGCGTGTGCCCGACTGGGCGCAAACAGCGTGGGAAGACTACGCTAAGCGCTTTCCGCATGAACTGAAGGTCGAACTCAAAGCCGTGAAGACGGAGCCGCGGGGCTCCAAGTCTTTAGAGGCTTTGTATGCGGCTGAGCGGGTGCGCATGGAGGCCGCTATCCCCAAGGGAGCCCGGGTGGTAGCACTCGATGAGCGCGGAACCGCCCTGACTACGGTGGCATTGGCGCAGCGTTTGAAGGACTGGCAGTTGGGCGGCACCGATGTGGCGCTCTTGATTGGTGGACCCGATGGCATTGAGCCCGCTTTCAAAGCGGCGGCGCATGAGCGCATCCGCATTTCCGACTTGACGTTGCCGCACGCCATGGTGCGTGTTTTGTTGGTTGAGCAGCTATATCGGGCGTGGTCTATTAACGCCAACCACCCTTACCACCGTGAATGAGATGGCCGACTTTATTTATCTGGCGTCGCAAAGCCCGCGCCGCCGCGAATTACTAACGCAGTTGGGTGTAGCCCACGAACTGCTGTTGCCAGATGCCCATGAGGACGCTGAAGCGCTGGAGGAGCCAATGGCCTGCGAACCCGCGCGCGAGTATGTGCAACGTGTGACGGGCCTCAAGTTTGTTGCAGCCAACGAGCGTTGGTTGCGCCGCCAGGCCGAGCAGGGTTTGGTGCGCCAGCCTATTGTGTGTGCCGATACCACTGTGACCATGGATGGGCATATTTTGGGCAAACCGCGTGACGCGGAGCATGCGGCCCAGATGCTGCGCCGCTTGAGTGGGGCGACCCACACCGTGTACACCGCGATTGCTGTGGGCTGGCCCGAGAGGGATATCCATGCCTGTAAGCCAGTACAGTTGCTCAGCAGTTCGGTGGTACACATGGCCACCATGGGCGAAGAGGATATTGCAGCCTATGTGGCCAGTGGCGAGCCCATGGGCAAGGCCGGGGCTTATGGCATTCAGGGCCGTGCGGCGGCGTTTATTGCGCGTATAGAAGGCTCGTATTCGGGCATCATGGGCTTGCCTTTGTACGAAACTGCTCAGGCACTGGGACGCTTGGCTTGGCCCGTAGCGCGCTGATACACACACTCTGGACTACGCATGCAACAAGACATCCTGATCAACTGGTCACCCCAAGAGACGCGCGTGGCTGTGGTGGAGCACGGCGCTGTGCAGGAACTGCATGTGGAGCGCACGCTCGAGCGTGGTTTGGTGGGCAATGTGTACTTGGGCAAAGTGGCTCGGGTGTTGCCAGGCATGCAGTCGGCGTTTATCGATATTGGACTGGAGCGGGCTGCGTTTTTGCATGTGGCCGATGTGTGGCATCCCCCGGTGGAGGGCGAGAATCTCAGCACTTCACGGGCAACGCAGCCCCAGATTCCAATTGAGAAGCAGGTGTTTGAAGGTCAAGCGCTGATGGTGCAGGTCATCAAAGACCCTATTGGCACCAAAGGGGCTAGGTTGTCCACGCAAATTAGCATTGCAGGGCGTTTGTTGGTGTTTTTGCCGCAGGATGACCATATTGGCGTGTCGCAAAAAATACCGCTGCAGCAGCGCGATGAGTTGCGCAACCGTTTGCAGGCCTTGGCCCATACGGTAGACCCCAGCAATGGCAGTGTCCAGGGGGGCGGTTTTATTTTGCGTACCAATGCCGAGGACGCCTCGGATGCGGAGCTGGCCGATGACATCGCCTATCTGCGCAAGACGTGGGCGCGCATCAAGCATGGGGCCACCCAAGTGCCACCGCCGAGTTTGCTGCACCAAGACTTGAACCTGCTGCAGCGGGTACTGCGCGACTTGGTGGGCGAGGGTACGCAGAGCATTCGGGTGGATTCGCGCGAGCAGTACGAGGCGCTCAAAGCTTTTGGGCAGGAGTACATGCCCACGGCGGTGCACAAGCTGCAACTCTACAAGGGCGAGCGGCCGATTTTTGACCTTTATGCCATCGATGAGGACATCAGCAGGGGCTTGGCGCGGCGGGTGGATTTGAAATCGGGGGGCTACCTCATCATTGACCAAACCGAAGCCCTGACCACGGTGGACGTCAATACCGGTGGTTTTGTTGGGTCACGCAATTTCGAGGATACGATTTTCAAGACCAACTTGGAGGCGGCGCAGGCTATTGCGCGCCAACTGCGGTTGCGCAATCTGGGCGGCATCATCATCGTGGACTTTATTGATATGTCGCGTTTGGAGCACCGAGACCAAGTGTTGTCGGAGTTGCGCAAGCAGTTGGCACGCGATCGCGTGAAGACCATGATTGGTGGTTTCTCGCAATTGGGTTTGGTGGAGATGACCCGCAAGCGCACCCGTGAGTCGCTAGCGCACATGCTCAGTGAGGCTTGCCCAGTGTGTGAGGGCAAAGGTTCGGTGAAAACCGCCCGCACGGTGGCCTATGAAATTCTGCGCGAAATCCTGCGCGAGGCACGGCAATTCAATCCGCAAGAGTTTCGCGTGGTGGCATCGCCCAAAGTGATTGAACTGTTTCTGGACGAAGAAAGTCAGCATTTGGCGGGCTTGTCGGAATTTATTGGCAAGCCGGTATCCTTGCAGTCGCAGGCTGAGATGTCGCAGGAGGACTATGACATCGTCCTCCTTTAATGGTTTGCACGCAGCGGCGTCGGCGGCCGAGCGGCCTCAGCCACCGCAGCGTCTGAAGATTGCGGTGTTGTCGCGCAATTTCAGTCGCACCGGGGGCGGGGCAGAGACTTATGCCATAGCCGTTGCCGAGGAACTGGCGCAGCGGCATGAGGTGCATGTGTTTGCGCAACATATTGCGCACGAGCACCCTGCGATGCACTACCACCGCATCAGCCAACCATTGGCTAGACCGCGGTGGATCAATCAGCTGTGGTTTGCCTATACCACTTGGCGCGCTACGCGGCAGGGCTTTGATATCGTGCACTCGCACGAGAACACATGGCATGGAGACATTCAAACCGTGCACGTACTGCCGGTGCTGCATACGCTGTTTGCTGGATTGGGTGTTTGGCATAAGGCTTGGCGCAAGTTCCAAGTGCTCACCAGTTGGCGTTTGTCTGCGTATTGTTGGCTGGAAAAAAAGCGTTTTGCCGCACAAACTGGGCGCACTGTGGTGGCGGCATCACCCTTGTTGCTGAACACGGTGCGTGGGTGTGCACAGAGGGTTCATCGGCGTTTGCCGAACATGACTGCCATCGCTCCTGGTGTGAGCGGCCCGCTTGGTTTGGTAACAGAGGCGCAACGCAGCAGTGCTCGTGAACAATTGGGTCTGTCACTGGCACCCAGTACACAACTAGTACTGTTGGTCGCCAATGATGCTGTCCGCAAAGGCATGCCGCAGGCCTTGCGGGCTTTGGCAGTAGGGCCCGCTCACATCCATTTGTTGGCTGTGGGGCAGGGGGAGCACCATGCCAGCATGCGTGTGCTGGCACGGCAACTGGGCGTCGCCGAACGGGTGCATTTTGTGGGGCGACAAACGAATATGCCCATCTGCTACCAAGCTGCAGATGCCTTGCTGCACCCAACGCTGGAAGACAGCTATGGCATGGTGGTATTGGAAGCCATGGCGCAGGGGTTGCCTGTTGTGGTCAGTGGGGCCCAGCATTGCGGCATCAGCCATGAGTTGCAGCACGGGCACACAGCATGGCTGGTGCAGGACCCCATGGATGTGGCGGCCATTGCCCAAGGCGTGGCAGCGGTTTTGTACGATGCTGCATTGCGCGCGCAATTGCAAGCGCAAGGTGTGCACTTTGCACAAGCGCGTACTTGGCAACTAGCTGCACAAGCCTATGAGCGGTTGTATGCGCAAGCTTGGCAAGCCAAACATCCGCGTGAGCGCTGGTTGGTGTTGGCGCATGCTTTCAATATGGATGGCCGTGCTGCCAGCCAAACGGTGACCGATAAGCTGCCCCATTTGGAGGCGGCAGGCATTGAGTTGGTGGTGCTCAGTGGCGTATCGGGCCGCAAAGACAGGCATTTTGAACACTATCAAGTGTGGCCAGCCTTGGCTGCTGGTGTGCGTTTTGAGTTGCGGCATGTGCTGCGTCGGCATATCGACAGTCCTGTCCTCTACCGCTTGGCCATGCTGCTGCCATCGCTGATTCTGTTTCCTTTTTTGCTGGCAGAAAAGCTGCTCAAGCCCATCGAGAGCAGTTGGTCTTGGTGGATCAGCAGCTACGTGGTGGGGCGTTTTCTGGCCAGCAGGCGGCGCTTTGACCGCATTTATTCGTCGGGTGGAGCTTTTGCCGCCCACCTGGCAGGCCGCGCATTGCAGCGCAGCTTGGGCTTGCCCTGGTTGGCCGAGGTGCATGATCCGTTCATAGTGCCGGGCCATACGCCCACCACTGCGCAAGAAAAGGCCCAAGCCCGGGTAGAGCAACTCATTTGCACACACGCCGATGCAGCGGTGTGGTTTACCCAGGCTGCGCTGGACAGCGCACGGCGCAGGCACCCGCAGCTGGGGGAGCGTGGCCACATGGTATTGCCCGGTATTGATGCTCCTTTTGAGGTGATGCCGCCCTATGTGCGGGGTGACAGGATGGTGATTGGCCACTTTGGCTCGCTGTCGGCGACGCGCAATTTGGTGCCTGTCATTGCTGCCTTGGAAATACTCATCCAAAAGCATCCCGAGTTACGCCAGCAATTGGAATTGCAGGTGACAGGCGGGCCACTGGATGCAGTATCACAAGCTTGTTTGGAGCAATCCTCGGTACAGGATATGGTGCGCCATTTGGGGCGAATAGAGAAAGATCCCGCAACGGGAATGTCTGGGCGTGAGCAAATACTGCGTCGCATGCGCAGTGCTGACGTTCTGCTGCTGCTGCACGGCATAGAGCCGATTTGTGCAGAGTACATTCCATCCAAGTTGTATGAGTATTTGTGGATGCAGCGGCCGATAGTGGCGACCGTGCACCAACACCCCCAAATGACGCAATTGCTGCAAGAGCATGGGCATTGTGTCGTCGAGACTGGGCATGCTGGCATGGACTCGGTTGCCGTGCAGTTGGCTAGCGCTGTGGAGCGTTGTTGGGAGCAGTGGATTGGCAAAGGCCTGTCCGATAACGGTATTGCCAGCCCTTACACCACAGAATTTACGGTGCAGGGCATGATGGGTGCAGTGTTATGAAGCCAGTGCTTTCTTTGGTGGTTTTGGGTTACCGAAATTTTGATGCGGTGACAAAAAACTGTTTGGAATCTTTGCTACCTTGGGCTGCTTCGGCGGCTGTAGAAATATGGGTTGTCGATAACGGCTCTCCAGATGACTCAGCAGCCAAAACACGCGCTTGGTGTGAAGCACATCCCGGTTTTCGGTGTCTGATCAGCAAAAAAAATTTGGGTTTTGCCGGAGGTATGAATTGGGGGGCTAGCCACGCCCAAGGTGATTGGCTGCTTTTGGTGAACAACGACACGGTGTTTCCTGCTTTGGCTTTGGATGCATTAGAGCTAGTTGTGCAAAATGCCCCTCCCAAAGTAGCCATGCTGGGCCCGGTTACCAATGCGGCAGGCAATGGACAGCGCTTGTGGAAACCAGAGGCAGACCATGCGCAATGGCTGCAGATTGGAAAGCAATTGCATGAAAACCCTAGCAAGCAACTTATGCCAGCCTACCGCTGTGACTTTTTCTGCATTGCAATCCGGCGCACTGTGTGGGAGCAGTTAGGCGGGTTAGATACGGTGTTTGGTTTGGGCTACTACGAGGACTTCGACTTCAGCCTTCGTTTGCGCAATGCAGGCTTTGAGCAAAAGATCACCGAAGATGTATTCGTTTTGCATGCAGGAAGCGCTACTTTTCAAGGTAGCAAGGAAGCAAGGGCGCTTATTAAGAAAAACAAAAAACTTTTGCAAAGTAAGCACCCTAACGCACGCTTTGAGCATACCCGGATGGGGAATCTAGCCGTTTTGGAAGCTTATGCTGTCCTAAAGCAGCAAAATCAATGGAGTGACGCCTTGGCTGTGCGCAGAGCCTTGCGTGTGGCAGCTCTTGTTGCTGACGCACCCCGGAGTTTGATTAAGCGCTGGCTCTGGGGGCGGAGGGTTAAATATTTAAATATTTTTTAGCTATGAAAATTTTAAAAATACAAGAAGCGGCCAAATTTTTTATATTGTTGGTCCCGGTTTTTTCCCTTTCCATCCCTCATTGGGGGTCTGCTGCTTCTATTGTTGCCGTATTTTTTATATCTTTATGCTTGTTTTTTGGTAAAGAAAATTGGCGCAAAAATGATATTTTTGATTTTATTGTTTTTTTTGTTTTTTCTGCTTATGTTTTGGCTATTTTATTTTCGCAAATAGCAAGAAATGATTTTTCATATAAAGCATATCTGGAACATTGGAGATGGCTTCTTGGGTGTTTTTTTTATTTGTATTTCCGAAAATTTAGTTCTGTCATGGAAAAGAAAATAGATTACATTTTGATGGCTGCTATATTTTCTAATTGCATTGCGTCTTTTTTTATTATGCCCAGCCATCAATGGGGTACAGGCAGGAAGACAATCGAATTTATTGATCCAATTGCATACGGGTATCTTAATTTTTCTTTGGCTGTCATGCTTTTAATTTCTTTGGCTTTTGATTTCAAAAAGAGAGATTTTGGAATTGTTTTGTTTGCAAAATTGTCTTTTGTGGTGCTTGGCTTTTTTATTTCGATAATGACGCAAAGTAGAACTGGTTGGCTTGCATTTCCTGTTGTGTTTTTCGTTTTTCTGTTTGTAATTTATGGATTTAAATTGCGATGGATTGTTTTTTCATTTGTTGCGTCAGTTTTATTGAGTGTTTTGCTCTACTTCTCATCGGATATCGTTCATTCGAGATTGGATACGATGTTTAATGAGTTGTACAGTTATCCGTGGTCAGGTGGTATAGCTGACGAAACTTCTGTTGGGATACGTATAACTCTTCAGCGTCTTGGTTTTTATTACTTTTCTCAGAGTCCTTTTTTTGGTTGGGGCGATAAGGGGTATCTTGTTATAAAAGACTCTCCGTATGTATTGGGTTTCTCTAGTCAGTCACAGCGCGATATTGCTTTTGATGCTTTGTTTCACAGTGAGTGGGTAACGCAGAGTGTTCGCTATGGGTTGCTTGGTTTTTTTGCAACATCTATTGTTTTTTTATACCCAGCTTTCGCTTTTCTGAAAAATGGAATTCTTTGTAATAAGTTGACAGCTATGGTTTTTGTTTTTTTGATTGTTAATCTTTTTGCTTCGCTAACATATGAGACATTCGATTCAAAGCTTTTTGTTGTATTTTATTCTTATTTTATTGCTGTGGGGTTATCAGCTATTCCAAATAGGCGGTTGAATTTTTCGAATTTTTGATAAATTTTAAGTAAGTGGCGTGCTTTATGTTGGCGGTTTCAAATCTGAAGTGCAACACCATGGATAAATGATGAACAGGTTAGTGAATGGTAGCGTCCTTGCGCTGCTCTATAGCCTGCAGGTAATCCCCCCGCAAAACCACGGGGGTGAGAAGTAGAAATTTCTCGAAGAGAATTTCTACATGAAGAAGTCCAAGTTTTCCGACAGCCAGATCATGGATGCGCTCAAGCGCGTTAAGTCTGGCCTACCTGTTCCAGACCTTTGCCGCGAAGTCGGTATCAGCACGGCGACCTTCTACAAGTGGCGCGCATGAAGGAGCTTGAAGAAGAGAACCGGCGGCTCAAGAAGATGTACATCGAGGAAAAGCTCAAGGCCGAGATCGCTGCCGAGTACCTCGCAAAAAAGTAAGTCGGCCGTCTCGCCGCTGCGAGATGGCCAAGGAAGTAGTCGCTCAGCGTGGCATCAGCATTGGGCTGGCCTGCCGGGTGTTCACGGTCAGCGAGAGCTGCTACCGCATTGATGCCAAGCTCAATGCAGATAATGCCCGGATTGCCCAGTGGTTGTTGCGCCTGACGGACAACAACCGCAGCTGGGGCTTCGGGCTGTGTTACCTGTACCTGCGCAACGTCAAAGGCCTGCAGTGGAACCACAAGCTGTATTGACCCAGTAAAAAACTGCTCAGGTGTTATCTTTGAAGGAAACACAGATGAGCACACTGATGGAAGACGAGATCAAACGCTGGACAGCCAAGCGCAAAGCCGCTTTGGTCATGGAGATTATT
>NZ_JAHCSH010000002.1 GCF_018474005.1 Curvibacter sp. CHRR-16
CCGCTCCAGCCAAAAAGGTAGCAGCCAAGAAAGCCGCTCCCGCCAAGAAGGCCGCAGCTCCTGCTAAAAAAGCAGCCGCTCCAGCCAAAAAGGTAGCAGCCAAGAAAGCCGCTCCCGCCAAGAAGGCTGCAGCTCCTGCTAAAAAAGCAACCGCCCCTGCCAAGAAGGCCGCAGCTCCTGCTAAAAAAGCAGCCGCTCCAGCCAAGAAAGCCGTTGCCGCCCCTGCGAAAAAGCCCGCAGCCCCCAGCGCTCAAACCACTTTGAGCCCCCAAGCTGCATGGCCCTTTCCAACAGGGAACAAACCTTGAGAAAAAGGCTTTGCCTTTGTAAAAAACCCAAGCCTTGCTTGGGTTTTTTTATGGATAAAAAGCAATCAATCGATAACCAGAAACCACTTTGTCTGCATCAGGCAAGCTGATTTCCAAAGCAAACTCGGTCGCTGCCAACTCTTGTGCTGTCAGGGTCTTTTTGGCCCCCCAGACCTGCTCGGGCAACAAGACTTTGCGAACCACAGGTTTTTCTTGGGTATCCGTCAATGTCAACTCCAAGGCAGGTGCAGCCAACTGCATGGCTGAACGATTGCGGATTTCAGCCTGAATTTGGTAAACCTTGCCACGCAGTTTGACAAAAGACGAGCTCTCCAGCATGAGTGCTTCAACATCGCGCCAAGGATGCAGCGCGCATCCGGTACTGGCACACACTCTCTGCCACAGTGACTCCACCGCTGGTGACGCAGCAGCCATGCGATCGCGCTCACGCCATACAAATTGCCCCACCAATGCGGTAGAGAGCAGTATGGCAAAAGCCAAGGTGAGGCGGCGCTTCCAAACACTGATTGGCGCTGTACCCTGCATGAATGAAGGCACCGATGGCTCTGCCTCATGGTGCACAGCAGGGGTCCCGAGCTGCTCAAGCTCTTCAGTCCAAGGCTCAGAGACCAGCAAAGGCTCCGTATCGGGCATCAAGGACGTCGTTACCTGCTCAGGCGTGGCCACCGCACTAGGGCGAGCACCGTCCACTGGTGTGGCGGGGACGCTTGGCGTTTCTCGCCCAGTGGCTTGGACTCGCACCTCTGGCTGGGGCGATACATCCAAGTGAATGGACTTGGGATCTATGAGGTGTGCTTGGGCATCAAATACCTCATCGCATTGGCCACAACGAACCCACCCCTCTGACACACGCAATTGGTCTGGCACGACCTTGAACATGGTCATACAGGCTGGGCATTGGGTGATCAGACTCATACCGCCATTGTAGGGAGTCCAGACCATCCCACAGTAGCCACTCGCCCGTGCAGTGGTGCCGTTAGAAAGATGCGGTCATCAAAATCCAGCCATCTTCACTATCGGCCACTTGCAACGCGCAATAAGGTGCGTATGCGGCCTTGAGTTCATCGGCTTGGCGCTCCAAAATGCCTGCCAGCACCAGATGCCCGCTGGCTTGCACATGCGCACACAGCAGTGGTGCCAGCACCTTGAGTGGGGTGGCCAAAATATTGGCCAGTACCACCCCGTATTGGCCTTGGGCCAGTTCCGGCAAACCTGCTTGCACAGTCACACCATTGGCTTGGGCATTCTGCAAAGTGGACTCCACGGCTGCATCATCAATGTCCACGCCTGTGATGGAGGCCGCGCCGTACTTGGCAGCACCGATGGCCAAAATCCCAGAACCACAGCCGTAATCCAACACGCGCTCAGGCATGGCATTGCGCGCTATCCAGCGTAAACACATACGCGTGGTGGGATGCGTGCCAGTGCCAAAGGCCAAACCTGGATCGAGACGGATGATGTGCTGCGCTCCTGCTGGTGGCTCGTGCCAAGTTGGCACGATCCAGAACTCGGGCGTGATTTCCACCGGGGCAAACTGCGACTGGGTCAAACGCACCCAGTCTTGGTCTTGCACCTGCTCAATACCCACTGTGCTGCAATCTTCGTAAAAAGGCTGTGCTTCCAACACTTCTTGGGCATAGGCTGCGGCTTTTGCCTCGCTGAACAAGGCTGTGATGCGTGAGCGGTTCCAACCCGCTTTGGGCGGGGGCATACCGGGCTCCCCAAACAAAGCCTTTTCTGCATCGGTTTGGGCATCCGCATCTTCCACACTCACGCTCAGCGCATCGAGTTCATCGAGCGCATCGCTGAGCAGTTCTACCTTGTCCTCGGGAGCCAACAACCGCAATTCAAACATAGCCATCCTTAGCGCTTGCGCTGTTCCAACCAGTGCTCAAGGTAGTGGATGTTGGTTCCACCTTCGTTGAACTTGGCATCCACCATCAAATCACGGTGCAATGGAATGTTGGTCAAGATGCCTTCCACCACGGTCTCGGCCAATGCAGTGCGCATACGGGCAATGGCTTGCTCACGGGTGTCGCCGTGCACAATGATTTTGCCCACCATGGAGTCGTAATTGGGGGGCACGAAGTAGTTGTTGTACACGTGCGAATCCACGCGCACGCCAGGGCCACCGGGTGCATGCCACAGTGTCACGCGACCGGGTGATGGAATGAACTTGTACGGATCTTCCGCGTTCACGCGGCACTCGATGGCATGGCCACGCAGCGTGATGTCGCGCTGGGTAAAGGGCAACTTTTCACCAGCAGCCACCATGATTTGGGTCTTGACGATGTCAATACCGGTCACCATTTCGGTCACAGGGTGTTCCACCTGCACGCGGGTGTTCATTTCGATGAAATAAAACTCACCGTCTTCGTACAAGAACTCGAAGGTACCAGCACCACGGTAGCCAATGCGCTTGCAGGCGGCGACACAACGCTCACCAATGCGCTCAATCAACTTGCGGTTAATGCCCGGCGCAGGGGACTCTTCCAACACCTTTTGGTGGCGGCGTTGCATAGAGCAATCGCGTTCACCCAAATACACGGCGTTCTTGTGCTTGTCGGCCAGCACCTGAATTTCCACGTGGCGTGGGTTCTGCAAGAACTTTTCCATGTAGACCGCAGGATTGCCAAATGCTGCTTGCGCTTCGGCCTTGGTCATGGTCACCGCGTTGATCAGGGCCGCTTCGGTGTGCACCACACGCATACCGCGTCCGCCGCCACCGCCTGCCGCCTTGATGATGACGGGGTAACCAATGGATTTGGCAATGCGCTTGATTTCTGCAGGGCTTTCAGGCAATTCACCTTCCGAGCCAGGAACGCAGGGCACGCCAGCCTTGATCATGGCCTGCTTGGCCGACACCTTGTCCCCCATGATGCGGATGGACTCGGGTGTAGGGCCGATGAACTGGAAGCCACTTTGCTCAACGCGTTCAGCAAAGTCTGCGTTTTCACTCAAAAAGCCATAACCGGGGTGAATCGCTTCTGCATCGGTCACTTCGGCAGCCGAAATGATGGCAGGCATATTCAGATAACTTTGACCCGATGGTGCTGGGCCAATACAAACCGCTTCTTCGGCCAATTTCACGTATTTGGCTTCACGATCCGCTTCGGAATACACCATCACCGCCTTGATGCCCAGTTCGCGGCACGCACGTTGGATGCGCAAGGCAATCTCGCCACGGTTGGCGACCAAAATTTTCTTGAACATGGTCTGGTGCTTATTCGATGATGAACAGAGGTTGGCCGTATTCCACGGCTTGGCCGTTGTCGCACAGAATTTGTGTCACGGTGCCAGACTTATCGGATTCAATCTCGTTCAGAATCTTCATCGCTTCCACGATGCAGATGGTGTCACCCTCTTTCACCACGCTGCCCACTTCCACAAAAGACTTGGCGCCGGGTGCCGATGCACGATAGAACGTACCCACCATGGGGCTCTTGACAGTGTGGCCTGTGACGACAGGCGCTGCTTCCACCGCAGGAGCAGCCGCTGGCGCTGCTGCGGGAGCCGCTACTGGCGCTGCCGCCATGGGCGCTGCATACACTGGAGCGGCCACCGCCACTGCACCCGTACCCCCCTTGACAATGCGCACCTTGCCTTCGGCTTCGGTGATTTCCAACTCAGACACATTGGATTCAGACACCAGATCAATCAGGGTTTTGAGTTTACGAAGGTCCATGAATACTCCATCAAACCGGAATTTAACGAAAGCGCGACTGTAGCGCAGAAATGCACCAATTCGCGCCGAAAATCACTGATCTACAGTCAAAAAATAATAACTTCGATCATCTTTACCTGCATCCAAAAACTGGGCGAGGCGAGAAAAGCCCGTCGCAGGGCTAGAGAGAGGTCTCTATTTTAGCGCCTTCCAAGCAGCCAAATCCCCCTCTTGCAAGCGACCCATTTTGCGCTGCAGCACGCGCCCTTGTGAATCCAACACGATGGTAAAGGGCAAGCCCCCCACCAAATTACCCAGCGTGCGCGACAGGGCAATGCCTGCCGTATCCACCACCGCAACCGGATAGGTCACAGGATGTTGGGACAAAAACCGCTGCACCGACTCCATTTTGTCGGCGGCCAAACCAAGCACCTGCCAACCTGCGCCTTGGGTTTGGGCAAAAAAATCGTCCAGCATCGGCATTTCTTGCACACAAGGCGCACACCAACTGGCCCAGAAATTGAGCACTATGGGTTTGCCACGCAAAGACTGCATGGCCAGAACGCCACCACTGGGCGTTGGCCATTGCTGCTGCCAAAGGGCGGCCAAGGCCGCATCAACGGTGGTATCGGCCATGGTATCTGCCCCATGGGCTGCAGATTGTCGCCGCCAAGACCACCACGCCACGCCTGCCGTAGCAGCGACCCCCAAACCGGCCCCCATCCAAGCCAGCCAACGGCGACGCCCTTGGTCTGCCATGCGGTCAACCATGGTGAGCCTCCAGCAGACGACTCAGTGCGGCCGCATCGCCTCTCGGTTTGCGTCCCAAGCCATCGGCTTGCAAGGCACCGCGCAAATCATCAGCGTCATATATTTGCAAATGCACTCCCACAGTGGTGTGCCACTGCGGTATGGGCACATGCACACTCAAAGCCTCTACGGGGTCGCCGTGCAGTCCCCGCATGGTATGGGGTTCGTAGGAAACGCCTGCATCGATCAAAGCAATTTCGGCCGATTTGGGGTCATCACAAAAAAGCTGGATAAACACATCACTGTGCTGCGTAGCCCAGCCGTGCCACACCGCGCCGCTGATATGCGGATGGAACACAGCCATGCGCTGCATCCACTGCAAGGCCAGTTCGCGCAGCACGCGCAACTCTTGCGGCTGCGTGTCGGCGCAAAAAATGCTGATGTATTCCTGCACGGCCTCTTCCAGCTGCAGGTTGTCGGGCAAGGGCGCACGAGCCCCCAAACCCAGCGCCTTGACCGCGCGCTGCTTGGCCGCCGCAAAGTCCAGCCCTTCTTCCACCACCCAACGTGCCGCCACAGCGGCTATTTCTGATTTCTCATCGTCCATGGCTGCATTGTGCCTGCTGCTCTGCTCCAACAGTTTTCACATGCTGTTTGCTATTGTTTTTATAGCGCCTCCAGCAATATCCACGGGCTCAAGCGGCATAAAATACCTGTATGCACATTCATATATTGGGTATTTGCGGTACTTTCATGGGCGGCTTGGCCGCCTTGGCGCGTGAAGCAGGCCATCGTGTGACCGGTTGCGATGCCGGTGTTTATCCACCCATGAGCGACCAATTGCGCGCTTTGGGAATCGAGTTGATAGAGGGTTTTGGTGCCGAGCAAATGGCGCTCAAGCCCGATGTATTTGTCATTGGCAACGTGGTCAGCCGCGCCCGCTTGGCCGATGGCAGCCCCAAATTTCCCCTGATGGAAACCATTTTGGACAGCGGTGCACGCTACACCAGCGGGCCCCAGTGGTTGGCTGAAAACGTGCTGCAAGGCCGCCATGTACTGGCCGTGGCAGGTACCCATGGCAAAACCACCACCACCAGCATGCTGGCTTGGGTGCTGGAACAAGCTGGTTTGCAACCTGGCTTTTTGGTCGGCGGTGTGCCGCAGAACTTTGGCGTATCGGCCCGCTTGGGCCAAGGCGATTGCTTTGTCATCGAGGCCGATGAGTACGACACCGCCTTTTTCGACAAGCGCAGCAAGTTCGTGCACTACCGCCCCCGCACAGCGGTGCTCAACAACTTGGAATTCGACCACGCCGATATTTTTGACAACTTGAGGGCCATCGAGCGCCAGTTTCACCACTTGGTACGCACCGTGCCCAGCCAAGGCCGCGTAGTCGTCAATGGCCTAGAAGAAAGCCTGCAACGCGTGCTGGGCATGGGCTGCTGGAGCGGTTTGCGCAGCTTTGGCGCGACCGACTCGGACTGGCAAACCCATGGTGAACCGCACGACTTTGCCGTGCTGCACCAACACCAGCCCGTAGCCCACGTGCGCTGGGAGCTGACTGGGGTGCACAACCAACTCAACGCCTTGGCCACCATGGCAGCCGCTGACCATGTGGGTGTCTCTCCCGAGCAAGCCGCAGCAGCGTTGAGTCGTTTTGAAAGCGTCAAACGCCGCATGGAGGTGGTGGCCCAAGGCGTGCTCAAAGGACAAACAGGTAGCCCCGCCGTCACCATTTACGACGACTTTGCCCACCACCCCACGGCCATTCGCACCACCATCAACGGACTACGCCGCCGTGTGGGATCTGGGCGCATCTTGGCAATTTTTGAACCCCGCTCCAACACCATGAAGCTAGGCACCATGAAAGCGCAGCTGCCTTGGAGCTTGGAAGAAGCCGACTTGGCCTTCTGCCACAGCGGCGGATTGGACTGGAACGCCCATGAAGCCCTGCACAGCATGGGCGAACGCGCCCAAGTGGCCCCCACCATTGCTGCACTGCTGGAGCAAGTCGCCCACGCCGTGCGCCCCGGTGACCATTTGCTGTGCATGAGCAACGGCGGCTTTGGTGGTATCCACGGCCTGCTGCGCAATACCTTGCTGGAAGGAGCCCCCGCGTGACCACCCCCACCCCTGACACCACCCTGACCCTGAAACTGCCCGATGGCGCGCGCTTTGCCGACCTCAAGCTACGCCGCTGTGATGACCAAGCCATTGACATGGATATGGACTTGATCACCCGCATTTGCCTGCTCAACGGCTGGGATGTGACCAAGGTGCAATCCGATCCTGGCCCCATCGTCAGCACTATTTTGAGTGTCTGGTACCGCACCCACTTGGCAGAAGGCGGTCAGCCCGATCCGGTGATGGAGTCTCTGCGCCCCCAGCGCACGCTGCACTAAAACGGAGCCCAAGCTAACGCAGCACGACTAATCGCGCAGATAGTGGCGCAATGTGTCCTCTGCGGCTTGGCTCAGGGACAAGAAATTCAGACCAATCTTGAAGCCACCGGCCTCGCGCGCCAAAACGCTGTAGTTGATTTTGGCGCGTGCAGAGAACTCGGCCACACCGTACTGCAGTACCAAGCGCATGAACACGCTGCACGTATCACCTGGATGCAAGTTCAATTGGGAGGACACGCACATGCCTGAGTCACTGATGTCCAAGCTGTATTCATCGAGCTGCGTGCCATCTTGCAGCGTCAAAATGACGTGGGTGTGTAGCAACTTGCGGTTTTCTTTGCGCCTATCGTTTGCAACTTGATGGGGCGCTGCAAACGCAGGCGCGGAATCATTCTGTTCTGATTCTGACTCGGACATAGGGTCAATACAGAAGAGGGGCTGTGGATACCCCATTGTGCAACAAGCAGGCCAGCCACCACGCAACTGGCCTGCGTTGTTACAAATCACTCTCCATCAACCACGGCGGGTTTGCACCGCTTGCGACAGCACGCTGAGCACCGTTTCTGAGTCATCCCAGCCCAAGCACGCATCGGTGATGCTGGTGCCATAAGCCAACTTGCTCGGATCGTCTTTGCCGGGTGTGAACTTTTGGGCGCCCGCGCACAAATGGCTTTCCACCATCACCCCAAAAATGCGGTGCGAACCACCCGCCACTTGGGTGGCAATGTCTTTGGCCACATCCAATTGGCGCTCGTGCTGCTTGCTGCTGTTGGCATGGCTGCAATCAACCATCAGCGTTTCAGGCAACTTGGCTTTGGCCAGCTCAGCACAGGCAGCGGCCACGCTCTGGGCATCGTAATTGGGGGTTTTGCCGCCACGCAAGATGACGTGGCAATCGGGGTTGCCTTGGGTTTGCACAATCGCCACTTGGCCGTTTTTGTGCACCGACAAGAAATGGTGACCACCTGCGGCTGCTTGGATCGCATCGGTGGCGATTTTGATATTGCCATCGGTTCCGTTCTTAAAGCCAATGGGGGCAGACAAACCGGAAGCCAACTCGCGGTGCACTTGACTCTCAGTAGTGCGTGCACCAATGGCACCCCAGCTGATGAGGTCGCCCAAATACTGGGGCGAAATCACATCCAAAAACTCGCTGGCAGCAGGCAAGCCTAAACGGTTGATCTCCATCAGCAACTGGCGAGCGATGCGCAGGCCTTCGTCGATGCGAAAGCTCTCATCCAAATACGGGTCGTTGATGAGCCCTTTCCATCCCACGGTGGTGCGGGGTTTCTCGAAATACACGCGCATGACAATTTCCAGCGTGTCCTTGTACTGCTCGCGCAGCACCTTGAGGCGGCGTGCGTAATCCACGGCGGCTGCGGGGTCGTGGATGGAACAAGGGCCGATGATGACCAGCAGCCTGTCATCCTTGCCCGCCATGATGCGGTGGATGGTCTTGCGCGTGTCGGTCACCAGCTTTTCCATGGCCGTGCCGCGGATGGGGAAGAAGCGGATCAGGTGTTCGGGAGGAGGCAACATGGTGATGTCCTTGATACGGGCGTCGTCGGTCTGGCTGGTGCGATCGGCAGGTTGCTGCTGGCCTGCCCAAGCGGTTGCTGCGTCTGTCATGCGGTGGCTCCTGGTCTGAATAGGTAAAAAAAAACCGCCGGGGGTGCCGGCGGTTGGGTGTCTGGGTACTTTTCTGTCTTGGTACGTTCAGACCTCTCGACCGCCGGTGCAGCCAGAGAACCAAAAGTAACCAAAGAAGAAAGATGTCTTGAACATGGGGTTCAATGTAGCACAACTTTTTTACGCAGTACCACCGACGGTTAAACCATCGATGCGCAAGGTGGGTTGCCCCACACCGACGGGCACGCTTTGGCCTTCTTTGCCACAGGTGCCCACACCGCTGTCCAGTGCCAAATCGTTGCCAATCATGGACACCTTCTTGAGGCTTTCGGGGCCACTGCCAATGAGTGTTGCGCCCTTGACGGGGTACTGAATCTTGCCGTTTTCCACCCAATACGCTTCGCTGGCCGAGAACACAAACTTGCCACTGGTGATGTCCACCTGACCACCGCCAAAATTGACTGCGTACAGGCCCTTCTTGATGCTTTGCACGATCTCTTGCGGGTCTTTGTCTCCAGCCAGCATGTAGGTGTTGGTCATGCGCGGCATGGGCAAATGGGCATAGCTCTCACGGCGGCCATTGCCCGTGGGTTTGACACCCATGAGGCGCGCATTCATGTTGTCTTGGATGTAGCCACGCAAAATGCCATCTTCAATGAGCACAGTGCGCTGGGTAGCATTGCCTTCATCGTCTACGTTGAGCGAGCCACGGCGGTTGGCAATGGTGCCGTCATCGAGTACCGTCACGCCCTTGGCAGCTACGCGCTGACCAACACGACCACTGAATGCACTGCTGCCCTTGCGGTTGAAGTCGCCTTCCAAGCCATGGCCTACCGCCTCGTGCAGCAGCACGCCAGGCCAGCCGTTGCCCAGTACCACCGTCATTTCGCCAGCAGGCGCAGGGCGGGCATCCAAATTGGTCAATGCCGCGTGCACAGCCTGATCCACGTATTGGCTGATTTGCTCTGGACTGAAATAGGCCAAACCAAAACGCCCACCACCGCCACCGGAACCCACTTCGCGGCGGCCGTTTTTCTCGGCAATCACGGTAACGGACAAACGCACCAAGGGGCGCACGTCGGCTGCCAAGGTGCCATCCGCACGGGCCACCAGCACCACGTCGTATTCACTGGCCAAGCCGGCCATGACCTGCACCACACGCGGGTCTTTGGCGCGGGCGAGGCGCTCCACTTCTCCCAGCAAAGCCACTTTGGCGGTGCTGTCTAGGCTGTCGATGGGGTCTAGCGCACCATACAAACTGCGGCTCTTGGCAATCTTGCTTGCTATCTTTTTACTAGCAACCTTAGCGCGTCCATCTTGGCCTGCAGCCGCAATAGTGCGTACGGTTTGGGCTGCATCAAGCAGTGATGCAGCCGATATGTCATCCGAATAAGCAAAGGCGGTTTTCTCGCCCGCTACGGCACGCACACCCACCCCTTGGTCGATGGAGAAAGATCCGGTTTTGACAATGCCCTCCTCCAAGCTCCACCCCTCGCTGCGGGTGTATTGGAAGTACAGGTCTGCATCATCCACCTTGTGCTGCTGGATGACAGCCAGCGCCCGGTGCAGGTCTTGTTCATCCAAACCAAAAGGAGATAGCAACAAATGCTTGGCCGTTGCCAGCCGTTCAAGAGTAGGTTCACGCGCAATCATTGGGCCATTGTAGGGGCTGCTAAAGTTGAGTGCATGGCTATAGCAACAACCCCAACGGCCACACCGTTTTACCTGTCTCTTCTTCTCGCGCGACTGGCAGACCAAATCCTGCTGTTCATCGTCCCTCTGGTGGTGTACCAGCACACCCAAAGCACCTCGCTCACGGGCTGGGCGTTCTTTGTGGAGTCCTTGGCGCGCTTTGGTTCCTACCCCATTTGCGGCATTTTGAGTGACCGCCACCCGCCCCTGCAGCTACTGCGCCAAAGCCAAATGTGGCGCGCTGCTGTCAGTGCCTGCGGCGTACTGCTGTGGGTGCTGCCTTACATCGCCCCGCACCTGCTGCCGGGGCACACCGACATCGTGGTGCTGGTCATTATTTCCGCTGCCTGCGGTGTCTTCACCACCCAAGGCGTAATGGGTCGCGAAGTGCTATTGCCCCTGGCATTTGAAAGCGGCCACGGGTTGCAGCGCATCGTGGCACAAACCCAAATTGCCGACCAAATCGGCATGGTGGCGGGCCCAGCCTTGGCTGGTTTGGCCTTGGCACTGCTGCCTTGGCAAGGCGTGCTGGTCATCACCGCCGTGCTGTTTGTACTGGCCGACTTATCACTCGCTTGGTGGCAACGCAGTGCCGTGATTCGCCCCCACCACGCCGCCGATGAACCCCAAAACTGGTGGCCCGCCATGCGTACAGCGCTGGGGCATTTGTGGCATGTCAAAGGACTGAAAACCGCCACCCTCATCACCTCGGGCATCACCCTCATGCTGGGCATTACACAAGCCACGGCAGCGGCCATGTTCATGGGTTGGCTGCAGCAGACACCCAGCCAATACGCCCACCTGCAAACGGGCGGTGCTATGGCCACCATCGCCGTGCTGGCGTGGATAGCCCGTAGCCAATGGCGCGGCCACACCAACGGCATGATGGCCTACGCCATGATGTGGGTTGGCGTGCTCATCACCCTGCTCGTACCCCACCCTTGGGCCTACACCGCGGGCTTTTTGCTGGTGATTGGCTTTGACAAGATGTTCGCCGTCTACAACCGCATGCTGCGCCAGCGCTTGGTGCCCGCCCAAGACCTGGGCAAAACCACGGGGGTGCTGGTGCTGCTCAACAACCTGAGCCAACCGCTATCGGGCTTGCTGGTGGGCGTATTTGCCCAAGCGGCCGATGCCAGGCCACTCATCGCCTGCATCGCCGCATGGGTGGCCGCGCTGGGCAGCCTATGGTGGTGGCAGCGCAGGGTGTGAGGGGCTACAACAGTACCTGTTTGTCGGCAAACGCTTTACCCCACACCTTGATCTGGTACTGGCGCTCCCCATACTGGAAATAAGGGTCTAGCGCCAGCAAGGCCTGCACGCGCTCCATGCTGGCTGCTTCGACCACCCACAACCCACCGGTGAAGGCACCACCGGGCTCATCACGCAGACCGCCTGCGATCAAAATTTCATCGGCATGCGCCTGCAAAAACTGCAAGTGGGCTTGGCCATGCTGCTCACGCACGGCATTCATGCTGGGGGGATCGGTAAACAACACAGCAAAACGCATGGGTATCTTTCTAAAAATGGCGATAAAAGGGTAGTTGGCTTTTGCAAAGCAAGTACTTTGTGCAAAAGAGTGCCTATTTTTTCATGGAAAACCATTAATTGTTGGAAAAAACCGACACCACGGTATTTCCAAGGCCCGTACCTTCCGGGCCATGCCAAAAACCATCTGGGACATTTCTGCGCCGGTGTACGCCGGCAGCCCCGTCTTCCCCGGGGACACACCTTATCAACAGCAATGGGGTGCCACCATCGGGCCGGGTTGCCCGGTCAATGTGGCCAGCATCACCCTATCGCCCCACGTGGGCACGCATGGCGATGCACCGCTGCACTACGACCCCGAGGGGCAAACCGCAGGCGAGCTGGATTTGACGCCCTATATAGGGCCCTGCCGCGTGATCCACGCCATCCAGCCTGCTGGTGGTGGACTCATCACCCTGGAGCACCTGCGCCACGCGCTGACCGACCTGCCGCCGCGTGTGCTGGTGCGCACCTACGAGCGCATGCCCGTAGCCCAGTGGGACAGCCAACTGAGCGCCTACCACCCTGAGACCGTGCGCGCTCTGGCCGACTTGGGCGTGCTGCTGATTGGCATAGACAGCGCCAGCATCGACCCCGCCGACAGCAAGACGCTGGACAGCCACCAAGTGATTCGCCAGCGCGGCCTGCGCGTGCTGGAAAACCTGGTGCTGGACGAGGTGACCGAGGGTGACTACGAGTTGATTGCCCTGCCCCTCAAGCTCATGAGCGCCGATGCCAGCCCCATACGGGCCATCTTGCGCCGCTGAATTTCGCTGCTGAATCTTTTTTCTTTTGGAGACCTGACATGACCACCGATTTCACCGCTCCCACGATGCTGGAGCAATGCCGCGCTTTGGATGCGCAAGACCCGCTGCGCGCCATGCGCCAACAATTTGACTTGCCTGCAGGGGTGATTTACCTGGACGGCAACTCGCTGGGCCCCCTGCCCCGCCGCACGGCTGAGCGGGTGGCGCAAGCCATCCATGGCGAATGGGGCACGGGCCTGATTCGCAGCTGGAACAGCGCTGGCTGGTTCGAAGCCCCCCAGCGCGTGGGCGACAAGATAGGCCAACTCATCGGTGCCAATGCCGGGGAAGTGGTGGCTACCGATACCACCAGCATCAACCTGTACAAGGTGCTCAGTGCTGCAATTTCTATAGCAAAGAATGACCATCCCACGCGCTCTACCGTGGTATCGGAGCGCAGCAACTTCCCGACCGACTTGTACATCGCCGAGTCCCTGTGCCGCCAGCACGGCCTGACACTGCAACTGATAGAACCCGAAGAACTGGCTGGCCTGCTGGCATCGCCCGCAGCCCCAAACATCGCGGTGCTGATGCTCACCCACGTGAACTACCGCACCGGTGCCATGCACGACATGGCCAGCGTGACCGCCGCAGCGCATGCAGCCGGTGCGCTCATGGTGTGGGACTTGGCGCACAGTGCCGGGGCGGTGCCCGTGGACTTGAACGGAGCCAACGCCGACTTTGCCGTGGGCTGTGGCTACAAATACCTCAACGGCGGCCCCGGTGCCCCCGCGTTTGCGTGGGTGAATCCGCGCCTGGCAGACCGCTTCTGGCAGCCTCTGTCGGGCTGGTGGGGCCATGCAGCGCCCTTCCAGTTCACGCCCGACTATCAACCCGCCCCCGGCATTGCCCGCTACCTGTGCGGCACCCAGCCGATACTGAGCCTGACGGCGCTGGAATGCGGGCTGGACACTTTCTTGGGCGTGCGCGACTGCGTGGCTGGCGAGCCCATGGCGGCGTTGCGCCGCAAGTCACTGGCCCTGACGGACTTGTTCATCGCCCGCGTGGAGGCGCGCTGCGCAGGCCACGGCTTGCGCTTGGTGACACCGCGTGAGCACCAGCAGCGTGGATCGCAAGTGTGCTTGGCCCGCGACGAAGGGGCTTACGCCATGGTGCAGGCGCTCATCGCCCGTGGCGTGATTGGCGACTACCGCGCCCCCGATGTGTTGCGCTTTGGCTTTACGCCGCTGTACCTGAGCTTTGAAGACGTGTGGAACGCTGCCGAACACCTGGCTCAAGTGCTGGAGAGTGGCGAGTGGCGCCAACCCGAGTTCAACCGCCAACACGCCGTGACCTGAGGAGACCTGCATGAACCACAACACCCCAACACACAGCGGCTGCCCTTTCCATAGCGGGCCGTCAGGGCTAGACGCCCCCCCACAAGCCCAGACCAACGGTGTGGGCGAAGGCATCGTGCGCGAGGAAAAAGCCCAGCTCGACTTCAGCCAGAGCATGAGCTATGGCGACTACCTGCAGCTAGACGCCATCCTGAACGCCCAAAAGCCACTCTCACCCAACCACAACGAGTTGCTGTTCATCATCCAGCACCAGACCAGCGAGCTGTGGATGAAGCTGATGCTGCACGAGCTCAAAGGCGCGATAAGCCACATCGCGCAAGACAGCTTGCCCGAAGCCTTCAAGATGCTGGCACGGGTGAGCAAAATCATGGAGCAACTGGTACACGCATGGGACGTGCTGGCCACCATGACGCCACCCGAGTACAGCGCCATCCGCCCCTACTTGGCACAAAGCAGCGGCTTTCAGAGCTACCAATACCGCTGCATCGAGTTCAGCCTGGGCAACAAAAACGCGGCCATGCTCCAACCCCACGCGCACCGCCCCGAACTACTGGCACAGGTGCAAGCCGCATACCAAGCCCCATCGCTGTACGACGAAGCATTGCGCCTGATGGCGCGCCGGGGCTTGACCGTGCCCAGCAGCCACTTGCAGCGCGACTGGAGCCAACCCTACAGCGCAGACGATGGCGTGGAGCAAGCGTGGCTGCAGGTCTACCGCACCCCCCAAGCGCACTGGGACTTGTACCAACTGGGCGAAGAACTGACCGACCTGGAAGACGCCTTTCGCCTCTGGCGTTTCCGCCACCTGACCACGGTAGAACGCGTCATCGGCTTTAAGCGCGGCACGGGCGGCACGGGCGGCGTGAGCTATCTGCGCAAGATGCTGGACGTGGTGCTATTTCCCGAGATTTGGCGTTTGCGCACGGAGTTGTAAGCAGCTTAGAAGCCAAACTAGCCTCTAACCCTTGTGCAGCAAGCTCAAGCAGCTATCAAATTGATAGCTGCCTGGAGCGTCAACGGGCGGGCTTTCTGCTGCAATTTCGGTTGCACTGCCACGCAGTGATGACACATGCAAGTGTCACCATACAGGCAGACTGAGACAAAAAAAACGCCCCTCGAGAGGGGCGTTTTTTGTCAGGCTGATCACTGCGTATCGCGGCAGTTCCAGCGTTCGTAGAAGTAAGTCGTTGTACCGCTAGTCCAATACGCCAGTTCAACTGAGCGTGTTTTAGGATAGGCACTGCGGCATTGATCCCAAGCAGATTGCCAGCCAAGCTGCCAAGCGGCATTGAATGACGTTACCGTCACCGACACATTGCCTTTGAATGGCTTCACCAGAACCCAGCCAAGAGTTCCAGCCTCTGCGCTAGCAAACATGCCAGCAAGCAAAGCCACGGCTGCCAGTTTGCGAATAAAAATACCTGATTTCATAACAACTCCGTTGTAAAACCATGAATGAAAATAGGAAAACTTCAGATAACTTTGTGCGCAAATACACATTAATGACGCACAGCACCATCTTACGATAAGTAAGTATAAAAAAGTTAACAAATTTACTTACAGAACAAAAAGATTGCGCTAATCCCACTTGGGCAAGGCAACTTCGTGCAGACCTTGGCGCAAAGCGGCGTAGTCGGGCACCACACTGGCCACGGTGTCCCAGAAACGTGGGCTGTGGTCCATGACACGCAGGTGGCTCAACTCGTGCGCCACCACGTAATCAATCAGCGCTGGGCGGCAATGGATGAGGCGCCAGTTCAAGCGAATAGATCCATCGCTTTTGGCACTGCCCCAGCGGGTGCTAGCATTGCTCAGGCGCAAGCGCGTGTAGCGCACCTGCAGCAAAGGGGCAAAGTGGTCTAAGCGCTGGGCAAAGTACACCAAGGCTTGGCGCATGAGCCACGCCTGCACGGCATCGCGGACTTGGGTGCTGCTGGCGCTGCTGGGCAAGCCCATGTGCAACTGCTGCGTGCCATCGGCGGCCTGCACCAGCAAAGCACTGCGCAGGCTGCGGGTTTGACCAGACCCCAGCACCAATTGCACCGCATGCCCCAGATACGGAAAAGTAGCGCCATCGGCCCAGTCCACTTGGGCATGCTGTTGGCGCTGGCCGCGTTCTTGCACCTCCAAGAGCTTGCGCACGATCCAGTCCGACTTGCTGCGCAGTGCAGTGTCTACCTCGCTCAATGGCGTCCAGCTGGGTGCTCTGACACTCAGGCCATCGGCTCCAACCGTAAAACCAATGCTGCGACGCCGTGCACGGGCAAAGGCATACGCCACCACCACGCCATCGAGCATGATCTCGCGGTTGGCTTGCGGGTGGCGATAGACCTTGAGGGTGTGCTCCAACGGCAGCTCGGTTTGCAAGGCGACAGGGGCCATGGCGTGGCTAACGTTGGGGGAAAGAGGTGGCCTTTACTGGTAAGCCTCGGGGTCGAGACGGCGCATCTCCGATTCGATCCAGGCCTGCACTTCGCGCATCAGTTCGTCTGCTTCGCGCCCTTCACTGGGGATGGGTTTGCCAATGGACACATCCACCACACCAGGCGTTTTCACAAACGCTTTGCGGGGCCAGCATTTGGCCGATGTCACCGCAATCGGTATCACCGGCACACCGGTTGCCAGTGCCAAGCGGGTACCGCCCGTGCGGTACGTACCCTGCTCGCCCCGGGGAATGCGGGTGCCTTCCGGGAACATGATGACCCACACGCCTTGGTCCAGCAGGCGCTTGCCTTGGCGCACCACTTTGTTAAAGGCTTCGGCGCGCTGTTTGCGGTCGATGTGGATCATGTCCAAGCGCGCCATCGACCAACCAAAGAAGGGCACATACAACAGCTCCTTCTTGAATACATAAGCCAAGGGATGCGGCATGATGGCCGGCAGCAGAAACGTCTCGAAGGTAGATTGGTGCTTGACCAACAAAATGGCCGGATCGCGCTGACCACTAGGCAGGTTTTCCATGCCCGTAATCCGCACTTCAATACCCAAGATGACACGCGCACCCTGCACAGCCAAACGCAGCCACACCGCAGCAATCCACCACAGGGGTTCACCCCGCTGGAACAAAGAGCGCCACATCAAATACAGGGCCACCGGCACTACGGTGGCCATCATCCACAGCATATGCAGCACGGAACGCACCAAACTCCAGCCCCACGATGCGCGGGTGCGCTGGTTCCACTGCTGGGCCCATTGGGCCGCTTGAGTCAGCATAAAAAGCTCCTAATCAGGTAGTAGGCTGATCGCGTGTCAGCAGGTAGTCCACAAAGCCGGACAAATCCTCGTGCACCACGGTGTGGGCGGGGAACGAGTCGGGCAACTGACGTCCCCGGTAGGCTTCGCCCTTGCCTGTGAGCACCAAATGCGGTTCACACCCCACGGCAGCACCGGCCACCAAGTCACGCGAGGTATCGCCCACCACAGGCACTGTGTGCAAATCCACCCCGAAACGCTCACCAATTTGCACAAACAAACCCGGTTCGGGCTTGCGGCATTGGCATTGCTCTTCTGGGGCATGGGGGCAAAAGAAAATGGCCTCGATGCGCCCGCCCACTGCAGCGAGCAGGCGGTGCATCTTGCCGTGCATGGCGTTGAGGGCGGACATGTCAAACAAGCCCCGTCCCACGCCAGACTGGTTCGATGCCACCACCACGTGCCACCCCGCATGGTTGAGGCGGGCTATGGCTTCCAGCGCACCGGGCAGAGGCACCCATTCATCGGCAGACTTGATGTAATCATCGCTGTCCTCATTGATGGTGCCGTCACGGTCCAAAATGACCAACTTCATGTGTTTGCCCTCCGCGCTGTGCATGGTTTATGCCGCCAAACGAGACAGATCAGCCACTTGGTTCATGGCCAGTTGCAAGGTCTTGAGCAGCCCCAAGCGGTTCAGGCGCAAGTCGTCTTGCTCAGCATTGACCATGACGTCATCAAAGAAGGCATCCACCGGCGTGCGCAGCGCGGCCAAGGTCTGCAGCGAGGCGGTGTAATCACCCGCTTGGAACTGCGCGTCGGCCTCGGGCTTGAGCTTTTGCAGCGCGGCATACAAAGCTTGCTCGGCATCTTCTTGCAGTAAAGCGGGGTTGACGTGGGCATCCACCGCCACTTCGGCCTTCTTCAAGATGTTGCTCACGCGCTTGTTGGCTGCAGCCAAAGAAGGCGCTTCGGGCAAAGCGGCAAACGCACGCACCGCAGCCAAGCGTTGGCCCACATCGCCCAAGCGCTGGGGACGCTGGGCTAGCACCGCATCGACCTCTTGCACGCTGTAACCTTGCTCGCGCAGGCTGCCAGCCAGTCGGTCGTAGATGAAGTCTGCCAAGGCTGCCGTGGCATCGGTTATCTTGTCGCCAAACGCTGGCACAGCGCTTTGCAACAAAGGCACCAAGTCCAGCGGCAGGTTCTTTTCGCTCAGCATGCGCACCACGCCCAAAGCGTGGCGGCGCAGGGCGAAGGGGTCTTTGTCGCCAGTGGGCAGGTTGCCAATGCCGAACATACCGACCAAGGTTTCCAGCTTGTCGGCCAATGCCAAAATGGTGCCCGTCTGGTTGCGGGGCAACTCATCGCCTGCAAAGCGGGGTTTGTAGTGGTCTTCAATGGCAATGGCCACACCGTCGCGCAGGCCTTCGTGGCGGGCGTAGTAGCCCCCCATGACACCTTGCAATTCGGGGAACTCGCCCACCATATCGGTCAGCAAATCGGTCTTGGCCAACAGGGCCGCTTCCTGCACCTTGTGGTCCAGCATGTCAAAGTGGTCTTTGTCATCCACGCTAAATGGCGTGGTGGCCATGCGCAGTTGGTTGACGATGGCATGGGCCATCGCGCGCACGCGCTCAGCCCGCTCACCTTGCGTGCCCAACTTGTTGTGGTAGACCACTTTGGCCAGACCCGGCACACGGCTGGCCAGGGTCTTTTTGCGGTCTTGGTCAAAGAAGAACTTGGCGTCAGCCAAACGGGGACGCACCACACGCTCGTTGCCACCGATCACGGCACTGGCGTCAGCGGGGCTGATGTTGCTCACCACCAAGAACTGGTTGGTCAACTTGCCTGCTGCATCCAGCAAGGGGAAGTACTTCTGGTTGGCCTTCATGGTGAGAATCAGGCACTCTTGCGGCACTTCGAGGAATTGCTTTTCAAACGCGCAGATGAGCACATTGGGGCGCTCCACCAGTGCGGTCACTTCGTCCAGCAGGGCATCGTCTTCAATGGGCTTGCAGCCGCCTCCCACTTGGGCAGCGGCGGCCTGCAGTTGGCGGGCGATTTCGGCGCGGCGTTCGGCATAGCTGGCAATGACGGCACCGTCGTCGCGCAGCGTAGCGGCGTAGGCCTCGGCGTGGGCGATGACCACGGGCGACTTGGCGGCCTCAAAACGGTGGCCGTGCGTGCTGTTGCCAGCCTGCAAGCCCAGTGCCGACACGGGCACCACGGTCGAACCATGCAAGGCCACCAAACCGTGGGCGGGGCGCACGAAGCTGACGCTGGTCCAGCCAGGCAACTCGCAGCCGCTTTCCAGCTGGTAGCTCATGACCTTGGGAATAGGCAGCTTGGCAATGGCTTCCTGCAAGGCTTTTTGCAGGCCTTCGGCCAGCGTAGCGCCTGCCACGGTGCTGTGCAAAAACAGGGCTTCGGCTTTGCCATCGGGGGCCCGCTGCAGGCCGGCCACGGCAGCGGCAGGGTTGCTCACGTCCACGCCCAAGGCTTGCAGTTTTTTCAACAGTGCGGGGGTGGCGGCACCATTGGCGTCCAGCGCCACGGCCACGGGCATGAGTTTTTGCGCCACAGCTTTGTCGGCCGCCTTGGTGGCCACTTGGGCCACTTGCACCGCCAAACGGCGCGGCGAGGCATAGGCGGTCACAGCCGCATCGGCTGCGGCCAAGCCTTGGGCTTTGAGGCTATCGGCCAGCACAGTAGCGAAAGCATCGCCCAGTTTCTTCAGGGCTTTGGGTGGCAGTTCTTCGACGAAAAGCTCAACCAACAAGGTGTCTAGCAGGGTGGGGTTTGTCATTGTTCTTGTCTCCGTGCTCAGGCGTTTTTGGCAGGCGTTGCGGGCATTTGGGCAATCCACTCGCGCGGGGCCATGGGAAAGCCCAAGCGCTCGCGGCTGTCGTAGTAGCTTTGGGCCACGGCACGCGCCAAGTTGCGGATGCGACCGATGTAGGCGGCGCGCTCGGTCACGCTGATAGCGCCCCGGGCGTCCAGCAGGTTGAAGCTGTGCGCGCTCTTGAGCACTTGCTCGTACGCAGGCAAGGCCAGCTGCTGTTCGATGAGGTATTTGGCTTGCTTTTCGTGCGCGTTGAAAGCGTGGAAGAGGAACTCCGCGTCGCTGTGCTCGAAGTTGTAGGTGGACTGCTCCACCTCGTTTTGGTGGTACACATCACCGTACTTCAGAGTGTCGGTCCACTGCAGGTTGTAGACATTGTCCACGCCTTGCAGGTACATGGCCAGGCGCTCCAAGCCGTAGGTGATCTCGCCGGTAGCGGGCTTGCAGTCGATGCCGCCCACTTGCTGGAAGTAGGTGAACTGCGTCACTTCCATACCGTTGAGCCAAACCTCCCAGCCCAAGCCCCAAGCGCCCAGTGTGGGGTTTTCCCAATCGTCCTCGACAAAACGGATGTCGTTTTTCTTCAGGTCAAAACCCAGCGCTTCGAGCGAGCCCAGATACAGCTCCAAGATGTTGGCTGGCGCTGGCTTCAAGACCACTTGGTACTGGTAGTAGTGCTGCAAGCGGTTGGGGTTGTCGCCATAGCGGCCATCTTTGGGGCGGCGGCTGGGCTGCACGTAGGCGGCCTTCCAAGGCTCTGGGCCAATGGCGCGCAAAAAGGTGGCGGTGTGGCTGGTGCCGGCCCCTACTTCCATGTCGTAGGGTTGCAGCAAGGCGCAGCCTTTGGAATCCCAGTATTCCTGCAAGCGCAGGATGATTTGCTGAAAAGTAAGCATGGTGTGTTGTTATGCGTTAGGAGCCCTGCGCTATTGCCGGGCACAAGAGCGGCATTTTACGGGCGGGAACCCTGCTGCCAGCGCCACAGGCCCCACCACAGCAGCAGGCACAGCGCCCACAAGGGCCACAGGCCATAGGCCGCTACCCAACGCGCATAGGGTGTGAGGCCACTGCGCCCCTGCACCGCCGCCTGCAGTACAGCGCGTTCGCCATAGGGCAAGGCTACTACCACTTGCCCGGTATGGCTGACGATGGCCGTTGCCCCGGTATTGGTGGCGCGCAGCACGGGACGCTGGAACTCCATGGCCCGCACGCGCGAGATGTGCAAGTGCTGATCCAGTGCCACGGTGTTGCCAAACCAAGCCAGATTGCTCACATTGGCCAAGATGGTGGGCTGCTGGTCGGGCTTGGCAAAGCGGGTGGCGATTTCTTCGCTGTACAGGTCTTCGTAGCAAATATTGGGGGCAACCAACTGACCTGCCACCGGCAAGGGTACTTGGCCCAAATCCCCCCGGGCGAAGGAGTCCAGCGGAATGCTCATGAGCCGCATAAACCACTTAAAGAGGGGCGGAATGAATTCGCCAAACGGCACGAGGTGGTGCTTGTCATAGCGCCACTGCGCCAGTGCTGGGTTAGACCCCCAAGCCAACATGGAGTTGGTATACCCCACCTGCTGATTGCCCAGTGGAATACCGACCAAGGCCGTGGTACGGCTGGCCGCAAAGTGCTGCTGCAGCGTGGACAAATAGTCGCCGGGCAACTGGTAGGGCAACAGTGGAATAGCCGTTTCGGGGGCCAGCACCAAGTCCGACTGTGCGCTGCGCAGTTGCGCGCCATACCAATCGAGCGCGAGCGGAATGCCCGTGCCCATTTCAAACTTTTCGTCTTGGGGGATAGCGCCTTGCAGCAACTCCACCCGCAGCACGCCGCTACTGGCGGTGAAGTTCTGCGCCGCTGGTGGCAACAGCCAACCGAGCAAGAGCCCCGCAGCGCATACCGCCAGCACCACACTGCGCACACGCTGGCCCAGCACCATCCAGACGGCAGGCACTGCCGCCAAGGCGGCTGCCAGCCAACCAGCACCGAACACCCCCACCCATGGGTAGGTGGCGGACAAGGGGCCATCGACCCACGCGTAGCCCACACCACCCCAGCCAAAACCTGTCAGCACCCAACTGCGCAAACCCTCAGCCAACGTCCAGCAGCAGGCAAAAGCCAAGCCCCACGCCAGTGGGCGCTGCAGCATCCAGCGCCGCAGCACATAACCCAACACCGCGTAGTAGCTGGCCAAGAAGGCCGCCAACAAGACCACCGCCACAAGCGATAACCACAGCCACAGGCCGCCATACACATGCATAGCCACCACCAGCCACCAAAAGGTGGCCGCCAGCCATGCGGTGGCAAAGCACCAACCCTGCCACAGGGCTTGGCGTGCACTGACAGCGTGCCGCCAATGCCACGCCAACACCGCCAAGGCCGCCCACTGTAGTGGCCACAATGGGACACCGCGTGCTGGCAGCCATGCCGCGCCGCCATCAAACGGCTCAGCAAAAGGCCATGCCAAGCTCACCGCATGAACCAGACCCGCTATCAAAACGATAGCTGCCACAGCAATATCTGTAAGCCTTACAGGCCGATTCATCATGCAGAAACGTCAGCAACTGGTGACACTTTGAACCACTTCACAGCACCGCCTTTGGTGTGCATCACGACAAAGCGCAAGCCCCCCAATTCGGCGTGCTCGCCGCGCTTGGGAACGTGCCCCATTTCGTGGGCAATCAAACCACCGATGGTGTCAAAACTGGTACCAAAGCTGGTGTCGGGGTCGGAGCTGGCCAAATGGACGTCAAACGCTTCATTGACGCGTTCAATCGGCGTATCACCACTGACGCGCCAGGTTTTGTCGGCCAAGGAGAAGATGTCGCCCTCGTCTTCGGCGACATCGAATTCGTCCTCGATCTCGCCCACGATCTGCTCGAGCACGTCTTCAATGGTGATAAGCCCAGCCACCCGGCCGAATTCGTCAATCACCACAGCCAAGTGGTTGCGGTTGCCACGGAATTCGCGCAGCAAGTCGTTTAGGCCTTTGGATTCGGGCACGAACACGGCTGGGCGCAACAAGGCGCGGATGTGCAGTTCTGGGGCGCGCTGCAGCTTGAGCAGGTCTTTGGCCAGCAAGATACCAATGATGTTCTCGCGCTCGCCTTCGTACACCGGAAAACGGGAATGCCCGGTATCGATGACAGTGTGCAGCATGGACTCCAGCGGTGCAGCAATGTCAAGCAAGTCCATGCGCGGGGCCGGCACCATGACATCTCCGGCGCTCATGTCGGCCATGCGGATCACGCCTTCGAGCATGACGCGCGATTCGGCTCCGATGATCTGATTGTCCTCAGCCTCGGCCAAAGTTTCTATGAGTTCATCCTTGGAGTCGGGCCCCGGGTGGATGAACTCGGCAATTTTTTGCAGCAAGCTGCGTTTGTCTTCTCGTGGCTCACCCGCTCGCGCGGGCGGGGGATGGTCAGCGCCCATAAACGTCCTCAAATCGCACAATATCGTCCTCGCCCAAGTAGCTGCCGGACTGCACTTCAATCATTTCCAAAGGCACTTTGCCGGGGTTTTCCAGCCGATGACGGGTGCCCAAAGGGATGTAGGTGGACTGGTTTTCTGACACCAGCAACACCTGCTCGCCCACCGTCACGCGGGCGGTACCACTGACCACAATCCAGTGCTCGGCACGGTGATGGTGCATTTGCAAGGACAGTGCCGCACCCGGTTTGACTTGGATGCGTTTGACCTGAAAGCGTTCGCCCGCATCCACACTGTCGTACCAGCCCCAGGGACGAAATACCTTGCGGTGGTACTGCCCTTCGCTGCGCTGGGTTTGCTTGAGACGATCAACGATCTTCTTCACATCCTGCGTTTTGTCTTTGTGGGCCACCAGCACGGCATCGGCGGTTTCGACGACGATCAAGTCATCCACCCCCACACAGGCCAGCAAACGCCCTTCGGACAGGGCCAAGGTATTGCGGCTGTCGTGCAACAGCACGTCGCCTTGGGCCACGTTGCCTTGGGCGTCTTTGGGTAGCACGTCCCACAGGGCATCCCAGGCCCCCACATCGGACCAACCCGCCGCTAAGGGAATCACCACGGCTCGGGGCAGGTCTGCTGCTGGCTGGGCCGTAGCAGCGATGCGCTCCATCACGGCATAGTCAATCGAATCGCTGGGGCATGCGGCAAAAGTTTGTGCATCCACGCGCACAAAATCGCCATCGGTGCGACCTTGCCAACTGGCTTGCTCGCAAGCGGCTGCAATGTCGGGGCGGCACACTTGCAGTGCACGCAACCACACCGACGCACGCACCATAAAGAGACCGCTGTTCCACGAGTAAGCACCTTCATCCAAATAGCGCTGAGCGGTGGCCAAGTCGGGTTTTTCCACGAACCGCTGGATGGTTCGCGCCCCCAGTGCATCGGCTTGACCTGCGGCTTGGATATAGCCGTAGCCCGTTTCAGGGGCGTCGGGGGTGATGCCAAAGGTCACCACTTTGCCAGCGGCGGCGGCGGCGGCACCTTGGCGCACCACCTGCTGAAAAGCAGCCGTATCCACAATAACGTGATCTGCTGGCATGACCAGCAGTACTGGGTCGTCTTGACTTAGCTTTTGCGCAGCATGGGCGGCAATGGCCAAAGCCGGCGCAGTGTTGCGCCCTGTGGGTTCGAGCAATACCGTGCCAGGACGCTGCATTTGGCGCAATTGCTCGGCAATCACAAAGCGGTATTCCTCGTTGCACACCACCAAGGGGGAGAGCAAGTGCAAATCTTGGATGCCATCCAAACGGCGCAGTGTGGCCTGCAGCAAAGAATCTTCCCCCAGCAAGGGCAAGAGCTGCTTGGGGTATTTTTCACGGCTCAAAGGCCACAAACGGGTGCCTGAGCCTCCAGAGAGGACAACAGGCAATACGGTCACAAAGTCGGTCATGAACGGTTAGTTAGGCAATCAAACGTGGCCACGGGCATCGCCCCAGCGCAAGTGCGAGCGGTCATCGCCACGGTACAAGGTTTCACCACGGCGATCGACGCAGTAGTGGCGCGACACAATCATCTCGTGGAAGTAAGCGCCTTTGGGGATGCGCACATAGTCAAACAGCACGCTGCGCATCACACAAGCACCACCACTGATGACACTGCCATTGCCAATCCATGCTGGCCCCACGATGGTGGCACCGGGCTCCAAAGTCACGCTAGACCCAATATAAACGGGACCTTCAATCGTTACCTTATCCCAGTCGATACGCGTATTGAGACCTACCCACACACCGGGACGCACCTCGGTACCAGGCATGGGCATATTGTCCACTTCGCCTTTGAGCACACGCTGCAACACCGACCAGTAGTCGCTTACGCGACCAATGTCTAGCCAGTGGAAAGCCCGGTTTTGCACATAAAAAGGGGCTTTTTGCGCCACCAACTGCGGGAACAGCTCAGAACCAATGTCGTATTCCTTGCCCGCAGGAATCATGTCCAGCACTTGGGGCTCGAACAAATAAATACCGGTGCTGGCCAAGGTAGAGAGGGCTTCTTCGGGTTTAGGCTTTTCTTGGAATGATTGAATGCACCCTTCCTCATCAGCCACCACGATGCCATAGGCGCGCACTTGCTCGCGCGGTACATCCAAGGCCACCACACTGGCCAAAGCTTGCTTGGCCTTGTGCTCGGCAATGGCTGCCGTGATGTCCAAATCAATCAGCGCATCGCCGCACAGTACCAACGTTGTTTCATCAAAAAAACCACTGAAATCTTGAATCCTGCGCATCCCCCCCGCCGACCCCAAGGGACGAGGCACGACATCGCCGTGCTCCACCACCCCTTCGTAGGAATAACCCAACTCCACGCCCCAGCGGCGTCCATCGCCAAAGTAGCGTTCAATGGCCTGGTGGTGGTAAGCCACGTTGACCATGATCTGGCGCACACCGTGGCGGGCCAAATGCTCAATCAAGTACTCCATCACCGGTTTGCCCAAAATGGGCACCATGGGCTTAGGCAAATCATGGGTCAATGGTCGCACCCGGGTCCCCTGCCCGGCCGCCAGAATCATCCCTTTTGTCATCTAGTTTCCTTGTTAAAGTGGCAAGCTTACTGCATGCATGTATGCGCCCCTACAGTGGCCCGATAATGGAGACTGTGCGCTATACAGCGCATAACCATACAACAACAAGGTTACACACTATGACGATTTTGGTGACAGGTGGGGCAGGGTTTATTGGCAGCAATTTCGTGCTGGACTGGTTGGCGCAAAGCCAAGAGAGTGTTGTCAACGTGGACAAGCTCACTTATGCAGGCAATTTGGCCAATTTGGCCAGCCTGCAAGGCAACCCAGGGCATATTTTTGTGCAAGGCGATATTGGTGATCGCGCCCTGATCGAAAAGCTGTTGAAACAACACCAAGTACGGGCAGTCGTGAACTTTGCAGCCGAAAGCCATGTGGATCGCTCTATCCACGGACCCGGCGAGTTCATCCAAACCAACATCGTGGGCACTTTTGGCTTGCTGGAAGCCGTGCGTGCGCACGTCAACGGCTTGTCAGACACAGACAAGGCGGCATTTCGCTTCCTGCATGTGAGTACCGATGAGGTATACGGCAGCCTGAGCCCCGACGCTGCTGCATTTACCGAACAGCATCGGTACGAGCCCAACAGCCCCTACTCGGCCAGCAAGGCTGCCAGCGACCATTTGGTGCGCGCTTACCACCACACCTATGGCCTGCCCGTGCTGACAACCAACTGCAGCAACAACTACGGCCCCTACCATTTCCCCGAAAAACTGATTCCACTCATGATCGTCAACGCCTTGGCAGGCAAACCCCTGCCCGTGTATGGCGACGGCATGCAAATCCGCGACTGGCTGTACGTGAAAGACCATTGCAGCGCCATTCGCCGCGTGTTGGAAGCCGGTCGTTTGGGTGAAACCTACAACGTGGGCGGCTGGAATGAAAAACCCAATATCGAGATCGTGCGCACCATTGCCAGCTTGCTCGATGGTCTACGTCCGCGCGCCGATGGCAAGTCCTATGCCGAGCAAATCAGCTACGTGACTGATCGCCTTGGACACGACCGCCGCTACGCCATTGATGCCCGCAAAATCGAACGCGAACTGGGCTGGAAACCCGCTGAAACCTTTGAGAGTGGAATCCGTAAAACCGTGCAGTGGTATTTGGATA
This sequence comes from Curvibacter sp. CHRR-16, assembly GCF_018474005.1. Classification (GTDB taxonomy): domain Bacteria; phylum Pseudomonadota; class Gammaproteobacteria; order Burkholderiales; family Burkholderiaceae_C; genus Allorhodoferax. The sequence goes on from NZ_JAHCSH010000002.1 coordinate 27,252, forward strand.
ACCAAGAATGGGTGGCGCAAGTGCAAAGCGGTAGCTACCGCGATTGGATTGCCCAGCAATACCAAGGCTGAACATGAGTCAGTCCACCACATGCCCCACCATTTTGTTGTTGGGCTGCAATGGTCAAGTCGGCTGGGAGCTCCAGCGCTCCCTGAGCGTGCTGGGGCACTTGGTCAGTCTGGGTAGCCGCAGCAGCCTCAACCCCCATGGTCTGTGCGGCGACTTCACCGATTTGGTGGGTTTGCAAGCCACGCTCGATAGGGTGCAGCCCCACATCATCGTCAACGCCAGTGCTTACACGGCCGTCGACAAAGCTGAGGCCGAACCAGCCTTGGCCACACAAATCAACGCTACAGCGCCCGCTCTGCTGGCTGAGCATGCGGCCAAAACAGGCGCATGGCTGATTCATTTCAGCACCGACTATGTGTTCAACGGCCAAGGTGACCGCCCTTGGCAAGAGGACGACACACCAGCCCCCTTGAGTGTGTATGGTCAGAGCAAACTGGCTGGTGAGCAAGCGGTGGCTCGGCACGCCAAACACCTGATACTGCGCACTAGCTGGGTCTATGCCAGCCGCGGCGGCAACTTTGCCAAAACCATGCTGCGCTTGGCCAGCGAGCGCGATACGCTGCGGGTGATCAACGATCAGTGGGGAGCCCCTACATCCGCCGAATTGTTGGCCGATGTGGTGGCGCAAGCCATTCCGCAATTGCAGCGCAACCCCGCTTTAGCAGGCAGCTACCACTGTGCTGCAACGGGCTATACCACATGGTTTGATTACGCGCGCTTGGTACTCACACTGGCACAAGCCCACGGACACACACTGACAGTAAAGCCCGAGCTGGTAGAGGCGATCCCCACCAGCGCCTACCCCACCCCGGCCCAACGTCCACTCAATTCGCGCCTCAATACCCACAAACTGCAAACCCACTTCGGCCTGCAACTACCCCACTGGGAGTCGGGCGTTCGCCGCATGTTGACTGAAATTACAGGGAGTTAAACAACAATGACCACACCACGCAAAGGCATCATCTTGGCAGGCGGCTCGGGCACACGCCTATACCCAGCCACACAAGCCGTGAGCAAACAGCTACTGCCTATTTACGACAAGCCCATGATCTACTACCCCTTGAGCACACTGCTGCTAGCGGGTATCCAAGAGATTTTGGTCATCAGCACCCCCCAAGACACTCCCCGCTTTGAGCAATTGCTCGGCGATGGCAGCCAGTGGGGAATTCGTTTGCAATATGCCGTGCAACCCTCCCCCGACGGACTGGCGCAGGCTTTTTTGATTGGCGAATCCTTTTTGGATGGGGCACCAGCCGCTTTGGTATTGGGTGACAACATTTTTTATGGCCATGATTTTGCAAGCTTGCTCCAAGCAGCCAACCAGCAAACGGCTGGTGCTACCGTGTTTGCCTATGCGGTGCATGACCCCGAACGCTATGGTGTGGTGGAGTTCAATGCGCAAGGACACGCCATCAGTCTGGAAGAAAAGCCCAAAGCCCCTAAGAGTCGCTACGCTGTAACAGGCCTGTATTTCTACGACCAACAAGTCGTGGAACTGGCCAAGCAAGTCAAACCCTCTGCGCGTGGTGAATTGGAAATTACCGACCTCAACCGCCTCTACTTGGAGCGCGGAAAACTCGATGTGCAAACCATGGGACGGGGCTATGCTTGGCTAGACACGGGTACGCACGAATCCATGCTCGAAGCCAGCCAATTCATCCAAACCATTGAAAGCCGCCAAGGCCTTAAAGTGGCCAGTCCAGAAGAAATCGCTTGGCGCAGCGGCTGGATTGATGATGCACAACTGCAGCGCTTGGCACAACCATTGGCCAAAACTGGCTATGGGCAATACCTGCTGCGCCTGTTAACTGACAAGGTCTTTTAAACACCACTATGCAAGCTATTCCAACCGCTATCGCCGATGTTCTGCTACTCAAACCGAAAGTTTTTGGCGATGAACGCGGCTTTTTCTTCGAAAGCTTCAACGAACGAATTTTTCGCGAAGTGACCGGGGTGGTCTTGCCTTTTGTACAGGATAACCACTCGAAATCGGCCTATGGGGTGTTGCGCGGATTGCACTACCAAACCGAACAAGCACAAGGCAAGCTGGTACGCGTCGTGCAAGGCGCTGTATTCGATGTCGCCGTGGACATTCGGCGTGAATCCCCTACTTTTGGGAAATGGGTAGGGGAAATCTTGAGTGCTGATAACAAACACCAAATGTGGATTCCACCGGGTTTGGCGCACGGCTTCTTGGTTTTGAGTGAAAGCGCCGAATTTTTGTACAAAACCACGGACTACTACGCCCCCCAGTTCGAACGCAGTATTGCATGGAACGATCCCACTTTATCGATAGATTGGCCTGCCCTGAATGACGCCAGCACACCACGTTTGTCTGCAAAAGACGCTGACGCGCTTTCATTTTTGAATGCTTGTGCTTAAATAAGCCGACTTCGGACTGCCTATGGACACCCCTGTTGCACTACCCTCGGATGAATTGCAAAACTTGCCAGGTATTGGCCGTGCATTGGTTGCGGCTGGCAAAGTAGATGCCAACACTGTTTCCAGCATCTTCAAGCAGTCGCAATTAGACAAAAAAGGCTTCTTACCCAGCCTACTGGCATCAGGGGCAGTATCGCCCTACAACTTGGCTCACACTCTATCCATGTCGTTCGCCGTTCCTTTACTGGATCTGAATGCGATAGACCCCAACCGACTCCCCAAATCTTTGCTAGACCCCAAAATTTGTAGTGAGTTTCGTGTTTTGGTACTAGCCAAGAAGGGCAATCGACTCACCGTTGCCACGGCAGATCCATCCAACCAGACGGCGGCCGAACGTATCCGATTCACAACACAAATGGCCGTAGACTGGGTTGTCGTCGAATACGACAAACTCAGCCGATTGGTGGAAGCAGAAACGGCCTCTGCTACCGAAACCATGAATGACATCATTGGCACTGATTTCGACTTTGCAGACGTCCAAGCCGACGTAGTGATTGACGAAACCCAGTCCAGTACAACAGAAGTGGAAGATGCGCCTGTTGTGCGCTTTTTGCAAAAAATGCTGTTGGATGCTTTCAGCATGCGGGCTTCGGATTTGCACTTTGAACCCTATGAGCACAATTACCGAGTGCGCTTTCGCATAGACGGTCAATTGCGAGAAATAGCCAGCCCGCCAATTGCTATCAAGGACAAGTTGGCATCTCGCATCAAAGTCATTTCACGCATGGACATCTCGGAAAAGCGCGTTCCGCAAGATGGCCGTATGAAATTGAAAGTGGGCCCCGACAGAGTCATCGATTTTCGTGTCAGTACCTTGCCTACCCTTTTTGGCGAAAAAATTGTGATTCGTATCCTAGACCCCAGTAGCGCCAAACTGGGCATTGATGCACTGGGGTATGAGCCAGAAGAAAAAGAGCGTTTGCTTAGCGCGATTGGCCGCCCTTACGGGATGATTCTGGTAACAGGCCCCACGGGGTCGGGTAAAACCGTGTCGCTTTACACCTGTTTGAACCTGCTCAATCAACCAGGCGTCAACATTGCGACAGCAGAAGACCCTTCGGAAATCAACCTGCCGGGGGTTAATCAAGTCAACGTCAATGAAAAGGCAGGATTGACCTTTGCCGCAGCGCTGAAGTCATTTCTGCGCCAAGATCCCGACATCATCATGGTGGGGGAAATTCGCGACCTAGAAACGGCCGACATTGCCATCAAAGCAGCCCAAACCGGTCACTTGGTTTTGTCTACTTTGCATACCAACGATGCCCCCACCACACTAACGCGTATGCGCAACATGGGCATCCAACCATTCAACATCGCCTCCAGCGTCATATTGATTACAGCCCAACGCTTGGCGCGGCGTTTGTGCAGCAACTGCAAAGAGCCGTTGGATATTCCAGATACCGCTTTGCTGGACGCAGGTTTCAAACCCAGTGAGTTGGATGGTAGTTGGAAGCCCTATAAAGCAGTTGGTTGCTCAATGTGCAACAACGGCTACAAAGGCCGCGTTGGCATTTACCAAGTGATGCCAATTAGCGAGGCCATCCAAGAAATTATTTTGCGCGATGGCAGCGCACTGGAAATTGCAAGGCAAGCCGAAGCAGAAGGCGTTCGCTCTTTGCGACAGTCTGGTTTGTACAAGGTCAAATTGGGTATGACGTCGTTGGACGAAGTGTTGGCCGTAACCAACGAATAAACAGTAAGAGGATCGTATGGCAACCGCAAAACCAAGCACCACGGGAAAAGAGCAAGTCTTTGAGTGGGAAGGCAAAGACCGGGGTGGCAAACAGGTGCGTGGAGAAATGCGGGCACAAGGGGAAAACCAAGTGCGCTCCTCTCTGCGTCGCCAAGGTATTACGCCGAGCAAAATCAAAAAACGCAAAATGCGGACTGGTAAGAAAATCACGTCCAAAGACTTGACTATCTTCACCCGCCAGCTAGCCACCATGATGAAAGCTGGTGTGCCTTTGTTGCAAGCATTCGACATCGTTGGACGCGGCAACCCCAACCCCAGTGTGACCAAACTGCTCAATGACATCCGCTCCGATGTGGAAACGGGCACATCACTGAGTGCGGCATTCCGCAAATACCCCATGTATTTTGACAACCTGTACTGCAATTTGGTGGAAGCAGGTGAAGCAGCAGGTATTTTGGATCAGCTGCTGGATCGGTTGGCTGTTTACATGGAAAAAACCGAGGCCATCAAATCCAAGATCAAGTCTGCACTGATGTACCCCATCGCCGTCTTGGTGGTTGCTTTTGTGGTGGTCTCAGTGATCATGATTTTTGTGATTCCATCGTTCAAGCAAGTATTCACTTCGTTTGGAGCGGATTTACCCGCCCCCACGCTGGTTGTTATTGCTATGAGTGAGTTCTTTGTGAGCTACTGGTGGCTGATATTTGGTGGGCTAGGAGGTGGTTTGTACTTTTTCATGCAAGCTTGGAAACGCAACGAAAAAATGCAAATCGTTATGGATCGACTCATGCTGCGTTTGCCAGTGTTTGGGCCGTTGGTTGATAAAAGCTGCGTAGCCCGTTGGACTCGCACACTCGCCACCATGTTTGCAGCTGGCGTTCCTTTGGTGGAAGCACTGGATTCTGTCGGTGGAGCATCTGGCAATGCGGTTTTTTCTTCTGCAACCGAAAAAATTCAACAAGAAGTGTCCACCGGCACATCCCTGACAGTTGCTATGACCAATGCCAACGTCTTCCCCAGCATGGTGCTGCAAATGTGCGCGATTGGCGAAGAATCTGGCTCTATCGACCACATGCTTGGCAAGGCGGCTGACTTCTTTGAAGCGGAAGTTGACGACATGGTGGCAGGTATTTCAAGCCTGATGGAGCCCATCATCATCGTTGTCTTGGGCACTGTGATTGGTGGAATTGTGGTCTCCATGTACTTGCCTATCTTCAAGCTCGGGCAGGTGGTTTGATGCCATTGCAAGACATACCTGTACCTTTGTGGATCGCTTTTTGGGGATTTATTGGTTTACTTATTGGCAGTTTTTTGAATGTCGTGATTCATAGATTGCCGCGCATGATGGAAGAAGAATGGAAAGCTGAGTGCCAGCAATTCATCAACCCCGAAGCCCCTCGCACAAGCGTAACCATCAGCCTGCTGCACCCACGCTCACGCTGCCCGCATTGTGACCATGCGATTCAGTGGTACGAAAATATTCCGTTGGTGAGCTATGTGATGTTGCGTGGACGATGCTCTGCTTGCAAACAACCGATTAGCACGCGCTACCCCATAGTAGAACTAATCACCGCCGGGTTATTCGCTTGGTGTGCAGCGCAACATGGCTACAGTGCAGCCTGTGTGCTATGGAGTATTTTTGCAGCAGCGTTGCTGTCATTGGCGTTGATTGACTGGGATACCACGCTACTGCCGGACAGCATTACCTTGCCCTTGCTCTGGCTTGGGCTGATTGGTGCAGCTTTGGGCTGGAGCTCCAATTCTTTATTGCCCCACTTCTGGGGAGCGGTTGTTGGGTACACCTCTTTGTGGAGCATTTACTGGGCTTTCAAGCTCCTCACTGGCAAAGAAGGTATGGGGTTTGGTGACTTCAAACTATTTGCAGCACTTGGAGCATGGTTTGGTTGGCAAGCCTTGTTGCCTATTATTCTGATGGCGTCCATAGTCGGCTCTGTCGTTGGGTTGATACTCAAACTCAATGCTTCACTCAGGCCAGGGGGCTACATCCCATTCGGCCCCTTTCTAGCTGGCGGCGCTTTTGCCTGTCTCTTTCTAGGGCCCCAAACCATCATGATGGGTATTGGCTTGTAGTAGCTAGTCATGTTGCAACAAGGATGGTGCATAGGGCTAACTGGTGGGATTGGCAGTGGCAAATCAACCGCTGGGCGCTTCTTTGCAGAGTGCGGCGGCACAGTGATAGAGGCGGATGCCATATCGCACCAATTGACTGCAGCGGGTGGTGCTGCTATTGCTGCGATACGCAAGCAACTGGGCGACTCTTTTGTTCTTCCTGATGGCTCATTGGACAGACAACGGACTCGAGAACACATTTTCCAAACACCGCATGCCAAACAAACACTGGAGCACATACTCCATCCGCTGATTCGCCATGCCATGCTGGAAAACGCATCAGCGGCACAAGAACAAGGCCAGCGCCTGATCGTTATGGACATACCTTTACTGGCAGAAAGTCCACAATGGAAGCCTTTATTGGACTGCATATGCGTAGTCGATTGTGATGAAAGCACCCAAATCAAACGGGTGATGCAACGCAACGGACTTACATCCGATCAAGTTCAGCAAATCATGCACAACCAAGCCAGCAGATCTGAACGTTTGGCATGTGCAGACATGGTTTTGCGCAATGACACACAAGACTTGATGAATTTGAGGCAACAAGTTACGTCTGTCTGCCAGCAGTTGGGGCTATGATTGCGCAAGCAGAGAGAAATAGCGTGACACTGTACGAATACCCACTCAACGAGCGCGTTAGAACCTATTTGAGGCTTGAGCACTTGTTTCTGCGCTTAAGCCTTCTCATGGCGCGTACAGAACCATTGGATCACCACTACGCCTTGGCAACCATCTTTGAAGTGATGGATGTGGCCTCGCGGGCTGACTTGAAGTCCGATGCTCTGAAAGACTTGGACAAGCAAAAACAAACACTCAACAGTTACCGCGGTAATCCGGCCATTGCAGAGAATGTATTGGATGCCGTGGTGGCGCAAATCGACCAATGCTTTACCAACCTGAATAACCAAACCGGCAAAGCAGGACATAGCCTGACTGAGAACGATTGGTTGATGAGTATTCGCAGCCGCATCAACATACCTGGCGGCACCTGCGAATTCGATTTGCCCACTTATTACGCTTGGCAGCAAAAACCTGCTGCGCAGCGACAAGCTGATTTGCAGCGATGGGCTCAGACACTGTCGCCATTGGCCGAAGCCATCCATCTTTTACTGAAAATGCTGCGTGAGACAGGTGGAGCTCAAAAGGTGGTGGCTAGCAATGGCCAGTTTCAGCAAATTCTTCCACAAGGACGCACATTCCAATTGCTGCGTTTGTCCATCGATCCGCTCTTAGCACTGATCCCGGAAATCAGTGGGAATCGGCTCATGGTGTCCATTCGCTTGCTACAACATCAATCTGACGATCGTTTGCAGCCAAGCCACCAAGATGCGGCATTTGAACTCACTCTTTGTTCTTAAACAGAGGTGCCGCCTTGTCCACTGAACCAAAGCGCATTTTGACTGTGCCGTGTCCCCAATGCGGGGAGCAAACCCTCTACGCCAGCAGCAACCCCTATCGCCCTTTTTGCAGCCAACGCTGTAAAGCCATCGACTTTGGGGCATGGGCAAGCGAAACATTCAGAGTTCCCACTGAAGCACCACCAGAAGATGCCCCATTTGGGGACCCCAAGTTGCACTAGCAAAACGCCACTAGGCAACCTAGCAACTTGAAGCTTGCGGGTTGAAGCACCTAACTGTCAGAATGCGTAGTACCGAGAAAATGGCGCTCGGAGGCAAGCCAAGCCAATACTGGTATGGTGCCGGGCAATACAGGCTTTACAAGCACGGGTAGTTGTTGCCACGCATAGTGTTGTTGTTCACGCATTTCAAGCTCACCCATCCACTGGGTCACTTTGCAAAAATGCAATCGCACCAAGGCGTGCGGATAGTCGACCAACTCTTCACGCCATCGTTCAATGGCTTGTACCTGTATACCCAACTCTTCCTGCAATTCACGGGACAGCGCTTGCTCAATAGATTCACCAGCTTCTAGCTTGCCACCAGGGAACTCCCAATAACCAGCGTACACTTTGTCTGCTGGGCGACTGGTGAGCAAAAAAGCTCCGGATGCGTGCAACAAAACACCGACTGCAACATCGACTATTTTGCGTGGGCCAGTTTCATGGCGTTGCTGGTCTGCATCAACCATCAATACTGTTTTTTGCAGTTCACTCATGTGCTTGTCGCCCAGTAAAATCACGGGCAAATTGGTACGCTACGCGCCCACTGCGAGCACCTCGCTCCAAAGCCCAAAGCAAGGCCTGCGGACGGCAAGCAGCGATGCGCTCGGCACTCACGCCCATATGAGTCAGCCAATACTGCACGATACGCCAATATTCTTCTTGGCTAAATGGGTAGAAACTGAGCCACAGTCCAAACCGCTCTGATAAGGAAACCTTCTCTTCCACCACCTCACCAGGGTGAACCTCCCCCTCGGGTGTATGGGTATAGGTCAGGTTTTCACTCATGTACTCGGGCAACAAATGGCGCCGATTGCTGGTGGCATATATCAGCACATTGGGACTGGCTGCGGCTATTGAACCATCAAGCACCGATTTCAGCGCTTTGTAGCCACTTTCACCTTCTTCAAAACTCAAGTCATCGCAAAAGATGATAAATTTTTCTGGGCGATCTGCAATGAGATCAACCAAATCTGGCAAATCCACCAGATCGTGTTTATCCATTTCAATCAAACGCAAGCCTTGGTCTGCAAACGCCTGCAAACACGCCCGCACCAAAGAAGACTTTCCCGTGCCGCGGGCTCCTGTTAACAAGACATTGTTTGCGGGTGCACCACGCACAAATTGCTCGGTATTACGGAATATCTTGTCCTTTTGCTGATCGATATCACACAAATCACGCAACTGGATGCTTGCCACGTGTTTAACTGCACTCAGCACACCCCTTCCACTGCGCGTGCGCCGATAGCGAAATGCCACGGATTCTGTCCAATCGGGCGCCTGTAGCGGCTGCGGCAAACTCGCTTCTACCCGCTCCATGAATGCCTCTAGGCGGGCTAAGAAAGGAACTAAGACTGACCAATCAGAACCAGAAGACATGGAAAAAGACCATTAAGAGCGGTAATCGGCGTTGATGGTGACGTAGTCATGGCTGAAGTCACACGTCCATACGGTATCTTGCGCCTGACCACGTCCAAGCTGAACACGCACCACTATCTCTGATTGCTTCATGACGCGCTGTCCATCGGCTTCTAGGTAATTAGGGTGACGTCCGCCGCGAGTTGCGACATGCACATCATCCAAGTACAACTCGATCTTGGACTGATCTAAATCCACAATCCCAGCATACCCAACCGCAGCCAAGATCCGCCCCAGATTGGGATCACTTGCGTAAAAAGCAGTTTTCACTAGCGGTGAGTGCGCAATCGCATACGCCACCTGACGGCACTCTGCGGCAGAGTGCCCTTGCTCCACCTGAACTGTGATGAATTTGGTAGCGCCTTCACCATCACGCACGATGGCTTGCGCCAGTTGACGTGCTACATGCAGCATGGCCTGGTATAAGCGCTGACCATCCTCACTGTCCCACGATGCAATTTCGGTGTGATTTGCCTGATTGGTGGCTATGAGCACAAAAGAATCGTTGGTCGAGGTATCACCATCCACCGTGATACGGTTGAACGATCCTTCAGCCAACTGCAAGGCCAGAGATTGCATCAACTCAGGTGCAATCTTGGCATCTGTTGCCATAAAACCCAACATAGTGGCCATGTTGGGACGGATCATGCCAGCACCTTTACTAATGCCTGTGATACGTACTGTTTGCCCACCAATCTGCACACTGGCGCTGTAAGCTTTGGGCTGGGTATCGGTTGTCATGATGCCTTCGGCCGCTCTGAGCCAATGGTTCTCATGCAAGTCGGCCAAAGCAGCATCCATGCCCTGAACTACACGCTCTACTGGCAGCTGCTCCATGATGACACCAGTAGAAAAAGGCAGTACTTGCTCTACGGCCAAACCCAATCGCTGAGCCAAACCTTCGCAGGTAACCCGAGCATTGTGCAGGCCTTCAGCCCCTGTCCCTGCATTCGCATTACCAGTGTTAATGAGCAAGGCACGAATTTCTTGTCCACTGTGCAAATGCTCACGGCACACTTGTACCGGAGCAGCACAAAATCGATTGGATGTGAAAACACCCGCCACGCGGCTACCGGGGGCCAGTTTGAAAATAGTCAGATCTTTGCGGCCTTGTTTGCGCACACCGGCTTCGGTGACGCCAATCGTAACGCCTGCAATTGGCAGCAAGGCAGTCGCCTCGGGAAGAGAAAGATTAACGGGCATCAGAGTTCCTCAAGACAGCTTGCCGTGGCACTGTTTGTATTTTTTACCGCTGCCACACGGGCAAGGGTCATTACGCCCAACGCGCGGCACTTCTTGAATCAAGGTAGATGGATCAACCGACGTTTCAACCTCGCCAGTTTCCGTCGGTGCGCTATAGGTCACATTGGCCACATGACTGGCTTGCTCCTCTATTTGCTCAGCAGCTTGATCTAGCTGCTCTGCCGATTGGATGCGCACATTCATCGTTACACGGGTGACTTCGTTCTTCACCGAGTCCAGCATCTGGCCAAACAATTCAAACGCTTCGCGTTTGTATTCTTGCTTGGGCTGCTTTTGCGCATATCCACGCAGGTGGATACCTTGTCGCAAATAATCCAACGCACTCAAATGATCACGCCAGTGGGTGTCCATGCTCTGTAATAGCACCATGCGCTCAAACGGAGCAAAATTTTCAACCCCTACCGTTTCGACTTTGGCTTGGTAGGCGGCATCGGCTGCATTCAAGACCATTTGCACGATTTCTTCATCAGTAATGGCATGCGCTTCAGCGACCTTAGCAAGCAAATCTAGTTGGATATTCCACTCTTGAGTCAAGGTATTTTGCAACCCAGCAATATCCCATTGCTCTTCCATCGACTCGACAGGTACATGCTGACGCGCCAAATCTTCGAAAGCCCCTTGGCGCAGTGCCTCAATACGCTCGTGGATAGCTTGTGCCTCCAAAATACCATTGCGCTCGGCATAAATCACCTTGCGCTGGTCGTTGGATACGTCGTCGTACTCCAACAGTTGCTTGCGAATATCAAAGTTGCGTGCCTCCACCTTGCGCTGTGCACTTTCAATGCTGCGGGTCACAATGCCGGCCTCAATGGCTTCGCCCTCTGGCATCTTGAGCCTGTCCATAATGGCTTTGACTCGCTCACCAGCGAAGATACGCATGAGTGCGTCATCCAAACTGAGATAAAAACGAGATGACCCTGGGTCACCTTGTCGCCCGGAACGACCACGCAATTGGTTGTCAATACGACGGGACTCATGGCGTTCTGTGGCAATGATGCGCAAACCACCCAGTGCCTTCACCGCTTCATGCTCTTGCTGCCACTGTGCACGCAACACAGCAATCTGTGCTTCTTTATCAGCGGCTGATAACGCATCATTGGCTTCAATTGCTGCCAGTTGCTTCTCGATATTGCCACCCAAGACGATATCCGTACCACGGCCAGCCATGTTGGTCGCAATCGTGATCATTTTGGTACGTCCAGCTTGGGCAATGATGTCCGCTTCGCGGTCATGCTGCTTGGCGTTCAGCACTTGGTGCGGCAAACCAGCCTGCTGCAGTAGCTGAGAAATGATTTCTGAATTCTCAATTGACGTCGTGCCTACCAGCACGGGCTGTCCGCGCTCATAACATTCACGAATATCGGCAATTGCAGCGTCGTATTTTTCCTTGGTCGTTTTATAGACACGATCCAACTGATCTTGGCGACGATTAACGCGATTGGGAGGTATTACCACGGTCTCCAAGCCATAGATGGTTTGGAATTCAAACGCCTCCGTATCGGCTGTCCCGGTCATACCACCAAGCTTGCCATAGAGGCGGAAATAGTTCTGGAAGGTGATGGATGCCAACGTTTGGTTCTCGGCCTGAATCGCCACGCCTTCCTTGGCCTCCACTGCTTGGTGCAAACCATCGCTCCAACGGCGTCCCGCCATCAATCGGCCGGTGAATTCATCAACAATCACCACTTCCCCATTCTGCACCACGTAATGCTGATCACGGTGGTAAAGGTGGTGTGCACGCAAAGCGGCATACAAGTGGTGCACCAAGGTGATATTGGCTGGGTCGTACAAAGACGAGCCTTCAGGGATCAAATTCAACTCAGCCAAAATCAACTCGGCTTTTTCATGCCCTGCTTCCGTCAAAAATACTTGGTGACTCTTCTCATCCAAAGTGAAATCACCCGGTTTGGTAATACCTTGCCCTGTGAGAGGATCAGCCTCGCCTTCTTGCCGTACCAAACGTGGGACGAGTTGGTTAATCGACAAATACAAAGCAGTATGGTCTTCTGCTTGACCACTGATGATCAAAGGAGTGCGCGCTTCATCGATAAGGATGGAATCAACTTCATCCACAATCGCGTAATTCAGGCCTCGTTGAACACGATCGGCCACCTCATAGACCATGTTGTCACGCAGGTAATCAAAACCGTATTCGTTGTTAGTTCCATACGTGATATCTGCCCCATAAGCTGCTTGCTTCTCTTCCCGTGGCGCATGGGCTTTGTTGATACCCACAGTCAATCCTAAGAAGTTATAAAGCTTGGACATCCACTGGGCATCACGACTAGCCAGGTAGTCGTTGACGGTCACCACATGCACACCCTTGCCAGTCAAGGCATTGAGATATACCGGCAAAGTCGCGGTCAAGGTTTTACCTTCACCCGTGCGCATTTCCGCGATCTTGCCGTAATGCAATGCCATACCGCCCAATAGCTGTACATCGAAGTGACGCATTTTCATCACACGCTTAGAGGCTTCACGCACCACAGCAAATGCTTCAGGCAACAAATCATCCAAGCTACTACCCTGGGCTAAACGCTGCTTGAATTCTTGCGTTTTCGCTTGCAAGTCAACGTCGCTCAATCGCTCCAACTGCGATTCCAAGCTGTTGATACGGCCCACAACCGCTTTGTATTGACGCAGCAGTCTGTCGTTGCGACTGCCAAATAGTTTGGTGAAGAAATTGAGTGCCATGAATGCGGATACGCACCTTGCAGGGTATGCAAGCCAACGTACAAAAGGATTAAAAAGGGTTAAGGCAAATACACCGTCAAACTCTGCGCACCCAGCACACAAAGTCTGGGTAACGAAGCATTTTAGCGTTCCATTACGGCACTTGCCGCAGCACGCGCTCCTAGGCGTTCTCCACCTGCTTTCAAGAACTTCTCAGGATCTTGCGGAACACCCTGTACCAATACCTCAAAGTGCAGATGTGGTCCGGTAGAGCGTCCAGTAGTTCCAACCTCGGCAATCAATTGCCCTCGTTTGATCAAATCCCCTTTCTTGACAAACACTTTGGAAGTATGCGCATAACGCGTAATCAGATTATTGCCGTGGTCAATTTCAATCATGTTGCCGTATTGGAAATGGAACTCTTGTGTGACGACCACCCCGCCTGCCGCAGCCAAAATTTTGGTTCCCACATCTGCAGGGAAGTCCAATCCTGTGTGCAGCGCAGAACGGCCAGTAATGGGGTCAATGCGAAAGCCAAACGGAGAGCCTATTGGGACATTGGGCACTGGCACTTGGGTAGGAATCATCATTTTTTTGATCTTCTGCTCAAAAAGACGTGACTCCAAAACGGTGAACATGTCAGAACGTATGCCCAGCACCTTGTCCATAGACTCCATGGTACTGTCCAAATCTTGCAAACTGAGATTGGGGCCAGGTATGTATACGCCACCTTGACCATCTTTGATCTTGAAGTCCGATGGATTCAAACCTGCAAGTCCCGACACACGCTCACTGATGGACTCCAATTGGGTCATCTTGACTTGCATCTCACCCAAACGCTTGGCTAGAAGCTCAATGTTCTCCTTCAAATACCGGTCGCGCTGGGCGAATTCATCTTTGACCACCAAGCGCACCATACTGCCAATGATTGGCCAACCATCCCGTGCACCTTTGAGAAATACCCAATGGTAGAGCACCGCCGAAAGGAGCATCACAACCACCGCCAGAACCAATATGGCAGCCAATAAACGGGGGCCGCTGAGGTGATACGCACGGCTTTTTGCCATCCATGCATCAGTGATAATGATCTGCATACCTGCATGCTCCTTCAGTCCGATGATACGAAATTCCCCTCCCCGCTCCGCCTACCAAGCCGTACTCGATAGCAGTGAATTGCACAACATTGCTGCAAGAGCATTGGAGTCCAAGGAGCGCTTGCGAAGCGTCAAATCGCTTTTACCACCAGCCTTATATGCCAACGTAGAAGCTGGGCCCATAGAAGGTACTACTTGGTGCTTGATCTTAAAAACGAGCGTTGCAGCAGCAAAAGTGCGACAATTGGTGCCAGCTATGCAAGCACATTTACGCACCAAAGGGTGGGATGTGCAAACGATTCGTTTGAGGATTGCTACAGACGTGTAGCTAAAGAAATGGTGCCGGTTGTCGGATTCGAACTGACGACCTACCGCTTACAAGGCGGGTGCTCTACCAACTGAGCTAAACCGGCACAGCGCGCATTATATACTGCTAAAAAAGGGCCAAAAAGCTTCGCAGCAGTTATTTGATGCGTGTGAGTGAAGGACGCTTGGCCTCCGCTTTGCTCTCAGGCACAATGTCAGGCTCTGTAGCTGGTGCTACAAGCGCTTTTTCTACAGGGAAAGCCATGCCTTGGCCATTTTCCTTGGCATAAATGGCTGCAACCCGCACGACAGGAAAACTGATATCGCGTGCTACACCCCCAAAGCGCCCTTTGAAGCCAATGTAGTCATTGAGCAAACTCAAGGAGCCGGTAGCGTCGTAGCTAATGTTGAGAACAATCTCACCATCTTTCACGTATTCCATAGGAACCCGCACCGACTCATCCACCGCCACCACAATGTATGGAGTGAAACCATTATCCGTACACCATTCGTGAATAGCGCGAATCAAATAGGGTTTGGTAGATGGCAGATCTTGGGTCATGGAATACCTTTACTTGCGCATTACCTTCTCAGAGGGTGTCAGCGCCTCAATGTATGCAGGCCGAGAGAAAATGCGCTCTGCGTACTTGAGCAGAGGAGCAGCGTTTTTGCTCAACTCGATACCATAGTGATCCAAACGCCACAGCAAAGGGGCAATCGCCACATCCAGCATAGAGAATTCTTCACCCAGCATGTACTTATTCTTCAAGAAAACAGGTGCCAACTGGGTCAAGCGGTCACGGATATGGGCACGGGCTTTTTCTACCGACTTATCGGTCGATTTGGCACCACGGGCTTCCATCACGGAGACGTGCGTAAACAACTCTTTTTCAAAGTTCAACAAGAACAAGCGTACGCGTGCGCGATCCACTGGATCTCCAGGCATGAGCTGGGGATGTGGGAACCGTTCATCAATGTATTCATTGATGATGTTGGACTCGTACAAGATCAGATCGCGCTCGACCAAAATCGGCACTTGACCATACGGGTTCATAACACTGATGTCTTCGGGCTTGTTGTACAGATCAACATCACGGATCTCAAAATCCATGCCCTTTTCAAACAGCACAAAACGGCAGCGATGTGAAAAAGGGCAAGTGGTTCCCGAATACAAAACCATCATGTCAGCAAACTCCTAAAAACGAAAAGACTGGAAGCGGATGACCGCATCCAGTCCTACATCATAAATTGTGAACGTAAAGCTTTACTTTACGTCCTTCCAGAAAGCGGCATTTAGCCGCCACGTGATGAAGATAAGGCCTGCCAAAAACAGCAGTACCCACTTACCAATTTGCTGGCGGTGTTCCTGAGCAGGCTCACCCATCCATTGCAAATAATTCACCAAATCGGCGACAGCCCGATCATACTGCTCTGGCGTCATCGATCCTTCGGTGACCGGCTTCCAGCCCTTAAAGACATGATTTTCTTGTCCATGGGCTTGCTCTACTTCAAACACGGCTTCGCGTTTTCCCTGCAGTTCCCACAAGGCATGCGGCATGCCAACATTGGGAAACACCATATTATTCCAACCCGAAGGACGGCTTGGATCCACATAGAAAGTACGCATATAGGTGTACAGGTAATCGGCACCTGAGCCACCCAAACCGTCCCGCGAACGGGCAATCAACGTCAGGTCAGGCGGATTGGCCCCAAACCATTCTTTGGCCTGCTTGGGATCAATCGATGCCTTCATGGTCTCCCCCACTTTGTCAGTAGTGAAGAGCAAATTGTCTTTGATTTGCTGCTCTGTGAGGCCAATGTCTTTCAAGCGGTTAAAGCGCATGAAAGCAGCCGAGTGACAACTCAGGCAGTAATTCACAAAGAGACGGGCACCATTTTGCAGTGAGCCTTGATCCTGCAAATTAATCGGCGCTTTGTCCAAAGGAAAACCGCCTGTATTGGCCTGTGCAGCCATGACCAAACCCAGCGCTGCCACTGCCGAAACAATGATTTTTTTCATGAAATGAACTCCGGCCTTGAGTGGGGTTAGTGGGATTGGAAAGTCACGCGGCTTGGCACTGGCTTGCATTGCCCCAACGCACTCCACCATGGCATTAGCAGGAAGAAGCCAAAATAAAACAGTGTGCCCACTTGCGATACGCGCTCACCGATTGGCGATGGTGGTTGTACGCCCAAGTAAGCCAGTACCACGAAGTCCACCACAAACACGGCATACACGTATTTGTGCCAACTCGGACGGTAGCGGATCGACTTCACAGGGCTGCGATCGAGCCAAGGTAAGAAGAACAGGATGACAACCGCACCGCCCATTACCACAACACCCCAGAACTTGGCTTCGATGAGCAACAGCAGCGCACTAGCAACAACACCAGCAACCAATACAGCACCCTTGGTTGCATTGGGCAACTTGAGCTTCCAAACAGATCCCGCAGCACCCAGCAACACACAAACGATCAGCACGTAGACCATTTGTGTAGTGATAGCCCGCAGCATGGAATAAAACGGCGTGAAGTACCACACTGGCGCAATGTGCAACGGTGTCTTGAGCGGATCGGCAGGAATGAAGTTATTGGCTTCTAAGAAGTAGCCTCCCACCTCCGGCGCGAAGAAAATGATTGCACAGAACACAAACAAGAACACCGCCACACCAAAGATGTCATGCACCGTGTAGTAGGGGTGAAAGGGTATGCCATCAGTAGGCGCTGTAGCAGACCAGCGGTTGCCTTTGGGGCCGGCTTTGATCTCCACCCCGTCAGGATTGTTGGAACCCACATCGTGCAACGCCAACAAGTGCGCAACTACCAAGCCCAGCAGTACCAGTGGCACCGCGATAACGTGGAAACTGAAAAAGCGGTTCAGCGTGGCATCACCCACCACATAGTCACCACGGATCAGCAGGGCCAAATCAGGGCCAATCAAAGGCACAGCAGAGAACAGGTTCACGATCACCTGCGCGCCCCAATAGGACATTTGCCCCCATGGCAGCAAATAGCCCATAAAGGCCTCGGCCATCAGGCACAAAAAGATGGCACAACCAAAAATCCACACCAGCTCACGTGGCTTGCGGTACGAGCCATACAGCAGCCCCCGGAACATGTGCAGATACACCACGACAAAGAAGGCCGACGCGCCGGTGGAGTGCATGTAACGGATCAGCCAGCCCCACGGTACATCGCGCATGATGTATTCCACTGAAGCGAAAGCCAAGGCCGCATCGGGCTTGTAGTGCATGACCAAAAAAATTCCGGTCACGATTTGGATCACCAGTACCAAGAGGGCTAGCGAGCCAAAGATGTACCAGAAGTTGAAATTCTTCGGCGCGTAGTACTCCGACATGTGCAGCTTGTAGGCCGCGAATGCGCTCGGAAAGCGGTTCTCAAACCAGTTAGTCACCTTGGCACTCACGGGCGCATCCGCGGCGATTTCTTTGAATTCAGCCATAGTCTCTTGCTCCTCAGGCCTTCTTGTCTTCACCGATTAACAACTTGGTGTCCGACAAATACATGTGCGGTGGCACTTCCAAGTTATCGGGTGCGGGTTTGTTCTTGAAAACGCGGCCAGCCATATCGAATGTCGAACCGTGGCAGGGGCACAAAAAGCCTCCTTTCCAATCGTCTGGAAGAGATGGCTGGGGCCCCGCCTGAAACTTGTCATTGGGCGAGCAGCCCAAATGCGTGCAAATGCCCACCACTACCAAATATTCAGGTTTGATAGCACGCGCCACATTGCGGGCATACTCAGGGGTCATATCAGGCTTGCGGTCAGATTGTGGATCGACCAACTGGGCGTTCATTCCTTCCAATGCTTTGAGCTGCTCGGGCGTGCGACGAATAATCCACACGGGTTTCCCGCGCCACTCCACCACCTGCTTCTCGCCAGGGTTCAGGGCACTGATGTCCGCCTCTACGGCTGCACCAGCCGCTTTCGCCCGCTCCGAGGGCTGAATAGAACTCACAAACGGTACGGCAGTGGCAACGCCACCCACTGCACCAGCGCAGCCAGTGGCAATCAGCCAGGCACGCTTGCTGTTATCAATCTCTGGGGGAGAGATGGTCGAATCACTCATGAGAAACCTCAAGAAACAGGGCCACAGGGTCGGTGAAACGATTCTATTGAAGCCCCCCCGGAAAGCGCTATGCTTGGCCGCTAGAAACCACCGAAACCGTCATACTTCATGACATTAATCAAACTTAGCCACAGGAGTCATTCATGAGCATGCTGCAGGAATTCAAAAATTTCGCCATCAAAGGCAACGTGATTGACTTGGCCGTGGGGGTCATCATCGGTGGTGCGTTTGGCAAGATCGTTGATTCGGTTGTAGGCGACCTCATCATGCCGCTCGTGGGTGCGGTTATCGGCAAACTGGATTTCTCTAACCTGTTTCTGACCTTGGGCACGGTGCCTGAAGGTACCGCCCACACCTTGGATGCGCTCAAAAAGGCCGGTGTACCGGTGTTTGCCTATGGCAGCTTTATCACCGTTGCGGTGAACTTTGCCATTCTGGCCTTCATCATTTTCATGATGGTCAAGCAAATCAACCGCCTGAAAAAAGAGGCTCCAGCACCAGAGCCAACACCCGCTGTCATACCAGAAGACATCGTGCTGCTGCGCGAAATTCGCGACAGCCTCAAGAAGTAAGACTTGTTAGCTGGCGGGCCATGGCAATGGCCTGCCACAAGCTAGAAGGATCCGCCAAACCTTGGCCTGCAATATCAAATGCTGTTCCATGGTCTGGGCTAGTGCGAACCAAGGGCAAGCCAAGAGTCACGTTCACCCCGTCGCTCACACCATCGTACTTGACTGGTATCAAGCCTTGGTCGTGGTATTGCGCCACCACCACATCAAACTCACCTGGCTTGTGCGCCGTGCTACGGGCGCGCATGAATACAGTATCGGGTGCAATCGGATCTGAAACATGGGCACCCTCTGAGCGGGCTTGCACAATGGCTGGTAGCAAAATGTCCAGTTCCTCCCGACCAAAAAGGCCGCCCTCTCCAGCATGCGGATTCACCCCTGCCACCGCTATGCGTGGTTCGCGCCCCAACATGGCATACAAGGCCTTGCGCGTGATCTGCAAGGTTTGCAAAACATGAGGGGTCGTAATGGCATCCAAGGCTTGGCGCAAACCCATGTGGATAGTCACCAAGACCACACGCAGCTGGGGATTGGCGAGCATCATGCGCACAGGCATATCCTCTACTGCCTGGCCGGCAAAACGGGCTGCGCAGGCTTGCAGCAACTCGGTGTGACCGGGGTAGTTCTGGTAGCGCGAAGACAGATGCAAAGCCTCTTTGTGCAGGGGGGCCGTCACTACCGCAGACACATCGCCTTGCAAAGCCAGCTGCGCAGCCGCCTCCACAAACAAACCCGCACTGTGCCCCGCTGCTGCATGCACCTGCCCCCACGGCACAGCAGGCAGAGCGTCCCCCACTTGCAAAACTGCAATGGTATTGGTCGGCATATCCAGCGCCTGCCCCACCTGCTCTACACGCTGCACATGCCACTGGGCTGTAGCGGGATGCACAGCCAACGCGCGCTGCATCGTGGCCACGTCGCCAACCACCACGCTGCCACGCATGTCAGCAGCGTGCAGGGCAAAGCACTGGGCGATGATTTCGGGACCAATGCCTGCTGCATCCCCCATGCTGATAGCCAATCCTTTGGAATTCACGCTCTGTCCCTTCAAGCTGGATTGTCAATGTCCACAAATACATGCTCTATGCCCAACTGCTGCGCCAAGTGCTGCCCCAAAGCTTGCACGCCATAGCGCTCAGTCGCATGGTGACCACAAGCCAAATACGCTACACCGCATTCGCGTGCGTAGTGGGCTTGAGGCTCCGATATCTCCCCAGTGATGTAGACCTGCGCGCCAGCTGCAATGGCCGCCTCAAAGTAGCTTTGTGCACCACCGGTGCACCACGCCACCCGCTCCACAGGCCCTTGGTGGCTTGGAATCGATACCACAGCATGCTGCAAAACTGCTTCACAGTGCTGCGCCAAGGCTTGCACACTAGGCCAAGGCCCTGCAATCCCTTGCCCCAAACAGCCCAACATCTGCTCGCCAAACTGGCTGTGCACCTGCAAGCCTAGCTGTAGCCCTAGCTGCACGTTATTGCCCCACAGAGCATGGGCATCTAGCGGTAGGTGATAAGCCAGCAAGTTGATATCGTGGGCCAGCAAAGTGCCTAAGCGTTGGCGCATCCACCCTGTCACGCGCCCATCGTAGCCACGCCAAAACAGTCCATGGTGCACGAGCACCGCATCGGCTTGCAACCGCACGGCTTCTTCAATCAATGCCAAACTGGCAGTGACTCCAGTCACCAGACGGCGCACCAACGTTTTGCCCTCCACTTGCAAACCATTGGGGCCATAGTCTTTGAAGCGCTCAGGCTGCAGCACCGTATTGCAATAGTCCACCAAAGCCTGTCGGCTGCATGTCATGGGTTCACCTCATCAGAGTTGTCTATTTCGATTGAGCAGTCACAGCCTTGGCCTGCCGCTATCCAGCGTGTGACCAAACTGCGCAACACAGCCCAGCGCTGCACCGCCACCAGCACGCCGCAGTGGTAGCGCTGTTGCTGCACATTCCACCGCAAAGCAGTACAAGCACCTTGCCTGCGCCGCGATACCAGCACCCCTATCGGACAGGGTTCGGTGGCACAGCACACCCCGCAGCCATTGCATGGCTGCCCCCAATCTGGCTTGGTTGGGGCACGAGATTGAAGGTAAATGGTTTTTCGCACAATGGGCACCAAAGCAAGGGCAGCACTCTACTGCTTTTCACAAAGACTGAGAGCCAGTCAATGCTGCACCTACAATCCCCCAGACTTTGCAAGGTTCAAGACGATGAAACGCATTTGGCTGCTGTTTGCACAAACCACCACCGTACTACTGGCCGCATATTTTGTGGTCGCCACCCTCAAACCCCAGTGGTTGCAGCGTGGCCCTGAGCAAACCACCACCAACAATATCGCCCTGTGGCAAGCCCCGCCCACAGGCAAGCAAGACATTCCGGCAGGCAGCTACCGCGTTGCAGCCCAAAAAGCGTCTGCCGCCGTGGTCAGCATCAGCACCAGCAAAAAAGGCAGCGCCAGCACGAGCGATCCATGGCAGCGTTTCTTTGGAGACAACTCTGACGATGATCAAGAAGGCCTGGGCAGTGGCGTCATCGTCAGCGAAAGTGGCTACATCCTGACCAACAACCACGTGATTGAAGGAGCCGATGCGATCGACGTGTTGCTCAACGATGGCCGCCATGCCAAAGCCGACATCATTGGTACCGATCCAGACAGCGATTTGGCGGTACTCAAAATTAACCTTGACCGCTTGCCCATCATCGTGCTGGGTGACTCCGAAAACCTGCAAGTGGGCGACCAAGTGCTGGCCATTGGCAACCCTTTTGGTGTCGGTCAAACCGTGACCAGCGGCATCGTAAGCGCCTTGGGACGCAGCCAGCTGGGACTCAATACCTTTGAAAATTTCATCCAGACCGATGCCGCCATCAACCCTGGCAACTCGGGTGGTGCTTTGGTCGATACCAACGGCAACCTGCTGGGCATCAATACCGCCATTTATTCACGCTCGGGTGGCAGCATGGGGATTGGATTTGCCATCCCTGTTACCACCGCCAAAATGGTGCTGGAAGGCTTGGTCAAAGATGGGCACATCACACGCGGTTGGATTGGTGTAGAGCCCAATGACCTGAGCCCCGAATTGGTAGAAACCTTCGCCGTAAAAAGCGAGCATGGCGTCATCATCACCGGTGTCTTGCAAGGAGGGCCCGCAGCCAAAGCTGGTCTCAAACCAGGGGATGTGATCGTTTCGGTTGCGGGCAAGAACGTAGCCAATGTGAGCCAACTGCTCAATACCGTATCAGCCCTCAAGCCAGGGGTAGAAGCCAAATTCACCATAGAACGCAAGGGGGAGAATGTCAGCATGGCCATCATCCCCGGCGTTCGCCCCTCACCCAAACAGACCGCCAAGCGCTAATCAGCGCAGGTTGCATGAAGCCGTTTAGGCTTCAGAGGAGGGGGAAGTCGCCTCTTCCTCCTCTGGCTTTTGCGTGTATCGCATGAAAAAGCCCGCTGCCCACAGCCCCACCTCGTAGAGCAAACACATGGGGATGGCCAAGGACAGCTGCGACACCACGTCGGGAGGCGTCACCACAGCGGCCACCACAAACGCGCCAACAATGAAGTAGCTGCGCCATGCTTTGAGTTGCTCGATCGTCACAATCCCCATGCGGGTGAGTAAAACCACCACCACAGGCACTTCAAACGACAAACCAAAGGCCAAGAACATGGACAACACGAAGTCCAGATACGCCTCGATGTCAGGAGTCGCCGCGATGCTCTTGGGGGCAAAGCCCTGGATGAAGGCAAACACTTTGCCAAAAACAAAGAAATAGCAAAACGCCACGCCGACAAAGAACAACAGGGTACTGGAAATCACCAAGGGCACCACCAAGCGCTTTTCGTGACTGTACAAACCAGGGGCGACAAAAGCCCACACTTGGTACAGCACCACAGGCAGGGCCAGCAACAAAGCGGCCACCATCAGTATTTTCAGCGGCACAAAAAAGGGCGCGACCACCGAGGTGGCAATCAACTTGCTGCCTACAGGCAATGTGTGCACCAAGGGCGCGGCCAACCAGTCGTACAAGCCCGCTGGCCCAGGGTAAATAGCCAATACCACCATGGCCACAGCCACTGCGATAAGAGCCTTGACCAGCCGATCACGCAGCTCCATCAAATGCTGGATAAAAGGCTGCTCAGTTCCTGCAAGCTCGTCTTGCGGATCGTTTTCGTTGGCCATGGGCTGTAAGGGACTCGGGATGTATCAGACTTGGGGTTTCTTGGGACGAAAGCGCGCTACACGGGCAGAGCCAGACTGCACATGGGTGCGCGTGCCATGGCGAACTTTGTACCAGCGTGGCGTAGCACCCCGCTTGAGGCGCCAGTTTTTCTGCGGATGGCGGTAGCTGGGGTAAACCGGATCACTCTCAACGCTGGACTCAGGGCCTTGGATCTGCTGTTCAAAATCACTGGCGTAGGTCTGTACGGCCTGCTCCACATTGCTGGCAGCTTGCTGAACTGTATCGCGCATTTTGCGCAACTCATCAAGCTCCATGGAGCGGTTAACCTCGGCCTTCACATCGGCCACATAGCGCTGTGCTTTGCCCAGCAGCGTGCCCACGGTGCGGGCCACACGCGGCAGTTTTTCAGGGCCAATGACGATCAGCGCGACTGCGCCAATCAAGGCCATTTTGGAGATGCCAAGATCAATCACAGGCCGCTCCGGTTGGACAACTGCTCAGCACGCACTGCGCAGTCATCAAGGTTTTTCTTTGGCTTGCACGTCGATGGTTTGGCCTTCTTTGGCCGCGCTGTTGTGGGCCACTTGCTGGCTGGTAGGCGCTGGTTTGGCAGCATCCTCGGCGTTGCCATCCTTCATGCCGTCTTTAAAGCCTTTGACGGCTGAACCCAAATCGGTGCCAATGTTTTTCAGCTTTTTGGTGCCAAAAATCATCACCACGATAGCCAACACAATCAGCCAATGCCAAATAGAAAAAGAACCCATGGTACGTACTCCTAAATATTGCTGGTTATTCTAGTCCTGCCCTGTGGCGCAGGAATAAACCAAGATCAATCAACCCTTAGCCCAAGGGCGGGGGCCACCAATCACATGCAGATGCAAATGGTGCACCTCTTGCCCACCATCTTGCCCAGTATTGGCGATCAGGCGAAAGCCCCCATCCGGATAGGGCCTGCAGCCCTGCTCTGTTGCCAAACGCGGCGCCAAAGTCATGATGTGCCCCATCAACTGCGCATGCTCAGGCCCCACCTGGGCCATGCTGGCAATATGCAGCTTGGGGATGATGAGAAAGTGCACCGGTGCCCACGGACTGATGTCGTGAAAAGCGTACACCTGCTCGTCCTCGTACACCGCACGCGACGGAATTTGCTTGGCTGCGATCTTGCAGAACAAGCAGTTGGGGTCAAAACCGGGGGAATGGACGGAATGTTGGCTCATGCAAACTCCTGCAAAACGATCAACGCGGCTGATTCAGCGACTCTTGCGCCTCACGGTCTTGCGCTTTGCGCAAGGCTTTTTCTTCCAGCCCGCTCAAACCTTCGCGGCGAGCCAATTCAGCCACCACGTCGTGCGGATGTAAGCCGTAGTGGGACAAAGCAATCATGCTGTGAAACCACAGATCAGCCACCTCGTACAGCAGCTTATCAACTCCTGCGCCGTGATCCACGTCTTTGGCCGCCATGACCACCTCAGTGGCCTCCTCGCCAATCTTTTTCAGAAAAGCATCGGGGCCTTTGGCCATGAGACGGGCCACATAACTGGCTTGGGGATCGCCGCCGTTGGCGGGTTTTCGGCTCTCGATGGTGGCAGCCAAGCGCGCCAAAACATCTTGGGATTGCAGGGTATCGCTCATAAAAAGCTCACTCGGTAGGCTTGTAAATGCTGTGCGGGTCTTTGAGCACAGGATCGACTGCTTGCCATTGACCGTCTTGCAAGATGCTGTAAAAGCAGCTGTGGCGGCCCGTGTGACAGGCAATACCAGGTTCGTGGCCCGTTTGCGTGACGCGCAGCAGCACTACGTCGTTGTCGCAATCCAAACGAATTTCGTGTACCTGCTGCACATGGCCGGACTCCTCGCCCTTGAACCACAGCTTGTTGCGCGAGCGGCTGAAGTACACGGCTTGGCGTAGCTGGGCAGTTTGGGCCAAAGCCTCGCGGTTCATCCACGCAAACATCAGCACATCGCCCGTGCTGTGTTCTTGGGCAATCACCGGCACCAAGCCTTTGTCGTCCCAACGCACAGCGTCGAGCCAGTTGTCTGTAGCAGTCATGGGTATCTCTTTACAGCGTTAAATGCGCACCGGAATGCCACGCGATGCCATGTGCGCTTTGGCCTGAGCGACGGTGTATTCACCATAGTGGAAGATGCTAGCGGCCAGCACGGCATCGGCACCGCCTTGCTGCACACCATCGGCCAAATGGTCCAGATTGCCCACACCACCGCTGGCGATGACGGGCACGCTGACCGCATCGGCCACAGCGCGGGTCAGAGCCAAGTCGAAACCGCTCTTGGTGCCATCGCGGTCCATGCTGGTGAGCAAAATTTCACCCGCGCCCCGGCGCGCCATGTCACGGGCCCATACCACAGCGTCCAAGCCGGTGTTTTTGCGCCCGCCGTGGCTGAACACATCCCAACCGGGGCCCACAGGAACACCGTTGACCAAGCGCTGCTCGTCGTCGGCGCTGCGGCGCTTGGCGTCAATGGCCACCACAATCGCCTGTGCACCAAACTTGCTCGAAGCATCCTCAATGACTTGGGGATTGGCAATGGCTGCCGAGTTGAAACTGATTTTGTCCGCCCCTGCGTTGAGCAAGCGGCGCACATCCTCGACCACCCGCACCCCTCCGCCCACAGTGAGCGGAATGAACACCTGCGAGGCCACGGCTTCGATGATGTGCAGAATCAGGTCACGCCCATCGCTGGTGGCGGTGATGTCCAAAAACGTCAGTTCGTCAGCCCCTTGGTCGTTGTAGCGGGCAGCGATTTCCACCGGGTCGCCCGCATCGCGCAACTCCACAAAGTTGACGCCTTTGACCACGCGACCACCAGTCACGTCTAGGCAGGGAATGATGCGTTTAGCGAGCATAAAAACCTTTGCGGCGAGGCGCCATCATCCATTCAACTCGTCGGCGCGGGCCTGCGCTTTTTCAAAGTCCAAGTCGCCGGTATAAATGGCGCGGCCACAGATCACGCCCTCTACCCCCTCGTCCTGGACGGCGCACAGGGCTTCGATATCGGCCATATTGCTCAGACCACCCGAAGCGATGACGGGGATGGTGAGGGCTTGCGCCAGCTTGACGGTGGCCTCTACGTTGATGCCCGTGAGCATGCCATCACGGCCAATGTCGGTGTAGATGATGGATTCGACGCCGTAGTCTTCGAACTTCTTGCCCAAATCCACCACATCGTGTCCCGTGAGTTTGCTCCAGCCATCGGTGGCGACTTTGCCGTCCTTGGCGTCTAGGCCCACGATGATGTGGCCGCCAAAGGCCGTGCAGGCATCGCGCAAGAAGCCGGGGTTTTTCACCGCTGCCGTGCCGATGATGACGTAGCGCAGACCGGCATCGAGGTAGCGCTCTATGGTGTCCAGATCGCGGATACCGCCACCCAACTGGACGTCGATTTCACTGCCCACCTCTTTGAGGATTTGGCGAATCGCTTGCTCGTTCTTGGGATGACCGGCAAACGCACCGTTCAAGTCCACCAAGTGCAGGCGTCTAGCGCCTTTGTTCAACCAGCCTTGGGCCATGGTAGCCGGGCTGTCGCTGAAGATGGTGGATTGATCCATATCGCCTTGTTTGAGGCGAACGCAGTGGCCGTCCTTGAGGTCGATTGCGGGAATGAGCAGCATGATGCTTAAAAGCTAGTTGAGAAAAAATCAGGGATTCCAGTGCAGAAAATTGCGGTACAGGGCTAGGCCCTGGTCGGCGCTTTTCTCTGGGTGAAACTGGGTCGCAAAAATATTATCGCGCGCCACAGCACAGGCAAAGCGTACACCGTAATCGGTGCTGCCCACCACATGCTGGGGGTTGCTGGGTGCGGCATAGTAGCTGTGCACAAAGTAAAAGTAGCTGCCATCGGGGATATCACCCCACACGGGATGGCGGGGTGCACTGCCGTCTGAGCCGGTTTGCCACACTTGGTTCCAGCCCATTTGCGGCACTTTATAGCGGCTACCATCAGCTTGCAGTTGGCCTTCTAGGTCAAAGCGCACCACGCGCCCGCCTATCAGCCCCAGACTGGCGGTATCTTGCTCATCGCTGTAGTCCAGCAGCATTTGCATGCCCACGCACACGCCCATGAGGGGCTTATTGGCCGCAGCATGCATCACGGCGTCGAACATGCCGCTCTCGTGCAGCTCGCGCATGCAGTCGCGCATGGCCCCCTGACCGGGCAGCACCACCCGCTCTGCGTCCATCACCTCTTGGGCACTGCGCGCCCACACCACCTCAACCCCGACTTGGCTGGCTGCATGCACCACGGCCTGAGTGACCGAGCGCAAATTGCCCATGCCATAGTCCACCACGGCAACTTTTTTCATAGCGACTTACAGGCTTCCTTTGGTCGAAGGGATCACGCCCACCGAGCGGGGGTCGATCTCCAGCGCAAAACGCAGGGCGCGGGCAAAAGCCTTGAAGATGGTTTCGGCTTGGTGGTGGGCGTTGCGGCCTTTGAGGTTGTCGATGTGCAAGGTCACCAAGGCGTGGTTCACAAAGCCTTGGAAAAACTCATAAGTCAGCTGGGTATCGAACGCGCCGATCATGCCAGCGGTGAAGTCCACGTGCATGTCCAGACCGGGGCGGCCCGAGAAGTCCACCACCACACGGCTCAAAGCTTCGTCCAATGGCACGTAGGCGTGGCCGTAGCGGCGCAGGCCTTTCTTGTCGCCCACGGCTTTGGCAAACGCCTGCCCGATGGTGATGCCCACATCCTCGACGGTGTGGTGGCCATCAATATGCAAGTCGCCCTGCACGTCCACTTCCATGTCAATGAGACCGTGGCGGGCAATTTGGTCCAGCATATGGTCAAAAAAACCAATGCCTGTGGAAAGGCGGCTGGTGCCCGTGCCGTCCAAGTTGACACGCACACGGATACGGGTTTCAGCGGTTTGGCGCAGCACTTCGGCCACACGCTGGGCTGTGGCTACGGTGGGGGCGCTGCCGCCCACTTCGGTAAGGGGATAGTTGCTCATAGGCTTTCCTGCAAGGCGGCCAGCAGTTGGCGGTTTTCGTCGGGGGTTCCCACCGTCAAGCGCAGGCAATTGGCCAGCAATGGGTGCATTGTAGAAACGTTCTTGATGAGAATGCCACGCTCTTTGAGACGCTGGAACACGACAGCCGCCTCGGTTCGCTCACTGCGCAACAAAATCATGTTGGCTTGGCTCTCAAACACGGTCACGATAGGCATGGCTTGCAATGCTCCTAAAAGCATAGCGCGCTCAGCGCATATTTGCTGGGCTTGAGCCGCAAAAACAGCTTGGTGCTCAAGCGCAAAAATGGCGCATTCGTAGTTCAGTACGCTCACGTTGTAGGGCGGGCGCACTTTGTCAATCTCGGCCACCAGCGCAGCGGGCCCCATGAGGTAGCCCAAGCGAACACCAGCCAAGCCGAATTTGCTCAGCGTGCGCATCAGGAGCACATGGCCATGGGCAACCGGGTCGGCGCGCATCTCGTCTAGCCATGTGTGACTGGAAAAAGGCTGGTAAGCCTCGTCCAGCACCACGATGCTGCCCACCGCAGCAGCAGCGGCAATCACGCGGCGCATGTCGGCCTTGTCCCACAGCGTGCCAGTGGGGTTATTGGGATAAGCCAAGTAGACAATGGCAGGCTGCTGTTCGGCAATGGCCGCTTCCATGGCCGGTACGTCCAATGCAAAGCTGGGCAACAGTGGCACGCCGCAAAAGTCCAGCCCCAGCAAGGCGGCACTCATGGCGTACATGACAAAACCCGGCACAGGAGCCAGCACCACGGGCTTGCGCCCGGTGGTGGGGTCTGTGCCCTGCTGGCAGGCCATGGTGACCAAGCTGATCAACTCGTCGGAACCATTGCCCAATATGAGGCGATAGTCTGCGGGCATGTCGGTGTACTGCTGCAGCGCTTGGCGCAGCGCTTCCACGCGGTTGTCCGGGTAACGGTGCAACGCGGCTTGGCCCAAGCGCTGGCCCAGCGCGGCCTGCAAGTCAGCGGGCAGGCAAAAAGGGTTTTCCATCGCGTCGAGCTTGACGTAGCCACGGCTGTCTTGCACGTGGTAGGCGTGCATGGCGCGCACATCGGCGCGGATGCGGCGCTCCAGCACGCGTTGGGTCAGGTTGTTGGTAGGTGTGGTACTCATGCAAGGCTCTCGAGCAAAGACAAATCGGCTGCATCCATGTTGGCAAACGGGTTAATCACTTGCACCGCACCATAGCGCTGCTCATGCGGCAGGTCTTCGCTGAGCAGGTATTGGCAGTCCAAGTGCTGGGCAGCGGCCACTACCAAGCTGTCGGCAAAGTGCAGGCCAAAACGGCTCTCGATGGCCCAAGCCGACTCAACAGTGGCGTGGTCTATCTGCCAAGGCTGCCAGTGCTCGTAGCGGCGCACCTCGGCGCGGGCGTCGCCAGCGGGCATGGGCGGCTGCAGCTCATAGGTGGCGATGCGGTAAAAGTCGTGCAGCACCTGCGTGCTGGTGCGCCCCAAACCGCGCTGCCACAGGGCCGTGAGCCACTGCAGCGCCACGGCGCGGCGCTCGGGGTAGGCACCGTCTTCACTGGCCAGCAGCAGCGATACGTCCACGAACACGCCACTCATGGCTTGGCCTTCGCAGATGTGCTGCGGCTGGGATATGACGCGCCGTTGGACGACCAGAGGCGGTCTTTGCTCATCCAGTCCCGGGTGGCGCGGGCATAGGCATCGGTGCGCGCCATCTTTTCGGCAATCATTTCCCCCACCAACCGCGACACACTGGTGTTGCGCCGTGCAGCCTCGATGCGCACCCACTCCAAGGCGGCATCGTCCACGGTGATGGTGACGTTTTTCATGTGCCGCAGTTTACACGATTTTCGTGCAACACGAAATTCGTGTTGATATTTGCTCGCACGAAATCCAGCTACAGTATGTCCACCATGCGTTCGCTACTCCCCACTTTGCCACCCCTGATGTCTGCCCTGCTCCTGTACATCGCCACCGCTCTGGCCGAGATCGTGGGCTGCTACCTGCCCTACCTGTGGCTGCGCCAAGGCCACAGCGCGTGGTTGCTGCTGCCAGCTGGCTTGGCGTTGGGGCTATTCGCTTGGCTACTGACCCTGCACCCGGCTGCTGCTGGCCGGGTCTACGCCGCATATGGTGGGGTGTACATCGTGGCGGCCATCGCCTGGCTGTGGCTGGTAGAAGGCATACGCCCTAGCGGCTACGACGTGCTGGGCTGTGCCGTAGCGCTAGTGGGCATGGGCATCATCGTGCTAGCACCGCGTGGACAATAAGACGCCATGCACACCCTTCCCACCCACCCCCACGCCGGCAAACCGCTGTGGCTGCGCATGGCCTTGAGCCGGCCGCGCTTACTGATTGCCGCCACCTTGGCGGTACTCACGTATGTGGGCATGCCATCGGTGCTGGAGTCACACACGGCAACCAAGCTCATTACCGCGTGGAATGTGGGGGCCTGCCTGTATTTGGTGCTGGCCTTGCACATGATGTTTGGCTCCAGCCACGAACGCATGCGCACACGCGCCGTGCAGCACGATGAAGGGCGTTTGTTCATTTTGTTGCTGGTGGTGCTAGCGGCTGTCGTGTGCATAGGCGCCATCTTTGTCGAACTGGCTACGGTCAAAGACATACAACGCCCCAGCGCATTGCGCTACGGTCACATTGCGTTGGCAGCGCTGACCATTGCCAGTTCATGGCTCTTCACGCAGGTGATGTTTGCCCTGCACTACGCACACGACTACTACGTGGCGCTGATGCGCTACGGCTCAGGCGGGCTGGAGTTTCCGGGTGGGCATGCGCCGGACTACAGCGACTTTTTGTACTTTGCCTGCGTGATAGGCACCTCAGGCCAAACCGCCGATGTGAGCTTTAGCAGCCGCGCCATGCGCCGCATAGGCACAGTGCACTGCGTGCTGGCTTTCTTCTTCAACACCACCGTGGTGGCGTTGACGATCAACATCGCTTCAGGCTTGTTTTAGGCATGCCGGCAGTTCTAACCGCTTAATGAAGAAGCGGTGGCTGCCAGTGCTGGTTTGCGTTTGCATTTTGATCGGATGCATCAATACGAAAAGCGGATACCGCTTGAACCAAACTGGAAGCTTGATTGCGCAGCGCTTCTGCTGCAGCGGCACTCTGCTCTACCAGCGCAGCGTTTTGCTGCGTACTCCGATCCATGTCCAATACGGCTTGGTTTACACGCTGAATTCCCTGCGCTTGATCTACAGCAGCTTTGGATATATCCAGCACCATGGCGCTCACTTGCTCAATAGAACTCACAATACGATCCATGGTTTCTCCAGCGGTCTGCACTTTGACCGTACCGAGCTCAACTTGCTCAACCGATGCACTGATCAGTGTGCGAATTTCTTTGGCAGCCTCCGCAGAACGCCCAGCCAAAGAACGCACTTCAGACGCAACCACCGCAAAGCCTCGACCTTGATCCCCTGCCCTAGCTGCCTCTACAGCAGCATTGAGGGCCAAGATATTGGTTTGAAAAGCAATGCTATCGATCGTGCCTATGATTTCACTAATACGCTTGGCTTGGGTACTGATGACATCCATTGAGGAAATCACTTCACCCACAGCCATTCCACCTTGCTGGGCGATGTGCGAGGAATCAAAAGCCAGTTCACTAGCACGCGAAGCGGTTTCTGAACTCAATTGCAGCGTGCGGGTCAAGTCCCCAACAGCAGATGCCGTAGATTGAAGGGCCATCGCGGTCGATTCCGTGCGTGAAGCCAAGTCGTTGTTACCTTGTGATATTTCGCTAGCAGCCGTATTTATTTGATGGGCGCTACCACGTATGCCTGCAATCATGGCACGCAGACGGGCTGAAACGTCATACAAGGCACTGACCACGCGGCCTGCCTCATCTTCACCAGCACGGACTTTTTGCAGCGCCAAATTCCCGCTTGCTACATCATTCGCAATATGCATGGCTGTTTGCAATGAAGCAACTATTTGTCGAGCAATAAACCACGTCAAAAATATACCCAACAACAATGCACCAAGCGTTAATACAACAGATATATTGACACCGGCACTAAGTCCATTAGCGGCATTATCTGCTTCTACTTTCGCTTCATTGACTTCGCTTTGAAACTGTTTTTCAAGAAGCATTTGCGCCTCTTTATATGCTGTCTCGTTCGCAGAAAGCAAAACAGCTGCAGCGGTGATATCCGCATCACGCATATCAAGTGTATCCAAGACACCTTTAGTATAAATTTTAAATGCCTTATCTACTTTTTCCAGACGCTCTGTCGCATCTGCATCACCTTCCCCTACAATACTTCTCGTTTTATCCATTTGCTCCTGCGCTGCTTTTAACTCACTGGTGAGTTTTTCGTCCAGCGCCTTAATAACATCCGCCTTAAGCCCTGCTGCAGAATAGGCGACACTCTGCATCACAAGCGCATTGATGGAAACCACCCGCGCTTGCAATTGGGCAGTCAAAACTGTGTGGCGTATGCCTTGGCTAGCCAAGTCATTCAGGGTTGCCGAAGACTGCTGAGCAGTCCAAATACCGTAACCGGTAACTACAAGCAAAAAAACAAGAACCAGCGCTGGGGCTAATGCCACTTTGAACATGAGTGGCAATCGGGCAAAAAGGTATTTCATAGCTATAAAAAAACCAGTCAAAAGACTGGTTTTCAAAAAATCAACGATAAATACCTACCCCAGCAAATCCGTCAAAGCCCGGTATACGCTTCAAATAGCTTGACTTACCTTCTAGTTTTTTCGTAACTGGATTAGCCCAATCATAATCAACCCAAGTTTCTGAACCCGCTGTCATTGCATCCACAAAACCACGAATAAATTGCTTTCCATTCTGATCTTTTAGTTCTATAAGATTTTTTCCAATCAATTTCTCGTTTGCGCCATGTGCAATCATGACGCCCTTCATGTCCATAACAAAGACATACAAATCTTTTTTATTCCAGTTCGCCTTATCGGTTGAAAAATCTTTGAATGCCTGCTCTGCGCCAACTTTCTTAACATGGGCTAGTGCCGCATTCACCATGGCTTTGGCTTCGTCTTTGGTTCCATGCTCTTGAGCAGAAGCTGAAAAACAAATAGCAAGGGCGGCAAAAAAAGTGAGCAAGGGACGCAAAATAATCATGAACAATCTCCAATGGATTTTATAAACCAATGCAACGATAAAAAAAAGCGGCGAAGAACACTCACCGTATCGTTACAGAGTTGCAGATGATATATTTAATTACCAAAACACTCAAGTCTTCACGATTGATGCCACATTCCCATTCGTTGGCATGAAGATGGGATGCTGCGCCTTGCGCACATTCAGCAGGTTCGATCAGCTAGCAACGCCAATCCGTCAGCACGGATAGCTGGCTTCCAAAGCATTGCGCATGATCAGCTCGACGGGCATATCGGCTTCGTACAAACCTTCGTTGCGCAGCAGTTCAGCATTGAACAGGTTACGCGCCATACTGGGCTCCAGTTTGCGACCATTGGGGCAAATGCGGGGCTGCTCACCGCGGCGGGAAATGTCCGCTTGGTCTTCCACAATGCCCTCCATCAAGCCCACCAAGTAGTAGGTGGCATATAGATCGCCTTGATCCGGCACTTGACCCAAGGTACGCCACTCGCGCAGGCTCATGGCTTGTGCACTAGTTGCCAGCAAGCATGCTCCTATGCCCAATAGCGCTGCCCAGTGCTGTACAGCACGGTGCACAGGGCGGATGGCCAATCGCGAACGGGTGACGGGAAACATAGCGGTGCTCCGGATTTACTTGAGGCGCATTTCTGCCGCGCGGGCATGGGCTTGCAGACCTTCGCCATGGGCCAGCACGCTGGCGATACGGCCCAGGCTTTGTGCGCCCTGCTCGCTCACTTCGATCAGGCTGCTGCGCTTTTGAAAGTCGTACACGCCCAGCGGGCTGGAAAAGCGTGCGGTGCTGCTGGTGGGCAGCACGTGATTGGGGCCAGCGCAGTAGTCGCCCAAGCTCTCGCTGGTGTATGCGCCCAAAAAGATGGCTCCAGCGTGCTTGAGCAGCGGCTCCCAGCGGTGCGGGTCGCTGCTGCTCACTTCCAAGTGCTCAGGCGCAATGCGGTTGCTGATGGCGCAGGCCTCTTCCATGCTGCGGGTCAGAATGAGCGCACCACGGCCTGTGAGGCTTTTGGCGATGATTTCAGCCCGCGGCATTTGTGGCAGCAGGCGGTCTATCTCGCGCTGTACGGCGTCGATGTAGGCCGCATCAGGGCACAGCAAAATGCTCTGCGCCAGTTCATCGTGTTCGGCTTGGCTGAACAAATCCATGGCCACCCAGTCTGGGGGCGTTGTGCCATCGGCCAGCACCAAAATCTCGCTGGGGCCTGCAATCATGTCAATGCCCACGGTGCCAAACACGCGGCGCTTGGCAGCGGCCACATAGGCGTTGCCGGGGCCGGTGATTTTGTCCACGCGCGGCACCGTGGCAGTGCCGTAAGCCAAGGCAGCCACAGCCTGAGCGCCGCCGATGGTGAAGGCACGGCTCACACCGGCCACGTAGGCGGCAGCGAGCACCAGTGGGTTCTTTTCTGCTTTGGGCGTGGGCACCACCATGATGATCTCGCCCACCCCAGCCACATGGGCGGGGATGGCGTTCATCAGCACGGACGAGGGATAGGCCGCTTTGCCGCCGGGGACGTAGATGCCCACGCGGTCCAGCGGCGTGACTTTTTGGCCCAGCAAGGTGCCGTCTTCGTCGCGGTAAGTCCAACTCTCGCCCGATGCTTTCTTCTGTGCCTCGTGGTAGCTGCGCACCCGCTTGGCCGCGGCTTGCAGGGCATCGCGCTGCTCGGTGGGCAGGCTGTCGAAAGCGGCTTTCAGCTCCGTCTGGCTCAGCTCCAGCGCGGCCATGGTGCCAGCCTGCACACCGTCAAAGCGGGCGGTGTACTCCAGCACGGCGGCGTCGCCGCGTTGTTGCACATCGGCCAAGATATCGGCCACCCGCTGCTCGATGGCGGCATCGGTATCGGCAGACCAATGCAAGCGGGCCTGAAAATCAGCCTCAAATGTGGCGCTAGCCGTTGATAGACGGTCTGGAGCAGCTACAAAAGTCATAGCAAAAATTCTCCGGTTACAAAGCCACAGCACCAGCGAACGCATCGATGATGCGGCGAATGGGCTCTTGCTTGAGTTTGAGCGCGGCTTGGTTGACCACCAAGCGCGAGCTGATGTCCATGATTTGCTCGACTTCCACCAGGTTGTTGGCGCGCAGCGTGCCGCCGGTGGAGACCAAGTCCACGATGGCGTCGGCCAAGCCCACCAATGGCGCCAACTCCATGCTGCCGTAGAGCTTGATCAAGTCCACGTGCACGCCTTTGCTGGCAAAAAATTCGCGCGCAATAGCCACGTACTTGGTGGCCACACGCAAGCGCGAGCCTTGGCGCACGGCACGGGCATAGTCAAAGTCGGCCCGCGTGGCCACGCTGATGCGGCACTTGGCAATCTGCAAGTCCAGTGGCTGGAACAAGCCTTGACCACCATGCTCCAGCAAAGTGTCCTTGCCAGTAATGCCCATATCAGCCCCACCAAACTGCACGTAAGTGGGCACATCGGTGGCGCGCACGATGAGCACGCGCACATCGGGCTGGTTGGTGGCCAAAATCAGCTTGCGCGACTTGTCCGGATCGTCCAGCACCTCAATGCCAGCGGCGCGCAGCAGCGGCACGGTTTCTTCAAAAATGCGTCCTTTGGACAGCGCGAGGGTAATCATTTCACTCTTTCAATGTCGGCACCAATGCCACGCAACTTGGCCTCCATGCGGTCATAACCACGGTCGAGGTGGTAGATGCGGTCCACCACCGTCTCGCCATCGGCCACCAAACCGGCAATCACCAAGCTGGCCGATGCGCGCAGATCGGTGGCCATGACGGTGGCACCCGACAAACGCTGAACACCTTCCACCACGGCCACTTTGCCGTCGGTTTGGATGTGGGCACCCAAGCGCACCAGTTCATTGACGTGCATGAAGCGGTTTTCAAAAATCGTCTCGGTCACCTTGCTGCTGCCTTGCGACACGCAGTTGAGTGCCATGAACTGCGCTTGCATATCGGTCGGGAAACCGGGGTACTCGGTGGTGCGAAAGCTCTGCGCCTTGAGGTGTTGCCACGCTGGGCCGGGAGAGCTGACGCGGATGCCCCCCTCCACCGCCTGCACGTTGGCACCGGCTTCGCGCAGTTTTTCCACCACCGCGTCCAAGTGATCGGCACGGCCATGGCGTACCAGCACATCCCCACCCGTTGCGGCCACAGCGCACAGGAAGGTGCCGGTCTCAATGCGATCAGCCACCACAGTGTGGGTGCAACCGTGCAGGCGCTCCACGCCCTGAATGCGGATGCGGCTGGTGCCGTGGCCTTCGATCTTGGCGCCCATGGCAATGAGCATCTCGGCCAAATCGGGAATCTCAGGCTCTTGGGCGGCGTTCTCCAGAATGGTCTCGCCCTCGGCCAGCACGGCGGCCATGAGCAGGTTCTCGGTGCCGGTTACCGTCACCATGTCGGTGGTGATACGCGCTCCGTGCAGCCGGGTGCGGCCTGCGGGCAGTTTGGCAATGATGTAGCCGTGCTCGACCACAATCTCAGCGCCCATGGCTTGCAAGCCCTTGATGTGCTGATCCACAGGGCGCGAGCCAATAGCACACCCACCGGGCAAGGACACTGTGGCCTCGCCAAAGCGGGCCAGCAAGGGGCCCAGCGCCAAGATGGAGGCACGCATGGTCTTGACCAACTCATACGGCGCTTCGGGCGCGGTCACGTGGCTGGCGTTGGCGCTGACCGTACCATTTTCTTGCTGCTCTATCTCCACCCCCATGTTGCGGATGAGCTTGAGCATGGTCGACACGTCTTGCAAGTGGGGCACGTTGTGCAAGGTGACCGGATCTGCCGTGAGCAGCACAGCGCACAGTTCGGGCAAGGCCGCGTTTTTGGCACCAGAGATAGCCACTTCGCCGTGCAAAGCGCGGCCACCGCGGATGAGTAATTTGTCCATAGCAGGCTTTCAGTGCTGGTGCGCAGCCCATTCGGCTGGCGTGAAGGTTTTCATCGACAGGGCATGCACTTCGTCGGTTTGCATGCGCTGGCCCAAGCAGGCGTAAACCTGCTGGTGGCGTTGGATGAGGCGTTTGCCCTCAAAAGCGGTGGAAACGATGGTGGCGAACCAGTGGCGACCATCGCCTTCGAGTTCGCACAGCTCGCAGGGCAAGCCTTGGGTAATGAGTTGTCGCAGTTGTTCAGCAGTCATGGCTGTAGAGGGGTGGGGGGTTCAGTGGCGAATCTTGTAGCCTGTGCGCAGCAGGTACAGGGCCACTGCGGCCACCAACACCAACGCTACGCCGACCACGCTCAGGCTGATCCAAGGCGACACGTCACTGACACCGAAGAAACCGTAGCGAAAGCCATCGATCATGTAAAAAAACGGATTGAGGTGGCTCACCGCTTGCCAAAACGGGGGCAAGGAATGGATGGAATAAAACACACCACTCAAGAAGGTCATGGGGACGATGACGAAGTTCTGAAACGCGGCCAATTGGTCAAACTTTTCAGCCCACAAGCCACCGATCAAACCCAAAGTACCCAGCAAAGCAGCACCCAAAAGGGCAAATACCGCAATCCACAGCGGTGCAGCGTAGCTCAGGTGCGCAAACCAGCCGGTGACGGCAAACACCCCCAACCCCACCGCCAGGCCACGGGCGATGCTGGAACCCACATAGGCCACAAACCAGTGCCAGTAGTTCAAGGGGGTGAGCAGGACGTACACCAAGTTGCCCATGATCTTGCTCTGGATGAGCGAGGATGAGCTATTGGCAAAAGCATTTTGCAACACACTCATCATGACCAAGCCGGGCACCAAAAAGGCAGTGTACGCAACGCTGTCGTATACCTTCACATGGTCTTCGAGCACATGGCCAAAAATCATCAGGTACAGCACCGCGGTGAGCACCGGGGCGGCAATCGTCTGAAAACTGACCTTCCAAAAGCGCAGCACCTCTTTGTACAGCAACATTTGCCAGCCGGTCATGCGGCACCTCCTGTCTTGGCATCTTTGCCCACCAGCGACAGGAACACATCTTCCAAGTCGGCTTTGCGGATTTCCACCTCTTCCACATGCACACCCGCTTCACGCGCTTGGGCCAAGTAGCGCTCTACCTGCAAAGCATCTTGCACCGGTAGCTGCACCATGCGCCCCGTGACACGGGCCACAGTCGCCAACCCATCGGGCAAGGGATCGTTGGTGCTAAAGCGCAGCACGTTACCGCTGGCGGCCTTGAGCAGCGCGCTGGTGCTATCAAGGGCCACAATGCGCCCGCTTTTGAGCATCGCCAAACGGGTGCACAAGGCTTCTGCTTCTTCCAAGTAATGGGTGGTCAACAGCACAGCATGGCCTTGCTTGTTGAGTTTGCTGATGAACTGCCACAGCGTTTGGCGCAGTTCCACGTCCACACCAGCGGTAGGCTCATCGAGCACGATGACCGGAGGCTTGTGTACCAAAGCCTGCGCCACCATGACGCGGCGCTTCATACCGCCGGATAGCTGACGCATATTGGACTGGGCTTTATCGGTCAGCCCCAAACTGGCCAACAGTTCATCAATCCAATCGTCGTTGTGGCGAATGCCAAAGTAACCCGACTGAAACCGCAAGGCTTCACGCACCGTGAAGAAGGGATCAAACACCAGTTCTTGCGGAACCACGCCGAGCTGACGTCGTGCTTGGGTGGCGTCACTTTGTACGTCATAGCCCATGACCTTCACGCTACCGCTGGTAGCACGGGTCAACCCAGCCAATATGCTGATGAGTGTGGTTTTACCAGCCCCGTTGGGGCCGAGCAGGCCAAAAAATTCGCCTGGCTGAATCTCCATGCTCACACCATCCAACGCAGTGAATGGCGGGGCCCCAGTACGGGTGGCAGGGTAGATTTTGGATACGGATTGAAAGCTAAGAGCGGGCATAGGTAGCCCGCCATTTTAAGCCGGGCACGTTTCAGGCTGCAGGGAGAAGGGCACTGATGCCGTACAAACCAGCCAACTCACGCAAGCGTGTTGGCAAACCTTGCACGGCAAACAACTTGCCCCGGCGTGCGCATTCGCGGCGCAATTCCAACAAAACAGCCAAGGCCGATGTGTCAAAGCGCTGCAAAGCCGTGCCATCTACCACCACCTTGTCCGACGGCTCATTCACGTGCTGGCGCAGTTCTTCCAGACATTGGTGCGCCACTTCTTGGGTGAGTGTAGAGGGCAGGTTCAACATATCAGCCTTTCTTGTTGGCACTAGTCTTGTTCTGCTCGACCAAAATGTCAATCAGTCCATCAATGCCCTTGGCATTGATTTGCTGCGCAAATTGGCTGCGATAGGTATCCACCAACCACACACCCAAGACATTGATGTTGTAAATCTTCCAACCAGCGCCTTGACCGGGGGTTTTTTCCATGCGGTAGTCCAACTGAATCGGATCACCACGGCCCTTGATTTCAGAGCGAACGACAATTTCTTTGTCATCGGGATTGGCACGCAGCGGTTTCATGGCGATGGTTTGATCACTCACCTGCGACAACGCGCCAGCGTAAGTACGCACCAGCAAGGTTTTGAATTCATCTTGCAAGCGCTTTTGCTGCTCCGGTGTAGCTTGACGCCAAGCGGGCCCCACGGCCGAAGCGGTCATGCGCGCAAAATTGACGTGCGGCATGATGCGGTTGTCCACCAAGGCAATGATTTTGCTCAAATCACCATTGCGCAAAGACTTATCTGACTTCAAAGTATCCAGCACTTCATTGGAGACGCGCTTGATCAGTGCATCAGGGGCTTCGTCTTCAGCGTAGGCTGTGGTCGTGAGTGCCAACGAAGCCACCACGGCTGCCATGAGCCCCAAAAACCATCGACGTTGTTGCATAAAAAAACTCCTGTACTCGTACGTGCCTCAGTTTACGCCGCTTGGCGACTCCGTACTGACTGAAGGGTCATTATTTTCATCATCTGGTGGATTGCCGTCGTATTCGCGGCTACGTTGGCGCTGCAAATAGGCATCACGCATAAAGGTGTAGCGATCCAAGGCTGCACCATTCATCACATCATCAGCCCCCAAAAGACTGGCACGCGTGTCGATTAAGTCAACCACTGTCAAGGTATCGCGGGTGGTCACGTCAGGAATATGGTTCTGCAGACTGCCTTGTTGATCAACAGGAATCGCGCCGACCTCACGCAAGGTGTAGGGCCCCAATACGGGCAAAACCACGTAAGGCCCCGGTGGAACGCCCCATTTGCCCAAGGTGTAGCCAAAATTGGTGCTGTGGCGCTCAATGCCCAAATCACTGGCCACATCCAAGACACCACAAAGACCTACCACGGTATTAACCATGAAACGGCCAATATTGTCCCCCGCCTCTTGGCGCTTACCCTGAAAAATCGAGTTCACGCCAGACCACAAGTCATCCAAGTTAGAAAAGAAGTTGTTTACACCTTTGCGAAACCATGATGGCAATGCATCGCGATAGGTTGTTGCAACAGGTTTTGCCACGTACTTGTCCATGGTTTCGTTGAAACCAAACATCGTGCGATTGAAAGACTCCAAAGGATCGCGCTTATCTGGTCGCTCGACCGTGGCACAGCCCTGTAGCACCAGAAACGCCATGCACAAACAAGCGACCAACCAGCGGCGAACACGCACTGGATCAATGGGGAGCAAACCAAACAAAAGCATGGGGACTTAATCGGTTTTCTTACCGCCATCTGCCGCTTTGCTATAGAGAAACTGGCTGATCAGGTTCTCCAACACCACGGCACTTTGGGTGGTAGTAATGACATCGCCTTGCGCCAAATTGGCCGCATCGGCACCAGCCTCAATCCCGATGTACTGCTCACCGAGCAAACCGCTGGTCAAAATTTTGAGCGAGCTGTCTTTGGGGAAAGCGTAGCGCTTGTCCATGGACATAACAACTTTGGCTTGGAAGGACTTGTCATCGAACACGATTGACTCGACACGCCCCACCACAACCCCCGCGCTTTTGACTGCCGCCTTGGGCTTGAGGCCTCCAATGTTGTCAAACTTGGCGCTGACTTGGTAACCCTTATCCCATGTAATGGTCAATAAATTGGCTGCTTGCAAGGCCAAAAACACCAATGCCAGCGCTCCAATTAGCACAAACAAACCCACCCACAAATCCTTGGCGGAACGTTGCATCACGCACTCCTTACAAACTAAACATCATGGCGGTGAGAATGAAGTCCATTCCCAACACCGACAGCGAGGCCACTACCACCGTGCGCGTTGTGGCACGGGCTACCCCCTCAGGGGTTGGTAGCGCGGTATAGCCTTGCAGCAAAGCGATAAAACTCACCAAAACACCAAAAACAGCGCTTTTGAGGACGCCATTGCCCAGGTCGGCCCAAACGCCCACGCCGCTTTGCATCTGCCCCCAGAATGCCCCCGCATCCACACCGATCATCACCACGCCCACAACCCATCCCCCCAGTACACCAATGGCACTGAAAATGGCTGCCAGCAAGGGCATGGCGATCACGGCACCCCAAAAACGCGGAGCCAAAATGCGCTGGATTGGATCGACAGCCATCATTTCCATGGCGCTGAGTTGCTCGCCCGATTTCATGAGGCCAATTTCTGCCGTGAGCGATGTACCCGCGCGACCGGCAAACAGCAATGCGGTAAAGACAGGGCCGAACTCACGCACCAAACTCAGGCTAATGAGCAAACCAATGGAGTCTGCTGCGCCAAAACGCTGCAAACCATAGTAGTACTGCAAGCCCATCACAAAGCCGACAAACAAACCCGACACCACAATGATGGCCAAGGAGTAGTTGCCCATAAAGTGAATCTGGTCACGCACCAATCCAAAGCGACGCAAACAACCGGGCAAGGCCGCTAACAGTCGCCACAGCAAGCGCGCACCGTAGCCGAAATCGGCTAACTTACTGCGCAGCGCAAAGCCCACTTCCGCCGGATGCAGCCAACGGCTCATGCACCTACTCCCAAAAAGTCTTGCTCCACCGAAGTACCGGGGTAATGGAAACGCACCGGACCATCGGCTTGTGCAGTCACAAATTGCTGCACCAAGGGATCGCTACTGTGGCGCACCTCATCGGGCGTACCTTGGGCAGCTATGCGTCCATTGGCCAGCACAATCACTTGATCGGCAATCATGAAAGTTTCTTCCAGATCGTGCGACACGATGATGCTGGTCAACCCCATCGCATCATTGAGCTGGCGGATCAAGCGTGCAGCGGTTCCGAGCGAAATTGGATCCAAACCAGCAAATGGTTCGTCGTACATGACGAGCTCGGGATCGAGCGCAATAGCGCGGGCCAACGCCACTCGGCGGGCCATGCCTCCAGACACTTCCGAGGGCATCAGATCGCGGGCACCACGCAAGCCCACAGCATCGAGCTTCATGAGCACGATGTCACGTATCAGCA
Organism: Curvibacter sp. CHRR-16; assembly: GCF_018474005.1. Classification (GTDB taxonomy): domain Bacteria; phylum Pseudomonadota; class Gammaproteobacteria; order Burkholderiales; family Burkholderiaceae_C; genus Allorhodoferax. The sequence continues at coordinate 70,190 of NZ_JAHCSH010000002.1, forward strand.
CTTCCGGTAGCTGGGTATGCTCTCGCAAGGGAAACGCCACGTTGTCGAACACGGACAGGTCGGTGAACAAAGCACCGAACTGGAACAACATGCCCATGCGGCGACGCAATGCAAACAGCCCTTTGCGATCCAAGGTACCAACGTCTTGGGCGCTTGCACCCTGCGCATTGCCATGCACGACCACCTGTCCACTTTGCGCAGCCACCTGACCGCTGATCAGGCGCAGCAAAGTGGTTTTACCGCCACCCGAGGCGCCCATGATGGCAGTGACCTTGCCACGCGGAATGTGCAAGCTAACGCCATCCAAGATGCGGCGCTCGCCGTAGCCGAACACGAGATCGCGGATGTCAACCAATGAGGTGTGTGTGGAATCTGTCATGCGAAAAGATAAGGCCGGAGAAATCCGGCCCCTCAATCATATGCGGGAAAACCTTATCCCCGCACACGCAGGCCTGCTCACGCAGGTCCATACCTTCGCCATTTAGCGCGGCAAGGCGGTGCTGCCCATCAAAAACTCGTCCACCGCACGGGCGGCTTGACGGCCTTCACGAATGGCCCATACCACCAAACTTTGGCCACGACGCATATCGCCAGCGGCAAATACCTTGGGTACGTTGGTAGCGTAGCCACCCACCACCTCAGTGCTGGCTTTGGCATTGCCGCGGGCGTCTTTATCCACCCCAAAGGCTTCCAAGATGGTCGCCACGGGGTTCACAAAGCCCATGGCCAGCAGTACCAAGTCAGCCTTCCACTCTTTTTCGGTGCCAGGGATTTCCACCAGCTTGCCGTCTTTCATCTCCACATGCACGGTTTTCAGACCGGTGACCTTGCCGTTTTTGCCGATGAACTCTTTGGTCGAGACAGCAAACTCACGCTTGAGCAAACCTTGTGCATCGCTCTCGTCATGGCTGGAGCTGGTACGCAGCTTGAGCGGCCAGTAAGGCCAGACCAAGGATTTGTTTTCCTTCTCAGGTGGCTGGGGCATCACCTCAAACTGCACCACACTGACTGCACCATGGCGGGTGCTGGTGCCTACGCAGTCAGAACCTGTGTCACCACCACCGATAACGATGACGTGTTTGCCGTCAGCACGCAGTTGGCCCTTGAGCTTGTCACCCGCGTTGACCTTGTTTTGCTGGGGCAAGAACTCCATGGCGAAGTGGATGCCATCCAGATCACGGCCGGGTGCGGGCAAATCGCGGCTTTGCTCAGAACCACCAGTCAGCAACACAGCGTCAAAGTCTTTGTGCAATTCCTCGGCGGAAATGGTTTCCTTGGCCCAGTTGGTCACCTTGCTGCCTTCGGGCATTTTGCCAATCAGCACGCTGGTGCGAATGGTGACGCCTTCGGCCTCCAACTGCTTGGCACGGCGGTCAATCAACCCCTTGTCCAGCTTGAAGTCGGGGATGCCATAGCGCAGCAAGCCGCCAATGCGGTCGTTCTTTTCAAACAAGGTCACGTCATGACCAGCGCGTGCCAACTGCTGGGCTGCTGCCATACCCGCAGGGCCTGCGCCAACCACGGCCACCTTCTTACCTGTCTTGCGCTGCGCGGGTTCGGGCTTGACCCAGCCCTCAGCCCATGCTTTGTCGATGATGGCGTGCTCGATGGACTTGATGCCCACGGCGTCGCCATTGAAGTTGATGGTGCACGCGGCCTCGCACGGTGCGGGGCAGATGCGGCCCGTGAACTCGGGGAAGTTGTTGGTGCTGTGCAAGGTATCAATCGCCGACTTCCAGTCTTGGCGGTACACCAAATCATTGAAGTCGGGAATGATGTTGTTGACTGGACACCCGTTGTTGCAAAACGGGGTGCCGCAGTCCATGCAACGCGCAGCCTGGGTTTTGGCCTGGCTGTCATCCAGCCCGATGACGAATTCGCGGTAGTGCTTCACACGCTCTTTGGCGGGCGCGTAGCCCTCCTCAATGCGCTCATATTCCATGAAGCCGGTAACTTTTCCCATGATCCTATCCTTCCTAATCGTGCTGCATTACTTGCCGGCTGCTACTTTTTTTGTAGCAGCCTGAGCTGATTTGACGGCCTCTGCAGCCGATTTCTTGGCATTAATCTCACCGAGTGCGCGCTTGTAGTCGATCGGGAAGACCTTGACGAACTTGGCGCGGGCTACTTCCCAGTTGTCCAGCAGTTCGCGGGCACGCTTGCTGCCAGTCCAGCGGTTGTGGTCTTCCAGCAGCTTTTTGAGCTGGGCTTCATCGGTCTCACCGCGGTGCCATACCGCGCGGTCGATGCTGGCTTGCTGTTCAGCGGCAGGCAGCACCTTGTCCATGGTCACCATGCTGGTGTTGCAGCGCTTGGCGAACTGGCCGTCCTCGTCGTAGACGTAGGCCACGCCACCACTCATACCAGCCGCAAAGTTGCGACCCGTCTTACCCAGCACCGCCACAGTGCCACCTGTCATGTATTCGCAGCCATGGTCACCCGTACCTTCCACCACCGCAGTAGCGCCGGACAGGCGCACCGCAAAACGCTCACCAGCCACACCGCTGAAGAACGCCTCACCCGCTGTGGCACCAATCATCACGGTGTTACCCACGATGATGTTGCGCACGGCTTCGCCGCGGAAATCGATGCTGGGGCGCACCACGATGCGTCCACCCGACAAACCTTTGCCGGTGTAGTCGTTGGCTTCACCGATGAGGTACAGCGTGATACCGCGGGTCAGGAAAGCGCCGAACGATTGACCGCCTGTGCCTTCGAGCTGGATGCGGATGGTGTCATCAGGCAAGCCCTCTGGGTGCACCTTGGTCACCGCGCCGGAGAGCATGGCGCCCAAGGAGCGATTGACGTTGCGGGCCACTTCCATGAACTGCACGCGCTCGCCCTTGTCGATGGCGGGGCGACATTTCTCGATCAGCACGTTGTCGAGCGACTTTTCCAAACCGTGCTCTTGCTGTGCAACGTGGAAGCGAGGCACTTCGGGGCCTACTTGCGGCATGGCAAACAGGCGGCTGAAGTCCAAGCCCTGGGCCTTCCAGTGCTCGATGCTCTTGCGGGTATCGAGCAGGTCGGCACGGCCCACCATGTCGTCGAACTTGCGGATACCCAACTGGGCCATGATCTGGCGCACTTCTTCGGCAATGAAGAAGAAGTAGTTCACCACGTGCTCGGGTTTGCCAGAGAACTTGGCGCGCAGTTCAGGGTCTTGGGTGGCCACGCCCACAGGGCAGGTGTTCAGGTGGCACTTGCGCATCATGATGCAGCCTTCCACCACCAGCGGTGCGGTGGCAAAGCCGAATTCATCCGCACCCAACAGGGCACCAATCACCACGTCGCGGCCCGTCTTCATCTGGCCGTCGGCCTGCACCCGAATGCGACCACGCAGGCGGTTGAGCACCAAGGTTTGCTGGGTTTCCGCCAGACCGATTTCCCATGGGGAACCCGCGTGCTTGATAGAAGACCAAGGCGATGCGCCAGTACCACCGTCATGACCAGCAATCACCACGTGGTCTGCCTTGCACTTGGCAACACCTGCGGCAATGGTGCCCACGCCGATTTCAGACACCAACTTGACGGAGATGTCGGAATGCGGAGCGACGTTCTTGAGGTCGTGGATCAGCTGGGCCAAATCCTCGATGGAATAAATGTCGTGGTGCGGTGGTGGGGAGATGAGACCCACACCCGGCACGCTGTGGCGCAGCTTGCCGATGTACTCAGACACCTTGCCACCGGGCAACTGCCCACCCTCACCGGGCTTGGCACCCTGGGCCATCTTGATCTGGATTTGATCCGCACTGGCCAGATACTCTGCCGTCACACCAAAGCGGCCTGAAGCCACCTGCTTGATGCGGCTGCGCAAGGAGTCACCATCTTCCAGCGGGATATCCACTTCCACTTGCTCAGCGCCGATCACGCTCTTGAGGGTCTCGCCCCTCTTGATCGGGATGCCCTTGAGCTCGTTGCGGTAGCGTGCGGGGTCTTCACCGCCCTCCCCCGTGTTGCTCTTGCCGCCAATGCGGTTCATGGCCACCGCCAAAGTCGCGTGCGCTTCGGTCGAGATAGAACCCAGCGACATAGCACCGGTGGCAAAGCGCTTGACGATTTCCTTGGCTGACTCCACTTCCTCGACAGGAATGGCCTTGGCCGGATCAATCTTGAACTCGAACAAGCCACGCAGCGTCAGGTGGCGCTTGCTCTGGTCGTTGATGATCTGGGCGTATTCCTTGTAGGTGTTGAAGTTGTTGGCACGGGTGGAGTGTTGCAACTTGGCAATCGCATCGGGCGTCCACATGTGCTCTTCACCCCGGGCGCGCCAGGCGTATTCGCCACCAGCATCCAACGCATTGGCCAACACAGGGCTGTCGCCATAGGCCAGTTTGTGCATGCGGATGGCTTCTTCAGCAATCTCGAACACGCTAATGCCTTCGACCTTGCTGGGGGTGCGGGTGAAGTATTTCTCGATGGTGCTGGCGTTGATACCGATGGCCTCGAACAACTGGGCACCGCAATAGCTCATGTAGGTGCTCACGCCCATCTTGGACATGATCTTGGACAAGCCCTTGCCGATAGCCTTGATGTAGTTGTAGATCGCCTTGTCTGCCGACAAATCGCCGGGCAGGTCTTTGTGGATGGAGACCAAGGTTTCCATCGCCAAGTAGGGGTGCACTGCCTCGGCACCGTACCCTGCCAGCACGGCGAAGTGGTGCACTTCGCGGGCGGTGCCGGTTTCGACCACCAAGCCAGCGCTGGTGCGCAAGCCTTCACGCACCAAGTGCTGGTGCACAGCCGACAAAGCCAGCAATGCAGGAATAGCCACTTGGCTAGCACTCACAGCACGGTCGCTGATGATGAGGATGTTCTTACCGCTCTTGATGGCATCGACCGCTTCAGCGCACAGGCTGGCCAGCTTGGCTTCCACGCCTTCGTGCCCCCATGCCAGTGGGTAGGTGATGTCCAGCGTGTAGCTGCGGAACTTGCCTTGCGTGTGCTGCTCAATGTTACGCACCTTGGCCATGTCGGCAAAGTCCAGCACAGGCTGGCTCACCTCCAAGCGCATGGGCGGGTTCACTTGGTTGATGTCCAGCAGGTTGGGCTTGGGGCCAATGAATGACACCAGCGACATCACGATGGCTTCGCGGATAGGGTCAATCGGTGGGTTGGTCACCTGCGCGAACAACTGCTTGAAGTAGTTGTACAGCGGCTTGTTCTTATCAGACAACACAGCCAATGGACTGTCGTTGCCCATGGAGCCAATGCCCTCTTCGCCATTGGTCGCCATAGGGGCCATCAAGAACTTGATGTCCTCTTGGGTAAAGCCAAAGGCTTGCTGGCGATCCAGCAAGGCTGCCGCGTCGCTGTTGGCCACAGCAGGGGCTTGGCATTGCACGTCATCGAGCTTGATGCGCAGGTTCTCAATCCACTGCTTGTAGGGCTTACTATTGGCCAGCTGGGTCTTGAGTTCTTCATCGTCGATCATGCGGCCTTGCTCCAGATCGATCAGGAACATCTTGCCGGGCTGCAGACGCCACTTGCGCACGATTTTGTTCTCTGGCACGGGCAGCACACCAGACTCAGACCCCATGATCACGAGGTCGTCGTCGGTGATGCAGTAGCGCGAGGGGCGCAGGCCGTTGCGATCCAGCGTGGCACCGATCTGGCGACCATCGGTGAACACGATGGAAGCCGGGCCATCCCAAGGTTCCAGCATGGCGGCGTGGTATTCGTAGAAAGCCTTGCGGCGCTCATCCATGGTGGTGTGCTGTTCCCAGGGTTCGGGAATCATCATCATCACCGCTTGGCTGATGGGATAGCCCGACATGGTGAGCAATTCCAGGCAGTTGTCGAAAGTCGCTGTGTCGGACTGGTCGGCAAAGCTGATGGGGTACAGCTTTTGCAAATCAGCACCCAGCACTGGCGAGGACATCACGCCTTCGCGGGCCTTCATCCAGTTGTAGTTGCCTTTGACGGTGTTGATTTCACCGTTGTGCGCTACATAACGGTAGGGGTGGGCCAATGGCCACTCTGGGAATGTGTTGGTAGAAAAGCGTTGGTGCACCAAGCCCAAGGCCGATACGCAACGTGCATCTTGCAAGTCCAAGAAGTAAGTACCCACTTGGTCTGCCAGCAACAAACCCTTGTAGACCACCGTGCGACTGGACATGCTAGGAACGTAGTATTCCTTGCTGTGCTTGAGCTTGAGCGCTTGGATGTTGGCGCTGGCTGTCTTGCGGATGACGTAGAGCTTGCGCTCCAAGGCGTCTTGCACGATAACGTCGTTGCCACGGCCAATGAAAACTTGGCGGATGATGGGTTCTTTTTCGCGCACTGCGGGGGACATGGGCATGTCCACATTCACCGGCACATCGCGCCAGCCCAGCAGGACTTGGCCTTCGGCCTTAATGGCTCGTTCCATCTCTTGCTCGCAAGCCAAGCGGCTGGCGTGCTCTTTGGGCAAGAAGATCATGCCCACACCGTATTCACCCAATGGAGGCAGTACCACACCCTGTTTGGCCATTTCTTCACGGTACAAAGTGTCTGGCAACTGGATCAAGATGCCAGCACCATCGCCCATGAGCTTGTCTGCGCCCACAGCACCGCGGTGATCCAGATTCTCCAGAATCTTCAGCGCGCCTTCCACGATGGCATGGCTTTTCTCACCACGGATGTGGGCCACAAAGCCCACGCCGCACGCATCGTGCTCGTTACCGGTCGAATACAGACCCTGTTCTTGTAGGTGTTTGATTTCTGCTGCCGTTGTCATGGCGCACTCCTGTTAATGACACTGGGTGCGCAGAATACCGCATAACCTTATGCACAACAAGATTTTTAATTGGTGTACGTCCCTTATTTATTAAGACAAGAAAACAACCCAATATAAATAAGGGACATATCAAAAATATGGAAAATCAAGCAGTTGCACGCGGGCGACCAGGCTTTCTCTGGCTAATTCGCCGCTGCGTGTGGAGCTGCAGGGTATGCAAAAAATCTTCCGACCCCAGCGCCCAACCTCCCCAAACAGCTTGTTCCAAGCAAGTCCGGCGTTCACGGCTCAAGTCTTTTTGCACCAATTCTTGGAACGCAGCCTCCCGAGCAAATGGCGTATTGCCCAGCGCCCAATATGCGCTGGGTGGCGTCAACGCCTTGTCAACAGCTGTACCCGCGTAGTAGCGATAACTGCTCCACAGGTACGCTTCCGGGCTAGTGGCCTGTTGGTCATACACAGGTGCCCACGCTACACTGACCAAGCAATCCATAATCCAAGCTGCAGACTCCACAATCGTGCAGCGGTAACGCCCATCCCACAAAGTGCCGCTGCGGCCATAGCGTTGGTTGTAATAGCGCACATAGTCACGACCGATCGCCTGCATAAATCCAGGCAAGCTGGTGGCCTGTTGGGGAGTTAAGACCAACTGGTATTGGTTATTGAGCAGCACATAGGCATGCAACTGGACACCCAAACGCGGTGCATGCTGAACCAACAATCCATGCAGAAATTCAAAGTCCGCATCGTCTTGCGCGATCAACAAGGGCTGCAACGCCCGCAATATGACGTGGTGTACCTGTCCTGGTACATTCAAACGCGGCAAACGCGCCATGGATATTTCCTCAAAGCAAACGATTCTTGGGCAGCTGGTATTGGGTCGAGCCGACCAAGTCGATGCCACATGCCAATTGCTCCAGCCACTCTAACAGTTCAGGGATAGCCGCTCCCACCAATGGGGCTCCATGCTGCGGTGCAATCATGCTGATGTCGAGATCGCGCACCATGCGCACCCACAAACGCAGAATTTTGTTGCTAACCATGTAGCGGCGGTGAAAGCGCTCCATGCCGGGTGGCAACGGGGACAGCGTGGTCAATGCTTGAGCAGCTTGCGCCCCCGATAAAAGGGATACACCCAAGTCACCGGTAAACAGAATTTTGCTGGTGGGATCGTAGAAATGGAAATTGCCTTCTGAATGCATAAAGTGCGCAGGCAAAATGAGCAATTCGCAACGACCAAAGCGCAAACGTCCCCCTTCGTCGGGCACAGAAACAATCCGATCTTCGGTTTTTCCGATCTTGCAGAAATGGGGGGCAAACCGCGCCCAGAGGGATGAAATGACCAGCTTGGCTTGACTCGATGTCATCCATCTATCCAATGAGGCAATGATGTCGGGATCGGCGTGGGACGCGAGAATGTAATCCAGCTTGTGCGGTGCCATGTACTGGCGCATGGTGACGCTCAGCTCGTTGTAGGTCATGTTGCCACCCGGATCAAGGATCACCCCTTCCCCGTCGTCCACGATCAAGAACTGATTGGCTTGCACCGCCTCGTGCTCATCTGCCACCAAATCGGTGAACATGATGCAGCGGTGCTGCTCGGATTTGAATAATTCCACTGGCATGGCAGATCCCCAATGAGCCTGCACAATGCCACCTTGGCGGCACAGACTCTGTCCCTGAAATTATGAAAACAAGGCTGCAGAGTCTGTTTGATGTGGGTCAGTAATTCAGAGTGCTTACTGCTTGGGTGCCTTGCTAACGCGCACTTTGCCACCTGTCGTGACCATGATGACAGCATCACCCGGGGCGAAGGTTTCGCTGCCTTTGGCTTGCACAATGGAGCGGCGCTCTCCACCTTTGAGTTGCAAAATGATTTCCAAGGCCGTTTCTTTGGTTGATAAACGCTCAATTGCATTGCCTGCAGCAGCACCTGCAACACCTGCCAAGATGCCCAGTACCTGTGCTTCGCGCTGTACGCCGCTGCCTGAATAGCCACCAATTGCACCCACGACACCACCCACAGCGGCACCAGCTCCGGACTGGCTTCCATCCACCGTCACTTCACGGACTGACAAAACGGTAGCATCTTGGACCTGCGAGAGTCGCTGCGTATCCGAACGTTGAATCACGTCAGGGCTGCTGCTAGCGCATGCCGCCAGCATGGCGACCAAAAGGCAACTTGCGCCGTAGCGCAGGGTTCGGTTCATGGTATTTCTCCTTGCAAATTAATGTTTCCTGCCATGGCCAACTGATCCCAAGGCAGGCGGGCAAAACGTTGTCGCACTATATCGGCGATACCAAATTCCTGTGCGATGGCGTGCAATCGCCGTGCTGCAGATCGCTTGGCTTGACCGGTGTAGCGTGCCACTATGAGTTCATTTTTCATACTATGTTCCCAACCCACCAATTCGGTCACGGTAACTTGGTATCCGTTGGCCTCCAGATATAAACAGCGCATGACGTTGGTTAGTTGACTGCCAACCTCGCGGGTATGTATAGGATGGCGCCACAACTCAGCCAGAGGTGTGCGGGCCAAACTCAAGGCTTTGGATTGGTTCAAACCACGGGCCACCTCAGCTTGACAGCACGGTACCAGCACCATGGCTTGGCTTTGCTTGTGCAAACCAAATTCAATGGCATCGTCTGTTGCCGTATCGCACGCATGCAGGGCGGTCACTATGTCAAAACGCCCTGGCAATGCGCTGTCACGCGTGGCATCGGCAACCCGCTCATTGACAAAGTGCATCCGCTCAAAACCCAATCGCTGTGCCAGCTCGGTGGATTTTTGCACCAATTCAGCCCGGCTTTCTATGCCATAGACCCGCACTGCTGGATGGTCTTTGGCAAACAAGTCGTACAAAATAAAACCCAAATAGGACTTACCCGCACCGTGATCAGCAAGCAGCACGGCTGAGCGCTCAGCAGAAAGCTCAATGAGTATCTTTTCAATAAATTGGTAAAGGTGGTAAACCTGCTTGAGTTTGCGACGCGTGTCTTGATTGGTACGGCCTTCGCGCGTGAGGATGTGCAATTCTTTGAGCAACTCGAGTGATTGGCCTGGGCGCACTTCCTCAGGCAACGCAGTCGTATTGGAATCCGTCTTGGATTTGGAGGTTGATTTATTTTTCATACATGCCGGCCTACACCCAATGCAGCCCACCCTTCAGGACCCATTTTTTCCAATGTCTGGATATTGCGCTCGTAAATACTATCGGGGTCTGGAAACGATGCGAGTGCTTTTTCGATGCTGGCTTCGCGTATCAGATGCAGCATTGGATACGGCGCACGATTGGTGTAATGGCTCATGCCATGTGGATTTTCCCCAGCGAATTCAAACTGGGGATGAAAATGTGCAATCTGTATTTCCCCCTGCAACTTGCACTGCTTGAGCACACGCTCCGCAGGGCAGAGAAAGTCATTGAAATCCAAGAAATCCGGCATGAAATTAGGCAGCACAAGCACGGTTGTGTCGCGCTCTGCAGCAGGCAAGGCCTGCAAGGCCAATAACTCCGACTCAAGCTGCTCAAGCACATCAGCCGCGTGCGTCCACCACCCAAGGGCTAGATGAACTTGGTTTTTGACATACACGGCCTTGGCAAAAGGACATAGATTGAGACCAATGACAGCTTTCTCTAGCCAGCGCCGTGTGTCAATCAGCACGGCGGTGCTGTGGTGCTCAGGACGCAGCACCATCACACTATCTCCAAGCCAGCAAACACGCGCTGACCCGTCAACCGTTCATGCTCACGCGCCGCGAATCGATCTGTCATGCCGGCAATGTAGTCAGCCACGTGGCGTTGTAGCAAGCCATCGTGTTCCCAAGGGCGCTCATCAGCCAAACTGCCTTTCATTTCTTCTGGCTTGTCCACGTAACTGGCAAACAATTTATGAATGACTTTTTCGGCGGCATCCATAGTGGCCACGACCTTGGGATGACGATACAACTGCGCAAACAGATAGGCCTTCAAATGGCGTGATGCACTGCGAATATCAGGCGAAAAGCATGCCAGCGGACGCTCACAAGCTCGCACATCATTGACAGACTGCACTCCAGTGGAACGCAAAGCATGCTGGGTAGCTTCTATGACGTCATAAACCATGGTGCTTAGCAGCACACGCACCAGTTCATAGACCAATCGGCGCTGCTGCTGAGGTGCAGACAACTGGGGGTGTTGTTGCAGTATTTTTTCGCACAAAACATCAATCCAAGGCACAGAGCGTAAACCCGCCAGATCAATAAGGCCCGAGCGAATGCCATCGTCTATATCGTGTGTGTTGTAGGCAATTTCATCCGCCAAATTGCATAACTGCGCTTCTAGGCTAGGTTGCGTTCCCTGCAAGAAACGTTGTCCTATGCCGCCCGCACCATCGCTGTATCGGGGTTCATCGGCTTCAATTGCTGCAGCACGCTCGCGATTGCAATGCTTCAATATGCCTTCACGCGTTTCGAAACACAAGTTCAAACCATTGAACTGTGGATAGCGCTGCTCCAAGCTATCAACTACACGCAAACTTTGGTAGTTGTGCTCAAACCCGCCAAAATCGACCATGCATTCATTCAAAGCACGCTGCCCAGCATGTCCAAAAGGCGTGTGCCCAAGATCATGTGCCAAAGCAACTGCCTCCACCAAATCCTCATTGACCTGCAAGGTTCGGGCAATCGAGCGCCCTAGCTGAGCGACCTCAAGGGAATGGGTCAAGCGGGAGCGAAACAAATCGCCTTCGTGATTGGCAAACACTTGGGTCTTGTAAACCAAACGCCGAAATGCTGTGGAGTGCACAATCCGATCCCGGTCACGTTGAAACGCGTTGCGTGTAGGGGCTTGCTCCTCTGCGAATCGACGCCCTCTACTACGGCCTGGGTCACTGGCGCAGAGTGCAAGCATCACACTGCTGTGCATTGTTCAATCGCTTGAATGACCGCACTGTCATCTACAGGCTCAATTACCGCACGCCCCATTTCACGGATCAAAATGAAATGGATACGTCCAGCTTCAGACTTCTTATCCAAACGCATCCATTTGAGGTATTGGGCAGGGTTGTTCTGCTTGCTAAGCACTGGCAAATGTACTGGCAAATCAGCTTGCACCACCAAACTGCGAATTCGTTGCACATCTGCTAGCGAGATGTATCCCAGGTTGTGCGAAAGCTGGGCAGCCACCACCATGCCGGCAGCAACAGCTTCACCGTGCAACCATGCACCAAAACCCAAACCTGCCTCTATCGCATGCCCAAAAGTGTGGCCATAATTCAAAATAGCGCGCAAACCAGATTCTTTTTCATCTTGGCCTACAACTTCTGCCTTGATTTCACACGAGCGCTGTATGGCCCATGCCAAAGCTTGTACATCACGCCGCAGCAATGCCTGCATGTTTTGCTCTAACCATGCAAAAAACCCCGCGTCGTAAATAGGCCCGTATTTGATAACTTCAGCCAGGCCGGCTTTCAACTCCCGATCAGGCAGTGTACGCAGGGTGTCCATATCGCATATCACCTGCAAGGGTTGGTAAAAAGCACCAATCATGTTTTTACCTGCAGGGTGATTGATACCCGTTTTCCCCCCTACAGAAGAATCAACTTGCGCTAACAAGGTCGTAGGAACCTGGACGAAAGGCACACCACGCATAAAACACGCAGCTGCAAATCCAGCCATGTCCCCCACTACTCCACCACCCAAGGCAAAGATCACGGTTTTTCGATCACAACCCCAAGTCAACAGCGCATCAAATATGCTCTGCAAAGTTTCCCACGTTTTATAAGACTCACCGTCAGGTAACTCAACCAGTTGAACTTGTGAGAATCGATCTTGCAATGTTTTGCGTAATGTTGCGGCATAAAGTGGCGATACAGTCACATTGGTAACGATCACTGCTTGAGTGCCTTTCACAGTCGCTTGCAAAAACTCAATATTGGTCAGCAAACCTGCGCCAATGCAAATGGGATAGCTGCGGTCTGGCAACGGTATGTGTACCGTAGCATGGAGGGTAGTAGGCATAAAAATAAAAGTCGATGAGAGCTGCTAGCACTGCGGTGCTAGCTCAAGCTGCATCACGATTTTATTCACTAGTGCACTCACTGTAGTACGTGCGGTATCTACAGTAAAAGTAGCTACTTCACGGTACAACGGATCACGTTGCACGAACAGCTCCTGAAGCCTCGCATGAGGATCGTCTACCTGAAGCAATGGACGTACCGTGTCATGCTTTAGCCGTGCATACAAATCTGTAGCCGTGCTACGCAAATACACAGCCGTAGTGTGCTTTTTCAAAACCAAACGATTAGCATCACGCAAAACGATGCCGCCACCTGTCGCCAAAATACTAGCAACGGGATTTGCTACAAGTTGCGCAAGTACGTCTGCCTCTATGGCACGAAAAACATCTTCACCATGCAAGGCGAAGTATTCCCGGATAGATGTACCAATTTTGCTTTCAATGACAGCATCGGTATCAATGAAAGTTGTATTGAGCTTTTTAGACAGCAATTTGCCGAGAGTGGACTTTCCTGCTCCAGGCAAACCCACTAAAGCTATAGGTTTTCTCAACTCCACAAACAACTCAGCGGGCTAAAGCCTTCTCTGACAAAACCTTAGGCGTAATGAAAACCAACAATTCTTTCTTTGTCGATGCCTTAGATGTATTGCGGAACAATACACCAATACCAGGCAAATCGCCAAAGAAAGGAATTTTATTCACTTGGTCAGTTACTTCTTCGGTATAAATACCGCCAATCACTACCGTACCACCATTTTCCACTAGTACTTGTGTTTGGATATGCTTAGTATCAATTGCAAAACCTGCAGATGTTGACTGTCCAACACTATCTTTCGTCACATCCAAAGTCAAAATAATATTACCTTCCGGGGTGATTTGTGGAGTTACTTCCAATTTAAGATTGGCTTTTCGGAAAGCTATCGATGTTGCTCCACTGGAAGATGCAACTTGATAAGGAAGTTCGGTACCTTGCTCGATTAAAGCCTTTACCTGATCAGCCGTAATCACACGTGGATTAGAAACAACTTTGCCTTTTCCATCGGATTCCAATGCGGAGATTTCCAAATTCAAAATGGAGTCAGAGCCAGCACCGAATATTGAGAGTGCAAGGGTACCAACACTGCTTGACGACGATGTACCAGTGGCAGCCAAACTAACGAAAGAGCCAGCACTTAGGCCACTCGACGATGATGAGTAAGTTCCAATTGAGCCAGCAGAATTCGAACTACCGCCACCCAAGCGAGCCCCCAAGGACTTACCAAATGTATCCGAAGCCTCCACAATACGCGCTTCAATCAGAACCTGCCGCACAGCGATATCAATCTTCGAAATCAATTGCTGAACCTGCTCCAATTTACTTGGTATATCGGTAACAAAAAGTTGATTTGTTCTTGTTTCAAAAATAACACTACCGCGAGTAGTTAATATTCTACTTGCACCAGCCGCACTCCCAGAACCCGAACCAATGAGACCTGCGGCAATGTCGGCTGCTTTTGCATAATTAATTTGAAATGATTGTGTACGCAACGGTTCTAGACTTTGAACCGCCACAACATTTTCAAGTTCCAATTTTTCTTTGGCAGCTATCTCATCTTTTGGAGCGACCCATAAGACATTGCCATTTTTTCGCATCCCCAACCCTTTGGATTGCAAAATAATATCCAAAGCCTGATCCCAAGGCACATCTTGCAATCTCAAAGTAACCGAACCAGTTACAGAATCAGATGTAATAATATTAAAGTTGGTGAAATCAGCAATAACCTGCAAAAGCGATCTTATTTCAATACTCTGAAAATTCAAAGATAGTTTTTGTCCATTATAACCAGGTCCTTGCGTTAATTTACGCGGATCGGTTTTAACCTCTTTGACCTCCAATACAAATTGTTCATCGCTCTGATAAGCTGAGTGTTCCCATACACCTTGAGGTTCAACAACCACTCGCACAACATCTCCTACTTGGGAAACGGATACAAAACGAACTGGCGTAGCAAAATCAGATACATCCAATTTTCTCTTTAGAGAATCTGGCACTTTTGATTTCATAAAATCTACGATTAACTGTCGCCCTTCTTGCCTAATATCGACACCAACTTGATTATTAGGCAGCTTTACAACAACACGACCAGAGCCATCAGCAGATCGCCGAAAATCAACATCTTGTAATTCGGTAATGTTCTTATTTTTATTCTCAGCAAAATTTGTTGACAGCACTTTTGTAGTCGAAGAAATGGGATCCATATAAATCCATACGACTTTTCCTTCTACAACAGTCCTATATCCGGTTGAATTTTTCAAGTTAAGCACTAGCCTAGTGCGATCAGAAGCCTGCACTATCGCAAACGAGCGCATATTGCCTTGTGCAACATCTGTACTAGTTTTACCTGTTCCATTAATGTAACCAAGGAAATCCAAAACCACTCTAGCTGGTGATTGAACTGAGAAGCTTGCCGGAGCCACTTCAATAGGCTCTGACACCTCGACCTTAACCACATCGGAACCATCACGAACGGAGGTAGATATAGATTGAATAGCCGGTTGTGCATGCGCCAATGCAGCGCCTAAAAAATATATTAAAAATGCAGCAAAAACTCGAGAGTTCATAGCAACGTTCGACAGCAATTTCATTTTACTTTCTCCTGCAACTCCAATGTTGCTACACGCTCAATCCATTCGCCAGTTGAATCTTGAACAATTTCACGCAAACGAATTTGTGTTTCCGATATTTTTATTATTTTTCCATAATTTTGACCAAGATAGTTTCCAACACTTACTTGGTACAAATTTTTCTCAACATTGATGAGCGCAATTGGTTTTCCAGCTTTATTAACACTCCCAACCATTACCATGGTATCTAATGGATAGGATTCCAAAGGCTCTTTTCTCCTATTTAACTCAGGTGCCACCAAAGCAGCATTAGATTCCATTTGAGCCGATGCTTTTTTCAAAGCAACCGTAAGTTTTTCCGAATTGAATGGATCCGGTAAATTCTCGACAACATAAGGTTCGGCAACAAATTTTTTAGGCTCTTGAATAGGCTGTACAGCTGGGTGACTTTGATTACGCTCAGCTTCCATCCATGCTCTTAAATCATCATTTGACGTCAGACCACATCCGGTAAGGAGAACTGCCAGAATTGCTAAGCAAAAACCATTAATCATAGTCTTTGTCATTTTTTTACCCCTGCAGCCTTTTTTTGCGCCTGAATTTCATCAGGATCAAGGTATCTATACGTTTTTGCAGTGGCTTCAAAAGAAAGAACATTCTCTTTGCTTTGGGATATTGCCAAACCATTTAGAGTAACAATGCGCGAAAGATTGGCAACATCAGACGCGAATGAACCTATATCGTGATATCTTCCTGTCACTTTTAGTGCAATTGGCAATTCAGCATAATAATCTCTAACCACTACTTGCCCAGGACGAAACAACTCAAACTGCAAGCTTCTACCCAATCCAGCTTGATTTATATCTGATAGCAAAGCATCCATTTCAGCTTTACTGGGCAATTGTTTTTCCAACTGCAAAACATACTGCTGTACTTGTTCACGTTGTTTTTTTAGAAGATCCAGATTAATAGCTTTAACCAACTTTTTCTTGAAGTCTTCTTTGAGAGCAACTTCTTTGTCTTGCGCTTGCTGCAACTGCTCGCGAGAATCTGTTATCCACAAGAACCACAAGAGTAAAAGCACACAAAAGGATATCAACACAAGCAATCCATACCGTGGCAATGCAGGCCATGCTGAAGGATCTTGAGGATTCAAGTCCTCAAATTGCTCTCGCACTTTTTCCTGTATAGCCACTATATTAAAATTTTTGATTTGCATAAATACTCAGGGCTTGGGAGATTCGGTCTGTACAGATTGCTTTGCAATGAGCGCCTGCTGAGCATCCGCCTCTGCTGGATTTGACAGCCTTACACGTACAACAAAATTACCCACACGTTTTTGTTCACGAGAAACAGAGACAGTTCCAGCCACAATTTCCACCAATTCAGGCTTATTAAGCCATGGAGTTTTTGAAGTTAAATTTCTTAACAACTCCGATACACGCTCATTAGATTGAGCCACGCCATTAATAGTGATAACCCTGTCCTGCTGAGCAAGTTTTGTAATATAAATTCCATCAGGAAGCTGCTTCACGAGCTCAGTGAGCAAATGCACTGGCATATTACGATCTGCCTGCAAGTCTTCAACCGCTTGTTTTCTAGCTTTAAGTGCCGCAATCTCAGACTCTATATCAGCAATTTCTTTTATCTGCTGATCAAGTTTTTGAATTTCATTTGTCAACAAGGTGTTGTCGGATTCTTGTGCATCTATTGCTCCTTGATACATTAAATGAATCAAACCAGCAAAAACACCCCCTGCCATTGCAGCCACAAGAATAGCAATATTGAATGATTCCTTGCGGCGCTTTTTAGCTGCTTCGCGATGAGGCAATAAATTTATTCGTATCACTTATCAAACCTCCGCAGAGCCAAACCACAAGCAGTCAAATAGGAAGAGGCTTCGCGTGCCATTTTTTTCAACCTAACAGCACTACCCACTTCCATACCATCAAAAGGATTGACAACTGAACAAGAAAACGATGTATTTTGACTAACAGCTTGTGCCAGACCAACCAAAGAGGCAGACCCACCGCCCAAGAGAATTTGATCAACTCTATTGAAAGGTGTACTTGTGAAGAAAAACTGCAGGGCACGCGCCAATTCTTGCGACAATGTCTCCAAAAAAGGAGTAAGGACTACAGACTCGAAATCGTCAGGCAAATCACCTGCACGTTTTTTTGTTTCTGCTTCCTCTGGTGAAAAACCATACTGGCGAATAATTTGCTGCGTCAATTGCGCACCACCAAAAGCCTGATCGCGCTCATACAGCACATCCCCATCGCGCAGAACTTGCATGCTGATGGTGTAAGCACCAATTTCGAACAAGGACACCACTTTGCCTTTACCTTGATCGGGCATGGCCTCTATGAGGCGTTGTGTGGCCTGGCGAGAAGCATAGGATTCAATGTCCACAATCATCGGAGTTAAACCAGCAGCTTCTGCAAGACCTTGGATATCTTGCACCTTCTCTTTACGAGAGGCAGCTATCAATACTTCCTCATCACCGGGTGATGAACTGCTAGGGCCTACAACGCAGAAATCAAGCGCAACCTCATCCAACGGGAATGGAATGTACTGATTAGCTTCTGTTTCTACTTGCTGCTCAAGTTCGATTTCAGAAAGACCACTTGGCAAAATGATTTTTTTGGTGATAACTGCGGATGGTGGTAAAGCCATTGCCACATTCTTGGCTTTGGTGCCACTTTTTTTCACCACTCGTCGAATAGCATCGGCAACATCATCGAACTTTTCAATGTTGCCATCGGTGATACATCCTCGCTCCAAGGGCTCCAACGCACAACGCTCAAGCACCAAGCGACCGGAGCGATCACTGTCCAACTCCACCAACTTCACACTTGATGTGCTTACATCCAAGCCTATGAGTGGCGGCGATTTGCGACTAAATAAAGAACCAAGCGTTGTCAAATGAGTCCCCTGTAAGACCACAAAAAAGCTTACAACTTACTTCAATACTAGCAGCAAGATCGTTGATAGACCAAAATTTTTGAGCTCTTGTCACCCATGCGTTGGACTTAGCCCACGAATGCTTCAGAGGCCATTTCTATAATCGCGTCAAACTTCATTTCCATACATGAACAAACCCACTCCAGCAGCTACTCGTAACAACGACTCGGCAAAAAGCACATCCCAATTGATGCTCCGCGGCCTCTTGGCCATTGGTGCCTCCGCAGTGGCAGCAGTAGTTGCAGCAGTGGTTTTGGTGGCCATAGCATTGGCTACGGCATTTCCAAATCTGCCAGATATTTCGGATCTATCGATATACCACCCCAAATTACCGCTACGGATATTCTCATCAGAAGGTGATTTGATTGGCGAATTTGGCGAAGAAAGACGCAGCTTCACCCCCATCAAAGAAATGCCACAAAGCATGATTGATGCCATTTTGGCTGTGGAAGATGCCCGTTTTTTTCAGCATGGTGGTGTTGACTATGTAGGCATGGTTCGTGCGGGCTTAGCCAATATTGGCAAAGCGAAAAGTCAAGGAGCATCCACCATCACCATGCAGGTAGCACGCAACGTCTACCTTTCCTCTGAAAAAACCCTCACACGTAAACTCTACGAAATACTGCTGACACTCAAGCTAGAACACAGTTTAACAAAAGACCAGATTCTAGAAATTTACATGAATCAGATTTATCTTGGAAATAAATCGTATGGATTCTCTGCAGCAGCTGAAAATTACTTTGGAAAATCAATAAAAAATATCAGTATTGCCGAAGCAGCTATGCTGGCTGGACTGCCTAAAGCTCCATCCAAATACAATCCCATCGTTAATCCTGAGCGTGCACGTATTCGCCAGCAATACATTATTGATCGAATGCTCGAAAATGGCTTTATCACCTCCGAGCAAGCCACTGCTGCAAAAAAAGAAGAACTACACATTCGCACATCCGCCCAAAGTAGTCCTGTCCATGCAGAGTACGTGGCTGAAATGGTGCGGCAAATGATCATCGACCAGTACGGAGCTGAAGCCTACACGCGCGGTTTAGATGTCTACACAACCATATCGGCTCAAGATCAAAATGCTGCCTATAAAGCGTTGCGAAAAGGCATCATGGATTACGAGCGTCGGCAAGTTTACCGAGGACCTGAGAAATTCATCGATCTGCCGAACAATCCGAACGATCGCCAAGATGCGATTGATGATGTACTGGACGAGCACCCAGACAACGGAGAGATTTTGTCGGCAGTTGTGCTGGAAGCATCCAGCAAGCTTGTCAAAGTGGTTCGACAAAATGCCGAAACCATCGAGGTCACCGGTGATGGTTTGAAACCTGTCACCTCAGGCCTCAGCGACAAAGCACCCGCCAACATCAAACTCCGTCCTGGAGCGGTCGTACGCATTCAAAAAAATCCCAAGGGCAGCTGGGAACTAACCCAACTTCCAGAAGTGGAAGGTGCTTTTGTAGCCATGGATCCCCGCAATGGCGCAATCAAAGCCTTGGTAGGGGGTTTTGACTTTGCCAAAAACAAGTTCAACCATGTAACACAAGCTTGGCGTCAACCTGGTTCAAGCTTCAAACCCTTTATTTATTCCGCAGCGCTGGAAAAAGGCTTTGCCCCAGCCACGATCGTTAATGACGCCCCCATCCATTTCGACTCTGGTACCACGGGCGGTGATAGCTGGGATCCCAAAAACTACGATGGCACTTACGATGGCCCCATCACCATCCGCCGAGGCTTGGCCAAATCGAAAAACATGATTTCCATTCGTGTACTCAATGCCATTACTCCGCAGTACGCCCAAGAATGGATTGGACGTTTTGGTTTTGACCCAGTGAAGCATCCTCCCTACTTAACGATGGCACTGGGTGCAGGCTCGGTAACCCCCATGCAATTGGCCAGTGCTTACTCTGTGTTTGCCAACGGTGGCTACCGCATCAATCCATGGCTAATCAGCAAAATCACCGAGCAGCGGGGACGCACCTTGCTCTCGACCACACCACCCGATTTGGATGAAAGCATGCGTGCCATTGACGCTCGCAATGCCTTTGTCATGTCATCGCTGTTGCAAGAGGTCGCCCGCTCCGGTACAGCGGCACGTGCCCAAGCCACTCTGAAACGCCCAGACATATATGGAAAAACAGGCACAACCAACGACTCTATGGACGCGTGGTTTGCTGGTTTCCAACCTCAACTCACGGCAGTAACTTGGATTGGGTATGACACTCCCCGCAAACTCGGTGACCGTGAGACCGGTGGCGGCTTGAGTTTGCCGGTGTGGATCAGCTTCATGGAAACAGCTATCAAGGGCATTCCCGTCAGTGAACCTCCAGTGCCAGAAGGCGTGGTGCATGTCAACGGAGATTGGTTCTATGACGAATATGCCCAAGGCCAAGGCGTCACCAGTCTAGGACTGGGTGATGGAGGAGCCGAAAAAGCATCGGCCCCCTTGAGTCCACCAGCAGGCACGGGTACCCCGGCTGCGGGCGAAGAGAAGAAACAGATTCTCGACCTGTTCAAAAATTGATCACGCAAAGCGCAGCGCTTGGCCACTTTGCTGGCTGGCCTGCGCAGACAAAGCGGCAAAAAAAGCCTCTCCCGTCTTGCTGTCATGCCATGCACCATCTGCCCAGCGAAAATGCTGACCTGCTGCTTTAGAAGCCATCCAGACCTCATGCAATGGTGGTTGTAAATTGATCACGATTTGCGAACGGTTGGCAAACACCACCGTCAACATATTGCCAACGCGCTGCACATCCAAGTCCAGATCATCAACGGTTTCACTCAATGCATCGCATTGTGTTTCTACTGAGCGCAGCAAGGCCTCGGCTTTGTCCCAAAATTCGGTATCTGTCATTTCCATCACTCCACAACTCAAAGGTCGCCGTATGCACAAACTGTTATTGCTCAGCGCAACCCTGATTGCCCTCCTGCTCAGTGCCTGTGGGCAAACCGGGGCGCTGTACCTGCCACAAAAGAACAGCCAGCAAAGCAGCACGAAACCCTAAAGCTTACAGAGTTCCGTAGCTGTGCAGTCCAGATAGGAACATATTGACCCCAATAAAAGCAAAGGTAGTCACCACCAAACCAACCAAGGCCCACCAAGCAGCCACCACGCCACGCAAGCCGCGCATCAGGCGCATGTGCAGCCATGCAGCGTAGTTGAGCCACACAATCAACGCCCATGTTTCCTTAGGATCCCAGCTCCAATAACCGCCCCACGCTTCGGCGGCCCACAGCGCCCCCAGCACGGTGGCGATGGTGAAAAATGCAAAACCAACCGAAATGGCCTTGTACATCACGTCATCGAGCACCTCCAGCGCAGGCAAACGATCTGCTATCGTGCGACGCCCTGCCAACACACCCGCAACCACCAGTGCAACGACTCCAAAATAGACAGCCCAGTAGGCTGACACGCCAATGCTGGCCCCTTTGCGAAACACCACAGGCTCAAAACACAAAACAACCCCCAGCAGCCACAAGGGCAGCAAACGCCACCAACGCGTCTCACTGGCTTGGATCTTGATCAGATAGGCAAACGCCACCATTGATGCCAAGGCAAACGTACCGTAACCGATGAAGTTGGCAGGCACATGCAATTTCATCCACCAACTCTGCAGAGCTGGCACCAAAGGCTGAATCTCTTGCGCACCACGTACCACGGTGTACCAGAGCAAAAAGCCCACCGCAGCACTCACCACCAGCATGACGAACGCACCCAAGCTGTAGCTGCGGTACTGGGCTTCGTAGTACAGATAGAACAAGGCGGTCATCCAGCAAAAAAGTACGAAGACCTCGTACAAATTGCTAACTGGGATATGGCCTATATCGGCACCGATGAGGTAGCTCTCATACCAACGCACCATGGTTCCCACAAGCGCCATAAAGACAGCCAACCAAACTAGGAAAGACGCAGTCTTGAACAAGCCCAGTCCTTTTTCAGCCAAGAAAAGCGCCGACCAGTAGAACAAAGTCGCTACAAAAAAGAGCAAGCACATCCACAAAATGGCCGATTGGCTGGAGAGGAAATACTTGAGCCCAAACACGGTATCGGCTTTGGCAATGTCCCCACCATACAAGGCAATAGCCAACCCACTGAAGACAGCTACCAGCACCAGGAGTTGCTGCAAAGGGCGCCAAAACCAGCCCAAAGCGACCAGAGCCGGTGCACTCAAACAAAAAATACCCAGCTCATAGCCATCCATTCCACGGTGGTAGTGCACCCCGCCCCAAACTGCCAAGGCCAACACCGCCAGCGCAAACAACCAATCCTGCACGGAACGCTGACCCCGGCGCGCTTGCACAGGCAGATTCAAAGCAATTTCAGTATCAGGCATTTCGCACTCCTTCCATGGCTTGTACAGCCTCGACCCAATGGGCAAACTCATGATCTGCCCCCATTGTTTTGCGGTTGCTGGAATAGGCCAGCAAAACCTGCCCATCAGCCCCAGCCCACAGCCACAAACGCCGCTCGCGCACATAGAGCATGGCAAACACACCGACAATGAGCAGTGCACAACCGATATATACCACCCACTTGCCGGGTGAGCGGGTTACTTGGAACACGCTGGCTTGCACCTGTTGAAAGTCTTGCAGAACCAGTACAAACGGCGCTTGATAGACCGGCACATCACTCAGAGCCAAAACGGCTTGGGTCATATAAGCCTGCGTGCGTTCATCTGCCAAAGGCAGGGTTGCTTGGTGTGCTTTCTCCAGTGCCAGCTGCTGCAGCTCAAACACCACACCGTTAAGGATGCGAATCAACACATCACCCGCTTTGTTGCGCTCGGCCTGGGGCACGTTGTGTTCAATGAAGTCCGACACCGCTTGCAAACCAGCCGTTCCGGCAGGTGCACCCTCCCCTGCAAACAAGGCCAACACTTTGCTGGCCGATTCACCAAGCTGTGCTTGCACGCTTGCTTTTTGGCTCTCCAGTGCTTTGTGCACATAACGTTGCACGGCTTGGCTACGCAAAGCGGGGTTATTTATGGCCGCATGCAAGCGCCAAAAACTGTCCATACTGCCTGCAGCATCGGTAGGTACACGCAGATAGCGAAAACCCTCCTGCTCTGAGGTTCGCATGCCAAACAAATACACCGGCACGGTGCCATCATCCAATTGCACCGGGGCCATATAGTTTTGAAACTCCCGTGCTTGGCCTAATCCATCACGCAGTTTGTAAGTCACACTGGGGCCCAGATTGCGCAACTGCTTATCGCTTTTGCGGCTTGCAGCGCCCAACTGATCCTGCAGCGTCTCTATGGCATGCTGAGAGTCATTGGCAGCCTTGGGATCTTCGCCCAAACGCTCTACATTGATAACGCGCAGATCGGTGTACTCCACCGTCAACTCGTCAGAGACGCGCGTACTAGCACCTACCCGCCCTTGCAACGCAAACGGCGCGCTACGCCCATCCAAAGGAATGGCCTGCAACTGCAATGAAGAGCCGCCATCCTCAAAACTGCTTTGGTAAATCTGTACCCCGTTGTAGTCGAAAGGATGATTCACCTCCACCCGGGCAGGAATGGTTTTTCCACCATCGTGGATAAGGATGTCACTGGCAAACAACTTGGGCATGCCCGTGCTGTAGTAGTCCACTTGGAATTTTTTGAGCTCCACCGCAAAGGGTAAATCCTGCAGCAACACTCCGTCTTTTTGAGCCAGCACGGCAGTACCCGATTGGGTGTTCTCCGCCACTACCAAATTACCACGGTAAGTAGGATTCCACAGTGGCAAACGGTGCTGCTGGGGTACATCGGCCACAAAGCCGCCGCCACGGTAAGGCGTCTTGCCAGCCAACAGAGTTTGCGCTCGGATCACCAAATCGCTGTCGAGCAAGCCCCCCACACAAACCATGATGATGGCCCCGTGTGCAGCCACATATCCCCACTTGTTGAGGCCACCTTTTTTGGCCGCCAGCAAGTAACCGCTTGGCACACCGTGAGCCGCAGTTTGCGTCTCTCGCTCTACACCTGCGCGCTGCTGGGCTTTGAACTGCCAACCTTGGGCCTGCAGACGTTGCGCCAACGACTGCACCATTTGGTACGCAGCCTGGTCACTGGAGTTCACCACATGGGTTTCATAGCGGTGGCCAAAAGCCCGCAAACTTTGCAGACGGATATGCTCTTTGTAAGAGCGAGCATCGCGCAAGAACTTAGGGGTATTGCGCCACAAACACAAACCGGTGCTGAGTACCAAAAAACCCAAAATCAGCAAAAACCACCAGGAACTGTAAATGCTATACAGGCTCAGGGTGTCAAACACCTCGGCCCAAAATGGCCCGAACTGGTTGATGTAATTAGGCATAGGCTCGTGTTGCTTGATGAGCGTGCCCACCACCGATGCAATGCAAATCAAGGTTAGCAACGCCACAGCAAAACGCATCGACGACAGCAATGGAGACACACTACGCCAGGCAGCGCGAGGGCGCTCCAACCAGCCAGACGAATCAGAAGAGACAAAAGACATCAACACAACCAATCAGAAACCACACGCCAAGCATCCGCATAAAAAAAGCGGAGCTGCCCCCAAGAAGCCGCCCCGCCTACTCGCCCAGAAGCCAGCACACGGCTTCTTGGCTGAGTCTCTCAATGCAAGCCAGCAATATAGTCTGCCACGGCTTTGATTTCTTTATCGTTCATCTTGGCTGCAACACCGCTCATTTGGGGGCTGTTGCTGCGCCCCCCATCGCGGAAGGCCTGCAACTGCGCAGTGGTGTATTCGGCATACTGGCCACTCAAGCGTGGATATTGGGCAGGAATACCCGCACCCGTTGGGCTGTGGCAGCCAGCGCAAGCGGGCACTTGGCGATCAGCAATGCCGCCACGGTAAATGCGCTCGCCCAAGCGCACCAAGTCCTTGTCTTTGGCAGCACCGGGCTTGGCAGGCTTGTTCGTGACCCAATAGGCGATATTGCGCATGTCCTCATCACTCAAGGCCGTCGCCATAGGGGCCATGACTATGTTTTGGCGTTTACCAGACTTGAACTCCTGCAACTGTTTAACGATGTATTCAGGGTGCTGCTGTGCCAGCTTGGGGAAAGTGGGGCCGGTGCTATTGGCATCGGCTGCGTGACAGCCCACACAAATTGCCGTGTAACTGGCTTCCCCTTTGGCCAAATCGGGTTGCTTAGCGGGTGCAGCCACCTCACCAGCCCACGCCGACAGGGAAGAACCCACCACGAGAGACACCAACAGCCAGTGCGCAAAAGTCTTCATACAAGCATCCACCCAAGGAAAACGAAGCCAAAACGAGGGCCATTGTAGGGAGCCAGCCCGTGCACACACTTGATCTAAGGCAAGCTTTGCTGCCACAAGTCGGCACGGTACGTGCCATCCCATTGGAGGGCCTAGCGCCTACAATGCAGGCCCCGCTTAAGGCCTGTATGACCACCCCTGCTTCCAAAACCCCCGCCCAATTGGCCACTGCCTGGCTGCACACCGCGCGCTTTATGACCACTGCGCCGCAGTTGCATTTCCTGCCAGAACACGATGTGCCCGAAATCGCCTTCGTGGGCCGCTCCAATG
Source organism: Curvibacter sp. CHRR-16 (assembly GCF_018474005.1). Lineage (GTDB taxonomy): Bacteria > Pseudomonadota > Gammaproteobacteria > Burkholderiales > Burkholderiaceae_C > Allorhodoferax. The sequence goes on from NZ_JAHCSH010000002.1 coordinate 95,998, forward strand.
CGGGGAAATCCACCTGCATCAACACCTTGACGCAGCAAAAGCAACTGGCCTTCGCTTCCAAAAAACCCGGACGTACACAGCACATCAACCTGTTTTCCTTGGGCAAACAAGGCGTCACCGATGCCGTACTGACCGACCTGCCCGGCTATGGCTACGCCGCCGTACCCCAGCAGGACAAAATTCGTTGGCAACAAGTCATGGCCAACTACTTGGTCAGCCGCAAAAACCTGCAAGGCATCGTGCTGCTGTGCGACCCCCGCTTGGGACTGACCGAACTGGACGAAATGCTGCTGGACATCATCCGTCCACGGGTGGAGGAGGGCCTGAAGTTTTTGGTATTGCTAACCAAAGCAGACAAACTGACCCGCGCGGAAGCACAAAAAGTGCTGTCCATCACCAAGCTGCAAGCAGGTGGCGGTGAAGTACGCTTATTCTCGGCCACCAAGCGCATCGGTATTGAAGAAGTATCTGAAATGCTCTGGCACTGGGCCCACCCGGATCAATAAGGTGCTTCGCCTGCCCCTGGCGGGCGGTCTTTGAAGCGTTTGTGCACCCAGTAGTACTGGGCTGGCATGGCGTTAATCCATTGCTCCAAACGCTGATTCATGGCGCAGGTATCTGCCTCCAAATCACCTGTAGGGTAGTCCTTCCACGCGGGCAACACCTCGACCGTGTAGCCCGCTGAGGTAAGCCGGGTCACTACTGGCACCACCTGTGCCTTGCCCAAACGGGCAAAACGTGGCAACGATGGCACCGTGGCAGCGGGCACGCCATAAAACGGCACAAACAGCGATTCGTGCGGGCCAAAGTTCATGTCGGGCAACAAATACAGCACACCACCGCTGCGCAGACTGGCGATGATGTCCTTCACCCCGTCGATGCGACCAAACAAACGCGGTGTACCAAAACGCTGGCGCCCCTGCAAAATCCACTCGTCCATTACTTTGTTGGCTTGGTCGGTATAGATGGTGCAAAACTGGCGTGACACCCCTTGCGTCAAGGCCGTCCAACCGACATCCAAGCCCATGAAGTGCGGGGCAAACAGCACCGTGGGCTGCTCACCTTGCAAAGCGTCTAGTGCACCCGTCAATTGCACCCGCCGTGCAATGCGCGCTGGGCTGGCATGCCAAAGCCATCCGCGATCCAACCACGCTTGCGCAAAATACACAAAACACTGCTGCGCGATGCGTCTGTGCTGCGCTTGTGTCCAGTCTGGGAAGCACCAGCGCAAATTGGTCATGACCACATGGCGACGCGAAACAATCACTCCATACAGCAGCCAGCCTAAGCACCAACCCAACGCCCGCAGCAGCGGCAAAGGCAGATACCCGAGGGCACGCAACACCCACAACACACAATAGCTGGCCATGGTTTACGCCTGATCCCGTGGTTGCTTGTAGCGGTTATAGCCCCACAAGTACTGGCTAGCCGCTTGGCGAACTACTGGCTCCATCGACGCATTGAGCACGCCACACGCCTCTTGCACATCCAAACCAGCCAAGTTAGGGCCCGGTATGGCGTGCACCACAAAACCCCGCCCCCACGGCAAACGCTCCCCCCATAGCCACAGCATGGGTGCACCTGTTTGCGCAGCCATGCGGGCTGCCAAGGTCATGGTGTAGGCATCACGCCCAAACAAAGGTGCCCACACGCCTTGGCCTTGCGGCGGCACTTGGTCGGGCAAGATGCCCACACTCTCGCCCGCCCGCAGGGCTTTGATCAGCTGTTTGACTCCAGCCAAGCTGGTAGGGGCCGTGCGCATGCCGGGGCGCTGGCGCGATTGGGACACGATGTCGGTCAACACCGCTTGGCGCGATGGGCGAAAAAGCACTGTGAGCGGGTTGCCAACTACCCCAAAATCACGTGCATAAAGCTGGGCCGTAGCCTCAAAACTGCCGCAATGTGGGGTCAGCAAGACAGCTCCCAGCCCTTGCTGCAAGGTTTGTTGCACCACCTCTGGATTGGCCCAGCGCGCAGGCACTGGCTTACCTAACCAAATGCGCGGCAACTCTGCCACCAGCTTGCCGCTGTGTCCTACGGCAGGCAGCCATTGGCGCCAGCCGACTTGGGCTTGGCGCACTTGCAGCAGGAAATGGCGGCGATAGCTGGGCGACAGCAAAAAAATTAACCATCCCATCCACCAACCGCAGCAATGCAGAAAACACAGGGGAAAACGGGCGGTTATCAAAAAAAGGACTCGCATCACTGGGCTAGAATTCGTCGGTCGCTGAGTTATGAACTACTTGCAGGGCGACAGGGTACACCATGCAAAGGGCTGGGATTGTGCCTTCCAATTTAAGGAACATCTGCTAAAGCGTTCGCTGCCTGCTCCAAGCTGCGGCAACGCAACTTGGAGCAATGCATATGGCAAACGATTTTCTCTTCACCTCTGAATCCGTCTCCGAAGGCCACCCCGACAAAGTGGCTGACCAAATTTCGGATGCAATTTTGGATGCGATCTTCGCGCAAGACCCCAAAAGCCGTGTAGCTGCCGAAACGCTGTGCAACACCGGCCTCGTGGTGCTGGCGGGTGAAATCACCACCAACGCGCACGTGGACTACATCCAAGTAGCCCGCGACACCATCAAACGCATCGGCTACGACAACACCGACTACGGCATTGACTACAAGGGTTGCGCCGTGCTGGTGGCCTACGACAAGCAGTCCAACGACATCGCCCAGGGCGTGGACCACGCGTCCGACGACTACCTGAACATCGGCGCTGGCGACCAAGGCCTGATGTTTGGCTACGCCTGCGACGAAACGCCCGAGCTGATGCCAGCCCCCATCTACTACGCACACCGCTTGGTAGAGCGCCAAGCCCAACTGCGCAAAGATGGCCGCCTGCCCTTCCTGCGCCCCGACGCCAAGAGCCAAGTGACCATGCGCTACGTGGACGGCAAGCCCCACAGCATCGACACCGTGGTGCTCTCCACCCAGCACGCCCCCGAAATGAGCTTGGGCGACAAGATGAAGCCCGAGTTCTACGAGGCCGTCATCGAAGAAATCATCAAGCCCGTGCTGCCCAAAGAGTGGCTGCAAGACACCAAGTACCTGATCAACCCCACAGGCCGTTTCGTCATTGGTGGCCCGCAAGGCGATTGCGGTTTGACGGGCCGCAAAATCATTGTGGACACCTACGGTGGCGCTTGCCCCCACGGTGGCGGTGCTTTCTCCGGCAAAGACCCCTCCAAGGTGGATCGCTCGGCCGCTTACGCCGCCCGCTATGTGGCGAAAAACGTGGTGGCCGCCGGTTTGGCCAAGCAATGCCAAGTGCAGGTGGCCTACGCCATTGGCGTGGCCAAACCCATGAACGTGACCGTTTACACCGAAGGCACGGGCGTCATCCCTGACGACCAAATCGCCAAGCTGGTGAACGAACACTTCGACCTGCGTCCCAAGGGCATCATCCAGATGCTGGACTTGCTGCGCCCCATCTATAGCAAGACCGCCGCTTACGGCCACTTTGGCCGCGAAGAGCCCGAGTTCACCTGGGAGCGCACGGACAAAGCGGCTGCTTTGCGTGCTGCAGCAGGACTGAAGTAAGCCCATGAATATCCAGACACAACGTTTCATTGACCGCTGGGCTGGCCAGCTGCTGTGCGCCGCGGTGTCTGGATGGGTGCGCTTGTCCCAGCTCTGGAAAAAGCCTAGCTCTATGCCGCGCGAGCCGCGGCATATTTTGGTCATCTTGCTGTCCGAAATGGGCAGCATCGTGCTGGCTGGGCCCATGTTCGCCCAGTTGCGCCGCCAGTACCCGACAGCGGCCATCCACATCCTGCAACTCAAGAAAAACCAAGAAGTCTCGCGCATGCTGCGCCTCACCGACGAGGCCTACATGCACAGCCTCAACGACAAGAGCGGTGCGCAACTGGTGCTGGACATCCTGCGCGTGAGCTGGCGGCTGCGTCGCTTGGGGCTGGACGCCGTCATCGATTGCGAGTTGTTCTCGCGCGTCAGCGCTTTGCTGTCCTTCACCACTGGTGCGCCTATTCGCAGCGGCTTTACCGCCCACACCCAAGAAGGCTTGTACCGCGGCAGCTTCATCAACCGCAGCATTCCCTACAACCCTTACCAGCACATCAGCAAGCAGTTTTTGTCGTTGGTAGACGCCTTGGGTTCGGGCCAAAGCATGCCACGCAACCGCGCTGCCCCCTTGCGCAACACCCCACGCGAGACCGAACTGTCTGTGCCATTCACGGCCAACGAGTTGAGCGCCTACAGCAACAAACTGGTGCAAGACCACCCCACCGTGCAAGGGCGCAAGTTGGTGCTGCTGTACGCAGGCGGCGGCATACTGCCAGAACGCGCTTGGCCTGCCGAACACTACGCCCACCTAGCGCGTGGCTTGTGCGATGCCGGGCATGCAGTAGGCCTCATAGGCTTGCGCGATGACGCCCCACTGGCCCAAAGCCTGATCGCCCAAGTGCAAAGCCCGCTGTGCCGAGACCTAACCGGCTACACCAAAAGCATCCGCGAGCTGCTCATGCTCATGCACGCTGCTGCTTTGCTGGTGACCAACGACGGTGGCCCCAGCCACTTTGCCACGCTCACGCCCATCCAAACCATGGTGTTTTTTGGGCCTGAAACGGGTCTGCTCTACGGGCCACTGGGCGACAAGTGCCGCATTTTGGAAAGCGGCATCGCCTGTTCCCCCTGCCTAACGGCCTACAACCACCGCCTGACCTTTTGCGATGGCGACAACCAATGCCTGCAGCGCATTCCCCCCGAGCCCGTATTGGCCGATGCGCTCACTTTCCTGTCCACAGGGACCATGCCCTTTGTGCCGCCGCGCACCGTGTTGGCCCCGCACATCCCCATCCACCCCGCCGTGGCAGCGCCACAGGCCTAAATCTGCGCAGCGCGCTGTTTGTTCATGAGTTTGTCGTCTTTCACCTTGTGGGTGCAACGCACCGTGCTGTGGGCCTTGGGGGTACTGGAACGGGTGCGCTTTCTCAAGTTTGGCATCGTCGGAGCCAGTGGCGTGGTAGTGAACTTCGCCGTGCTGCACTTTGGCCACGAGTACCTGTTTGCCACGCTGGAGAAGGGCTACCAAAAACCCTACATCTCCCTCGTGCTGGCCATCGCACTGGCCACGCTCAACAACTTCACCTGGAATCGCCTGTGGACTTGGGCTGATCGCGTGCGGGCGCTGGAATCCGAACTGCCCGCCCCCCAGCCCAGCTTGCGCACCATTTCGCTCGAATTCAGCCAGTACGCTACCTCCACCGCGGTGGGCAGTGGGCTGCAGTACGTCCTGACGCTTCTGCTGTCAGGCTATGTGGATTACCGTGCAGCCAACCTGCTGGCCATTGCCATGGCCAGTGTGGTCAACTACTTGGCCAACGACCGCTGGACTTTCAAGCAGCGTCGCCGCAAGAACCACTAAAACCTATCCACCATGAGCACCATGCCACACGCCTCCTCCCTGCAAGGCAGCGATTGGCGCCGTTTGGCTTGGGCGCAATGGCCATGGCTAGCCTTGGTACTGCTTTGTGCCAGCCTGTATCTGTATGGCTTGGGCAGCAGCTACGCCCCCACCAATGGGGACGAAATGGTCTACCTCCACATCGCCCACCGCACCGCTGACAGCGGGCATTGGCTGCCTTTGCAATCGGACTTGGTGGGCACCCGCAACACCAAACCGCCCCTGCTTATCTGGCAAGCCATGGTGGCAGGCGGCTGGGGCCAGTGGTGGGAACTGGCCTGGCTGCGCCTGCCCAGTGTGCTCTACACCTTCGCCACCACCCTGCTGCTGGCACTGAGCACCTGGCGCATGGTGCGCGTGCCCATGCATTCCACACCCAGCAGCACAGGCGCCGCGGACACTGCAGCCCCAGCACTGCGCACCGCCTGCTTGGCAGCAGCGACTTACCTGCTTTGCTTTTCTACCTACCGCTATGGGCGCGCCTACTTGACCTCGGGGCCAGAGACGTTTTGGCTCGGCCTGCCAGTGTGGTGGCTGCTGCTGGGTGGACAACGCCCCAGCCATCTTGGCAACAGCACCCTTTTCTACACCGCTTGCGGCCTGGCCATGGGCTTGGGCAGTGCCTACAAATCGTTTGCGTTACTGGCCCCTGCCGCCGCCACTGTCTGGTTGGCCCTGCTGCTGACCCAACCACAAGCGCTGCGCTGGGCCGATGTGCTGCGCGCCAGCGTGGGCATGGCGTGGGCTACCGCCGTGGGTCTGGGCATTTTTTGCCTGTGGTTTGTGCTCGACCCCGACCCCGCAGCGGTATGGCAAGAGTTCGTGGTGGCTGAGAACGCCGGCAAGATGAACAATGCCATGGGCTACTGGCAAAACGCTTGGAATGGCCCTTATCCGCTGTGGGAGCAATTGCTGGGCTACCCCGTGAACGCAGGCTTGCTGTTCTTGCCCGTGCTGGGCCTGTGCTGCCGAGGCGTGTGGCAGCTAGCCCACCTGCGCCAGCGCTGGACTGCCATACCCCAAGCTGTGCGCGTGCTGCTGGCTTGGGCCGTGCTGTGGATGGTGGTGTTTTCCATTCCCAGCCAGCGTTCGGAGCGTTACCTCATCCCCGCCATGCCTGCTCTGTGCATGCTGTGGGCTTTGGCATGGAATCAGCTAGGGCGCGTTTGGTACGTGCTGACGCTGCCTGTTTTTGCTTTCGCTTTGGTCATGCTGGCCCGTATCGGCTGGGTCATGCACGGCATGGGCATGTCCAGCAGCACCGAGCTTGCTACAGTTTTGATAGCTGCATCAGCAGGACTGGCAAGCTCTGCAGCCGTTTTTTATGCTTGGCGATGGGCCCGCGAGGCCAGCCTACTGACCGTGGCTTGCGTTTATGCCTGCTTCACCGCGATGGTGGCCCCGCTGTCTGACCCAGCAGCCCAGTACAGCGCCGCCGTGCAGCAACAACTGGCAGGCCAGCGCGTAGCCGTTCCCAACGGTTTTACCGGCCAGTACGAACGCTTTCACTTCCTGCTGCCCGAAAGCACCCTGCTGCCCTACGACGCCGAAGGCCGCAACACGGGTGAGCGCTTCCCCCAACTGCCCGATGCACAGCGCATACCACGCCTGCTGGATCCCGCCCAAGGCGGTGGCCAGGCCTTGGTCTGGCTGCAGTCGGAAGACGTGCCCAACGCCGAGCGCCTGCTAGCGCTGTGCCAAGCGGCCCCCAGTGCTGCAGCACAGGGTAAGCCTTGCCAACTGCTGGGCCAGCGTTGGCACGTGCGCAGCCGCCACAAAGCCGGCGAGATCACGCTGGATAACCTGTGGCAGCCACAGGAGTGGCTGTTTGCGCGGGAGTGGTTGGTCAGCACTCCACCAGCGCCTTGATCACCCCTTGGCTGGGCTCTAGCAAAGCAGCGAACCCCGTGGGCACATCAGCCAGCGAAAGGCGGTGCGTGTTGAGCGCTTGGGTGGGTATGTGGCCTGCGCGCATGGCCGCCAACACGGTCTGAAAATCCTCCACCGTCGCGTTGCGGCTGCCCATAAGGGTGGTCTCGCGTTTGTGGAACTCTGGGTCGTTGAAGGTGATGTTGTCCCGCACGATGGACACCAGCACGTACTTGCCCCCATGGGCCACCAAGGCAAAACCGCGCTCGATGGCTTTGGCATTGCCCGTGGCATCGAACACCACGTCGTACATTTCTCCATCGGTCAGGGCGCGCATCTGGTTTTCATCGTCTGGGCCAATGGTCACGGCAGCATGTGCGCCCAAATGCTGTTGGCAAAACGCCGCCCGCTCGGTGCGGGTATCCAGCGCAGTGACCTGCGCACCACGCAAAGCGGCAAAGCGCACCACCGCCATGCCAATAGGCCCCGTACCCACCACCAGCACGCGCTGGCCTGCTTGCACATCGGCCCGGCGCACCGCGTGGGCACCGATGGCCAAAAACTCCACCATGGCAGCCTCATCCAGACTCACCCCCTCAGCCTTGTGCACAAACTGCACGGGCACGCTCAGGTATTCGGTGAAAGCGCCATCGCGGTGCACCCCCAGCACCTGGATATTCACGCAGCAATTGGTCTTGCCTTGGCGACACGCCACGCAACGCCCGCAGGACAGGTAGGGCATCACATAGGCCACATCGCCGGGTTTCAGAGGCGAGTCCGCCGGGGCTTCTTCCACCACCCCAGCGATTTCATGGCCCATGACACGCGGGTAGCTCAAGTAAGGCTGGTTGCCGGTGTAAATGTGCAAATCGGTTCCGCACACGCCGACACGGCGCACTCGCAACAACACTTCGCCCTCTGCCCGAACGGGTTTGGGGCTGTCGATGGCGGTGAGTTGGTGGGGGTTTTCACAAATAATGGTGAGCATGGCATGGTGCAAAAGAATGGGTTAGGCCTGCATTTGGCCTGACCAATTTGCACAACAACATCCGGGTTTTCACCAAATAGCAGATGACCCCCACAACCAACTCCCTACGCCCCCACCCAACGCCGCTCCGACTCTTGCAAATGCAAACGCATAGCCGTTTGAGCAGCCAACGGATCACGTTGCTCCAAAGCACCCACAATAGCCTCGTGCTCTTGCACAGCCGACTCCCACGTGTACTCCGACTCCACCCGGGCGCTCAGGCGCTCCGACACAGGGCTGTGCCGCTCATCAAACAGCAGCGCGGTCATGCGCTGCAGCACACCATTGCCCGTGATTGCCGCCAACCCCACGTGGAACTCGCGGTCTAGCGCTATGGGCGACTGCCCCTGCGCCACCGCTTGGCGCATGCGCTGCAACACTGCGCGCAGGTGGACGATGTCACCTGCCGTCGCCTTGGCGCAGGCCAAGGCCACCACCGAGCCCTCGAACAAAGCACGGGCTTGCATCAACTCGCTGGGGCTCTCACCCAAGGATGCCAGCGCCAACGATTGGCGCTGCGCAGGGGGGCACACATACACCCCGGCCCCCATGCGCACCTCCACCACCCCGGCAATTTCCAGCGCGATCAAAGCCTCGCGCACCGAGGGGCGCGACACGCCTAGCTGCTGCGCCAAGTCCCGCTCGGGCGGCAAACGGCTACCGGGCGCATAGCCCCCCTTGTCGATCAGACCACGAATTTGGTCAGCGATTTGGTGGTACAGCCGCCGCGTATCGGCAGCCTGCTTGAGCGGATCCAACATACTTCCTCCAAGACACACAGTGTATTCCCCAAGCTTGTACAGGGACTGGGCTTGCTAAACTGGCCTGACCAATTTACACCAAAAAGCCCCCTCAAGCCTTTCTTATGACGCCCATCCTGCTGCACCCCCAAGACTCGGTCGCTGTGGCCCAACAAGCCGTCGCAGCAGGCCAGACCATCGCCGTAGGCGATGGCCACATCACCGCCCAGCAAGACATTCCCGCTGGCCACAAAATCGCCGTTCGCCCAGTAGCGGCAGGCCAAGCGGTGCGCAAATACGGCCAAACCATTGGCGTGGCCAGCCAACCCATAGCACCCGGCCAGCACGTGCACACCCACAACGTGGCCATGGTCAGCTCGCAGGCGCAACACCACTTTGGTGCCGACTACCAGCCAACCCAAGTGGCCACCCAGCCACTCACTTTCCAAGGCTATGGGCGGGCCGATGGCCGGGTGGGCACGCGCAACTACATCGGCCTCATTTCCAGCGTCAACTGCTCAGCCACCGTGTGCCGCCATGTGGCGCAAGCGTTTGACGAGGCGGCGCTGCAAGCTTTTCCCAACGTGGACGGGGTCGTCGCCATCACCCACGGCCAAGGCTGTGGCATGGCCGGTTCTGGCGAAAGCCTGGACGTGCTGCAGCGCACCCTGCGCGGCTATGCCGAACACCCCAACTTTGTGGGCGTCATCGTCATCGGCTTGGGTTGCGAGGTGAACCAAGTGAGCAGCCTCGTCCAGCCCCTGCGCCAGCGCGGCGATGGCTTGTTTGCCGCCCTCACCATCCAAGACAAAGGCGGTACCCGCGCCGCCATCGACGAGGCCAAAGCCTTGGTGCGCGCCATGCTGCCACTGGCCAACCAAGCCCAGCGCAGCACGGTGGATGCCCGCCACCTGTGCGTGGGCTTGCAGTGTGGGGGCTCGGACGGGTACTCGGGCATCAGCGCCAATCCGGTGCTGGGCGCGGCCGTGGACTTGCTGGTGCAGCACGGCGGCACGGCCATCCTGTCCGAAACGCCCGAGGTGTACGGCGCAGAGCATTTACTCACCTCCCGCGCCGCCAGCCCCGCCGTGGGGCAAGCCTTGGTGGACCGCATCCACTGGTGGGAGGACTACGCCCGCCAGCATGGCGGTGACATGGACAACAACCCCTCGCCCGGCAACAAAGCCGGGGGCATCACCACCATTTTGGAAAAATCACTCGGTGCCGTGGCCAAAGCGGGCAGCACCGGGCTTATGGCCGTCTATCCCTACGCAGCACCCGTGCAAGCGCAGGGCTTGGTGTTCATGGACACGCCGGGTTACGACCCCGTATCGGCCACAGGCCAAGTGGCCGGGGGGGCCAATCTCATTTGCTTTACCACCGGGCGCGGCTCCACCTACGGCTGCAAGCCCACGCCCTCGCTCAAACTGGCCACCAACACCCCCCTGTTCGAACGCATGCGGCTGGACATGGACTTCAACGCAGGCACCATCATCACGGGCGAGCAAACCATTGCCCAAGCCGCGCACGACCTGCTGCAACTGATGCTGGACACCGCCTCAGGCCACAAGACCTGCAGCGAGTTACACGGTCTGGGCGACAATGAATTCGTGCCCTGGCAACTGGGCGCTGTGATGTAAGGAATGTTCCGCATGCACGCTGCTGCACTGGATGTATTGACATTGGGCGAAGCCATGGCCCTGTTCGTGGCGCAAGACAGTGGCCCGCTGTCGCAGGTGGAACACTTTGCCCGCACCACCGCCGGGGCTGAACTGAACGTGGCCATTGGCCTGCGCCGTCTGGGTTTTCGCGTCGGCTACGCCAGCCGCCTCGGCCAAGACGCTTTTGGCGACTACCTGCTAGAGCGCCTGCAGGCCGAGGGCATCAACCACCAACACGTGCAGCGCGATGCGCACTACCCCACCGGCTTCATGCTCAAGTCGCGCCAAACCGATGGCAGCGACCCGCAGGTGCAGTACTTTCGCCAAGGCTCGGCGGCTAGCCGCATGGGCGTGCCGGGCCAACAAGAGGGTTTGCTGGACTACTGCCTGAGCGGGCGCTGGCTGCACATCACCGGCATCAGCGTGGCACTGTCCGACAGCCTGCGCGAGCTGGTGTTTGCCTTGGTGCAAGAAGCCAAACGCCGCGGCGTGCGCGTCTCTTTCGACCCCAACTTGCGCCCCCGCCTGTGGCCCAGCCAAGCGCTCATGGTCGATACCCTCAACGCACTGGCCGCGCACTGCGACTTGGTGTTGCCCGGCTTGGCCGAAGGCCAGCTACTCACCGGCCAGCGCGAGAGCGCTGCCATTGCCCAGTGGTATTTGGATAACGGCGCAAGCCAAGTGCTCATCAAACTGGGCCCACCCGGTGCCTACTACGCCAGCCACGATGGCCATGGCACCGTGCCCGGTTTTGCCGTCCCCCGCGTAGTGGACACCGTGGGCGCTGGCGATGGCTTTGCCGTCGGCGTGCTGGCAGGCCTGCTCGATGGGCTGCCCCTGCCCCAAGCGGTACGCCAGGGCAATGCCATCGGGGCGCTGGTGGTGCAGTCACCGGGTGACAACGACGGCCTGCCCGACCGCGCAGGGCTGCAGCGCATGCTGCAGACGGCTGCTTAAGAGGGTTTATTCCCCAGCAAGCCCACCGCGGCGCGCAGACCCAGCAGGTAGCTGTCCACGCCAAAGCCGCAAATCTGGCCTTGGGCGATGTCGGCAATCACCGATTGGTGGCGAAACGCCTCGCGGGCGTGGATGTTGGACATGTGCACTTCCACAATCGGGCACTTCAAAATGGCCAGCGCATCGCGGATGGCGTAGCTGTAGTGCGTCCACGCGCCGGCGTTGATGAGCACAGCATCCACGCCTTCACGGTGGGCTTGGTGGATGCGCTCGCACAGTTCGCCTTCTATATTGGTTTGGTAGCTGTGCACGGACACACCCAACTCAGCCGCCAAGGTTTGCAGGCTGCGGTCAATGTCTGCCAAAGTGGCCGTGCCGTACTGCGCGGGATCGCGCTGGCCAAACATATTGAGGTTGACCCCGTGCAGGGCCCAGATGGTTTTCATGCCGACTTCCTTTTGAAATAACGCCACAGCGCACGCACCAACACACCGTGCAGACCTAAGCATAGCCAAGGGTCGAGCAGTGCATCCCACACATTACCGGTTGGCAAACGCAACAGCACGTACAGCAGCAAGCTCAAGCACAGTACCAGCACCATGCGGGTGCTGCCCATGCCTATCCACAGCGCAGCCACGGCCACCAACACCCACGCCAAAGCGATAGGGCCTACGCCCCAAGGGTACACAGCGACAGGCCACAGGGCAAAACTATCGAGTGCCAAAACCCACCCCCACCCAGCAGCCAGTGCCACCAGCGCGTATTGCGCCCATGTGGGTTCGCGGCGCTGCCACGCCGTGTCGTCCGAGGCGGTTTCCCCCCAACCGGCAGCCACGCCTTGCCACAACAAATCCACCGCACACCACAACACCAATACGGCGCTGGGGTACTGGAAAGCCAAGCCCCACCAATACACCGGAGACACTACACCGGGTAAACCGGCCAAACTCACCGCCAGCAAAGCGCAGCCCCACACCCGTTGCCATGCCCGGGCACGGGGCGCGCCGAGGCGCTGGGCCACCAGCACCAATGCAGACAAAGCCCACGCCAGCACCACCGCCCAGCCGCCATAGAGCCATAGCTGTTGCAGCCACAAAGCAGGCTGCAACGGGCGACCAGCCCAGCCCAAGTGCATCAAATTTTGAATGCCATCCATCACGGTGTCTTTCTCTCTACGCTGGCTGGCACAGGTGCCAAGCGCTGCCATGCCAAACGGGCACGATCCACGGTGTAGGTGACCCACAACTGGCCATCCACCCAGGCCATAGCCGGATAAGAAAACTCGTCTTCAGGCTTGCCGCTCTCCAGAGTGCGCAGCAAACCCCAATGCGCGCCATCGCGGCTGGCACTCAAGTCCAAACGCTCGCGCCCACTGGGCGAGTTGTTGTGCGCCAGTAGCAGCTCGCCACTGGGCAAGGTCAGGCCGCTCACCGCAGAATCGGGATTGAGCAAATCGAGATCGGGCAGGTCTTGCCAACGCTTGCCTCCATCTTGGCTCTGCGCCGCCAGAATACGGCCATCGTGGCGCTCGTCACGCATCAAGGCCAACCAGTGGTGCTCGCCCAGCGGTAGCAGTGCGGGTTGCAAGGCGTAATCGCGTTGGCTGATGCGCACCATGCCCAAATACCCGCCTTGCGCATCAAAACGCAGCAATGCGGGTACTTTGCTACCCAGCTCAAAGTGCACTGGCAGCACCATGCCACCATCGGCCAGCGGCAATGGTGCATTGCGCACCAAGTAGCTGGTGTTCCAGCCCCAGGCCAACGGCAATACACCCACCGGTTCAAAGCACAACTGGCTCAGTGCATCGCTGGCTGCCGGGTTGTCACACTGGCGCAAATGCACCACGCGGCTAGCAGCCCAACCGCCCCAGCCCGTGCCCACCACAAACAGGTGGATGCGCCCTTGCCCATCGCGCCACGCCACTGGGTTGCCCAAGCGGCGCACGCCCAAGCCCAAATCACGCCCCAGCGTATGCCGGTTGACCACCGCACGGGCTGGCAACCACTGCTGCTGACCAGCGTCCCACTGGGTAGCGGCAATTTGTACCAACGGGCCACTTTCGCGGTCGCCCGAGAACCAAAACACCAGCAGCCCCGCACTGCTGGGCAGCAGGCTGCTGGCGTGCGCCGCTTTATCCTGCCCCAGCGAAGGAATTGGGCCTTGGGCCTGCACTTGCCACACAACCGGCTCACTGGCAGAGGTGGCTGGTGCCGCGCTTGCACCTTGCATCAAGGCGTTGCGCACCACAGTGGCACTGGCCACGGGGGGCATGTCAGGGCGCAAACTGGCATCGACCACCCACAGCAAAGGGGCAAAGGTCATGGCCAGCAGCGCGCGGCGTACACGGGTGGCTGTTGCGGCCTTGCAGAAGGAGACAAAATACATAACCTTCAACTATAGCGGCCACCTGCTTCTCCCTTGGTTTTGGCCCTATTCAGTACCACAGGCAGCCCACACCATGAGCAACACCCCTTCTGCGCCCCCCTCGGCGACACACGCCCTGATCGGCATGGCCGCCTTGCCACCAGGCCCCAGCCCGTGGCCCACCATCGATCCGTTCTTGTTCTGCGTTCACCACAACGACGCCTACCCCGCTGGCAATGCCGACTTGGGAGTAGCCGCCAGCCTGCAGGGCCGCCATGTGGGCAGCGACTTCAGCGCCCGCGACGGCTGGAGCATGTACCACGGTGACAACGTACCCGGCTTTCCCGCCCACCCGCACCGGGGTTTTGAAACCGTGACCATCGTGCGCGAAGGCTTTATCGACCACAGCGACTCCGCCGGGGCCACCGCCCGCTACGGCCAAGGCGATGTGCAGTGGCTCACAGCCGGCGCGGGCATCGTGCACTGCGAGATGTTCCCCATGCTCAACCAAGACGCAGGCAACCCCACCGAGCTGTTCCAAATCTGGCTCAACCTGCCCGCCAGCCACAAAATGGTGCCGCCGCACTTCACCATGTTTTGGCACGAGGCCATTCCCCGTACCACGGTGACCGACGCCGCCGAGCACAGCACCCATGTGGTCTGCGTAGCAGGCCAAGTGGCGGGCCTGCAAGGGCTGGCTCCACCTCCGGACTCGTGGGCCAGCCAAGCCCAGGGCGATGTGGCCATTGCCACCATCCGCATGCAACCCCACGCCCGCTGGACCTTGCCCGCCAGCAGCGGTGCCAAAACCCTGCGCATGCTCTACTGCATGGGCGGAGCTGGCGTGCGACTAGAGGGCCCAGAAGGCCAGACCCTGCCCCCCAACCACGTGGCCCAGCTGCACGGCCCCGTGGCCTGCGAGCTGGTCAACGGCGACGCTGAAGTGGAACTGCTGCTGTTGCAAGCGGCCCCCATCGGCGAACCTGTGGCGCAGTACGGCCCCTTTGTCATGAACACGCAAGCCGAAATCCACCAAGCCTTTGCCGACTACCGCCGCACCGAATTTGGCGGCTGGCCTTGGCCCACGCAAGACCCGGTGCATCCACGCGAACAAGGCCGCTTTGCCTTGTTTACCAACGGCGAGCGGCAGGAGCCCACAACATAAAAAGCACAACCAAATCAGAGCTGCAAACTAGCGTGGATGTCGCGCTCAAACTGGTCCAGTGCGGTTTGGGTCACCGGGTCGGTGCTCCACGCAGCCAGGCTACTGGGCGGCAACGTGACCGCAGCAGCACCCACTGCCAACAAATGGGCCATCACCTCGTGCGACTTGATGCTGGCCGCCAGCAAACGCGGGCCGGGCTGGTTGGCGTCGTTTTGCACCGCCACACAGGCCCGCACCAGCGCCCATATGTCGCGCCCATCGGTGGCCAAACGGCCCAAATACGGTGCCACGTACTGCGCGCCCATGTCGCGGGCCCACAGCAACTGCACGGCGTTGGACAAGCCCGTAAGCAGCACAGCTTGCCCCTCAGATTGGACAAAACGGATGCAGTGCTCCCAATCGGCCGCGCAGGGCAGCTTGATGGTCAGCACCACGCCACGGGCCTGTGCAGCCTTGCGCAAAGCATCCAGCCACTGGCCTGCGGCGGCCAAGTCCGGGCGGGGCAGTTGCAGCATCAGCTCAGCCAAACCCGCATCGGCCACGGCGTGCACCAGGCCTTGGTAGGTGTCCAAAGTCACGGGCAAGCCCGCCTGAAAAACCAACGTGGGGTTGGTGGTGACGCCTTGCACGGCTGGGCAGCCTGTAGGCAGCTTCCACGAGTCGATGCGAGCGGAGTCGAGGTAGATTTTCATGGCTCTAGCAGTGCTGCAACTGCGTACGGGATACTGGTCAGCAAATCGGTGGGCAGCATGCTGTAAGTCGTCAAACTTTGGCTGCACAGTTGGCCAGCCAAGCCGTGCAGGTAAGTGGCTACGCAGGCCGCCTGCAGCGCGCCAGCACCTTGGGCACACAAGCCTGCCACCATACCAGCGAGCACATCGCCCGTGCCGGCCTTGGCCAGCGCCGAGTTGCCAGTGGGGTTGGTAAAGGTTTGCTCGCCATCGCTGATGAGGGTTTGGTGGCCCTTGAGGATGACCACCGCTTGCCACTGGCGGGCTGCCATGGCTACGTATTGGGCGCGGTTGGCCTGAACCTCTTCCACGCTGACCTGCAACAAACGCGCTAGCTCTTGCGGATGCGGGGTGAGCACGGTGTTTTGCGCGGCAAATCGGGGACGCTGCTTTTGCGGTAGCTGGGCCAGCACATTGAGGGCGTCAGCATCCACCACCATCACCATGCCATTCCCACTGGCTACTTGCAGCACTTGGCGCGTGAACACCTGCACCTCGGTTGACACACCATCCATATTCCCCAGCCCACAGCCCATGCACAGCACTTGGTAGCGTGGCAAGGCGGCCACGATGCGTTGGCCCGCGTCAGAAGCAATGCAACCGTCGCGCTCGGGCAATTCCCACGCAATGAGCGCTGGAGTTTGGGCCATGGCTGCTTGCACCACGGTTTCTATGGCGGCCAAGGTGGCATAACCAGCCCCTACACGCAGCGATGCCAGTGCTGCCAACAAAGGTGCCCCACGGTAATGCTGCGATCCTCCTACTGTGAGCACACTGCCAAACATCCCCTTGTGCGAATCAGCCGGGCGCTGGGGCAACCAAGCGCGCAACATGGCGGGGGTCAGAAAATCTGTCATTCAATACCTACCTCTAATAAAACTTGAGCCTGTACCGGATTGTCAGTTACCGATTGGGTACGCACAGTTCCCAAAAAAACCTGCTCGACGGGCACTTGCTGGTTCAACAAAAACTCTTTCACGGCGATAGCGCGTTGCATGGCCAAGTCGCGCAGCACATCATCATCTACCGCACTGCTGTCGAGCCAATCTTGGGCTGGGTTGGCTTGGCCATGGATGGTGAGCAATAGGTTGGGCTTGTTGCGCAGATTGGGGGCCAATGTGCGCAGGGTGTTTTGTGCAGCCTCACTGAGCTTGGTGCTACCGGCAACAAAAGCCAACGCGCCATTGGACTCGCTCTCTGTCGTCCCCCCCAAAGCAGCAAGCCATTTGAAAGGGGAAGTCGCCGCCTTGACGATCAGATTGCCCAAGGCCTTCCACAGCAATGGGCCTAGGCTGAACTGCGGATCGTTGATGGAGCCAGAAATGGGAAAGTCCAGATCGATGACACCATGGCTATCGGCCAGCAAAGCCACTGCCAACTTCACTGGCAGGGTTTTGGCACTGAGTGGCTGATCGCCAAAGCGTAGCTGGTTGAGCACCAGTTTATTGGTGGCCGTTAGCTGGCCATCGGGTTGCACCGTGTAGTGCAAATCCATGCTCATCTTGCCGCGCTCAATACCATAGCCAGCGTACTTCACGGCATAGGGGGAAAACGGCGACAGTTCCAAATCGCGCAGGCGGGCGCTCATATCCAAGACCAATGGCTTGACCAAGGGATTGAACTTGCCATTCACATCCAAGCTGGCTGTGCCTTCGGCACGGCCTTGCAACTCCAAATCGGCCATGGCAGGACTGCCATTGGCTGATGCCTGCGAATTGAAAGCACTGAGCCGACCATTGAGCTGGGTGATATGCAAAGCGTAATTGGGCCGGATGAACTGGTCTTCAAAGTCCACCTTGCCGCGCAGCAAGCGCAGCGGCCCCATGTTCACCACCATGGTGGGGCGGCTGGCGGGACTGTCAGCCACAGCTTGTGTACTGCTTGCGCTGGAGTTTTTGAGCAAGTGCTCCAAGTTGAGGGTGCTGTCTGGACGCACCAAGATTGAGGCGTAAAAGTCCGTCAAACTGGCCTCTAGCGCACTCACCCGCACGGCTTGCCCATCACCCATTTGCAGTTGCAAACCGGGCACTTGCAGCGCTTTCCAGCGCAGCAAGTCGTCACCGTCTTGGCTGCTACCGTTGGCGATGGTGGCGTGCAAGTCTTCCAGCGCGGCATCGCCCTTCACTTGCACTTGGTTGCCTGCTTGCACCCAATCCACTTGACCACTGAACGACGCGTCAGCGCGGCGCACCTCTACGTTCAAGCGGTCTGCCACATAGGGCATGGCTAGGTGCACGGGCACACGCTGCAACTGCCCCTGCGCACTGAGGCGTTGCGGCACACCTTGGGCCAAGAGTTGGGCACTTCCCTGCAAGCGCACAAAACCACTAGCACTTGCATTCTTGCCCGCTTCTTTGCTTGTGCCTGCAATGCCTGCTTGCACACTCCAGACTACAGGTTTGGCGCTGGCTTGCCCCCACACCAGCGACTGCACTTGCAATTGCACGCCGTTCATAAGCAGTTGCACCGGCGTAGCTGGCTGCCAATCACTCCAAGCCACGGAGCCGTCGCGCACCGTCAGCGCATCCAATTGCACCACCCATGGCACGCTGGGTTTGGGGGCAGCAGAAGCAGGGCTGCTGGCCAACCACGCTTGCACATTGAGCACGCCTTGGGCATTGCGCTGCAGGGCCATGCGGGGTTGCTGCACTTGCAGGCTTTGCACTTGCACGCGCTGCTGGCTCAAATCCAGTTGCACGCCTTGTAGGCGTAGCTGTTGCAACTGCGGCCACTGCTGGGGCGATTGCGCATCGGCACTGGCACTGGCACTGGCACTGGCACTGGCATTGGCAGGCTGCAGTGCCAGCTTGCGCACGGTCAGTTCTGGCACGCTCAGTTGCAGGTTGGGCAGCCACTGGCCAGTCACACCAGCAGTGCCATTCCATTGAGCGTGCAGGGTGGCGTCCAGTGTGCCTTGCAGTTGCAGCGGCTGCTGGGGGTTCCACAGCGCTTGGGTATAGGGGTTGGCCATGGCCAGCGGCAA
This sequence comes from Curvibacter sp. CHRR-16, assembly GCF_018474005.1. GTDB lineage: Bacteria > Pseudomonadota > Gammaproteobacteria > Burkholderiales > Burkholderiaceae_C > Allorhodoferax. The sequence goes on from NZ_JAHCSH010000002.1 coordinate 114,926, forward strand.
TTGTTGCAACTGGGCTGTGGCTTGCCCCTTCGAAGGGCTGCCTTCTAGCTGCCACTGCAGCGCAGCTTGACCCGCAACGCCTTGCATGGTTAGTACCGCGCGGCCTTTGAGTGCGCCACTGGCGGGGGCAGCGCCAGCTACTTCGGGCCAACGCCACTGGCTCGCCTCTAGGCGCACATCGCGCAGCGCCATGCGGGTGTTATTGGCTTGCGTGTCCACCCAGGCTATGGAGTCCGCTTGCAGTTGCAGGGATTGAAGCAACACATGCGGCTGCGGGTCTTCATCGACAAAACTCAAGCGCACATCGGCTTTGAGCACGGCCTGCGTGGGCCGCTGCGCCAGCGTGGCAGGCCAGTAGGGCAAATAAGGCGCCAAATCCAGCTTATCCACCTGCACATGCACATTGCCTTGTGGATCATCGGCAAAAGGCAGCGCCATGGCATCGCTGTCCCAGTGGGCTCCGTTGAGGGTGAACACCAACTGGGGCTTGACCTGCACGCTGCGCTTGGCGGGCAAGTTGCTGATAAAAGGCAACTGCAGTTGCCCATCGCGCAAGCTGTGGTGCACCACGGTGCCATTGGGGCGCACATCGTCAAAGTCCACCTGCAGGTCTTGCAAGGCTATGTTGTAAACCGCGTAGCGCACCGGATCGCTGGGCGGCTGGTTGAGCAAGCGCTGCAACACATCGTCCACGTCGTAGTGGCCTTGGCCCTGGTGGCGCAAGCGCAGGTGCAAGCCCTGCAGTTGCACGGCATCGAGCACGGGGGCCAAGTGCCACAGGCTTTGCAGTTCGGCATCCACATAGACGCGCTGCAACTCCAGCTGCGGTGTGGAATCATCTCCCACATTCCCCCCAGCGCCAGCTATGCGCAAGTCATGCAGTTCCAGTTCCAGCGACCACGGGCGAAACTGCACCGACCCCACCGCTACTACGCGCCCCAGCTTGTCGCTCAACTGCCGCTCGGCCATGCGTTGCAGCATGCTGGGCAGCACCGCCCAGCCCACCACACACCACAGCAGCCAGGCTGCCAGCACACCAGCCACTACCCACGCCAAGCGGCGCACGAGTGTGGGCATAAAAAGCATGCGCTTCCCTGTGGGCGCACCAGTTGTTTCTTGGTCTGTATGCATAGGCCTATTGTCAGGGCAAGGAACACTTTTCTAGTGACAGGGTGTTTTTGCCATGCGTGTTTTTACTTAGTTCAATAAACAAACTATGTCGGGTTTGTCCCGATGTGACGGCCCCAACCGCGCCACAGAATGCGCCGGTCACGTCTGCTGCCGCAGGCAAACAGGCCGGTGACTCGCTTAAACACAAACCAAGGCCGCGAGGCCATATGAGGAGACTGCGATGAAACTGAAGACAACCCTGACCGCTCTGGCCCTGAGCATGGCCGCCGCCGGTGCTTTTGCCCAAGTGGTGGGTGTGAGCTGGTCCAACTTCCAGGAGGAGCGCTGGAAGACCGATGAGGCCGCCATCAAAGCCCAACTGGCCAAAATGGGAGCCACCTATGTGAGCGCAGACGCGGGCGGTTCGCCCGAGAAACAACTAGCCGACATTGACAGCCTGATCGCCAAGGGTGCCAAGGCACTGATCATTTTGGCCATGGACAAAGACGCCATCTTGCCCGCCGTGAACAAGGCCAACCAGCAAAAAATCCCAGTCGTGGCCTATGACCGCCTGATCGAAGCACCCGGCGTGTTCTACATCACCTTTGACAACGTGGAAGTGGGCCGCATGCAAGCGCGTGCCGTGTTCGAAGCCAAGCCCAAGGGCAACTACGTCATGATCAAAGGCTCCCCCACCGACCCCAACGCCGACTTCCTGCGCGGTGGCCAGCAAGAGGTGATTGACGCTGCGGTGAAGAAGGGCGACATCAAGATCGTGGGCGAGGAATACACCGAAGGCTGGAAGCCCGAAGTGGCGCAAAAAAACATGGAGCAAATCCTGACCAAGACCGGCGGCAAGGTCGATGCCGTGGTCGCCTCTAACGACGGTACCGCCGGTGGCGTGGTGGCTGCGCTCACTGCCAAGGGCATCAAAGGCGTGCCCGTGTCGGGCCAAGACGGTGACCACGCTGCGCTCAACCGCGTGGCACTGGGCACCCAAACCGTGTCGGTCTGGAAAGACGCCCGCGACCTGGGCCGCGAAGCCGCTGCTGCTGCCGTGGACTTGGCCAAGGGCCAAAAGGTAAAGAACGCCGTGACCTGGAACGGCGGTGCCAAGAAACTGGCCCTGCAGTCGCAGTTCCTCAAGCCCGTGGCCATTACCGCCAAAAACTTGGACGTGGTGGTCAAAGCCGGCTGGATCAGCAAGGCTGACCTGTGCAAAGGCGTGGACGCTGCCAAAGGGCCTGCTGCCTGCAAATAAGCCCTGCAGAGCCTGATAGCAACACCGCACGGCCCTTCACACCCCTGTGCTGGCCTGCGGTGTTTTTTTCTCGGAGAAATCCTCTTGAACGCCGTTTTGTCTTCCCTTAAGCAAGCCGCCATCGACTGGCGCTTGGTCGTCATGGGCCTGGTGCTAGCGGTCATTGCTGTGACATTCAACATCCTCTCGGGTGGCCTGTTTTTGGGCCCTGAGAACCTCTACAACATTGCCCAGCAAACCGCCGTGGTGGGCATCGTCGCCACCGTGGTGGTGCTGGTCATCGTGGCGCGCCACATCGACCTGTCGGTTGGCTCGGTCATGGGCTTTGTGGGCGTACTCATCGCCACCCTCATGTACACCGGCGGCTGGCACTGGATCAGCGCCAGCCTAGCCGGATTGGCTGCGGCCATTGCCGTGTCGTTTTACCAAGGGGCCCTGTCGGCCAAGCTGGGCGTTCCCTCGTTTGTGGTCACGCTGGGCGGCCTCATGTCCTTTCGTGGCGCGGCCTTTTTGGTGGCCGATGGCAAAACCCAGCCGGTAAACGACGCTTTCTTCCAGCGTCTGGGCGGTGGGTTTGATGGTGCTATTGGCGTCGCCGCCAGTTGGCTGCTGGCCCTGTTGGTGTGCGTGGCCGTGGTGCTGGCCACCTGGAGCCGCCGCCGCGCCCAAGCCGCCTACCAAGTGCCCAACAACCCGCTGTGGCTGGACGTGGCGCTCACCCTCGTGCCCATCGCGCTGGTGCTGGCCTTTGTCGCCACCATGAACGCCTACCAAATCCCCGCCAAAGACGCGCCCCAGGGCGTGCCTATTCCCGTGCTCATTTGGGGTGGCGTGGCGCTGCTGCTGTCATTCATCGTCAAGCGCACGCGCTTTGGCCGCTACATCTTTGCCATGGGCGGCAACCCCGAGGCCGCCGCGCTGGTGGGCATTCCGGTCAAGCGCGTCACGCTCATGCTGTTTGTGCTGTTGGGCGTGCTGGTCACGGTGGCGGCCATTGTGTCCATTGCCCGCCTGAACGCAGGCACCAACTCGCTGGGCACGGGCATGGAGCTGTACGTGATTGCCGCCGCCGTCATTGGTGGCACCGCGCTCACCGGGGGCAGCGGCTCCATCATGGGGTCGGTGCTGGGAGCGCTCATCATGCAATGCATAGACAGCGGCATGCTGCTGCTGGACGTGTCCATTGGGGTGCGCTATGTGGTCATAGGGCAAGTACTCATCGTGGCCGTGGTGTTTGACGTGCTGTACCGCCGCCTGACAGGAGAAACCGTATGAGCAGCACGCACACACACACTGCACCGTTGGTCGAACTGCGCCGCATCCACAAAGCCTTTGGCGGTGTGCACGCCGTAGAAGACGTGAGCCTGAACCTCTACCCCGGCGAAGTGGTGGCCCTCTTAGGCCACAACGGTGCGGGCAAATCCACCCTCATGAAAATGCTGGCCGGGGCCTACCCCATAGACAGCGGCGAGGTGCTCATCAACGGCCAAAAAGCCGCCATACGCACCCCCGTGGACGCACAGGGCCACGGCATCGAATCCATCTACCAAACGCTGGCGCTGGCCGACAACCTGGACTCGGTGGCCAACCTGTTTTTGGGCCGCGAGCTGATGACGCGCTGGAACACCCTGGACGACATGCGCATGGACGCCGAGGCACGCAAAGTGTTCCAGCGGCTGAACAAAAACTTCAAGAACGTGCGCGTGCCCGTGCGCCGCCTCTCGGGCGGGCAGCGGCAGGTGGTGGCCATCTCGCGCGCCATTTACTTCAACGCCAAGATCCTCATCATGGACGAACCCACCGCCGCGCTCGGCCCCGAGGAAACCGCCATGGTGGGGCAGCTCATACGCCAGCTCAAGGCCGAGGGCGTGGGCATCTTCCTCATCACCCACGACATGCCCGACGTCTTCGCCCTGAGCGACCGGCTGGCAGTGATGAAAAACGGCAAGCTGGTGGGCACCTACCGCACCAGCGATGTGAACGAGGACGAGGTGCTGGGCATGATCATTGCGGGCAAACTACCCCCCAACAAAGCCCAAACCCACACCCTCTAAGCGAGTCACCCCACCATGAAAAAAACCGGCGATCTGCAACTCGTCAAACGCATGAACCGCTGCGAGCTGATGCGCTTGCTGCGGCTGCAGCCCGGTTTATCGCGCGCCCAGTTGGCCCAAGCCAGTGGGCTGACCAAATCCACCGTGAGCCTGCTGATCCGCGAGCTGATGGACGATGGTTGGGTCACCGAAACCCAAAGCCATAGCGATAGCGATGCCGCCAGCCCCCCCGTGATGGGCCGCCCCTCCACCCCGCTGCAGGTCGATGGCACGCGGCGCGCCCTGCTGGGCGTGGACATTGGCGTAGACACCCTGCGCGCCGTGGCCGTGAACCTGCGCGGCGAGGTGCTGGCCAGCGCCGAAGAAGCCCTGACAAGCACCCAGCCCGCAGCCGCCTGCTTGCAAGCTGCGCAACTGGTGCGCCAATTGATAGACAAATTGCCCCACCAAGCCGAACAGCACCGCTACACCCTGTGCGGCATAGGCTGCGGCGTGCCCGGTGCCATCGACGAGCGCCAAGGCCTGCTGCGCTTTGCCCCCAACCTGGGCTGGCGCAACCTGAACCTGCTGCAACTGCTGCGCCAAGCCCTGCACACCGCCCAGGTGCCCGACCTGCCCGTGCACATTTGCAACGAGGCCGATGCCGCTGCGCTGGGCGAGTACGAGTTTTCCGCCACCCACCCCAGCCCCTTGGTCTTTGTGGCTTGCGGCGTGGGCGTGGGGGCCGGCATCGTGCAGGGCGAGCTGGTGCTGACGGGCTACCAAGGCATGGCAGGCGAAATAGGCCACAGCATTTTGGACATGAACGGCCCGCGCTGCTCCTGCGGACGCCAAGGCTGTGTGGAGGCGTTTTTGGGTTCCCGCGCACTGGCCCACGCTATTGAGCAGGGCAGCAGCGAAAACGCTTTGGCCCAAGCCGGGCGCTATTTGGGCACTGTGCTGCAAAACCTGTGGATGACGCTCAACCCGCGCACCATGGTGCTGGGCGGCGCATCGTGCATAGCCCACCTCGCGCTGGTGCAAGAAGCCACGCGCATGCTGGGCCAGTACGCCGAGCAAGCCGGCATGCAAGCCCCCGACGTGCAACTCACCCGCCACGGCCTGCTGGCCGGGGCCGTGGGCGCAGCCGCACTGGTGCTCTACCACGAACTACAACCACTGCAACGACTGGGCATATCCAGCACACCACCATGTACATAGGCATAGACGCTGGCACCTCCGAAATAAAAACCCTGCTGCTGGACGAGCAGCACCGCGTACTGGCCAGCAGCGGGGTGGCGCTGGACATCAGCCGCCCCCACCCCGGCCACAGCGAACAAGACCCCCACGCTTGGTGGGATGCCACCTGCCAAGCCATCGCCCAACTGCGCCACAGCGCACCGCCCAAGGCATGGCAGCAAGTGCGCGGCATTGGCCTGTCCGGCCAAATGCACGGCGCGGTGCTGCTGGACCAAGCCGACCGCGTGCTGCGCCCCGCCATCTTGTGGAACGACGTGCGCAGCGCCGAGCAGTGCCAGCACATGATGCAACGCCTGCCCCAGCTGGGCATGCTGGGCGGCAGCCTGGCCATGCCCGGCTTTACCGCGCCCAAGCTGCTGTGGGTGGCCCAGCACGAACCCGAGGTGTTTGCCCAAGTAGCCAAAGTGCTGCTGCCCAAAGACTACGTGCGCCTGCAACTGACGGGCGACTACGCCAGCGACATGTCCGACGCCAGCGGCACCCTGTGGCTGGACGTGGCGCGGCGCGACTGGAGCGACGAGCTGCTGGCCCTGACAGGCCTGAACCGCAGCCACATGCCCCGCCTAGTGGAAGGCAGCCAGAGCAGCGGCACCCTGCGCCCGGCCTTGGCCGCGCAGTGGGGCTTGCCTGCCAACGTGCAAGTGGCCGGGGGCGGTGGCGACAACGCGGCCAGCGCCATCGGCATGGGCATGGCTGCAGCGGGCCAAGGCTTTTTGTCGCTGGGCACCAGCGGCGTTATGTTTGTGGTCACGCCCGGCTACCAGCCCAACCCGGCCAGCGCCACCCACGCCTTTTGCCACGCCCTGCCCGGCCTGTGGCACCAAATGAGCGTCATGCTCAGCGCCGCCAGCGCCCTGCAGTGGGTCACCCAACTGCTGGGCTACCAGCGCGTGGCCGATCTGGAGCCCCGCGCCGCCGCCCTGAGCAGCAGCGCACGCAGCGCCAGCCCCTTGTTCTTGCCCTACCTTGCGGGCGAGCGCACCCCGCACAACGACGCACTGGTGCGTGGCAGCTTCCACCATCTCACGCTGGACACCGACCCGGCCCAACTGACCTACTCCGTCATGGAAGGCGTGGGCTTTGGCCTGCGCGACGGCTTGGCCGCGCTGCAAGCGGCGGGCACGCAGGTGGCCAGCCTGTCGCTGGTGGGCGGCGGTGCGCGCAGCCGCTTTTGGGCGCAGTTGCTGGCCAACACCTTGGGCGTGCCCATCGTCACCCACGAAGACTCGGCCCTGGGCGGCGCACTGGGTGCGGCCCGGCTGGCGTGGCTGGCCTGCGGCGCACCGCTGGCGCAGGTGTGCACCACCCCGCCCGTGCAAGACACATTCACCCCACAAGCTACCGAACACGACGCGCTGCAAGCGCGCTACCAGCGCTTCAAGCGCCTTTACCAACCGGGCAGTGAACCCGGCCACTGAATACCCCACACAACAGGAGACAAGCCATGAGCACCTACTTTCACAACATCCACCCCATTGCCTACGAAGGCCCGCTGTCGCACAACCCGCTGGCCTTTAAGTGGTACGACAAAGACCGCATGGTGCTGGGCAAGCGCATGCAAGACCACCTGCGCTTTGCCGTGTGCTACTGGCACAGCTTTGTGTGGAACGGCATGGACCCGTTTGGCGGTGACACCTTCCAGCGCCCTTGGCAGCACATGGCCGACCCCATGGCCGCCGCCAAGGCCAAGGCGGACGTGGCGTTTGAGTTCTTTAGCAAACTGGGCGCGCCCTACTACTGCTTTCACGACCGCGACGTGGCCCCCGAAGGCGCTACCCCCCGCGACAGCGTGAACAACCTGCGCGCCATGGTGGACGTGCTGGGTGCCAAACAACAGCAAACCGGCATGAAGCTGCTGTGGGGCACGGCCAACCTGTTTAGCCACCGCCGCTTTATGTCAGGCGCGGCCACCAACCCCAACCCCGAGATATTTGCCATGGCCGCCCTGCAAGTGAAAGAAGCCATGGACGCCACCCTGAAACTGGGTGGCGAAAACTACGTGCTGTGGGGTGGCCGCGAAGGCTACGAAACCCTGCTCAACACCAAAATGGGCCACGAGCTGGACCAGCTAGGCCGCTTCCTGAACATGGTGGTGGAGTACAAGCACAAGATAGGCTTTAAGGGCACCATCCTGATAGAGCCCAAACCCCGCGAACCCAGCAAGCACCAGTACGACTTTGACACCGCCACGGTGTACGGATTCTTGACCCGCTACGGGCTGGAAAAAGAAGTGAAGGTGAACATAGAGGCCAACCACGCCACCCTGTCGGGCCATAGCTTTGAGCACGAGATAGTGACCGCGCTGGACTTGGGCATTTTCGGCTCCATCGACATGAACCGGGGCGACATGCAGTGCGGCTGGGACACCGACCAGTTCCCCAACAACATAGCCGACACCGCACTGGCGCTGTACTACATCGTGCAGGGCGGCGGCTTCACCACCGGTGGCTTTAACTTTGACGCCAAGGTGCGCCGCCAAAGCATAGACCCCGAAGACATGTTCCACGGCCACATAGGCGGCATGGACGTGACCGCCCGCGCCCTGCTGATAGCCGAGAAGATGATTGCCGATGGCCGCTTTGCCCAAGTGACCGAAGACCGCTACGCAGGCTGGAAGGGCCACTTTGGCCAAGACGTGCTGACCGGCAAACTGGGCCTGGACGCCGTGGCCCAGCGCGTGCTGGACAGAAACGTGGACGTGCAGCCCGTGTCAGGACGGCAGGAGTGGGTGGAGAACTTGCTCAATAGCTATTTGTAAGGCCGAGCTGGGGCTGAAAGAGAAAACCCCCGTGGGCGGGAGCCTGCGGGGGTTTTAATTTAAATTTTAGCAACTACGTAAGGCACAAATACCTTTTGATTACTGAGAATACGGAGCACAGTATCTTGAAAGCCCATCATGATGTGGTGAGCGCTGTGGTTATGAAAAACGATCTTTGAATTGTGATCGTTGTGCTTCGCGTGATACGTCACGATCGTTGGATTTTCCTCACCAATCAGCGTGTAGCTTTCATCGTGCATAAGAGAATGCTTAAAGCTATTGAAAAGCTCATTGATGATTTTTAAGAATTCTGTTGAATCTTTTTCATAGCGCTCACCATCCCCGACAATAACCCTTGAAAAATCTGTTCCTTGAGTCGATACATCTAGTGCACGCCCTATTTCGTTGTGCGCTATTTTTTTTGTTTTCTGAAACATATCTGCATCAGTAATCAAGTAAGTGAGCTGGGCGAGGCTATCAAGCACTCGACGCATCAGATAAACAATGGATTCGATTTCGAGTTTGTACCTATAAATATCTGTCGGCAAGCAAGCAAGACTCGCGGCATCCGGTGAATCCAGCGGAACAAGGGACAAACTTTCACGCCCGATCGCCTTATGCAAAAGACATGCAGTGTTGAATTTTTCTTGAATAAAACGAATACGCTGACAGATTGCTATAACAACGACCCTGGAATTGCATATCTGAGGTATAGACGGGTAATTCGGAAAATCACTACCAAAGGCCGACAGGCTGAGCGGCTGATAAGTAGCCATCAACCTTCCCGCATCGTAATTAACCTCTTCACATAAGGGACGCCAGAAATTGTTGGGGACAATTCGCCACTGATTCAGGGCCTTATCAAATTGAGCTATCTCGTCATCCTGGGTTGCAAGGATCGGAGGCGGGACAAAGGTTGCATTAGCAGGCAACAGTGGTACACCTGTTTCCGGACAAATATTTGCTTTCCCAACCCATAAGAGAAACCGCTCTCGCGCTTCGTAGTGATACACCAGTGTTTCGCTATTGACACTCATAGATACTTAGTAAGTTTGGGTGGTAGTGAACCGTACTTCGCTTACTGATTTTCCAACAAATGCTGTGCCTATTTAAATATCTCTTCCAGTTGTGGCGGCTTATTGCTCACTTAAATTAACGTAGCTACAATAAAGTATGCGCATTGAATTCGACCCAGCAAAAGATGCATCCAATCAAGAGAAGCACGGCCTGTCGCTTGCGCTAGCGGCGGAGCTTGATTGGGATGAGGCTCTGGTCTGGGTGGATGATCGACGCGACTATGGCGAGCTGCGCATGATTGCGCTCGCACCGGAGACCGGGATTTTGTATTACGTGGCGTTTGTGGAGCGCAATGATGCCCGCCGCATCATCAGCTTGCGCAAAGCCAATCGACGCGAGGTGAAGCACTATGTCCAAAGTTACTAAACGACCAGCTGTTGTCATGCCCACCGTGGCTGAAGACAGGGCCATTACCGCTGCTGCCAAGGCCGATCCTGATGCACAACCGCTAACGCCCAAGCAGCTACAAGCCATGGTGCCGCTCAAAACGGTGCGCGGTCGCCCGAAGTCTGCCAGCAAAAAACTACTGGTCTCTGTGCGCTACAGCCCGGAGGTGGTGGCGTATTTCAAATCCACTGGCGAGGGCTGGCAATCGCGCATGGATGGCGTACTGCAGCAGTATGTTGCCGAGCATTCGCGCAGAGCGTGACGGGCTCCCCAGTCCAGCACGTGCTGCATGGCAGCCAATACCACCGCTGACGGAAAGCTATCGGCTTCCGTCACAAATACAGACGTTTTCCCGTTTCTGCCCCGCCAGAATTCTTGGAGAATGGGCACAGACCGTATCTGTAACCAGCCCCACCGCCCAAGGCCTGCCTGGCGGTGCACTTCGGAGTGTTCTGCCCCGTGAGTTCCGCCCCACCGTCGTCTGTGGACGACCTGATCCAGCGCATTGCCAGTGACTACAACGCGCTGAGCAAGCAGCTCAAAATCATCGCCCGCTATGTGGAGCAGCACCGCGACCACATAGGGCTGGAGGGCATTTTGGATGTGGCGCGCAACTGCGGCGTGCAGCCTTCGGCCATCGTGCGCTTTGCCAAGCACTTTGGCTTTTCGGGCTTTAGCCAGCTGCAGGCGGTGTTCCGCGAAGGGCTGTCGCGCCAGTTGGTGCCGGGGCGCAATTACCAGGCCCGCATTCGCGAGGTCATCGAGTCGGCCAACAAGCCGCTGGATGCGGCGGACATTGCGCGGGAATTCATCAGCGGCTGCCAAGCGGGCATGCAGGAGCTGCAGCAGGCGCTGGATCCGGTGGCGCTGGACAAAGCGGTAACGCTGCTGCAGCAGGCCGACAGTATTTGGATTTGCGGCTCGCGCCGTTCGCTGCCCATAGCAGCCTACCTGGACTACGCGCTGCAGCACACCGACAAGCGCGTGGGCCTGATCTCGGCGCTGGGCAATATGCACTTGGGCCAAACGCGCTCGGTGCGCGCGGGGGATGTGCTCATCGCCATCTCCTTCGCGCCCTACGCCAACGAGACAGTGCAAGTGACCGAACTGGCGCACGAGCGCGGCGCGCACATCATCGCCATCACCGACAGCCTGATGAGCCCCCTGTCCACCCACGCCCACACCACGCTGGTGGTGCAAGACCACTCCACCTTTGGCTTCAGGTCGCTGAGCAGCACCATGTGCCTGGCGCAAAGCCTGTTCATCGCCCTGGCCTATCGGCTGGAGCTGCCCTACCAGCCGACGACGGGGAAGGTCTAGCCTAGTAGCTTGGATGAGCATATTTTATTTCCCAAACAGGAAATTTTGTTGCGCAAAGGTCTGTTGCACACCATAATTTCCCGTACGGGATATTCAACAGACCATGACAACCATCCAATCGCCCCAGCAACTGGGCCAGGCCTTGCGTGCCGCACGCAAGCAACTGGCGTTGACACAACCCCAGCTAGCACTGGCAGCGGGGGTGGGTGTGCGCTTTATCGTGGATTTGGAGGCTGGCAAACCGACGGTGAGGCTGGAAAACGTGTTGCGCGTTATCGATGCGTTGGGCGGTGTAGTGCAGTTGATTGGACTTCCATTGGCTACCAACAGCACAGACGAAGGTGGCGCACATGGCGCATGAACTGCAAGTTTGGCTTTTTTCCCAGCGCGTGGGCACGCTGGCACTGGTGGATGGGCGACTCCATTTTGCGTATGCCCCTGACTGGCTGTTGCGGCAAGATGCGGTGGCCTTGTCAGCTTCGCTTCCTCTGCAAGCTGCGCCGTTTGACGACAAGCAGACACGGCCTTTCTTTGCGGGCTTGTTGCCCGAGGGGCAAATGCGCCGCCTGATTGCGCAACAGTTTCAAGTCTCTGGCCAAAATGACTTTGCCCTGCTGGATCTCATAGGGGGCGAGTGTGCAGGGGCGGTTACCTTTCTGGAACCGGAGCAAGCGTTGCCTGCCACTGTGGGCCAGCCCAGCAACACGGATGTGCAGTGGCTCAGTGATGAAGAAGTGGTAGCCATTCTGGAGGAGTTACCACGCCGCCCGATGCTGGCCGGCAAAGACGGTTTGCGGCTTTCATTGGCCGGTGCACAGGACAAACTGCCTGTGGTCTTCGACGGTGTACGGATTGGCTTACCTCTGCGTGGAACGCCTAGCTCCCACATCTTGAAACCAGCTATCCATTCGGTTGCGGACAGTGTGGTGAATGAAGGATTTTGCATGGCATTGGCACAAGTCATGCAGCTACAACCTGCCAAGGCCGCCGTGCACAAGGTGTTCGACCGTTCATTTCTGCTGGTAGAGCGTTATGACCGACTGGTGGATAAGCAAGGGCTGCTGCAACGCTTGCACCAAGAGGACTTTTGTCAGGCATTGGGCGTAGTGCCGGAGATGAAGTACCAAAACGAAGGGGGGCCTGACTTGGCCCAGTGTTTTGATTTGGTACGCCGCGCCACGCGCCCCAGTGCCCCCCATGTGCTGCGGCTGCTGGACTGCGTGGTATTCAACGCCCTGATTGGCAACAACGATGCGCATGCTAAAAATTTCTCGTTGCTCTACACAGCAAAGACACCCGTTTTGGCACCGCTGTATGACACGCTGTCCACCGCTATCTGCCCGAGCCTAACTCCCAAGATGGCGATGAAAATCGGCAGCAAATACAAGTTCAGCGAGGTGGAAAAGCGGCACTGGGAGCAATTTGCTCAGAACGTAGGTGTGACCAAAGCCCAAGCCAAAAGGCGCATTGTGGAGTGGGCCAAATCACTGCCTGCAGCAGCACGCAAACTGCAAGCAGACACAGTACAAGGCTTTGCTGGCAACACGGTGGTGGAGCAAATCACTGCACTGATTGAACAGCGGTGTGCGTTGACAATTCGGCGGCTCACAGAGGCCGACAGCGACACCTCAAGACAAGAATAAAAATTTATTTAGCGTAAACCATAATAGAAAAATATTTCTATTGCTAGTTATGCTCCCCGGGTCGCGCAGCGTGCTGCGCACCAGAACCAACGACCCGAGGACACGCATGAAAAAAGTAGCCGTATTCGGTGCTGGCCGCATTGGCCGCATCCACGCCACCAACCTGGCCGCCCTGAGCGGTGTGCAGCTCGCCTATGTGTGCGACGCCATGCCCCAAGCCGCTGCCGACCTGGCCCAGACGCTGGGTGCTGCAGCGGTAGACATAGACACCGTGCTGGCCGACCGCAGTGTGGACGCGGTGGCCATTTGCTCGCCCACCACCACGCACAGCGACCTGATTGCGCGCAGCGCAGCGGCGGGCAAACACATCTTTTGCGAAAAGCCGGTGGACTTGTCCGTGCCCCGCGCCGAGGCCGTGGCACAAACCGTGGCCCAAGCGGGTGTGGGCTGCATGATTGGCTTTCAGCGCCGCTTTGACCCCACCTTCAACGAAGCGCGCACGCGCATGGACAAGGGTGAAATTGGCACGCCGGAGATGCTGGTCATCACCAGCCGCGACCCCGGCGCGCCGCCGGTGGAGTACATCAAACAGTCGGGCGGCATTTTCCGCGACATGCTGATCCACGACTTTGACGTGTTCCGCTGGATTTTGTGTGCCGACGGTGACGAAGCCGCTTGGCTGAGCGCCACCGGCTCGGTGCTGACCAACCCCGCCGTGGGCGAGGCGGGCGACTTTGACTGCACCGCCGTGACCATCCGCACGCGCAAGGGGCGGCTGTGCCAGATCAACACCACGCGCCGCGCCGCTTATGGCTACGACCAGCGCTTTGAAGTGCTGGGCTCGCAAGGCATGCTGCAGTGTGGCAACCACGCGCCCAGCCAGGTGCAACAGTGGGATGCGAACGGCATCAAGGCCGACAAGCCAGAGGCTTTCTTCCTGCAGCGCTACGCAGCGGCATACCGCCTGGAAATAGAGCACTTCTTTGACTGCCTGCAGGCGGGCAAGCCCTTTAAAACCACGGTGCACGACGGCGTGCAGGCGCAAAAGCTGGCCGATGCGGCCACCCAAAGCGCCACCACGGGGCAGCCGATTAGCCTATGAACAGGCCTCAGCGCCGCAGTCGCGTGAGGCCAAATAGCGATGCCAACTTGGTATCCAAGGTGCGAGTGGGCAGTAAGCGCTTGAGCCAGATGAGCTTGGCGCTATTGGTACCCGCCCGGTACAGTGGGCCTGGCTGCGCTTGCACCAAGTGGTCTGCTAAGCCCCGCGCAAACACATCGGCAGGGGTGGCGGTGGCCTGCGAAGCGCGTGCTCGCTGCAGAACCGAATCTGCTATGGCGCTGTAGAGCGAATCTGCAGGCAGTTGCACCTGCTCACTGCCCGCATCGCCAAAGCGCGATGCCACACCACCGGGCTGCACGGTAACGACATGAATCCCCAATGGCAACAGTTCCATGCGCATGGCATCGGCCATAGCGTGCAAAGCAGCTTTACTAGCGCAATACGCTCCAGCAAAGGGCGTCGTGACCACCCCCGACACACTGCCTATATGCGCCACGCATGCGCGGGGTGCAGCGGCAAGCAAACACGGCAGCAAGGCCTGTGTCACGACAAGTGGTGCCAGCACATTGGTATCGAACTGCTGGCGTATGGCGGCAGGACTGATGTCCAGCATGGCGCCAAACTGGCCGTAGCCCGCGTTGTTGACCAACAGGTGCAACGCTACTTTTTCTGTTTGCAGTGTGGATGCCAGTGCAGCGATTGACTGTGCGTCGCTCACATCCAGCGCCATAACTCTGGCCCCCGCTGCAGCCAAGGCCTGCAAGCGCTCTGGTCTGCGTGCGGTAGCGATTACCTGCCAACCGCGCTGCAGCAACTCGACTGCCAAAGCCGCTCCAATGCCACTAGAGCAGCCAGTGATAAGGGCAGTAAAAGGTGTTGATGAAGTCATATTGATGCAAGATGTATGGAATACGTGCCCACCGCATGCGCCACAGGCTCGCTCTGGCCTTGGGAGTAGAGGTAGACCTCGCCCACCACCAGGCTGCGGCCTACTTTGAGCAGGCGGCATTCCCCCACGATGCGGGCATCGGCACTGGGTTTGCGCAGAAAGTTGATGTTCAGGCTGGTGGTGACCGCCAGCGGCACGATGCCTATGCGGCCCAGTATGGCAACGTACAGCGCCACATCGGCCACGGCCATGAGCACGGGGCCAGAGACGGTGCCACCGGGGCGGAGCTGCTCTGGCCCGACAGGGTGGGACACCGTGGCGCAGTCCGGGCCGATGGACTCGACCACGCACTGCGTTTGCGGAAATTGGGCGGCCAAAAAGGCCGCTACTTCGTGTTGGCTGGCAGGCATGCCCACAGCTTACTGCCTTAGTGCCGGATTGGGCAGCCCTACTTTGGAGCCAGCATCCACTCATGCGCGGGGTCGTTTTTGAACACCCAAAAACGGTTGGGCCCAGCCATGACGTTGAGGTAGTAGGACTCGTAGCCGTGCGGAGCCACCACGGGGTGGTAGCCGCGCGGCACCATCACCACGTCGTGGTTTTCCACCGCGCAGGCTTCGTCTAGGCTGCGGTCGTCGGTGTACACGCGCTGGAAGGCAAAGCCTTGCGGCGGGTGCAGGCGGTGGTAGTAGGTTTCTTCCAACTGCGTTTCCACGGGCGGCTGCTCCAGGTCGTGCTTGTGCGGCGGGTAGCTGCTGCTGTGGCTGGCGGGGGTGCGCACCTCCACCACCAGCAGATGGGCGGCCAGCGGGTTGTCGTGCGGCAAGATGTCGCACACATAGCGGGTGTTGGTGCCCTGCCCGCGCACGCTGCGGCGCATGGTGGCGGGGTCTAGCAGGGTCACGGGGCGGGGCTTGTCGTCACCGGGGGCGCTGCACAGGGCCACCTCGGCATTGCCATGGGCGCGAATGACCACCTGCTTGCCCGGCGGCACATACAGCGCAGCAGGGGCTACGGGGTCGAACACCGACAAGCGGGTGCCCATGCGCTCAAATACTTGGCCGTCTACCTCCATGTCCACCACACCGGTGAGCACCACCACGCAATGCTCCCGCGTGAGGGTGGGGACGTGCTCGACATCGCCCGCGACCAAGCGCACGGCCCGAAAGCCCACATAAGTCCACCCAGCCCGCTCGGGCGTGATGTGGACGATTTCGCGGCCTGTGGGGGTGGCCTTTACGTGCAGTGGGCTGACCATGGGTGCCTCCTGTGCTGGTGCGGTTTAAGGGTGTTCTGCGTTGATGCGGCTCACGATGCCTTGCAGGGTTTGGAAGCCTTTTTCAGCGTACTGGTAGCTGGGGGCGACCGCGGGGTCTTGCTCGGCCTCCACCACCAGCCAGCCCTCGTAGCCTGCGGCGTGCAGGGTGCGCAGCACGGCGTCGTAGTCGATCACGCCATCGCCGGGCACGGTAAACGTCCCATTGAGCACACCGTGCAAAAAGCTCCAGCCGTCGTTGCGGGCTTGGGCTATGACTGGGGCGCGCACGTCTTTGCAGTGCACGTGGGCCACGCGCTGCACATGCTTGGCCAGCAAGTCCACCGGGTTGCTGGCCCCGCCAAAGTAGGCGTGGCCCGTGTCGTAGAGCAGGAACACGGCGGCTGGGTCGGTCAGCGCCATGAGCTTGTCGATGTCGGCCGGGGACTCCACATACGCGCCCATGTGGTGGTGGTACGCGAGCTTGATGCCGTAGGTAGCCAACAAGTGGCGGCCAAACAGGTTGAGCCGCTCGGCATAGTCCTGCCATAGCTGTTCACTGGCAAAGCGCGGGCGCTTGCCCACGGGGGTGTCTATCTGGCCTTGGATGGTGCCTGCGCATTCACCGTAGACGACCACCTGCACGCCGTTGTACTGCAGCTTGCTCATGTGGGCGTGGCAGCGCTCTATCTCGGCCTGCACGGCCTGGGCGTTGGTCTGGTGGGCTTCCTTTTCTGCCAAAAAGCCCGAGTACCAACCCGACACGCACACCAAGCCGAACTCGGCCAGTTTGGCCTTGAGCGCGGGGCCTTCTTGGGGGAATTTGTTGCCCAGTTCAAACCCGGCGTAGCCGATTTGCTGGCCTTCAGCCAGCGCGGTTTCCAGCGGGGTTTCGCCACCCAGGGATGGCAGGTCATCGTTCATCCAGGACAGGGGGTTGATGCCGATGCGGACGTTCCAAGTCATAAAACAGGTCTCTCTCTTTGTAGGTGTTGTGCGTGGTTACTTCAAATGCGTTGCTGTTGCTTGGCCGTGGTGTAGCGCTGGTGGGCTTGCTGCACTTCGGCGCGGGTGGACACCTCGGGGATGGCAACTTCCCACCAGCAACCGCCGTCGTCGGTGGTGCGGGTGTGCGTGGTGTTGATGACCAGCACCTGCGTGCGCTGCGCCTTGCGGGCTTGGGCCATGGCGCGGCGCAGCTCGGCCACATCGGCCACGTGCACGGCATCAGCGCCCATGCTGCGGGCGTGTTGGGCAAAGTCGATGCGGCTGGGCTCGCCACCTGCGGGGATGCAGTCATCCAGCAGGTTGTTGAACCGGGGGCTGCCACTGGCCAACTGCAGGCGCTGGATGCAGCCGTAGCCCCGGTTGTCCAGCACCACGACGATGAGCTTGAGGCCCAGCATGACGGAGGAGGCTATTTCCGAATTCATCATCATGTAAGAGCCATCGCCCACCATGACGATGACCTCTTGCTGGGGCCGTGCCAGCTTGACGCCCAAGCCCCCCGCTATCTCATAGCCCATGCAGGAGTAGCCGTATTCCATGTGGTAGTTGCCGGGCAGGCTGGCGCGCCAGAGTTTGTGCAGTTCGGCAGGCAAGGTGCCAGCGGCGCAGACCACTACGTCGTGCGCGGGGCTGCTCAGGCCTACATCGGTGGCGGAGTCGCGCACGGCGCCGATCACCTCGGCGTCGTACGGCAACTCGTTCTGCGGCAATGGATGGTGTGGTGCAGTGGTGGTGAGGGCTTGCACGCGGTCGCGCCATGCTTGCGCGGCTTGGGTGGCTTGCTGCGTCCAACCAGCTGGGGCTGTGTAGGCGGGAGTTGTGCCATCACCCGCCAAGCCTGCAGCCAACTCTTGCAGCGCGGTGCGGGCATCGGCCACCAGCGACTGGGCGTGCCACTTGTGCGCGTCCAGCGCTTGCACGTTGATAGACAGCAGCTTGGCCTGCCCAAACAGGCTGTGCGAGCCGGTGGTGAAGTCTTGCAAGCGCGTGCCCACGGCCAGCACCACGTCGGCTTGGCGGGCTAATGCATTGGCGGCGGGCGAGCCGGTCACACCGATGGCACCGAGGTTGAGCGGGTGGTCCCACGGCAGGCTGCTTTTACCCGCTTGGGTTTCGGCCACGGGCACGCCGTGGGCGCTGGCCCACTGGTCCAATGCAGCACCGGCCAGGCTGTAGAGCACCCCGCCGCCGGCGACGATGAGCGGGCGCTGCGCTTGGCGCACCAGCGCCAGCGCTTGCTGCAGCTCGTGCGCATCGGGTCGGGGGCGGCGCAGGCGCAGCACGGGCGGGTGCAAAAACTCCACCGGGCAGTCAAACGCCTGCGTCTGCACGTCTTGCGGCAAGGCCAGGCACACGGGGCCGCACAGCGCCGGGTCGGTCAGGATGGCGATGGCGCGTGGCAGTGCGGTGAGGATTTGCTCCGGGCTGGTGATGCGGTCGAAGTAGCGCGTGACGGGGCGGAAGCAGTCGTTGGCACTGACATCGCCGTGGTGGAAGTCCTCCACCTGCTGCAGCACAGGGTCAGGGGCGCGGGACACAAAGGTGTCGCCGGGCAGCAGCAAGAGCGGCAGGCGATTGACATGCGCCAGCGCGGCTGCAGTGACCATGTTGGTAGCGCCGGGGCCAATGCTGCTGGTGGCCGCCATGATGCGCTGGCGACCATGGGCTTTGGCGTAGGCAATGGCGGCATGGGCCATGCCCTGCTCGTTGTGGGCGCGCAAGGTGGGCAACTGCTCGCGCTGCGCCCAGAGGGCCTCGCCCAAGCCGGCTACGTTGCCATGGCCAAAGATGGCGAACACGCCCGCGCAGTAGGGCACGGTGCTGCCATCGTCCAGTTGCACGCGCAGTGCCGCTAGGTGCTGCACCAGCGCTTGCGCCATGGTCAGGCGCACATGGGACGCCGTGGAAGAAGGGGTTGGCTGAATACTCATGGTTAGCGAGAGAGTGGTTGGCGTGTGGCTTGTTGGCGCTGGGCCCAGGCGTGGATCAGGGTGTCAAAGTTGCGGGCCACGGTGGCGACCAGCGTGGCGTCGTCTATCAGACCGCTGAGCCACTGCTGCGACGCATCGGCCCACAGGCTGCGCCCCACCATAAAGCCTTTGACCACGGGGTTGCAAGCCTGGGTAAAACTGCTTGCCAAATAGTCCAAAGGCTGGTTAAGCCCCAAGATGACTGCGCCACGGCAATGCGGGTCACGTACTTGGAGCAACTGCTCCAGCGCCGCCCACCCCGCGGGCTGCATGGGGGCGAGCTTCCACCACTCGGGCTTGACGCCTAGGTTGTAAAAGCGCTGGATGGCGCGCAGCACCAACTGATCGGCCAAGGCATCAGCCCCGCTGTGCTGCACCTGCAAGCCAGGCAAGCTGGCTTGGTGCGGCGCTTTGGGCACGATGATTTCCAGCAGCAGTTCGTTGCCGCTGACGCGGGTGGCTTCCCACAACTCCAGCACGCGCTGCTCTTGCTCCAGCCGCAGCGCGGTGCTGTCGTCGGGGTGGTAGTGCACCAAGCACTTGACCACCTGCTCAGTAGGCCACTGCACCAGTGCCGTGCCTACGGAGCGGGTGCCGTCAAAACGCAGCGGGCGTGAGCCGGGCAGCTCCACCGGGCGGCCCACCCACCAGCCCCGGCCCGTGGCATGGGCCAAGGCACTGCGGCCATAGTCGCCACCATCAACCAGCACCCCCAGCTGGGTGCCCAGCGCTTGGCTGCGCGGCTGCACCTGCTCGACGGCCTGCAGCAGCAATTGCTTGAGGACGGGAATGCGCGCTTCACTGGCCCCGGCGTTGCGCGCCAGTTCGTAAAACTGGCTGCGGTGGTCAAACGCCAGCACGCACAAGTTGCCCCACTGGGCACGGTTGGGGGTGACGCGGTGCAGGTGGGCCAACTGGGTGTCGGCATCGACCTTGGGGTTGCGCTGACCGCTGAACCAGTGGTCTAACTCGGCCATGGTGGGCATGGCTGCAGAGCAGGCGTGGCGCGACACGACGATGGCGCCGCAGGCATTGGCCACGCGGGTGGCCTCGGCCCAGCCGTGGCCGCGC
Organism: Curvibacter sp. CHRR-16; assembly: GCF_018474005.1. Lineage (GTDB taxonomy): Bacteria > Pseudomonadota > Gammaproteobacteria > Burkholderiales > Burkholderiaceae_C > Allorhodoferax. The sequence goes on from NZ_JAHCSH010000002.1 coordinate 135,031, forward strand.
AGCAAGCTGGCCAACAGGCCGGACAAGAAAGCATCGCCCGCGCCCAAGACGTTGAGCACTTCGACCTGCTCTCCTGCGTAGGTGGGCGCATGGTCTAGGCTGGCTGGTACTGCGCCTTCTAGGACGGTGCACCCCAGCGGGCCGCGCTTGACCACCAACACAGCCAGCGTGATAGCGCGCACGGCTTGCAGGCTGGCCAGCAAGTTGCCCTCTACCCCACCGGCGATGAGGAATTCCTCTTCAGTGCCTACCAGCAGGTCGAACTGGGGCAGCACAGCTTGCAGTTGCTGGGTCACTGCGGCATCGGGCACGTAGCGGTTTTCGCCCGCGCCGCGGCTGGTCAGGCCCCAGAGCACGGGGCGGTAGTCGATGTCGAGCACGCGCACAACGCCGTGTTTTTTGGCGTAACCCAAGGCCGTGAGGGCAGCAGAGCGCGTGCCGGGGGTGGACAGGTGGGTGCCGGTAATGGACAGCGCCCGGCACTGGCGGATGAAGTCTTCGCTGATGGCGGCGGCGTCCAAGGCCATGTCGGCGCAGTTCTCGCGCACAAAGAGCAGTGGGAAGGTGTCTTGGTCTTTGATGCCCAGCAGCACCAAGGCGGTCAGGCGCTGGGGGTCGATCTGGATTTGCGAGGTGTCGCAGCCTTCGCGCTCCAGCGTTTGCCGCAAAAAGCGGCCCATTTGCTCGTTGCCCACGCGGGTGATCATGGCGCTGCGCAGTCCCAAGCGGGCCACGCCAAAAGCCAAGTTGCCCGAGCTGCCGCCCAAGTACATGGCCATGCTGCGGGCGTTTTCAAGGGCGCTGCCAATTTGCTGCGCGTACAGATCGACCGCGAGGCGGCCTAGGCATGCCAGGTCTATGCGCCGGGCTGGGGGAAATGGAAGAACGGTCATGGCTTGGTCATGGGATGGTGTGCTGCAAGTGTAGTGACAAGAGAAATAAATATTTCTAAGTAAAACCACCTAGAAATAAATTTCTATTTTGGTTCTACAGTTGCTCCGTCCCAGCGGACAAACACAGACCAACAAACAGGAGACACGGTATGAAACAGATTGCTCTGGTGGCAGCGCTTGCGACTGCCATGCTGGCCCCCGTGGCCGCACATGCAGAAAAAGTGGGCTTGGCGATGGCGCAGCAGGACACGTTTCTGACGATTTTGAAAAACGGCACGCTCGATGCAGCCAAGAAGCACAACGTGACGGTGCAAGTGGAAGACGCGCAGGGGGATGTGGGCAAGCAGTTGAGCCAGATCCAAAACCTGATCGCGCAGAAGGTGGACGCCATCATCGTCAACCCAGTGGATACGGACGCAACGCCCAAGATCACCAAGATGGTGACCGACGCCAAGATTCCGCTGGTCTACGTGAACCGCAAGCCGGTGGACTTTGACAAACTGCCCGCAGGCGTGGCGTTTGTGGCGTCGGACGAAAAGGTGTCGGGCACCATCCAAACCCAAGAGGTGTGCCGTTTACTCAAGGGCAAAGGCAACCTGCTGGTGCTGATGGGCGACCTGTCCAACGAGGGGGCACGCACCCGCACCAAAGACATCGAGGAAGTGGTGGCGACCAAAGAGTGCTCTGGCTTGAAGATTGTGGACAAGCGCGAAGGCAAGTGGGACCGCACGCAAGGGCAAGACATCACCACCAACTGGCTGTCCTCGGGCGTGAAGTTTGACGCCATCATCGCCAACAACGATGAGATGGCCATTGGCGCTATCAACGCTTTGAAGGCAGCCAAGAAGTGGACAGCCCAATCCATCGTGGCAGGCATTGACGCCACCCCCGATGCGCTGGCTTCTATGAAGGCAGGCGACCTGAAGGTGACCGTGTTCCAAAACGCCGCTGGCCAGGGTTCTGGCTCTATCGACGCTGCGCTCAAGCTGATCAAAAAGCAGCCAGTGGATCGCTTCGTGAACATTCCGTTTGAACTGGTGACCCCAGCCAACCTGAGCAAGTACGCAGGCAAGAACTGATGAGCACGACGCTGACCAGCAGCGAAGCCCCTGCCCAGCAGGGGCATGAGCAGACCGTTGCTCTGCTGCAAGTGGATGGGGTGCGCAAAACCTTCCCCGGCGTCGTGGCGCTGGAGAAGGTGCACCTGACACTCAAAGCAGGCACGGTGCATGCACTGATGGGTGAGAACGGCGCGGGCAAGTCCACGCTGATGAAAATCATCGCTGGCATTTACACCCCCGACGAGGGCGCGGTGCGCCTGCACGGGCAGGCGCTGAAACTGCGCTCGCCCAAAGATGCGCTGGAGCATGGCATTGCCATGATCCACCAAGAGCTGAACCTGATGCCCTACATGACGGTGGCGGAGAACGTGTGGATTACCCGCGAACCGCGCAACCGCTTAGGGCTGGTAGACCACAGCGCGCTGCGCCGCCAAACGCAAGCGCTGTTTGATGAACTCCATATCCAGATAGACCCGGATGAGGAAGTACAAAACCTGTCTGTGGCTAGCCGCCAGATGGTGGAAATTGCCAAGGCGGTGTCGTACAACTCGGACGTGCTGATCATGGATGAGCCGACCTCGGCGCTGACCGAGGCAGAGGTGGAGCATTTGTTCCGCATCATCCGCGACTTGCGCTCGCGGGGCAAAGGCATCATCTACATCACGCACAAGATGAACGAGCTGTTCGAGATTGCGGACGAGTTTTCGGTGTTCCGCGATGGGCGCTACATCGCCACCCATGCCTCGCATGACGTGACGCGCGACGACATCATCCGCATGATGGTGGGGCGTGAGATCACGCAGATGTTCCCCAAAGAAGCAGTGCCTATCGGTGACGTGGTGCTGTCGGTGCGCGACCTGGGACTGGAAGGCGTTTTCGGCGGTGTGAGCTTTGACATCCGCGCCGGCGAAATACTGGGCCTAGCGGGCTTGGTGGGATCGGGCCGCTCCAACGTGGCCGAGACGCTGTTTGGCATCACCCCTGCCACCAGCGGGACGATTGCGATTCACGGCCAGACCGTGCTCATGAGTACCCCCACACAAGCCATGGCGGCAGGCATGGCCTTCCTGACCGAAGACCGCAAGCAAACAGGCTGTTTCTTGTGTCTGGACATTGAGGACAACATGGACAGCGCGGTGCTGAGCCAGCGCTATGTGCGCGCTGGCTTTTTGCAGCGCAAAGCCTTGCGCCAAGACTGCGAGGCGATGGCGCGCCGCCTGCGCGTGAAAACGCCGCACATGCAGGAGGTGATCCAGAACCTGTCGGGGGGCAACCAGCAAAAGGTACTGGTAGGCCGTTGGCTGCTGACCAATCCGCGCATCCTGATTTTGGACGAGCCCACACGCGGCATTGACGTGGGAGCCAAGGCAGAGATTCACCGCTTGGTGACCGAGCTGGCACGCCAAGGCGTGGCGATTTTGATGATTTCTTCTGAACTGCCCGAAGTGCTGGGTATGAGTGACCGCGTGATGGTGATGCACGCAGGCCGCATGACGGGCATTCTGAACCGGGCCGAGGCCACCCAAGTGGCCGTGATGGATTTGGCAGCCAAATAACTTTAGCCGCTATGCATGCTATGAACTCTACGCTTTCTACCCCTACTGCTTCTTCCACTGCCGCTATAGCGCAGCGGCGTTTTAAGCTGCCGCCTGAGGCCAGCATCTTCATGGTGTTGGTGGGCATTTGCCTGTTTTTCGAGGCGCTAGGCTGGTACGTGAACGGCCAGAGCTTTTTGCTCAACTGGGAACGCATCCAAATCATCGTGCTGCAGATGGCGGTGATCGGCATCATCGCGGTGGGTGTGAACATCGTCATCATCACCGGCGGTATCGACCTGTCATCGGGCTCGGTGGTGGCCGCTGCGGCGGTGGTATCGGCCAGCCTAGCGCAGGTGTCGGACTTTCCGCGGGCTGTCTTTCCGCAACTGACCGATTTACCCATCGTCTGGCCCGTGCTGGCAGGCACGGTGGTGGGCGTGGTGGTGGGGCTAATCAACGGTGCGCTGATCGCGTACACGGCGATTCCGGCCTTTATCGCCTCGCTGGGCACCATGGTGGCGGCGCGCGGTTTTGCCAAGTGGTTCACTGGAGGCATGCCCGTTTCCATGTTGACGGACGACTTTGCCGCCATCGGCTCGGGTGCCACACCGGTCTACATTTTCCTGACCGTGGCCTTGGTCTTTCACATCGTGCTGCGCTACACGCGCTTTGGCAAATTCACCTACGCCATTGGGGCCAACCGCCAGGCGGCGGTGGTGTCGGGCATCAACGTGGGCAAGCACCTGATTTGGGTCTATGCCATCGCGGGTTTTTTGAGCGGAATTGCTGGCACGGTCACGGCGGCCCGCGCCATCTCGGGCCAGTCGGGCATGGGCGTGATGTACGAGCTTGATGCGATTGCCGCCGTGGTGATTGGCGGCACCTCACTCACGGGGGGCTTGGGGCGCATTACCGGCACCGTCATTGGGGTGCTGATACTGGGCGTGATGATGTCGGGCTTTACCTTCATCCGCATTGATGCGTACTACCAAGAGATGGTCAAGGGCGCCATCATCGTGGTAGCCGTGGTAGCTGACCAGATGCGCAACCGCAAGCGCCGCGGCTAAACGCCATCAGACCCGGTAGCGGTCGCCCGATTCGGCGCGCAGCTTTTGTAGCAAAGCAGGGGCGATTTCGGTTAATGGCAGCACCTCATCAGCCGCACCTGCCAAAATGGCTTCGCGTGGCATTCCGAAGACGACACACGAAGCCTCGTCTTGGCAGTAGTTGTAGCTGCCGGCATCGCGCATTTCTTTCATGGCCTTGGCACCATCGTTGCCCATGCCAGTGAGCATGATGGCGTAGGCATTGCGCCCCACCACTTTGGCACCGGATTTGAACAGCACTTCTACCGAAGGACGATGGCGATTGACCAACTCGCCATCTTCCACCACGCACACGTAGTTGGCACCGCTGCGGTTCACGCTGAATTGTTTGCCACCCGGGGCAATGTAAGCGTGACCGGGCAGAATACGCGCACCGTTAACGGCCTCTTGCACGGTGATTTGACACAGGCTATTGAGGCGTGCGGCAAAGCTGGAGGTAAAGCCTGGTGGCATGTGCTGGGTAATGACGACCCCAGGAGCATCCGCTGGCAGGCGTGTGAGGATTTCTTTGATCGCCTCGGTACCGCCGGTAGAAGCGCCAATGAAAACCAGCTTTTCGGTGGACAAACGGCCCACACTGGCAATGGCGCTATCGCCTCCGGCGGGCTTGGTGGCTCCAGGCGCTGCGGGTTTGGCCACATGGCGGCGCAGTTGGGCTTTGGCTGCGATGCGGATTTTGTCCACTATGTCGGTAGCCAATTCGCGCACCCCATCAGCCACGCCAATGCGGGGTTTGGCCACGAAATCGACCGCACCCAACTCCAAAGCTCGAATAGTCACATCGGCACCTTGTTGGGTCAGGGTGGAAATCATGACCACAGGCATGGGGCGCAGGCGCATCAAGCGCTCTAGGAAATCAAGCCCGTCCATGCGGGGCATTTCCACGTCCAAGGTAATCACATCGGGATTGAGCTCGCGAATCATCTCGCGTGCCACCAAAGGATCGTTGGCAGCGCCAATGCATTGCATATCAGGCTGTTTGTTGATGATTTCAGCCAACAAACCGCGTATGAGTGCAGAGTCGTCCACTACGACGACTGTAATTTTTGTACTTGTCATTTAAAAAAGATCCACAGAACCGCCTGCCGTTTTGGTAGCGACTACAGCGGCATTGCCGCGTCGCTCTTCGACAACCAAGCTTTCTGGATGTGCATGTGCCAGCCGTTTGACCAGCGCTTTTCCCAAAACAGGGAAGAAGCATACTTTACGCGGATGGATGTCCATCACATCACGCGAAACAATCGGGATACGCTCCGTAGCGAGATAGTCCAAAACAAAATTGGTGTTGCGCTCCCCCACATTCATGGTGGTAAAGCCCGCCATCACTTGACCACCACCAAAAATCTTTGCCTGCAAAGTCTCGCGGGTGGCCCCCATTTTGAGCATTTCGTTGATGAGCAACTCCATGGCGTAAGAGCCAAAACGACCACTGCCCTGCCCACCTCCATCACCATCAGGCAGCATGAAGTGATTCATACCACCGACACGGGCCCGTGAGTCCCACAAGCACGCTGCGATGCAAGAGCCCAGCACCGTCATGATCACGATGTCTTGATTGGCCACGAAATACTCACCCGGTAGCACTTTGACCGCATCGTACTGAAAGTGGTGGTCGAAATAAAAAAACGAAGCCTCCCCTGGCTTGCGCGGCTGGGCTTTGAGCTGGTCAATTCTCGAATTGCTCACACAACACCTTTATGGGTTACAGCGGTCAAAGGCCGTTAGCCTCCAACTCGGGAATACACGGTTTTTCCTCTCAGATGGAAAAGGTCGCGGGAATCGCTGAAGTTCTCAGCATGCCCAACGAACAGCAAACCACCTGGCTTCATCACTCGATGGATCTTGGCCAATACCTTGCGCTGGGTTTCCGCATCAAAGTAAATCATCACGTTGCGGCAGAAAACGACATCAAATGCCTCACGAAATGGCCAGTTGTCTTCTATCAAATTCACAATCATGAAATCGATAGAGTCACGCAACTCGGGCTTCGCACGCACCAAACCCGAGTTGCTTCCCTTGCCGCGCAAAAAGTATTTTTTCGCCATGCCATCGGGCACGGTTTTGAGAGCATCAAAGTTATAGATTCCATTTTTGGCAGTGGCCAAAACCTTGGAATCGATGTCACTGGCGGTGAGTTTGAAATGGTCACGCCCCAGCATTTCGGTCGCTGTCATGGCCAACGAATAAGGCTCTTCACCAGTAGAAGCCGCGCTGCACCAGATTTTGCAAACACCACGGTCGAAAGACTCTGTGTGCAAGTAGTCACGCAACACATCAAAGTGGTGGTTTTCTCGGAAAAAGGAAGTGAGGTTGGTAGTCAGTGCATTGATGAACTCTTGCCACTCAGCACCACCCGAAGACTCCAACCAACCCAAGTATGCACTGAAGCTTTTATGGCCTGTCTCTCGCAATCGTCGAGACAGGCGACTGTAGACCATGGCTTTTTTGCCATCGTGCAGACTGATCCCAGCCTTCTGGTAGATCAATTTCTGCACATGGGTGAAATCAGCCCCCGTCCATGCGAACTCATGCTCCTGCAAGTCGGTATCAGAAAGCATTGGCTGATTCCGAAAGATGGATAAAACCCATTACTCGCCCAGAGTCACGAGACCCATGCCAGGGTCATCCATCAATTTTTCGATATCGAGCAGAATCAGCATGCGCTCACCAATAGAACCCAGGCCCATGACAACAGAGCTGTCAATCACGCTGTCAATTTCGGGAGCGGGTTTGAGTCCGTCAGTGGGAATTTCCATCACATCGCTCACAGAGTCCACTACGACGCCAACGATGCGACTGCGCAGATTGAGCACGATCACTACGGTGAACGTGTTGTACTCTGCTTTGGGACAATGGAACTTCAGGCGCATGTCAACAATAGGAACAATCGTTCCACGCAGGTTAACAACGCCTTTGATGAATTCGGGGGCATTGGCGACACGGGTTGGTGGTTCGTACCCTCGAATTTCCTGTACTTTCAGGATGTCAATGCCGTACTCTTCTTGATCAAGTTTGAAGGTCAGGTACTCGCGTACACCACCTGCATTCGCTACTGTTTCATTTGCTTTTTCCATCAAGCACTCCTCGTCTTGAATTAGTGACGTGTGCGGCGAACCAAAGCACCGGTATCCAAAATCAACGCGACCTTGCCATCACCCAAGATGGTGGCACCCGACACGTTGGGCACTTTTTTGTAGTTGGTTTCCAAGTTCTTCACTACAACTTGCTGTTGTCCCAACAGCTCATCGACTAGCAAAGCCACTCGCCCGCCCTCTGCCTCAACCACCACCATGATGTCGCTTGAACGCTCGAAATCAAAGCGAGGGATTTGGAAGACTTTCTCCAATTCAATCACTGGCATGTACTCTTCACGCACTTTGACCAACTGGGAACCTTGGCCCACAGTAGACAAGGCATCAGACTTGACTTGGAAGGATTCAACCACAGAGGACAAGGGCAAGATGTAAACCTCTTCACCTACACCCACAGACATACCATCCATAATGGCCAAAGTCAGTGGCAAGCGCACAGAAACTTTGGTGCCATAGCCCTCGGCAGAGTCAATTTCTACCGTGCCATTCATGGCTGTGATGTTTCGTTTGACAACATCCATGCCTACTCCACGGCCAGAAATATCAGTCACAACATCTGCAGTCGAAAAGCCTGGTGCAAAGATGAGTTGCCAAACCTCTTGGTCGGACATCTGATCGGATACTTCTAATCCACGTTCACGAGCCTTGCTCAAAATTTTGTTACGTGAAAGGCCACGACCATCGTCGCGCACCTCAATCACGATGGAACCACCTTGGTGTGAGGCTGACAGAGTGATAGTGCCAGTTTCGGCTTTGCCTGCAGTCAATCGGTCTGCAGGCAATTCAATTCCATGGTCACAGCTATTGCGTACCAAATGGGTCAATGGGTCAGTAATTTTTTCCACCAAGCCTTTGTCCAATTCGGTCGCTTCACCGTGTGTCACAAAGTCCACTTTTTTGCCCAACTTGCCAGCCAAGTCGCGCAGCATGCGGGGGAAGCGGCTGAACACGATAGACATGGGGATCATGCGAATCGACATTACAGACTCTTGCAAGTCGCGTGTATTGCGATCCAAATCTGCCAAGCCCGCCAAGAGTTGCTGGTGCACTGCAGGATCCAAAGCACGGCTGTTTTGAGCCAACATCGCTTGGGTAATAACCAATTCACCAACCAAGTTAATCAGCTGATCAACCTTGCTGATTGCAACGCGGATGGTGGCGGCTTCCGGCTGCGCAGCTGGGGGCACATTAACACCAGCAGTTTTGGCTGCAACTGGTGGAGCCTTCACCTCTACTGCGACTTCAGTAGCAACGGGCACCGCTACGGGGGCCGCAGGTACTACAGCTGGGGAGGCCGCAGCGGTCACTGGCGCCCCAGGCAAACCGGGGGATCCATCAAAGAAACCATAACCAGCCTCTTCCCCAGCAGCAGCAGTTTGAGAAGCCGTAACTGGCGCTGCGACCGAGGCAGCAAGATCCTCAATGGCCACCTTTTCACGTGCCACGTGAAAGGCGAACAGATCCAATAAATCGTCGTTGGTAGAACTTGTTTTAGCCTGGAAAATGCGGGATGTGGCCGATGACTCTAACGGCTCAATCGTTCCAAGACCAGGTATGTCACGGAACAAGTCCTGAATTGCATCTGCTAGCTGCGGCTTTTCCAAGGGCCCAATGGTGATGCGAATGGTGCGCACCCCACCAACTGCGACAGGTGCCACAGGAGCTGCCTGCACCTGCGGCGCTGCGACCTTGGCTTCCACTTTAGCTTCTGCTTTGGGTGCAGAAGGCTCTAGAGCACCACCGCTGGCCAACACGCTGATGCGCTTAACCAAGTCTTCGGTAGCTGGAGCTTCACCTTCATCTCCAGCTTGGTGGCGCGCTAGCAAACTACGAGATATGTCTGCAGACTCCAGCAACACATCGACCATGCTAGCGTTGGCTTGCAACTCGTGGCGCCGCAGCTTGTCAAGCAGCGATTCCATATGGTGCGTCAACTCTGCGACATCAGCAAACCCGAAGGTCGCTGCACCGCCCTTGATAGAGTGAGCGCAACGGAAAATGCCATTGAGCTCTTCGTCATCGGCGGTTTCCAAGTTCAGATTCAAGAGCATGTGCTCCATCTGATCAAGGTTTTCTCCAGCTTCCTCAAAAAAGATTTGATAAAACTGACTGAGATCGAAATCTCCACCGGCGCTTTCTTGGTGCATATCTGCCATAGTCACTCTCCGTATTACTTGCGGCTGAAGGCTTGTTAGCCAATCACCTTCTTGATCACATCAATCAAGCGCGCCGGATCAAAAGGTTTTACCAGCCAACCTGTTGCACCTGCCGCGCGCCCTGCCTGCTTCATCAAATCACTGGATTCGGTAGTCAGCATCAGGATGGGAATCGTTTTGAATTGCTCATGTTCTCGCAATTTGCGTGTCAAACCCAAGCCATCCAAACGCGGCATATTTTGGTCCGTCAACACCAAATCGAATTTCTGTGCGAGAGCTTTCTCGTAGGCATCCTGCCCATCGACGGCTTCCACAACTTGATAGCCAGCGCCAGTCAAGGTAAAGGAAACCATTTTTCTCATGGATGGAGAGTCATCGACTGCGAGTATCACTGGCATGGATTGCTCCGAATAATCTGTAGATCAATTAGTTAGAAAAGCTCAATTGAGCCTGCGTCCATTTCATCTTGTGTAACAGGATTTGGTCTTTCCGGCACCTGTTCTACAAAAGGAACTGCTTCCCCATCTTCACGCCCCATGCTTTCTGAGGCAAGTCTGTAGGCGCAACCTTGCAATATTTTCGAAGTATGAACGATAAGCTGAGATGCCATATCTTGGAACTGCAATTCCGTGACTGCAGCACGCAAAATTTCTTTTGCCTTTTCAATTTCCTCTATATCCGCTGCCAACTGGGAAGCAGCAGCCAAACGAGAGCTGGCTGTTGTAAAGCGCTCCATCAAATTTTCCATGGTGTGCGCTAACAAGCCATCCAAGCGAGCCAAGTCATGCACAACCACCAACAGTGAATCTTGTACCTCGGCCACCAGCATTACGGGCAATTGCACCGCAGGCGGGGAAGAATTGGTCTGTGTTGGATCCATTAGTTCGCTCCTCAATGCGTACGTTTATACCAACTCAAAGTAAGCTTGTGAACCACCATCATTGCTATCGACGATAGCAGACGATCGAATAAACGCCACATGGAGCATCCTCTTTGAAGCGAGATGTTTTATGCTGCTACATGATAGCGACAAATATCCTCCTATAGATCGTTCGATAAAGCTCGTGAACATCCTCCATATCGAAGACTCTGCGTTAGATCATGCTCTATTTAAGCGTGCGTTAGCCGCTTATGGAATCAATGCAATTGTCATGCATGCCAGCACATTAGATGCTGCCTGCACCTCTTTACAAAAAAACCATTGTGATGTCGTCGTTGTCGATTACAGGCTGGGGGATTTCAATGCCATTGATGTGTGGAATGAAGCCACATCAATGGCATGTACAGCCCCATTCATTTTGCTATCAGGCGCCATTGGTGAAACAGCCGTAGCCCAAGCCCTGCGAACAGGGATTCACGACTTCGTTCACAAAGATGATTTGCACACCATTGGTCGTGTAATTGAACGCACGCTGGCTTGGCAAAAATTACAAACCGAAAAGAAAAAAACAGATGCAGCGCTGCAGCAGTCACAACAACAAATTGCAGAACTGGTGCAGCACTTACAAAAAATTGCTGAAGACGAGCGCACAGCATTCGCTCGAGACCTGCATGACGAAATAGGTGGCACCCTGACCGCGACGCGATTAGAGCTTGCATGGTTGCAGCGCCACGTGAATGATGCGCAATTCAAAGCGCATGTGGATGCAGCCTGTCTGCTGGTGCAAAACGCCACCTTGGCCTGCCAACGCATCATGCAAGAGCTACGCCCCCCTGTGTTGGACGATGGCCTAACCACCGCTGTGGAGTGGCTTGCACGTGGCCATGAGCAGCGCAATAGCAGTCCTGTTCACTTGCGTGTACCACCATCACTCGCCACACTGCCCGAAAACGTCATGCTCGCGGTCTACCGCACTGTGCAAGAAGCACTGACGAATGTGAGCAAATATGCCTATGGCTCCAGTGTGCAAATTGACCTAGAAAACAGTGGTGGAGCACTGACCGTTGAGATTTCGGATAACGGTCCAGGCTTCAGCCCCGAAGCGCGCAGCAAACCCTCTTCATATGGCCTGCGTGGCTTGCAAGAACGCGCCCAAGCGGTGGGTGGATGGCTAGACATTCACTCCACACTCGGTCGCGGAACCTGTTTGACCTTGACGATTCCATTGAGTATGGCGAACGATAACTTGGAGGGTTTGGATGATTGATGTCATCATCTGTGATGACCACGCAATGATCCGGCGTGGCATTCGAGACACTTTGACAGAAGCCGTGGATTTGCGCGTTCTGGCTGAGGCAGGCAACTACGGCGAACTGAAAGAACAACTACGCCAACACCCATGCCATGTGGTGGTATTGGACATCAACTTACCTGGGCGCAGTGGCTTGGAGACACTGAGCAGCATCCGAGAAAGCTATCCAGAGGTCAAAGTGCTGATCGTCTCCATGTACCCTGAAGAGCAATACGCCATCAAAGCACTCAAGCTGGGAGCCTTTGGCTATCTCAACAAAGCAGATGATCCTGCTCAATTAATCGATGCCGTGCGCACCGTGGCGCAAGGTCGCAAATTCCTCACGCCCGCGCTATCAGAACTGCTGGTGACGCAGCTGTCCTCCCCCGTTCCACAAGCCCCACACGATGCACTGTCCGATCGAGAAATGCAAACGCTATTGCTTATCGCCCAAGGCAAAAAACTCTCCGATATTGCCGATGAATTGGCTTTGAGTCCCAAGACAGTCAGCGTCTATCGCGCCCGTCTGCTGGAAAAACTGCATCTTTCCAGCAATGCAGAATTGGCCGTGTACGCGATTCGGAACCAGCTAGTGTGAAGCAACACTAAGCCCCAAACATGGCCACCAGCTTGCCCATCAAAATATTGAAGGGATCAAGCATGTCAGGCAACACCAGTGCGATAGCCAGCATTCCCACCACCAAGGTAATAGGAAAACCAATCGCAAAAATATTCATTTGAGGGGCTACACGAGAAATAACGCCTAAGGCCATATTGGTAAACATCAGAACCCCGACCACAGGCAGTGCAATCCAAAAGGCCGAGGCAAACAACTCTGCCCCAAGTTTGTAGATTTCAAGCCCCTGCAGACGGGGCAAAAAATCCACTCCTACAGGGATGTAGGCAAAGCTATTGGCTACAGCCCCTAGCACTAGCACATGGCCATTGAGCACTACAAAAAGCAAGGCGGTGAGTTGCGTGAACATGCGTGCAACAGCACTGGACTGGCTATTCATGGCCGGATCAAAGAAGGCTGCGAAATTGAGTCCCATCTGGAATCCAATGATTTCCCCAGCCAGCTCCATCACCCCAAACAACAATCGAACCACAAACCCAATCGCCAAACCCACCACCACCTGCTGCGTAGCAATCGCCACTGCACTGGGGTCATTCAGGCCATATACCGGGGCACTGGGCAAAATAGGAGCAATGGCCACAGCCACCAAAAAGGACAAGCCTATGCGCACCCTTATGGGCACAGAACGTGATGACAACACCGGAGCCGAGGTAAAAACGGCCAAAATGCGCAAAAAAGGCCAGAAGATAGGCGCCACCCAAGCCGCTATCTGCGCCTCATCAAAAGTGAATGGTGGCACGCGCAATACCCCAAAGGGCCATCAGAGCAGCATGCTGGGAATGGCCTCAATCATGCGCTTGAGGTACTCGACCAGCATGGTCAACATCCATGGCCCGGCTATCGCAAATACAGCCACTACAGCGATCAATTTGGGGACGAAGGCCAAAGTCGCTTCATGGATTTGGGTCACGGCTTGAAACAAACTCACCAACAATCCCACCAACAGGGCAACACCCAAGATAGGGGCGGAAATCATCAGCATCATCAACAGGGCTTGCTGCCCCAGTGTCAAAACCATCTGAGCATTCATGGCGACTCCTTGCTGCAGCGCTACTGCACAAAACTGGCGACCAATGAGCCAACCAATAGATTCCACCCATCGGCCAGTACAAACAACATCAGCTTGATGGGCAAAGCCACCAGTACGGGTGACAACATCATCATCCCCAAAGACATCAGCACACTGGCCACCACGATATCGATGACCAAAAAGGGAATGAAGATCATGAAACCAATTTGGAAAGCTGACTTGAGCTCACTGATCACAAAAGCGGGCACCAACACCCGCATAGGCGCAGTGTCGGACTTCACATCGGATGGCAACTTGGCCAAACGGGCAAACAGCATGAAATCTGACTGCCGAGTTTGTTTGATCATGAAAGCCCGCATAGGTACTTCGGCTTTTTGAATAGCCACTTCAAATGGCATTTGACCCTGGCTGTATGGCAGATAGGCATCCTCGTACACCTTGTCCAAGGTAGGCCCCATAACAAACAGTGTGAGGAACAAAGACAAACCAATCACAACTTGGTTAGGAGGAGCTGATTGGGTTCCCAATGCTTGGCGCAGCAAAGACAACACAATGACGATGCGAGTGAAGCTCGTCATCATCAGTACCACCGCAGGAATGAAAGACAGTGCTGTGAAAAACAGCAGTGTCTGAATAGGGACTGAGAAATTCAGTCCGCCATTGCCCGAACCCACCAACAAGGGCAATTGGCCTTGGTTTGGCACACCTGTCTGAGCTTGTGCCCATGCCACGCCAGCTATGCCGCATAGCAACAACGACAGCAACACTGCGCGAGAGCCTGTGCGGCTATAAGCCCCCATTTTTTTCAACAATACGGTCAAGCTACGTCCCATGATCAGTCTGAGTGGACACAGGGATAGAGCTTAACAAAGCGATGGACTGCGGGGTCACACCCACCGTGAGCCATTGGCGCGCATGGGCAGGCCCCACCTCCACCGTGACGATGCGCTGTTGCGGCCCCACTGCCACTGCAGAAATGAATTTGGAGGCGCCAACAGCGGCATCCTGAGGCACAAAACGCTGCTTCCACAACTTGAGCAGCCACGGCACACATGCCAGCACCGTGACAAACCCAACCATCCAGAGCAAAGAACTGCTCATCATCCACCCTTGCTGATACGACGCAGGCGCTCGGACGGAGTCACCACATCGGTCAATCGAATACCGAACTTGTCATTAACCACCACCACCTCACCTTGGGCGATCAAATAGCCATTCACTAGCACATCCATGGGTTCACCCGCAAGGGCATCCAACTCCACCACAGAGCCTTGCCCGAGTTGGAGAATGTGCTTGATAGGTACTTTAGTGCGCCCCAATTCCACCGATAGCTGGACTGGAATATCGAGCACCATACTGATGTCATTGGCATGCGCTTCACCACCTGGCGTATGGGCAGAGAAAGGTTTGGGAGCGTCGCCGCCCGATAACGGACCACCGCTGGGCTCAGGAGCAGCCTCGGCGGTTTTTTGCTCCATCAGGGCTTCCGCCCAATCCGCCATACCGTCATCGGCAGGCAATACGTCATCGGTTTGTTCTTCAGCCATTGCGTTCACCTATCCAGTTCAAATCATTTCCACGTAGCAACTTCTCAATACGGATGGCGTATTTGGAATTATGGGTACCGTACTGGCACTCAAAAATCGGCACACCATCCACCGTGGCCTCTATGCGAGGCTGCCGATTGAGCTCAATAAAGTCACCTGGTTTCAACGCCAATAAATCCTCTACCGTGGCACGGGCTGTTGCCAGTTCTGCCACCAATGTCACCTCCGCCGCTTGGATTTCCCGTGTCAGTACATTCACCCACCGACGGTCCACTTCAATCGAGTCGCCCTGTGTCGAGGAATACAGCACATCACGGATAGGCTCTAGCGTGGAGTACGGAAAACAGAAATGGATAGTTCCCGAAATATCGCCAATTTCCAACTGGAACGATGTTGCAATCACAATCTCACTGGGCGTGGCGATGTTGGCAAACTGGGGCTGCATTTCCGAGCGTTGGTATTCCAACTCCAGCGGGTAAATACCCTTCCACGCTTTTTTGTATTCCTCGGTAATGACATCGACCAAACGATTGATCACACGCTGCTCTGTGGCCGAGAAGTCACGCCCTTCGATACGGGTTTGGAATTTGCCAATACCACCGTACAAGGTGTCAATCACACCAAATACCAAAGACGGTTCACACACGATCAGCCCACTGCCCCGCAAAGGACGAATGGCCACGATGTTGAAGTTGGTGGGCACCGCCAACTCACGCAAAAAAGCGCTATAGCGTTGCACCGCGACAGGACCGACCGAAATTTCCGGGCTGCGACGAATGAAGTTAAACAAACCCACCCGCATGTTGCGGGCAAAGCGCTCGTTGACGATTTCCATCGTGGGCATACGCCCACGCACGATGCGCTCTTGGCTAGAGATGTTGTAGGCACGAACCTCCCCGTTCTCCGGGGCTTCTTCAACGGTTTTCTGACTCTCGCCCGTTACGCCCTCGAGGAGCGCATCCACCTCTTCCTGAGAAAGAAACGACTCACTCATGGTTCACCTCATTACTGAACTATGAAACTCGAAAACAGCACGCCCACCACGGGGTACTGGACTTGTACTTTCTTCTTTTTGGAAGTGGTCTCATTGCCATGACCACCACCAAAAGGCTCAGCAGCAGCCTCCACGATATCGTCTGCCAGTTTTTGCTTGCCTTCAGCTTTGAGCAATTCATCGGCCGTACGTTGCGAAATCAGCATCAAGATACTGCTGCGAATTGCAGGCAAATACGCCTTCACGGTATCGATCATGTGGGCGTCTTCCAACTCCAAAGTCACCCCGATCTGGGCCACACGCTCACCACCTTCATCGGCCAAATTGACCACCATAGGATCCAATGGCAAATAGGCTGGCACAGCTTTGGGATCGACTTTGACTGGTACTTTGGCAGGCTCGGCATGCGTTGCAGCAGACGTTTCCTCTTCTTCGGCACTGCTGGAGTGCTTTTTCAAGAGAAAAAACGCAGCCCCTCCGGCTAGCAGCAACAGCACCAATACCGCCACCAAAATGATGATCAGCAGCTTCTTACTCTTAGGAGGCGCTCCATCCGCGGCAGCGGCTTCTTCTTTTTCAGGCTTGGCTGACACTTGGACTCCTTTGACTAATACAGTTTGCAATTATTGGACAACTTAGTCCCGTGCAAACGATAAATAAGACCATTGCACACGGCGAGTTTGTGCCATTGCTGATTAAACATACAGATCCAAACCACTACCCGTGCGTGGCGTTGGGCTGCGTGTGGACAAACCGGCTTGAGGACTGAGCGCCGCCACTTGCGCCTTGCGCCCTGAATCGGATGATCGTGAACGGCCATCCGAAGGCCCGTCCCCACCAGCACCTGATTGCCCAAACTGCCCCACAGAGACCCCCGCCAACCCCATTCCATGGGCATTGAGTGTTTCGCGCAATTGGTGGTTCGAGGCCTCCAAAGCTGAGCGCACCTCCGGCACATCGGTGCGGAAAGCCACTTGGGCTTCATTTCCCTGCATAGATACAGTGATCCCCAAAGGATCGCCATCCATTCCCATGACGGTAACGTCGGCATTTTGTACATCCCCGTTACCCCAAAAAACCACATCCTCTTGCTGGTAACGATCCAATTCGAGTACGGCTCCTGTAGCCACTATCCCATCAACCCCCATGATGCCGCCATTGTGTGCATCTTGGCCGACCATCCCAGCGTCTGGCATAGGACTTGCCGCATCTTGCTTCTTGACCCACTCGGGGTCTCGCGACAAGGGTTTGTGCAACAAAGTAGCCTCTGCCACCACCGTTTGGGTGACTTGCATGGGAACCATCTCTGGCAGAGGATGAACTCCTGCTTGTTTTCGCTCTTGCATCCAGAGAGCATCCTCTTTGCGCTGCAGGGCATCCGCCACACCCGCCACAGCGACCGCACCCGCCAGCAATGCTTCATTGGCTTTTTTGGCTTTGCTCGCAGCAGCCTTGGAGCCGCCCAATACATCGGCACCAGCATCCTTGCCCAAACTTAAGGTTGAGGTACCACCTGCAGAGGCGGCGCTGGTGCTGGCATTGGGAATGCCGTCCGCAGCACGCGGGGTAACTGCAGCCATAGCAGCCCAGGCGCTGGGGTCTAAGCTTGCTACAGGAGCCGTTGTTGCATCTTGTGCAAGCAGCGCAGTGCTATCGTCAGCCACCACTGCCGCAGAATCATCCACTGGTAAAGCCGCATCGGCCATTGACAGCAAAGCCAAAAAATCCAGTGCAGCAGCATTGCCAGCAGCACCCGATGTGTCGGCGTTGCCGCTATTGGCCGTCTCCGTGCTGGCTTTTTTCTCTGGCGCGCTCTTTTTGTCAGCAGCCGGACGATTGGAGGCGTGTTGTGGGGCAGGTGGTACAGGGCTCATCGTGCTCATACGTGTTCTCCATTGAGTGCCAAACGGCGCATGCTCAGTTGCATCGCCATTTCATCCATGGCTTTTTGTTCGTAACGAGCTTGCTGCTGCTGCGCTTGTAGCTGACGTTGTTGCCAAACTTTTTGCAAAACCGTCAGGCGCTGCTCAGCCTGCACCAAGGTTTGCCGTGCAGTATCTTCATGACGCCGCATTTGTGCTACCACCCCCTCTTGCATGCCGGTGGCTTGCTGCAAGCGGGACATGAATTGATTTTGGTGCGTTACCCAATCCACCGACACCCCAGCCATGCCTTGGCGTGCCCAACGCGCATCCATTTCGGCGGCGTAGCTTTGCAACTGCTCAAGCTGCTGCATGGCTGCTGCCGTCTGTTGACGGCGTGCCATCAAGGCTTTGGCGCAAGCATCGCGTTGGCGTTGGGCTTGTTCAATCGCCAATTGCAGGGCGCGGTGCGGGGTGTTAGCCATCTCAACCTCCTGCCTTCACCCACAACGCTTGTTGCATGGTCTGCAAAGCGTGGGGCATATCCGCACATTCGTGCATGTCTTGTTGCAGGAATTGCTCTAGTGCGGGAAAAACGGCAATCGCCTCATCCAACTGCGGATCACTCCCCGCAGCATAAGCACCGATCTGGATGAGATCGCGCCCGCGCTGGTAGCGGGCGTACAGACTGCGAAAACGCCGCGCCAGCTCCCAGTGGTCTTTTTCCACCACGCTGTGCATCACGCGGGAAGCCGATTGCTCAATATCAATCGCCGGGTAATGACCCGACTCCGCCAAACGGCGCGATAGCACGATATGGCCATCCAAAATGGCACGGGCTGCATCGGCAATCGGGTCTTGCTGGTCATCGCCTTCGGACAGAACGGTGTAAAACGCAGTGATGGACCCAACCCCATGCAAACCATTGCCACTGCGCTCCACCAGTTGGGGCAACTTGGCAAAACACGATGGTGGATAGCCTTTGGTAGCCGGAGGCTCGCCCACAGCCAACGCAATCTCGCGCTGAGCCATGGCATAGCGGGTGAGCGAATCCATAAGCAAAAGGACATGCAGACCTTGGTCGCGAAAATGCTCAGCAATGGCAGTGGCGTAGTTGGCACCTTGCATGCGCAGCAAAGGCGGCGCATCGGCAGGTGCGGCCACCACTACTGAGCGGTGGCGACCATCCTCACCCAAGATGTCCTCGATGAACTCCTTCACTTCGCGGCCCCGCTCGCCGATCAACCCAACCACGATCACATCGGCCTGGGTGTAGCGGGCCATCATGCCCAACAACACGCTCTTACCAACGCCCGAGCCAGCAAACAACCCCAGACGCTGGCCTCGCCCTACGGTCAGCAAGGCGTTGATGGAGCGCACCCCGGTATCGAGCACGTCACGCACAGGTGCTCTGTCCATGGCGTTGATGGGTTTGCGATTCAAGGGTTTGGCGCCCACATCTTGCAGTGGGCCTTGGTGATCCAAGGGAATGCCTTGTGGATCAACCACGCGACCCAACAACCCC
This sequence comes from Curvibacter sp. CHRR-16, assembly GCF_018474005.1. GTDB lineage: Bacteria > Pseudomonadota > Gammaproteobacteria > Burkholderiales > Burkholderiaceae_C > Allorhodoferax. The sequence continues at coordinate 154,643 of NZ_JAHCSH010000002.1, forward strand.
GCCCCCAAAGGCAAGCACAGCAAGCCCGCTGGGCTGGTTTCTTCTTGGCTCACATCGCCCAGTCGAGGACGAGGCACATAAGCGGGTGCCACCTTGACGGCAGCGCCACTAGAGAGGCCCTGCACATCACCCGCAGGCATGAGGTAAGCCCTGTCGCCTGCAAATCCCACCACCTCGGCCAACACCTGTTCACCCTGCAACGAGGTGATTTCACATTGCGCCCCCACGGGCACGCGCAAGCCCGTGGCCTCCAGCACCAAGCCGGTAAGCTTGGACAAACTGCCACGGACTTCTAGCTCTGGCTGTGCCGGCAATTGCTGGTGCAAGCGTTGAAAAAATTGCGACCAAGCTGCGGTGTCTGGTGTCGACTCAATCGTGTTCGTCATGCGCCACCTCCTCGTCCCACTGCTGCCCAATGCCCCATGCAGCCACCGCCTTTTGCCAACGGCGCGAAACCGATGCATCAATCACCATACCCGCCGCTTGCACCACGCAGCCACCGCGATCCAAACTGACATCCGCCACAAAACGCATGTCTAGTGCCGGGTAATGGGCACGCAAATCGTCGGCCACCAGCGCCAAGTCCTCTGGGTGCAGTTTGACTTGCGCCAGCTTGGTATCGGTGGTGAGCATGTCCAATGCCTCTTTGACCACAGGCAGCACCGCATCGGGGGTGAGGGTAAGCTCTTGGCGAACAACCTGCTTGGCCAAGGCGCACACCAGTTGCAGCACTTGGTCTGCCAGCAGCTTTTCGACTGCTGCGTGTTGGCTGCTTATGCCCTGCACCACTTGGGCAATCGCCTGTGCAGCCTCTTGGGCTGTATGGGCCTGGAATTGGGCCAGCATGGCATCGGCAGCCGCTTGGGTACGCTCGGTGGCTTCGGCCTCGCCTTTGGCTTGGCCTGCAGCAAAACCTTCGGCGTAGCCTTGTGCATAGCCCAGTTGGTGCGCTTGCTGATCGCGCTCTTGGCTTTCTGCCTCTTCCTGTGCTTTGAGTTTGGCGGCAAAACGCGCCGCCCGCTGGTCTACTTCTTCAAAAGTCCACGGTGAGACTTGGCTACCAGCCACTTGGGGAATGAAAGCAGATGCACTCTTGCTCATCAGATCATGGCGTCGTCGCCACCTCCAGTTGCAATCACAATTTGTCCTTCGTCAGCCAAACGGCGCACGGTTTTGAGAATGTCTTTTTGCTGCGCCTCCACTTCGGACAAGCGCATGGGCCCACGCGATTCGAGGTCTTCGCGCAGACTCTCGGCTGCACGCGAAGACATGTTGGCCAGGATTTTTTCTTTGAGATCGGGCTGTGCGCCCTTGAGAGCCACCACCAACTGATCGCTCGATACTTCCTTGAGCACGGTCTGGATGGCTTTGTCATCGAGTTTGATGAGATCATCAAAGACAAACATCTTGTCCATGATTTTTTGCGCCAAATCGGCATCGTGGCTGCGGATGGACTCAACCACCGTACCCTCGATGACTGTCCCCATCATGTTGATGATTTCGGCTGCGGTTTTGACACCGCCCAAGGACGACTTGCGAATCTTGTCGCCACCAGCCAGCACATTGAACAGCACCTCGTTCAAGTCCTTCAAGGCAGTGGGCTGGATACCTTCCATGGTGGCAATACGCAGCATCACCTCGTTGCGCTGGCGCTCGCTCAGTTGCTTCAAGATGTCGGCCACTTGGTCATATTCCAAGTGCACCAAAATTGCCGCCACGATCTGCGGGTGTTCATTGCGCAGCAATTCAGCCACCGAGAGCGGATCCATCCATTTCAAGCTCTCAATGCCGGAAACATCGCCGCCTTGCAAAATCCGGTCAATCAGCAAGGCCGCCTTGTCATCCCCCAAGGCCAGCTTGAGCACCGAACGCACGTATTCGCTGGAGTTGGACACCAGCAAGCTTTGCGATGCCGCCACAGCGGTGAACTTGGAAATCACCTCATCGACCCGCTCTTTGGACAGGTTGGTGGTTTTAGCAATTGCCTCACCCAAGCGCTGCACCTCTTTGGGTGACAGGTGCTTGAATACCTCCGATGCCTCGGCTTCCCCCAAGGACATCATGAGGATTGCAGCGTCTTTGATTCCGTCTTCGTTATTGGCCATGGTTCATTGTGCGTCAAGCAGTTGCTGGCGCATCTTCTCCGTTGATCCAGGCTTTGACAATATTGGCCACGGCCGCAGGGTTATCGCGGGTAAGTTGGCGAGCCTCATTCAAGCGCTTCTCAGCCTCACTCATTTCAGCGCTCATCTCCTCGTAGCTAGCGCCGTTGGTCAGGGCTGGGCGATCCGGTTGTTCGGCCTCCAGCGCATCCAACTGACCACCTTGCAAGACCTCGGCCAACTCGGCAGATGAGGTGGTTTCTACCGGCTTGAACATGGCTTTCATCACAGGTCGCACCACCCCAAAGAGCACCAGTGCAGCCAAGGCCAAGGTACCCAGTGGCCAAGCCGAGTTTTTGGCCAACTCAAGCATCTCGGGCTTTTGCCACATTGGCAGAGCTTCCACAGGTTTTTCAGGGGCAAACGCTGCATTGATAACGTTGACCGAGTCCCCACGGTCTTGGCTATAGCCCACAGCCTCACGAACCAAGGTCGTCAGTTTTTCCAGCTGGGCATCGCTCAGCGGCTCATTGGTCGTTTTGCCTTCGGCATTGGTCACCGGTTGGTGATTCACTACCACGGCTGCGGTAATGCGTTTGATGACACCCGATGCACCGCGCACCACCTTGACAGTTTTGTCCACCTCGTAGTTGGTGATGCTTTCTTTCTTGCTGGTGGAATTCGCACCCCCGGCAGCTTGCCCCGTTGCTGCTAGAGTTTGGGCCTGTCCATTGATGGGGGCTGCACTCTGAGCAGGTGGTTGGTTGGTGGTAGCACCCGGAATACCCGTCGGTGGCGTGGGTTGCGCACCGCTGCCACTTTCCACAATCTGCTGGCTGCGTACGGCAGCCGTATCAGGCGTTTGGTTGGGGTTGTGCGACTCGGTGGTCGATTCGGTTTGGGAGAAATCCAAATCCGCTGTCACTTGGGCACGCACATTTTCCTTGCCCAAAACAGGCTCCAAGATGTCCAAGATGCGTTTGTTGTACAGCTGTTCTACCTGCTGCACATACTGCAATCGCTCTTCATCCACACCACTGGCATCGGGCTTTTGAGACAGCAACTTGCCGCTGTCATCGAGCACGCTCACGGCATCGGGCGAGAGCTCAGGTACGCTGGAAGACACCAAATGGATGATGCCGGCAATCTGGTTGCGGTCTAGGAAATAGCCACGTTTGAGGCCAATCAGCACCGAAGCCGATGGTTTTTGCTGCTCACGAAAAAAACCATTCTGATTGGGAATAGCCAAGTGCACGCGGGCACTCTCTACCGCCGCCATGGACTGAATTGAGCGCGTCAGCTCCCCTTCCAAACCACGCTGAAATGTCAACCGCTCTTGGAACTGCGTCATGCCAAAGCGATTGGATTCCAACATTTCAAAGCCAGACACCGATCCCTTGGGCAAACCTTGGGAGGCGAGCTTGAGGCGTACTTCGTGCACTTTGTCGGCAGGAACCAAGATGGCACCGCCACCCTCACTGTACTTGTAGGGCACGTTCATGGCCGACAACTGGGCTATGACAGCACCACCATCTTTATCAGACAGGCTGGCATACAGCGTGCGCCACTCCGTCTGGCGTCCCATGATGACGCCGACGATGACGATGACAACGAACAGCACTACCCCGACCGCCAAGCGCATGCGCTTGGGGCGCTCCAATTCTGCAAAGCGTTGCAGCAAATTGGGGGTGGTGGGAATGGTGGCAACGGTATTCGTATCCATGCAGCCGATTATTCAAATCAGCTCACAGAACTTGAGGGGAAAAAGACCGACTTTTACCGTCTATTTCGCATCTATGGTGGCAAGGGGCTCCACCTAGGATTGCGCCACATTGCAACCGTACAGGTGCCCACTATGGACGTCAAACTAAGCCCGGTATCTTCACCCCTGCGAACCAGCAGCACCACTGCCACTCGCCCTATGACCAATGCGCAAGGCACTGGCACAGGGTTTGCCACGGCTTTTCGCGATGCTCTACAAAATGTCAGCGCCCAACAAAATGAATCAACGCGGCTGCAAGAGCAAGTGCAGTTGGAAAACCCGAACGTGAGTTTGGAAGAAACCATGGTTTCCATCCAAAAAGCCCAAATCGGCTTTCAATCCACTCTGCACGTTCGCAACCGACTGGTGCAGGCTTACACCGACATCATGAACATGCAGGTGTAACCCTGTCCCTCTCACTCAATGCAAAAACGCTGGTGTACTTTCTGGATACTCATCCAACTGCGCCAACCACGGCTCTGCCAAATTGCGTATCTGTGCATCGTTGCGCAATATGCGCTGCATGATGCGCGTCTTCTCCACCCGCTCCAAAGGGCCTAGCTCCTCTGTTTTGGCTCGGTGACGCAACTGCTCAATGAGCACTGCACACGCCCCCTCACAGCGCATGACCCCCTCCCAATCTTGGGCTTTAGCGGCTTCCAGCATCCGCAAGCTACTAGCCTCTATCGCCCGGTAAAAGTCAATCAAAACGCCAGTCATGGTGACCTCCTCAGGCTGCGCGCACCAGCTGGGTAGAGGGTACTTTCATTTCTTTCCACCCCGACGCAACGGGGGCAATTAATTGGCTGACCTCATCCAAACCTGCTTCATCGTTTTTGGCATTGGCCAAAACCAAGCGACGGATGCAGTAGTCGTACAAGGCATTGAGGTTTTTGGCGATTTCACCACCACGCTCCATATCCAAAGGGGCTTTCAAGCCTTCCTCCAAAATACGCAGCGCTGCGTTGACTTGGTAGCACTTGCCTGTGATGTCTTGGGCTTGCAGAGCAAGCTTGGCACAAGCAAGGTGGCGTTGCAGGGCTTCAAACAGCAGTGTCACCAACTGGTGTGGATCAGCCATGGCTACGCTGGCTTCCACACTGGCTCGTTTGTAGGCGGCGGCAGAACGGGTATTGACTGAGCTGTACATATCTCGATCCTCGGTTGCTTGTGAACTAGGTATCGGCATGCTGGCCAGAAACTAAAGGGGCAATTTGCAGCCCCTGTGCATCAGTCTTTGGATTTGTTCCAATTGGTCACTTGCTGGGACACATAAGCATTCAAAGCATTGAGGCTGCCCATCTTTTTGTCCAGCTGGGTGTACTGCTTGCGCAGGCGGGCTTCGGTCATGGCCACGCGGTCATTGAGACGCTTTTGATCGTCTTGGTTGTGCTCCATGTCTTTGTCCAAGGCTTTGCTTTTGCTGCTAACCACCCCATCGGCAGCGATAGCTCCGCGCGCGAAGTCTCGAAACTTGAGTGCAAAGCCATTGGTCTGCGGATTCTTGTTGTCTGCCGTGAAGAGTTTTTTCAATTCCTGCCCATTGTTGGCTGCTTGGCCAAACTTGGCTGTATTCATGGACAAAGAGCCATCCAGTTGGCGCTCGACCCCCACCTCGGACAAAGTGTGGTACTGCCCCCCTTCGCTGCTGGAACCCGCAATGGTGCGCAGCAAATTGAGCATGCCAACCACGCCCGAGTCACCCTGAAAAGTACCTGCCTGCTTGCTTTCAGGATCGTATTTGGTCACTTCAGTCAAGGTTTGCGACAGAGTGTTGTATGCAGTAATGAAGTTCTGCACATTCTTCACTGCCACAGTCACGTCCTCACTCACCGTGATAGTGACAGATCCACTGGCAGCATCTTCAGCCTTACTGGGGGTCAACAAAGCGATGCTGACGCCTGGAATGTTGTCATCCAAGTTGTTGTTCTTGGAGCTAACTTCCACACCGTTGATCAGCGCTTTGGTATCACTGGCTAGCTGGATATCACCCGCATCGGATCCCGCCATCCCCACTGCACCGTATGCGGGATCAAAAACCAAGCGCGACAAATCTGCCCCTGCAGGGTCAAGTTTCTCATCAGGAATATCCGCTTGGATGCGAAAGCCCGCCTCTGCGCCCATGTCTTTGGAACGCATGAGCAAGCGCTCTTTGTCGCCATCGCGCAAAACGGTGGCCACCACCCCGGCATTGGCAGCATTGATCTTGCTCGCCACCGCGGACAAGGTATCTGATGCCGTGACCTTGATGTCTATGTCTTTCCCTGATGGTGCAGGCTTGAAACTGTAGCCCTGCTGCCCCTGATTCCAAGAACCCAAGCGCACGGTCAACGTTCCCTCACCCACGGGTTGACCGGAATCAATAGCCGGAGATGCCACCGATTGCTGCTTGGCCAGTGAGAGCACCTCTAGGTTGAATGAGGTTGGAGCCGCATTGGGCTTGACCGTCACTGTCGCCACACTTTCATTGGATGATGTGCCTTTGCGCGCGCCCCAGCCTTCAGGGCTATTCATGGCGTTGGCGGCATCAGCCAAGGCGGAAAACTGGGATTTTATTTGTCCAAAATCCGAAATTTGGGTTTTGATGGACTCGGCCTTCTTCTGCATCCCCTGCAGCGGAGCCTTCTCCACCGTCACCAGTTTGGTGATGATGCCTTCGGCATCCAGGCCACTGCCCACACCCACTGATGAGATGGTTGCCATTCACTCCTCCAAGTCGCACGTAGCAGCGGATTGTGGAGATGGACAACGTCAGCAAAGGGCGGAAAAGCATGGCTTTTCCATGGCAAAAAGCGGCAGATGCTTGCGCATCCGCCGCTGAGATGCCCTGCAAAGCGGGGCTAATCCGACTGACTGCGATTAACGCAGCAAGGACAGCACGCTCTGTGGCATTTGGTTGGCCTGAGCCACCATCGCTGTGCCAGCCTGCGACAGCACTTGCGAGCGCGACAGGTTGGCAGTTTCTTGCGCAAAGTCGGCATCTTGAATACGCGAGCGGGAGGCGCTCATGTTTTCCGAACTGACTTGCAAGTTGGAGATGGTGTTCTCAAAGCGGGACTGGATCGCACCGAACTTCGCACGTTGGCCGTTGATCACTTGCAAAGCAGCGTCCACGGTCTTGAGCGCATCGGTAGCACCGTCAACTGTACTGATATCCAGTTCAGCAACCGACTTCAGCGTAGAAGTGGTGGACTTCAGTGCTGTGGTGTCGGTATCGGCCACCACGGCAAACGACTTGTCCGAGTTGAGTTCCAAATGGCCCGATGTGACGCTGTCGCTAGTCGTGACACCATTGGATGTACCCAAAACCACCGCAGAACCCACTGCAGTACCAGTGCTGTCCATTTTGGTCACACTGACATTGCCAGCGCTAGGGGTATCAGTCAGGCTGACGGCCAAGTCATTACCAGTAGCATTGTTCAAATCAATGCCACTGCCATCCTTGTTCACCATGGCGGTGACACCTGTCTTACCAGCTTGGTCATTGATAGCCTGCACTGCTGCAGCCAAACCATCTTTGGTGTTGACTGATGTCAGCGTGAAGTTCACGCTCACGGCGGTGCCGTTGTCGGAACGCAAAGCCAAGTTGTACGAGCCAGTGGTATCGAACTTCAACTGGGCATCAGTACGGGCTGTAGCCTTCACACCAGTAGAGCCTGCCTTGTCATTGATCGCCTCGGCCACAGCTTTGGCTGTGGCGTTGGCTTCCACATCCACACTGGCTGTACCTACGCTGCCCGCAATATTGATCTTGCCAGCGCTCATACCGTTATTGCCCCATGCTGCTGCAGCGCTAGCCACACCAGCATTGGCACCACCCACTTGGTTATTGCCGTACTTATTGGTACTGAAGTTGGCTGTTTGGGTAGTAATCGTCTGGTTGGCATTGGCACCCACTTGGAAAGTGGCGGAGCCCATGCTGCCATCGAGTAAGGTCTGACCGTTGAACTGGGTAGTTTTGGCAACACGATCCAATTCAGAAGTCAGCTGACCGACTTCAGCGTTCAGCGCAGCACGGTCACTGGCACTGTTGGTCGCGTTAGCGGCCTGCACAGACAGTTCGCGGATACGCTGGAGCATGTTGCCCATAGAGCCCAATGCGCCTTCAGCGGTTTGCGACATGGAGATACCGTCGTTAGCGTTGCGGCTAGCTTGGTTCAAACCGCGAATCTGCGACGTGAAACGCTCGCTGATAGCAAGGCCTGCAGCATCGTCCTTGGCACTGTTAATGCGCAAGCCCGAAGACAGACGTTGCATCGATGTGCCCAGGGAGCTTTGGCTGGCTGTCAAATTCCGCTGAGCCGTCAACGAGTTGACATTGGTGTTGATGATGGCTGACATTTCGATCACTCCTGTAAAACTCAAAATTTCCGGCGAAATTGCCGATCCCAACGCCAGTGTTACCACTGGCACCATGACCGGCGCGCCACAACCTTGACGCCCTCCGGACGACGGATCCTCTGAGCATCCGTTGGACTAGTTTTCGGGTGTCTTGAAGAAAACTTTAGGCTTTTTTTGCAAGGTCGCTAACACGGCTTGAAAAGCACCAAATCAGCAAATGCGGGGTATTTACCCGCCATTTCTGCAAACCTAGGGTTTACCCCTATTAAGAAATTTCCCTCACCAGCAATTTGGCGGGTTTTTCCACGCTTTATCCCCGTTATAGAAAAGTTGGCGATCTCCAGAATTCGGTCATCGAAATCCAAAGCCTGCAATGTATGCAGGCGTTGCCATCAGCCATTTCGCTGATGTTTGTCTAACTAGGAGTTACGCAATGGCCTCAACGATTAACACCAATGTGCAGTCGCTGAATGCGCAGAGAAATCTGGCAGCTTCGCAAAGCTCGCTGGGTACGTCCATGCAGCGCTTGTCGTCGGGCTTGCGTATCAACAGCGCCAAGGACGATGCAGCAGGTTTGGCGATCGCTGAACGCATGACCTCGCAAGTACGCGGGCTGAACCAAGCGAGCCGCAACGCCAACGATGGCATATCTCTAGCGCAAGTGGCCGAAGGCGCCTTGGGTAGTGCATCATCTACCTTGCAACGCATTCGCGAACTGGCAGTTCAATCGGCCAACGCCACTAACAGCGCCAGCGACCGCGCAGCGTTGAACGCCGAAGTAAACCAGCTCAACGCCGAATTACAACGCATCGCACAAACCGCGCAGTTCAACGGGCAGAACATTTTGGATGGCAGCTTCACCTCTGCTACCTTCCAAGTGGGTGCCAATGCCAACCAAACCATCATCGCCACTACGGGTGACTTCCGTACCAGCAAGTACGGTAACTTCCGCATCGGTTCGGATGTCGCTGCCACTGCTGGCGGCCCCGGTGATTTGGTTATGGGCTCGGTAGCTGGCTTGCGCAAAACACAAAGCACTGCCGTCGCAGACATAAACGGCGCAAGTCCAATGGTTGCAGACCCCACCTTCCGCATTGATGGTGGTGCAGGTAGTGCGGTCATCGGCATCACAGAAGGTCAATCGGCTCGGTCATTGGCAGCTGCTATCAATAGCAAAGCGGGTACAACAGGCGTTACAGCGTCAGCGCATACACAAACTGACCTGACCAACTTCCAAGCGCACTCAAGCTATACCTTGCAGTTACGCTCCAATAACGGCACACCTACATCCATCTCCTTCAGCGTGGGCAACCTCACACCCGATGGTCTGTCTGCAGCCGTTTCCGCATTCAATGACAAGAGCTCATCTACCGGAGTTTCTGCACGCATCAACTCCGATGGCAACGGGGTTACCTTGGTCAACGAGTCGGGTGAAGACATTGTGCTGGCCAATACCGATGGAGGCAGCACGCTGAACGTTGGTGAAACAACCATTCCCAATGGTGGCAATCTCGCTGCCTACGTAACAGGTAGCTTGACCTTGGATTCGGATCGATCATTCGGTATCGCCGCTGCCGATCCGGGCGGTTCAGGAGCCAGCTTTTTCTTAGCTGCATCTGCAGCCAGCCAACTGCAACCAGTCGACACGCTGGATGTGACCACGGTGGAGTCATCGACCCGTACATTGAGCACGGTTGATGCAGCGATCTCCGTGATCGCAGCCCAACGCGCCAAATTCGGTGCTCTGCAATCACGGTTTGAAAGCACCATCACCAGCTTGCAAACCATGTCGGAAAACGTCAGTGCATCGCGCTCACGCATTCAAGATGCCGACTTTGCCCAAGAAACAGCCAACTTGTCACGTACCCAAATCTTGCAACAAGCAGGGACAGCTATGGTGGCGCAGGCGAACCAGTTGCCACAAGGGGTGCTGGCACTGCTCAAGCAATAAGCTTGGGCGGTAATGCCCTCTTTTCTGATCTTGTAAGACTTTTTCCGACACACATTACCGGAATACTGACACGAGGATTAGCTTTCTTCTGATTTCAGCCAACAGGGTGAAAAATCAGAATTCAGTTCATGGCGATTCATTCGAATCACCTCCAACCACAAGGAGTCCACCATGAACAACGAGCAACTTTTGGCAGAGATCCGCGAAGCCAACATGACCTACCTCATGCTGGCGCAAAACCTCATCCGCCGCGACAAGGCTGAGGCCCTGTTCCGCTTGGGCATGTCCGAAGAGGCAGCCGACCTGATCGCCGCCCTCTCCCCTGCACAAATCGTTCGTATCGCTTCTATCAATATGTTGCTGTGCCGCTTCCGAGTGGACGACGACATGGTTTGGAGTCTTCTGACCAACCACTCTCCCAGCAAAGTGGACAACGACGCCACGACCAAGCTGCACGCCAGCATTCTGATGGCTGGCCGCTACGGAGAAGCTGTCTAAGCCACTCCCCACTGCAACGATTGAATAGGAAGAAGCACCATGGCAACCGCAAAAAGCGTCCTCAACGACTCCAAACAAATCGAACGCGCAGTCGGCCTGATCCAATTAGGCGCACGCCTGCAAGTATTGGAAAGCGAAACCGACCTGTCCTACGAGCGCCTTTTGCGTCTGTACAAGGAAGTGGCGGGACGCTCTCCCAGCAAAGGCCAACTGCCCTTCTCCACCGAATGGTTCTTGACGTGGCAACCCAATATCCATGCCTCCCTGTTCCAAAACATCTATGAGTACCTGACCAAGGTCAGCGCCATGGAAGACATCGATGCCATCATGGCGGCCTACCGCTTGTATAGCGAGCAAATCACCGCCTGCGCTTTAGAACCATTGTTGTCGGTGACACGGGCTTGGCGACTGGTGAAATTCATTGACAACAACATGCTGTCCATGACCAAGTGCTGCAAATGCGGTGGTCATTTTGTCAGTGAGCCATACGAGACATCTCGCCACTTTGAATGCGGTTTGTGCAATCCTCCTGCACGTGCAGGCAAAGGCGGTACAAGCTCAGGCATTCTGTTGCATTAAATCACCACCTCAAGCTGGCCGTGTAAGTGACGATATGGTAGAAAAGGCCTGAAAAACCATTCTTCATCGTTATTAGGGAGTCGGGCACAGCCTGACACAATGAATCCATGTTCGTCATCATTGGCTGGCTCATCTGTCTTGGTTGTGTTTTTGGTGTCTTTATTGCCCACGGCGGCAATATAGGCGTGGTGCTATACGCCCTCCCGTTTGAGTTGATCACCATTGGGGGTGCCACCATTGGTGCCTTTGTGGCCAACAACCAGATGAAGGTCATCAAAAAAACCTTGGCTGGTCTGGGCGCTTGCTTCAAAGGTAGCAAATACACCAAAGACCGCTACATGGAACTGCTGGCCTTGCTGTTTGACATTTTGCAAAAGGCCCGTAAAGAAGGCCTGATGGCCATCGAAAAAGACGTGGAAGAACCCGAGCAATCGGAAATCTTCAAAAAATATTCCACGGTGGGTTCAGACCACCATGTCGTTGAATTCATCACTGACTACCTGCGCATGATGGTCTCAGGCAACCTCAATGCCCACGAAATCGAGTCATTGATGGACAGTGAAATCGAAACCCACCACCACGAAGAACATGCTGCAGTGGCAGCAATCCAGCGCATAGCAGGTGGCTTGCCTGCTTTTGGCATTGTGGCTGCGGTGCTGGGAGTGGTGAACACCATGGGTTCAGTGGGGCAACCACCTGCTGTACTGGGCGGCATGATTGGCTCGGCACTCGTTGGTACCTTCTTGGGCATTTTGCTGGCCTATGCCTTTGCTGAACCACTGGCCGGTTTGTTAGAGCAAAAGGTCGAAGAATCTGGCAAAGAATTCCAGTGCATCAAGTCCACCTTGCTTGCAAGTATGCAGGGCTACAACCCTTCTACAGCTATTGAATTTGGCCGCAAAGTGCTCTACTCCACCGAACGTCCCACATTCGTCGAGCTAGAAGCCCACGTGAAGAAAAAATAAGCGCCAAACACAGAGGGAATACAGACGGTGGCAGACGGCAAAAAACTACAGCCCATCATCATCAAGCGGGTCAAAAAAGGCGGCCACGCTGCGCATGGTGGTGCGTGGAAAATCGCCTATGCCGACTTTGTAACAGCCATGATGGCGTTTTTTCTCTTGATGTGGCTGCTGGGCAGCACCTCTGAAGGGGACAAAAAGGGCATTTCCGACTTTTTCCAAGCCCCCATCAAAGTGGCCTTAATGGGCGGCCCAGGAGCAGGTGCCAGCAGTTCCCTCATCCCTGGCGGCGGTAAAGACATCACCGAAACCGTTGGTCAATGTAAAAAAACGGAAAATGCCGACAAACGCGGGCGCGACTCTGAACAAGAAAAAAAACGCAGCTTGCGTGCCCAGCGCGATTCGCAAAACTTATCCAAACTCGCATCCAAAATTGCAGCCAGCTTCTCCAACAATCCCAAAATGGCGGAGTTTTTGTCGCAAATTCGCTTGCAAATCACCCCCGATGGTTTGTTAATTCAAATCGTGGATGACCAAAAACGCCCCATGTTCGACAGCGGCAGTGCCACGGTTAAGCCGTATATGCAAGCGATCCTGCAGGAAATCGGTTCTGCATTGGCTGAAGTGGATAACCGCATCAGTCTCGATGGACACACAGACAAGGCAGGTTATGCTAACGCATCACGCGGTTATAGCAACTGGGAGCTATCGTCTGATCGCGCCAACGCGTCACGTCGTGAATTGATCGTCGGTGGCATGCCATTGGAAAAAATTGCCCGCGTGGTTGGTATGGGCGATAGCCAACTTTTAGAACCCCATGATCCCTTGGCGCCTGTTAATAGGCGTATCAGTATTTTGGTGATGACAAAAGAAGCAGAGGAAAGGCTACTAGGCCGACCTGTAGACTATGCAATAAATGATACTTCCAGCAACCAAACTGCAGAGAAGAAACCATAACAAGATCAATTTTCCGTCATACTAGACACGTTACACCTTCAATCACTGGTTAGAGGCTACTTTTATGTCCAAAGAACTGCGCTTTCTCATTGTTGATGACTTCTCAACCATGCGAAGAATTGTGCGGAATCTGCTCAAAGAGAGTGGCTATGCCGATGCAGACGAAGCAGAAGACGGAGTCGCTGCACTCCAAAAGCTGCGCAATAGCAACTTCGATTTTGTCGTCAGCGACATCAACATGCCCAACATGAATGGTTTTCAGTTGCTGGCAGAAATCAAAAAAGACGACAAACTCAAACACATTCCCGTTCTGATGGTGACTGCTGAAGCACGTAAAGAAGACATCGTTCTCGCGGCCCAGCAAGGCGCATCAGGCTACATCGTCAAACCGTTTACCAAAGCCACGTTGGAAGACAAGGTCAACCATATCTTGACCAAGTTGGGGCTGAAATAACCATGACCAGTCCGGCAGACAACCCATCTCAGCTGTCACCCACCGAAATTCACCAACAACTGGGAGCGCTGACTCGCCAGTTGCATGACTCTTTGATGGGGTTGGGTGTAGCTGGTCTGGCCGACAAGGTGCGCGATTGGGCTGATGAGTTGCCCGACGCAAAAAGCCGTCTCTCGTACATTGCAAAACTCACTGGGCAAGCCGCCGAAACCGTGCTAAACAAGGTCGATGAGGCCAAAAACCAGCAAGAATTTATCGCCGCCGAAACCAAACGCATGCAAGAGCTGCTGGTCAAAGACCCGGTGGCTGCGGTTGCCAAAGGCGAGGTGATGAATTACCTGCAGAGCATGGCGGACATTAACGCCAAGGTGGACGCCAATCTCACCGACATCATGATGGCCCAAGACTTCCATGACTTGACCGGCCAAGTGATTGCCAAGGTGGTTCAATTGGCCTCTACTATCGAAGAGCAGTTGGTGCATATGCTTGTGCAAACAGCACCTCCAGAAGCCCAACTCAAAGCGAGCGCAGCCACTGGTGGGGAAATCGTTCCTGCACTGGCTGGTCCCGTGGTCGATGGGCAAACCTACCAAGAAGTCGTTACCGACCAATCGCAGGTGGACGACCTCTTGGCAAGCCTAGGCTTCTAAGCTCCGCAAACCCTAAAAAGCGCTGGAAACCCAGCGCTTTTTGCACTTTAGAAAAACAACCTGCTGGCCACAATGGTAAGAACTTTGAGAGTTCTTCACCATGGAATCAGGCAGTCAGGATCGCAATTTACCGGCATCGCAGCGCAAGCTGCGCAAAGCCCGTGAAGAGGGCAACATCAGCCGCTCGCAAGACCTGTCCCACGCCGCAGTGCTGGGGGCTGGTGCAGTGGGCTTGCTCCTGCTCACACCCCAAATTTTGGAAGAACTGCAAAAAATCCTGCAGTACGGCCTGTCCTTTGATGCCCAAACCATCCAGCAAGCACCACGCATGCTGGAACGCCTGAGCACCGCCAGTTGGGTCGGTTTGGCCTTGTGCGGCGTGTTCGCGGCCGTCACCATGCTCTCAAGCATTTTGTCGGCGTTGGCCAGCAGTGGTTGGATCTACAGCCTGCACCCCATCATGCCAGACTTCAGCCGCGTCAGCCCCTTGAGCGGCTTTGGCAACCTTTTTTCCAAAAAGAAGTTGATTGATACCGCCAAGATGACAGCCATTGCGATCATCTTGCTATTAATCGGTGCCTTGTATTTGCACACTGGCATGCCTGAAATGGCAGCCACCTTGCGCCAACCCTCTGCAGCAGCGCTCACCACCTTGGTCAACTGGTTGATTGCCGGTTTGGGTCTGTTGTTGCTGGTGGTGATTGGTGCGGCACTCATTGACGTGCCCTTGCAAAGCTTTCTGCACAAAGAAAGCCTGAAGATGAGTCAACAAGAACTCAAACAAGAGCACAAAGAGTCGGACGGCAACCCACAAATCAAAAGCAAGATTCGCCAAAAGCAGCGCGAATTGGCCCAAAAAAGCAGCGTCACCGCCGTGCCTAAGGCCGACTTTGTGGTCATGAACCCCACCCACTTTGCAGTAGCCGTGCGCTACGACGAAAAAACCATGACAGCCCCACGCGTCATCTCCAAGGGTGCTGATTTGCTGGCGCTCAAGATCCGCGATGTGGCCAAGCAGCACGACATCCCCGTGCTGCAGTCCCCCATGCTGGCACGTGCTCTGTACGCCAACGCTGAACTGGATCAAGACATTCCCACCGCGCTGTACACCGCCGTAGCCCAAGTGCTGGCCTATGTCTACCGCCTGCGCGCTGCTCTGCGCGGCCAAGGTGCCATGCCACGCGATGTGCCCCAACCACAGGTGCCCGAGGAACTCGATCCGCATTCGCCCCAGTTTGGCAAGACATCCAACCAACGTACTAACAAGGAAGCAATGGCATGAACGCATCGCTCAAAACCTGGCAACAGTGGCTGGGCAAGAACGCTGCCCTGATCCACGGTGCAGCCGCCCCCATTTTGGTCGTGGCCATTTTGGCCATGATGGTGCTGCCCCTGCCCGCCTTCTTGCTGGACACCTTCTTCACGCTCAACATCGCCATCGCGCTGATGGTAATGATGGTGGCCGCCTACATGGTGCGCCCACTGGACTTCGCGGCCTTTCCTACCGTCTTGCTGCTCACCACCTTGCTGCGCTTGTCGCTCAACGTAGCATCCACCCGCGTGGTGCTGCTACACGGTCATACAGGCCCCGGCGCTGCAGGCGCGGTGATTGAGGCCTTTGGCCACTTCTTGATCGGAGGCAACTTTGCCGTCGGTTTGATCGTTTTCGCCATCTTGGTGGTCATCAACTTCGTGGTGGTGACCAAGGGTTCCGAGCGCATTGCCGAAGTCTCTGCCCGATTCACCTTGGATGCCATGCCCGGCAAGCAAATGGCCGTGGATGCGGACTTGAACGCGGGCGTAATTGACGACAAAGAAGCCAAACGCCGCCGCGCCGAGATTGGCGAAGAAGCCGAGTTCTTCGGCTCCATGGATGGTGCTTCCAAGTTCGTGCGCGGCGACGCGATTGCTGGCATTTTGATTTTGCTCATCAACATCTTCGGCGGCTTTGCCATCGGCATCTTGCAGCACGACCTGAGTGCTGGCGAAGCGGCTAACAGCTACATCTTGCTGGCAGTTGGTGACGCGCTGGTGGCCCAAATCCCCGGCTTGTTGATCTCAGTGGCGGCTGCCATGGTGGTGTCCCGGGTAGGTAAAGAGACTGACATTGGCAAACAGATCATGGGCCAGATGTTTGTGTCGCCCCGTGCATTGGGCATCACAGCAGGCATCCTTGGCGTCGTGGGGCTGATTCCCAATATGCCCCATGTGGTGTTTTTGAGTATTGCTTCCATCTTGGGCTATGCCGCATGGGCCATGGCCCACCGCCCCCCCCCCAAAGCAGAGGCACCAGCCCCTGTCACCAACCCCAATGATGGCGAAGCCAGTTGGGATGACCTGCAACCCGTGGATCAATTGGGCTTGGAGTTGGGTTATCGCCTCATCGTGCTAGTGGACAAAAACCGCCAAGGCGATTTGCTCAATCGCATCAAAGGCGTACGCCGCAAATTCGCCCAAGAAGTGGGATTCCTGCCCCCTGCCGTGCACGTGCGTGACAACCTGGAACTGCGTCCCAGCATGTACCGCATCACCCTGCGCGGTGTGGTAGTCGGTGAAGGTGAAGCCTTCCCCGGCATGTACTTGGCCATCAACCCCGGCGGCATCACCACCCCGCTCATTGGCACCCCCACCACCGACCCCGCTTTCGGTTTGCCCGCCCACTGGATCGACGAACGCCAGAAGGAAGCCGCACAAATGGCCGGTTTTACCGTGGTTGATTCTGAGACTGTCATGGCGACCCATTTGTCACACTTGATGCAAGTCCAAGCCGCCAAGTTGCTGAGCCGGACAGAGACCCAACAGTTGTTGGATCACGTAGCCAAAGTGGCCCCCAAATTGATCGAGGAAGTAGTACCCAAAATGGTTTCTGTTGCTGTATTCCAGAAAGTACTGCAACTGCTGCTCGAAGAATCGGTGCCTATCCGCGATATCCGCACCATCATCGAATCGGTTGCTGAGCATGCTGCCAGCACCACAGACCCTGTGGAATTGGCCAAGCGCACCCGCGTAGCGCTGAGCCCTGCCATCGTGCAGCAGATCTATGGCCCGACCAAAGAGCTCAACGTGATTGCCATCGACCCCCCATTGGAGCGACTGCTCATGCAAGCCCTGACCAACAGCCAAGGCCCCGCTCTGGATCCGAACGTAGCCGACATGCTGACCCGCACCGCGGCCGAAACTGCGCTCAAGCAAGAAGAAATTGGCATTCCTGCCTGCTTGCTGGTTCCAGACCCCATCCGCAATTCCATTGCCAAGCTGGTGCGCCGTGTGGCACCCCGCCTGCAAGTGCTCTCGCACAGTGAAATTCCTGAAACCCACTCTATTCGCATAGGCCCCATCCTTAAAGGAGCTGCAGCATGACCATCCAACGCTTCATCGCCCCCACCTCTCGAGAAGCCTTGGCCAAAGCCCGCATGGCTTTTGGAGAGGGCACCCTGATTTTGTCCAACCGCCAAACCGAACATGGCGTCGAAGTAGTTGCCACGGCAGAAGACACGCTCGACGGATTGGATGCCAGCCTGCGCCAAAGCCATGCGCCTGCCAGCAGCAACGGTGGCAAAACACGCCCTGCGCCCGGCAGCTACCAAGAAACTGCTCAGCAAGTGGAAGCCGATGTGGAAAAACTCTCCATGAGTACCCTGTCTTTCCAAGACTACGTACGCGAGCGCATGGCACGCCGCAAGCAAGAGCAAGAGGTCGCTAGCGTCGCCAGCGACACACCCTCGCTGCCAAACACCGTTGCACCACGCGCCCCACAGCGCCAAGCCCCGGCCAACGCACGCAACACCGCCAGCCACGAAGTGCACACCCCGCAGCGTGCAGCGCGGGCACCCGCGCCTATCCAGGTTGCACCCAATATGCCCGATGGCGTGATGCAAGAGCTGCAATCCATGCGCGAACTGATTGAAGACCGCTTCAACACCCTGACTTGGTTGGGCCAAGCGCGCAAGAACCCCATCCACTCCAACCTGATGCTCAAGCTCATCCGCGCTGGCTACTCCCCCTCACTGGCACGCGCAGTCTTGGAGCGTCTGCCAGAAGAGATGGATGCCCCCGAATCGCTACGCTGGGTCATGGACGTTTTGGAGCGCAACATCCGCACCGATGCCACAGCCCAAAACCTGCACGAAGAAGGCGGCGTATTTGCCCTCGTGGGCTCTACCGGCGTAGGAAAAACCACCACCGCTGCCAAACTGGCTGGCTTGTGTGCCCAGACCTATGGCCCCAGCAGCGTGGGCCTCATCACCCTGGATACCTACCGCGTAGGAGCCCATGAGCAACTGCGCACCTACGGCAAGATGCTCGGTGTGGTAGCCCACATGGCCCACGACAAAGCCGCCCTACAAGACCTGCTGGGCTTGCTGTCCAACAAGAAAATGGTGCTCATCGACACCACTGGCATTGCGCCACGCGACCCACGCAAACAAGAGCTGCTGGACTTGATCGACCTGCCCCGCATCAAACGTATCTTGGTACTCAATGCAGGCAGCCATGGCGACACGCTGGACGAAGCCGTGCAGTGCTTCAAAACCGGTGCGATCCAGCACGCGGTACTGTCCAAAATTGACGAGGCCGTCAAACTCGGCCCCGCTATCGATGCGGTGATTCGCCACCAACTGTTGCTGCGCGGTGTAACCACAGGCCAGCGCGTGCCCGAAGACTGGGAAAGCGCCTCGGCTGCCAAGTTGGTGCAACTGTCCATGCGTTCCAGTGGCAACTCGGCCCACGACCCCAAAGACATGGATTTGGGCTTTTTCTTCAGCCACGCCAACAACCAAAACCTGCAAGGGGTGCTGCATGCTTGAAGCCCCTCTCCACCAAGCTGCTGGGTTGATCCGACTGGGCGTGCACCACTCGCCCAAGCTGCTGGCCATGGTGAGCCACGGTGACGAGAATGCCGAACTACCACTGCTGCTGCGCCTGTGCACCAACATGGTTGAGCTGGGTTACCCCGTGGTAGTGCTCGATGGCACCGCCATGGAAAGCAACGACAACCCCGGCCTAGAACAAGCCCTGCAAGGCTTAGAAAGCGGTTGGTCCAGCTTAGAAACCCCGGGCTGGAACATCATCCCCGCGGGCTTGGGCCTGCTCAGCTTGGCCGCCCGCAACCGCGGTGTGCTGGGTTGGAACGGTGTGCATGCCCTGTTTGGCCACCACGCAGTGGTCGTCGTCTACGCCACCGCCACGGTGCTTACCCCGCTCTTTACGGGCAGTGAAGTACGCCCCGTAATCGCGCTGTCGCGCGCCAAAACCTCGCTCCTGACAAGCTACGTGGCCCTCAAACGCGTCTTGACCAAAGGCCATTTGCAACCCTTGGTGGTACATGTGCGCCAAGCCACGCCTGATAACAGCCCCAGCCCCGTAACTGGTTTGCAGGAATACACCCGCCAATTTTTGCAGTACGAGTTTTCGGCTATTGAGCTGGACATTGACAGCGCTGAAGACAACAGCGCCGACACCGATGTGCAACGCCTCGCCCTGGGCTTGCTGGAAACAGCCCACACCATGGCCAGTGGCAGCCATGAAGCAAGCCATTGGCTGCCCCCCCTGGTGCCCACTAACATGGCCAGCCCAGCCGTACCTGTTTCTTCGTCCGTCGGGAGACACTGATGTACACCGCCAAAGGACAACTGGATCGCAGTTCGCTCATCAAACAGTACCAGCCGCTGGTACGGCGTCTGGCCCATCACATGATGGCCAAACTCCCCCCCAGTGTGGATGTGGAAGACCTGATACAGGTTGGCCTCATTGGGTTGTCCGATGCGCTCTCGCGCTACGAAGCCTCGCAAGGCGTGCAGTTTGAAACCTTTGCCACCCAGCGCATTCGCGGTGCCATGCTCGATGAACTGCGCGAAAACGACTGGATGTCGCGCGGTTCACGCAAGAGCCAAAAGGAAATCGAATCGGCCGTTCGCAAGCTGGAGCACAAATTTGGCCGCAGCCCCAGTGAGTCGGAAATTGCCACCGAACTGGGCATGAAACTGGCCGACTACCAAGCCTTGCTGAGCAAAGTGCGCGGCACGCAGTTGGTCTACTTGGAAGACATGGCCAGCCACGACGACGATGACGGTTACCTAGACCGCCACTCCGTGGACAAAGATGCCGACCCCATGAATCTGCTGCGCAACCAGCGTCTGCGCGAATCGTTGGTCGAAGCCATCAAAGCCTTGCCCGAGCGCGAGCAGTACATCATGAGCATGTACTACGAGCACGACATGAACCTGAAAGAAATTGCCGCTGTACTGGAAGTGACCGAATCGCGCATCTGCCAACTACACAGCCAAGCGATTGCCCGCTTGCGCGCCAAGATGCGCTCCCATTGAAAGCTGGCTGCGGTGGCTTCTCAGCCACTCAAACCATGCTTTTGGGTTCGTCCACCATTTTTTGGTAGACAAAGCTCTTGAGCAGCACTTCTTGCTCACTGGTCAGATTGACAAACTCCACCCCAAAGTGACACAGGTCTTGGCCATTTTGGAGCGCGGTAGAACTGGGCGTCATGACCCGCACGACAGCCTGCACCGTGAGGGGCGTTTTCACCCCATGCAGTGGCAGCTGCAACTGCAACTGCAAGGTATCCCCCACACCCCCAATTGCCTCGCGCCCATCAACCAAGGCGCCGCTGGCACTGATGTTAGAGATCACCGCCACGGAGGGCAGCGCTTGTCCCATCTGGCTGGCAGTCACCGAAAACACATCGGCCACCAGCTTGCAGCGCACCCGGGGGTATTTGCGAATCAGTGAACTGGTGACTTTGCTGGGATAAGTCAGGTGCAAATACGGGTACGGTGCTCTGCATACACGCAAAATATCCGCGGCAAAAGCAAACGCTGCTTGGCGCACAAACGCACGCATCACCAGGGTTTCGTTTTCTAGCAGAGGAATCAACTCACCACGCGGTCCACGGGGCATGGTGATCAGCAAAGACAGTCCTTCCCAGTACCCCAGCAAGGATGCAAACACCCGTGGCAGCTTCAAGCTAGCTGGCGGTTCAATTTGGATTTTGGAGCCTATGGGCAAACCGATGTCCGCGAATGCAAGCGCTTTGGCCCCAGCGGTTTGGGCTGCGGCGTCATCGTTCTCGGGTGACAACGGTTGATCTGGGACACTCATACAAGGCAATAGGCGCAGATAGGCTCACACTGCGCTCGACCTTACCAGAAAAGGCTACACGCCCTTGCCCTGCTGAAAGCAGGACAAGGATATGGGCGTCAGAGGGTTTGCACGTTGACTGGCTGCTGCGACTTGGCTGCCATGTTGTAAGTGTGCTGATTTTTCAATGCGGGGAAAAATAGCTGCACAGCCTGCTCTGCATAGGCCTGCTGGCGCAACAAATGCTCACGCACCATCGCAACGTCTTGGGCCAAAGCACTGACCTGCTCTGCAACCGCTTGGGCATCTACCACCCTATAGGGCATGGACTGGCGCAAGGCCATGGCCAACTCTTGGGCCAACTGGGAAAACTTTTGCGACTGCTGCTGTACTGCATCCACATCGGCATCGCGCAGGGCTTGCTGCACATCGGCCACTTGGGTTTGCATCAGGCTCAGGACATCATCCAGACAAAACGACTCAGAATTTTCTGACATGGCACCGCCTTGTGGGTATCAGTTCAGTGGCTGGTTGCCACGATCCATCATTTCTTGGGCGTTGGAGAGCATCTTGTCGGCAATCGCATCGGGATTGGCTTTGAAGCTTCCATCTTTGATGGATTGCTTCATCTGTGCGACTTTTTTCTGGTCAATTTCAGCACCATCCCCTGTTTTTTCCATCGACTTGGCATTGGAGGACATGGTCACCGCCACGCCCGGAGACGCGGCAGTTTGCTTAGCCTGGGTGGCCGCAGCAGATGCAGCGGTGCCCTGAGCCGTTTTTTGCCCTGCACTGGCGGTGCTACTGGGCACCGCACTGCTGATATCTGTTGGTTGACCTATTTTCATTTCTTTCTCCCAGACGAAATCTGGTTAAGGCAGATGCATCCAATATCGGCCCCATTGGGGTGAACTTGAGGTGCAAACATACTGTTATTCACAAATCGATACGTACCGTGCGGCTATCCACTACCTGGGCCGATACCACCCGCCCATTGTCGAACTTGATTTTGGCCATCTGTCCCACCACACCGGAAGACACGGCCAAAGCCTCGCCCGAGACTTGGAAGCCATCGCCTTGGGCAATCACCCGCAGCGGTGTACCGGCTTGGAACACTTCGCTGGCCTTGACCATGCCTTGACGCAAAGCCTGGCCTGCATTGAGCATACGGGTAGCCACTTGGCCGCGCCACGCATTGCGATCTTGCAACACTGCAGTGGGCTCTTCAGCCCAATCCACCTCAGCTTGCACTACATCGTCGTCAGACACAGTGCTACCACCTCGAATGCCATTGCGCACCACCCATGCTGGGCCAAAGGCTTTGACTTGGGTCGCAGCGGTCACATTCCAGCGAGCCACGCCATCGGTGCAACGCAAGCCCACGCGGCTACGTCCCCACAGACGGGTTCCCACAGGCAAGTAGGCCTCTACCTGGGCGCAGGCGGGCAATTGCAAACGGGTATCCAACGGTGCCACCAACACTTCCATGCGCAAGCGCGGATCGGCACTTTCCGAAGTTTTGACCGCATCGTTGGCCCAACGTTGGGCTATTTGGCGCAAGGTATCCAAGTTAGCCAATGCTGGTTGCTGCGCAAACGCACTGCTGGCCAAACAAAAGGCAAGCACTGCGAAAAGCACCACGATGCAATGCTGCAGCACAGTGCGAACAAGAGAAATACTTCTCCAATAACGCTGGTTCATACAGCCTCCTTTTTGCATAGCCATGACTGTAGGCAGCCACCGCCCAGCAAAAGCCGCAATAAGCCCTGTCAACACCCCGCATTTCAGCCATTTGACGGCCTCAAGCATTTCCAATAATCGCCGTACCCCCTATTCCGCGAGGCTATTCATGGTCGCTAACATCAACAACATACTGGACTTTCAATCCAAAGGCCTGGTATTGCGTTCTGAGCGCCAGCGCCTAATAGCCAGCAACATCGCCAACGCAGACACCCCCGGCTACATTGGCCGCGACCTCAATTTCAAAGAAGCCATGGCAGCCGCCTTGGGCGAAGGTGGCATGGAAATGGCCCCCCCCACTGATCGCGGCATGAATCGCAATGGCATGACGCATACCGGCCACATACCGCTACCCCCCATCCCCAGCGACCCCGAAAAAGGCCAACTTCCACTGGCCTACACCGTGCAGTCACAACCCTCTATGGATGGCAACAGCGTGGACATGGACCGTGAACGTGCCAACTTCGCAGACAACTCGGTGCGCTACGAGGCTACTCTTCGCTTCATTAACGGCACTTCCAAGACAATCTTGAGTGCCATCCAAGGCCAGTAAGAAAACAGGAGTAAACCATGTCCATGTTTTCCATCTTCAACGTCTCGGGCAGCGCCATCAGTTCGCAGTCCAAGCGGCTCAACGTGGTGGCCTCCAACATGGCCAACGCGGACGCCGTGGCAGGCCCCGATGGCAAAGCCTACAAAGCGCGCAACGTGGTGTTCCAGACAGTGGAGTTCGATGCCCCCGAGTCCAAGGGCGTGACCGTTAGCTCCATCACCGAGAGCGACGCCCCATTCAAGCGCACCTATGCACCCGACCACCCTAGCGCCGATGCCAATGGCTATGTAGACCAAAGCAACGTCAACCCGGTGGAGGAAATGGTCAACATGATTTCGGCTTCCCGCTCTTACCAAAACAACGTGGAAGTGATGAACACCGCCAAAACGCTGATGCTCAAAACGCTTCAGATGGGCCAATGATGGGCCAACACCTAGGAGATAGACCATGGTATCTGCCGTAAGCACCCCCCCCAGCAGTAGCAGTCAAACTGCGCCTGTCAATTTGGCAGGCAGCCCCGAGGGCCGCTCCATCAGCCCCAGCAAACAGCTAGACCCAGCGGCGCAACAAGACCGCTTCCTCAAGCTTTTGGTGGCGCAAATGAATAACCAAGACCCCATGAACCCGGTGGACAACGCGCAAATGACCAGCCAAATGGCGCAGATCAACACCGTCTCAGGCATCCAGCAACTCAATGACACCATGAAAGGCATGTCCGGCCAATTCGGTGCCATGCAGTTGCTGCAAGGTGCCTCGCTGGTGGGCAAGGGGGTGCTGGTGGATTCGGACAAAGCCCACATCCGCAACGGCCAAGTCAAGGGGGCCATTCAGTTAGAAGCCAAAGCCGAGAACGTCCAAGTGGACGTGCTCAACAGCGCAGGCAAGGTGATAGGCCAAGTTGATTTGGGCAGCAAGAACGCGGGCACCCACGCCTTCCAGTGGGATGCCTCGCAATACCAAGGTAGCGAACCCCTGACTGGTCCTGTGCGCTTGCGCGCCAGTGCAGGCAGCGCCTCCAACCCATTGCCTGTGGCCGTACTGGCCGAGGACGAGGTGGTCTCGGTCGGTGCCAACAAACAAGATGGACTGTCACTGGGCTTGGCCGAAAACGGCACCATGTCCTACAAAGACATCCAGGCCATTCAATAACCCCACACCGTTGGAAAGGAATACACCATGGGCTTTCAAACAGGACTCTCCGGCCTGAACGCTTCCAGCAAAAACCTGGACGTTATTGGCAACAACATCGCCAACGCCAACACCGTGGGCATGAAAACTTCACGCGCTGAATTTGCCAACTTGGTCGCTGCGACTTTGGGTGCATCAGGCAGTTCATCAACCGAGGGGATTGGTGTGACCGTAGGCACCACATCCCAGCAGTTCACCCAAGGCAACCTCAACATCACAGGCAACACACTGGATGTGGCCATCAACGGACGAGGGTTTTTCCAAACCACCGAGCGCGATGGATCTACCGCCTACACCCGTGATGGCCAGTTCAAACTGGACAAAGACGGAAACGTCATCACCAACACTGGTGGTTTTGTGATGGCCTACCCCACTGACGTGAAAGGCAAAACCACCAGTCTGACGCCGCAAAAGTTGACCCTGCCGACAGCAGCACCGATTCCAGCCAAGGCCACCACCACCATCAACACCGAGATGAACTTGGATGCGCGGGCTGAGATCGATACATCACCAGCACCACCAGAAACAATCGCACGCTACGGCACCACCATCACGGCCTTTGACTCCCAAGGGCAAGAAGTGCCCGTGAGCCTGTACTTTGTCAAATCGGCCAACGACACATGGAATGTCTATGACTCATTGAATGCAACAACACCTGCATTCAACATGACTTTCGATGCCAATGGTCAACTGACATCGCCAACAGGCCCCATGCCTCTGACAGTGCAATCGCCCAACCCCAACATCGGTGCCTTCACCGTCAATGTGGACGTGAGCAAAGCCACCCAGTACGGCGCACCGTATGCCGTCTCGAACCTGAGCCAAGACGGTTATACCGCTGGTGAGTTGACTGGCATGAGCATTGACGAATCAGGCGTCATCATGACGCGCTACTCCAATGGCCAAAGCCAAGGACATGGTCAACTGGCGATTGCCGATTTCCGCAACGTCCAAGGCCTGCGCCAAGGCAGCGGCGGCATTTATTTTGAAACCTTCTCTTCTGGCCAACCCATGCTGGGACAACCGGGCATTGGCAAATACGGCCAAGTGCGCTCCGGCGCATTGGAAGAGTCCAACGTCGACCTGACGGCAGAACTGGTCAACATGATGACCGCGCAGCGCAACTACCAAGCCAACGCGCAGACCATCAAGACACAAGACCAGATCATGTCCACGCTGGTCAATATCCGCTAACGGATAACAGGGCCCACACGCCATGGATCGCATCATCTACACCGCCATGACAGGGGCATCGGCCGCCGCCAACCGGCAAGCCACCCTGTCCAACAACCTAGCCAACGCGTCCACCAACGGCTTTCGCGCCGAGTTGGACACCTACCGGGCCGTACCGTTGCGCGGCGATGGTGCCACCACCCGCGTGTTTGCCTTGGAAGCCACTGCCACCTACTCCAACTTGGCAGGCCCGGCCATGCGCACGGATCGCAACTTGGATGCCATGAACATCGGCAACACATGGTTTGCCGTCAGTGGCTTGGATGGCAACGAGGGCTACACCCGCAACGGCCACTTTGAAGTGGGCAACGATGGCAGCTTGCAAACCGGCAACGGCCTGCAAGTGCTCTCCAGCGGTGGTGGGCCACTCATCATCCCGCAGGGAGCCGAAGTCACCATCCAAGCCGATGGCAACGTCAGCGCCCGCGTAGGCAACCAGCCTGCCGAGGTGGTGGGCAAACTCAAAATCGTCTCCCCCCAAGGGGAAGACACCTTGCGCCGCAACCCCGATGGGCTGTTTCGCACCCCCACCAGCGACCCGCTACCCGACGACCCCAACGCCCGCGTACAAGTGGGCGTACTGGAAGGCTCCAACGTCAGCACGGTGGAGACCATGGTGGGCATGATCCAAACCGCGCGCCAATTTGAAGTACAGATGCGCATGCTGCAAACCGCTGAATCCAACGACCGCTCCGCCGGTCAACTACTGAGCTTGCAAGGATAAGAGCCATGATCAATTCCCTGTGGATATCCAAAACCGGCATGGAAGCCCAGCAAACCCAGCTGGACGTGATCGCCAACAACTTGGCCAACTCCGCCACCAACGGCTACAAGCGTTCGCACGCCGTGTTCGAGGATCTGATGTACCAGAACCTGCGCCAAGTCGGCTCCAACACATCCGAGCAAAGCAGCATGCCCACAGGCTTGCAGTTGGGCTTGGGTGTGCGCACCGTGGCCACCAGCCGCACATTTAGCCAAGGGTCCCTACAGCAGTCCAACAGCAATTTGGACGTGGCTATCCAAGGCAACGGCTTCTTCCAAGTCACCCTGCCCGATGGCACCACCGGCTACACCCGCGATGGGGCCTTTCAGATGGACAACCAAGGCGTGTTGGTCACCTCCAGCGGCTACCCCGTACAGGGCGGCGTGACCGTCCCAGCCAACGCCACCAATCTTGCTATTTCGCAAGACGGTGTCGTCACGGCCCAAATCCCGGGTCAGGTCAACCCCCAGCAAATTGGCAACATCACGCTGGCCAGCTTCATCAACCCCGCTGGCCTAGAGCCACGTGGCCAAAACGTGTACACCGAAACCGCTGCATCAGGCCAGCCCAACGCAGGCAACCCCGGCACCAACGGTTTGGGCACCGTGTTGCAAGGCTTCTTGGAAGCCTCCAACGTGAACGTGGTGCAAGAGCTGGTGACCATGATCCAAACCCAGCGTGCCTACGAAATGAACTCCAAGGCCATCCAGACGTCTGACCAAATGCTGCAAAAGCTCGGACAGCTTTAAGCCATAGCGCCAGCCCCATAACCCACCAATAAGCCCGATAAGCACAGCCTTTTCGGGCTTTTGAATGGACTAAAGAATTCCAGAATAGTGCCGACGGTAGCCCACCCTTCTTGGTGGGAACCACAGACCCATCGGCCCTATGACACATTGCAACCCTCCTCTTTCCGAGCGCCCCACCGGGTGGTGGGCGCGCATGTCCCGGTGGATGCGCACCGGATTGCGCTGCATGACAGGCATGGCGGTAGCTGCAGCGCTGCTCAGTACGCCAGCCCATGCTGGTCGCATCAAAGAATTGGCCTCCATCGAAGGCGTGCGCAGCAACCAGTTGTCCGGCTTTGGCTTGGTCGTAGGCTTGGACGGCACGGGTGACTCCACCACCCAAATGCCCTACGCCACCCAAGGCCTGAAGAACTACATGGATCAACTGGGCCTGCCGCTGTCGGCAGCCGGTGCTGCGCAGCTGCAAATGAAAAACGTGGCAGCCGTGCTGGTCACAGCCCAGTTGCCAGCCTTTGCACGCCCTGGCCAGCTCATCGACATCAACGTGTCTTCGCTGGGCAACGCCAAATCGCTCAAAGGCGGCACCCTCATTGCAACCCCTCTGCGCGGCGCCGATGGCGAGATTTACGCCTTGGCCCAAGGCAACCTCATCGTGGCGGGTGCTGGCGCATCGGCGGGTGGCAGCAAGGTGCAGGTCAACCACTTGAGCGCAGGGCGTATTCCTGAAGGTGCACAGGTGGAACGCAGCGTTCCCACTCCACTGCAAGATGGGACAACCATCAGCCTAAGTCTGGATGCCACAGACTTCCAAACCGCCCGCAAGGTGGCCACCGCCATCAACCGCCGCTTTGGCAATGGCGTAGCCTTGGCCATGGATGGCCGCACCATCCAAGTCAAAGCGCCCACCACCCCCAACGAGCGGGTGAACTTCATTGCTGAACTGGAAGAGTTGCCGGTAGAAGAGACCATTGCGGCGGCCAAGGTCATCATCAATGCACGCACGGGCTCCATCGTCATGAACCAAGCCGTTACGCTGGGCCCTTGCGCGGTAGCCCACGGCAACTTGTCCATCAGCATTTCGTCTACTCCCGTGGTGAGCCAGCCCAACGCCTTCTCGGGCGGGCAAACGGTGGTGGGAGAGAAAACGTCCATAGACATCAAACAAGACACCGGCAAGATCGTGCAACTGCCCGCTTCTGCCAAGCTGACTGATGTGGTCAAGGCGCTGAACTCCTTGGGTGCTACGCCACAAGATTTGCTGGCCATCCTGCAGGCTATCAAGTCTGCGGGTGCGCTCAATGCGGAGTTGGAGGTCATCTAATGTCTGTTGGCATGACCCCTGGTTTTAGCGGCAGTCTGAACAACCGCGACATGCTGGCCACCGACGTACAGTCGCTGGACAAGCTCAAGTACGCGGCTGGTGCCAAGACGCCTGAAGCCATCCGGGAAACGGCCAAGCAGTTTGAATCGCTGTTCATGCGCGAACTGCTCAAGAGCATGCGCGATGCCAATGCCTCCATGAAGTCCGGCATGCTGGACAACGAAGGCACCAACTTGGGAAACGATTTGCTGGATCAGCAGTTTGCCGTCCAAATGTCAGGCCAACGCGGTGGCTTGGCCGACATCATTGCCAAACAACTGGCCCAGCAAGCCGGTGTTTCGCTGGATGGATCGTCCACGGGCGTAGGCAAAGCAGCACCTGCAGCATCGATGGGCCCCGCAGCGACAGGCAGTGTCGGTGCGGTCACTAGCACCACCAGCATCTACAGCCGCCAAACAACCACCACCACTGCCGCCTTGAGTGCCAGTGCTTTGGCGGCTTACAACACCCGCACCACGCCAACCCAAGCCCAGCGCGACTTTGTGACCAAACACCAAAACACCGCCGCCCGCATTGAACGCGAAAGCGGCATACCCGCCAGCTTCATGCTGGGTCAAGCGGGGCACGAAACGGGCTGGGGCAAACGCGAGATTCGCACCCGCACAGGTGAAAACTCGCACAACCTGTTTGGCATCAAAGCCGGCCCGAACTGGAAAGGCCGTGTAGCCGAGGTGCACACCACCGAATACATCAACGGTGTACCCCACCGCCAAGTGGCCCGCTTTCGGGCTTACAACTCGTTTGAAGAAGGGTTTCGCGATTACGCCCGCCTGATCAACGAAAGCCCCCGCTACGCCAAGGTGCGCAACCAAATGCATTCGGCCCAAGGCTTTGCCAACGGTCTGCAAAAAGCCGGTTACGCCACCGACCCAGCTTATGGCGCCAAGCTGAGCCGCGCCATCCACACCACGCTGAATATTCAGCGCGTGCAGGTCTGATAGGACGACAAGGAAGACACCATGGGACTTCTCAACGTCGGCACCCGCTCCCTGCAAGCCAACCAAGTGGCCCTGCAAACCACAGGGCACAACATTTCTAACGTCAACACGGTGGGCTACTCACGCCAAAACGCCGTGTTCAACCAAGTGGAAGGGCAGTTCACGGGCAACGGCTATATCGGCAAGGGCGCGGAAATCCGCACCATCCAGCGCAACTACAGCCAGTTCCTGACACGCCAGTCCAGCTTGGCCAGCTCCATCGAGTCGCAAGACGTGATGCGCGCTGACAAATTGCGCCAACTGGAAGAGCTCTTTCCCGGCGGCAACAGCGGCTTGGGCGCTTCGGTGAACGACATGCTCAACGCATTCAGCGATGTGGCCAATGCTCCTACCGACCTGACAGCCCGTACCGTGGCCCTGACGCGTGTGGATGAAACCGCTGCCCGCTTTCGGGCGGCCTCCCAATCGCTGGACGATCTGCAGCGCGGTGTACGCCAAGAATTGGGACAAAAGGTCGATGCCATCAACACCTTGGCCAAAGACATTGCCCAAGTGAACGAAGAAATTGCCCGCACCACCGGCTCTGGCCAACCGCCCAACGATTTGCTGGACCGCCGCGATCAGCTCATTAAGGAACTGAACCAGTACGTGCAAACCACGTCCATCTCTGCCGATGATGGCACCATCAGCCTGTTCGTTGCCCACAGCCAGCCGCTGATTTTGGGCACCCACGTCACCCCCATGACCTTGGTACCCGACGAGTACAACGATCCACTCAAGAACAAGGTGGCCATGCAGATAGATGGTGCCACCATCATGCTCGATGACAACGCCTTGGGCGGTGGTGAGGTGGCAGGCTTGCTGCGCTTTCAGAACCGCGATATGACCGAAGCGCGTAACCTGCTGGGCCGCCTGACTTTGGCCGTGACCACGGCCATGAACGACCAGCATAAGCTGGGCTTGGACATGGATGGCAATGCAGGCAAAGAGTTGTTCAGCCCCATCACGTTCAATGGGGAAAACATCCGCAGCCCCCAAGCACCTGCGAAATTGAACCGTGGCACTGGCGAGCTCAAAATGCAAGTCACCGATGTGACCAAGTTCGCCGCCTCTGACTATGAAATCCGCTTCACAGGCCCTTTGACCGGCACGGTCACACGCCTGAGCGACAACAAAGTGGTCGCCTTCCCACAATCGCCCGCCCCGGCCTCTGGGGCTTTGGTCAATGTGGATGGATTGGACATCCAGCTCACTGGACTGCCAGCCGATGGGGATCGCTTTTTGCTCAAACCCTTTAGCAGCTCCGCCAGCACCATCCAAGCCCAGTTCTCCACCCCACGGGGTTTGGCCGTAGCCAGTCCAATAGCTGGTGCCATGGGTACCAACAACCAAGGCAACCTCAAGGTAGTCAATGTGCGGGCGAACAGCCCCACGGCTACAGCCAATCTCCCTGTGACGTTCACATTCACAGGAACCAACACCTACACCCGTAGCGATGACCCTACGGGCAAAGAGTACACCTATACCCCTGGTCAAGCCATTGGCTCTTTGGGCTCTATCACCATTCCTGCCCCCAGCTCTCCCCCACCAGGAGTGCCTGCTCTGCCCGAGAATTTGCCGGAACCTCCACCGGGAGCGCCTGCGCTTTCTGACCTAGCGCCGCCACCACCACCGGATTTGACTATTCCTACGGGGCAGCCTGACAACCAGTGGAGCTTTGTGCTGCAAGGCGCGCCCAAAGCGGGCGACACCTTCACGGTTATCGACATCAAAGACCCCAAATACGGCGCCGACTACCAGCTCAACGCCGGCAACGCCCAAGCCATGATGGATTTGCGCGATGTGAAGATGTTTGACAACGGCGTCATGTCCGATGGCTACGCCAGCATGATTTCGCAAATTGGTATCCGCAGCCAAAGCGCCAAAAACGCCGCCGATGTGTCGGCCACCGTCGCAGCCAATGTGGAGCGTGACCGCACCCGTGTATCGGGCGTCAACCTCGACGAAGAAGCCGCCAAGATGCTGCAATACCAGCAGGCCTACCAGGCATCAGCCAAGATGATTCAGATCGCTCAGAACATCTTTGACACCCTGATGCAGAACATGAACCGATAAGCCGCAGCTAGAGGTACCACATGGCCGTCACCCCCCTCACCCGCTTAGGCTCCAACAACGCATACGACAACTCGGTGCGCACTTTGGGCGCGCGCCAAAACAAGCTGGTCAACCTGCAAGAGAACCTGACCACTGGCAAAAAAGTGGTCCGCCCCAGCGACGACCCCACGGGTGCCGCCCAAGCCGAGCGGGCACAGGTGCGTATCTCGCGCATTGCCACCGACCAACGGGCACTGGAAAACCAAAAGAACTCCATCGCCATGGCTGAAAGCACGCTGGGCGACATCACCTCGGCGCTGCAGCGTTTTCGCGAACTGACCGTGGCCGCTGGCAGCGGCAGCGCCAGCCCCGCAGAGCGCCGCACACTGGCCATCGAAATGCAGCAACTGCGCGAGCAAGTGCTCTCGTATGCCAACCGCAAAGACACCAATGGTTTGCCACTGTTTGGTGCTTTGGGCAGTGCAGAAAACCCCTTCTCCGGCCCCAACCAACCACCGCAGGACTACCTGTTCTTGGGATTGCCCGGCCAACCCTCGTCCACCGAGCGCAGTATTCCCAATACGGTCGATGGCGACAACGCCCTCATGCTCCAGCCCAAGCGCGATGGGGCCTACAACGTCAAGCTCTCTGACATTCCACCCGAACGCGCTCTGCGCACAGAACCGGTGAAGGTGGTGGATCCCAGCTTGGTCAACGGTTCGGGCTATACGGTCAAGATCGACAAACTCACTACCTTGGACGACGGCAGCACCGAGGTCGAATACACCCTGACCGAAGGCCCTCCAGTCAACGGCTTTACCAAAGCCGGCCTCAAGGCCAGCTACCCACCGGGCATCCCCCCTAGCATCACCATCAGCGAGATGCCGGGCTTAAGCCTGACCCTCAGGGGCAAGATGGAAGCGGGCGACACCGTGGCCATTGATCCCAGCCCCAGCGTGTTCAGCGTCATGGACGACGCTGTCAACGACATTGGTGATGCCGTTAATGACAACGCTGCTGCACAAGCCGTGGCCTTGGCGCTGTACAACTTGGACAAGAGCATCGAACGCGTCTCGGCCGTGCGTGGCCAAACCGGGGCTTTGCTCAACCGTGCCGACCGCATCAGCTCCAACCAAGAAGCCCGCAATGTGCAGCTTGAGGCGGATCGCTCGCGTGCCGAGGACTTGGACATGATCAAAGGTGTGGCCGAGTTCCAGAACCAGCAAACGGGCTATCAAGCCGCCTTGCAGTCCTACGCACAAACACAGAAACTCTCACTGTTTAACTACCTGAGTTGAGACCATGAACCACTCCGTGCTGGGCAGCATCACCATCTCCTACCAGCCCATTTGGAATGCGGTGCGCCAGCGCAGTGGCATACAACTGACCGTAGCGCCGCACACCCAAGGGGGTATAGACGCCCAACACCTGATTGCAGCCCTACAAGAACTCTGGCCCAGCGGGCAAGAAATACAATTGCTGCACATCACCAGCGCCACCTTGCTGCGCGACTTGCTACAACACACCCAAGAGCACCACTTTTGGTTAGAAATCCCGGATGCATGGCTAGACAACCCTGAATACTTGGATTTGCTGGAAAAAGCACAGTCCCACGGCTTGCACTTGGTGTGGCGCGGCGCACCGGGTAGCCCAATGCGGGCCGAGTTTGGAAGCCTGTTCCACCAGCAGTTGCACGAACTGAGCACCCGCCAAGCACTGCAGGCATTGCGTGCTGCCTTGCAACAAAACCAACGCCATGAGCCATCCGCACCGCGCAGCCCCAGCATACCCAGCCCCGTGCAAGAACAAGTGCTCTACCACGGTTTGGCCAGCCAAGCCCTGCTGGAACACGCCTTAGATCAACAACAGGTGCATGCAGTGATAGGCTGGCCCTTAGAAGAAATTCTGTACGGCTACCGCTACCGCCAAATCCAACCATCCAAAGACCAAGTTGTGGAGTTGGTGCAGGCGATTGACGCGGATGAGTCCCTAGAACGCTTGGAGTACTTGCTCGGCGTCGGTCCGCTGCTCACCTACCGCTTCTTGCGCTACGCCAATTCCGAGCAAGCGGGTCTGCGCCACGAAGTCACCACCTTGCACCAAGGCCTGATGGCCATGGGCTATGGTCGACTGCGCAGTTGGCTGCTGGAGCAAATGCCCCATGCCAGCACGGACAACAACCTCAGCCCCATACGCCATGCCATGGTGCTGCGCGCCCACGTGATGGAACACCTGGTCGATGCTGGCATTGAAGACGAATTGCGCCGTGAAGTGTTTTTATGTGGCGTATTCTCACAAGTGGATTTGCTGCTGGGAGAGAGCCTAGGCACCGCCCTGCACCGTTTACCGCTGCCGGGGCGCATCAGCTCAGCCATCTTGGCCAACACCGGCCCCTATGCTGCAGCACTGCAAGTGGCTGCAGCCATGGAAGGTGGGCATCCACGGCTCATTCACGAGCTATGCCAAGGGCACGGTATGCATACCGATGAGGTCAACCGCTCTGTACTGCGCGCCTTGGGCTTGACGCAGGCCCGCGCTAGCAGCCGCCAGTCGGCATAGCCACCAGCGCCCACAGCAAACATTACAACGCCACCGACTCATTGTGGGGAGTCTGCGCCAAAACCAGGGCCTCAAACGCCTCCAACGATACCGGTTTGCTAAACAAATAGCCTTGGTACAAGCTGCATTGCTTGCCGTGCAGGTAATCGCGCTGCAGCGTTGTTTCTACGCCTTCTGCCACCACTTCCAAGCCCAGGTTGTGCGCCATGTGAATCAAGGTTTGGACTATCACGCTGTTGTGTCCACCTTGCTCCACACCGTGCATGAACATCTTGTCCACCTTGATCTGGTTCAGCGGCAAACGGCTCAAATGGGTAAACGAGGAGTAGCCAGTACCGAAGTCGTCCAAGGACAAGCCCACCCCCAATGTGCGCAAACCGTGCATGGTCTTGATCACCTCGTCACCGTACTCCAGCATCACGCTCTCGGTTAACTCCAGCATCAAGCTGTTGGGGACGATTTGGTGCTTTTCCACACAACTGCGCACCATGTCCACAAAACCGGGCTGCAAAAATTGCCGTGCGCTGACGTTGACCGATAGCTGCAAGCCACCCAAAACGGGGTGTGCATCCCATGCTTTCAACTGCGCGCAAGATTGATCCAGCACCCATTGGCCCAAGCGCAAAATAAAACCACTTTCTTCCGCCAAACTGATGAAATCCAGCGGTGGCACCATGCCACGCTCGGGGTGAGTCCAGCGCAGCAGCACTTCAGCTCCCATCACGTGCCCGGCAATATTGACCTGCGGTTGGAAGTACAGCTGCAGTTGCTGGCGCTCTAGCACGTGGCGCAAATCGGTTTGCAAGCCAACCTTGTTTTGCAAGGATTGGCGCTCTTGCTCGTCGAAAAAGCACACCTTGTTGCGCCCCTGTGCCTTGGCTTGTGACAAAGCGGCCAAGGCTTGCATCAGAACGTCTATAGAAGCATCGGCTTGGGCATCTACCACCGTAATACCAATGCATGCCGACAAATAAATCTCTTGCCCATCCAAAACGAAAGGCGTGCGCAGCACATCTTGTAGCTGATTGGCTTGCTGCCACATGGCTTGGCTGGCTTGGCCATGATCGCTCCACCGCGCTTGCGGCACCACGACAAAACAATCGCCGTCTTCGCGGGCCAAAAAATCCCCAGACTGCAAGACGGACTGCATGCGATGCGCCACTTGCTGCAGCAAGCGCCCTCCCCACGCATAGCCTTGGGCTGGACGCACCTGCTTGAAGTTGTCCAAATCGACCACCATAACGGCACAAAAGCCCGGTGCTTTGCGCCACTGGTGGCGCCGTTTTTTGAGATGGCGCAACAGCAAACGCCGATTGGCATAGCCCGTGATGTCGTCCACGTAAGCCAAGGTTCCCATGGGAACGGCATACCAGCGCCACAAAACCCACAGCAAGCCTGTGCAAGCGCAGGCTATAGCAAGGAACCCCAAAGAGCCCAGTTCACTCATTTCACAGCTTTCCAACGATACTATTTATTAGCGGGGCGAGTATAGGTGAGTGGTATGACCACTGCGCTTTGGGTACAGTCGGAAGATGTTTGCCCACCTTGAAACCCTGTCCCAATATCTGCACGCTTTGTCCCTCGTCAAACTGCCGGCCAATGAGGCCCGCATGCTGCTCTTGCACCTGCTGGGACGCCCTGTGCACGAGCGTAGCTGGCTGCTCAGCCATGCCGACGACAAGCTAGAAAACCTGCTGCCAGCGGACCAACACGCTGCTTTCGACCAAGCACTGACCCAGGCCGTAGAACGCCGCTTGGCAGGCGAGCCACTGGCTTACATCGTGGGCCGCAAAGCGTTCTATGGATTGGACTTGGTGATCGATGCCCGCGTGCTAGACCCACGCCCAGATACCGAAACCCTGGTGGACTGGGCACTGCAAATACCGGCTGATGCACTGCCAGCCACGGCCCCTGTGCGGGTGCTGGACTTGGGCACCGGCAGTGGCGCCATTGCCCTGGCATTGCAGCAAGAACGACCGCAGTGGCACGTGGCGGCGGTGGACGCCAGCCATGACGCTTTGGCCGTGGCCCGAACCAACGCCCAGCGACTGCAACTGCCGGTGCAATTGGCGCATGGCCACTGGCTGGATGCGCCCGACCTGCCACAGCAACCATGGCACCTGATCGTGAGCAACCCGCCCTATATCCGCGACGATGACGAGCACCTGAGCGCCCTGCGCCACGAACCCCGCCAAGCCCTGAGCAGCGGCGCTGACGGCTTGGACGACATCCGCACCATCGTGGCCCAAGCCCGCCAGCACCTGCTGCCCGGTGGCTGGCTGCTGCTGGAACACGGCTATGACCAAGCCAGCGCAGTGCGCGCCCTGCTGCAAGAAATGGGTTACCAGCATGTGCAGTCACGCTGCGATTTGGCTGGCATAGAACGTTGCACGGGCGGGCAGTGGAGGGCTTAGAACTAAGCGACAATGCAGCGCACAACTACACCTGCAACAGCAGGGTCACCGTGCGCGGAAGAGAGGCTATGCAAGACACATTCAAACCCATGGAAGATGCGCCACCCCAACTGATGGAATCGGTTTTTCAACTGCAGCGCAGCACCGCGCTGGCTTGGCGCCAATCGAGTGCGGCTGAACGCATTGCGCGCCTCCAACGCCTGCGCCAATGCATATTGGAAGAACGCGACGCGCTGTACTTGGCTTTTGAGAAAGATTTCCGCAAACCCCGCGTCGAGGTCGATGCCACCGAAATCATTCCCGTGCTAGAAGAAATCCAGCACAACTGCAGCCAGCTCAAGCGCTGGATGCGCCCACACAACGTAGGTCGCACCCTGCTGACGCTGACCGAAAGTGCCAGCGTGCACTACCAGCCCAAGGGACGCTGCCTGATCATCGCGCCCTGGAACTACCCTTTTTTCCTGCTCATGGGGCCTTTGGTATCGGCACTGGCTGCGGGCAATACGGCCATTCTCAAACCATCGGAACTGACCCCGGCCGTGAACGCTGTGATGCGCCACATCGTGGAAAACACCTTCCGCCCCAACGAAGTCGCGCTGTTCGAAGGGGGTTTGGCCACCTCACAAGCCTTGCTGGCCAAACCGTTCGACCACATCTTTTTTACCGGCTCACCAACCGTGGGCAAGCTGGTCATGGAAGCGGCCTCCAAGCACCTGGCCAGCGTAACACTGGAGCTGGGCGGCAAATCTCCCACCGTCGTGGACGCCAGTGCCGATCTGCGCCGTGCGGCCGAAACCCTGCTCTGGGGCAAATTCATCAACAACGGCCAAACCTGCGTGGCACCGGACTACGTGTACGTGCACCAGTCGGTGAAGGACGAATTCATCAAACACTGCGTGGACGTGCTGGAACTGCGCTATGGCGACAGCCCGCAAGCCCAACAAGCCACACACGATTTAACCCGCGTGATTAGCGACCGCCACACTGCGCGCCTAGCCGGTCTGCTGGCCCACGCGGTGGACAGCGGCGCGCGCGTGCTGGCAGGGGGGCAAGTGGATGCAGATGACCGCTTCATCGCCCCCACTCTGCTCGACCATGTGCCGCCCAGTACCGCGCTGATGCAAGAAGAAATATTTGGCCCCATCCTGCCCATCATTGCCTACAGCACGCTGGGCACGGTGATAGACGCCATCAACGCGCAACCCAAACCCTTGGCGCTGTACGTGTGGAGCCAATGCAAGGAGACAGTCGATGCACTGCTCACGCAAACCAGCTCTGGCGGGGTCTGCATCAACCACTGCGTGCTGCATGTGGCGCATGGCAAACTGCCCTTTGGGGGAGTGAACAACTCCGGCATTGGCAGCGCGCATGGTATTTTTGGGTTCAAAGCCTTCTCGCACGAGCGCGCCGTGCTGCGCGGGGGCTGGCTCAATCCCATCCAGCTATTCTTCCCACCCTACACCGGGTGGAAGAAAACCCTGCTGGGCTGGGCAGTCAAGTGGTTTGGGCGCTAACAACACCCCCAAACCAATGCGGCTTAAAGGCCTTTTAAGCCTCTAAGCCTTATCCAGCTTACTCAAGCAGCTACATTTTTTGTAGCAGAGCTATCGGCTGTTACCAAGCCCAAGCGGTGCACGCCGCTGACCAGCGCCTTGATGGACGCGGTCACGATGTTGGTGTCCAAGCCCACACCAAAGCGCTCACCGGCTTGGCTGGCGACTGCGCTGGTCAACTCCACAAAGGCACAGGCTTGGGCTTCAGCGGCATCGGCGCTGGCACGGGTGGAACGCTCTTCGTAGCTGCGCACTTGCACCTTCAGACCCAGGCTGTGCAGGGCGTGCACGGCGGCGTCGATGGGGCCATTGCCCTCCCCCGTAGCCAGTACCTGCTGGCCGTTGATCTCCAGCGCCAAGCGGATGCCTTGCACGTGCGGCTTGCCAGCGGCAGCGGCGTGTTCAAACAGGTGGTGCTCCACATAGCGCACGCTGACAGCACTGGGCTGCAAGTAGGTGTCATGGAACAGCTGCCACAACTGCGGTGCGTTGATCTCGCCACCGTGCGTGTCGGTGTACTGCTGCACCTCGGCCGAGAACTCCACCTGCAAGCGGCGCGGCATGACAATGCCGTACTCCTCTTCCATCAAGTACGCCACGCCGCCTTTGCCGCTTTGGCTGTTGACACGGATGATGCTGTCGTAAGTGCGGCCCACATCGGCGGGGTCGATGGGCAAATAAGGTACCTGCCACACAGCATTCGCGCCTGCCGCCTTTTGAGCAGCAAAGCCTTTCTTGATGGCGTCCTGGTGAGAGCCACTGAATGCAGTAAAGACCAAGTCGCCCACATAAGGGTGACGAGGGTGGATGGGTAACTGGGTGCAGTGCTCGACGGTGCGGGCAATGGCGTTGATGTCGGAAAAGTCCAATTGCGGATCAACGCCTTGGGTATAGAGGTTCAGGGCCAGCGTGACCAAGTCCACGTTGCCAGTGCGCTCGCCATTGCCGAACAAGCAGCCTTCCACGCGGTCGGCACCGGCGAGCAAGCCCAGCTCGGCAGCGGCCACGGCGGTGCCGCGGTCGTTGTGGGGGTGCAGGCTCAGCACAATGCTCTCGCGGTACTGCAAGTGGGTGTGCATCCACTCGATCTGGTCGGCATAGCCGTTGGGGCCAGACACTTCCACGGTGGCAGGCAGGTTGATGATGACTTTGTTCTGCGGTGTGGCCCCCCACTCGGCGCAGACTGCGTCCACCACTTCACGGGCAAATTCGAGTTCGGTGCTGGTAAACACCTCAGGGCTGTACTGCAACACCCACTCGGTCTGTGGTTGCTGGGCGCACAACTCCTTGATCTGGCGCACGGATGCCACGGCCAGATCTTTCACCTCGGTTTTGCTCATGCCAAACACCACGTCACGGAAGACAGGTGCGGTGGCGTTGTACACGTGCACGATGGCGCGGCGCGCGCCTTGCAGCGACTCCATGGTGCGGCGAATCAGGTGCTCGCGCGCCTGGGTCAGCACCTCGATGGTCACATCCTGCGGCACATGGCCGCCGGTGATGAGTTCGCGCACAAAGTCAAAGTCGGTTTGCGACGCGCTGGGAAAGCCGACCTCGATTTCTTTGAGGCCAATCTGGCACAGGGTGCGGAACATGCGCATCTTGCGCTCGGCGTTCATGGGCTCAAACAGCGCTTGGTTGCCATCGCGCAAGTCGGTGCTCATCCAGATAGGCGCCTTGTCCAGCACCTTGCTGGGCCATTGGCGGTTGGCCAAGGGCACGCTCTGGAATGGGCGGTATTTCTGGGCGGGCTGCTTGAGCATGGCAATTTCCTACTGTGTTTGTAAAGCCGTTTGGCTGATGTAGGAACTATAGCGAACAAAGTTCGCAACAAAATTGCCAAATCAAGCTCAAAAGAGCAGAAGCACCAAACAAAATAGCCGAAAAATTGCTTCTTCGGCTATTAGCTGTTTTTGCCACCTATGACAGGGGCAGTTTATTGCGTCAGTGGTGGTGACCGTGGGCACCGTGCACGTGGCCGTGGGCGATTTCTTCTTCGCTGGCAGCGCGCACTTCCAGCACCTTCAAGTCCAAGCGAATGGCTTTGCCCGCCAAGGGGTGGTTGCCGTCCAGATGGACTTCAGGGCCCTTGATCTTGATCACGGTGAACACAATGGTTTGTCCATCGTCGCTGCGACCTTCGAGCTGGCCACCCACCTTCACACCCGGGGGAAATTGGGTTTTGGGGATGGTGCGCACCAAGGACTCATCGCGCTCACCAAAGGCCTCAGAGGGTGCCAAATCGATGATTGCGCCAAAGCCAGCGGCTTGGCCTTCCAAAGTGGCCTCGACCTTGGGGAAGATGTTGCCGTAACCGCCATGCAAGTAGGCAATGGGCTCTTGGCTTTGATCCAACAGTTTGCCGTTGGTGTCAAGCAGTTTGAATTGCAGTGTGACTGCGGTGTCTTTGCTGATGTTCATAGTGCGATTATCCTTGCAAGCGTTGCTGACCCGGCCAGAGTGAAATAATCGGGGTTTATTTCCCCTGTCTAACGAAGGAAACGACTATGTCAGACGTACAACAACAAATTGCTGAGTTGGTGAAGAACAATGAGGTGCTCTTGTTCATGAAAGGCACCGCCAGCTTCCCCCAATGCGGTTTCTCGGGCCGTGCAGTGCAAATCCTCAAAGCCTGCGGCGTCGATGCCAAAGCCATCAAAACCGTGAATGTGCTGGAAGACGATGGCATCCGCCAAGGCATCAAGGAATTCAGCAACTGGCCCACCATCCCACAGCTTTACATCAAGGGCGAGTTCATTGGCGGCTCGGACATCATGATGGAGATGTACGAAAACGGCGAACTGCAAAAACTGGTGGGAGCCAGCACCTAAGCTACCCCCAACCAGGCACCACAGACCATGCTGCCGCAACTGCAACGCCTGCTAGGTCCTTCGACTGCGCAGCATGAAGCAGTGCGGCAGCGGCGTTTGATGCAAATGGCGCTGCTCGTGCTGGTGTCTTTTTCGGGTACGGCCGTGCTCTACGGGCTGCGCGACCGTTGGGATTTGGTACTGCCGCTGACGCTGACAGCCACCCTCATGTTGCCCGTACTGTGGATGGTGCACCATGGCATGCACCAATGGGGCATGCAAGTCATGCTGATGGGCGTCACCATCGCCATAAGCTACATGCTCTGGATCAATGAGGGCTTGCAAGACACCGTCTTGCTGTCTTACCCGGTGATTTTGTCCGCTGCAGCCCAACTCATGAGTCCGCGCCGCTTTTGGGTGCTGCTGGCCTGCATGCTGGGCTGTGTGTTGCTGATTGGCTTGGGCACGCAGTATGGATGGCGCAGTGTCCAAATTCCCAGCACCATCGATGAACGCATCACCGACAGCCTAACGATTCTGATCGTCAATGGCTTTGTGATCTGGTTCTTGAGCCGAGACATGCAGCACGCTCAGTTGCGTTTGCAGCGCCAGCTCAAACGCTTGCAAGCATCGGAGCGGCGCATGGCCTATTTGGCCCAGCACGATAGCCTGACCGAGTTGCCCAACCGTGCCTTGGCCTGCGATCTGCTAGAGCGCGCCATGCAGCGCTCCAGCGAAGAGGGCTACGCGCCTTTGGCCCTGCTGTTCATCGACATGGACAACTTCAAAGAGGTGAACGACACCTTGGGGCACAGCGCGGGTGATGAATTTCTGCGCTGCATTGCTGAACGCCTGCGCAGCGCAGTGCGTGAGAGCGACATTGTGGCCCGCCAAGGCGGCGACGAATTTTTGGTCTGCCTGACCGATGTGGTGGATGACGAATCGGTACGCCATGTGGCGCAGCAAATACTGCACAACATGGGCCAACCATTGGTGCTGCGGGGCTTGAGCATCGTGCCCTCTTGCTCCATAGGCGTAGCACTCTTTCCCACCCATGGCCGCAGTTTTGACGAGTTGCTGCGTTACGCCGATTTGGCCATGTACCAAGCCAAAGAGGCCGGACGCAACACCTACCGGATCTACGACGAGAGCATCCACTCCGGCATCAACGAGCACCTGCACCTCATCTCCAGCCTGCGCCAGGCCTTGCTGCACAACGAATTCGTGCTGCATTACCAGCCTGTTTTTGACTTGCGCAGCGGCCACTTGGTGGGTGCAGAAGCGCTGATTCGCTGGCAGCACCCCAGCCTCGGACTGATGGCGCCGGGCAACTTCATTGCCACAGCCGAGAAATCGGGGCTGATCATCGAAATAGGCCAATGGGTGCTGGAAAACGCCTGTCGCCAAATGCAAACTTGGCGCCAAGCGGGTTGCCCCCCCCTGCTGCTGTCGGTCAACCTCTCACCCGTGCAATTTCGCCGCGGCAATTTGCCCGAACTGGTGAACAACGCGCTCTTACACAGCGGCCTGCCCGCGCAGTTGCTGGAGCTGGAGGTGACCGAATCGACTTTGATCGAGGACGTCGAAGGATTTATCCACATCCTGCAGCAGCTCAAGGGTTTGGGGCTGCGCATCGCGGTAGACGACTTTGGCACCGGTTACTCCAACCTGTCTTCCTTGCAGCGTTTCCCGGTGGACAAGCTCAAGATTGACCAAAGCTTTGTGCGCCGCCTGCTGCTGGGCGAGAAAGACGTTGCCATGGTGCGCACCATCATCCACCTGGCCAAGAGTTTGGAGCTGCAAGTCACGGCCGAGGGCGTGGAAGACATGGCCACGCACGACATGCTGCGCAGCCTAGGCTGCGACATGGCCCAAGGCTATGGTCTGGGCAAGCCCAAAACCGCCGAGCAATTTGCCGCCTTCTGGCACACCTACAGCTTGGTGCAGCCCCACGCAGCTCGCTTGCACTGACGGCACGCCTGGCCTGCCCTTTCGGCCACGGGTGGATTTATCGGCCTTCGGTCCAGACCCAGTTCTTTTGTGCTGCTAGCACGGCATTGGGGTACGCTGGCTTGCCACGCGAGCCGTTGTAGCGCCCCAGCGCCATGTACAGGTCCCCTTTTTCCATGTCGAGGTAGTGACGCAAGATGACGCAGCCAAAGCGCAAATTGGCTTGCAGGTGGAACAAGGCGCTGGCATCGCCATCGCCAATGCTGCGTGTCCAAAACGGCATCACTTGCATATAGCCCCGGGCCCCGACCGAACTGACAGCAAATTTGCGGAAATTGCTCTCCACCTGAATCAAGCCCAGCACCAGCGACACATCCAAACCGGCACGCTGGCTCTCGTACCAGACAGTTTGCAAAAACTCCTTGCGCGTGAGCCAGTCGGTTTTTTTCTTTTGCAAACGCGTGCTCATAGCGCCCAGCCAACGCAAGTAACGCAGGCGGGCTTCGGTGCTGGCAAATACAGGCTCTGCAGGGGCTTGCTTGGCCACAGCCGCACTCAGGGCGGTACGCACGGAGTCGGACAGGGGCTCTTCAATCTGCGCCCCCGCTCTGGCTTGCTGCAAAATTGATAGCACCCCCAGCAATACCAGCAAGCTGTACAGGCCGATTTGCTTAAAAAACGCCACCAACCCAGCCCGCAGCCCAACGCCACCGAGGCGCTGGGGCGGCAAGGCCTCACACACTGACACGGGCACGCACGTGGGCCGCAATATCGGCCACCGCCACCTTAGTGGCCGCGCTGTCGCGGCGGTGCTGGTACTCCACCACACCTTCCTTGAGTGCGCGGTCGCCAATCGTCACGCGGTGCGGCACACCGATCAACTCCCAGTCGGCAAACATGGCTCCGGGGCGCTCGTTGCGGTCGTCCAGAATCACGTCAACGCCAGCGCCCAGCAAGTTTGCGTAAAGCGCATCAGCAGCGGCCTTGACTTCAGGGAAACGATCAGGGCTGATGGGGCAAATCACCACGGTAAAGGGCGCAATCGCGTCGGGCCAGATGATGCCCTTCTCGTCGTGGTTTTGCTCGATGGCCGCGGCAGGCAGGCGGCTGATACCGATGCCATAGCAGCCCATTTCCATGAACTGGGGTTTGCCGGTTTCGTCCAAGAAAGTGGCATTCATGGCCTTGCTGTACTTGGTGCCGAGGTAGAACACGTGGCCCACCTCGATGCCACGCTCAATGGCCAGCACACCCTTGCCGTCGGGCGAGAGGTCACCTGCCACCACATTGCGAATGTCGGCAATCAAGGTTGGCTCGGGCAAATCACGGCCCCAGTTCACGCCACGGATGTGGAAATCCTCTTCGTTGGCACCGCAAATCCAATCCGCCATGACCGCCACATCGCGGTCGGCCACCATCTTGACGGGCTTTTTCAAACCCACTGGGCCCAAGTAACCGGGCTTGGAACCAAAGTGCTCCTCGATCTCGGCCAAGGTGGCAAAGCGAAAGTCGGCCAAGCCGGGCAATTTGCCGACCTTGACCTCGTTCATC
Source organism: Curvibacter sp. CHRR-16 (assembly GCF_018474005.1). GTDB lineage: Bacteria > Pseudomonadota > Gammaproteobacteria > Burkholderiales > Burkholderiaceae_C > Allorhodoferax. The sequence goes on from NZ_JAHCSH010000002.1 coordinate 199,464, forward strand.
TCGTGGTCGCCACGCAGCAGCAGCAGCCAGACTTGACTCTTGAGCACCGTGCCCTTGTCGTCCTTCTCATCGGTGGCAAGCACCAGCGATTTGATGGTGGAAGACAGTGGCACCCCCAAAAACTCGGCCACATCGGCACATGTGGACTTGCCGGGCGTAGCCACCTTTTCCATCGGGATGCCGGCAGCAGGGCGCGGGCCAGTGGGGGCCAAGGCTTCGGCTTTCTCGATATTGGCGGCGTAATCGCTGGTCGGACAATAGATGATGGCATCTTCACCGGTGGAGGCGATCACCTGGAACTCTTCGCTCAAGTCGCCACCAATGGCACCGCTGTCGGCCGCAACGGCGCGGTAACGCAGGCCAAAGCGGTCAAAAATCTGGCGGTAGGCTTGTGCCATCACTTGGTAGCTGGCTTTGGCGCTGGCCTGGTCGCGGTCAAAGCTGTAGGCGTCTTTCATGATGAATTCACGCCCGCGCATCAGTCCAAAGCGGGGGCGGCGCTCGTCACGGAATTTGGTCTGGATCTGGTACAGGTTGATGGGCAACTGCTTGTAGCTCTTGATCTCTTGGCGGGCAATGTCAGTCACCACCTCTTCGCTGGTGGGCTGGATGATGAAGTCATGCCCATGGCGGTCTTGGATGCGCAGCAGCTCGGGGCCCATCTTGTCAAAACGGCCTGTCTCTTGCCACAGCGTAGCAGGCTGCACCATGGGCATGGTGCACTCCACGGCACCGGCACGGTTCATCTCCTCGCGCACGATGGCTTCCACCTTGCGAATGACGCGCAGCCCCATGGGCATGTAGTTGTAGATACCGGCGCCCAGCTTTTTGATCATGCCAGCACGGGTCATGAGCTTGTGGCTCACCACCTCGGCATCGGCGGGCGCTTCTTTGAGGGTGGAGATAAGGAATTGGGAGGCTTTCATCGCTTGTGTCAGGGAAAAACTGGAGGCTTATTCACTTGCTGCCGGTATATGCCTGTGCATAATGGCTGCAGTTTAAAAATTTGGGGTTTGATTATGCTCGACCGGGACGGTTTTCGGCCCAACGTTGGCATCGTCTTGCTCAACCACAGGAATCAGGTATTTTGGGGCAAGCGCATACGCTCGCACTCATGGCAGTTTCCCCAAGGCGGCATTGACCGCGGCGAAACGCCTGAGCAGGCGATGTACCGCGAGCTGCACGAGGAAATTGGGCTCAGCCCGGAGCACGTGACCATCGTTGCCCGTACCCGAAATTGGTTGCGCTACGAGGTGCCAGACCGCTTCATCCGCCGTGAAGCACGGGGCCACTACAAGGGCCAAAAACAAATTTGGTTTCTGCTCCGTCTGGTTGGCCCAGACTGGAACCTGAATCTGCGTGCCACCAATCACCCGGAGTTCGATGCTTGGCGTTGGAACGACTACTGGGTGCCACTGGATGCAGTGATCGAGTTCAAGCGCGGCGTGTACGAGATGGCACTGACCGAGTTGGCCCGCTACCTGCCACGCAACGAGCCCCGCAACCGCTACCTGCGCCAAAGTAGCCGCCCACGCGAAAACCGTGCCGCAGAAAGCGCCGACTCCACGGCTGGTGCAGCCGCCCCCATGACCGTGGTGCATGGCTTGCGAGGGCTTTACCCCCCCAAGGACTTGCCACCGGGTGCAAGTTTTGACCCCCAGCCACCAACTGATTTTGGTGAGCTCAATTGAAAAAGGCCTGCTAACAAAGCAGGCCTTTTTTGTGTGCGCCGTCAGCAGAACTACTGCGATACGATCATATTGTCGCGGTGCAGCATCTCCGGCTCGGCTGCATAGCCCAATAAGCCTTCTATCTCGCTTGATGGTTTGCGGCACAGCAAACGGGCCTCGGCACTGGCGTAGTTGGCCAAGCCGCGTGCCAGCTCTTGCCCAGCCTCGTTGCGTACGGCAATCACGTCACCACGGGAGAACTCCCCCTCCACACCCACCATGCCAATGGGCAGCAAACTCTTTCCTTCTGCGGCGATTTTGTGGGCGGCTCCTGCATCCACTAGCACCGCACCACGCAATTGCAGGTGGTCAGCCATCCACAATTTGCGGGCTTGGGTTTTTTGCGTCGGGGCTACCAAGAGGGTGCCAATAGCAGTACCTTCGGTCAGTCGCACCAAGGCGTCAGGCTCGCGCCCCCATGCAATCACCGTGGAGGCCCCGGAACGGGCCGCCCGTTTGGCCGCCAATATTTTGGTGAGCATGCCACCGCGACCAATGCTGGAGCCTGCGCCACCAGCCATTTGCTCTAGGGCGGCATCACCCGCTTGGGCTTCGCGCACGAACGTCGCATCTGGATTCTTGCGTGGATCACTGGTGTAGAGTCCTTTTTGATCAGTCAAAATGACCAAGGCATCGGCCTCCACCAAATTGGCTACCAGTGCACCCAAGGTGTCGTTGTCGCCGAACTTGATCTCGTCGTTCACCACCGTGTCGTTCTCGTTGATGACCGGTACCACGCCATGCTGCAACAAGGTCAGCAAAGTAGAACGGGCATTGAGATAGCGCTCGCGGTCAGCCAAGTCAGCATGCGTAAGCAACACCTGAGCACTGCCCAAACCGTTCTCGCGCAGCTTGGTTTCGTACATGTGGGCCAAACCCATTTGGCCCACGGCTGCGGCTGCTTGCAACTCGTTCACGGCTGTGGGGCGCGTGCTCCAGCCCAAGCGCTTCATGCCCTCGGCAATCGCACCGCTGGACACCATGATGAGTTCACGCCCTTGCGCTGTGAGCGCAGCCAACTGGCGGCACCATTCAGCAATGGCAGCCTCGTCCAATCCGCGCCCTTCATTGGTTACCAAGCTGGAGCCCACTTTGACCACGATGCGGCGTGCCTCTTTCAGCACAGTGGACTGGAAATGGGTATCGGCAAGACTCATGATTCTTGGTTATCCGCAGGAATTTCTACAAAACGGGGATCGATCTCAACAGGCGCTTGCTCCGCTACCTGCTGAGCTTTGACGTGCTGGTAAATAGACTGAATCAGCACCTCACAGCCCTCACGGGTCAGGGCCGATATTTCAAACACCGGGCCTTTGTACTTGAAACGCTTCACAAAATCCTGCACTACCGCCTTGCGGTTTTCTGCGGGCACCATATCCAGCTTGTTGAGCACCAGCCAGCGTGGTTTGTCGTACAGCGCTTTGTCGTACTTTTTCAATTCATTGACGATGGCCTTGGCTTGCGCCACGGTGTCCACGTTGTCATCGAACGGAGCCACATCGACCACATGCAAGAGCAAGCGGGTGCGCTGCAAATGGCGCAAGAACTGGTGCCCTAAGCCTGCACCTTCAGATGCGCCTTCAATGAGCCCAGGGATATCTGCCACCACAAAACTCTGCTCTGGGCCTACCCGCACCACGCCGAGGTTGGGGTGCAAAGTGGTGAAAGGATAGTCGGCAATTTTGGGGCGCGCATTGGAAATGGCAGCAATCAAGGTCGACTTGCCCGCATTGGGCATACCCAGCAAGCCCACGTCAGCCAGCACCTTGAGCTCCAACTTCAGATTGCGGCGCTCACCGGGCCAGCCTGGGGTTTTTTGGCGTGGCGCGCGGTTGATCGCGCTCTTGAATCGCAGGTTGCCAAAGCCGCCATCTCCACCCTTGGCAATGGTGATGACTTCACCGGGCTTGAGCAGCTCGAACAACACCTCGCCAGTCTCGGCATCCGAGATGATGGTGCCCACCGGCATCTTGAGGGTGATGTCATCGCCCGCCGCACCAAACATGTCCGAGCCCATACCGTGCTCACCACGCTTGGCTTCGTAGCGGCGCGAATAGCGAAAGTCCACCAAGGTATTGAGATTGGGGTCGGCTACCGCAAACACATGCCCGCCGCGCCCGCCATCTCCCCCGTTGGGGCCGCCAAATTCTTTGTATTTTTCGTGACGGAAAGAGACGCACCCATTCCCACCATCGCCAGCGGCGATATCGATAAACGCTTCATCTACGAACTTCATGGGGGCCTCTTTCCAGTATTTACAAACGAAAAACCCCGCGCTTGCGCGCAGGGTCTTTATGGTGCGAACTTGCTGATATTAAGCAGCAGTCACATTCACGGTGTGCTTGTTCAGCGCGCCCTTGACGTCAAAGCTCACATGTCCGTCCACCAAAGCGAACAGGGTGTGGTCTTTGCCGATGCCAACGTTCGCACCGGGGTGGAACTTGGTACCGCGTTGGCGCACGATGATGGAACCAGCAGTAATCAACTCACCACCGAAAGCCTTCACACCGAGCATCTTTGGCTTGGAGTCACGTCCGTTGCGCGTAGAGCCGCCGCCTTTTTTCTGTGCCATGACTTACGTCCTTTGCTTACGCCTTGATTGCGCCGATTTCCAGTTCTGTGAACTGTTGGCGATGACCTTGGTGCTTTTGATAGTGTTTACGACGGCGCATCTTGAAGATGCGAACCTTGTCGTGCTTGCCGTGGGACACCACTTTGACAGTCACAGTTGCACCAGCCACCAGGGGAGTGCCAACCTTCAACTCTGCTCCGTTGCCCACCGCGAGAACCTGATCAAACACGATCTCTTGGCCAACTTCCGCAGCAATCTGTTCTACCTTAATTTTTTCGCCAGAAGCAACACGATATTGTTTGCCTCCGGTTTTTATGACCGCGTACATGTAAACCTCGTTAGAAATTTTCTGTAGACCATTCCACAGAACTCCGCATTCTACTATTCATCAAGATTGAATGCAACCAACAGACCAGACGGGGGTTGGGGCTTCCTATAATGCTCAGTACTCTGACTCGTTGGTGGCCCATCTTGCAAACGAACCATTCCACAGCCAATTTGCTGCAGATCATCCAAGACGACATGCGCCAAGTTGATGCGCTGATTGCTACACGCCTGAACTCTGGTGTTCCCTTGGTTGGCAGCGTAGCGCAGCACATCATCACTTCTGGCGGAAAGCGTTTGCGCCCTGTCCTACTGCTGTTGACATCAGCCGCTTTGGGTTACCAAGGCGAATACCGCCATAGCTTGGCAGCCGTAGTGGAGTTCATTCACACCGCCACCTTGCTGCACGACGATGTGGTGGACGAATCCACCTTGCGCCGCGGCAACCTCACCGCCAATGCCACTTTTGGCAATGCCGCCAGCGTGCTGGTAGGCGACTTCTTGTATTCGCGGGCCTTCCAGATGATGGTGGAAGCGGGCGACATGCGCATCTTGTCGGTACTGGCCGACGCCACCAATGTGATTGCCGAGGGCGAAGTACTGCAGCTCATGAACATGCACAACGCCGACTTGGACGAAACCGCTTATCTGCAAGTCATCCGCTCCAAAACAGCCAAATTGTTTGAAGCCAGCGCCCGTGTTGGCGCCATCTTGGCCCAAGCCAATAGCACGCAAGAAGAGGCCGCAGCCACTTACGGCCAAGCCTTGGGGTCGGCCTTCCAAATCATTGACGACATCTTGGATTACGTGGGTGACCAAACGACTCTGGGCAAAAACCTGGGAGACGACTTGCGCGAAGGCAAATGCACGCTCCCACTCATTGCCGCCATGCGTCTGAGCAATCCCACAGACAAAGCGCTGATTCAACACGCCATTCAAGAAGGCAGCATCGATGAACTGCAAGCAATCCAACGCATTGTCACCACTAGCGGTGCTTTGGATGTCGCGCGCCAAGTCGCCTTGGACGAAGCGCACCGCGCCAAGGCTGCCGCACTGCAATTGCCGTCAAATAAACATCAAACGACCTTAGTAGAATTGGCTGAGTACTTGCATTCCCGCACGTACTGAGGTGCCTCCAAGGCACGATTCGGGGTGTAGCTTAGCCTGGTAGAGCGCTACGTTCGGGACGTAGAGGCCGGAGGTTCGAATCCTCTCACCCCGACCACGAAAGCTGTCACACCATGAAAATTGCTATTGCAGGAACAGGCTATGTCGGCCTGTCCAACGCCGTCTTGCTGGCCCAGCACCATGAAGTGGTTGCGCTGGACATCATTCCCGAAAAAGTAGCTTTGCTCAATGCACGCAAAAGCCCCATTGAAGATGCCGAACTGCAAGACTATCTGAGCACAAAGTCGCTGCAACTCAAAGCCACTACAGACAAGGCAGAGGCTTACCGCGGGGCAGATTACGTAGTCATTGCCACCCCCACCAATTACGACGAAACCACCAACTACTTCGACACCAGCAGCATTGAAGCCGTGGTGGCCGATGTCATGCAGCACGCCCCCAACGCGGTGATGGTGATTAAGAGCACCATCCCAGTGGGCTACACCGCCAAGCTGCGTGCCCAAACGGGTAGCTCCAACATCATCTTCAGCCCCGAGTTTTTGCGTGAAGGGCGAGCACTCTACGACAACTTGCACCCCAGCCGCATCGTCGTAGGTGAAGCCTCAGGCGAGGTCGGCAGCGAACGCGCCCAAACCTTTGCCAAATTGCTGCAGCAAGGGGCTATTAAGCAAAACGTCCCCGTGCTGCACACAGGCAGCACAGAGGCAGAAGCGATCAAGCTGTTTGCCAACACCTACTTGGCCATGCGCGTGGCCTACTTCAATGAACTGGACACCTACGCCGCAACCCATGGCCTGGACACCCGCCAGATCATTGACGGCGTGAGCTTGGATCCGCGCATTGGCAACCACTACAACAATCCCAGCTTTGGCTATGGAGGGTATTGCCTCCCCAAAGACACCAAACAACTGCTGGCCAACTACAACGATGTGCCGCAAAACATCATGCGCGCCATTGTCGATAGCAACTCCACCCGCAAAGACTTTTGCGCCTTCGACATCCTCAAACGCCAGCCCAAAGTGGTGGGCATCTACCGCTTGGTGATGAAAGCGGGCAGTGACAACTTCCGCAGCAGCAGCATCCAAGGCATCATGAAGCGCATCAAGGCCAAAGGTGTGGAAGTCATCGTCTACGAACCAGCACTGAAAGAAGACAGCTTCTTCAACAGCCGTGTGGTGCGCGATTTGGAAGCCTTCAAACGCGAGGCCGATGTCATCGTTGCCAACCGCAAAACCGACGTTTTGGACGATGTGCAGAACAAGGTCTACACCCGCGACTTATTCGGCCAAGACTGAATATTGGCTGCGGGGATTTTTTATCCCCGCAGCATGTGCCCAAAGTTGTGAATATCTTTTGGGAAAAGGCGGGAAAGCCTTATTCCATGCGGGTTCCACTGGCATGCCTCATTTTTCATCAATGCCAAACAATGCCCCCTGTTCACGCAGGGCATCACGCAGTAAACGAAACGCAGGGCCTTGCAGCGCATTTTTCCGCCAAGCCACCACAGCAGGGAAATCCGGCATGCGATCGCGCCCCTCCCAACCATTCAAAGACAGCTGAACCAAGCGTCCGGCAGCTATGTCATCGGCCACCATGTGGATCGGCATACTGCCCCAGCCAGTTCCAGCCAGCAACAAATCACGCTTGGCATTCAAGTCGGTCACGTGCCAAGCATCCAATGAGTGAACCCCATAGTCTTGGCTACGCGCAGTAGCATTGGCAGCCATCCAGACCAACTGCATGTAGCCACGCAAAGACTCCAGTTCAATAGGCGCTGGCAGTTGCACCAGTGGGTGGGTAGGGGCGGCGACCGCCACCAACTGGCACTCCAGCCAATGCACCGACTCCATCTCCGAACTGAATGCATTCACTTGGGGAATCAGGCCCAATTCGGCTTGGCCTGACTGAATCATCGCAAGCGAATCATCAAACGAAGCCGCGACCACCAAACGCACACGCACCAGTGGATAGCGTTGGTGTAGCTGGGCCAGTGCTTTTGCAGCCGGTGGCAAAGGCACGAAGTTATTGACCACCAGCGTCAAGTTGGCTTCCAACCCCGCCGAGATACTGCCTGCGTGCTGCCCCACTGCCTCCACATCCAGCAGCACACGCCGCACCCTGGGCAACAAAGCGCGCCCCGCATCGGTCAAGGTGGGCCTGTAAGCAGAGCGATCAAACAGGACCAAACCACACTGCTCCTCCAGCCCCTTGATGGCATAGGTGATAGCAGATTGCGCACGGTTGAGTCGCCTTGCTGCTGCCGCAAAGCCGCCCTCATCCACGACGGTAATGAAGACCACAAACTGATCCAAGCTGAAATGGTGTTTGAACATTGTCTATCTACTTATTAGATTGAATTATTCAAAAAAAAGGACTTCTCATGCATATTTTAAAAATGAACAATACAAACCTCATCAACCGCTTTTGGAGATTCACATGACCACCACTACTTTTTCCGCTCCCTCTGCTAGCAAAGGCCTGCGCATTGGCCTCTGGGTTGTACAAGCCCTGCTTGCATTGCTCTACGTTTACTCAGGCCTGACCAAATTCTTCACCCCCATTCCAGAGCTGTCCCAAATGATGCCTTGGACTGGCGCAGTTCCTGAAGGTTTTGTTCGCTTTATCGGCATTGTGGACTTCGCCGCTGGCTTGGGCTTTGTGCTGCCTGCATTGACTCGCATCCAACCACAACTGACTCCTTTGGCCGCCTTGGGTTCTACCGTCCTGCAAATTTTGGCTTTCTCGTTCCACTCCTATCGTGGTGAATTCATGGTTGTGCCCATGAACATCGTCATCTTGGCAGGTTCCATCTTTGTGCTGTGGGGCCGTTACAAGAAAGCACCGATCCAAGCCCGCTAAGCCTTGCAAACCACTCCGTCTGACAGGAACTCCATGATCAACATGACTCGACAACCTGCAATTTTCCTGTCTCACGGAGGCGGGCCCTGCTTCTGGATGGATTACCCTCCACCCATTGGGCGCCATGGGTTTGACCTATTGCGCCAACACCTCAGCAAATTGCTGGCCACTCTCCCAACGCGCCCAGACGCCATCGTCCTGTGCAGCGCCCATTGGGAAGAGCCCACTTTCACGGTCAGCACAGCAAACCAACCCGGTATGCTGTTTGACTACTACGGCTTCCCCCCCCATACCTACCAGCTGAACTACCCAGCCCCCGGTCATCCAACGCTGGCTAAGCAAATTCTGCAAACCCTTGCCGATGCAGACATTCCCAGCCTGAGCAACACCAGTCGGGGCTATGACCACGGTGTATTTGTCCCCATGCTGATCGTCGATCCTGCCACCGACATCCCAGTGGTGATGGTCTCCATCCAAAACAACATGGACGTACACGAGCACTATCGGCTAGGTCAAGCGCTTGCCACACTGCGTGAGCAGAACATCCTTGTCATGGGTTCCGGCAACATCTGGCACGGCCCACTCATGCGCGAAGAATTACGTGCCCCCAGTATGGCATTCAACGCATGGCTGGCCCAAGCCATGGCTATCCCCTCCAGCCCAGAGCGCTTGGAGCAATTACGCCAGTGGCACACGGCCCCATACGCCAACATGGCACATCCACACCCAGACCACCTCATGCCCGCTATCGTGATCGCCGGCGCAGGAGCCGACGATCCGGGCACCATGATTTTCCAAGACGTTATCGGCGGCGTCTGCATTGCCAGTTATCGCTTTGGTTAGTGCCACAAAATTACCCCCACAGCATGTGCCCAAAGTTGTGAATATCTTTTGGGAAAAGCCGGGAAAGCCTTATTCCATGCGGGTTCCACTGGAGTGCCTTCTTTTTAATCAATCCAGCACTACGGTGGTTGCTAGCCCTCAAGCGTGCCGTGAAAACGATGCTGACTGGCACCTGCACAGACCACCCCGTATGCAAGCGCCCACATAGAGAGGTTGTCGCGTGGCGACAAACAGGCTGAGACAATGCGCCAACGCATCGACCAGCTATAAGGCTCCGCCATGACCAGCAACCCCACCTCCACCTCTGCCTTGCGGGTACCGGGCTACCGTGCCCATATGGCCACCTACTTTGTGGCCATGCTGGCCGACAACACCGAGCACGTCATCAGCTACTGGATGATGTACCAAAAGTTTGAATCCTCCGCCTTGGCTGGCTTTGCCGTCATAGCCCACTGGCTACCCCCACTGGTACTGGGCGTATATGCCGGTGCACTGGCCGATCGCTTTGATCCACGCCGCCTCATCCAAATCGGCATGCTGCTGTTTATGGCCGCCTCCATTGGCTGGGGCTATTTTTTCGTGACAGACACACTGCAAATGTGGCACGCCATGGCGCTGCTGGTCATCCATGGCTTGGCTGGGGTTTTTTGGCAAACACCCAGCCAGCTACTGGTACACGACATCGTGAACCGAGACCAACTGCCCAGTGCAGTGCGCATGAACGCGACCGCCCGCACGCTGGGTCTGCTGGTAGGCCCCGCACTGGGTGCCGGGCTTATGCTCACGGCAGGCCCCATAGCGGGTATTTTTATCAATGCGCTGCTGTACCTGCCCGTTATCTTGTGGCTATGGAAAGCACCCTACGGCCCGCGTTTTCGCGCAGCCGCTGCAGGTATAGCGGGTGTGGCTAGCGCTGTAGCAGCTACACCAACACGTGCAGTGCGTGGTTTTTCTGACGTATGGCGCACCCTGCGCGATGTGGCCCAGCACCCCCTGCTCTCTAGCATGCTCATACTCTCGGCTACCGCCTCGTTTTGCATAGGCAACAGCTACCAAGCCCAAATGCCCCACTTCGCCATGGACTTGGGCCATGGTGACCCCGGCGTCTCCTACAGCGCACTACTGGCTGCAGACGCTGCAGGAGCCCTGTTTGCAGGTCTATTGCTGGAGCGATTTAACCTGCTCAAGCCCCACCCCCGCACCGCCATTTGGCTGGCCATGGGGTGGTGCTTCACTTTGGGCAGCTTCGCCCTCATGCCCTACTACCCCGTCGCCTTGGTGCTGTTATTTGCTGCTGGCATGTGTGAGCTGTCGTTCAATAGCATTAACCAAGCGCTGGTGCAGCTCAACGCTCCCAGCGACATGCGTGGCCGCATCATTGGCTTGTTCAACATGGCGTCTCTCGGGCTGCGCACCTTCAGCGGCTTTACCGTGGGCCTGCTAGGCAGCGCTATTGGCGTGCACTGGTCGCTGAGCCTTGCGGCCGTGCTGGCGTTTACCGTACTCATGGTCTTGCAGCACCGCGTCGGCCGTGCCGCAACCCTTACATCACCCCACTAGGAGCACCACTATGACTGATGCAAGCCCTCGCATCGCTATACGCGACTTTGCCAAGGCAGCCCCCGGCGTCATACCCGCTATGACCGAGCTGGCCAAAGCCATAGATGCATCCGGTCTGGATAAATCTTTGGGCGAACTGCTCAAAATTCGAGCATCGCAAATCAACGGCTGCGCCTACTGTCTGCAATACCACCTGCTGGTAGCGCACAAGCTGGATATCCCCGCTATCAAGATAGACCTGGTGGCCGCGTGGCACGACAGCCCTGTGTACACCCCACGGGAGCGCGCCGCGCTGGCTTGGACTGAAGTGCTCACCGCCATGTCCACCCGCCCTGACACCGATAGCGCCTACCAAGCCCTGCAAGAGCAATTCTCCCCCACCGAAATAGCCAACCTGACAACGGCCATAGCCCAGATCAATGCGTGGAACCGCATTGCAGGCAGCCTGCACTTTGCACCCGATATTCCTGCGACCCACACAGCCCCCAGCACCTGATGCCACGGCACACCCCATCCATCACTGCGCTGCGCACTGCAGGCTGTGTTAGCACCCTTGCTGTCTGCCTGCTGCTGGCGGCATGCGGCAGCACGCCCCGCGCACCCAATGCCGACAGCAGCGAGACCGTGCCGCAAGCCGAGCCACTCAACCCCTACGCCAACCGCCCTTACACCGTGCTGGGCAAAAACTACACCCCGCTGTCCAGCGGCTCAGGCTACAAAGCCACGGGCACCGCCAGCTGGTACGGCAAGCAGTTTCACGGCAAAAAAACATCCTCTGGCGAACGCTTTGACATGAACGCCCTGTCCGCCGCCCACACCGTGCTGCCCATCCCCTCATACGCCCGCGTGACCAACTTGGCCAACGGCAAATCGGTGGTGGTGCGCGTCAACGACCGGGGGCCGTTTCATGCCGGACGCATCATCGACCTGTCTTACGCCGCCGCCCAAAAGCTGGACATGACCGCCAGCGGCATGGCACAGGTGCAGGTAGAAAGCTTGGTGGCTGGTGCCCCGCTGCCCACCACCACGGTGGCCAAGAGCACCAGTTCGTCATCCAGCGCTTCTCCCAGCCCAGCTCCCAGCAACATTGGCGGCACACCGCCACCCAGCTTTACGCCCTATAGCGGTGACAAAGGCTACTTTGTCCAGCTCGGCTCATTTGGCAATGCAGACAACGCCGAAACCCTGCGCCTGCACATGGCCCGCGAGCTGGAATGGCTGGCCCCCAAACTGCGCATAGAAAACGCCGCTAGCAACCAGCGCGTGCAGGTAGGCCCCTTTATCAACCGCACCGAAGCCGAGGCCGTAGCCAAACGCATAGGCGAAGAAATGGATGTGGCCAAACCCATAGTGGTCAGCCGCTAAGCACCGCACACCCCCACGATATGAGCTCAGACAACCAAATCATCATCCCCGACGCCTTCTTGGCGCTCTACACCGACCCGCTACGCCACCGCCTGACCACCAGCAAAGAAGACGTGGCGCAGCGCTACGAGTTGTGCGAAGACCTGGCCAACCTCATGACCGAGCAAGCCGCCCACATCCAGTTCAAAACCGGATGCCAAGAGACCGACGTGCTGGAACAACTGCGCCTGGGTCTACTCAACCCCGACAGCGGCGTGACCGAAGCAGAAGGCCACTGGGTGGTGGGGCGTGTGGGGGAGTTGCTGGGGTGGAATGGGACGCGGGTAGGCTAGCTCTCGAATTGCCTTTGCATCACGTCACACGCCGCCGTGAACAATCCGAATTCGTTCGTCGCGGTTTGGCTGCCATTGCCCGGTCTGAAGAAGCAGCTGACTGGATTCCAGCGTAAACGGTCATTGCAAAATTAGAAGCCAAAGTAGCTGCCGCAAAGCAGATACCAACCCCTTTGTGCGGGAACTGATCATCCCCTTTGGTGAAACTGGCTACGTTGTTCTCTTTGAAATCAAAGCATCCAATCGCGTGCACATCGGTGCCGTTAGACACCAACGAGAGAGCGATTACCACTAACTCCTGTGGCAAAAGAAAAAGGACTTGCGATCACTCGCAAGTCCTTCTGTGTTTTTGGTAGGGCGTGGCGGACTTGAACCGACGACCAAAGGATTATGAGTCCTCTGCTCTAACCAACTGAGCTAACGCCCCAACCGAAGCCATAGATTGTAGCTGGATAGAAGCGCCTCCATAATCTCCCAGCGCCTTGGCGATGCCAACAAACCACCTTTCATGGGAGTGACTGCTATGAGCTTGCTGAACGACATCAAAAAACTCATCCAAGGCAGCACGTCCAACTACCAGCACCACGAAGATTTGCTGACCTCGCTGCTGGTCATGGCATGGATGGTGGAAGCACGCGATGCCTACACCGGCGGGCACTTGTGGCGCGTGTCGCAGTTTGCCCAGTTGCTGGCCACCCGTGCGGGCCTGCCCAGCAAGGATGTGGCGCGCATCACCATTGGCGCTTTTCTGCACGACTTGGGCAAGGTGAGCGTGCCCGACCACATTCTGGGCAAAAAAGACCGCCTGACCGACGAGGAATACGCGGTCATCAAAACCCACCCCGAAATTGGCTGGCGCATGCTGGCTGGCCACCCACTGGCGCAGTTGGCCGAACAGTCCATACGCGCCCACCACGAAACCCCCAACGGTCAAGGCTATCCACGTGGCTTGAGCGGTGATGAAATCGCCATAGACGCCCGCATAGTGGGCATTTGCGATGCGTTTGATGCCATGACCAGCACACGCCCGTACCGCTCAGGCATGCCCACCAGCAAGGCGCTGGGCATCATTCGGGAGAACTTGGGCAGCCAGTTCGACCCAGCACTGGGGAAGTTGTTTATTCACATGGGGGAAGCCGGCGAGCTCAACCACATCGTGGGGCACAGCGATGCAGGCATACCACTGCTCTCGTGCTTGATGTGTGGCCCTGTCATCACCAGACCGCGCTCACTGTCAGTGGGCATGCATGTGTACTGCCCTTCTTGCACGGGCGAGTACGAAACGCAGACCGAGGGGGGTAAAGGCCTCTTGCGAATCACCCCAACCGACAAAAAAGGGCGTCCTGAGGATCTCACCCCTCAAGTCGATCACGATGTGATTCGCGACATGGTGCGCGCTACGGCTCGCACTTTATTGGGCTGATTCCACTGCGTTGCGCCGGTGGATCGCTGCACCGCTACTTCTGGCTCAGCGCGTTGCTCACCAGTTTGGATGTAATGTCCACGATCTGGATCATGCGGTCATACGCCATGCGGGTGGGGCCAATCACACCCAGCGTGCCGACCACTTTGCCGTCCACCTCATAGGTGGTGCTGACCACCGAGAGTTCTTCCACGGGCACCACTTGGCTTTCGCCGCCAATGTAGATGCGCACGCCATCGGCCTGACCGGTGACTTCCAGCAGGCGCATGAGCTGGGCTTTTTGCTCGAACAATTCAAAGGCGCGGCGCAGTTGGCCCATGTCGCTGGAAAAGTCACTCACGCTCAGCAGGTTGCGCTCGCCCGATATCACCACCTCGTCTTGCGCTTCTTGCAGCGCGTCTGAGCTGACGTTGACCGCCTGCTGCATGAGCGCGGCAATCTCGGTGCGCAGGCTATCCACCTCGGCGCGCAGGCGCTGGCGCACGGTTTCTATGTCCAGCCCTAGGTAGTGGTGGTTGAGGAAGTTGGCCGCCTCCACCAATTGGGACTGGGTGTAGTCCGCTTCGGTAATGAGCACGCGGTTTTGTACATCGCCCTCGGGCGAGACGATGATGACCAGCACGCGCCGCGCTGACAGGCGCAAAAACTCGATATGCCGAAACACCGAACTGCGCTTGGGTGACACCACCACGCCCACAAACTGCGACAGGTTGGAGAGCAAGTGCGCAGCGTTGGTCAGCACCTTTTGTGGCTGGTCTGGCTGCAGGGTTTGGGGCGAGGCAATGTGCGGGCTTTGCACCGTGAGCATGGTGTCCACAAACAAGCGGTAGCCGCGTGCGGTGGGTATGCGCCCGGCCGAAGTGTGGGGGCTTGCAATGAGGCCGAGGTCTTCCAAATCGGCCATCACATTGCGGATGGTGGCAGGCGACAGCTCCAAGCCCGACTCTTTGGACAGCGTGCGGCTACCCACGGGTTGCCCGTCGGCAATGTAGCGCTCCACCAGCGCCTTCAAAAGCATCTTGGAACGGTCGTCAAGCATGAGGGCATTTTAGAGGGCTATTTAGTGTCTAATTTAAGCCATGTTGACCCAATTCAAGCACGTGGCGTTGTTTGGCAAGCACCACCCCAGCCCCAGCATTGCGCCCAGTATGCGCAAAACGCTGGACGAAATCGCCCATTTCCTCATGGACCAAGGCTGCGAGGTGGTGGTGGATGCCGACACCGCCAGCAACACAGGCCTCACTGGCTACCCCGCGCTCGACGTGAGCACCATTGGCAGCCACTGCGACTTAGGTCTGGTGGTAGGGGGCGACGGCACCATGCTGGGCATAGGCCGCCAAATGGCCCAGTACGGGGTGCCGCTCATTGGCATCAACTCGGGGCGCTTGGGCTTTATTACCGACATTGCGCTGGACCAATACCCCAATACGCTGGGCCCCATGCTGGCCGGGCAGTACGAGGTGGACGAGCGCTGGCTCATGCAAGCACGCGTGATGCGCGATGGCCACTGCGTGTTCCAAGCCGCTGCGCTCAACGACGTGGTGGTGTACCGCGGCGGCGTGTCCGGCTTGGTGGAGCTGCGCGTGGAAGTGGACGGCCACTTTGTGGCCAACCAGCGGGCTGATGGGCTGATTGTCTCCACCCCCACCGGGGCCACGGCCTATGCGCTGTCGGCTGGCGGGCCGCTCTTGCACCCCAGCATAGAGGGCTGGGTGATGGTGCCCATTGCCCCGCATACTTTGTCCAATCGGCCCATAGTGCTTGCCAATACTGCTCATATTGCTATCGAAATCGTAGCAGGCAAAGATGCCAGCGCGAACTTTGACATGCAAAGCCTCTCGGCCCTGCTGCCCGGCGACCGGGTGGAAGTAACCCGCTCGGCGCACCGGGTTCGCTTTCTGCACCCACGCGGGTGGACGTACTTTGATACGCTGCGCCAAAAAATGCATTGGAACGAAGGAGCCGCTTAAACCATGGCGCTACGCAGAATCGTTTTGCGCGACTTTGTCATCGTGCGCGAGTTGGAGCTGGATTTGCACAGCGGGTTTTCTGTGCTCACGGGCGAGACGGGCGCGGGCAAGTCCATCCTGATCGACGCGCTGCAACTCGTGACCGGAGCCCGCGCCGATGTGGGCGCCATCCGCGAAGGCGCTAGCCGCACCGAAGTGAGCGCCGAGTTTGACTGCCCCGCCACGCTCAGCGAACTGCACACGTGGCTGCAAGAAGCGGGCTTTGACGACGCCAACAACACCGAAAACACTACCCTGCTGCTGCGCCGCACCGTGGACACCCAAGGCAAAAGCCGTGGCTGGATCAACGGCAGCCCCGCCACGGCCCAACAACTGCGTGCGGTGGGCGAACAACTGCTGGACATCCACGGCCAGCACGCCTGGCAAAGCCTGACCCGGCCCGACGCCGTGCGCGCCCTGCTGGACGCCTACGCCCAAGTGAACACCCGCACCTTGGGCCAACTGTGGGCCGACTGGCGCCAAACCCAACAAGCGCTGGAGCAAGCCCGTTCCGCCCAAGACAACCTGCAGCGCGAACGCGAGCGACTGCAATGGCAGATAGGCGAGCTGGACAAACTGGCCCCCAGCGCCGACGAATGGCCCGAGCTGAACACCCAGCACACCCGCTTGGCCCACGCCCAAAGCCTGCTGGATGCCGCCCAACACGTGACCCAAGCACTGGAAGAAGACGACAGCAACGCGCTCTCCGCCCTGCACGCCGCCGCCCAAGCCCTGCAAGCGCAGGTGCACCTAGAGAGCGAATTCCAAGCACCTCTGGAGCTGCTGCAGTCCTCCATAGCCCAGGTGGAAGACGTGGTGCACACCCTGCGCAGCTACAGCCGCCACACCGAACTAGACCCCGACCGCTTGGCCGAGCTGGACGAGCGCATGGGCCTGTGGATGGGCTTGGCCCGCCGCTACAAACGCCCGCCCGAAGAACTGCCCGCCCTGTGGCAAGGCTGGAAAGACGAGCTGGCCGAGCTAGACGCCGCCGCCGACCTGGAAGCGCTAGAGGCCCGCGAAGCCCGCAGCCGCAGTGCGTTTGAGCGCGAGGCGCTACAAATTTCGAAGCAGCGCAAGCAAGCTGGACGTGCTCTGCAGGCCAAAATCACCTCTGCCATGCAAGACTTGGGCATGCAAGGCGGGCGCTTTGAAGTCGCCATCAGCCCCCTGCCCCAGCCACAGCAAAGCGGGCTGGACGATGTGCAGTTTTTGGTGGCTGGCCACGCTGGCAGCAGCCCGCGCCCGGTGGGCAAAGTGGCCTCGGGCGGCGAGCTATCGCGCATCGCGCTGGCCATTGCCGTCACCACCAGCCAGCTGGGCACGGCGCAAACCCTCATATTCGACGAAGTGGACTCCGGCGTCGGCGGTGCCGTGGCCGAGACCGTGGGCCGCCTCATGCAGCGCCTGGGCCAAGACCGCCAAGTGCTGGCCGTGACCCACCTGCCCCAAGTGGCCGCCTGTGCCCACCACCACCTGCTGGTGGCCAAGCAGCAAGACGACGGCCACACCCACAGCAGCGTGCGCTTGGTCGCTGGCGACGAGCGGGTGGATGAAATCGCCCGCATGCTGGGTGGCGAAAAACGTTCCGCCACCACCGTGGCCCACGCGCGGGAGATGCTGCATGGAATGGTCTGACCTGGAAATCGTCGTCATCACCGGCATGTCCGGCTCGGGCAAGTCGGTCGCGCTCAACGCGCTGGAAGACGCGGGCTACTACTGCGTGGACAACCTGCCACCCGAGCTGCTGCGCCAGTTTGCCGAACTGGTGCGCCAAAACGGCATGACGCGCATCGCCATCGCCATGGACGTGCGCAGCGCCTCCGCCCTGCCCCAGCTACCCGGCCTGCTGCGCGTGGCACAGCAAATGGGCGTGGTGGTCAAACCCCTGTTTCTGGACGCCACCACCGACACGCTGGTGCGCCGCTACTCCGAGTCGCGCCGCAAGCACCCGCTGTCTGGCCAAGTCACCCAGACGGCCGACGGCAATGCCCAAGACGAACGCCGCGCGCTGGTAGATGCCATCGAGCTGGAACGCGAACTGCTGGGCCAGTTGCGCGAGCTGTCGCACGTCATCGACAGCAGCCTGATACGCCCTGCCCAGCTACAAAGCTATGTCAAAACCCTCATCGCCGCGCCTGGCGGGCAACTGACGCTGGTGTTCGAGTCCTTCGCCTTCAAACGCGGCATCCCCAGCGACGCCGACTTTGTGTTTGACGTGCGCATGCTGCCCAACCCGCACTACGAACACGCCCTGCGCGAGCTGACCGGCATGGACGCCCCCGTGGCCGACTACCTGCGCCAGCAAGCCAGCGTGCTGCAGATGCAAGAGCAGATAAGCCAGTTCCTGCACAGCTGGCTGGACACCTTGGTGCGCGACCACCGCAGCTACGTGACAGTCGCCATAGGCTGCACCGGCGGTCAACACCGATCCGTGTACCTAGTGGAGCAGCTATACGCCCACTTTCACCCCAAATGGAACACGCTCAAACGGCATCGGGAGATGGATGCAATAAAACAGCACTGAAATACAATCATGTTTTCTTAACAAAAAGAAACATGAAAAACCATATTGCAACAATTTTTGCCATTTCCGTTCTTGCTGCATGCGGTGGAGGCGGTGACTCTTCTTCTAGCAGCGGCACCGACAACGTCTCTAAATACGTTGGCACGTGGAAGACTGCATGCTGGACAAGCAGCATCTACAAAGACACCAGCAATTCAAACGCAAGTGCGTACCTGACCAGAACTTTTGTTATCAGCAAGGCCAGCAACTCCAAGCTATCCGTCAGTGTCACTGATACTGTTTATGCATCGACCGACACCGGCTGCACAGGAAGCGTAGAAGCAACGATCACTCGAACCGGGCAAAACACTGGCACTTTTACCTCCAACAGCACAAGCATTACCAGCAGCTTAGGGGAAAACTCATTTACCTATGCAGGCGTAGCCAGCATCACTGGAGCTAGCGGGGCTGACAATTTTGATGTCGTAAGCGCCGCTTTGTCTTCCACCAGCAATGCAACATTCACCGTAGGCAACATCAGCCTCAACAGCTCTGACTTCACTGGTGGTAGTGCCAAAACAGCTTTGTATCTGAGCGGTTCCACACTCCAGCTAGGCCAGTCCACTGGAAATACCAACTACCCAACAGCACTCAATACAACAGCAAGCGCCATCTTTACCAAGCAATAAGCCACGAATGCTTACCCCTGCTCCAGCAGCTTCCTCACCGGCGCAGGCAGCCCCAGCGCAGGCCAGTCGCTAGCAGCCACCCAAGCGCCCTCGCACTGCGGCGCTTGGCCTGCTGGTAGCACCACCTGCAGGGGGTGCAGGTACAGGTCACGGTGGGTGAGTACGTGTTTGACCACGGGCAGCGCCTGCACCTGCTGGCGCTGCGCGGCGGGTAGGCAGGCCAGGGCAGATGCTTCGTCACCCCACATGGGCAGGCAGTGCAGGCCGGCCCATACGCCACGGCTGGGGCGTTTGTGCAGCCAGACTGCGCTTTTTTCATGCGTTGCGCCACCCTCGCCTTGCTGCGCCCACAGCACCCACCACTGCTGGGCGCTGCGTTGCAGTTTGCGGGTTTGGATGGGAAAGTCCGTCGCCCTGCCCTGCGCTCTGGCTTGGCAGTGCATTTGCACGGGGCACAGCAGGCACTGCGGCTGGCGCACGCTGCACAGGCTGGCGCCCAGGTCCATCATGCCTTGGGTGTAGGCGGGCATGTCGGCAGCCGTAGCGGGCAGCAGGGTATCGGCAGCAGTCCACAGGTCGCGCACGGCTTTGGCTTGGGCCAGGTCTTGCTCCCACGCCAGCACGCGGCTGAGCACGCGTTTCACATTCGCATCCAGTATGGACACACGCTCGCCAAAGCACACGGACGTGATAGCCGCTGCGGTGGAGCGGCCTATGCCGGGCAAGGTGGCCAGCGTGGCGGCATCGCGCGGGAAAGTGCCGCCAAAGCGCTGCACCAGCTCTTGGGCGCAGCGGTGCAGGTTGCGGGCGCGGCTGTAGTAGCCCAACCCGCTCCACAGCCCCATGACGGTGTCTTCATCGGCTGCGGCCAAGTCCTGCACGGTGGGCAGGCGCTGCACGAAGCGGTCGAAGTAGCCCAGCACGGTAGCCACCTGGGTTTGCTGCAGCATGATTTCGGACAGCCACACGCGGTAGGGGTCACGCCCGGCTTGCCAAGGCAAGTGGTTGCGCCCGTGCACGCGCTGCCACTGCACAACGGCTTGTGCCAATGTGTCACTCATAAGGGAAATCAGCCTGTGTGGCCGGGTTGGCGCATCAGATAACTGGTGAGCTCTTGCAGCTTGGCATCGAGCTGGGCCAAGGTGCCCACTTGCTGCTGGATTTCAGCAATACGCTCTTGCAAGCCCCCTGCCGCTTGTTGGATGCGGTCTATGGCATCCATGCGGCGGGTGAAGTGGCGGCGGCGCTCGCGCAGCTGGGTGTCAATCTGCGATGCCGACGATTTGCTCCACACCTCCACCTCAGCCAAGGCGGTGTCGTACACGGCAGCTACGCGGGCGCGCAAAGCGCGCACCAAGCGCTCGGCAAACTCCAGCTGAGCCAGTTTGAGGGCATTGCCCAAGCTGAGGTATTGCAGGTGGGTGCGTTCCAATACGTCCAACTCGGCAATGAACCCCAGCAAGTCGGGAGACGGTGGCACTTGCAGTGCAAAACCGTACTCGGCATTGAGCTGTGTGAACGAGGCTTGCAGCATGTTGTGCAACTCTTCGAGCATGCCGTTGGCACGGTGGATATTGCCACGCAAGCGGTCAAAGGTGTCCCCATAGGAGCGCTTGATACCGAGCTTGAGGCCTTTTTGCTTGAGGCTCTGCGTCAGCGCGAGCATTTCTTTTTTCAAAGTCAGGCTGCTGAGCAGCTTGAAGATGTCGCGCATGAGTTTGAGGTGCACCGAACGCACGGCATGCACACGGGCGCTGCTTTGATCGAACTCGGCCTGCTCTTGGGCTATGCGGGCGCGCATCATGCGGATCACCCCGGCGTTTTTGCCTTTTAGGCTTTGCAGTTCTTGCTCTTGCTCGGTCAGGTCGAGTTGGCGAATGCGGATCAAGCGGGCCGTTTCGCCGCGCAGTTCGCCCACGCCTTGCGCCATGGCCGAACGCAGCACGCGCTGGCGGTTGTGCAGCAAATCGCGGCCCAGTTTTTCTTCGAGCAAGGGCAGGCCACTGCGTTGCAGCAAGTCAGCATCGTCGGACACTTTGGCGACCAAGCCTTTTTGGGCCGAAATAGCCACCACGCGCTCCAGCGGCAAGGCCAAAGTTTCGGCTACCGTGCTGCGCTGGCGGTCGATTTGGGCCTGTACTTGCGCAGGGGTACTCAGGGCATCCCACAGGGTGTCTATTTTGTTGAGCACCACCAAGCGGGCGTCGCTGTGCGTTTCGTCGGTGATGAGGTGTTCGCGCCAGATAGACAAGTCGGACTTGGTCACGCCGGTATCAGCCCCGAGCAAGAACACCACGGCTTGTGCTTGCGGTATCAGGCTCACGGTCAGTTCAGGCTCGGCACCAATGGCGTTGAGCCCTGGGGTATCCAAAATAACCAGCCCTTGCTTGAGCAGGGGGTGCGCCACGTTGATGAGCGCATGGCGCCAGCGTGGCACTTCGACCATGCCTTGGGCGTCAAGAATGGGGTTGTCTTCGGGCGACTCGGGGTTCCACAAACCCAGTGCTTGCGCTTCGGACTGGCTGACCTTGCGGGTTTCGGCCACTTTTTCAAAAGCCAGCGCGAGCTGCTGGGGGTTGTTCACATCCAGGTCTATGCGCTCCCAGCGGTCGGGGTTGAGGCGCCAGTCCATCAGCGTTTGCTGCTGCAAACGGGTCTCGATGGGCAACAGGCGCAAGCATGGGGGCAGCTCGGCATCGTAGCCCAGCTCGGTGGGGCACATGGTGGTGCGCCCGGCACTGGCGGGCATGATGCGGCGACCATAGCCGGCAAAGAACAAGGCGTTGATCAGCTCGGATTTGCCACGCGAGAACTCAGCCACAAAAGCAACCATGATCTTGTCTGATTGCATCTGGGTTTCCAGACGCAGCAAGCGGTCTTGCACAGCCTCGTCCAGCAGGTCGTGGTCTTTGAGCCAAGCTGCCAATAGGCGCAGGCGCAACGCGAACTCGCGGCGCCATTGCCCGTGCTGATCGAGCTGCTCATTGAACGACATGTGTACTTACCTCTTTGTTTTTAGCGGGCCAATATAGCACCGCCCCTTGCAACTACTTGACCAGTCTAGGGTTTTTGACAAATTGGGCAATAGAAAGTGGAGCGTTGCCCCTGCCGAATACGGCGTATGGGTGTGGCACAAATGCGACAAGGATGGCCTTCCTTGTCGTACACCATGGTGTGCAGTTGGAAATACCCCGGTTCGCCGTGGGCATCCACAAAGTCGCGCAAGCTACTCCCGCCCGATGCCACAGCAGCGGCCAATATCTGCCTGATAGCGGCGTGCAAACGGGTGGCACGTGGCAGGCTCACGCGGTTGGCCGCTGTAGCAGGGCGTATGCCAGCGTGAAACAGGGCTTCGCTGGCGTAGATATTGCCCACGCCCACCACCACATCGCCCGCCAGTAGCACTTGCTTGATGGGGGCTCGCCGCTCGCGCAGACCTTGGTGCAACACCGCGGGCGTAAAGCCATCTTCCAGGGGTTCAACGCCCAAGTTTTGCAGCAGTTTGTGGGCCTGCGGGGCCGACTCGGACTCGGCATACACGACTGCGCCAAAGCGGCGCGGGTCATGCAGGCGCAGCACGCCACGGTCAGTGTGCAAATCCATGTGGTCGTGCGGGCCAGCCAGCTCCACGCGAGGCGCAAAGCGCAGGCTGCCGGACATGCCCAAGTGCATGAGCAAAAGGCCTTTATCCATGTCCAGCAACAGGTATTTGCCCCGACGGCGCACCTGCAGCACTTGCCGCCCAGCCAGCAAGGCCGGATCGCAACCCAAAGGCCAGCGCAGGGGTTTTCCCAGTTGCAGGCGCAGGATGCGTGCCCCGGCGATGCGCTGCGCAAAACTCAAACGGGTGACTTCTACTTCAGGTAATTCAGGCATGGACAACAAGCTCGGTGGTCGATGAATTATTATGGGCCGATGCACGCAACCAAACTCCTTGCATCTTGCCTAGCTGGCCTCAGCTTGGCCTTGGCCCAAGTCCCTGCCGCCCATGCGCAAGAGGCCGAGCCCATTGTCAACTCCGACCTCAGTGGCGAACTGTTTTACCAGCTCATACTGGCTGAAATGAGTGCCAACCAAGGGGACTTGGGCAATGCTTACAGCCTGATGCTCAATGCAGCACGCAAAGCCAACGATGCCAAGCTCTTTGAACGCTCTATTGCATTGGCTATCCAAGGCCGCAGTGGGGACTACGCACTGGACGCTGCACGCACTTGGTTACGTGCTCAACCGAACTCGCGTGAAGCCAACCGCTACGTATTGCAAATTTTGCTGGGCATGAACCGGGTGAGCGACAGTTTGGAGCCGCTCAAACGCGAATTGACCGAAGTAAGCGGTGACGAACGCCTAGACGCCATCAACCGCATACCGGGCTACTACGCCCGCGTCACCGACAAGGCCTTGGGCATTGCCATAGTGCAGCAAGCGCTGAGCGCTGATTTACAGGACAAACGCTACGGCCCCGCCGCTTGGGTAACGCTTGGGCTGATGCAACTCAACGCAGGCGACAAAGAAGCGCCTTGGGCTTCGGCCGATGCTGCACAAAAGCTCAACCCTGTGTCAGATGAACTGGCGGTATTGGCTCTCAACCTGATGGAATTGGACGATGCGCGGGCCAAAAGCTACCTCGCCGCGTACTGGCAAAGTCCTCAGGCCAAGGCCGATCTGCGCATGCTCTACGCACGCCGCCTGACACAATCCAATCAACTGGATGCTGCACTGGAACAAGCCATACTGACCACCCAACAAGCACCGCAGCAACATGAGCCATGGCTGCTGCGTGGCTCGCTGGAATGGCAAATGCAAAACGCAGACTCGGCGCAGGCCAGCCTGCAACAGTTCTTGCAACTAACAGAACCCGGTGAACCCGCCAGTCGCAATGCCCTGACGCCGCGCCAACGCAGCGAAGCCTATCTGTTGCTATCCCAAATCGCCCAAAGCCGTAAAGACTACGCAACGGCACTGAACTACGCCGATCAAGCCGATGCAGCCGAGGACGCCATGCGGGCCGGATCGCGCAAAGCACTGATACTGGCCGAGCAAGGCAAACTGCCTCAAGCGCGTGAGGCCTTGGAAGCCATCCCCGAAGAACGACCAGAAGATGCTCGTACCAAAGTCTCACTATTGGTATCGCTGTTGCGTGACAACGGGCAAGTCCAGCAAGCGTATGACGTGCTAAAAGACGCCGTTCAACGCTACCCCCAAGACGCCGAATTGCTGTACGACAAAGCCCTGCTGGCTGACCGTCTCGGCAAATACGATGCGATGGAGCATGACCTGCGCCGCGTCATAGAACTCAATCCCCAGTACCACCACGCCTACAACGCGCTGGGCTATTCGCTGGCTGAGCGCAATACCCGCTTGGGCGAGGCGCGCACCTTGGTACAAAAAGCCTTGGAATTAGCCCCCAACGACCCCTACATCATCGACAGCATGGCCTGGGTGGAATACCGCAGCGGCAACCTCAAGGCAGCCCAAACCTGGTTGGAAAAAGCCTATAGCTTGCGCACCGACACCGAAATTGCCGCCCATTTGGGCGAGGTGCTCTGGGTGCAAGGCCAGCACGAGCGGGCCAACCAAATCTGGGGCGAAGCCCTGCAACACAACCCCAACCACTCCGTGCTGCAGGAAACCATGCGTCGATTGCGCAAGAAACCATGACACCGCCCCTCTTTCGATTAGGCCAGCGCCTGCTGGCCTTTTTATTTGCTATATTTTTTATAGCAGGATGTGCGCACAGGACAAGCTCCAGCGGCCAAATTGACCCCCAATCCCCAACATGGGAAGGCCGCTTGTCCATCCACATCGCCAGCCAACCTCCGCAGTCGTTTTCATCGGGTTTTACCCTCCAAGGCCAAGCTGAACGCGGGGTACTCACCTTCTACACCCCACTGGGCAACACCGCTGCCGAACTGCAATGGGCCCCCGGACTGGCCCAATGGCAACAGGGCCGCGACCAGCGCCACTACCCCGATCTGTCCAGCCTGCTGATAGACGCCACTGGAGCCGACTTGCCTGTCGCCGCCCTGTTCGACTGGCTACAAGGTCAAGCCACTGCGGTAAGCCACTGGAGCGTGGACACCAGCCAGCTGGCCCAAGGCCGTCTGCGGGCTCAGCGCGAGGCAGCCAACGGACAACCTGCCGTCGATGTGCGGGTGGTGCTCGACCGATAATCGCGCCCCATGCAGTCTCTCCACGATATTCCAGCCCCGGCCAAACTCAATCTGTTTTTGCACATCACGGGCCGCCGCGCCGACGGCTATCACCTGCTGCAGTCAGTCTTCATGCTGATCGACTGGTGCGACACCTTGCATTTGGATTTGCGCACCGATGGCCAACTCAGCCGCGAGGATCTCACTACCCCGCTCCCCCCTGACGACTTGTGCCTGCGCGCGGCCCGCTTGCTGCAGCAGCACACGGGCTGCCGTTTTGGCGCCCACATTGGCATCGAAAAGCGCATCCCCGCCCAAGCTGGCATGGGCGGTGGCTCCTCCGATGCCGCCAGCGTGCTACTGGGGCTAAACCGCCTCTGGCAACTGGGCTTGAGCCGTGAGCAACTGTGCCAGCTCGGCGTGCAGCTAGGAGCCGATGTGCCCTTTTTCTTGGGCGGACATAACGCATGGGTAGAAGGCATTGGCGAACAACTGACTCCCATCACCCTGCCACCCGTGCATGCGGTAGTGGCCAAACCTGCAGCAGGGCTGGACACAAAATTAATTTTTTCTGATCCTTTTTTGTCCAGAGACACAAAACCTGCTATAGTTGCGGTCTTCGCTGATAGCGCTTCTTCACTAGATGCGCTGCGTTTCGGAAGAAACGATTTGCAAGCTGTAGCAGAGCGCTTGTGCCCCGATGTAAGCACCGCACTGCAATGGCTTGCCAGCAAAGGACTTGCTGGTCGAATGACTGGCTCTGGTAGTGCGGTGTTTGCGTTGTCGCCAACACCTGTGGATGTAAAAGATGCACCACCAGACTGGCAAGTTCGTTGTTGCAGCGGTTTGGGAGTCCATCCCCTTGTGGATTGGGCAACCAGCGACAGTTTATCGGTGGGTAGCAAGCAATAGTTTGCTGCCAACCAGTGTAGGGGAGTCGCCAAGTTGGTTAAGGCACTGGATTTTGATTCCAGCATGCGAAGGTTCGAATCCTTCTTCCCCTGCCAAATTGCCCATCGCCGGCAAATGGCCTTAGTGGCAAACACTTCGTAGATAAACAACCCCCATTTTTCGCTGGATCCCCAAGCATGCAGGCTGCAAACATTCCTCCTGACTTCATGATCTTCACTGGCAATGCCAACCCTGCCATGGCAGAAGGCATCGCCAAACACCTGGGCACCACCTTGGGTGACGCCACTGTAGGCCGCTTCTCTGACGGTGAAGTGACAGTGGAAATCAACCAAAACGTGCGCGCCCGCGACGTGTTTGTGGTGCAAAGCACTTGCGCACCTACCAACGACAACCTGATGGAGTTGTTGATCATGGTCGATGCTTTGAAGCGCGCATCGGCAGAGCGCATCAGCGCCGTGATCCCCTACTTCGGTTACGCCCGCCAAGACCGCCGCCCCCGCTCCACCCGTGTGCCTATCACGGCCAAAGTGGTGGCCAACATGTTGCAAGCCGTGGGGGTAGACCGTGTGCTGACCATGGATCTGCACGCTGACCAGATTCAAGGCTTCTTCGACATTCCCGTGGACAACATCTACGCCTCTCCCGTGCTGTTGGGGGACCTGCGTCAGAAGAATTACGAAGACCTGATCGTCGTCTCCCCCGACGTGGGTGGTGTGGTGCGTGCCCGTGCGCTGGCCAAGCAACTCGGTTGCGATCTGGCCATCATCGACAAGCGCCGCCCCAAGGCCAACGTGTCCGAAGTGATGCACGTGATCGGTGAAATCGAAGGCCGCAACTGCGTGATCATGGATGACATGATCGACACCGCAGGCACCTTGGTCAAAGCCGCTGAAGTGTTGAAAGACCGTGGTGCCAAAAACGTGTACGCCTACTGCACCCACCCCATCTTCTCCGGCCCCGCTATCGAGCGCATCGCCAGCGGCAACGCCTTGGATGAAGTCGTGGTGACCAACACCATTCCGCTCAGCCCTGCAGCAGCGCAGTGCAGCAAGATTCGCCAACTCTCCGTGGCCGGTTTGATTGGGGAAACCATCAACCGCATCGCCAACGGTGAGTCGGTCATGAGTTTGTTCTCCGACGCTTAATTGCAAGCGTTGGTTGGCAAAAGCCAGCAACCACCCGTTGTGGGTGGTTTGCTATTTGTAAAACTTGGGTATTACTGGTCGCGGTAAACCCACACTGGAGTTAGTTATGAAATTCGTCGCTTTTGAGCGTTCTAAGCAAGGTACGGGTGCGAGCCGCCGCCTGCGTATCACTGGCCGTACCCCCGGCATCGTGTACGGTTCTACATCGGCCCCCCAACTGATCGAACTCGATCACAACGCCTTGATGCAAGCCATCAAGAAGGAAGCGTTCCACTCTTCCATCCTAGAAATGGAATTGGCTGGCCAAACCACCAAAGTGCTGTTGCGTGATCTGCAAATGCACCCCTACAAGCAATTGGTGCTGCACATCGACTTCCAACGCGTGGATGCCAACACCAAGCTGCACATGAAGGTGCCACTGCACTTCAGCGGTCAAGAAAACTCGCCTGCTGTCAAGGCAGACGCTTGCATCGTGAACCACGTGGTCAACGAACTCGAGATCAACTGCTTGCCAGGCGATCTGCCTGAGTTCATCGCCGTCGATCTGTCCGGCTTGGTCAAGGGCAAGTCCCTGCACCTAGCTGACTTGACTCTGCCCAAGGGCGTGACCGTCGTGACCCACGGCAAACCCAACCCCGTGATCGTGTCCGTGGTGGAACCAGTGGAAGAAGTGATTGCAGCCCCTGTTGCTGCTCCTGCTGCTGACGCTAAGAAGGGCAAGGGCAAGAAGTAATCCTTTACTTCCAGTCTCTTCAAGACTCTTCCTCAAGAAGCAAAACGGCCCGCCTCGCGCGGGCCGTTTTGTTTTTCCACCACCACATACATCGCCCAGCGCATCGCATCGATGGCGTGGTATTCGATAATTCCCCCATGATCAAACTGCTAGTTGGCTTGGGTAACCCCGGCCCTGAATACGAGGACACCCGGCACAACGCCGGCTTTTGGTGGGTAGATGCGGTGGCACGGCAACTCAAGGTGCAACTGCAATACGAGCGCAGCTACTTTGGCTTGGTGGCCCGCACCAGCGTACAAGGCAACCCCTTGTGGTTGCTGGAGCCGCAAACGTTTATGAACCTGTCGGGCAAATCGGTCGGGGCACTGGCCCGTTTTTTCAAAATCACCCCGGGTGAAATTCTGGTGGCGCACGACGAACTGGATATTGACCCCGGTGAAGCCAAGCTCAAGTTGGGCGGTGGCCATGCTGGCCACAACGGGCTGCGCGACATCCACGCCCAACTGGGCAGCAGCGACTATTGGCGCCTGCGCATAGGCATAGGCCATCCAGGCAACAAGGCTGAAGTGGCCAACTGGGTGCTGAAAAAACCCATGCTGGATCACCGCATTGCCATCGACCAAAGCATTGACCGCAGTCTGCGTGCGCTGCCCGAGCTGCTAGCAAGCCAGATGGACAAGGCTACCCAGCTCATCCACACCAGCAAACCACCACGGCCCAAACCACCACGCCCTGCCACCACAGGTTCCGCACAGAACCCAGACCCCGCAGCAATACCGGAGAAATAAGCCTATGCAACGCCTTGCTTTTGCTACAGTTTTGATAGCTGCATCAGCTTATTGCACGGGCGTTAGCGCCCAAAATAGCCCATCTATCTACCGCTGCGGCAACCAGTACAGCCAACAACCTTGCCAAGACCTTGGTGAGCCGGGCAAAACGGGCCAAGCAGCCACCCAGCAAGTGGTGCCAACTCCAGACCCGTTGCCACCAAGCGGGAAACCGGCCAAGACCAAAAGCTATGCTGAGCAAGCACAGGCGCTAGAGCGCGAGCGCCAAGCACGCGAAGCCCAAGCAGCGCGCCAGGCACAGCGTGAGCCTGCAGAGTTCAAAGCGAGATCCAATGCCCAGCATGACAAGAATGCACCAGGAGCGGCATCGGGCAAAAAATCCCACAAAAAAAAGAAGCAGGACCCCGACTACTTCACTGCTGGTACGCCCAAACCCGCCAAGAAGCCCTGATGCCTGTGAGCGCCCTCACACCTTGGTTTGGGTGAGGAGGAAGTATTTCTGCTGCAGTTGGTCACGGCTTTCCACGTGCTCAGGGTGCACGGGAATGCAGGACACAGGGCATACCTGCACGCACTGGGGCTCGTCAAAGTGGCCCACGCATTCGGTGCACTTGTGCGGGTCTATGACATAGATGCTCTCGCCCATGGAAATGGCGTCGTTGGGACATTCGGGCTCGCACACGTCGCAGTTGATGCACTCGTCGGTAATCATCAGCGCCATAGATCAAGCCTTTCGGGGCAACTTGGCAACCAAGGCCTGCCACACAAGCGGCGCAACGAAATCGTGCGCGGGGCCGCCCAATGCTGCAATCTCGCGCACCAAGGTACTAGAGACATGCTGCCAGCGCGCATCGGGGGTGAGGAACACCGTGTCAAGCGTGCTGCCTGCCGATTGCGCCATGGTTCGGTTCATGCCAGCCAACTGGGCTTCGTAGTCAAAGTCTGTCACCCCGCGCACCCCGCGCACCATGGCCTGCGCACCGTGCTGCATGGCAAAGTCACGCACCAACCCATCAAAGGGCAGCACGCTCACGTTGGGCAAGGTTTGCAGCGCACTGCGGGCCAAGTTCAAGCGCTCATCCAAGGTGAAGAGGGTCTTCTTGTGGTGGGCAGCGGCCACCGCCACGATGACATGGCCAAACAAACGGGCGCTGCGGGCAATCAGGTCTTGATGCCCCAAGGTCAGGGGATCGAAAGTCCCCGGAAAAACCACCACCACGTCTGCTGACGCCATACGCCCTACTCCGCACAGAGAAAGGCGAAATTATGCCTGCGCGGCCCCCACCCCACCACCAACCCCACTATCGGTGCGGTAGAGCAAATGGGCATGCACCGCCCCGGCTTTGAGGTGGCGATGCACCCGCAAGCCCCATGCCGCAAGCTGCACATCATCCCAAGCTTGGGGCGCTTCCAGATACACCCAGCCCGTGGGTTTGAGGGCGCGCACCGCAGCGCGCAGTGCTGGTTCGAATAAAGGCAGACCAAATGGCGGGTCAAGAAACACGCCATCCACACTCTGCACAGGTAAACCTGTCAGGTGGGCGATGGCATCCCCTCGCACCACGTGGGCCGTGGTTTGCGCATTGGCCGCATCGGTGGACTTTTGCAAATGGGCCAGCACTTGGCGCAGTTGCAGCACCAAAGCCGGGTCTTGCTCGATCAAGGTGACTTGGGCCGCACCCCGCGAAGCAGCTTCCAAGCCCAAAGCCCCCGTGCCGGCAAAAGCGTCCACCACACGCAAACCGCCCATGTCTTGCCCCAACCAGTTGAACAGGGTTTCCCGCACCCGGTCGGGCGTGGGGCGCAGGCTAGGCTTGTCAGCCACCTTGAGCTTGCTGCGCTTCCACTGCCCGCCGATGATGCGGATTTCGTGGCTACCAGCATGCTTAGGCGGCACTGGAACGGGTGATTTGTGTGATTTAGATGCCATAGCCAGCGATTATGGGCTGTCCAAACGCTTGGGCTTTCATAGAATGCGAGCAGAGTTACACCATGTCCATGTTCAGCTTTTTCAAGAAAAAAACACCCCCTGCCACCCCCAGCAGCGAAGCCCCACAGGCGCCGCCTGCCTCCAGCAGCACCCCCATTGCCTCTGTACCCAGCACTGGTGCAGCGCCTACTGCCCCCCTCATCACCCCGCCCGAACCTACCGCCAAACCTGAGCGCGGTTCGTGGCTGAGCAAACTCAAAGCGGGCTTGGGCAAGACGGCCAGCAATATTTCGGCCGTCTTTGGCGTGCACCGTGTCGATGAAGCCTTGTTCGAAGAACTGGAAAGCGCTTTGCTCATGGCCGATGCGGGTGTATCGGCCACCACCTATTTGGTTGACCAACTGCGCCAAAAAGCCAAAGCCCAGCGCATAGAAGACCCCATTGCCCTGAAAGCGGCCTTGGTGGATGAGTTAACTGCATTGCTGCAGCCACTGCAAAAAACCTTGCTCGTGGGCCAAGAGCAACCCACGGTGATCATGGTGGCAGGTGTCAACGGTGCGGGCAAAACCACCAGCATTGGCAAGCTGACCAAGCATTTGGCCGACAGCGGAGCCAGCGTTTTGCTGGCTGCAGCCGATACTTTCCGCGCCGCAGCCCGCGAGCAGTTGGCCGTGTGGGCCAGCCGCAATACGGTGGACATCATCAGCCAAGAAGGCGCTGACCCAGCCGCAGTGTGTTTTGATGCCGTCACCGCTGGCAAGGCACGCGGCAAAGACGTGGTACTGGTCGATACCGCAGGACGCCTGCCTACACAGCTGCACCTGATGGAAGAGCTGAAAAAAATCCAACGCGTGATTGCCAAAGCCGATGCCAGCGCACCGCACGAGGTGCTGCTGGTCATCGATGGCAACACAGGCCAAAACGCACTCACCCAAGTCAAAGCCTTTGACGATGCTTTGCACCTGACAGGCTTGGTAGTGACCAAGCTCGATGGCACGGCCAAAGGCGGAGTACTCGCTGCCATTGCCCGCGAACGGCCCGTACCGGTGTATTTCATCGGCGTGGGCGAAAAGCTCGATGAGTTGGAAACCTTCAATGCCCGGGAATTCGCCCAAGCCTTGCTGAACTGAGAGACCAGACCATGACCACCCTGACCTCCGCACTGCAAAAAGACATCCATCTTTTCAGCCAAACGCAAAGCGTAGGTTACGAACCCAACCAGCTAGTGCTGCTGGGGGCGGGCATGTCCAATATTCAGCTCCTGCGCAGCATGGTTGAAAAACCACTGCCTGAACTGCGCATTGTGCTTATTCACCCACTCAAAACCAGTATTTACCCAGCCCGTTTGCCCAGCTTTATTGCTGGCGAATTGGGCTTGGAAGACTGCAGCATTGAACTTGAACCCTTGGTGCGACAAACTGGTGTGCGCTGGCTGCGCCGCATGGTGCGACGTTTCGATGCGCAAAGCCAAACCCTCGGCTTGGACAACGATATCGATGTGCACTACGACTGGCTGAGCGTGAACACACCCGCCCTGCAAACGCCGCACGATGCCGAGCACATCATTCCTGGCGCAGCCGAATTTGGGCTGTTCTTGCAACCCTTGGAAATTTTTGCCACCCTGTGGCCACAAGTGCTCAATGTGGCACAGCAACGTTCCTTGCGCCTAGCAGTGCTGGGATCCAGCGCCTTTTCTATGGAAATTGCGCTGGCCATACGCCAACGCCTGCCACACTGCGCCATGACGTACATCCACACGCCGTTGGGTGCGGCCCCCGAAATCCCTGAAGCTGTTCGCCTGCACATGGGCCAGACCTTGCGCGCCCAGCGCATCAATGTCTTGCAAGACAGCGTGACCTCCATATCGGCCACCGAACTGCATCTGGGCTGTGGAGCGCGCTTGGCTTGCGACATCCCGCTCATTTGCCCTGCAGGCTTGCCACCGCAATGGCTGCAAAACAGCGGTTTGGCACACGATGCGCAGCAGTCCATCCTGACTGACAGCTATGGCTGCAGCACCAGCCACCCCCGGGTGCTGTGCACCACCGACTACAGCACCGATGCCGCCAACAACATTGGGGCACTGACCAGCGGTAAAAACCTGCGCCCCATTGATCCAGCATGGAGTGGTCTGCACATCCTGTTTGCGGGCAGCGACCAAGCCATGGCCTGCTGGTCTGGCAAGACCATGCAAGGCCGTAGCCTGACATGGCTCAAGCGCTGGGCAGATCGCCGTACCTTGGCCCACTTGACGGCACCATGAGCCTAGCGCACCCATTTGTTTACATTGCCCGCCTAGAGGCCCAAACACTGCTGCGATCGCCTCGCATGTGGGTTGCTGCCTTAGTGGTTTCAGTACTGCCACTCATTTACGCACTGATTTACCTCAGCAGTGTCTGGGATCCTGTGGCACACACCCAGTCACTGAGTGTGGCCTTGGTCAATTTGGATGAGGGCTTCTTTAACGAAGACACCCTCATCAAGGTCGGCAGCCAAGTGGTAGACAACCTCAAGCACAGCAACCGCTTTACCTATACCGAATTGCAAGATGCAGAGAGTGCCCGGCAAAGCGTACGCCAAGGGCACTATGCATTTGCACTCATCATCCCGCCAGACTTCAGTTCGCACGCCATTCCCGGTGTCATACCCGGTGACGGCAAACTCGTGGTGTACAGCAGCGATGGCAACCACTACCAGACAGCCCTGCTGGCACGGCAATTTGCCACTGAACTGGGGCATGCAGTGAACGAGAGGCTGAATGAACAACGCTGGTCTTTGGTCTTGCAAAGCGCCGCAGGATCGCAACACAGCGTGGATCAATTGCACAGGGCTGTGGAGGAATTGCGCAATGGCGCCTACGAAATCCACACGGGTAGCCAGCAAGCTGAACAGGCGGCCCAGCAGCTAGCCAATGGCTCCAATCGGCTCAATATCGGAGTCAATGCACTGACCGATGGCATGCGGCAAATGGGGAATGGCATCCGCACCATGGACAGCAAGCGGCCGCGCACCAGTGAACTCAACCGCTTGCGCAATGGTGCCGAAAAACTCGTAGCAGGCCATACGGAGCTAGGGGCCGGTCTGGATAAAATCCACAAAGGTGCTGGCGACATACAACGCGGTGTCCAAGGCTACCAAGCAACCCTTGAAGACAGTCTGCTAGCCCCCAATAGCCTGAAAGACGGCGTTAGCCAACTCAAAACAGCCCTCACAGAACTCCACAACGGGATTGGGAATGCCCAAGAAGGCCAACGCCAATTGGCCGATGGTGCCGAAAAACTCAGCACTGGCGTTGGCAGTTTGACCACCGGCATGCAAGCCATGTCCAACGGCATCCATACCATTGCCACCAAACTGCCAGAAGACAACCAACTCGATGAACTGAACGCTGGCAGTGGAAAAATAGTTCAGGGTAATAGCGATTTGGCCAATGGTTTGCACAAACTAGAAGGCGGTACTAGGCGTTTGAGCGATGGGTTGGATACCTTATTCCACGCGCTACCCGCCAATGTCAGCAAACCCTCTGGCAGCCCAGAAGGCATGGCCAACTCGGTTCAGCCGGTCATGGAAGTAGCAGCGCCAGTCCCCAATAGCGGGCACGGCATTGCGCCCAATTTATTGCCTGCTGCACTGTGGTTGGGAGCCAGCATCGCGGTATTTTTGATCAATCTGCACATACTGCCCCGCCCAGCCCACCGCAGCCCACGCCCGTACCTGTTGCTGGGCAAACTGAGCATGCCCGCCGTCCTCGTGCTGCTGCAAAGTGTGTTGCTCTACGCCGCTGTGGAGAACGTGCTCAATTTGCGTGTAGCGCACCAAGGGCCTTTCATAGCCACCTTGGTGATTACTGGCTGGAGTTTTTTGTGCATTGTTAGCATGCTGGCCAAGTTGTTTGGCGATGCTGGCAAAGCCCTCTCCATGGTGCTACTGGCTGTGCAAATCTCGGCATCGGGTGGCGTCATGCCAGTCGAGCTAAGCGGAGGGTGGTATGCCAGCATCAGCCCATGGTTGCCCTTGACTTGGGTGGCGCGCGGTATCAAAGCCAGTGTGTTTGATGCTTTCGATGGCCAATGGGGCATGCCACTGGCGATCAACATCTGCTGGGGACTGGCTGCTCTGCTGGTGACGATGTATCTGGGTCGATGGAAATTTGTCAGCCCACGCGCCATGCGCCCTGGAGTAGATATCTGAACCTAGGCCTGCAACTGTGCTGCGACACTCACAGCAGCATGGCTTGCGTACCACGGTGGCGTTGGGCCACCAACTGCTGCGCCGGATAGGGACGCATGAACTGCTCCAACGCTTCATCCCCCTGCAGCCAATCCACATAGTCGTACGGATCCAAGATCACTGGCATGCGCTTTTCGTCCGTGGCTTTGTGAAACTGGTTCATCAGCAGGTGCTGGTCGGCATTGACCGTGAGCATGGCGTAGCTGTGCAGCACCTCACCACGCGGACTTTTCCACTCAGACCATAGGCCTGCCACCCCCAGCACCGAGTGGTCACGTGCCGCAATACGCGCAGGCAACGCATTGCCAGTGCGCCAATCGGGCTCGAAAAACGCCTGTACCGGGATGATGCAGCGCTGCTGCTTGCGCACAGCATCACGAAAACTGGGTTTGGTGTGCACGGTTTCTGCCCGGGCGTTGTAGGTGTGGCGCGCCAGTTGGGTATCCACCGCCCAATGGGGCACCAAACCAAACAAACCCGGCAAACACTCCAACTGCCATGCGCCCGTTTGCGCTTGCAAGCGGATAAATGCCCCGGTGTAGCCAGGCCACACATCGGTTTTGGCTTGTGCGGGGGCATTCACGCCCAAATTTTGGGCCAGTTGCAGGGCGTTGGGGGCTTGGTAATGAAGGCACATTTGCGCAGCTCCTTGGGTCTTGAATATACTGTATGCAAACACAGTATCTCAGATTTTTAGGCAGCGTGTAAATGGCCCAAACGTTTTTCCCCTCTCCCGCCGAAGACTTGGGTGGGCTGCGGCTCGATGTGGTCGATTTGCTGCAAACCGACAAACCCGACAGTTTTTTCATGCGCGTGGCCGATCCACGCTGGCAACGCTGGGGCGTGCACAGGGGCGACATCGTGGTGGTACGCCGCAACAAAATCGCCCGCCCTGGTCACTTGGTTGTGGCCTGCATCGATGGCGAGCTGGTGTTGCAACGCCTACCCGCTAGGCACCAAGCCACACAAGCTATCGACGTATGGGGCGTGGTCACAGCCTCCATCCATATGCTGGAGCCTTAAGCCGTGTTCGCCTTGGTCGATGGAAACAACTTTTACGTCAGCTGCGAGCGGGTCTTTCAACCGCGTTTGCAAGGGCGGGCTGTGGTAGTGCTGTCCAACAACGACGGCTGCGCCATTGCCCGTAGCAACGAAGCCAAGGACATGGGCATCGCCATGGGCGCGCCATGGCACCAAATTCGTCCCTTGGAGAGAAGCCACGGACTGATCGCGCTATCGGCCAACTTCGCTTTGTATGGCGACATGTCCGAGCGCATGATGGCCTTGGCCAGCGCCTTGGGATATCGGCAAGATGTGTACTCCATTGATGAATGTTTTATCCACCTGCATGGAGTAAGCGGTGACTTGCACGAGCGCGCGCAGCAACTGCGCCAGCACATTCGGCGCAGCATAGGCATACCGTGCGGCATAGGATTGGGCAGCACACCGACCCGCGCCAAGCTGGCCAACCACTTGGCCAAACTGGCTGAGCGCCACCCGCACAAATACCCTGCAGAGCTGGCCCAAGTGTGTGATCTGGAGCGCATCGACCAGCCGCTGCTGCATAGGCTGCTGCAGGGCCTGCCCATCAGCGCCGTTTGGGGTGTGGGGCGCAAACTGGCACCCCAATTGCAGTCAGTCGGTGTGCACACCGTGTTGGATTTGCTGCAAAGCGACGCCGCCACCATGGGCCACCACTGGTCCAGTGTGCTGGAACGCACCGTACGCGAGCTACAAGGCACCCCCTGCTTAGACTGGGACGCATTGCCACAGCCCAAACAACAAATTGCCTACACCCGTTCGTTTGGCCGCACCGTCACAGCACAAGGCCATCTGCAAGAAGCGGTGAGCGAATACACCGCCCGCGCAGCCGAAAAGCTGCGCCACCAACACAGTGCAGCAGGGGCTATTGGTGTCTATATCCGCACCAGCGCGCACCAGCCCAATGCAGATGAGCGCTACAGCAGAGGCTTGGTCATGACCTTGCCCCAAGCCAGCCAAGACAGTGCGGTGTTGATAGGTGCAGCCCTTCGGGCGCTAGAGCGCATCTACCAACCTGGCTACCGCTATGCCAAGGCCGGAGTGCATTTGCTGGATTTGCAAGATGCTGCGCGCTTGCAACTGGCACTGCCATGGGCGGGAACCAGTCCCGAGCGACCGGGTTTGATGCAAACGCTCGATAGTCTCAACCAGCGCTTTGGACAAACCACGGTGCAATGGGGCAGTGCGGGCTTGGGCGGACGGGCGCGCCCGTGGAGCATGCGACAAGAGCGCCGCACACCGGCTTACACCACGCGCTGGGCCGAGTTACCGACCCTGCACGCCCCCCGCACGCCGGATCAGTAATGCGACAGCGCCAAAGCTGTGCTGTGACTGCGGTTGGCATCCAGCTTGAACATCGCCACCGACTCCACCAACTGCACGGCTTGGGTCTTGAGGCTGTCCGCTGCCGCAGCGCCTTGCTCCACCAAGGCCGCGTTTTGCTGCGTGCCTTGGTCAATTTGACCTACCGCTTGGCTGACTTGGTTGACCGATTGACTTTGATCGCGGCTCGCAGAACTGATTTCCCCCACCAAATCGCCCAAACGGCGAATGGAAGTGACGATCTCTTGCATGCTGTT
Organism: Curvibacter sp. CHRR-16; assembly: GCF_018474005.1. Taxonomy (GTDB): domain Bacteria; phylum Pseudomonadota; class Gammaproteobacteria; order Burkholderiales; family Burkholderiaceae_C; genus Allorhodoferax. The sequence continues at coordinate 237,312 of NZ_JAHCSH010000002.1, forward strand.
GCCCGCTTGTTCCACCAAAGCGTTGCCGTGCTCTACCTTTTCCACGCTGGCACCAATGAGTCCTTTGATTTCCTTGGCCGCCTCGGCTGAGCGCCCAGCCAAGCTGCGCACTTCACTGGCCACCACGGCAAAACCACGGCCTTGCTCTCCAGCACGGGCTGCTTCTACGGCAGCGTTCAGCGCCAAGATATTGGTCTGAAAGGCAATGCCATCAATCACCCCAATGATGTCAGCAATCTTTTGACTGCTGCTGTGAATATCCTTCATGGTGCTCACCACCTGTGACACCACCTCACCGCCACGGCTGGCCGCATCGGAAGTTCCCACCGCCAACTGATTGGCCTGCTGGGCGTTGTCCGCATTGTGGGCAACGGTTTGCCCCAAATCGTTCATGGTGGATGCCGTGCGCTGCAACTCCGCCGCCTGCTGTTCGGTACGGCGACTCAAGTCTTGGTTACCTTGGGCAATTTCGGCACTGGCGGTAGCCACGCTCTCGGCGTTGGAGCGGACATTGAACACAATCGTCGTCAATGCTTCGCGCAAGTGACCAATCGCTTTGAGCAACTGGCCAATTTCATCGCCACGGGCGGTATCAACCGTCACGGTCAAATCACCTTGTGCCACACGTCCCAAAGTGTCAATGCTGTCGCGCAAAGGTTGGGTCACTGAGCGCACCGCCCACATGCCCATCAGCGCACTGACGATGCCAGCCAGCACCGCCAACACCAAAAATCCTGCAATAAAAATGGACGCCTTGGATTGGGCCTGCTCCACACCGCTCTTGGTGAACTGCAGCTGCAACTCCACCAACTTTTGCACATTGGTAGTCAGCCCCTTGAACTCCACATCCAAGGCAGGTATGTAGGTGCCTGCGCTTTCGATGCCAGCCACCATCATGTCCAAGGTATCGCGGGCCACTTTGCCGTAGCGGTCGGCACTGTCTGCCATGGCCTTGAGCAATTCTTTCTGCTCATCGCTCAGACCAGGTTCTTCCTGCTTGGTTTTCACACTTTTGGACAAATTAGCCACCGAGGACAACATCTCCGTTTGCAAGGCCTTGATACGCTCTTCGCGCTGCCCCACAGCTTGCCAAATCAGAATTTGGTACATCTGCTGGTGCATTCGGGTCACTTGGGCCGCCATGGCTTGGCTGTCTACCACCGCACGCACTTCTTTTTCACCCACTTTGGCCAAATTGCTGGACAAACCTTGGGACGACAGCACAGCGGCTATCGTCACCGCCAGCAATGCCACCAACGCCACTGCAGGCGCCATGAATACCTTGACGGCGACAGGCCAGTCACGAATGCTTGAAAAACGCATAACAACCTCACCTTTAAACAGAGGAGTGCCAAGCACTCCTTGTGTTCATGCCTAGGGGCACAAAGCCCTCGGTATTAGCGATACACACCTACGCCCACAAAACCTTCGCCATTGGGCTGTTTGCGTACATAAGTGGATTTGGCCATGACTTTCTTGGTTATAGGGTCAGGCCAATCGTAGTCCACCCAACCACCGCCTTTGGCAGCCATTTTGATCATGTCCGGCACCAAGTTAACACCGTTAGCATCGCGCACATTGGTCATGTCCTTGCCCACCAATTGGGGGTTACCACCATGGGCTTGGTTGATAGACGCATTGTTATAAACCTGTACGTACATATCTTTCTTTACCCACTTGGCTTTGTCCGTGGTGAAGTCTTTGTAGGCTTGTTCTTCACCGACTTTTTTGATGTGATCAAAGGCAGCATCGGTCATGGCTTTCGCCTCTTCGCGTGTCCCACGCTCTTGGGCATACGCCATGACACAGGACACCGACAACAGTGCCGCTATTGCAAACCGACGAGAAAATTGCATTGAAATCTCCTTACAGGGCAAACAAACCCTTGAATATTTTAGGGTTGATCGATGTTAAGAAACCGTAGAAATAACAGCTTTTTAAGAGCTTTTAACCTTGGTCATAGAAGCGCTTGCTACGCTGACTCATGGATCCAACCCATTCGCAGAAATCGATAGCCCAATATCCCTTCCCCATAGCGGATAATTTTTAGCAATGACTATCCGTTTCAACCACGTTGCTTGGGTGCGTGGCACGCGCCCTGTACTGAGCGACATTGACTTGCACCTGACCGAATCGCGCATTGGCCTGATTGGTGACAACGGCGCAGGCAAAAGCAGCTTGTTTCGTCTGATTTGTGGCTTGGATCAACCGAGCCAAGGCACAGTGCACACCCACGACCAAGCAGCCCACCAAAGCCCTCCAGGCCAAGTGGGGCTGATGTTCCAAAACCCTGACGAGCAAATCATCTTCCCCACGGTAGCCGAGGAATTGGCCTTCACCCTCACGGCCCGCGGCATGCCGCGCCAGCAAGCACACCAGCAAGCGCTGGAGTATTTGTCTGCACATCAACTAGGCGACTGGGCTACACGCGCCATCCACAGCCTGAGCCAAGGCCAACGCCAATACGTGTGCTGGCTGGCTATGCGCATTGGCAAGCCCCGCATACTGCTGCTGGACGAACCCTACGCCAGCCTGGACTTGCCCAGCCAAGCGTTTTTGCAGCGTGCCATTGCCAGTGCTGAACAGCAAATACTGGTCTCCACCCACCAACTGCACTGGGTGCGCGACTTTGAGCGCGTGCTGTGGCTGGATCAAGGGCGGGTGCGTGCCGATGGCCCCGGCACCACCGTCTGCGCCGCCTACGAAGCCGATGTGGCGCAACGCATGTCCCACCAGCAAGGCACAGTCGCACCATGCTAAGCCTGTACAGCGACCACCCCAGTTGGCTGCACCGCTGGCCTGCGGGGTGGAAACTGGCCTGCCTCAGCGCAGCGGGGACAGCCCTGTTCTGGTTGCAAGCGTGGATTTGGTTGCTGGTGGCCTTTCTTGCCAGTGCTGCCGTACTCCTGAGCCTAGGCCCCGGTGCCCGCAAGGCGTGGCAAGTGCTCAAACCCATCGGGTTTAGCTGTGCCATTGTGGTGCTGGTGCATGCCCTATGGGGCGATCTAGCACTGGGTATCAGCAGCGCACTGCGACTGCTGTGCACCGCATCGCTGGCCACCGCGTTAACATTAACAACTCGTTACAGTGACCTGCTAACACTGTTAGAATTTTTATTGCGTCCACTGCAACGCATTGGTATTCGGTATGAAGCCATTGCGCTGCAACTGGCGTTGATGTTGCGGTTTGCAGAACATTTTTTTGTTCAGTGGAAACGCATGGATGATGCCTACCGCGTCCGCGCTGGACGCAGCGGCTCATGGCGACTCATGGCGCCATTTACCATCCAAATACTGCGCACCGCCAAACAAGTGGCCGATGCATTGCGCGTTCGGGCTGGCTCCTGACATAGCGCACGCATCCTCCGTCCTACTCCATTGCCCCGATATATGACAAAAAATACCCGCGAAACCACCGTCTACGTTGCCCTATTTGCCGCCTTGATGGCAGTGCTGGGCCTGATCCCCAAAATCGACTTGGCCTTCGGCGTCCCCATCACCCTGCAAACCATGGGCGTCATGATGGCAGGCTGCTTGCTCGGCCCACGCCGTGGTGCTTTGTCCATGCTGCTGTTTCTGCTGGCCGTCGCTGCCGGTTTGCCACTGCTCTCTGGTGGCCGCGGCGGCATCGGCGTGTTCTTTGGCCCATCGGGCGGTTACCTCATTTGCTGGCCTGTGGCTGCAGCCATCTGCGGCTGGCTGATGCAACGCCTGCTGGCACTCAAGACCCCTGCGACCCCCCGCAGCATTGCCCTGAGCGCTTGGGTTGCCTCCGTGGTGGGTGGCATTGTGGTGATCCACATTTTTGGTGTCATTGGCTTGGTCTTTTTGGTCAAGCTGGACTGGAGCAAAGCCGCATTGGGCACATTGGCATTTGTGCCGGGCGACTTGATCAAGAGCGTGGTGTGCGCCCTGGTGGTGCAAACCGTTGCCAAAGGTCTGCCGGACTGGAACTTTGGCCGCCAAGCCAGCTAAGCGCGTGCTAGACCACACGGTTATAGCGCCACTGCCCCAGTGGGCACAGACCCAAGCCCAACGCCCTGCGCTGAGCGATGGTCTTCACAGTTTGTCTTTTGCCGAGCTGTGGCAAGCAGTACAAGCCCGTTCCGCAGCCCTGCCTAGCGCATTGCCCAGTTCCGTTCTGGTGGCGCAAAACGACAGCCCCCTAGAGCAACTGCTGGACTTTTTAGCCCTGCAGGCCAGTGGCCGCTGCGCCGCCATCGGGCACCCGGACTGGACTGAGGCCACGCACCAACAAGTGCGCCAGGCCTTGGCCAACTTACCCAGCGCCCCCACACCACTCCCAGCGGCGGAGCAAGGCTTCTATATCGGCTTTACTTCTGGCAGCACGGGTGTGCCCAAGGGTTTTCGGCGCAGCCACCGCTCTTGGACTGAAAGCCTGCGCGTGTGCGTAGACACCTTCGGCCCTGCCGTATGCGGGCCCGTACTGGCACCAGGCAGTATTGCGCACTCGCTATTTTTGTTTGGCATGGTGCTGGGCTTGTGGACTGGCGGTGGCGTGGTGGTGCAAGACCGCTTTAACGCAGGCCGTGCGCTGGACACCTTGGCACAAGGCCATGCCACTTGCTTGGTGGCAGTGCCCAGCCAACTGCTGCTCATGCTCGAATGGGCACAACACCGCCACATAGCCCCGATTGCCAGCACCCAGCTCATCCTTATCAGCGGTGCGCGCTGGTCGCGCCAGCACACAGCAGCAGTCAAGGCACTGTTCCCCCATGCGCGCATCGTCGAGTTTTACGGCGCATCGGAAGCCAGCTTTATCACTTGGCAAGACGCGGATGCAACCACCCCGTTTGAGGTAGTGGGTCAGCCGTTTTCCAATGTACGGCTGCGCATAGAAAACGGACTGATTTATGTGCACAGTCCCATGCTGTTCAGCGACTACGTGCTGGGCGCAGGCGACCAAACAGCGGCCCACTACGCCACCTTCGACGGGGTGGAGTGGCTCACCATTCGCGACATGGGGCGCATAGACGAACAGGGCCGCTTGTGCCTTGCAGGGCGCGAGCACCGCATGATCGTCACACAAGGTAAAAACCTCTTTCCAGACGAGCTCGAGGCCCTGCTGGGCAGCCACCCTGCCGTCGCTAATGCATCGGTACATGGCGTACCCGATGCCCTGCGTGGCCAAGCCGTGGTAGCAGTGCTGCGGCTGCATGCCCACAACGCCACGCAAGCCAACACCACTTTGACCAGCCCCGCACTGGTTGCTTGGTGCCGCCAGTGGTTAGAAGGCTGGAAAGTGCCACGCCAATTTGTGCTGTGCAATGACTGGCCATTGACTGCCAGCGGCAAAACCAACCACGCCCGCTTGGGCGAACTACTGCTGCGGCAAGACCCATGTCTGCGCCCCTTGCTCTGATTCACGCTTGGGCACGCAGCCCCGTCGCCCCAGTGGGTGGCGCGCTGGCCCACCTGAGAGCCCACGAATTGGCCACTCCCGTGCTGCACGCTGTATTACAGCAAGCTGGCTTGGAGCCATCAGCCGTGGACGCTGTGGTGGTAGGCAACGCCTTGGGCGCAGGCGGCAACCCTGCCCGCATGGTTAGCCTGGCCGCTGGCTTACCAACCCACTGCGCCAGCTACTCGGTCGATACGCAGTGTTGCGCTGGGCTGGACGCCATCACGTTGGGGTTGGGCTTGATCGCCAGTGGCCAAGCCCAGTGCGTGCTGGCCGGCGGTGTAGAGGCCTGGAGCCGCGCTCCCTTGCGCCTGCACCGCCCACTGCATGCTGCGCAAGCGCCTGTGCCTTACGACCGCCCGGCTTTTGCTCCCGATCCAACCCAAGACCCCGACCTGCTGCAAGCCGCCACCGACTACGCGCAAACCCACGGCTACAGCCGTGCTGAACTGCTGGACTACGCGATGCAAAGCCACCAACGCGCCGTGCAACACCAGGCCGAACTGGCCACCGAAATCGTGCCCGTGGCAGGCTGTGCCCACGACAGCTACCCGCGCCTGCTCGATGCCCGCAAAGCCCAGCGCATGAGCGCCCTCACCACCGCACCCAAAGCCGACGGCGCAGCCTTTGTGCTGCTGCTGCGCGCCGATGCAACACCGGGGGCGCATGCACTGTTCACGGTGTGCAGCACCGCCTCGGTTGGGGGTGACTCGCGCATGCCCTTGCGCATGGCAGCCATCGCAGCAGAGCAGGCACTGCAGCGTGTATCTACCGCCACAGGAGCACTTGCCGCACACAGTGTGCAGCGCCTAGAGTTGCACGATGCTTTTGCCGTGCAGGGTTTGGACTTTTGCCAAACCCTGGGCATAACGCCAGAGCGCATCAACCCACGGGGCGGCGGTGTGGCACGGGGGCACCCCATTGGCGCCTCGGGCACCATCGCCTTGGTGCGGGTGCTGACCGACTTGCACGCCCACGGCCAAACCGGTGACTACGGCTTGGCCGCCATTGCAGGGGCCGGTGGGCTGGGCGCTGCCATCGTGGTACAGCGCACTGAAGCAAGCTACTGAACAACACAGGGAGACGGGGATGGAGCGAGCGGACTTTGTGCACATGGTGCACCTGAGCGAGCAAGCCAGCGCGGACAACAGCGATGCCTATCGGCGCAATGTGGCCGCCTTTGCGGCACTGGGCTATGCGTGGGTGCTGGGTTGCTTGGTTCTGGCCTGCGCCATGGTTTGGTGGTCCAGCACCAACTTGCTGCATGGTCGCTTTCGCGGTGGACTGGCCATGATGCTAGTGGCCGGACTGAGTTTGCTGTGGTTTAGCCTCCGGGCACTGTGGTTGCGCATAGATGCGCCTGAGGGCACCGCTATCACCGCGGCGCAAGCGCCTGCTTTGTTTGAAGCACTGGAGCGCATTCGCCGCAAAATCAAAGGCCCGCCCATCCACCGTGTGCTGCTCAACCAAGAGTTCAACGCCGCCATCCAGCAGGTTCCGCGCTTTGGACTGTTGGGCGGCAACACCAATTATTTGGTGATAGGACTGCCCTTGCTGATGGCGCTGGACAAAGCCCGCCTGCTGGCTGTGCTCTCGCACGAGTACGGCCACCTGCGCGGAGACCATGGCCGCTTTGGTGCGTGGATTTACCGCACCCGCTTATCGTGGATGCAGTTGAGCGCACAACTCTCCGGCTCTGGCGGTGCGATAGAAGCCGCTACCAACGCTTTTTTGCGCTGGTACTTTCCACGGTTTATGGCCAAAACCTTTGCCATTGCCCGGCAAGACGAATACGAGGCCGATCGCGTGGCTGCCCGCTTGGTGGGTGCTGACACCACCGCAGCCGCCTTGGTAGAGATTGAGGTACGCAGCGCATGGTGGGCCGACGAGTTTTGGCGCGACCACTGGAGCACCGCCACCACCCATCCACAGCCAGTAGGCCCATACACCCACCTGCAAACACTGCTGCGCACCGCACCAGCGCCAACGCAAGCGGCCCAGGCCTTGCGCCAAGCACTCAAACGCCCCAGCAACTTTGACGACACCCACCCTGGCTTGCGTGACCGGCTGGAGGCACTGGATACAGCCGCTACCTTGCCCCCGTGGTCACGTGGCAGCGCTATGCAGCTATTGGGCAACAGCGCCCCTCACTGGATTGCGTACTTCAACCGCCAATGGTGCGCGCAAAACGCCAGCGACTGGAAACGCCACCACGCCCGCATGCAGCAAGCCCAAGAGCGTGCGACTGCCCTGCAAGCACGCCAGCACCAAGCCAATGCCGCCGAACTGGTGGAATTGGCCCGCTTGCAGCGCAACCTGCACCCGCACAACGATGTACGGGCCTTGTACGAACTGGCGCTGCAGCGCAGCCCCAACTACCCCGAAGCCCTGCGCGGCCTCATCGCCAGCCTGCCCGACAAAGAACATGCCAGCCAACTCAATTTGCTGCACGAACTGTGGACCTGCAGCGAGTCAGACCGCTGGTGGTGCTGCAATACGGCGCTGGACACCTTGGACACCCTGCACCGCAGCAGCCCCGAGTACGACGCAGCCGCCGTGAACCAATGGCGCCAGCGCAAAGAGCGCGCATCCGAGGCCGAAGAACGCGCTTGGGAAGAACTGAGCGACACGGCTTACTTCAACCTCATCAGCCGCCATGACCTGAACGAATTCGAGCTGGCCGAAGTGCAGCTAGACATCGCACGCTATACCCCCGTCAGCTATGCTTGGGTGGTGCGCAAAAACCTGCGCGAATTCCCACGACGCCGCGCTTACCTGCTGTTTGTAGAACTGCCCAACATGGCCGACGAAGACCGCTACCACCTGTGCCGCACGCTGGAGCAGCAAATCACCCTGCCCGGCCCGGTGCTGGCGCTGTGGGCGGGTAGCAACCCCACGCTGCAAGAGATTGAGCGCAGCGCTTTTGACCCAGTGTTTATGCGCCCCTCACCGTGAAGAATTCGTCCAAACCGCTGCGCTCGGTCACAGTTTGGTTCACCGGGGCGGCCGGGTCGGCATAGCCCAGTGCCACGCCACACACCACGTGCTGGCTGGCATCCAGCCCCAAATGCTGGCGAATGATGCCGGGGTAGGACGCCATGGCCCCTATGGCACAACTGGCCAGCCCGTGTTCGTGCGCAGCGAGCATCAGGCCGTACAACATCATCCCCAAGTCCATGTAGCCACCCGCGCCAAAGCGGCTGTCTATGGTGACGATGAGCGCCACCGGCGCATCAAAGAAGCAGAAGTTGCGCGCAAACTGGGCATCGCGCCCAGCCTTGTCGTCCCGCTCTACGTCCAGCGCACCGTACAGCGCTTGGGCGGCGGCCACTTGGCGGCGGCGCAGGTGCAAGGGCATGGGGCGGGGAAAGTAGCCGTAGTCCTCTTGCGCTGGGTACTGCTCGCGCCACGCCCGCAGCAACTCTTGGCTCAGTGCCTGGCGCACCGCGCCCTGCACTTGCACCACATGGCCGGGCTGCAGGTTGGCACCGCTGGGCGCTTGGCGCGCTTGCCGCAGCACCGTGTGCAAAAGCGCAGGCTCCACCGGGGTTGGCAAAAAGGCGCGGATGGAGCGGCGCACTGTCTTGGCGAGTGTCTCAACAGGTGTCACAACACCCCCGGGAAAGCACCCCCGTCCATCAGCAGGTTTTGCCCGGTGATAAAGCCTGCCTGCGCGCTGCACAAAAAGGCGCAGGCATCGCCAAACTCAGCAGGTGTGCCAAAGCGCCCGGCGGGGTTGGCTTGGCGGCGCTGCTCCAGCTCTTGCTCCAGCGTGCGGCCACTGTGGCTAGCCGCTTTGGCGGCGTTGCCGCGCAGGCGGTCGGTATCAAAGGGACCGGGCAACAGGTTGTTGATGGTGACGTTGTGCGCCACCGTTTTGCGCGCTATGCCAGCCACAAAACCCGTGAGCCCAGCGCGAGCTCCGTTGGACAGGCCCAGCACATCAATGGGGGCCTTCACCGCGCTGGACGTGATGTTGACGATGCGGCCAAAGCGCCGCGCCACCATGCCGTCCACCGTGGCTTTGATCAGCTCGATGGGGGTGAGCATGTTGGCATCGAGCGCGGCCAGCCAGTCCTCGCGCGTCCAGTCGTGAAAGTCACCGGGCGGCGGGCCGCCTGCGTTGGTCACCAAAATATCGGGCTGGGGGCACGCCTGCAGCACCAGCCCCCGCCCTGCGGGGGTGGTGATGTCCGCCACCACCGCCGTGACCTGCACCCCGGTAGCGGCGCGAATGGCCTGCGCCGTGGCGTGCAGCGTGGATTCGGTGCGCGCCACCAGCGTGAGCTGGCAACCCTCGCGCGCCAACGACTCGGCGCACGCACGCCCCAGCCCCTTGCTGGAAGCGCATACCAGGGCGTGGCGCCCTTCTATTCCTAATTGCATGGTTCAACTCTCCGCTGGGCGTGTGCAGTGCGCACGTTGCAACTGCTGCAATTCCTGCAACTGCACGCTGTTTGGTTGACCGATTGTCCTAGATGGCAAGACCTCAGTGAGCTGCCAACTCCAACGAAAAAGCCACGGCGCGACTGAGGTTTTTTTCATTCATCAGTGCATGTTGCTGCAGCAAACGCACAGCACAAGCTGCACGGAAAAAAGCCTGTCTCTAAACCCAACTCCAAGGCCCATGTACTGGCAATGGATATATCGCAATCTCGTCCTAGGCGTGTGCAGATATGGAATTTCACTTCATCAACCACCCCCCATTTTTAGTCATCTAGCCAACCTCAAACAGAGAGCAAATTATTACGATTTGCCTGCGTCTGAAAGAAAACCACGTTCTAACCGTCGCAATTTTCAGCAACACACGGCCTTAACAGGTCGCTTCACAAAGGAATCAAAATGGCTTTCCCAACAGCAGTCAACGATCAGATCACGGACTCTGTCACCCAAGCTAACACCAAAGTCTTGGGAGACGCTCCTGCAGTTGCCATGGGCAACCTGTTCCAAGCCACAGCCCAGGCTTTGGCTAACGCCGCCCACAACGCAACGAACGCCCAGCAACAAAGCTACGTCACATCGCAAGCTGCTACCACCATGGGGGTTTCTACGCTGTACTCCATCGACACAGCTAGCACAGGTGAAGCCACCAAGGCCATCCTCACTCCCCGCGTAAAAGGCTTGGGCGGCTAAGTTCCATACGCAGCTACTTCACCTTCCCAATCTCATTTTTATTAACTGGAGAACACCATGGCATTCCCTACCGCAGTCAACGACCAAATCACCGATTCCGTCACCCAAGCCAACACGAAAGTGCTGGGCGACGCCCCCGCTATTGCAATGGGCAACCTGTTTCAAGCTACTGCCCAAGCATTGGCCAACGCCGCCCATAACGCAACCAATGCACAACAACAAAGCTACGTCACATCACAAGCAGCTACCACCATGGGTGTTGCAACACTGTATTCCATCGATACAGCAAGTACTGGCGAAGCGACCAAAACCATTCTCAGCGCCTAAACGCAAGCTATGTCAAAGGTCTGGAAACTAAACATTCCTGACCTTTGACTCTGCCCCATGCGCAAAGCGTCAATACCCCTCATTAGGAGCACGCCCCATGGCATTTCCTACCGCAGTTAACAATCAGATTACCGACTCTGTCACACAGAGCAACCTACAGGTGCTGGGCACTGCACCGGCAATGGCCATGGGCAATTTGTACCAAGCCACAGCACAAGCGCTTGCCAATGCGGCGCATAACGCCGCCATGGCCCAGCAACAGATGTACACCACGGCACAAGCTGCGACTACGGCAGGAGTGGCCTTGCTGTACTCGTTAGACACAGCATCTACAGGCAAAGCTACCAAAGCCATCCTAGGCTAATCCATTGGATTGCTGCCCACATTCATCCGACTAACCTTTTAAGGATTCATCATGGCCTTTCCTACCGCTGTTAACAGTCAAGTATCTGACTCTATTACACAAGTCAATACCGAAGTCATTGGAGTTTCGCCAGCGATTGCCACAGGCAACCTGATGGTGGCTACCGGACAGGCTCTCTCCAATACTGCGCACAACGCAACGAACAACCAAAACCAAGCCTACGTCACGATGCAAACCAACACGACCCAAAGCTTGTCCACACTGTTCTCCGTTGACACAAGCAGTACTGGTATAGCGATCAAACGCATTGAAGCTGTGCGCTGAAATCCATAGCTGTTGGAGTGCTGCCTGAGCCTCACCCAAAAGGACTCCGATGTGATGCCGACCCCCATATGCGTATTGAACGTGGGCTCAACACCTGCGGCAGCAATGGGCATGGTCTACCAAGCTATGTCACAGAGCACCAGCATCGCTATGCAAAACGCAGTCGCCAACCAACAGCGTGGACAGGTCATCACCGCAGCAGCCGTCACACAAGTTCTGGTTTTAATCAATAAATTAGGAGCCAATTCAAAATGACTGACGAAGGCACCGTTAACAGCCAAGTTATAGACAGCGTCACGAATGTCGCCACGCTCATGACGGCTCAAGCTCCGTCACAGGCCTTTGCCATGCTTGACACCGTCATGGTGGAAACCATGGGTATGGCCATGTACAACGCAGTAAACCGCCAACAAAATGCAGGCATGGTGAGCACTGCAGCAGTGACTGCAGCCTGCGCACGCATCCTCAACACCTTTGCGGCGATACCTGCTGCCCCACCTAAGTCTGAGTCAGCACCACCTGCCTCGCACATAGAACCACTTCCAAGCCCTCCGCCGCCTGTTGCTCCACCGCTAGCTACAAGTCCAGACGCCAGCGTTGCAGATGCCTATGCCAAAGGCAATGCAGCCATCTCGACCTTGCAAACCCTTGCTGGTTCCAGTTCGTCTGTAGCCCAAAAAGCCCAGAGCGACTTACAACAACTGGCAAGCAGTGCTGGCGCTCCCCCTGTGCCAAAGCCAAGCAATACAACAGAAGCACAGAGCAATACAGCGGAAAAGCCGAACGCGTAACGCTACCTGACGTAGGCCCCACCCTATCAACGCTAAGGAGAAGTCACCATGAGTAACACCAACAACCAAGTGGTTGATGCCATCAATCAAGTCCAACTTGCCACCATGGGCCCACAAGTGGTCATGACCAGTGGCGCAGGTAAGGCCTATCAATCAGTGGCCCAATCCACCGCTATCGCAGTGCAAGACGCCGCCGATGCTTTACGCAACATTTCAACCATCGCCACCACTACCATGGGTGTGGCCATGGCCCAGTTCTTGGCAACAAAAGATCCATCGTACATCCCTGTGATCAACAACGCGCAGCAGCTCATTAGCCAAGCCACGGTGGAGTTTGGAAATGTGGGTGCCACGGCCGCCAATATCGTGAAAGCTTATCCAGCAGGCTAAGCCCCCCCTCGAACGACTCCCCCATCTCATCAAAGGGTCCACTCCATGACCATCATCATTGCAGGCAAGATCATTCACAAAAGTGGTGATTTGTCGATGCTCGCACGCCAAACCCTCGCTTTCGTCGACGGTGGACTGCAGTGGTTGGATTGGGCCCTGAACAACCCCACCGTCTGCTACGACCTACCAGATGAAACCTTGCTAGTAGGGGAGGTTCAGCAAGGGCTGCATGCTTGTCCTATGGCCCTACTACCGACGCTGGGCTTGTGGATCAGCCCGATCAAGCTAATGGCTTTGGGTAGTCCTAATTTGCGCACACTTGCACAAGCCGAATCGGGCGACACCAGCACTCCAATACTTGAACAAACCCAGCGGATTCTGAGTGACAACCAAATCATCACTGCAGCACAACTAGCACGCGCCAACGCACTGTTGCAAGACCTCGGTGTTGCCGGCTCAGCGGTATTTCAAGGGATGAATTTTTTGGATCGGCTGGCCCTCTTCGACCTCGCTGCGCTGCCCGATGGACAACTGGGACAAAACCCGCAACAACTGCGAAGAGACGCTGCTCAATTTGCAGTACACCAAGCTCGTACCGTTCAGCAGTTTTGTGACTACTACCAAGTCTATCTTGCGCAAGTGGCCAAGCTCCATGCCCTGGACGCGACCACGGAGGAACGCAACTCCATTGCGACTCAAGCCATGCAAACACTGTTGCCATTGGCATTCGGAGCGCTGGATTGCCCGCAACTCCCCCATCGACTCGCATCACCTGATGATGTGCAACGCTGTCTACACAACTGGCTTGGCATGGGGAGAAAGCTCGGTTTTGCAAGCGTATCTGAAGCCGTTCTGCAAGTAGTGACGCAAACCATATTTAGTACCGAAACTGGCACGCAGGCAAGCCAACTCTTCGACCAATATCTCCGCAGTGCGCAGGCATTTCTAAGCAATAACAACCTGCGCCAAAGCCGACTCGGTCAAGACGGCGCATCGCTGAGCTTCACCTTGCAAAACAGAGACCAGCAAGCCGTGCTTCACGTCAGCGCTCAGTACTTACTCTCTCTGGGCAGTTTTGGAGCTTTCCCGCCCCCTACGCCCAGTGAAGGGCTTCCACCCAATATGTCCTGAGCCTAAGCCACTTTATTTACACCATGAACACAACAGCTAGCAACACCCCAGGCAGCACCGCGCCTAACACCGCATCTGATATCACGTACCGCATGGCAACGGATTCCGCTCCCAACACCACATCCGCCACAGCCTCCAATGTCGCTGATGCCAACTTCATCAAGATCGAGCCTCAAAACTACGCTGCATCACCCACCTCGCAAGACCATGGCCAAGAAAGCATGCTTGCATCTCAGCGACTAGCACAAGATGCTGTCAAAACCGCCCAATGCAGCATCCGAAATAGCTTGCATGAAGTTACCCATGCCATGCAACAAACTTGGCAAACCCAAGCCAAACTGGTCCAAGAAGCATCGGCACGCGCTCAAGCAGCTACTGCAGCAGCAGCCAACGCGATGAGCAACCAATCGGCATCCGCTCCGATCCCCACAGCACAGACAGCCATGTCGCCCAAGTGAAAGACCTGCTATGCCTTGGATGAGTGACCTCTACTACGACAATGCGCTTGCGCACAGTCCACGCGGAACCTTCCGCAATCGGCCTTTGAGTTGGCTAACACTGCCTGGCACCCACGCCTCAGGAGCCTACCGCAAGCAGTGGATATCGGGTTACGAGGCCCAAACCCAAGAGCAAGACGTATACCAACAACTTGCTGATGGTGTACGGTATTTAGACATCCACCCCTGTCTCTACAACAATGGTTTTTGGGTCTATCGTGGCACGCCAGATCAGTACATAGGTGCTCGCATTGACGGGATCGATGGCATCTTGTCCCAAGTTGCTAGCTTTATGGCGAGTCTTGCGCATTCAGACCGCGAGCTTGTCGTTCTCAACTTTTCCCATTTCAGTGGTTTTAGCAATAGCAGCCACGCCAACCTTTTGGGGCAAATTCAGGGGGCGCTGCAAGAGTTTCTGGTTCCCGTATCCATTGAGCAAGTCAATGCTGCAAGGTGTCCTTACTGGCAACTTCTCACAGAACCCGAATACTTAGGCTATAGCTATGAGGCGATCCCCAGCAACAAAATTCGCTCACGTGTACTAGTCCTATACGACGGGGCCATGGACACCCCTCGCGAAAGCTACATCAGCAGCAAAATCGAAACGGCCCCCTTGGGCACTGGGATATTTACTGTAGGGCCCAAATACACGGGTCACGATGCGGCCCATACCTTTTACCTTTTTTCCCAAGCTTCAACAACCGAGGATCTAGGCACGCAATCGAGCATGCCCACGGATCAGTACAACAAGCTCACGCAAAGACAAAACTATGCTTGCTCGCAAGCAGACTGGGCTAGCGATCTGGGAATAAGCAATCTGTGGGGGGCCAACACCCCAGCCAACCCCAGTAACGGCATACAAAACGCACTGCATGTGATCTGCTGGGATCTTGGAGCCCGTGCACTCGGTGTTGCACCAATTTTGCTGGCTCGCGACATAGCAAATCCTTCATTGCAAGACTTTTTCCAAAACACCCAGAGTTGGAATGGCAAGCATTACGACGCCACCCTAAGCCCCTGTGTCAACGTCCTGCTGGTAGACGACTACGCCTCCCACCGCCACCGCAATCCAAGCTCACCGTGGCATGGCCTTGCATTGCCTGTGGCACTGGCTGCACGCACAAACGTCGGGCCTATTGGACCGGCATCTACTTGGTAAACCTTATTCGATTTTTCCAACCCACCCAAAGGAGCCTTCGCCATGAACTACTGTGTCACAGTCTCAGCCCCCGGATACCCCACCTACACCTACGGCGGCTTTCTACAACAAGTCACCTACCTTACCTTGCAGGACTTCGTCCAGGGAATACGCAACTACTACCGCGCCTCACTGGGCATCCCCGGCAGCATCTATGTTGCAGCCACTATTCCTGTGACCTACTGAGCTATGCCTGCCATGGCCGACCCAATGGCACTTGCCAGCATGCTGTTCCACCTCATCACGGCGGCATGCTTGCTTGAGCATGGTTTGAACCTGCTGTTTGCCTCACCTCAAGAGACAACGAGCAGCTTCAAACTGCCCGAGTACCTGCCCCTGCCAACAACAGGTCGCTGGTCCAAACTTCCCCGCATCACATTGCGCGACTTGGTCACGCTAGCCACTGCCGGCGCCCATGCACATACCATGGAAATACAGCTGTACAACACCCTCAAAGTCGGCAGCGTACCTCCCGTGGTTGACCAATGGATTGCCGCCTTTCTCATGGCAGGCATAGCCCAAGCGCTACGCACGTGGATGCGACGGCATCCAGCCACCCTTGGAAACCTTGTACTACCGCAGAACGGCATTCCACCTAGTAATTTGGAAACGAGCGCACCGGTTCAGGCAAATACAGCGCCTAGCAGCTCAGTCAGAAAAGACGAAACGCCTGCAGCGGATGCTCCAAATAAACAAGCACGCATTCTTCCGCCGCGCATCACTCCCACCAATCGCATGGCAGCGAATGCAATTTCCTCCACATCTGGCGTCATGGCAGAGGCCAAGCTATTTCGTCTTGGCAATTTGGTCCGTGCTCAGCCAACCCCTGCTTCCAACACTCAACCCTCCGGACAAAAACCATGAGTACCACACTAGCCCAGCTCATTAGCGGCATAAAAAAAGCTGTTCTCGAAGCCCAACGCAGTGTCGCTGGTCAGCACATTGAAGAGCTAGAGCAGTTTTTCTACCAACCCGCAGCTGGTGCAGAAGGCACAACCGACCTCCCCCCCGGGAGCTGGGTTGCACGCAGCGTACGCATGAGCATCCCCCGCGAAGTGAGTCACAACGGCGTGGTGAGCCAAGTTCAGCACAGCATCGACGTACCCCTCATTACTCTGCTACCACTGAAGAGCTTCACGATCGAGCGAGTGGAAATACTCACCTCCATGGATTTGTCATTGCCCAACTCCCCCAGCAATACCGACACCCCCCAAGCCAGTGGACCCAGCAGCGAAGACATCCTCCAAGACCCAGATGTGCAAGTCAGCATGACAGGGGCATCCCCGCACAGCGCCGAAATCAAGATCGTAGTGCAAGGTCATCAGCTCCCCGAAGGTTACAGCCGCCTAGTACAGGCCTACGAAAAACTTCTCAACGCCCAACTGCCCGCCTAGCCCACTAGCCCATTACTCGCAACCCACCACAGGAGTCCACCACCATGCCCTCACCCGCAGTAGACACAGGTTTACTCAGCCTAGCCCAAGAATTCAGCGGCTTGCCCATGCAATCCCTAATCGCAGCTCCGCTGCAAGCCGCAGCCCAAGCCCAGCAAAGCCTGGCCATGCAGCAAACCCAGTACATCCTCAATACTGGTTTTAGTCGTTCTGAAGATGCCAATGGCAAATTGCTCGGCTACAAACCCATCACTGCAGCCATTGCACTCACCAACACCCGTCCCGTGATTGATGCTCAAGGCAATATCAGCCCAGCGACCTCATCCTTGGCGCTCGGCTTTCCCCTCTTGAGCATGATGCCCATCCCCACGCTGGGTCTCACCGAACTCAATATTAGTTTTGACATGGAGGTGAAGTCCAGCTACCTGCACGACACCCAAAACGACACCCACACCCAAACCGCAGAACAAGGCACTTTCGATGCCAAAGCTGGTTGGGGGTGCTTGGGGGTGGAAGTAAAAGGCTCGGTCTCCCACGACGCTGACCAAACCAAAAACGACGAGCAACGCTACCGCAAAAGCAACAACGCCCGCTATCACCTAGAAGTCAAGGCAGAGCAACAACCCATCCCCGATGGCATCAAGCTCCTGCTGGGCATCTTCAGCCGCAATATCGACATGGCCATGCAACCCATGTCAACTGCTACCAACAGCCCTGCAGCGCCCGTAGCACCGCCACAGCCAGTCAACCCAAGCACCACCAATTAATCACTGTCCACTTTTGACGGGAGCGAACCATGGCCAACTTCCAAGAATTTCTGCCCACCCTGCTGCGCTTTGAAGGCGGCTATGTAGATGACCCAGCCGATCCCGGTGGTGCCACCAACAAGGGCATCACTTTTGGCACTTTCCGCCAGTACGCATCCAACCTGCTGCAAGTACGCCCCACTCTTGAGGCCCTGCGCGACCTCACCGACGAGCAGGCCGGTCGCATTTACAAAGTGGAGTACTGGGATCGCATTTATGGCGATGACTTCAGCTTCCAACCCTTGGCCAACATCGTATTTGACTTCAATGTCAACGCTGGCTGGCATGCCATCACAACCCTCATTCAGGTGCTCAACCGTGTAGGCGCTAACCACGCCCCCAACAGTACGTTGACTCCCCAACTGGTCGACAGCCTGCAGTACCACGACCCGATCAACATCTACACCCAATACAAAGAAGCCCGCAGGGCCTACTACATCAACCTAGCCAATGAAAACCCCTCCCTGCGGCGCTTCTTGCAGGGGTGGTTGAACCGCGTCGATGCGTTTCCAAGCTTTCACCAAAATCCACCAGTACCTAGCACCCCAATGAGTGTGCTACCGCCCCTGCGTGGACTTGAGGGTGCAGTACTCCTCAGTCATCAAGAAGCCGCAACTACCACGACAGAACAACCCGAAGCCACCGCGATTCCAAGCAGAACGCCCAAAGCCAACTTCCAAGAATTTCTGCCCACCCTGCTGCGCTTTGAAGGCGGCTATGTAGATGACCCCGCCGATCCCGGTGGTGCCACCAACAAGGGCATCACTTTTGGCACTTTCCGCCAGTACGCATCCAACCTGCTGCAAGTACGCCCCACTCTTGAGGCCCTGCGCAACCTCACCGACGAGCAGGCCGGTCGCATTTACAAAGTGGAGTACTGGGATCGCATTTATGGCGATGACTTCAGCTTCCAACCCTTGGCCAACATCGTATTTGACTTCAATGTCAACGCTGGCTGGCATGCCATCACAACCCTCATTCAGGTGCTCAACCGTGTAGGCGCTAACCACGCCCCCAACAGTACGTTGACTCCCCAACTGGTCGACAGCCTGCAGTACCACGACCCGATCAACATCTACACCCAATACAAAGAAGCCCGCAGGGCCTACTACATCAACCTAGCCAATGAAAACCCCTCCCTGCGGCGCTTCTTGCAGGGGTGGTTGAACCGCGTCGATGCGTTTCCAAGCTTTCACTCCTTAGCCAGCCCTGCATAAATTAAATGTCTCGAAAATAATATCCGCATCCAATATTAAATTATTAATCATGAACAAAACATTCACAATCTGCTATTCAGGCACAGACTGCTATCTTGATCATGCGCTGGTACTACGAAAGCCTGATGAGATTAAATGCTACAACGAAGTATCAGGCTACATACCAAGCAAAATACACAAAATAATCAATAAAAATAATAAATCTTGGGAAAATGCTGGAGATAGCACATCACTCGACGGCCCTGGCGGACCGTACAATGAAAGCAGAGAAAACCTACCAGTTATCATATGGGAAACAGAGGATATCAACAGCGGCTACGAGAGCGATACAGATAGTTTTGGGAATACAATAATAAAAGACAAGCAACCAATACTTAAATATTACCATACAAAGCCAGCCCCCTCCAAAATCGACAGTGCTACGGGATTATCGATGGAAACTATAGCGATTGCAGGAATCGCAAAAATGTTCGACATAACCATTCATATGGTAAGGTATGAGTCTTCACAGACGAAAGAACAATTTGACGGTTACTTTGACGAAACGCGCACATCACCCCACAAGGCAGTAAGTTTGGAATATCCAAGCCAATGGAAAAACTGGCAAAATCAATGCGCAACCCCTGGCCACTGGCGCTTGCGCTGGAACGAGGCTGACAATGAAAAAATTGACAGATTCAAAAAGGAATATGGCACCATCGTATTAATTGGCCATAGCCGCGGCGGTGTTGAATGCATAATTGCAAGCAATTATTTAGCAGATTTATGGCCAGAATTCAAAATAAAAATTATAGCAATAGATCCAGTACCCGGCCCTGGAGATTGGTGGGGGGTTTTAACCAAAATACCTGAAAAAACAAATACTGAACCAGTTGAGTACATTGGAGTATATGCAATTGATGAAACGTCCGCCAACTTCAATGCAGTTACGCCAAGAATAAAAGGAGTAAACGATAAATTATGGGATCCACTGGGATCGAAAAGTCAAACTTATCAACCAAACCAAAATAAATACGAACTCATATATACAAGAGGACGGCACGCCACCGCCCCTGGATCAATATGCATTTATGGCGACTCCGACCCAAATAATACAAACGAGGAAATTGGATCAAGCGGCAATCTAGTCTTTGCGTACACAATAAAAAAATTAGATGAATGGGGAGTTAAAATTAAAGATAAAATTAAAGTTGCAATTAAAAACAACATAAAAGAATGGCGAATTCAATTGGAAAACAAATGTGATGATTATGGAAAAATGAGGGATAAAAATTATGGCCCATGGAATGTATTCGGTTTATTAAACGGCATAATTTACTATAATGCACGAGGAATATCATCCTCATCCGGCGCAAATCCAAGCGATTGGTCTTACTTAGAAACTTACATAAAAAATCCTTCAACCCAACTTCAAAAAAAAATTAAAGGATTAATAGCTGGCATCGAATCCAAAAAAGATGCCGCCTGCACTTGGAAATTCATCAACGACATTAACATTGAATTTAACTCAAACGAAACAAACACATCAAAAGCCCCCCCCTCAAAAAGACTCGGTTCTACAGACTAGTTAAAACAACTCGGAAATAACAATTATCAAAAAAAACACACAAGCCTCACGCCCCAACAGTATTCCTCAAACACTGCCGAAAATGCCCACGATCTGAAAAACCGACTTTTTCGGCAATATCTGCCAAGCGTGCATGGGGGTTTTCTTCCAGCATTCTGCGGGCATGCTCTATGCGAACCGCCTGCACGAACAGTTTGAATGACAGTCCGACCTCTTCACGCAGCAGCTGACGCAGGTGCGAGGGGCTGACATAGGCTTGGGCTGCCAAGTGTTCCATGGGAAAGGTATCGCGCCAGTGGGTGAACAGGTAGCTCAGTGCCCGGGCCAGTGCGGGGTGCAGGCGCCCCAAGGCTTGCTGGCGTTGTTCCACCACGCACAATACCCAGTAGCGACTTGGATCGGCTGGCGTGCTACCACCTGCAGGTAGCAAGACGGTGGATACATCGGTCAATGCAACGGCTATGTCGCTTGTACTGCCCCCCAATAGCTGTGGTGCATGCTGGTTGATCTCTTGTGCCCCAATGCTAGTACCCGGTGTAAGCACGGCCATGCGGGCTAGCACCTGCTCTAACTGTTGGGCCTGTCCAGGCCAGTGGTAGTGGGTACTCCACTGCTGCAGGGTGTCTGTCAGACGCTGATCGGCGTGGTGTCCGTAGTAGTCCAGAACGGCACGGGTGAGCAGTGGTATGTCCATGCTTCGCTGGGTGAGTGTAGGCAGCGTGATGCTGCACCAGTTGTCATCTGCTAGAGGCCATGGTGCTAACTGTTCAGCACGTTGACTGGGAATGGTGGGCTCGTCTGGCAGCATCAGAAACAGGCGAAATGCCCCTGCTGCCGAGGCGTGCATGAGCTGCTCCCACACATGGGCTTGGTCGGCCAAGGTCGCAAGACGATGCATACCATGCACCAGCAAACTGCCACCGCGCGCACGTGCTACCCAACGTGCAGGGGCATCCAGTGCGGCGGCTGCATCTATCACCACCCAAGGGCGGTAGTGACCTGTAGCGTAATGAATGGCAGCGACCGTTTGCTGGGCCTCATGCAGACCTGTACCGCGCAGCAGCACGGGCAATCCATGGCTGGTGGCTTGGGCGATTGCTTCATCTAGTTGCAACATGGCAGGGCTGTAACCTAGGAGGCAAGGTGCACTGCCATGTTGCTGCCCCACTAACCACTGCTGGCTTTGCAAGCGCAAGCACATGCGAGCGCACTGCTGTGCTAGGGCAATGGCTTGTTCGCTTGGGCTGGTGTGGGTCTGCGCATGGGGTAGGGCTACCTGCAGATTGCCTAAGGTGTGCCCTGCCACTTGCAAGGGCAAGATCCAACCGTTGTGGGCTTGTTTGCCTTTACCCGCGCCCTCCCCCAGCACCACACAAGGGCTTTGACCGTGCAAGGCCAGTGTGGCGTGATGCCAGACTTTGGTAATGGCTGATTGCTGAAGATACTGGCCAACGGTTATTGCAAAGTCCCACGCTGTGGAGTGGTTTGGTGCCCACCCAACCTCAAGCGGAACCAGCCGATCGGTAGGTTCGTTGAGGCGAGAGGGCAAGGCTCTCGTTCCCTGTGTCTGATAGGTGCTGGGGGGCATAGCCCGCAATCTAAAATTGCAGGCAGAAAAGGTTAATTACAAGTCATTACACGAGACGCCATCAAAGTACCGCTGGTAATAATCGCCCTTCTTCTTGGCTGCCTTTTTGGATGGTGCACGCATAGGTTCCAAAACGCACTTCGCCCCGGCGCCGCTCCACCAAGGGGGGCAACCCTGACAAGTGAACGGCGAATGTCTCGGCCAAGGCCTCTGCAATTTGCTGACGTGCACGAAAAATTTGAATGTTGACGTAGGCTGTGTCTATACCCAGCATGCCGGCTAAGGTCTCCAGTGGTAACCAGCCTTGGCTGTGGTGATCTATACCGCGCTGCATGTCTTGCAGGCGTTGGCGTACCAATGTGACTAGCGCATAGTGGTGTATGCGCTCCCCCAGTCCAATTCGCTGGCTGCCTAATTGCAGGTTGAGTGTGACGTGCTCTTCATTTTGGCTAATGTGAAAGTGCAAATCTGGGATGGTCGGAGAGATGCACGGCAGTTGCTCCAAATCAAGCGTGGTGCTCAGCAGCGTGCACAGTACGAACTCCCACGCTTGGTCTGCCACCCGAATACGGCGACCATCCTGCAAAGCCTCTGTGCCAGTGGACTGCTCGAGCACCCACTGGCCGTTTTGGACATAGACGGTGGCTTGAGACACCTGCGTGTCAGGCAGAGGATTGCCGTGCAGATGCAATGCTATAGGCGCTTGTGCAAGATCGTCAGGCAGCAAACTAGTACAAGGTGGTGCCAAATCGGTCACAGACCAGTGTCCAATAGGATCGCTTGAAATATGGATTTGGTCATGCAACGTCAGTGGCATCCATTGGTCGGGGGCGATGCGGCGGCCATTGATCCAAGTGCCATTGCGGCTGCGATCGCAAAGCTCCCATCGCCCGTCATGCCAATGAATTTGGACATGCAGTTTGGATACGTCGGGAGCATTCACCCACGTATGGCAAGCCTGTGGGTCACGACCGAGCATATGCACTGGGCGCAGCATGGCACGGTAATGCCGAAATACATTCCAAAGTAAAGCCATTGCAAGGGGAGGATGCGCTGAGACTAGAGGTACAAGGCCCAAGTATTGAACTGGGCTTCTGTCAAGGACTGGGGGAGCCAGCCCAGCTTCACCGGTACTTGGTAGAGTCGCGGGTTAGCCAGTTCTGGCCATACATGGCATAGACCCGGAACCACAACTTTGACAGTATGCAAGGGTATATCGGGGCGGCTGTAGTCATGCAATATAACTTCCAAGTCTGCGCAGGCAGCAGCTTCCACGCAGGCTTGGATATCTTGCGCAATATCCTGATAGCTTGCTGCTAGTACAGGAACCCGTTTCGCCTGTTCCTGCGGGTATAAGAAGCTAGGAGGTTGTGCGCGGCCTTGTGTCCACTGGGCGGGTAGACATTTGTCAACTGCAATCAGTTGTACCAATTCGGTGACCGCACGCTCTGCCGCCTGTGGCAAGCTCAGGCTGCACCCAAAACCGATACCCCACAGCCCTAGCTTGCGATGCTGTCCAATCGCAACAACGACGGGTATACCAAGGTCATGGGTGATATCCAGCAACCAGTAATCCCAATCAGAACCAATAGTTTGCGCCAATGCTTGGCTGTGTGCACTGGACAAAGTGTCTACTGGCACACAAGGTCGGGCTATCTCGTTGTACCACCATATGGCTGCAGCATCGCGCTCTATGAGCTCTAAAAGCCCTTGCAAAATAGCCTCTTCTTTGGTGTTGCCAGCAGCGCAGCCGTTGGAATTCCACCGTGCCAAGCGTTGTGCAGGGGAAGGAGCGTTGGCATAACAAGCCCCCAGTGGCAGGTAACGCAAGGCATCATGGGTCAAGGACCAAGCGGGTGTCCAGTCTGCAGGCTCACAGGGGTGGTAGGCGAGCACGGGCGGCATACGTTGGGCGGAACTTACATAGCTCAGTTGGCTCGGCAGCACATAAGGGGCATCAAGCGCTTGGGCTGGACTGTGTACACAGGCTTCATCGCCTTGATAAAACGCTGCATAACGCTCCACCGCTTCACAGAGCGCACTCGCACGGGACTGCATATCAGTCATACCTTTGCCCAAGCAGACTTGCACAAAGCTTTGCTTGGATAGGGACGTATCCGATGGCTGGGTACGGTAAAAATGGCTGCGATACACGGAAAGCTGCCCATCTTGCGGGGTATTTAGCTGAACCAACTGGTTTACAACTCCGCTGACCTCACTCACCCAAGGCAAGAGACGCTGCACCGTGTCTTGCGCCAATACGCCACGCGCCCCACCATGGGCGGTTGCCAACTTATGACATGGCTGCAAACGCACAGGTTCAAACTGCTGCGTAGTCAGCATGTGTGGATCACCACAATGCGGACATTGTGGGCGACGATGAACGGCGTGCACCGTTGCCTCCGGTAGTTCCGGGGCATCCGCACTAAGCACATGGGTTGACCAAACCAACATACTTGGTGTTTCCATCGTCAACACCCGCATTGCGAAGGGAATCAAATGGGGGGTAACAGCATGCGCTGTTTGCACGGCCAAAGCATCGGCACGCACGGGCAGTCCACGAGAAAGACCCGCCCCCAAGTGACGCCACACACTGTGCGCTGGTTGATTACGTTGCATGCGTGCAGCCAAACAATACCAACACGGGCTATGCGCCGCTCCAGGCGTGAACAGTGGGCCGAGAATTATTTTCTGCCCAGTCACCTTGGTCAGCAACCATGCTTGCCCAAGTGCATCTTGCTTGGCTTGGATCTCCTCCAAGCGAGGGTCTAAATAGTCATCGCACAGGACAACTGTCAAGCCACCAGTTAAACACGTTTGTCTCAAGCTCTCAGCAAAGTGCAGGACGGGTGCGGAGGGCTTCGGTTGAGCCAAAGGACTGACGGGATAATCCACCAACATCTTACTCAGTACAACCAAGGAACTGTGCTGATCCAAGCTCCATTGCAGTGCTGGTTCGGAGAAATTGGGTGAGCTATATAACGGGGGCTGCTTGGCAGAAAAGGCCGTGACAAAACCTTGCCGGACCATTGATTGCAAAGCGGATAGTAGGCGTGCCGACTGGTCAGCCAGTCCATGGGTTTGACAGTAGGCCGCAAGGCTAGTTTTCGCCTGCACAACGTATGCCAAGCGTAAAACGCTTGGCATATCAAAGGTCAAGACCTCCCCTTCTTCTAGTAGTAGCAAATGCTCCTTATCGGCATCCATCAACGCCTCAAATCGAGGATGCCAGCGCAAAGGAGTATTGAACCAATCCATAAGACAGTTGGACTTGATTTAATTGCAAGTGAAAGGATAGGCCGCACCGGTATTGTTATATGTGGCCAATGCCACTGGGCGAATCTCTTCATCGTCAGGACACGTGGGGTAATTCAAAACAACCTTGTTCCAAATTACTGGTGCCTCTGGAGTGCCCATATTCCAACCCCAAGTCTGGCTGCTAGCGTTGTAAGACCAGTTGTAGTCAGAGGATGGGTTGTGCTCAAATTTGATAAAGAAATTGAATGGCATGCTAAATCCAAACCACTTGGCTAGACTTGGAACTGCATCATTTGCATGGATCAATTCATGGAAGAACTCTTTGTTTGTCCAGCTCAAAATGACTGCTCGCAATATCACACTGCCAAAAGCGAGAAACGAGTCCGGACCACCACCAGGAATACCCATTGCTGTCGGCTGGGGGGATCCTATCCCATGAGAGTGTGGGCTGGACATGGTCGATAAAGCAGGGCCAAGTACTGTGGGGAAGTTTTGATAGTAGGCAGCTAGTGCCTCTGCCATATATTTTTTTTGCGAATCGTCGGGGCAATTGGGAAGTGTGATGACAAATAAATCATTGGGGCCAATCCAGCCAACGGCATCTTTGTAACTCCAGCGTACAGCTTGTGCTGGATCATGGCTTGCATATAACTGAACGCGAAGATTGGGCCACTTGGTGGTACAGCCGAAATTGGTGATCAATTTATCTTGAATATCTTCGGTCATAGATCCACCCGGAACAGGCTTACTAAAAATTTCTTTTCTGAAGCGTTCATCACGCCAAGTCTTAGCCAAAAGACGCAAATAAGCTAAACGAAACTGCAGTAGTGGTTCACCAGGAACAGAAGTTAAGGTCATTGGTGGGATCCTTTCAATAAATGAGTTACGTAACAATCATGTCGGGCCGAAGTTCGATTAATTTACACAGGCGAGCCTGTGCTCTCGGATGAAGCCCCGGCTCTTGCTTACACAGAGTGCGTAAGGCTTGTGCTTCCGTCCGAATATCTGCTTTGGAGCGCGCATCTTTGGCAGCACGCTTCAGAAGCTGAATGCATGCGGTGCCAGATCTGCCGTCTAAAAACATGTACTGCGCCTTTTTTAAAAATAATTGAGCGGTGTAATTACCCTCTCCAGAAAGTTGACTCAGCCGTATGCATTCATCAATACGCGCAATTGCCGCCTGCCATTGCCCTTGCTCGGCTAAAGTTTGCGCAGCGAACGAGCGGTATGTTGGTTGACTGTATTTGCAGCCCATCTCCAATAAAGATTGCAAAATCTTGTCCGCTTCTTGAACGTCTCCTACTGCCCAAGAGTGAATGACACGAGCGTAACCC
The DNA here is from genome assembly GCF_018474005.1 of Curvibacter sp. CHRR-16. Classification (GTDB taxonomy): domain Bacteria; phylum Pseudomonadota; class Gammaproteobacteria; order Burkholderiales; family Burkholderiaceae_C; genus Allorhodoferax. The sequence goes on from NZ_JAHCSH010000002.1 coordinate 264,052, forward strand.
TGCTGTGCAGATAGACCATAGTGATCTGCCAAATGCAATAGCTCATCGATGACTTCTAATGTGGCAAGTTTGTTACCCCGCGCTTGGTAACCGAGTGCTTGACACAACAGAGCAATCCCTAGGGATGGAACATGGGCAATTTGCTTAGCCCAATCGACAGCTTGTTGCGCCTCACTCTGCGCACGCTGTTCATAACCAGCGTTTAACAATATGCGCGCTCTACTGGCCATAGCCCATACCAAAGTATCGACTTCCAATTGGCCACTCCAATCCCTATCTCCATCCTTAAGGGCTACGCCAACCTGTATGGCTTTGGTAAACGCCTCTTGCGCACCTTGAAGATTGCCTAAACCGTATAACGCTCTACCAACTGCCAAGTCCGCCGCAGCCACCAAGCCTGGAATCTGCTGATCAACTGCAAGGCGCTGCATCCAATGACCTAAGCGCAACATCTCTGGCAAGTTGCAAGCCACTTGGTGGTACGTTATAAGACTCCAGAGGTGACGAGCCAATTTGGGAGGGGCAATATCATTGGCCAACATGGTTTGCATAAGCTCAATTTTGTTGACCACCTTCGCATGTGCCCATCCATGTTGGTTCATCAATGCTTGGATCACACAGGTATTGCAATCCAGCAGTACTTCACGACGCTGTTCAAGAGGCAAGTGCTGAATCCAGTACCCCATATTCTCAGCATATTGAAGCACTTCAGCATTCGCCTGACGCTTTTGGCTAGCCTGCAAATGAGCCAATCCCAAAGGCACAGCACGGCTGTATTGCTCAGCCTGTGCCCAGTGAAAAGCTATACCACTGAGTTCAGCGGCATTGCACTCAGGATGCAGGCGTTCCAATGCATCGGCTACAACAGCATGACAATGCTTGCGCTGATGATTTGTCATGCTTTGGTACGCGGCTTCACGAATCAAGGCGTGTTCAAACGCAAATACACAGTGGCCCGTGGCGGATTCGATCTGCTCAGACAATGCATCCTTCCATGCTTGGGCCGACTCCCTTCCACATTCGCCTAGAACTTGGCGTGCCTGCATCGGTATGAGCAAACGTGCACGACATAAACGCTGCAAATTGGGCACGAGTTGATCCGACTCGTATTCAGTAATGCAGGCTCTAAGCACTGTGAGTTCAAAGCACTGCCCTATCGTTGCGGCCAGTTGCAACAAAGACTTAGCCACGCCGAGTTGATCAAAGCGAGCTGCCAAGGACTCGTTTAAGGATGCAGGCAATAGTGCTGGTGCGAGGCGATCCCGAAAAACCATGGTGCCTTCCCGCAGTTCCAACTGAGACTCCAGCAGCCCTCGTGCTAATTCTTGTACGAATAAAGGGACTCCGCCGGCGCGTGACACGATGTGATGCGACACCTCAACATCCGGGACAGAGGGCGCAAACAAGAGATTGACGATGCGCACACTGTCTGCTGCAGAGAGAGGCATTAATCTCACGATCTTGTGAACATTCAACTTACTTGAATCATCGTGGAGGTCGTTAACATCGGCGTCATCGAGTCGCTTCCATGAAACTCCTTCGGCAGAACGCTTCGTCAAGATCAGCAATAGACGGTGCTCGGCAACGGAGCTACTGAGGTATTGCAGAAATTCAAGCGTCACGGAGTCTGCCGCCTGCACATCCTCAAAGATCAATAACAAAGGGGTTTGCTCAGACAAGAAATAGAACAAACGTCTTAGCGAATCAAAGAGCGCCGTACGCTGCTTACCAGGGGAAGTAAACATGCCACAAGCATGCCCAGTGACAAGCCCCCCAATACCCCGATCCAAGCACACTGTCGATGGCAGAGTCCACGCCAACCAAGAACAAAAAATGGGCAAAACCTGACTTACCTCACAGCCAGCCATTGCCAAAAGTCGTGTCAAATGCCACTGTTTGGCATAGTCTCCATTAGTGCTATGCGGTGCCCCTTCTCCCTCCAACTCAGACCCACTCAATGGCCATTCTTGCATCGATGGAGTTGCTATGTGGCTCCAAGGTGCATCCAACCACCGCTCCAACATCTGCAGCAGCGGGGACAAGGCCAGATTGGGTGAGGTATCTAAACACCGCACACTGAGCACACGCTGTTCGGTACCGATGCATCGGCGGGTGAATTCCTTGGTCAAACATGATTTACCAAGCCCTGCTGCTCCGACGATAGCTATGCTGCTTCCACGTCCAAGGCAAGCGTCTTGCCACATTCGCTCAAGCTGGTCTAATTCCGCTTCTCGTCCTACACACCCTGCATCGGCTAACCCTGAATCTGCAATGCGTGGTAATGCATAGTGATTTTGCGACTCTCCCGCAAAAATTTTGATTTGATATATGGGAGTTTGAGGTTGTGTATGCAGAAATCCAGCGGGTTCCGCATCTACCAAACCATGCATACGCGCACAAAAGGAGGGGCTTGCAAGCAAGCTATCTGCCGTAGCCTGACTCGCCAATTGCATTGCAACATGGACACAATGACCCGAAAAATGTTTCCCCGCGGCTATCACCACTGAACCGGTATTCAAGCCCAGCCGCATCTCTAACAGCACTTCGTACTTTTCAAACACCTCCTTTTTACGCGAGGAGAGAAGTCGCATCAACGATCGGAGGCAGTTGATGATATTTGTTTCAACATGTTCGTCTTGCGGATAGCCAAACAGCACTACAAAGCGGTCTCCCAGTGCACCCAAGAAAAATCCTTTATGACGCTGAGCCTCCGCACAAAATAAAAAATATTCGTCCTGTAATAACTGCTCAACAATTTCGACATCCATACCTTCTGTGGCAGATCGGACTGATAAGGTGCAGCACAAGGCAGTTACCTGATACTTTTCGTCGAAACACTGTTTAGATGCAATCGTGGGACTAATCTCTGTGGTACCTGGGTCTACTTGCAGTGCAAGAATCGGTTCTTTTGCCACAGTCACTGGCGCTAAATCAGCCCATCGAACCACACTAAGACGTTGCATCAGCACCTGTGCCGATGGACTACGATCTTGGGTTCTTTTTCGCAGAGCAAAACGCAATATGGTGCCCAGTGGATGATCTGCGATGGCTTGAGGGATAGAAATTTCTCTCTCATTGAGTTGGCATTGAATAGCCTCAGCAAAGGACTTGGCAGCGATAACGGATTCGCCCGTCAAACATTCCAAAAAAATGAGGCCCCAAGCATATAAATCAGACTGTGCATTGGGGGGCTCACCTCGGAGCTGCTCCGGGGCTGAATAGGCCAGTGTTCCCAAAAACTCATGTGTAAGAGTTAGGCGATCACACCCGCTTTGTACCAATGGTTCTGTAACAGCACCAATGCCAAAGTCAAGTATCTTGGCGTGTACCAACGTGCCAGAACGAGTGATAACGATATTTTCTGGCTTGAGATCTCGGTGTATGACCCCTGCGTTGTGTGCACATGCCAAACCATCCAGTACCTGCATCATCAAGCTAGCAGCCTCGGTGACTTGCATAGAACCGTGCTCTCTCAAATGCTGGCGCAAAGTTTTCCCTGGAATATATTCAAATACCGCAAATAAATAGGGCGGCTGCTCAACAAAATCTATCAACTGAACGATGTTCGGATGCTGAAGCATTGAACATAACTTCGCCTCCAACCGAAACCGACTTACTAACCGTGGGATATCCCAACGCAGCATCTTCTTAATAGCAACAACCCCACCCGTGCTAAGTCGAATAGCTTTATATACGGTGGCTGATGCACCCCTGCCCAATAGCTGCTGGACAACATATCCCGATATTGGGACAAAGTCAGTTTCTGATGTTGCCAGCCCATCGCTTGCTGATAGATCAATATTTTCTGTAGCTTGCTTGGACACCACCAGGATATGCCCCATCAACATAAGTTATCGATATAGAGACCACAAATAAAAACCAGACAGCAAAAGCGATTGGATAAATCTATAGGCCCCAGATATACCTTTGTGTACAAGGACTGTAAACATGCTGAAGCACTGAGCGGGCGGTCTGTTTTTTGTAGAAATTTGCATGAAACCTAGCAACCTTTTCTTGCAATCAATCCACCATCGACACAAACGTTATTTCTCTCGTTACATTTACTATACCCTCAAAACTACAAAACCTATACACCCTCTGAAAAAACCTCCCAACCCAAGCAAGCAGCATTCGTTCTGAATCGATGTCCCACAAGTGCGGTGCAGAGTAATTTATTGACAGTCAATCCGCCCAAGCGCTGATTCCCATCCTTGATCAGATTGAGGTGTGGGCTCGTCAAAACTGCGACTCGCGCACGAACACTCTTTTCAGGGCGTGGTGATCTTTCCGCAGCCTTGCCCCCTTGAAATGTCACAAATCGCCCTTATCATTAGCACTCGTCGGGGGTGAGTGCTAACAACTCCCCTCGCAGTTAACCCAATGACTTTGCTCAATCTAGGAGAGAAACCCATGAAACTGCGCCCATTGGCAGACCGCGTGATTGTGAAGCGCGTAGAAAACGAAACTCGCACCGCTTCCGGTATCTACATCCCTGATGCCGCTGCTGAAAAGCCAGACCAAGGTGAAGTTTTGGCTGTCGGCCCCGGCAAGACCAACGACAAGGGCGAAACCAAGGCCCTGACCGTGAAGGTTGGTGACCGCGTTTTGTTCGGCAAGTACTCTGGCCAAACCGTGAAGGTGGACGGCGACGAGCTGTTGGTCATGAAGGAAGACGACCTGTTCGCAGTCGTTGAAGCTTAAGCCAATCAGCTACTAAATTGATAGCGCACCTAGCAATACTAGCGCGCTGTACAGACGAATTAACCTTTATTTGAAGGAGCCAAAAAATGGCAGCAAAAGACGTAATTTTTGGCGGCGAAGCCCGCGCTCGCATGGTTGAAGGCGTGAACATTCTGGCCAACGCCGTGAAGGTCACCCTAGGTCCTAAAGGCCGCAACGTGGTTCTGGAGCGTTCTTTCGGCGCCCCTACCGTGACCAAGGACGGTGTGTCCGTGGCCAAGGAAATCGAACTCAAGGACAAGCTGCAAAACATGGGCGCGCAGATGGTCAAGGAAGTGGCTTCCAAGACTTCTGACAACGCTGGTGACGGCACCACCACCGCCACCGTGCTGGCCCAAGCCATCGTGCGCGAAGGCATGAAGTACGTGGCCGCTGGCATGAACCCCATGGACCTGAAGCGCGGTATCGACAAGGCTGTGGAAGCCCTGATCGCCCAGCTGAAGGCCGCTTCTAAGCCCACCACCACTTCCAAGGAAATCGCCCAAGTGGGTTCCATTTCCGCTAACAGCGACGCTTCCATCGGCCAAATCATCGCTGACGCGATGGACAAAGTGGGCAAGGAAGGCGTGATCACTGTGGAAGACGGCAAGTCTCTGCAAAACGAGCTGGACGTTGTCGAGGGCATGCAATTCGACCGCGGCTACCTGTCTCCCTACTTCATCAACAACCCTGAGAAGCAAGCTGCTCTGCTGGACAACCCCTTCGTGCTGTTGTTCGACAAGAAGATCAGCAACATCCGCGACCTGCTGCCGACACTGGAACAAGTGGCCAAGGCTGGCCGCCCTCTGCTGATCATTGCGGAAGACGTGGACGGCGAAGCGCTGGCTACTTTGGTGGTCAACACCATCCGCGGCATCTTGAAGGTCGTGGCTGTGAAGGCTCCTGGCTTTGGCGATCGTCGCAAGGCCATGTTGGAAGACATCGCTATCCTGACTGGCGGCAAGGTTATCGCTGAAGAAGTGGGCCTGTCTCTGGAAAAAGTGACTTTGGCCGACCTGGGTTCTGCCAAGCGCATCGAAGTGGGCAAAGAAAACACCATCATCATCGACGGTGCTGGAGCTGCTGCTGACATCGAAGCCCGCGTGAAGCAAATCCGCGTGCAAATCGAAGAAGCCACTTCCGACTACGACCGCGAGAAGCTGCAAGAGCGCGTGGCCAAGTTGGCTGGCGGTGTGGCCGTGATCAAGGTGGGCGCTGCTACCGAAGTCGAAATGAAGGAAAAGAAAGCCCGCGTGGAAGACGCCCTGCACGCTACCCGCGCTGCTGTGGAAGAAGGCATCGTGGCTGGTGGTGGCGTGGCTCTGCTGCGTGCTCGCCAATCTGCTGGCGACATCAAGGGTGACAACGCTGACCAACAAGCTGGCGTGAACCTGATCCTCAAGGCCATCGAAGCGCCTCTGCGCGAAATCGTGTCCAACGCTGGTGGCGAGCCATCCGTGGTGATCAACGCTGTGTTGGCTGGCAAGGGCAACTACGGCTTCAACGCTTCCAACGACACCTACGGCGACATGATCGAAATGGGTATCTTGGACCCCACCAAGGTGACTCGCACAGCTCTGCAAAACGCCGCTTCCGTGGCTGGCCTGATGCTGACTACCGAGTGCATGGTGGCTGAAGCCCCTAAGGCTGAAGCTCCTGCTCCTGCAATGCCCGACATGGGCGGCATGGGTGGCATGGGCATGTAATTGCCCACGGCACCCGAAGGCCGCAAGGCCTTCGTCCTGCACCAAACCCCGCACGGTTCACGCCCTGCGGGGTTTTTTCATGGGAACTGCGGTACAAAGTGCTCCTCCAAACCCTTCAAGGAGATACACCCAATGACACGCACTGAACCCCAGTACAACGCCTACCGTTCATGGTCACTCAGCCTTGCCAGCGCTGCCTGCATCGCAGTGGCAAGTCTTGGCCCTCAGGTCCACGCGGCAAGCCCTGCAGCGCCGTTCACCCAGCTAGACCCAGCCCGTGTGGGTGCAGACGTAGGCGCAATGCGCAGCGTGGCGGTGGAACTGCAAGACAGCATGCGCTTTAACCCCAGCGAGTTGCGCGCCAAACGGGGAGAAACCGTGCGCTTTGTGGTGCGTAACAGCGGCAAGCTGCCGCATGAGTTCGTGATAGGCCAAGCCACAGCGCTCAAAGAGCATGCCGCTCAAATGCGCCAAGCGGCCAGCGGCGGGCACAGCGGGCATGAGCACCACGGCAACGACCATGCATCACACACAGCCAACACCGTCGCGGCAGTATCGGTACCAGCAGGGCAGCAGGCCGAACTGATCGTGCGCTTTGACGCAGCAGGCACGCTGGGCGTGGCCTGCCTCGTGCCGGGTCACAGCGAAGCGGGCATGACAGGCCGTATCACGGTTGCGCCGTAGTGCCTTGCACAAACTGTTCGGCCAAGGGCAGCTTCAGGTCGCGCAGCCCCTGCACCACCAGCTCGCTCATGGCCACCGCCCCACGCTCCTGAAAGTGCGTGTTGTCGGGGTTGCTGCGTGAGCCCTGCTCAGTGCGGTAGTAGGGATAGCGTTCTGGATCAACGGCCAAGAAGTAATCCAACGAGGCCACCTCCCCCACTTGGTTGAAGAACGCCACGCTGCGCACATCCAAGTCGATCAAGGGCACTTGGTGGCGCTGGGCGGTGTCGCGTACCGTTTGGCTGTAGTCCCCGGGAAATTTGCCTTTGGTTTTGTGGTGCGTTTGGGCTTCTAAGCGGCCATTGCGAAAGGCGCGCCGCGTGACCGGGGTGATAAGCACGGGCGTGGCCCCCACGGTGCGTGCCATATCGATATAGCGCGCCAGCGTGGCGGCAAAGGACACGCCATCGGCATGCTGGGCGTCCACACCGGGGTAGGTGCACAGCTTGGCAAAGTCGGCTTGGTCACGCGCTGGCGGTGGGCGTGGCGGGTCTTCGCCGCATTTTTCGTCGTTGTGGCCAAACTGGATCAGCAGGTAGTCGCCCGCACGGATTTGCCCTTGGATGCGGGCAAACCAGCCTTCGCTGATGAAGCTGCGCGAACTGCGCCCAGGCTGCGCAAGGTTAACCACCTGCACGGCAGCACCGGGTTGGAGCTGGCGCTCCAGCACCTGGCCCCAGCCCATGCGGGGGTAGACCTGCTCGGAATAGTGGCTGGCCGTTGAGTCACCCGCGATGAAGATGCGAATTGGCTCCGCACCCACCGCACCTGTGGCCCCCATTGCCCCGACAGGCACGGCCATGGTGCTGCACAACAGGGCAGGCAGCGCCATGCGGATAAAAACAGACTGCACAGCGATACCCTCCTCTGCTGGGATTTAGCGCAAGCGTGCCAGCAAGCCGGCAGTGGAGGCATCTAGCCCCGTCGCATCGCCACTGGTCAAGCGTGGCTCAATATCTTTGGCCAACACCTTGCCCAACTCCACACCCCATTGGTCAAAGCTGTTGATGCCCCACAGGCTGCCCGTGACGAACACGCGGTGCTCTTGCAGTGCAATGAGCGCGCCCAGTGATGCGGGGGTCAGATCATCCAGCAGCAAGAAGGTGCTAGGGCGATTGCCGGTGAAGTGCTTATGCCCTCCCGCATCGCTCTTGCCCACCATCAGCGCCTGGGCCTGCGCCAGCACATTGGCCAGCAGCTGGCTGTGGTGGCTCGCCAAGTCGTGGCGCGGTTTTTTGACGGCGATGAACTCGACCGGAACGATGTCCGTGCCTTGGTGCAGCATTTGGAAGTAGGCGTGCTGGCCGTTGGTGCCCGGCTCACCCCACAGCACGGGCGAGGTGTCAAACGGCAGGGCTTGGCCCTGGCCGTCCACACGCTTGCCGTTGCTCTCCATCTCCAGCTGCTGCAGGTATGCCGGCACGCGGCGCAGCGCGCTGTGGTAGGGCGCAATGCTGCGACTGGTAAAGCCGTGGAAGTTGCGATACCACACGTCCAGCAGCCCCAAGCGCACGGGCAGGTTGCGCTCCAGCGGCGCGCTACGGAAGTGCTCGTCCATGGCGTGTGCGCCCGCCAGCAGATCACGAAAGCCCGCAGCGCCAATGGCGATGGCCACTGGCAGACCGATGGCCGACCACAGGGAGTAGCGACCGCCCACCCAGTCCCAGAACGGGAAAGTGGTGCTGATACCAAACTCCGCTGCAGCGGCCACGTTGGTGGTCAGCGCAGCAAAGTGGCGCGCCACGTCCGTGCCGCCTTGGGCGGCAAACCACGCCTTGGCCGAGCGGGCGTTGGTCATGGTCTCGATGGTGGTGAAAGTTTTGCTGGCGATCAAAAACAGCGTATTGGCGGCTTTGAGCTGGGGCAGCACAGCGGCCAGTTCGTGGCCATCCACGTTGCTGACAAAGTGCAAACGCTTGCCCGCGTGGGCAAAACTTTGCAGCGCCAGCACCGCCATTTGCGGCCCCAAATCAGACCCGCCAATGCCGATGTTCACGATGTCGGTGATGGACTCATCGGCGCGCACCGCCTCGGCATAAGCCAGCATAGCGTCCAACGTGGCATGCACCTTGGGTAGCTCGATTGCTATATTTTCTATAGCGGCACCAGCTTGCTGGGCTTGCTCTACAGGCCAATTTGGCTGTTTATTCGGGTGGCGCAACAGCACATGCCACACGGCACGGCCTTCGGTGTGGTTGATCTTCTCGCCCGCGAACATGGCGTCGCGGTGGGCCTCCAGCCCGCTTTGGCGGGCCAAGTCCAGCAGCAGGGCTTCGGTGGTGGCGTCAATGCGGTTTTTGGACAAATCCGCAAACACATGCGGTGCCTCTTGGCTCAGGCGCGCAAAGCGCTGCGCGTCGCTGGCAAAGGCGTCGCGCACGTCCAATGCGCTGCCGCTGGCGGCAAAGTGGGCCTGCAACTGCGCCCATGCGGGCGTGCGGTCGCAGCGGGTACGGGTAAAGCTCAAAGCCATTTGTCTCCTCCTTGGGTACGGTGTGTCTACTCAGCCGATCAGGGCTTAAGCAGCGAGCAGCAGTTGTTCGAGCTTGACCGCATCCACACAGAAAGCGCGAATGCCCTCGGCCAACTTCTCGGTAGCCATGGCATCGTCGTTCAGAGCCAAACGGAAGGAGGCTTCGTCGTACTGCACGGCGTCGATCTGGCTAGTGCGGGCGGCATCGGCGTCCAGCGCTTTGCCCAGCGGCTCGGAGCTAGCGGCCAGTTGGGCCAGCAAGTCGGGGCTGATGGTCAGCAAGTCGCAGCCAGCCAAGGCGGTGATCTGGCCCACGTTGCGAAAGCTTGCCCCCATGACTTCGGTGGCGATGCCGAACTTCTTGTAATAGTCAAAAATGCGCTTGACCGACTGCACGCCGGGGTCGTTGGCACCTGCGCGCTCGGCTTCCACCCAGGTATTGCCAGCGGCTTTTTTGTACCAGTCGTAAATGCGACCCACAAACGGGGAAATGAGCTGCACCTTGGCTTGGCCACAGGCCACCGCTTGGCAGAACGCAAACAACAGCGTCAGGTTGGTGCGGATGCCGCGCTCTTCCAAGTATTTGGCGGCTTGGATGCCCTCCCACGTGGAGGCGATTTTGATGAGCACACGGTCGGTAGGAATGCCTTGTGCTTGGTACAGGTCGATCAGGCGCTCGGCACGGGCAATGGTGGCGTTGGTGTCAAAGCTCAGGCGGGCGTCCACTTCGGTGGACACGCGACCGGGAATGATGGAGAGGATTTCGCAGCCAAAGCGCACCAACAGGCGATCCACCACTTCGTCCAGCGGTTTGCCGTGGAAACGCGTCACGGTTTCCTTGACCAGCGGGGCGTACTCGGGCTTTTGCACCGCCTTGAGAATGAGCGAGGGGTTGGTTGTGGCGTCTTGGGGCTTGAAGGCGTCCAGTTGCTTGAAGTCGCCAGTGTCGGCCACCACGGTGGTGTACTGCTTGAGTGCGTCGAGTTGGGTCATGTTGATTACAGGTAGTTGCGTGTGTGCAGGGTTAACCAGACTTGAATTATGGGTGAAACAAAGTTACATTAGAAAATCAATTTTCCGTAACCTAGAGAAAAACATCTCATGAGCTTTGATCTTGTCATGTTTGGCGGCACAGGTGACTTGGCCTGGCGCAAACTCATGCCCGCCCTGTTCCAAGCATTCCGCCACGGCACGCTGCCAGCGGGTGGTCGCATCATCGGCGTTGGCCGTGATGACATGAGCCACGAACAATACCGCGACCTGATTCGCAAGCGCTTTGACAAGGTGGAACTGGCCAAGCGCCCCAGCGCCGAAGAATTCGCCCGCTTTGCCGAGCTACTGGAATACGTGCGCATGGATTTGTCCAAGGCTGAGTCTTACCAAGCCTTGGCCAACACGCTGCAGCAGCGCAACGCGGACACGGTGGTCATGTACTTGGCCACAGCACCGGGCTTGTTCACCACCATTTGCGAGCAGCTAGCCGCCCATGGCATGAACAGCCCGCACATCCGCTTGGTGCTGGAAAAACCACTGGGGCACGACTTGGAGTCCAACCGTGCCATCAACCTGACAGTGCGCCGCTTCTTCCAAGAAAACCAAGTTTTCCGCATCGACCACTACTTGGGCAAGCCTTCGGTGCAAAACCTGTTTGCGCTGCGTTTTGGCAATGCGCTGTTTGAACCGCTCTGGCGCCGCGAACACATTGCCAACATCCAGATCAGCATTGCCGAAGATTTGGGCGTGGAAAGCCGTGGTGCGTTTTACGAAACCACCGGCGCGCTGCGCGACATGGTGCAAAACCACGCGCTGCAACTGCTGTGCGCCATTGCCATGGAGCCACCTATCAACGCGCATGCCGATGCCATCCGCGATGAAAAACTCAAGGTGCTGCGCAGCCTGAAAGCCTGGACCCCCGTATCGCTGCAACAAGACGTGGTACGCGGCCAGTACAGTGCGGGCACCAGCGGTGGCTTGCCAGTGCCGGGCTACCTGCAAGAAGCAGGCGTAGACCCCAACAGTGCTACCGAGACTTTTGTGGCCCTGCGCACCGAGATTGCCAACTGGCGCTGGGCAGGCGTGCCTTTTTACATCCGCACCGGCAAGCGACTGGCGGGGCGCGATGCGCGCATCGTCATCAACTTCCGCCCCACGCCCCACGCTATTTTTGATACCGGCAACACCGCCAGCAACCAGTTAGTCATCAACCTGCAACCCAAGGATGGGCTGGAGCTGCACTTGCTGGCCCAAGGCCAGCACACGCGTGCAGCCAAGGGAGCGAGCGCACAAACTCTGTCGCCCGTGCACTTGGACTTGGACTTTGACAAGCGCTTTGGCTCTGAGCGCGTGGGTGCCTATGAGCGGCTGCTGCTGGACGTGATCGATGGTCGCTTGAACCTGTTTGTGCGCAGCGACGAGCAAGAGGAAGCTTGGCGCTGGGTAGAGCCCATTTTGGACCACTGGGCCAGCGACCCCCAAGGCCCCCGCCACTATGCCGCCGGCACTTGGGGGCCCAGTGCCTCCAGCGCCATGATTGCCCGTGACGGCTTTTGCTGGGCTGAAGAAAGCTAATGCGCGAGGATCTCCCCATGCTGGACCGCATCCGTGCCTGCCTGCCCTCATTGGCCCCTGCAGAGCAGCGGGTGGGCAAGCTGTGCCTGTCTGACCCACGGGCTTTTGCCAAACTGCCTGTGAGTGAACTGGCCGACCGAGCCCACGTGAGCAAGCCCACCGTGGTGCGGTTTTGCCGCAGCGTGGGCTATGACGGCTTGGCCGACTTCAAGCTCAAGCTGGCTGGCACAGTCAACGAAGGCGTTCCCTTCATCCACCGCAGCGTGGACGCGGACGACAAAGTGGGGGACGTGCTCGTCAAAGTGGTGGACAACACGGTGGCGGCATTTCTCAAATACCGCAACGACGCCTCGAGCGCCGCCATAGAAAAAGCCGTCAAGGCATTGACCGAAGCCTACAGCAACCGACGCCAAATTCAGTTCTTTGGTGTGGGCAACTCCGGCATCGTGGCGCAGGACGCGCAACACAAGTTCTTCCGGCTAGGCATTAACACCACTGCCTACAGCGACGGGCACATGCAAGTCATGAGTGCATCGCTGCTGCGCGCGGGCGATTGCGTGGTCATCATCAGCAACTCAGGCCGCACCCGCGACCTGATGGATGCGACTGACATTGCGCGCAAAAACGGGGCGACCACCATCGTCATCACGGCCAGCGGCTCGCCACTGGCCAGTGCCGGGCACATTCACCTCAGTGCCGACCACCCCGAAGGCTTTGACAAATACAGCCCCATGGTCTCGCGCCTGCTGCATTTGATGATGATCGACATCCTGGCCACCTGTGTCGCCCTGCGCATAGGCAGCAGCCAACTGCAGCCACTGCTGCAAGAAATGAAAAACAACCTGCGCAACAAACGGTATGCGTGAACAAGCAAAAGGCCGCTTACGCGGCCTTTTTGCTGGAAGCTACGCTTCAGGATAGTTGCTGATAAATCTTAGAACGAATGGCTCAGCAAAATATCTGCAGCACTTTCGTTTTGTTTGTAACCCAAAATGCTCAATGAGCTGACCACACCATTGGTTGCAGCAGCAGTACCAAATCGCTCAAACTGTTCATAACCACTGACTGTCCAAGTTGCGTAACGAACCGCAATATTGGTGCGTTTACTCAATGCATACTGGGCGCTTACTGTCATACCACTTGCAGTGCCATCGACACGATTCAGCGCAGCTTTAACGGCAGAAGCGGTACCCCCAGTCAACGGTCCTACGGCAGTTAATGGAGCATCGGTAACACCATTGACACGCGATTGCTCCCAAGCAGCACCAAACAGCCATTTACCGGCAGGGACACTCATACCGAACAGTACGTTGTCTTGGGTGACACCCCAACTCACATTGGCATGGTCATAGCCTGCACCTAGCTTCATGTAACCAAAGTCATAACCGGCTTCAAGGTGATAAATCTCTTTCTTAGTCAAACTATTGCCATTGAAAATACCGCCGGTATCGTCTGCATTCGTATATTTACGGTAGCCAGCCCCCACTTTCAAGGTATCCGTCAGATATGCCACTATGAAATCGTGCTGCCCCTGTCCCACAGCACCAGTAGTTGAGGCGCTAGCCGTACCTTGCGAACCCAAACCAATGCCCGAGCCATTGCTTGACTCGCTAAATTTGTATCGCATGAGAACTGGGCCACTCAATGCTGTATAGCTCAGATATTCTTTGGATGTACGGACTTGATTCAGTTTGCTGTCAAACTTGATCAGATTCCCACCACCGTAAGCAATATCTGTGAAGATATCTGCTTCCTTAGCATAGCCCATTTCGATACGGCCAAAAGATTGATCCGTATAGCTGATCTTGCTATCCCCACCAGCTGTGGATGCACGAGTAAGCCCGTCAAAACCCATCTCTGCTGTAACAGTTTTTCCTGCGCCTAAATTCTCAACAATCGAAAAATTGATCGTTGATGTATCAACACCAAAACCTGCCGCATCGTTGCCACTCGTGTCATGGCTTGTTTTATATCCATAGACATACTGACCGCTGATAGTGACCTGTGCTTGGGCAGCCCATGCCAGCGAAGTTACGGCCATAGCAATCAAAGTTTTTTTCATAATCCAATACCTTTAAGCGAATAAGCTGGTACTACCAGCGGCAAAACTTCCTGTTTTAGAAGCTGTATGCATTGCATCAAAAAGGCTCTCAACCCGCATTGGGGATCCCCCTAGAAAATCGTAGGCTAGGCACTCTAAAAACCACCCTTAAGCATCAAGTCTGCATAAAAAAACCCGCCCTAAAAGGGCGGGTTTTTATTTCCAATAAAAACTGACTTACGCCAGCTTTAAATTAGAAAGTGTGACCGAGCAATACCGCTGTGTCTGTACCGCGGTTGGCACCGTTTTGATCCCAATTCTTGTATGTCAAGGACACAGCAGTACGCTTGCTCAGAGCGTAAGAAGCTGTCAAACCATAGCCAGAGTTCTTCACGTCACCAGTAGTGTCGCTAGAAGAAGCCAAGGCAGCTGTACCATCACCAACAGAAGATCCTGTACCGTCGCGCTTGGAGTTGATGTAGTCCAGACCAATAGTCAGGTTGCCAAATGGAACAGTTGCACCGACCAAGAACTCTTGGTAAGTACCTTTAACTTTGGTAGTGTTGATAGCAGCAGCGCCCAACTTTGCAACGCCCAGATCATAAGAACCCTTCACGCGTACGCGGGACTTGTTATTGTTGTTGCTACCTTCGTAGCTATCGTACTGCGCATAGTCCAAAGCGGCAGTAGCAGGACCAGCTGCATAAGCAGCAGCGATACCAACCTTACGTTGCTTAGTAACAGTTGCGTCACCAGCAGAACCAGCACCGGTAGCGGAATCTGTAGAAGAAGCTTCATCAGCACCAACCGACACAGTCACAGGGCCAAATGCTGGCAATGTGTACTTCACGTAGTCGTTGGTAGTACGGCTAGCAGAAACCTTGCCATCAAAACCAGCCAAGCCGGAGATAACGTTTTCAGAGTAGTTAGCACCCTTGATGTAACCACCTTCGATCTTGCCGAAAGAGCCAGACAGATTGATGGAGCTATCGCCACCAGAAGCAGTTGTACGTGTCAAAGTGTCGATGGCCATGTTTGCACCAGCCTTCAAACCACCACCCAGATCTTCAGATGCGTTGAAGAAGATGGAAGCAGTATCAACACCGAAGCCTGCTGCATCAGCACCAGAAACAGAACGGGTAGCTTGGTAACCATACCAGTACTCACCAGTGATAGTCACTTGTGCGAAAGAAGAAGTAGCAGCCAGAGCGGCCAAAGCAACGAGAGTCTTTTTCATGAAAATTTTCTCCAGGTTAAAACGAAGGACTCTGGCCTGATGGATCAGAGCCCCGAGCCAACCTCCTGTCTAGGAAGTTGTTGCTATTCAACCAGAGCACGACATTCTTGGCAAAGAAAAGAAGACAAAAAGTGACTTTTTTGTCTTCTTTCGTTGCAACACGACAACATTGGCAAATATGTCACTCGAAAATTTAGGCATTTTTCCAACAAAATGAGCAAACCAACCACCGAATTCGACCTATGAATGACATTTTGGTCGCTGCCAACAGCGCACTGCGTACCTTGTTTGCCCCCGCAAGCGGGCAAATTAGCTACACAAAACTATCCAATTCACTTAGCAAAACAGAAACCCAACATGCCGCAGGCCTTATGCGTGTGAACCATGTGGGAGAAGTTTGTGCCCAAGCACTGTACACAGCACAGGCGCTGACAACGTCCAACGCTGCTTTACGCAAACATTTTCTGGATGCATGCGAAGAAGAAACCGATCACTTGGCATGGACAGAGCAGCGCCTACAAGCGCTTGGAGGCCGAAAGTCTCTGCTCAACCCCCTGTGGTACGCAGGTGCGTTTGGCCTAGGCTTGGTAGCAGGGCGCCTAGGCGATGCGTGGAGTTTGGGCTTTGTCGTCGAAACGGAACACCAAGTGGGGGCTCATTTGCAAAGCCATCTGCAACCCTACGATGGCAGTGCAGACAGTGGCCTACCCAGTGGAGATACCACTTCACGCGACATAGTCCAGCAGATGCATGCTGACGAATTGCGCCATGCTGAAAATGCGGCTAAGGAGGGTGCCAAGGATCTCCCTCCCCCCGTCAAGCAGCTGATGCGTGCCGCGGCCAAGGTCATGACAACGGTGGCCTATCGCCTGTAAAGCCAACTACTCAGCCGCAGGGGTGCGCCCCATAAGGGCTGCTACGGCTTGCACTGGGGTGAGTGCACCATCCAGCAACCCCACCACGCACCCTGTAATAGGCATAGAGACACCCAATTGTTGGGCCCTAGCCCATACCGTACGGGCACTGTATACCCCTTCGGCAACGTGTCCTAGGGCGGCCACCGCCTGCTCCAAGCTCAAGCCACGGGCTAAAGCTAGACCAACTTGCCGGTTGCGGGAAAGATCGCCTGTTGCAGTCAACACCAAGTCGCCCAAGCCGCTCAAACCCATAAAAGTTTCAGCATCCGCCCCTAGGGCGACGCCCAAGCGGCTCATTTCAGCCAAGCCACGGGTCACAAGTGCTGCACGCGCGTTCAGCCCCAGCGATAAGCCATCGCACAGGCCAGTTGCAATCGCCAGCACATTTTTCACCGCACCACCCACCTCTACACCGACAACATCGGTATTGGCGTAAACACGCATATTGGGGCCATGGAATGCGTCCACCAATGCAGAACGCACGTGGGCCAAGGTACTGGCAGCTACCAGCGCCGTTGGTGCACCTTGGGCTACTTCTTGCGCAAAGCTGGGGCCACTGAGCACACCTGCATGCAAACTGGGGGCAACTTGGGCATGGATTTCATGTGGCAACCACCCATGCTCGCCAGCTTCAAAACCCTTGCACAGCCATGCAACGGGGGTATCTGACACCCTATGAGCCAGTTGTCGGAGCATGCCACGCAAAGCCCGCATGGGGGTTGCAATGACAAATAAATCAGCACCAGTTGCAAGCACATCGTCTACAGGTGCTGCAGCAATAGTCAAAGCATCTGGAAAATGACTCGCTGGCAAATAACGAGCATTACAGCGCGCCATTTGCATAGTCTGCACTTGCGCTGCATCACGTGCCCACAAGGTGACTTGATGGCGCGGTGATTGCGCCGCGCTAATAGCCAAGGCGGTACCCCAAGCACCCGCCCCTAACACTACAACTTTCATAGCAGCTTGAGCCCGCAGCACAAGGGCTGCGGGCACTTTTTGTTATTGAGCTTGCTCAGAACGCTGTTGTTCGTACATCGCTTGGAAATTAATTTCACTCAAATGCACCGGAGGGAAGCCTGCACGTTGAATGAGGTCAGCCACATTACCGCGCAGATAGGGGTAGACGATTTGCGGGCAAGCAATGCCCATCAACTGGCTCAGATGCTCATCTGGCACGTTGCGAATCTCAAAAATACCGGCTTGCTTGGCTTCGACCAAGAACACTGTTTTTTCTTTCAGCGTGGTCTGCACAGTAGCAGTAACTGCCACTTCGTAAACCCCCTCAGCCACTGGTTTGGCCTCCACACCCAATTGAATATCCAGAGCTGGTTGCTCTTGCTCGAGCAAAATTTCAGGGGAGTTGGGTTGCTCCAAGGATGCTTCTTTGAGATAAACGCGCTGAATTTGGAATACAGGATCTTGATCCGCCATGGCTTGCTTTCTGTGGATGAACGATGACAAAGGCGCTGATTATGTCAGGCCTGTCCTTGCAGCAAGGGAACCAAGCCACCTTTCGCATCCAAGGCAGTCAAATCATCGCAGCCCCCTACATGGGTATCACCGATGAAGATTTGCGGCACGGTGCGTCGCCCGGTGATCTCCATCATCCTTGCACGCTCTTGAGGGTTGGCATCAACGCGAATTTCTTCGATGACCGCCACCCCACGCGCCTGCAACAAGCGTTTGGCTTGGATGCAGTAGGGGCAGACAGCGGTTGTGTACATTTTGACGGCTTGCATACGGTTTCCTTAGGAACAATTACCGATATTGTCCAATGTACTGATCAACCTTATCGACATTAAGGCGAGTGACAAAAGCCGGACCAGACAAGATGTGTCGCCCATTGCTTGGCTTGAGACTCAACCCATACTTGGAAGCCCGCACATGCAGCTTATTTTCAGAAAATAAGCCAATTTGCAACAGCAGCGCAGACTCTTCGGGATATTTCAGCTTGCGCGCCAAGACTGCCACAGGCAAATACCCCTGCAAGTAAGGCTGTTGATCTATTGCAAAGTCCATTAAGCCTGAAGTAACTCCCGTCGCCACCTCCTTGGACAGATCGAACGTGACCAAGTGGGGCTTTTTAGAGTTCTTGCTTTTGCGCAAATACCCCATGGTGGCAATCGCTTCATTCAGCCCCGTTGTCAAAATGCTGTTGACAGGCCCAGCACCTTCGATGAATTTGGCAATGCTGGCTTCTGCCTCTGCATCTTTGCCTTGTGGCTCGAACATAGCCACAGGGCCTGCAACCCCTAGACCCTTAGCAAACCCTTCGCAACGTTGCTTGGTAGCAGCATTGTCCACAGAGCGAACGATGCACACAAAGCTTGTGGCACCTGCTTTGCGGGCTTGTTCGCCAGCCAACCGCCCAGCAAGCTCCTCTGGCTGCCCCACGTGCAAAATGGCTCCAACGGCTTCGCTGTCTTCTTGAGTGCCCGAGTTGGTGGTAATAAGCGGTAAGCGCTTTTCCTTGACCATGGCTGCAAGCGGGTTGCGCAAGCGCCCAGGATTGGGCATGGTGGAAACCACAGCAGCGTATTTGCTGGGGTCGATTTCGTTGATGATTTTGATCATGCCATCCAGCTCGCCATCGGCTGGGGTTATGAAATCCACGTCAACACCAAAATCTTCCGCAGCTTGCGCTATACCGTTTTTAACCGGATCCCACCATTTGGATGAAGATTTGGCCGAACTTATAAAAGCGATACGGGGCTTTTTGGTGGCGGTCTGAGCCGATGCGAAACCAACACCTGCACAACAAACCGCCACCAGACAATAGCGCAAAACTTTTTGCACATAGGCATTCATTTGCATAGAGAACTCCTCGGATTACAGTTGCTGCGGCGACTGTAGCGAGTTCAGCATTGCAGAGAAAGCCAAATCCTTGCATTAAGTCTTTTCTAGTGGCAAATTGGCTGCACCCCACGCCTTCAAGCCACCAGCCAAGGAATAGACTTTCTCAAAACCCAATTTGCGTGCTTGACTCACAGCACGCGATGATCGTGCCCCCGACTGACAAACCAAAATAAGTGGCTGCTGCTTGTTTTTGACTGCTCCTGGCAATTCAGCTTCCAGAGAGGTCAATGGAATATTGCGCGCTCCGACGATATGCCCTGTAGCAAACTCTTGTGCGCTACACACATCCACCACCACCGCTTTTTCACGGTTAATAAGCTGCACAGCCTCATGCGCGGGTATGCCACCAGCAGCGCTGCCAGCAATCACGGGCCACAGCAGCATCCCGCCGGAGGCGAGTGCCAAAAGGATGAAAGCCCAGTTATCGAGAATGAATTTCACAGTGTTCCTTGTGTTGTTGTTTAAAAAGCAAGTGTCGCATTTTAGAATTTGCAGTTGGCCTTCCATAAAACCCTAGAGAATTAGCCCATGTACAAACTCGTTCTTATTCGCCATGGCGAATCCACTTGGAATCTCGAAAACCGCTTTACTGGTTGGACAGACGTCGATCTGACCGCTACCGGCATTGAACAAGCCCAAAATGCCGGGCGTCTGCTCAAGGCCGAAGGCTATGAGTTTGATGTGGCTTACACCAGCGTTCTCAAGCGTGCCATTCGCACCCTGTGGCTCACCTTGGATGAAATGGATCGCACTTGGTTGCCCGTCGTTCACAGCTGGCGCCTCAATGAGCGCCACTACGGCGCATTGCAAGGACTGAACAAAGCCGACATGGCCAAGCAGTATGGTGACGAGCAAGTGCTCATTTGGCGCCGTAGCTATGACACCCCTCCTCCAGCACTGGAACCAACAGACCCGCGCTGCGAACGCCAAGACCTGCGCTACGCCAAGATCAACCCCAACGATGTACCCTTGACTGAATGCCTGAAAGACACTGTGGCGCGCGTGTTGCCGTTCTGGAATGAGTCCATGGCGCCCGCGATCAAAGAGGGAAAACGCATTGTGGTTGCGGCCCATGGCAACTCTATTCGTGCATTAGTCAAATATTTGGACAACATTTCTGATGCGGACATTGTTGGCTTGAACATTCCTAATGGCATTCCCTTGGTGTACGAGTTGGACGAAAATCTCAAACCCATTCGCCACTACTATCTGGGTGACGCGGAAGCTGCTGCTAAAGCTGCAGCAGCAGTTGCATTGCAAGGCAAGGCCTGAACTTTTTAGCCCACTGCCGAACTAAGGAACACTATGGGTCACAAACTGAAAATCGCTGGATGGATGGCTATTGGCGCCTTTGCTGGCGCCCTGACCACCGTATCGCTGCAAACCGTTGCGCGCAACACCATGGCACCACTGCCGCTGGAGGAGTTGCAGCAGCTTGCAGCGGTATTTAGCATCATCAAGAGTGACTATGTAGAGCCTGTAGATGAAAAGAAATTGATCACCGATGCCATATCGGGCATGGTCTCTAGCTTGGATCCCCATTCGCAGTACTTTGACAAAAAATCATTCCAAGAGTTTCGGGAAGGCACTTCCGGAAAGTTTGTCGGCGTAGGCATTGAAATCACCCAAGAAGACGGCTTGGTAAAAGTCGTCTCACCGATCGAAGGATCACCCGCTTTTCGGGCAGGCCTCAAAACCAACGATTTGATTACCCGCATTGACGATGCTGCAGTCAAAGGTCTGACACTCAACGAAGCTGTCAAACGCATGCGAGGCGAGCCCAACACAAAAGTTATCCTGACCATATACCGTAAAGATGAGAATCGCACATTTCCCGTGACCATTGTGCGAGAAGAAATCAAGCAACAATCGGTACGTGGCAAGGTGCTTGAACCCGGCTATGCATGGGTGCGTATTAGCCAATTTCAAGAGCGTACGACCGAGGACTTCGTGAAAAAACTCGAAGAAATTTACAAGCAAGACCCTAAATTGAAAGGTTTAGTACTGGACTTGCGCAATGATCCAGGTGGCTTACTCTCGGCAGCTATTGCTGTGTCATCCGCTTTTTTGCCTGATGACGTGACCGTTGTGTCAACCAAAGGCCAAACCACTGAAAGTAACGACGTTTTCAAATCTGGTGGCAAATACATGGGCACTAATGGGGCCAATCTCATTAAGAGTTTGCCCGCATCAATCAAAAAAATTCCCCTGATCGTCTTAGTGAACGAAGGCTCAGCCTCTGCCAGTGAGATTGTCTCTGGTGCACTGCAAGACCACCGCCGCGCCACCATTATGGGCAGCCAAACCTTTGGTAAGGGCTCGGTACAAACCTTCCGCCCATTAAGCCAAGAGACTGGTGTCAAGATCACCACATCGCGCTATTACACCCCCAGCGGTCGCTCCATCCAAGCCAAAGGGATAATGCCCGATGTCTTGGTAGATGAGACAGCGGAAGGCAGTCCCTATGCTGTGCTGCGTATGCGTGAAGCGGATCTTGAAAAGCATTTGACCAATGGCGCAGAACAAAAAAATGAAGCATTGGAAAAAGCCCGTGAGGACGCCATGAAACGCCTTGAAGATGAGTCTCGCAAACCAGCCAGCGAACGCAAAGCCCCTGAATTTGGCTCATCTGAGGACTTCCAACTGCAGCAAGCCTTGAATCAGCTCAAAGGCAAAACTGTGCAAGTCAGCAAGACACAAACTGAGCGCAAAGAAACCCCCAAGGACAATTGATTAGCATGCAAGATGCCGAGCTACTGCGCTATGCCCGGCATGTGCTCTTGCCCGAAGCAGGGGTTGAAGCCCAACAATGTTGGCTTGACTCGAGCGCTTTGATCATTGGCGCAGGCGGGTTAGGCTGTGCTGCTGGGCTTTATTTGGCAGCAGCAGGCGTGGGCTATATCACTGTGGTGGATCACGACACCATTGAGTTGTCGAATTTGCAACGGCAAATAGCGCACCATGACCACCGAATCGGTGAGAACAAAGCCATTTCCCTGCGCCACCAAATGCTGGCCCTTAATCCCAGCATTCAAGTTCATGCTATTGCACAAAGAGCCGATAGCGCAGCACTGAATGAATGGGTGCCCCAGCATGACATCGTTTTAGACTGCACCGACAACTTCACAATCCGTCAGGTCATCAATGCGGCATGCGTCACCCACCACAAACCATTGATCAGTGCATCCGCGCTAGGTTTTTCGGGACAACTGGCCGTATTCGATTTTGCGCAAGACAACAGCGCTTGCTATGCCTGCCTGTACCCACCCTCGGCACCGCCTGAAGAGATATCGTGCGCCACCAGCGGAGTGATCGGCCCCCTAGTGGGGGTGATGGGCAGCATGCAAGCGAACCAATCCTTGTTGGTATTAGCCAAAATAGGGCTACCGCTGCACTCCCAACTTTTATTGCACGATGCTTTGGATTGCAGCTGGAATAGGCTATCAATACCACGCTCAGCTCACTGTACGGTATGCGGTCATTTGAAATAGTGCAAAAACACCGCACTTCAATGGGCTTCCCACAGTGCAATTCGATGCTTTGGTTGACACTTAACTGGTAGACTTGTTCAGTATTATTCAATTCATTGGCCGTGGTAACGCAAATTCAACCTGCTCTTGTCGACTTGCATCAACTGCAGTTGGACAATGCACGTGCGCTCCTGGCACATACCACTGAATACCAAGCACCACCGCTAGAAGAATCGGCAGCCGCTTATCTGCAAAGCGTGATTGATGGATTGTGCGAACTGTCTTTGCGTGATCCACTAACTGGTTTAGCCAACCGACGCCAATTCCAGTCCGTGCTGGAACGAGCCATCGATATGGTAGCTCGCTCCGGTGAGCCTGCCTTGTTGCTGATGCTGGACATTGATCACTTCAAACAGGTCAATGACAACTATGGACACGCTGCTGGCGATTCGGTTTTGCAAGCAATTGCCCGCTCTCTATCGGCCAGTGTGCGTCCCATGGATACTGTGGCTCGGCTTGGCGGAGAAGAATTTGCCATTTTGCTACCAAGCTGCCAGCCTAGTTACGGAATCAGCGTTGCGGAGCGTCTGCGCGCCCAAATAGAAGAACAGTCGATTGCCATAACACCCAATCTATCCCTCCAAATCACCATCAGTGTCGGTGGCGCGTTTGCCCATGAATGGGTGAGAACCACGCCTTCACTTTGGCTAGAACGAGCCGATGTTCAGCTATATCGCGCCAAACAAAGCGGGCGCAATCGGGTTGAACTTGATCAACAACAAGATGTGTCAGTCAGTGCAGAAGAGAAAAACTTCTTGTTTGGACAACTGGCTTTTACCGGCATAAACAGTTTGGTTGATGACGCCTCGTATACAGGCGCAGAAACCATTTCGCCCCCACCTTCGGCGGGGGAGCAAAGGGTATTGTGATGACTGAAGTGCTCAAGCCTTCTGAATCTACAGCTCAAGAGAATCTTGTTCCGTTGGAGCCTCTTGGCAAAGTAATCGCCGTCACCAGCGGCAAGGGTGGCGTAGGCAAAACTTTTGTATCCGCCAATTTGGCTGCTGCATTGGCCAAGCGTGGACTGCGCGTGCTGGTATTGGATGCCGACTTAGGACTGGCCAACTTGGATGTGGTTTTGAATCTCTATCCCAAAACCACGCTGCACGACGTGTTCACAGGCAAAGCAAAGTTAGAGGAAGCCATCATCCGCGCCCCAGGCGGATTTTCAGTGCTATTGGCTGGCTCAGGAATGGTGGAGTACTCGCGCCTTACCCCCGAAGTGCGAAACGAATTTTTGCGCATCATGGTGGGTTTGGTACCCCACTACGACGTGATGCTGCTAGACACTGGCGCGGGAATTTCCGATGTTGTTCTTTTTGCAGTGTCCTTAGCCTCTGAAGTGCTAGTTGTCGCTACACCAGAGCCGACTTCGCTGACCGATGCATATGCAACGATCAAGGTACTTGCCAACCAGCAAAAGCGACAGCAAATTCGCTTGGTGATCAATCAAACGGCCCGCACAGGCGATGGACGCGCCATCACCATGCAGCTGCAACAAGTGCTTGATCGATTCGTGGGCAAAGAAGGGCAACCGGCCGTCAAACTACTTCACGCAGGCGACATACCAGCCGATCCCTCTGTGCGGCAAGCTGTGATGCGTCGCCAGCTATTGTTGCAAAACATGCCTGGCAGCCCAGCCGCCTTGGCTATTTCGCAATTGGCAGCCAAACTAGAAGAAGTGGTAATCAACCGATAGGCTCAGGATCGGCCCATGATGGAGGCTGTGGCCATCAGTTCCTCTAGCAAAGCCAAGGACACATGGCCCGAGACAGAGTACGGGTCGAGCTCGGCCTTTTCTGAGTACTTGAGCAAAATGCTGCTGTTGATTTTGGCAACGTTAACTTGCCCCATAGTCCAACTGCCAAAACGACGTTCAGCAATCTCTTGGTAATGCAGTAACACTACATCGGTGTGCCGTGGGTCGCGCAATATATGCCCATAAAGTTCATTCACGGCAGCTCTACCGCCCTCGATGGCTTGCAAAAATATACCCGCGCCGTAACACAAAATCCCTGTTATGCCATGGCTACTATTGCACTGGCGGGACTGGGACAAAATAGCATCGATTGCTTCTGTGGAAGCATCAACAGCTCGACTGGCATACAGTAAACGCACAAGCATGGTTAACCTCGTTGCGGAATCAAAGCCAAAAATTCCCGTCGCAGGACAGCGTCCTTCAGAAAAACACCACGCATCACGGAGTTGATCATCTTGCTGTCCATGTCTTTAACGCCACGCCAAGCCATGCAGTAATGGGTCGCCTCCATCACGATAGCCAGACCATCGGGTCGTGTTTTTTCTTGGATAAGATCCGCCAGTTGTAAGACTGCTTCTTCTTGTATCTGTGGCCTGCCCATAATCCACTCGGCCAAGCGGGCATATTTAGAAAGCCCTATGACGTTGGTATGCTCGTTGGGCATTACACCGATCCAAATACGGCCAATGACAGGGCAGAAGTGGTGACTGCATGCACTGCGTACCGTAATCGGCCCCACGATCATGAGTTCATTCAATCGACCGACATTCGGAAACTCAGTGATACTAGGCGTCGTCACGTACCGCCCTTTAAACACTTCTTGCAAATACATTTTGGCCACGCGACGGGCCGTTTTATCGGTGTTGTGGTCATTGTCTACATCAATGACCAAGCTTTCCAAGACACCGCGCATCTTGCCCTCCACCTCATCGAGAAGCTGCTCTAGCTCTCCAGGCTGGATGTAATCGGCAATATTGTCATTGGCGTTGAAGCGCTGACGCGCTGCGAGTAAGCGCTCCCGAATTTTGACCGATACAGGGGTGCCGACATCATCGCCAGAGCTGGGTAGGTTTGAATTGGTAGGGTTCATAGCAGACATGGCAAGCATGGTAGCAGCCTTCCCATACCCCTATATGAAGTACTAGTAGCGCCGCCCTGCCAACCAAAGCATTGCGCGCATCAAAGAATATGCCAACCATTCTCGCACCTTGCCTGTGAGTGATCTTGCAGCGTAGGCAGTTGGCTCAACAGCATGGCCAGCGCTGTGCATGAGTTGGTCTAAGCGCTCGCGCAAAACTAGAGCAAATGCCGCATCACTGCCCGCAACGTTAGCCTCTAAATTAAGCAGCAAGGACAGTGGATCCAAATTCGATGAACCGACGGTAAACCACGGACGTGTCGTACAGGCATCTACGACAGCCACTTTGGCGTGCAAAAAACTGGCCTTGTATTCGTAAATTTTCACCCCTGAGGCCAGCAGCATTCCGTAAATAGCCCTCGCACCATGGTACTGCCAGAAATACTCATAGCGTCCTTGGAGAAACAAGCGCACATCCACACCCCGTGCTGCAGCACGCATCAGCGCATGGCGCATTTTTCGCCCAGGTAAAAAATACGCGTTTGCAATCCAAACTTCACTTTGCGCCCGGCCTATAGCCCGCAAATACGCTTTTTCAATGCGTACACGCTTGGTAAAGTTATCACGCAACAAAAATTCCCACCCTTGCCCCACCGATCGCGGAGTTACTCGTGCTTTAGGGAGCGTCTGAAGGGGTAGCGCTACTTTGGCCGTGTGCATAGCAGCACGGACAGCCAATGCAATGCTGCCTTGCAGGCGTACGGCGAAATCCAAGCGAGGGGCTACCAGATGCCCGTGGTGTGGATCCCAATAGTCATCAAGCAAATTCATTCCGCCGCAGTACACCGTGTAGGCATCTATGACGCAAAGTTTGCGATGCAATCTATGCCAGTTGCCTGGTAGTAGCCAATCCATTCGCCTCAATGGCGCGTACAACTTGGTATGAATGCCTGCACTGTGCAGGCGATAAAGCCATGCATGCGGTGCCTCGCCACAGCCCAAAGCATCTGCCAGCAACGCGACATGCACACCTCGCTTTGCAGCAGCAATCAACGCATCAAATACCTCAACCACGCGCCCCGTTTCTGCCACTGTATAGGTTTCAAGCAAAATTTCCCTTTGGGCACAGTGAATATCTGCCAGCAGCGCATCAAACCATTCGTGTGCGCCTTGTAGTAAACGAATATCGGTAGAAACAAACTCACCCATTAGCCCATGCTAACGAATTGACGCCAGAACGACCACTCTGCAAACACCCCTATCAGGGTGAGAATGCGTCAACATTCATACCCTCTTGCCATGCAAGATTGTTGCCTTGAGCACACTGCCGTAGCCAACGCAAACCAACGCGGCATAAGAGCAATTGGCGTCCATCACTAGCAGGCAAAGAGATCACCGCGTCAACCATGGTGTTGGCTGCCACACCATCTCCAGTCATAGCTACGGGCTGAACCCGCTGCGATTCAACATGCAACATCGGCCCGAGTTGATCCACACGCAATGCAAACTCGTACCGCTGCCCTCCCTCTCCGGGTATGTTGAGCACCAGTAACTGGCGATTGGGATCTGCCAGTCGCGCATCAGGCTTGGACGCAGTAGTTGAATCCAAAACGTCACGCATATCCAGAACATGGAATACCCTGTCACCCACCTTCGCCATACCCAAGAATGGGGCGCGCATTCCACCCGCATGCAAAATTTGCGTATCCGATGCAGCTAATTGAATGCAACTCGCATCCAGCCCCAACCAATGCTTCCCCACCATGCAGGTAGCGATATGAATGCCTTTTTCGCGGTTGAGATTGGGCTGCTGCAACAAAGCAGGCGGTGTCACAGTCTCTGCTTGTTTGTCACGCACCATGCGCAACACCGTGCAAGTAAGACCATGCTCGTATCCATCTTGAGCACGGAACTCTCGATACCCCCAACCCCGAGACTGCCCTACCCCATAGGTCAAACCGTTCAACTGGCATGTACTGGCTGGGCTGCACACAGCAGCATAGGCATTGGCTAAATCGGCATTGGAAGAGGCAATAACGTGCCCATTCTTGTCGCTAAAGAGCAAGACTTCATCGGCGCGCAAACCCTCAGCACATGCCCCCACCACCGAATTGAGTTGCTCCTGTGCATCCCACACAATCGCAATCCCACCTATTACACGCCCAGATTGCGGCTCTCGCACAGCTGCGCTGTAGACAAAGGTATCTAGACCATCGT
The DNA here is from genome assembly GCF_018474005.1 of Curvibacter sp. CHRR-16. Taxonomy (GTDB): domain Bacteria; phylum Pseudomonadota; class Gammaproteobacteria; order Burkholderiales; family Burkholderiaceae_C; genus Allorhodoferax. The sequence continues at coordinate 291,879 of NZ_JAHCSH010000002.1, forward strand.
AGAACTCCGATGGCTCCCACTGGCTCACCCAATAGGCTTGGCTACCACTCAACTGGAGCGTTTTATTGACCCATGCGGCATGCACTTGGGAACCAACTCGGTCACGCATCCTCGGCTGTGAAACCGCCACTACTTTGCCCGTGGCATCAAATAAAACCAAACAGCTATAAACGGTGTATAGGTTATTGATGTGCTCAAGCACTTTGGCCGCACTGCCTTGCTCATCATGCCCTTGGTGCAGTACTTCTCCCAAACTCGGAGTAAGTGCCCACCATCGGCAATCGTTGGCACGCTCATACAAATTGCGATCCACAATTTGCATTGCCAAATCTGCACGTGTTTGCGCATCCCTTTGTAAAGCGGCCACCACACCACGGTACAAATTATTCAGTGCGCTTGCAAACGCCTGTGCTGTTTTGCGTGCAGTCACCCCCACTTCGGACAGCAACGTTTGGGCAAACAAACGATCACGCGGTGCCACGCCTTCTTTATCACCCACGGCATACAGCTCAAGCAAACCATTCCACACAGAGCGCTCTAGAGCCGATTGAATTGCAGCCGAACGCAGGGGAATGGTTTGCAAATCAGGTAACAGCAATTGGGTACTGGCCGATAAAACATCCCCTGCTGTGCTTTCCTCTGCAAAATCCTCGAACGCCAAATCCATGGGTATCAATGCCACACCTCGCCAACCCGGACCGGCATATCCTTGGAAACCATGGGTTTCCCGCACAACCTGCAAATAACGTCGCCCCCAGTGCGTCACTACGCTTGTCGGTTCTGTTGTGTCCAACACATAACCGCGTTGGAGTAGTTGCGTATTGGAACCAATAAGCACACAGCCATTGGCATCCACCAAACCCAACAAAACCCCTTTTGTTGCTGAGTTTGACTGTGTCAACAAAGTGGCAAAAAGTGCCTGCATTTCATCAACCAAGCGAAATTGCAAACACAGTGCCCCGCATACCCGCCCTTGGTATGCCACGGGATGTGCATACACAAGGCTGGGCTCTGCTGAATTGGCAAAACCATGCACAGAAAAATCTTCTACAAATGCATCCGCAGAAGTCAGTACTTGCTGTAAAAATGCAGCGTCTTTCTTATGCTGCGTGGCACTGACTGGCGTATCCGCATCCAGTGCTTGCAAGGCCGTGAGCAAAGTCCCCTGCCCATCAAACAAAAATACATTGCTGTAGACGGAGTACTTCTGCACATATTCGCGTAAGCGCTGCTCAATGTGTGCGGCCCCTGTATCGGTGGGATTGTGCAAATATTCCGCTATTGATTCATCCATGGCCAAAAAACCGATGTCAGCAGTGCGCTCAAACAAGTTGCGAACCAAAACATCAATGGTGATTTGTGCCAAGCTGGACATATCGTCCACCGAGTGGCGCAGGCTCTCTCGTACCAAACCTTGAATGAGCTCATCGGCTAAAGCCGCAAAATCATGCCGCGCCCGCGATAGATCCTCACCGGAGGACGCCTTTGTGGACAGCAAGGACATTGACGACAACAACGTCAACTGATCCCACGCCATTTCTACCAAACGCAACTCTTGCCGCTGCTTATCCACTAGCGGCATGTAGCGCATCCATCGTTCTGTTTTTTGCAATAAGTGATGCACATTACCCTCCCTGATAAAAGGTAAGCAAAATTTGCACCAATTAAAAAACCCTAGCCAGCTCACGCCAACTAGGGTTTTCAAGCAGCACAAAGCGGGAATTGTCCCGCTCCAACCTATTAGTTGGGCTGAGGGTTACGCAAACGAATATGCAGTTCGCGCAATTGCTTCTCATCCACAAGGCTAGGCGCTTGGGTTAACAAGCACTGGGCACGTTGTGTTTTGGGGAAAGCAATCACGTCGCGGATCGATTCGGCCCCTGTCATCAGGGTCACGATGCGATCCAAACCAAATGCCAAACCACCATGCGGAGGAGCACCATACTGCAGGGCGTCGAGCAAGAAGCCAAACTTGAGTTGTGCTTCATCAGGGGAAATCTTCAAGGCATCAAATACCTTTTTCTGCACATCTGCACGGTGGATACGCACCGACCCCCCACCGATTTCCCAACCATTGAGCACCATGTCATAGCCTTTGGCAATGCACTTCTCTGGTGCAGTTGCCATCCAGTCTTCATGACCGTCTTTGGGCGCAGTAAAGGGGTGGTGCACAGCCGTCCAACGATCATCCTCTTCATCGTATTCAAACATGGGGAAATCCACGACCCACATAGGAGCCCAACGATTTTCAAACAGCCCATTCTTCTTGCCAAATTCACTGTGACCAATTTTGATGCGCAATGCACCAATAGAGTCATTGACCACCTTGGCTTTATCGGCACCAAAGAAGATCAGATCGCCATCTTTAGCGCCTGTGCGTTGCAAAATTTCAGCAATCGCCTTGTCGTGCAAGTTTTTCACGATAGGGGACTGCAGACCCTCGCGCCCCTTGGCTACCTCGTTGACTTTGATCCAAGCCAAGCCTTTGGCACCGTAAATTTTCACGAATTCGGTGTAGCCATCAATCTCGCCACGGCTCATTTCGCCACCGCCTGGCACACGCAAAGCCACCACGCGGCCACCCTTCATGGTGGCTGGGGTTGAGAACACCTTAAAGTCCACATCGGCCATCACATCGGTCAGTTCGGTGAACTCCAACTTCACGCGCAAATCTGGCTTGTCTGAGCCAAAGCGGTGCATGGCTTCGGAGTACGCCATGACTGGGAATTCGCCCAAATCGATGTTCAAAACGTTCTTGAACACATTGGTGATCATGCCTTGGAACATGTCACGAATGTCTTGTTCGGTCAGAAACGATGTTTCGATATCGATCTGTGTGAATTCAGGCTGGCGATCGGCACGCAAGTCTTCGTCACGGAAGCACTTGGTGATTTGGTAGTAGCGGTCAAAACCCGCCACCATCAACAACTGCTTGAACAGCTGCGGGGATTGGGGAAGGGCAAAAAATTGGCCATCGTGCACACGACTGGGTACCAAGTAGTCCCGCGCACCCTCGGGCGTGCTCTTGGTAAGCATGGGAGTTTCGATGTCGATGAAGCCATTGGCATCCAAGAATTTGCGCACTTCCATGGCCACGCGGTAGCGCAGCATCAGGTTGTTCTGCATGTACGGGCGGCGCAGATCGAGCACACGATGGGTCAAGCGGGTGGTCTCTGACAAGTTGTCTTCATCCAGCTGGAAAGGAGGGGTCACCGACGCATTGAGCACCGTCAACTCTTGGCACAGCACCTCAATCTTGCCGCTCTTGAGGCTGTCATTGGTTGTACCTTCGGGGCGAGCGCGTACCAAACCTTGAATCTGGATACAAAACTCATTGCGCAAGCCTTCCGCGGCTTTGAACATATCGGGGCGATCGGGATCGCACACCACTTGCACATAGCCTTCGCGGTCACGCAAATCCACAAAAATCACGCCCCCATGATCGCGGCGGCGGTTCACCCAGCCACACAGGGTTACGGTTTGCCCCAACAGGGCCTCGGTCACCAGACCGCAATAGTGAGAACGCATAGCCATAAAGAGCTTTCTTGCTTCAAATTGCCGACGATGCAGCAGGTTACTGACAGAACTATTCGGACGCCGCAGGCTGCGACGTACCAGGAGCAACAGCCCCCATAGAAATCACATAGGTCAAGGCCTCATCCACACTCATGGACAGCTCGACCACCTCCGACTTGGGCACCAACAAAAAGAATCCACTGGTAGGGTTGGGCGTGGTGGGCACATACACACTGATGCAGTCAGCTGGCACATGCTGGGCCACTTCGCCACTGGGTGTGCCCGTTTGGAATGCCACCGTCCAGCACCCTTGGCGTGGATACTGGATCAGCAAAGCCGTGCGAAATGCATTGCCATTGCTGGAAAACAAGGTGTCGGACACCTTCTTCACACTGTTGTAGATGGATTTCACGATCGGGATATGGGTGAACAAGCGATCCCATTGGCGCACCCACCAACGCCCCGCCACGTTCGACACCAAACCGCCTGTGAGCAGCAAGGCCACAGCAACGAGCACTACCCCGGCACCAGGCACATGCTGCAAACCCAGCACTTGGACTGCCATAGAGGCTGGCAACACTGCCGATAAAGCCGCCAAAAAGGCCGCCAGCACCGCATCGAGCATCCCCACCAACCACAACAGAACCCAAATAGTGATCGCCAGTGGCAACCACACCATCAAACCAGTCAATAGGTATTTTCTGATTGGCACATGGGCTCCTGTGGGTGGATAAACAAGGTGGACAAAGCTAACTCAGGCTGCAGAGCCCTCGCTAGAGGAACTGGCAGTTGCAGCAGTGGCTGGGGCACTGGGCACGTCAGTGGTGCTAGCTGCTGGGGTTGCAGGGCTGCTCGCCCCAGCCGAACCACCACCGGAACCACCGCGGAAATCGGTCACATACCACCCCGATCCCTTGAGTTGAAAGCCCGCTGCAGTGACCTGCTTAGAAAATGCAGCTTTTCCACATGACGGACATTCCGTCAGGGGTGCATCGGATATTTTTTGCAACACGTCCTTAGCGAATCCGCAGGACGCACATTTGTAGGCGTAAATTGGCATAGCAAACGACCTCTCGCAGAATGTTGGAAAAACCCGCCATTATAGAAGTGGCTCTACCAATGGCGCAGACGCACCATCACTTGCATGAGCAACAAGCCCACAGAAAAGCCCACAATCAGCGCAATGAGTGTCTGCAACAAACGATTGGTACGGCGCTGCTCACGCAGTAACTCTTGCGTCAATGTCTCATCGGGATTGACTTTCGCCTGCAAAGCACGGTGCACCAGCGCGGGTAATTGGGGCACTAACTGCACATACTGGGGAGCATGGGCTTTGAGCGAACGCCACAGGGCCTTGGGGCCCACTTGCTCTTGCATCCAGCGCTCTAAAAATGGTTTGGCCGTAGCCCACAAATCCAAATCCGGGTCCAACTCCCGCCCAAGGCCTTCTATATTGAGCAAAGTCTTTTGCAGTAGCACCAACTGGGGCTGTATTTCCACCTGAAAACGACGGGACATTTGGAACAAACGCAACAGCACCATACCCAAGGATATTTCCTTCAATGGCCTGTCGAAATAGGGTTCACACACAGCACGTACCGCGGCTTCCAACTCATCCACACGCGCCGTAGCAGGCACCCAACCCGACTCAATGTGCAACTGTGCAACACGCTTGTAGTCACGGCGAAAAAATGCCAAAAAATTGTGTGCCAGATACTGCTTGTCCACCTCGGTAAGCGTACCCACAATCCCAAAATCCAAGGAGATGTAGCGCCCAAAGGTCGCAGGTGCAAGGCTGACTTGGATGTTGCCAGGGTGCATGTCGGCATGGAACACGCCGTCTCTGAACACTTGGGTAAAGAAGATGGTCACACCATCACGCGCCAGCTTAGGGATATCAACCCCCGCTTCTCGCAAACGCTGCACTTGGCTGATCGGCACACCGTGCATGCGCTCCATGACCAATACATTTTCGGTGCAGTAGTCCCATAGCATTTCAGGGATCAACACCAAATCCAACCCCTCCATGTTGCGGCGCAACTGGGCAGCATTGGCAGCTTCACGGGTCAAATCCAACTCGTCGTGCAGGTATTTATCAAACTCAGCCACCACTTCACGGGGCTTAAGACGACGTCCATCACGCGATAAGCGCTCCACCCACTGGGCCATGGTGCGCATCAAAGCCAAGTCCTTGTCAATGACGCGGCGCATACCGGGGCGCAACACCTTCACAGCCACTTGCCGTTCATAGCCCTGCTTATCACGCAACACCGCAAAGTGCACCTGCGCTACCGATGCGCTGGCTACGGGAATGCGCTCAAACGAGACAAAAATGTCTTGTAATCGCTTACCCAGCGCAGTTTCCACCATAGCAATGGCCGTATCTGAACTGAAGGGGGGCACGCGGTCTTGCAACTTGGCCAGTTCATCGGCCACATCGGGGGGCAGCAAATCGCGCCGAGTGGATAGCACTTGGCCAAACTTCACAAAAATCGGCCCCAAGCGCTCTAGCGCCTCGCGCATGCGCTGACCACGCGAGGTTTTCCAAGAACGTCCCAGCAACAACACTCGCGACAACAGAAACAGGCCCTTGTGTCCAGTACTGCTCAATACCAGTTCATCAAGACCATAGCGAATCACCACCCACAGGATGAACAAGCCACGCAACATAAGCACCCCGCTCAGGCCGCAGGTGCTGCGCGTGCAGCGACCCACTGTTGCAATGCTTGTGCGACCCAGCGGGCAGCACGCACCAACTGGTGCGCCTGCACATCGCCCAGCACACGGGCCAGATCTTCTTCCACGTCCCAACGGACATGCTGGGTAAGCCAATTCATCTCGGCGGCCAGCTGCACATCACCTTCAATGCGCACTGGGGGCTTGCTACCCTGCACCGCATGCTGCACCAGTTCAACAGCCGATTCGGCCAAGATGGTCAACGTCAACGCTGGCTTATCAGTGGGCGCCGCCAAATCCAACAAACCAGCCGGTGTGGCCTTGCAATAGAGGGTGAACTGTTGCCACTGAAACAGCACTGCATGGCCTTGCTGTCGGCGCAAGCGCTCCATGGCTTGGGGTTCCTGTTGCAAGATGTGGTTGAGTACCAGTACCAACTTGCGCTGCATTTCCTCCACCAACCACTGTGGTGGCAAAGGAGGTGTGGGCAAGTGTTGGGCCAAGTTGGCCAAGAAGGCCAAAGGAGAGGGGCGATCAGTCATAAGCGCCATTATCTCTGCACACTGTCACTGAAATGCCTGTACCCCAGCCACTAGCCAATCGGTACGGCCATCCAAGGGCTTGACCATACTCCAAACCTCGCGAAATGGATTAGGACCGGCCGAAGCATCTTCACGAATCAGGCCAGAAAACTCGACATTGACCAGCCATTCTTGGGGCAATGACTCCACACCCACCAAACGGGCTTGCAGCATCACCACCTCGGTCGGGGCCAAAGCCTCTGACCCCAATGCTTCACGGTCGAGCAATTGCTGGTGCACCTCCAGCAACATGCCATCGGTCATGCGCGATCGCAGCAAGGCCATGTCGGCCTTATCCCATGCATCTTGCAGCGCCAAGAAGTGCTTTTTGGCCAATTCCACGAATGCCACCGCATCGAATCCTGCAGGCATGTTCAGGCTTGGCAAATGCAAATCGGCCCCCACCAAATCGCCCTGCTCCCACGGGCGGGCAGAAGCGTCATTGCCCACGTTGTCAGGTTTGTAGCTGCTACTGCGCACCGTGGGCACCACAGGCGCAGCCAAGCTAGCTGTTACCTGCTGGCGTTTGCGCCACCACAGCCAAGAAGTCCCTGCCACCAAAACCAACGCGAACAGCCCTATCAACCACCCTGTGACTTGCATGTTCGCCTCCTTCCTCTGTGCCTGTATTGTGTTTGTGATCTTTAGGCGTTTTGTATCAGCAACGTATGCCTACATGCAAGGCCGCAACACCACCGGTCATGTTGTGGTAATCCACATGACCAAAGCCTGCTGCGTGCAGCATGGCTTTGAGCTCGGCTTGGCCGGGGTGCATGCGGATGGACTCGGCCAAGTACCGGTAGCTATCGGCATCGTTGGCAAACAATTGGCCCAGCTTGGGCAACACGTTGAACGAATACCAGTCATAGGCCTTTTCCAAGGGCGGCGCCACTTTGGAAAACTCCAGCACCAACAAACGACCACCGTCCTTGAGCACGCGGCGCATTTCGGCCAAGGCTGCCTCTTTGTGGGTCATGTTGCGCAAGCCAAAGGCCACGCTCACCACGTCGAAGTACTGGTCGGGAAAGGGCAATTTCTCGGCGTCACACACCACGGTAGGCAGTACCACTCCAGCATTGAGCAGGCGATTGCGCCCAGTGCTGAGCATGGCCTCGTTGATGTCGGTATGCACCACTTGCCCCGTCTTGCCCACCTTTTTGGCAAACGCCATGGACAAATCCCCCGTGCCGCCAGCAATGTCCAGCGCACGCTGGCCTTCTTGCAAGTTGGCCACCATCACGGTGTAGGCCTTCCACACACGGTGCAAACCCGCCGACATGAGGTCATTCATCAAATCGTACTTGGGTGCTACCGAATCAAACACGCTGCGCACGCGTTGGGCTTTTTCTTGTTCGGCTACGGTTTCAAAACCAAAATGTGTTGTACTCATACCACTTCCCATTGTCTTGTTAGTGCGATGCGCAGCCTTTGCCGCGCTCGGGCATGGGGTCATCGCGCCCCACCCCAGCGGCTTGGAGCCGCTCTTCGTAGCGTGCCCACCATTGGGCTTGGTCGCGCCCCATCTCGTACAGATAGATCCAAGTGTAGATGCCGCTGTGGTGGCCGTCCGAGAAATACGGTTGCACCGCGTACTGGCCGACAGGCTCTAGCGCTTCGATACCAACATCCCGTTTGCCAGTTTGCAGCACCTCTTGGCCCGGCCCATGCCCTTTCACCTCCGCCGATGGGGAGTACACGCGCATCAACTCAAAGGGAATGTGAAAAGTCAGCCCATCACTGAAGGTGATTTCGAGTTGTCGCGATGCGCCATGCACCGTGATGGCTTGCGGATAAAGATTGTCCATAAGGGTCAGATCCAGCCGGTATCGTGCAGTTCCCGCTTCAGGTAGGCGTAAAGCAAAGGCCCAGCCACCAAGCCTTGCAGGCCCATCACGGCCTCGCTAACAAACAACACCACCAGCAGCTCCCAAGTAGCGGTACGGGTCTGCTTACCCACCACTTTGGCGTTAATGAGGATTTCGGCCTTGTGGATCACCACCAAAAAGACCAAGCAGGTCAGGCCAACCAGGGGGGAAACTGCAACACCCACGACTGTCAAGACCACATTGCACAACAGGTTGCCCACGATGGGGATCAATCCCGCCAAGAAGGTGAAAATGACCAAAGCCACGGTGTAGGGCATATGCACACCAAAAGACGGCAGTGCCAAACCCAAAAACACAGCCGTACAACTGGCATTGAACGAGGCAATCCAAAACTGCGCCACCACAATTTGGCGAAACGCAGCCAAAAAACGCCGCCCACGCAGCCGCAGTGCCACCGCCAGTGGTTTGCTAGTGGCTGGTGCTTGTGTACCGACTGTCAGCGCACCCACCAACCAACCCACCACGGCCAGCAGCACGCCTTCCAGCACCGCGGTGCCCATGCCTGCCAGCTCACGGGCTTGGCTTTGCAAATAAGCAGCAATAGCGGCTTGGATGGACTCCAACCCATCGGGCAGATGGGCTGCCAAATCGGGGGGGAGCTTGTTGCGGATTTCCAGCACGGTGTGGGCCATGTGCTGCAGCAAGGCTTGGTACTGCGCCAACACCGAGCCACCCACGCCAACCAACTGCCACACGCCCACGCCCAGCACCAGCGCCATGGCCACCATAACCAAGGCCGCTGCCCATGCCGAGCGCAATTGCCGGGCCACCGCCAAAGTCAACACATGGGCCAAGCACAGTGCCAGCAAACCGGGCAACAAATGGAAAAACATCACCACGACGGCCAAGACCGCCGTAATGAGCAGGCTGATCAGCGGCGCCCAGCGACGCTGGTTCAAGGGGCTCACGCCACTCATACCAGCACCCGCTCTATGCCCCCGGCATTGGCACGATCCACATACTCGGGCATCCAGCTCTCACCCAAGATGTGGCGCGCCATTTCAACCACGATGTAGTCCGCTTCCAGCAAACCGTTTTGCAGGTCGCCTTGATAGCGGTTCAAGCCCTGCAAGCAGCTGGGGCAACTGGTCAAAATTTTGACGTTGTCTTGCTCAGCCACGGCACCCGATGCACGCAATGCGGCTTCACCCTTGCGGATTTCCTCTTCCTTGCGGAAGCGCACTTGGGTCGAAATATCCGGACGGGTCACGCCCAGCGTGCCCGACTCGCCGCAACAGCGCTCGCTCTTGACCACCTGTGGCCCCACCAGCGCCTTGACGGTTTTCATGGCATCTTGCTGCTTCATGGGCGTGTGGCAGGGGTCGTGGTACAGGTAGGCACCGGCCTTCTCTTGCGGCAGGGTAATACCCTTTTCCAGCAGGTATTCGTGGATGTCCACAATGCGGCAGCCGGGAAAAATGTCCTCGAACTTATAGTCCTGCAACTGGTCGTAGCAGGTGCCACAGCTCACCACCACGGTCTTGATGTCCAAGTAGTTGAGTGTGTTGGCCACGCGGTGGAACAGCACCCGGTTGTCGGTGATGATCTTCTCGGCCTTGTCGAACTGGCCCGAGCCGCGCTGCGGATAGCCGCAGCACAGATAGCCTGGCGGCAGCACGGTTTGCACACCCGCATGCCACAGCATGGCCTGGGTGGCCAAGCCCACTTGGCTGAACAAACGCTCCGAACCGCAGCCGGGGAAGTAAAACACCGCCTCGGTATCGGCCGTGGTGGACTGTGGGTTGCGGATGATGGGGACGTAGTCTTTGTCCTCAATATCCAGCAGCGCACGCGCCGTTTTCTTGGGCAAACCACCGGGCATCTTTTTGTTGATGAAGTGGATCACCTGCTCCTTGATCGGCGCTGTTCCCACCGTTGCAGGAGGTGCGCTGGTTTGCTTTTTGGCCGCCAGCTTGAGCAAGTCATTGGCAAAGCGCTGCGCCTTCATGCCCACCCCCACCATGGCACCCCGCGCCAGCTTGATGGTCTCGGGGTTGGTGGCGTTGAGCATGAACATGGCCGCGGCATTGCCGGGGCGGAAAGACTTCTTGCCCATCTTGCGCAACAGGTTGCGCATATTCATGGTCACATCGCCGAAGTCGATTTTCACCGGGCAAGGCGTGTAGCACTTGTGGCACACCGTGCAGTGGTCGGCCACGTCTTCAAACTCTTCCCAGTGCTTGATGCTGATGCCGCGGCGCGTCTGCTCTTCGTACAAGAATGCTTCCACCAACAGTGAGGTGGCCAAAATCTTGTTGCGCGGGCTGTACAGCAGGTTGGCGCGCGGCACGTGGGTGGCGCACACGGGCTTGCACTTGCCGCAGCGCAGGCAGTCCTTCACGCTGTCGGCAATGGCACCGATATCGCTCTGCTGCATGATGAGCGACTCGTGCCCCATGAGGCCGAAAGACGGCGTGTAGGCATTGGTCAAATCGGCCTGGCGCAGCGATGCATCCTGCTGGGGCTGCTCCTGATTTCGTAGCAACTTGCCCCGGTTGAAGTAGCCCTTGGGATCGACCTTTTGCTTGTAGTTGGCAAAGGGGGCCAGCTCTTCGTCTGTTAGGAACTCCAGCTTGGTGATACCAATACCGTGTTCGCCCGAGATCACGCCATCCAAGCTGCGCGCCAGCACCATGATGCGCGCCACCGCATGGTGGGCGGTTTGCAGCATCTGGTAGTCGTCGCTGTTGACCGGGATATTGGTGTGCACGTTACCGTCACCGGCGTGCATGTGCAGCGCCACCCAAACACGGCCCTTGAGCACGCGCTGGTGGATCGTATTGCACTCGGCCAAGATGGGCTCGAACGCCGCACCAGCAAAAATGCTTTGCAGCGGCGTGCGAATCTGCGTCTTCCAGCTAGCGCGCAGGCTGTGGTCTTGCAGCTGCGGGAACAGACCATCGACCTGATCGAGCCAGCCTTGCCACTGGGCACGCACTTCGGCCAGCAGGGTTTGGGCCTGCTGCACGCGGTCTTCCAGCAATTCGGCGCTGGCGATTTCACTGGCGTCGTCAGTCTTGCCAATGGGCAGGTCTTTGCGGGCAAAGAACTGCTGCAAGGCATCGCACAGGGCCAGCTTGTTGTGCAGGCTCAACTCGATGTTGATGCGCTCGATGCCGTCGGTGTACTCGGCCATGCGCGGCAGCGGAATCACCACGTCTTCGTTGATCTTGAAGGCGTTGGTATGGCGGCTGATCGCCGCAGTGCGCTTGCGATCGAGCCAGAACTTCTTGCGCGCATCGGCGCTGATGGCGATGAAGCCTTCGCCGGATCGGGAGTTGGCAATGCGCACCACCTCGCTGGTGGCGCGGGCCACGGCATCGGCGTCGTTGCCGGCGATGTCGCCGATCAGCACCATCTTGGGCAGGCCACCGCGCTTGCTCTTGGTAGCGTAGCCCACGGCCTTGAGGTAGCGGTCGTCCAAATGCTCCAAGCCAGCCAGCACCACACCGCTGCGCTTGGCCTCGGCAAACATGAAGTCTTTGATTTCAACAATGCTCGGCACCGCATCGCGGGCGTGGCCAAAGAACTCCAGGCACACCGTGCGGGTGTGCTCTGGCATCTTGTGCACCACCCAGCGGGCGCTGGTGATGAGGCCGTCGCAGCCTTCCTTCTGGATGCCGGGCAAGCCACTCAAGAACTTGTCGGTCACGTCCTTGCCCAAGCCCTCTTTGCGAAAGCTCGGGCCAGGAATATCCAGCCGCTCTTGGCGGATAAAGGTCTTGCCATCGGCCTTGTAGTACTTCAGCTCAAAGCTGGCCACATCGGCATCGTGGATCTTGCCCAGGTTGTGGTTCACGCGCACCACCTCCAGCCACTCGGCTTGGGGGGTGACCATGCGCCAACTGGCCAAGTTGTCCAGAGCAGTTCCCCACAGCACGGCCTTCTTGCCGCCCGCGTTCATGGCGATGTTGCCGCCAATGCAACTGGCCTCGGCACTGGTGGGATCCACCGCGAACACATAGCCGGCGCGCTCGGCCGCATCGGCCACGCGCTGGGTGACGACACCGGCTTCGCTGTAAATGGTGGCCACGGGCTGGCTCAACCCGGGCAGTTGCACCATTTCTACTTCGGTCAGGGCTTCAAGCTTTTCGGTGTTGATAACCACGCTCTTCCAAGTCAACGGAATAGCACCACCGGTGTAGCCCGTACCGCCCCCACGCGGGATGATGGTCAGTTCCAACTCGATACAGGCTTTGACCAGCGCCGCCATCTCGGCTTCGCTGTCGGGCGTGAGCACCACAAAGGGGTATTCCACGCGCCAGTCGGTCGCGTCGGTCACGTGGGCCACACGGCTCAAACCGTCGAACTTGATGTTGTCGCGCCGGGTGTGGCGAGCCAGCACCTTCTGGGTCTGGCGGCGCAGTTGCGCCATGGCGTTGAAGTGAGAGTCAAAGGACTTCACCGTTTGGTGAGCCGCCTGCAGCAATCTGCCCACCAGCGCATCGCGGCTGGCATCGTCTTGCGGTGTGCGGCGGCGCTCTATCTCATGCAAGCGGTGGTTCAGCGCCTGCACCAGCAAAGCGCGGCGCTTGGGGTTGTCCAGCAAGTCGTCTTGCAAATAGGGGTTGCGCTGTACCACCCAGATATCGCCCAGCACTTCGTACAGCATGCGGGCCGAACGGCCTGTCTGGCGCTCTTGGCGCAGTTGGGTGAGCCAATCCCACGCCTCAAGGCCGAGCAGACGGATCACGATCTCCCGGTCGGAGAACGAGGTGTAGTTGTACGGAATTTCACGGACGCGGTCGGCACCAGCGTCGTCGTGCTGACCTGCTTGGAGCAGGTGGAAATGCGAAGTCGGAGCGTTCATCGGAATCAGGCCCGCCAGCCAGACACAGGGCCACGCGGGTAATGCAGGGCCGTAGATAGTAACCCAGCCACCAAATGCTAGCTAAGTCTACGGGTAAGCACTGAGAATTAGAGGCCTGACCAAGCGGTCAAATTCGCCAAAATCCCCATCTGGGCGTCATGACCGTGACACGGCTTTGACACAAACAACACATAGCATGCCCCGCTTTCACCGCTAGGAGACCTCTCATGAAGACTTTGCGCCGCACCGCCTTGGCACTGGGCTTGGCCGCTTGCATCAGCAGCCCCGCCATGGCGGTTACCGAAATCCAATGGTGGCATTCCATGACTGCCGTCAATGGCGAATGGGTCAACGACTTGGCCAAGCAGTTCAATGCCAGTCAGTCGGACTACAAGGTGGTTCCCACCTTCAAAGGCAGCTATGACGAGTCCATGACCGCTGCCATCGCCGCCTTCCGCGCAGGCAACGCCCCCCATATCTTGCAAGTATTCGAAGTGGGCACCGCCACCATGATGGCCAGCAAAGGGGCTGTGGTGCCCGTGGGCAAAATCATGACCGATGCGGGCGAGAAATTTGATCCCAAAGCCTACATTCCAGCCATAGCCGCGTACTACACCGCGCCTAACGGGCAAATGATGAGCTTTCCCTTCAACAGCTCGACCACGGTTTTCTACTACAACAAAGATGCGTTCAAGGCCGCAGGACTGGATCCCAATACGCCCCCCGCCACATGGGGAGACGTGACACTGGCTGCTGCCAAACTCAAAGCCAGCGGCCACAAATGCCCCCTGTCGATTGCATGGCAGGGCTGGACCCAGTTGGAGAGTTTTTCCGCTTGGCACAACGTGGAATACGCCACCAAGCAAAACGGTTTGGCCGGGTTGGACGCACGCCTGAAGATCAACTCCCCCCTGCACGTGCGCCATATTGAGAACTTGGCCAACATGGCCAAACAAGGTTTGTTTGTTTACAAAGGCCGCGGCAACGTACCAGAAGCCACCTTTGTGTCGGGGGAATGCGCCATGATGACCACTTCCAGCGGCTTCTACGGCAACGTGCGCAAAAACGCCAAGTTCGCCTACGGCGTTGCGCCCCTGCCCTATTACAAAGACGTACCCGGAGCCCCTCAGAACACCGTCATTGGCGGCGCCAGCCTGTGGGTCATGTCGGGCAAGAAAGCCGATGAATACAAAGGCATTGCCAAGTTCTTCAACTTCATCTCCAGCCCCGAAGTGCAAGCGGCCAGCCACCAACGCACCGGCTACTTGCCTGTGACGACAGCGGCTTTCAACCTGACTGAAAAGTCGGGCTACTACAAAGAAAACCCCGGCACCGATGTGGCCGTGAACCAAATGATCCGCAAGGTGACCGACAAGTCCCGTGGCATTCGTTTGGGCAACTACGTGCAGATTCGCACCATTGAGGACGAAGAACTGGAACAAGTCTGGGCTGGCAAAAAGAGCGCCAAAGAAGCCTTGGACAGCGTGGTGCAACGCGGCAATGAGTTGCTGGAACGTTTTGAGAAAGCCAACCACTGATCATGGCTTCTGACAAGCGCGTTGTTTTCCGCTCCCGCTGGTTGCCTTGGGCGCTCATGGCGCCCCAGTTGGTCATCATCGTGGTGTTTTTCTTTTGGCCCGCGCTGCAGGCCATCTTGCAGTCGGTGCAGCAGTCTGACGCCTTTGGTACCAGCGTCAACTATGTGGGATTGGAGAATTTTCGCAACCTCTGGAACGATGCCAGCTACCTCGCCTCGTTCCAGACCACCGCTGTGTTTTCTGGTTTGGTCACGGTGGTGGGCTTGTCATTGGCTTTGCTCTTGGCCACGTTTGCAGATCGGGTGGTACGTGGCTCAGCCATTTACCGCACCCTGCTCATTTGGCCCTACGCCGTAGCCCCCGCCGTGGCGGGCGTGCTCTGGTTGTTTTTGTTCTCACCCTCCATTGGTCTTGTCAGCTACGCCTTGCACGAACTGGGCTTGAACTGGGACCCGCTGCTCAACAGTTCACACGCCATGGCGCTGGTCGTGATGGCGGCTGTTTGGAAGCAAATTTCCTACAACTTCTTGTTTTTCTTGGCTGGCTTGCAGTCCATTCCGCTGTCGCTGATCGAAGCGGCAGCCATGGATGGCGCCAAGCCTTGGAAGCGCTTCTGGACTATCCAGTTTCCGTTGCTTTCGCCCACTACCTTCTTCTTGCTGGTGATGAACGTGGTGTATGCCTTTTTCGACACCTTCGCCATCGTGGATGCAGCCACCAAAGGCGGCCCCGGCAAAGACACCGCCATCTTGGTCTACAAGGTGTATTTCGATGGCTTCAAGGCCATGGACTTGGGTGGATCGGCTGCGCAATCGGTGGTACTGATGGTCATCGTCGTTTTGCTGACGGTGGTGCAGTTCCGCTTCGTTGAAAAGAAAGTGAACTACTGAGCATGGTGGAACGCAGACCCTGGCTGGACTTTCTGTCCCATGCCATTTTGATCGTGGGCGTGCTAATCATCGCCTTTCCCATTTATGTGACTTTTGTCGCATCCACCCACACCACCCAAGATGTGGTGCAAAACCCCATGCCATTGCTACCAGGCTCAGAACTGGTAGAAAACTACCGCACCGCATGGCTGGGCACGCGCACAGGCACCGGCTCGCACGCTGCCGCTGGCAGCATGATGGTAGTCAGCCTCGTCAGTGCCATGGTCATTGCACTGGGCAAGATCGCCATCTCCCTCTTGTCGGCCTTTGCCATTGTGTATTTCCGCTTCCCGCTGCGCATGGCCTGCTTTTGGAGCATCTTCATCACGCTGATGCTGCCGGTGGAAGTGCGCATCGGCCCCACTTACCAAGTGGTAGCCGATTTTGGCCTGCTCAACAGCTACGCCGGCCTGACGGTGCCGCTGATTGCCTCGGCCACCGCCACATTTTTGTTCCGCCAATTTTTCTTAACTGTGCCGGAAGAATTAACAGAGGCTGCGCGCATGGACGGTGCCAGCCCTATGCGCTTTTTCAAGGACATGCTGGTTCCCCTATCCCGCACCAGCATGGCCGCGCTGTTTGTCATCCAATTCATTTATGGCTGGAACCAATACCTCTGGCCCCTCTTGGTCACCACCGATGAAAGCATGTACCCCATCGTCGTGGGCATCAAGCAAATGATCGGCTCTGGGGGCGATGCGCAAACGGAATGGAACATCGTCATGGCCACTGCCATGCTGGCACTACTGCCCCCTGCGCTGGTGGTGATGCTGATGCAAAAGTGGTTCGTCAAAGGTCTCGTGGATTCGGAAAAATAAATGGCTGCACTCTCATTCGACAACATCGTCAAACGCTACGGCGTAGGCCCCAAGGCCAACCAAGTCATCCACGGCATCAACGCAGAGATTGAGGCGGGCGAATTCATCGTCATCGTCGGCCCCAGCGGCTGCGGCAAGTCCACCCTGTTGCGCATGGTGGCGGGCTTGGAAGAAATCAGCGGCGGCACCATGCGCTTGGGCGACAAGGTCATCAACGACTTGGAACCCAGCGAGCGCGACATGGCCATGGTGTTCCAGAACTACGCCCTGTATCCGCACATGAGCGTGTACGACAACATGGCCTACGGCCTGCGCATCGCCAAAGTGAGCGAAGCCGACATCCGCACCCGTGTGGACGAGGCAGCCCGCATGCTGGAACTGCAACCCTACTTGCAACGCAAACCGCGCGAACTCTCGGGCGGTCAGCGCCAGCGCGTGGCCATGGGCCGCGCCATCGTGCGCCAGCCCAAGGTGTTTTTGTTCGACGAACCACTCTCCAACCTGGACGCCAAGCTGCGCGCCCAAACCCGGCTGGAGATTCAAAAGCTGCACCAACGCCTGCGCATCACCAGCCTGTTTGTGACACACGACCAAGTGGAAGCCATGACGCTGGCCCAGCGCATGATCGTGATGAACGCTGGCCGCGTGGAACAAATCGGCACCCCCGAGCAGGTGTACAACACGCCAGCCAGCACCTTTGTGGCCAGCTTCATCGGCTCCCCACCCATGAACCTGCTGCGCCATGCGCCCAGTGCCACGGTAGGCCACATCACGGGCATTCGCCCCGAGCATTTGGACATCACCCCCGGCCAAGGCTGGGCCTTGCAAGTGGAAGCGTGCGAGTTGCTGGGCGCCGAGCGGTTGGTGTACTGCCGCTGGGCCAACGCCACAGGCGATGCGCTGCACGACAGCCTCATCGTGCGCTGCGACGAAGCCACCCCGGCACCCGCAGTGGGCAGCTTGCTGCACGCCACCCCACGCAGCGATAAACTGCACCGCTTCGATGCGGCCAGCGGGCTGCGAATTATCTGAACACAGGAGCGCTGCCATGACTGCTGCCACCCCCCTCTCCCCTTGGCCCTACCCTCGCTGGGTAGCCCACCGCGGCGCAGGCAAGTTGGCACCAGAAAACACCTTGGCCGCCTTTCGCCTCGGCGCTGAGCACGGTTACCGCATGTACGAGTGCGACGTGAAACTGAGCGCCGACGGCGTCCCCTTCTTGCTGCACGACGATACGCTAGAGCGCACCAGCAACATTGCCAGCACCCCTTACGCCAACACAGCATCCACAGCAAATCAGGCTGTAGAGCATGCTGGGCAAGCTGTAGCTGCTACAAAAACCATAGCAGGCAATCTGCCATGGAGTACCCTCAGCCAACTGGATGCTGGCAGCTGGCACAGCCGCCGCTATGCTGGGGAAACCTTGCCCACCCTAGAAGCGATTGCCCGCTTTTGCTTGGCCAATCGGCACTTTCTGAACATCGAAATCAAACCCACCCCCGGCACCGAACACCACACCGGTGCCGTGGTTGCACAGCACGCCGCCCGCTTATGGCAAGGCCAGGCCGTACCACCTTTGCTCAGCTCCTTTGCACCCGAAGCGCTGGCCGGAGCCAAAAGCAGCCGCCCCGCGCTGCCGCGCGGCCTGCTGCTGGAGGAGCTGCACCCCGGCTGGCTAGACACCGCCCTGCAACTGCAGTGTGTGGCCGTGATTTGCGACTATCAGTTGTGGACCCCCGAAAGCGTATCGGCGGTGCAGGATGCTGGCCTCAAAGCCCTGAGCTACACCGTCAACGACGCCGCTGCTGCCACCCACTTGCTGGAGGTGCTGCACACCGACGGCATCATCACCGACCGAGTGGACTTGTTCAGCGCGGCGTAGAGTGAAAGACGCAATGTCGCACGTACTGCCACTAGGTTTCTGGGGCTTTGTAACGTTCTCTCAGCACAATGCGGGCTATGCGATCCTCCACCACCTTCACATAAGGTTGGTCTGTATCGAGTGAAACCAACACCATGACGTATTGGCCCTTGGTGTTGAGGATGTAAGTTGTGAGGCTTCGGACATCACCCGATTCGATACGCCGATGCATCGCCAATTCAGCCGACACTGCCTCGTAACGTTCAGGATCAATCGACAACTGTCTCGCCGCTGAACTTTGCACCCATTCTTGCAATTGGGCTTGCAGGGCTGCCAACCCATGATTTGCGCGACCATTTTTCGAATCAGACAGCCACGGCAGGAATACGCCCAACAGCACGGCTACGACGACAATCAACAAAAAACCGACATCCACAGTTCAGCCCTCCCAAACAGAAGCGCGGCGCATTAGCTTTTCTGCGCCAGCTCCCTTTGCAACTGCCCCAAACTCTCCATCACCCGCACGGCCTTGGCAAAGTCGTGGTGGGCTGACAAGGGCGTGGGAATGGCCACGCAGGCCACCCCCGCGCCGTGGGCGGCAGCCAAGCCAAACTGGGTATCTTCCACCGCCAGCGCTTGGGAGGCTTGTAAGCCCATGCGCTGCAAAGCCAGCAGGTAGCAGGCGGGATGGGGCTTGCTGTGCTGCACGTCATCGGCGCTGACGACGGTTTCAAACACGCCCTCCAGCCCATGAAAGCGCAGCGTAGCCTCCACCACAAACTGGCGCGCCCCGGTCACGATGGCCATGCGCAGCCCTGCTTGCTGGCAAAACTGCAGCATCTCGCGCACACCGGGCATCAGGGGGAAGGCACCGCCTTGCAAATAGGCCCGCGTGGCGGCCTGCTTGCGCGCCACCAAGTCTTGCACCGTCAGGCGCTGCTCGGGCGGTTTGCGCGACTCGGACTCGCACAGCAGAGTGTCCAGCAAGCGCTGGGCGTTGTTGACCGTGGGCAAGCCCGCGTAGTGGGCGGAATAATCGGCTTCGTCTATGGACACGCCCAGTTCGGCCAGCGCTTGGTTCCATTGCTGCCAGTGGCCGGTTTCGGAATCGACCAAGGTGCCATCGTGGTCAAACAGCAGCGCTTGCAGTGGCGCAGGGTTCCATGCATTTGACATGCATCAAGCTTTCATCGGTGTTGAAACCACCACTGTACCGTAGCCACCACCAGCACCAGCGCGCCATACATGAGCATCTTGCCATCGTGCTGCGTCCACACCAAAGCCGCCAGCACCACAGCCAAACCTGCTACAAAATTAATAGCTGCCTGAGCAAGCAGGACGGGCGCTGCAGCCCGTTTTTTCATAAAAATACGCCCACACAAGGCGAGCAAAATTGCCAACGCAGCAGGGGCCAACAACAGGTTGGCGATGTGGTTGAGCAGATCAAAAAAACCCATGAAAAATCACTATGAAGACCATGCAAAAGCCCTTGCTGCAGGGCTAGGGTAAGAGGAGGGGCAATTCTATAATCGCCCCCGACTTAGCTCTTGCTTGCGCACCGCACCCTTTTCCATGGCCGCTGTCTGGACTCTTGGCATCAACCACAACACTGCTCCGCTGGATGTGCGGGGCCGTTTTGCGTTTGCTATGGATCGCATCGCGCCGCATTTGGAGGCCTTGCGCCGCGCACACCCAGTGGCACAAGCCAATGCTCTGCCCGAAGCGGCCATCGTCTCCACCTGCAACCGCACCGAGATTTACTGCGCAGGCGACGAAATGGCCATGGACCACACGCTGGACTGGCTGGCCCAAAGCGGCGGCGTGTCGGTGCAAGAGCTGCGCCACCACACCTACCGCCTGCAAGGCCCCGAGGCGGCCCGCCACGCCTTTCGCGTCGCCAGCGGGCTCGATTCCATGGTGCTGGGAGAAGCCCAGATACTGGGCCAGCTCAAAGACGCCGTGCGCGCTGCCGACGAAGCGGGCGCGCTGGGCACCACGCTGTCACAACTGTTCCAGCGCTCCTTTGCTGTGGCCAAAGAGGTGCGCACCAGCACCGAGATCGGTGCCCACAGCATCAGCATGGCCGCCGCCGGGGTGCGTTTGGCCAGCAATTTGTTTGAAGACCTCTCGCGCATCAAGGTGCTGTTTGTTGGCGCGGGCGAGATGATCGAGCTGTGCGCCACCCACTGGGCTGCACGCCAACCAGCCAGTATGGCCATTGCCAACCGTACGCTGGAGCGCGGAGAGAAGCTGGCCAGTCGCTTTGGGGCCGAAGCCCTGCTGCTGTCCGACTTGCCCAACCGCCTGCACGAGTTCGACGCCATCATCAGCTGCACCGCCAGCAGCCTGCCCCTGATTGGCTTGGGCGCGGTAGAACGCGCTCTCAAGCGCCGCAAGCACCGCCCGCTCTTCATGGTGGACTTGGCCGTGCCCCGCGACATCGAACCCGAGGTGCAACGCCTCTCAGACGTATACCTCTACACCGTGGACGACTTGGCCCAGGTGGTGCAAACCGCCCAAGCCAACCGCCAAGCCGCCGTGGCGCAGGCCGAGGCGATTGTGGACGCCGGGGTGCAAAGCTTTATGCACTGGGTAGACCAGCGCGAAACCGTGCCGCTGATCCAGCAACTCCAAGCCCAAGCCGATGACTGGCGCCAAGCCGAACTGGCGCGCGCGCGCAAAGCCTTGGCCAAAGGCGAAGACATGGACGCCGTGCTGGAAGCCTTGTCCCGCGGCCTGACCCAAAAAATGCTGCACGGCGCCATGGCCGAGCTGCGCGCTGGTGACGCCAGCACCCGCGAACGTGCGATGCACGCCATACGCCACTTCTTTTTGCGCAACAGCCGTTAGCTGTTCAACCCCCTTTCGCTATGAAACCCTACCTGCGCGCTCAGATGGAGCGCTACACCCAACGCCTGTCCGAACTGGAGTTTTTGCTCTCGCGCGAAGACATCATGAAAGACATGGAGCAGTTCCTCAAACTCTCGCGTGAGCACACTGACGTAGCCGCCGTGGCCAAACGCTGGGAGCGCTACCAGCAGCGCGAGTCCGACTTGGCTGCAGGCCAAGAGATGCTCAACAGCGCCGAGGGCGATGCCGACATGCAAGCCATGGCGCAAGAAGAAGTGACCAGCGCCGAGCGCGAAATGGCCGAGCTGGAAGAGTCCCTGCAGCGCATGCTGCTGCCCAAAGACCCCGACGACCAGCGCGCCGCGTTTCTGGAAATCCGCGCAGGCACAGGCGGGGACGAATCGGCCCTGTTTGCCGCCGACTTGGCGCGCATGTACACCCGCTACTGCGACAGCGTGGGCCTGCGCACCGAAATCATCAACGCCAGCGACAGCGAGTTGGGCGGCTACAAAGAAGTGGTGCTGCGCATAGACGGCAGTGTGCAAACCAGCACCGGCTCGTGCGGGGCCTATGGCGTGTTCAAGTTTGAAAGCGGTGGCCACCGCGTGCAGCGCGTGCCCGCCACCGAGACGCAAGGCCGCATCCACACCAGCGCCTGCACCGTAGCCGTGCTGCCCGAGCCGGACGAGCAGCAAGCCATCCAGCTCAACCCAGCAGACCTGCGCATCGACACCTACCGCGCCAGCGGCGCGGGCGGTCAGCACATCAACAAAACCGACTCAGCGGTGCGCATCACGCACATCCCCACCGGCATCGTGGCCGAGTGCCAAGATGGCCGCAGCCAGCACAGCAACAAGGCCTCGGCCATGCGCGTGCTGCTGGCACGTATTCAAGAAAAAGAACGCTCTGAGCGTGCTGCCAAAGAGTCCGCCCAGCGCAAGAGCCTGATCGGCAGCGGCGACCGCAGCGACCGCATCCGCACCTACAACTACCCCCAAGGCCGCCTGACCGACCACCGCATCAACCTCACGCTCTACAAACTAGACCGCGTGATGGAAGGCGACTTGGCCGACGTGGTAGACGCCCTGCAAGCCTTCGAGGCGGCGCAGCAATTGGCCGAGTTGGAAAACAGCGTGGTGTAAAGCAACAAACCCCGCACTGGGCGGGGTTTGTTGTATGCGGCACAAGGTCCACTCAAGGCGCGAGGCTGAGTGCTACTGTGCAAGGTGGTGCTTCACTTTTACGATTCTTCTCGCAAAAGGCAAGTGCGTCTTTCTCCGCCTCTTCCTTGCTCTTGCGATCAGCAGCAAAACCCCAAGTGGTTTTGTAGTCTTCTAGCGGTGAATACGCCACTGCTCTAAAACCTACTTTGTTGTCTTGCACATCCGCCAGCACACTCAAGAAATTGGTGGACACCTTTTGCTGCACAAACTCTTGCGGTGCATTGATCACCGTGCGAAAAGACGGCATAGCGTTCA
This sequence comes from Curvibacter sp. CHRR-16, assembly GCF_018474005.1. Taxonomy (GTDB): domain Bacteria; phylum Pseudomonadota; class Gammaproteobacteria; order Burkholderiales; family Burkholderiaceae_C; genus Allorhodoferax. Next base: position 314,822 of record NZ_JAHCSH010000002.1, read on the forward strand.
AGGCATCGGGTTTCTTGGTGTCAAACACGTCGCGGGTGGCGTCTTGCAACTGGATTCCCCACTGTGTCAAACGCTTGACCAAAGCGGCGCGGCTCGGAGTGACTTCAATGGACGTAGATCGCCAGTCTTCAGGCTTGGTATCACGGGCACCCAGCATCACAGGGTTGAGTACAAACGTCACTTTGTAATAACGACCACCACGGCTAGAGTGGCTCACAACCAGTTGCAGGAGCTTAGATGTCTCCAAGTAGTCCAACGTCAAGCAGTTGTCATCGCGCCCACTGCTCTTTTTATTCACTACAAGATGCGAACCACCACAAGGGTCGCTATTCCAATAACTGGTGTTCCCTGGCTGCAAATTGGCCCGTACCCGCAACTCCCCCACCCACGTAACGCCCTCAGTCAAAACAAAAACAACTTCGCCCAAAGGAACGGGCGTGCCACCTTCTCGGGACGGTTGAGAAATCCACACATTGCTACTGGAGAAGCGCCACAGCCCACCCGGCTGGAAGATGGGATAGCCACCAATCGTATGACTCGCTTCCAAGGCCGTGCGGGTATTAATACCCTCTGCGGGTTTGTCATCCACAAACAAATCCCCCGCTTGCGCGATCTGCAACACCATGGCACTGATCGCCGCTAGCCATATCCGGTACTGACGCATTATGACTCCCTTTACTTTAAAGCCTTATTAACGAAGCGGGCATTATGCCGAGCAATATCTGGGGGTTTTCTCTAGTCGCAGGACATCTGTGGCCCAGTAGCATCGCCCACCTTGGCATCGCAACCCGGTGCCAAGACCCCGGCAAGGTTTGTCGTGACCAACGCATGCCCGGCCATTCACAACATCCACAAGATGAGGCGACATTTCTATGCTCAATGCACAGCACCAAGCGCGCTTGGACGCGCTGCACCGTTCCCTTTCCGAGTCCAGCCAGCACTTTCTGGGCTACCCGTGTGCCAACGATATTGACTACACGGACTTGCTGCGGTTTTTGCAGTTCCCGTTCAACAATGTGGGCGACCCCTTTCAGCCCAGCACCTACCGCTTGGCCACGCGCGACTTTGAGCAAGAGGTACTGCACTTTTTTGCCCAGCTGTTTCGCGCACCGGCCAATGACTACTGGGGCTACGTGACCAACGGCGGCACCGAAGGCAACCTGTACGGCCTGTACTTGGCGCGCGAGCTGTACCCCAACGGGGTGGTGTATTTCTCGCAAGACACGCACTACAGCGTGACCAAAAACGTGCACCTGCTGGGGCTGCGGCACATCATGATTCGCACCCAGCCCAACGGCGAGATCGACTACGACGACCTGCGCGACACCGTGCGCCTGCACCGCGATGTGCCTGCCATCGTGTTTGCCAACATTGGCACCACCATGAAGGAAGGCAAGGACGACATTGGCCGCATCCAACAACTGCTAGACGAGCTGGTGATCGAGCAGCGCTACATCCACTGCGATGCGGCTTTATGTGGCCCCTACGCACCGTTCCTAGAACCGCGCCCCGCTTTTGACTTTGCTGATGGTGCCGATTCGCTGGCCTTTAGCGGCCACAAATTCATTGGCTCACCCCTACCCTGTGGTGTGGTGCTGGCACGCAAGCGCTACGTGGAGCGCATTGGCCGCGCCATTGGCTACATCGGCAGCATGGACACCACCATCACCGGCTCGCGCAGCGCCTTCACGCCCCTGCTGCTGTGGCACGCTATCCACAGCATGGGGGCCGAAGGCCTGCAGCGCCGCCTGCAGCAGTGCCAAGCGGTAGCCGCCTACACCGTGCAGGCCCTGCAAGCCGTGGGCATTACCGCGTGGCGCAACCCCGGCGCACTGACCGTGGTGCTGCCCCGCGTGGGCGATGCCATCAAGCACAAGTGGCAACTGGCCACGCAGGACGATTACTGCCACATCATCACCATGCCAGGGGTGACCACGCAGCACATCGACGCTTTGGTGCAAGACATCGTGCAAGAGCGCTCTACCACCCGCTTGCAGCACGGGGAAACCGCATTGGCCTAAGGCCGATACAGACACACACACCAGAGAACGCACTTTCGCTGACAATCGCCAGCACAGGAGGTCTCCCCCATGCTGGATTTCATCAACGCCCGTTTCCCGGTGCGCTTAGTTCCCTTGTTACTGGTGTGTGTGCTGTGTTTGCTCAGCGCCGCCACAGCGCTGGCCGCTGGCGTGGGGTGGGTCTGGTTTGTATTGAGCCTGCTACTGCTGGTGCGCGGCGTGTACGACCTGCGCCAAACCCGCCACGCCGTGCTGCGCAACTACCCACTCATTGGGCACTTTCGCTTCATGCTGGAATTTGTTCGGCCCGAAATTCGCCAGTACTTTTTGGAAAGCGACATGGAAGCCCAGCCCTTCTCGCGTGCCCAGCGCTCACTGGTGTACCAACGCGCCAAAAAAGAATCGGACAAACGCCCTTTTGGCACCCAACTGGATGTGCACGCACAAGGTTATGAATGGGTCAACCATTCGCTAGCCCCCACCCTGCTTGCCACGCACGACTTTCGCATCACCATAGGCCCAGACTGCGCCCAGCCCTACAGCGCCAGCGTGTTCAACATTTCGGCCATGAGCTTTGGTGCGCTCAGCGCCAACGCCATTTTGGCCCTCAACCAAGGTGCCAAGCGCGGCGGCTTTGCGCACGACACGGGTGAGGGTTCCATATCGCAGCACCACCGCGTGCACGGTGGTGACCTCATCTGGGAAGTGGCATCGGGCTACTTTGGTTGCCGCGACGAGCAAGGCCGCTTTGACGCCGACAAATTTGCCGCCCAAGCCCAAGACCCCCAGGTCAAGATGATCGAGCTCAAGCTCAGCCAAGGTGCCAAGCCTGGCCACGGCGGCATGCTGCCTGGCCCCAAGGTGACCGCCGAAATCGCCGCCGCCCGTGGCGTGCCTGAAGGCGTGGATTGCATTTCACCCGCTACCCACAGCGCCTTTAGCACCCCGGTGGAGATGCTGCAGTTCATCGCCCGCCTGCGCGAGCTGTCGGGCGGCAAGCCCACGGGCTTTAAGTTTTGCGTAGGCCACCCGTGGGAGTGGTTTGCCATTGTCAAAGCCATGCTGCAAACCAATATCACGCCGGACTTCATCGTGGTCGATGGCGCTGAAGGCGGCACCGGCGCTGCGCCACTGGAGTTCACCAACCACGTGGGCGCGCCACTGCAAGAAGGCCTGCTGCTGGTGCACCACACGCTGCGTGGCGCGGGCCTGCGCCAACGCATCCGCATAGGTGCGGCGGGCAAGGTGGTCAGCGCGTTTGACGTTGCCCGCCTCATGGCACTGGGTGCGGACTGGTGCAACAGCGCGCGTGGTTTCATGTTTGCGCTGGGTTGCATCCAAGCACAGCACTGCAACACCGGCCACTGCCCCACTGGCGTGGCGACGCAAGATCCCGTGCGCCAGCAAGCGCTGGTGGTGCCCGACAAGGCCGAGCGCGTCTACAACTTCCACCAGCAAACACTGGAGGCACTGAAAGAACTGGTGCAAGCCGTGGGCCTGCAACACCCCGGCCAATTCACCCCCCACCACATCGTGCGGCGCATGGAGGACGACACCGTCAAGTCACTCGCCCAGCTCATCTTGGTGCAAGTGCAAGAAGGCTGTCTGCGCAACGGCTCGCTGGACGACCTGCCCCAGATTTACCGCACCCACTGGCCCGTGGCCAGCGCGGACACCTTCGCGCCCAAGTGGTGAACAGGCCTTCCATCGCCAAGCATGCCATCTGTTGAGACACCTACCGCATCGAGCCCCGCCGCTTTGGCGGGCCTGAAAGTCATCGAAATGGGCCAGCTCATAGCCGGCCCATTTGCCGCCAAAACCCTGGCCGACTTTGGGGCCGATGTGATCAAGATCGAATCCCCCGACGGCGGCGACCCGCTGCGCAAGTGGCGCTTGCTCAAAGACGGCACATCGGTGTGGTGGCAAATCCAGTCGCGCAACAAACGCTCCATCGCGCTGGATTTGCGCACGCCCGAAGGGCAAGACATCGTTCGCCGCTTGGCCCACGAAGCCGATGTGCTGATTGAGAACTTTCGCCCCGGCGCGCTGGAGAGTTGGGGGCTAGACCCCGCTGTGCTGCTGGAGCACAACCCCCGCCTGATCGTGCTGCGCGTCAGCGGCTACGGGCAAACCGGCCCCTACCGCAACCGCCCGGGCTTTGGCGTCGTGGCCGAAGCCATGGGCGGCCTGCGCCACCTCACCGGCGAGCCTGATCGCACCCCCGTGCGCGTGGGCGTGAGCATGGGCGACACCCTGGCCGCCTTGCACGGGGTCATAGGCATTTTGCTGGCGCTGCAGCACCGGCACCGCAGCGGCCAAGGACAGGTGATTGATGTGGCGCTGTACGAAGCCGTCTTCAACTGCATGGAAAGCCTGCTGCCCGAGTACAGCGCCTTTGGTGCTGTGCGCGCCCCCGCAGGCAGCGCTCTGCCCGGCATAGCGCCCACCAACGCCTACCGCTGCCAAGACGGTGCTTACGCGCTGGTGGCGGGCAATGGCGACAGTATTTTCAAGCGGCTCATGACCCTGATTGGCCGCGACGACTTGGCCAAGGACCCCAGCTTGGCCGACAACACCGGACGCGTAGCGCGGGTAGAGGAGCTGGACGCAGCCATTGGTGCATGGACGGCTCAGCGCAGCGTGGACGAGGTACTGACCCTGCTCGATGGTGCCTCGGTACCAGCCGGGCGCATCTACACCGTGGCCGACATTGCCGCCGACCCGCACTACCAAGCACGCGGCATGCTGCACACCATCGCAATGGACGACGGCAGCAGCCTGGCCATTCCGGGCATAGTGCCCAAGCTCTCGGCCACGCCAGGCCAGCATCGGCGCAACGCCCCCACACTGGGGCAAGACACCGACAACGTGCTGCAAGACATGGGCCTGAGCCCAGCGCAAATCGCCGAACTCAAACGCCAAGGCATCGTGCACTAAGCCCCGCCACCCTCGTATGCAACGCATTCACTTCCACGAAGTCGTCACCCGCGATGGCTTTCAGAACGAAGCCACTTTTGTGCCCACCGACACCAAAGTGGTCCTCATCGACGCGCTCAGCCGCTGCGGCTACGCCAAGATAGAGGTCACCTCCTTCACCTCGGCCAAGGCCATTCCCATGCTCAAAGACGCCGAGGAAGTCATGGGCCGCATCCAGCGCCAACCCGACGTGGAGTACACCGTCTTAGTGCCCAATGTGCGCGGTGCCGAACGGGCGCTGGAGTGCCGTGCCAACGAGTTCAACGTGGTCATGTCCGTCTCTGAAACGCACAACCTGACCAACCTGCGCATGACGCGTGCGCAAAGCTTTGCCAGCCTGCGCGATGTGATTGCCATGGCCCAGCAGCATGTGGCCATCAACGTGTCGCTGTCCACCAGCTTTGGCTGCCCCATGGAGGGTGTAGTGCCCCAAGACGAGGTGCTGCGCTGGGCCGACCAGTTTGCCGCCTTGGGCGTGCGCGGCCTGACCATTTGCGACACCACAGGCATGGCCAACCCGGCGCAAGTGGCGCGCATGGCGCGGGCGCTCAAGCAGCGCTTCCCCACCCTGCAACTGACCCTGCACTTTCACAACACCCGGGGCATGGGCTTGGCCAACGTGCTGACCGCTGTGCAGGAAGGCATAGACCGCTTTGACGGCTCGCTCGGCGGCTTGGGCGGCTGCCCCTATGCGCCCGGAGCTAGCGGCAATATTTGCAGCGAAGACGCCATCCACATGCTCAGCGAAATGGGCTACGACACCGGCATAGACCTGCCCCGGCTGCTCGATGTGGCGCGGCGCATGCCCGCCATCGTGGGGCACGAGGTGTCAGGCCAATTGGCCAAAGCCGGTCTGTGCACCGACCTGCACCCAGCCCCCTCCATGTAGCCACACTGCGGGAGAACACGCATGATTGACCACCTCGACCACTTGGTACTGACCACTTCTCGCCGCGATGCCTGTGTGGACTTTTACACCCGCGTGCTGGGTATGCAGCTCGAATCGTTTGTCGGCGGCACGCCCCCGGTGGAGCGCTACGCATTCAAGTTTGGCAACCAGAAAATCAACCTGCATGTGCAGGGTGCGGAGTTCGAGCCCAAAGCCCACCTGCCCGTGCCCGGTGCGCTAGACCTGTGCTTTATCGCCTCCATCCCCTTGGACAGCGTGGTAGCGCGCCTGCACGCCGAGAACTGGCCCATTGTGGAAGGCCCGGTTCTGCGCACCGGGGCCACGCACAAGATACGCTCGGTCTACGTACGCGATCCGGACTTCAACCTCATCGAAATATCCGAACTGGTACAGCCCTGACGCCTAGCGCCCAACCCATGACCGCCCTGCCACCCCGAGACATACCAGCCCGCCAGCTTTTGCGCGCCTTGTACGACGCCGCCGTAGCCCGCGCCCAAGCGGCGCAGGTACTGCCCGCGCATTTGCCACCACCGCCAGCCAAAGGGCGCACGGTGGTGGTAGGCGCAGGCAAAGCGGCAGCGGCCATGGCGCAGGCGGTGGAGGCCGCTTGGCCTGCGAGTGCACCCCTCTCTGGCGTGGTGGTTACGCGCTACGGGCACATACCGCCACAGGTCAGCACGGCCACGCAGCGCATCCGCATACTGGAAGCCGCCCACCCCGTGCCAGATGCGGCAGGCGTAGCCGCATCGCAGCAGATACTGCAGGCGGTGCAGGGCCTCACGGCGGATGATTTGGTCATCGTCCTCATGTCCGGTGGGGCTTCGTCCCTGCTGGTGCTGCCCGTGGATGGCGTGGACTTGGAAGCCAAACGGCGCATCAACCAACAATTGCTGCACAGCGGCGCGCCCATTGACGCCATGAACTGCGTGCGCAAGCACCTCTCGCGCATCAAAGGCGGGCAACTGGCCGCCGCCTGCCACCCCGCCCGGGTGCTGACGCTGGCCATTAGCGACGTGCCGGGCGACGACCCCGCCACCATAGGCAGCGGCCCCAGCGTGGCAGACCCCAGCACCTGCGCCGAGGCACTGGCCATCGTGGAGCAATACCGCATAGACATACCGCCCGCCATACGCCAAGCGTGGGCCAGCGGCCTGCTAGAAACCATCAAACCCGCCGATGCCCGCTTGGCCCAGTGCGAAACCCGCGTGGTGGCTGCACCTTGGCAGTCGCTGCAAGCGGCGGCAGCGGTGGCGCAAGCTGCGGGCTACACGCCCTACCTACTGGGCGACAACATAGAGGGCGAATCCCGCGAGATAGGCCGCATGCACGCCGCGCTGGCCCTGTCCTGCGCGCAGCGCGGGCAACCATTCCAAACACCGTGCGTGCTGCTGTCTGGCGGCGAAACCACCGTGACCGTAGCCCCAAGAGCCGCTCACGAACCACGTGGCAAGGGTGGACGCGCTGCCGAGTTTTGCCTAGGCCTGGCCCAAGGCTTGGCAGGTGGGCAAACAGACGCTGTTGGCATATGGGCGCTGGCCGCAGATACCGACGGCATAGACGGCAGCGAAGACAACGCCGGCGCATTCGTCACCCCCGACACGCTGCAGCGCGCCCGCCAGCAGGGCCTGCGCCTAGAGCAATACTTGGCCCGCAACGACTCGTACAGCTACTTCGCCCAGCTGGGCGACCTGCTGGTGACTGGCCCGACGCATACGAATGTGAATGACTTTCGGGCGGTGGTGATTGTGTGAGTAAGCGCTAGCTGGGTGCTTAAGCTTGCCATGGGTTGATCAGCTCAACCCCTGCATTGGCAAAGTCCCGCACGTTGCGGGTTACCAATTGGCATTGGTACGCGCGTGCCGTGGCCGCGATGATCGAGTCGAAGGCTGACATGGGTTTGCCTTGCACATCGGCCTGCACAGTCATTTGAGCCCAAGCATCGGCCACTGACTGATCAAACGCCAAGATACGGCCTTCAAACCCCGCGCCTAACTGCTCCAGCCAAGACGTCAATTCCGCACGGCGTTTGGACTCCGGCAGTCTGCCCACGCCCCGCTGCAACTCACCCCATGTCATGGCGCTTATGTACAGCTCATGCGGTTTGCGTGCGGCAAACCAGTCAATCACTCGGGCATCTGGCGCACTCTTGACCAGCTCGGACAGCGCACAGGTGTCTAGCAAATACTTCATAGCGCTATATCGCGAATGGCCTTGCTGGAGCGATCCAGCACCAATGCCTCACCGCGTGGCGCGTTGAGCAGGCAGTCCATCAGATTAGCGGTCTGACCGCTCAAGCGGCGGTAATCGTGGGCAGCCAGAATGACCACGGCCTCCTCACCTCGCCGGGTGACGAGCTGCGGCCCCTCTTTGAGCGTGAGATCAACCAGCTCGCTGAACCGGCTCTTGGCCTCTTGTAGTTGCCATGTGTGCATGATGCACTCCAAATCTAGTCAGACTAGTCATTATCATCCCCAAAGTGTCTTCGAATGTCAATCGCGTGCGCAAACGTTATAAATTTAAAAACTATACTGGTATGAAGACAAAGGCTGAGAATGCTTCGCACCGCTGCCTTGAGTATTGGGTTTCACAATTTCATAGGAAGAACCATGAGTTTGCTTTACGGCAACAATTCACCGCGCCACAAGGTGTTTGTCAGTTATCACCACGCCAATGACCAAGCATATCGGGACTACTTCGAGAGGCTATTTGCGCATACACACGATGTCATGGTTTCAAAGTCGGTACAGATCGGCGACATTGATCCAAATCTAAAGACAGAAACTGTCCGACAAAAGATCCGCGACGAATATCTGCGCGACTCAACAGTGACAGTGGTTCTGATTGGGTCGCAAACTTGGCAAAGGAAGCACGTTGACTGGGAAATCGGGTCGAGCATTAGGCAAACGCAGTTCAGTTCACGCTCCGGGTTGCTCGGTATCATCCTGCCTACATATCCTCGCAACGACACCACCAAGTACGACGGGTATACGATTCCTCCTAGGCTCTACGACAACATTCAATGTGGGTTCGCCAAAATCTACAACTGGAGCACCGATGCAGCCTCAGTGCAACAGTGGATTCATGAGGCATACGAACGGAGAAAACAGATTAATCCCGACAATTCCTTTCCGAGTTTTGTGAATAACCGATCTGCTGATAGGTGGCAAAAATGAAATGGAGCAAGTGGTTAGAAAACTGGGATATGGCGTCTTTGAAGATCAAAGCGCCATTTCTGGAGATGGAGTGGAAGCCTCAAGACGAGGATAAAGCCGCCGCGTGGGAGTTGTATGTCGAACTGCTAACCCGAATTGCTACCCAGCCGCTTGATGAAAAACACGGCGACGAAAAAACGGCTTTGGATAGCGTTTACTCGCTCTTCGCCATTACGCGCCAAGTTTTGAAAAACAACACTAGAAACTGCACGGAGTTCACGAAGATTGCCATAGTCGTACTGAATCAGGTGATTCGACCATTCACGGCGAAATGGCACCGCCTGAGCATTGATGGGGCATTCTCAGATGTCGAGAAGCAAAAGGAATTCCGAGATGAGCTCGCAGAGCTGCAATCAGTACTCAAAAAATACACAAAAATGCTTGCTGATATGGCAGGTGTTGAAGACCTCACGACTCTGGAAGATAGTGAAACCTAGCACGGGCAACGATTTCGCACTATCCGGTCGCTGGTCGTTGTGCGATAAAACAGCACAGCCCTCGGTCGCCCAAACGTTAGATTGCAAGGAGGAAATTTGGAGCAGAACTATCTGTATCTTTTCGAGTGCGACTACGGCTCGCGCATAAAAGAGCGCCAATTCGTCAAAGACATTCTTCGATCCTTTGATAAAGATTACGCCACGATGGTGGGTGTCGTCGTCAATAACAGCCCCTACTGCCTTGAGTTTTCGATCGCTGTTAATCTTCAAGACGATCCAATTAAGTTTGAGCGATGGCTCAGAGCCAACTACCCAAACAAGTTGAAACGACACAACGTATTCCTTGAAAATGCACTCCCCTTCAATGTCGTGACGTTCATTGATGACTTTATGGTTGATTTGACCCTCACAAGTGAAGGGGACGGACTCTTGTTTTTATGGCCGGAGAGAGAACACCTTGAGTCGCAACACCCTCAGTTCAAATGCATGAAGAAGAACGCATCAAGGGTCTTCATTGGTCACTCGTCAAAGGATAAGGAATTAATTGTTAATCCGTTGAACGCATACCTTCAGGCTCAGGGAATTGGCACTTGGGTTGATAGCTACGAGATCGATTATGGGGAAAACATCTATTCGAAGGTCAATGAAGGTATCGAGAACGCAAAGGTCGGCTTATTCATCCTGACAGACAGCTTCTTCGATAGCACCAGTGGTTGGCCAATCACTGAGTTTTCCACCTTCTTCATGCAGCTAATGAAAAGCAATAAAAAGGTTCTCATGGTGAACGCCGGAGTTGATCCAGAGAAAATTCATGCAATGATGAAAGCATACCGATACATAGACTGGAATGGCGGCAACGGCATGCCTGAGATCGCTGCCGCGATTAAACGGAAACTTGCTACCTAATCTCCACCCCCAACCCCGCCAGCCGTTTGCGCATTTTCAGCACGGCTTTGTCTTTGCTCCACAGGGGGCAGGTGTGGGCTACGGCCAGGTCAATGAAGCATTGGTCGTCCGGGTCTTTGCAGGTGTAGGGGGCTTTGGGGGCCACGTCCACCAGTTGTGCCCATGCGTCGCGCTGGGCTAGCACAGTCTCCGCGCTCAGGGTTTGACCATTGGCTTGACTATCTGCAGCGGTTTGCAGGCGCTGCTGCACGTGGGGGTAGTGCAGCACGCGCTCTAGCTCGTCGCGCATGCGCTGGGTGGCTATCCAGCGTTGGCGGCCTTGGGCCAGGTCGTCCTTCAGGCCCTGCACACGCGGGTCGCGGAAGACGAACATGTCCAGCACCACGTTGGTGTCGATCACGACCAGCGTCATGCAGCGTCACCAGCTTGTGCGCTGTCGGGGTTGGTTGGTTCGGCGGGGCGTTTGGCTTTGTCCAAGCGGCCGGCCACCATGTCAAAGCGGAACAGGCGGCACTCCAGCGGGCCGTTCCACATGGGCACGCGGCGGCTTTCTTTCAGGCGCATGCGGCCGGGCAGTTTCAAGTCGGGCGTCAGCATCCACGCGGTCCAGCCGGTGAAGTTTTTCTTCCAGTGGGCAGAGAGTTGTTCGAAGAAGGAGCCATCGCCCTCAAACTCCACCAACTCGCGCGCGCCGGTTTTGGCCACACCGCCCACGCCAATGCGCTCGCCATAGGGGGGGTTGAGCATCATGACGCCGCCGTTGGCGGACTTGACCGGGGGCATGCGCTGCAGCGCGTCGCCGCCGCGGAACTCGATCACGTCGCCCACACCAGCGCGGTCTGCGTTGCGCTGGGCAAAGTCCACCATGCGGTGGGACACGTCGCTGCCGTAGAACAAGAAGGCTTGGCCGGGGTCGGGCTTGGCGATGTTGGCTTGCGCTTCGGACTTCATGGCCTGCCATGCGGGGCCGTGGTAGGGGCGCAGCTTGGTAAAAGCGAACGGGCGCTGCAGGCCGGGGGCCATGCCGCAGGCCATTTGCGCGGCCTCGATGACGATGGTGCCGCTGCCGCAGCAGGGGTCGTACAGGGGTTGCAGGTTGCCGTCGGCATCGCCCTTCACCCAGCCGCTGGCGTACAGCATGGCGGCGGCCAGCGTTTCTTTCAGCGGGGCGTCGCCCTTGTCTTCGCGCCAGCCGCGCTTGAACAGCGGCTCGCCCGATGTGTCCAGATACAGCGAGCAGGCGTCGGTGGTCAGGTGGGCAAATATGCGTACATCGGGGCGCTGGGTATCCACGTCGGGGCGCACGCCGCCGCTGGTTTCGCGAAAGCGGTCGCACACCGCGTCTTTGACGCGCAGGGCGGCAAAGTTCAGGCTTTGCAGCGGGCTGTGCTGGGCGGTTATCTCGACCTTGATGCTCTGGCGCGGGGTGAACCACTGTTCCCACGGCACGTTCATACCGGCGCGGTAGATGTCTTGCTCGGTGCGGTATTCGGTGTACGAGAGCAGCACCAGCACGCGCTGGGCCAGGCGGCTGTGCAGGTTGAGCAGCATGACCTCGTTCCAGCTGGCGTTGACGCGCACGCCGCCGCGCTGGGGGCTGATGGCTTTGGGCGGCAGTTGCACGACCGAGCGGATTTCGGTGGCCAAAAATTCCTCAACGCCAGCGGCGCAAGGCAAAAACAGTTGCAGGTTCATAGCTAAAAGGTGTCAGAGCGCTTTGCGCAGCGTTGCGGTGGGGATCTTGAGTCCCTCACGGTATTTGGCCACGGTACGGCGGGCGCAGTCTATGCCCTGCTCTTTGAGCATGTCCGACAGTTGGCTGTCGCTCAGGGGCTTGCGGGTGTCTTCGTTGGCAATGAATTGCTTGATAAGCGCACGCACCGCCGTGCTGGAGGCGTTGCCGCCCGCGTCAGTGCCCAGACCGGAGCCAAAGAAGTACTTGAGCTCAAACGTGCCAAAGGGCGTGGCCATGTATTTGGCGGTGGTGACGCGGCTGATGGTGGATTCGTGCAAGCCCAGCTCGTCGGCAATCTCGCGCAGCACCAGCGGGCGCATGGCCAGCTCGCCATGGGTGAAGAAGCCTTTTTGCCGCTCCACGATGGCATTGGACACGCGCAAGATGGTGTCAAAGCGCTGCTGGATGTTTTTGATAAACCAGCGCGCCTCTTGCAAGCGCTGCTGCAGCGCGCCGGAGGATTCGCCCCCGCGCTGGCCGCGCAGGGCGTTGGCGTAGATGTCGTGCACGCGCAGGCGGGGCATCACGTCGGGGTTGAGCAGGACGCGAAAACGCGGCATGCCGCCCACCTTGCCCGCCAGAGTGACGATGACGTCGGGCACGACGATGTTGCGCTCCACCTGCACAAAACGGCGGCCGGGTTTGGGTTCTAGCCGGGCAATGCGCTGCAGGGCTTCGCGCACGTCGGCCTCGCTGCCGCAGCCGGCTTGCACCAGGCGCTTGACGTCGCGGCGGGCCAGCCACTCGGCAGGCTGCTGGCTCACGGCCAAGGCGGTTTGCCACAGGGCCACGGCATCGTCATCGCCCTCTTTGTCGGCCAAGGTTTTCTCATGGCGGATTTGCAAGGCCATGCACTCAGCCAGGTTGCGCGCGCCCACGCCCACGGGCTCTAGGCTGTGCAGCAAGGACAAGGCGGTGCGGAAGTGGTGCAAGAGCTGCTGGTACTGCTCTTCGGACTCGGGGCGCAACGACTGTGCCAAGTCCTCGATGGACTCTTCCAAGTAGCCGTCGTCGTTGAGCGACTCGATGAGAAAGCGCAAAGCGGCAGAATCTTCGGCCCCCACTCGCAGGGACAGGGTTTGCCGGTGCAGGTAGTCCTGCAGGCTTTCGCCACTGCGCGCCAAGGTAACAGCGTCGGCTTCTTCGTCATCGTCGTTGTTGTGGGTGCGGGCTTTGGCTTCTACGCCCCACTCGCTGTCATCGGCGGCAAAGTCGTTTGTGCCATCACCTTCCCAACTGGGATCATCGCTCAGGGCAGAGGGCTCCCATTCCGCCTCGCTGCTGTCCGCCATGTGGTCAGTGCTGTGTTCGGTGGCTACCTCGCTCACATGGTCGCCCAAACTGACGGGGGCATCGGCCTGGCCAAGACCAAAGTCTTCGCGTTCAGCCCGCTCTTCTGCCAACTCCAAAAAGGGGTTTTCATCGAGCATTTGCTCGACTTCTTGGCTCAGTTCCAGCGTGGAAAGCTGCAGCAAGCGGATGGATTGCTGTAACTGCGGCGTCAGGGCCAGATGCTGCGAAACGCGCAGCGACAGTCCGGGCTTCATTACATGCGGAAGTGTTCACCCAGATAGACGCGGCGCACATCTGGGTTGTTGACGATCTCGCCGGGCGTACCTTGGGCCAGCACATGACCATCGCTGATGATGTAGGCCCGGTCACAAATGCCCAAGGTCTCGCGTACGTTGTGGTCAGTAATAAGCACCCCGATACCCCGGGCACGCAAGAATTTGATGATGCGCTGGATCTCGATCACGGCAATCGGGTCAATGCCCGCAAACGGTTCATCGAGCAAGATAAAACGAGGACGCGAAGCCAAAGCCCGGGCAATCTCGACGCGGCGGCGCTCGCCACCGGACAGCGCCACCGAGGGCGAGTCGCGCAAGTGATCGACACGCAGCTCTTCTAGCAAAGCGGTCAGGCGTTCTTCGACCTCCGCACTGCTGAGCTTTTTTCCATGCTCGTTGTGCTGCAGTTCCAGCACGGCGCGCACGTTGTCCGCCACGTTGAGCTTGCGAAAGATGGATGCTTCTTGGGGTAAATAGCCCAAGCCCAAGCGTGCCCGGTGGTGGATGGGCATGTGGTCCACGCGCTGGTCATCAATGGTGATTTGGCCCGCGCTGGCGCGCAGCAGGCCCACAATCATGTAGAACGAAGTGGTCTTACCCGCGCCGTTGGGGCCGAGCAAGCCCACCACTTCGCCAGTGGCAACTTCCATCGACACGTCTTTGACCACAGGCCTGCGTCCATACGACTTTTGCAGGTTCAATGCCCGGAGCTGACCATGCGGAGCCTTCTCTGAGGCCAACAAAATATGAGCGGCCGCGTTCACTGATTGGACTTTTCGATTTGGTTGCTGGGTTTGAGCGGCACCGCTTCGGTGCTGGTCGAGCTGGGCTTGGGAGTGAACATGGCGCGCACACGACCACCAGTACCAGCCGCCGTCTTGGGTGCACCATCCACACTGAAACGATCCGACAGGTTCTCGTACAGAACCGAGTCCCCGGTTACTTCATCGGCCAAGGTGCTGCCACGCAAGCGACGTAATTGGGCTTGTTTCAGAAAACGAACTGTGTCGGCACGACCATCGTATTGGATGGTTTCACCGGTGCCTTCAATGAACTCATCCACACCATCACGCTTTTGACGGAAATAAGCGGGCGTTTGCGAATTACCCACTACGGTGGCGTATTGGTAGCCATCGGGATCTTGGCGAACCTCCACCGTAGCGCCGCGAATGACGATGCTCCCTTTGGTCAGCACTACATTGCCAGTGAGCACACTGACTTGGCGCACGTCGTCATAGCGCAAGGCATCCGCTTCTAGCTGTATCGGCTTATTGCGATCTGCCCGCTCTGCAGCGGCTGGTGCCACCAGACTTCCAACCAAAGCGGCGCACCACAGTAACGAGGAGATTTTTTTCATAAAGGCACGAAACTTGCTGTTAAAGCGTTTCGGGCCATTGTACGGGGAGAGTGGGCCATCGTGCGTGCGATGACCCATCGTATCGATATTGAAAAGATTTTTTACACTGGTTTAGCGCGAACCTGATCGACCAATTGCTGGACGATTTGCAGAGCACGCCCCATACCCCCCGCCATACCAGCATCAGTCAAGAAGCGACCAGCCACGCCCAAGGAAGGCACACCTTCGATCTTGTAGGCATTTTGCAACTGCGTTGCTTTGCCCGCTTTGGTGGCAGTAGCAAAGGAGTTGTAGGCTGCAGTAAAGGCATTTTTATCAATGCCCTGCTTGGCAACCCAATTGATGATGGCATCAGGCTTGGTCAAATCTTGACGCTCGACATGGATGGCGGCGAACACCTTAGCCTGCATTTTTTCGACCAAACCCATGGTCTCCAACGCGTAGAAAAAGCGCTGTTGTGGAACAAAGTCGTCACGGAACGCCACGGGTACTCGGCGGAAATGCACGTCTTTGGGCAGCTTGGGAATCCAAGCTTGCAAAGTGGGTTCAAACGCATTGCAGTGCGGGCAATTGAACCAAAAGAACTCCACCACTTCGATCTTGCCAGCCGGTGCCTCCACCGGGGCACGGGGATCAATCACTTGGTAGTCAGTGCCTGCCACTGGTTTGGCACCTTGGGCCCAAACAGTGCTACCAGCCGTAGTGGCCAAACCTGCACCGGCCAATTGTGCGAATTCTCTGCGTTTCATGCTTTACTCCTTTGTAGACTGGGATGCTTGGTAATCCAAGAAAGTTCCGAAACTAGGGGGTTACTCGAACCACCGCTGCATCCAGACCGTTTTTTTCCAGTTTGTCGCGGTTGGCTTCGGCGTCTTCTTTCTTGTCGAAAGGCCCCACCCGCACACGGTACACCGTCCGCCCGTTTTGTTCGCGCTGCGACACCTTGGTATCAATGCCACTGATTTGCAATTTAGCGCGCTGTCCTTCGGCCTCATCGGCGTTGAAGTAAGCGCCCACTTGCACCCAGAACACTACACCGCCAATGGCGCCTTTGGCCTTGGCCAAATCTGCAATGGGGTCAGCCGATGCAGGTTGCTTGGCATCAGCAGGCGTGCTTTTAGGGTCAGGGGCTTTGGCTTCCGCTGGCTTGGCATCCGCACCCTTAGTTGGCTCAGCCTTGGTGGCTTTACTGCCGGGAACCGTGATAGTGGGTGGCACCGGAGCCGGGTTTTTGCCGTACAGGGGCGCATTGGGATCCCAGTTCTTATTTTTTTCGGCTTCTGCCGCATCTTGTTCGGCAGAGCGCGTTTGGGTTTTGTTCACAAACGGCACGGGTACCTTGGTGATGTAAATCGCCACCACCAAGGCGATAGCCAAGCCCACCAGCAAGCCGGCTATAAAACCGACTACGGTTCCACCACGTTGTTTTGTCAGCATAAATCTGCCTTTGCAGGGTTACATTTTTTCTGGCGCATCCACACCCAACACAGCCAAGCCATTGCGCAGCACTTGCGCGGTAGCTGCCACCAAGGCCAAGCGGGCCAGTTTGGTGGGCTCGTCGTCCACCAGAATGCGCTCGGCATCGTAATAGCTGTGGTAGCTCGCAGCCAGCTCGCGCAGGAAGAAAGTCACGTCGTGTGGTGCTTCTCCATCACATGCAGCCGTCAACATGGCGGGGTATTTGGCCAATTGCAACATCAGCGCCTGTGCCTGTGGACCCTGCAAGGGCGACAAGTCGGTTGTCTGCAAGTTGGCCACACTGGCACTTTGCCCTGCCGCCTGCGCCGCCTCTTGCCACGCACGCAACACCGAGCAGATGCGGGCATGCGCGTACTGCACGTAGTACACAGGGTTGTCATTGTTCTGGGCCACGGCCAAGTCGACATCAAAGGTGTATTCGGTATCGGGTTTGCGGCTGAGCAAGAAGAAGCGCACTGCGTCCTTGCTGGTCCACTCAATCAGATCACGCAGCGTGACGTAACTACCGGCGCGCTTGCTGATTTTGACCTCTTCACCCCCGCGCACCACGCGCACCATGGTGTGCAGCACGTAGTCGGGATAGCCCAGGGGAATACCCACATCAGCCGCCTGCAGGCCAGCGCGCACGCGAGCGATGGTGCCGTGGTGGTCGGTACCCTGGATGTTGACGACTTTGGCAAAACCGCGCTCCCACTTGGCAATGTGGTAGGCCACATCGGGCACGAAGTAGGTGTATGTGCCGTCTTTCTTGCGCATCACGCGGTCTTTGTCGTCACCGTAGTCGGTGGACTTAAGCCACAGCGCGCCGTCTTGCTCGTAGGTCTTGCCGTTGGCGACCAGTTTGTTCACTGTGGCATCCACACGGCCACTGCTGTATAGACTGGATTCGAGGTAGTACTGGTCAAAGTGCAGGTTAAAGGCCTGCAAGTCCTTGTCCTGCTCGTTGCGCAAGTAGGCCACGGCGAACTGGCGGATGTTGTCGTAATCCTCTACATCCCCATTGGCGGTGAACTCACGGTCATCGGCCTTGACAGTAGCCTTGGCTTTAAAGGCTTCGGCAATGTCGGCGATGTAGTCACCGTTGTAGAAGTTCTTGGCCAGTGGGTTGTCACTGTCGGTGGGCCAGCAGTCGTCACCGGGCTTGAAACCCTTGGCGCGCAGCTGGGTGCTCTTGGTCAAAGTGTCGATCTGCACGCCCGCATCGTTGTAATAAAACTCGCGGTGCACATTCCACCCTTGGGTGGCAAACAGGTTGCTGATGGCATCGCCCAGCGCAGCCTGGCGACCATGGCCCACGTGCAAGGGCCCCGTGGGGTTAGCCGACACAAACTCCACCAGCACGCGCTGGCCGTTGGACTCTTGGTAGCCAAAGCGATCGGCCTGTTGCAGCACTTCCCGCACGACCTGCTGCTTGGCAGCAGGTTTGAGTCGGATATTGATAAACCCTGGCCCGGCGATTTCCAGTGCCTCTACCCACTGCTGATAGGGCGTGGTCGCTTGCAGGGCATCAATCAAATCTTGTGCCACTTGGCGGGGGTTGAGTTTGAGTGGCTTGGCCAACTGCATCGCAGCCGTGCAGGCGAAGTCACCGTGAGCGGCCACTTTAGGGGTTTCAAACGCAGCTTTGGCACCGGCACCGGGGCTCAGGCGCTCCAAAGCATCGGCCAAGATGGCCAACAATTCATTTTTGACAGAAAGCATGGCCGCGATTCTACGGGTCAACCCAAAACCGCCTGCGCCGTTGTATGCTGGTGTGCGGCTAGGCAGCTAGCGCTCTTGCTTGCTAGCCCACAACCTTCTTAACCATCTTGATGAGGAGTTCGCAATGAAAGTATGGATGACCACTCTGGTACTGGCCTGCACCTTGGCAGCAGGCCATAGCTACGCTGGCGCACAACAAGAGAAGATGAAAACCTGCAACGCCGATGCCAAAACCAAAGACCTCAAAGGCGATGAGCGCAAAAAGTTCATGAGTGAGTGCTTGAGCGCCAAAACCGAAGAACCCGCCAAGCCCGTCAAGCAACAAGACAAAATGAAAACCTGCAACGCCGATGCCAAAACCAAAGACCTCAAAGGCGATGAGCGTAAAAAGTTCATGAGTGAGTGCTTGAGCGCCAAATAAGCAGCGCCCACTCCAATCTCTGGCGCAGTTTGTTGCATGAATTGCCCAAACTGCGCCCAAGCGATGGGACGCAGTCTACTGAGCGATCCCAGACAAAAACATGTCAACGGTCGCCATACCATCGCCTTCAATATCGAATACAGACGGGTCAAGCAACCAGTTGCGCAAAAGGCCTGCCATCAAAGCATCCAACCCAACCACCGCTGCCCGCACACTCACCTGCGGGCGCAATTGCCCTTGCTCCTGCGCCAAGTCGAGCAAGAACTGCATCTCTTGCATAAAACGCACCCTATCGCGCTGGTACTGCAGATAAATCCCTTGCATTTCGTCCACGTACTCCAGCTTGAACGAAACAATGGCAAAGACGCGTCGTCCTCGCTCATTTTGGGCCACCAAACTCAAGCCCATACGCAAATTAGTCCGCAGCCGCTCAAGTGGTTGCACAGCACTGTTGGTACTGTGTGCATCCCAAGATGCAAAGAACGGCTTGGTAACCCGATCCACCATGGCCTGAAACAAATCACTTTTATTCTTAAAGTGCCAGTAAATAGCGCCCCGTGTAACACCCGCTGATTGGGCAATTGCCTGCAATGATGTGCGCGACACGCCGTGCGCCAAAAACACGGTCTCCGCAGTGTCCAAAATCAGTTCTCGCGTAGCCTGCGCTTCTTCCTTGGTTTTCCGTGCCATGTTTCTCCCTTAGTGGCCGAAAGGGTTATTTAACAATTGCTCAAGCATACATTCAAGCATGTATGTAAACTGTTTGCCATTTTCCACCTTTATGGTTGCGTCGCCTCCCCTTTAAGGACATATATGCCTACGTCACATCAAATACTGCACCCACGACACCTTGCACTGCTGAGCATCCCCGCCGTTTTGGCTTTAGCTGCCTGTGGCGCAAAAACCGATGCACCAGGAGGTGCCATGGGGGGCATGCCCCCAGCAGAAGTAGGCGTAATCACCGTTGCTCCGCAATCGGTGGCATTGCAAACCGAACTACCGGGTCGCGTTAGCGCCCTGCGGGTTGCGCAAGTACGCGCCCGTGCCAATGGAGTGGTGCTCAAGCGCTTGTTCCGCGAAGGCAGCGAAGTGCAAGCTGGCCAATTGCTCTACCAAATCGACGATGCACCCTACCGCGCCGCACTGGAAAGTGCCCAAGCCACCTTGGCTAAAAGCTCGGCCACTTTGGCCCAAGCCAATGCCCAGCTAGAGCGCAACAAAGCCTTGGTAGAAGCCAATGCAATTAGCAAACAAGACTTCACCACGCTGCAAACGACGCAGCGCCAAGCCGAGGCCGATGTTGCGGCCGCCAAAGCCGCTATAGAAACCGCACGCAT
This sequence comes from Curvibacter sp. CHRR-16, assembly GCF_018474005.1. Classification (GTDB taxonomy): domain Bacteria; phylum Pseudomonadota; class Gammaproteobacteria; order Burkholderiales; family Burkholderiaceae_C; genus Allorhodoferax. The sequence goes on from NZ_JAHCSH010000002.1 coordinate 334,882, forward strand.
CAACCTTGCATACGCCAGCGTCACAGCGCCCATCTCTGGCCGTATAGGTCAATCCCAAGTGACTGAAGGCGCACTGGTCAGCGCCTCTGAGGCTACCCAACTGGCCACTATCCAACAGATCTCTTCGGTTTACGTCAATTTCACCCAAAGCAGCACCGAAGTGCTGCGCTTGCGCAAAGCGATTGCCTCCAAGCAGCTACGTGCTGCCAGTGATGGTTCGGTGGCTGTACGCATAGTGCTAGAAGACGGCACGGAGCTTCCCAAACCCGGCAAACTGTTGTTCAGCGACCTGAGCGTCGATGCCACCAGCGGCCAAATCACCCTGCGTGCCGAAGTGCCCAATAGCGATGGTTTGCTGTTGCCAGGTCAATACGTGAGAGTGCGCTTGTCGCAAGCGGAATTGCCATCGGGCATCTTGCTGCCCCAGCAAGCGGTGACCCGCAGCAACCAAGGTGACACGGTTATGGTGATAGGCGAAGGCGGTAAACCCGGACCTCGCCCCGTGAAAGTGGGTAACTCGCAAGACGGCCAATGGGTCATCTTGGATGGCCTCAAAACGGGCGACCAAGTGATCGTCGATGGTTTCCAAAAAATGATGGTGCCCGGCGCCCCCGTGAAACCCGTTCCATGGACAGGTAGCGCACCCGCTAACGCCGCTCCAGCCACTGGCGCACCTGCCAGCAAATAAGCACACACAAGGCGCAGACCTATGTCGCAGTTCTTTATCCAACGCCCCATCTTTGCATGGGTGATCGCTCTCTTCATTTTGGTGCTGGGCGCGGTGTCCATCACCAAGCTACCCATTTCGCAATATCCACCCGTTGCCCCGCCGTCTATTACGATCAACACCAGCTACCCTGGCGCGTCGGCACAAACGCTGGAAGACAGCGTTCTGTCGGTGATTGAGCGCGAAATGAACGGTTCGCCCGGTTTGATCTACATGGAATCGGTCGCACAAGCCGATGGTTCTGGCAGCATCACACTGACTTTTGAAACTGGCACCAACCCTGATTTGGCCCAAGTGGATGTGCAAAACCGCTTGGCCCGCGCCACCCCTCGGCTGCCCAGTGCGGTGTCCCAGCAAGGGGTGCGCGTTGACAAATCGCGTTCCAACTTTCTGCAGTTCGTCATGTTGTCGTCCACCGACCCCAACACCGACACCATCGCCTTGGGTGACTATGCCTCCCGCAACATCGTGCCCGAACTCCAGCGCGTAGCGGGGATTGGTCAAGCGCAGTTGTTTGGTACTGAGCGCGCCATGCGCATTTGGCTCGATCCCGCCAAGCTGGCCTCTTACAACCTGACTGCAACCGATGTAAACAGTGCCATTTCCGCGCAAAACGCCCAAGTTTCCGCAGGTGCCATCGGTGATCGTCCCAACATCACCGGGCAAAACATCGCAGCCACCGTCGTTGTCAAAGGGCAGCTCGCTAACACCCGCGAGTTTGGCAACATCGTCTTGCGCGCCAATACCGATGGCAGCAGCGTACGACTTAAAGACGTAGCCCGCATCGAGCTGGGCGCACAAGCCTATGCCACCGCAGCCCGCGTCAATGGCAAACCAGCCATTGGCATTGGTTTGCAACTCTCCACCAGCGGCAATGCCATGGCTGCAGCGCAAGCAGTGCGTGACCGCATGACACAACTGCACGCTTACTTCCCCAGTGGCATGCAGTGGAGCATTCCCTACGACACATCGCGTTTCGTAAAAATCTCCATCACCCAAGTGGCACAAACCCTGCTTGAAGCAGTGGTGCTGGTGTTCTTGGTGATGTTCCTGTTCCTGCAAAACTGGCGCTACACCATCATCCCATCGGTGGTGGTTCCCATTACCTTGCTAGGTACTTTTGGTGTGCTGTACAGCATGGGCATGTCCATCAACGTGCTCACCATGTTTGGCATGGTGCTGGTCATCGGTATCGTCGTGGATGACGCCATCGTGGTGGTCGAAAACGTCGAACGCATCATGAGCGAAGAAGGTCTGTCACCGCTCAAAGCAACCCAAAAAGCAATGCACCAAATCTCTGGTGCGATTGTGGGCGTGACCTTGGTGCTGATTGCCGTATTTGTGCCGTTGGCTTTCTTTGCGGGTTCTGTGGGCAATATTTACCGCCAGTTCTCCGCCGTGATGGTGTCCGCCATTGCCTTGTCTGCCCTCATGGCACTGACACTAACCCCCGCTTTGTGCGCCACGCTGCTCAAACCAGTAGAAGCAGGGCATGCACACGCCAAGACAGGTTTCTTTGGCTGGTTCAACCGCGGCTTTAGTCGCACCGCCAAATCTTATGAAGGCTGGGTACAGCGCCTCCTGGGCAAAGCATGGCGCTATGTGGTGGTCTATGCAGCCATCATCGCTGCTGTGGGTGTGATTTATTTGCGCCTGCCAACCTCGTTCTTGCCCGCCGAAGACCAAGGCAATGTGTTCGTCAACATACAACTGCCCCCCGGTGCCACCATGGAACGCACCACCAAAGTGGTGGAGCAAGTGGAGCAATTCTTCCTCAAGCAACCAGAAGTAGAAAGCATTGTGGGCGTGCTGGGCTTTAGCTTCTCGGGCCAAGGTCAAAACGCCGCGCTAGGCTTTGTGTCGCTCAAAGACTGGAAGGAACGCGCTGGTGAACAACACTCAGCCCAAGCGCTAGCAGGCCGGGCTTTTGGGGCACTCATGGGCATTCGCGATGCCTTCATCTTCCCCTTGAGCCCTCCCCCCATTCCCGAGTTGGGCAACGCATCGGGCTTTACCTTCCGTCTGCAAGACCGCAGCAACCAAGGCCACGATGCACTGCTGGCCGCCCGCAACCAGCTTCTGGGCATGGCATCCAAGAGCAAAATCCTCACCCAAGTGCGCCCTGACGGTTTGGAAGATGCACCGCAACTGCAAATCGACGTCGACCGCGACAAGGCCAGCGCACTGGGCGTAGGCTTTGCCTCGATCAACAGCACCATATCCACCGCGCTGGGTTCCAGCTACGTGAACGACTTCATCAACGCTGGTCGTATGCAGCGCGTGGTGGTGCAGGCCGATTCTCCAGCGCGCATGCAGCCCGAAGACATCCTCAAGCTCAACGCCATCAACAGCAGTGGCAAAGCCGTTCCCCTGTCGGCCTTTGCCAGCACCCGCTGGATCAAGGGCCCCATGCAAACCGTGCGCTACAACGGCTACCCCGCTATGCGCATTGGCGGCAGCGCTGCACCAGGCTACAGCACAGGCGATGCCATGGCCGAAATGGAACGCCTAGCCAGCCAATTGCCCACAGGCTTTGGCTTTGAGTGGACGGCCCTATCCCGCGAAGAAAAAATCGCTGGCAACCAAGCCATGGTGGTGTACGGCTTTGCTATCTTGGCCGTGTTCCTGTGTTTGGCAGCGCTCTATGAAAGCTGGAGCGTGCCGCTGGCCGTGATTTTGGTCGTGCCATTGGGCGTATTCGGTGTGGTTCTGGCAACGCTGCTGCGCAGCTACGCCAACGATGTCTACTTCCAAGTGGGCCTCATCACCATCATCGGCTTGTCAGCCAAGAATGCGATTTTGATTATCGAGTTCGCCAAAGACCTGCAAGCGCAGGGCAAAACAGCCATCCAAGCGGCCCTGAGCGCGGCACACCTGCGCTTCCGCCCCATCGTCATGACCTCACTGGCCTTCATGCTGGGTGTGGTGCCCTTGGCTATCGCCACGGGTGCAGGTTCTGCCAGCCAGCGCGCCATCGGCACCGGCGTGATTGGGGGCACTGTTGCCGGCACCGTGCTGGCCGTGTTCTTCGTCCCCCTGTTCTACGTCCTCGTTCGCAGCATCTTCAAAGGCAGCAAACGTCAGCAGCAATTTGACTTGGAGCACTCCCACCAAACCGGAGTGGAATCCCATGAATAAATCTTTCCTCACCCCCCCGGCAGCACTGCGTCCGCGCGCCGTGGTTTTGGCACTGGGCACCACCATGCTCATGGCTGGATGCAGCTTGATCCCCAGCTACCAGCGCCCAGCCGCACCAGTGGCCGAGCGCTTTGACAGCAGCGCCGCCACCAATGCCAACACCAAGGCCGTGGCCGATATTGAATGGCAAAGCTTCTTTCAAGACGCACGCCTCAAACGCCTGATTGAGATCGCCTTGGCCAATAACCGCGACCTGCGCGTGGCCGCCCTCAACATCGAGCAGATGCGTGCCAAATTGCAAGTGGCCCGCGCCGATCAGTTGCCCACTGTCAATGCCAGCCTTTCAGGAACCCGTGGCCCCTCTGCCAGCAGCAACTACACCACGGTCACCAGCAGCTACACCGCTGGCCTGAACATCACGTCGTACGAACTGGACTTCTTCGGTCGCGTGCGTGCACTCAGCCAAGTGGCCCAGGCCCAGCTACTGAGCACTGAAGAAGCCCGCAAGACCGTGCAAATGAGTTTGGTCGCCTCGGTAGCCACCACCTACCTGAGCCTGCTGTCTGACCAAGAGCAACTGCAACTGACGCGCGAGACACTGCAATCGCGCCAAGAGTCGTTGCGCCTAACACAGCTCAAATACGACAACGAGTCAGCCTCCAAATTGGATCTGAGCCAAGCCCAATCGCTGCTAGAAGCCGCCAAAGTTTCCTTGGCCCAGCTAGAACGCCAGCGCGCCCAAGACGAAAGCAGCTTGGCCCTGCTGCTAGGCCAACCTCTGCCCACCGACTTGCCTGCTGGCTTGCCGCTGAGCCAACAAGGGTTGGTCGCCGATTTGCCTGCGGGCGTGCCCTCTGAACTGCTGACCCGCCGCCCCGATGTGCGCCAAGCCGAGCAAACCCTGCTGGCCAACAACGCCAACATCGGTGCTGCCCGTGCCGCCTTCTTCCCCAACATCACGCTCACTGCCAGCGCAGGGGTAGCCAGCGGGGATTTAGACAAGCTCTTTAGCGACGGCACCTCGGTTTGGTCATTCACTGGCCAGTTGCTGCAACCCATCTTCAACGCGGGCCGCAACAAGGCCAATCTGGAGGTGGCCAAGGTCAACCGCGACATTGCCATTGCCCAGTACGAAAAAGCCATCCAAACCGGCTTCAAAGAAGTGGCCGACGCACTGGCTGGCCGCGCCACACTGGCCGATCAGCTACGCGCTCAAAACGCCCAGCTGCAAGCCTTGCAGAGTACCCTGCAGCTGACCAAACTGCGATTTGACAACGGAACAGCCAGCTCCTTTGAAATGCTGGACGCCCAGCGTTCGCTGTTTGCAGCCCAGCAATCGACCATTCAGGTGCTGGCCCAGCAGCAACAAAACTTGGTCACGCTGTATAAGGTGCTGGGAGGTGGTTGGACTCAGACAAGCGAAACACCGACACAGACTGCACCAAGTCCTGCGCCTGCGCCCTGAGGCTGGCCGCCGAGGCGGCCACTTCTTCCACCAACGCGGCATTGTGTTGGGTCACTTGATCCATCTGACCCACAGCCTCACTCACTTGCGACACCCCAGCGCTTTGCGCGCTGGAGGCGTCGCTGATAGTCTCCACAATGCGCGCCACCTGGTTAATGGACTGCACCACCTCAGCCATGGTGGCACGCGCCTCTTCCACCTGCTTGCCTCCCCGCTCCACCTGCTGAACACTAGCCGTAATCAACGCACTGATCTCCTTGGCCGCCGATGCACTGCGGCCAGCCAAAGCCCGCACCTCACTGGCCACCACGGCAAAGCCGCGGCCTTGCTCGCCCGCACGGGCAGCCTCTACCGCCGCATTGAGGGCCAGAATATTGGTCTGAAAGGCAATGCTGTCGATCACGGCAATGATGTCGCCAATCTTGCTGCTCGATTCGTTGATGCCACGCATGGTGCTCACCACATCAGCAACCACCACACCACCGCGCTGCGCCACTTGCGAGGCGGTTTGTGCCAAGGTATTGGCCTCTTGCGCCGAATCGGCGTTTTGTCGCACCGTGCTGGCCAATTCGTGCAAAGAAGCGGACGTCTCCTCCAGCGCACTGGCTTGGTTCTCGGTACGGGCGGACAAGTTCTGGTTCCCCTCAGCAATCTCACTGCTGACGGTGGCCAAAGTATCAGCGTTGTGCTTAACCCGTTCCACCATAGAGTGAAATGCACTCTGCGCCCGCCCCATGGCCAGTAGCAAATGCCGCGTATCGTCATTACCCATAGGCTGTACCTGCACGGTCAAATTGCCATCGGCCAAGGCATCAGCCAGCTTTTCAGCCTGACTCATAGGCTGCTGCGTCACCCGCGCCAACCACAGCGCCACCGCCACCATGGTGACAGCGCCCATGAGCAAAGCCAGCCCCACCAACCAGCGCGTACGCGTGAGGCTGCTGTCGGCCAGCTCAGCTTGCACCTCCCACACAGACGACACATCCTCACCAATCTGAGCCATTTGTGTCTCTAGCTCACTGAACGACTGCTGAAAAGCAGACAAGCCCTCGTAAGCCGCATCTGCATCCGACTGGGCTTTGTCCACCACCTGCTCAGCCAAACGGATATAGCCATCAACCAGCGGTAGCACCTGCTCCACGCGCTTTTGCAGCTCGGGCGTGAGCTGTGCATTGCGCACTTCTTGCATGCGCTCCCGAAAGTTTTTGCCATGCTCAAGCAAATCACTCTTCGCCTCTTTGGCCTGCTGGACATTGCTGGTGTGCGCCGCCGTCAAGGCTAGCAACACATCGCCGCGTATGGCGTCATGCATCATGTCCGCGTCTTGGCTGCTCTGCAGCGCCTTGGCCGCACCTATGGCTTTGTCCATCAGCAGACCCAGTTGCCCCGCCCCCAGCAAGCCCACACCACCCACCAAAGCGGCCAATACAGCCCCCACCACACCAAGCCCCACCACCTGATCGCGTAGCCGCATCGCTCCCTCCTGTACCCGCACTACCTCAATGGCAATGCAATAGAGGCCAACGTAACAGCAAAGGCCGCAACGTAGGTATTGAAGTTGTAAACAACTGCTAGAGAAAACGCTACTGCTAACAGCTGATTGCAAACCGAAAACAAACGCACAAAAGACGAAAGGCCGCATATAGCGGCCTTTCCATTTGGTGCATCTTTCAGCTTGTTAGCGTCCAGAGCGCATCCCAATCATTTAGTGGCTGTGATCATACACAGCAGCGAAGGATTCGGAAATGCACTCTGGCCGGAACCACGAACCACAGTCATGAGCAATTCAAGATTGGCTTTCATTCTTGCGATTATATCCCTCACGAACCACAAATTGCATAAAACGCAGATTTATGCATAATGCACTACACAAAAAGAAAGGCGACGGTTGCTACCAACAACTCGCCGCCTCGTTCGCCAACCCACCCTGCGAGGGGATAACTTGGCTATCTGGGCCAAGAGGAGGATGCATATGTGATTAAACACATGATCAGAAGAAACTTGGCCCGGCTCAACTCGTTATGAATTGAGCCGGGCCAATTGTCTTATAAATGAACAGAAAGCTCAAAGATGAGCAGCAGGGAGAAGAATATGGCGAACATGCGCTACAGGCTTGCGCTCGATTTGGGAACAACATCACTAGGCTGGGCCATGATTCGGCTCAACCACGAAACACCACCTGCGCCAGTCGCCATCATCAAAGCCGGCGTGAGAATCTTTGCCGATGGACGCAACCCGAAAGATGGCTCATCCCTTGCCGTAACCCGGCGCGAAGCGCGTGCCATGCGCCGCAGGCGCGACCGATTGCTCAAGCGCAAAGCGCGCATGGAAAAGACGCTGATTGACCACGGTTTTTTCCCAGCCAATGAAGCTGAGCGCAAAGCCTTGGTCACTCTTGACCCCTACGAGCTGCGAGCCAAGGGCTTGGATGAAGCGCTGACGCCCGCCGAATTTGCCCGCGCCCTTTTCCACATCAACCAGCGACGCGGCTTCAAGAGCAACCGCAAGACGGACAAGAAGGACAACGACAGCGGTGCGCTGAAGCAGGCTATCTTGGGCTTGCGCTCCCAACTCCACCCGCAAGGCCACGATGGCAAGGCACGCACGGTGGGCGAACTGCTGTACCGCCGTTTGACCAACACCGCCCTACCGCCCACCCAGCGCACGGTGCGCGCCCGCTACCGCGAGCAGCGCATCGTCAAAGACGACGGCAAATCCAAAATCGACAAGAGCTACGACCTCTACATCGACCGCGCCATGATCGAGGCTGAGTTCGATGCACTGTGGGCGAAACAATCGTCGCTCAACCCCACCCAGTTCAACCCCACGGCACGCGACCAGCTTAAAGACTGCCTGCTGCACCAGCGCCCGCTCAAACCCGTCAAGCCCGGGCGCTGCACCTTGCTGCCCGACGAAGAACGCGCCCCACTGGCTCTGCCTAGCGTACAGCGCTTTCGCATCTACCAAGAGGTGAACAACTTGCGCATCTTGCGCGAAGGCTTGAAGGAAGAAGCCCTCACGCTACAGCAACGCGATGCCTTGGTAGCCGCGCTGGAAGCCAATAGCAAACGCAGCTTCACGCAAATCAAAAAACTGCTAGGCATTGGTGGCGCAGTGCAGTTCAACTTTGAAGACCCCAAACGGCAAGAACTCAAGGGCAACACCACCAGCGCGATCTTGTCCAAGGACGAATACTTTGGCAAAACATGGCTTGCCTTTGATGAAACCAAGCAAGACGCCATCGTGCTGCAACTGGTCACCGAAGAGAACGAAGCCAAGCTGGTGCAGTGGCTGCAAGCAGAAACAGGCATTGACGAACGCCGCGCCGATGCAATTGCCAATGTGGGACTGCCCGAAGGCTACGGCAGCCTGAGTAGCAAGGCGCTGGCGCGCATACTGCCCGAGCTACGGCGCGATGTGGTGACGTACGACAAAGCTGTGGTGGCAGCGGGGTTTGAACACCACAGCAACATAAGCCCGGCAGCCACTGGCGAAATACTGCCCGAGCTGCCGTATTACGGCATTCCGCTGCAGCGCCACGTAGGCTTTGGCACCGGCAAGCCCGAAGACCCTGATGAAAAGCGCTACGGCAAGATCGCCAACCCCACGGTACATATTGGCCTCAACCAAGTGCGCTTGGTTGTGAACGCCCTTATCAAACGCTACGGCCACCCCAGCGAAGTGATTGTGGAATTGGCACGCGACCTCAAGCAAAGCAAGGAGCAGCGTGATGAAGAGAATAAACGCCAGGCCGAGAACCAGCGACGCAACGCCCGGTTGCGCGCCGACATTGCAGGCGTATTGAACATCAGCCCCGAGCGCGTACGGGCTGCTGATATTCAAAAAATGATTCTGTGGGAAGAGTTGAGCGACAACGTGGCCGACCGCCGCTGCCCCTACTCGGGCGTGCAAATCAGTGCGGCCATGCTGCTGAGCGAGCAGGTCGAGATAGAACACATCCTGCCCTTCTCTGAAACACTGGATGACAGCCTGAACAACAAAACTGTTTCGCTGCGCCAAGCCAACCGCATCAAGGGAAACCGCACGCCATGGCAGGCGCGGGATGACTTTGAAGCGCAAGGCTGGAGCTATGCCGCCATGCTGGAGCGCGCCGAACAAATGCCCAAGGCCAAGCGCTACCGCTTTGGTGAAGATGGCTATGCACGTTGGCTCCAAGACGATGCGGGCTTTCTAGCCCGTGCACTCAACGACACCCGCCACCTGAGCAAAGTCGCCCGCGAATACCTAAGCCTGATCTGCCCGCAAAACACCCGCGTCATACCGGGGCGCATGACAGCCATGCTGCGTGCCAAGTTTGGTTTGAACGATGTGCTGAGTTTGCAAGGGGAGAAGAATCGCAACGACCACCGCCACCACGCGGTGGATGCCTGTGTGATTGGCGTAACCGACCAAGGTCTGCTGCAACGCTTTGCACAAGCCAGCGCCAGCGCACGGGAGCAGCAGCTAAATCGATTGGTGGAAAACATGCCTCCCCCGTGGGGCGAAAACCTGGATAACTATCGCGCCCATGTGCAACGAGCCATACAAAACATCTGGGTCAGCCACAAACCCGACCACGGCCATGAAGGTGCCATGCACAACGACACCGCCTACGGCCTGCTAGGCAATGGTCGTGTGAGCGTGCACAAGGTGGTGGATGGCAAGCGTGAGCGCATAGAAGACAACCTCAAAGTCATTGAATTCAGCAGCGCCAAAGCCGTAGCTCGCCACGGCGTACTGCCCACGGGCGAACCGCGCCCCTACAAGGGCTACAAGGGCGACAGCAACTACTGCATCGAAATCGTGCGCAATGACAAGGGCAAGTGGGAAGGCGAAGTGATTTCCACCTTCGAGGCCTACCAACTGGTACGCACACATGGGCTGGCTCGGCTGCGGCATCCCAAATTGAGTGTGAGCGGGAAACCACTGGTGATGCGACTAATGATTGGTGACACCGTACGACTCAACAACGATGATCAACTGCTAACTGGACGAGTGGCGTGGATTAAGTCAAACACACAAATTGCACTCGCAGCCGTTCACGAAGCGAATACCGATGCACGGGCACGCGATAAAAATGACCCGTATACATACACCGTAAAAACTGCTGGGGTATTCCAAAAAGTGAGCGCCCGCCGAGTCACCATCTCCCCCATCGGCGAACTCCACGACCCCGGATTCAAGGGGTAAGCAGCATGATCGGTCGCATCGTAGAAGTGGCCGATGATCGTCGGCATCTGTTCATGCACCGCGGCTTTATGGTGGTGCAAGACACTGAAGGCGAGCGCAAAGAGTTGGGCCAAGTGCCGCTGGATGACATTGCTGCCGTCATCGCCAATGCACACGGCCTGAGCTACACCAACAACCTGCTGGTGGCGCTGGCCGAGCGCGGAGCGCCCTTTGTGCTGTGCGCGGCCAACCACAACGCAGTGGGCATGTTGCTGCCGATTGACGGCAACTTTGAGCAAGCCAAACGCATAGAAGCCCAGATAGCCGCCAGCCAACCCACTCACAAACGCCTCTGGGCGGCTGTGGTGCGCAGCAAGCTGGAGCAACAGGCCGCTGCACTAGAAGCCGCAGGCTCCCCCACCGCACCGCTCACTGCGTTGGTATCCAAGGTCAAAAGTGGTGATCCAGAAAACGTGGAGGCACAAGGCGCTCAACGCTACTGGAAGCTGCTGTTTGGTGACGCTTTCCGGCGTGATCAAAATGGCGGCGGGCTCAATGGTCTGCTGAACTACGGCTACACCGTACTGCGCGCCGCCACAGCACGGGCTGTGATCGCCGCTGGCCTACACCCCAGCATTGGCCTGCACCACAGCAACGACAACAACGCCATGCGCTTGGTAGACGATGTGATGGAGCCGTTCCGCCCCATCATCGACTTGAAGGTTTGGCATCTGCGCCGCAATGGCGAAGGCGAAGTAACCCCCGAAACCAAACGCGCCTTGGTTCGCACCCTGTACGACGACATGCAAACCGAGGCAGGGGCCACGCCTGTGATGGTGTGCACACAGAAGCTGGCCGTATCACTTGCACAGGTGTATTTAGGTGAAAGAGAAAAACTCGATTTACCGCTCCCGGGTCTGCCGTTGGCACTCATCAACGCACTGCAAGATGAATAGTGGCGTGCACCCATGCTTTCTGGATACAGACTCATGTGGATGGTGGTGATGTTTGACCTGCCTGTGGTGGAAAAGGCCGAACGCAAGGCTGCCACTGAGTTTCGCAACACACTGTTAGACATGGGCTTTGAGATGAGCCAGTTCAGCGTATATATGCGCTTTTGCACCAGTGCAGCGCAAGTGGATACCTACTGCAAACGCGTAGAAGCAGCCTTGCCCGAAGGGGGTAAAGTGAATATCCTGCAATTCACTGACAAGCAGTACGAACGCATTGTCAGCTTCCACGGAAAAGCAAAACTACCCGCCAATAAAACGCCCGATCAGTTCGACCTTTTTTAACCTATGCCTGCGATTTTTCCAGCGCCAAAAACGATAAACCCCTTGACGAATCAAGGGGTTACCGTATCTAGAGTCTAGATGATTGGGATATGCGCTCTGGCCGGAACTACTTCCTTCTCAAAGTTTCCGACTTGTCGAGTCTAGATGATTGGGATATGCGCTCTGGCCGGAACAGGTAGATCGTTGTGTCGCTTTTGCGCAGAAGTCTAGATGATTGGGATATGCGCTCTGGCCGGAACCTGCAAGCCAAGCTATATGCGCTGGAGCATAGTCTAGATGATTGGGATATGCGCTCTGGCCGGAACAGCGCAGCCGCTACAGCGTGTTGGCCAACCAGTCTAGATGATTGGGATATGCGCTCTGGCCGGAACGGATAATGGCTGGATACGAATAATGGCGCAAGTCTAGATGATTGGGATATGCGCTCTGGCCGGAACGCGGTCTAGTCGGTGCACGTTGGTTCGGCTAGTCTAGATGATTGGGATATGCGCTCTGGCCGGAACATTGCTGCAACGACATTGCCCGCCTTCACAAGTCTAGATGATTGGGATATGCGCTCTGGCCGGAACATTGCTGCAACGACATTGCCCGCCTTCACAAGTCTAGATGATTGGGATATGCGCTCTGGCCGGAACTGCCGTGCCCGCACTGTGGCCACATGCAGTAGTCTAGATGATTGGGATATGCGCTCTGGCCGGAACCGCCATGCAGCACTGGCGTGATGCGGATCGAGTCTAGATGATTGGGATATGCGCTCTGGCCGGAACTGGCTTCGATTGCGACTGCTGGGTCAGGCAAGTCTAGATGATTGGGATATGCGCTCTGGCCGGAACGTACGCGAATAGTTCGATTCGTTTGGAAGCAGTCTAGATGATTGGGATATGCGCTCTGGCCGGAACTTGGCTATGCTGGCAGTGCTCGAAAGTCGCAGTCTAGATGATTGGGATATGCGCTCTGGCCGGAACACAGACCGACTGATAGATATTTCGCCTGCTAGTCTAGATGATTGGGATATGCGCTCTGGCGTAAGCGATACCTAGAATGGTCCAATGCTTTCAGAGATTCTGTTTTCCGGTGCCGCCGTTTTGCTCACACTCATGGGGATAGCAATGTGCTTCCTACCGTTCATCTTGGTTTGGGGAGCTTTTGCCATCTACCGCGCCTACATCCACACACCAGACGACAGCGACACGAATCACCAAGAAAAATAATAAAACGGGCTGTACAGCGCGTCCCTATTGCTGGAGTAGCTATCAAATTGATAGCAATCACCACACTGCCAGCACAGTGGTCAGGGCCACCGTCAGGCCCAGCCAGTGGTTCAGGCGGAAGGCCTTGAAGCAGCCATCACGGCTGCGGTGGCGGATCAGCAGGCCATGCCAAACCACTTGGGCGGCAGCCACTGCCCCACCCAGCACCAGCACCCACGGGCGCTGCACCTGCGGGGCGATGGCCAGCCCCCACAACAGGCCGTAGGCCACATAAAAAGCCAGCACGCCCAGCACATCAAAACGCCCCAAGGTGATGGCCGAGGTTTTGATGCCAATGTGCAAGTCGTCGTCGCGGTCCACCATGGCGTATTCGGTGTCGTAGGCCAGCACCCAAAACAGGTTGGCCAGCAGCAGTAGCCAGGCTTGTGCAGGCACGTGGCCCAGCACAGCGGCGTAGGCCATGGGGATGCCAAAGCTAAAGGCCACCCCCAGCACGGCTTGGGGCATGGACACAAAACGCTTGGCAAAGGGGTAGACCAGCGCCAGCACCAGCGCGGCAAACGACCACAGCACGGTGGCGGTGTTGGTGGTGAGCACCAGCGCAAACGCCACCAACACCAGCACCAAGGCCACCCACAGCGCTTCCTTCACACCCAAACGGCCACTGGTAACGGGGCGCTGGGCGGTGCGTTTGACGTGCTTGTCAAAGTCGCGGTCGGCCACGTCGTTGACGGCGCAGCCTGCGCTGCGCATGAGGATGGTGCCCGCCGTGAACACCAGCAGCAAATGCCAACCGGGAAAGCCGCCGGCTGCCAAAAACAAAGCGGCCAGCGTGGGCCACAACAAGAGCAACCAGCCTGCGGGGCGGTTCCAGCGGATCAAGTCCAAGTACAAAGCCAGTTTGGAGCGCATGGCAAACAAAGAAATCAACAAAAAACAGCCTAAGCGTGCAAACGCTGCACACCGGGCAGGTCACAGGCGTAGATGGCGTTGCGCAGGGCGGCAATGGCCTCGTAGCGGGTGAAGCTGCGCCGCCACGCCAGCACCACGCGGCGCGTGGGGGCATCGCCGTTGGCAGGGTCTACCACGGGCACGTAGCGCACCAAGCCGCCTTCGTGCTCGGCCATGGCGGCATTGGCGGGCACACTCAGGCGTGGCACCAGGGTCACGCCCATGCCAGCGGCCACCATGTACTTGATGGTCTCCAGCGACGAGCCTTCAAAGCTCTTGCGAATGCCATCGGCGTCGCTGGAAAAGCGCGCGAACTCGGGGCACACCTCCAGCACATGGTCACGAAAGCAGTGGCCGTTGCCCAGCAACAGCATGGTTTCGGCCTTGAGCTGCTGGGGCGTGATGCTGTCTTGCTGGGCCAGCGGGTGGCTGGTGGGCAAGGCAGCGTAAAACGGTTCGTCGTACAGCTCGGCGGTGGCCAGGCCCGTGTCGGGAAACGGCTCGGCCAAGATGGCGCAGTCGATCTCGCCATTGCGCAGCAGCTCCAGCAGCTTGACGGTGAAGTTCTCCTGCAGCATGAGCGGCATTTGCGGCACGTGGGCAATGAGGTGGCGCACCAGCGCAGGCAGCAAATACGGGGCGATGGTGTAGATGACGCCCAGCTTGAGCGGCCCGGCCAGCGGGTCTTTGCCGCGGCGGGCAATGTCTTTGATGCCTGCCGCCTGCTCCAGCACCACTTGGGCTTGGCGCACCACTTCCTCGCCCAGCGGGGTGACGGTGATTTCGTTGGCGCTGCGCTCAAAGAGTTTGATGTCCAGCTCTTCCTCCAGCTTTTTAACCGCCACCGACAGCGTGGGTTGGGACACAAAGCAGGCATCGGCGGCGCGGCCAAAGTGGCGCTCGCGGGCCAAGGCGACGATGTATTTGAGTTCAGTCAGGGTCATCGTGGAGCAGCGTCAGATGATTAACGTTTATAGGCAGGGTCGTTGCGGTTCAAATCATCGCGCAGCATGAGCAAGCGGTCTTTCCACGCCCGGCGCACTTCGGGCGATTCGCCCTTGAGTACGCGGAATTTTTTCGGTTCCGACTGCAAATTGGCGTCCTGAGCCAGTACCGCCACTTCCAACTCCCCCGTCAGCGATGACACACTGGCCCCACGCAAGGTGGTGTGGATGACATGGTCACCATTGACCAAGGTGATTTTTCCCGTGGGGTCTAAGTCAATGAACCAGTCCACAAAGCCTTGGCGGTTGGCCCCATAGGCGCTGGTGGTGCCCGTAAAGCCCGCCTCTTGCCGCCAATGGTTGAGCTGCTCATGGATGCGCTCTTTGGGGTCTTTGATCTGCGTGAGCGCCGCTTTTTCGGCTGCTTTGGCAGCAGCCTCGGCCACAGCGGCCAAGCGATCGCTCTCTTCCTTGCGGCGCTTGGCTTCTTCGTGGATCAGGATGCGCTCCATGCGCTCAATCCACAGCCCCACTTGGGTGGCAAAGGGCGCAAAACCACGCACCACCAAAGGGGCTAAGCCAGTCAGCAGCACTTCAGTCGTAGGAGTGGGGCCAGCCAAGGCGTTCGCTTCGTCCTCTGGCACGGGGGCTTCGGTGCTAAAGACCTGGGGCTCCAGCGGTTCAAACTGAAACGGCGTGTCGGCAGTGGCACCCGGACTGCTGGGGGTGGCGGGTGCTGCGGGCATTTCGGGTTGCACCACGGGGGCCAAGTCTGCCGGTGGCTCCCACGCTTTGGCCACAAAGCGCACCGACCACTTGCCTGTGGGTTTGGGTTCGGCGTCGTTCTCGGACTGTTGCACTTCGGGCGCGGTGACGATGCGCAGGCCCGCTGCATCGAGCGTGATTTGCACTGGCCCTTGGGTGATTTGGGGCGCGTCGTCGCCTTGGCGCTGGATCAATTCGGCTTGGCTGGCGTTGATGTGGATTTGGCGCTGCGCGCGCAGAATTTCGACCGTCCAGCCGTGGCTCTCAAAACGGGCACCGCCCGGCACCTTGAGGATGCGGGTAGTCCAACGGTCAACCCTTTTTTCCAAATATATGAACCAGCCCGCCAGCGGCAAACCCACCAGACAAGCCCACATCCACCATTCCATTGCAGCCACTACCCTTTCTGTATCGCGTATCAAGCCTTGAGGTACTCGACCTTACCACCAAGCCAGCGCTGTACATGCTTGCTCGCTAGGTGCGGGTAGCGGTCAAGCAATTTGGGTGCCTCGCGGCGCGCCCATTGCAGTATCTCGTCGTCCTGCGCCAAATCGGCAAAGCGCAGCATGGCCTCACCGCTTTGCCGCGCCCCCATGAACTCGCCCGGCCCGCGTATCTCCAAATCGCGCCGGGCGATTTCAAAGCCGTCATTGGTCTCCACCATGGCCTTGAGGCGCTCACGCGCCGTGTCGCTCAAGCGCGCCGCATCGCCCGTGGAGTACAGCAACACACACACCGAGGCCACCGCCCCGCGCCCCACCCGCCCACGCAGTTGGTGCAACTGGCTCAGGCCAAAGCGCTGGGCGTTCTCAATCACCATGAGCGAGGCATTGGGCACGTCCACACCCACTTCAATCACGGTTGTACTCACCAACAGCGCCATGCGCCCGTCGATAAACGCCTGCATCACGGCCTTTTTCTCCGGCACAGGCATGCGCGAATGCAGCAGCCCTACCAGCGCTGGCTCGCCACCCGGCATGGTGCAGCCTTGCAAGGCGTCCACCAAATCGGCATGGGTGTGGGTGGCATTGCTCAAGTCCAGCGCTTCACTCTCTTCAATGAGCGGGCACACCCAGTACACCTGCCGCCCCTCTTGCACTTGGGCGCGGATGCGCTCGATCACGTCCATCCGACGCGACTCGTGGAACACCTTGGTCACCACCGGGGTGCGACCGGGTGGCAGTTCGTCCAGCGTGGAGACGTCTAGGTCGGCGTAGTAGCTCATGGCCAGCGTGCGCGGTATGGGGGTGGCCGTCATCATGAGCAAATGCGGCTCCAGTTTGGTGGCGTTCTCGCCCTCCAGGTGCAGCTTGTTGCGCAGGGCCAAGCGCTGGGCCACGCCAAAGCGGTGCTGCTCGTCGATGATGGCCAGCGCCAAATTGTGAAAGCGCACCTTGTCCTGAATGATGGCGTGCGTGCCCACCACCAGCTGCGCCTGGCCACTCTCTATGCGCTCGAGCATGGCGCGGCGCTCTTTGGGCTTTTGGCTGCCAGTCAGCCACGCGGTGCCTATGCCCAGCGGCTCCAGCCACGCCAGCAGCTTGCGAAAGTGCTGCTCGGCCAGTATCTCGGTGGGGGCCATCAGCGCGCACTGCCAACCAGCGTCTATGCACACAGCAGCGGCCAGCGCGGCCACCACGGTCTTGCCCGCCCCCACATCGCCCTGCAGCAAGCGGTGCATGGGCACGTGGCGCGCCATGTCAGCGGCTATCTCGCGCACCACACGCTGCTGGGCATTGGTCAGCCCAAAGGGCAAGGCGGCCAGCAGGCGGGCGTGCAAGGTGCCGGCTCCCTCGTCTGGCGGCTCCTGCAGCACGGGGGCACGCAGGTGGGCACGCTCGCGGCGGTGTTGTAGTTGGCTGATTTGCTGGGCCAGCAGCTCCTCGGCTTTGAGGCGCTGCCACGCCGGGTGGCTGTGGTCTTCCAGCGTGGCCAGCGCGGTGTCGGGCGTGGGGTGGTGCAAAAAGTAGAGCGCATCGCGCAGCGTCCACAGCGGGTGCGAGCCCGTGCCGTGCCACAGCTCGTCCAAGTCGCCGGGGGCGAAGGTATCGCTCAGGTCGGCCCGCGCCAGCCCCGCTTGCACGGCCTTGCGCAGCACGGGCTGGGTGAGCTGCGCCACCGTGGGGTAGATGGGTGTGAGGGCGGTGGGCAAATCGCCCCCCGCTGCTTTGCAGTGCGGGTGCAGCATGGTTTTGCCAAAGAAGCCGCCACGCACCTCGCCGCGTATGCGCAACTTGCGCCCCACGGCCATGGCCTTGAGCTGCGAGCCGTAAAAGCTGAAAAAGCGCAGTGTGCAGGTGGCTGAACCATCGTCCACCGTGACGATGAGCTGGCGCCGGGGCTTGAATGTCACCTCTTGGTGCGTGACCACGGCCTCAATCTGGGCGTGGTCGCCATCGCGCACATCGCGCAGGCGCACGATGCGGGTTTCGTCCTCGTAGCGCAGCGGCAGGTGCAGCGCCAGGTCGATGTCGCGCGTCAAGCCCAGCTTGGCCAGCGCCTGCTCCAGCACCGTGGGCTCGGCGGCCTGGGGGCTGGCAGAAAGACTGGGATCAGTAGCAGTGTCTGTGGCTGAAGACTTTTTGCGCGGCATGGGCCGATTGTGGAGCAGGACTGACCCCCGCTAAGGCTTGCGCGCTATCTCCTGCAGCAAAGCCTGCAGGCTGGGCGCGTGCAAAGGTTTGCTGACAAAGTGGTCCATGCCCACATCCAAGCAGGCTTGGCGGTCTACGTCGTGGGCATTGGCCGTGACGGCCACTATGGGCACACGTGCCATGCCGTGGCTTTGCTCCAGCGCACGGATGCGGCGGGTCGCCTCCATGCCCGACATCACGGGCATTTGCATGTCCATCAGCACCACGGCCCATGGGCGTTGCAAAAAGGAATCTACCGCTTCTTGCCCGTTGTGGGCCGTGAGCACTTGGTAGCCCCAGCGCTGCAACAGGATTTGGGCCAGTTTCTGGTTCACCGGGTGGTCTTCAGCCAGCAGCACCCATGCGCCATTGGCGCAGGGAGAGGCTGTGGGAGCAGTGCTGCAAACCTGCGCCGCTGGCTGGGCCGAACTGGGTTGCACACGCACCATAAACCCAAAGGTACTCCCCTGCCCCGGCGTGCTGTGCAAATGCATGCTGCCCCCCAGCAACTGCACCAAGCGGCTGCAAATACTCAACCCCAACCCCGTACCACCAAACAACCGGGTGGTGGAGGTATCGGCTTGGCGAAAGGCTTCAAATACCAATTGCTGCTTCTCGGGGGCAATGCCAATGCCGGTGTCGCGCACGCTGCCGTGCAGCTCCAAGCCACCGTCTAAGGTTGAACAGGTATGCAAGCGCAACTCCACCTGCCCTTGGGGGGTGAATTTGATGGCGTTGTCTACCAAGTTGGTCAGTATCTGCGCCAAACGCACAGGGTCGCTGCGCACACAGGTGGGCATATCAGGACTGCATTGCAAGAGCAACTGCACGGGTTTGTCTTGCACTTTGCAGCGCAGGCTGTCCATGACCTGCTGGGCCACTGCACGGGGGGAAAAATCGACCGACTCCACGCCCAACTGCCCGGCTTCCATTTTGGAAAAATCCAATATGTCATTGAGCAATGCCAGCAAGACCCCTGCCGATTGGCGTGCAAGCAGCAACTGTTCACGCTGGGAGGCCAACAAATCCCCTTCCAACACCAAATCGGTCATACCCAGTATGCCGTTCATGGGGGTACGGATTTCGTGGCTCACATTGGCCAAAAACTCACTCTTGGCTTGGCTGGCAGCTTCGGCTTTTTCTTTGGCCTGCTGCAGTTGTTGGCGCGTGCGCTGCAGGGACATGATGGTGCGGTTCAACCCTACCAACAGCAGCGTAAACGCCAAGGACACCGCGATGGCCAGCACCAGTGCATTGCGCCAATACTGGTCAGCACTGGCATGGATATCGGCCAAAGGCATGCCGACAACGAAACCCAAACCATAGAACGGCAGGGTTTGAAACGCATACATCCGATTCACCGCCCCCAACCATGCGGCATTGGAGAAGTTACCCAACTGCGTGGCGGAGGATTGGCTGTAAGGCAAACCTTGCAAGGCTTGTCCGTAGACTTGATCGTCTGCAGGACTCAAGGCCAACACACTGCCATCCAAGCGCGTGACCAGCACCACCGATTGGGTGCCTTCGTTGATGCGAGCGCCAAAGCGTGCAAACACCTCGGGACTGACCGAGATGACAATCACCCCTGAAAAAACGCCTCCCCGAAACAAGGGGCGGGTGAACTGGATGGACCAACGTCCCGACACCTTGCCTTTGACGGGCTTGCTGATGAACAACTGGTCTTGATGCGGTGCGCGTTGGTGCACGCGAAAGTGTTCGCGCTCGCTCAAATCCACCCGCTCGCTGGCCTTAGCCAGATTGCTAAAGAGCAGCAAACCATCTGCGCCTACGATGCTGATTTGGAAAGCCAAATCGCTGAGGCTTTCTTGCCGCCGTATGACCTCTTGTGCAAAGCGGCGATCATCCCCCTCCCACTGGCTGCCCAAATCCAGCGCTAGCTCATTGAGGCGGCGAATGGAAGACAATGAAAATTCAGCAAACAGTTGGGCTTGGTCTTGCAAATCGCGCTGGGCTTGCTCCACCACCCCTTGGCGGTAACGCACCGTCTCATAGCCCATAACCCCCCAAATGCAAGCCATGGATAGCCACCACAAACCGACCAAATGCCCATTGCGCAGGCCCAATACCTCGACAAACCAGTGCCAAGTGGCGGCCCAGCGTGGAACAACTATCGGGGTCGTGTCGGTTGTCGTGCGCGAATGCTGCGTAGCCTGCATGCCCACCCCGTGAAAAAGATTGAAACTCTAGGAAGTACCAAGGCACTGCCATTGACTTTGAACAAAGCGATCATGGCTTGGGAGACAATCGCGCTTCGTTTTTTTTTGTAGCCATGTCCTCAAGCCTTGCTGGCACCGCGCGTGCTTACACCCTGTCCGATTTCGATTTCGAGCTGCCCGAAGCACTGATTGCCCAGCACCCAGCGGCACAGCGCAGTGCTTCGCGACTGCTCGATGGTTTGCAACTGCCGCCCACCGACCGCATTTTTCGGGATCTGCCCACGCTGCTGCGCAGCGGTGATTTGCTGGTATTCAACGACACCAAGGTGCTGCACGCCCGCCTGTTTGGCGAAAAACCCACCGGCGGCAAAGCCGAGCTGCTGGTAGAGCGTGTACTGGGCAACAACGAAGTGGCCGTGCACCTGCGGGTGAGCAAAAAACCCGAAGTGGGCACCACCTTGCGCATGGCCTGCGCGCCCGGTCACGACGAAGAGTTTGGTGCCACGCTGTTGGGCCGCTGGCCCGATGCCGATGGCCCGCTGTTTCGCTTTCGCCTCTTTAACGCGGCGGGCGACGATCCCTATACCCTGATGGAACGCCACGGCCACGTGCCGCTGCCACCCTACATCACCCACAGCGATTCGGCCGAAGATGCCCAGCGCTACCAAACCGTATTCGCCCGCAACCCCGGCGCTGTAGCCGCGCCCACCGCCGCCCTGCACTTTGACGAGTCGCTGCTGGAACGCCTAGAAGCCATGGGCGTGCAGCGTGCCAACGTCACGCTGCACGTGGGCGCAGGCACTTTCCAGCCGGTCAAGACCGAGAACATCGCCGAGCACCGCATGCACAGCGAGTGGTACCAAGTACCTGAAGCCACCCAACAAGCCATTGCCCAGTGTCGTGCCCGTGGTGGCCGCGTGGTGGCGGTAGGCACTACCACCGTGCGCACGCTAGAGAGCTGGGCGCAAAGCGGACAGGCACAGGGCGATACCAACATCTTCATCACGCCAGGCTATGCCTTCCAAGTGGTGGATGTGCTGATTACAAACTTTCACCTGCCCAAGTCCACCTTGATGATGTTGGTAAGTGCTTTCGCAGGTTACGAAGAGATACGCACCCTCTACGGGGAAGCCATTAGGCGGCAGTACCGCTTCTTCAGCTATGGTGATGCCATGCTGCTGCAGCGCCAACGGTGACTGCACAGCCAGCCTGTCACACCACACTGCTGATTAGAGGGATACCGTGTCTGCATACAGCCCAGCCACCAGGGGCATGCAGGTGCTTGGGCACCAGCAAAGCCTCGTCAACCGCGACCTGTACACGCGCTTTAGGCCGTGGCCTTTGTTGTTGCTGGCCATGACGCTGGCTATTGCCGCTGTGAATGGTGATTGGCTCGGACAGCCCGCTTTGATTGCGTTTGTGTGTGCTTTGTATCTGACCAACTGGCTTTTGCACCGCCGCGCCCAGCCTCCCGAGAACGGAGAAACCTCCACCAATACCCAATGGCTGCGTGGAATGTGGTTACACATTTACAGCACCAGTTTGATCTGGGGGCTGTTTTACGGCTGGATAGGCAACAGCCAGCCCGTACTTTCTTACCCTTTTTTACTCGCCACGGGGGTAACGCAAGCCTTGGCTTTCTCCAGTTGCGACAACTACCCCCTGCATCCACGCCAAAGCATGGGTGCGCTGCTGCTTTTGCAACTGCCTTGCTTGCTGGTGCTGTTGACGCATGAACAGACGCTCAAGTTGGTGCCATTTTTTGCCCTGCTCATGGTCTTGCAGTGGGTGCGCATTCGCAGCAGCGCCCGCCACTACGAGCATGTGTTGCGCAGCGAAATAGCCTTGCAAGAAAGTCGCCGCGAAATTGAGCGCTTGTCCTCGCACGACAACCTGACGGGCCTATGCAACCGCCGCGGGTTGGAAACCACGCTTTATAGCCAGTGGCACTTGGCTGCCCGCCAGCAAGGGGCCGTGTCTTTGATTGCGTTGGACTTGGATCACATCAAGCGTGTCAACGAACGCTTAGGCCATGGCGCTGGAGATGCCTGTCTGCGCCATGTGGCCCAGCTACTGCGCTCGCAGTTCCGCCGCTCTTCCGATTTGGTAGCACGCATGGGCGGCGATTCGTTTGCCGTGCTGCTACCGCAAACCGATGCCATCGAAGCCATGCGTTTGGCACGCGATCTGCGCGACCAGTTGATGCGCAGTTCACTGGAGTGGAACGGCCAATCCCTGAACATCACGGCCAGCATGGGGGTGGACTGTGCGCGATGGGACATGGATCTGTCCCCCGACGACACACTCAAGCGCATTACCGCAGCCTGCCATGAAGCCAAAACCAAAGGCCGCAACCGTGTTTTGCAGGCCTAAACACGTCATGCTCCCTACAGCTTAAAAGTAGCCACCACCTGCACCAAATCATGGGCTTGGTGCTTAAGGCTGCTGGCAGCCGCCGCCATTTCTTCTACCAACGCGGCATTTTGTTGGGTGGACTGATCCATGGCGACAACCACCTCACCAACCTGCTCTACCCCTGCACTTTGCTCATGGCTGGCGGTACTGATGGCCCCCATGATGTCCGTCACGCGGTGGATACTGTTGACCACTTGCGTCATGGTTTCACCGGCCTTATCCACCAAAGCCGAACCCAACTCGACCTGCTCGACACTGGCGGTGATCAAGCCCTTAATCTCTTTGGCGGCGTCTGCGCTGCGGCTGGCCAAAGACCGAACCTCCGATGCCACCACGGCAAAGCCTCGACCTTGCTCTCCCGCCCGAGCGGCTTCTACCGCTGCATTGAGCGCCAATATATTGGTCTGAAAGGCAATGCCATCAATGACACCGATGATGTCTGCAATCTTGCTGCTAGCGCCATGGATGCCTTTCATCGTCTCGACCACTTGGCCCACCACTTCCCCACCTTGGATCGCCACAGTAGAAGCATTCATGGCCAAATGATTGGCTTGGCGGGCTGAATCAGCGTTTTGCTTGACGGTGGAACCCAGCTCCTCCATGGAAGCAGCGGTTTGTTGCAAGGCGCTGGCCTGTTGTTCCGTACGGGCACTGAGATCGTGGTTGCCCTGTGCTATTTCGGCACTGGCGATGGCAACGGACTCGGAGCCTTGGCGAACATTCGACACCACATCCACCAAGTGGGTGCGCATGCGCTCCAAGCTGGCCAAAAGACGGCTCATTTCATCATGCCCCTGCACAGGCACTTGGTGCGTCAAATCCCCTTCGGCAATGCTGTGGGCCATTGCAACGGCTTGATTGACGGGTTCGATCACGCTGCGGGGAATAAACCAAATCAAGCCGCCCCCTATGAGCAAACTCACCAGCAAAGCACCGACCATGGCCTGTTCCGTAGTGCTGACTTTTTGCGCCACCATGGTGGAGGTTTGTGCCGCACCCTTCATGTTGAACAAAAGAATGGCCTCCATCGCATCGGCAGCTTTGCGAAATGCGACTGGGCCATTGATGGAATACTGCTGCCGCAGCTTGCTCAATTCGCCTTCATCACCCATCGCATCATCCACCGCTTGGGTGCTACTTTTCGCAATGGCAAAGTAGGCGTCGCGCTTGGCGCGGTAATCCGCGTACAAAGCCTGTTCTGATGCGCCCTTGGCAGAGTCCTCGGTCGAAGTTGTCAGCGTGGCTGCGTAGATGTCGGTCGCTTTGGATAAATTGGACTCGAGCTCTTGGATCTTTTTTTGAAAGCTCATTGCATCCAAGCTTCCTTGCACGGCAAGACGATCATTGATCACCAAGTAATGCTCCGACAGATAGCCTTTCATTCGCCCCAAATTCTCAATGGCTGGGAGCCACGAGTTACTCACCTGCCGAGCTTCCTGCTTAACCGAGATGTTCTGGTACAAAGAATTAACGGCACTCAAAACCGCTAACACCAGAATTACCAGCAAGCCAAGAGTAATGCGCGCGCGAATGCCTAGTCGATTCAAGTTCATGTTCGTCTTTCAGAGCAAGCGCTTCCAACGCGCAGTATTTTTTAATGGGGTGAACGTGAACATTCTGGGCACAATCCGCCCAGACAAAACCGGTAACATCTTCTAACCATCATCACTTCCGCATTAATTCAGTGGGGCACGCGTTCCTGTACTAGCGCGTGTCAGATGCCGCAACCGCAAACTCCTCGCATCAGGGACAATACGCCCTATGCTGAACTTTGAACTTTTGGCCACCGATGCTGATTCGCACGCACGCCGTGGCCGCCTGACCCTCAACCATGGCGTTGTCCAGACGCCCATCTTCATGCCCGTGGGCACCTATGGCACTGTCAAGGGTGTGATGCCCCGCAGCCTGCACGACATGAACGCCCAAATCATTCTGGGCAACACCTTTCACCTGTGGATGCGTCCCGGCTTGGATGTGATCAAGCAATTTGGCGGCCTGCACGCCTTTGAACAGTGGAACAAACCCATCCTGACCGACTCTGGCGGCTTCCAAGTCTGGAGCTTGGGCCAGATGCGCAAGATCACCGAGGAAGGCGTCAAATTCGCCAGTCCCGTCAATGGTGACAAGCTCTTTCTCACGCCCGAGGTGAGCATGCAAATCCAGACGGTGCTCAACTCGGACATCGTGATGCAGTTTGACGAGTGCACGCCCTATCTGTCGGTAGACCCCAAGAGCAAAGGCCAGATCACCACCGAAGCGCAAGCCCGCTCCTCCATGCAGCTAAGCCTGCGCTGGGCCGAGCGTTGCCGTGACGAGTTTGCCCGCCTGTCCAACCCCAACGCGCTGTTTGGCATCGTGCAAGGGGGCATGTTTGAGCATCTGCGCGACGAGTCGCTGGCTGGACTGGAAAAACTGGACTTTCCCGGCATCGCTGTGGGCGGCCTGTCGGTGGGCGAGCCCAAAGAAGACATGCTGCGCATCCTGCGCCACATCGGCCCCAAGCTGCCAGCGCACAAGCCGCACTACCTGATGGGCGTAGGCACGCCCGAAGACCTGATCACCGGCGTGCAAATGGGCATAGACATGTTCGACTGCGTGATGCCCACGCGCAATGCCCGCAACGGCACACTGTTTACGCGCTATGGCGACCTGAAAATCCGCAACGCCCGCCACCGCAGCGACCCGCGCCCCATAGACCCTAGCTGCACCTGCTACGCCTGCGCGGGCAGCTCGGGCGTGTCGTGGAACGACGGTGGCCGCGAGGGCTTTAGCCGCGCCTACCTGCACCACCTGGACCGCTGCGGCGAAATGCTCGGCCCTATGCTGACCACAGTGCACAACCTACACTACTACCTGACGCTGATGCAAGAGGTGCGCGACGCCTTGGACGCCCAGCGTTTGGGCTCATTTGTACAAGCGTTCCACACCACCCGCGCACAAGGGGCATAACTGACATGGGACAAGGCAAGTTGATCATCGTTGGCGGCGGCTATTTGGGTGCTGGCTTGGCGCGGCGCATGGATGCACACGCCGATGTCACCTTGGTTGAGCCCCGCGAAGCGTTTGTACACAACTCGGCCATGATTCGTGCCTTGGTAGAGCCAGCACTGCTGGAGCAAGTGCTCATGCCCTACGACAAACTGCTGCAACGCGGCCGCGTGCTGCGCCAGCGCGCCACAGCCTTGCATGCCGATGGGGTGACCTTGGCCAATGGTGAACGTTTGCATGCCGATGCCGTTGTAGTGGCCACCGGGTCGCGCTATGCCCTGCCATTCAAACCGGCTGGGGACTCGATTGAAGCCCTGCGCCAAGCCTGTTTGGACACCCACCAACAACTCCAAGCCGCCAAGACTGTCGTCATCATCGGTGGTGGCGCAGTTGGCATAGAGCTGGCAGGCGAAATTGCAGCGAGCATGCCTGGTAAGCAGATCACATTGGTCAATAAAGACCCCCACTTTTTGCCCGACTATCCCGATCGCTTAGGTCAAAAAATTCAGAGCCAGTTGCAAGCGATGGGCGTGCATACCATGCACAGCAACTACGCCTTGCGCTTGAACCAGCGCCATGCGCCCTACTGTGGCACGGTGCAGCTTTTCCAAGGACAAACTCTGTACGCCGACCTCATCATCCCGGTGGTGGGTGCCAGCGCCCAAAGCGAATTACTCACCACATTGCCGGATGTACAACTAGGCTCTGCGGGCCGCATCATCACCGATGACTGGTTGCGCCCCAGCCCCAGCATGCCCAAGGTATTTGCTGCGGGTGATGTGGCCGATACAACCGATGGCATGACCATCGTGGCGGCCCTGCGCCAACTGCCATGGCTGGCCAAAACACTGCGCCGTGTGCTCAATGGCGGCCCCGTGCAACGAGGTTGTCACTACCACCCATGGCAGCAAGCACCGATTTTGTTGCCCCTAGGGCCCCGCAAAGGCAATAGCTGGCTGCCCTACATCCCCACCCACAAACTGGCTGTGCAAGGCCCTCGGTTGACGTCCTTGATGAAGGGACGCGATTTGTTTATTCCCAAATACCGCAAGCTATTCAGGCTGGAGTAAGCATCTGCTCGCGGTGAAGGCGAAACACACTGACTGCCTGCACCAAATCGTTCGATTGCGCACGCAAGCTGGCAGCAGCAGCCGCCATTTCTTCCACCAAAGCGGCGTTTTGCTGGGTGGTTTGGTCGATGCTAGAAACGGCTTCACCCACCTGCACCACGCCCCGGGCTTGCTCATCACTGGCCGCCGATATGGAAGCCACGCTCTCGCTCAAGCGCTGGATACTGACCACCACTTGCTCCATGGTCTGCCCGGCATACTGGGCTTGCGCAGCACCTTGCTCAACGCGCTCGACACTGGTGTTGATGAGCACCTTGATCTCGCGGGCCGCCTCGGCACTGCGCCCAGCCAAAGCGCGCACTTCGCTGGCTACCACCGCAAAGCCACGCCCCTGCTCTCCGGCGCGGGCTGCCTCTACCGCCGCGTTCAGCGCCAAGATATTGGTCTGAAACGCAATGCCATCGATCACCCCAATGATGTCGGCAATCTTGCGACTGGATTCTGAAATACCGTCCATGCTCTGCACCACTTGGGCCACTGCTTGACCACTTTGCTGGGCAACGCCCGACGCCTCTTGTGCATGCGCATTGGCACGCTTGGCGTTGTCCGCGTTTTGGCGCACGGTGGAACCCAGTTGCTCTGTGCTGGCTGCCGTCTGCTGCAAGGCACTGGCTTGGCTTTCAGTGCGCGCCGACAGGTCTTGGTTGCCATGGGCGATTTCGGCACTGGCTGTGGCCACGTTCTCCGAACTTTGGCGCACTTTGTGCACGATGTGGGCGATGCTGCCCTTCATGCGCTCCAAGGATTGCAGCACGACCCCAATTTCATCTTGGTTGCGGACTTGGATATCGACATCCAGATTGCCCTTCTCGATTTGCTCGCAAGCATGCTGGGCTCCGTGCAAAGAGGCTCGGATGCGACGCAGCAATGACAAGCCCATGAATGCAGCGCCGCCTATGCCCAGCAGCGTTACGCCAACAGATATCCAAAACATGCGCTCATAGCGCTTCTCGGAGTGATCGTATTCGTCTTGTGCTTCTTTGAGCTGCACTGCGATGAGTGCATCCATGATTGGCTGGTATTGGGCCGCAATGGGACTGAGTTTTTTCTCGTACACCTCTTTGGCCTGCTCAGTTTGGCCTGCCAAGGCGGCATCCCGCGTGGGCAGCACGCCCTCTTCCACATAGCGCTTGCGAATCGCCGCGAATTGCTCTGCCAATTCTTTTTCTTTCAGCGTCATGGAGGTACTGGCGTACTGCGCCAAAATCTCTTGAACTGTCTTGCGGTTCTTTTCCAGTTCTGTGTTGCGTCTGTTCATGCGCTCTGGTTCTGGAAACAAAACCATGTCCATCACCAGCACACGGTTGCGGATCATCAACCGACCAACCTCTTCGAGCTGCCCCAACGCCACCACGCGGTCTTCGTACACCGTCTTGAGACTTTGCATCCCAACACGAGAGACCAACACACCAAACACACCTTGCAACAACAGCAAAGCAGACGAAACAAAAACCAGCATAAAAAGGCTGGTGGAAATCTTCATATGGCGCATAACTCCCTTTCTCACTCCTGCTGTTTTTTCATTTTACTAAGCAGTCGATAGTTATATATACAAATTAAATATATACATACTACTATCTAAAAATGATACGCATTCGCTAACACCCCAATCTTCTATCATTGGCACCTCTGCTTGATGACCACAAGCCACCACCATGATCCGCATCACTGAACTCAAACTACCCCTATCGGCACTGCCCGTCGAAATACGCCGTGCTGCCGACGCCCCCAGCGAAACCGAGGAAGACCGCCGTCCGGTATCGCACCCCACCGAAGCTCTGCAAAGACTGGTAGCGCAAACGCTCCAAATCCCCTCGGATGCCATCGCCCACCTGCATGTGCACAAGCGCAGCTTTGATGCCCGCAAAGCCGACCTGCAGGCGGTGTACATCGTGGACGTTGCGCTAGTCGATCCCTCGCAAGAAGCCGCACTGCTGGCGCGCTTGGCCCAACACCCGCATGTGGCAGCCACGCCGGACATGGACTACCACTTGGTAGGCCAAGCCCCGGCTGGCTTTGCACGCCGCCCCGTGGTGGTGGGCTTTGGCCCCTGCGGCATGCTGGCCGCACTGGTGCTGGCGCAAATGGGCTTGCGCCCCATCGTGCTTGAGCGCGGCCCCAGCGTGCGCCAGCGCACCAAAGACACCTGGGGCCTGTGGCGCAAAAAGACACTCAACCCCAACAGCAATGTGCAGTTTGGCGAAGGCGGCGCAGGCACCTTCTCGGACGGCAAGCTGTACAGCCAGATCAAAGACCCGCGCCACCTGGGCCGCAAAGTGCTGCAAGAGTTCGTGCGCTTTGGCGCGCCCGAGGACATCTTGTTCGAAGCACACCCGCACATTGGCACCTTCAAGCTGGTCAAAGTGGTGGAGGGCCTGCGTGAAGAAGTCATGCGCTTGGGCGGTGAGGTGCGCTTTGGCCACATGGTGAGTGATTTGCTATCAAAACAGGAGCACGGTCAGCAATCCCTGCAAGCTCTAGAGGTCAAAAACATCTTAGAAAACACCAGCTACACACTGGAGGCCGACCACGTCATCATGGCGCTGGGGCACAGCGCCCGCGACACCTTTGCCATGCTCTACGAACGCGGCGTGGCCATGCAGGCCAAGCCCTTCTCGGTGGGGGTGCGCATAGAGCACCCGCAAAGCGTGATCGACCGCGCGCGCTGGGGCCGGCACGCAGGCCACCCCCTGTTGGGCGCTGCCGACTACAAACTGGTGCACCACGCCGCCAATGGCCGTGCGGTCTACAGCTTTTGCATGTGCCCCGGCGGCACCGTGGTGGCCGCCACCAGCGAGCCCGAGCGCGTGGTGACCAACGGCATGAGCCAATACTCCCGCGCCGAGCGCAATGCCAACGCCGGCATGGTGGTGGGCATAGAACCCAGCGACTACCCGCAAGACGAGGCTGCATTCGTGCACGCTTGGGGGCCCGAGCGCGGCGTGCGCTACGCCCGCGAGGCCGCCGCCCTGCGCGCCAAGCACCCGGACGACCCGCAAATGGCCCACCCATTAAGCGGCGTGAACCTGCAGCGCCAACTGGAAAGCCTAGCCTATGTGGTCGGCGGTTCCAACTACGAAGCCCCCGCCCAACTGGTGGGCGACTTTTTGGCCCAGCGCCCCTCGGGCCAACTGGGCGCGGTGCTGCCCTCGTACAAGCCGGGCATCAAGCTAGGCGATTTGTCGCAGGTGCTGCCCGTTTACGCCATCGAGGCCATGCGCGAGGCCCTGCCCGCTTTTGGCCGCAAGATTCGCGGCTACGACATGCCCGATGCTCTCATGACAGGGGTGGAAACACGCACCTCCAGCCCCATCAAAATCCCCCGTGGCGAGGACCTGCAGTGCACCAACCTGCGCGGCCTGTACCCAGCCGGTGAAGGCGCGTCCTACGCGGGCGGCATTTTGTCGGCGGGGGTCGATGGCATCAAAGTCGCCGAGGCCGTGGGCAAAAGCCTGCTGGGTTTGCACTAAGCGCCCCCAGCGATGCTCCCCCTAGCATTGCGCAAACCCAACCGATATTGGCTAGCGGCCATGGCCGCGGTGCTGCTGGCCTGGGCTTTGGCCTACGGCGCAGCGCAGCGCCAGCAAAGCGCCACGCTGCAAGCGCTGGGGCGCGACATTCAGGTGCACGCCCTGGCCCTGCGCGGAGCCACGGCGCGCCACAGCTACCTGCCCTACACCGTGGCCCAGCACCCACTGGTGCAAGCCGTGCTGCGCCACCCCAGCCCCGCCAATGTGGCTGCGGCCAACCACTACCTGGAAGACATCAACCGCAACGCTGGCTCCTTGGCGCTGTACGCCATGGACGCCCACGGCCGCACCCTGGCCGCCAGCAACTGGCGCAGCAGCCAAAGCTTTGTGGGGCAGGACTACGGCAACCGGCCTTACTTTTTGCAAGCACTGCGCGGTGAACAAGGCCGCTTTTACGGCGTGGGCAAAACCACGGGCGAGCCGGGCTACTTTTTGTCCGCTCCGGTGCGCAGTGCAGCGCCTGCAACGCCATCAGCACAAGCAGCGCAGACGCTGGGCGTGGTGGCGGTGAAGGTGGATTTGCGCCCCCTGCAAACCACGTGGCAAAACGCCGCCTACCCGGTGCTGCTAACCGATGCGCACGGCATCGTCATGCTGGGGTCTGAACCCGCATGGCTGTACCACGCCACCCGCCCGCTGGACGGGGCCGAACAAGACTGGCTGGCGCGCCACAGCGTGTATGGCACCCACCCCGTCAACCGCCAAACCCTGCCGTGGGATGTGCGCCCCGTGCCTAACGACAGCGCGCAAGGCGTGGAGCACGGTGCCATCGTGCAGACCGCACTGGCAGGGCAAGTGCAACAACTACTAGCTGTGCAAGACACCCTGCCCGAGCTGGGCTGGACGCTGACCGTGACCCACAGCGCCGCCGTAGTGCAGCAGGCCTTTTACGCCACCGCCACCCTCACCCTGCTGGTGGCCGCCCTGTTGGCCACCGCTTGGCGGCTGGTGCAAACGCGGCGGCTGCAGCAGTACCAGGCCCAGCAAGCCCAACTGCAGCACGTGCAGCGCCGCGCCATGCTGGACGAAATGGCCTCCACCCTCGCGCACGAAATCAACCAGCCGCTGCTGGCCATAGGTGCCCAAGCGTCGGCCGCGCTCTTGTGGCAAGAGCAAGGCAAGACCGACGCCCTGCGCGAAAGCCTGCAGCGCATAGAGGAGCAAAAGAACCGCGCCGCCACCATCGTGAGCCGCATACGCAGCCACGTCAAAAGCCAAACCGCCGGGGCCGAGGTGTGCACCCTGCGCCAACTGGTGGACAACGTGGCCGGCTTTTTGGCCCCCGAACTGCGCCAGCACCACACCACGCTGACATGCGAAGTGCCCACCACCCTGCCACCGCTGCGGGTGGACAAGGTGCTGATGGAGCAGGTGCTGCTCAACCTGCTGCTAAATGCCTTACAGGCCCTGCAAGCCCAGCACGGCCCCCCCGCCACCCAGCGCTGGGTGGGCGTGCGCGCCAGCAGCGACGGCGGCGAAGGGAGCGGCCACACCCTGACCGTGGTGGTGGAAGACAACGGCCCGGGCATTGCACCGGCCATCGCCGCGCAGTTGTTCCGCCAATTTGTCAGCACCAAGCCGCAAGGCCTGGGCATGGGCTTGAGCATTTGCCGCTCCATTGTGGAAGCGCACCGGGGCACCCTGCAGTTTGCCAACCGCCCCGAAGGCGGTGCGCGCTTTACCCTGACACTGCCAGCCCATACAGCAGCCCATACAGCAGACCATGCGACAGACCATGCGACAGACCATGACCCAGCCCCTAAGCCCTGAGCTGCACCTGCACATCGTGGACGACGACGACGGCGTGCGCCTGTCCCTGTCCACCCTGCTCACGGCCAGCGGCCACCGCGTACACGAGTACGCCAGTGGCGAAGACTTTTTGGCCCAAGCCGACACCACCCAGCCCGACTGCGTGCTGCTGGACCTGCGCCTGCACGGCATGAGCGGCCTGCAGGTGCACGACGCCCTGCGCCAGCGCGCCAGCCCCATGGGGGTGGTGTTTTTGTCCGGCCACGGCGACATACCCACCGCGCTGGACGCGGTGAACCACAAAGGCGCGCTGGACTGGATCGTGAAAGGCAGCCCCAACGCCGAGCTGCTAGAACGCATCGCCCGCGCCATGCAGCACCTGCGCCAACAAGCCCAACACCAGCAAGCCCGCCAAGCCGTGCTACAGCGCTGGCACAGCCTCACCCCGCGCGAAGCCGACGTAGCCCGCCTGCTGCGCCAAGGCCTGAGCAACAAAGCCGTGGCGCAAACGCTGGACATCGGCGTGCGCGCCGTAGAAACCCACCGCGCCCGCGTCTACGACAAACTATGGGTGAGCAACCCGACGGAGTTGGAGCGGCTGCTTAGGGAGCATGGGGTGGGGTGAATCCATCCGTCCAAGTGGTTACGTGATTGAACGTGCTTGCAAGTAGCACGCGCATGCGTAAAATATGGTTGCATATGTGCAACTAGATTCATCGATACAAGCACGTGCGAGTCATTCTTGATACTTCCGTTTTGGTTGCTGCCACGCGTTCGCGCAATGGGGCGAGTTTCCAACTGCTCTCGATGCTACCTAGCAGCCAATTTGAGATTGCCTTGACTGTGTCCTTGTATACGGAATGGCAGTCGGTACTGACTAGACCCGAGCATCTGCCACCCGGCGCAAGTGCTGAAGCGGCGATAGGGTTCTTGCGGTATTTGGCGTCGATTGCCCACTTGCAAGACGTGCACTTCTTGTGGCGGCCGTTCTTGCGCGACCCGGACGACGATATGGTCTTGGAATGTGCCGTGGCATCAAGCAGCCGCTACATAGTCACGCACAACGTAAAAGACTTCAAGCGTTGCGCAGAGTTGAATGTGCAAGCCGTTACCCCAGCCGAATTTTTAACATTCCTTAGGAGGCCAACATGACAGCATTGACCGTACGACTGCCGAACTCCGTGCATCAAAAAGTGCGCGAGTTGGCCGAGCGTGATGACATTTCGGTGAACCAGTTCATCGCAGCCGCCGTATCAGAAAAGATGGCTTCGGTGATGACGCTGGATTACTTGAAGGCAGAAGCCGCCAAGGGCAACCGCAAGGACTTTGATCAGTTCTTGGCAATGGTGCCGGATGTGCCTGCGCCTAGTGGCGACTGAATAGTCGAGGCACACCACCAATGACTTGGAGCAGCTACTCAGTGAGCATGGGGTAGGGTAAAGAGAGTCGAAATCGTGCCAAGTCGTGGCTTTGGTCAAGCAGCCACGCCCCTCCCCTAGTGGTTTTCCCGCGTTTGCGTAGTTTTACGCACGACCGGGTGGGGCAAGTCTTCGCATCATCGCGCCACAAGTTTTTATGCGAGGAGACTCCCCATGCAACTGGCATTGCGCCCCCAGACCGTTGCCCGCCTGAGCGCTGTATGCGCCCTGCTGGCCAGTTCCCTAGCCCCCAGTGCCCACGCCCAAGAAGTGGTGCGTTTGGGCAACCTGAAGTTCGCGCACTATGGCGCGGTGTCCTACATCAAAGAGATTGCGCCCAAGTGCGGTATCAAGGTGGAGGAAAGCATGTTCGCCAAGGGCCCGGACATCATGCAAGCCATCGTGGCGGGCGAGTTGGATGTGGGCGCATCGGCATCGGAAGCAGCCATTGCAGCGCGTGCCAAGAACGTGCCCATCTACGTGGTGGCGGGCTTTGCCAAAGGCGGGGCGCGCTTGGTGGCGCGCACCGATGCAGGCATCAAGACCGTGAAAGACCTCAAGGGCAAAAAAGTAGGCGTGACGCGTGGCGGCATTCAAGAGGTACTGCTGGCGGCGCAACTGGGCCAAGCAGGCCTGAGCTTTTCGGACCAGCCGGGCAAGGACGTGCAGATCGTCTACTTGGCCTTCCCCGACCTGAACCAAGCGCTGATGGGCAAGAACATCGACGCCATGCTGCAAAGCGAGCCCTATGCCTCACAAGCGCTGAACAAGAACTTTGGCACCGAGATCAACCGCCCCTACGACACGCCCATTGGCGAGCCGGTGCGCACCTTGGTCATGACCGAGAAGTTCTACAAAGAGCGCCGCCCTGTGGCCGAGAAGTTCATGCGCTGCTTTGTGGAGGCAACCAAAACCTTCATGGACAACAAAGCGCTGGCCGAGAAGTACGTGACGCAGACCATGTTCAAGGGCCAAGTGACCAAGGACGACTTTGAGGACGCCATCGACAACTCGCCCTACAGCTTTGACATCACCGCTGCGCATATCCAAACCACGGGCGAGGTGATGCAAAAGTACGGCATTGGCAAGATGGACAAAGTGCCCACAGCCACTGAGTGGGTGAAGACCGATTTGCTGGATGCGGCCAAGAAGTCGCTCAACATCAAGTAAGGGGGCGGCATGCTGGCAAAGCGTTTAACGCAATGGCTGAGCGGCGCGGTGGTGCCTGCGGCAGTGCTGCTGCTGTGGCAGGGGGTGTGCTCCATGGGCTGGGTCAATGAGCATGTGCTGCCATCGCCCACGGCGGTGGTGCACAAGTGGGTGCTGTACCTGCTGCCGCTGCAAACACTGGAGGAAAGCGGCCTGCCCTATTGGCGCTGGCTGCTCTCGGGCGAGCTGCTGAGCGACGCGGCAGGCAGCCTGTACCGCGTGGTGGTGGGCTTTGCAGTAGGTGCGGTGCTGGCACTGCCGCTGGGCTTGCTCATGGGCAGCAGCCAGCGGGCCTACCGCATGTTCAACCCCATCACACAGGTGCTGCGGCCCATACCACCGATTGCCTATATCCCTCTGGCCATTTTGTGGTTCGGGCTGGGCAATGCACCGGCTATCTTCCTCATCGCCATCGGCGCGTTCTTTCCGGTGCTGATGAACACCATCGCCGGGGTACGCCATGTGGATGGCATTTACCTGCGTGCGGCGCGCAACCTGGGCGCGGGGCAGTTCACCATCTTCACCCGCGTCATATTGCCTGCGGCTGTGCCCTACATCCTGACGGGGGTGCGCATTGGCATCGGCACGGCCTTCATCGTGGTGATCGTGGCCGAGATGATTGCCGTGAACAACGGGCTGGGTTTTCGCATTCTGGAAGCGCGCGAATACTTTTGGTCCGACAAGATCATCGCGGGCATGGTCACCATTGGCCTGTTGGGCTTGGCCATCGACTCGGCGGTGAACAAACTGAACAACCACCTGCTGCGCTGGCACCGTGGACTGGAGAACTGACATGAGCGAGAACGCCATTGCCATTCGCAATGTGAACAAGGTGTTCAACACCGGTGAGCGTGAAGTGATCGCGCTGCGCGACATCACGCTGGACATTCCCAAGGGCCAGTTTGTGTGCCTGCTGGGGCCATCGGGCTGCGGCAAGTCCACGCTGCTCAACGCGGTGGCGGGCTTTGCCCTGCCCAGCAGCGGCAGCATCGTGGCCAATGGCCGCACCGTGACCGAGCCCGGCCCGGATCGCGGCATGGTGTTCCAAGAGTACGCGCTGTTTCCGTGGATGACGGTGGAGAAGAACATCGCCTTTGGCATGGAGATCAAAGGGGCGAGCGCTGCCGACATCACCCACACCGTGGACGCGATGCTGGACAAGCTGGGGCTGACGGACTTTCGCCACCGCTTCCCCAAGGATCTGTCGGGCGGCATGCGCCAGCGCGTAGCCATCGCACGGGTGCTGGCACTGGATTCGCCCGTCATGCTGATGGACGAGCCCTTTGGCGCGCTGGATGCGCTGACCCGCCGCACGCTGCAAGACGAGCTGCTGCGCATTTGGGCAGAGTCGCACAAGACGGTGATTTTTGTGACCCACAGCATTGAAGAAGCCGTGTACCTGGCCGACCGCATCGTCGTCATGACCTACCGCCCCGGCACGGTCAAGCGCGACATGCTGGTGGATCTGCCGCGCTTGCGCGACCCATCATCCGCAGGGTTTAACGCCCTCAAACGCGAACTGGCCGCACTGGTGATGGAAGAGCAAAACCGCTACCAGCAAGCAGAACTGACAGCGGCGGTGGACTGAGGCGTAGCCCCCTTGGCCGTATGGTCTATAGGGCCTACGGCTTGCTGCGCGCTTTGCTCGGCACCCGCAGGTCATCCAGATAGTCAGTCGCGATGTTCACCGTGCTGTGCTGGCCCAGTGCATCAAAGTGCTTGTGCAGCCATTTGGCTGCGCACTCGCGCCCCAGCTCGTACAGGGTGTAGATGAGCTTGGCATCGGTCTGCGTTTTGCTGGAGGCGGGGTAGCTCTCCAGCGCCTCGCCCCCGTCTATGCGGTGCAGCAGCACGTCTTTGTAGCGGGTGGGGTCTAACTTGCCGTCGGCCAGCAGGCGTTTGACAAAGTCGATGGCGCGCATCTCGGCTATCAAGGCGGCGTTGAAGGTGATCTCGTTCACCCGGTCCATGATGTCCGCCGCCGTAGTGGGCAACTTGTCGCGACGAATGGGGTTGATCTGCACCAGCAGCACGTCGCGGCTTTTGCATTCGTAAAACAAGGGGTGGATGGCTGGGTTGCCCGCAAAGCCGCCATCCCAGTAATGCTCGCCCTCTATCTCCACCGCCTGAAACAGCGTGGGCAAGCAGGCCGAGGCCATCACCGCATCGGGCGTGAGGCGTTTGCCAGAAAACACCTCCGCCTTGCCGGTGCTGACCTTGGTAGCCACCACAAACACCTTGGGGCTGCGGCTGGCAGCCAAGCGTTCAAAGTCGATATGCAGTTGCAAGAACTGGCGCAGCGGGTTGATGTCCAACGGATTGGTTTGGTAGGGCGATACGGACTGCGCCCAAAAGTTGTTGACCGCATTGCTGAGCATGCGTGGCAAGCCCGGCAGCGCAGACTGCAGCGCACCCATGGCGATAACGCCTTCCCATAAACCGCGCAGCGACTTGCGGGCTGCTTCGCGTTCTTTGTCGGGCGACTGGCCCTCGGCCTGCGCCAGCCCGTTGGCCAGCGCCACGGCATTCATGGCCCCGGCGCTGGTGCCGCTGATGCCGTCAAACGCGATGCGACCATCTTCTAGCAGGGCATCCAGCACGCCCCAAGTAAACGCACCGTGGGAGCCTCCGCCCTGCAGGGCGAGGTTGATTAAAGCCATACACACACCTCCTACAGACACCAATGAACAAAGCCTCCAGCAGGGGGGCTCCAGCCTTGGGTGTGCAGATTAGCACGGGCTTATGAACGTTGGCGACGGGCGTCCAAACTCCAAGCACCTGCGCCTTGGGCTGCCAGCACCAGTAAACCACCGGCTATAGCGATGTTCTTGAAGAACAGCAGCTGCACCACAAAAGCTTGATCCGCAGGCACAGCCCAGAAGGGGTGGAAAAAGAAGCTAGCGGCCAAGGTAAACAGCGCCAGCACCACCGCAGCGATGCGAGTACCAAAACCTGTAACGAGCGCTACGCTGCCCAAAATTTCGACCGTGAGGGCCAGCACTGCACCCACTGCAGGCAGTGGCAAGCCCGCAGAGGCGATGTAGCCCACGGTGCCCGAAAAACCAGCCAACTTGCTAATGCCTGCGGGCAAAAACAAGAGGGCCAACAGCACGCGGCCCGCCAAGTTAAGGGCGTTCTGGACTGGGGCGGGAAAAGTAATGGTGTTCATGGTGGTAGCTCCTTGCATTTCATACAGTGTTGCGATGGGTGAACTATATCCGCCAACAATGACCCTGAAAATGCCCTTTAATGGATATCATTGTTGCCACAATGGAACAATCATCCACCAGCATAGACCCCAATGACCTGCTGATTTTCGCCCGGGTGGCCGAGCTGGGCAGCTTTAGCCGCGCAGCCGAGAAGCTGGGTCTGCCCAAGTCCAGCGTGTCGCGCCGTTTGGCTGCGCTGGAGCAACGTTTGGGCGAGCGCTTGCTGCTGCGCACCACCCGACGCCAAACCCTGACGGAGCTGGGCACCCAATTGTTGGAACACGCCCAGCAGGTTGCGCAAGAAGTGCAAGCCGTGCAAGACCTGAGCGAGCATCGGCAAACCACCCCCAGCGGGCGACTGCGCGTGTCCATGCCCGCCGACTTGACCACCCTGCTGCTGGCCAAGCACTTGGCCGACTTTGCCGCGCAGTACCCCCACATAGCGCTGGAGATCGATTTATCGGCCCGCCGGGTGGATTTGCTGGGCGAAGGCTTTGACGTGGTGCTGCGCGCAGGCATATTGACCGACGACAACCTGCTGGCCGCGCGCAAGCTGTGCGACCTATCCTCCAGCCTGTACGCCGCCCCCAGCTATCTGGCACGCCATGGCGAGCCGCACACCCCCGCCGACTTGCAGCAGCACCACACCGTGCGCCTGCAGCGCAGCAGTGGCGAACTAGCGCCCTGGCCGCTGCGCTGCGGGGAGCAAACTGAGCACGCCAGCCCCCCATGCCGCCTGAGCGCCAATGCGCCCGACTTGGTACTGCGCTGGGTGGTTGCAGGCTGCGGCATTGGCTCAGTGCCCAATGCACTGGCGCGCCGCGACTGGGAGCAAGGCGCATTGGTGCGCGTGCTGCCCGATTGGCAACTGCCTACCGTACCTATATCGGCCGTGTTTCCGGGCCGCAAGCTCATGCCACCCAAAACCCGGGTGTTCATCGACATGCTGCACAGGGCTTTTAGCGAGAACGGGCTGTAACTCGCCAGCATTGCTGTTTTCTCGCTACCGTCATCGGGCAAAAACAGATTGAACGAGCGATGCCACATCACCATCATGCTGCAGTCCTAGCTTGTGTGCAGTCGGTGTGTGCAAAGGCGGATACGCGGCAAAAAGCTTTTGGATTACGGGATCGGGTTGGTATTGCACCAAGTCTCGGCGATCGGTGCCCAATCGATGTACCAGAGCGGCAACCACCTCCTGCATCTGCAGGCAAAGTGCAGGCATTTGGTACACCCGCCCCACATGGGATGGGGGAAGATCAACAAGCGAAGCTAAGAGCAAATTGTTGACCGCCGCCTTGAGCGACAACCACCACGCAGTTCCCTCGGGGCTCACAGGAAGGGTGATGGACTGTCCTTGAGCAAGTACCCAGAACACATCACTCATAAAGGCCGACATCAGACCTTGGGATGAGGCAGGACGCGCAACGATGCCAGGCAAACGCAAAGCGCATCCGTCTACCCATCCGCGCCGTGTTGCATCGGCCACCAGCAGTTCGCAAGCACGTTTATGCACGCCATAACTCAAACTTGGCAACGCAGGCGTTTGCTCATCCACTGCGGGGGGAAGGTTCTCACCATAAACAGCGATGGAGCTGGCATAGACAAACCGAGCATGTATTTCATGCTCGCCCAAGGCCTGCAACCAATCGGCTGTTGCATCCAGATTCACGCGTCGCCCTAAGGCATAGTTTTTCTCTGCTGTCCCGCCTGGGACACTGGCCAGATGTATCACGATATCGGGCCGCAATGCACAGACCTTTTCCAGCACGGCGGGATCGGCAACACTGCCCTCTATGGGCAGCAAGCGGGCATCTGCGCTCTCAGAAGGCACGTGCAAATCGACAGCCACCAAGCACTCCAACGAGGATGCCCATGAGGATGATTGGAGCAATGTCTTGACGAGTGCAGAACCGATAAACCCACCAGCACCAGTAACAACGACGCGTGTCATGGGCAATACTTCGCAACGCGTTGTTCAATTACACCGAATGGGCCGGGTGAACCGTCGTCCCATAGCGCTTGCATTCGCACGCGATCACCAAAGCGCATGAAAGGGGTGCTGCTTTGTCCATGGTCAATGATTTCAATG
Source organism: Curvibacter sp. CHRR-16 (assembly GCF_018474005.1). Taxonomy (GTDB): domain Bacteria; phylum Pseudomonadota; class Gammaproteobacteria; order Burkholderiales; family Burkholderiaceae_C; genus Allorhodoferax. The sequence continues at coordinate 375,097 of NZ_JAHCSH010000002.1, forward strand.
ACTCGCCGCTCTGCAATGCATGCCGAACCTGCAGTCCGTGCAGCGTTGGAGACCGTGCCCGAGCCGACAATACAACCCGCCGTAAGTCGGCGCGTATGGGCGGCATGTGCAATCAATTGTCCAAAATGGAAATTCATTTCTCCCCCATGGGGTTGACCAAAATGGTCGCCATTCCATTGCACCTGCAGAGGCATTTGCACCCGTCCACCATGCCACGCAGCGCCTAGTTCATCGGGCGTCACGGCAAGTGGGGCAAATGCCGTCGAGGGCTTGGCTTGCACAAAACCAAAACCCGTTTTCATTTCATGCGGCCCCAGCGCACGCAGGCTCCAGTCATTGATCTGTACAACCAGACGCACACAATCGAGTGCAGATGCCGCATCCACCCCCATAGGCACGGCTGCAGTAATCACGCCGAACTCACCCTCGAAATCAATCCCATCTTCCTCTCGGGGTAAAAACACATCGTCGTGCGGCCCCAAGAAGTCATCACTGGCACCTTGGTACATCATGGGCACTGTCTCTACCAATGGTGGTGCAGGTTTGTTGAAGGCCCGATCCATCAAATTACTGTGATTGAGGAAAGCGGAGCCATCCAACCACTGCGGGCTGCGTGGCAAAGGCGCGGTACAGGCAGCCGGGTCAAACGCAAAAGCGCTCGGTGCCGTGCCAGCATTCAAGGCTGCATACAAGGCTTGCAGCGGTTCATACACCGTATCCCAGTGCTGCAAAGCATTCAGTAGCGTGGGAGCTATTGCCTGCGCTGAGACTGCTTGCTGCATATCGCGGGATACCAGCAGCAACTGACCATCTATCTGGGCGTTTCGCAAAGTTGCAAATTTCATGGGGAATGTCCTGAAAGAAAGGGCTATGTGCTAGCCGCAAGTGACTGCGCAATAGCGGCGTCGTACACGCCATCGACCAACACAAACAGCATTCGGCAAGGCTTGCCTGAACGATTGGCCCAAGCGTGGTTGGTACCGCGTTGCACCACCACACTGCCCGGCTTCAACGGCACTTCTGCGTTGTCCAAAATTAAAACCACCTCCCCCTCTATAACCACACCATAGTCCACAGACTGCGTGCGATGCATCAAGGGATGTGGTGAATGCGCATGGACGGTCGATGCCGCTGCATCCCCTATCTGGTCAAAGGCCGCTTGCATGCGTTGCGCGCCTTGTTTCAAAAATTCATCGGTATCCGGGGGAATGTCTACAAAGCGAATACGGGTACCCTGTGGTGGCGGTGGCAGGACAACTGGCCCCAATGTCGGATCAGGGCCGTTATCTACCAAGACAGGACAACCTTGGGTGCTCCAAACTTCATGAAAAAAAGTACCGGGTATGGCGGCCATAGGAAGTACCGTGGGCAAAGGGCCGTTGGATACCAACACCGCTTGGCCTTTCTCGTTATGGCCAGTGACAACCCGATGGATGGGAGGAAAAGACATGCACTCACTCCTAGTTATCAAAAATTGCCACCGCACGCGTCCAACCAGCAGAAGCGCCACGGATCTTGTGCGGGAAGCAAGAAATCGTGAAACCTGTCGGCGGCAAGGCTTCTAGGTTGTGCAGCTTTTCAAGGTGGCAATACCCAATGTCACGACCTGCCTTATGGCCTTCCCAAATGAGTGCTTTGTTGCCTGTTTCGGCCACGCGCTTAGCGGTGTAGGAGAACGGGGCATCCCAGCTCCAAGCGTCGGTACCTGTGAGTCGCACGCCACGCTCTAGCAGATACATCGTGGCCTCATATCCCATTCCACAACCAGCCCCCAGATAGTCGCCATGGCCATAGCGTGAGCCAGCACGGGTATTGACCACCACGATATCCAACGCTTGCAGTGTGTGACCAATGCGGTTGAGTTCCGCTTGTACATCGGCTGCGGTGGCCACATAGCCATCGGGGAAGTGGCGAAAATCCAGTTTCACACCAGACTGAAAGCACCACTCTAAAGGCACCTCATCAATGGTGATAGAGGGACGTGATCCTCCGTTTTTGGCATCCTGAGTGGAGTGAAAGTGCCAAGGCGCATCAAGATGGGTTCCGTTATGGGTGGTCAGTGTGACCCACTCAGCAGCGGCAGCCTCACCATCGGGATAGTCCTCGGGATGGGTTCCCGGAAGCATGGCCATGAACTCTGGCAGCGTATCCGCATGCTTTTGGTACGTTATCTTGGGCGCCAGAGGTGGCGGGTCAGACAGAACATCGTTCTCCAAGTAAATGGACAAGTCGATAAAACGGCGTTGGGATTGGCTCATATCAACAAACCTCCAGATTCACCCGTGCTCGCCCCAAAAGGGACGGATGCACAACATAGGAAAAGAAATGTGCAAGGGGTCATAGTGCAACTCATGCCACCCCCTGTGCAGGAGTCACTGCTGGTCTAACACGATGAATGCGGGCAAATGCCAACATGGCCAGCGCATCAATCACCAAAGCAGCAACACCCAAGCTGCCATAACCCAACACTTTGACCAAGGTGCCTCCCAATATGGGGCCAATGGCCGCGCCAAACATCAGCATCGCTGGGGTAGCAGCCAAGGCCCTGCCACTGGGATCCAAACGCGCCAGCACGCCAAAAGCGAATGTGTGGGTAAAGATCATCACGGCTGCAAAAACAGCAGAGGCCACCGCATAGGGTGCAAAAATGGGCGAGTTCATGATGAGCACAACCAATAGCGCTTGCAGGGCAGGCCCGACGAACAACACCTTGCTGGCGGCCCAGCGCTTTTCCAGCACCGCAGCTAACGCGGCAGGGAACAGATTTACCACGCCAAGGGCAATCAGCACGCCAGTAACCGCATCCAAGCCGAAACCATGGTCACGGCCCACACGCTCCAAAAAGCTAAAGGTCATGGACTGCACCAAGCCCATGGCCGCAACGCCCACCACCCCCCACCACACTGCCGCGGACAAGGGAGTGGAGGTTGCTGGGCGTTCGCTTTTCGCCTTGTCATCCGTATCAACCACGGGAAAGGCCAGTACCGCCGTCACAGCCGCCACAGCCATAACACCGGCAAACACTTGAAATAGCACCGAACCACCAAACTGAGACACCAACACCGGGGTTCCGCCTAGGAATGCAATAGCGAACACCCCCAACGCAATGCCCACCAATGCAAACAGTCGATGGGGGTTGCGACTGCGAGCAATGGTTCCATGCGTCACACTCAGTGCCAAACCGGCAGCCAAACCAACGACCGCATGCAATACAGCCAACTGCGCAAATTGCGTGGTGGTAGATGCGATTACAAAGCCCACACAAGCCAAAGCAAAACCCAGCGCAACGGCAATACGCCCAGGTAAGGCCTGAATAAAAGGTGCCAAAACCAAGCTGGCTAGCACGGCACCAGCAAGAAACAATGTGACCAGTAGACCCGCTTGCTGGGGATCGAAGTGGTACACCGAAATCAAGGTTCCCACCCAGACTGGCAAAGCCACCAGATCGACCATGCCAGCGCAATGGGCCACCATCAAGGCAATGCGGCCACGAACAGATTCAGTACGTATCATGTGTTTCTCCTAGGGCATCAGATAGGTTCGGCCAGTGCCATGAGGGAGGTGCGCATAATCTGCGCATGCTCATTCTTGTCGCCACCAGCGACCTCTATCTCACCTAGACGGGCTGAGTTCTGCACCACCATGCGACAACGCTCCCAGCGTCGCGCCTCAAAAGCAGCAATTCCTTGAGGAATATCTGCCGCACGTCCCAACTCCTGCGCCAACACCAAGGCATCTTCGATGCCGATACAGGCACCGGAGGCCAAATGCGGGGTAGTGGCATGAACGGTGTCGCCAATCAGAACCACCCGGCCCTGTGACCACGGACGGGGCATGAGCATGCCCTCCAGAGGCCGGTACACAATCTGCGAATCGGGCCCCAACTGGTCGCGAATACGCTGCAGCACCGGTGCAGGAAAGTCTGCCAACAAAGCCTTGAGCTTGTCCACAAAAGTGTCCGGCTCCACGTACTCATTGACGGGTTTAGGCTCTGTCACAAACAGGTACATCTCGGTGGCTGAAACTGGATTCACGCCGGGCTTGATCTTGGGCCCCATCCACATGGTGATGGTTTCAATCTCGGGTGGGCGTGGCAATACGGCACGCCAAACGGCCTGTCCGCTGTACTGCGGTTTGGGGGCCTGCGGAAACAACGCCGTGCGTACCTTCGAGTACAGACCATCGGCTCCCACCACCAAGTCGTAACGCGCTGTGCGACCATCGGTAAAGCGCACATAAACCCCAGTCTCATCTTGAGTGATTTCACTGAAGGTGGATCCGAGAAATACCCGCGTACCGCAGGCACGGGTGGCATTGGCCAATATTTTTGCCAACACTGGACGCATGATGGCCCCCCCACCGGGAACATCGGGTCTAGCCAGCCGCGGGGTGGGTATTTCAGCTACCCGTGGCCCATGGGGGGCGCACAGGTGCACGCCATCAGCTGCGTAACCTTGCTCCAAAAAGGCATCCAATACATTGAGTTGCTCAAACGCGCGTAGCGTGGCCGGGCCTAGGCTGATACCGGCTCCGTAGCTTCGCCAGCCTGGATCTATCTCCACCAGGTCAACCTCTGCGCCCTGTTTGCGCAGTTCTATTGCGGCCGACATGCCTGAAAAACCACCACCAATAATGAGGATGCGTCGGAATTGCTGTGTCATGGATATGTCTCCTTGTATGTTTTTTCGTCGATGTGTACTTCGCCCGATTCCTCGAGTCGCAGAGCAATCGATGTCAGCGATTGCCCCAAACACGGCCCCAAGGTGCACAGGCCGGTTTCAATTTCAAATTGCGCACCATGTGCTGCACACACGATGCGGTCACCAGTTGCATTCAAGTAAGCGTCTTTGCGCCATGCCATCGGGGTGTTGTGGTGCGGACAAGCATCCCGCCAGGCATACAGCCGCATGCCCTGACGCACCAGCAGCAGACTGTCTTGCCCCTGCCTCAGAGGATCAAAACCACGGGAGCCCCCATCGGGCACTTCATCTATATGGCACAAGCGCATGGTCGACCTTCAGGCTGTGGGTTTCCCGGCTCCAGGAGGTGGCCCTGACGGAGCCCACTTTTCGCGGTACTGCAACAGAAACAGCTGTGACGCATCAGCACCCATGCCCGCCTCACGTGCCGACCAATTGGTATCGTGCAAATCCATGTCTGCGTCGTACTCAACATGGCAGCCCAGCGGTGAGTTGAAATACCAAAACCAATTGCTCCCGAACTTATGCCGCCCAGGTCCCCAGAAGCTTTGGTAGCCCTTTTCGACAAAGCGCGAGCCTGCCAACATCACCTCGGTTGGCCCCCCCATGTGGAAGGTGAAGTGCTCGCATCCCTTCATGAAGGGTGGTGTCTGGATCATGAACAAAGTGTGGTGATCCAACGTACCTGCAGGACGCATAAAAGGCCCCACTCCGGTGAAGCGGTCGGTGCACACAAATCCCAGCCGTTGGTAAAAAGCCTCTGCTTTGGCTGCATCGGGAACGAAGTACACAACGTGCGAGAGTGAGCGAGGACGCGCTGGCATATCACTGACAACACCCAGTTGATTGACGCCGCGCTGAGGCTGTGCGCCAGGGGCATTGACCAGTTCGGCTGACAACGCAATTTTTTTGCGCACGGTGACTTGAAACGCCAGCGCAAATCCCATGTCATCGTGGCAACGCACTACACCACCATCGCGGGTTACTGGACGATCACGGCGCAACTCGGCCTCGATAGCATCAAGCGTGGCCACATCGGCCACGCCATAAACCGTCTCGCGCAGCATGTTGGCAGTGCCCAAGCCGGGGGGCAATGACGGATCATCTTTGGCGCGAATAATGACCGCCGTGCCATCGAGCGCTTCAAAGCGCCCATCTCCAGCATCCGTCAGGCCATAGTCGCTCAGGTACTGCTGGCATGCAGCCAGATCATCTACGCCAAAAACCAAGGCGTCAGGTCCAATGATGTTCATAGTTTTTCCTTGCAATAAATCTGATATCGATGCGTCAGGCCAATCGGCCACCCAAGGTTTCGGCGACCCAATCTGCGATGTACTGACCTGCATTGATGCTGTTGTCGAAACTGGCGTGCTGGGATCCACCCTCGCGGTCGGTAAACACTTTGAGTTCACGCTTGGGGCTGTTCACCAGTTGTTCGTAGGTGCGCTCAGCCCACTTCAATGGAATCTGGCTGTCACGCGCACCGTGGGTCACGAGGAAAGGCACGCGAATCTTCTCGACCACACCATCCAAATGCACGTCTTCAGCTATGCGCATGAAGTCCGCAATGTCTTTGGCACCCCAAACCCAGCACACATGGGCCCAGTAGTGCGGCACAGGAAAATCCCCTTCTTTCTCAAGGCGGCGCTTTTGCACATCACGCCAGTCGTGATTGGCCCCCCAAACCACACCGCAAGCAAAGCGCGGCTCCATCGCAACAGCACGTGGGCAGTAGTACCCACCCAGCGATACACCTTCCATGCCTATGCGTTGGGCATCGACGTCTGAACGTGATTCCAGCCAATCCACGACACGACTCGCCCAGTGCTCGGCGTCATAACGGGCAGTCATGCCGTGCAGTCGCAAAGCTTCTCCAGTGCCGGGCTGATCCACGATGAGTGAGGACACACCACGCTGTGCCAACCAGCCGGGCAGTCCGACCAAATACTTCATCTCCTTGGTCGAATCGAGTCCATTGACCTGCACCAGTAGTGGCGCACGTTGTCCCGGCTGCAACCCTATGGCTGGCAGATAGAGTGCGGATAGATGCTTGCCTTCATAGGGTATTTCGACCCGCAGCACTCGATCACCAAGCAAGCGTGAACCTTCGAGAAACAGTGCCAACTCGCGCTCATAAAGGGAACGACGACCGGGTGAGTCGTGCGCCTGCAATCGCTCGGCGGTAATCAGATAGCCGCTGGCACGACGCAACTTCTCACCCGCAGAGATCAAGCGACCACGATCCTTGTCCTGCGCAGCAAGTTCGCACAATTGGTCGGCCATCTTGACCCAGGTCTCTCGGAAAGCTTTGGTACCTGCTGCATCGGGTGCCTTAGCTGCCTCTTGTAGCGGTGCACACATGGCTTCTATTTCGCCAATCCGTGCACCCATTTCGATGGCCAGATCGACCGAAAGATTCCAAACGTAGTTGGTTGGAAAGTACTTAAACATAGATCACGTCTCCTTAAGGTCTTGAGATGCACGGGAATTCATTCCCTGCGTGTCAAAAGTGGGCTTCAACAAAAAGTGGGAAAGAGCCGGTATCAGAATCAAGGCACCCAGCATGTTCCAGAGGAACATGAACGCCAGCAGTAAGCCCATGTCGGCTTGGAACTTGATGGGACTGGCCAACCATGTGACAACACCCACGGACAACGTCACTCCTGTGAGCATGACCACCTTGCCGGTAAACAACAGTGCACGGTAATAAGCCTCGGACAAGGTCTTTCCCTCGCGCAGCTGCGCCAAGGTGACGGAGAGGATGTACAAGGCGTAGTCCACACCGATGCCAACACCCAATGCAATCACAGGCAAGGTGGCAACCTTTACCCCCATGCCCAGCAGTACCATGAGCGCTTCTGCCAAAAAGGATGTCAGCACCAACGGCAGTACCGCCACCAATACCGCGCGCCAAGAGCGGAATGTCACCAGGCATAGGAGCACAACAGCGCCATAAACCATGAACAACATGGTGTGCCACGCACCACGCACAACCATGTTGGTAGCGGCCTCAATGCCAGCAGAACCAGCCGCCAATAAGAAGCGGGCTTTATCGGAATTGTTCTGCTTGGCAAAGTCTTCAATATGCGCAACCACACGCGTCAAGGTATCGGCCTTGTGGTCGCGCAAAGAGACATACAGGGTCAGCAAGTTGCAACTGTCGTTGTAGAGACCTCTGGGTGCTCCTGCCGTAACGGTATTGAGCATGTCCTGATTGGGCACAAAGTCATACCAACGGGGATTGCCTTCATTCAAACCAGCAAGCACTCGCCGATTCAGAAGAGACAGGCTGTTGGTGCCTTCCACCCCATCAATTTGCCGAAGCTCCCACTCCAATGCATCAATTTTTTTCAGTGCCTCGTAGTTTGAGCAATCGCCATCAGGGGTCTTGACCATCACTGCCAACAGATCACTGCCCGCGCCGTACGCTTGGTTCATGAATGCCACATCCAAGTTGTAGCGACTCTGTGCACGCAACTCTGGGGCACCTGGGTCTAAATCACCGATCTTTAGCTGGGTACTCAATGCAAATCCCGCTAGGCCCAACACACCAGCCAGAGTCAGCGCTATGAATGCCCAAGGACGCTGGGTGAATCGATCCAGAAAAATCCACAGTGAGTGCTTATTCGCGCCCACTTGCTCAGCCATCTCTGCCCGCAAGCTGCGTTTGGCTGCCGCTGCACTGACCCCCGTGTAGGAGAGCAGGATTGGCAAAAGAATCAGATTGGTGAAGATCAGAACCGCTACGCCAATTGAAGCGGCAATAGCCAATTCACGGATTACCTGGATGTCTATTACCAGCAGTACCGCAAAACCCACAACATCGGCCAATAACGCGGTAAGCCCCGCCAGAAAAAGACGCCGGAAAGTCAAACGCGCAGCCACCAGCTTGTGCATACCGCGCCCAATGTCTTGCATGATCCCATTCATCTTCTGTGCGCCATGGCTCATGCCAATAGCAAACACCAGAAAAGGAACCAGCATCGAATAAGGATCCAGTGCGAAGCCCAAGGTAGGTAGCAAACCTAGCTGCCAAATAACAGCAATCAAGGATGCCAGCACAACCAACGCCGTAGACCGCACGCAGCGCGTGTACCAGTAGACCATGGCCGTTGCAATCGCTACTGCCAAGGCAAAGAACACCAACACAGCACGCACACCCGCAATCAGATCACCCACGATCTTGGCAAAGCCTGTGATGTGGATAGACACCCCTTGGGCTTCGTATTTGCTGCGCAAGGCTTCGAGCCGTTGTGTAAAGGCCGCGTAGTCCAGTGCTGTGTCGGGGGTATTTTGTGAAAGCAGCGGTACAAAGATGATGCTCGACTTGGCATCGCGTGCGACCAACTGCCCCAATTCGCCCGATCGTTCAATATTGGCAGCCAAAAGCTGCAAACTGCGCGCCGAACCATCATAGCCCTCAGGTATGACTGGCCCACCTTCCAACCCCTCCTCGGTCACCCCTACCCAACGGGTTGTAGGTGTCCAAAGGGATTTCATGCGCGCCCGGTCTACACCTGGTAGCAAAAATACTTCTTCACTCAACCGGCGCAGGGTATCGAGGTATGCGCGGTCATAAATGCTTCCCTCAGGCTTGGCCACCGCTATGCGTATGGCATTGCCCAAACCACTGAGTTCGCGTTGATACGCAAGGAAGTTCTGGATATACGGGTGCGCCGTTGGAATGGTTTTTTCAAAGCTCGCTTGCAAACGCAGCTTGCTGGCTTGCCATCCCAGTACGGCCGTAACCAGCATGCATAGCGCAATGACCCACCAACGGTGGTTAAACAACAAGCGCTCAACCCACGAACCTGAACGCGTGTCAAAGGACGCCATATCGCCAATGGGGGATATGTTGGTTTTCATGGTTGCGCTCCTTGAACCTGCGCAAACGCTGGCACAGGTACGACACCAGCGACACCCACGGCGAGCCATTGATCATTGGTCAACGGCAATATCCCTGCGGGTGTCGGTAGCGGCGTTGTATTGACTGGGGTGACACGTTGCCCCTGCAAACGCAACATTTGCCCTGCTTGCGTCGCCAACACAATGTCACCTGCAGGTGTCTGTGCACTGGCCAAGATGGAGGCGGCATTCGGCGTGGGAATTGCAACCCAGCGTCTACCAGCATCCGATGATTGCCACACGTTGCCACGCAATCCGACAAGGGTTAAGCGACCTCCAGGTTGCAGTTCTGCCGAAAACCAACTCCCGCGGTATGGCGATGGCATGGAGTGAAAAGTCTTCCCGCCATCATCGGATTGGGCCAACAAGCCTTGCTCACCGGCCAACAAAACGCTTTGATCCTGACGGCGTGCCACATACCAATGCATGCCACGAGGGTTGGGCAAACGCCCCATCCAAGACTGCCAAGTTGCACCACCATCTGGGCTGTAAAAGGCCAAACCGTATGCCCCCACAGCCAACAAATGGCGTGCATCCCATAACAGAACATCGAGAAATGGTTTATCTGGCCCATCTGCTGCCAACCGTGCTGCCTCGGTACGCTGCGCATCGTTGACAGCATCGCGCAAAGCAATGGCTGACAACTGCGTTCCATTAAGGCGCACCTGCCAATTACGGCCTCCATCTTGAGTCGTCAGTACAGTACCGCCATGGCCCACAGCGACACCATGCTCGGCGTCTGCAAAACGCACCATGGTCAGGCTAACGCTCACAGGGCAAGGCATCTGCCTCCAAGTCTTACCCTGATCCTCACTACGCACGATGACACCGCGCTCGCCCACAGCCACAATGCCCTGACCTGCATGGGCCAGTGCCAATAGAACGGAGCGCTCTGCCTGACGCACCAACAAAGCTGGACGTTGCAAAGCATCGCCCACTGGCGTCGCATCAGCACTGGAGATAGCCACTGCACAAGCGGCAGCTACCAGCATCGATGCGACTCCCTGAATACGCACTGGACAATGAATCACCGTACCCCCTGCCCTGCCATGGCATCTGGCGTAAAGAAGCTGTCCGGACGGCGCGGTACGATTTTGTAGTGCAACTCACGTTCATTGACCACACCACTGGCATACCAAGCACCAGAGAGCAAGTCGTTGAACCCCCACTGCTGTTGCGGGGTAGTAGCAGGAAGGTCAGGCATAACAACCGGATGTGACCAAATCGTTTTCCAGAGTTGCCCATTGGCATCCCAACGATCACCCAATACAGCGACCCACGTGTCTTCATCCACGTAATAGCGACTCTTAGGCGCTTGGTGGCGTTGGCCACTCTTGAGTACAGCCTCTATCACCCAGACACGATGCAGTTCCCAGCGAACATGGTCGGGATTCAAGTGATTGGGCAGCAGGACATCGGAATCTTTAAGCGGCGTATACAAGCGATTGCTGTTGTAAGGAATCAGCATTTCGCGTTTGCCCACGATCTTCCAATCAAAACGATCCCCACGGCCTGAGAACACATCGATTTCATCGAAACTGGCAACCCCGCTGGTGGCAGGAGCTGGCGTATCGCAACAGGCATTGGGCAATTTACGCACCCGGCGTTGGCCTGTGAGATAGACCCACACACTGGTTTTATCTGGGTCTAGGTTCTGACGACCAGTAATGGCTTCTCCAGCGCGCACTGGTGGCCCACTGTTGACCAAACGGATCATCCAACTTTCGCCAGAAAATTTGTCTGCCTGTCCGTTGGCGTAATACGGCATTTGGAAATCACCAATGCCTTGCACAGACAACACCACCTGCCCATTGCCTGTTCCCATGTAGCCACGGAAATCGGTTTGCCAAGCTTCACCGCGCCAGTGCAGTTCGTTGTTCATCAAGACCTCTCGACCAGTCTTGGGTATGGGAAATGGAATACCGCCAAAAGCCCCTTTGACCAACTCACCATCTAGCGATGCACTCGTCGCATTCTTGAAGGTGTTGTCATATACCCATTGCGGTGCAGCGGCAGTGCGGTAGGTCTTGTAAACGTCGACGCGATAACTGTTGGGGTATTTTTTTAGCAGCGCTTGCGTTCCATCCGTTAACTTATCCGCGTACTGCGCCATGTTGGCCGCAGTGATGCTGTACAAGGGCTTTTCATTGGCAAATGGATCCAGACGACGTCCCCCATTTTTAAAACCCGCAATGGGTGTTGTATAGCCACCTGTCCACGCAGGGATAGAGCCATCTTTATTTCCGGCACGCTCAGCACCAAAGGGGGTTAACTCACTCTTAAGGCGCGCAGCTTCATCCGCTGTAACGCCAGCCGATGCAGTGCCAGCTGCACACATCAACGAAATGCATGCCCATACGATTTGGTTTTTTTTCATATATCGCTCCTGATTCAAAAGGTGGTGTTCACTGAGAACGTGAGGTAGTTGCGATCTTTGAGGGCTTGGAGGTACTGCACGTCGTTATTGGCATCCAAGGTGGTACCGGACGCGCCAAGGAACTGCACATAGTTCGCAGAGAAATTCCACTTCCCGAGATACGTACCAGCCAGGCCTAGCGTCAAATCTCCGCCCTTATCAACACCGAACGCTGGGCCCACGGCAGAAGAGCGACCTCTGGTGTAGCCCACACCTATCGAAGGCGTGAGATCCAGACCAGGCTTTACTTGGCGGTAAGTAGGGGCATACACCATGCGCACAGCCCATGCAGACTCATCTGAATTGGGGTTCAGCATCGATTCGTTTTGGGTCACGCTTAACCGCTTATTCCAAGCCAGCTCCCCAATAAAAGATGCTTCGCGCGATATGAAAGAAGGCCCTAAAGAAGCAATCCAAGAAACCTGCGCATGGCCAGTTCGTCCCACTGCATACCCTGGGTTATCGGTATTGTTTAAACCCACGTTGGAACCTGAGGTAGTGTTGATCGTCTGCCCTGAGCTGGCCAAGGGTGCGTTATCCCGAACAGAGACCTCACCGGCCCAGCCCCACTCAGCAACCGACTTGGAGAAACTGGCACCATAGGCACGTATGCCTTCGTGATAAACCCAGCGATATGAAGTGGGTGCAGGCGATAGCGTGGTGTAGATATTGCTGGGAGTGGTGGCGTGATAGCGTGTCGCGTAGAAACCGAAGTCGGTATCAATCGATGCAGCACGCCAGCGCAGTTGGATACCCCCCTGCCCATCGCTGCTTGGATTGAGATCATCGCGCTTTGTGAAAGCCGATGAACCTGCAGAAATACGCTCAGCCCCCAAACCCATGGTATCTAGGCTCGATAAATATGCCCCTACCGGAATGAGCCGACTTTTTTCCCATTCATAGCCTACATACATGCCCACAGACACATCCGAAGACAACTGCATCTGCCCCGAAAGTTTGCCTGTAGGACGTGCAATTTCCTTGAACGTTGAATTGGGAACGGACAGAAGCTTGATCAAATCCAATGGAGCTTGTCCTCCGGCAATCCCGTTGACCCCAAAGAACAGACTCTCCCCCCACAACAGGGTATGCCGTCCCAATCGGACAGAGGTCGGCTTATCCCCCACGTCAAAATTGCTGTAAACAAACGCATCCAACAACTCCGCGTCATTGCCCATGAGGCGGCGTGTCTCAGACGGAAATTCGTTGCTGGGAGTGTGGTTGGAGGTAGCGCTGGTGTTGTTATTGCCGCGCATATAAACACTGTCATACCAAGCGGCACCACTGATTCGCGCCCCATAGCTTGGCCCCGTCAAATCCAACTCTGTAAACAGATCTACTCGGTTGGACACGATGCCTCGATCAAAGTTGTTGTCACCGTCGTTTTGATTCAAGGTTCCCGATCCACTGGATAGCTCAGAACTGGCTGAATCCAAGCGACTCATCACGCTGTACTTGACCGTGTTGTCCCAACGCAGCTTCCAGTCAGGATTGCCAACATCTATCTCCATTGCATGAACTGAATGAGCCTCCAGCAGAGCTAGCGCTGCAATCGATACAGCGTGACGGCGTAGCAGCACATGCGCAGGGTTTGAGCCTGCACGCACATCATTTCTCATGGTTTGTCTCCGTTGTCTTTTTGAAATCTATCCGGGAGGATGTGGGTATCTCTTCGGATAGGACGCAACTGTAGGCAGCGCGTTTTCATTCGAGAAATGGATTCTTTGGATGCTTGACATCGGTCAAGCCAATATCAGTGGTAACCCGCAAAGACAACGCATGCGATTCAACAAACTTGACCTGAATTTATTGGTGGCTCTGGATGCTCTTTTGACAGAAAGAAACATCAGCCGAGCTGGGCAACGCATACACCTGAGCCAGCCTGCAACGAGTAATGCACTGGCCAGACTGCGAGACTATTTCCAAGATGAACTACTGATCCCGCGAGGCAGACAACTGATCCTGTCCACTCGCGCACAAGAACTGGTAGAACCAGTGCGCGAAATACTGATGCGCATAGACAGCACCATTGCAACGCAACCCACTTTTGAACCATCCGAAACCATGCGCAAATTTGTGCTGCTGCTATCGGACTACAGCGCATCGGTTTACATCCCTTCCTTGATTGCCAGCATGTACAAACTGGCCCCCCAAAGCGGCCTGGAAATGCGCTCACTCAATGAGCGTCCACTGGAGCAATTGGAAAAAAATGAAGTGGATCTTTTGATCATCCCTTCCCAATACGTATCGAGTGCACACCCCTCCAAACCACTGTTTGAAGAGCAATACATGTGCGTCACGTGGAAAGGCAACACCCGTATCCAAAACCAACTCACATTCGATGACTACATCGAAGCTGGGCATATCGCAGGAGACTACTCAGTCAATCACCAGCATGCTCCTGCATTCGATAGCTGGTTTTTGGAGCGTTTTGGCGTCAAACGCAGGGTCGAAGTCACAGCCCCCACATTGACGGCATTACCCCAAATGGTCGTGGGCACCAACCGCATTGCCACGGTGCATAGACGTATCGCACTGCAAGCGGAAAAGACATTGCCCGTTGCCATATGGACGCCCCCCATTGAAATCCCCACCATGATCCAAACCTTGCAGTGGCACAAACACCGTGACGGTGATCCCGCTATGCAATGGCTGATTGCAGAAGCGTTGCGTGTGGGGAAAACCATTTGATTGCCCGCACTAAGGCCGCACCCCCTGCCACGCCAGCCCCGCAGCTACACCGCCAAAGCGGTTGCCCTCGACCAGCGTGGCCTGTGGCATGGCTTGGCGCAGGGTGGTGATGAGGGTGCGCAGCGCCGATGAACCACCCGTGAGGTAGACCACATCCACCGCCTGCAAGCCCGCAGCGCTGATGCACTGCTGCGCGCACTGAACCACCTGCTGGAGCGAGGCATGCAGCGCCTCCTCCATGCCCGGCGCATCGATGCGGGTGGTGGGCAAGGTGGCATCCAGATACGCCAAATCCACCGCGCTGGGCTGCCCACTGATAGAACAAGCAATCTTGGCCGCCTCCACACTGGCCAGCATGCGGTGGCCGTACTGGCACTCCAGCGCCGTCATGAGGCGATGGTGCAGGGTTTGGTCGGAGTAGTCAGTCCACAGCTCTTTGGCAAAGTGCAGGGCCTTGCGCGTGTAGGCCTGGTGGATGAGGTGCCAGGTGCTGAGGTCAAAAAACACGCTGCTGGGCACGATGCGCCCGCCCGTACCCACGTGCTTGTAGCCCAAGTGCGGCATGACAGTAGCCAGGTCCAGCAAGCGGTCAAAGTCGGTGCCACCAATGTGCACCCCAGTGGTGGCCAGCACGTGGGCAGACTCCGATGACTGCCCAGCGTGCAAACGCATCACCGTGAAATCCGAGGTGCCACCACCAATGTCCACCACCAGCACGGTGGTGTCGGTGCTGATGCGTTGGCCATAGTCCAGCGCAGCGGCGATGGGCTCAAGCTGGTAGCGGATGTGGGTAAAGCCTGCCTCTTGGGCCGCTTGGCCCAGCGTGTCTTGCGCCAGCGCGTCGCGCTCGGCGCTGTCATCCACAAAGTGCACAGGGCGGCCCAGCACCACGTGGTGGAAGGGGTGGCCCGCTTGGGCTTCGCAGCGGCGTTTGAGTTCTTTGAAAAACAGCACCACGATGTCGAAGTAGCGCAGGCTGCGCTCCCCCACTGCCGTGTATTCGTTCATGAGGGCGCTGCCCAGCAGGCTTTTGAGCGAGCGCAGCAAGCGCCCTTCGGTGCCCGCCAAATAGGCCTGCATGGCCTGGCTGCCAAACAGCACTTGGTGGTTCTCGGTGTCAAAGAACAGGGCTGTGGGCATCTCGGCCTTGGCCCCGTCAAGCTGGATGACTTGCAGCGCACCGCTGGCGTCTATGTAAGCCGCAGCGGTGTTGCTGGTGCCAAAGTCGATGCCCAGCACGATGGGGCGGTTAGAAGATGCGTTGGAGGTAGTAGAAGACACCATAAAAAACTTGCAGGACAAACAGTGCTGCACATTGTGACTGCATGCCCGTTTGCGCCAGCGCAAAGGCCATGACGGCGAGCTATAGCCGTAACGCCATTCTTGATGGCAATCAAATCACTCCTCCACACTGAGCCAAAGAATGGACTGCACGTTTATTCAAAGCACAGAAAGGTGAGCGTGATGACGCACTTTGACAGCCAAAGCAGTGAATTGTGGATTGTGGGCGGAGGCATTGCCGGCATGTCGGTAGCGGCCTTTGCCATCCGTGACGCGGGGGTACCGGGCCAGCACATCCATATCTTGGAAGAAACCGGGGTGACGGGCGGCTCTATGGACGGCTCGCACGCGCCCAACAACCCGCAGCAGGCATGGGTCACGCGCGGTGGCCGCATGCTGACCGACGAAACCTACCTGTGCACCTGGGATTTGTTCAGCACCATTCCCTCGCTGGAGAACCCCATGGTCTCGGTGCGCGAGGAGGTGATTCGCTTCAACGAGCGCGTGAAGACCCACGCCCAAGCGCGTTTGATCGACAAAAACCACCAGATCATCGACGCATCCCAACTCGGGCTGTCCATGCACAACCGGCTGGAGATGATGCGCCTCTTGGCCACCAGCGAGGAGCGGTTGGGCAGCAAACGCATTGACGAGTACTTCAGCCCCGACTTCTTCAGCAGCAACTTCTGGCGCATGTGGCGCACCACGTTTGCCTTCCAAAAGTGGCACAGCGCCGCCGAGCTCAAGCGCTACCTGCTGCGTTTTGTGCAGGAGTTCAGCCGCCTGCACACCCTGGGCGGCGTGCGCCGCACCAAGTACAACCAGTACGACTCCATGATCGTGCCGCTGCAGCGCTGGCTGTTGGATCAAGGTGTGGACGTGCGCTTTGGCCACCGTGTGACGGATGTGGACTTTGCCACCCTGCCCAGTGGCGAACGCCGCGCCAGCGTGCTGCACCTGCAAACGCCCGATGGTGCCCAGACCCTAGCCATGCGCGAGCAAGACTTGGCCTTTATCACGCTGGGCTCCATCACGTCCGACGCACGCTTTGGTGGCAACGACAGCGTGCCCGAACTGGTACGTGACCGCCGCGACCACGGCTGGAGTTTGTGGGAGAACATCGCCCGCAAAGCGCCCGACTTTGGCCGCCCTGTGGCCTTCTGCGGCAATGTGGACGAACACAAGTGGGAGTCGTTCACCTTCACCATGCACGACGACACACTGCTCAAGCGCATCGAGGCGTATTCGGGCAACGCACCGGGCACGGGGGCGCTGATGACCTTCTTCGAGTCCGGCTGGCACCTGAGCTTGGTAGTGCCTTACCAGCCCCACTTTGCCGACCTGCCAGATGGCAAGTTCACGCTATGGGGCTATGGCTTTGAGGTGGACAACGTGGGCGACTACGTGCGCAAGCCCATGAGCGCGGCCACCGGACGGGAGGTGCTGACCGAAGTCATTAAGCAACTGGGCTTTGACGACATACTGAACCATGTGCTGGCCACTACCGATGTGACCACTGCCATGCTGCCCTACGCCTCGGCCCTGTTTGCTTGCCGCACGCCCAGCGACCGGCCCCTGAACATCCCCAAGGGTGCGCAAAACTTCGCCTTCATGGGGCAGTTTGTGGAGATACCGGAGGACGTGGTGTTTACCGTTGAGTACTCGGTGCGCTGCGCCATGCTGGCGGTGTACCAGTTCTTTGGTGTGCAGCGCCCCGTGCCTGCCATTTACCACGGGCTGACCGATCCCGAGGTGGGACTCAAGGCGCTGGAGACGGCCTTCCACTGACGTGGGCCAACAAACCGGTGCAGGCGTCTTCCACGAGGTCTAGCACCCGCTCAAAACCGTCTGCGCCGCCGTAGTACGGGTCGGGCACCACGTCACTATCGTGGCGGGTGCAAAACTCGGTCAGGCGGCGCAACTTGTGCGCGTGCTCAGGGGGGCACAGCGCCTGCACGTGCTCCAAGTTATTCCAATCCATGACCAGTATCAGGTCGTGGTGTTCAAAGTCGGCCTGCCGTATCTGGCGCGCCCGCAAATCAGCCAGCTGGTAGCCGCGCTGCTGGGCGTGGCGCTGCGAGCGTGCATCGGGCGGCTCGCCGGGGTGGTAGTTGTGCGTAGCCGCCGAGTCCACAGCAATGCGCGGGGCCAGCCCCGCCTGCTGCACCAACTGGCGCATGACACCATGCGCCGAGGGGCTGCGGCAAATATTGCCCATGCACACGAATAAAAGGGATTGGGATTGCATGGGTCTATTGGAACACTTGGAACACCTGCGCCAGTGCTTGGCCCAGTGTTTGGGCCTCTGGGCTGATAGCGTGCAAGCACCAGCCCACCACCCAAGCGGCCAGCACAAAGCACAAGCCCACCCAGATGGTTTTGCGCAGCATGTGGGGCCAGTAATCGGCATGACCGTAGCCCGCGCCTTGACCGTAGCCGCGCGCCATGCGCCGCACCACCACGGCACCGGCCACGCATTCCAACACCACTTCGGCCAGAAAGCCTGCGAGCAAGTCGGTCAGCACCACAGGCGCAAGCCCCAAGAACCACAGCACGACGATGGCCAGCAGCAACAGGCTGATGACCGCCAACAAAACGGAGAGCCAGTCCTCGCCTGCGGAGGAAAAATCCCAGCCCTCTAGCCAGCGTATGGGTTTGGTGCGCTCTTGCGCAGCATCGCTGTAAGCGGCTTCTTCGATGGGGGTGGCGGCATCTACCTCCGCATGGGGCACCCGCGCCGCCCACCAGCGCGCGTACACCCAGCCGCCCAGCAAAAAGCCCACGCCATAGATGACCAAGGCCGAGAGAGCGTAGCGCGTGCTCAGGGCATGCACCCCAGCGCGGTACAGCAGCAGGGTGCTGCCAGCGCCCACCACGCCCAGCCAGAGCCCCAAGGCCCAACCGTGCCAACGAAAAAGCCCCCGCTGGTGGGGGGCGATGCGGCCTAGGCCCAAGAAACCCATGAATCAGAGTGGGCTGTTTTGCAGCGCTGCGATGCGCTCTTCAATGGGCGGGTGGGTCGAGAACAACTGGCCAATACCACCGGCAATGCCCATGGCGGCCACGCTCTTGGGCAACTCACCGGGGGTGAGCCCTCCCAGACGGGCCAAGGCGTTCACCATGGGTTGCTTGCGACCCAGTAAAGCAGCTGAGCCTGCATCGGCACGGAATTCACGCTGGCGGCTGAACCAGGCCACGATGATGGCAGCCACAAAGCCCAGCAAAATGTCCAGCACGATGGTGGTGACGTAATACCCGATGCCGGGGCCGCTGCTTTCGCGGTCGTCACCCTTGCGCAAGAAGCTGTCCACGGCGTAGCCGATAACGCGACTCAGGAACACCACAAAGGTGTTCATCACGCCTTGGATCAGCGTCATGGTCACCATGTCGCCGTTGGCGATGTGGGCCACCTCGTGGCCGATCACGGCCTCTACTTCGTCGCGGGTCATGTTGTATAGCAAGCCATCGGACACAGCCACCAGCGCGCTGTTGCGGAAAGCGCCTGTGGCAAAGGCGTTGGGCTCGCCATTGAAGATGGCCACTTCGGGCATGCCGATACCGGCTTTTTCAGACAAGCGGCGCACGGTCTCCACAATCCACGCTTCGTCGGCGTTGCGCGGCTGGCTGATAACCTGCAGGCCGGGCGTGGTCCACTTGGCCATGGGCTTGCTGATGAGCAGCGAAATGATGGCACCGCCAAAGCCCATGATGAGCGCAAAGCCCAGCAGCGCGCCCAAGTTCAGGCCATTGGCCGTGAGGAAGCGGTTCACGCCCAGCAAGCTGGCAACGACACCCAACACCAGCACGACGGCCAGGTTGGTCAGTACAAAAAGAATGATGCGTTTCATGGTTCTGGTCTCCTGTATCCAGACATTGGTTCCAACACAGTGTGGATAGTAGGGCCAAGCGGCCCACTTTGCCTACGGGCTCTAAAGGCTGGCCCCATGCCAGAAAGGGGAATCAGGCCACTGGGGCTGGCACCACGGTGCTGGGGCTGCGGGGTCGACGAAACACGCTGGCATCGGCGTAAAACGCGGCATCGCCCTGCTCCAATCCCCCATTGGCAGGCCACCAACCGGGCACGCCCAGCACCGGCAAGTGGGCGAAAGGCTTGCTGGCCACCCAAGAAGCATTCAGGGCTGTAGAGCACGTCCAGTCTGCTGAAGCAGCTATCAAATCTATAGCATCCATAGACCATGCCAACACATGTGCGGTGAGCGGCTTGCGTGGCAACACCAACTGCTCCAGCAGCGCGTGGCCGACGATGCACACACGGCTGCGCTGCCACGCTGGGCGCAGGGGGCCAAATAGCTGCATCCAGTCTTTGGCTTGCAAGGCGGCCACCACGGCAGGCGGGGCCAGCAACAAAGCACCGTTTTCGTCCAACAGCGTCAGGCCATCGCGCACTGCGCCACGCCGTGGTGGGGAGGCGTTGTCTGGGGCGTGCCGTGTTTGCAACCCAATCTGCTCCCAATGCAACGCGGTGATGCGCGCCTTGGTCTGCGGGTAGTGCAGCCAGATCAGGCCATTGAAAAAGTCGTGCAGGTTGTCCCGCGTGGGCACCGCCCCGGTAGTAGCAATGTGCGCCTCGTAGGCCATGCCGCTGGGCAGGTCCTGCTGGGGCACAAAGTGCAGCCGCCCATCCAGCAAGTCCTGCCACGCTCCGGCTGGAGCATCTGCACTGCCTTGGCGCTGGCGCAACAGTAGCCCATGGTTGAGCGCATCGGCCACGCTGGCCCCAGCCAGTACGCGCTGGGTCAGCAACGGCCCCAGCGGGCACAGGTGCGCCAGCCAAGGGGCGCTCCAGTTGACGCGATTCAGACCAATTTCCAAGCCAATGCCTCGCCTGCCGCCAGGGGGATGAGCTTGGCTTCGCCAAAGGCGAATTCGGCGGGTGGCATCCAGCTCTGGCGCTGCAGGGTGATGGTGCCGCTGTTGCGGGGCAGGCCGTAGAAGTCGGCCCCAAAGTGGCTGGCAAAGCCTTCCAGCTTGTCCAAAGCACCAGCGGCATCGAACGCGGTGGCGTACAACTCCATGGCGGCGTGGGCGGTGTAGCAGCCAGCGCAACCGCTGGCGTGCTCCTTCAAGTGGGCTGCGTGCGGGGCGCTGTCCGTACCCAAGAAAAAGCGTGCGTTGCCGCTGATCGCGGCTTGCACCAATGCCAAGCGGTGGGTTTCGCGCTTGAGCACGGGCAGGCAGTAGTAGTGCGGGCGAATGCCGCCGGTGAAGATGGCGTTGCGGTTGTACAGCAGGTGGTGCGCGGTGATGGTGGCGGCAGTTTGAGGCCCGGCTTCGGCCACGTACTGGGCGGCTTCGCGGGTGGTGATGTGCTCCATCACGATCTTGAGCGCGGGGAAGTCGCGGCGCAGCGGCTGCAGGTGGCGCTCAATGAAAACGGCCTCACGGTCGAACAGGTCGATGTCGCTGCTGGTCACTTCGCCATGCACCAAGAGCAGCATGCCGTGGCGCTGCATGGCCTCTAACACGGGGTAAATGTTGCGCAGGTCGGTCACGCCCGCATCGCTGTTGGTGGTGGCGCCTGCGGGGTAGAGCTTGCACGCCACCACGCCTGCGGCCTTGGCCTTGGCGATTTCGTCGGGGCTGATACGGTCGGTCAGGTACAGCGTCATCAGCGGCTCAAACTGCATGCCTGCAGGCACGGCGGCCACAATGCGGTCGCGGTAGGCCAAGGCCGCCTCGGTGGTGGTAACCGGGGGCTTGAGGTTGGGCATGATGATGGCGCGCCCAAACTGGGCGGCCGTGTGGGGCACCACCGTGTGCAAGGCCTGGCCGTCGCGCACGTGCAGGTGCCAATCGTCAGGCCGGGTAATCGTGAGGGAGGATGGGGAGGGAGATGTTGTGCTGCTCATGGGGCCGCATTGTCCCAAACTCGGCGGCCCCACTCCCACGACCAGCGTGCCCCATCAGAACGGCACGAAGTCGCTAGGGTATTTCCAGAAGTCTTTGAGCAAGTAACCCACAGGCATGCTCAGGCTTTTGCCGTTGGGTGGAATGGGTTTGTTGAACCATTTGTCGTAGATGGGATAAATCTCGCCACTCAGGATCAGGCGCTTCATCTCGTCATCGATGACTTTCTTGAACTCGGCATCGCCCTTGGGCAGCATGATGGCCAACGCTTCGGCGGTGATGGACTGCCCCACCACCTTGAAGTCTTTGGGGCTAGCGTCTTTGGCGATCAGGCCGTAGAGCTGCACATCGTCCATGGCAAACGCATCGACCTCACCTGCACGCACCAACTCCACGCCCTTGGCGTGGTCGGGTACTTCCACGGTTTGGATGCCCATACCCCGCTCGCGGTTGAGTCGCTCCAGTGCTTGCAGGGGGGTGGAGCCTTTGGTGGAAGCAACTTTGCGCCCCGAAAAATCTTCCATGCGTGCCATGGGGCTGCTGGATTTGATGAGGAAACGCGCCCCGGTGATGAAGTGGGGAATGGTGAAGGCCACTTTTTCGCGCCGCTCAGCGTTGTTGGTGGTAGCGCCGCACTCCATGTCGGCACGGCCTTCCACGATGGCGGGTATGCGCTCTGCCGGGGCGACCATCAGATATTCCACCTTGATGGCTTTGAGGGTGAGTTTTTTGCGCACCGCTTCGGCCAGCTTTTGGCACAAATCCAGTGCATAGCCTATGGGCTTTTTATCCGCATCCAGGTAAGAGAAAGGCACCGCCGATTCGCGGTGCGCCAGCACGATACTGCCTTTTTTGCTGATGCGCTGCAGCGTGGTTTCGGTTTGTGCCCAGGCACTCGTTGCCAGCAAACAAGCGGCTATGCACAGCGTAGGCAATCGAAGTTGTCCAACGGTCATCATCACACCTCACGGTTTTGTAGAAACGTCACGATAGCGCAGAGCAACATTCACGCCAAAACCTGTTGCCCCAAATAATCCCACAAAGCTTGGGCCGCACTCTTGCCGGCTGCAGCCTGTTTGCTGGCTACCTTGCCCTGAGGCTTGGAGCTGCTCTTGGCTTCGGGGCGCTCGCGGTAGGCGCGAATGTCCATGGTGATTTGCAAATGCTGGGTCGGTGGGGTCAGTGCGCTCACCAGCTTGCCAGCGCTGAGTTCGCGAGCCACAGCGCTGTATGGCAAAAAGGCCACGCCATGCCCTTCAAGGGCCATGGCTTTGAGTCCTTCGGCCATATCGGTTTCATACACCCGATCAAAGTGTACGGGGGTATCAGCTTGTTTCAAGATGAGATCGACCATCATCCCCATGTAGGCCCCAGCGCTGTAGCCCAAATAAGGCAATGGCGCTCCTGCCCGGCCGGGAAGCACGTGCAGTGGCCGACCTTCGGCATCGGGACGCACATAGGGGGCCAGTGGCTCTTGGCCCAGCGTCACCATCTCGTAGCGCTCGGGATCTAGCTGCAAGGGCTGGGATGGGTGGTGGTAGGCAATCAACAGGTCGCAACTGCCTTCGACCAAGCGCATCACGGCATCGTGCACGTTTTGCGCAATAAGGCGGCTTTTGAAATGCCCAAAGTGCACCCGCAAATCGGAGACCCACGCAGGAAAAAAGGTGAAAGCCAAAGTATGTGGCACAGCGAACTCCACCACATCCTGCGCCGTCACGTTGTGCCCGCGCAGCATGGCACGGGTGGACTGCAGGGACTGCAGAATTTCCAAAGCTTGGTCATACAGGGTTTGGCCTGCTGCTGTCAGGCGAGTGGGGTAGCTACTTCGATCGACCAAATCCGTCCCTGCCCACGCCTCCAAAGACTGAATACGGCGTGAAAAAGCAGGCTGCGTCACATGACGCAACTGCGCTGAACGGCTGAAGCTGCGTGTTTCAGCCAAGGAAACAAAGTCCTCAAGCCATTTGGTTTCCATCGCGTGTCCTTCAATAAGTAGGAATCTTGGCGGCAGATTGTCTGTCTTTTTGCCAGAATGCTCGATTGTGAAAGAAATGACAATCTAATCACCAATCTCACAATTTGTTCCAAGGGTTGATGCCATGAAGCCTTCTGTATCGATTTTTGCGCGGCTGCTTTTCCTCGCCGCGGCGGTCTTTTTGATGGTGCAAGCCATCCAAAGCGGTCAGCCCATCACCATCGCGATGGTGGTTTGCTCGCTGATCATGTTTGCTGTCAGTTGGCACAACGCCAGCCAAACCATGGGTTCTAGCGCAGCACTCACCTTTGTAGTCACAGCAGGTCTGCTGGGTTGGTTTGCCGAGGAAATGGGGGCCACCAAAGGCTGGTTCTTTGGCAGCTACACCTACACCAATGTGCTGGGTTGGCAGCTAGGCCATGTGCCAGCCGTCATTCCCATGATGTGGTTTGCCCTGTGCTACGAGGCCTATGTGATCGTGAGCCTGATCGTGCGCCAACAGCCAGTTTGGCAGGCCAAAACCGGCTGGAGCAGTTTTTACATCGCACTGCTGTGCGGCATGGTGGTGACTTCGTTTGATCTGGGTGGTGATCCCTACATGGTGTACGTGATCAAGGCATGGATCATGACCAAGACTGATGGCGGCTGGTTTGGCGAAACGCTGCAAGGCTTTGTGGGCTGGATGTTGGTTTCCACCACCATCGTGACGGTGTTCAGCTGGCTGCAGCGCAACCAACCCTACCAACCAGCGCCCGACTTGCCTGTGTGGATGCCGCTGCTGCCTATTGGTCTGTACAGCTTTTCCATGGTGATCCAAATCTTCTCGGGCGATCCAATCGAAACCCGTGCCATTGCCGTGTTTGCCATGGGCACACCCGTGCTGCTGGCTTTGGCTGGCTGGTGGCGCTGGAAGCAGCGTGTGCAAGCCGAACGCGCCCGCGCCAAAGTGCACACCGCAAGCGATGAAACTTTGCGGCAAATGCGCTTTGCCGCCGACCCCTTGGCCGACAACACCATTGCAGCCGTTGTGGGACTCACTCCTCTGGTACCCAACACCCCGCAAGCCGAGCAAGCTTGCAACCACTTGGCACAAGTAACACGCCAGTTTGCGCACTGGAACAGCAACGCCAGTCTGCACAATTGGAAGCCTGTAGGCCATTTGGATCCGACCATCACCCAAGCCTTGCAAGACTATTTGCAGCAAGGCATGGCACTGCCCGCTTGGGCTGATACTGGCAAGATTCAACGTGCGGAACAAATATTTTTAGACCACAGCACACTGTCATGCCTGTCACTGTTTTGTGCCAGCTTGCCCGAGTGCTATGTACCCGAAGACTTGTCTACCGTACTGCACATTGCTGGTCAGTTAGAAGCCCATACCGAGCACCGCATTCGCAGCACGGCGGCCATGATCTTCCCTGTTATGTTCCCAGGAGGTCTGACCGACCCCAGTGGCAGCGGCATTGCCCAAATACTCAAGGTACGCCTGATCCACTCCACCATTCGCCACTTGATCCTGCGGGAAACACCCCAACAAGCCCTACAAACCGTGGCCACACAGTGGGCCGCTGGGCTGCAAGGCAGCATCGCCGCGCAGCAGAAACCGCTGCAAGCTAGCCTGTACCAGTCCTTGCTATTTAACGGCTGGCATTTGGGACGCGATGGCCTGCCCTGCAACCAAGAGGAGATGGCCTACACCCTGCTGACCTTCTCCTACGTGTTCTTGCGCACCTTGCGCCAGTTGGGGCAAGCATTGCCCCAAGCCGACGAAGAGGCTTACCTGCACTGCTGGAACGTCACGGGGCATTTGCTGGGCATTCGCGCCGAACTCATGGCCCACACCATGGAAGAAGCCCAGGTACTGTTTGACACGATGCAAGCACGCTGCGCTCCGGCTCGCATCAGCCCCGACCCTCGCCCCCCTCTGGCCAACGCCCTGATGCAAACCATGGCCAACGTGATCCCGTGGAAATTGGCCAAACCATGGCCAGTCCTGCTCACACGCCAATGGTGTGGCGAGGTGGCCGTGCAAGCCTTGGGCTTGAATGGGCCCACGCCTTTGCTTTCACGCATAGCGTTCAACACCGGCATGGGCTTGATCCGCTGCATAGACAGCCTCTTGGGATGCAGCCTCTCCGTCATGCTCACCCGCGTGGTGGGCTACCACTTTATGGAGCACCTATTGCTTGACCAAACCCGGCCCTTGGTACTGCCAGAGCATCTGCTCAATCCGGTGCGACAATCGGTCGCTCAACTGGGCCAGTGCTCCCGTTCGGCCCACTGGCAAAACCGCTTAGAGCGGTGGCTTAGCAAGAAAATTGCTGCCAATGCACCGCTGTCTGCGCTGCGCCAATCCACGTCCTAGCCCCACTATGCTTTTACTCTTGCGCTCTGCACTGACTGCCTTGTGGTTGCTAATGTGCTTGTCCCCCACAGCCAGTGGGGCGCAAGAAGCGGTGCTATTGCAAGCAGACACCGCCAATGTGGCTGTATGGCCATGGGTTACCGTGCTGCCAGAGGAGGGGGAGCCCATCAGCATCCAAACGGTGATGGCATCCACAGCGCAATTCCAAAAGCCCACCTCGGCTTACCAAACACTGGGCATTGCGCGCCCGCCACTGGAGGACCAGCCAGTACAGTTTTATTGGCTGCACATCCCACTGCGCACCCACTTGTCGGTGCAAACGCCTTTTGTGCTGCATGTGGGCTTTCCTGTTTTGAATCTGCTGGATTTGTATGTGGTGCACCAAGGCGATGTGGAGCAACGCTTTTTGCAAGGCAATTTGATGCCATTTAGCGAGCGGCCCATCGCCGTCGCCACCCATGCATTCAACATCAATCTAGAACCCAATAGCGACTACGACATCTACCTGCGTGTGGGCTCCAGCGGCACATTCATCCTACCCATCAGCATAGAAAAGCCTGCCTATTTCCAGCGCATGCAGCAAAACGAGCTGCTGCTACAAGGTGTCATCAATGGACTGTGCTTGGCACTGCTGGTGTTTAGCGTGGGCAAATGGGTGTTGCTACGCGATAGTCTGTATTTCAAATACGTGCTGTTGATTTGCGGCATGGAGATGTTTTTCTTGGTGTTCCATGGCTTGGGCTCCCAGTATGTGTGGGATGGCAATGCATGGCTAGAAATCCACCTTGGACTCATTGGCAGTATGGTGGCCGCCACTGGCTCGCTGCTATTTAGCGAGCATTTGCTGCGCCCACCACAAGGCCGCCCCCACTGGGGGCTGAGCCTTTTTATGCTGGGCTGTGTTGTGTTCACTGCGCTGCTGTGCTTGCTCTATGGACTCAACATCATCAACACCGCCACAGGCACGAAAATAGCCAGTGCCTACGCCTTGATCCCGGTGTTGGTTGCCACCCCTTTGGCTTGGCGGCGCTGGCGGCGCGATGGTGAACGCTTGGGCTTGGTGTTCTTGGCCAACTTGGCCTTTTACACCGCCACAGCAGTGATCATGGCCCAGATCGTGCATGGCAAACTGGACGCCAATTTTTGGACGCTGCATTCGATGCAAATCGGCTCGCTGGTTGACATCTTGGTGTTCATGTTCATGCTGGGCATGCGCAGCAAAATGTCGCACAGCCAATTGCAACTGATTGAGAAAGACCAACAACTGCAAGACTCCACCTTGCTAACCGACTTGCACACGGGGTTGATGCTGCGCTCGGGTTTCATGCAACGTCTAGAAGTGACCTTGGCACAATCACACCACCGATTCCTGACGGCGGTTTACATCATCAATCCCGAACTGATCGACTCCAGCAACGATGCCGATTGGTTGGCCGTGCAGCATGATGTACTGAGCGCAATCGGTATGCGACTCAAGAGCCAATTGCGTGGCAGTGATACCGTCTGTCGCTGGGGAGAAAACAGCTTTGCGGTCATGGCCATTCAGTTGCGCAATCCAGAACAAGCGCTGGACATCGGCAACAAGCTGCTTCACTTGGTCGTAGAGCCGCTACAGCTAGGGCATTACGAGGTGTATTTGGGGGCCCGCATTGGCTATGCCTTGGCCCCAGTGGATGCCCACTTGGCTCTGGACTTGATGCGCATGGCCGATATCGCGGTGTACACCGGCACCCAGCACATCAACCAAATTCAACGTTACGCGGCCAGTGCTGCAGCATAAGCAGAACGGGTAGCAGGGCTTACGCTGGCTACCACTTGGGCATAGCGCGTTTGGTGGCGCGCCATCAGGCGTGCCGAAGCAATCGACCTAGAGCGGCAAAACCAGTGGCAGGTGTGCTGCAAAAGCAGCAACTCGGCACAAGCCATATAGGCGCGCTCACGCTCACTGCGTCCAGTTTGGTTGTCTATGACTTGCCCCAAGCCTTTGGCATGCAATGCCAACAACTCACGCGCATCCACCGTCAAGCCTGACAACCACTGCGTGGCGTACGGCAATGCCACCGGCACCCTACTGATGCGCCACACTGCCGCAGGTTGGGTAGCCACGTCAGCCGCCAATGCCGCGAGTTGCTGGCACAGCTTGTGTTCCAGCGGACGCAAATACGCCAATACCTGTTCACGCCGATCAGCCGCCGCCTCCCCCATCGCACGCAGGTAACCGTCCATGACGGTTTCCATGAGTTTTTCTATTTCATAGCGCCCCAAGGCTTGGCTCAGTTGCACGATGCGCTGGCGCTGCTCAAAGTTACGCGCCAACCACCACAGCGCGGCCAATCCAATCAACACAAAAAACCGCATATCCATTTGTCCATCAAACTGTCGTTGGGGAGTCCCCGCTTTGCTGCAACGCCCACATCTGGGCATAGCGTCCTTGGCGTTGCAGCAGTTCAGCATGCGTGCCACGCTCCAGCACACGACCATGCTCCAGCACCACGATTTCATGCGCATCCACCACCGTAGACAAGCGGTGCGCAATCACCAGCGTGGTCTTATTGTGCGACACCTGCTGCAACTCAGACTGAATGGCGCGCTCATTGGCGCTGTCGAGCGCACTGGTCGCCTCGTCAAATATGAGAATGGGCGGGTTTTTCAGCAAGGTACGGGCAATGGCCACACGCTGCTTTTCACCACCACTGAGTTTGAGTCCTCGCTCGCCCACCCGCGTCTCGTAGCCTTGTGGCGTGCGGGCAATGAAGTCATGGATGTGCGCAGCCTTGGCCGCCGCCTCCACCTCGGCTTGCGTGGCTTTGGGGCGACCGTAGGCGATGTTGTAGGCCACCGTGTCGTTGAACAGCACGGTGTCTTGCGGCACGATGCCTATGGCTTGGCGCAAGCTGCTTTGCGTCACTTGGCGAATGTCTTGCCCCCCAATGCGGATGCTGCCGCTCTGCACGTCGTAGAAGCGAAACAGCAAGCGCGCCAAAGTGGACTTGCCTGAGCCACTGGGCCCCACCACTGCCACCGTCTTGCCAGCGGGAATGGTCAGACTCACACCGTGCAATACCGTGCGCTCGTGGCCGGTACGCTGGTCGTAGGCGAACACCACGTTGTCAAACTCCACATCGGCCTGCGCCGCATCACTGTGCCGAGAGCCGATTTGCAATGGCAACGCATCGGGGGCATCGGCCACTTCTCGCTCACACTCCAAGAGCACGAACATCTTGTCCAAGTCGGTCAGGCTTTGTTTGATTTCGCGGTACATCACACCTAGGAAATTGAGCGGTATGTAGAGCTGGATCATGTAGGCATTGACCATGACCAAATCGCCCAAAGTCATGCGTCCATCGACAACACCTTGGGTCGCACGCCAGAGCATGACCACCAAGGCCACGGCGATGATGCATTGCTGCCCGCTGTTGAGCAGCGACAACGTGCGCTGGCTCTTCACGGCGGCTTGGCGATAGCGCTCCAGGTTTTCGTCGTAGCGCTTGGCTTCAAAGGCTTCGTTGTTGAAGTACTTAACGGTTTCGTAGTTCAACAGCGAATCGATAGCTCGGCTGTGTGCGCTGCTATCGAGTTCGTTCATGCGCTTGCGAAACTGGGTGCGCCACTCCGTCACCGTCACAGTGAAAGTGATGTACACCACCAAAGCCAAGGCAGTGATCAGCACAAACCACCCATCAAACTGCACCCCCAAAAGGGTGAGTACCAGCACCACCTCAATCAAGGTCGGTCCGATGCTGTAGAGGGAGTAACTGATGAGCGAGTTCACGGCCCGTGTACCACGCTCGATGTCGCGCGTCATACCGCCCGTTTGGCGCTCTAAGTGAAAACGCAGGCTCAAGGCATGCAAATGCTCAAAAACCTGCAGCGTAATAGCACGCGAAGCACCCTCGGTGGCCTTGGCAAAGACCAGTTCACGCAACTCATTGAGCACAGAACTGCCCAAACGCAAAGCGCCATAACCCACCAGCAAGGCCACAGGCACTACCAACAAAGCCTGTGCGGCCCCTGCTGGCGTCGATAGGTTGGGATTCAATGCATCGATCATGTGCTTGAGCAACATGGGTACGCCCACATTGGCCAGCTTGGCTCCCAGCATACAAGCCAGCGCGATCAACACGCGCCACTTGTACTGCCACAGATAGGGGAACAAGCGCTGCAAAGTGCGCCAGTCGCTACGGACAGGCCCTGTGGCCTGCGATGGTTCGGGAATGGGATCAGCAGCGTAACGGCGCATACAGGACAATAGAGTGAATTATTCAAACCAATCAAAACAGCATTGTCCTATGACGGATCACACTCCTATTTCTCCAGATCAAGTTCCCAGCGATGAAGAGCTGGTGCTCAAAGTTATTCCCATGCCATCGGACTGCAATGCCAACGGCGATATTTTTGGGGGTTGGCTCATGGCCCAAGTGGACTTGGCCGGTTCGGTGCTGCCCTATCGACACAGCCGCAGCCGCATGGTCACGGTGGCCGTCAAGGAATTGCTGTTTTTGCTGCCCGTGAAGTTGGGCGATTTGCTCAGCTTTTACGCCAAAGTCACCCGCGTGGGCCGCACTTCAGTGACCGTCAAAGTCAATGTGTACGCCGAACGCTTTTCCAACCAAGGCAAGTTCTACAAGGTGACCGAGGCCACCTTGAGCTACGTGGCCATCGACGACAACGGCCAGCCCAAGGTGATCACGCCTCAGTGAGCGCCCGAACGGGCAAACTGGAACCCTCTGCCTGGTGCGGCAGCCAGCAGCTTTTGCGTGTAATCGCTGCGCGGTGCGCGAAACACCGTGCTAGCGTCCCCTTCTTCCACCAACTGCCCTTGGTGCAACACCATGATCCGATCACAAATGCGACTAGCCACACGCAGGTCATGGGTGATAAAGAGAATGCCAATTTGCAATCGCTGCTGAATTTCATCGAGCAAACGCAAAATTTGCGCTTGCACCGATACATCCAGCGCAGAGACAGCCTCGTCAGCAATCAACACCTTGGGCTTACAAGCCAGCGCACGTGCAATCGAAATACGCTGGCGTTGCCCACCGGAAAACTCACTCGGGTAGCGGTGCAAAGCATCGGGCTGCATACGCACCAAACGCATCAATTCTTCGGCTTCCGCCCACGCTTGGGTACGATCAACGCCGAAATTCAAAGGCCCCTCAATAATGGACTCACCCACGGTTTGCCGCGGGTTCAGTGAACGATAAGGGTCTTGAAAAACCACTTGCAAGGTTTTCCGGTAGGGCAGCAAATCGCTCACACTGGCATGTGCCACAGATCGCCCATCGGAAAAAATGTCCCCTGCGCTGGGTTCTATCAAACGTGCTATGCAACGTGCAAAGGTGGATTTACCGGAACCAGACTCACCCACAATGCCAATGGTTTCCCCAGCGCGCAAGCGCAAAGAAATGTCGTTGACCGCCTTCACCAAACGCGGCTTGGCTGGCCAACGCCGTGTTTCATACGTTTTGCAAAGGTTGTGCACTTCCAAAAGCGGATATTCATTCGACACTACAGGACGCGCAGCAGGCTCCAGCTCCAGCACCGCATCCAACAAGGCTTGCGTGTAAGACTCCTTGGGGGCAGTTAACACCTGCTCTTTGCTGCCGCGCTCCACCATCTTGCCCAGCTGCAACACCACCACTTCATCAGCAATTTCAGCCACTACCCCGAAGTCATGGGTAATAAACAAAACGGCTGTCCCACTCTCTTCTTGCAACTCGCGAATCAGCTTGAGAATTTCTGCTTGGGTGGTGACATCCAGCGCCGTTGTTGGCTCATCGCAAATGAGCAATGCTGGCTTGAGTATCAAGGCCATGGCTATCACGATTCGCTGGCGTTGCCCGCCTGAGAGTTGGTGCGGAAAACTGGCATAAATGCGCTCAGGCTCTGGCAAGCGCACATGCTGGAATATTTCCAACACACGTGCGCGCCTTTGGGCTTTGCTCAAAGGCGTATGCTGCGCCAGCATTTCCTCCACCTGCTCGCCACACGCCATAACCGGGTTAAGTGCTGTCATGGGCTCTTGAAAAACCATCGCCACTTGGGCACCTCGTATGGTTCGCATGTGCTCTTGTGAACACTGCAAAACATCGTTCCCCATCAACAGTACTTGTCCGGCATCGGCCCTCAAGCCCTCTGGCATCAGCCCCATCACCGTACTGGCAATGACCGATTTCCCTGACCCTGACTCCCCGAGCAAACACACAATTTTTCCTGCATGCACATCAAATGAAATGCCGCTCACCGCATGCGTACGATCAGCCCCAGAAGGTAACTGAATCGCCAGATTGCGCACTGACAGGACTGCCTCCTGCGCAGAAGACGAACTCTTAGGGTTTGTTGCACTGCTCATATGACTTGCCTTAGGTGCGTTTATTGAATTTGGGATCGAGCTTGTCACGCAAAGCATCCCCCAGCATATTGACCGACAGCACCGTCAATGCCAGCAAAGTTCCGGGTAACAAAACGACTTGGGGGTATTGGTTAAATTGGCTGCGCCCCTCGGCCATGATGCTGCCCCATGTTGCCTGCTCTGCAGACAACCCCAATCCCAAAAATGAAAGGCTAGACTCAATCAGGATGGCAGCCGCACAGATGTATGTACCTTGAATGATCAGAGGTGCCATGGCATTAGGCAAAATGTGCTTGCGCAAAATTTTGATAGTGGGAGTCGCCAGTGCCACCGCCGCCTCTACATAAGCTTCCTCCCGAACGCTCAGCACTACCGAGCGCACTAGACGGGCCACCCGGGGAATTTCAGGGATGGTGATAGCCACAAGCAAGGTACTGAGATGCGCGCCAAAAATCGCCACCAAACTGATGGCAAACAGCATGGCCGGAATGGCCATCAACCCATCCATACAGCGCATGATGACTGCATCTACGCGTCGGAAGTAGCCACTCACCAACCCCACCAAACTGCCAAGGACGATGGACAGGCATGCAACGACCACGCCCACCGTCAGGGAAACACGGCCGCCATAGAGCATGCGACTCCATAAGTCACGCCCCATCGCATCCGTTCCTAGCAAAAACCGGTGTTCAAAACTGTCACCAGACAAGTCGTTAAACACCGCCACAGTCCACCACGGCAAATTGGCATTGGAAGGGTCTATTGCATCCGGGGAGATCGTGCCAAACAGGGGTGCACCAACAACCAAGACCACGACAAAAAGCAACAAGGCTGTGCTGTAGCGCACAGGTCTATGCCGCCATAAACGCAGTGCTTGCTTTTTCCAAGGCGCACTGGCGCTGGTTTTTGCAGATTTGTGTGAAGACATAAAAACCCTGCCTATTCAATACCGGATGCGAGGATCGAGCAGCAAATAGCTCAAGTCCACCAGCAAATTAACCACCACGTACACAAAGGAGAAAAACAAGGTCACACCCTGAATGAGGGGAAAGTCACGCGCAAGCACGGATTCAACCGTCAAACGCCCCAAGCCGGGGATAGCAAAAACCGTCTCCGTGACCACCACACCAGTAATGAGCAATGCAATACCAATACCGACCACCGTGGCGATAGGCACAGCCGCGTTGGCCAAAGCGTGACGTGTTAGCACTCGCCACTCGGATATGCCTTTCGCACGGGCTGTGCGGATATAGTCCTCGGTCAAGGCTTCTGATACTGCAGCACGGGTGACCCGCGCGATCAAAGCCACGTAGACAAAAGACAGCGTCAGCGCAGGCAGTATCAGTCCATGCAGCCATCCCCCAATACTCTGCGATGCAGGGGTGTACCCCTGCACTGGAAACCACCGCAACTGCAGGCCAAACAGCCAAATCAATGCATAGCCCACCACAAAAGCAGGGACTGAAAAACCCAGTGCTGACGCCGCCATAAGGCTGCGATCCAGCCAACTGTTGCGCTTCCAAGCTGCGATCGTTCCCAGCGGAATGGCCAGTGCCAGCGTGAACCCCAAGGTCAACACCGCCAAAGAGACCGTGGGGCCAATGCGCTGCGCAATCAGGGATGTAACGCTTTGCTGAATAAACAGCGAATGCCCTAAATCCCCTT
Source organism: Curvibacter sp. CHRR-16 (assembly GCF_018474005.1). Lineage (GTDB taxonomy): Bacteria > Pseudomonadota > Gammaproteobacteria > Burkholderiales > Burkholderiaceae_C > Allorhodoferax. The sequence continues at coordinate 409,318 of NZ_JAHCSH010000002.1, forward strand.
GCAGCAAGCGCCCAAACCAATGTGCAAACTGCAGTGGCAGTGGATCATTCAGCCCCAACTGCTCCCGCATGTGCGCAATATCTTGGACTGTGCCGCTGTCCCCTACGATAAGCGCTGCTGGATCGCCCGGCGCTAGATGCAGCATGATGAAAACAATCAAGGCCACAACCACCAACACCGGAATGGTCGCTAGTGTGCGCCGCAGAATAAACATAAGCATTGCTATGGCCCTTTGTAGGAGTCAGAAAAGCACGAGGACTTACTTTTTACGAAGTCCCCAGAACACATTGACCGGCGCTTTCACCAAGCCACTGACGTTCTTGCGCAAAGCCGTGTAGGGCGTGTACTCACCCAATGGCACGACAAGTCCCTGCGAGAGTGCTTCCTCTTGGATATCGGTAGCGATTTTTTTCTTCTTCGCAGGATCCGATTCCATCAAGAAGTCCACTTTGAGCGTCTCCAACTTCTCCGAAGTAGCCCAACCAAACCACCCCTTGGTGCCATTGCCAGTCAGTGTCGGCATGGTGATGGGATTCATCATGTCCGCAGCAAAAAAACCGGTCATAAAAATATTCCACCCACCATGGTCTGCCGGATCCATCTTGGCCCGGCGCGCAACCACGGTCTGCCAATCCATAGATTGCATGTCCACGTTAAAACCCACTTGGCGCAACAAAGCCGCCATAACCAGCGGGTATTTATTGTGGGTAGCGTGGTCTGTAGGTGCCAGCAACACAACGGGCTTTCCGTCATATCCTGCTTCTTTCAACAGTTTTTTGGCTTCGGCAATTTGTGATTTGCCCGTGAAACCTACCGTGCGGTCAGACCAATACGGTGTACCGCTGGCATAAATAGAAGGGTTGGTATTGAACATCTCAGGCGCTACAAACTGGGCGCGCATGAGTGCTTGCTGGTTCACCGCCAACATGGCAGCACGGGCAATTTTGGGGTTATTAAAGGGCGCAGAAAGATGGTTAAAAAACATCACGATTCCGCCTTGCCCCACCTGCTTTTCCAGCGTGATATTGGCATCGCCCTTAAAGCTCGCGTATTGCTCCGGCGGAATGCGCTCAATCATGTCCACCGAGCCTGAAATCAGTGCATTGGCTTGTGTTTGTGCATCGGGCAATACGAGCCATTCGACACGATCCAAATACACCTGCTTGCCACCCGTTGTGCCAGATGCAGCTTCTTTGCGTGGAACGTATTGAGGGTTCTTCACATACACCACTTTGCTTCCGGGAGCGTACTCATCCTTTTTGAATATATACGGCCCGGATCCAACCACCTCGGAAATTTGGGTAGTTCCTGGTGTTTCAGCAATGCGACGGGGCATGATGAACAAGGGGTTACTGGGGTTACCCAAGGCATCCAACATGAAGCCAAACGCTTGGTTCAGCTCAATGCGGAAACTTTTCTCATTGACCGCATCCATGCTCTTGGTCGCAGCCAGTAGCAATTGACCGACTGGAATGCGTGAGCCCCAACGTTTGATAGAGGCAATGACATCAGCACTGGTTACTGGAGCGCCATCATGAAAAACCAAGCCCGAGCGCAGCGTAAAGTTCCACTCTTTGCCATCTGCACTGCGCTTGAAGCGGTCCACCATCTGTGGCTTTATTTCGCCCTTTTCGGTTATGCCAAACAAAGTGTCGTACACCATGAAACCATGGTCGCGCGTTACCGTCGCAGTCGTCCACACAGGATCCAAAATCTTCAAATCAGCTTGCGGCACCATGCGCAGCACCTTGCTATCTTCCGTCGCGGCTTGCGCCATGCCGGGTAAACCTGTCAAAAGAGATGCTTGCGAGGTAACAAGCCAGCCCATGGCTGCGCGACGCGATATAGCTCCAGTCATAAAAACTCCTTTGATATCAAATAGATAAGAAACCGTTAAACAGCGCTCACCGAACCCGATGCATGCAACTGCATATCACCCGCCAGAGGTGGCGCAGTCACGATGGATTTGAGGGATGGAAATGGCTCTGGGATGGCATGCACATTGGGGATAGGACGGCGCAACTGCTGGTAAGTAGAAAAAGCCTTCTCCAACGCTTGTGAAATGGCCAGCAACTGCACATCACCGCGAAAACGTCCCACCACTTGCAAGCCAAAAGGCATACCCAACTCATCAACGCCACACGGCAGACTGATGGCTGGATGCGCCGTCAAAGTCAGCACATAGGTCAAGGCTAGCCAGCGGTAATAGTTTTCTTGTTTTTTGCCGTCGATGCTGTCCGCATACAAGGATGTCCATGGAAACGGCGACAGCGGTGTTGTGGGGCACAGCAGAATGTCGTAGTGCTCAAAATAGTGCTGAAACGCTTGCGTGATGCGTGTTTGCTCAGCCCGTGCACGCGCCACATCCCGCAAACTCATCGCAGCCCCCAACTCATAGTTGGCACGCGGATTGGGGCCCAAATTAGCAGGATTTTGGCTATAAGCAGCATCCATGCTGGCGACAAAACTCTCAGCCCTGAGCACATCAAAGCAAGTATGTGCTCCCAAAAAGTCCAACTCAACGGGTTCACACTTGGCAAACCAACCTTGCATCAAAGCCACCTTCGCTTGGAAGGCGCGGCGCACTAGGGGGTCTACGTCGCACACGCCCAAATCCTCTATCCACCCCACGCGCACAGTGCTGAGGTCAAGCTCCTTGGGCTGCAAAAATTGCTGACTATCCAGCGGGTATGTCAGCGGGTCTGCGCCATGCATGCCTGCGCTAGCGGCCAGCTGCAAACACGTATCAGCCACCGTACGGCCCATAGGCCCCACCACCGACAACGGTGTCCAACCAAACTTTTTGCGCTCACTGGGCACAACACCTGGCGAGGGGCGCATGCCAACCACACCATTGAGCGCAGCCGGAATACGCAAAGACCCCCCCGTGTCCGAGCCTGTACAGACAGGGAGCATGTCACATGCCAAGGCAGCAGCAGAGCCACCCGATGAGCCACCGGCATTGAGGTTGGGATTAAACGGATTGCCCACCGCACCCCACACCACATTGCGCGAATTGGCACCCGCTCCAAACTCCGGCACATTGGTTTTGCCCGCCACCACTGCCCCCGCAGCACGCAAACGCTGCACAAGCACATTGTCAGCACGAGGAATATGGTGGCGAAACAAAGGTGAGCCATAGGTGGTGAGCAAGCCCTCCGTGTCCTCTAAGTCCTTAACACCCAGTGGCAAGCCATGCAATAAGCCCAATGGCTTTCCTTGCATCACTTGCTGCTCTGCTTGTCGCGCTTCAACACGCGCTCGATCAAAGCAAGTCGCCGTGATCGCGTTCACACGCGGGTTGACTGCCTCGATGCGTGCAATGCATGCATCTAGCAACTCAAGGGGCGAGAGTTCCTTACAACCAATCATGCGGCGCATCTCCACAGCAGGGAGGGCCAACAAAGAATCGTGCGGCAATGCATGCTTGCTCATGTTGTTTCGCTGATCGAGTCCATCAGACTTGTGTCATAGATGATTGCATCTTATGCTGCTCATGCTTTGCCAGCCACAACCAAAACTAAAAGTATCTTTGCTTTTTTGGAAACCTTTCATGCACAAAAAAACCGCAGAACTGCAAGAGACTTCGTTGCGCTATTTTTTGGAAGTCGCCAGAAGTGGCTCACTCACCGCAGCGGCCGAAACCCTTTCCGTGGCGCCATCAGCCATAAGCCGCCAAATAGCACATCTTGAAAAAACGCTGGACACCCTGCTTTTTGAACGCCGCGCCCGCGGCATGACATTGAATGCAGCAGGTGAACTGTTGGCTGCGCATGCGCAGCGCCAACTACAAGACGCCGATCGCGTACTCACAGAAATAGAGGGGCTGCGAGGGCTGCACCAAGGGCGGGTTCACATTGTCAGTACAGCAGGATTTGCCTCGGACTTTTTGCCCAATACCATCGCAGCCTTTCGCAAACGCTACACCGGCATTGAATTCCAGCTCACCGTCTGCAAACAGTCCGACGTTTCCAAGCGGATACGCGAGGGCAATGGCGACATAGGCATCAACCTTGGCTTTAGCCCCGAATCGGGCGTTCGCGTGCAATTTCGCCATCCCTCCTCGGTGTTGGCCATCACCGCCCCCACCCACCCTTTGGCCCAGCGTCGCCAGTTATCGGTCGCCGAAATCGTGACCTATCCACTGGCTCTGCCTGAGCGCAATATCGACTCCACCCTACGCCAACTCTTTGACATTTGCTGCAGCAGGCAAAGCCTGCAATACCAAAGCGTTTTTAGCAGCAACGACCTGAATGCACTCATTGGCTTTGCCGCTGCTGGCGGTGGTATCTCGCTTTGTGGTGAACTGGCCATTCGAGAGCGCACAGCAGCCCACCAACTGTGCGCCATTCCACTGCGCGATCGAGAAATGAACGAGCGTTTCATGGAAGTCCAAACCATGGCCGGCCGAATGCTCCCCACTGCATGCCAAGAGTTTCTTCAGTACCTCAAAGCCAGCGCAACTGGCTCTTTGACCACCATCCCCGAGAACACAACACTGCCCTATTAAGTATTCTTTGCCTATTGAGCAAGCATGTTTTTCAAAAAGCATCATGTTTGTCAAAGCAAAATTCCAGCAAAATGCATCCAAGCACTGCAAAGCGCAGCCTATCCCTATCCAAGTTGGAGAACCCATGAAAAGAACCACCATCGTCCTAGGTGGAGGCATCGTCGGCATTTCCTCAGCACTGAGTCTGCAAGAGCGTGGGCACAGCGTCATCGTGGTGGATCGTAAAGCTCCGGGACGCGAAACGTCGTATGGCAATGCAGGACTCATCCAACGCGAGGCTGTTGAGCCATACCCATTGCCACGCGACCCCAGCGAACTGATTCAGCATGCGTTCGGGCTCAGTCCTGCAGTCCATTACCACTGGCGCGCCCTGCCCACCATACTGCCCAAACTCATAGCGTATTGGCGTGCCTCGACCCCCGCACGCCATGCACAAATTAGCAAGGAATGGGCCACTCTGATAGAGAACTCCACCAGCGAGCACGCCCAATGGATAGAGCAAGCCAATGCACAGGAACTAGTCACCCCAAAGGGTTTTCGTTTTGCATGGCGACAGGAGCACAGCTTTAAAGCAGGAGTAGAAAGAGCCAAACGCCTTCAGCAAACCTTTGGCGTGCAATTTCGCGCACTGGGCACGGACGAACTGCTGCACGAAGAGCCTGCCATCACACAACGTTTTGTCGGCGCCGTGCACTGGACAGAGCCATGGGCCGTATCCGACCCCGGTGAACTGGTCTCCCGCTACGCCGCATTGTTTGCACAACGCGGTGGCCTTATCGTGCAAGGCGATGCATTGAGCCTTCAGCAAACCACCAATGGGTGGAGCGTGATGACACAAGACGGGTTGCACGAAGCATCTGACGCCATCGTTGCACTGGGGCCGTGGGCGGATGATGCGCTTCGCCCTCTGGGCTACCACTTCCCGCTTTTCGTCAAACGTGGCTACCACAAGCACTACCAAGTAGAACGACAGCTCAGCATGCCTTTGCTGTGTGCCGATGATGGCGTCATGCTTGCCCCTATGCGCGCAGGCTTGCGCATCACCACTGGAGCTGAACTGACCTTACGCGACGCCCCAGCAACCCCTGTTCAACTGAAAATGGCTGAACGCGTTGCTGCGCGTGCCTTGAAAATTGGCAAACCAGTAGAAGACACCGCATGGCTAGGCGCACGTCCTTGCACGCCAGACATGAAGCCCATCATTGGTGCAGCGCCCCGCCACCGTGGGCTGTGGTTTAACTTCGGGCATGCCCACCAAGGCTTCACCCTGGGTCCAGCCAGTGCCCGCTTGTTAGCAGACATGTTCGATGGAAAAACGCCTTACATCAATCCCGCACCGTTCACAGCCAAGCGGTTTGACGAAGTGAAGCAATAGCTAGCGGTTAGCAAACTTCATGGCATACAAGTGCTTGTCTGCCACCGCTATCAGACTTTGCTGGTCTTGCCCATCGTGCGGGAATCGGGCTAAGCCGTAGCTAAAAGCCGGGCGCAACTCAACTCCGCCGTACAACATGGGCAAAGGCTGCAATTGGCTGCGCACTTGCTTGAGCGCTTGGTCTATCGCCTCCATCGAATCTCCGGTGTAGAGCGCGATGAATTCATCACCTCCAAAGCGGCCCATGATGTCGCGCGTCCCGCAACTGGCATACAGCGCGCTGGCCACAGCCATCAGCATTTGATCCCCTGCCAAGTGACCATGCAGATCGTTGGTCGTCTTGAGGCCATCCACATCGAACAAGGCCAGCACAAAGGACTGCTTATCGTTCTGCGCCTGCTGCAAGGCATGGGCAAACAAATCGTCAAAGTAACCCCGTGTCAGCACCCCAGTCAAGGCATCGACTTGGTAGCGCTTGATGCGGTCGGTGTAGCGCTCGCGTGCCAATAAGGCAATCTCAATCTGCGCTCGTATGCGCTCAACAATTGAGACATCCGTTATGTCATAGGTATCGTTAACAGATGAATCCAAGTTGAGCAAACCAAACAGGCGATCCCCCACAAAAATGGGAGCACTGATGACAGACTTGTACTCCCACACTTCAGGCTTGATAACAGTTTCGACAGTATGGAAATCTTCGCGATTGATCAACCGCGCCTCGCGGATGTGACCATCGGTGACTTGATACAAAAAACAATCTTCAAGACGCAACCGAAAATTGCTCACGAACTCTTCTGTAAAACCACGCGATGCTGCAAACGTCAAATAGCCGTCGTCGCCCAAAATCAGCACCGATCCGGTGGTGGCGGTGTTGAACACACTGAACAGGTAATTCAAGATGGTGCCGTAAATGAGCTCAATGTCTTCGTTGAGCAAGATGTCACGATTCACTCGGACATTCATTTCCGCCAACAAAATCAACCGTCGGGACGACTCCTGCAATGCACGGTAGCGCCGCATGTGCTCTGCAATACCGAAGTGCAACAATGCCATACACAGGATGGAGACAAGCCCCCAAGACACCCCATAGGCCCCTCCCAACGCCAAAGCAATCAGGCTACAACATATGGCCACTGTGACGCCAACCATCCCCCAACGACTGGGGAGGGCGATGAAAACGTTTTTTTTCATAGCGAGAGTATGGCACTGTCGCTACCGCCCTGTAAGCGATGCAGCCACTGCACGCCGGAACAAGGGCAAATGCTGGCCCACGCGCAAAGCGGCACGGCGCAACAAGCGCGCTGCCGCATGCTCGCTGGTGTACAGGTGGGTAATAGCCTGTGTCGCTATGAAGGTGGGCTGACTGCTCATGCGCTGTGCACGTTCATAGCGCGCCAAAGCGTGGGCGTCAGCCACCCCTCGCCCTTGGGACCATGACTGAACCAGAGCATGGGCCAAATGCTCCACACTGCGCAGCCCCAAGTTAAAGCCATGTGCGGTCACCGGGTGCATGCCACAAGCGGCATCCCCCACACACGCCAAGCGGGGGCCAACCAAACGCCTAGGGTACACAGCCACCAAAGGATAGACATGGCGTGTGCTGCACAAGGCCATGGCACCCAAGCGGCCAGCAAAGCGTTGCTGCATATCCGCATTGAAGCGGGCATCGTCCATGTGCTCCACCGGCCTCATCTGGGCTGCGGGCAGCGTCAACACCACCGAAGAGCGGGGCATCCCTGTCTCGGAGCACGGATTCATGGGCAGCAAAGCCAAGGTTTGGCCATAGCCAAACCACTCCCACGCTTGGTGGGCATGGTCACGCTCGTGGCGCATGGTGCACACCAGCATGCTGCGACCAAAGTCATGCATATCAGCAGCCAAGCCCAAAGCCCGGCGCACGCCCGAATGGCGGCTATCGGCTGCCACCAGTAACTGGGTGTGCAAGCGTCGCCCATCAGCCAGTTCCACCACCGCGCCATCGGCCTGCACGTCCACGGCGTGGACGCTGCTATCGGCCAGCAAGGTGGTTTGCACATGCGGCATCGGCGATGCAGGCTCCAAACTGGGGGAAAGGGCATCCCACAGCGCTTGGCGTATGTGGTGGTTGGCGACCAAAAAACCCAATTCCTGAGGCGCATGGCTGCGCTGCACTGGAGCATCGCGATGGCTGATGGTCATGGCAAACGGGTCATCGCCATCCATCACCAAGGCATCTTTCAACGGTGATTTGGCCTGCGCGGGTATGCGCTGCCACACCCCCCACTGCTGCAGCAGCGCTACGCTGTGCTGGGTGAGGGCAATCTCTCGGCCATCGAAAGCGGGGGCTTCCAAACTACTGCGCGGCGCTTGTTCGACCAAACCAATGCGCAACGCAGCGGCTGCGGGCAAGCTGTGCTGCAGTTGCAAAGCCAGCGACAGGCCTGCTGGGCCTGCGCCAACAATCAGGACGTCATACGCAGCGTTGGATGATGCAACAGAGGAAAAGTCGTTTGGTGCCATGGCACAGCAGCATAGCTACGCCAAGGAAATAGGCTTTGCCGCACGTCAAAGGACACTCAGCACTCTATCGCCGTGCTATCGCTTTGTTCCAAGCAGAAACCAAGAGGGTTTCGATATCGAATACGGGGCGTCCTGTAGCACGTATCACCGCATCGCGGTAGGGCGGCATATTGGTGCACTCAAAGACGATGCTGCGCACCTCCGGGTGGCGCGCCACCAAGGCCATGGCAGCATCCACGACATTGCGCTCAGCCTCCACCACGTCAAGCTGTAACTCATTACCGAGCAATCGGCGGTGGAATTCACAACCGGGCTCAATGCCTTGCACGGGGGTGTTCGGCGGAACACCAGCTTGCCCCAGAATGGCATCGGTTAACGATGCCGCATCAATGGTCACGATGCCTGGCAAAGGCACCCATGCACCTTGCAGAAGGCTCGATGTCAGCACTGGTACGGATACCTGCTCCGACAAGAAGGATTGGTAGGCCGCCAAAAACCCACAACTGGTAGAAATCATGCTAGCCCCTTGGGCAACCAGTTCCCGCGCTGCATCCACAAACGGTTCCAAGAGAGTTGGATCAGCCTCTTTAATAACGCGCTGCGGCGATGCGCCACGCACGATGGTGTAGCGCACCGGAATCCCCGCGCGCGCGAAAGTCTCGGCATTGCCCACATCGCCCACGGGGCGAGGGAACTGCGTATCCAGCATCAAAATGCCAAGGAACGCGGGAGCGGGATTCACCATGTCAGACCTTCTTGTGGGATAAGCTTGCAACGACACTCACTAGGCCGCATGCGGTGTTGTTCCGACACCGCGCGACTCGCTGGCCCTGAAGCGACTCAAGAAACTGCGCGTGGCTTCTTGGCGCGGGTTATCGATCACCACAGACGGTGGGCCTGCTTCGGTCACGACACCATCGCGCATGAAGATGACTTGATCGGCCACTTCACGGGCAAATGCAATTTCATGCGTCACCATGATCATGGTCATGCCTTCGCGCGCCAACTCTTTCACCACATTGAGCACTTCCCCCACGAGCTCGGGGTCGAGCGCCGATGTGCATTCATCGAACAACATCACCGCTGGTTGCATCGCCAGAGCACGCGCAATCGCCACGCGTTGCTTTTGGCCACCGGAAAGTTTGTCCGGGTAGTAGCTGGCCCGGTCGGCCAGGCCGACCTTCTTGAGCAAGGCCAAGGCCGTTGCCTGCGCCTCTGAAGCGGGCTTGCGCTGCACGGTGACAGGGCCTTCCATCACGTTCTGCAATACCGTCATGTGCGGGAACAAATTGAAGTGCTGGAAAACCATCCCAGTAGTGGCACGGAACTGAGCCAGTTGTTTTTCAGACGGCATCACAGTGTTGCGGCCATCGAATGCGATGGATTGCGCTCCCACGGTGATGCGCCCTCCATCAGGCACCGTCAGCAAGTTAATGCAGCGCAACAACGTGGATTTGCCAGAACCCGAAGGGCCAATCATCGCCACGACTTGGCCACGCTGGACTTCGAGATGGATGTCCTTGAGAACGGAGGTCTGACCAAAACTTTTCTTCAGACTCTCAATGCGGATGAGGGGTTGGGACATATCAGCTCTCCTTGACGGCGGCTACTTCGAGACGCTTGGCCCACAGCGTGATGGGCAGCAACACCGCGAAATACACCACGGCGATGAATGTATAGACCTCCAAAGGGCGGTAGGTGTCGTGCGCAATCACCTGCCCTTGGTACAGCAAATCGGGCACAGCCAGCACCGACAACAGCGAGGTGTTCTTGAGCTGCATGATGGACTGGCTCATCAAGGGGGGAACCATGCGCCGAAACGCTTGCGGCAGCACCACGCGCTTCATCAGCTGGTAGCGGGTCATGCCCAGCGCTTTCGCCGCTTCAACCTGCCCCACGTCGATAGAGATCACCCCACCACGCACAATTTCGGAATAAAACGCGCCGCCATACAGCGCCAGACTGAGCGTAGCGGCACCAATGGCCGATATTTCGATGCCCGTGAGCACCGGCAAAGCGTAGTAAAACCACACCAGCTGCACCAGCACGGGCGTACAACGGAACACTTCCACATAGGCACGCAGGGGGGCGGTAATGAAGGGGTCACTCGACAAACGCCCCAGCCCCACGACCACACCCACGATCAAACCCAAGACGACGCAGACCACTGTGAACAGGAGGGTGTAACCCAAACCCGAAAGGAGCAGCTTGCGGTATTTCCACAGCATGGCAAAGTCCCAGTCGTAGTTCACACTGGCATTGGAACTGTAGGTTCGCAATAGATAAAGCGCCCCACCCACAACAGCCAGCAAGACGAGCAGCGCCAGCCAACGCGAGCGCAGTGACCTGCTGCCCACCAATTCAGAATTCCCCATGGTTTTCTCTTTCATTTAACGTAATTGGTTTCCTGATCCCCAACAAATTCCTCAACCCAAGGCATATGGATTTGCCTACTTCAACCATCTTAGTGGCGAAAATGGACGCGGATCGATGGGGGTTGACTCGCCCTGCATGAGGGCACCGAGCAAGGCCGCAGTACCGGTACTGGTACTGAAGCCCACATGCTGGTGGCCAAAAGCCAACCACAGTCCAGGCAAACGGGGGGCGGGCCCAATCACGGGTCGGCTGTCGGGCAAGGTGGGGCGACGGCCCAACCAAGCATCCTCTTCCAGCCGCGCCCCCAAGGGCAATGCTTCGCGCGCCGCACGCTCTGCCAAATCCAGCTGCACTAGCGACTTGGGCGCATCCAGGTCTGCCAACTGCACGCCCGTGGTCAGCCGCAAGCCTTGCTCCATGGGCGACAGGACATAGCCACCACCTGTGTCGTACACCGGGCGATGCAGGGTTGCCCCACTGAGTGCGCCATAGTGCATGTGGTAGCCGCGTTCGTACGCCATCGGCACAGACAGTCCCATGCGTCCCAAGAGTTGCTTGGCCCATGGGCCCACTGCCAGCACCAGTTGCTTCACGACCATGGAGGGGCCCGTACCGCCCAACTCCCAGCCCGCATCGTGGGGCGTCACATCGCGTATCTCACGCTGTACCAGCGTTCCCCCGCGCTGTACGAACAGGCGTGTGTAAGCTTCGACCACGCGACCGGGACTGTCCACCGAGGCAGTGTCTTTGATCCACAGCGCCTTGGGAAAAATGGGTCGCAAGGCAGGCTCCAGATCCGACAAGGCGTGGCCATCGAGCACCTGCGTGGATACCGCATACGACCCCAGAACATCGCGTGTCCACTGGGCATCGGCAAAAGCCTGTTCCGAGCGGTACAGAAACATCCACCCGTTTTCCCGCCACCGGTGCAACTCCCCCGCTTCACCCAACAAACGCCGATGCTCTGGCATGGACAAACGAATCAGCGCATCCAATGCCGTGGTCGTCTCCCTGCAAGGCACTTGGCGAGCGCGCGACAAGAAAGCCAGCGCCCAGTGCGCATTGCGGGCTAGGAATGCGGGGTCGTAGCGAAACGACGCGGATCGGTTGCGCAGCAGCTTGGGCAGTGCGCGCCACAAGGTCGGGTTATTGAAGGGCACCAACGAACTGCGCGCGATGACTCCCGCATTGCCGTAAGAGGTCTCATGGCCCGGGTGCTGGCGATCTATCAACACCACATCAAAACCGCGGCGTTGCAATTCCAGTGCACAAGTAACACCAACCACGCCGGCACCCAAAACGGCGACGCGTTGTTCAACGGAGTTCATAACTAATTTTTATGGCTGACGCAATACAAAAAGCCACTGAAGGCCCACGGCCATCAGCGGCTCACAGAATTATGCTGTGATCGGAATCAGAACTTGATATCTGCGGTGAAAGCACTGGCTGGAACCCCTGCCAACTTCTCCATATTGCTGAGGATCACGCGGCGCACTTCACCACGGCCACGGTACTCTTCCAGCCACTTGTTCACATTTTTCTGCATAGTGAGATCGGCCTCTTTTTGCAAGCCAATGCTCACAGGTGCAGTGAACACGGGGGTTGGCACATACATCGAGCCAATCGAGGCGCGCTTGGCCAGCAAGGGCTGGGCCAGCAAGATCACGAGGACTTGGCAATCGGCTTTGCCCGCTTGCAGGGCCAGTGTGGCTGAAGACGAGTTTTCCAAGCGCTGCACATCGGCCTGTGGCAAGGACTTGGTCGCAAACTGGTCATGACTGGAACCCACATCGACCGCAATTTTTACCGTCGATTTGTTGAGCTGCTCCCATGTAGTGGGTGCCAAGCCTTTGCGGCACACCGCTGTGTAGGTGTTTTCGAACAAGGTCTCCGAGAAGTTCACCACTTCCTTGCGCGCGGGGGTCGGTGCCATGCCGAACATCACATCAATTTTGTTGGATTGCAAATCCAACACGGCGTTGCCCCACGTGGTCTCCACGAACTCGAGCTTAGCGCCCAACTTCTTGGCCAAATCCTCCGCGAAGTCAGGGCCAAACCCTTCCCACTTGCCTGTCTCCAGATTCTTGTTGTAGTAGGGGATGGCACCTGCCACCACGCCAATGCGCAAGGTTTTGGTTCGCTGCACCCGAGCGGCCGAGCTTTCGGTCACTTGCGCGCCCACAGTCAAAGAAAAACACAAGCCCGCAACAGCAGCCAAAGCCCGCAAGGCAAGAAAACGACGATTCATAGGAACGCTCCAATACAAGTGATTCAAGTTTTACAGGGAAGCAAAAAACATGCGCGGTGCGTACGATACTGCAGTTTGGTAGCCCCACTCACAGCTTGCTGAAGTCCGGATGGCGCTTGTCCATGAAAGCGGTGAAAGCCTCTTTGGCAGCGGGTTCGCGCAGCATGCGGGCAAAGCTGTGCGCCTCTTCCTCGATGCGCGCCAGCAAAGCGGCTTGTTGGCCGCCCTTGAGCAAACGCTTGGTTTCCACCAGCGAGCTCAGTGGTTTGGCCGCCAGCTTGCGGGCTTGGGCTTGGGCATAGCCATTGGCCTCGGTCGGCGGCACCACGCGGTTGACCAAGCCCACTTCGAGCGCTGCTTCGGCAAAGAAAGGCTCGCCCATCAAGAGCGCCTCCGCTGCACGGTGCATGCCCATAAGCTGGGGCACCAGCAAGCTAGAACCGGCCTCGGGGCACAGGCCCAGATTCACAAACGGCATAGAAAACGCCGCGTTGTCCCCGGCGTACACCAAGTCGCAATGCAGCAGCAAAGTCGTGCCAATACCCACTGCAGGGCCGCACACAGCAGCCAGCAAAGGCTTGGGAAATGCCACCAAAGCACGCAAGAAACGGAACACTGGGGCATCGGTACTGGCTGGCGGATTGGCCAAAAAGTCTGCAATGTCGTTGCCTGCGGAGAACACGCCCACATCGCCCTGCAGCAGCACCACGCGCACAGCGGCGTTGGTAGCCGCTTCTTCCAAAGCTTGGGCACAGCTGCTGTACATGGTCTGGGTAAAGGCGTTTTTCTTCTCCACCCTGTTCAGGGTGATGGTGCAAATGCCATCGGTCAGGTCGGTCAATATGTCGGACATGGTGTTCATTCTTTGTAGTAAACGATTTGGTGCGTGGTGGCCAGCAGGCTGCCGCTTTGGCTCCAAAGCTGGGCCACATGGTCAAAAAAGCCATGGCGAAAGCCCTGCCCTTGCACCTGCCCCAACACATAGCCCATACCATGCTGCTGTAGCTGCTCGCCGCTGGCATGGAAATATACCGTGATGGACACCGTGCCCGTGGGCACCATGAGCGCCCGGCGCGAGTACACGCGGGGGAAGAACATATCGGCCATCGCCGCCAAACCCGCAAAGTCCATCGGACGTGGTGGGATATCGCGCACCCACAGGCGGGTAAGGCTCGTATCGCTGGTGGTGCCGAGCTCGGTCAATGGCGAACCCTGCATCACACGCCATTCATAACGCGAGAGAAAGGGCCTGTCCAGCAGCATGCGGGGCATGGGCACCTGCTCGGGAGCCGGCACCACGGGCATCTTGGTTTCATCATCGGCCCATGTATCGCGGCGCAGGGCTGTGACGGCGGTGGCCGTCGTCACCACTTTGCCATCCTGCTCCATGCGCAACATCCAGTGCTGGGTGGAGCGATTGGTTACCACCGGTTGCGCCACGATGGTGAACGCCCCGTCTGCCACCGCTGCGCAAAAGTTCACCGTTAGGCTGACGGGCTCACCCAAGCGCTGCGGGTGCAGCCAAGCGGCTTGCAGCATTTGGGCCGCCGTCACGCCCCCATACGGGCCCACCATATTGGCGTATCCCGGATGGGTGTGGCCCTGCCAGCGCACGGTGCCGTCGGCCTCGTGCTGCAATGCAGTCAGGGTCAGTGCTTGGTCCAGCGTATGCACCCAATCGACCTTACACGCGCTCAAAAATACCGGCAGCGCCTTGGCCTGTGCCCACGCACATGGTCACCATGCCGTACTTCAGGTTGTGGCGGCGCAGCGCATGCACCACGGTGGCGGCGCGGATGGCACCGGTAGCACCCAAGGGGTGACCCAATGCAATGGCCCCGCCCATGGGGTTGACCTTGGCGGGGTCTAGGCCCAGCGTGTTGATGACCGCCAAGGACTGGGCAGCAAATGCCTCGTTGAGTTCATACCAGTCAATGTCTTGGCTGTTGATGCCGGCATAGCGCAAAGCAGCCGGAATGGCTTCAATCGGCCCAATACCCATGATTTCGGGTGGCACACCACGGGCGGCGTAGCTCACGAAACGGGCCAAGGGGGTCAGTCCAAATTGCTTGACGGCTTTTTCACTGGCCAAAATCAAGGCACCAGCGCCATCGCTGGTTTGCGAGCTGTTGCCAGCCGTCACGCTGCCACGCGCGGCAAACACGGGCTTGAGTTTGCCCAAGGCTTCCAGCGTGGTATCGGGGCGTGGGCCTTCGTCCAGGTTGACCGTGCGTTTTTTGGTTTTGACTTCGCCCGTGGCCAAGTCGGGTACGCGATCGACCACCTCAAACGGGGTGATCTCGTCGGCGAACTCGCCCGCTTGCTGCGCTTTCACGGCACGCAGGTGTGACTCCAGCGCAAAAGCGTCTTGCATCTCGCGCGTCACTTTCCACTGCTGGGCTACTTTTTCAGCCGTCAGCCCCATGCCGTAGGCGATGCCCACGTTTTCGTCACGGCTAAAGACCTCGGGGTTGAAGGATGGTTTGCCACCGCCCATGGGCACCAAGCTCATGGATTCGGCACCGCCCGCAATCAGGACGTCGGCCTCACCCACGCGGATGCGGTCTGCAGCCATTTGGATGGCGGTCACGCCCGAGGCGCAAAAACGGTTGACAGTCACCCCGCCCACAGGATGGTTGAAGGCCAAACCCACGGCCATGCGGGCCATGTTCATGCCCTGCTCGCCTTCAGGGAAGGAGCAGCCAATGATGGCGTCTTCAATCGCCTTGGGATCCAGTGTGGGCACTTGCAACATGGCACTTTGGATGGCAGCCACCAGCAAGTCGTCAGGGCGGGTGTTCTTGAAATACCCGCGTCCGGAACGGCCAATAGGCGTGCGTGTTGCAGCAACGATGTATGCGTCTTGCACTTGTTTCATGTGTGTCTCCGGTCGGGTCAGTTGCGTACGGGCTTGCCTGTGGACATCATGCCCATGATGCGTTCTTGGGTTTTGGGATGGGTTACCAGGCTACAGAAGGCCTTGCGCTCCAGCGCCATGAGGTATTCCTCGCTCACCAAGGAACCAGCATCCACATCACCACCGCACACCACCTCGGCAATCAGGCTGCCGATGTGGAAATCGTGCTGGCTGATGAAGCCCCCATCGCGCATGTTGACCAGCTGCGCCTTCACCGTGGCGATGGCATTGCGGCCCGCCACAGGGAACAAGCGCTTGTGCGGCGCACGGTAGCCTGCAGCGTAAAGCGCCTTGGCTTCGTTGATGGCGACAAACAGCAGTTCATCCTTGTGCGGCACCACCACGTCGCTGTCGAGCAAGTAGCCCAGTTTGCGACTCTCCAGCGCACTGGTACCCACCTTGGCCATGGCCGCAGCGGTAAAACCTTCGGTCAAGAAAGGCAGCACGTCTTTGCTGGTGGACAGAGCCATGTTTTCTGCAGCGCGGCGGGCGATGTAGGTGAGGCCACCGGCACCGGGGATCAGCCCCACGCCCACCTCGACCAAGCCAATGTAGCTCTCCATGGCCACCACGCGCTTGCTGGAGTAGACCGCCAGCTCGCAGCCACCGCCCAGGGCGATACCGCGGATGGCCGAGATCACCGGCACGTTGGAATAGCGCAGCTTGAGCACCGTCTCTTGCAGGCCTTTTTCCATCTCTTCTACGGCAGCAGCGCCACCGGCCACGAACACGGGCATCATGCCTTGCAGATCGGCCCCGGCGGAGAACATTTCATCGGGCGACCAGATCACCAGCCCTTGGTATTTTTCCTCGGCCAGCGCTTGCGCTTGCAGCAAGCCTTCTATGACCTCACCGCCAATGGTGTGCATCTTGGTCTTGATGGTGGCAATCAGCACATCGCCTTCGAGCGTCCACAGGCGAATCGCATCGTCTTCGAACACGGTAGTGCCCGCCTGGGTGGCATCGGGCGCTTGCAGGCCCAGCACGGTCTCGGGGAAGTGCTGGCGCTGGTACACGGGCAGGTTGCGCACGGGCACGAACTGGCCTGTGGTGGGGTTCCACGAGCCTTGGGCTGTATGGACGCCACCCGCCTGCGCTACAGGGCCTTCAAACACCCACTTTGGCAGCGGCTCTTTGCACAACGCTTTGCCAGCATCGATGTCTTCTTGCACCATCTGGGCCACTTCCAGCCAGCCCGCTTCTTGCCACAACTCAAAGGGGCCTTGCTTCATGCCAAAACCCCAGCGCATGCAGAAATCCAAGTCGCGGGCATTGTCGGCAATCGATGCCAAATGCACCGCTGCGTAGTGGAAGCTGTTGCGCAGCACCGCCCAGACGAACTGGCCTTGCGGGCCTTCGCTGTTGCGCAGCAGTTTCAGACGCTCCGCTGCAGGTTTTTTGAGCATGCGGGCGTACACCTCGTCGGCCTTCTCGCCACCGGCTTCGTAGTCCCCGCTCTGAGGGTTGAAGCGCAGGATGTCGCGCCCCACTTTCTTGAAGAAACCTGCCTTGGTCTTTTGGCCCAGGTGGCCCTTCTCAATCAAGGCTTTGAGCACTGCAGGCGTGGCAAAACTCTCGTAGAAAGGATCGGTCTCCAGCGACAGGGTGTCTTGCAGCGTCTTGACCACGTGGGCCATGGTATCCAAGCCCACCACATCGGCGGTGCGGAAAGTGCCCGAGGAAGCCCGGCCCAGCTTTTTGCCAGTGAGGTCATCCACCACGTCGTAGGTCAGACCGAAGTTTTCCACCTCCTTCATGGTGGCCAACATGCCCGCAATACCGATGCGGTTGGCAATGAAGTTGGGGGAGTCTTTGGCGCGCACCACGCCCTTGCCCAGCGCGCTG
This sequence comes from Curvibacter sp. CHRR-16, assembly GCF_018474005.1. Taxonomy (GTDB): domain Bacteria; phylum Pseudomonadota; class Gammaproteobacteria; order Burkholderiales; family Burkholderiaceae_C; genus Allorhodoferax. The sequence continues at coordinate 427,088 of NZ_JAHCSH010000002.1, forward strand.
GTCACAAAGGTTTCCAAGTCGTCCAAGATGGCCGCTTGGGTGGTGGGAGTGTTGATCAGCTCCACCAACGCCATGTAGCGGGGTGGGTTGAAGAAGTGGATGCCGCAAAAGCGCGGCTTGATGCTCTCGGGCAGCACTTCGGACAGCTTGGTGATAGACAAGCCCGAGGTGTTGGAGGCCACGATGGCGTGCTCGGCAACAAACGGCGCGATCTTTTTGTACAGGTCGAGTTTCCAGTCCATGCGTTCGGCAATGGCCTCGATGATGAGGTCGCAATCACGCAGTTGCTCCAAGTGCTCCTCGTAGTTGGCTTGGCCAATCAGCGCGGCGTCTTCGGGCACACCCAGTGGCGCGGGCTTGAGCTTTTTGAGGTTGTCCACCGCCTTGGTGACGATGCCGTTTTTGGGACCTTCCTTAGCGGGCAGGTCAAACAGCACCACGGGTACTTTGACGTTGACCAGATGGGCGGCGATCTGCGCCCCCATCACCCCAGCGCCTAAAACGGCGACTTTGCGAACTTGGAAACGGGACATGTGTGATGTTCCTTTTGCTGTTGAGCTTTGGTGTGCTTTGGTTTATTGCGCCCGCACCCACACTTGGGTGCGGTAGAAGGGGCCGATATAGCCCCGTACCTGCAGCTTCTTGCCATCCTCTAGCGGACGCACGCGCAGGGTATAAGTTTTGCCACTTTCAGGGTCAAGGATTTGTCCGGCCTCCCACAAATCCTCGCCCTCGGTTTTCTTCAGGCCACGGATGATTTCCAGCCCCAGCAGAGGCTTGCCCTTGCGCTCATCGGTGCAGGCATCGCACAGCGCGTCGGGTTTGGCGGTTTTGCTCAGCACTTTGTTGACCTTGCCACTGAGCACGCCATTGGTATCCACGATCACCACCTCCGACTTGACCTCACCGGTCTTGTCGTCAATGGTGTTCCAAGCGCCCACCGGCGTCATTTGGGCATGGGCCACTGCGCCCAGCCACAGCGCCGCTGCGGCGCTCAGCCATTTCACTGTGCTGCCAACCTTGTATATATGCATGTATGTCTCCTCGGTTGCCATCAGGGGTGGGCGGTTAAGCAAATACTGCGTCGGTGTCCATCAGCACGCGGCTACCAGCACGGGCGGTGCGCATCAGCATGGTGGTCTCGGGGAACAGCTTGGCAAAGTAAAAGCGCGCTGTTTGCAGCTTGGCTTGGTAGAAGGGATCGGTGTTTCCCGCTGCGATTTGGCGCAGTGCCACTTGGGCCATGCGGGCAAAGAAGTAGCCAAACACCAAGTGGCCTGCCACACGCAAGTAGTCCACCGCAGCGGCACCCACCTCATCGGGGTTTTGCATGCCTTTGAAGCCAATCTCGGTGGTGAACTTGGTCATCTGGTCCCCCAGGTAGGCAATGGGGTTGATGAACTCGGCCATCTTCTCGTTCACGCCCTCTTCTTCCACCAGCTTGCCAATCAGCTTGCCAAACTTTTTCAGCGTAGCGCCGTTGTTGGACAGCACCTTGCGGCCCAGCAAGTCCAGGCTCTGGATGGTGTTGGTGCCTTCGTAAATCATGTTGATGCGGGCATCGCGCACGTACTGCTCCATGCCCCATTCTTTGATGTAACCGTGGCCGCCAAACACCTGCTGGCACAGGATGGTGGCTTGCATGCCGTTGTCGGTCAGGAAGGCTTTCACGATGGGGGTAAGCAAGGCCAGCATTTCGGCGGAGTCTTTGCGCACTTTCTCATCAGGGTGGTGCAACTCTTTGTCCAGCAACAGTGCGCAAAAGGCTTGCAGCGCGCGTCCCCCTTCGGCATAGGCTTTGGCGGTGAGCAGCATCTTGCGCACATCGGGGTGAACGATGATGGGATCAGCAGGCTTGTCCTTGGCCTTGGCACCTGTCAGGCTGCGCATCTGAATGCGGTCTTTGGCATAGGCCAAGGCGTTTTGGTAGGCCACCTCGGTCAAGCCCAAAGACTGGTTGCCTACGCCCAAGCGGGCGGCATTCATCATCACAAACATAGCTGCCAAACCCTTGTGCGGCTGGCCGACCAGCGTACCGACCGCGCCGTCGAGCACCATCTGGCAGGTGGAATTGCCATGGATGCCCATTTTGTGCTCGATGCCACCGCAGTAAATGGTGTTGCGCTCACCGATGCTACCGTCCGCTGCCACGTTGAACTTGGGCACGACAAACAGGCTGATGCCTTTGCTGCCCTCAGGCGCATCGGGCAAACGGGCCAACACGAGGTGGACGATGTTTTCGGCCATGTCGTGCTCGCCAGCGCTGATGAAGATTTTCTGGCCGGTGATCTTGTAGCTGCCATCGGCCTGGGGTTCGGCCTTGGTGCGCAGCAGGCCCAGGTCGGTACCGCAATGGGGCTCTGTCAGGCACATGGTGCCAGTCCACTCACCACTGGTCAGCTTGGGCAAGTACAGGTTTTTCTGCTCGGGCGTGCCGTGCGCCAGCAAACACTCGTAGGCACCGTGGCTCAGGCCGGGGTACATGGTCCACGCTTGGTTGGCACTGTTGAGCATTTCATAGAACTGGCCATTGACCACAAAAGGCAGGCCTTGGCCACCGAACTCAGGATCGCACGACAGCGCAGCCCATCCACCTTGCACGTACTGGGCATAGGCTTCTTTAAAGCCCTTGGGTGTGGTCACATTGTGGCTGTCACGGTCATAGTGGCAGCCCTCTTGGTCGCCACTCAAATTCAAGGGAAACGCCACTTCCGCTGCAAACTTACCGCCCTCTTCTAACACCGCATTGATGGTATCGGCATCCATGTCGGCATGTTTGGGGATTTGCGCCAGTTCCTGCGTTACTTGCAGCACTTCGTGCAGCACAAATTGGATATCGCGCAGGGGTGGGTTATAGCTTGGCATGGTCTCTCTCCTCAGGTCAGTTTAGGGACGCAGCTGCCGCTGTGGCATAGCGCTGCAACAGGTTGGCAAACCCCAGCTCTGCACGTGCAATAGAGCCAGGGGACTGCAAAAAACGGGCTTCGTAATGCAAGGCCAAAATCAGGCCGTGGATCTCAAAAGTCATCAGGTGTTCATCGGTGTCGGCACGCAAATGGCCGCAGTCCTTGGCTTGCGCAATGGCCCGTGTCACTGCATTGAGCCAGATTTGCGCCGACTCGGCCAAAGCATCGCGCACCGGGCCGGGGCGATCATCAAAGTCCACCGCTCCGCTGATAAAAATGCACCCCGATTGGATCTCTTGCGCCACGCGCTTCATCCAATGCGTGAACAAACTGCGCAAGCGGGGCAGGCCGCGTGGTGCTTGGATGGCGGGAAAGAAAACCTCTTGCTCAAAAGCGCGGAAATACTCCCGCACCACCGAAATTTGCAGTTCTTCGCGTGAACCGAAATGGGCAAAAACACCCGATTTGCTCATCTGCGCGGCCTCGGCCACGGCCCCTATGCTCAAACCCTCCAAGCCAATGCGGGTGGCCAAGGACAAAGCTGAATCGAGCACCAACTGGCGGGTGTGCAACCCCTTGGCACTGGCACGACCGCGTCCGCGCGGCTGAGGGGCTGCGTCGTGTGGCGTGGTCGTGGAGGAGATTGGCATGGAAACGGGAACACACTAAATAGAACGATCGTGCTATTTTGCTGCATTTCCGTTTCGCGGTGTGGGTGGCTGTGTTTTCTAGAGCCCACCTTCTAGGGGTTATTCGGGTTAACCCTAGATTCCGCTGGGCGAGGCCCAACTGGGCAACGTCAGGCGCTGATCATGGTGCCCAATGCATTGCTGGTCAACAGCTCCAGCAGCAGCACATGCGGCACACGCCCATCGATGATGTGTACCGACTGCACACCGGACTTGGCGGCATCCAATGCCCCTGCGATCTTGGGAATCATGCCGCCGCTGATGGTGCCATCGGCACACAACTCGTCAATGCGCTGGGCCGTTAGCTGGGTCAGTAGCTGACCAGCTTTGTCCAGCACGCCCGCGATGTTGGTCAGCATGAGCAGCTTTTCGGCTTGCAGCTCTTTGGCCAAACGGGCGGCCACCACATCGGCATTGATGTTGTAGCTCTCGCCTTGCTCACCGTAGCCAATGGGGCTGACCACCGGGATGCATCCTGCTGCCTGCACGGCACGCAAGAAAGAGACATCCACCGCAGTGATATCCCCCACTTGACCAACATCCAGAAACTGGCCGGGGTTTTGCTGATCGGCCAACTGCAAGCGGCGCGCTTGGATCATGGCTCCATCACGACCGCTTAAACCGACACCGCGCCCGCCAGCTTGGTTGATAAAACCCACGATGTCTTGCTGCACTTCGCCTGCCAACACCCACTCCACCACTTCCATGGTTTCGGCGTCGGTCACGCGCATGCCTTGCACAAACTCGCCTTTCTTACCCAAGCGGCCCAGCAAGCCTTCAATTTGCGGCCCCCCACCATGCACCACCACGGGCCGAATGCCCAGCATCTGCAGCATTACCACGTCTTGGGCGAAGGCTTTCTGCAAGGCAGGGTCGGTCATGGCGTTGCCACCGTACTTCACGACCATGGTTTTGTTTTGGTACTGGCGAATAAAAGGCAGGGCTGCAGCCAGCACCTGCGCTTGATCACCTTGGGAAATAGCTTGGGACAAAGTGTTTTGTGTCATGCGCGTTGAGGGTCTTCTGTTGGAACAAATAGCACTAGGCCGCATTGTGCAGCAGCACAGCCATGCCCATAATGCGCGCACCTTGCCCGATAGGAGACACCATGGCCAAAAAAAGCCCCCCCAGCAGCGACCAATTTAGCAACACCATCAAAGAGTCGGCCCAGCAAATTTGGCAAGCAGGCCTAGGGGCATTTGCGCGGGCACAAGCGGAAGGAAACAAGGCTTTCGAAAGCCTGGTCAAAGAAGGCATGCACCTGCAACGCAAAACGCAGCAAGTCACCGAAGAGCGCCTGAGCGAAGTAACCGCCCGCATGTCCTCCATGGCCAGTGACATCAGCAACCGCAGCACCGGCCAGTGGGACAAGCTGGAAAGCATATTTGAAGACCGCGTCGCACGGGCATTGCAACGCCTGGGCATGCCGTCAGTGCAGCAATTGCAAGCACTGCAAGAGCGCATCGAAGCGTTGGAAAAAACCGTAACCCACTTGCAAAAGCAAACGCCCCAAGGGGCGGCAACCAAAGCCTCATCCAGCGCAACAACAGCCATACCCGCTAAAAAAACCGCCAGCAAGACTGCTCGCAAAAACACAGCTCCCACCGCAACCCCCAGCGCCAAGAAAGCCAAGAATGGTTAAGAAAGCCCCCCGCAGAACGGCACAGCGCATTCTGGAGGTGACGCTGGAGCTGTTCAACCGCTTTGGTGAACCCAATGTGTCCACCACCTTAATTTCGTCCGAGCTCAACATCAGCCCGGGCAATTTGTACTACCACTACCCAGCCAAAGATGAACTGATCAATACCCTGTTCGACCAGTACCAAGACGCACTGAACCAAGTACTTAATGCCAGCGATGGCGTGCGCGATGTGGAAGATGCTTGGTTTTTCATGCACACGCTGTTCGAATTGATTTGGCAGTACCGCTTCCTGTACCGCGACCTCAACGACTTGCTGAGCAAAAACCGCAAACTGGAAACCAATTTCCAAGTGGTGCTGAAAAACAAAACCCGCGCCATCCGCACCCTGCTGCAGTGCATGGCCCGAGCGGGGGCACTGCAAATGGATCCCCAAGACATGGAGGCCAGCGCGACCAGCATGGTGGTGGTCATCACCTACTGGCTCAGCTTTGAATACGTGCGCGACCCACGCAATGCGCTAGAACCCGCCAGCGCGCAAAGCTCTCTGCTGCGTGGGGGCTACCACGTACTCAACCTGTTGATGCCGTATTTGGAGCCGCAGCAACGCAGTCACCTGCAAACCTTGGCTGGCGCCTACCGCTCAGTCGCTTGAAATGCGGGGAATTCCCCCCGCTTATTGGACTCAAGTTTTTCGCAGCACTCAGGACAATCCAGCCATTGCAGTTACTTTCGTGAGGTAAGCACCATGGCTATCAGTCCTGTATCTGGCTCCGCCAGCCCCGTCAAAAGCTCCAGCCCTGTGACGGCAGCGTCCCCCCAATCCACCAACCGCAAGCCCAAGGAAGCCCCCGCTGACGTGGCCGCTAGCGACAACAAACCCAAGCCCACCACCAATGGCATGGGCCAAACCATCGGTCAGACCCTGAACGCGCAAGCCTGACGCGGCCCTAGCACCACGCTAGGCCGCCCTCACTCCCCCCATGGGAGCATGAGTGTGACCATGCTCAGGCGAGCGAACTCGGGTTCAAACTCGTCGATGATGGCTTGCGGATCGGGGCACAACCCGGCATCGGTCATGAGACCGAACTGCACTTCGCCGCCATAGCTCAGCATGCACACACCCATGCCGACAGAGCCACTCTGCGGCACCCAAAACAAAGCCTCTTCGATACGGCGTCCACAAATGCTGTGCTTGCGCGATGGGCCAGGCACATTGGTAATGACTGCCGTTGCCTTGCGTGACAAAAGATTGAGCAATGCATCTTGCGCGGGCTTGATGAGCAGGCCCGCCACCGCCAACAAGCCAAACACCAGCGCTGGCTGGGTGCTGCCCTTGAGTTGGTTCATGCGGTCACGCACGGTGTAAACCCGTTCCACCGGGTTGTCCATGGCAATGGGCAACGACAAGGGCGCAAAGCCAAATTGGTTGCCCAGCTGCGGGGCATAGCTGTCCTCGCGCAGATTCACCGGCACCATGACGCGGATTTCTTTGCCCGTCGGGTCTTGCCCACGCTCGCGCAGATAAGCCCCAATCGCCCCACCAGCGCAAGCCAGCAGTACATCGTTGACCGAACATTTCAGGGCTTTGCCCACGGCTTTGACCTCATCGAGCGCAATGGGTGGGCACCACGCCACACGCTTGACACCGCCGGGCGTTCCTTTGAGCAAGGTGGGCGAATCGTCAGGCATTAGCGCCAGCGATGTCAGGTCATTGAGCATTTGGTAGGCCAGCGCCCCCACATCCACACCCGTAGATTGGCCGCTGGCAGCACTTTTTTGCATACCCTTGGCCGCCAAATCGACCAAAGGCTTGAGCAGCAAGTCCGACAACCACGCTTCTTCAGAGGCAGGGGCCACATGCTTGGCATTCTTGGCTTTTTCCACTGGCAAAGCCGGGGCCACCCCCCCATCGACCAACGCCTCGATCACTGTGGCCAGCGCTACCGCATCGGCCATGCAATGGTGGATGCGTACCAGCATGGCCGAGCCACCGTCGTACTGCTCCACCAAATGGATTTGCCACAACGGATGTTTGCGATCCAAAGGCTGCATCGCCAAGTCGCCCAAACGCTGCTGCAAAGCCTGTTGGGGCGTTTTACCGCGCAGTTTGAGCTTGTCTTGCACCACATGACGCTCTAAATCAAACTGGGCATCCAGCACCCACGCCGCGCCGTTGGCATCTTCTTCTACACGCTGGGTAAAGCGGGTAAAGCGCAGCAAGCGCTCCTGTACCCGTTGGTGCAACTCGGCCAAACGCAAACCCGGGCGCAGCACCCAAACGCCCACAATCATCATCAGATTGCTGGGCGTATCCATGCGCAGCCACGCGGTATCCACTTGGCTCATGCGCTCGCGCTGTACAGGGCTGGTTTTTTTCGCCATCGCTTGTCTCCTAGTCTGGGCGCCATTCTGCAACGTAAACACACCGTAAGATACGCCCAATCCATCCTACAAAGAGACAACATCATGTCAGACCTGAAAGCCGCTTTTGAGAAAGCCGTGGCCGATTCACGCAACCTGAGCCAACGCCCTGACAACGGCACCTTGCTGAAGATTTATGCCCTCTACAAGCAAGCCACCGTGGGCGACAACACAGAGAAAAAACCCGGCTTTGCCGACCCCGTAGGGCGTGCCAAGTGGGAAGCGTGGAGTGCCGTCAAAGGAACTGGCAACGACGCTGCCATGCAGCAGTACGTGGAATTGATTGGTTCACTGGAGTAAAGCATCCAAGTTGCGGGTGATTTGCTCTTCGATGCGCGCCTTAAAAGCCCCGAGTAAAAAACCCAACTCGGCCTGCAGATCAAAACTGCTGGCTTGCACCGTCAGCGTACCTTGCACACCCGCCCGTTCAAAGCGCACGACATCGTGCTGCACGCCGCGTTCGTAGCCACACTCCATGCCGTAGTCGCTGCGGGCTTGTTCCATCCAACGCTGGGCCAGCAAGCGGGCTTGGTCTAAACCCAAGGTATGGGTGCGGCGGATGTGCAGTTGGGGCATCTTCTTTCTCCTAACGAATAGCCATGATTGGTTGGGGTTAGTATGGGGCATGCTGTACCGCTTCTACTCCCGCGCTTGCGCTGACATCATCTTGCTGCCCTCAACCGCACAACCAATACTGCGCTTGTGGGGCAAAGACGAGTACGCACCTGAAGGAATAGTCATAACGCAAGATATTGCGCAGGCTATTGAGGCGCTGGAGCAAGCCATTGCAGCCGAAGCGGCGCAATTGGCTGCGGCCACGCAATCTGACGAGGAAGAACCTACGCCCCCTAGCGTAAGCCTGCGCCAACGTGCCGCCCCGGTGTTAGACCTGTTGCGCCGCAGCCTACAAGCCAATGAAGCCGTGCTCTGGCGCACGTAAAGAGGCGCTCGAATGGGGCTATCATTCCGCGATTGGCGCTAGGCCAGACTCTGCCACTGGAGAAACATGCACATGCCGCACACCGACACCCCCTCTACCAGCACCCATGCCATGCGCCTATTGCGCTGGGGAGCGGCCTGCGCCCTGATGGTCACCTTGACCGGTTGCAGCTCTTTTTCCTTGAGCAAACTCTGGCCTTGGGGCAACAAGGCTGAACCAGAAGTCAGCGCGCAAACACCCGCCACCCCGGCTGAGCCTGAAAAACCAGCCGCCCCAGAGCCCACCACCTTCCCAGAGACACCGCCATCGCCCTTGCCAGCCCAAGTCGCCAGCCCGAGCACCCAATCGGTGGCACTGGCCCCCACTCCCCCCGTGGTGAGCCCAGCCCCCATGGGTGGCGAAGCCACTAGCAAGAAGGCCAGCCCCGCCAAAGCCAGTCCAGCCCATGACGCTGGCAGCTTGGTGCGCGGCTATTACGTCAACGTCGGCCTGTTTGCCGTGGCATCCAATGGCACCAACGCATTTCGCAAGTTGGAAGCCGCAGGTTTGCCGGTTTTCACCGACGTGGTGCAATCCCGCACCAAGGGCCCCCTGACTCGGGTGCGCGTAGGCCCCTACCCCAGCCCAGCGGAGGCAGACCAAGCCGCCAAGGACATCAAAGCCCAAGGGCTGGACGCACTGGTATTTGAATTTGCCGGCCACCCTGCAGCCAAAGGCAGCAAAAAAGCCAAACCCGCTGCGGCCAAGCCCAAAGCCCAAACCAGCCAAGAACCTGCTGGTGGCAAAGAAACCAAATCCATGGGCAGCGCTGGCTCGGCCAAAGCCGAAGCCGCCAAGCCCGCAGAAAAGAAGCAGTAAACCATGACCACCCCGCCGCGTTTTCGCCGCGCACCAGCCCCGGCGAGTATGTCGGCTGATGCCCGCAACAAAGCACCGACAGCCCCAAAAGCCGATGGCTCCGTACGCCTGAACAAACACATGGCCGACCTCGGCTTGGCCTCGCGCCGCGAGGCCGATGACTGGATCGCCAACGGTTGGGTGCGGGTAGATGGCCAGGTCGCCCCCATGGGCATGCAAGTGCAGCCCGGTGTACGCATCGAGATTGACCCTGCAGCCAAAGGCCAGCAAGCGCGCCAAGTAACCGTGCTGCTGCACAAACCACTGGGCGTGGTCAGCGGTCAAGCCGAAGACGGCCACACCCCCGCCATCACTTTGGTGCAGCCGGGCAACCGCTGGCGCCAAGACCGCAGCCGCATCCAATTCCACCCCGCGCAACTGCGCAGCCTGGTGCCCGCAGGCCGTTTGGATGTGGACTCCACCGGCCTCTTGGTTTTGACCCAAGACGGACGGGTAGCGCGCCAGATCATTGGCGAGGATGCCGAGCTGGAAAAAGAATACCTCGTGCGCGTGACCTACACCGGGGCCCCCAACTTGGCGGCCGCCAACAGTGCCGCCGCCACCCACGGCAAGCTGCAGATGCTGGACGAGAACAGCCCGGCCACGCAGGATGTGCAAAGCGTATTTCCGGCCAGCGAATTGGCACGCTTGCGCCACGGTCTGAGTTTGGATGGCCAGCTACTTAAACCCGCCAAGGTGGATTGGCAAAACCCACAACAGCTACGCTTTGTACTGACTGAAGGGAAAAAACGCCAAATTCGCCGCATGTGTGAACTGGTGGGCTTGAAAGTGCTGGCCCTCAAACGTGTGCGAGTGGGCCGCGTCCGACTGGGGGAACTGCCCGTGGGGCAATGGCGCTATCTTGGCCCAGATGAAAAGTTTGTGCTGTAAAACCACCACAAAGCTGGAAAAAATTCACCCCAACTGCCTAATTTCTCCGCAGAGTCTCCAAACTGCAGCGGCAATATTCCTTCCATAGTCACTCTAAGGAAGGAATTGCCATGACACCGCGTATCAAATCTTGGGCTGTATTGGGCTTGGCCGCATCTACCGCCTTGTGCCTGCAACTGGCGAATGCCAGCCAACCCACCACACCTAGCAAAAAGGGCAGCACTCAAGTGCGCCCCGGTCCAGAGCGCCCCCCTATGCCCCCGATGGGCGAACCGCCCATGCCACTGGAAACCCAGTTGCACTTGAATGACGACCAAGCCAAGCTGTTTGAAGACCTGATGAACACGGCACACGCCTACCACTACGTCGATCCTGCGGCACAGAAAAAACTCAGCACGCCCGAGCGCATTGCCAAAATCAACGCCTTGCAGCAAGAGCAAGCCAAGAAGGTGGAGGCTGTGGTCAAGAAGTTCTATAGCGCCTTGGATGCCGAGCAAAAGAAAACGTTTGATGACATCAGCCCCATGCTGCTGATGCCAGGCCCCGGCATGCCCCCTTCGGGCCCTCGCCCAGAGCAAGCAGCCGATGGACGCGGCCCCGGCATGGGACACCCCGGCAAAATGGGTGGCCCCAACTCCCCTCAACCCCCACAAGATGGGGGCGAGGCACCACGCCAACCGGGCTAAACCACAGCCAGCGTCAGCCAAAGATTCCATCAAACGGCACAAGCACTCTTGAAAAACCTGCCAGCACCCCCATGTGGGCTGGCAGGTTTTTTCTTTTCCGTGTAACCCGATCAACCGTTTGAAACCATGAGCAAACAGACCCATTCCTTTCAGGCCGAAGTAGCCCAGCTCCTGCATCTGGTGACCCACTCGCTGTACTCCAATCAGGAAATCTTTCTGCGCGAGCTCATTTCCAACGCCTCTGACGCGTGCGACAAGCTGCGCTACGAAGCCCTGAACAACAGCGCCTTGTACGAGAACGACAGCGAACTGAAGGTGCGCATCAGCTTCGACCAAGACGCCAAGACACTGACCATCACCGACAACGGCATTGGCATGTCGGTGCAAGAAGCCATCGACAACCTAGGCACCATCGCCAAAAGCGGCACCAAAGACTTCATGAGCAAGCTCACGGGCGACCAGAAGTCAGACTCCCAGCTCATCGGTCAGTTCGGCGTGGGCTTTTACTCCGGCTTTATCGTGGCTGACAAGATCACGGTGGAGAGCCGCCGCGCCGGACTGCAGGCCAGTGAAGCTGTGCGCTGGGTGAGCGACGGCGGTGCCAGCGGCAGCGCCTTTGAGGTGGAAACCATTACCCGCCAAGCCCGTGGCACCAGCATCATTCTCCACCTGCGCGACGACGCGCACGACTACCTGCAAGCGTGGAAGGTCAAAGGCATCGTCAACAAATACTCCGACCACATCAGCCTGCCCATCCAAATGGAAAAGGAAGAGTGGAAAGAAGGCGAAAACGACCAGCCCGGCAGCATGGTGAAAACCGGCGAATGGGAAACCGTGAACAAGGCCAACGCCATCTGGACGCGCAGCAAGGGCGATATCACCCCAGAGCAGTACGACGAGTTCTACAAACAGATCAGCCACGACTTTGAAGCGCCGCTGACCCACAGCCACAACCGCGTGGAAGGCAAGACCGAGTACACCCAGCTGCTCTACATCCCCAAGAAAGCCCCGCACGACCTGTGGAACCGCGACAAAAAAGGCGGCCTCAAGCTGTATGTGAAGCGCGTCTTCATCATGGACGAGGCCGAGGCCCTGCTGCCCAGCTACCTGCGCTTTGTGAAGGGCGTGGTCGACAGCGCCGACCTGCCCCTGAACGTGAGCCGCGAGCTGCTGCAAGAAAGCCGCGACGTGAAAGCCATCCGCGAAGGCAACACGCGCCGCGTGCTGTCCATGCTCGAAGACTTGGCCAAGCACGACAAAGCGCCAGCCGCTGGCGACAACGCCGAAGGCGTGACCGACGTGGTGAGTGAAGAAGACAAAGCCAAGCAAGGCCAGTACAGCCAGTTCTACAGCGAGTTTGGCGCGGTGCTGAAGGAAGGTCTGGGCGAAGACTTCGCTAACCGCGACCGCCTCTCCAAACTGCTGCGCTACGCCAGCACCAGCAGCGACACGACCAGCGTCAGCTTGGCCGACTACAAGGCGCGCATGAAAGAAGGCCAAGAGGCCATCTACTACATCACCGCCGAGACCTTGGCCGCCGCCAAGAACAGCCCGCAGTTGGAAGTGTTCAAGAAAAAGGGCATCGAAGTGCTGCTCATGACCGACCGCGTGGACGAGTGGTCGCTGAGCTTCCTGCACGAATTTGACGGCACCCCGCTGCAAAGCGTGGCCAAGGGCGCTGTGGACTTGGGCAAGCTGCAAGACGAAGCCGAGAAGAAAGCCGCCGAGGAAGCCGCCGAAGCCTTCAAGCCCGTGCTGGCCAAGCTCAAAGAAGCCCTGAAAGACAAGGCCGAAGACGTGCGCGTGACCACCCGCCTGGTGGACAGCCCCGCTTGCTTGGTGGTGCAAGAACACGGCATGAGCACCCAACTGGCGCGCTTGCTCAAACAAGCGGGCCAACAAGCCCCCGACGCAAAGCCCGTGCTGGAAGTGAACCCCGAGCACGCGCTGGTGAAAAAGCTCGACGGCAGCGTGCACTTCCACGACTTGGCCCACATCCTGTTTGACCAAGCGCTGCTGGCCGAAGGCGGTCTGCCCGACGATCCAGCCGAGTACGTCAAGCGCGTGAACGCCTTGCTGGTGTAACAAACCTTGGTATCAAATTGGGCTCTACAGCTTATGTAGCAAGCTGAAGCAGCTATTAATTTGATAGCAAAAACAAAACCCCGCCATCGCACGATGGGCGGGGTTTTTTGAAGATGCACTAACTTGATAGAATTCAAGACAATACTGTTTTTTCATACACCTTTGATTGGAGGGTATCGCTATGGCCTACTCAGCTTACGCAGTAGCTAATGCTTTCATTCAGAGAGCTGAAGAGGGGAAAATTTCAAACCTAACCCCGATGAAATTGCAAAAATTGCTTTACTTCGCACAAGCATGGCATTTAAAAGGAACAAATGGTCTTCCCGTATTGGATGATCATTTCGCTCGCTGGAAATATGGCCCCGTCATACCAGCCATCTATCATGAGTTCAAAGCTTTTGGGTATCAGCCCATTACCCGCAAGGCGACAACGCTATCCATGAATGATGCAGGTTATTCAGTGCTTGTTCCTATGGTTCCTGCAGAAGACCTAAGTACATGGGGCCTCATTGATGCGATCATCAATTCATATGGCTCGTTCGACGCTCAAACATTGTCTACCATGACACACGAAGAAAACTCCGCCTGGGCGCAGGGCAATCCTGACGGAAGCGTCATTACCCACCCTGAAATTTTGAGCGACACGACAATATTTGGCTAAAGGAAGGACTGCGAGTGAATAACAGCCCTCAAGACCAAGCAGTCGCCAAAACCTCAAGTTACTGGGCTAATTTGGTGCAACCCGCATCAAATCCCAGCCCCGACACGATCCCCAGTCAAAAAGCTCGCGAAGAAGCCCCTCCTGAAGGCAAAGACAAAAAAGGTGACTCACTACAAGAGCAAACCGTTAAAGATATGGAGGCCAATCGAGGCCTTAGAGATCGGTATGCGGGAAAAGCCTATGAGATGGCAACAGGCTGTCTTTGTGCTTGGTTTGTACTTCTTGGGGTCCATGGAATCATTAATGCAATACAGATGCGTCCGATGTACAGCGACAAAGTCATCATCGCTGTGACCAGCGGTGTCACAGTCAGTGTTCTTGCAGCATTTTTAGGTGTCATACGCGGGCTGTTTCCCTCAAGCACCAAAGACAAGACTGATAAAGGCTGAATCGGAACACCCGCCATCGCACGATGGGCGGGTTTTTTTTGTCAAAAGCGGCTGTCAATGGCCGCTGCGCAGCATGCCCACGATCAGCTTGTGCATCGCGGTGACCGCTTGCTTGCCCTTCGATGCCTGGCTGCGCACCACCCCAACCCGCACCGAACCCAAGGCCGGAAGACCGTGCTCCTCGCCCAAAATATGCAAATGGGCAGGCACGCACGATCGCACCAAAACGGCCACGGCCAGCCCGCTCTCCACCGCAGCCAACTGCCCCACCACGCTAGGGCTTTGGTAGACCAACTTGTACGGTATCCGGTGCTTGACCAGCGAGGCCAAGGCCTTTTTTCTGGCCATGCATCCTTGCTCATACGCCGCAATGGGCAAAGGATTTTTGCGCCAGATGGCATGCTGTGGTGAGCCGACCCATACCAAGGATTCATCCAACAAATGAACCCCTGCTTGTTTGTCATCCAAGGTCACTATGGCCAAATCCAAGCTTCCCTCCTTCACCTTGGGCAAAAGCTCTGTGGACTGCTGGCACAGCAACTCGATTTCAACGCCCGGATAACGACCCGCGAAGGCCCCCAAGACCGGGGTGATGTACGCCGCCGCATAGTCGTCTGGAATACCCAATCGGATTTGCCCCTGCAACTGGACGCCATGCAAGGCGTCCAAGGTTTGCTCATGCAACTCCAACATCTGACGAGCATAGGCCACCAAATCGGTGCCCGTAGCAGTCAGTGACAGCGACCTAGGCCCGCGCAGCAACACGGGTTTACCAATCGCATCCTCCAATTTTTTCAGCTGCATGCTCACCGCAGATTGGGAGCGGTACAGCTTGGGGGCCGCTGCAGACAACGACCCAGCGTCCACCACCGTGATAAATGCACGCAGCCAATCGAGCTGCAAATCGTTGCGCATAGATGGTTCACCCATGATTTGAAAATCAAATACTCATTGTTTGAATTATCCGCTTTACGCAAGGCATGCACCACCCAATACTGGGCGCATGACTGCATCGAACACCCCGAACACATCCCCCCTTCACAACAAAGCCCTGGTCATCAGCGGCGGCTTGTTGTTTGGAACCCTGGGCATCTTTGCCCAAGAGGCCCAGCAAGATGCACTGACTATCACGTGGTTTCGCTGCGCCGTTGGTGCACTGGCGTTGCTGGCATGGGGGCGCATGAGCGGGAACAACCATGCGCTGCGACTGCACGGTAGGTCATGGAGCATGGCGCTCACCACTGGTTTGCTGATGGTGATCACATGGGCCTTGTTCTTTGGGGCCATGGCACGCACATCCATCGCTGTGGCGACCTTGGTATTCCACATCCAGCCCATCATGACCATGGCACTGGGTGCCATTTTTTTGCGTGAACGGCTGCAACGCATCCAATGGGTGATGGCATCACTGTGCTTTGTGGGCTTGGCGCTGGCCACTGGCCTGCTAGAAACCACCTCCCCACACATCGGCAGCATGGATTACTGGATAGGGCTGTGCATGTGTGTGGGTGCCGCCTTGGCCTATGCAGTGGTCACCCTGATTGCCAAAACCAATCGCAGCATGAGCCCCCTTTCTCTCGTCACCTGGCAATGCCTCGTAGGGGCCGTGCTGCTGGCATGGTGGCCGTGGACCCACGGCGCGGCCATCCATGCCAGCAACTTGGCTTGGCTGGCCTGCATCGGGATCATCCATACAGCGCTCGCCTACATACTCATCTACACCGGGTTTGGGCGACTGAGCACGGGACAAATAGCCCCGTTGCAGTTTGTGTATCCATTGACTGCCATTACCTTGGATTGGATCGTCTACCGCAACACTTTGAGCGCCATCCAACTCAGCGGCGTCCTGATGATGGGCATCGCCATTGCTTTTATCAGCCGCTCACGGTGATGCAAGCCGCTGCATCCACATGTCCGAAAACGGCGCATGCGCCAGAGCGTTCTTCGTATGATGGCCCGCATGCCCAGCCCCCTCTCGCCCACCGCCAACACCGCCAGTACCACCTGCAGCACCAGCAGCAGCGATGACGCCGGCTACTACCTCGCGCTCAAGGCGCGGGATGCGCGGTTTGATGGGCGTTTCTTCACCGGGGTGACCAGTACCGGCATTTACTGCCGCCCTGTGTGCAAGGTGCGCACCCCCAAGGCGGAGAACTGCCGTTTTTTCACGCTCGCGTCGCAGGCAGAGGCGGCGGGGTTTCGGCCCTGCATGCGCTGCCGGCCTGAGTTGGCCCCATCGGGATTGCCGAGTTGGGGGGCGCAAACGTGGTCGGTGCAAGATGCATCGGCCATTCTGGCCCGACAGGCGGCCCAGTTGCTCGATGCACCACAGCTCTGGAGCGACGGCGCACCTAGCATGGGCGAGGTGGCACAGCGTCTGGGCATTAGCGAGCGGCACCTGCGCCGCATTTTTGAGCTGCAGTGGGGCATCACGCCCCTGCAGTACCTGCAAACGCGCCGCCTGCTTACCGCCAAACAGTTGCTGACGGATACGCAACTGCCTATTGCCCAAGTGGCCCTGCTCAGTGGCTTTGCCAGCGTGCGGCGCTTTCACAGCGCGTTTGCAGCGCAATACCGACTGCAGCCGCGCGCGCTGCGCAGCAGCACAGCCGCCACGCGCACTAGCCCCACAGGCTTGCGCCTGCGCGCAGCCTACCGCCCCCCGCTGGACGAAGCCGCCTTGCTGCAGTTTTTTGCCCAACGCAGCCTCGCGGGGGTGGAGGTGGTGGACGCTTCTGCCCTGTGCATGGCCCGCACCCTGACCGTGCAAGCAGCAGGCCACCCCCTGCAAGGCTGGGTGCTGCTGCAGCTACAGCCCGCCCACAGCGAGGTGCACATGACCGTGAGCGACACGCTGGCCAGCGCACTGCCGCAGGTGATGGCGCGGATGCGCCACCTGCTGGACTTGGACGCCGACCCGCAGGCCATTCACACCGTGCTGCAGGCGACCTTTCCCAACGGTGCGGGCCTGCGCGTGCCGGGCACGGTTGATGGCTTTGAGCTGGCGGTGCGCGCCATACTGGGCCAGCAGATCACGGTGCAAGCGGCCCGCACACTGGGCAGCCGCTTGGTGCAGCGCTTTGGCACACTACTGGCTGTGCAGGCAGCGCAAGCTGCCCCGCCCGTGCCAGGGCTTACCCACCTGTTCCCCAGCCCCGAGCAGTTGCGCCACGCCAGTGATGACAGTTTGGGCAGCCTTGGCATCGTGCGCCAGCGCCAGCACGCCATACGCGCCTTGGCGGCAGCCGTGGCCGATGGGCAGCTGCACCTGCACCCCGGTGCGGATGTACCCGCCACCATGGCTGCATTGCAGACCCTGCCCGGCATAGGCGCATGGACAGCCCACTACATTGCCATGCGGGCCCTGCGCTGGCCCGATGCTTTTCCGGCGGGCGATGTGGCCTTGCAAAAAGCCTTGGGCGTGCGCAACGCGCCCCGCCCCGCCTTGGCGGCCGAACAGGCCTCGCAAACCTGGCGACCATGGCGCAGCTATGCCACGGTGCGCGCTTGGTCACAGCCTTCAGGAGAGTCCTCGTGATGAAATTCCCTCCCCACACGGTACGCAGCAGCATCACCACCCCGCTGGGGCGCATGACACTGGCAGCCAGTACCCACGCTTTGGTGGGCGCGTGGTTTGATGGCCAGCAACACCAACCCGACTGGTCTGCATGGCCCACCATGGATACCCACCCCGTGCTGCAAGCGACAGCCGAGCAACTGGGCGAATACTTTGCCGGCCTGCGCCAGCGGTTTGACTTGCCGCTGGATCTGTCGGGCGGCACCACCTTCCAGCAAGCGGTGTGGGCACAGCTATTGCGCATACCGCATGGCACCACGGTCAGCTACGGGACCATCAGCCATCAGCTAGGCAAGCCCACGGCCATGCGTGCGGTGGGCGCAGCGGTGGGGCGCAACCCCATCAGCATCATCAACCCCT
Source organism: Curvibacter sp. CHRR-16 (assembly GCF_018474005.1). Lineage (GTDB taxonomy): Bacteria > Pseudomonadota > Gammaproteobacteria > Burkholderiales > Burkholderiaceae_C > Allorhodoferax. The sequence goes on from NZ_JAHCSH010000002.1 coordinate 445,292, forward strand.
GCCACCGCGTTCTGGGCGCGCAAGGTAGCCTGACGGGCTATGCTGGTGGACTGGAACGCAAGATAGCCCTGCTCGAACACGAAACCCAACACCCTCCCACTGCATGACAACGCCCAACACCACCGCTACCGCCACCACGTCTGCCACAACAACACCGCCTTGGGTGTTGGACTTTGTGCTGCTGGCAGCCATTTGGGGCTCGTCTTTCTTGTTCATGCGCATGGGGGCTAAGGAGTTTGGTGCCCTGCCCACAGCGGGTTTGCGGGTGGGCATTGCGGCCCTGTTTTTGCTGCCCATACTCGCCTACCAAGGCCAGCTTGCGGGGCTGCGCCAACACTGGAAACTGCTGTTCGCCGTGGGCCTGCTCAACTCGGCGCTGCCGTTTGCCTGCTTTGCCTATGCGCTCTTGAGCATTCCGACGGGGCTCACGTCCATCATCAATGCCACAGTACCGCTGTTTGGTGCCGTGGTGGCGTGGGTGTGGCTGCACGACAGACCACAGGGGCTGCGGGTACTGGGCTTGCTGGTGGGCTTTGCGGGCGTGGCGTTGCTGGCATGGAGCAAATCGAGCTTCACGCCCAGCGCATCGGGAGGGGCTTCCGGTACTGCCAGCACTGCGACTGGCTGGGCGGTGCTGGCCAGCTTGGCGGCGTGTTTGTTCTACGGCATTGCGGCCAGCTTCACACGCCGCCATTTGGCTGGCGTGCCCTCCATGGTGCTGGCCACGGGCAGCCAAGTGGGCGCGGCAGTAGGGCTGCTTCCCTTTACGCTGTGGTACTGGCCCAGCCAAACAGTCAGCGCATCGGCCTGGCTGGCTCTGCTGGCGCTGGGGGTGCTGTGCACGGGCATTGCCTATGTGATTTTTTTTCGCCTCATCGCCCGGCGCGGCCCGGCCAAGGCGCTGACGGTGACCTACGCCATTCCTGTTTTTGGCGTGGCCTATGGCGTCTTGCTACTGGGCGAAACAGTGACAGGTTGGATGCTGGTCTGTGGCCCCATCATCTTGCTGGGAACAGCCTTGTCCAGCGGACTCATAGGCGGACGAGTGACGCGCTAATTCCATACAAAACGACACTGGTAATCCATAGAAATAAACGCATTGAGCATAAATCTTTAAGATGGTCGGTTATGCCCCCGTTTCGTCCTCCACAGTTCACAGGGATCCACGAACGTGCCAAACCGCCGCTTATTGCTCATCACATGTTGTGCCTTGTTCCTCACCATCGCCGCATGGATTGCCAGCACCGTGGTGGTGGCATTGCATGGACTCCGGCAGGCAGAAGATGGCTTGAAATCCATGCGGCAACTGCAGGTGCTGCTCATTGCCAGCGAAATGGCAACACGCGAACGCGGCCCAGCCAACGGCGTGCTCGGCGACGATGTACCTGCCGCCCCTGAAAAGCAACTGCGCCTGCAAACTGCTCGTCAAATGACGGATGCGGCTTTTGACAATATCCAGCGCTCCGCACCGATTGAAGACCATGACGACGAAACGCAAACCCTGCGCCAAGCGGCCCAAAAAGCCTATGCGCATTTGCTGCGCGCCCGCGCCTTGGTTGATGCCCAAGCAAACAAGCCACGCACCGAACGCGAAGCGCTGTGGATACGGCATGCCGTGAACGAGATGATTGGCGTCATCGACGACCTCAATCCAGCCATAGCCCTGCTGAGTAAAAACGCCTCCATCCGCTTCCCCCAAGCTGCCAATGCACTGATGGGTGCTCGCCAAGCAGCCATGCTGCGCGAGCTAGCGGGGCAACTGGGTTCCCAACTCACAGCCGCACTCACAACCCGCCAGCGCCTGACGCAAGACGAACAATTCACGCTGGAGCATTTGTGTGGGCGCATTGAGCAATTGCGCCATCAACTCATCCAAGATGCGAGCGACCAAAGCATGCGGCCTGCTACCCGCGCAGCCACCGATGCCATGGTGAACCAATACTTCAACTCTGCGATGCCTTTTGTAGAGTTGCTGATTGAAATTGGCAAACACAGCGGTCAATACCCGGTAAACACCACCGAGTTTGCAGCCCGTTACGTGCCCGAGATGAACTCCATCTTGGCACTGCGCAACGTACTCATGGGTGAAGCCATGGGCGAAGCACGCCAAGAACTACGCAATGTCCACCGCCTGCTCTTATTTGCTGCATTAGGTTGCATGCTGGTACTGGCACTTACCACCGGACTGTGGTGGCAGTTGCAAGCCAAGCCCACCGCCACCGCGTGTTAACCCCTGCTACCGAAAAAAGCGCCCAAAGGGCACATTTGTTGCTTCAGAAAAATCACATTTTTGAATAGGAAAACCTATGCAACACACATCCCCCTTCAAAGCGTTGGCAATCACTCTGGCTATTGGATTGGCATGCACCAGCATGGCCGCCACCATTCCCCCCGGCGTCAAACTGCACGACAAACAAGAGCTGGTGCGCAATTTGGGATCCGAGCCAGAATCCCTTGATCCTGCGATTGCCGAATCTGTTGGCGCCAATGAAATTTCGCGCGATTTATTCGAAGGGCTGACCGCCACTGATGCATCCAACAAAGTGGTTCCAGGCGTTGCAGAAAGTTGGAAGCAAACGAATGAGACCACATGGGTATTCAAACTGCGCAAAGACGCCAAATGGTCCAACGGAGACCCCGTCACTGCCGATGATTTCGTCTATGGCATTCAACGTTTTGTGAACCCTAAAACCGCCTCGCCCTATGCATCGGTTTATGGCGTTTTTTTCGTCAATGGTGCTGACATCGTCGCAGGCAAAAAGCCCGTCACAGAACTAGGCGTGAAAGCCTTGGACAAATACACGCTGGAGCTCAAAACGGCCTTCCCAGTGGGCTTTCTGCCTGAGCTGGTAGTCAACACCCAACTGGCACCGGCCCATAAAGCGACCATCGAGAAGTTTGGCAAAGACTGGACCAAGCCCGGCAATATGGTCAGTAATGGTGCCTACACGCTCAACACGTGGGTTGTGAACAGCAAAATCATCGAAACCAAAAACCCCCACTACTGGGATGCCAAAAATGTGCAACTGACCAAGGTCACCTTCTTGCCAGTAGAAGACCACACCGCTGACGTAAAACTGTACGAGTCGGGTGAGAACGAATGGGTCTACCAACTGCCAGCCAGCAGCTACGAGAAATACAAGGCCCAATACCCCAAAGAAATACGCAACAACACCACACTGGGACTACGCTACTACTCGTTCAACCACACGGATCCCCTGCTCAAAGACGTTCGCGTGCGCAAAGCGTTGAGCATGGTGATCGACCGCGACACGCTATCGCAAAAAGTGACGGCCGATGGGCAGCCACCAGCCTACAGCGTGATCGTGCAAGGCCTCAAAGGTGCCAATGTGACCACCTATGACTGGGTTAAATGGCCCATGGACAAGCGCGTAGCCGAAGCCAAGAAGCTACTGAGTGAAGCTGGTGTACCAAGCGGCACCAAGCTGAAGTTCTCCTACAACACCGACGATTACCACAAGAAGATGGCCATCTTCGCGGCATCCGAGTGGAAAACCAAGCTGGGTTTGGATACAGAACTAGAAGCCATGGAGTTCAAAGTTCTGCTGAAAAAACGCCACGATGCCGAATACCAAATTGCCCGCAATGGCTGGCTGGCTGATTACAACGACGCCACCAACTTCCTGACGCTCATCCAGTGCGATTCCGATCAGAACGACAACAAGAGTTGCAATAAAAAAGCCGATGCATTGATTGAGCAAGGCAATAAAACCACCGATGCGAAAAAACGCACCGAATTGCTCACGCAAGCAGCCCAAATCGCGATGGAAGACTATCCCATGCTGCCCCTGTTGCAGTACACCGTTCCACGGCTAGTCAAACCTTATGTGGGGGGCTACTCCACCGAGAACGGCACAGACCACTTCCGCGCCAAAGACCTCTACATCATCAAGCACTAAGCTGCACTGATGTGCACCAGCGTCACGCCCCGAAAGGGTGCGTGGCGCTATTCCTTTGGAGCGTCTTATGTGGATGTATGCATTGCGCCGTTTACTGGCGACTATTCCCACCCTGCTGGCCGTGATCACCGTGTGCTACTTGCTATTGCACATGACGCCAGGCGGCCCATTTGATTCGGAGCGCAAAGTCTCCGCTGCCGTGCTGGAAAACCTGCAGGCCAAATACCACCTCGATTTGCCACTGTGGAAGCAGTACCTGTACTACTTGGGCAGCTTGCTGCAAGGCGATTTGGGTGCGTCTTTCCGCTATGCCGACTGGAGCGTGAACGATCTGGTTCTGAAAGCTCTGCCGGTATCGGCCACGATTGGCGGCTTGTCCATCGTGGTGGCTGTGGCTTTGGGGGTGCCATTGGGCATGTGGGCGGCTTTGCGCCAAAACAGTGTGCTGGACTACACCGTCATGCTGCTGGCCAGCATAGGCAATGCCTTCCCTTCATTTGTGATTGGGCCGGTGCTGATTTTGGTCTTCGCCATGGGTTTGCACTGGTTTCCATCGGGTGGCTGGAACGCAGGTGAAATCCGCTATGCCGTGCTCCCCATGCTGCTGCTGGTATTCATCAACATGGCCACCATTGCCCGCGTGATGCGCGGCAGCATGCTGGAGGTGCTGCGCAGCAACTTCATTCGCACAGCCCGCGCCAAGGGTTTGCCACTGCGCGTGGTGGTGTGGCGCCATGCGCTCAAGCCAGCGATGTTGCCCGTGGTGTCGCTCATTGGACCCTTGGCCATTGAATGCATTACCGCCGCCATCGTGACCGAATCGGTTTTCTCACTGCCCGGCATAGGCAAGCTCATCGTCAACGGAGCCGCCAACCGCGACTACACCTTGGTGCTGGGGCTGGTGGTGCTGGTCACCGTCATCACCGTGGCATTCAACCTCTTGGTCGATCTGGCCTACGCATGGCTAGACCCCAAGATTCGTTACTAACACGCACGGTTGGAGACTTTTTTGTTCACCCCATCATCCAAACAACAAGCGCTGCAGCACTCGCTCGAACAAGCGGGTGCGGACATCAGCAGTCGCAGCCTGTGGTCAGACGCCGCACGCCGCTTTCGGCGCAACCAAGCAGCCGTCATCAGTTTATTTTTGCTGGCCTTCATCGCCTTGGCATGCGCTATTGGCCCCCTGCTGCTGCCAAACGCCTACGACGCCACCGATTGGAATGCCACCAGCTTGCCCCCGACACTGCTCAACTTTCACTGGTTTGGCACCGATGAATCGGGGCGCGATCTGCTGGTGCGCACCCTCATTGGGGGGCGCATCTCGCTGGTAGTGGGCGTACTGGCCGCTTTGTCCTCGTGTACCGTGGGCATTGTGGTGGGGGCTACTGCGGGTTTTATGGGCGGCAAAGTCGACGCCTTCTTGATGCGCTTTGTGGACATGATGTACGCCATCCCCTACCTGCTGATAGCCATCTTGCTGGTGACCATCTTGGGACGAGACTTTTACCTCGTGGTACTCACCATCACCGCGTTCTCGTGGATGAATATGGCGCGCATCGTGCGCGGCCAAACACTGAGCCTGCGCTCGCGTGAATTCATCGAAGCGGCCCGCGTCATTGGCGTGCCCACATGGCGCATCATTGCCCGGCACATCATCCCCAACTTGCTGGGCATCGTGATCATCTACACCACCATCACCGTTCCCAGCGTCATTTTGGTGGAGTCGGTGTTGTCGTTCTTGGGCTTGGGCATCCAAGAGCCCATGACCAGCTGGGGCGTGCTCATCCACGACGGCACTGCCGTGATGGAAATATCGCCGTGGATGCTGCTCTTTCCCGCCGGCATGCTCTCGGCCTCGTTGTACTGCTTCAACTACATTGGCGACGGCTTGCGCGACGCCCTCGACCCCAAGGACAAGTAAGCCATGACGATTCTTTCCATCCAAGACCTGCACGTGCAGTTCAGCACCCCCGATGGGGCCGTGCAAGCCGTCAACGGCCTGAACTTTGCGCTGGGCAAAGGGGAGACTTTGGGCATTGTGGGTGAAAGCGGATCGGGCAAAAGCCAAACCGTGTTGGCCATGATGGGGCTACTAGCCAGCAATGGCCGCGCCAGCGGCCAAGCCCTGTTCCACGGGCAAGACCTTCTGCGCCTGCCTGTGGTGGAGCTCAACCGCATCCGCGGCAATCGCATTGCCATGATCTTCCAAGACCCCATGACATCGCTCAATCCCTATCTGACGATTGAGCGCCAGATGACCGAAGTGCTGCAACTGCACAAAGGCATGGATCGCCGCAGCGCACGCGCCCAAGCCGTGCGCATGCTCGATGCCGTGAAGATTCCCGAAGCAGCCCAGCGCATCGGCCTATACCCGCACGAATTCTCCGGCGGCATGCGCCAGCGCGTGATGATTGCCATGGCCCTGCTGTGCGAACCCGAGCTGCTGCTGGCCGACGAGCCGACCACCGCGCTGGACGTGACGGTGCAAGCCCAAATCATCACCCTGCTGCGCGAACTGCAGCGCGACTTTGGCACCGCCATCATCCTCATCACCCACGACTTGGGTGTCGTAGCGGGCTTGTGCCAACAGGTACTGGTGATGTACGGCGGCCGTGTCATGGAACAGGGCAGTGCCGATCAACTCTTTGCCAACCCCAGCCACCCCTACACGCGCGGCTTGCTCAACGCCATCCCACGCTTGGACGATGCAGGGCAAACGCTGCAAGCCATTGCGGGCATACCACCCAACATGGCACGCCCACCCAAAGGCTGCCCTTTTGCGCCGCGTTGCCAGTGGGCACAAGACGTTTGCCACCAACAACTGGCCAGCACCAGCACCGTGGCCGCAGGCCATTGGCGCACCTGCCACCTGGCCCTAGAGGAATTGCACCATGCAGCACACTGATACGCGCCCCATCCTGAGCGTGCAAGACCTGCACGTGCAATTCACACTGCCCGCCGCCAAAGGCCAAATGCCTTGGGCCCGCAAACGCACACTCAAAGCCGTCAACGGCGTGTCTTTTGACCTGCACGCAGGGGAAACCTTGGGCATTGTGGGTGAGTCCGGCTGCGGCAAATCCACCTTAGCCCGCGCATTGACCAACTTAGCCACTATCAGCTCTGGCAGCGTGCGCTGGCAAGGCACAGAGCTGCATGGCGCCAGTGCCGCTACCTGGCAAGCCCTGCGCCGCGATGTGCAAATGATCTTCCAAGACCCACTGGCCAGCCTCGATCCGCGCATGACCATCGGCGAGATCATTGCCGAGCCACTGCACATCCACGAGAAAGCATTGGGCGCAGCCGCCATCGCCCAACGGGTGCAAGACATGATGCAGCGCGTAGGCCTGAGCCCGCACCTGCTCAACCGCTACCCCCACGAGTTCTCCGGCGGGCAATGCCAGCGTGTGGGCATTGCCCGTGCGCTCATCTTGCGACCCAAGCTGGTCATTTGCGATGAACCCGTATCGGCTTTGGATGTGTCCATCCAAGCCCAAATCGTCAACCTGCTGCTGGAGCTGCAGCAAGAGATGGGCTTGGCCCTCCTCTTCATCGCGCACGACTTGGCGGTGGTCAAACACATCAGCACCCGCATCATGGTGATGTACTTAGGCCGCGTGGTGGAACTGGCCCACAAGCAAGACTTGTACGCCAGCCCACAGCACCCGTACACGCAAGCGCTGCTCAGCGCCATTCCCATCCCCGACCCGGTACGCGAGCGCAACAAAACCATCACCTTGCTGCAGGGCGATTTGCCCTCGCCCATCTCGCCGCCGTCGGGATGCGTGTTCCGCACGCGCTGCCCACAGGCACACGCCCGCTGTGCCGAGAGCGTTCCCGCATTGCAAGCCGTGCTGGCACGCACCCACAGTGCATGCCACCTGCACACAACAGCAGAGACCACGCCCGCCTGATGGGCCAAGGGCGCGCATTGCGCGCCCTTGTAAGACTTTTTCCTACAAGCGGTTTAGCCAGTGGCTGACTTTGGTTTTCAACCCGCACTTCTACAGTTCCTATACCGCCTAAACGGAAGGAGAACTGCCATGAAATCCACTGCTACCGCTTTCAATCCCTTCAGCCTCATGATGGAGCCTGAGCTGGTGCTGCAAAACATGGAGCGTTCGCAGCAACTGCGCAACCTGCGCCGCCACACCCTGCGCCCGCTGGATAAGCCCCTGATTCCCTACGCCGTGAAACCCAAAACGGATGTGGATGCGTACGACGCCGAAATCGAAGCCGATGATTTCGAAACCCAAGCCGATAACTACCTGTTGAATTGATTTACAGTGCAAGGCTCCAACATCCGTTAGAGCCTTATGACAAACACTGTGTCTTCTGCGCTGGGTTATGCGGGCGATGTAACGCCCCAGCAAGCGTGCGACTGGTTCCAGAGCGGCTCCGCCGTGCTGGTGGACGTGCGAACCGATGCCGAGCGCGAATGGGTGGGTTTTGTACCCGGTTCCGTGGCCATTGCCTGGAAGCAATGGCCCGGCATGGCGGCCAACGCCGACTTTGACGCCCACGTACAGGCTTTGGACAAGAGCCGCAAGATCGTTTTCTTGTGCCGCAGTGGCGTGCGCTCCGTTGCGGCAGCCAAACGCGCCACCGAACTGGGCTACGAGGCCTACAACATCTTGCAAGGTTTCGAGGGCGATGCAGACGCCAACGGCCACCGCGGCAAGCTGGGCGGCTGGCGCTTTCACGGCCTGCCTTGGCAGCAACGCTAAACCACGCCGCATCGCCTAGGCTGCTATGACGCTGCTCGCCATCGATGTCGGCAATACGCGCCTCAAATGGGCGCTGTTTGACCAAACCAGCCCCCAAGCCCGCCTGTTGGCACAAGGGGCCGAATTTCTGGAAAACATAGACCGCTTGGGTAGCGGCGCTTGGACGCAACTGCGCCAGCCCGACGCCGTACTGGGCTGTGTGGTGGCAGGTGATGCCATCAAGCGCCGAGTAGTTGACCAAATGGAAGCATGGGATGTTGCCCCCCAATGGGTCGTTTCCAACGAAGCCGAAGCGGGTCTCAAAAACGGCTACGACCACCCCACCCGCTTGGGCTCAGACCGCTGGGTGGCCATGATTGGTGCCTACCATCGCATGCTGGAGCAAGGCAAACCACGCCCCATCGTGCTGGTGATGGTCGGCACCGCCGTCACAGTGGAAGTGATTGATGCGGGCGGCATGTTTCTGGGCGGCCTCATCCTGCCGGGGCACGGCATCATGCTGCGCGCACTCGAATCAGGCACCGCAGGCCTGCACGTGCCCACAGGCGAGGTGCGCCTCTTTCCCACCAACACCAGCGATGCGCTGACCAGCGGCGGCACTTACGCCATAGCCGGAGCGGTCGAGCGCATGGTGCAGCACTGCATAGCCCGCTGCGGCCAAGTGCCCGCGCTCTACATGACAGGCGGTGCAGGCTGGAAAATGGCCCCCAGCATGACCCGCCCCTTCGAACTGGTGGACAACCTCATATTTGACGGCTTGCTGCAAATCGCCAGCCGCCGTTTTGCGGCACGGGTTGATTGATCATGAAGTCTTTGCTTAGCCCATAACCGCACAAGGCACCAAAATGGATTTTCATTTACTGCTCTTGTTTTTCGTAGCTTTTACGACCGCTGTAGCCGTACCTGGGCCGAACGTTGCATTTGCCGTAGCGCAAGCACTCAAGCATGGAATCAGAACGACATTGCCTGGGGCACTTGGTTTTGGGCTGGCAACAGCTGTTCACGCGACCGTGGTGCTTTCCGGTGTTGGCCTACTCATTCACGAGCACCAGTGGGTACTTACTTATTTGCGGTGGATAGGAGCGCTCTATCTCGCATACCTTGCCCTCAGCACTTGGTTCGCCAAACCCAGCACCAACGACGTTAAGGCTGGTGAAGCCAGTGCCAAAAAAATGTTCGTTGACTCATTTCTGGTATCCCTGACAAACCCCAAGGGATGGCTAGCTAGCCTATTGACTTATCCAAGCTTTATCAGCCCCCATTTTCCCTACCTGACGCAAGCCATAGCTCTGAGTTTGACGGCACTGGCTATCTCGCTCTCCATCTATGCCGGATACATGTTTCTAGCCCATAAAGCACGCGCCGCTTTTGACAACAAAGCCATGCTGAACAAATCAACCAGCGTAATTTACGTCATCGTGGCGCTTAGTCTTGTGCTGCTTCCTTAGCGCGGTCGTGAGCAAGTGGCTATTGGCCTCCAAGTGACGGCTTTACCCATCTTTTAGTCTAAATCATATGTACCAACTTCATTGCTTTAGCCAATCTGGCAACTCCTACAAAGTCGCCTTTTTGTTGTGTGCCTTGCAGCAGCCGTGGGAGGCTAAGTTTGTGGACTTCATGAGCGGCATTACCCGAACGCCACAATGGCGAGATGATTTGAATGAGATGGGAGAAGCGCCCGTCTTGGATGACAGAGCTAAACGCATTACGCAATCTGGCGCCATCCTGACTTATTTGGCTCAGAAGCATGGTGCATTTAATGGGAAGACTGAAGACGAGCGGCTTGATGTTCTGCGCTGGTTGCTTTTTGATAACCACAAGTTCACCAGTTACTTTGCAACCTATCGGTTCATGAAATCATTTGCCGCTACTGCGCCCGATCCTGCTGTTATGACATGGTTGAAAGGTCGCATGGACAGCGCATTTAGCATCGTCAATCAGCACTTGGCTTCGCGCGAGTTCTTAGTTGGCGATCAACCAACGATTGCCGATATGTCTTTGTCTGGATATTTGTTTTATCCAATTGAAGAAAGTGGCTACGACGTAGCTGCTCTCTACCCACACATTGGAACTTGGTTGCAGCGGTTGCAGCAAATCCCCGGGTGGGCCAATCCCTACGAAATCATGCCAGGTGGGGTAATTGCACCGAAATGGTAATGCTAGTTGCATCGCCGGGTGACGAACCTACCTAGATTCGTCTTACCGCGCCAACCACGCCTTGGCCAACTCCACCCAGTAGCGTGCGCCCACGGGTAAGAGCGCATCGTTGAAGTCGTAGCTGGGGTTGTGCAGCATGCAGGGGCCGCCGCCGTGGCCTATAGCGCGGTGGTCGCCGTCGCCGTTGCCAATGAAGGCGTAGCAGCCGGGCTTGGCCAGCAGCATGTAGGCAAAATCTTCCGCGCCCATGGTGGGTTCTTGGGGCACTACTTTGCTCTCGCCAAACACGCGCTGCATGACTTGGCGGGCGAACTCGGTCTCGGCCGCAGCGTTGATGGTGGGCGGGTAGTTGCGCTGGAACTCAAAGTCCGCCTGCGCGCCAAAGGCGCTGCACAATGCATGCGTCATGTCGCGCATGCGCTGCTCCACTTGGTCTAGCACCTCCAAGCTAAAGGTGCGCACCGTGCCCTGCAGCTCGCAGCTATTGGGGATGACGTTGGTGGCCTCGCCCGCGTGAATCATGGTCACCGAGATGACCGCCGCATCGATGGGTTTGACATTGCGGCTGACAATGGTCTGAAAGCCCTGCACCAACTGGCACGCCACCACCACGGGGTCTATGGCGTTGTGCGGCATGGCGGCGTGCCCGCCTTTGCCGCGAATGACGATGCGAAACTCGTTGCTCGACGCCATAACCGGGCCGGGACTGGCGGCCAGGGTGCCCTCGGCCAAGCCGGGCCAGTTGTGCACGCCAAACACCGCATCTACAGGAAAACGCTCGAACACGCCTTCGGCCACCATCTCGCGCGCGCCACCGCCGCCCTCTTCGGCGGGCTGGAACAGCAGCACCACGGTGCCGTCAAACTCGGCATGGTGCTGCAGGTAGTCGGCTGCGGCCAGCAGCATGGCGGTGTGGCCGTCGTGGCCGCAGCCGTGCATCTTGCCGGGGTGGCGGCTGGCGTGGTCAAAGGTGTTGATCTCTTGCATGGGCAGCGCATCCATATCGGCCCGCAGGCCGATGCTGCGCGCACCGGGCTGGCTGTGCTGGCCTTTGCGGATAACGCCCACCACGCCCGTCTTGGCGATGCCGGTGTGCGTTTCTATGCCCCAGCTATGCAGCGTTTGGGCCACTACACTGGCGGTTCGGTGTTCGTTGAAACTCAGTTCGGGGTGGGCATGGATGTCGCGGCGCAAGCCCACATACTGACCCATGCGCTGCTGCAGGTATTGCTCTAGTTGCATGCGAACTCCGATCACTCTCTGTATTGCATCGTTCATTATCGTCACCATGACACACGCGTCCAGCCAACTCGCCGATAGCCCTACTGCCGTGACCGCTGCTAGCGACAGCACACACACCGTGCTGGGAGCCTGTCCGCACGACTGCCCCGACACCTGCTCCATGGTGGTGACGGTGCAAGGGGGCAAAGCCATCAAGGTGCAAGGCAACCCCGCCCACCCCACCACAGGCGGCGTGCTGTGCACCAAGGTGTCGCGCTACACCGAGCGCACCTACCACCCAGAGCGCCTGCAGTACCCGCAAAAGCGCGTAGGGCCGAAAGGTCCCGGTCAAGGTGCAGGCCAGTTTGTGCGCGTAAGCTGGGAAGAAGCCATTCATGACATCGCCCAGCGCCTGCAGGCCATTGCCGCGTCCCCCGCCGGGCCGCAGGCCATACTGCCCTACAACTACGCAGGCACCATGGGCCGGGTGCAGGGTGGCAGCATGGCATCGCGCTTTTTCCACAAGCTGGGGGCATCGCAGCTGGAGGCCACCATCTGCGCCTCCGCCGGGGCCGAGGCGCTCAACCTCACCTACGGTTCGCGCTGGGGCATGCACATGCCGTACTTTGCAGAGTCGTCGCTCATCCTCATCTGGGGCAGCAACGCCATTGGCAGCAACCTGCACTTTTGGCGCTACGTGATGGAGGCCAAACGCAACGGTGCCAAGCTGGTGTGCATAGACCCACGCCGCACCGAAACGGCCGACAAATGCCACGAGCACATTGCCCTGCTGCCCGGCACCGATGCCGCGCTGGCGCTGGGGCTGATGCAGCAGCTCATCGTTAACGACTGGCTGGACCACGACTACCTGCAGCGCCACACCGAGGGCTGGGACGCCCTGCGCACCCATGCGCTGCAATGGACGCCCGAGCGCGTGGCAGCCACCTGTGGCATCCGCGCAGAGCAGGTGGTGCAACTGGCTGCGGACTATGGTGCCTGCCGCCACAGTGCCCAAGCACTGGGCACAGGACACGCCGAAAAACACGCCGCTATCCGCGTCAACTACGGCGTGCAGCGCACCCACGGCGGCGGCAACGCTGTGCGCGCCATCGCCTGCCTGCCTGCGCTCATAGGCGCTTGGCGGCACCGGGCGGGTGGCCTGCTGCTGTCCAGCTCGGGCTTTGCTCCGCCGCTCAACCCGGCATTGGAGGGCGCGCACCTGGCACCTGCCACACCCCGGCGCAGCATCAATATGTCGTGCATTGGCGATGCGCTCGACCCACTGTCCACCAACCCACCCAGCCCTGCGCTGCAAGCCGTGGTGGTCTACAACTCCAACCCCGTGGCCGTGGCCCCAGACTCGGCCCGCGTGAAGCGAGGCTTTGCGCGTGAAGACCTGTTTACCGTGGTGCTGGAGCATTTCCAGACCGACACGGCCGACTACGCCGACTACCTGCTGCCCGCCACCACGCAGCTGGAGCACTGGGATATCCACACCAGCTACGGCCACACCGACGTGCTGCTGAACCGCCCCAGCATCGCCCCCGTGGGCGAGGCGCTGCCCAACACCGAAATATTCCGCCGCCTGGCCCGCGCCATGGGCTTTACCGAGCCCTGCTTTGCCGACAGCGACGAAGCCCTGTGCCGCATGGCCTACGATGGGCGGGTGGACTTTGACGCACTGCTGGAGCACGGCTTTGTGCACCAGGACCTGCCCGAAGCCCCGTTTGCCCAAGGCGGCTTTCCTACCCCCAGCGGCAAATGCCAGTTTGTCAGCCCCGCACTGGTGGGGCCGGGCAACGACGGCCTGCCCCACTACCTGCCGCTGCGCGAGGAGCCACACCCAGCCAATGCAGAGGGCGCTAGCGGCGGCACGTCGCCGCAGTACCCCCTGCGCATGATCAGCCCCCCTGCACGCAACTTCCTCAACTCCACCTTTGTGAACGTGCAAAGCCTGCGCAAATCGGAAGGCGAACCGCTGGTGGAAATCCACCCGCACGACGCCGCCGCACGTGGCATACAAACGGGCGATGTGGTGAACGTGTTCAACCAACGCGGCAGCTACCGCGTGCGCGCCGAAGTGAGCGAACGCGCCCGCCCAGGCGTGGTGGTCTGCCTAGGCATCTGGTGGCACAAAGACAGCTTGGAGGGCCACAACATCAACATCCTGACCAGCCAAGCCGTGACCGACCTAGGCAATGGCGCGACGTTTTATGACTGTGGGGTGGAGGTGGGGAAAGCATGAAAAGAAAAACCCAGTCGGTTGCCCGACTGGGTTTTGGGTACGGACGGAATCTTTCGATTAATCTTGACCTTTAGAGCGCACGGGATGTGCGTTTCCGTTTAGTGGGAATAGCAGAAGCCAAACTGGGGTGGCTTACGTCCTCTTGTTTGTGATTCGCCAGATCGGAAAAATTCAATGAAGGGAGCAATAAAGGCCCATGCGCCGAACGGCTGGTCACTGTACTAACCATTTCACGAACAGCCCCGTACAGCAGTGATGCTCCATTAACCAGAGCTCGAACCCGACGCTCTTCGGTTTGCCGATCCGCTTGAGTAAGGTGCATGCGCACAATGCCCCGTACGGAAATCTGGATGTTGTAGGGTGCCTGCGCATCTTCCTTGGGGCCCACACGCAAAGTGAGCTTCACGCCGAAGTCGGAGTACTTTTCCTTCTCATCCAGTAGCGCCAACCCAGTATCAGCCGACATCGCCAACTTGCCGGGGAAAAAAACCAAACCAGGCGCAAACGATGGATCTGCTTGATACCCGTCCACAGGGATCACAGACACGCCATCAAAGGTGTACTCCAGCAATTGCAAAGGACTAAGCTGCACAGGCTTCCTCCTTAAACATCTCATCGTGATTGGATGAAACCAATTGCACGCCAAAGTTCACGAACTCCATTGCGCCAGCGAACAGTCCAGACATAGGCTTCATGGTCTTGCGACTCATCCATTCCTGCAAGTCCGGAGCATCCACCATATCCAACGCCAAAGTGGCTTGGCTCTCCCAAGGCTGAGAGGCTGCGGGGGCTCCCACTTTGCGAAATACAGCATCAAAGGTATAGCCCAAGGCCTTGGTCACTGCGGCAATGGTTTCGACTGTGAGATTTTCGTGCCCGGAGAGAACTTGCGTCACTCGCGCACGGCTCCAGCCCAAAGCACGAGCCAAGTCAGCACGAGTCTTGCCTGCGTGGTGCAGTAACAGCGTCAAATCGGCGGCCACATCCACGGCTTTGAGCTCTTCTGCCAGCCCTTCGTGGGCGGCAATCAAATCGCCAAAAAGAGGTTTGTGTTCCATAGTCATCTCACTTCACTCAATCCACTGCAGACCCGCTGCAGTTCGGGATGCTGTCAAAAAATCAACCACTGCCTGCTTGGCTTGGTTGATATCTTTGTTTGAAAGCTTATCTGTACGTTTGGGCAAGGTGTGCGTCAACAAGACCACCTTGTCCGTTGCGTAATAAAACAAAATCCGAATGTCGCCATGCCGATACCGCCATACCGTTTCATTCTTCTTGGTCACATCACAGTAAAAAGGATTAAATGCTTCATGCACCGTCTTCGCATCTGATAGCTGGTTGAAAGGCTTACCTAGTTGAGCCAGCTTCAGCAGCTTTTTCAAACCTAGCAGGGCCTGTCGCTGGTCATCCCCCTGCAAGCTTTTAACTGCCTTAAACACCTTCGCCGAGTCTCTGCTCTTGGCATCCGTACAGGGTGAGACCACCTTGAATCGACCCTGCGCAGACACAGCACCTGACTCAAAGTCACTCACCCTGATTTCGGTCAGAAAATACATTTGTTTAGCTATAGCTTAACACCAACAAGAAACCGCACATAAAGAAAAACCCTTAAAAACAGCCGCAAATCTGCAAAGTGAGACGCCTACCTTAACTATCTCAAAGCATAAGCAGCGCTGTTTTACAACGGATGTACACACAACGCGGTCAACAAATGGGCGTCACACTGGGCACGTGAAAGGAATTGATCTGAAGAGCTTTCGCGAACCATCACTATATTTGAATTCCACAGATGACTACTCAGCATGGACATGCTCATGGCAAACACCAAATTTTCACAACGATAACTTCCAAGCTGTGCGCAGCACTCCAGTTAAAGAATACCTCCTAGGAACATCAATATTGAATTGGCAAGGCTGATGCCTTGAGCAACACCCCAGAGAACCATGATCACCTGCTACATCCGCTACATCATCGACCCTTATAAGCTCCACGAGTTTGAGCACTACGGCAAAACATGGATACCGCTGGTGCAAAAGTTCGGCGGCCAGCACCACGGCTACTTTTTGCCGTCCGAAGGGGCCAACAACGTGGCTTTGGCCATGTTCAGTTTTCCCAGTCTGGCGGCTTACGAGACCTACCGGGTGCAATCCCAAACCGACCCGGAATGCCTAGCGGCGTTTCGCTATGCCGAAGAAACGCGCTGCATCGTCAGCAACGAGCGCAGTTTCTTTCGGCCGGTGTTTGGATAAACGCCCCACACTTCCCGCTGCTCGCCGCCCCTACCCCCTGAGCAAAAACGAGTTGCCCGGGTCTTGCAGCGCGGCACCGTCGGTGCTGGCGGTTTCGTCTTTCAAGTCCACACCCGAGAGCATGCGCTGGCGCGATTCGCTCAGCAGGTAGTGCAGTTTGTAGGCGGCTTCGTCGTACACCAACCCGGCGGGGCGCACGTTGGAGATGCAGTTGCGGCTGGCGTCGGTCAGGCCGACGCGGGGCATCCACGTCAGGTACAGGCCCATGCTGTCGGGCGAGCTAAGGCCGGGGCGCTCGCCAATGAGCATGACCACGCAGCGCGCACCCAGGCGCTGGCCTACATCGTCGCCCACGGCCACACGGCCTTGCTGCACGATGCTGATGGGGGCCACGTTCCACCCCTCGCCCGCCATGCGCGCATGCAGCGCGGCGACAAAGGGGGCAGCGTTTTGCATGATGGCGCGGGCCGATAAACCGTCTGCCACCACCAGCGCTAGGTCGTAACGGCGGCTGGCCGGGTCGTCGCGCACCACTTGCCCGGCAGGCGCGCTGGGGGCCATGTCTTGGAGGGCTTGGGCAGATGCCGCGCCCAAGCGGCGGCCCATGTCGGGGCGCTGCAGGTACTGGCCACGGTCTGCGGCAGCGCTGTGCAGCAGCAGGGGCTTGCCCAAATTCGGCCACGCTTGCTGCAGGTCGTGCTGCAGGGTGGGCACGTCCAGCGCGAGGTGCACTGCGTCACGCGCTTGGGCGTGGGCCAGTTGGAATTCCAGATGCGCGGCAGTGGGCAAGCTCACCCCCGCACGGCCCAGCGCGATGCGCGCGGCGGTGAACTGGCGCAAGCCCGCCCAAGGGTTGCCGACCACGGAAAACGGTGCGGTATCAGAAGGCTTGGTGGGTTCGATGGACTTGGGAGTAGACATAGCACAGGCCTCCGTTTAGCTGATTTGCAGCAAGGCGCGCTCGAACGCGGGAGGCAAGCTGTTTTGCAGGCGCATGCCAGCGTCAGTGCAGGTGGCGATTTGCATGCGCTCCAGCCACGCCTCGAACTCGGGCGCGGCGCGCAAGCCCAGCACTTGGCGCACGTACAGCGCGTCGTGGAAGGACGTGGTTTGGTAGTTGAGCATGATGTCGTCCGACCCCGGTATGCCCATCACAAAGCTGATGCCTGCCGCGCCCAGCACGGTGAGCAGCACGTCCATGTCGTTCTGGTCGGCCTCGGCGTGGTTGGTGTAGCAGACGTCGCAGCCCATGGGCAGGCCCAGCAGCTTGGCGCAGAAGTGGTCTTCCAGCCCGGCGCGGATGATTTGCTTGCCGTCGTACAAATACTCTGGCCCGATGAAGCCGACCACGGTGTTGACCAGCAGCGGCTTGAAGTGGCGCGCCACGGCGTAGGCGCGGGCCTCGCTGGTTTGCTGGTCCATGCCGTGGTGGGCATTGGCCGACAGGGCGCTGCCCTGCCCTGTCTCAAAGTACATGACGTTGTTGCCCACGGTCCCCCGGTTCAGCGACAAGGCGGCGGCGCGGGCTTCGCCCAGCACCGCCAGGTTGACGCCAAAGCTGCTGTTGGTGGCCTCGGTGCCGCCAATGGACTGGAACACCAAGTCCACCGGCGCACCGCGCTCGATGGCTTGTATGGTGTTGGTTACGTGGGTCAGCACGCAGGACTGGGTGGGGATGTCGTAGTGGTCGATGACACCCGCCATCATGTGCACCAAGCGCATGACCTGGGCCACGTTGTCGGTGGCGGGGTTGATGCCGATGACCGCATCGCCACTGCCGTAGAGCAAACCGTCGAGCATGCTGGCGGCAATGCCAGTGGCGTCGTCGGTGGGGTGGTTGGGCTGCAGGCGGGTGCTCATGCGGCCAGGCAGACCGATGGTGTTGCGAAAGGCCGTGATGACGCGGCATTTTTTGGCGACCAAGATGAGGTCTTGGTTGCGCATGATTTTGCTCACAGCGGCGGCCATTTCGGGCGTGATGCCGGGAGCCAAGGCCGCCAGCGCTTCGCTGGTGGCCGCTTCGCTCAGAAGCCAGTTGCGAAAATCGCCCACCGTGAGGTGAGCCACTTTCGCAAACGCGGCTGCGTCGTGCGTGTCCAGAATGAGTCGGGTGATCTCATCCTCTTCATAGGATACCAAGGCCTCGTTCAAGAAGGTGCGCAGCGGCACATCGGCCAGCGCCAACTGGGCGGCTGCGCGTTCTTGGGCACTGCCTGCTGCCACCCCGGCCAAATAGTCCCCCGAGCGGGCGGGGGTGGCTTTGGCCATCAACTCCTTGAGGCTGGCAAACCCGTAGGTGTGTGCGCCCAAGCTGTAGTGGTAAGGGTAAGCGTGCATAGCAGGCATGGCGAGGGAACTCCTTAGTCTTGGCGTTGGTGCTTGGTGAGCACAAAGTACGCGTAGCCCAGCACCAAAATGCCGACAAACAGACCCGCAACGATGGCGTTGTAGTAGGCCATGGTAAGCAAGCACACCAGTGCAGCGGCCAAGGCAAATGCTGGGAAGAATGGGTACAGCGGAGCTGTGAAAGGACGCACCATGCCAGGTTCGCTCTTGCGTAGTTTGAACAGGCTCAGCATGCTCATGATGTACATCAGGATAGCGCCGAACACGCTCATCGTCACGATGTTGGCCGTCAGGGTCATGCCGCCGATTTGGATCAGCTCGTCACTGAAGATGGCGGCAATACCCACCACGCCACCGGCCAGAATAGCCCGGTGGGGGGTGTTGAACTTGGGGTGCACTTTGCACAGGAAGGCGGGCAAATAGCCTTCACGGGACAGGGCAAAGATTTGGCGCGAGTAGCCCAAGATAATGCCGTGGAAGGACGCCACCAAACCGAACAAGCCCAACCACACCAGCATGTGCAACCAGCCGCTGCTCTCGCCCACGATGAGCTTCATGGCTTGGGGCAATGGGTCGTTGATATTGGCCAACTTGGTCCAGTCGCCGGCACCACCGGCAAACACCATCACACCCACAGCCAGCACCACCAGCGTCAAGATACCGGCGATGTAGGCGATAGGAATGGAGCGCTTGGGGTCTTTGGCTTCTTCAGCGGCCATGGCCACGCCTTCGATGGCGAGGAAGAACCAAATAGCAAACGGAATGGCTGCAAACATGCCGCCGATGGCAGCCAAGCTGAAGCTGTCTTGACCAGCCCAACCGCCCTTGACGAAGTTGGCCATGGAAAAACCGGGCGACACCACGCCCATGAAGACCAGCAGTTCAAAGATGGCCAAGATGGTGACAAACAGCTCGAAGGTGGCGGCGATGCTCACGCCCACGATGTTGAGCGTCATGAACACCACGTAAGCCCCCACGGCTGCGACCTTGGGATCGAGTGCGGGGAACTGCACATTGAGGTAAGCACCAATGGCCAAAGCAATGGCAGGCGGCGCAAATACGAACTCCACCAGCGTGGCAATGCCCGCCAAGTAACCGCCCACAGGACCGAAGGCGCGCTTGCTGTAGGCAAACGGGCCACCGGCGTGGGGAATGGAGGTGGTCAGCTCGGTAAAGCTGAAGATGAAGGTGGTGTACATGGCCGCGATGAACAGCGCTGTGACGGTAAAACCCAGCGTGCCCGCTGAGGCCCAGCCGTAGCTCCAGCCGAAGTATTCGCCCGAGATCACCAAACCGACAGCGATGCCCCAGAGCTGCAGGGTACTTAAAACCGGCTTGAGCGCCGGAACCCCGGATGCGGGGGATGTTGTTGACATAGAAGACCTCCAAAAAAGTGCGGTGCAGCAGGCATAGCGCTTGCTTCCATTGCACTCTAAACACGCCAAGGACAAGGCGGTATCAAATTTCGGCAAACTTGGAGCAAAACGATGAACGCAACAAAAGAGAGCGCAATCAACAACGTTCGAACCGTTTTAGCACAAGATGCAGACGAACACGCCTGCAACCTGACCAACTGGGAGCAGTGCTACGACCAAACAACCCGTGGCGCTTTCCAAGGTTCGCTGCACGAAATGCAGCTGCCGCACATGCAGGTGTTTTGCGAGCGCACCAACCAAGGGATGCTGCAGCGCTGCTGCGTGTGGCCTGACAGCCTGTGGTTTGGTCTGCCGCTGCCGCATGCCATGCAACAAGACAGCCGCATCAACGGCTTGGGTAGTGGGCAGCACAGCATCATGGTGCGCCCCGGTGGGCAAGAGTTTGAACTGAACACCCCGGCGGACTTCAGTATTTACGGCATCGTGGTGCGGCAAGACTGCCTGCGCCAAGCGGCCGAGGAACAAGGCTTTGTGGTGGACTGGGCGGCACTGAGCCACAGCCCGCTGCTGCAGGTGCACACCCAACCCCATGCGCGCTGCTTGCAAACGCTACAAACCCTGTTGCTGGACAAGGGTGCCATGGCCGAGCAAACCCGCCACAGCGCGACCGACAGCGTGCTGGAAGCCCTGCTACCACTGCTGGAAACCGCGCAGCGTGCTGACCACCACAGTGGCAGCTTTGACCGCCACTTGCGCGTGGTCAGCAAAGCCCGCGACTGGGTGCTACAACACCCCGAAGACCCCATCAACGTGCCCCAACTATGCGAGCAACTGCATGTGAGCCGCCGCACTTTGCAATACTGCTTTGAAGAAGTCACGGGCTTGAGCCCCACCCAATACCTGCGGGTACTGCGCCTGAACGGCGCACGCCGCCAACTGCGCCAAGCCGCTAGCGGCACTACCGTGCGTGATGTGGCAGCCAGTTGGGGGTTTTGGCACTTCAGCCAGTTCGCCAGCGACTTTCGCAAGCAGTTTGACTGCTCACCATCGCAACTGCTGGCAACGCAGTTGCACTAAGCTTGGAGCGCCACCACCTTGGCGTAGCGCTGCACGCAGCCTTTGCCTTGGCGCTTGCCTTCGTAGAGCGCCATATCGGCGAACTTGATCAGTTCAAACGCATCGGTACTGTCAATAGGCGCCAAGGCATAGCCAATAGTCACCCCCACATGCACTTGGATATTGCCCAAGGTGGTGTTCAAACGATACGGCTGCTGTAGCACATGCAGCAACTTGGCCGCCAGCTCTTGCACCTGCAAGGCGTTGGTCAAGTCCCGCGCCACCACCACAAATTCATCGCCACCTAGGCGCACCACCAAGTCCGAACTGCGCACCTGCCCTTTGAGGCGCTGCGCTACAGCCCTGAGCAGTACATCGCCCACGTCGTGGCCGTAGGTGTCGTTGATGGGCTTAAAGCCATCCAAATCGAGCACCATGACTGCCGCTTGGTTATCGACAGAAGCCTGCGTCAGCATGCTGTCCAGCGCGGTATCCAAACCACGGCGATTGAGCACCCCCGTGAGCGCATCGGTGTAGGCCATGGTTTGCAAGGCATCACGCTCTAGCGCAGCCCGCTGTGCGGCCACACGGACTCCCTTGGAACGCAACCCCAGCACGTACAAAAACAGCACCGAATCGATGGCAGCTGCGATGGGGAAAGCCCGCACCGTCCAAAAGCTCACACTAGGCCAGCCTTGCCAGCCATACATTGCACCAAAAGTCAGAAGCAACGCCTCGACATAAACCGCCCAAACCAACAACAGGGCCTTGGCAATCGAATTGCTTTTGTCCGCTTTAAACAGGGTGTAAGGAATGGCCATCATGGATGGCACAAAAGGCCACAAGGTAAACAGCAGCAAAAACACATCGTGCGCAAAGCCATCGAGCAAGTAGATGACCATGAACACCGCAGACAAAGCGGCACACGCACGCATGGCCCACAAGAAACGACGTCGTTGTGAGTCGCCCCCTGCCAAAACCTCTCCCACAAACAAAAACGTACCCACAGAGCCGAAAAAGGTGACTGTGCCGTCCATGTGCGCCTGCACCCACAGTTGATCCGGCCACAAAAAACGCCACCCAAGGCCATAGAAAAAAATGTTGGACAACATCACGCCAAAGGTCATGAGTGAGTACATCCAAAACACGGGTTCGCGCAGACTGACCCACTGCAATAAGCAGTAGAGCAGCAAAGTGAGCTCGATGCCACAGATCAGCCCCATTACCAGCTGATCCACCTCCGCTTGGGCGATGGCATCGCCTGCTTTTTGCAGTCGCATGGGCAGCAGCATGGGCCCTGCGGACTGCACACGCAGCCAAATGCCGTAGGTCATTGCGTCACGCAAATGCAGCGGGATGCTAATGGCCACAGAACGCGGCTTGGCATCATCGCGCGCGACGGAGGAACCTCTGGCCACGTGCTGCACCAACTGGCCATTGGCCGTCAGAAACAAATCAAAACGCTGGACGATGGGGTAGTCGATGGTGAAAACCCAATCGGTTTCAGCCCCGGCAGGCACCTGCACTGGCAAATAGAGCCATACAGGGAACTTCACTACGCCAAAGGTGGAAAGTGGATGGCCGCTGTTGGATTCAAACTCGTCCAAGCGCGCTTGCACCTGATCCAGCCCCAAGGGGGTGCCTTGCTCGTGCAAGAAACGCAGCTCTGACCAGACCACACCACCGGCGTACTGACCGTCCAGCACCACCGGCGCATCAGCGGCGTGCACACAGCCCCAGCTCAGCGACAAGGCCAACCCAATACGCCACAGCAGGCGACAACGCCCAAGCACTCCAACAATCCACGCCATCTTCATATAAGCCACTCGCGCTGGCTTATTTTTTATTGACTGGTGACTTTTTAGCCGCTGGCGCACGCCGAGGGGTGGCACGCTGTGTGGTTGCCTTGGCCATGCTTGCCGCTGCTGGGGGCACATGGCGCATGGCTTCTTGCATGGTGGCACTGGCAATGGTTTGGAACTGCTGGGCCAAACCGTTCCATAGCTGCAGTGGGTCAACCCCCGGCTGCGCACTGGTGGCGGCTGGGTCGGCCTGCGCAGCCTCAGGGCCTGGGCTTGCTTTAGGTGCTGCAGCATCAGACTGGGTGGAGGCCGTTGTAGCGGCTTTGGGCATAAAAGCCTGCGCCAAGTCGGCCAGATTCACGTTCATGCCCTGCAAGGTGCTCAGGGTCATTTTTTGCACTTCCAAAGCCTGCACCGTGGCAGCCAAGGCGCGGCTGTTTTGCTCCAGCCAGAACTGCACGCTCTTCAAGTCTTGGATGCGCTTGTCCAGTTCTTCCACGCTCAGGGTGGGCGTGGCCCACGAGCCCATACCGGGCATCGGGGGCATGCCGGGCACGCTGCCCGACATGGCATTGCTCTGCAGGTTTTTCCAAAAATCCAGACCCGGCATCCACTGCCCAAACGCGCTTGTCCAATCTTGCTCATTGCCCATGTCTGCCCCTTCCGCATGCGGTGTTGTTGTCAACCAACAACTCTACAGCATAAGCACCAAACAGACCATGCGCTTAAACCAATATTGCACAGCGTGGCACTGGTATGAGCAAGCCATCAAACCCTTGGAGCATGTCCACCTGCACACGAAACAGTTGAGCCAAGCAATCGGGTTGCAGCATATCCGCCGCTGCACCTTGGGAATGCAGACACCCTTGCTGCAAGGCGAGCACCGTGTCGGCAAAGCGTGCCACAGCCGCTAGGTCATGCAACACGACGACCACACACAGACCGTGCTGGTGGGCCAAATCGCGCAGTAGCTGCAGCACTTGCAACTGGTGCTCCATGTCCAGCGCGCTGGTGGGTTCGTCCAGCAGTAACACCTGCGGCTGCGCTAGCAGAGCTTGGGCCAGCCAAACTAGCTGCCGCTGCCCGCCGCTCAGCTGATGCAGGCTGCGCCCAGCCAAGTGGCTGATGCCTAAGCGCTCCAGCACTTGGTATACCCCCTGCCTGTCGGCAGTGGACACACGCACCCCCAGTTGTCGCAAGCGCCCCAGCAAAACCACCTCCAAGACGGTCAAGCCCTGGCTAGCTTGGTTGTCTTGCGGCATGTAGGCCAGTACTTGGGGGCGCAGCGCCGGGCTCAGCTCCCTACCTTGCCACTGCACTTGCCCGGTACTGGGCAACACACCAGCTATGGCTTTGAGCAAGGTGGTTTTGCCGCATCCATTGGGGCCAATAACCGCCCCCAACTGCCCACATTCCCAGTGGGCGTGCTCTAGCTGCAACACGGTTTGCGCGCTGTACTGCACACACAAGTCGTGCACCTGCAAAGTCATAGCACCTCCTTGCGGCGGGGCGACACCAGCAGCATGAAACACGGCACCCCGATGAGCGCCATAACAATGCCAATGGGGAACACCGCCCCCGGGTACACCGTTTTGCTGGCCACCGACGCCAGGCTGAGCAGCACCCCACCCATGCAGGCCGAAGCGCTCAAAAACCAGCGCTGGTCTTCCCCCACCGTGGCACGCGCCATGTGCGGTGCGACCAGTCCCACAAAGCCAATGGTGCCCACAAAAGCCACGGCCACCCCGGTCAGCACCGACACGATGGCCAAGCAGCGCAGGCGCAGGCTGCGCAAGCGCACGCCCAAGGCGGCAGCTCGTGCATCGCCCATGCGCAGGGCCGTGAGCGGCCAAGCATCGCGCACCACCCACGGTATACACAGCACCAGCACCACCGCCATGACCCCGAGCTTGGGCCAAGTGGCTTTTTGCAGGCTGCCAAACAGCCAAAACACGATTTGCTGCAACGCCTCGGGCGAAGCCAGCAGTTGCACGAGTGAGGTAAGGGCTTGGAACAAAAACAGCATAGCAATACCTGCCAGCACCAAGCGGTCAGGCGCAGCATGCCCCCAGCCGCCCAGGGCGTACACGCCCCAGCACGCCAGCGCGGCAAACACCATGGCATGCGCGGGCACGGCATAGGCCTCGGGCACCGGCAGCCATGCGCCCAAGGCGATGGCCGATGCTGCGCCCAAACTGGCACCTGCCGATATGCCCAGCGTATAGCCCGATGCCAGCGGGTTGTTCAAAATGGTTTGCATCAGCGCGCCCGACAAACCCAGCGCCGCCCCCACCACCCACGCAGTAAGCGCAGCGGGCAGGCGAATGTTCCACACAATGGCGGTGGCCTGGATGCTGGAGACATCGCCCAACAAGGTCTGTACCACCACCCAAGGCGATAGCTGAGCGGGGCCAGTAGCCACATCCAACACCAAGGCCATGAGGCCCAGCGTCAGCGTGCTCGCCAGCACCGTGCAGTGGTGCCAGTGCAAACGCCGCCACAGTGCATCGAGCGCAGCCGCACTGGTCTGGGGCTCTCTGCGGGCGCTCACGGCTTGATCGGCAGCATCCACACGCCGCTGTACTTCACGGGTAGGTACTTGTCGTAGTAGGCCTTGAGGGAGGCGGCCGGGTCTACGTCTTTGAACTGCTCGGGGTACAAGCGCTTGGCCAGGTATTGCAGGGCTACAAAGTCGAACAGCGTGCGGCACAGGCCGTGCTCCATAACGTTGACTTCACCATTGCGCACCGCCTTGAGGCTGCTGTAGCCGGGACGCTCGGTGTAGGGCTTGAGGTTGGCACGAATCTCTTCGGGCGTGGCGTCAAAGCCGGTGCGCACCGCCTTGGGTTTGTTCACCCAAGATGAGCCCGCAAAGACGATGACATCCGGGTCAGCAGCCAGCACCGCCTCTTGGCTCACCGGGCCCCAAGGGCCGGGCAGCTTGCCATCGGCCACGTTGTCAGCGCCCAAGAGCGTGATCATCTTGCCCCACATGGTGCCGCTGTAGCTGTTGCCCACGGTGTCGGCACCGGCTTGGGCCAGCTCCACGTACACCTTCTTGCGGGCTGCGTTTTTGGGCACGCGGGCCAGCACTTTGCTGTACTCGGATTCGTACAGCTTGGCCAATTCCTCAGCGCGGGCGCTGGTACCCATCACCTTGCCAATGACGCGGGTGGAAGCCAAGTGGCGCTCCAGCAGCTGGGCGTTGTAGTCCACCACCACGATGGGAATGCCCGCAGCCTCGATCTGCTGGCGCGCGGTTTCCATGGCGCTGTAAGTCCATTCAGCGATGAACAGTACATCGGGCTTGAGGGCAATCACCTTCTCGGCGCTGAAGGTGCCGTCTTCAGAGTGGCCGATATCGGGCATGGCCTGCAGGTTGGGGATGACCTGCGCATAGCGCTTGAAGATGGCGGGTCGCCAACTCTCCCACGGCGTGCGCGAAATGCCCACCACCCGCTGCCAACTGTCCACGCCCGCCACGGCGGTGAACTCTTCAAAGTTGAAATTGAGCGCCACGCGCTTGACGGGCACCGGCACCGTGACCTTGCGGCCCATGGCGTCCACCACCACCTGGGTGCTTTGCGCATGCGCTACACCCACCCACGCTGCCAGCAACACGCACGCAGCAACCCACAGCGCCCGCACGGGGCGCATAGTCATAGTCCACATGGAGTGCTCCGATCAGTGCTGGTGTTGGTGCGCGTCAGCAGCCTTGGGGGCCACCATGGTCACTGGCACCTTGATCTGCTGCTCACTCTTGACGCCCTTCGCATCTTGGAAATACAGCGTCAGCGGAATGGTGGTGTCTTTTTGCAGCGGCAGCTTCAAATCCAACAGCATGACGTGATAGCCACCGGGCTTGAGCTCGACCGCTTTACCAGCAGGCAGTTCCAAGCCATTGGGCAAGGCAGCCATTTTCATGACGCCTCCATCCATCTTCATCTCATGCACCTCGGCTACACCGGCCACGGGCGAAGCCACGCTTACCAAGCGCCCGGGCTTATCGGCTTTGAGCGTCATGAAAGCACCCGAGGCCATTTGCCCCTGCACGGTAGCCCGCGCCCAAGCGCCTTGCACCTGCACATTCACCTGCGCCATGGCGGCACCACCGCAAGCCAAAGCCGCCAGCGCCAAGGCGATGGGGGTTGTACGAATACGCAACATAGTCAACTCCTTGGGTGGTCTATCAGTGGTGGTGGCCAGCAGGCTGCACATCGAGCACGTCCAAACGGGCGGCGGGCATGGGTAGGCTGTGGGCGTCTTGTCCGGCAGCGGGGATTTGCACCCACTCATTGCTGCCTTGGGTGCAAGTTTGCACCACCTTGAACCAGTAGGTTCCAGGTTTTTTGGGTGTGGTGGTGCGCAGCACAAATTCGTCGTACAGCGCATCGGGCAAGGCGTCGGCGGGGTCTTTCACCGCCCAGGTGATTTCTTGCACGCCATCGGTAATGGTCTTGCCATGCATTTGCACGGGCTCAGCCAAAGGGCCCACCACGGTAGTGACTTTCCAACCGGGTTTGACCATGGGCTGGCTGCCGCTAAAGCCTGCAGGCACCAGCACCTTGATGGAAGTCGTCGCTGCACCAGCGCAGCCGTGGCCCACGCGCAGCACCGCGCGATAACCGCTTTGGGCCGCTGCGGCTTGGTCTTGCAAAGTTACATGAGAAAAAGCGGTGCCAGAGCCCACCAGCAGGGCACAAGCAGCTATGGTTTTGATAGCAAAAGAAGTCATAAAAAATCTCTGAACAAAAAGCCTGAAACACAGTGCACGCACAGCCCCTGCACAAGGCTAGGGCTGCACGGCAAAAGAAGAGACGGGTTCAGGCGTTCAGAGGCGGGCCACGTGCCGCAGGCTGGGGCACGCTGCGCTGGGCCACCGATACGGCAGCACGCGCCAGTGGAGCTGCTGGCAGCAAAGCGGGGGCTTGCCACGTTTGCTCGGGCAACGGCAACGCCATGGCAGGCAAACACAGTGCGCACTGCAAGGTGTGGTGCGGGTTGCTTTGCTGCGGGTCGCTGGGGTTGCCAGAAGCATTGGCCGCACTGCAAATAGGACCTAACCCTGCTTGGGCTGCAGGCGACTGCGCCCATGCCACCACGGGTGCCAGCGCAGCCACCTGCAGGGCCAGCACAAAAACCAGCGTGACCCAGCGGGTCAGCCAGCGCGTGCGGCGTAAGGCGTGCAGTGTGAACATACTGCGCATTATCAATCAGGCTGCTATCCTGCTGGCCCGCCTGTGCGGCCGTAGCCAGGCTTGAGATTGATATTTGTCATGAACTACACATTCCTGTCCGCCACTATTTTGTTGCTGCTGATTACCGACCCCATCGGCAACATTCCCATCTTTGCCAACGCGCTCAAAAAAGTGCCTTTGGCGCGCCGCCCCAAAATCATCCTGCGCGAAATCCTGATCGCGTTTGGACTGCTGCTCACCTTCATGTTTGTGGGCGATAGCTTTTTGCGCGTGATGGGCCTGAGCGAACTGGCGCTGCAAATTGGCGGCGGCGTGATTCTGTTTCTGATCGCGCTGCGCATGGTCTTCCCACCCGCTGCCGCGCAGGAGGTGGAACTGGAAACCGAACCACTCATCGTGCCGCTGGCGGTACCCGCCATTGCAGGCCCGTCGGCCTTGGCCACGGTGCTGTTGCTGGTGTCGCACCAGCCCGAGCAGCGCTTGGAATGGATAGCAGCGCTGTGCGTGACCATGCTGGTCAGTGCTGCTGTGCTCTTGGCTGCGGAATACATCCAACGCGTGATTGGCTCGCGCGTGGTGACCGCCATGGAACGCCTGATGGGCCTGGTGCTGGTCGCAGTATCCATGGAGATGCTGATGCGCGGCATCCGCACCTTCATCAGCCAGATGCATTCCTAGAGGGGTAAACACTGTTACCGAGCGCAAATTAACGCAAAGTTATAGCGTTTTATAGAGTAGCAACTCTCAATAGATGCATTCAGAATCCGATAAAGTAGTTAGCTCTACTAAACAAAGGAATCTTTGCATGTTTCGTTCCGCTCGCTTTGTAATCAGTGCCTTTCTTGCTTTGGGCCTGACCATGACAACCGCTTGGGCCGATGCCCGTAAAGATGCCCAAGAGCAAACCTTGGCTGCGCTGGCTCACATCAAGAAAGTGGGCCCAGATCAAGCGTTCAAAGACTTCAACACAGAAGCACAGTGGAAAAACAAAGGACTCAATGTCAATGTGGTGGAGTTCACCGGCTTGGTACGCGCCAGCTCTCTGAACGATAAGTTGGTAGGCAAAAACACGCTGGAAGCCAAAGACCCCAATGGCAAAGAGTTCGTCAAAGAATTCATCAAAATGTCTGAAAAGACTGATGGCGGTTGGGTGGACTACATGTTCATCAACCCAGAAACCAAAAAGCTAGAGGAGCGCTCCATGTACGTGCGCAAAATCCCCTCCTTCAATGGTTTTGTTGGCATAGCTATCACCAAGTAAGTTCTCTCAAAGCCTGCTACTACAGCGGGCTTTTTTTCGAAAGCCACTGCCATGCTGAACCAATTTGGAATTGGCAAACGCCTGTATGGCGGCTTTGCCTTGGTCATTGCCAGTCTGCTTGCTGCACTCGTGGCAGCAGCCACCATCAGCGCCAAAAATATTGGATCCATGGAGGCATTAAGCCAAGACACCACCCAACGCATAGGCTTGGTGGTATCTATGCGCGAATTGCAGCAAGAAATTGTCTCCAGCATCCGAAACGCAGGCTTGCAAACAGACAGCGCTGAGCTCAACAAAGACGTTGAACAGTACAAAAAATCCTTGGTCAAGCTTGCCAGTGTAGAAAAAGGATTCCAAGACCTGTCCAACAGTGAGGCTGTGCAGGCACTTCTCAACCAAATCCAAACACAGCGCAAAAAAACCGAACCGGTGGTGGAGCAAGCCATTCAGTTGTCCATGGCCTTTGCTGGGGAAGAGGCTGCCAAAGTCCTGACGCAGCAGCTAGCACCATTGCAAAAAGAATGGCGTGACAGTTTGGACAAGCTCATGGCCGTGCAATTGGCCAACGCCCAAGAGTCGCATCAAAACGCGGTGAACTCCCTGTTTATTTGGTTGTGGGGTATTGGTTTGGCAGCATGCGCCATTGCAGTGGCCGCGATGGTTTTTTCCATCGCCATGACACGCTCCGTCACCACCCCACTGCTAAGCGCTGTTAGTGCAGCGCACAGCATGGCGCAGGGTGATATGACGGGACCTGTAAACGCGCAGGGCACTGACGAAACAGCACAGCTCATGCACTCCCTAGAAAAAATGCGTGCGGCTTTGTCCTCCATGGTGCAGCAAGTGCGTGATACCACCCAAAGCGTGCGCGTAGCATGTTCAGAAATCACCAGTGGCAGCAATGATCTGTCCGTCCGCACAGAAAAGGCGTCAAGCCAATTGCAGCAAACTTCGAGTTCCATGAGCTCTTTGAGCCAAGCAATTGACGTCAGCTCAGGGCACATTGACCAAGCACGGCGTTTGGCTGATCAAGCCTCGTCGATTGCAAGCCAAGGCGGCACCTCTATGCAGCAAGTGGTCTCCACCATGAGCGGCATCCAAACCAGCAGCCAAAAAATCGGCGACATCATCAGTGTCATTGATGGCATTGCATTCCAAACCAATATCTTGGCGCTCAATGCTGCGGTTGAAGCCGCTCGAGCTGGCGAACAAGGCCGGGGCTTTGCAGTAGTGGCCAGTGAAGTACGCGCCTTGGCGGGACGCTCTGCCGAGGCCGCCAAGGAAATAAAAGCTTTGATCCAAAACTCGGTTCAGAACGTCAACGATGGCTCCGTACTGGTGAGCAAGACTGGTGAAACAATCAGCGAAGTCGTGCACGTCGTTCAGCAACTACACCACCTGATTGGCGACATCTCTGCCGCCATTCAAGAACAAAACCACGATCTACGCCAAATCAATCAAGCGATTCAGCAGCTCGACGAAATGACCCAGCAAAACGCTGCGCTGGTCGAAGAAAGCAATGCCACGACCTTGAGCCTCAATGAGCAGGTGGAGCAACTCAACCACACCGTAGAAGTGTTTCGCTTGGGTGAAAACAGCGCGGCATACGCAAACAACCACACATCCAGTGACTCCAGGCTGCCGCGCTTGCTTAGCCGCTGACGTGCAGCTCCAGCGCACCCCACGGGCTGCCGCCATCGGCACCCACGGCTTGCCAGCGCAGGCTATCGCCGCTCTGTAGCGTCCAGTCCGACTCGGTCAGTGCAGGCAGCGCCAGCAAGGTGCCCGCGCGCAGGCGACGCCAGCGGGCGGCACTGGCGAGCCAATACCCCACCCCAGCGTTGCCACTCCCACCACTGTGGCCCGCCACCGCTTTGGGTTTGTGGCCGTTCAGGCTGGCGTGTACCGCCACTTGGGCACGGCCCCGTTGCCAAGCCTCGCCCAGTTCATCAGGCGTAATGGCCAAGGGAGCCAGTTGCCAGCCATGGCTGTGCTGCTGGCCATCGACCACCCAGCGCGTGTGCTGGGCCAGTACCAAAAGGCGCACGGCGTCTTGGGCACGGTCGGCGGTGCAGGCCATGGGCACATCGCCACACAGCACGCCCACGTGGGCGCTGCAGGCCAAGGTGCCTGCCAGTTCGGCGTCGGGGCGGCCCAAGTCGTCGCTGGGGTGCTGCAGCACGCCGTCGGCACTGGCTTGCAGGCACTGGTAGGCGCGTGGCAAAGGCGCTAGACACTGGCTGGCGTCAAACGCAAATGCATGACGGGCACGACCTTGGTTGAGGCTGACGTAGACATCCTGCAGCAAAGGGCTGAGGTAGTTCCAATCGTCCAGCACCTGCTGCAGGCGTTGGGCTATGTGGGTGGCGTAGTGGGCGTGGGTGCCATCGCGCGAGACCACCACCAGCTGGCCGTCGCGCGAACCGTCGTGAAGCGTTGCGAGTTTCATGGGGGCGCATTGTGTAGCATCTGGCCATGACAACCCTCAACCCCTTGTCCCCTGCCTCAGCAATGCCTGTTGTTTCCACCCCTGCCATACCGCGCTCCCGGCGCGTGCTACTGCGCCGCGCCGCATGGGCTTTGGCAGTGGTGCTGCTGGCCCACAGCGCCCTGTTGCACACGCCACTGCAGTGGCTGCAGCCATGGGCCGACTCCACCGCTGGCAATGCCGTACAGGTGCAATTCATCATCCCTGAAGATTCACCACAAAAAATAGCCGCAGAGCAACACCAGCAAGCTGCAGCAGCTACAAAAACCATAGCAAAAAGCACCCCAACCGCACCGCGCAACACCTCGGCCGAAAACGTGTCGAGCCAGCCCCCTGCCCCGCAGCCCCCCTCTCCACCCCAACCAGACGGTTCCTCCGGCTCTGGCGCAGCTATTAGCGCCGCTGCTTTGGCAACGGCCAGCGGGGTGGCGACTGCAGCCCCGCCGGTGGCCCCTGCGGCCAACGCCAAGCTGGTGTTTGACGTCGCAGTGCAAGCCAAAGGGCTGACGCTCAACCCCAGTGGCGAGTTGCTGTGGCAGCATGACGCCACCACCTACAACGCCCGCTTGTCACTCAGCCACCTGTTTTTCAGCCGCAGCCAAACCAGCCGCGGCAAGCTCACAGGCAATGGACTGCAGCCCGTCCGCTTTGGCGACAAGGTGAAAAGCGAGGTGGCGGCCCATTTCGACTGGGATGCGGGCAAAGTCACCTTCAGCGCCAACACGCCCGACGTGGCGCTGACACCTAGCACGCAAGACCAGCTCAGTGCCTTGCTGCAGTTGGGGGCGCAAATTGCAGCGGCTCCACCACAGTACCCCACAGGCACCGTGGTGCGCATGGCGGCCATCGGCCCACGCTCGGAGGAGCAGTGGGAATTTGTGCTGGCTGGCACGGAAACCCTCAAACTTCCTGGGGGTGAGTTGGCCACGGTCAAGGTGACGCGGGCCCCTGCGGTGCAGTACGGCAACAGAGCGGAAATATGGCTAGC
Source organism: Curvibacter sp. CHRR-16 (assembly GCF_018474005.1). Lineage (GTDB taxonomy): Bacteria > Pseudomonadota > Gammaproteobacteria > Burkholderiales > Burkholderiaceae_C > Allorhodoferax. The sequence goes on from NZ_JAHCSH010000002.1 coordinate 478,326, forward strand.
CCCCGCACTGGGCTACTTGCCCGTGCGCATTCGGCTCATTGAATCGAACGGCGATATTGCCGATATGCAATGGAAGGAAACACAACAGCCGTAAACCTGTTACCCTTGAAACCCAAGAAGTAGGCCTCATTTGCAGCCCATCTCTTGCCCACCTGCCTAAAGGGAACTGCCATGAACACTCTGTACGACTCCGAATCTTTCACCGTGACCCACATCTTGGCCAACGCTGAAACCGAAGGTCTGGCCGTCCCCGGTAACGAAATGGCCGCCTTGGAAGGCACTCCGGTGTTGGCCCGCCACGGTTTTGAGATCGTGGACAAGCGCACCGGCAAGGAAATTTATCTGGACGGTTCGTGGGCCGAGTATTTCCACCAGCGTATCCAACGCTGGCAAGACAGCAGCCCCACCCAAGAGGAAGTGGAAGAAACGCTGGACCAGTTCAGCGTGTTGGCGCAAAACCCCGTCGTGGTGCACTGAGTCCCGCACCTGGCTGTGGCAGCCCTGTGGCGGCCAATTGACCGAGCCCGGACAACGGGTTCGGCCAGTCGGCGACAATAGGGGGTTATGACGACTCCCACTTACATACTGACTTTTTCTTGCCCCGACCGTTTGGGCTTGGTACACGTAGTCTCGGGCTTTTTGCTCGAGCATGGTGGCAATATCGAAGAGGCCGCCCAGTTCAACGACCACGACACTGGCTTGTTTTTCATGCGTGTGCAGTTTGCCTGCCCGCTGCCGGTCGATGAATTGCGCAAGCTGCTGGCGGTGTTTGCGCAGCCGCTGCAGTTGCAGTGGAGCTTGCACCCCACGGCCCAGCCCATGCGCACCGTGCTCATGGTGAGCAAAGAAGGGCACTGCCTCAACGACTTGCTGTTCCGCTGGAAAAGTGGCCTGCTGCCGCTGGACATCCGCGCCATCATCAGCAACCACCGCGAGTTTTACCAACTGGCGGCCAGCTACAACGTGCCCTTCCACCACATCCCCGTCACGGCAGCGACCAAAGAGCAAGCCGAGCAGCGCCAACTGGAGATCATCGACAGCGAAGGCGCTGAACTGGTGGTGCTGGCGCGCTATATGCAAATTCTGAGTGACTCGATGTGCCGCGCCCTCAATGGCCGCGCCATCAACATCCACCACAGCTTCCTGCCCAGCTTCAAGGGTGCCAAGCCCTACTACCAAGCGCATGACCGCGGCGTGAAGCTGATTGGCGCTACCGCCCACTACGTGACGGCCGACTTGGACGAAGGCCCCATCATCGAGCAAGACGTGGCCCGTGCCGACCACAGCAAGACCGTGGAAGACCTGACCGCCATGGGCCGCGATACCGAGAGCCAAGTGCTGGCCCGGGCCGTCAAGTGGCACAGCGAGCACCGCGTGCTGCTCAACGGCCACCGCACGGTGGTGTTCAAGTAAGCCTATCGCTTTAGGCTTTGCCTTGGGCCATGGCTTGGCCCAAGCGCACGGGCGCGGCGGGCTCCCACCCGGCCTGCCAGTCCATCCCCAAGCGCGGCCACAACATAACAACGGTGGAACCGAGCAAAAAGCGCCCCATCTCGTCACCCTTGCGCAGACTCACTTGGCCGGGTTGGTAGCTCCATTCGGTCACCTCAGCGCGGCGCGGTGGGTTCACCACCCCATGCCATGCGGTGGCCATGCTGCCCACGATGGTGGCACCCACTAGCACCAAAGCCAAGGGGCCGTGGGGGGTATCAAAAATGCAGACCACGCGCTCGTTGCGGGCGAACAAGCCCGGCACGTTGCGGGCGGTCAATGGGTTGACCGAGAACAGATCCCCCGGCACATAAATCATGCGGCGCAACTCACCATCGCAGGGCATGTGGATACGGTGGTAGTCCTTGGGGCTAAGGTAAATGGTGCAAAACCACCCCTCTTGAAACTGCTGCGCCAGCCCGCTGTCCCCCCCCACCAAGGCCGTGGTGCTGTAGTAGCGGCCTTTGGCCTGCAAGAGCTGGTCTCCGCTGATGGCACCCAACTGGCTGACTGCGCCATCCACGGGGCTTACCCACGTGCTGTCGGCCAAGGGGCGCAAGCCCTCTTTCAGGGGGCGGGTAAAAAATTCGTTGAACGTGGGGTAGCTAGCCGGATCAGGGTTGGCGGCCTCAGCCATGTTGACGCCATAGCGCTGGATAAAGCGGCGAATCATGCCGGTGGTCAAACTCCCACCGCGGTAATTGGCGAGGTGCCCTGCCGTCGCAGTGAGCGCGGTTTTGGGCAAGAGGTACTGCGGCAATACGGCCAGGGTTTCGTTCACGGGGCACTCGCTTTCTGTAACTAGCTGTGGATTCTAGACACTGCTAGCATGCAAGCGCACGAAAACAAGACCCCCACAAGCACTTCACTGCGGAGACACGCATGGCGTCATCACCCACCACCAATCAAGCTGGCACCGAGACAGAGTTGCTATCAAAAAAGGAGCTGCAGCAGCTTATGGTACAAGCCCTGCAGCACGATTTGCCTGTAGAAAATTTGCTCTGGCACGATGCACAAACCACGCCTTACGAATGCGATGGACTGACCGCCTACCGCCAGCGCCCGCTGCTGGTGGCCTTGCCCGAGACAGAGGCGCAGGCTGCTGCCGTGCTGCGCACTTGCCAGAACCTGGGTGTGCCCGTCGTTGCGCGCGGTGCGGGCACCGGCTTGTCGGGCGGGGCCATGCCCCACGAACGCGGTGTCACGCTCTCACTGGCGCGTTTTAACCGCATCGTGGCAGTTGATGCCAACAGCCGCACCGCCCGCGTGCAATGCGGGGTGCGCAACTTGGCTATCAGCGAAGCCGCTGCCCCACTCGGCTTGTATTACGCGCCCGACCCGAGCAGCCAGATCGCCTGCACCATTGGCGGCAACGTGGCCGAGAATTCAGGCGGCGTGCACTGCCTCAAGTACGGCCTGACGCTGCACAACGTGCTGCGTGTGCGTGGCCTCACGGCTGCGGGCGATGTGGTGGAGTTTGGCAGTGAAGCGCTGGATGTGCCGGGCTACGACCTCTTGAGCGTGGTGGTAGGCAGCGAGGGCCTGCTGGCTGTGGTGACCGAAGTGACCGTGCGCCTGACACCCAAGCCGGCGCTGGCACGCTGCATCATGGCCAGTTTTGACGATGTGCGCACTGCCGGCCATGCCGTGGCTGCTGTCATTGCAGCAGGCATCATCCCTGCCGGGCTGGAAATGATGGACAAGCCCATGACCGCCGCCGCCGAAGACTACGTGCATGCGGGTTACGACCTCGATGCTGCGGCCATCTTGCTGTGCGAGAGCGACGGCACGATGGACGAGGTGGAAGAAGAGATTGCCCGTATGCAGCAAGTGCTGCGCGATGCGGGGGCCACACGCCTGGCTGTGAGCCAGAACGAAGCCGAACGCTTGCGTTTTTGGAGCGGGCGCAAAAATGCCTTTCCCGCCAGCGGGCGCATCAGCCCCGACTACATGTGCATGGACAGCACCATTCCGCGCGCCCGATTGGCCGACATGCTAGAAGCCATTGGCCAGATGGAGCGCAAATACCAATTGCGCTGCTGCAATGTCTTCCACGCAGGCGATGGTAATTTGCACCCGCTGATTCTGTTCAACGCCAACAACCCCGATGAACTGCACCGCGCCGAACTGTTTGGTGCCGACATTCTGGAAACCAGCGTCGCCATGGGCGGCACGGTCACGGGTGAGCATGGCGTGGGCGTGGAAAAACTCTCCAGCATGTGCGTGCAATTCACCGCAGCAGAATTGGCGCAGATGCACGCGCTCAAAGCAGCCTTTGACCCCAGCGGCATCCTCAATCCCGGCAAAGCCGTCCCCACCCTGCATCGCTGTGCCGAATACGGCAAGGTGGTGGTAAAAAACAATCAGCCTAGGTTCCCCGAGCTGGCTCGGTTCTGACCTAGGCTGATGGAGTGGGTTCTAAACGCGGGGATTAGAACTTGTAGGCGATGCCGAAGGACACGGTAGAAGATGTGGGCTGCAGCTGACCAGTGGCGTTGGGGTAGGTCTGCTTATCGTATTGGCTAAACATCAACTCAGCATTCCACAAAACATTTTTATTGATGTTTGATTGCAGCCCAAAACCTAAGCCTGTACCAGAGACTGTTTTGCTTTGATTAACAATTCCAGACAACTCACCACTGCCGCCTACAGATGCAAGTTTGCCGTAGTACAAGTTAGTTCCTTTAGCATAGCCAACAACAGCAAATGCGCTGTATGCATTTTTCAGTTTTGCTGTTTCATTAGTCCATTCGCCAAACTTGTTGTCCACAGCTTGGATGCTCGCACCTGCGCCCAATACCCACGACTCTCCCAGCGCCCAGTTGTATTGGGCTGTCAAACCCAAATTTGCTGTACTTTGTGATGTGCTGTCTGTTTGCCCACTGGAGCCAGTATTCTTACCAGAGACCAAGTCCACGCTTGCTCCCACTTGGAAACCAGCAAAATTTTGAGCTTGCGCAAAAGCTTGACCGGCAAATGCGAAAGAAGCGGCAGCTGCTACGATAGCGATACGTTTCATCAAATTACCCCTTTGGAAAGTTTTCTTACAAGTTCGCTATTTTGCATCAAAACTTCCGATGCATTTCTATTTTCTGTTTATCAGCACCTATTGCACAACAATCTATAGCTAGCTTCCGCCTGCTTCAGCTTGCAAACGTCCAAAATTAACACTTTATTAAAGTGAATTGAGATGTTTTCGAAACCGCTGCTGCCACAACCAAAAACAGCCAAAGCTTTTTCGTTTCCGGCATTGGTCAAAAGAAAACCGTCGATGCGGCCCAAGTTTGCGGTGGCGCTGACAAAGTCAAGGGCGTAGCTGTGGAGGAGTCTGCAGGCAACGTTTTGCTGAGCATAGTGACTTTGGGGATTTACACCCCACGCACTGCACGTGTGTATTGCAAATAATGCAATCGCCCTGCGCGCCATAAAAAAAACCCGCTTACGCGGGTTTTTTCTTTAGGCAATCGTGCAGCTTGCTTAGAACTTGTAAGCGACACCCAAAGACAGGCTATTGGAACTGCCTTTGACTTTGTTCGATGCGCTCAGATCCACCTCGTCGTAGCGCTTGGCCATGAATTCGGTGGAGAGCAAAATGTTTTTGGTCAAAGCGGTCTGCCAGCCAAAGCCGATGCCATAGCCAGAGAGGGTTTTGCTGCCTTCTGTACCTGATTGGGTGATTTTTCCGTCTGTGCCGACCGCTGCAACCTTGGCGTAGACCAAGTTGCTGGCATCCAGTGCCAGGCCAGGGGCCACAAACACGCTGTAGGTATTTTTGCCTTTGGCTTCAATGCCATTGGCTTCACCGGCTTTGTTGTCTACCAGTTGATAGGAAGCACCGACACCCAGCACCCATTCGTTGCCCAATGCCCAGTTGTATTGGGCGGTCAATGAAACGTTGGCGGTGTTTTGGCTTTCGCTAAAGCCACTGGAGGACAGTTCAGTTTTAGAAGACACGGCATCGATGCTCGCGCCGAGTTGGAAACCAGCAAAGTTTTGGGCTTGAGCAAAGGCTTGACCTGTGAAAGCAGCGGCAGCCAGAGCGATGGCGGTAGTGATTTTGCGCATGAAGCACTCCTTAGGGGGTAAGTTAATGACTAAACGGTCATTAATAGTACATCCAAGCCCCAATCCCATGCAAGCAAAATGGTTAATCCAGTTGTGTGCGGATCACACAAACCCGCTCACAGGCATATCGGCACCGCGTTGCAACCAATTGGTGGCGTTGTAACTGCATGCACCATCGGTGACGTGCAAGGTATAGGCATGGCGAGACTGCATTGAGCGATTGGGCGCGCTGTAGTGGGGTAGGAATCCATGAAAAACCACCAGCGTGCCCGCTTGCACCTCCAAAGGCACTGCCCCCGTTGTGGCACTGGGCCATGGTGTATCGTCGATTCGGCGCTTGCTCACTTTGTCACCAAAGCGCTCAAACCTTTCGCGCAAAGGTCCATGGTGCCCACCCGGTTGCACCCACAAACAGCCGTTGTGGAGTGTGGCGTCTTCCAAGGCAAACCAGAAGGTCGTGACACTTTGCGGTGTGGTGTCAAAGAAAGTAGCGTCTTGGTGCCAATCCACCTCCCCACCAATACCCGGCTGCTTGAAGATGTACATGGACTGCCAAATCTGTGCTTGCTGCAAGCCCACATCCTTGGCCACTGCAGCCAACTCCGGGCCATGGCTGAATTCGACAAACACAGGGTCTAGGTCATGCATGGCATGGCCGATTTTGTTGATGGACAAGGCCTTGGCTTGCTTGAGTCGGCCTTGTGAATCGAAGGCTTCCTCTTCAAAGAAGCAACGCACCTTGTCAGCCGAATCCAAGAAATATTGGTTCAAACGCCGCGTTTGCTCATTGGTGGTAAAGACCATTTGCCCCTCGTGCTCCGGGTCATAGGCATCCACAATGGCCTGTGCTCGCTCACGCAAGCGGGCAATCGCATGCGGTGTTTTGAAATGGGGCAGCACGACATAACCGTCGCGCTGGTATTGAATCAGTTGGTCAGGTGTCAGCATGCGCACAGTGTAGAACGGTGCCACACGGAACGCACGCCAAACTCTGCCCTTTAGAAACTCTCCCACTCATCATCAGCCGCCTTGGCCGTGGCCATTGGCAAACTCTTAGCCGGTGACGCTGGCGCCACTGGTGCTTTGGCGGCGGCTTTGGGCATACTGGCTGCTGCAGGCTTAGCCATGGCGGTGGGTTTAGAAACAGCCGACTTCGCAGTGGGTTTGTAGGCAGATGCCGTGCTCACTGGCTTGTGGGCCACGGCACCACCGGCACCTGCAGAAGAGGCGTAACTACTGCGCACGCTCTCTTGTCCATTGAGCTTGAACACCCCCACCGCCTGCACCAACTCATTGGCCTGACTCTTGAGGCTGGCCGCCGCCGCTGCCATCTCTTCGACCAAGGCCGCGTTTTGCTGCGTCGTCTGGTCTATGCTGCCTATGGCCTCTCCCACTTGGCTCACCCCTGCGCTTTGCTCTGCGCTGGCGGCGCTGATCTCGCCCACGATGTCGGTCACTCTGCGGATGCTGCTGACCACCTCTTGCATGATCTGGCCTGCTTGGTCTACTTGGGTGGAGCCTTGTTCTACCTTTTCTACGCTGGTGCTGATCAATGTTTTGATTTCTTTGGCCGCTTCGGCGCTGCGCCCTGCCAAGGCGCGCACTTCACTGGCTACCACGGCAAAGCCTCTGCCTTGTTCGCCTGCGCGGGCCGCTTCTACGGCAGCGTTCAGGGCCAGGATGTTGGTTTGGAAGGCGATGCCGTCGATGACGCCGATGATGTCGGCAATCTTTTGGCTGCTGGTGTGGATGTCGCGCATGGTCTGAACCACTTGGGAGACCACTTGCCCGCCTTGGGTGGCGACGTTGCTGGCGTTTTGGGCCAGTTGGTTAGCCTGGGAGGAGCTGTCGGCGTTTTGCCGTACGGTGGAGCCTAGCTCTTCCATGCTGGCTGCTGTCTCTTCTAGGGCGCTGGCTTGGCTTTCGGTGCGGGAAGAGAGGTCTTGGTTGCCGCTGGCTATTTCGGCACTGGCGTTGGCTACCGAGTCGGAGCTGGTGCGCACTTTGCTCACTACCTGGATCAGGGAGTCTTGCATGCTAGACATGGCGGTGAGCACCTTGCCCACTTCATCGTTTCGATCCACCTGAACACGCTGCGTCAAATCCCCTTCAGCGATTTTGCTCGCAATGTGCAAGGCATGCTCCATGGGGCCCACCAATGCACGAATGACGCTGTAGGCTGTCCATATGCCCAGCACGATCATGACAAAAACACCAATGGCCAACAGCATGCTCGCTGTAGAGGCGGCCGATGCGGCTTTATCGGCGACTTCTTTGACGATTTTCTCCTGCACGGCAGTGGCATCTTCCATCGCCTTGAACATGTCTGCCTGCTGAGTTGTGAGCTCATTGAGCAATAAACCAAAGGCTTTTGGTTTGTCACCTTCGTCAGCGGCCTTGAGTAAAACAACGCGGGTTGAGCGATAAGCCTCGCGTGCTTTTTTCACACGCTCCAAAGCTTCCCGAGCACTAGGAAGAGATAGTGTTTATCCAACTGCTCTAGATAGCCATTGGTTTCTTTACCGTTGTCGTCCAATTTCTTTTTGATGTCTGCCTTACGGGCAGCTTCATCAGTGATCACGTAGTCGCGCAAGTAGCGCGAGGTGTCCTGCATGTTGTCTTTGATTTCGTTAAACAGCCTGAGTTTGACCATCCGATCATTGACCAACTCATCCAAAGTCCGGTTGATGCCGTTTAATGTGATAACGCTATTGATACCAAGCGCCAAACCTATGGCGAGTAGGAAACCAAAGCCCCATACCAAACGCTGCTTCATGGTCCAGCTATTCATGCTAACTCCCTGTTGACTAACCGATAGACTTCTCATTCACCAATGAAGGTGTGACAAGTCATTATCGACCTGCACCACCGCCACGTGAAGCTAGAAAAATGTATCTTTTTCTTATCTATTGCAAAGTTAGTCTTACACGTTGGAATACCGACCAGAACCGTGCGTCTTGCGTGGTCGCAAAGTTAATGCGCATCAGCGTACTGGGCGAGCGCTGGGCATGGAACAAGTTGCCCGGAGCGAGCAAGTAGCCCTCGTCCAACATGCGCTGGGCCAAGGCTTCGGTATCCACGCCGGTATCCACCCAGCCAAACATGCCAGCAGGCTCGGACACGAAACGGCATCCATGCTGCACCGCCAGCTCCACCGTGCGCTTGCGGGCGGCATGCAGCAAGGAGCGCACGCGCTCGCTGTGGCGGCGCAAATGCCCCTGCTCCAGCGACCATGCCATGGCTCCCTCCATCAGACTGGGGGTGGTCAGGGCCGTCAGCAGCTTGGTGTCCACCAAGCGCTCCAGCAGCGCAGGAGGGGCGGCCATGAAACCCACGCGCCAGTTGGGTGCCAACACCTTGGCAAAGCCGCCTATATAGATAGTGCGCTGCAAGCCATCGAGGGCGCACAGGCGCGTGGCGTGTTCAGGGGCAAAGTGGCAGTAAGTGTCGTCTTCGAGGATGTGGAAGTCGTATTGCTCGGCCAACTGCAAAATGCGGTGCGCACTGGCCGGGCTGAGCGAGTAGCCCGTGGGGTTGTGCAGCACACTCACGCTGACAAACAGGCGCGGCTGGTGCTCTTGGCAATAGCGCTGCATCACCGCCAAATCGGGGCCCTGGGGGCCACGCGGCACAGGCAGCACGCGCATGCCCAGCGCTTGCAAACGGGCAAACTCCACCGTCCAGCCCGGCTCCTCCACCATCACCGGGTCACCCGCTCGCAACAGCGTTCGGCTGGCCACATCAAGCGCCTGCGTGGCACCCAAAGTGGTGACGATTTGTTCAGGCGCTGCCTGCACAGCCAGGCGTGCCAAATGCGCACTGAGCGCGCGGCGCAAGGTCGGGTTCCCCGCCGGATCACCATATTGCAATGCCAAGCCTTTATCGGCCTGCACTGCACGGCGCAAGGCTGTGCCTAAAAAAGCGGTTTCCATCCAACTGGCAGGCAGCACCCCCATGCTGGGTTGGGGCAGGGTTTGGTGATCCACAAACATGCCACGTATCAGCGCTGTGGCATTGACTGGGGCTGAAAGTCGCATGGAATGGGCTGAAGCTGCTACAGCTTCTATAGCATCCCCAGCTTTATCCATGCGCTCTACTGGCTGATTTCGCACGAAAAACCCACGGTTGCGCAACGCCTCAACCAAGCCCTGAGCCAGCAACAAGTCATAAGCCGCCACGACCGTAGAGGGGCTCACTCCCTGTTGCTGCGCACACTGCCGCACCGAGGGCAAGCGCGTGCCCGGTGGCAGGAGGCGGTCGCGGATGCGCTGGGCCAAGGTGGCCGCCAGTTGCTCCACCAAACTTTGACCTGCGGCTTTGACGAGCTTGCTCATGGGGCGTGCCCTTGCCGCTGCGGGGAATACTGCATGACGATTGCGCGCTGTTCAGAAACCCAGAGTACGTCCATCGGGGTTGCGCGGATCCGAAAATCCGTCAAAACCGTTGGGCCTGATTTGGATACTCTGGGTTCGCCCCATGGCAGGCTGCACGCTGATTTTCTGACCCTTGTCTTGCAAAATTTTGAGGGTATCGGCCGACAGCCCCTTCTCAACCCGCAGCACATCAGGTGCCCACTGGTGGTGGATGCGCGGCGCAATAGCCGCCTCAGCCACATTCATGTCATGGTCGATCACGTTGAGAATGGTCTGCAACGTGGTCGTGATGATGCGGCTACCACCCGGGCTGCCCGTCACCAAGAAAGGCTTGCCATCTTTGAGTACAAAGGTGGGCGACATCGACGACAGCGGGCGCTTGTACGGGCCAACGGCATTGGCATCGCCTCCAATCAGGCCAAAAGCGTTGGGCACGCCCGGCTTGACCGCAAAGTCATCCATCTCGTTGTTCAGGGTAATGCCGGTACCTGCGGCCACGATGCCACTGCCAAAGTTCAGGTTCAGTGTGTAGGTAGTCGCCACCAAGTTGCCATCCTTGTCGGCCACCGAGAAATGGGTGGTCTGATCGCTTTCATACGGTTGTGGCTGGCCGGGTTTGATATCGACCGATGGGGTGGCGCGATCGGGGTTGATTTTCTTGGCCAGTTCATCCGCATAGGCGCGTGAGGTCAGGCCTTTGACCGGAACTTTGGTGAAGTCGGGGTCACCCAAGTATTCCGAACGATCGGCATACGCCAACCTCATGGCTTCAGCCATCAGGTGGATGGTCTGGGCACTGTCGGCACCATATTGTTTGAGTGGATAGCGCTCCAAAATGTTCATCATCTGGATGATGTGCACACCGCCAGAGCTGGGCGGTGGCATCGACATCACTTGGTAGCCACGGTAGTTGCCCACGACAGGTTCGCGCTCTACGACTTTGTAGTTCTTGAGGTCTTCGGCGTTGATCAGGCCACCGTGCTTGTCCATTTCGGCCACGATCTTGTGGGCAATAGCCCCTTCATAGAAAGCTTTGGGGCCTTGCTTGGCAATCAGCCGCAGCGACTTGGCCAAATCCTTCTGAACCAGCATCTCCCCTTCCTGCAGCGGACGCCCTTGCTTGAAGAAAATAGCCTTGGAAGCCTCCCACTGCCCCAGGTGGTCGCGCTCGGCGGCCAGTATCTGTGCCAAGCTGCGGCTGACCGGATACCCCTTCTCGGCCAGCGCGATGGCGGGTTGCATCACCTGCGACAGTGTCATCGTGCCGTACCGAGACAGCGCATGCGACAGGCCAGCCACCGTGCCCGGCACACCAATGGCCAGATGGGTATAGAGCGAACGCCCTGGCACCACATTGCCCTTGTCGTCCAAATACATGTTGCGGGTGGCACGTTGTGGGGCCATTTCGCGAAAGTCCAAGGCCACATTTTTGCCAGTCTTGGCATCGTGGATCATCATGAACCCGCCGCCGCCAATATTGCCCGCATTGGGCAGCACCACGGCCAACGCAAAGCCCACGGCTACGCCTGCATCCACGGCATTGCCACCGCGCTGGAGGATGTCTACGCCGACCTTGGAGGCCAGCGCTTGCTCGCTAGATACCATGCCATGGGTGCTATGCACCGGGCTGATGATGTCGTAAGACAAGTCGTACTTGACCACGGGTACGGTCGGCGGCGGCGTCTGGGCGCTAACTGGCAGCAAGGCCAAGCCAACGCATAAGGGAAGCAGCGCCATGGTGGCCGACTTGCCAAAACCAATAAATCTCTGCATCGAGAAAACTCCTAAAAATCCGGATGGGTTGTAAAAATCCATTGTGCTGGTAGACGAATCCCATCCTATGCACATTGCATGCCTGTGCAAGGGCCATCAGCGACAAGCTGCAACAGCCATGGACGCGCATGGAGCACCCTGCTCACTGTATGGACAAATGAAGCAATACAGTTTCATTTCTGTTTTATAAAACTGTACCACTACTGTGCTGTTTCAACATCTACAGTGCATGGCATGACAAGCCAAACGACCCCACTCCAACCGACAACACCCCTGGTGGCATCGACGCCTGCATCGCGGGAAACACTGGGGCTTTGGCTCGGTTTGGTGGGGGTTGCCCTGTTTGCCCTGACTGCCCCCATGACCCGCTTGGCGGCAGGCACCGAACAAGCCCCCACCATGTCAGCCTGGTTCATCGCCAGTGCCCGGGCGGTACTGGCTGGTGCTCTGTCCATTGTTTTCTTGCTGATCACCCGCTCGCGCCTGCCCAGTGCGGCAGAGCGCAAGCCCTTGCTGTGGGCGGCGTTGGGCAGCGTGGTGGGTTTTCCGGTGCTGCTGGCCAGCGCTTTGCGCGTGGTCGATGCCAGCCACGCCGCCGTCATCACCGCTTTGCTGCCACTGGCCACAGCGGCCATGGCCGCATGGGTTATGGGGCAACGGGCACACTGGGGCTTTTGGCTGTGTGCTGTACTCGGCGCCGCTCTGGTGGTGGTCTATGCCTTGCACCGGGGACACGCCATGGGGCATGGCTTTAGCCTGTCACATGCCGACTGGTTGTTGCTGGGTGCCGTCCTCATGGGCAGCTTGGGTTACGTGCATGGCGCACGCATCACCCCCAGCTTGGGGGCCGAGCAGGTGATTTGCTGGATATGCGTGGCCGCGCTGCCGCTCACGGTGCCCGTCGCCATCCTCACGTGGCCCAGCCACAGCCTGCCCAGCAGCGCATGGTGGGGATTGGCCTACACAGGGGTGTTTTCCATGTGGGCAGGCTTTTTCGCTTGGTATCGTGGCTTGGCGCTGGGCGGCACGCTCAAGGTCAGCCAAGTACAGCTGCTCCAGCCGTTCTTCAGCATCGTGGCCGCCATTCCCCTGTTGGGGGAAACCTTGGATGGCATCACCCTCGCTTTCGCTTTGGGCGTGGTGCTCACCGTATTCATCGGCAAACGCTTTACCCCCCAACACGCCCCAAGCCAATCGGCATCCACACGAAAGGACAACCCATGACACCGGATGTATTGCTCGCAGCAGGCCTGTTTATGGTGGCGAGTTCCATCACCCCTGGCCCCAACAACACCATGCTGATGGCATCGGGTGTGAACTTTGGCTTCAAACGGTCGCTACGCCATTTGGCGGGCGTTAACCTTGGCTTTGGTTTCATGGTGCTGTGCGTGGGCTTGGGCCTGCACACCGTATTGCAGGATTGGCCAGCGCTCTATGACCTGCTGCGCGCCTTGGGCGGTGCCTACCTGCTGTGGATAGCCTACAAACTGGCGCGCTCAACTACACCTATTGCAGCCACCCCAACACCATCCGAAACGGCGTCTTGGAGTGCACCAGCATCAGCGCAACCCATCGGCTTTTGGGAGGCTGCCGTTTTCCAATGGGTCAACCCCAAAGCATGGATGATGGCGGTCACTTGCATGAGCACCTACCTAGCACCCCAAGCCGAGGCCCTGCAAGTAGTGCTGCTGGCCGGCCTGTTTTTGCTGCTGGGCAGCCCCTGCAGCGTACTCTGGGTGGGCTTTGGAAAGGTGCTGCGGCACTGGCTGCAACAACCTACACGGCAACGCTGGTTCAACCGGACGATGGCCGCCGCCTTGGTGCTGTCGCTCTACCCCATGCTCACCCCCTAGAAGCCCTATGCAGCAACACCAACAGTGGTACAAACAGGCCACACTGAAAACCGCTTCTCGATCAAAACAACCACACAACTTCACTGGAAAAACACCATGAGTCAATGGACTTTGGCGCAGCGCGCCCACAAGATGAACCCCTCGGTGATCCGCGAGATCCTCAAAGTCACCGAACGCCCCGGCATCATCAGCTTTGCGGGTGGACTGCCCTCTAGCAAAACATTCCCAGCGGCTGAATTCAAAGCCGCTTGCGACTACGTGCTCACGCACGACGCCAGCTCGGCCTTGCAATACTCCGCCAGCGAAGGCTATGCCCCCCTGCGCGAACTGATCGCCCGCCAACTGGGCGAAACCAGTGCCGCTGCCGGCCTGCGCTGGGACGTGGATCCGGCCAGCATCCTCATCACCACCGGCTCACAACAAGGCTTGGACTTGGTGGCCAAGGTGCTGGTCGATGCAGGCAGCCGCGTGCTGGTGGAGTCGCCCACTTACCTGGGGGCCATCCAAGCCTTTACGCCCATGGAACCCACCATCGTGGGCGTGGACAGCGACGAGTACGGCGTGCTGCCCGATGGCACACCCGGCAGCTTGCGCCACCAAATCCTGAGCGGTGCGGACAAAGCCCGCTTCATGTACCTGCTGCCCAACTTCCAAAACCCCACTGGCCGCACCATGACCGAGGAACGCCGTGCCGCCGTATCGGCTCTGGCGGCCGAACAAGGCTTGCCGCTGCTGGAAGACAACCCATATGGCGACCTGTGGTTTGACCAAGCGCCCCCTGCCCCGCTGACAGCACGCAACCCCGAAGGCTGCTTGTACTTGGGCTCGTTCTCCAAGGTGCTGGCCCCCGGCCTGCGCTTGGGCTATATGGTGGCCCCCAAGGCCTTGATGCCCAAGCTGCTGCAAGCCAAGCAAGCAGCGGACTTGCACAGCCCCAGCTTCAACCAGCGCGCTGCCTACGAAGTGATGAAGGGCGACTTCTTGCCCGGCCACATCCAAAGCATCCGCGCCCTGTACAAAGCCCAGCGCGATGCCATGCTCGAATCGTTGGCAGAGCACTTCCCCAACGCGCAGCAAGACCCCGAACACAACCTGACGTGGAACCACCCCGATGGCGGCATGTTCCTGTGGGCCCGCCTGCCCGCCGGCCTGAACGCTGTGGAGCTGCTGCCCAAGGCCGTGGATGCGGGTGTGGCCTACGTGCCTGGAGCGCCCTTCTTTGCCACCGGAGGCGACCCACGCAGCCTGCGCTTTTCTTTCGTCACCCCCAGCGTGGACGAAATCCGCCGCGGTGTGGCCGCCTTGGCGCAAGCCATCAAGCAAGCGCAGTAAAAACACAGGAGCTGCCATGCCACATCTGTGGGGACGACTGACTTCCATCAACGTACGCAAAGTGGCATGGGCTGTCGGTGAGCTGGGGCTGGATCTGCCCCGCACCGATGCCGGGCGCGAGTTCGGGGTCGTTAACACCAGCGAGTACCAAGCCCTCAACCCCAATGCATTGGTACCCACCTTGCAAGATGGCGATCTGGTGCTGTGGGAGAGCAATGTCATCGTGCGCTACCTGTGTGCCCGCTACGGCAATCTCCGAGGGCGCGACACTGGCTTGTACCCGCAGGACTTGGCGCAACGCTTCGATGCCGAGCGCTGGATGGACTGGCAGCAAACCACCTTCAATCCAGCTGGGCGCGGTGCCTTCATGCAACTCATCCGCACGCCGCTGGAGCAGCGCCAGAGCGCCGTCATTGCCCAGTCGCAAGAGCAAACATACGCCCTGCTGGCGCAACTCGACGCCCACCTGCAAGAGCGTCTTTACCTGTGCGGAGAACGCTTCACCATGGCCGACATCCCACTGGGCTGCGAAATGCACCGCTGGTATGGCTTGCCTCTCGAACACCCGCGCTTTGCAGCCGTAGAGGCCTGGTTTGATCGCCTGCGCCAACGCCCTGCAGCCCACGCCATCCTGACCATGCCGCTGGGCTAAGCCCACAGCAAACGCCCGCATCCATCACGACCTATAACCTCACCCCCTCCCCCTCCCACACCATGCCCCCACGCCAACGCCCCTTTGCCCAAGTCGATGTGTTCACCGCTACCCCCTATCTGGGCAATCCGCTGGCGGTGGTGCTCGATGGCACCGATCTGAGCGAGGCGCAGATGCGCCAGTTCGCTGCGTGGACGAATCTGAGCGAAACCACCTTTGTGCTGCCGCCCACCCCCGAAGGTGCGGCAGCGGGGGCGGACTACCGGGTGCGCATATTCACGCCCGAGAGCGAGCTGCCTTTCGCGGGCCACCCTACGCTGGGCACTTGCCATGCTTGGTTGCAAGCCGGTCACCAGCCGCGCCAACAGGGTGTGGTGGTGCAGGAGTGCGGGGTGGGCTTGGTCACTATTGGGCGGCGACAGGGCCACTGGGCGTTTGCAGCGCCCAGCTTGCGCCGCAGTGCGCCTGATGCGGCCTACCTGCAAGCCGTGCTACAAGCGCTGGGCGTGGCGAGTGCCCAGATGCAGGCGGTGCAAATGCTGGACAACGGCCCGCATTGGCTGGGCCTCTTGCTCGACAACCCCGAGACCGTGCTGGCTTTGCAGCCCGACCACGCCGCACTGCGCGCCCTGCATGCGTTTGTCGGTGTCGCAGCCCTATACCCACACGAAGAGTCCAGCAGCCCCGGCTTGATTGGACGCAGCAACCGCGAGGCACGGGCCTTTGTGCAGCCCTCGGGCCAACGCCCTAGCGATGCACGTTCTGGCAACGCCGACTTGCCCCACTTGGAAGTGCGGGCCTTTGTGGGCGAAGTCGGGGTCTCGGAAGACCCGGTCACGGGCAGCCTGAACGCCAGCCTGGCCCAATGGCTGATTGCCGACGGGCACCTGCCCGAACGCTACACCGCCGCCCAAGGCACTTGCCTGAACCGCGCAGGGCGCGTGTTCCTAGAGCGTGACCCCCATGGCCAAGTATGGGTGGGTGGGCACAGCGTGACCTGCATCCAAGGCACGGCATCGATTTAAAACATCTTAAAAAACATTTACGCAATCAAAACCGTTTTTGCACCAGCAATTAGCAACAGCGCATGAAACAATCCTGACACCCATACCATCTAGACACCCACTATGCTGGGCGCAAGGTGATTGATTCATTCTCTTTCCAGATTGGTTCAAGGCTTTCCATGTTTCGCATTGCATCCCTCCATATCGCCAACCGCCTGCGGCTTTTGATTGCCAGCGCAGTGATAGGTTTACTGCTGCTGTTGGCGTTTTTCATGGTGTCCGAGCGCACCATGCTCATGCACGAGCGCCAAGTAGCCGTACGCCAAACCGTGGAAATTGCCCACGCGCTGGTAGCGCATTTCCACGCACAAGCCACCCAAGGCAAGATGAGCGAGGATGAAGCCAAGCAACGCGCCTTGCTGGCGTTGAAGTCGGTGCGTTACAGCGGCGCAGAATACATCTGGGTCAATGACATGCAGCCCAAAATGGTCATGCACCCCATCAAGCCAGAGCTCGATGGCAAAGACCTCACGGAAAACAAAGACCCCACCGGCAAACGCGTGTTTGTCGAGTTCGTGAAAGCCGCCCAAAGCAGCACCGAGGGCGCCAGCGTGGCCTATATGTGGCCCAAGCCGGGCAACGACCAGCCGGTGCAAAAAGTATCGTTTGTCAAAGCGTTTGCCCCATGGGGATGGGTAATCGGCTCCGGTGTGTATGTGGACACGGTCAATGCCACCATCCTCAACCGCTCGATGCAAGCTGGTGTCGGCACCCTGTTGCTGGCAGTCCTGCTGCTGGCCATGGGGCTGCTGATTGGGCGCAGCATTCTTCGGCAACTGGGTGGCGAGCCAGGACAAGCCAATACCATCGTGCACCGCATGGCACAGGGTGATTTGAGTGTGGCCATTCCCTTGCAAGAGGGGGATGGCACCAGCTTGATGCATGGCATCAAAGCCATGCGCGACAGCATGGGCGGCATTGTGGCCCGCGTGCGCTCCGGTAGTGAGTCAGTAGCCACGGCAAGCGCCCAAATAGCCCAAGGCAACCAAGACCTCAGTGCACGCACCGAAAACCAAGCCAGTTCACTGCAGCAAACCACCGCCTCCATGGACGCACTGGGCCACACGGTTCAGCAAAACGCTGAACATGCCCACCAAGCCAACCAGTTGGCGCAAAACGCCTCTACAGTGGCCGTGCAAGGGGGCGAGGTGGTGGCCCAAGTGGTGGACACGATGAAGGGCATCAACGACAGTTCCAAGAAAATCGCCGACATCATCGGCGTCATCGACGGCATCGCCTTCCAAACCAATATCTTGGCCCTCAACGCTGCCGTAGAAGCCGCCCGAGCAGGGGAGCAAGGCCGAGGTTTTGCCGTAGTGGCCAGCGAAGTGCGCAGCTTGGCTGGACGCTCGGCCGAAGCCGCCAAACAAATCAAAGCCCTGATTGACGACAGCGTGCAGCGCGTGGAGAAAGGCACTTCATTGGTTGACCAAGCGGGCAGCACCATGACCGAGGTGGTGGCCAGCATCCGCCGGGTTACCGATATCATGGGCGAGATCAGTTCTGCCAGCGTCGAGCAAAGTTCAGGCGTGGCACAAATAGGCTCTGCCATCACACTCATGGATCAAGCAACACAACAAAACGCCGCCTTGGTGGAAGAAATGGCGGCCGCGGCTTCCAGCTTGCGCGCACAGGCCGATGAATTGGTGCGCACCGTGGCCGTATTCCAAATCAGCGCCCACGATCACGCCCACGACCCAGTACGCCTGTTGCCATGACAGTCGGTGCAGGCGATCCATGGCTGCGCGCAACAGCCCGTGTAATGGCCATGTTCGCGTGGGCTTGGTTGGCCCTGCCAGCCTACGCCTCAGCGACTGCCCCACAACCCACCCTGCACTGCGCCCTCACCTACGCTGGCAGCACGCAGCACGTGCAAGCCACCCCGCAGCCTGACGCATACAGCACGCCCTTGGTGGATGTGTATGGGCGCTTCTGGTTCAAACCTGTGGTGGTGGGGCAGGGGCAGCACATAGAGTACATCGCCCTATCGACCTATGTGGACACCGACGAGGGCCCCCTGCTGGTGCAGCAGAACAAATACCACCCGCCTTTCGCAGTCGCCCCAACACACCTGCGCAAAGGCCAAGGCAAGAGCCCATCCAGCCTGACTGGCCAGCAATTCGTATATGCAGGCCATCTGCGGCGCGAGTTCCAGTACCACTGCACGCTGCAAGGCTACCGCCCCAGCCCCCATGCAGCCCAATCCTTTGCAAGCAGCCATCGCGCCCGCCCCGCCGCCAACCGAATCCCTGCTGCGGGCCCAACGCAGCGCGTTTCGCTGGTATTTGCAGGCGATATGGCGCTGGACGATGCTGCAGGCGACTTCATTGCCAAGGGTGGCGACCCCTTGGCTCCGTTTGCCGACTGGTTGGACAGCGCCGACATCCGCATAGCCAACTTGGAATGCGTGGTGGCTACCGAGGGCAACGCGGAGGGAAAAATTTACACCTTCCGCGCCCACCCGCGCGTGCTGCCTGTGCTGCGCCGCCATTTGGATGCGGTGACCTTGGCCAACAACCATTCAGGCGACTTTGGCCGCGCTGCTTTTGCGCAAATGCTGGGCTTGCTGCAAGAGGCCGGGCTGCAGCAAGTGGGTGGCGGGCGCAATCTGCGCGAGGCGCACACCCCGCTCATCATTGAGCGCCATGGGCTGCGCATCGCGCTGCTCTCTTACGTGGAGTTCATGCCCCGCAGCTTTGAAGCCGATACCGATGCCGCTGGCGTGGCTTGGAGCGAAGACGAACAAGTGCGCTACGACATCGCCCAAGCCCGCAGTCGCTACGGTGCCGATGTGGTCATCCCCTTCATGCACTGGGGTTGGGAAAACGAGCTGGTGGCCAACAGCCGCCAGCGCCAACTGGCCCGCACCCTGATCGACGCTGGGGCCGATGCCGTGGTGGGTGGCCACCCCCATGTGACGCAAGACGTGGAAACCTACCGCGGCAAACCCATCGTCTACAGCGTGGGCAACTTCATCATGAAAGAAACCGACAACGACAACCAGCGCCGTGCTTGGATGCTGCGCTTGGAGTTGGATGCCAGCGGGGTGCGCGCTTGGCAAACCCGTGCGGTGGATATCGGCATGGACGGTTTGCCACACCCTGCAGACCGACCCACACCGCGTTGGACACGCGATTGAGGGCCGAATCAATCAACTATATTGATTGACTTCATCAAGTAAAAGGACTTCATATTCTGCACGATAGATGGAATGATGCAGGCATTCTTGTCTTCATCCTTTGAGATGCCCTGTCTATGTCCACTGCAAACACCCCATCAGCTACGGCAGCCCAGCGCCAACCCGTCTACTACCTGTCCCACGGTGGCGGGCCTTGGCCATTCATGAATGGGCCGTTCCGTGACATTTTTGCCGTCATGGAAAAGTCCCTGCAAGACCTGCCATACCAGCTACCGGAGGCGCCACGCGCCATCCTCATCATCAGCAGCCACTGGGAAGCAGACGTCTTCAGCGTGTCGGCCTCACCCCAGCCGCCGATGATTTACGACTACTTCGGCTTCCCCGATGCGCTCTACCGCATCCAATATCCGGCACCCGGTCATCCCGAATTGGCACACCAAGTCGCCAGCTTGCTGCAAGACGCTGGTTGGGATGTGGACATTGACCCCCATCGTGGTTATGACCACGCCACTTACAGCCTGCTCAAACCCATCTACCCCGAGGCCAACATACCTGTGGTTCAGTTGTCCATGCGTGTTGGTTTTGATCCGGCAGAGCACATCGCCGTAGGTCGTGCGCTATCCCCGTTGCGCGACCAAGGCATCCTGATTTTGGGCAGCGGCCAGAGCTTTCACAACCTGCGAGAGCGTGGCAAGCAATCGCTCCCAGCATCCGAGATGTTCGATCTCTGGCTGCGCCAATCCCTGCTCAACCGCAGCGCCGAAGAACGCTCTGCGGCCTTGGTGAACTGGGAAAAAGCCCCCTACGCCCGCCTAGCCCACCCCCAAGAAGACCACCTCATTCCCCTGATGGTGGCCGCTGGTGCTGCGGGTGACGACCACGCGGTATGCGTATTCGGAGACTATGTGGCCAACTTCGCCACCTCGGCCTACCGCTTTGGGGGCGATACTGCTACCAGTCCGTACGACGTACTCCAACTGCACACCCGACAAGGTAGCGCCTGAGCCAAGGCATAGGCCCCCTGTCCGGAGCATGCCAGCCTAGCGGTACCAGCCAAGTCAAGCGTTGGGAGCTGCTGTGCTGATCGTACTGGCAGGCAAGCTGTGCACCTCTGCCAGCAGTACTGCCAATGCGCGCCCGGCTGCTGCAAGGACGGAGCGCCCTTTGTCGGCAGTGGCTGCTGCTGCATTGCCCACCGCCCCTGCAGGGTTGTAGTCCTGCATTTGCCACGCCAATTTGGCGCTCTTGCCATTGCCCAAAATGGGGTACTGGGCGGCGCGCTGCTCGGACGCAGAGGCAAATTGCTGTGCCGCCTGCATGCGCACCAAGTCGGGCCGCAAGGCCAGCATCATGGACGTTTCCACATCCCCGGCATGGATGCCAAAACGGTGTTCGTGCGCGCTGAACATGGCGTTGGCATCGTGGCCGTCTTCGGTCGTCAACGGCAGACCATACCAGTTGACGCTGAACACCAGCATGCCCAGCCGGGCGCGCAGATCGCGGGCCACGGTATCGAGCAGGCCCACCTGCCCACCATGGGCATTGAACAGCACCAAACGCTGCACGCCAGCGCGGTGCACGCCTTCGCCCAGCTCGGTCCACAAGCGGATGATGGTGGTGGCCGACAAGCTCAGCGTGCCGGGGTAGGCCATGTGCTCTGGGCTAAAGCCCACCGCTTGGGTGGGCAAAAACAGCGCGGTGGTCTGTTGGGCTTGCACGTGGGGCACGGCGGCTTGCACCACCCCGTCGACCAAGCAGGTATCGACCTGCAAGGGCAGGTGCGGGCCATGCTGCTCGGTGGCCCCCAAGGGCAACACCGCCACAGGCTGCACGCCCTGCAAGCGAGCGGTGGCAAAGTCGGTCCATGTCCAATCCGCCCAGTAAGGCGATGACGGCAAGGCAGCAGGCGAGGCTGGGGGCGTGAAAGCGTGTGTCATAGCCACCTATGATGCCACTCCATGAGCAAAAAACCCGCAAAGTCCGCTGCCACCCGCGCTACAGCCACTGCCTCCACCACTCGGCAGGGCGTGACGGGTGATGGCTTTTTTGGCTGGGATGGAGACACCTTGGTGGTGAACGTGCTGGGCAAGCCCAGTGCGGGCAAGGATGCTATTGGCACACCGCTGGGCAAAGAATTGCGCATCAGCGTGACTGCAGCCCCGGAGAACGGCAAAGCCACCGACCACATGGTGCGTTTTCTGGCACCCTTGTTTGGCGTGCGCCCTTCACAGATTGAGGTGGTGTTTGGGCGCGAGAGTGTGCACAAACAGCTGCGCATCCACGCGCCCAGCAAAATGCCTGCCGTATTCGGGCAGGCACTGGAAGCGAAAGCTGGAAAAACCGCTTAGAACGAGTAGCTCACGCCCAAGCCCAGCACGGGCAGCACTTTGAGCTTGTCGATCTCGCTTTGCACCTTGGCGTTTTGGGTGTTGATGTCGTTTTGGGTGACACCACCGCCAGTGGCTGTGAGCTCCGATTGGGGATTGCCCGCCATCAGACCGAAGTCAAAACTAAAGCCAAAGCCCTTGGCTTGGCGCGGACGCAAACCGTAACCAATGCCCAAATAGAGCTGGGGATCTTTGCTGAGCTTGATCTCGTCGTTCACGTTGGCTGTAACACCATTGACTTGCCCCGTACCCGACACCGTGATCTTGCTTTGGTTGAAGATGATGCCAGGCGTCAGACGGAAACCTCCACCGCCAGGATACCAATCGGCCAACAAGGAGATGGACTGCCATTGCAAGTCGATATTGAGGTTGGCACTGGAGCCAAAGTCACCCACATTGGTGCTGTTGGCGCTGTACTTGGGAAAGGCGCTGTAGTGAATACGGGCCGCAAAATCATCCCCCAAAGACACGCCGTAACCCAAGGTGTAGCCATTGCTGCTACCTTGGGTGTACAAAGTACCGTAATCGCCCGCTTGGGCAGCGCCCCCCAACAATAGCCCAGCAAGCAAAACCGTAGCACATCCGATTGTCTTTCTATGCATAAGCCCTCCTGTTGCATGCGTTTTCATCACCATTTATAGCCAATAAAGCTGGCGTTAAAGCCACGAAAAACAGCCTAATTGCGCTTAGATAAGAATGCAAGACTTGTCCCATCGCAATGGCACACTGTTACTGAACTTTTCCACTGCCTCCATATCTACTTTGTCATGCAGCCCTTTTTGCGCCACCTTTTTGCTACATTTTTGATAGCTGCTGCAGCAATACAGGCAAGCGCTGCAGGCCTTTTTGATAAAAATAATCCGGTAGCCCAAACCGAACAGGTGCGTGCCGAACTGCTGGCCTACGCCCCCAACGGCTTGCAGCCGGGACAAACCATTTGGCTGGGAGTGCAGCTGGAACACCAGCCGCACTGGCACAGCTACTGGAAAAACCCCGGCGATACCGGATTGCCCACCGAATTGCGCTGGACGCTGCCCGAAGGCTGGGATGTGGGCGAAATCGCTTGGCCCGTGCCACAACGCATCGCAGTGGGTGACTTGGTCAACTTGGGCTACGAAGGCCGGGTCTTGCTGCCAGTGCCTGTGCGCATTCCCACCACTTGGCGCGCCCCGCTGGCGGGTGAAGTCAGCATAGGCCTGCAAGCCCACTGGTTGGTGTGCCGCCAAGAATGCATTCCACAAGATGCGAGCATGAGCTTGGGAGTGCCGGTGCGTGGCTCAGTCGCCATGCAAGCCGAAGACTTTGTCCAAGCCCCCACGCGGGCTCCACAAAGTGCGCAAGCCTTGGGCTGGGCCGGTGTACAAGCCCACAGCCAACTGGAAACCAGCGCCGATGGCCGCACCACTTTGCTGCTGCAGGTGCAAGGTCTGCCCGCTGCCTGGCAGGGCCACGCCCTCACCGCCCTGCCTGAGCAAGCAGCCATTGTGGCCACGCCCCTGCTGCCCCATGCCGCCCAAACCGTACAGACGGTCGACCACAACGCCGCCCCAGCCACCGTGGGCCAACAGTTGTGGCGCAGCGAGTCGGCCAACGCCAGCCGCAGCACGTGGCAAGTGCGTATCCCGCTGGCAGAGATGCGCTTGGAATCGCCCTCCATGCTGGACTGGGTGCTGGTAGGCCCCTCCTCTTCAAGCGCTCGCAGCGCATTGCGGCTCTCCGCCCCTGTGCAAGGCCAGTGGCCAACCCAGGAGCAAGCCAGCGCAGCAAGCGGGCCATCCCCCACCAGCAGCGCGCCCCTGGCGCTGGATGTGCGCCAAAACCTGGGCGGCGTGGACTGGATCGTTCTGCTGGGCTCGGCCCTGTTGGGTGGGCTGATTCTCAACCTCATGCCCTGTGTGCTGCCGGTGCTGGCCATCAAAGTGCTGAGCTTGGCCCTCCCCAGCGCGGGAATGCGCAGTGTGCCCGGTTGGCAGCGAGGCACGGCCTACAGCGTGGGCGTGGTGGGCAGCATGCTGGCACTGGCCGCAGCCTTGCTGGCGCTGCGTGCGGGGGGCGAACAACTGGGCTGGGGCTTTCAACTGCAAAACCCGTGGGTCGTGGGTGCACTGGCGCTCTTGTTTACCCTGTTGGCGGTCAATTTGCTAGGTCTGTGGGAGTGGCGCAGCTTGGCCGTGCTGTCTGGCCGCAGCAGCCAAGCCGAGCACGCCAGCGGCGCTAGCCCGCACCTGCAAGCGCTGCTGCGCCATCCTTGGGCCGATGCAGCGTGGTCTGGCGTGCTGGCCGTGGCCGTGGCATCGCCCTGCACCGCCCCATTCATGGGGGTAGCGCTGGGCACCGCGCTGACACTGCCCGCTGGCGCGGCACTGGCCGTGTTTGCCACGTTGGGCTTGGGCTTGGCCCTGCCCTACTTGCTGCTGTGCCTGTGGCCGCAAGCGGCACGCTGGCTACCCCGCCCGGGCCGCTGGATGCTGCACCTGCGCCGCGTGCTGGCGCTGCCTTTGCTCGCCACCGTGCTGTGGTTGTTGTGGGTGCTGTGGCAACTGCTCAGCCCGGCCAGCGTCGTGGCGGCTAACACGCAAGGCGCATGGCAAGCGTGGACGCCTGAGCGTGAGGCACACGCCCTGGCAGCAGGCCAGCCCGTGTTTGTGGACTACACCGCTGCATGGTGCATCACCTGCCAAGTCAATGAACGCACCACCCTGAACCAAGACAGCGTGCAGCAAGCATTTGCACAGCGCCGCGTGCTGCTGCTGCGTGCTGACTGGACACGGCAAGACCCCGCCATCACCCAAGCCTTGCGCGCGCTGGGGCGCAGCGGGGTGCCGGTGTACGTGCTGCACCCCGGCCCAGGCCAAGCCCCGGTGGTGCTGACCGAGTTACTCACACCCGGTCAGGTGCTGCAGGCTTTGGATTCGGTGCAGCCCTAAGACTCCATCGGCTTCAGTGTCTGCGCCACAGGTGCAGCCTGGTTCACGACGCCCCGGCGCGGAGCAAGCCCAGCACCTCGTCCAGCATCTTCTTGGCATCGCCAAAGAGCATGCGGTTGTTTTCTTTGTAGAAGAGCGGGTTGTCCACCCCGGCGTAGCCCGAGGCCATGGAGCGCTTCATCACGATGGAGGTTTGCGCCTTCCAGACTTCCAGCACCGGCATGCCGGCGATGGGGCTGGCCGGGTCTTCGATGGCGCTGGGGTTCACGATGTCGTTCGCGCCGATCACCATGGCCACATCGGTGTCGGGGAAGTCTTCGTTGATTTCATCCATCTCCAGCACGATGTCGTAAGGCACCTTGGCTTCAGCCAGCAGCACGTTCATGTGGCCGGGCATACGGCCCGCCACCGGGTGGATGGCGAAGCGCACGTTCACGCCCTTGGCGCGCAGGGTCTTGGTGATTTCGAACACGGTGTGCTGAGCTTGGGCCACAGCCATGCCGTAGCCGGGGATGATCACCACGCTCTTGGCGGTGCTCAGCAGCTCGGCGGTTTCGGCAGCGCTCACGGGAACCACTTCGCCTTGAGGCTGCGCAGCGCCGCCAGCGGCAGGGGTGCCCGCGCCAGAGCCAAAGCCGCCCGCGATCACGCTGATGAAATTGCGGTTCATGGCTTGGCACATGATGTAGGACAGGATGGCACCCGAGGAGCCCACCAGTGCGCCCGTCACGATCAGCAAGTCGTTGTTCAGCATGAAGCCGGTGGCCGCAGCGGCCCAGCCGGAGTAGCTGTTGAGCATGGACACCACCACGGGCATGTCCGCACCGCCGATGGCCATCACCATGTGCACGCCGAAGAGCAGCGCGATCACGGTCATCACCAGCAGCGGCGTCATGCCAGCCTGGATGTCATGCGCAGCGATGAACTCGCGGCCAAACCAGATCACCACCAGCAGGGCCACCAGGTTGAGCCAGTGACGTGCGGGCAGCAGCAGCGGCTTGCCGCCGATCTTGCCGTTGAGTTTGCCGAAGGCGATGAGCGAGCCCGAGAAGGTCACCGCGCCGATCAAGATGCCGACGTAGATCTCCACTTCATGGATCAGCTTCTCAGCGCCTTGGAATTGCACCGAGGTGTCCACGTAGCTGGCGAAACCCACCAAGCAGGCTGCGAGACCCACCAAGCTGTGCATCAGGGCCACCAGCTCGGGCATCTGGGTCATCTTGACCACTTTGGCGGCATACAGGCCGATGCCGCCACCGATCACCAGCGCGCCGATGATCCAGGGCACGCCAGCAGCGCTGACGCGTGGGCCGAGGATGGCCGCCAGAATGGCGATACCCATACCGATCATGCCGAACAGATTGCCGCGGCGTGACGTTTCCGGGTTGGACAGGCCACCCAGGCTCAGGATGAAAAGAATAGCGGCACCGAGGTAGGCCACCGTTGCGAGACTTTGGGACATGGTCGTGTTTCCCTCTTGTTCTTATTTGCGGAACATGTCGAGCATGCGACGTGTCACAGCGAAGCCACCGAACATATTGACGGCGGTCAGCACAATGCCGGCAAACGCCAGCCAGCGGATGAGCTCATCCGGGCGGCCGCCACCCACTTCGGGCGGCGCAATTTGCACCAGTGCGCCAATCGCGATGATGCTCGAGATGGCGTTGGTCACGCTCATCAACGGCGTGTGCAGGGCCGGGGTCACGTTCCAGACCACCATGTAGCCGATGAAGCAGGCCAGCACGAACACGGTGAAGTGACCGAGGAAGGCCACCGGAGCGTTGGCACCGATGAACCAGAACGCCACCGCCGCCACCGCGAAGATGATGGCCAGCGTCTTTGCAGGCATGGGCGCACTGTTGCCATGGCCGTGGCCGCTCTTCTTTTGCTCCACGGGGGCAGCGGCCTTGGGTGCCGGTGCTGCAGCTTGTGGCAGGGGAGGCGCGGGCCAGGTGATTTCGCCGCCTTTGGTCACGGTCAGGCCGCGAATGGCGTCGTCTTCCATATTGACCACGGCCACGCCGTCCTTGGCCTTGCACAGCTCTTCGGTCAGGCGCAGCAGGTTGGTGGCGTACAGCGTCGAGGATTGCTTGGCCAAGCGGGACACCAGATCGGTGTAGCCCACGATGGTCACGCCGTGCTTGACCACCGCCTTGCCCGGCTCAGTCAGTTCGCAGTTACCGCCTTGTTCAGCGGCCATGTCCACGATCACGCTGCCCGGCTTCATGGACTTCACCATGTCGGCCGTGATCAGGCGCGGCGCGGGCTTGCCCGGGATCAGCGCGGTGGTGATGATGATGTCCACTTCCTTGGCCTGCTGCGCATACATTTCGCGCTGAGCCGCCTGGAAGCCTTCGCTCATGACCTTGGCGTAACCGCCGCCGCCCGAGCCGTCTTCTTCGTAATCCACCTTGACGAACTCGCCGCCCAGGGACACGACTTGGTCGGCCACTTCAGGGCGGGTGTCGTTGGCGCGCACGATGGCACCCAGGCCCACGGCAGTACCGATGGCGGCCAAACCGGCCACGCCAGCACCGGCGATAAAGACCTTGGCCGGGGGCACCTTGCCCGCAGCGGTGATCTGACCGTTGAAATAGCGGCCAAACGCGTTGGCGGCTTCGATCACGGCACGGTAGCCGCTCACGCCGGCCATCGAGGTCAGCGCGTCCATCTTCTGGGCTCGGCTCAGCGTGCGGGGCAGCGCGTCCATGGCCAGCACGGTGGCCTTCTTGGCTTTGAGCTGTTCCATGAGCTGGGGGTTTTGGGCCGGCCAAATGAAGCTGATCAGCGAGCCGCCTTCGCGCATCAGGGCGACTTCTTCGGTGCTGGGTGCGCGCACCTTGAACACGATGTCGGCGACCGACCACAGCGCCGCTGCGCCTGGGGCGATTTCGGCGCCAGCGGCGACGTAGGCCTCATCGCTGAAATTGGCTTGCTCGCCCGCGCCCGACTCGACCACGACTTTGAAGCCCAGCTTGATGAGCTTTTCCACCACATCGGGCACGGTGGCGACGCGCTTTTCACCGGGGAATATTTCCCGGGGCACGCCGATAGATTGCACCGACCCATGGTGCACCATGGCATCTGACAGATCAGACATACAGAGTTCTCCCCGTGTTGCGTTTCAAATCCGACTATCTAGCTGTACAGCCATCAAATCAGATAGTCCCGTTCACCGCAACCGCAAGAACTCTGAAATCACAAGGAAAAATTGCTCTGACGCCTACGCTGCCTTTTGCAAAATGACGTAGAGCTGGTCTTTGAGTTGCAACTTGCGCTTCTTGAGCTGCTCGACTTCAGCAGGAGTGCCTCCCACGATATGGGATTCAATGTTTTTGATGTGCTGATCCAGCGCGTTGTGCTCATCGAACAGCTTGGCGAAATGCTGGTCGCTGGTCTTCAAGCGGGAAATTTGGTCGCGGTATTCAGGGAACATGGTAGGAAGCCTCCTCGGGGCTGCTCAATGCAGCTTTTCCAGCATGGTAGGCCGCGCCTGTGCCAGCCACTTTGCGCTAGCGCAAAGCAATCACTGCTTGGCGCAGGTCTTGTGCCCAAGCTCGGCGATCACGCTCCTGCGCTAGCTGCGGTTCCCCAAAATGCACCTGGGCCACCAAACCATTGGCACACAGGGTGCGCCACAGGCTCTCTAGCAGGCTGTCGTCGCCCACGTAGCAAGGGGCCAGGCTGAGCGCGCCGTTGGCATCGACAAAGCGCAAGCCAATGGGCTGCACCGCAACGCCAGCGCTGATGGCTGCTTGCAGCAAATTGGCATGGAAGGGCAGCACATCGGTGCCATCGCCCGTGGTGCCTTCAGGGAACACGGCCAGCACATCGCCCGCCTGCAAGCGTTCGACCATGTGGTGCATGACGCGCATGGCGTCGCGGCGCGAGTCGCGCTCGATGTAGAGCGTGCCTGCCGCATCGGCTAAGCGCCCCACCACAGGCCAGTGGTGCACTTCGGATTTGGACAAAAACCGGCAGTACTGCGCGGCGTGCATCACCACGATGTCCAACCATGAGATGTGGTTGGCCACCAGCATGACGGGGCCCGCCGCAGGCTGGCCCAGCACCTGCACGCGTATGCCTATGTGGCGCAACATGGCTTGCGCCCAGGCTTGCACCACCTGTTCACGCTGCGCTTGTGTCAAGCGTGGCAATTGCCAATACGCCCGCGCTAAACCAAGCGACAAGTGGGCCACAACGCGCAGCATGCGCCAGCCAGCGCGCAACACGGCCAATGCTTTGCGCATTGTCATCAGGCGGCGCGCTGGTACACCGGCACGCCGGCCACCACGGTGTGCTGCACCGTGCCGGGCAGCTCATAGCCTGCAAACGGTGTGTGCTGGCCACGGCTGCGCAACTGCTCGGGCAACACTTGCCAGCGGGCCAGCGGGTTGAAGAGCACAAAGTCAGCCACACCACCCACTTGCAATGCACCGCAGCCCTGGGGTGCAGTGCCTGCCAGCACCGCAGCGGGGCGGTGTGTCAGGGCGGCCAGCGCTTGGGGCAAGGCCAGCTTGTCTTGCTCGGCCCAGTGCAGCGCCAAGCTCAACAGCAACTCTACGCCAGTGGCACCGGGTGTGGCCTCGGCAAAAGGCAGGGTTTTGCTGTCGGTATCGACCGGAGTGTGGTCGGACACCAAGGCGTCGATGGTGCCGTCGGCCAAACCAGCGCGCAGGGCCGTGCGGTCGCGCTGCTGGCGCAGCGGCGGGTTCAGGCGCATGCGGCTGTCGTAGTAACCAATGTCCACATCCGTCAGATGCAGGGAGTTGACGCTCACATCGCAGGTCACGGATAAGCCCTCGGCCTTGGCCTGGTGCACCAACTCCACACCGGCTGCACTGCTGATGCGGCACAGATGCAAACGCGTGCGGGTGCCGCGCACCAGCTCAAACAGGGTGTGCAAGGCAATCGTCTCAGCGGCCACGGGAACGCCAGTCAAGCCCATGCGGGTGGCCAGCGCACCACTGGCGGCCACGCCTTTGCCCAGGTGCAGGTCTTGCGGGCGCAGCCACACGCTGTAGCCAAAGGTGGCGGCGTATTGCAGGGCGCGTTGCAGCACTTGGGTATCGGCAACGGGAACCTCGGCCTGGCCAAAGCCGACGCAACCTGCTTGCGCCAGTTGTTGCATGGGGGCCAGCACCTCGCCAGCCAAGGCACGGGTCAGCGCGCCCAGCGGCAGCACACGCGGGCCGCCTTGGATCTGGCTGCGGTAGCGCAACATTTCTACCAAGCCCACTTCGTCCATGATGGGGTTGGTATCAGGTGGGCACACCAAGGTGGTGACGCCGCCAGCGGCAGCGGCGGCACGTTCGCTGCTTAGCTGGCCGCTCTGCGCTTGGCCAGACTCGCGCAAGCGGGCGCACAAATCCACCAGACCGGGGGCCACCACCAAGCCTTGGGCGGCGATGGTCTGCTTGGGTACAAAACCCGCTGGCAAATGCCCCGCTTGCCCAGCAGGGGTGATGGCGACGATGCGGCCATCGGCCACGGCAATATCGGCCACATGGTCGGCTCCGCTGGCTGGGTCTATGACGCGTCCGCCTTGAATCAACAGGTTCATGTTTTTCTCCTTCTTGTCCATCGCTGTCCACTCAACGCGGATCGGCGTCGTTGCCCGCCACGATGCTCATGACGGCCATGCGCACGGCAATGCCAAAGGTCACCTGCGGCAAGATGACGCTTTGCGGCCCGTCCACCACGGCGGAGTCGATCTCCACACCGCGGTTGATGGGGCCGGGGTGCATGACGATGGCATCGGGCTTGGCCCACTGCAGCTTCTCGGGCGTCAGGCCAAAGGTCTTGAAGTACTCTTGGGTAGATGGCAGCAGCGCGCCACTCATGCGCTCGTTTTGCAAGCGCAGCATGATGATGACGTCGCAGTCCTTGATGCCCTCTTCGAGCGTGTGGCACACGCGCACGCCCATAGCCGACAAGTCCGATGGCACCAAGGTGGTGGGACCTACCACGCGCACTTCGGCAGCGCCCAAGGTAGTCAGGGCATGGATGTCCGAGCGTGCCACGCGCGAGTGCAGCACGTCACCGACGATGGCCACGGTCAGGTTGGCAAAGTCTTTCTTGTAGTGGCGGATGGTGTACATGTCCAACAACCCCTGGGTGGGGTGGGCATGGCGGCCATCGCCCGCGTTGATGACGTGCACATGCGGCGCTACGTGCTGGGAGATGAGGTAGGGCGCGCCCGACTCGCTGTGGCGCACCACGAACATGTCAGCCGCCATGGCCGACAGGTTGGCGATGGTGTCCAAGAGCGACTCGCCCTTGGCGGTGGAGCTGCGGGCAATGTCCAGCGTGTACACGTCGGCCGACAGACGCGTGGCGGCGATATCGAAGGTGGTGCGGGTGCGGGTGCTGTTTTCAAAGAACAGGTTGAACACGCTCTTGCCGCGCAGCAAGGGCACTTTTTTCACTTCACGGTCGTTGAACGATACGAAGTTGCTGGCGGTATCCAGTATGTGCAGCAAGATGTCGCGGGGCAGGCCTTCGGTGCTGAGCAGGTGCACCAGTTCGCCGTGGCGGTTGAGCTGGGGGTTGCGCTTGTACAGCATGGTGGTCATGCCTCCTGAATGTCGAAAGTAAAGCGGTTGTCGTCGCCTCGTGCCAAGGCCAGCGACTGGCTGGCAGCCAAGGTGATGCGGGCGGCAGCAAAGTCGGCTTGGATGGGCAACTCGCGCCCCCCCCGATCCACCAGCACCGCCAAACGCACACTGGCAGGGCGGCCGTAGTCAAACAGCTCGTTGATGACGGCGCGGATGGTGCGCCCGGTGTAGAGCACGTCATCGAGCAGCAAGATGTCAGCGCCGTTGACGTCAAACGGCAGCTCGGTCTGGCCTTTGGCCGACAGGCCGCGCTGGGCAAAGTCGTCCCGGTGCATGGCAGACGAAATGCGCCCTGCCTGGCCTGGCAAAGCCCAGTCTTGCTGCAGGCGCTCGGCCAGCCATGCACCACCTGATGTGATGCCCACCAAGCGCGTCTGCGGGCCACGCAGGGCTGCAGCACCGCTGCACAGCGCGCCATACAGCGCTTCGGCATCGATGAGTAAATTGCTCACGACAAACTCCTTAAAAACTGTTCCAAGATGATGCAGGCCGAGGCGGCATCCGCGTCTTTGGCACCCGAAGCCAAAGCCTCGGTGGTGCTGTAGCGCTCATCGACCTCGTGCACCGTGAGGCCAAAACGGCCGTGCAACTGGCGACCAAACTTTTGTGCCAATGCAGTGTTCTCGTGAGGCTGTCCATCGGGGTGATAGGGCACGCCGATGACCAAGGCATCGGGCTGCCACTCCTGGATGAGCTTGGTAATCTGCTGCCAACGGGCATCGCCTTGGGCATGGATAGATCCCTTGGGGCTGGCCGTGGCCAGCATGCGGCTGCCCGTGGCCACGCCCACGCGCTTGGTGCCAAAGTCAAACGCCATGAAGCTGCTGTGCTGGGGCGACACGGGCTTAGGAGTGGGCTTGGTAGTGGAACTGAACTGGTTCATGCGCGCCCCGATTGGCTAGACAGCATCCATGGCTCCAGCCCCAGCAGCTTGAGGGCGGCGTCGTAACGGGCGGCGGGGGCGACATCGAACAAGATGCGCGGATCGGCCTGCACGGTCAGCCAAGCGTTCTCGGCCAGCTCACTCTCCAATTGGCCAGCGCCCCAGGCGCTGTAGCCCAAACACACCAGCACCTGCGCAGGGCCTTTGCCCTCGGCCAAGGACTCCAGCACATCGCGCGAAGTGGTCATTTCCACATCGGGCGTGACGCGCATGGTGGCACCGTACGTGGGGCCATGGTCGGCATCATCGGCCGTCATGGAGGCGGCGGGCATGGCCGTGTGCAGCACAAAGCCCCGCTCGGTGTGAACGGGGCCACCCATGTAGACGGGGGATTGCATCAGGTCTTCGCGCTGCAGGGGCATGTCCAACTTGTCGAGCAGGGTTTTCAAATCCACGTCGGCAGGCTTGTTGACAATGAGGCCCAAGGCCCCGTGGCTACCGTGGTCACACACGTACACGAGGCTTTTGCCAAATACCGGGTCTTCCAAACCGGGCATTGCGATCAAGAAGTGATGCTGGAGCTGAATGGTTGGAGAATCGCCGGGCATAAACCCGAATTCTAGCTATGCCCACACTCCTTCCCCGCGGATTGGTCTGGTTGCGCCGCGACTTGCGCTTGCAAGACAACCCCAGCCTGCATGCCGCCACGGCGCAATGCGAGGCCGTTTGGTGTGTTTTTGTGCTTGATCGCACCATCCTCGATACCCTGCCACGCCGCGATCGGCGAGTGGAATTCATCCTGCAGAGCCTGCGCGATTTGCAGGCGCAATTGCCTGCGCACAGCCAGCTCATCGTGCTCGAAGGCGACCCGGCGCAGGCCATTCCTGCCTTGGCACACTCGCTGCAAGTGGGCGCGGTGTTCACAGGGCGAGACTACGAACCCGCCGCCGTGCAACGTGACCGAGCAGTGGAGCAGGCTCTGCAACAAAACGGTATTCGTTTGGTGTCGCTGAAAGACCATGTGCTGTGGGAGCAAGCCGAATTGCTCACCCAAGCGGGTACGCCGTTCACGGTGTTCACGC
The DNA here is from genome assembly GCF_018474005.1 of Curvibacter sp. CHRR-16. Classification (GTDB taxonomy): domain Bacteria; phylum Pseudomonadota; class Gammaproteobacteria; order Burkholderiales; family Burkholderiaceae_C; genus Allorhodoferax. The sequence continues at coordinate 511,964 of NZ_JAHCSH010000002.1, forward strand.
CCTATTACAAACAGTGGCTGGCGCGCACCCTGCGCCAGCCACAAGCCCCCTACCAACTTGAGCCTGCTGCACTGCAAAAGCTACAGGGCTGGGATGCCCAGCTCCACCAGGCTGCGTTATCCAAGCACACGGCACTGTTGCACACCGGCGTGCCAGCCCTTGCTGCGCTGGGCTTTGAATCCACTAACTTGAGCCAACTCCCCATTGCCCCCGGGGAGCACGGCGCCACACAGGCGTGGCAGGATTTTGTGCAACGCATGCCCCACTACCACACGCGACGTGACTTCCCCGCCATCAAAGGCCCTAGTTACCTGAGCGTGCATTTGCGCTTTGGCACCATCGGCATTCGCACCTTGGTACAAGAAGCGGTGGCGCAACACCTGCAGGGCATAGAAGGGGCCAGCAAGTGGCTGGCGGAGCTTGCATGGCGCGATTTTTACGCCCAGATACTGGCCCACTTTCCGCATGTGGTGCAAGGTGCTTTTCGCCCGGTGTATGACCGCATCACGTGGGAAAGTGGTGCCACGGCCGAGACCCGCTGGCAAGCGTGGACCAGCGGCCAAACCGGCTATCCACTGGTGGATGCGGCCATGCGCCAACTCCTGCACAGCGGCTATATGCACAACCGCCTGCGCATGGTGAGTGCGAGCTTTTTGGTCAAGCAACTGGGTATCAGCTGGCAGCGCGGTGAAGCATTCTTTGCCGAACACCTGCTGGACTTTGACCTCAGCGCCAACAACGGTGGTTGGCAGTGGTGCAGCTCCAGCGGTTGCGACGCGCAGCCATACTTTCGCATCTTCAACCCGATCAACCAAAGCGAGAAATTCGATCCGAATGGCACCTTTATCCACCGCTATGTCCCGGAACTGCAAGGCCTAGACGACAAGCACATCCACAGCCCGTGGCTGGCGCCGCACCCACCTGCGCATTACCCCAGTCCGATGGTGGACTTGAAAGTAGCCCGAACCGAAACGCTGGCGCGCTACCAGATAGCACGCGCCAGCGCCCCGATGAATGGAGCTACTGAGGTTTTATGAAGTTGTTGCTTCGGGCTGTTTGCAGTAACCAGCCACCAAGGCCAGTAATTGCTCTTCCGAGTACGGTTTGCCCAAGTAGTGATCGACCCCGATCGCTTTGGCATGCTCGCGGTGCTTCTCCGCAATACGGGAAGTAATCATGATGATGGGCAAATGCTTGAGTTTGTCGTCCGCACGGATGTTGCGCGCCAAATCAAACCCATCCATGCGCGGCATTTCAATGTCCGACAGCACCACGGCAGGCACTTCTTCTTGCAAACGCTCCAAGGCTTGCAAACCATCGTTGGCCAAGGCCACGCGATAGCCTTCTCGGCGCAGCAACCGTTGGGTCACCCGACGCACCGTGATGGAGTCATCCACCACGAGCACCAAAGGCGTGCTGTCGTGTGCACTGCCAGTTGCCACCGGGCTTGCAACTTGTGGCGCATCAGTCACCAACGGTTCGGCACTGGCTTGCGCCAACACTTGCTCACCATAGACCGCTGCCAATGCCACGGGGTTGTAGATCAACACCACAGCACCGGAGGGCAACACCGACATGCCTGCAAGCCCCGGCAAACGCGAGAGCTGGGCCCCCAAGTTCTTGACCACCACTTCGCGGTTGCCCAACACTTCGTCCACGTGCAATGCGACGTGTTGACCTGCACTGCGCATGATGACCACTGGGGTGGTTTTACCGACGGGCTCCTCACTCTGGCGCGATACTTGAAGCAAGGCACCAGCCCAAAAGAAGGGCATGGCCTGCATGCCGTACTCAAACTGGTTGCTGCGGTAGGCGTTGGCCAAGCCATCGGGGGATACGCGCAACACGATCTCCATGTTGTTGGCCGGAACCCCCATGGTGAAGTTCCCCATGCGCAGCAAAACCACTTGGGTCACGGCGGTTGTCAATGGCAACACGAGTTTGAATTGGGTTCCCTTCCCGGTTTCGGTATGGGTTTCAATACGGCCACCCACTGCCTGCACCTCGGCACGCACGACGTCCATGCCAATCCCGCGGCCAGCCAATTCAGTGACCTGATCGGCAGTAGACAAGCCGGGATGGAAGATCAACTCCGCCACATCAGCATCGGTCAAGACTGCATCTGCCGACACCAATCCTGCCGCTTGGGCTTTTTCACGGATGCGTTGCAGATTCAGACCAGCACCATCGTCGCTGAAGACCACCGAGACTTCGTTGCTCTCTTGTTCAACGCCCAACTGGATTTGCCCCACCAAAGCTTTGCCTGCTTTTTGGCGAGCATCGCTTGACTCAACCCCGTGGGCAATTGCGTTGCGCAACAAGTGCTCGAAGGCTGGTGCCATACGCTCCAAAATGGCACGATCCACCTCAATATTGGCACCTTCAATTTCCAAACGAACTTGCTTGCCAGCATCCTTGGAGGCTTGGCGCACCACACCGTACAGACGATCAGCAATCGAGTCGAACTCCACCATGCGGGTGCGCAGCAAGTCGCGCTGCAACTCCCGGGCCTGACGGGCTTGGGCGATCAAATCATCCTCGGCACCATCAATGGACTGCTGAAGGTTACGCTGCACAGTGGCCACATCGTTCACTGACTCGGCCATCATGCGGGTGAGCTCTTGCACACGGGTAAAGCGGTCAAACTCCAGTGGATCAAACCCCTGCGCGCTGTCTTTGGCTTGCGCCAAACGGGACTGCATTTGCGATTCGGCTTGGACCTCAACATCACGCAACTGCTGGCGCAAGCGATCCAAGTTGCCCGTCAGATCACTCAACGTTGAGCGCATCTGTCCCACATGCTCATCCATGCGCGAGCGCGCAATGAGCACCTCACCGGCTTGATTGAGTAGCTGGTCAATCAACTGCGAACGCACGCGCACTGTCTGCTGCCCTGTAGCTTTGGCCACAGCCGATTGCACAGGAGTTCGCACGGCAATTTTGGGCATGACCACAGCTGGTTTGACCACCCGCTCAGGCTTGACTGCCTCTGCTGCGCCACTGTCTATGCCATCTTCTGCTGCACGTGCCTCCAACACAAACGCTTCGGGAACTGCAGCAATTTGTGTATCTTGCGTGATCTCCGCGGCATCCAGTGCGGACGACTCCCATTCTGGAGATAGTTCAGGATTGGCCTCCAAGCCCTGAACTGCCGTTTGAATGGTGTCGAAACGGGTTAGCAGGGGTTCAATTTGCACTGTCTGCAGGCCATCACTTCCCAAGCTTTCAATGGCAGTTTCCATGCGGTGCGCCATTTCACCCACGCGCATTGCTCCGGCCAAACGAGCACTGCCCTTGAGGGTGTGCAGCAAACGCAACACTTGGGCGCGCTGATCGAGCAAAGTGGGCGTATCCACCCACAAACGCAGCGCAGTACCCAAAGCAGGCATCAGTTCATCGGCCTCTTCGCGGAATATTTCGAGCAAATCAGGATCCAGGTTATCCACTGCATCCAAATCGTCGTCTTGCGCTGACAACACAACCAGTGGCGCTGCCACAAAGTTAGCCGCAGTGCTGCTGGCCTCCACAGGAGCCCCAACGGGAGGCGATGTCGCATCGTCGAGGGCAATCAGCACTTCTGGTAGTTCTATCGCCTCCAAACCAAACTCAGGCTCAGATACTGCGTCCGACGTTGCAACAAGCGGTTCATCTATTTCAACAGCCCGCACATCTTCAGAGAAATCTTGAGCAGCCAGCGCATGCAAACGAACCAATACATCCTCATCCGCTTCCTTCAAGACACCCGCAGCGAATTGGTGCAGGAGTCGACGGATATCGAGTGCGGCAGCCAGTGCCAAGTCCGCATGTGCGGACTGCGATTGGAGATGGCGCTGCAAATGCTCCAATGCAGACTCCAATGCGCGAGCCAACTCTGACAGCGCTGTAAAGCCCACCGTAGCGGAACTACCCAACAACGAGTGGGCACACGCAATGGCAGCCTCAGGCACACCCAATGCCAAATCAGCGCGCCACTGCTGCACAGACTCTTGTAACTTCTGCGACCATTCATCGGCCTCACCCAAGAAGACATTGAACAGCGCTGGACTGATGCGCAAATGGCCCACCACCTTGATCTCGTCTTCGGGCTTGGGCGGTGGGTTCACCTCCAACACTACAGGCAATGACGGAGGAGCTACAGCCTCCGCAGGGAAGTCCAACTCCAAAGCAAAATCGATATCCTCTGCAACAACCTCGGCCTGCGGCGCTGACGTCGACTCCAGCTGATTACTGGTTTGTGTTACATCAACCGCGGGGAAGTCCAGACTGATGACACTCTCGGTGACAGCAGGCTCAATGGCGATAGGCGCATCTTGGGCAAGATTCGGCTCTGTAATGTCTTGGGGGATGTCGATCAGATGCGGCAACTCATTGATTGCGGGCAGCTTTGAATCATCTTCTGCAACGCCCGGAGCGGTATCGGCGAAATCCACCATCTCGACCGATGGAGGTGCCTCCTCTATTGCAGCAGACTGCGTCGCTGCAAAATCGGCGTGGGCTAGCGATTCTGCCTGCTGACCCTCTTCCTGTGCCGGATGTTGAGTTTCTACTGCTACGTGGCCATCGCTAAGACTGGGATGCAAAGCGGCCAGAACACTATCACGGGCGTGCGTAGGTACTTGCAGCGGAGCCAAACGGCCTTCCAGTCGCAACGCATCGGCCGTAATACGGAATGGTTGCGCACTCCAAGTGGATGCTTGTTGGCTTTCAATGTCGCGCACCCATTGACCAAAAGCAGCCATGGCATGGCCTGCAATCAGCTGCATTTCTTCTGTTGCAGGCTTGTGCTCAGCCAATGAGGTATTGAGCAATTGCTCAAAAGCCCATGCGGCCTCCCCAAACTCGGTCAAACCCACCATGCGAGAGCTGCCCTTGAGGGTATGGAAAGCACGTCGCAGCGTAGTTTGATCTGCCAAATTGGTGTTATCGGCCTTGAGGGCACCCAAAGCCTCTTGGCCATTGTGGATGACTTCTCGCGCCTCTTCCAAGAAGATACCAAGCAAATCATCGTCATCTTCATCCGGCGTCAGAACAACGGATGCAGGTGCCTGCGTCACATTGGGTGCACTGGTTGCAACTTCGTCACTGAGCGAATCGGTCTGCATGAGTGCTTGCAACTGAGCCAAGTCCTCCGCCAACCCATCGTCATCTGCTCCACTTGGAGCATTCTCATCTTGCCTGCGCCCCATGGTCGGACGAAGGACGCCTTGCTCTTCATCAAATACGAACATGGTTTTGGCCAAAGCACGCTGATAGCTCAGCATGTCTATCAAAAAGCCCATAGCCCCCAAGCTACTGCCGACCTTCTCAAACTCTTGGCTTTGGTGGGGCTTGGGTTTGCCAGCAGCCAAAATCCAATCCTCAACCGTGGAACGCATGCGCAGCGCTGCCGTGGCTGGCTGATCCATACCCAACACAGAGAAAACCCCACGCATTTGGGCAATCTGGTTGGGGGCTTGGGCCAGTACACTGGTATCTGCAGGATTGCGGAAATACGCATCCAGTGACTTTTCCACCTCGGTCAAGGTGTGACGCAACTCATCGACAACACTGCCCATGGTCTGCCTGTCACTGACACGGCGGTACAAATCCTCCATCCACGCCTCTAAGGGCTGAGGAGCGCCCCCTGCACGAACGTGATCCAAGCGCTGCGCCAGACGTTGACCACGCACGGCCAATTGCTCATCACTTGGATCCATCTCATCGTAGGCGGCTTCCAAATACAGCACCGCCGTAGCCACTTCCATGGCCACGGAAGGCTTGGGAGCTGCGCCTGATTGGACAGTGGCTTGCACCACATCCACCAAGGCCTGGGCCAGAGGCTGGTTTTCCGCATGCAGTTTGGCAATCGACTCTGCAACGCTGGCAAACTGATCTGCAGCCTGCTTCAAGCGCTGGACATCGCCTCCCGCCAAGGCAGACCATGTTTCTGCCGCTGTAGTGATGCGTTTGCGCGCTGTCGCTAAAACGGTGGGGTCAAAGCGTCCAAATTGCTCTTTAGCGTATTCCACTGGACGCGTTGTAGCCAGCCCATAGGCGTCCCTCACTTTTGTCAGAACAGGCGTTGCCCCATCCAAAGAAGGAAGGGCTTGGGAACAAAAAAACAGCAACTCGTGCCCCACTCGCTCGGAGGGTGGAGTGTTTTTTGTCGCCAAACTGACGTATTGCTGCAATACCCGTGATGCGATGCGTTTGACATATACATCAACTGGCAGCAGTTGCTGCGCCAAAGCCTCAAAGAATGCTGCAGCCAAAGCCCAGAAAGCACGCACATCGGTCGATGCCCCTGCTTGTCGCGACAGACCTTGTGCAAGGTCTGACAACTTGTGCGCCGCTTTCAAATCGCTGTATCTGACATAGCGCAGCAGCGCTTGCTCCATGGATTGCCGCGTACTCGGCGCATATTCCGTAGCGGTAACCGAATCATCCAGTCCAACATCACGCCAAGTCCATTGAGACAACCAGAGGTCTGCGGGATGAATACGTTGAGACTCCCCGGCGTATTCGAGCAAAGCCTGCCACTGGGGAAACAAAGCGACGGCCGATGATGTCTTGCCCTTGAGCAAGGTTTCCAAATATTCCACGACCGCAAAACTGGCCCGCTCCATTGCAGAAGCGGCATCATCACTGCACAACTCGGGACGCTGTACATAGCGTTGAACCAAAGATTCCATGGCGCGAACTAGCTTAGCCACCGAGGACTGGCCAACCATCTCCAACGCACCGACCGCTTGGTGCAATTGCTGGCGCGCAATCCGAAGATGGCTGGTATCCAGATCGGTCAGACCTTCGGTGCGGGCAATCTCAGCATCGCGAACAAAACGCCGCAACGCTTTGGACGCGCCATCCAGAGATTTGCGAAGCTCATCGAGCACCCACACCAATGGTCCCAGGTCATCCTGAGAGGCCACTTGTGCGCTGGCAACTGTTTGGGACATCATGCGCTCAGGCTCTCCTGGTTAGCGGCTGTCGAAAATTAAGCAATCTTGAAACGGGCTACCGATTGGCGCAGGTCTTCCGCCATGCGCGAGAGTTCTCGCACTTGGTTGGCAGTCAGCTTGGTACCTTCACCAGTTTGTTCCGTCACGGCAAAAATGTGCTGAATGCTGTTGGCCACGCCGTTGGCCAACTCCGCTTCACGCGAAGCAGAATTCGAAATTTGTTCAATCAACTCAGCAACTTGGCGTGACACCCTGTCAATTTCTGCCAAGGCTGTACCCGCATTGTCAGACAGCTTGGCCCCTTCAACCACCCCCATGGTCGAACGTTCCATAGCGCCAATCGCATCTTGCGTATCGGTTTGAATGGCCTTCACCAGTACAGCAATCTGTTTGGCCGCTTCGGCAGAACGCTCGGCCAAACGCTGCACTTCTTCGGCCACCACCGAGAAGCCACGCCCTGCCTCACCAGCAGAAGCAGCCTGAATGGCAGCATTGAGCGCCAAAACGTTGGTCTGCTCAGTAATGTCAGAAATCAGCTCGGTGATTTCACCAATCTCTTGAGACGACTCACCCAGTCGCTTGATGCGTTTGGCAGTGTCTTGAATTTGATCGCGAATGGTGTTCATACCACCGATCGCGTTTTGCACCGCCTGCAAGCCTGACTCGGCGGCTTGCAAAGAGCGGCGCGCGACTTGCGCAGATTCTTGCGCTTGGCTGGACATATTGTTAATACGGCTGGCCATTTCCACCACCGAGTTGCCCGTGGCGCGGATTTCATGCAACTGTTCATTGGAAGCTGCCAACAGTTCGGTCGACGTGGCATCCACTTCCGATGTTGTCCGGGCCACACGAGAAGCCGTGTTTTGCACGTTAGATACCAACAAGCGCAACTCTTCCACGGTGTAGTTCACCGAATCGGCAATCGCCCCCGTAATGTCTTCCGTCACCGTCGCTTCTTGGGTCAAATCACCCTCAGCCACTGTTTGCAACTCGTTCATCAAGCGCAGAATGGCTGCTTGGTTGGCATCATTGACGCGCTTGGCTTCTTGCTCTTGACTTTCCGCTTCCAAGCGCTGTTGCTCCGCCAAAATTTGGCGGCGACGGCTTTCTTGAATCTGCACATACGACAAGCCACCTGCACAGGTCAACGCAAACAGCGCAACGACAACCATGGCCACTAACGCGCGAGGGTCAATACCGGCGCGATCAGACAACTGGACTTGCAAATCCTCCAAATTGCGGCGCAGTGGCTCACTGTCCGCAATGATGATGGACTCCGCCTCACGTGCAGCAACCAAACCCTGCAAGTTACCCAAAATGGCTCCCGCTTGCACTCGGGTGTCTTCGTAGGTTTTGAGCAAGCTCTGTAGCTGCTCACGCAGTACGGAATCTTTGGGCGCGGCGATTTTCAACTCGGCGCTGCCATTGAGCAAAGCCTCCGCCACTTCTTTGAAAGTATTCAAGTCTTTACCCAACAAAAAGACCGCTTCCGGGCTCACGCCCTCAGCAGTCAAGAACTCGTTGGATGACTTACCGATACGCTGCGTCAGCATGACCAACTGCCCCACGGCTGAAATTTCTGTCGCAGGCGCGTTTTGTTGCAGTTTGAGAGAAGAGACGCCTTCCGCAATTTCCAGCAAATCAGCAGACTGACGGTTAATCAAGCGCAATGCGGAGCCAATTTGGGTCAGCATCTTTTGTTGGCCCAAAATGACCGATGCGTTCTTGGATGCCCGTTGCACCAAAGGATTGATCTTGACCAACTCGGGTTGCATGTCCTCATCCAATGCGTCCAAGGACATGCTCGGATCACCTTTACCCAAACCAGCCACAGACTTGGAAAGGATCTCAACACTTTCAGACACGTCTGGGAAGGCCTGCGCACTCCCCACCACTGCCTGTGTTACCGATTTGGCCAACCGTTGCGACTGCAGCAAGGCCTGACCCAGCGCACCTTGCTGCAAAGCAATTTTGTTGGATTGGCTAAGCACCAGCACAACAAAAGCCGACAACACCAACAAAGACACAGCCAACAAGACCAACAGCACGCGGTTGTGCTGGGCTGCTGTGCGCTTACCCAACAAAGGCACAGACACCACATCAGCCACCAGATCCTCTGCGGGAACATCATCCACAGCCGCACTCAGCGGTACTTGACGTGTTCTCACATCCGATGCTCCAGAAAACCCATCTAGCGAATCAGACGGAACACCCAAACTAACACGCGAGTCGGTATCCAACTCTTCAGGCGCTTTGGCGAAACGGGATTTCAGCTTATCGAGCAATGACATGTGAACCTACCTTTAATACGAAGCGCTGATATTCAAAAACTCTGGGGTTTGGGCCAAGGCGCGCAAATTCACCTCTTGCCATGACACCCCACTTTTATCGACGAAGATTGAACCCATGTACGGCATGTGCTCTTGCTGCGTTGGCGTTGAAGACACAAAATCATCTGCTCCACGCAACCCCTCCAAGCTATCGACACGCAACGCACTGTTCAAATCCAGAGCACCGTTGAGTGTGACCACGCTAGCCTCGGATCCAATCGCCGCTTGGGTAGATGACTCCCCTATAAATGCCGCGAAGTCCACCACCCCATAGAGACGGCCTCGGATATTGGTGACGCCACAAAACCATGCTTGGGCATAAGGCACCCCCTGCGGCTGGGTGTAGGGAACGATCTCCCCCGACTGCGCCAGTGGTAACAGGAAATGTCGATTTGCAGCCTTCACTGCTAGCCACGCAACAGAAACCCCTGTTCGCGCATCTTGCAAACGGGTTGCCAGCCTTGCCTGCAGATCACGAAGTGCTTGCCGATCAGACATTCAACACCCCTGTTAGCCAAGGGCTTGGATTTTGGACAGCAATTCAGCCGGATCCACGGGCTTGGTGATGTAGTCCTTGGCACCTTGGCGCATACCCCAAACGCGGTCTGTCTCCAAATTCTTGCTCGTACAAATGATGATGGGAATGTGGGCGTACTCTGGACTGCGATTGATCGAGCGGGTCAACTGGAATCCATTCTGTCCAGGCATAACCACATCCATCAGGATCAAATCAGGGACCTCTTCTGTCAAACGCTTGAGCGCATCGTCAGCATTTTCTGCCGTACGAACGGTGAATCCGTTCTTTTGCAACGTTTCCGTCAAGAACAACAATTCAGTTTTGGAATCATCCACGACTAATACTTTTTTAATGGCCATTTTTATTCTCCTTGTATTGCTGTACCAAACTGCTGAACAGCTTGCAGCAACTGGTCTTTGGTAAATGGTTTAGTCAAGTAGTCTTGGGCTCCCACCATGCGACCTCGCGCCTTATCAAAGACGCCATCCTTGGATGAGAGCATGACTACTGGAACACCAGAAAACTGGGGGTTGCGGCGGATGATGGCGCAGGTTTGATATCCATCCAAACGGGGCATCAAGATATCGCAAAAGATCAAATTGGGATGGTAATCATTGACCTTGGACAATGCATCAAAACCATCATCGGCCAGCATCACTTCATGGCCACCCTGCTTCAAAAATATCTCCGCACTACGGCGAATGGTGTTGCTGTCATCGATAACCAACACCTTGTATGTACGGGGGGCACCATTCACGTTGATCTACTCCTCGTGGAACCGCAACCAAAATCCAAGCTTAGATTTGCACCATCTCAAAATCTTCCTTGCGCGCAGCGCATTCAGGACACACCCAGTTCATGGGCACATCTTCCCAGCGGGTGCCGGGCGCAATTCCGTGCTCAGGATCGCCTGTGGCTTCGTCATAAATCCACCCGCAAATCAAGCACATCCAAGTTTTGAAATCAGTCACAGCTTATAGGGCCTTCGAATAGAATGCAACGATTGTATAGATGTGACTGTAGCTACTAAACATCTATAAGGCTTGAGAAATTTCGCACATGAACGACTCCCCTGCACCCTCTCCCGACACAGAAGCTGCAGGTCAATCTGCATGCGTTATGTGCTTTAACAGCAACGACCCTGTCGGTGCCACTGGCCTTGCAGCCGATCTACTCACAGTTGCCTCCATGGGTGGACATACCTTGCCTGTATGTGCAGGCACTTACGTGCGCGACACCGCTGAGATCATGGCGCACTACCCTCTGGAAGACGAGGCGATTGGTGAACAAGCTCGCTTAGCACTGGAAGATATTGCAGTGCAGATGTTCAAGGTGGGTTTTGTAGGCAGCATGGACAATATCAGCGCCATTGCAGAGCTGGCTTCGGACTACGCCGACACCCCGCTGTTGCTCTACATGCCCGACTTATCTTGGTGGCAAGATGACCGCATCGACCAGTACCAAGATGCTTGCCAAGAATTGTTGCTGCCCTTGGCTTCTGTGTTGGTTGGAAGCTACAACACCTTGGTACGCTGGCTGCTTCCCGACTGGGATGCAAGCAAACCAGCCTCCCCACGCGACATCGCCCGAGCGGCTGATGCACTGGGTGTGCCCTACACCGTACTGACAGGCTGGAGCAGCGACAACCAACACTTGGACATCTTGCTCTGCACCCCCAATGCCACACTGACTTCGCAATCCGTAGAGCGTTTGGACTCCAGCTTTATTGGTGCTGGCGACACATTCAGCGCCGCCTTGGCTGCGTTACTGGCCACAGGCTCGGAAATCGTCGAAGCCGTCAACGAAGCCAGTGCCTACTTGCAGCAAACCTTGGATGGCGGCTTTCGCCTTGGCATGGGGCATTTGCTACCCGACCACCTGTTTTGGGCCCAGGCTGAAACCGACGAGGAGGATGACGACAACGGCAGCCTTCCCCTCGACATTGATATGCCCCCCAACGCCACCCGACACTAAACCACAGACCCTTTATGAGCGACCGTAACCAAGACTTGTTCGAGCGCGCCAAGCGCGTCATTCCCGGCGGCGTGAACTCCCCCGTGCGTGCCTTCAAAGCCGTTGGCGGCACTCCCCGCTTTGTGCAGCGCGCCCAAGGTGCCTACTTTTGGGATGCCAACGGCAAGCAGTACATCGACTACATCGGCTCGTGGGGGCCGATGATTCTGGGCCACGGCCACCCTGCCGTGCTCGAAGCGGTGCAGACTGCTGCACGCGAAGGCTTCTCGTTTGGCGCACCGACTGAGCGCGAAGTGGAACTGGCTGAAGCCATCCTAGAGCACCTGCCCAGCATGGATATGGTGCGCTTGGTCAGTAGTGGCACCGAGGCCGGCATGAGCGCCATCCGTGTGGCACGAGGTGCCACCGGACGCAACAAAATCGTCAAATTTGAAGGCTGTTACCACGGCCATGCCGATGCCTTGCTGGTAAAAGCTGGCTCTGGTTTGGCCACTTTTGGCACCGCCACCAGCGCTGGGGTGCCGCCCGAAGTGGTGCAGCACACCCTGGTGCTGGAGTACAACAACGTCCAGCAGTTGGAAGAGGCTTTTGCCCTGCATGGCGCGGACATTGCCTGCCTGATCATCGAACCCATTGCGGGCAACATGAACTTTGTGCGCGCCAGCGTGCCCTTTATGCAGCGCTGCCGCGAACTGTGCACCCGCCACGGCAGCGTGCTGGTACTCGACGAAGTGATGACTGGCTTTCGCGTGGCCCTCGGCAGCGCCCAAAGCCTGTACGCCCAAGCCATTCCTGGCTTTGAGCCGGACATGACCGTGCTGGGCAAAGTCATTGGTGGTGGCATGCCCCTCGCAGCCTTTGGCGGCAAACGCGCCTTGATGGAAAACCTCGCCCCCTTGGGTGGCGTCTACCAAGCAGGCACCCTGTCTGGCAACCCGGTGGCCACGGCGTGCGGATTGGCCACGCTGCGTGAAATCAGCCGCCCCGGCTTTTACGAAGAGCTGGGCCGAAAAACAAAAGCCCTCGTCAACGGACTGCAAGCAGCAGCGACGCAAGCCGGCGTTGCTTTTAGCACCGACAGCCAAGGCGGCATGTTTGGCTTCTTCCTGATGCCCGATCTGCCACAAAACTACAGCACCGTGATGCGCACCGATTCGGCCCGTTTCAACACCCTGTTCCACGGCCTGCTCGAGCGTGGTGTGTACATTGCTCCGGCGCTGTATGAAGCAGGCTTTGTCAGCGCAGCCCACACCGATGCCGATATCGCAGCCAGCGTGCAAGCCGCTGCGGAATGCTTTCGATTGCTATCAAATTAATAGCTGCGCCAGCAATACAGACGGGCTCTAGAGCCCGTTTTCATCAATCACCCAACAAATCCACCGAGGGTGCGCTGGGTGCGGTGACGCCCAAGTGGCGGTAGGCGGCCAGCGTCGCCGTGCGACCGCGCGGGGTGCGCTGCAAATAACCTTGCTGAATCAAATACGGCTCGATCACATCCTCGATGGTCTCGCGCTCCTCGCCAATACTGGCAGCGATGTTGTCCAGCCCCACCGGGCCGCCATCAAAGCGGTGGATCACTGCCTCTAGCAGCTTGCGGTCCATCAGGTCAAAGCCTTGTGGATCCACATCGAGCATGGCCAGCGCGTGGTTGGCCATGTCCAGCGTGATGCGCCCAGAACCTTTCACATCGGCGTAATCGCGCACGCGGCGCAGCAAGCGGTTGGCAATGCGCGGCGTGCCACGGGAGCGGCGGGCTATCTCAAAGCTGCCGTCTTCTTCTATCGGTACGCCCAGCAGACCGGCGCTGCGGGTGACGATGCGCTGCAGCTCCTCGGCGGTGTAAAACTCCAGCCGCGAGACGATGCCAAAGCGATCGCGCAGCGGGTTGGTGAGCATGCCCGCGCGCGTGGTGGCACCCACCAAGGTGAAAGGCTGCAAGTCCAGCTTGATGCTGCGCGCCGCAGGCCCCTCCCCGATCATGATGTCGATCTTGTAGTCCTCCAGCGCTGGGTAGAGGATTTCCTCCACCACCGGGCTCAAGCGGTGAATCTCGTCGATGAACAGCACATCGTTGCGCTCCAAATTGGTCAGCAGTGCCGCCAAGTCTTTGGGCTTTTCCAGCACCGGGCCGCTGGTTTGGCGCAGGTTCACGCCCAACTCACTGGCAATGATGTGCGAGAGCGTGGTCTTGCCCAAGCCAGGCGGGCCAAACAGCAGCACGTGGTCGAGCGCCTCACCGCGCTTTTTGGCTGCGCCGATGAATATCTCCAGCTGCTCGCGCACTTTGCTTTGGCCCACGTATTCCTGCAGCCATTTGGGGCGCAAGGCACGCTCTTGCGCCTCCTCGCTGTTGGATACGGGGGCGGCGGACACCATGCGCTGGGGCGGCACGGGGGCAAAATCATCGGTCTGGATACTCACGCTTACAACACCTGTAGTCTGTGGGATGGCACTATATATTGCCCACGCCTAGCTGGCTCAAGCTGGGCGTGAAGTTGCCGATAGCTAAGCTGATTGACGAAAGGCTACGCCCATGCGCACCACCCGCACTTCTTTGTGTATTCCCCTGCTGGCCCGCCACAAACTGCTGCGCACCGCAACCCTGTTGGTGCTGTGTGGCATCGTGGTGTATGCCAGAGCCGCCGAACCCAGCAGCAAAAAAGCCCCGGTAGAAGGCGTGCTGGAAAGCACTTCGGCCAACACCCCGGAAGACGTGGGCAACCAGTTGCGCCAAGCCTTGGGTCTGCCCATCAAAGGCAAAAAAGCCCTCACCATCGAAGTCAACAGCGGTGCAGGCAAAGCCAGCGGCAGTGGAGCCACGGAAAACCTCAAAAGTACCCCCGGCACGGTAAGCAAAGCTGCTGCACGCGCCAAAGCCCTGGCACTGGCCAGCAACGAACAAGAAGTGAGCAGCCACGGGGAAGTGCATTGGAGCTACGAAGGCGACACAGGCCCGGCCAAATGGGCGCAGCTCAAGCCTGAATTCAACCTGTGCGCGATTGGCAAACGCCAGTCGCCCATCAATATCGATGAGGAAGTGACTCTCAAAGGCCCTGCCGAGCCATTGCGTTTTAACTACGTGCCCAGCAGCGCCACCGTGCTCAACAACGGCCACACCATCCAAGTGGATGTGCAGGGGGAAAACTTCATCACGGTGCGCGGCATGCGCTACCGGCTGGTGCAATTTCACTTCCACACCCCATCCGAAGAGCAAATCAATGGCCAGCGCTACGCCATGGTGGCGCACTTGGTGCACAAGAGCGAAGAAGGAGCCTTGGCCGTCGTAGCGGTGCTGCTGCAGCCCGGTGAGCCCAACCCCATGATCGACAAGGTCTGGACTTATATACCGCTGGATGTTGGCGACCAAGTGCGCATGCCACGCGACTTGCTCAACCTCAACGAACTGCTACCAACTGATCAGCGCTATTACCAATTCGTCGGCTCCCTGACCACGCCCCCCTGCACCGAAGGCGTGCTGTGGATGGTGCTCAAGCAGCCAGTGACCATCAGCCGTGCTCAGTACCGTCTGTTCACCCAGCTCTACAGCGGCAACGCGCGCCCCATTCAGCCACTCAATGGCCGTGTGGTGCGCGACGCCCAGTGAGCGCCAGTGGCTTATTTGGCCAAGGACTTGAGCGCCTGCTTGATGCCTTGGCTCACATCCACATCGCTAGGCAAAGCTTTGAGGGCAGCGGCAGCCTCCTTGTCGCTGTAACCCAGTGCTAGCAGGGCTTGCAGGATATCGCTCTGCGCTCCAGCAGGTGCCGCGCTGGCCCCTGCCCCGCCCAAGTCTGGCCCCAACTTGCCCTTGAGCTCCAGCAGCAATCGCTCTGCCGTTTTCTTGCCAATGCCGGGTACTTTGATCAAACGTCCCGCCTCTTGCTGGCTGACTGCCTGCGCCAAATCCCCCACCCCTAGGCCCGACAACACGGACAAGGCTGTACGCGGCCCTATGCCAGAGATTTTGATCAACTCCCGAAAGGCCGCACGCTCGGCATCACTGCCAAAGCCATAGAGCAACTGCGCGTCTTCGCGCACCACCATGTGGGTCAGCAGCGTGACGGTGTGCCCCAACTCAGGCAGGTTGTAAAAAGTGCTCATGGGCACATCCACTTCGTAGCCCACGCCGTGGCAGTCAATCAGCACCTGGGGAGGATTTTTGGCGATCAATGCGCCATGCAAACGTCCAATCATGGGTGCAAGCTTACCTGCATTGCCCCCAGAGCGCTGGAGTATTGCTACTCACTGGCACAGCGCTGTGCCACCGGCTGCGTAGTGTTGCTGCACTTTGGTGTAGAGCAAGCCCCCATCGGTTTCCAGGGTGGTTTGGTGGTCTTCACCCGCACCAAACAGCATGGCGACGATTTTGGCGTCAGCAACATCTCGCAGGTGGCTAAACAGATACTCCACCTTGTTGTCCTTGTAATGCTTGCTGGTGTTGTTCTGGCTGCTATTGCCCAAAGGCAATTGCCACAGCACCGTGGGCTTGTTCAGGCGCGTGGCCAACTCTTTGTTCCACGCCAAGTAAGCCGCCGCCGTGGTGTCGCTCCACCAGTGGCTAGCATCGTTGTACACCACTTCGTAGTAGCCCGCATCGCGATCCGAGGGGTCTGTGGCGATGAAGTCCCCATCGGTAGCCCCCAGTGCAGTCATGAAGGTTGCCAAAGACTGCGCATCCCCACTCACCCCCGATGTCCAAGGCGAGGCATGCAAGCCCACTGTGGCATTGGGGGCGTATTGCCGCACCATATGGATCATGCATTGCGCAAAACCCGTGGCGTTGTTGGCATAGCCCGCGCAGTCGGTGCTATTGCTGTCCGTGACCTTGGCCGGTATAGCGCTGGGGTTGCTGTTTTTGCTGCGCATATACCCCCACAAATCTGGCTCCACATGCAGCATGGCTTGGTTGTTGCCAATCTTTTGCAGCAAAAAGCGCCAGTCGTTGAAATACGCCGTCAGGAAAGTACTGTCATTGATCGCATCCACTTCAGTGAGCCCCTCGGACAACCCCGATCCTTTGAGCAACACGTAGTACGTGAACACGGGGATTTGCGCCCGCGTCACACCATTCCAACTGGCCGTTTGCGAACCACTGATATGGCGCTGGGCATACAAACCACCGGATACATTGTCTTCTTGCCAACTCCCCCACCAACCGTTGCAGCTACTGGCTATGGCATTGGTTTGGCAAGACAGTTGGTCAAAGCCACTGAATGCACCGGTCACCAAATAGCGGTAGCGCATGTCAAAAGGTGCTTTGTTGGCAGGGTTGGTTTGGCTGCTGTCACTGGGATCGTTCTCAGCAAAGCCCACCATGAGTTTGCTATTGCCCATAAAGCTGCAGTCATTGGCGGTCGTTCCAGACGTGCTAGCCACCCCACCTGCACCACCACCTCCAGCACCGTCAGCCCCACCGCAGCCAGCCAAAGCCAGCGCCAAGACACCTGCACTGGCGTACACCCGTTGTTTGCTTGCGAAGAATGCGGCACCCGACGCCATGGCTTTACCTTTTAAGAGGACAATCTGAAAAGACAGATGAATTTGTATTGATACCTAACTTTAGCGATACCCATGCTGCTGCGCTATACCTTTTCCCCACTAAACAACACCCGTCTGTCCCATTTGTGCGGGCCTACCGACAGCCATTTGCGTGCCATCGAAACAGCACTGGATGTACGCATTGCGCACCGGCATGAACAATTCAAGATTGAAGGGGCCAAAGCAGCCGCTCAGCGTGCATTGGAGATGCTGCAAGCGCTGTATGAAATGGCCGCGCACCCCATTGGGGCCGATACCGTGCAGCTCATGCTCAGCGGCGATGGCGCCCCCGACGACAGCGGCCCCACCTTGGCCACCCGCCGTGCCGATCTGAAACCGCGCAGTACCAACCAAGCCCGCTACTTGGACAACATTGCCGACTTTGACGTCACCTTTGGTATTGGACCTGCAGGCACGGGCAAAACCTACCTGGCCGTGGCCGCCGCAGTCGATGCCCTGCAGCGCAGCAGTGTGCAACGCATCATCCTGACGCGCCCAGCCGTGGAGGCTGGTGAGCGGCTGGGATTTTTACCGGGCGATTTAAACCAAAAGGTAGATCCGTACTTACGCCCCCTGTACGACGCGCTCTACGACTTGATGGGCTTTGAAGCCGTGCACAAAGCCTTTGAACGCCATGCGCTAGAGATTGCGCCCTTGGCATTCATGCGCGGGCGTACGCTCAACAATGCGTTTGTGATTTTGGACGAAGCCCAAAACACCACGCCCGAGCAAATGAAGATGTTCCTGACCCGCGTAGGTTTTGGGAGCAAAACTGTGATCACAGGCGACTTGACCCAAATTGACTTGCCCAAGGCGCAACTGAGTGGCTTGGTCGAGGCCGAACGCATCTTACGCCGGGTGCCCGGTGTGGCCTTCACCCACTTGACCAGTGCCGACATCGTGCGCCATCCCTTGGTGGCACGCATCGTGGATGCCTACGAGGCCGATCGACAAGCCAGTGCAGACTCCACAGCCCTGCCCCCCACCGACGCTTCCAGCGAAGACAAAGCCCGCAGTGGCTTGCCCAAAAAGAGAACACCGAGCAAACATCCAGTCCCGATTGGGTAAACAAGAATCCACACTATGTTTTTAAGCACCACAATCCGCGCATATTGCCTGTCATTGGCAGTGTTCCCATCTTTGTTTTTCGCAGGATGTGGAGGCGGCTCCTCTGACGGCTCCTCCAATACAACCAGCACAACTAGCGCGACCACCTCAGTAGAGACTCGTGGAGGTTTTGAATCGGGCACCGTATCGCCATTTAGCGTGTGCACCACGAAATCCCCCAACTCCGTCACCGTGATTTCGCCGTCCAGTGACTCGCTCAACACCAGCAGCAGCGGGGGAAGCAAGGTCGCGAAAGTTCAGTGGTATCAATCAGGGTATGACGGAACACGCATGACCAAAGGTGCCGAGTTGTGCAGCGATGCCGACACTGGGGTTGATACCGCCAAAGAGGCATGGATCGGTTTTATGTTTTATTTGCCATCCAGCTACCCCAGCGACAAAGAAGCAGGCCTCTTTCAATTATTTGAATCTGGCGGTTGCTCCTCGTGGGCCGGCATGTTGATCATCGTGAACGACAGCCTTCGCATTTCCCACAGAGGCAATTGCGCTAGCACGACGCAAACCACCATTGTCACTAGCCTACAGCGAGATGCTTGGATACCCGTTGTCGTTCACATGGTTGCCTCACAAGCATCCGCAGGAACGGTACAGGTATGGGTTGGCGATAGTGCAACGCAGTCTTCCCCGACTTACTCTGCAACGGGGATTAATTTTGGCTTTGGCACGTGGAACACCACCACAGACACTCTGGCGTCGGACAGCCACATTTATTTCAAATTTGGTCAATACAACTACGACACAGCGAACTACACGAGTGGCGAGTCTCGCGTCACGTATTACGACAATATCCACATCATCGCCAGTGAGCGTAGTGATGGATGGACGGCGGTTCATCCCACGCAAAGTGGCGTTACTTTTTAATTGCGATGTATTTGCACGTACCTGCGCAGTGGCAGGTACGTGGGCATGAGCTGTCTCAGTCCAGCTTTTTGTGGTATTCCTTCTTGATAGGATCAGTTTTGGCCAACTCATCTTTGGCACCCGCCAAATTGTTGGCGCTGACTTGGACGGCTACCGCGTCAAGTTGCTTTTGCAGTTTTTGTTGTCCTTCGTTGAACAAGGGTTGGTTTTCTTTCCATTGCATCCCTGCAATACGCTTGGCGCTGTCCTGTACTTTCTTGAAGCTATCCGCAAACTCAGGCATGGTTTGACTAGCCATAGCTGCTTTGTAGGCTCTGGCCATTTCTTTCATACTGTCCTTTACTTCGCTGGCATAAACAGCCGTGCTGGCCGCAGCAGCCAACAGGGCAAATGCTGCATGACGGCGCAAAATGTGAATCGACAAAGGCATAGTGCAATCCTTTCGGTGTTATCGCAGTTGGGGAAAATGCATTCTAGAAATGCTTTATTAAGCCAGCCTTAATGCCTGCGCTGAAAGGCAGACAAAGGTGATACAGAGAAGTACAGTGCGCGCATTCCTCAACGAATGCGTCGATTGTTATGCAACACACCACTTCTACCCCCCGTACCACCTATGACGGACTGAGCCGTTTATTGCACTGGATCACGGCACTGGCCGTTCTCGTGGCCTTCGTTTTGGGGCCAGAGGGATTTGGCCGCCTCGTCTCTGACGGGGAAGACCCCGCACAACACATCGGCATCGTTTTGCACGAAACCTTGGGCATGCTGGTGCTGGCACTTACCGTAGTGCGCTTGCTGTGGGCCACTGTGCGCCCCAGTGCGCCCCATTTGGCACTGGCACCTGCTATGCACTACGGGGCTTTGGTGGTGCGCTTGGCTCTGTGGGTTTTGCTCTTGGCACTGCCTATTACAGCCTTGTTCACCCTGGCAAGCGAAGGCTACCCGCTCACATTGCTGGGTGGGCTGCGTATAGACGAAATGCCATGGCTAGCCCAACTGGGCGTTACCGACATGCTGGACTGGGGCGATGTGCACAGCTTTTTAGGCGACACAATCATGGTTCTGGCTGGCCTGCATGCAGTAGCTGCGATTTTTCACCATGCCGTTCTCAAGGACGGCGTGCTGGTATCGATGCTGCCTTGGCTGGATAAAAAATAACCTCCTTTGCTTCGCACCACACCATGCTGCCCTCGCTGACTTTGTCACTCCAGTTCGCCCGTTTCGATGCTGCCAGCCTACACCGCGCAACCCTGCCTCGCGCCCAAGTAACGCGCTGGATACGGCATGCCCTCGAATGCGACGGTGAAATCACGGTGCGCATCGTGGATGCCGACGAAGGACAATCCCTCAACCGCGAGTACCGCCAAAAAGACTACGCCACCAACGTGCTAACGTTTGACTACGCGCAAGAGCCCATGGTGTGTGCTGACTTGGTTCTGTGCGCACCGGTAGTAGAACGCGAAGCCCGCGAGCAAGACAAAGACTTGCGGGCCCACTATGCCCATCTCATCGTGCACGGCACTTTGCACGCACAAGGCTGGGATCACGAGACCAGTGAAGAAGAAGCCGAGGCCATGGAAGCACAGGAAATTGCCATCCTTGCTGGCTTGGGCTTTGACAACCCCTACCGCTGATTTTTTGCTCGTTACGCCTCACGAAATGCCCACCCCCTGTGGCAGTTGGAGCACCCCGAAGACCCGGGCTTGCGTATGCGGCACTGACGAAATAAAGGGGGAAAACGCCTCTTAAGTCTCGATTGCGATGGTCGATATAGAGGTGAAATAGCAGCTATCCGTATTGAAGGCATCGTTAACCATGGACATCACCAGCAGCACCAGCGCACCGTTGGATCGTAGCTCGTCCATAGCTACCAGCCAACGCAGTATTTCCAGTTCTGCCCCTTCGAATCCCGCTTCTTTCAGCGACTCGGCGCCTATGGCCGATCGCGCATCTATCAGTGATGAAGCCCGCAGCAAATTGGCAGAAGAAGACAACCTTGCCGCAGAAGGGCAAGACCCCAACGCCACACCCGGCGCAAAGCCGTCGGAAACCAAAAAGTTTGTCTACGGAACCTTGGGACTTGATCGCCCCTCCGAAAAAGTTGAAGAAGCCCCCAAAGACGGCTATACATATGGTCGCTTTGCTGCTGCAGGCATCACCTTGGCAGCGCTGATCGCGCTGGTTTAAACCCCAAGCACTTTAAGCGGGAGGCGCTACCCGCATCGGGATGGTGATGGGGCCATCATTGACCAACTCCACCTGCATATCGGCAGCAAACTGCCCACTCGCCACCACGCTGTGGCGGCCAGCGGCTTGCTGCACCACATAGTCATACAAACGCCGCCCCTCATCAGGCGCTGCGGCTTGCCCAAAGCTGGGGCGATTGCCCCCACTGGTGTCGGCCGCCAGGGTGAACTGGCTCACCAGCAGCAAACCGCCGTGCGAGCCCCTGCCATCCACGTCCTGCACGCAACGGTTCATCTTGCCAGCCTCGTCGCTGAAGATGCGCAGCTTGAGCAATTTGTCCAATAGCTTGTCTGCCTGTGCCAATGTGTCGCCACGCTCGGCGCACAGCAGCACCAACAGGCCCTGGCCGATGGCGCCTAGCTCTTGGCCAGCCACGGTCACACGGGCACGCCGAACACGTTGCACCAAAGCCAACACAGTGCGATGCCCTATTTAAGCCAACGTGACGCGGGCAAACTTGCGCTTACCCACTTGCAGCACATAGGTGCCAGCCGCTAGCTTGAGACCTTTGTCACTGACTACAGAGCCATCCACACGCACCCCCCCGCCATCGATGAGGCGGTTGCCCTCGCTGGTCGATGCGGCCAAATTGGCCATCTTGAGCAATACGGCGATGCCTTGCGCTCCCCCCCCCTCGGCCAGTGGCAGATTGACTTCGGCAATCTCATCCGGAATACCGCCCTTGCTGCGATTGATGAAATCCTGCTCCGCCGCATCGGCTGCTGCCGCGTTGTGGAAACGGGTGGTGATCTCCTTGGCCAGCATGACCTTGGCGTCCTTGGGGTTGCGTCCAGCTTGCACCTCGGCCTTGAGTGCAGTAATCGCAGCCTCACTCTGAAAGCTGAGCAAGGTGAACCACTTCCACATCAACTCGTCGGAGATGGAAAGCACCTTGGCGAACATGGTATTGGCATCTTCGCTGATGCCCACGTAGTTGTTCTTGCTCTTGGACATCTTGTCCACGCCGTCCAGTCCTTCAAGCAGCGGCATGGTCAAAATGCATTGGGGTTCTTGACCGTACTCCTGCTGCAAATGGCGCCCCATGAGCAGGTTGAATTTTTGGTCGGTTCCGCCCAACTCCAAGTCCGACTGCAAGGCCACCGAATCGTAGCCCTGCATCAGCGGGTAGAGAAATTCGTGCACGGCAATCGAGGTGCCTGCCGTGAAGCGTTGGTGAAAATCGTTGCGCTCCATCATGCGGGCCACGGTGTACTTGGCCGCAAGTTGGATCATGCCGCGCGCGCCCAGCGGATCGCTCCACTCACTGTTGTAGCGGATTTCAGTCTTGGCCGGGTCGAGCACCAAACTGGCCTGTTTGTAGTAAGTCTCCGCATTCTGTTTGATCTGCTCAGCAGTCAATGGTGGGCGGGTGGTGTTGCGCCCCGAGGGGTCTCCAATCATGCTGGTGAAGTCGCCGATCAGAAAAATGACGGTATGCCCCAAATCCTGCAGCTGGCGCATTTTGTTGAGCACAACGGTATGGCCCAAGTGGATGTCTGGCGCTGTCGGATCCAAGCCCAGCTTGATGCGCAAAGGCTTTCCTGTGGCTTGAGACTTTTGCAGTTTTTTCACCCAATCGTCTTGGGGAATGAGTTCATCGCACCCACGCAGGGTAACGGCCAGTGCTTCGCGCACGCGGTCACTGAGCGGCGCTGCTAAGGATTGCTCGGGAGAGGCTTGCATACGTATTCTTTTCGCAGGGGAAGGCCGTGATTCTATGCGCCACAATCAAGGCCTTCTTGTGCCTCCCAAACGACCCATGCGCTCTCTCTATATTGGCTTGATGACAGGCACCTCGTTAGACGGGGTGGATGCGACCTTGGTTGACTTTTCCACCAGCGAGCCCCATGTGCTGGGTCACATCACCGTGGATTACCCCGCTGATTTGCGCAGCACCTTCACGGAACTCAATAGCCCTGGAAACAACGAATTGCACCGAGCAGCGCTGGCAGGCAATGCACTGGCTCGCCTGTATGCACAAGCCGTACAGCAACTGCTAGACCAATGCGGCTGCACTGCCAGCCAAGTGCAAGCCATAGGCGCGCATGGCCAAACCATACGCCACCAGCCTCATGCATGGGATGGTACGGGTTACACCCTGCAAATCAACCAGCCCGCTTTGCTGGCCGAATTGAGTGGTATCGACGTGGTGGCGGACTTTCGCAGCCGTGACATTGCGGCAGGTGGCCAAGGCGCACCCCTAGTACCGCCGTTTCACGCCAGCGTGTGGGGGCGCATCGATGCCACAGTCGCCGTGCTCAACTGGGGGGGCATTGCCAATGTGTCCTTGCTGCCTCGTCTCGCTGGGGCCCATACACCGCCTGTGCTGGGCTTTGATTGCGGCCCAGCCAACACCCTGCTAGACCAATGGTGCCAACGCCATACAGGGCAGGTTTATGACGCGGGAGGTCACTGGGCTGCATCCGGCCAAGTACACCAAGGCTTGCTAGAGCAGATGCTGCAAGAGCCATTTTTTGCGCGTCCTGCCCCCAAAAGCACCGGGCGCGACTTATTCCACTTGGATTGGCTTGACCAGCACTTGTCCAACTGGCCTGCAATAGCCCCCGCCGATGTGCAAGCCACTTTGGCCGAACTCACCGCCATCAGCAGCGCGCAAGCAATTGCCCACCATGCGATGCAAACGCGGGAAGTGATAGTGTGTGGTGGGGGGGCCTACAACCTGCACCTGCTGGCGCGCTTGCAACAGAATTTGGAACGGTTACTGGGACAGGCATCGGGCAAAGTGCTTGTGATCCCATCCGATGCACGTGGCATCCCTGCGCAGCAAGTGGAAGCGGTTGCGTTTGCATGGCTGGCTTGGCGGCATGTGTTGCGCCAGCCTGCCAGTTGGCCCAGCGTCACCGGCGCACATGGCGCACGGGTACTGGGCGCTCTGTACCCTGCTTGATTAAACCGAGAACGAGGAACCACAACCACAAGTGGTAGTGGCGTTGGGGTTCTTGATGACGAACTGGGCACCTTGCAGATCTTCTTTGTAGTCGATCTCTGCACCCACCAAATACTGGTAGCTCATCGCATCAATCAACAAAGAAACACCGTTCTTGGTCATCGTGGTGTCGTCTTCGTTGGCGATTTCATCAAAAGTGAAACCGTATTGAAAGCCCGAGCAACCACCACCTTGCACAAACACACGCAACTTCAAATCAGGGTTACCCTCTTCAGCAATCAGATCTGCCACTTTGGCAGCAGCACTGTCGGTAAAGACGATGGGAGCGGGCATTTCAGCCACAACAGCTTGCTCTACAGCGCTCATAAAACTCTCCTAAAACGGTCAACTATTGACCGCATTGTCTCACTGATTGTTTGCCGCTAGTTTGAGTGTGGGCTTTTCCTCGATATCAAGCAGTGGACGCAGCTGACCGGAGATCAACGCGCCTTGGTGCATTTCCAAAGCGGTGTACTCCACATCACCTTCAATACGGGCTTTGGACTGCAACTCCAACATCTGGCGCGCATGCACAGGGCCTTTGACCGCGCCATTCAAGATGATGTGATCGGCTACCACCATGCCCGTGATGCGCGCTGTCTCTGAAATCAAGAGCATGCTGGGCACACCATCTTGCGCCTTGACATCGCCATGGATTACACCATCCACACGCATGCCATCGGCGAACTGGATGTTGCCGTTGATCTCAGTCGTTTCAGCGATCAGGCTTCTGATAGCGGGTTGCTTGTTTTTATTGAACATCGTGCAATCCTTACATCAAGATTCACAGTTTCTGGGTCTGCGTGGCGCGTACGCCGCCACCGTCAAGGACACGAACAGTAACACTTTTCAATACCACTTGGGAAGGTATCGTCACCCTTCCTTCGACACGGCCATATTTGTTGATTTTGATTGCCTGCCCCCCATCTGGCAAACCAGCCGTCCATGGTTTAGCGTCTTGCACGCCAGCAAATACCACTTCGAGCTTGCCACTGAATTCCGGGGCTCCACGCACGGGCTGGATGATCATCACCTGCCACTTGTACTGCCCCTCTTCCACCTTATCGACTTGGATGCCACGAATCGACAACGCTGTAGTGTTGCTGGCAGGTATGAGTTTTTCAAAAAAACCCAAGTCATCGCGTAAAGATTGGTTTTGCGCCTCCAACTGCTTGACTTGCTCCTCTAGCTTTGTGCGCGAGGCCTTTTCTGTCGCAACCAAGGTATCGGCCGTATTGGCGATGGACTGGGCCTCATCACGCGCCTGTTTGGTGGTATCCAACTCGGTCTTGATCTCGCTGATTTCCTTCTTCAGACTTTGAATCTCATCTTTGGCATCGCGATCCAATCCTGCAATATCACGTCCCAGCTCGAAAGCCCACAAACCGATAGAGCAGCAAAAACCAAAAACAATCGCAATGATGGCCCAGCGAAAAGGCCACGGTAGTGCACTGCGCACCACCATACGGGGTGCACCTACTGTCAGGCGGCGGCGCCATGAACGCAAACGAATAGGCATGGGTGAGGTCTCCAACAGGACGCGCGATCATAGCCCCATGACACAAGCCCTTTTGGCACCCACTGCATAGAAGCAACAGGCAAAGAAAAAGCCGCTTGGGTGACCCCAAAGCGGCTTTTGTTGCCTGAGCAGGAAAGCGGATTAACGCTTGGAGAACTGCTTGCGGCGACGGGCGCTGTGCAGACCGACCTTTTTACGCTCGACTTCACGAGCGTCACGGGTCACGAAGCCAGCTTGGCTCAAGACAGGCTTGAGGTTGGCATCGTAGTCAATCAGAGCGCGGGTGATACCGTGACGGGCTGCACCGGCTTGACCGGATTCACCACCGCCGTGGACATTCACTTGGATGTCGAATGCTTCGAGCAAGTTGGTCAGAGCCAGGGGCTGCTTGACGATCATGATCGAGGTTTGACGGCCAAAGTATTGGGTCACGTCTTTACCGTTCACAGTGATCTTGCCGGAGCCTTTTTTCAGAAACACGCGGGCGACGCTGGATTTGCGACGGCCTGTGCCATTGTTCCATTCACCAATCATCTAAAGCTCCTTAGATTTCCAACACTTTGGGTTGCTGGGCAGTGTGTGGGTGCTCTGCACCACCGTACACCTTGAGCTTTTTGATCATGGCGTAACCCAGAGGGCCTTTGGGCAGCATGCCCTTGACAGCCTTCTCGAGTGCGCGGCCAGGATGCTTGGCTTGCAAGTCACGGAAGTTGGTAGCAGTGATACCACCGGGGAAACCGGAGTGACGGTAGTAGATCTTGTCCAAGTTCTTGGTGCCAGTGACCTTGAGTTTGGAAGCATTGATCACCACGATGTAGTCACCGGTATCAACGTGAGGTGTGTAAATGGCCTTGTGTTTGCCGCGCAGACGGAGTGCCACTTCGCTGGCGACACGTCCGAGCACCTTATCGGTGGCGTCAATCACAAACCACTCATGCACGACCTCAGCGGGTTTTGCGCTGAATGTAGACATGAAATTTCTCTTTCGAAAATGGTTTGGAGGGCTCTTTTCCACGGTCGGTTTTCCTCTGCTGGGAATCTCTTAGGTGGGTATAAACTCTTTGCCGCGGAGCCACAAAAGCGCTGCAAAAGCCCTCCATTATACAAAGCACCTAGCCAAACAGGCAAGCAACGCCCCGACGCCCTAAGCAGGGCCCGGTGCTTTACCATGCAGGGCTATGTTCAGTTACCGACACGCCTTTCACGCTGGCAACCATGCCGACGTGCTCAAGCACACCGCCTTACTGGCTGTGATGCGCTACCTCACCATCAAAGAGACCGCCCTGCAGATTGTGGACACCCACGCTGGCGCGGGTCTGTACCGCCTTGATGGCGACCACGCCCAAACCAGTGCTGAAGCGCAAGATGGCTTTCTGCGCCTGCTACAAGCTCCAGCAGCCCTGCCAGCTGGCTTGCAAGACTATGTGGACATGGTAGCCAGCTTCAACACGGCAGGCCAATGGAATGTGTACCCCGGATCCCCCTTCATCGTGCAGCGCACTTTGCGCTTGCAAGACCACCTCAAACTGTGTGAACTGCACCCTACCGATGGCAAAGCCTTGTCCACCAACATCGCCCAGTTGGATGCGGGCAAGCAAATCATGGTGCTGCGCGAAGACGGCTTCCCCGCTGTCAAACGCTTCATGCCGCCTCCCTCACGGCGCGGACTCTTGTTGGTAGATCCCAGCTACGAACTCAAACCCGACTACCACCGCGTGCATGAGTTGATCAGCGATTGCATGGTGCGCTTTGCCACCGGCACCTACATGGTGTGGTACCCCATCGTGCCGCGCTCCGAAGCACATGACCTGCCCAAGCGACTGCGCACCTTGGCCACCAAAGCTGGCAAACCGTGGGTACACGCAACGCTAACCGTCAAATCGAACAAACTGGTCGGCAACGACAACATGCCCAGCGGCGGTTTGCCTGCCAGCGGCGTGGTGGTGATCAACCCGCCCCACACGCTCAAAGCCACGCTCAAGGAATGCCTGCCCGTGATGGTCAAACTACTCAAACAAGACAGCAACGCCGCCTATACCCTGGAAGGGACATAGGCGCTTTTTTGCCAGTAAGAGTGTGGTAATAAACACCGTGGCAGCATTGGCCATCGCTTTTGCATACCCAAGGACGCTTTATGCACGCTGCTTTTTCTTACCGCCGCCAATCTACTGGACTAGTCGTTGCCATGCTCTGCGGCCATTTGGCGCTGATCGGCACAGCCCAAGCACAAGACGCTCCCGATATGCAGGAGAACAAGGACTCCTCATCGTGGAGCGTGGGAGTGATGGCGATGAGCAATACCAAGCCCTATAAAAACTTTGACAACAAAAACCAAATTTGGCCCTTGGTGACCTACGAAAACCGCTGGGTGCGTGTCATGGGGCCTGGCTTGGACGTGAAACTAGGACGCACGGGGTCTGTGTCGTATGCCCTTACGCTGTCTTATGCGGGCGATGGCTACCAATCCGGAGACTCTCCGTACTTGGCCGGTATGCACGACCGCAACAGCAGCGTATGGGTAGGCGGCAAAGTGCACTGGCGCAACGACTGGGCCAACATGGGGGCCACATGGCAAGGTGATGCATCCAGCTACAGCCAAGGGCAAAAATTTCAGCTCAGCATCGACAAACGGTTTGCCGCAGGCCCCATTGGCATCAGCCCCAAACTGGCGGTCACTTGGTTAGACAAAAACTACGTGGACTACTACTACGGCGTCACTGCCAGCGAGGTGCGCGCCGACAGGCCCAGCTATACCGGCAGTGCCACTACCAACACCGAATTGAGTATCCGTGTGGACTACCCCATCAGTCGAGCAGACATGGTTTTCCTGGACACGGGCGTCACGCGCTTTGGCAACGCTATACAAGACAGTCCACTGATTGATCGCAGCAGCGTAACGGCGGTGCGCATAGGCTACGTACACCGCTTCTAAGCATGGAGGCATTGGTATGCAACGCGTCTTGCTATTGGAAGACCATCCGCGCTTGTCCGCGCTGATCAAACGCGTATTGGCACAGTCTGGCATTGAGTGTGACTGTGTCGACAGCATAGAGGCCGCTTGGGTCGCCCTCGTAGAGCAAGACTATTCAGCCGCACTCATAGACAGAGGGCTTCCCGATGGCGATGGTGTGGACTTGCTCCGGCGCTTGCGCAGTCGGGGCAATCACCTACCCTGCCTGCTGCTCACGGCTCGTGATGCCTTGCACGACCGCATAGAAGGGCTGGAATCAGGGGCCGACGACTACCTGTGCAAACCCTTCCCCATGGTCGAGCTATTGGCCCGCACCCGGGCACTGCTGCGCAGACCCCCGGCGCAAATCCACATGGCACCGCACTATGGAGACATCCAACTGCACCCGGATCAACTGCAAATGGTTTGCGCAGAAAAAAGCGTCAACCTCCCGCGTGGGGAATTACAAATCATGCTCAGCCTGGTCAAAGCGGGCGGTCAGCCTGTGCGCCGCAGCGCCTTAGAGGCCGCCGCTTGGGGGCAAATGGAAGCCGTCACGCCCAATGCACTGGATGTGGCGCTGCACCGTTTGCGTCGCAAGCTGGAGAGCATTGGCTCTTCGGTAGAAATCGTGAATTTGCGCTCGATTGGCTATGCGCTTCATACCTAAGTCGTGGATCGGCAGCTTGGGCGCGCGCTTGCTCAGCGCGTATGTGCTGGCATGGTTGGCTACCGCCATCGTCTTTGGCGCGGTAGGCATGTGGGCTTTGCAAGGTGGCAACCTGCTCCTCAAGCACGGCATAGACAAAACCTTGGATCAGCTCAGCCAATATCTGGACTACAACGCACAAGGCCAGCCCTACATGAAACCACTGCCCGGCAACATGCAGTGGATCTTCCGTTCCGCCCCATTGGATGCCAGTTACCGCGTTTTCGACGCCCAAGGCAACACTTGGCTGTGGTCGTCCGACACCACGCGCCAACTGTGGGAGGCCAACCACATCAGCACCGATACCAGCAGCACCGCCCACACGGTGGTCATTGACGGCGTGAGCTTGCGCATGGCCTCGACACAGCTACCCGACAATGGACCCCAAACCCTGTGGCTACAAGTGGCCGTGAGCGAACGCCTGGCACGCATGCGACACGACGAGCTCAGCACCGCCTTTGTCAGCAGCATAGGCTTTGCCGTGCTGGTGTCCATCCTGCTGCTGGGTTTGGTACTGGGGTGGGGCGTACGCAAAATCGTGGCACCGATTCACAAAGCCTCTCAAGAAGCGCAAAACATCCAACCCAATGGCCCATGGAAAAGCCTCCATACCGATGGCCTGCCCAACGAAGTACTGCCTCTGGTGCAATCGTTCAACCAAGCCCTCAAACGTTTGGAACATGGCTTTGAGCGCCAACAACGGTTCTTGGCCGACGCCGCACACGAACTGAAAACCCCGCTGGCGCTGCTGCGCGCCAACATCGAGCTGGGCGAGACCGACCCTGCCGTATTGCTGCACGAACTCGACCACCTGACGCGCCAAGTACAGCAACTGCTGCTGTGGGCCGAAGTGAGCGAACTGCGCAGTTACCAGCTCGACGACATCCATGCCGATGTCGTCATCGCCGATGTGCTGCGCTTTCTCACCCCCTTATCCACCAAGCACCACGTGCAGCTTGAACTGGCGTACCACGACCCCAGCACACCACTGCATGCAGACCGCAGCGCCCTGTTTGTGCTGCTCAAAAATCTGGTGGAAAACGCCATCCATGTTGCGCCAACAGGCAGCGTGGTAACGGTAGAGCTAGATGCGCATGCCATACGCGTGCGCGACCAAGGGCCGGGCATTCCAGCGCCTTATTTGGGACGGGTTTTCGAGCGCTTTTGGCGAGTACCAGGTAGCCGTGAAGGTGGAGCAGGTCTTGGCCTGTCTATTTGCCATGAAATCGCCACCGCACACGGCTGGTCATTGAGCGCCCGCAACCTGCAACCGGGCGCTGAATTTGTCCTGCAGTGGAGCGCGCCTACAGCCGTGCCTGTAGACCCGAACCATCACCCCTGAAGCCAGCCCAAATCGCGGCAAATCGCCAGCGTGGGAGCGCTTTGGTTCATGGTGTAAAAGTGGATGGCCGGGGCACCACCAGCCAGTAGCTGCTCGCACAAGCTGGTCACCACCTCGTGGCCAAACGCCTTGATGGACGCCGTGTCATCGCCAAAACTTTGCAGGCGCAGTCGAATCCAGCGCGGGATTTCGGCACCGCACGCATCGGAAAACCGCATCAACTGGCTAGAGCTGGTAATGGGCATGATGCCGGGCACGATAGGCACAGAGGGCACGTCCAAGCCCAGTGCATCCAACTCCTCGACAAAGCGAAAGTAGGCGTCAGCGTTGTAGAAATACTGGGTAATGGCCGAGTTGGCCCCTGCGCGCACCTTGGTGGCAAAAGCCTGCAAATCGCTCGCGGGCGACTTGGCTTGCGGGTGCACCTCTGGGTAGGCTGCCACTTCGATGTGGAAGTGATCGCCGGTTTCGGCGCGGATAAAGGCCACCAAATCGCTGGCGTAGTGGAACGCACCACCGGCACCGTAGCCGCTGGGCAAATCACCACGCAAGGCCACCAAGCGCTTGACGCCCATGGCTTGGAGTTCCGCCAACTGCTCGCGCACACGCTCTTGTGTGGCCCCCACGCAGGAGAAGTGGGAAGCGGCGTCCACTCCTTCTGCCAAGATGGCGCGCACCGTGTTGAATGTGCCCTCTTGCGTAGAGCCCCCTGCGCCATAGGTTACCGAGCAAAACTCCGGCTTCAAGGCATACAGGGCTTGGCGCGCTTGCTGCAATTTGGCCGCGCCTTCGGGGGTTTTGGGTGGAAAAAACTCCAAGCTCAGCGGTGGGCGCTGAGCCACAGCGGCGCTGGTGGAGGGGTTGCTTGTCTGCGTCATACGGCAGTCCTTTATGCGTTGGTTCGTGTCGCCTTTAGGCTGGCACGCTGTCGCCGCGCTGGGCGGCGATGAAAAATTCTCGGTTGCCATCGCCTCCGGCGATGGGCGACTCCAGCCACGCTAGATGGTGCATACCCAGCTCAGCGCAGCAGACCTGCACGCGCTCTTGCACTTGGGTGTACAGCGCCGCATCGCGCACGATGCCACCTTTGCCAATCTGCCCCGGCTGCAACTCAAACTGGGGTTTGACCAAACTGAGCAAGCGCCCGCCAGAGCGCAGCAGCGGCAGCACGGCTGGCAGCACCAAGGTTTGGCTGATGAAAGACACATCCATCACCAGCACATCAAACGGAGGGGCAAAATTTTGCGCCGTGCCAGAGACGCTGTTTTGGATGCCTTTTTGGCCTGCAGAGCTTGCTGCATGCGCTATGAAAGCTATCAAATCTGTAGCAGACAGGTGGCGGGCGTTGGTATTTTCCAGCGCCAACACCCGGGCATCGGCCTGCAGTCGGGGGTGCAATTGGCCGCTGCCCACATCCAGCCCCAACACGCTGTGCGCGCCGTGCTGCAGCAGGCAATCGGTAAAGCCTCCGGTGCTTTGACCCACATCCAAACAGCGCAGCCCCGCGATCGACCAGCCCAAGCGCTGCAATGCCCCTTCGAGCTTGAGCCCGCCACGCGAGACGTAGCGTGCCTCTGCGGCGTCATGCAATTGCAGTTCAGCGGCTTGCGGCACCTCGTCGCCATTTTTGGCCACGCGCTGCCACTCGTCCGAGCCGGGCAAGCGCCACTGCACGCCTGCGGCAATGAGCCGCTGGGCTTGCGAGCGGCTGCTCGCCAGCCCTTGCTGCACCAGAAGTTGGTCGATACGCATCGTCGGTGCTTAGTAGCGGTAGGTTTCC
Organism: Curvibacter sp. CHRR-16; assembly: GCF_018474005.1. Classification (GTDB taxonomy): domain Bacteria; phylum Pseudomonadota; class Gammaproteobacteria; order Burkholderiales; family Burkholderiaceae_C; genus Allorhodoferax. Next base: position 544,744 of record NZ_JAHCSH010000002.1, read on the forward strand.
TTCTTGTAAGGGCCTTCCTTCTTCACGCCGATGTAGGCCGCTTGCTCGTCGGTCAGGGTGGACAACATGGCGCCCACTTTCTTCAGGTGCAGGCGGGCTACCTTCTCGTCCAAATGCTTGGGCAGCACGTAGACCTGCCCGGGCTTGTAGGCCTTGGACTTGCTGAACAGTTCGATTTGCGCAATGGTTTGGTTGGCAAAGCTGCTGCTCATCACAAAGCTGGGGTGGCCCGTGCCGCAACCCAGGTTCACCAAACGGCCCTTGGCCAGCAAGATGATGCGCTTCTCAGCCTTCTTGCCCTTCTTGGGGAAGATGACGTGATCGACTTGGGGCTTGATCTCTTCCCACTTGAGTTTTTCGAGCGAAGCGACGTCGATTTCGTTGTCGAAGTGGCCGATGTTGCAGACGATGGCTTGGTCCTTCATCGCATCCATGTGCTCGTAGGTGATGACGTTCTTGTTGCCCGTGCAGGTCACGAAGATGTCGGCCTTGTCAGCCGCATATTCCATGGTCACGACCTTGTAGCCTTCCATGGCAGCTTGCAGGGCATTGATGGGGTCGATCTCGGTCACCCACACTTGCGCCGACAGGGCGCGCAATGCTTGGGCAGAACCCTTGCCCACGTCACCGTAGCCAGCCACCACGGCCACCTTGCCCGCCACCATCACGTCGGTAGCGCGCTTGATCGCATCGACCAGCGATTCGCGGCAGCCGTACAGGTTGTCGAACTTGCTCTTGGTCACGGAATCGTTGACGTTGATAGCGCGCAATTGCAGCGTGCCCTTGGCCGCCATTTCTTCCAAACGCATCACGCCGGTGGTGGTCTCTTCGGTCACGCCGATGATGTTCTTCAAGCGGCGGCTGTACCAAGTGGAGTCTTCCTTCAACTTGGCCTTGATGGAGTTGAACAGGCACACTTCCTCGTGGCTGCCGGGCTTGGCCAGAACCTTGGGGTCCTTCTCGGCCTTGGTGCCCAAGTGCATCAACAAAGTAGCGTCACCACCGTCGTCCAAAATCATGTTGGGGCCTTCGTTTTTGGAACCCTTGGGGCCAAATTCGAAGATGCGGTGGGTGTAATCCCAATAGTCTTCCAGCGTTTCGCCCTTGTAGGCGAACACAGGGGTGCCCTTGGCTACCAGCGCAGCAGCGGCGTGGTCTTGGGTGGAGAAGATGTTGCACGACGCCCAGCGCACTTCCGCGCCCAAGGCTTGCAGGGTTTCAACCAGCACGCCGGTCTGGATAGTCATGTGCAGAGAGCCTGCAATGCGCGCACCCTTGAGTGGCTGGCTCTTGGCGAACTCTTCGCGGATCGCCATGAGGCCAGGCATTTCAGTTTCCGCAATGGTCAGCTCTTTGCGGCCCCAGGGTGCCAAGCTCAGATCGGCGATGCGGTAGTTCTCCACCACGGCTGCTGGCTTAGGAGCGGCCTTAACGGGTTTGGCCGCAGGCTTAGCGGCTTTGTCGGCCTTGGGTTTGGATGCGGGCTTGGAAGCCGATTTGGAAGCGGTACGGGCTGCAGCAGCACTCATGGTGTTCTCCTGGTTTCGGGTCAATCAACACAGGTGCTGCACGACTCACCGCACACAACCTGTGGGTGAGCGCCGTTTGTACAAAGCGGCATGCCATGGGCGGCGCGCCGTGCGCTGCGAGCCTCGTTCACCGGGTGGCGAACTGCAACGCTCCTCGCAACGCTAGGGTCGCAAGTGTAACCGTTGCCGCCTAAGCCGCAACAGGCCCGGTGGTATCCCCCGGCAACAAAACCGGCTGACAGAGCACCTGCGGGTGGGTGTAATGCGGGTCGTTTTTGCCCGCACCGCGCAGCACAGTCCAAACAATGTCGGCCAGCAAGCGACCAATCTCCTCGCCGGGCGGCTGGGCTACCGTGGTCACGGTGCGGCCATCGGAGAGCTGCAACTGCGGCTGTATACCGTGCACCAGCACCGACACATCGCGCCCCACTTGCACGCCAGCAGCCTGCAAGCCCTCAATGACCCCCTGCACGCCCAAGTTGGTATCCACCACCACCGCAGTAGGCAAAGGGGTGAGCTGCAATAGCTGCTGCGCCGCTTGCATGCCGCTTTGCACATCGTTGGCGTAATCAACTTGGTTTTGCGGAGGGCAGTTCAGTCCCGCTGCACGCAACACTTGCAAAAAGCCCTCACGGCGTTGGAAGGCGAAGTTCATGCCCATATCCACGTGCACGTAGGCGAAATGCTTGTGGCCCAGCTTGGCCAAATGCTCGGCGGCCAAACGGCCCGCTTGCACGTTATCCAAGTCCAACCATGCATAGCCATGCGACTCGGTAGTACGGCCATAGGCCACAAACGGATAACCCGAGGCCAGCAGCCAGTCGATGCGCTCGTCATGTTGGCGCGTGTTGGCCACAATGACACCATCGACCCGGCCACCATGGAGCAAGCGTCGGTATACGTTCAGCTCAGTCTCGGTGCGCGCCACGGCCAGCAGAAAGTCTTGCCCATACATCTGCAGGCGCTGGGCAATGCCATCGGCGGTGGCCAAAAACTGCGGGTTACCCATGTAACCCAAGGTAGCGGAATAGACCATGCCCACCGCATCAGCGCGACCGCGCACCAAGCGCTGCGCGCGCGCATCGGGGGCGTACCCCATGGAGTTGGCCATCTCCTGCACCCGCTCGCGCGTTTGCTGGTTCACATCGGGATACCCATTGAGCGCACGGCTCACGGTAGAGATGGACAAACCCAACGATTGGGCTAGCTGTTTGATATTGACGCCTGTGCTTTTTCGGACCATAGGCCCGAAGTGTAGTCAGCCTAGGCGATTGCTGGCACAGAAATGTGTTCCAACATGTCAGCCACCATGGCCGGCAGGTCGTATTGCAAAGCCCAGCCCCAATCGGCTTGGGCCGCACTGTCATCCAAGCGCTGTGGCCAACTGGCAGCAATCGCTTGGCGGTAATCGGGGCGGTAATCGACCGTGAAACCGCTAACGTAGCGGGCAATTTCTGCCGCAATTTGGGCCGGTGTGAAACTGATGCCAGCCAGGTTGTAGCTGCCACGCTGCCCAATGCGGTCGGCATCAGCCTCCATCAACTCAATGGTAGCGCGCAGGGCATCGGGCATGTACATCATGGGCAGTGCTTGGTCTTCCTGCAGGAAGCAGGTGTAACGGCCTTGCTCGCGGGCTGCGTGAAAAATTTCTATCGCGTAGTCAGTCGTGCCACCACCAGGAGGCGTTTTGTAGCTGATGAGACCGGGGTAGCGCAGGCTGCGCACATCCACGCCGTGCTTGTCCCAGTACCACTGGCACCAGCGCTCACCCGCCAGCTTGGAAATGCCGTACACCGTGGTCGGGTCCATCACGGTGGTTTGGGCGGCGGGGTTGCCAGGGGTAGAAGGACCAAAAGCCGCGATAGAGCTGGGCCAGAACACGCGCTGGATGCCGCGCAAGCGCGCTACTTCCAGCACGCTGAGCAAGCCATCCATGTTGAGCTTCCAGGCCCACACAGGCTCCTTCTCGCCACGTGCCGACAGGGCTGCGGCCAAGTGGTAAATCTGGGTAATGCGGTGCTGCACCACCACGCTGTCCAAGCGTTGCGAGTCCAGCACATCCAGCGGCTCATAGACCACCCCCGGGGTGCGGGCGGTGGTACCAATGTCAGCGGCCACCACGGCATCGGCACCGTAGCGTTGCATCAGGGCCTCGGTCAGTTCGCTGCCAATTTGGCCATTGGCGCCAATCACCAGTACGCGGGGTTGACTCAGGGTTTGGATGGTGTGCATGTGTGTCTCCTCGGGCGCTGGGGGCTCGGCTTAGGCGGACAGCAAGCCCAACTCGCGGCCTGCTTGGGTGAATGCAGCCACAGCGCGTTGCAGGTGCGCTGTGTCGTGTGCCGCGGATAGCTGCACGCGGATGCGCGCTTGCCCCTGCGGCACCACGGGATAGAAAAAGCCCACAGCGAACACGCCCAACTCCAACAATCGAGCGCTGAGTTGCTGCGCCTTCACCGCGTCGTACACCATGATGGGCACGATGGGGTGATCCCCCGGTTTGATGGAGAAACCCACCTCTTGGATGGCTTGCCGGAAGTAGCGCGTATTGGCCTCCAGCTTGTCGCGCAGCGCGGTAGAGGCTTCTAGCAAATCGAGCACGGCAATGGAGGCACCGACGATGGATGGTGCCACGGTGTTGGAGAACAAATAGGGACGCGAGCGCTGGCGCAGCAGCTCGATGACCTCGCGCTTGCCCGTGGTGAAGCCACCCGACGCACCGCCCAAGGCTTTGCCTAGCGTGCCAGTGATGATGTCCACTTGCCCCAGCACGCCCCGGTATTCGTGCGTGCCACGGCCTGTCGCGCCCATAAAGCCGTTGGCGTGGCATTCGTCGATGGCCATGAGCGCGCCATAGCGGTCACACAGGGTGCGTATCTTGTCCAACTGCGCAATAGTTCCGTCCATGGAAAACACGCCGTCGGTAAACACCATCTTGAAGCGTGCGCCCTTGGCCTGCGCCTCTTGCAAACAGCGCTCCAAATCGGCCATATCGTTGTGGGCGTAGCGCCAACGCTGGGCCTTGCACAGGCGAATGCCATCGATGATGGAGGCGTGGTTCAACGCATCGGAAATGATGGCATCTTGCTCGCCCAGCAGCGGCTCAAAGAGGCCGCCATTGGCATCAAACGCCGCGGCGTACAGGATGGTGTCTTCGGTGCCCAAAAAGCGGGCAATGCGCTGCTCCAGCGTTTTGTGCAGGTCTTGGGTGCCACAAATAAAACGCACCGAACTCAGGCCATAGCCATGCGTGCGCAACGCCTCGTGGGCGGCCTCCACCACCTTGGGGTGCGAGGACAAGCCCAGGTAATTGTTGGCACACATGTTGATGACTTCGCGCCCATCTTGCAGACGGATGAGTGCCCCCTGGGGCGTGGCGATGATGCGCTCGCCCTTGAAAAGCCCTTGCTCGCGCACGCCATCCAATTCGTGGCGCACGTGGGCATAAAAAGCATCCGTTCCACGGTTGGTGGGCACAAAAACGCTCGCAGTAGTGGTGGTCATAGCAGGCCTTGCAGTACAGTGGTGTTGCACAGTTCAATACACCGCACGTTGTTCGATATATTGAATTTTTGTGCAGCTTATTAACTCACATCCACTGAGTCAAGCCATGGTGACCAAAAAAACTTCGCCCGTAGAGCCGCCCGCCGTGGGCGAGCGCATCAAGGCCCTGCGCCAGCAGCACAGGCTGTCGCTGGATGACCTGTCGCTGCGCGCGGGGGTGTCCAAGTCCATGCTGTCGCAGATTGAGCGCAACCAAGCCAACCCCACGGTGGCCGTGGTGTGGCGCTTGGCCAATGCATTGGAAATCCCCCTGCCCGAGCTGCTGGGCAGCCCGGCGCAGGCCACCCCCAGCATCGTGACCGTGGCCGCCCACGCCACGCCCAGCCTGCGCACGCAAGACGAACGCTGTGAACTGCGCATACTGGGCCCGGTGGAGATGGCCGGGCAGTTTGAGTGGTACGAGCTGATCGTGCAGCCCGGTGGCGTGCTCGACTCACACGCGCACGAGCCCGGCTCACGCGAGCACCTGAGCGTGCTCACCGGTTCGCTGGAAGTGACCGCAGGACCGCAAAGCCAGCGCATCAAAGCCGGGGAAACCGCCCGCTACGCGGTAGACCAAGCCCACGCCATTCGCAACACCGGCAAAGGGGTGGCCACGGGCTTGCTGGTGGTGGTGCATCCCTAGGGATGTTGGCAGCCCTTTAAAATCGCGCCCTTATCTCTTTTCTGCCCCGGCGAATTGCCGCCACTCCCCACCATGTCCTTTACCGCCGAAACGCGGCGTCGCCGCACGTTTGCCATCATTTCCCACCCGGATGCGGGTAAGACCACGCTGACCGAAAAGCTCTTGCTGTTCTCGGGTGCGATCCAGATTGCGGGCTCGGTGAAGGCGCGCAAGGCCTCACGCCATGCCACCTCGGACTGGATGGAGATTGAGAAGCAGCGCGGCATTTCGGTGGCCAGCTCGGTGATGCAGATGGCTTACCGCGAGCACGTCATCAACCTGCTGGACACACCGGGGCACAAGGACTTCTCGGAAGACACCTACCGCGTGCTCACCGCCGTGGACTCGGCGCTGATGGTGATTGACGCGGCCAACGGGGTGGAAAGCCAGACCCGCCGCCTGATCGAGGTGTGCCGCCAGCGCGATACGCCCATCATCACTTTTGTGAACAAGATGGACCGCGAAGTGCGCGAGCCGCTGGACATTCTGGACGAGATCGAGCGCGAGCTGGGCATGCCCTGCGTGCCCATGACCTGGCCTGTGGGCCAAGGCAAGCTGTTTGGCGGCATCATCAACCTGCGCTCGCAGGCCATGACAGTGTTCGAGTCCGGCAGCGAGCGCCGCCCGCAAGACTTTGACACCATCCCCCTGAGCGAAACCGCCACGCTCAAAGAGCGCTTTGGCCACGAGTGGGACACCGCCGTGGAGAGCATGGAGCTGGCCACGGGCGCGTCGCCCGCGTGGGACATCGACGCCTTCTTGGCCGGCAAGCAAACGCCCGTGTTCTTTGGCTCCGGGGTGAACAACTTTGGCGTGATGGAAGTGCTGGACGCGCTGGTGGACTTGGCCCCCAGCCCCAAGAGCCGCACCAGCACCACCGTGGTGAACCGCCAGCCCGTGGTCAAAGAAGTGCAGCCTGACGACGACGCCTTCAGCGGCGTGGTGTTCAAGGTGCAAGCCAATATGGACGCCAACCACCGCGACCGCATCGCCTTTGTGCGCGTGGCCTCGGGCAAGTACACCCCGGGCATGAAGCTCAAGGTGATGCGCACCGCCAAAGAACTGCGCCCCACCAGCGTGGTGACCTTCATGAGCCAGCGCCGCGAGGCGGTGGACGAGGCCTATGCCGGCGACATCATCGGCTTTACCACCCACGGCGGCGTGCAGTTGGGTGACTCCATCACCGACGGCAGCGTGAACCTGCAGTACACCGGCCTGCCCTTCTTCGCGCCCGAAATGTTCATGACCGTGGTACTGAAAAACCCGTTGCGCACCAAGCAGCTACAGCAGGGCCTGGCCCAGCTGGGCGAGGAAGGCGCGATTCAGGTGTTCAAACCCGAATTCGGCGGCAACATGCTGCTGGGCGCGATTGGTCAACTGCAGTTTGAAGTGGTGCAGCACCGCCTCAAGACCGAATACGACGCCGACATCCGCTTGGAAAGCAGCCAGTACACCGGCGCGCGCTGGATCACCGCCGACAACGCGCAAGACCTCAAAGCCTTCTGCGACGCTTACCCGCAGCGCTTGGCCAAAGACGCCGCCGATACGCTGGCCTATATGTGCACCAGTCCCTACGACGTGCGCTTGGCTCAAGAGCGTTTCCCCAAAATCCACTTCCACCCGCTGCGCGAGCATGCGGGCTTGGCGCTGCAAAACGCAGGATAAAAATGGCTTCTACAGCTTGCCAGATAAGCTGTAGCAGCTATGCTTTTTATAGCAATCAGGGTGGACTGAAATGCAACTGCACCATCCAGCTGCTGGGGGTGATGCGCCCTACCGTGGCGGCATCGCCCACTACACCAAAGCTGGTGTAACCCAGCTCACCCTTGGCGCTTACTGACTGCGTACTCAGCGCCAAGGGTGAGCTGGGTTACAGCACCCGACTTGCTCGCACGACCCGGGCTACCGCCCCAGCTTTGGTAGTTGTCTCGCTTGGCGTCGTACAAGAAAGTCCCCACGCCCGCCAATACCGCTATTTGCGGATTCATTTGTGCTTTCACAACCGTGGCTAGGCCCGTGCCCGTTATTTTCAGGTTGGAGTTGGCATTACCGCCGTTGGATGTATAGCCATAGCTGGGAGCGCCGAAATCCCAGTAAGACAACTCTACCGCCGCATAGCGATTGAACTGGTAACCCAGGATCAGGTTGTAGGCATTGGTATTTTTGGTGGATGCATCGGCCGTACTAGAAGGACTGGGACTGGCCGAGGTGTTGAAATCCCCTCCATCCAAAGTCACGCTGTTGCGCCCCAGTCCAATGCTGCTATAGCCTGTATGTGCTTCGGTCGCCAAGGCAGCGATGGAGTCCCCCATTAGAGCAATGGTCAAGGTGGTTTTCTTCATTGAACAAGTCCCTGCTGATTAGTTGCTTGTAATGCGACCGTGCTGCAAGTCTAGGCGGATGCTATAAAACCGCCAAGACTCACAACGAAGGATTGCCATGGCACTGAAAGACTATCTGGGCGAACAAATGCTGGGCGTTCTCGCCTCGTACCAAGGCAGCACCATCGTTCACCACATTGGCGTCGTCTACCCCCGGCGCAACAACCAACTGCAACTGTTCATCCCCAAAGGCCACGCACTGGCCGTGGGCTCCTTGGTCACCCTGCATTTGGACAACCGCACTGGCGTGGATGAATTGGACGGCAACCTGCGCGTGTACCGTACGTCCTACAAAGGACGCATTACCGCTGTCGATGAAAACTGGGCCACGGTGGAAGCGCTGGAATACCAGCTGTTCCACGGCACCCGTGTGGTGGAAGAGTGGGTCAGCCCCGGCTATGCATTCCCGCACGATGCGCGCCCCGCGCAGCAACTGCCAACCTCCCCCCTGCAAACGCTGCCACCCACCGAAGAAAAAGACCACCCCAACAAGGTGGGCGTGCTCACCACGCTGGCACAGAATCAACCGCACACCACCGTGCTGGCTTTCCTCTCTACGGAAGAGGACGATGTGTTCTTCATCACCCTGCCGCACACCTTCAAGTCGCAAGTGCTCAAGCGCGAACCACGCTGCTTCTTCACCATCGACGAGCGCGCCAAGTTCACCTTCGAGCAAACCATCGAGTGGAACTACACCATCCTCGAAGCCCACGCGCATCTGGTGCCCAGCAGCTCACCGGCTTATGAACAAATCCGCAACGCCTTCATCCTGAAAAACCCATGGGAAGCTGGCTTCTTCCTCAGCCCCGACATTGAGATGTTCCACCTGAAGAAAATCAGCCTAGTGTGTGCGGGGGATGCGCGGTAAGGCGCTTACTGCTCTGCTTGGGCCTCTTGCAGTTCCTTCAGCGTGCGGCCCTCTGCAGTCTTCCACTCAATACGCCCGTTGGCTGCGCGGCCTAGCAATACCGACGCAGCCGTGCTGGGAGAACTGAAGGTGTAGTCCTGCGTGAACTGGTACAGGCTCCCCTGCATGGCCAACACACCGTTGCGGATCAACTCTTGGCGTAAGTCATACTGGCCACGCACGTGCTGCTCCATGCTGGGCACTGTGTCGGTTACCGCCTGCGAACCAGCCCGCACCACAAAACCTTGGCTTGCCTCATAACCAGTAGCCTGCACGCCCTTGCCTTTGCAGGTGAGCATTGGGCTTACGTCGGCAGCAATGGCTTGCGGGGCTTGCTCAAATGCATGCACCCCCAGCACGGGCAGCATGCCCAGCATATGCGCTAGAAAGACCTCCAAATCGGCACGGTCTGCTTCGCTCAATGTTGGCTCTGTTGGGCGATTGGCGTTATCCAGCTTTATCCGTTTGGCTGCATGAGCCAATGCGATGAGGCGAGACTCCAAAAACTGAACATGCGCTTTGTTAAGTTGACTATCTTTAGTGGTGGTGAAGCCAATGGCCCGCGTCCAAAAGTCTTTTTTTGCTTGATGCTCATGTAAACGCGGCAGCATCGGATCCCCTTCGCCTACATAGAGCATCTCGCCCTCACCATCCGGGCGCGGCCCCAGCAGCAAATAAACCCCTGTCTGCGCCAATTCAGGTCGCGTCTTGACCTGTGGCAGCAAAGCACGCGGGAAGACCACCGCCTTACCAATCCAGTTGGATCTTTCAACGATGCGCAAGCCGTCGGGGTCGCCATCTGCGACAAAGATGCGGAGGGAGAAGGGGGTCATTTAGAGGGATTAGTAAACAACTGGTTGATCACATCCGTGACTATCTCAAAAGTGCCGAGCACGTTGCTGTGCAACATGTGGCTGCCATGCGCATAGATATTTCGAATAGCGGGAAGCGTTTCTATAAAAGTCGCCAGCACATCATCGCAATAATCCTGCAAGCTACCGTCGCATAGGACCTTGCGTCTGGTGATAACGCGCTGTCGGCACTTCGTAACAGATCTGAGGGGCTGATATTGTCCACACGACACCTTCAAGAGAACTGCTCAACAATCCTATCCCAACTATCAAAGTCACACCTTAACCCTAGACGTAACCCTATCTACCAGCACACCAAAACCCACACCCACCACATAGGCCAACAAATCGCCCCATACGAAGGTGCTGCCCAGCACCAAATGCCCCAGCGTGGTGTGGCGCACAGCGTTGATCCATGGGGCTTGGTAGAGCTGCGAAAACTCCACCGCAAACGATGTGACCAAGGCCAATGCGGCAATGGTCTGGGTTGATGCCTTGGGCTTACAAAATGCCCACCCTACAAAAACCATGAGCGCCCACAGTGCATCACCGGGATACTTGTCTAAAAAGGCGGGGAGCAACGGAAACTTGCGAGAAGCAAGGCCCAGGGCAATGACTAGCGCGAAGTACAGCGCCAGCCAATACCTGCTGCGTGATTGCTGCTGGTCAATGCTCATGCAGGCGACCTTAAAGCTATGGTTCCTTCTTAGGCCGCGTCACCAGCGTGATGCCGCTGCACACCAGCAGCAGGGCGGCGGCGTATTTCCACTCCCACACGCTTTCGCCCAGCAGCAGGGCCGAGAGCAGCACCCCAAAGACGGGAATGAGGAAGTTGAACACGCTGATCATGCCCACGGGGTTGTATTTGAGCAGCAGGCTCCACACCGCAAAGGCCACGGCCGACAGCAGGGCCATGTAGACCAATAGGCCCATGCCCAGCACCGTGATGGAGCCACCCTGCCCCACCAAGTGCCCGCCCAGCGCATAGCCTGCTGCCAGCAGCGCCAGCCCACCTACAGTGAGTTGGTGGGCAGTCATCACCGCAGCGTCCATACCCTGCGAGACGCGCTTGCCAAAGACAACACCCAGCGTGAGCACCAGCGCTGCCACGATGACAAAACCCTCGCCACGCCAGTCGAACTGGAAGTCCAGCAAGTCGGCATGGAAGTTGACCACCAACACGCCGGTAAAGCCCAGCACACAGCCCACAGCTTTGGGCCATGTGAGGCGGTCATTGGCGTACAAAAAGTGGCCTAGGATGACGCCAAAGAACACGCTGGTGGCGTTCATGATGGAGCCCTTGGCCCCCGTGGTGTAGGCCAAGCCTATGTAGAAGAACACGTACTGCAAGCTGGTTTGCAGCAAGCCCAGCGCCGCCACCTTGCGCCACTGCGGCGCAGACAGTTGCCACACCGCACGCCCCGTGGCTTGCGCCCACAGCAGCAGCAAGGCCCCGGCCAGCGCAAAGCGCCAGCCCGCAAACACCAGCTTGCTGGGCACATCGGTGGCTGCCAAGTGGAACTCGGCATACCCCAGCTTGATAGACGGAAACGCACTGCCCCACAGCATGCAGCACAAACAGGCCAGCGCCACCACGCTGGCGTGGCGGGAAAAAACAGGATGTTGGTTCACGCAGTGCTCGCTCAGGCCTTCACGGGCTGCACGCGGCTAGCCGCCAGCTTGGCGCGCTGGCGCGCTTCGTCGGTGCCATCAGCGTTGGCCACGGCCACGCCCATGCGGCGTTTCTTAAAGCTCTCTGGCTTGCCAAACAGGCGCAGGTCAGACTCCGGCACTTGCAGGGCGTGGGCCACGCCGTCAAAGGCAATACCCTTTTCTTCCATGCCGCCATACACCACGGCAGACGCGCCGGGGCGGCGCAGCGCCGTGTCAACCGGCAAGCCCAAAATGGCCTTGGCGTGCAGTTCAAACTCCGACTGGCGCTGAGTGGCCAAAGTCACCAGCCCGGTGTCGTGCGGGCGCGGGCTCACTTCCGAGAACCACACTTGGTCGCCCTTCACAAACAGTTCCACACCAAACAGGCCACGCCCACCCAAATCACCCGTCACTGCCTTGGCAATGTCGCGGCTCTTTTGCAGCGCCACCGGGCTCATGGCCATGGGCTGCCACGACTCCACGTAATCGCCGTCCACCTGCACGTGACCAATGGGGTCGCAGAAGAAGGTTTCCACCTCGCCGCTAGCTCCCACAGCGCGCACGGTGAGCTGGGTGATCTCGTAGTCAAAGTCGATAAAGCCTTCCACGATGATGCGGCCTGCTCCCACTCGGCCACCGGCTTGGGAATAGTCCCAGGCCTTTTGCACGTCAGCCGCGCTGCGCACCAAGGACTGGCCCTTGCCAGAAGAGGACATGACGGGCTTGACCACGCAGGGGTAGCCGATGCCGGAGTCGATGGCCGCTTGCAGCTCGGCCAGCGAGTCGGCAAAACGGTAGGGCGACGTGGGCAGGCCCAGCGTCTCTGCAGCCAAGCGGCGAATGCCTTCGCGGTTCATGGTCAACTGCGCTGCGCGGGCGGTGGGGATGAAGGTGGCCAGCCCCTCGGCCTCCATCTTCACCAGCTCATCGGTGGCAATGGCCTCGATCTCGGGCACCACAAAATGCGGCTTTTCCAGCAACACCAAGCGGCGCAGTTCGGCCGCGTCGGTCATGGCCACCACGTGGCTGCGGTGCGCCACTTGCATAGCCGGTGCGTTGTCGTAGCGATCCACGGCGATCACTTCGCAGCCCAAACGCTGCAAGGCGATAACCACCTCTTTGCCCAGCTCGCCACTGCCCAGCAGCATGACGCGGATTGCAGAAGGGGACAGGGGGGTGCCAAGGCGCATAGCGAGCTCCAAAGTAAACAAAGGGTGAAATTTTAGATTCCCGCACAATGGCTGCTTTACGGCATGTTTGCACCAAGGAGGTTTGCCATGTACCAGCGCGTTGTTGCCACCTTAGGGTTGGCATGGGCCGTTTGCAACACCAGCCATGCAGAGCTGCTGCAGCTGCGGATTTTGGAGACCACCGATCTGCACATGAACCTGCTGAGCTACGACTATTACCAAGACAAACCTACCGACCAATACGGCTTGGCGCGGGCCATCAGCCTTATCAAAGCAGCGCGTGCCGAGACGACCAACAGCCTGCTGTTTGACAACGGCGACCTGCTGCAAGGCAACCCACTGGGTGATGTGGTGGCGCGTGTGTCGCCACTGCAAAAAGGCCAAACCCACCCCGCCTACAAAGTGATGAACCCACTGGGCTACGACGCGGCTAACCTGGGCAACCACGAGTTCAACTACGGGCTGGACTTTCTGCGCCGCTCTATCGCCGGGGCCAGCTTTCCGTATGTGAATGCCAATGTGCTGCTGGCCGACGGCAAACAAGACAGCACCAAGCCCACCCACGCCTTCGTCCCCTATGTGCTGCTGGATCGCACATTCAAGGACGCTAGCGGCAAAGAGCAAAAACTGCGCGTGGGCGTGATCGGCTTTGTGCCGCCGCAAATCATGCAGTGGGACAAGGCCAACCTCGAAGGCCAAGTGGTCACCCGCGACATGGTGGACATGGCCCGCCTGTATGTGCCCGAGATGCGTGCCAAGGGCGCGCAACTGGTGGTGGCCATTCCCCACTCGGGTTTTGAAAAAGGCGAAGTGGGTGCCTTTGCCGAGAATGCGGTCTCGCGCTTGGCCGAAGTGCCGGGCGTGGACGCCATTCTGTTCGGCCACGCACATGCCGAGTTCCCCGGCAAAGCCTTTGCCAGCTACCCCAAGGTGGACATTGAGCGCGGCACCATCAACGGTGTGCCCGCCGTCATGCCCGGCCGCTGGGGCGACCATTTGGGCGTGATCGACCTGACGCTGGACAACAGCAGCGGCCAGTGGAAGGTGGTGAACAGCCAAGCCAGCATTCGCCCCATTTTTGACCGCGCCGCCAAAAAGTCTCTGGCCGCCGAAGATCCCATGGTGATGCAAGCCATCCGCGCCGAGCACGAGCGCACGCTGGAGTACGTGCGCAACAAAGTGGCGGTGAGCGATGCGCCCATTTACAGCTACTTTGCGCAAGTGGCAGACGACCCATCCATCCAGATCGTGTCCAACGCGCAGATCGCTTATGTGAAGCGCGCCATGCAAGGAACGGACTACGAGAAGTACCCCGTGCTCTCCGCCGCAGCCCCCTTCAAAGCCGGTGGCCGTCAGGGCTGGAACTACTACACCGACATTCCTGCCGGGCCACTGGCCATCAAGCACATGGCCGACCTGTACATCTACCCCAACACGCTCAAGGCCGTTCTGCTCACGGGCGCACAAGTGCGCGAGTGGCTGGAGATGTCCGCCGGGCAGTTCTTGCGCATAGACCCGCAAGGCCCGGCGCGCCAGCCACTCATCAACGACGCCTTTCCGTCCTACAACTTTGACGTGATTGACGGTGTGCAGTACGAGGTGGACGTGACCCAGAGCGCCCGCTACGACAGCAAAGGCCAGCTAGCCAACCCGCAAGCGCACCGCATCCGCAACCTGCGCTTTGAGGGCCACCCCATAGACGACAAAGCCCGCTTTGTGGTGGCGACCAACAACTACCGCGCCTTTGGCGGTGGCAACTTCCCCGCGCTTGGTGCCGACAAAGTGGTGCTAGACGCCCCCGACGAAAACCGCCAAGCACTGGTGGAGTACCTGCGCATGAGCGACAAGCTATCGGCCAGCCACAGCGTCAACCCCAGTGCCGATGGCAACTGGCGCATCGCCCCCATCGAGAAAGTACACCCCACCTTTTTGTCGGGCAGCGCAGGTGCCCAGTTCTTGGGCAAACACCCCAGTATCCGGCTGGTGCAGGACAACGGGGATGGCTCTTCGCTGTACGAACTAGTGGACTAAGCGCCCTGCGGCGGCTACCGCCCCCACAGGCCAAGGTGCATCAGCCCTTGGCCTTTTTCTTGGGCGGGGCAGCTTTCTTGCTGGATTTGGCTTTTTTCTTGGCGCTGCTTTTCTTGGCCTTGCCGTGGTGCACTTGGTCGGGCGGCAAGTCGCGCAGGCTGGCCATCAGCGTGTCCAGACTGATGCCGCTTTGCTGGGCGATCTCACTCCACTGCTTGCCTTGGGCGCGCTGGTGCAGCAAACCGTCTTGCTGCACGGCCACGCCATTGACCTGCACCTCGCCGCCGTGCAACACAGCTGCCACATCGGCAGGTGCGGGGTGGCTAATGCCTTGGTGCTGCAGCACGTCTTCAGCCAGCTTCAATGCCATGCGCACATCGCCATAGCCTAGTGCTCCGGTGGCTGGGGCCACGGCAGCGGCGGGGCTGCTGCCTTGGGGTTTGCCGGTGCGCAGGGCCTCCACCAAATCCAGTGCTGCATCGCGGTTACCCGCTAGGGGGGTGAACTCCTCGGACAACCGATCGTTGGCCGATTGGGCTGCGGCGGGTTGGGGACTCTTGCTTTTTTTGCTGCTTTTTTTCGCGGATTCAGCGGGCTTTTTGGCAGCCGTGGTGTGCTTGCTGGCCCATGCGGTGGTGGGCATGACCCCTGGCAGAGTCAGCGCCAAAGCTATGCACATGCTGCGCACGGTGGGAGAAAAAATTCCCATACTGTATTACTCCAAATTCGGTTCAGGCCTTGGCCAAACCGTGCAGCAGGTTGACCGCATTGATCCCCACTTCACGCACGGCGTAGCCGCCTTCAAAAATCACCACCACGGGCAGCGCCAAGCGGGCCAAACGGGCACCGACTTGGAAGTAGTCATCGCTACGCAGCTTAAAGCCCGAGATGGGATCGCCTTCAAACGTGTCCATGCCCAGCGACAACACCAGCGCCTGGACGCCGTAGCGTGTGATGGCATCCAGCGCAGCATCCAAGGCTTGCGCCCAGCGGGCATAGTCGGTGCCGCGTGGCAGCGGGATGTTGAGGTTGGCCCCCACTCCCGCAGCGACGCCGGTTTCGTCTGCGTAACCCAAATAAAACGGGTACTCGGTCACCGGATCGCCATGCACGCTGGCAAAGAACACATCGCTGCGATCATAAAAACAAGCCTGAGTTCCATTGCCATGGTGGTAGTCAATATCCAACACTGCCACTTTTTCTGCGCCACCTTGGCGCAAATGCTCTGCGGCTATGGCAGCGTTATTCAGAAAACAGTAGCCGCCGTAAAAATTGGCCCCCGCGTGGTGGCCGGGCGGGCGGCTCAGGGCAAAGCTCAGTTTCTCTCCATCCAACACCGCTTGGGCAGCGCTCAGCGCACAGTCAGCCCCGGCACGGGCAGCCTGCCACGTACCCGCCGTGAGTGGCGTACCCGCGTCAAAGCAGTACAGGCCCACTTGGGCTGAAAAGTTCTGTGGTTGCACGTCCCGGCGCAACGTGGGGCCTGGCCACACCGAGGGCAGTATGTCCACCTCGGCATTGGCCGAATCCAGCGCCAGCCAGCGGTCCCACGCCGTGCACAAAAAGTCCAAATAGGGCTTCTCATGGATGCGCTCTATGTGGCTGTCCGCCCATTGCGCGGGCTGCTGCACGGCACCCAGTGGACGCACTTGCAACTCCTGCAGCACATAGTCGGCGCGGTTCGGCACCTCGTAGCAGGGCACCAAACGCCCCCGAAACATTTCCATGCGCCCTTGGTGGGCGGCGTGCAGGTGGTTGAAAAACGTGATCATCCGGGGATGATAGCGGGGGGGTTACAAGCACCAATACGGTGAATGCACTGGGCACCGGGAAGCGACCTTGCCCACCAAACGCAACAGATCACACGGTTGCGGCTGGCAGGGTGATTTCAATCTCCAACCCCGGATGGGCATTGCGCACGGCGAAACTACCGCCATGCGCCTGCGCCACGAGGCGGCAAAGGTACAGCCCCAGCCCCACGCCTCCCCCTTCGCGGGTGCGGGCGGCGTCGGGCCGGAAAAAGGGTTGACCCAAGTTGGGGAGTTGGCTCTCCATCACACCGGAGCCGAAGTCGCGCACAGTCACCGACAACTGTCCGTTTGCCCATTGCACGGTGATTTGCGGTGCATGGGATGCGCCCGCACTGTGTCGCAGCGCATTTTCCAACAGGTTACGCACCAACAGACGGATGCGGGTCGGATCCAACTGCAGACGAGGCAAGGTCTGGGGTAACTGCATGTCAATCTCAGGGCCTGCATCGGCATCCACAGTGGCATGGGCGGTTTGCAGTTCACACACCACGTCATCCACCAGCGCACACACATCCACTGCCTCGCGGTGCAGTGCAGCGTGTGGGCTGGCCAAGCGCTCACTCTCCAGCAGATCGGTGACCAGGTCGCGCATGAGGGCCAGATCTCGCAGGAGCGCGTCGCGACTGGGTTGTACATCGGCAGTTTCGGGCAGCAGCTCGGTGTTCAAGCGGGCGCGGGTAAGCGGGCTGCGCAGTTCGTGGCTGATGGCCAGCAGCAAGGTGCGTTTGGCCTCGAGCATCTGGTGAATGTCTGCGCCCATGGTGTTGATGGTGGCGGCCAGCTCGGCTAGTTCGTCCGGGTGGCGGGAGTGGCGCACGGGGATGGCCTGCCCGAAGTCCCCGCCACCAAAGCGCATGGCCCCGGCACGGATGTCATCCAACGGACGCAGCATGCGACGCACCCACATGTAAGCCAGCGTAGTGAGCACCAGCAGACTGAACAGTGTGACCCAGCCGATGAAGCGAGGCCGATCGCGCCAAGCCTGCACACTCAGCCCGAACTGGATACGGTGACCATCGGCGGTTGTGCGCACATAAAAACGAGGACTCTCGGAGTCGGCCGATTTATCCTTCATCCAGTCGTGCTTGTTCTCGGGCTGATCGGGGTTGCTACGCCAGTTGATCTGCGGGCCGCTGATGCGCACGCTTAAGGGCAAGCGCTGGGTGATGGCACGGGCGCGCTCGATGCTGGGCGGGTTCCCAATCTCAGTGGCGAGTTTGTCTATGTAGTCGGCCACCAGCGGCTTGGCCGCATCGCGCCAGCCAATATTGAGTGCTGCCTGCATGCCAAACATGAAGGTGCTTGCCATGGCAAGCGCCAGCAGCACAAACAAGGCAATCAGTCGCACACGCAGGGAATGCACCAAGGCACGCTTTGCTTGGCGCTGAGCCTGAATACAGGTTTTGAATGCCGGCCAGCCTCGGCAGACTCGCCACCACTCAGCCCACATGCTCATGCGGCACTTCCTGTTGGTGGAGCTACAGGAGCCAGTGCCAACGTGTAGCCAGCGTTGCGCAGGGTTTTGATGCAGTCCAAAGGCTCCAGCTTTTTACGCAGGCGGCTGACCACAATGTCCACCGCACGGGTATAGAGCTCGGCATCAACGCCGCGTAGCTGGTTCAGGATGTCATCGCGGCTGAACACCTTGCCCGGCGCACGGGCCAGTAGGAGCAGCAAATCAAATTCAGTGCTGGTGAGCTCCACCATCTCACCGTGGCGCTGCACCGTGCGGGTGGCAACATCGATATGCAAACCCTGAAAACACAGGCGATTGGGGTCGGCTGTAGCGACCTTGGGCGCAGCGGGTGCGCGACGGCGCAGCACGGTTTGGACGCGGGCCACCAACTCGCGCGGCTCAAACGGCTTGGGCACATAGTCGTCAGCCCCCAGTTCCAGACCCACCACGCGATCCATCACTTCGCCGCGTGCGGTGAGCATGACGATGGGGACTTCATTGTCTTTGCGGATGGCGCGACACAGGGCAAAGCCATCCATCTCTGGCAGCATCACATCCAAGATGGCGGCATCGATACCGCCCTGCGCCAACCGCGCCAGCCCGTCGCTGGGGCGCAGGCAATGTTCCAGCACCATATCGAAGCGCGCGAAGTAGGCGGCCAATGGGCCGCCAAGCTGGGTGTCGTCATCTATGAGCAGGATGCGATGCATGGGCATTAGTGGGTTGAAGGAGGATTGTCCCACCCTCCAAGACCAAAGTATGCAGTGCCGCTGGCGCTAGCGCCGCAATAGAGCGGTCAGGCTTGCGGACACCATGGCATTTAGCCCCGGCCAAACCAGTGACCATGACCATCCATGTAGTCACGCACCTTCTGCTGCTGGGCAGGGTTCAGGCTGTTGTAAAAATTGGCAATAGCCGCAATGACTTCAGGGCTCTTGGCCTGGATGGCTGCAGTTTTTTCGTTAATCAGAGTCTGGGCGCGGGTAGCGTCAAACTTGTCGCCTGCCACGAGTGCCTTCATTTCCGCGCGCGGGTCTGCGGTCTTACCGATCAAGGCTGCACGCTGCTCAAACATCTTGTCGCCCACGACTGCCAGCAGTTTTTTCTGCTCGGCGTTCAGGTCGAGCTTGCTACCCAATTTATCGACCATTTTGTCGCGCTGGGCGGTGTACTGCTCTGCAGTCATGTTGGCACCGAAATCATGCTGAGGGCGGCCACAAGCGGTCAGGCCACTGACCAGCACCAGAGCGGTCACGGCACCGATAAGCGTACGTTTGGCATGGCTACGAAGGGAGAAATTGGTCATCGCGGTCTTTCTGAACCCAGTCGGGTAGTTGGAATATGACCGTCATGGTGCCGCCACGGCCCCGACACAAGGTGTCAAGCCCGTATCGCTTTGTTTCGTTTTATGTCGATCCGAGCGCGCAGCTTTTGCCAACCGCACTCAAAGGGCAAGTGTCGTATCAGAAGCCATAAACCACCAAGTCGGAATGCTGGGACTTGGAGTGCACTCTAAGTCAAGCGGAGCTAGGCGATCACTGCACCCCAATGGCAACAATGCCAGCAATGAATACAATGCAATCATTGCTATCAAAGGAGAACACCATGGCGGCATTGACCATTCGCAACGTAGACGACGCACTCAAAACCCAGTTGCGCATTCGCGCAGCACAGCATGGTGTATCCATGGAGGAAGAAGCCCGCCGCATACTGCGGGACGCTTTAGCACGTGCAGGCACTGGCGCACAACCTATGGGCCAGCGCTTACTCAGCCGATTTAACACGGCCGCCAGCACCGACTTCACACCGCCTGAGCGCCACTTGCCACGCACTGCACCCGAGTGGACAGAGGGCAAATCCTGATGCTGCTCGACACCAACGTCCTGTCAGAATTTATGCGCCCGCAGCCTGCACCACAGGTCGTAGCGTGGCTGAATGCCCAAAACCCCGCACAGCTATTCATCAGCGCAATCAGCCGGGCTGAAATTGAGCTGGGGTTGGCACTCATGCCCAGCGGGCAGCGTCAGCAGGCATTGGCTAAAGCCGCGCAAGCCATGTTTGACGAAGACTTTGCAGATCAATGCCTCGTTTTTGATGCCCTTGCCGCAAGCCACTATGCCCAGCTGGTGTCCCGTCGAACCCGCCTAGGCCGCCCCATCAGCGTCGAAGACGCGCAGATTGCCGCCATTGCCCTAGCGAACGCGATGCCACTGGCCACACGCAACACTGCAGACTTTGAGCAGATAGAGGGTTTGCAAGTGGTTAACCCTTGGGATAAGTCTCAGAAAGAGGTTTCATCAGGCAATTAACGCCGATGCATTGGCCATGTTTCTTGCGTTTATCGAGGAATCCGCATCCCCCGCCCTACGGCGCATTCCTCTTTGTGGGCAAAGGTTCGTTCATCGCTTCAGTGATTTCACTTTGCTTAATGTGAACTATTCCCCAATCTAACAATTGTTCAATACGCTCTTTAGTTAGCGCAATTGCGCAATTGAAGTAATAACCACCACGAAGGGTACCTGCGGAAATTGTTTCGTAGTGACCATTGCATTCTGCCTCTCTGAATTGCAGCCACAGATCCTGCGCTTTGATTGCCAAGGCACGGGCATCCATGTGATCCATGGAGTCGCAGCAGTCCGGAGATTCAAGGGCTCTGAGTAATACCTTATATGTGGCTTGTAATTGTTTGTTGAGCTTGTTGAGGTTAAGCGCACCACACTCATCCATTTCTGGTGTCGTACGAGCATAGCCATCACAGTCAATATCAAAGTTTTTCATCCGTTGTGCCAGCTCCCAGCGTCGATCACGGTACACATCATGGAGACATAAAACTTCAGTGCATTTATCCCTGACATGGGCAATCCAGTGGCGCTGTGACCGCTGAATCTCGCCTGCAACAGAGCTTGATGACTCGGAAATCAATGCGCTGTAAATGGCGGACATATTTGCATCGGTATCACTTAACCAGTGATCAGAACAAATTAGCTTTTCGACAGAAGACTTGGCTTTGTCGCATTCAATACCGGCCGCACCAGCTGCAATCGGCGATGCGAAAGTGATCATTACTGCGATTCGGAATAGCCATTGGCGAAATATTGCGTACACGATCATCTCCTGCTCATAGAAAACCACCGAACACAGCACACGAAAGTAGGCGAACAAGAATCTCTCCCACCCACTATACCTACCCGCCCCACTGTGCCTCCAACCGCCACCGCTTGGGCGGTGCGTTCGGGCATTTGCGCACGGCAAAGCCCTGCTCGGCCAAGCCGTCGCGCACCATGCGGCTGACGGTGTAGGTGGCCAGCCGTGCGCCGGGCAAGCACAGCGCGGGCAGCGCGGCGAATGTGGGGGTGGACCACATCTCGGGGTTGAGCTTGGGGCTGAATCCGTCCAAATACACGGCATTGGCGCGCACGCCATGTTGGGCCAGCACGGGCAGCATGGCGTGTACGTGGCCTATGGCCAACGTCAGGTGTACGCGGCCGCCATCCAGCCGCCATGTTTGCAGGCCAGGTTGCAGGCTGGGCCAGTGGGTGGTCAGCTCTGCCATCAGCCCAGCGGTCTGGGTGGCTAGCGGGGTATCCGTCTGCTCATGCGGCACGGCTTGGCGGGCGCTGCGCGCCATGTCGGCTGCGCTGACCGGATAGGCCTCTACGGATACGAAGTGCAGCTGCGCGCTGCACTCTGGGTCTTGCTGCCACGCTTGCCAGGTGGCCAGAAAGTTCAATCCCAGGCCAAAGCCCGTCTCTAGCACCGTAAAGCGGTCGTGGCCACGCCATGCGGCAGGCAGGCCGCAGCCTGCCATGAACACGTCGCACGCTTGGCGCCAGCCACCGCTACGGGTGCGGTACACGTCGGCAAAACGTTCGCTGTAGGGGGTTCCTTCCTCCTGCCACGCCACGGGTTCGTGGCGTACTGTCTGCCCGCTCACTCTTCCAGCAAGGAGCGCAACATCCACGCGGTTTGTTCGTGCAGTGCGATGCGTTGGGTCAGCAAATCAGCGGTGGGCTCGTCGCTGGCTTTATCCACCAGTGGGAACAAGGAACGCGCTTTGGCCGCTACGGACTCGTGGCCTTTGACCAGAATGGCCACCATGTCCAGCGCCTTGGGTGGTTTGCTGGGTGCGTCGGGCAGGGAGCTGAGCTTGCCAAAGTCGGCATACGAGCCGGGTGCGGTGTGGCCCAGTGCGCGAATGCGCTCTGCAATCGGGTCTACTGCGTTCCACAGTTCGGTGTACTGGCCCATGAACATGGTGTGCAGCGTGTTGAACATAGGGCCTGTCACGTTCCAGTGGAAGTTGTGCGTGGTCAGGTACAGGGTGTAGGTATCAGCCAACAAGTGGCTCAGGCCTTTGGCAATGGCTTTGCGGTCTTTTTCAGAGATTCCGATGTTCATGATCTGCTCCTCGTTACAGAGACGCCAACTGTAGCGCCGCCCCGAATAGCTGCAAAAGTAATTTACCCAAACATTGAGATAGGAAAAAACAATCTACATGTTGTTTTAGCTTGCCGTGGTATGGTTGAGTGAAACACCGCCCCACCATGTTCCGCTTTCGCAAACGCCCCACTGCCAATTCTGGATCGGATGAGTTTGGACTCGTTCAGGTCAAGCCGTTGCAGCACCGCCGCTTCATGCGCACGCCCTTCCAAATGCCGGCCCAGCTCAACTTGGCCGGCAAGATTCAGGACGTGCAACTGCTGGACATTTCGCTCAAAGGGGCTTTTGTGGATGTGGGCAAGCGCTTGGTGTGCAACGCAGGCACCCATGGCCGTTTGCGCATTCGTTTGTCCGCCACAAGCCTGATTGCCATGGACGTGGTGGTGGCCCGCACCACTGGCCAGTGCATTGGCTTGGAATGCCGCCACATGGATTTGGACAGCGTGACCAACCTGCGCCAGCTCTTGACCCACAACCTGCAAGACCCGGCGCTGCTGACGCGTGAGTTGTCACTGCTCATGGAGCCACGCTGAGTGCCGCTCTGCGTCACCAGCGGTTAACGCCCAAGCACTTTAAAGGCCACTGGCGACGCCTTGGCCATGACCTCGCCAGTGCTGGTACTGATCAACTCCAGCTTGGCGGTGTAAGCATCGGCAGGCGATGCCAACCACACCTCGGTTTGGCCTGCGGTGAAGTTCAGAACCTCGGCTTTGCGGCCTGCACGCTCCAAGCTCAAGCGGAAATAGCCCGTATCGGGCACCTTGGGCCCAATGTGCGAAATGTTGTAGCCGCTGGCATGGAACTGGATACGAAACGGCACCTGCAGCGCACTGTCCGGCTGAGGCGATAGCAGCTCGATACGAGCTGGGCCAAGCAGGCCTTCGGGCTTGACGTCCTTGTTCTGCTTGACCACTTTGACCGTGAGCGGTTTGCTGTAGACGAAATACGGAATATGCCCTTGGTCTGCCAGCAGCATGCGCAAGGTGTACTGCCCTGGCGGCAAGTCCAGCACGGTTTCCATTTGGCCTTTGCCAAAGTGGATGTACTTTTCCGTAAAGGGCAGTGGCTTGGTGAAATCCAGCGGCAAAGGTTGGTTCACGAGCAAATGGTGGTGGCCCGAGTTACCCGCCGTTTTGCCCGCAGGCACTATGCCGCGCATAGACAAACCAAAGCGCACCACAAAGGGCGACTCGACCTCTTGCTTGTCTTTGAGGTTGCTGATGTAAGAGTCGGGCGTACGTGATGGCGGCGTGGTCACCCAAGGGTGTACCAACACATCCGGCACGCTTGGTGTCGCTGGTGGCGCGGTTTGTGCCAACGCCCCCATGGCCACAGTGGCCGCTACCAAACCTTTTAGCACCAAGCCTTTCAAGGCGATTTTTTGCGGCATTGCCTGCTCCCTATAGACGCGCCTCTCAGGGCTTGACATAGCCCAAGCCGATCTCGACATGGTCTATGAGGGCGTGGATGAACTTGATGTGGATTTCTTGGATGCGGTCGGCGTAGCCAAAGTGCGGCACGATGATCTCCGCATCGGCCATGCCGCGCATCTTGCCACCGTCTTTGCCCGACAGCAGGATGGTCTTCATGCCTGCCGCCTTGGCCGCCTTAAACGCCGCCATGATATTGCCCGAGTTACCGCTGGTGGAGATGCCCAGAAACACGTCACCGGGGCGACCCAGCGCTTCCACCTGGCGCGAGAAGATGAACTCAAAGCCGTAATCGTTGCCCACGCAGGTGATGTGCGAGGGATCGGAGATGGCGATGGCCGCCAGCGCCGGGCGGTTGTCGCGGTAGCGGCCCGATAGCTCTTCGGCAAAGTGCATGGCATCGCAGTGCGACCCACCATTGCCAGCGGAAAGCACCTTGCCCCCCGCCTTCAGGCACTGCACCAGCAGCTCGCCCGCGAGATCGACCTGGGCCAGTAGGGCTTGGTCTTGCAGCACACGCGCCAGCAGCTCGGCGCCCTCGGAAAGATGTTGACTTAAACGCGACATAAAAATGCTTGTCCTTCGATAAATACCAACCCGTTATACAACAGCCATTCGGTGCCCGGCCTTCAAGTCCGCGCCAGCACCGGGGCTATAGCCACCCCGGTGTGCGTGCCCAGCCGCACCAAGTCTTCGGGCGTGCCCGCCGCCACAATCTGCCCACCGCCATCGCCGCCTTCTGGCCCCATGTCGAGCACCCAGTCGGCCTCGGCAATCACGTCCAGATCGTGCTCGATAACGACCACGCTGTGCCCCCCCTGCACCAAGCGGTGCAGTACGTGGATGAGTTTTTCCACATCGGCCATGTGCAGGCCTACCGTCGGCTCGTCCAACACGTAGAGCGTGTGCGGCACTTTCTGGCCGCGCTTGCCCACCTCGTCACGCACCTTGGATAGCTCGGTCACCAGCTTGATACGCTGCGCCTCACCCCCACTGAGCGTGGGCGACGGCTGCCCCAGCGTGAGGTAGCTCAAGCCCACGTCCTTGAGCAACTGCAGCGGGTGCGCAATGCTGGGCATGCTGGCAAAGAACTCCACCGCCTCGTCCACCTCCATCTGCAGCACGTCGCCGATGCTCTTGCCACGCCAGGTGACGGCCAGCGTCTCGGGGTTGAAACGTGCGCCCCGGCAGGTTTCGCACAGCACCTTCACGTCCGGCAAAAAGCTCATGGCAATGGTGCGCATGCCCTGCCCTTCGCAGGTGGGGCAGCGGCCATCACCGGTGTTAAAGCTGAACCGGTTGGCTGCGTAGCCACGCGCCTTGGCTTCCAGTGTTTCGGCAAACAACTTGCGGATAGTGTCCCAAAACCCGATGTAGGTGGCAGGGCAAGAACGCGGGGTTTTGCCTATAGGCGTTTGGTCCACCTCCAGCACCCGATCCACGACCTCAAAGCCTTGCAACCCGGTGCATCCCTGCCAAAAGTTGGCAGCGCCATTGGCGGCGTAGGATGCATCGAACGCCTCACGCCCGGCCTTGGCACTGCGCTGCTCCACCACGCGCTGCACGTTGGCCAGCAGCACGTCACGCGCCAGCGTGGATTTGCCCGAACCGGACACCCCCGTAACCGCCACCAGGCGCTTTAGCGGGATGTGAGCAGTCACGCTTTGCAGGTTGTGCATGCTGGCGTTGTGGACGGTGAGCCAAGACGTTTGCACAGGCGGAACCACACGCCGCGCCACCATCGGATGCCGCATGGCGTGCAACAAATAGCGCCCAGTCTGCGAATCCTCTGCCGCCTGCACATCGGCCAGCGTGCCCTGCGCCACCAACCGCCCACCGCGTTTGCCTGCGCTCGGCCCGATGTCGATGATGTGGTCTGCCCGGCGGATGGTGTCCTCGTCGTGCTCCACCACCACCAGCGTATTGCCCTTGCGGCTGAGCGACTGCATGGCCTGCAGCAAGAACTGGTTGTCCCGCGCATGCAAGCCAATGGTCGGCTCGTCCAGCACATAGCACACGCCCTGCAAATGGCTGCCCAACTGCGCCGCCAAACGGATGCGCTGCGCCTCGCCGCCCGACAGCGTGGGCGCGCCACGATCCAGCGTGAGGTAGCCCAAGCCGACCGACTCCAGAAACTCCAAGCGACTCTGAATCTCGGGCAACAAATCGCGGGCGATATCGGCCTCGCGCTCGGTCAAACCAACGGCCAAGCCCTGCACCCACTGGCGCACCGCCGTCACCGACAGGCGGGCGATGTCGGTAATACCCACGCCCGCAAAGCGCACCGCACGCGCAGTGGCGTTGAGCCGCGTGCCGTGGCAGCTAGGGCAGGCTGCGCCGTGGTCGACGTCCAGCTCCGGCTCGGCAAAGGTTTGCTCACGGCCCGATGCGTCGTCGCGCACCGAATCATCCATCTGTGTGCGCTGCTGCTTGGTCAGCGCCAAGCCCGTGCCTACGCAGTCGGGGCACCAGCCGTGCTTGCTGTTGTACGAGAACAGGCGTGGGTCCAGCTCGGCGTAGGACGTACCGCACTGTGGGCAGGCCCGCTTGGTGGAAAACGACTGCACCACCCCCAGCCCCGCGGTGGGCTGCCCGGCCAACATGGCCCCCTTGATGCCACTCATGTCCGACAGCACATGCACCACGCCATGACCATGCGTGAGCGCCTCGCTCAACGCTTGGCGCAAGGCTTGTTCATGCTCTGGGGCCACATCCACACTGGCTACGGGCAGCTCGATGAAGTGCTCTTTGTAGCGGTCAATGCGGGGGAATTTTTCGGTCGGTAAAAAGTTGCCGTCCACGCGCAAATGCGTATAGCCCTTGCCCAGCGCCCACTGCGCCAGCTCGGTGTACACGCCCTTGCGCCCCTGCACCAGCGGTGCCAACAGGCCGATGTGCTGCCCCCGGTATTGGGTGAGGATTTGCGCCGCGATGCGCTCGGCCGTTTGCGGCTGCACCAGCGCACCGTCGTGGTGGCAGTGCTGCGTGCCCAGCTTCACATACAGCAAGCGCAAGAAGTGCCACACCTCGGTAGTCGTGCCCACGGTGGACTTGGCCCCGCCCCGGCTCAAGCGCTGCTCAATAGCGACGGTGGGTGGTATGCCCAGCACCGCATCCACCTCGGGCCGGCCCGCGGGCTGCACGATGGAGCGGGCATAGGCGTTCAGGCTCTCCAAGTACCGGCGTTGGCCTTCATTGAACAAGATGTCAAACGCCAGGGTGGACTTGCCCGAGCCGGACACGCCGGTGATGACAGAAAACTGCCCGCGTGGAATGTCCACGCTGAGCGAGCGCAGGTTGTGTTCTTTGGCGTTGACGATGCGGATGACTTCTGGCTCGGCTGTCGTTGCTTTGTTGGCGTTGTCGTCAACCAGCGGGTGCGCATCAGCCTTAGTCGCCGTGTGCGGCTCGAAGGCGTAAGCCAAGGACGGCTCAGCCACCTCGTGCACCACTCCCATAGCCGCCGCGTACTCCCGCAGCGCCCGCGCCGTGTGCGAATGGGCGTGCAGCATCACCTCCTCGGGCGTGCCCACGGCCACCACCTCACCGCCTGCGTCCCCGGCATCGGGGCCTAGGTCTATGAGCCAGTCTGCAGCGCGCATCACGTCCAAATTGTGCTCAATGACCACCAGCGAATGCCCGGCATCCACCAGCTTGCGCAAGGCGCGCATGAGCTTGGCGATGTCGTCAAAGTGCAGGCCGGTAGTGGGCTCGTCCAGCAGGAAGAGCATGCCTTTGCGCGCCAGCGCTTGGCGGCTGGCGGGCTTGGCCTTGGCGGCGTCGGCCAAGTGGCCAGCGATCTTGAGGCGCTGCGCCTCGCCACCGCTGAGTGTGGGCACGGGCTGCCCTAGGCGCACGTACTCCAGCCCCACGTCCACTATGGGCTGCAGGCTGCGCAATACCTCCCTATCGTTGGCAAACAGGCCCACGGCTTCGCTCACGGTCAGGTGCAGCACGTCGGCCACGTTGAGGGTACGGCCACCGCGCTCTATCGTCACTTCCAGTATCTCGGGGCGATAGCGCTTGCCATCGCAGTCAGGGCAGCGCAGGTAGACGTCGCTCAAGAACTGCATCTCGATGTGCTCAAAGCCCGAGCCACCGCAGGTGGGGCAGCGGCCATCGCCGCTGTTGAAGCTGAACTTGGCGGCGGTGTAGCTGCGTTCTTGCGCCAGTGGCACGGTGGCAAACAGTTCGCGGATGCTGTCCCACGCGCCCACATAGCTCACGGGGTTGGAGCGGGCGGTTTTACCGATGGGGGACTGGTCTACAAACACCACATCGGCCAACTGTTCAGCCCCCAGCAAGTGCTGGTGTGCGCCCGGTGTTTCGGTGGCTTTGCCAAAGTGGCGCAGCATGGCCGGGGCCAATACGTCTTGGATAAGCGTGGACTTGCCCGATCCCGACACGCCGGTGACGCACACCAAGCGGTTGAGCGGGAACTCCACCGACACGTTGCGCAGGTTGTGCTCGGTGACGCCTTCGAGCACCAAGCGCGGCGCGTTGGGCGGCACAGCGCGTTTGAAGCCAAAACCCACTTGCTTGCGAGCGCCCAGATAAGCGCCGGTCAGGGTATCGGCACTTTTCAGTGCTTGGGGCGTGCCGTCAAACACGATCTGCCCGCCGCGTTCGCCGGGGCCAGGTCCCATGTCAATCATGCGATCAGCCGCCCACATGACCGCCGGGTCGTGCTCCACCACTACCAGCGTGTTGCCCGCGTCGCGCAAGCGGTGCATGGCCGAGACGATGCGATCCATGTCGCGTGGGTGCAGACCTATGCTGGGCTCGTCCAGCACGAACAGGGTGTTGACCAAGGATGTGCCCAAGGCCGTGGTGAGGTTGATGCGCTGCACCTCGCCGCCGCTCAGGGTGCGGCTTTGGCGATCCAGCGTCAGGTAGCCGATGCCCACCTCGCACAGGTAGCGCAGGCGGGTGTGGATTTCGTCCAGCAGCATGCGCTGGGCTTTGGCATCGCCATCCACCAGTGCGCCCTCATCGCTGCTGACAGGGGGCAAGCCTGCCTGCAGACTGGCCACGAACTGCTGCAATCGGCTCAATGGCAGCAGCATCAGGTCGTGCAGGCAGAGGCCAGGCAGGCTTTCCAATTGTTCGCGGCTCCACGCCACGCCGTGGGGCAGGTAGCGCTGGGTGGGGGGCAACACGGCATCAGCATCGGCCTTGCTGCCCAAGCGCCACAGCAGGCTGTCACCCTTGAGGCGCGAGCCGTGGCAGACCGGGCACTCGGTGTAGCTGCGGTACTTGGACAGCAGCACGCGGATGTGCATCTTGTAAGCCTTGCTCTCCAAGTATTCGAAGAAGCGGTAAATGCCGTACCAGCGTTGGTTCCACCTGCCGTTCCAGTCCGGCGCGCCGTGCAGCACCCAGTGCTTTTGCGCGTCGCTGAGCTGATACCAGGGCGTGTCGCGCGGAATGCCTGCGGCCTCAGCGTGGCGCATCAAGTCATCTTGGCACTCCGACCACGCGGGGGTTTGTATCGGCTTGATAGCACCGGCGCGCAAGGTGAGTTTGTCGTTGGGGATGACCAGCCCCATGTCCACCCCGATGACGCGGCCAAAGCCGCGGCAGGTGTCGCATGCGCCCACCGCCGAGTTGAAGCTGAACATGGACGGTGTGGGCTCGGCGTAGCGCAAGTCGCTGTCGGGGCAATGCAAGCCCTGCGAGAAGCGCCACACCACGGGCTCGACCTGCTCTGACTGCTCGTCTTGCAACACGTACACGTTGAGTCGCCCGGTGCCGCGTTTGAAGGCCAGCTCGATGGCCTCCAACACCCGCACCTGCTCGGCCTTGGCCAGGCGCAGGCGGTCAGCTACCACGTCCAGCTCCACCACCGCGCCGGCAGCCGTGCTGCGCTCGCGTTTGGCCTGGATGCGGGTAAAGCCGCTGGCGCTGAGCCATTGGGTCAACTCCTCTTCAGTGGTGTTGGCGGGCAGTTCCACGGGGAAGGTGAAGACCAAGCGCGGATCGCCGTGGGCGGCAGCACGCTCTTGCAGTTGGGCATACACGGTCTGCGCCGTGTCGTGGCGCACGGGCTGGGCGGTTTGGCGGTCGTACAGCGCCGCCATGCGGGCGAACAAGAGCTTGAGGTGGTCGTTCAGCTCAGTCATCGTCCCCACGGTGGAACGGCTGGAGCGCACTGGGTTGGTCTGGTCGATGGCAATGGCCGGGGGCACGCCTTCGACCTTGTCCACAGCGGGCTTGTCCATACGGTCGAGAAACTGGCGCGCGTAGGCACTGAATGTCTCTACATAGCGGCGCTGCCCCTCGGCGTAGAGGGTGTCGAAAACGAGGCTGGATTTACCCGACCCGCTAGGCCCTGTGACGACCGTGAGTTCGCCCGTGCGAATATCCAGATCGAGGTTTTTGAGGTTGTGCTGGCGTGCACCGCGGATGCGGATGGTTCCGCGCTTGTCTGCGTCGCTCATGACTGGCTCTCTCGCTTGGTTGCCCGGGGGGAGCAACATTCTAGAGGCTGGCCATGCGGCTGAAAGGCTTGGTGAATTAGCCCTTAAGGACTTGCTCCAACTCCTTGGTGGTTACCGAACCCACTGCCTCGCGGATTTTGGGCAACAAGGCCAGCAGTTCGTCATAGCCAGCTGCTGCCTCGACCGCCAAATTGAGCCGGAAACCGCGCAAGCCCATGCCAGCAGTGATCTTGGTGGCTATAGGCATAGCCAATAAATAGCGCTCTTGCTTACTCAAAGCGGTTTTGGGCAACTCCGCGTCTGATAGCAGCACATCGACCGTATCCAAACCCAACGGGGCGCGCTCGGTATTGAGCTGTACCCCTCCCTCACCGGGCAGTGGTTCGATAAAACCTTGCGCAATAAGGTGCTCTACATCGGTCGGCACGACCCCCAGGGACGTCACCGAAGCCAAGATATCACTGAGATTTTTCTGTCCATCAAACAGCAAAAACAAGGAGCGCTGGCGCTGGCTGAGCAGCGGCGAACGCTCTTTGAAAGCTTGTTGACCCAACGGTGTCTTGGTATAGCGCATAGTGTTTTTGGGTAAAAAGTGCTATCTATGCTGCATCAAGCCACCCCCACCGAGCTAGGTAATAACCCTAATTAACCACAAATACACCACCGCATGCCCTTACTTGGGTGCTGCTGGTGCTTCAGTGTGGGTTGCATCGGCCCCGTGCTTTTCACCGCTCATATCAATATCGCCACCTTTGCTAAGCAAATAAATCGCCAAAGCCACAAATACAACAAATCCTGCTGCGATCTTCCACATGGAGTTTTCCCTCTAAAAATACAAAGCCCCTGACTGTGCAGGGGCTTAGAACGGGCAACCGCATCCCTGCAAGCTGCCCGCCGCTCTATCAGTCGTTGGCGTAGATGTCTACATCTTTGGTTTCCTTCACAAACAGCATGCCAACCACGAAAGTGATGCCGGCGATGATGATGGGATACCACAAGCCGTTGTACATGTTGCCGGTCTGGGCCACGATGGCAAAGGCGGTGGTGGGCAGCAAGCCGCCAAACCAGCCGTTACCGATGTGGTAGGGCAAAGACATGGAGGTGTAGCGGATGCGGGTGGGGAACATTTCCACCAGCATGGCAGCAATCGGGCCGTACACCATGGTGACCAAAAGCACCAAGTAAGTCAGCAACACGATCACCGTCACCTTGTCGAACTTGGCCATGTCAGCCTTGGCGGGGTAGTTGGCGGCCTTGAGTGCAGCCCCCAAGTTGTCGCCCAGCAAAGTGGCAGAAGCGGTTTTTTCGTTGCCCAAGTCCGCTACCTTTTTCTTGGCTGCTTCTACCGCCTTGGCATCTTGGGGTTGGGCGGCGGTCAGCTCGGCCAATTTGGCTTCGGCTTTGGTCTTGGCATCCAACACTTCTTCTGGGCTGTACTTCACCTTCACCTCGGTAGCTCCCACCTTGATGAGGGCTGGCGTACCGGCAGGGGCGGCTTGGTTTTCATAGCTCACCGAGGCGTTGGCCAGGCGTTGTTTGGCCACATCGCAGCTGGACGTGAACTTTTTGGTGCCCGTGGGGTTGAACTGGAAGGAGCACTCGGCGGGGTCTGCGATCACCACCACTTGGGAGTTGGCTTGCGCTGCAGCCAAATCGGGGTTGGCCGCTTTGGTCAAGGCGTTGAACACAGGGAAGTAGGTCAACACCGCGAGCAAGCAACCCGCCATGATGATGGGTTTGCGGCCAATCTTGTCAGACAGCGAGCCAAAGAGCACAAAGAAGGGGGTGCCGATGGCCAGCGAAATCGCAATCATGATGTTGGCGGTAGCGCCATCGACCTTCAGGGCTTGCGTCAGGAAGAACAGCGCGTAGAACTGTCCGGTGTACCAGACCACGGCTTGGCCAGCGGTCAAACCCACCAGAGCCAGAATCACGATCTTGAGGTTTTTCCATTGACCAAAAGACTCGGACAAAGGCGCTTTGGAAGTCTTGCCTTCGGCCTTCATCTTTTGGAAAGCAGGCGACTCATTCATGCTCAAACGGATGTAAACCGAAATGGCCAACAACAGAATGGACACGATGAAAGGGATACGCCAACCCCAAGCGGCAAAAGCATCTTCACCAATCGAGGTGCGCACGCCCAAAATCACCATCAAGCTCAGGAACAAACCCAGCGTAGCGGTGGTTTGGATCCAAGCGGTGTAGGCTCCGCGCTTGCCGTTGGGCGCGTGCTCGGCCACGTAAGTCGCAGCACCACCGTACTCCCCCCCCAAGGCCAAACCTTGCAGCAAACGCAAGGCAATCAAAATGACTGGGGCGGCCACACCGATGGAAGCGTATGTGGGCAGTACCCCCACGATGAAGGTGGACAAGCCCATGATGAGGATGGTCACCAAGAAGGTGTACTTGCGACCAATCATGTCACCCAAGCGTCCAAACACCAGCGCGCCAAAGGGGCGCACGATGAAGCCCGCAGCAAACGCCAACAGCGCGAAGATGAACGCTGTCGTTTCATCCAAACCGCTGAAGAACTGTTTCGCAATGATGGCGGCCAAGGAACCGTAGAGGTAAAAGTCGTACCACTCAAACACGGTGCCCAAGGAGGAAGCGAAGATAACTTTCTTCTCTTCCGCCGTCATTGGGCGAGGGGCAGTAGTTGCCATGATGGGTCTCCTAGTCTGTTTTCAAGCCTTCGGTATGAAGGGTGATTCCATTCTTGGAGCGGCGTCTGACCGTGTTCTGACAGCAGGCTGACGAATTGCTTACAACCCCAGTAGCAACCCTAGGAACTTGTTTCACATCAAGGAATTTGCCAGTTCCTCAAGGGAAAGTACTAGGGCGGGGTTTTCCCCCACGCGCCAGCACGGTAGCTGCCGCACACCGGCTTGCAGGGCTTGCTGCGCCAGTCGCGCCCTGTGGGCCTGCACGGCGGCCGTATCGGGTTGCACTGCCAAAGTAGGTAATAGCGCTAGGGGTGGCGGTGCATCGTCGGCTTGCCACACCCAGCGCATGGCCACATCGCAGCCATAGCGGTTGGGCAAACCATCGGGCAGCGACAGGCTGTGCGCTAGCAACCAGTACTGGGCCTGCGCCACCCGCTCAGCATGGCGCTGTAGCGCAGGCACGGTGTCTGGCAGGCACACTGGCCAGTAGCGCACCCGGTAGCCCTGCGGCAAAGCCATGGCCTGCAGCACCGTTGGCAGCGCCTGAAAAGCCTGCCAACAGGCTTGGCTGGCGCAGTCCCAATACAGGGTGATGGTGTGCATGCGTCCCTCAGTGGTCGGCATCTGCCAGCGCTTGTGCCCATGCTTGCGGGTGGCGCTGCTGCAGACGTTGCTCCACTGCAGCCCACACGCGCAGGCGTTGCTCGGCGTTGGCAGTGCTCCAAAGACGCAACTCATCGAGCGTGCGCAAGCAGCCTTGGCACACTCCCGCCGCCTCATCCATGCGGCACACCGACACACAGGGACTGGGCGGCAAATCTTGGTCAGAATAGGCTGTAGAGCGCACCCACACTGCTCTATCAGCTAGCATTTTTATAGCAAACAAATTACTCATACCCCCTCCTTAGCGGCATCTTCCACCACGTCAACCACAGGGGCGCTGGTGAGACGCACCAAGTCTTGCGGCTGCAAAGGAAACACGGCATGCGGGTGCCCGGCAGCCGCCCAAATGGACTCGAAGCGGAACAACTCGCGGTCGATCAGGGTCACGCTCGAATTGGCATGCCCCACGGGGCTGACGCCACCGATGGTGAAGCCTGTGCTGCTTTTCACAAAGGCTGCGTCGGCGCGGGTCAGCCCGCCCACTTGGGCGGCGACCTTGGCCACATCCACCCGCTTGTCCCCGGAGGTGACGACGAGCACGGCGCGGTCGTCGGCCACTCGGCGAAAAATAATGCTCTTGGCAATCTGCCCTAACTGCACGCCCAAAGCGTCAGCAGCCTGCTGGGCGGTGCGGGCGGCATCGCTGAGCATCTGCGGCGCATGGGGGTGCTCCCTCTCTTGCAGGCTGCGCGCCACGCGTTGCACGCCCTCAGGCAATGCGGTCAATTCGGCTCCACACATGGTGTCTCAATATCCTTTGTTGGGGTCTACCACGCCCACCACGGCCTGGCCGTGGAGAACGGCCTGCATTTTGTGCACGATTTGGGCGATGCTCTCGCTACGCAATGTGCGTGCCGAGGTGTGCGGCGTGAGCGTGAGGCGTGGGTGGCCCCAAAACGCATGCTCGGGTGGCAGCGGCTCGGTACGAAACACATCCAGCGTGGCACCAGCCAACTGACCGCTATCGAGCGCCGCCAGCAAATCGGCATCCACCACATGCGCGCCCCGCGCCACATTGATAAGGTAGCTGCCACGTGGCATGTGGGCCAAGCGTTCGGCGTTGAGCAGGCCATCGGTCTCAGGGGTGAGGGGCAACAGGCATACCACGCACTGCACCTGCTGCAAAAACGCTGGCAGCTGCGCTATGCCATGGAAAGTGCGCACACCGCCCACCTGCTTGGGGCTGCGGCTCCAGCCCAGCACCGGAAACTCGAAGGTGGCCAGCGCCTGTGCCACGCGCGCGCCCAGCACACCCAAGCCCAGTACGCCCACCGCGAAGTCGGCCCGGCTGCGCACCGGGGGCAGCTGCCACTGGCCCGCGCGCATGGTGGCCTCGGCACTGTCCAAACCACGGAAATAGCGCACCACGGCTTGGGTCACGTATTCGGCCATTTGCACGGCCATGCCCGCATCATCCAAGCGGATGACGGGCAACCTAGGCGGAAAGCGCAGTGTGAGCAAGGAGTCCACGCCCGCCCCGGTGACGAAGTAGGCCTTGGCGCTGTGCTGCTCGTCGAGCATGGCCTGAGGCGGTTTCCACACCACGCAAAAGTCCGCAGTGGGCATGCCACGCTCCCACGCTTGCACTTGCGCTGGCAGCCCTGCAGCTTGCAGCGCCGCTTGCAACTCGGGCACCCAGTGCTGGGCAGAATCATCGGGGGCGTAATACAGGACACGCATCGTCAACTCCCATCAACTCCATGTGGCGTCGCCATCCACGTAGTACCAACGGCCTTGCTCACGCACAAAGCGGCTGGTCTCGTGCAGGCGCACAGCTTTGCCACTGGCCGGTTTGTGGCGTGCCACAAATTCCACCGTGGCGTGGTCTTCGTCTTGCTGCTGGACTGCGCGCACGTCCAGCCCCAGCCATTTGATGCCAGGCTCAAAGTCCAAGGACTCAGGGCGCTGGCTGCTGTGCCAGGTCGCCAGCAAATAGTCCTCCCGCTCCAGCACAAAGGCGCAGTAGCGGCTGCGCATCAGGTTCTGCGCATCCGGTGCGGGCGTGGGAGAGTCCAGATACTGGCCACAACACTGGGTGTAAGGCCGCACGGTTTTACCCGTGCTGGCCAAACGCCCACAAGGGCAAGGACTATTCAGGGGCAAAGACATAGCGGTCGCCATGGTTACAAACCCGCAAAAGAACTGCCGTCGCACTGCCAAAACGGCGCGGTGCTGACGGAAGATGTTGGCAAGCTCCGTACCACGGCGCACATGCCGCACGATGCGCCGATGGTGAATGTTGTTGTCATGAATGGGTAGGTAAAGCGGTTCGTTTGGCGCGACTGCGCCCGCTTCTGCACAAGGAAGTGGGCTATCTTAGCCAAGCCGCGCATATGGGAATCAATGGGTTAACGTCATCACCAATGAACCCACTTTCAAAGCAGTTTCACTCCATATGAGAACCTCGGGTTTTTCCGCATTGCTCAGCATTTATTAGGCTCTTAAACTGCATTCAACATGTTTACGTTAACACAACTGAGGAGCCACACTTTCCATGGCCGAGATCATTCTTGAAGGCATCCGCAAATCCTATGGGGACATTGCGGTCGTCGAAGACTTCAACCTGCACATCCAAGACGGCGAGTTCGTCGTATTCGTAGGGCCATCGGGCTGCGGCAAATCGACCACGCTGCGCATGATTGCGGGTCTTGAGGATATTTCGTCAGGCACGCTGCGCATCGGAGGCACCGTAGTCAACGATTTGCAGCCAAGCGAGCGCGACATCGCCATGGTTTTCCAAAGCTATGCGCTGTATCCCCACATGACAGTGGAAAAAAACCTCGCCTTCGCACTCAAGCTGCAGCGCGTCCCCCAGTCCGAAGCCAAACGCCGGGTCGCCGAGGCAGCCAAAATGCTGCATCTGGAAGACCTGCTGCATCGCCGCCCCAAGGATTTGTCTGGAGGCCAACGTCAACGCGTTGCATTGGGCCGTGCAATCGTGCGCGAACCACGTGCATTCCTCATGGACGAACCTCTATCCAATCTCGATGCCAAACTCCGAGGCGAGATGCGATCATCGATCGCCAAGCTACACCAGCGCCTAGGGGTAACCACTGTTTATGTGACGCATGACCAAGTCGAGGCCATGACAATGGGTGACCGCATCGTTGTGATGAAAGGTGGCCGCATCCAACAAATAGGCAATGCCATTGAACTCTACGAACGACCACAAACCCGGTTTGTGGCTGGCTTCATGGGGTCTCCTGCAATGCAATTTCTTCCAGGTCAACTGGCCAACGGTGGCGTCATAGGCGCAGGTTTTTCCATTCGCCTACCAGCATCGAAGGCCATGGCGACTGCTGCCTACAACGGCAAAGCGGTTTCCTTGGGTGTACGCCCAGAAGCGATTGGACTCAAAGGACATACCAGCATCATCGGCGAAGAGAATCAAGTGCGCGCCACGGTTGATGTCGTCGAACCGCTTGGCGCTGAAACACTGATCACCGCCTCCACCGCCGATGGCTCCAGTTTTGTCGCCCGGGTGGGAGCGCATGTCAGGGCACGCATTGGCGATGAGGCAGACTTCATCATTGACACCCAGCAGGTTCACGTCTTTGATGACACCTCCGAAGCCAATATCTCACTCCTTTGAAACCATGTCCAAAAAACAAACCGGAAAAAACACCCGCCGCGGCGAAGGAGGCTTGATAACCGCATCCGATGTCGCTGAGCGCGCAGGTGTTTCCATGATGACGGTTTCCCGCGTTCTCAGCGGCAGCGGTTACGCATCCGCCACGACCCGCAAAAAGGTACTGGAAGCAGCCCAGACTTTGGGCTACACGCCCAGTATTTCCGCCAAGGTGTTACGCGGCACGCGTACCAATGTTGTCGGCATGCTCGTCACAGAGCTCAGCTCTGCATACATCGGGCAAGTCATCTCTGCAGTCAGTGCAGCCACCAAGAAGGCCAAGATAGATTTGTTCATCGCCCTCGCGGGGGCCGATGCTGACGATGCCTCCCCCGGCCCCTTGGCCCACATGCTCAATGGGATTTGCGATGGGCTTCTGCTAGCACTCCCCAAAACCCCCATCAACAACTTGGAGCTCATTGAGCGCAGCAACGTGCCTGCGGTATTGCTGAACTACTGCCGCAGCACCACGCAGCTTGCCATCGTGCGTGGCGAAAACTATGAGGTGTCGCGCTCAGCGGTACGCCACCTGATTGAGCTAGGCCATCGCCACATCGCCTTCATTGCCGGCTCACACTACACAGGACAATCACAAGAGCGCCAACGTGGCTACAGCGATGCGCTGCTTGAAGCAGAAATCAAAGTCAATACTGCACTGATCGTGCCTGGCGAGTACGACAGAACCGTTGCTTTTACAAAAACACAAGAATTACTGGCTCGACGCGACCGCCCAACTGCCATCTTTGCAGCCAGTGATGACATGGCTCTGGGCGCACTGGATGCAGCCAAAGTGTGTGGATTGCGCGTTCCAGAAGATTTGTCCATTGTGGGTTTTGATGATCTACCGGCAGTGAGCCAGTCGAGCCCGCCATTGACAACCGTGCGTCAGCCCATTGACCGCATCGCAGAAACCGCCGTGCGCACACTGCTGCTTCAAATTGAAACGGGCACCCGCGCCAGCGAGCGCATTGAACTCCCCTCCGAACTTGTCGTTCGCGCAAGCAGCGGGATCGCACCCAAGATGGCAGCGCACCCTGCCAAGGCTACACGTCGCAAGGAAACCTGACATGAGCACCTCTTCTTTCACATCCAGCAACACTGCAGGGCGCCCCAGCAAGCTGCGGCGCGAATTGGCTCGACACAAATGGGCCTATCTGATGCTCGCGCCTGTCGTGCTGTATTTCCTTATCTTCCACTATGTCCCGATGTACGGCGTCGTCATCGCGTTCAAAGACTATGACCCTGTCGCCGGCGTTATCAATAGCCCGTGGGTAGGACTTGAGTGGTTCGAAGAGTTCTTCAACAGCATGTATCTCCAGCGCCTGCTGGTGAACACGCTGATGCTGAACCTGTACGACCTGCTCTTTGGTTTCCCTGCGCCGATTGTGCTGGCCCTGATGCTCAACGAGTTGACCAGCATGCGATTTCGGCAGTGGGTTCAGACGCTGGTCTATTTACCGCACTTCATTTCCGTTGTCATGATCGCAGGGATGATGGTTGACTTCCTTGCCCGCGATGGAGTCATCACGCAAATACTCATGCAACTGGGTGCCAATGGCGAACCTCTGCTGCGCGATCCGGCATGGTTCCGTACTATCTACGTGGCATCGGAAATCTGGCAAGCAGCAGGATGGGGATCCATCATCTACTTGGCATCCTTGGCCGGCATCAACCCCACACTTTACGAAGCTGCGCGGGTTGATGGTGCCAATCGCTGGCACCAGCTTGTGCACATCACGCTACCCAGCATGCTGCCCGTGATCATGATGATGCTGATCGTCCGTTTGGGTCAAATGATGACCGTTGGATTCGAAAAAATCCTGCTCCTCTATAACCCAAGCGTCTACGAAACTGCGGACGTCATCTCCACCTTTGTCTACCGACGCGGCATCCTTGATGCGAACTACAGCTTTGCCGCTGCAGTCGGACTTTTTAACTCAGTGATTGCGATGGTGCTACTCATCGTCGCGAACCGCATCAGCCGCCGTTTGACCGGCAACGGCCTGTGGTGAATGGCACTCCTGGAGCCCCATCATGACTACTACATCGCGTTTTCCCTCCACTTTACCGCCACGTACTGACCATGCACCCCGCGCCCGACAGCGTTGGTTAGGGCGCAGTTTTGATGCCGCCAATGTGTTGTTGCTGGCGCTCATTTGCCTACTGACGGTCTATCCGTTTTACTACGTCGTTGTGGCCTCCGTGAGCGAACCCAATGCCCTGATCGCGCATCGTGGTTTACTGCTCTGGCCTCAAGGATTCACCTTGGATGCATTCACCCGCGTTTGGGAAAATCCGCTGATCCGCACTGGCTTTCTGAACACACTGATCATCGTCATTGGCGGTACTGCGCTCAATCTTGTGCTGACATGTTTCGGTGCCTATGCGCTGTCACGCAAACGCCTCGCTGTCGAAAAGCCAATTCTTCTGTTGGTGATATTTACGATGTATTTCAGCGGCGGGCTGATCCCCATTTACCTGCTGGTGCGTGAATTGGGTTTACTCAATAGCCGTCTTGCGATCATCTTGCCATTTGCCATCAACGTCTGGAACCTACTCATCCTACGTACCGCATTCAATGCGGTGCCACAAGATTTTGAGGATGCAGCCCGCGTTGACGGCGCTGGAGATTTCACCATCTTGTTCCGAGTTTACGTTCCGCTTTGCATGCCGACACTGGCTGTCATTGGCCTGTTCTATGCAGTAAGTCATTGGAATGGCTACTTTTACTCCATGGTGTTTTTCCAAGATCGCTCCCTCTACCCGATACAACTGGTGATGCGCGAAATCCTGATTACAAACAACACCGAATCGATGATGCTTGGCGATGTAGCCGGCCGCGAAGCATTGAGCAACACGATCAAATATGCATCCATCGTCATGGCTACCTTGCCCATTCTTTGCCTCTACCCCTTCCTCCAGCGCTTTTTCGTCAAAGGTGCCATGGTTGGCGGCGTTAAGGAATGACCGACCCTTTCTGTGAACAGTGACCATAACTAAAGGAGACCACCATGTACCCCACTCAGCGCCTTATTAAACTCACCCTGTTAACGTCAACACTTTTTTCCGCAGCCGGTTTGCACGCACAAGCTTCTGCGCCCATCGCAACGCAGCCCACCACGCTCACGTGGTTTGCCCCCTTGGAGCGCGGAGCTGCCGCAACGATGCAAAGTTATGCAGAGCAAACTGCCTACAAAATGCTCGCGCAAAAGACCAACGTGACGGTGCAATTTCGCCACCCAGCACTGGGTTCTGAAAAAGAAAGCTTCCAACTTTTGCAAGCCTCGGGCAACTATCCCGATGTGATTGAGTGGAACAACTGGACTGCTTACCCCGGTGGGCCGACCAAGGCATTGGATAACAAATTCATCATCCCGCTCAATGACTTGATCAAGCAGCATGCGCCGAATTTGCAGAAACTGCTGGATTCAAACCCCGAAATCCGCCGCCAGATCAGCACCGACAAGGGCGATATTTACTGCTTCCCCATGCTGCGTTTGGACCCCAAAGTACGCACCTTCTGGGGGCCACAAATCCGTGCCGACTGGCTCAGCAAATTGGGACTCAAAGCACCGACAACCATTGACGAATGGACGCAAGTGCTGCAGGCATTCAAGACGCGCTCCCCTAGCGGCAAGAACGATGTCATCCCCTATTCGGTCAAGACCGATCCTAGCGACCCCATCGCACCAGGATTGCCAACCGGACTATGGCCGTTCCTCAGTGCTTACGGTTTGCAACCCAACTTCTTCCAAGTAGGTGGGAAAGTGCTCTACGCACCAAACCAGCCCGCCTACAAGGACTACCTGACGACGATGCACAAGTGGTATGCCGCAGGCCTGATCGACGGTGACTTCGTATCGCAAACCGGCGCCCAGCTTGATACAAAAATGGCCAACAATCAGGTTGGTGCCTATGCTGGCTTTATTGGCAGTGGACTGGGACGCTACACGCGCCTAGGCCAAGGATCCACACCCAGTTTCCGCCTCGTGGCGGTGCCATTTCCTGCAGCACGGGATGGCAAGCGCCACAACACATGGCCAGAAGCGGGTAACTTGTTCAATGGGGGCGGAGCAGCGATCAGCAGCCAGAACAAGAAAGTCATTGAAACAGTCCGCTTTTTGGACTACGGCTACTCACGCGAAGGCCAACTCGCTATGAACTTCGGCCAAGAAGGCGTCAGCTACACCATGGTCAACGGGCAACCCCGTTACACCGACAGCGTAATCAAAAACCCCAAACTGCCTATCTACGAAGCCATCTTGCAGCACGCACGTCCACAAGCGGGCCCCTTTGTGCAAGATCCGCAGTACCTGCTCCAGTTCTACCAACTGCAAGAGCAAAAAGATGCTGTCGCGCTGTGGTCTAGCAGTTCTACGGAACTGCAACTGCCTCCTCTCTCGGTTGATGCCAGTGATGCTTCACGCTTTGCCAGCACGATGAGCAATGTTGTCCCCTATGTTGCTGAAATGACCACCAAGTTCATCTTGGGCAAAGAGTCTCTCGACAAGTTCGACGACTACCTCAAGCAGCTCGACCAAATGGGAGTCAACCGTGCTACTGCGCTGATGCAAAAAGCATTCGACGGCTACGCCAAACGCGGCAGCCCTCTCACCAAGTAAAAGCGACCAAAGGAATAACCGTGTCTTCACTTTTCTCTTTGGTGGGCCGCAAGGCCCTCGTAACGGGAGGTGCTACTGGCATTGGTGCGGCGGTTGCTCAGGCTCTGGCTGATGCAGGAGCCCGCGTTGCCATCACCCGTCATAGCAGTGCTGTGAAATTGCCCATGCAGCACAGCGATTCGGTGCACCCTGTACTACCGATTGGCTGCGATCTCGCTGCCACCCGCGACATGGCCCCTTTGCTTGATACGGTCGAAGCTGGCCTTGGGGGCGCACTCGACATTCTCGTCAATTGCGCCGGAACCATTCGCCGAGCCGATGCGATCACCTACACCGAACGTGATTGGTCTGACGTGATAGCCATTAACCTTGATGCGCTGTGGCGCCTATCGCAAGCGACTGGCGCACGCATGGTGCATCGCGGATCCGGCAAGATCATCAACATCGCTTCTTTGCTCAGCTTTCAGGGCGGCATCCGCGTGCCCGCGTATACGGCGAGCAAACATGCCGTCGCAGGGCTGACCAAA
Organism: Curvibacter sp. CHRR-16; assembly: GCF_018474005.1. Lineage (GTDB taxonomy): Bacteria > Pseudomonadota > Gammaproteobacteria > Burkholderiales > Burkholderiaceae_C > Allorhodoferax. The sequence continues at coordinate 587,194 of NZ_JAHCSH010000002.1, forward strand.
GCGCTAGCCAACGAATGGGCTGCGCATGGTGTTAACGTCAACGCAATTGCCCCAGGCTATGTAGAAACGGCCAATACTGAGGCGTTGCGTGCGGACGAGCAGCGCAGCGCGCAGATATTGGCGCGCATACCTGCTGGGCGCTGGGCACAACCAGAGGACATAGCGGGCGCTGCCGTTTTCTTGTCCTCGCGTGCGGCTGACTATGTGCATGGCCATGTTCTGGTCGTCGATGGTGGGTGGCTGGCACGATGAATGCCCAACGGTCCATCGATCTCATCGGGCTGGGTGAATGCATGGTCGAATTCCATGCTGGAGCGACACCGCTGGACAAAGCCCTGGTGTTCGAGCGCCGCTATGGTGGCGACGTACTCAATGCGCTGGTTGCGGCCTCACGCTGCGGGGCTAGCACAGCGTTCATCAGTCAAGTAGGCGACGATGCTTTTGCTGCTGGGTTGCTGCACGCTTGGCAAGAGGAAGGCGTCGATACGACCGAGGTCAGCTTGTCACCTGGACCGAACGGTATTTACTTTATTTCCGTTGATGCCGACGGCGAACGCAGCTTCACATACCGCCGTGATGGCACGCCCGCCTCTCGCATCAGCCCAGCAGACCTCAATCCGGCGGCATTCCGCCATGCACGGGCTGTACTGCTGTCCGGCATCACACAAGCCCTGTCCCCCTCAGCCCGCTCCGCAACCTTGGCTGCAGCCCAGTTGGCACGCGAGCACGGTGTACTGGTCGCCTACGACCCCAACTACCGCGCCGCACTATGGGCGCCACACGGTGGGCTGGCGACTGCCCAAGCGGCCTTTGAAGAGTTGCTGTCACTGTGTGACTGGCTGCTACCGAGTCAGGGGGGGGATGGCCCACTGGTTGACCTCTCCGACACCGAAGAAACGGATCCCACAGCCTTGGCGCAACGCTTTGTCCGTCCCAGCTTGGCGGTCGCACTGAAATGCGGTGGCCATGGATGCGTGCTGATTCAAGACAAGACACCCCAAACCATCGCTGCAGCTACACCCAGCTCTGTCGTGGATACATCCGGTGCCGGTGACTGCTGGAACGGGGTGTTCTTAGCCCGGCTACTGCAGGGTGACCTTGCATCAACGGCTGCAACGAACGCCAACCGCATCGCCGCCGCAAAACTCGCTCATCGAGGAGCCATTCCTCCCCGCCACTTTATGGAGAACTTGATTTGAAAACTGCCACATCGACTCCCCCGGCAACCACCACTCGCGCACAAGCCATCGAGTCCGCGTTGGCCACTGCAATTGAACAAATAGCGACTAAACGCACACGTTTCTCAACGCTCTTCCCTGGCGACACCACCGTCGGTGGACATTACCAAGCACACCGCCAAGCCGGTTTTCCGGACGGTAGCAATGTAGGCTGGACTACCGGATTTTGGACTGGCTTGTTGTGGATGGCCTTCGAGCTAACAGGCCGATCAGAATTTGCCGATACCGCACGTGCACAACTACCCAGCTACGCCATACGGCTTGATAGGCGTGACGATGTGGATCACCACGACTTGGGCTTTCTCTACACACCATCGTGCGTGACGGCTTGGCGAATCGAGCAGACTGCGCAATGGCGCGACACTGCTGTGCGCGCCGCTGACACGCTGATGCAGCGCTACTTGCCATCGGCTGGTGTGATTCAAGCGTGGGGCAACCTCAACGACCCCTTGGAGCGGGGACGAATCATCGTTGACTGCTTGCTCAATCTACCGCTGCTGCACTGGGCTAGCGAGGTCACAGGGAAAACACACTATCGGGCCGCCGCATGCGCGCATGCACAACGCTCGCGCGACTATCTGATTCGCCCGGACGACTCCACTTTTCACACATTCCATTTCGACCCGCAAACCGGGATCCCGCTGCATGGTTCAACGGCGCAGGGGCATGCCGATACCTCGTGCTGGGCTCGTGGGCAGGCTTGGGCCATCTATGGCTTTGCTATCAACCATCGATACGCACCAGAGCTTGGTCTGCTCGATACCGCATGCCGGGTAGCGAACTACTTCCTGAGCCATCTCCCAGCCGATGGCGTTGCTTACTGGGATCTTGTGTTCAGTGAAGGCAGTGGTGAACCACTGGACAGTTCCGCCTCGGCCATTGCCGTCTGCGGGCTGCTCGAAATCGCCAACCTGCTGCCAGCAGGTGATGCGCAGACGCGCTACCGAGAAGCGGCGCTGCACATCCTTGACGGTCTGATAGCCCGCTGCAGCGGCATCGCGCCAGCCACCGATGGCCTGCTGCTGCACGGCGTTTACAGCAAGCCCCATGGCCGTGGCGTGGATGAAGCCAATCTGTGGGGTGACTATTTTTTCTTAGAAGCACTGGCCCGCGTGTCCAGCCACTGGCGCCCCCATTGGTGAGTTGATTGAAATGGAGAAATCTATGTACAAATGCGTCCATCAAGCCTGCCATCCCGACTCAATGGCGGGCGCTACCAACGAGCAACTCCGCAAGCGCTATTTGCTCGAAAACCTGCTCACCGATGGTGAAATAGTCCTGCATTACTCTCACCATGAGCGTTTCGTCATTGGCGGTGCAGTTCCAGTTCACACAACACTGCACTTGCCCAAACAAACCGCACCGCAGTCAGCGGCTGGGCGCCCCTTTCTGGAGCGCCGCGAGTTAGGCATTGTCAATGTATCGACGGCCACGGCCCAGGTCGAAGTAGATGGACAGGCGTACCTGCTGGCACCGCTTGATTGCCTCTACGTTGGCATGGGTGCAGTCGATGTGCAAATGCGCTCGCCCAATCCTGATGCACCAGCACGCTTGTATCTGGTATCCACACCGGCCCATGCTACGCGCCCCACCCAGCTCATCGCAGCTGAGAAAGCCACCCCACTGGAGCGGGGTTCACCGGAAACTTCGAACCAGCGAACCATCTACCAATACGTGATTCCAGGCGTCTGTGAATCTGCGCAATTGCTGCTCGGGCTGACGATCCTCAAACCCGGTAGCGTGTGGAACACGATGCCACCGCATCTCCATGATCGCCGCTCAGAAGTCTATTTTTATTTCCGCCTAAACCCAGCAGATCGCGTCTTTCACTTCATGGGCGAACCAGGCCAAGAGCGCCACATCGTCGTTGCCAACGAACAGGCAGTGGTGTCACCACCTTGGTCTATCCATATGGGTGCAGGGACTGCCAGCTATGGCTTCGTCTGGGCCATGGGTGGTGAAAACCAAGACTACACGGACATGCAGGTGCTCGACATCTGCCAACTGTGCTGAACCCACTCCATTCAAGTTTTTTCAAGACAGAAAGAGAGCTTGCGATGAACACCCTCCATGTTTTCGCGTTCACTCGTCGGTGGTCAAAACACGTGTTGGCTATCCCCCTGCTGCTCGGCCTCACGGCACTGACACCTGTACTGGCATCCGAGCCGCAGCTTGGCCTTCCGCAGCGCATCCAAGGTGACTGGATGCTGCGCTTCAACCATCCCGACAACGCCAATACTTTCACCATCAACCTGTCGGACGCTGGCTTCAAGGCCACGACGGCAGACGGTTCGGCGGCTTTGGCTGCGCATATTTCAGTCCATCGCAGACTTAACAAGGACGTATCAGCACTCCGCTTTAACATTGATGCGACCGGTGAGCTTGGCGACAGCCAAATCGTGCTTTACGACGCGGCTGCCAATGAAATCTGGCGCCACAAAGGGCCAACCAACAATCGCCAGATTGAATTGACTGGCCTGCACTTGCATGGCGAGCTGGTCTTCAGAATTTTGCGTGGCACGGGTGGCTCGGGCGGCAGCTATTCCATTTCCGGCATCGACACCGTGGCCGATACGACTGCGCCGAAGATGGCCGCCGATGGATTCATAGTCACCGATAGCCTTGACGCCTTACGCGGTTATGCCCGGCTCGACAAAGTCAAGGTGCGTCTCAAACCAGGTACCTATCGCGTGGAAAAGGCGCTCTACCAGCACTTCATCGAATTCACTGGCAACGACAGCACCTTCGACATGTCCGGGGTGCGCATCCAAGCGAACACCGAGCTATTTTCAAAGTTCGGGGTCATCCCCGGCGTTGGTGGCTTTTATAGCGTGATCGACCTCACTGGCGATCGGGTTCGCATGGAGGGCGGTTACTTCGAAACCTATGGCGATAAGCCCGGTATTCAACCACGCAACAAGATCGTCAATATCACCGGTGATGACGTGACGTTGAATGGTGCAACGGTTCGTACTGCGGGTTCTGTGCCTTGGGGCTACGGCAGCCTGTTCGGTATCAATGGTGATCCGATCCGCAAAATGAACGGCATCCGCATCGGTGCACCGGCACACCGCGTCACGCTGCTCAATTGCACGGTGCACATGCGAGCGATGGGGCATGGCATTTTCATTCAGGGCGCCGCAGATAGCTTGATTGATGGGTGCAAGGTGGATGGCCTGCTGCGACCGACCGACGACATTTTGGCTGAAACCGGCGGCTTTGCAGCAGAACGCGATTTCAAGATGCGTGGCAGTGGCGAGGGCGTGATGCCCGATTCGGACGGCCGCATCCCGCACGGCGACGTCGTGTCGCTCAGCGAAGACGGCATCCGCCTGTATGACAAGAGCGGGAATACACCAACGGGTAAGACAACCATCCGCAATGCGGTCGTGACCGGAATGCGCCGAGGGATTTGTACTGGCTTCGGTGTTGGTGGCAACCTGATTGTCAATTCGACCGTCCGCGATACCGTTCAGGCGGGCTTTCATGTCGGTAGCGGCGACACAGTGATTGGTGGCAAGGCCGATGCCAAATATGCCGAGGCACTCAGCATTGCGCAGAACACCGCCAAAGGGGCGCAAGTCGAGTTGGAGATTCTCGACAGTCGAGGTGGAACCAATGACTTGCTAGCCCAAATCAATGGCAGCCAACACAAGGTAAAGCTGTACACCGCCCAGCCCGCATTTATTCCCGGAAATATGCTCATTGAGCTTGGCACCAATCGAGGCTTTCTTGGAAAACTCAATGGCTACGGCAACAACCGACCCGATGGCAAGGCATCGGACATTTCCCTCACCAACTTGACACCGGCCAAAACCGTGTTGTCACAGCGAGCAACTCGCATCGATATATCCCCCGCCACAAATCTTCAATAAAACCAAGAGATCAGCTGTTATTAAAGAAATAACAGCTGATCTCTTAGCGGGGATCGGCATTTAAATATGCGGATTACATTCAATGGATGTATCGCACATAGTATCAATAAAACCGAACGAGGACGACAACTATGTTTCGCAAAAAATATGCCATTACGACTTCATTGCTTTTATCAGCAAGTGGCGCACAAGCCGACATGAGTCTATTGGACGAAAAAGCCATTTTGTATGGATTTCTAGCCACATCACCTCAATATGAAAATATTGACTCGCCAGTTAAGAACAAATCATCGAGCCGAACCCGGTTGGTTGACCAGAGTTCACGCATCGGCTTTAAGGGCGAAAGCAATATTGACGAAAACACCCAAGCCTTCTGGCGCGCCGAATACCGTGTGCGCGTGGGCTCCAACAGCGCCAATGGAACCAATGATGCCTCTTCAGGCTTATCCAGCAGACCCATTTATCTTGGTGTGAAAGGTAATTATGGGAAGGTTCAGGCGGGGAAATTTTACGATGTGTACGACGATTGGTTTCCCGAAGGTATGAAAAACATTGAAGAAACATCCGGTGGTATCGGGCAATTTGTACACCGAGGAGCGGGCCAACCAACCAGTGTCGTGGCGTATATCTCCCCAGTTATTAAAGGATTCAAAATAACCGCAGACTACGATTTCGGATCTGACACAACAACGGCCAATGCGCACGGCGTTGCCGCCACCCTCTCATACAAATATGAAAACATCAATATAGGCTACCAGTACAAACAAAACACCAACTCATCCACAAGCACCGCAGATTATTCCACCAGCAATTTATCCAATTCAAATAGCTTCACAGCCCAACTAATTGGCGGAAATATAGAAATCATCAAAGATTTGGATATAGGAATAGCGATAGAGAAGACAACGGTCAATGGAACGACAACCCAGGTCGGCTACGGTGTTGGATTCACTTACACGTGGGGAAAATACAGTGTGCATGCCACCTACGGCTTGCTAGACGATTCCCAAATCGGTTCGGCAACTCAACAAGAAACCGGTGCTCGAGGCGCCAATCTCGGCATGACCTACAAGGTGAACAAAAATCTGGAATGGTTGAGCGGAATTGGCTACGTCTTAAATGAAGCCAACGCATCGCTAGGGACGAATACCGCGAAAAGTTTGGCTCCAGATGGCAGCACCACATTGACTGGAACCAAAGTCACAACATTTTCAGTCGGTGCCAGATACACCTTTTAAGTGACAGATTCGGGGGCGATCCTAATGAGTCGCCCCCGTCTTGCCTTGCTGCAAAAGCAGCAACTGGCTGGCAGACCAACGCCGCTATGGCGTCAATGAAGCAGACACCGAGGCAGAAGGTCAAAAAAAACGAAAAACCGTAAATAGCTGTAATAGCGACTACAGCCACATCGGCAACGGTTGCAGCCCACTCTCGTGTCGGCGTTCGTTTGGGTGCAGGCTTTGCACTGCTATTGGTACTGGTCTTGGCAATGGGGGTGTATGCCCTTGATCGGGTAGCCCGCATACACGACAGCGTGCAATCATTCGCCACCGACTGGCTTCCCAGCACCCAGCAGTTGGCAGGCATCAACGAGGCACTCAACCAAATGCGGCGTGGCGAGTTGCAGATGATGCTGGGCGGTGATGCGCAGTCTATGCAAGATGAGTCTGCCCGCATTGCCAAACAATGGGAGCAAATCCCGCCCTTGCTCAAATCCTATGGGCAAACACTGTCGCCATCAGAGCGCATCCCTTTTGACGATCTGCAAGCGGCTATACAAGCCTACAAAGTGAGCCAACCGCGCTTAATGGATTTGCTCAAGCAAGGCAAAGCCGACGAGGCACGGGCATTCATCCGCGGGGATTCGCGCAAAGCATTTCGTGCTACGACCGATGCCATGGCCCAATTAACCCAAGCCAACACACAAGGTGCTGCACAAGCCACACGACAAGCGGATCTGGACTACAGCGCCGTCATCTGGGGCATGGGATTGCTGCTTGCGGTGGCGTTGGCCTTGGGGGCTGTTGTTGCATGGTTGCTCACGCGCTCACTGACCACACCCTTGGCCCACGCAGCTACCACGGCAGACCGCATTGCCAATGGTGATTTGTGCAACCGCGTCCAGTCCGACAGACGCGATGAATTGGGCGATCTTTTGCGTGCATTGGCACGCATGCAAAATGCCTTAAATGCCTCAGTCTCTAGGGTGCGCATGGGCGCAGACGCCGTGGCCACTGCGGCCCAAGAAGTGTCTGCGGGTGGGCACGATTTATCGATTCGCAACGAACAAGCCGCAGCCAATATCGAACAAACATCCGCCGCCATGCAACAAGTGGCCGATACAGTGCGCAGCAGTTCAGAGTCTGCGCAGCAAGCCCATCACTTGGCCCATACCGCAACCGAAGTAGCCACGCTGGGTGGCGCCGTGGTCAATCGCGTGGTGGCAACCATGACCGGCATTCAACATTCGTCACGCAAGATTGGCGACATCATTGGCGTGATCGATGGCATTGCCTTCCAGACCAATATCTTGGCACTCAATGCTGCGGTGGAAGCCGCTCGCGCAGGCGAGCAAGGACGTGGCTTTGCGGTAGTGGCCACCGAAGTGCGCACACTGGCTCAGCGGTCTGCGCAAGCGGCACGTGAAATCAGAACCCTGATTGCCAGTTCGGTAGAGCAAGTGGAACAAGGCGGTCAACTGGTGGACGAAGCGGGCAGCACCATGGCGCAGGTGGTGGCATCGGTGCACAACGTGCAAACGCTGATTGGCGAGATAGCTGCAGCCATCCAAGCGCAGACCCAAAGCGTGAGTGAAGTCAACTTGGCCATTGTGCAAATGGACAGCATGACGCAGCAAAACGCTGCCTTGGTAGAACAGTCCGCCGCCGCGGCCGAATCCTTGAAAGCCCAAGCAGGCGGACTCCTAACCGCCGTGGGCAAGTTCAAGTTGCTGTCAGCCTGAAACCACCCCCAAAGACTCCGCGGCTAAACCGCCGTTCCCGCTCGTACGGGAATACGTCCATCACGTGCCCGGCGACGATGCGTTCTTTGTGCGCTTGCCAAAATGCCGGGTCTAGCAAGTCGGCGTGGTGGCGCATGAACACATCGCGCACGGCAGTGTTTCCCAGCAGGAACGGGGCGAAGGTTTCGGGAAACACGTCTTTGGGGCCTACGCTGTACCAAATCTCGCCGGACATTTCATCTTCCTCGTTGCGCGGTGCGGGCACGCGGCGGAAGTGGCAATCGGTCAGGTATTCGATTTCGTCGTAGTCGTAAAACACCACCTTGCCGTGGCGCGTCATGCCGAAGTTTTTCCACAGCATGTCGCCGGGGAAGATGTTGGCAGCCACTAGGTCTTTGATGGCGTTGCCATAGTCCACCACCGTCCGCTCGATCTGCTCGCGGGCACGTTGGGCGGCAGCGCTGGTGTCTGCCGCGTTGGTACCACCCGCATCAAACGCTTCTTGCAGGTAGATGTTGAGCGGGATCATGCGCCGCTCGATGTACAAATGCTTGAGGATGACCTCCAAGTTGCCATCGCCATCGCGGTCGCTGACCTCGATCTGGCTCGGGGCGAATTGCTGGATTTCGGCAATCAATTCATCACTGAACCGTTCACGCGGAAAAGCCACGTTGCTGTACTCCAATGTGTCGGCCATACGGCCCACGCGGTCATGCTGCTTGACCAGCAGGTACTTGCCCTTGATCTGCTCGCGCGTAGTGTCCTTTTGCGGTGGAAAGTAGTCTTTGATGAGCTTGAATACATAGGGAAAGCTGGGCAAATCGAACACCAGCATGACCATGCCCTTGATGCCGGGAGCGATGCGAAACCGGTCGGTGCTGTGCCGCAAGTGCATGAGGAAATCGCGGTAGAACAGTGTCTTGCCCTGCTTGGCCAGCCCCAGTGCGTTGTAGATTTCGTTGCGCGGTTTGCGCGGCATGAGGCTGCGCAAGAACTGCACGTAGGCACTGGGGATTTCCATGTCCACCATGAAGTAGGCCCGCGCAAAACTGAACAGCATCAGCAAATCGTCTTCGCCAAAAAGTACCGCATCGATGTACAGCTTGCCCTGCTCGTTGTGCAGAATGGGCAAGGCAAAGCCATGCTCATAAAAGCCGTTGATCACCTTGCCCACCATGTAACACCCTTTGTTGCGCAGAAACAGGCCCGACAGCACCTGGATTTGGAAGTTGGCGCGCAGCTTGGTGTCGCGCAGCAAGCCGGCTACCCCCTGCGTGACGTACTGGGCATCGCGCTCTAGGTCGTCAAAGGGCACGCGCAAATCGAAGTCACGCACCATCTGTCGCACCGTCTGCTGCATGCTGTCGCGGCTGGGGTAGTAGGAGCGGTAGCTGGGTTGGTTGCGCGACTCGTCGATCTGGATGTATTCCGTGCTGACCGCTGGGCGCACAAAGATGAAGTCATTCTGGAAATAGCTGCGGTGCAGGATTTTGGTGGTGACCGAATTGAAAAAGGTCTCCGCCAACTCGGGCTGGTGGTGATCTACCAAGAGGCCAATGTAGTGCAGCTTGACTTGCTGCCACACGTCCATGCCTTGACTCCCAGCCTTGAACTCGCGCTCCAAGCGCAGGCTGCATTCTTTGACGCGCAGGTCGTAAAACTCAATGCGCTCGCGCTGGGCGCGCTGCTGGCCGTGCCAGTCTTGCACCTCAAAGCGGTGCTTGGCCCGTGCGGATTCGGTGCGAAACAGTTGGTAGTGACGGTTAAAGCCATCCATCATGGCCTTGGCAATGTCATAGGCCAGCAACGAATCCAGACGGGCTGGGAACATGGTGCAAATCTCCCCGGCTTATTGGGGCTGGCGTGGCATCAGGCGCACGCCCGACAAAGCCTCCCCGTAAATGGATACCAAATCATCATTGCCGTTGACGGTGATGTGCAAGTCTTGCAGCAAACCGTCACTGACACCATACACCCAGCCGTGCAAAGTGACGTCTTGCCCCTTGCCCCACGCATCCTGCACCACGGTACTTTGGGCGACATTGACTACCTGCTCGATGACGTTGAGCTCACACAGCGCCGCAGAACGGGAAAACTCGGGCAAGGCATCTAATATGTCGCGGTGGCGGTCGCGCACGTCTTGGATGTGGCGCAACCAGTTGTCGGCCAGCCCAATGCGGGCACCATCGAGCGCGGCCTTGACGCCCGCGCAGCCGTAGTGGCCCACCACCATGATGTGGCTGACCTTGAGGTGCTCCACCGCGAACTGGATGGTGGAGAGGGCATTCAAATCCGAGTGCACCACCACATTGGCCACATTGCGGTGCACGAACACTTCACCCGGGGCCAAACCCGTGATTTCGTTGGCGGGCACGCGGCTGTCGGAGCAACCAATCCACATGTACTGGGGACGCTGTTGATTGGCCAAACCGGTGAAAAAACCGGGGCGTTGGCGCTCCATCTCGGCAGCCCACGCGCGGTTGTTGGTAAAAAGTTCTTCGAGTTGTTTGCTCATGCAGTAGCGTTTTCAGTGTTATTTGCGTTGTTGCAGTCCATAGCGGATATTCCAGTCCAGCAGCCCAATGCGGGCGCGCTCTTGGGCATCGTCTTGGGGGTTGAAGACACAGCCAGGCACATCACCAGCCTGCTTGGAAGAGGTGCAGACAAAAGAGCCGGGATTTCCCAGCTGCCAAGCGCCTTGTGCGTTGCGAGCCTCAGCGGTGTAAAACAAGGTGCGCGGTGCATCCATGGGTGATGCGCTGGGCTGCGCCAACAGATTGCGCCCGCTTTGCACATACCCCGCATCCACCCCAAGCAATGGAAAGAGTGTGGGGAACATGTCGCGGTGGCTGGCTGGCAAGTGCTGCTGCGTACCGCACTGCAGGTTTTTGCCCCAAATGACGAAGGGCACTTGGCGAATCAGGTAACGGCGTGAGGCCTCGGCATAGACGCCAAAAGAGCGCACATTGTGATCGCCCGTGCCCGCCATGATGGTGTTATCCCACCAAGGGCTTGCACGCAGCCACTGCACGAAGCCGCCCAACAAATCAGCCGCATAGCGGTAAGTATCCAAGTTGGGCACCAGGGTATCGGCAGAGGTCTCGCCTTTCCACTGCGACATGTCCAGCTTGGGTGGGGTGTAGTTCTCTGGCAAATCGTAGGGTGGGTGGTTGGTTACCGATAGCACAAAGACCATGAGTGGCTTATCCCCTGGTTTGGGGGGCTGTGCCAGGCGCTGTTGCAAGTATTTGAAGATGTACTCATCCCACACCCCCCACAAACCAACGTTCGCTTCGGGGTAGAGCGCACGCAAGTTGTTGGCATCGATGACTTCGTCAAAGCCCTGGGTATGGAGCACGCGGTTCAAGTCCCGCCAACCAGAGCGCCCCGACGTCAGAAACAGGGTGTGGTAACCCGCTTTTTGCGCGGCCACGGCAATGCTGCTGGGCAGTGGCTTGCGTCCGGCATCGCCCAAGGTAAGCGGGGTAATGGGACTGGAGAACAAAATCGCCTCCAACGACGGGTGAGTACCCGGCTGCGCTGAATCGAAGTTGTCAAAGTGGCAAGCATCCTTGAGTGTGGGCACCATGCGCCCCAGCACATCAAAGCGCGGGGACTGGTAGAGCATGGGCTCTGCACTCCACGACTCCATGAGGAAAAAAATCAAATTCTTTTTGGCCGCGCCTGCTGGCAAAGCCGGGTGCTGGTAAAGCGCGGCCTGCACCGCAGCATCGCTGTCAGCAGGCAAACCCAAAACCTTGGCTGCTTCTTGCGCGGACTGGTAACCCATGGCGCGCAAGCCTAGCAATGGGTCAGCCAACTGCTGCGACTGGCGGCGACTGTCCCATGCGTACTTGAGGGCGATAGAGCCATTGGGCACCATGTCGTTGAGGAACTGCGAGGTGGTCACCGTCAGGTGCTGCTTTTGCAGGGCCATTTCACGCACCGTGCCCTTGCCTGCAAACAGCAAGGCCACCAGCAACACCACAGACAAGGGCACCAGAACAAACCAGCGCGCCTTGTACAGCAGGGTTTCGATAGGGGCTTGCCGCACCAAACGGCCATGCAAAGCGATGCCAGCAGTGATCAGCAGCACGGTCCCTAGCAAGGTCATGGCAATAGGAAAGTCGCGCCAAATGGTGGCGAACACCGCGCCCGTGTCATCCTCAAACACACCAAAGACCAAGGAATCGATGGGCGTTTTATAAAACCCAAAGTAGTGCAAATTGATCACCGACAGCACCACCACCAAGCCAATCAACACCCCGCCCACGATACGGTAGATGCGCTCACTCACCCAAGGCCACACCAGCAGCAACACAAACACCAGAACAGCAGCCACCTTGAGGTCAAAGCGCACACCTTGCCATAACACTGCAGCCACATCGGGGCGAGAGGCACCAAAACCTTGTGGCCAGAAATGCATGAGCTGCACCCCACGCACCGCACTTTGCACCAACACCAAAGGCCCGATCAAAAGCCACGCACGCAACAATGCGCGCACCACGCCTCGCCCCAGCAAGGCCAACAGCCCTGCGATGGATTGCACTGCTTTCACGACGTCATCCTTTCTAACTCTGTACCAAGCGCTTGCTGTTGGCAATCGACATCAAAATGCCCAAGGCCAAGCCCAAAATCACCATGGCCGTACCACCGTAACTGATGAACGGCAGAGGCACGCCCACCACTGGCAAAATGCCACTGACCATGCCCATATTCACAAAAGCATAGGCAAAGAAAATGACAGAAACCGCCCCCGCCATCAGGCGAGAGAACAAGGTGGGCGCCTCCATGGCAATGTTGAGCCCACGCAAAATAAGCGCCATAAAAGCACCTATCAGTACCAGCACACCAATCAAGCCCAACTCCTCGGAGTAAGCCGCAAAAATAAAGTCCGTGGTGCGCTCAGGAATGAACTCCAAATGGGTTTGCGTACCCTTCATATAGCCCGCGCCTGTGATACCACCCGCACCAATGGCGATCATCCCTTGGATGATGTGAAACCCCTTGCCCAAAGGGTCACGCGTAGGGTCCAGCAAGGTACACACCCGTTGCTGCTGGTAATCGTGCAAGCCCGGCCAGTTCACGCCTTCGGCGCACAGCCGTGGCTCAAAAATCACCAGCAGGGCAATACCTATCACCCCCAAGACCACCGGCGGGATGACCAACTTCCAGCTCATACCGGCAAAGAAAATGACCGACACGCCCGCTGCCAGCACCAGCATGGCCGTGCCCAAATCAGGCTGTTTCATGATCAGGCCCACCGGGATAGCCAGCAACACGCCCGCCACCACAAAATCCAAGGCCCGCAACTGACCCTCGCGTTTTTGGAACCACCACGCCAACATCAAAGGCATGGCCAGCTTCATGATCTCGCTGGGCTGGATCACCACCCCCACATTGACCCAGCGTTTGGCCCCCTTTTTGGTAATACCAAAAATAGCCACCGCTATCAGCAAAGCCACCCCCACGGTGTAAAGCGGCACCGCAATATTCATGAGGCGCTGTGGCGGTATCTGGGCGACCACAAACATGATGGAACCGGCAATCAACATATTGCGCGCGTGGTCGGTAAAACGCGAACCATTGTCATAGCCCGACGAGTACATGATGAGCAAGCCCAGACAACACAAAATGAACACGATGAAGGCCAAGGGCCCGTCAAAGCGACTCAATACAGGCTCTAAACGCTTGCGAAGGGGAATTTTTCCGAACTGGTGTGGCATGGGGGTGGATTATCCTTGCTCGCTTATGCCCACACCTGCCGTATTGCCCACCACCCACCTCCTCTACCTGCACGGCTTTCGCTCCTCGCCCCAGTCGTTCAAAGCGCGTCTCATGGCCGAGCACATGGCCCGTCACTACCCGCAGGTGCACTGGTGGTGCCCGCAGTTGCCGCCGTCACCTGCTGCAGCCATGCGGCTGGTGCTAGACGGCATAGCCCACTGGCCGCGCTCAAGCATGGCGGTCATGGGCTCGTCGCTGGGTGGGTTTTATGCCACCTATGTGGCCGAGCACACGTTCTGCCGCGCCGTGCTCATCAACCCCGCAGTGAACCCAGCACGTGACTTGGAGCGCTACATCGGCGAGCAAACCCAGTGGCATGCACCCGAGGAGTCGTTTTACTTTGCCCCCGAATACGTGGGCGAACTGCACGCCTTGACGCTGGGCGAGTTGACCCACCCTGAGCGCTACCTAGCCCTGCTGGCCAAAGGCGATGAGGTACTGGACTGGCGCGAAATGCACGTCCGCTACAGCGCCATGCCCCATGTATTGCAAGAAGGTGGCGACCATGCCCTGAGCAACTTTGCCGACTACCTGCCGCAGGTGCTGCGCCATCTAGGGCTTCAAGCCTGACCGACGCGCCAGCAGGGCTGCACGCAGGGGAGTTATGGGGATAGCGGACAATACGCCCCTTATCTGAAGAGCCCCTATGTTTGTATTGTTCGACGATGCTGGCAAATTTTTGGCCGGCCGCATTCTTTCCGAGGCCGATGCCTCTGCGCAGGTGGAGCTGGACTCTGGCAAGCGCGTCAAGGTCAAAGCCGCCAACCAGTTGCTGCGCTTTGAAAAGCCCGAGCCCGCCGCATTCTTGGCAGCGGCGCACACCGTGGCCGCTAGCATTGAGCTGGACTTGGCGTGGGAATTCGCCCCCGAAGACGAGTTTGGCTTTGCCGACTTGGCGCGCGAATACTTTTCGGCCAACGCCACGCTGACAGAACAAGCCGGTGCCCTCTTGCGTCTGTACGAAGCGCCGCATTATTTCCGCCGCGCTGGCAAAGGACGCTTTCGCAAAGCCCCCGCCGAAATCATCCAGCAGGCGCTGGCAGCCATCGAGAAAAAACGCCTGCAGGCCGAGCAAATCGCCCAATGGGCGGCCGACTTGGCGCAGGGCCAGTGCCCGCCCTCAGTGCGCGAGCAGTTGTACAAAATTCTGTTCAAACCGGACAAAAACGCACCTGAATACAAGGCCGTGGTGGAAGCCAGCCGCAGCAGCCAGCAGGCCCCACTGGCCCTGCTGCAAAAGGCAGGGGCCATTGCCTCCCCCTACGAGTTCCACTGGAAGCGCTTTGTGCTGGAGTATTTCCCCAAAGGCACGGGCTTTCCTGCGGTGCAGGCACCGGACATCACCGATGCGCTGCCAGTCGCCCCTGTGCAAGCGTTCTCCATCGACGATTCGCAAACCACCGAGATTGACGATGCCCTGTCGCTGCAAGGCTTGGGCACTGGCACGGTAACGCTGGGCATCCACATTGCAGCGCCCGGCTTGGCCGTGCAGCCCGGCAGTGCCGTGGACGTACTGGGTCGCGCCCGCCTGTCCACCGTGTACATGCCCGGCTACAAAGTCACCATGCTGCCCGACGACGTAGTGCAACGCTACACGCTGCTAGAGGGGCGCGACTGCCCGGCCGTGTCGCTCTACGTGACGCTGGACGAAGCCACACTGACCATCCAAGGCCACGAAACCAAGCTGGAGCGGGTGCCCATCGCCCACAACCTGCGCCACGACCAGATAGACCACATCGTGACGGGGGATTGGCTGCAAGACGCCAGCGTGCAGCACGACAACACGCCGACTGAACTGCAGACCCTGCGCCCCGCACTGACCTTTTTGCACCGCTTGGCGCAAGACCTCAAGGCCAAGCGCGAAGTCGTGCGTGGCAAGCCAGAGACCTTCAACCGTCCAGACTACAACTTCCGCTTGGTCGGCAACGACGGCGCTGAACCCGTGGGTGACGAAACCGTACACATCAGCGTGCGCCAGCGTGGCGCACCGCTGGACTTGATCGTGGCCGAAGCCATGATTTTGGCCAACAGCACCTGGGGCAGTTGGATGGCTGAACTGGGTGTGCCCGCCATCTACCGCAGTCAAGCCAGCATGACCCCCGGCGTGAAAGTGCGCATGGGCACCAAGGCCCTGCCGCATGCGGGTATTGGCGTAAAAAGCTATGCGTGGAGCACCTCCCCGCTGCGCCGCTACACCGACTTGGTGAACCAGTGGCAAATCATCGCCTGCGCGCGCCACGGCAAGACCGCCGCGCTGGCTGTCCCCTTCAAACCCAAGGATGCGGAGCTGTTTGGCATCATTTCCGCATTCGACACAGCGTACTCGGCCTACAACGGTTACCAAGCTGGCATGGAGCGCTTCTGGACGCTGCGCTACGTGCAGCAACATGGCCTGACCGAGCTGGTAGCCGCCGTCATGAAGGACAACCTGGCCCGCGCTCAAGACATCCCGCTGGTACTGCCCGTGCTGGGCGCGCAAGGCTTGCCACGCGGCGCTCTGATTCGCGTCAAGCTGGGAGAGCCCGACCTGATTGCCTTGGACATCCACGGCACGCTGCTGGAGCGCTTGGACAGCCCTGTTGGCAACGCAAGCCCAGCCGACGAAGAAAACGACGAGGACGAAGCAGCCGCCGGACCGCTAACGATTGCCGTGGATGTGACGGAGAACAACACCGACACCGAGCCCCCCCCCTCCGGCGGCGATAATCCCCCCCTGTGAAACTGGCATCGCTTACCACCTTGCATTGGACTTTGGGCGCCTCCGTGCTGCTGCACGGGGCGTTGCTCACCGTCCGTTTGGTAGATCCAGAGGCTTTTAACCGCGTGTTTGAAGACCAGCCACTGGAAGTGATTCTGGTCAATGCCAGCACCAAAAACGCCCCCACCAAAGCGCAAGCCATCGCCCAAGCCCATATTGCGGGAGGGGGCGAGCAAGAAACGGGGCGCGCCAGCAGCCCCCTGCCGCCATCGGCCATGACGCAGTGGGCCAACGACAGCGAAGACGATCAGCGCCAGCAGATAGAAAACCTGCAACAGCAACAGCAGCGCTTGCTCACGCAAGTCAAAGCCCAAATTGCCGCGCTGTCCCAGCCCATCAATCCGCAGGCCAACCAGCAAGACCAAGTGGAGCGAGAAGAGCGGCGCAAGCAGCTCATCAAACTGCTGGCGGAGATTGAACGCCGTATCAACATGGAAAACGCCCGCCCCAAGCGCCAATTCATTGGCCCGTCGGTGCAGCAAGCCGTCTACGCGCTCTACTACGACCGTCTGCGCCGGGCCATTGAGACCAAAGGCACCGACAACTTTCCGACGCAAAACGGGCAAAAAATTTACGGCGATCTGACCATGATCGTCACGATTAACCATAACGGCAAGGTGCTCGATACCGAAGTGGTGCAAAGCTCTGGCAACAAAGCCTTGGATCGCCAAGCCCAAGCGATTGCGCATGAGGCAGGCCCCTTTGGTCGCTTCAGCTCCGAGATGCGCCGTCAAGCAGAACAACTTGCCGTCGTTGCCCACTTCAACTTCACCCGCGACTCTGCGCTGCAAGCCACCGTTTCCAGTTCAGGCCAATGAAGTCTTTTGCCCGCTGGCTGGTCGTCTGTGCACTGGCCTTTGTACTGCTGCAATTGTTTTTTGTGCTGCGCATTGCGGCCATGGCGTGGATCGCACCGCAGTCCACCGCATTCCAGCGCTCGGAAATTTGGCGCATCGCCAGTGAAAACCATCGGCTGCCCTGGGATCAAGAATGGGTGCCCTACGAACAAATATCCCCCCACCTGAAGCGGGCTGTGATTGCCTCGGAAGACGATGCTTTCGCCAGTCACGATGGCGTGGACTGGGACGCCCTGCAAAAAGCCCGTGAGCGCAATGCCAAAGCCGAAGCCCGTGCGGAGCAGCGCGCCATCCAAAGCAAAGATGGCAAACCACCCAAGCCACCCAAAATCATCGGCGGCTCCACCATCACCCAGCAGTTGGCGAAAAACCTCCTGCTCAGTGGTGAGCGCACCCTTATTCGCAAAGGCCAAGAACTGGTGCTGACCCTCTTGCTGGAACACTTGCTGGACAAGCGCCGCATTCTGGAGATTTACCTCAACAACGTGGAGTGGGGTGAAGGCGTATTTGGCGCGCAAGCTGCCGCCCAGCACTACTACCGCAAACCGGCCGCCAAACTCAACGCCTACGAAGCGGCGCGCTTGGCGGTGATGCTGCCACGGCCACGGTACTTCGAGAAAAACCTAGGCTCTGCCTACCTGAGCAACCGCGCCAGCGTCATCGTGGCGCGCATGCCCGACGCCGAGCTGCCCTGAACCAGCGCGCATCCAGATCGTTGCCGCGCCTCGCTATCATGCGTCCATGCTTGCCAAACTGATGGAAATTTTCCTGCTCAATCTGGTGCGCTTTCTCACCGGATCGCAGGCCCGCTGGCACGGCTGCCCGCCCAAGGCCGAGCAGCGCATTTACTTTGCCAACCACCAAAGCCACGCCGATTTGGTGCTCATATGGGCGGCTCTGCCCAAGGAGCTGCGGCGCAGCACCCGCGCCATTGCCGCACGCGACTATTGGACGCGCAGCCCCTTCAAGCAATGGCTGACCAGCCAAGTGTTCAACGTGGTCTATGTCTCGCGTGATCGCACAGCCGATGAAGACCCACTCGAACCCTTGGCGGAAGCCTTGTCGCAAGGGGACTCCATCATTTTGTTTCCCGAAGGCACACGGGGTCACACAGGGGAGCCACAGCCGTTCAAAGCGGGTTTGTACAACTTGGCCCTGCGCTTTCCCAACGCGGTGCTGGTGCCCACTTGGATTCACAACGTGCAGCACATGCTACCCAAAGGCGAAGTGGTGCCCGTGCCCGTGCTGTGCTCGGTGACGTTTGGCACCCCCATTGCCGTGCAAGACGGTGAAGAATGCAAACCTTTTTTGCAGCGTGCGCGCGAAGCGGTGCTGGCCCTGCGTGACCTGTAACCCCCTGCCCTGATGTACTACTACCTCAAGCTCCTCTCACCCACGGAACAAATTGGTGTCATGTTCCAGGTAATTTTTGGCATGCTGCTGCTGGCCACCGTATTGGTGTTTTTCGCCTCTACCCGCGAACACGCCGACCCCAAGCAGGCCGAGCGCTACCACGCTGACATGAAAGGCCTGTGGGCCACGCTGCGTACCAGCTGGTTCATGGCCGCCGTGTTTTGGATCAGCTGGATGAGCAACCCCATCTTCACCTTGGTGCTGTTTGCGTTGGTGTCGCTGTTTTCGCTGCGCGAATTCCTCACCCTATCGCCCACGCGCCGGGGCGACCACCGCAGCTTGGTGATGGCTTTTTTTGTACTGCTGCCTGCGCAGTACTGGCTGATTGGCTTGGGCTACTACGACTTGTTTGCCGTGTTCATCCCGGTCTATGGCTTTCTGGCCCTGCCCGTGCTGAGCGCTTTGGCCAACGACCCGCAGCGCTTTTTGGAGCGCAGCGCCAAGCTGCAATGGGGCGTCATGGTGTGCATATACGGCATGAGTCATGTCCCCGCCATCTTGCTGCTCAAATTCCCGGGCTACGAAGGACGCAACGCGTTCTTGATGCTGTTCTTGGTGCTGGTGGTGCAAACCTGCATGCTGGCCCAGCACCTGGCGGCACGCTGGTTGCACCGCCTGCCTGTCGCGCCCGCCATCAGCCAGAGCTTTCACTGGCATAGCTGGTGGATTGGCATGCTGGTGGCCAGCGTTCTGGGGGCGGCACTGGCGGGCATCACGCCCTGGGTGCCCGGTACAGCGTTTGCGTTTTCCTTCATCGCCTGCTTGGCGGGCTCCATGGGACACTTGGTCATGAAAGCCATCAAACGTGACCGTGGCATCCCCAGTTGGGGCAGCTATGGACGCGCCAGCACCGGTGCGGGCGGCCTGCTCGACCGCATGGATGGACTGTGCTTTGCTGCGCCCGTGTTCTACCACTCCATTCGCTGGTACTTCGGTATTTAAGGCATGCGCATTCTTGGCATTGACCCCGGCTTGCGCACCACCGGCTTTGGCGTGGTGGATGTGGATGGCCCACGCGTGGGCTACATCGCCAGCGGCGTGATCAGCACCCAAGCCACCGACACCCGCGCCCTGCCCGAGCGGCTCAAAATCTTGTTCGATGGCATTGGCGAAGTGGTGCAGCGCTATCAGCCGGACTGCGCTTCGGTGGAAATTGTGTTCGTCAACGTCAACCCGCAATCGACCCTGCTGCTGGGGCAGGCGCGGGGCGCCTTGCTCACCGCCTTGGTGGCCAACGGTCTACCCGTGCACGAATACACCGCCTTGCAAATGAAGCAAGCCGTGGCAGGCCATGGCCGAGCGCACAAAACGCAGATTCAGGAAATGGTCAAACGCTTGCTGCAGTTACCGGGCCTGCCTGGGCCCGATGCGGCCGATGCACTGGGCATGGCCATTACCCACGCACACGCAGGCACCTCGATGGCCCGCATGGCCGCAGCCGACTCGATTATTGGCAATGGCCGCGTGTCCTACCGCGACGGGCGGAGACGCTAAGCCACTACGGTCTACTCACCACGGTCCCCAGGGGCCGCGACGGTGCCACCCCCAACCCGGACCTGGCCCCACAGGCCACACATAGACAGGCACGGCCACGCGCGGCACATAGACCGGCTCTTGCACCACCACGGTAGTGGCTGGTGCCACGGTAGTCACGGTTGTGGCAGTACTGGCTGCCGTCACGATGTCCACCGGAGTGGGTTCATAGTTCGACTCGTTCACAAACACCTCCAAGGTGTTGTTCACGGGGGCTTTGTTCACCTGCGCGCTGTACTGTTTACCACCATATTCGTAAGTGACTTGGTACGCCACTGTTTTGTATTCGGTGCGCATTTGGGTGCTGCAGCTTTGCACCTGCTGGGTTTGTGTATTGGAGGACTCCAAACTGTCACCCACCACGGCACCAGCTACCATGCCCGCTGCGGCCGTAGCACCCGATGCGGGGCCACGCGCTAGGCTACCGCCCAACACGGCACCGGCCACAGCGCCAACGGCCGCGCCCACACCGCTCTTGGGCTGCTGTACCGCTACAGTTTGGGTCGTACACACCTGCTGCGGCGTAGTCACCGCTTGCACCAAGGGTTGGCTAGCCACTACCTTGGCATAGTCTTGCAGCGCCCATGCAGGGGCAGACAGGGCTGCCAGTCCAGCCATGGCCAGACAGGCCATGCTGCTTGCTCGGGGGGTGAAAAAAGCCTTAGTCATTGCTCCATCCTTTCGAATCAGACCGCTGCCAAGCATAGCCACGCAGTTGGGAGTTGCCGCCTGCAAAGCGTGAACGCTGTGCAAAAGCCACTCCGATTTAGGAGACTGAGGAGAGCAGCGCGCTTAGCTAGAAAGACAACGCCAGCACAGCCAATTGGTTGACGCCGCAGCGCTGCACAGGCCGAAACTTACCAAGCTGGCGCGAGTTTGGCAAAGCCGCTGGGCGCAACCTTTTCGTCTTCAAAGGTGATGATGTCCCACGCTTCGGGGTGGGCTTGCAATTCACGCAACAACAAGTTGTTGAGCGCATGGCCCGAGCGGCGGGCACTGTAGGCGGCCAGCAGGGGGCGGCCAATGAGGTACAAGTCACCCATGGCGTCCAAAATCTTGTGCTTGACGAACTCGTCGTCGTAGCGCAAACCATCGGCATTGAGCACCTTGTAGTCGTCCATGACGATGGCATTGTCCAGACCACCACCCAAGGCCAAGCCGTTGGCACGCATCATTTCCACATCTTTGGTAAAGCCAAAAGTGCGGGCACGGGCAATGTCACGGGTGTAGTTGCCTGCGCTCAGGTCAAACTCCACACGCTGGCCGGTAGAGTCCACCGCCGGGTGCTTGAAATCGATCTCGAAACTGAGCTTGTAGCCGTGATAAGGCTCCAAGCGGGCCCACTTCTCGGCATCGCCACTGCCTTGACGCACTTCAATAGGCTTGTTCACCCGAATAAAGCGGCGCGGCGCGTTTTGCTGCTCAATGCCCGCACTTTGCAGCAAGAACACAAAAGAAGCCGCAGAGCCATCCAGAATGGGGATTTCCTCGGCCGTGATGTCCACGTACAGATTGTCCACCCCCAACCCGGCACAGGCCGACATGAGGTGTTCCACCGTCAGTACTTTGGCGTTGCCGCACGACAGCGTAGAGGCCAGACGGGTATCGGTCACCGCTTGCGCGCTGACCACGATATCCGGCGCTTGCGCCAGATCCACCCGGCGAAACACGATGCCCGTATCCGGCGCAGCGGGGCGCAGGGTCATTTCGACCCGTTGGCCGCTGTGCAGCCCCACGCCAACGGCGCGGGTGAGGGATTTGAGGGTTCGTTGTTTCAGCACGGGGCGAATCTTACGCAAAAACATAAAGACCTCGCTTTAGTCGGCCTGCTTGCGCAGGAAGGCAGGGATTTCGTAGTCATCCATGCCCCCGCTGGCCAGCGCGTCCACCTTGGCAGCGGCCGAGGTACGGTCGCTGGGGCGGCGCCACACGCTGGGCGTGCTCATGCTGCTGAAGTCGGTGCCCGCAGCGGCGCCCGTTGCAGCGGCGTTGGACACAGCGGCACCAGCGGCCACGGCGTTGAGGGTAGGAACTTGGAAGGGTACGTTGTCGGTGCCGGTGCGCAGCACTTGCAGCGGAGGCGCTGTGCGGCGGCCACCTTGTTGGCGGGTCAAGCCGGTTGCCACGACGGTGACGCGCAGGTTCTCGCCCAAGCTATCGTCATAAGCGGTACCGAAAATGACATGTGCTTCAGGGTGGGCAAACTCGCGGATGGTGTTCATTGCCAGTTGCGATTCCTTCAGTTTGAGGTTGCCACGCGCTGCGCTGATCAGCACCAGCACGCCCTTGGCTCCGCTCATGTCCACGCCTTCGAGCAGTGGGCAGGCCACAGCTTGTTCGGCAGCGATGCGGGCGCGGTCGGGGCCGCTGGCCAAGGCAGTGCCCATCATGGCCTTGCCGGGCTCGCTCATGACAGTGCGCACGTCTTCAAAGTCGACGTTCACCAGCGCTTCCACGTTGATGATTTCAGCAATACCGCCGACAGCGTTTTTCAGCACGTCGTTGGCTTGAGCAAAGGCTTCGTCTTGGGTGATGTCATCGCCCAGCACTTCCAAGAGCTTGTCGTTGAGCACCACGATCAGGGAGTCCACGTTTTGCTCCAGCTCGCCCAAACCACCGTCGGCGTTGGCCATGCGGCGGCCACCTTCAAAGTCAAACGGCTTGGTCACCACGCCCACGGTCAGGATGCCCATTTCGCGGGCTACCTTGGCAATCACAGGAGCTGCGCCGGTGCCGGTTCCACCGCCCATGCCAGCGGTGATGAACAGCATGTGCGCGCCTTCCAGCGCTGCGCGGATATCGGCCTCGGCTTGCTGGGCGGCGTCACGGCCCTTGTCAGGCTTGCTGCCAGCGCCCAAACCCGTCACACCCAGCTGGATGTGCTTGTGCGCGGAGCTGCGCACCAGCGCTTGCGCGTCGGTGTTGGCACAGATGAATTCCACGCCACTCACCCCGGTTTGGATCATGTGCTCAACAGCGTTGCCGCCACCGCCACCGACTCCAATCACCTTGATTTGAGTGCCTTGGTTGAACGTTTCCTCGTCGATCATTTCGATGGTCATTGTGTTTACTCCTGATTAGCTAAATAGGTCAAAAAGATTGCATTTCTTGCTTGTTTTAGGTCTTTCATGGCGGCGGACTTCCCCGTGCCAGTCGTATTCGGTTGCGATAGGCCATGGTCAAAAGCTCCTTACAAACCAGTCTTTGAAGGAGCCCAGCGCCGACTTCATGGGGCCCGCCTTTTGGGCCACCTTGAAGCCGCGCTGCCGGGTCCGGCGTGCCTCTTCAAGCAGGCCCATGACGGTGGCTGCACGCGGCTGGGCCACCATGTCATGCAAGGCGCTGCTGTATTTGGGAATGCCTCGGCGCACGGGCTTGAGGAAAATGTCCTCGCCCAGTTCCACCATGCCGGGCATGACGCAACTGCCACCCGTGAGCACAATGCCGCTGGAGAGCACTTCCTCGTAGCCGGATTCGCGGATGACCTGGGCCACCAGCGTGAAAATCTCTTCCACACGCGGCTCAATCACCCCGGCCAGCGCTTGGCGGCTGAGCATGCGCGGGCCGCGATCGCCCAAGCCGGGCACTTCCACCTGCACTTCGGGATCCACCAACAATTGCTTGGCGTGGCCGCTTTCGAGCTTGATTTCTTCCGCATCCTTGGTGGGCGTGCGCAGCGCCATGGCAATGTCGCTGGTGATGAGGTCACCCGCTATCGGAATGGCGGCCGTGTGGCGAATGGCCCCGCCGGTGTAGATGGCGATGTCGGTCGTGCCCGCGCCAATGTCCACCAGCGCCACGCCCAATTCGCGTTCGTCCTCGGTCAGCACCGCCAAGCTCGATGCATGGGAGTTGAGCATCAGTTGCTCCACTTCCAGCCCGCAGCGGCGCACGCACTTGACGATGTTTTCCGCTGCACTTTGCGCCCCGGTCACGATGTGCACCTTGGCTTCCAAGCGGATGCCGCTCATGCCAATGGGCTCTTTCACGTCCTGCCCATCGATGATGAATTCCTGTGGTTCCACCAGTAGCAAACGCTGGTCGGTGGAGATGTTGATGGCCTTGGCTGTTTCCACCACGCGGTTCACGTCGGCCTGGGTCACCTCGCGGTCTTTCACCGCCACCATGCCGCTGGAGTTGATGCCGCGGATGTGGCTGCCCGTGATGCCCGTCAGCACCCGGGTGATCTTGCAGTCGGCCATCAGCTCAGCCTCTTTGAGAGCCTGCTGGATGCTGGCCACGGTGGCGTCGATGTTGACCACCACGCCACGCTTGAGCCCTTGGGTGGGGGCCACACCCAGGCCCGCCAGCTTGAGCTCGCCGCCAGGCAAGACCTCGCCGACCACCGCCATCACCTTGGCGGTGCCAATGTCCAAACCGACTACCAAATCTTTGTACTCTTTTGCCATCTTGCTACCTGTCTACTTCTTGCGCGGGGTTGCATCGGCAGCCAACGTGGTGACGCCTTGCAGCTTCACCGCGTAGCCGTTCTCGTGACGCAAATCCGCTGATTCCAGCGCCTGCGGGGTGCGCCCATACCGGGCGGTCACCTGCGTCAAGGTATGGGTGAAGCGCTGCACGCGCTCCATCACTTCTTGCTGGGTGCCACGCCCCAGCTCCACCACCGCATTGCTTTCCAACTGCACGCGCCAACTGCCGCGCCCAGTCAACTCCAGCCCCGCCACCGGCAGATCCAAGCGCTGCATTTCGGGGGCAATCTGGCGGTACATGTCCAACACCAAGGCACTCTGCCCATCGGGGCCACTCAGGCTGGGCAGCTTGTCTTGTTCCACTTCGTCCACGTTGGCGTCAAACACTTCGCCATGGCTGTTGACCAACTGCTGCTCGCCCCAGTAGGCCACGGCCTGGTGCTCTTGCAACTCCACGCGCAGGCGGTTGGGAAACTCGCGCCGCACCACCGCTTGGCGTACCCAGGGCACGGCCTCGAATGCCTCGCGCACGCGCTGCAAATTGACCGTGAAAAACGTGCCCTGCACCCTAGGCGCTACGTTGGCGCGCAGGGTGACGGCGTTGTTGTGGTTGGTATCACCTTCCACGCTGATGCCCTGCAAGCGGAACAAGGGCAGCCCCACCACATAACGACCTGCCGCGACCACGCACAGGCCCGCAAACACCAGCACCAGCAAAGCGGCGGTGGCGTTCATCAGGCGCACGTCCATGGGCGTGGTCACGGCTTGGCTCATGCGCTGGCACCTCCTGCCGCGTTGTCGGTGCGGGCAGCAGCCAGCAGGTGCAGGCACAGTTGCTCGTAGCTCATGCCCGCAGCACGCGCTGCCATGGGCACCAGCGAGTGGCCCGTCATGCCCGGCGCGGTGTTGATTTCCAACAAATAGGGCTTGCGCGTGGTGGCGTCGATCATCACATCGGCCCGCGCCCAGCCGCGGCAGCCCAGCACGGCAAAGGCCTTGCGCACTTGCACGGCAATGGCTTCTTCCTCCCCTGCAGGCAAGCCTGCGGGGACGATGTACTGCGTGTCGTCGGTGAAATACTTGTTCTGGTAGTCGTAATTGCCTTGCGGGGCGCGGATCAAGATGGCTGGCAGGCTGACCAGCTGGCCGTCTTGCTCCAGCACCGGGCAGGTGATTTCGTCGCCCGCGATGAACTGCTCGCACAGCACCTCGGGGTCGTGCTGCGCGGCCAGCGCGTAGGCTTGCTCGCACTGGGCTGGGTCGGTCACTTTGGTCAGGCCAATGGTGGAGCCTTCGCGGGCGGGCTTGACGATCATGGGGGCCCCCAGTTCAGCCAGCGCGGCGCGCGTGTCGGCGGCGCTGTGCACCACCTTCCAGGCCGGAGTGGGCAATCCTTCAAAACGCCAAATGCGCTTGGTCATGACCTTGTCCATGGCAATGCTCGAGGCCATCACCCCCGAACCGGTGTAGGGCATGCCCATCAACTCCAGCGCACCTTGCACGGTGCCGTCTTCCCCGCCACGGCCATGCAGGGCGATGAAGCAGCGCGCAAAGCCCTGCTCCTTCAGGTTCCACAGGGGCTGCTCGGCCGGGTCAAAGGGGTGGGCGTCCACGCCTTGCGAGCGCAGGGCCGCCAGCACGCCGTTGCCGGACATGAGGGATACCTCGCGCTCGGCCGACGTACCGCCCAGCAACACCGCCACCTTGCCCAAGCTGGCTGGGTTGATGCTGCTGGTTTTTAAACTCAAATCGCTCATACAGCGCGTCCTTGCTGCTCAGGCAGCTCCTTTTTTTGTAGCAAATCCACTATTTTTGCGGGCACACCGCCAATCGATCCCGCGCCCATGCAGAGCAGCACATCGCCGTCTTGGCCGTGGGCAATGGCTTGGGCTGGCAGGTCGGCGATGTCGTCCACAAAATGCGGCTCCACCTTGCCTGCCACACGCAGGGCGCGCGCCAGGCTGCGGCCATCGGCCGCGACGATGGGCGCTTCGCCTGCTGCGTACACCTCGGTCAAGAGCACGGCATCGGCCACGCCCATGACCTTCACAAAATCTTCAAAACAATCGCGGGTGCGGGTGTAGCGGTGTGGTTGGAAAGCCAGCACCAAACGGCGACCGGGGAAGGCTCCACGCGCTGCGGCCAAGGTGGCGGCCATCTCCACCGGGTGGTGGCCGTAGTCGTCGATCACGGTCATCACCCCACCAAGGCTGCCATCGGCTTTGGGTGGCAAGGGCAAGTCGCCATAGCGCTGGAAGCGCCGCCCCACGCCCTTGAACTCGGCCAGGGCCTTCTGCACCGCCGCATCGGGGATGTTCAACTCCACGGCCACGGCAATGGCGGCCAAGGCGTTGCGCACGTTGTGCAAACCTGCCAGGTTGAGCACCACGTCCATGTCGGGCAGGGTTACCCCATTGCGCCGCTGCACGGTGAAGTGCATTTGCGCGCCCACAGCCCGCACGTTGGTGGCACGCACCTGTGCGCCCTCGTCCAAGCCGTAGCTGGTGATGGGGCAGGTCACGTCTTCGCAAATGGCGCGCACCGCCGGGTCGTCGGTGCACAAGATGGCCGTGCCGTAAAACGGCATGCGGTGCAGGAAATCGACAAAGGCCTTTTGCAGCTTGGCAAAGTCGTGCCCGTAGGTCTCCATGTGGTCGGCGTCGATGTTGGTCACCACCGCCATCACGGGCAGCAGGTTGAGGAAGGACGCATCGCTCTCGTCAGCTTCCACCACGATGTGGTCGCCCTGCCCCAAGCGGGCATTGGCACCGGCGCTGTTGAGGCGACCACCGATGACGAAAGTGGGATCAAGCCCGCCCTCGGCCAGCACGCTGGCCACCAAGCTGGTGGTGGTGGTTTTGCCGTGCGTGCCGGCAATGGCGATGCCTTGCTTCAAGCGCATCAGCTCGGCCAGCATGAGGGCGCGGGGCACGACCGGAATCTTTTTCTCACGGGCGCGTTGCACCTCGGGGTTGTCGGCCTTCACGGCGGTGGAAGTCACCACAGCGTCAGCGTCTTGCACATGCTCGGCGCTGTGGCCAATGCAGGTGCGAATGCCCATGCCGCCCAAGCGGCGCAAGGTGGCGCTGTCCGACAAATCGGAACCCGACACTTCGTAGCCCAGGTTGTGCAGCACCTCGGCAATGCCGCTCATGCCCGAGCCACCGATGCCGACGAAATGGATATGGCGTACCGCGTGCTTCATGCGGACCTCCGGGTGGAGGAATCTGTGGGGGCTGTGGGCGCTTTCGGGGTGGCAGCGCAGTCTTCGCAGGCTGCCACCAAGGCGTTAACGGCCTCTGTTTTTTGCATCTTTTTGGCCTCCAGCGCCCGTGCAATCAGCTGCGGGCGCTCTAATTTTTGTAGCAAATCTGCCAGCAACTCGGGCGTGAGCTCGCGCTGCGGCAGCAACCAGCCCGCTTTGGCATCGACCAGAAAGCGGGCGTTGTGGGTTTGGTGGTCGTCCACCGCGGCGGGAAATGGCACAAAGGCCGCAGCCACGCCGACGGCGGCCAGTTCCGTCACGGTGCTGGCTCCGGCGCGGCACAGCACCAAGTCGGCCTGCGCGAACGCACTGGCGGTGTCTTGGATGAACGGGGTCAGCGTGGCCTGCACGCCCGCTTTGGCGTAGTTGGCCTGTAACTCGTCGAACTGTTTTTCGCCTGCTTGGTGGGTCACCACCGGGCGCTTGTCGGGACTGATCAAGGCCAATGCCTGCGGCACGATGGTGTTGAGCGCCTTGGCACCCAAGCTACCGCCCACCACCAGCAGGTGCAGCGGCCCGCTGCGCCCTGCAAAGCGCTCGGCAGGCTCGGCCTGCTGCAAGAACGCTGCGCGCAGCGGATTGCCCACCCACTGCCCACCGGGTAAAACGTGGGGGAAGGCAGTGAACACGCGCCGGGCCAGCTTGGCCAGCCAGCGGTTGGCCGTGCCGGCAATGGAGTTTTGTTCGTGCAGCAGCAATGGCTTGCCCAAGAGCCACGCCATCAAGCCGCCCGGTGCGGTGATATAGCCACCAAAGCCCAGCACCACATCGGGCTGCACGCGGCGCATCACGCGGGCGGCCTGCCAGCAGGCGCGGCCCAAGGTGAAGGGCAAAGCCAACAGGGTGCGCAGGCCTTTGCCGCGCACACCGCCAAAGGCGATCAGCTCCAGCCCAATGCCGCTGTGCTGGGGCACGATGCGGCTTTCCATGCTGCCGGGCGTGCCCAGCCAGTGCACCTGCCAGCCCTGCGCTTGCAGGGCGTGGGCCACGGCCAAGCCGGGGAAGATGTGCCCGCCTGTGCCGCCGGCCATGATGAGTGCGGTTTTTTGACGCTGCGTCATAGTCGCACTCCATGCATGAGCTGGCGGTTTTCCAGATCGATGCGCATCACGATGGTGATGGCCACCAGATTGAGCAGCACGGCCGAGCCGCCATAGCTCATGAGCGGCAACGTCAGGCCCTTGGTGGGCAAAGCACCCAGATTCACGCCCATGTTGATAAAGGCCTGAAAGCCCATCCACATGCCCACGCCTTGCGCCACCAGCCCCGAGAACACGCGATCCATGGCGATGGCTTGGCGACCGATATGCATGATGCGGCGGGTCAGCCAGAAGAACAGCACGATGACGGTGAGCACGCCCAGCAAGCCAAATTCCTCGCCAATGACGGCCAGCAAAAAGTCGGTATGCGCCTCGGGTAACCAGTGCAGCTTTTCCACGCTGCCGCCCAAGCCCACGCCAAAAATCTCGCCCCGCCCAATGGCAATGAGCGCGTGCGTGAGCTGGTAGCCTTTGCCCAAGGAGAACTGCTCGTCCCACGGATTGAGGTAAGCAAAGATGCGCTCACGACGCCACGGGGACAGGGCGATCATGAGCGCGAAAGCCACTACCAAGATAGCGGCGATCAGGAAAAACATGCGGGCATTGACCCCGCCCAAAAACAAAATGCCCATGGCGATAACGGCAATCACCATGAAGGCCCCCATGTCAGGCTCGGCCAGCAGCAACAAACCGACAATGCCCACGGCCAAGGCCATGGGCGCCACGGCTTGGAAGAACTGCTCTTTGAGCTCCATCTTGCGCACCATGTAGCTACTGGCGTACAAAAGCACCCCCAGCTTGGCCAATTCGGACGGCTGGAAGTTCATCACCCCCAGACTGATCCAGCGCTTGGCCCCGTTCACGCCACGGCCAATGCCCAGCACGGCAATCAGCAGCACGATGGAGCCAACAAAGATCCACGGTGCCCACTGCTCCCAGCGTTCCATGGGCACTTGGTAGGCCAGCAAGCAGGCTACAAAAGCCACCCCAATGGACAGCACATGGCGCATGACGAAATGGGTGTGCGCGTAGTTGGAAAAGCGCGGGTTGTCAGGCATGGCGATGCTGGCCGAATAGACCATGACCACCCCCCACAGCAGCAAGGCCACGGTGACCCAGACCAGCGCTTGGTCAAATCCCAGCACGTGGGCGGGCTGGTAGGGGCCACTCGATGGACTGGCCCCCAAGCGCACAGGCAGCACTTCCTCGCGCTCTTGGCCCGAGCGTTTGCTCCACCAGTCCTGCAAGCTTGCGCGCAAACTGCTCATCCGTGCGCCTCCAAATCCTGGCCTTGGGCCAATGCCAGCTCGCGCACCGCCTCGACGAAAACCTCGGCACGGTGGGCGTAGTTGCGGAACATGTCCAAGCTGGCGCAGGCGGGCGACATCAGCACTGCATCGCCCGCATGGGCACGTTCGCTGGCTTGCTGCACAGCTTCTGGAAGCGATGCGCAGTGCTGCAGGGGCACGCCGGTATGGGCCAACGCCTGCTCCAGCAGCGGGGCGTCGCGGCCAATCAGCAGCACGGCGCGGACGTAGCGCGCCACCGGGTCGGCCAGCGGGGCGAAGTCTTGCCCCTTGCCGTCACCGCCCAATATGAGCACCAAGCGGCGATCCTGCCCCAAGCCCATGAGGGCGGCCACCGTGGCACCGACGTTGGTGCCTTTGCTGTCGTCCACGTACTCCACGTCGGCCACCACCCCCACGCTTTCCACGCGGTGGGGTTCGCCTTGGTACTCGCGCAGGCCAAACAAAATGGGGGCCAGCGACACGCCCGCTGCGGTACACAGGGCCAGCGCCGCCAGCGCATTGCTGGCGTTGTGGCGGCCCCGGATGCGCAGTGCATCGGCGGGCATCAGGCGCTGGACGTAAATTTCCTCTTCGTCCACCGCGTTGCGGCGTTTTTTCTGTGTTTCGTCGGCCTCGTGGGCGCGCACCAGCCAGACCATGCCGTTGACTTCTTCCAAGCCAAAGTCGCCAGGGCGGCGTGGCATGTCGGTGCCGAACGTCACATAGGGACGCGGCAACACACCCCGGGGCAGCTTGGCACCGGGGCGTGCATCGGCCGGGAGCATGTCCATGACCAACGGGTCTTCGCGGTTGAGCACCATCAGCCCTTGCTGGCCAAAAATGCGCGCCTTGGCCTGCGCATAGGCATCCATGCTGCCGTGCCAGTCCAAGTGGTCTTGCGTTACGTTGAGCACGGTGGCGGCGGTGGGCTCGAAGTCTTTCACCCCGTCGAGCTGGAAGCTGGACAACTCCAGCACCCACACCTGCGGCAAGGCATGCGCCACCAGCGCTTCGCGCAGGGTATCGAGCAAGCTCGGGCCGATGTTGCCTGCCACGGCCACCTGCATATCGGCCCAGCGCAGCAAATGGCCGGTGAGCGAAGTGGTGGTGGTTTTGCCGTTGGTACCAGTAATAGCCAGCACCTGGGGCGCGTAGCCTTGGCTTTGTTGCAAATCGCGCAGCGCGTGGGCGAACAAGTCCAGCTCGGTGCCCAACCACAAGCCCATGGCCTGTGCGGCTTGCCACACAGGTGCCACCTCGGCAGGCGACAGGCCGGGGCTCTTGAACACCGCGCGCACGCTGCTGCCTTCCACCAAACTGGCTGCCAACGGGCCTGCAACAAAAGCAGCGTTGGGCCACTCGGCGCGCAAGGTGGCCAACTGCGGTGGCTCGGCCCGGGTGTCGGCCACGGTGACCTGCGCGCCTTCTGCGGCGCACCAACGCGCCATGGCCAGGCCTGAAGCGCCCAAGCCCAGAATGAGTACGTGCTGGTCGGTGAAACGTCCCATGCTCACCTCAACTTCAGGGTGGACAAGCCCACCAAGCACAAGAACATGGTGATGATCCAGAAGCGCACCACCACCTGCGTTTCTTTCCAACCGCTTTTCTCAAAGTGGTGGTGCAAAGGGGCCATCTTGAACAGGCGGCGGCCCTCGCCAAACTTTTTCTTGGTGTACTTGAACCAAGTCACTTGCAACATCACGCTCAGTGCCTCGGCCACAAAGACGCCACCCATAATGGCCAGCACAATTTCTTGCCGCACGATGACGGCCACCGTGCCCAGCGCACCGCCCAAGGCCAGCGCGCCCACATCGCCCATGAACACCTGCGCAGGATGGGTGTTGAACCACAAAAACGCCAAGCCCGCCCCGGCTATGGCCGAGCAGAAAATGAGCACTTCGCCCGAGCCGGGAATGAAGGGGAAGAACAGGTATTTGGAATACACCGCGCTGCCGGTGACGTAGGCAAACACGCCCAAGGAGCCACCCACCATGACCACGGGCATGATGGCCAAGCCGTCCAAACCATCGGTCAGGTTCACGGCGTTGCTTGAGCCCACGATGACCAAGTAGGTCATGATGACAAAGCCCAGCACACCCAGCGGGTAGCTCACTTCCTTGAAGAAGGGCAAGAGCAAGCCTGCGCGGCTGGGCAGGTTGATTTCAAAGCCCGAGCGCACCCACGCGCTCATGAGCTCGAACACGCGCACATTGGAGCCTTCGGACACGGCAAACACCAACCAAAAAGCGGCCAGTAGGCCGATGACGGATTGCCAGAAATACTTCTCGCGTGAGCGCATGCCCTCGGGGTCTTTGCGCACCACTTTGCGCCAGTCATCCACCCAGCCAATGGCCCCAAAACCCAGCGTGACCAAGAGCACCACCCACACGAAGCGGTTGCTCAAATCAGCCCACAACAAGGTGGAAATAGCGATGGCCAACAAAATGAGCACGCCGCCCATGGTGGGCGTACCGCTTTTGGCCAAGTGGGTTTGCATGCCGTATTCGCGGATGGGCTGACCGATCTTGAGCGCACGCAAGCGGGCGATGACGGCAGGGCCTGCGGCCAAGCCGATCAGCAAGGCGGTGAGCGCACCCATCACGGCGCGGAAGGTCAGGTATTGGAATACCCGCAAAAAACTCAGGTCGTGTCCCAAGCCTTGCAGCCATTGGGCCAGCATCATCAACATGCGTGTTCTCCTAATCCAGTGTCGGTGCCGGTGTGGGCTTGGATGGACAACACCACCCGCTCCATGCGCATGAAACGCGAGCCCTTGACCAGCACACTGCTTGCCTGCGCTAGCACCAAAGGCAGTGCGTCTTGCAGGGAAGCCATGTCCGCGAAATAACGGCTGCTGGGTGCTGCCGCAGCAGCGTGCTGCGCCAGCTCTCCAGTGAGCCAAATGTGTTCAATGCCGCAGGCTTGGGCATAAGCCCCGGCCTCGGCGTGGAAGGCGGGGCCTTGCTCGCCCACCTCGCCCATGTCCCCCAGCACCAAGAGGCGCGGGCCGGGCAAGTCGGCCAACACATCGATGGCAGCGTGCACCGAGTCGGGGTTGGCGTTGTAGGTGTCGTCCACCACGGTCAGGTAGCGCGGTGGCTCGCTCTGCACCGGGTGCGGCAGCGTCAGGGCTCGGCAGCGGCCTTGCACGGGTTCAAACGCGCTCAAGCCTGCGGCAATGGCCGCCAGCGGCACCCCTGCGGCCACGGCACAGGCCGTAGCGGCCAAGGCGTTGACTACGTGGTGGCGACCGGCAATGGCCAAGGTGCAATCGAACGCTCCGAGTGGTGTGGCGATTTGCAACTGCCAACCACCCTGCCCCCACTGCACGCGGGTGGCGTGCACATCGGCCTCGCGCTGCAACCCAAAGCGCAGGGTACGGCGCTGGCCAGCCAGCGCTTGCCAC
This sequence comes from Curvibacter sp. CHRR-16, assembly GCF_018474005.1. Classification (GTDB taxonomy): domain Bacteria; phylum Pseudomonadota; class Gammaproteobacteria; order Burkholderiales; family Burkholderiaceae_C; genus Allorhodoferax. The sequence continues at coordinate 621,047 of NZ_JAHCSH010000002.1, forward strand.
AGTGGGGTGTAGGTGTCGGCATACGGAAAGACGGCCACGCCATCGTCTGGCAAGGCTTGCAGAACGCTGCCGTTCTCCTCAGCCACGGCCTGCACGGTGTGCATGAATTCCAAATGCTCGCGCTGGGCGTTGTTGACCAAGGCCACCGTAGGCTGGGCCACGGCAGCCAAATCGGCAATTTCGCCGGGGTGGTTCATACCCAGCTCGACCACAGCCATGCGGTGGGCGCTGCGCAAGCCCAGCACGGTGAGCGGCACACCAATGGCGTTGTTCAGGTTGCCACGGGTAGCCCATGCGGCCTCGCCCGCATGGGCGCGCAAGATGCTGGCCGTCATTTGGGTGACGGTGGTCTTGCCGTTGCTGCCGGTCACCGCAATCACAGGCAGGCTTTGCTGGCTGCGCCATGCCGTGGCCAGTGCCGTCAGAGCAGCCGTGGTATCGGTCACCTCGATGCGGGGCAGTCCGGCGGGATAGGCATCAGCAGGCAGCCCAGCGTGGCACAGCAAGGCTGCGACGCCTTGCGCTTGCGCTTGGTGCAAGAAGGCGTTGGCATCGAAGCGCTCGCCGCGCAGGGCGATGAATAAATCGCCCGCCATGGCGGTACGGGTGTCGGTGTGTACACGGGCAATGGGGGTTTCACCCACTCCCACCAACTGCGCTTGCAGTTGCGGGGCTTTCTGCTGCAGCGCCTGCTGCAACTGCTGCAGCGTGGCCATGGGTTTGGCACGCTGGGTGAGCGCGCGCTGGGCGTGCTCTTGGTCGGCAAACGGCATTTTTTGTCCGGCAATTTCTTGGGTGGCCTCGTGCCCCTTGCCCGCCAGCAACACCACGTCGTTGTCAGCAGCTTGGCTCAAGCTCCAAGCGATGGCTTGGGCGCGATCCAACTCCACCTGCACATGGTGTTGCTCTGGTGCACCCAACAATATCTGGGCGATGATGGTTTGGGGCGATTCGCTGCGCGGGTTGTCGCTGGTCACCACCACTTGGTCTGCATGGCGGGCCGCAATAGCGCCCATGAGCGGGCGCTTGCTGGGGTCGCGGTCACCACCGCAACCAAACACGCACCACAGCTTGCCGTTTCGGGCATCGGCCAAGGGACGCAGGGCCAGCAGAGCTTGCTCCAATGCATCGGGTGTGTGGGCATAGTCCACCACAGCCAAGGGGCCCGCGCCTATGCACTCCATGCGACCGGGCACGGGCAGCAAGTCTTCACACGCCGCTGCCGCCACGGGCAAAGACATGCCCATGGCGCGCAAGCTGCCAATCACGGCCAGCAAGTTCAATACGTTGTAGCTGCCGATAACCGCAGCGCGCACCGGCACGCGGGCACTGCCTTCGCACACGGTGAACTGCACACCACGCTGGTTGTGCTGCACCTCCACGGCCTGCAAATGGCGCTCTGGGCGCTCAGTGGGTTGATGTGCCGCTTGCAGACCATAAGTCCACACCGTCAGCGGCTTGCCTGTAGCTGGCTGGCGCAGTGCATCTTGCACCAACTCGGCCGCCAAGGCTTGGCCTTGCAAATCATCGGTATTGATGACCGCATGCTCCAGACCGGGCCACGCAAACAGTTTGCGCTTGGCTTGCCAGTAAGCCTCCATGGTCTGGTGGTAGTCCAAGTGGTCTTGCGTGAAGTTGGTGAACACGGCCACGCGCACGCGCACGCCCTCTAAACGCAACTCGTCGATGCCGATGCTAGAGGCTTCCATAGCGCAAGCCGCCAGCCCGTCTTGGCGCAAACGCTGCAGTGTGTTTTGCACCACCACGGGATCGGGGGTGGTCATGCCCGTGCTGTGCACCACCGGAGGAACGCCCACACCCAGAGTGCCAATCACACCGCAAGGTATGGGTTTGCCCGTGGCCTGTGCAGGTGCCTTGCCCAAGGCTTGCGCCAGCCACCAAGTGGTGCTGGTTTTTCCATTGGTTCCTGTCACAGCCAGCACCGACAAATGCTGCGATGGTTCGCCATACAAAACACTGGCAATGGGGCCACTCAAGGCCTTGAGGTTGGCCACTGCGGCCACGCGGCCTGCAGGCCATTGCTCGGTCATGCCCGATGCAATAGCGGCATCCAAACCGTGTTGCTCCACCAAGCAAGCAGCAGCACCGGCTTGCAGGGCGCTGGCGACATATTGGCGACCATCGTGCGCGGCACCGGGCCATGCTACAAAGGCTTCGCCCGCTTGCACGCGGCGGCTGTCGGTCACCATGCGCTGTACGCCTTGGGCTTGCAACCACTGCACCACGCTAGTGATATCGGTCAGGAGTGGAATACCCATCACAAACTCTCCTCCACCGCATCGGTCACTACCAAGGGGCGCACCGACATATCGGGCTGCACCCCCAGCATGCGCAGGGTTTGCTGCACGGTGTCGCTGAACACTGGGGCGGCCACATCGCCACCAAAGTATTTGCCATTGGTGGGCTCATCAATCATGACGGCCACCACGATGCGCGGCGCATCAATGGGCGCGATGCCGACAAAAAAACCGCGGTATTTGTGGCTGGCGTAGCCCTTGCCCTCTACCTTGTGGGCGGTGCCGGTTTTGCCGCCGACCGAGTACCCCATGGTCTGCGCCTTGGGGGCGGTGCCGCCAGGGCCAGTGACCAAGTGCAGCATGTCTCGCACTTGCTTGGCATGGATGGGGTCGAGCACCTGCACACCAGCCACCTCGTCTGTGGTTTTGAGCAAGGACACGGGAACCAGAGCACCGTCACGGGCAAATACACTGTATGCCCTGGCCAACTGGAACAAGCTGGCCGACAGCCCATAGCCATAGCTCATGGTGGCTTGCTCAATAGGACGCCACGTTTTGTAGGGCCGCAGCCGACCACTCACAGCCCCGGGAAATGGCACTTGGGGTTTTTGCCCCAAGCCGACTTGGGTGTAGATATCCCACATGTCTTTGGAAGCCATGCGCAAGGCAATTTTGGCAGTTCCCACATTGCTGGATTTTTGGATAACCTCGCTCACCGTCAAATCCCCATGGGGGTGGGAGTCGGTGATGGTGGAACCGGTAATAGTCATTTTTCCCGGTGCAGTAGCAATGACTGTATTGGGTGTGACCATGCGTTTTTCCAGCGCCCAGCCGATGATGAAAGGCTTCATGGTGGAGCCTGGCTCAAAGGTGTCAGTCAGTGCCCGGTTGCGCAGCTGCTCGCCACTCAAGTTGGCGCGTTTGTCGGGCTGGTAGCTGGGGTAGTTGGCCAATGCCAGTACCTCGCCAGTCTTCACATCAAGCACCACCACACTGCCCGCTTTGGCCTTGTTTTCCAACACGGCATCACGCACCTTTTGGTACGCGAAAAACTGGATCTTGCTGTCAATGCTGAGTTGAACGTCTTTGCCATCCACCGGGGCACGGCTGTCGCCCACATCTTCCACCACGCGGCCCAAGCGGTCTTTGATGACCTTGCGAAAACCATTCAAACCCGCCAAGCTCTTGTTAAAGGCCAATTCCATGCCTTCTTGGCCGTTGTTCTCGACGTTGGTAAACCCCACCACGTGGGCCGAGGACTCGCCCTCGGGATACACGCGCTTGTATTCCCGGGTTTGGTAAATGCCCTTGATGCCCAAAGCCTCGATTTGCTTGCCCACCTCGGTGTCCAGTTGGCGCTTGACCCAAACAAAACTCTTGTCTTCGTTGGCCAGTTTGCGTGCCACATCGGCAGCGGGCATGCCCAGCAGTTTGGCCAATTGGGCCAGCTGGGTTTTGTTCATCTCCACGTCTTCCGGTATGGCCCAGATGCTAGTGGCCGGGACGCTGGAAGCCAGAATCAAGCCATTGCGATCCAGAATGCGGCCCCGGTTGGCTTGCAGCTCCAGCGTGCGCTCAAAACGCACCGCGCCTTGGCGCAAGAAGAAGTCGTTGCCCACCACTTGGATGTAGGCCGCACGCCCCACTAGCACGCAAAAACCAGCGGCCAGCATGGCCACCACCAACTTGCTGCGCCATGGCGGCGTGGGTGTGGCCAGCAGCGGGCTGGAGCTGTAGTGCACGCTGCGTGTCATGGTGCCCCCTTGTCTGATGCCTCTGCAGGGCTGGGCACGGGGGTGTAGTGCGCATAGGTGGTAATAGCCGGATTGGCTTGGCGCATCTTGAGTTTGTCGGTGGCGATCTTCTCCACCTTGGCTGGCGTGGCTTGGGCGCGCTTGGCCACCACCAGTTGCTGGCGCTCCAACTCCAAACGGCGCGCTTCGGCGTGGGCTTTTTCCAGCGCCACAAAGGTGCTGCGCGACTCGTACTGGACACTGACCAGATAGAGCGCGCTGAGCAGCACCGCCACCATGAGCACGAGGTTGAGCCGAATCATGTAGGCAACCTCTCTGCTACCCGCAGCACGGCACTGCGCGCGCGCGGGTTGGCCGCCACTTCGGCCTCGCTCGGGAAAATGCGACCCAAGGCCTTGAGCGCCATGGGCTTGCTGGGCGCCATGGGGTTGCGGCGGTCAAACTCCTCTTTGGAATGTTTGGCGATGAACTGCTTGACGATGCGGTCTTCCAGCGAGTGAAAGCTGATGACAGCCAAGCGCCCACCGGGTTTGAGCACGCTCAGCGCAGCGAGGAGTGCTTGTTGCAACTCTTCAAGCTCGGCGTTGATGAAAATCCGAAAAGCCTGAAATGTGCGCGTTGCAGGGTCCTTGCCCGGCTCGCGGGTTTTGACCGTGTCAGCCACGAGCCCGGCCAACTCGGCGGTGGTTGAAATTGGGCCCCGTTCCTGTCGGCGCGCAACAATCGCCTTTGCAATGGGGAAAGCAAACCGTTCTTCACCGTATTCACGTATCACCTCCGTGATGTGTTGCACCGTGGCTGTTTCCAGCCACTGGGCCACGCTCTCGCCCTGTGTAGGGTCCATGCGCATGTCCAGCGGCCCATCGGCACGGAAGCTAAAGCCCCGAGCCGGATCGTCGATTTGGGGCGAACTCACCCCTATGTCCATCAGCACCCCATCCACACTGGCCGCAGGCAGGGTGGACAAATCGGAAAACGGTGCATGGCGGATGGCAAAGCGCGCATCGGCTATCGTGGCAGCAGCCGCGATGGCCTGCGGGTCGCGGTCAAATGCCTGCACCCGTGCCTGCGGCCCCAAGCGCTGCAACAACAAACGCGAATGACCGCCACGACCGAAAGTGGCATCGACAAAAACGCCCGCTTGAGCGCTAGGCAATGGCTCTTGGGGTGTGCCCACGAGGGCGGCTACCGCCTCGTCGAGCAAGACAGTGGTGTGTTGTAACTGCATGGTGACCACTGCCCTTCAAAACGAGAAGTCCCTGAACACGTCAGGCATTTCTGCCTGCATGGCTTGGGCTTCTTGGGCCTCGTACGTGGCCTTGTCCCACAACTCGAAATAACTCCCCATGCCCAGCAGCACCGCTTCTTTGCTGATACCCGCCGCTTGGCGCAATTCGGGCGCAATGAGCACGCGGCCCGTGCCATCCATCTCGGCATCCATGGCATTGCCCAAGAAGATGCGCTTCCACCACTGGGCTGACATGGGCAAGGCGGCAATGCGCTCACGGAATTGCTCCCACTCGGGACGCGGAAAGATCATGAGGCAACCATGGGGGTGTTTGGTCATGGTCAATTGCCCAGAAGCAGTGGCCAATAGGACGTCACGATGCCGGGTCGGTACTGATAACCGACCCTTGGCATCCAGACTCAGCGATGACGGTCCTTGGAACACCCGGAAAAACCCCTTGATTTGTGCACGTGCTAGCTAGGCAGGGCAATTTGGGCACTTTTTCCCACCAAATTGCACTTTTTTGCACTGTAGCAGTAAAAGCGCAAGATGCAATAGGGCTTGCGTGATTTTTTTCCAATGAAATCAAGGACTTAGAGCGATTTTAGAAGGTTCCCCACAAGCAAAAACCGTTCTAAATTAAGCACTTAGCGAAGGGTCTGAAAGTGAAGCATTAGCACCAAACCAGTGCCAATGCTCCACGCAACACAGGGTGTTTTCAGAGGATGAAGCGCGACAAGTCTTCGTTTTGGCTCAGCGCAGCCAAGCGCTGGTTGACGTACTGGGCATCGATGTGCACGGTTTGACCGCCCATGGTGGTGGCGCCAAAGCTGATTTCATCGAGCAAGCGTTCCATGACCGTGGCCAAGCGGCGAGCGCCGATGTTTTCGGTGCGCTCGTTGACCTCGTGGGCGATCTGCGCCAAACGGGCAATGCCATCGGGCGCAAAGTCCAGCGTGACACCTTCGGTCAGCAACAGGGCCTGGTACTGCTTGAGGAGCGAGGCGTGGGTCTGGGTCAAGATGGCCTCGAAGTCCTGCACCGAAAGTGATTGCAACTCCACCCGGATCGGGAAACGCCCTTGCAGTTCCGGAATGAGGTCACTGGGCTTGCTCAGATGGAAGGCACCCGAAGCAATAAACAGGATGTGGTCGGTCTTGACCATGCCGTACTTGGTGGATACGGTGCACCCCTCGACCAAGGGCAGCAAATCACGCTGCACACCTTGGCGCGACACATCGGCCGACGAGCCGCCCTCGCCGCGCGTGGTGACCTTGTCGATCTCGTCGATAAAGACGATGCCGTTTTGCTCCAGCGCCTGCAGGGCCTCGGACTTGATGGCATCTTCGTTGACCAGCTTGCCTGCCTCTTCGTCGGTGAGCAGTTGCAACGCTTGGGCAATGGGCAGCTTGCGGGTCTGGCGTTTCCCCGCGCCCATCTGGCCGAACAGACCACGCAGCTGTTCGGTCATTTCCTCCATACCCGCAGGGCCCATCACCTCCAGTTGCGGCACAGGAGCGGCCACATCCAACTCGATCTCACGCTCATCGAGCTGGCCTTCGCGCAGTTTTTTGCGAAACACTTGGCGCGCGGTGCTATCGGAGCTGCTGCTGGACTCGGCCCCCCAGTCGCTGGTGCGGGCGGGGGGAATCAAGATGTCCAAAATGCGCTCTTCGGCCGCATCACGGGCGCGTTCACGCACTTTGCGCTTTTCAGTTTCGCGGGTTTGCTTCACTGCCACTTCGGCCAAGTCGCGGATGATGGTGTCTACATCTTTGCCCACATAGCCCACCTCGGTGAATTTGGTGGCTTCGACTTTGATAAACGGCGCATCAGCCAGCTTAGCCAAACGGCGGGCGATCTCGGTTTTGCCCACGCCCGTGGGGCCGATCATGAGGATATTTTTGGGCGTGATTTCTGTGCGCAAGCTGGCATCCACCTGCTGGCGACGCCAGCGGTTGCGCAGGGCAATGGCCACTGCGCGCTTGGCCTGCGCTTGGCCCACGATGTGTTTGTCCAATTCGGCCACGATGTCTTGTGGCGTCAGGGCTTGGATGGAACTGGCAGTCATGACAAGGTTTCGATGGTGTGGTTCATATTGGTGTAGATGCACAGCGAGCCGGCAATCTCCAACGAGCGTTTAACAATTTCTTGTGCCGACAAATCGGTGTTTTGCACCAAGGCCAAGGCCGCCGACTGGGCGTAAGCGCCACCCGAGCCGATGGCCAGCACACCGTTTTCAGGCTCCAGCACATCGCCATTGCCGGTGATGATGAAGCAGGCCTCCTTGTCGGCCACAGCGAGCATGGCCTCCAACTTGCGCAACACGCGGTCGGTGCGCCAGTCTTTGGTCAGTTCAATGGCTGCACGGGCCAACTGGCCTTGGTGCTTTTCTAGCTTGGCCTCAAAACGCTCGAACAGCGTGAAGGCATCGGCCGTAGCCCCCGCAAAGCCCGCCAGCACACGGCCTTGGTAGAGTTTGCGCACTTTGCGCGCCGTGCCCTTGATGACGATGTTGCCCAGCGTGACCTGACCGTCCCCGCCGATAGCGACCTGCACACCGTCGGGGGTCTGGCGGCGTACGCAAAGAATGGTGGTTCCGTGAAATGCTTCCATAGCAACAAAAAAATAAAGCGGCACAAGGCCGCTGGTGGATAGGAAAACCCAGGGTTCAGAGATCGCGCAAGACGAGCTTGGCGTGCTCTTGAATACCCAACACATGGAAAAACGCGGCGACCAAGCGGTGCAGGTCTACCAATTCCACGCGCTTGCCTTCAGATTGGCGCTTTACCGCCCAATTCAAGAGGCTACCAGCAGCGGTGAAGTCCATGCGCTCCAAATCTTGGCATTCGATGACCAACACGTCTTGCGGACGTGCAAGCGCAGATTCCATCGCATCGAGCGAAGCACTCACATCCCCGGTGATATTGCCGCGCAGGGCCAAACCTGTACTGCCCATCAAAGGCATGCTGGTGGAGACAGCCAAGGGAGCAGGCTTACTCAGGGCAGGCAGCTCGACCGTGCGGCAGCTACAAACCGGACGCTCCCACTGGGGCGGGGACAATTCGTAGGTGACACAAAAATCCAGTGCCGCCAGTTCGAAGTCTTCTTCACGCTGCATCACCTGCAGCATGGTCAGGCGCAGGTGCCACCAGACTTGATCGACCGCCGCATCCCCCACCGGAGTGCGGTTTTGCAAGACAGCCAGTAATTCGTTTTCACCCGCAAACTCCAACACCAAGGGCTGCGACACCCATTGCTGTGCCAAGGCACGCAGGGTAGGCACCGCCGATTCATCCATGGACTCGGCGTTGCGCCAATCGAGTATCCATGGCGACGGCTGATTTTGCAGAGCATGGCTCAAGGCGCGCATAGAGCTGGCATCAAGCACAGCAGGACTCACCCAATGGGCTCCGACCAAGGGGCGATGCTCAGCAGTCAGCGTGACCGTGAAATCCATGAGTGCAGATTCTTGCCAAGCAGGTGCTCCCTGCGGCCACAGATGGGCGTATTGGCGCACCATGGCATCAAACGTTGGGCGATTGCCCCCCAAGCGGTACAAATCGAGCAAAGCCGCTGCCCAATTGACGGCCGTAGCCGAGGACACACCTGGCTTATCCAGCGCAGCACGCAGCACATTGGCTGCACCTTGATCGTCGCCATTGGCAAAGCGTATAGCGGCTTCTTCCAATTCGGGGTCACTGGCCAAGACTGGCCCATGCAGGGTGAGCAAATCGGTAGACGAAAAGTCCACCTTGAATGCAGAAGCAGCCGCAATCGGTGGGCGGTTCGATGGAGGATTCGCTGAAGGAGATGCGGCCACTTCCACCGATAGCGTGGGCGGCGACAGCACCGTGGGCGCATAGCTGGCGGCATCCTCGTGCGTTTTGGCTATTTGTATCGGCTCGGTCGGGGCAAAGGAAGCCGCCTGTGGATGCATATCCATTTGCCGGGTTGGCTCCAGCGCTGGAGGCAAAGTGGGCGTCAGATTGGTGTCCGGGCTTGGCCGGGTGGGGCCGGCATCGGGCTGTCCGCGCCACCATTGCTTGGACATTTGGGCTTCGATTTCATCGATTTTTTTGATCGTATCGGCCCGATAGCCAGACTCGTGCTGGCTGGCCAAGAAAGACGACACTGGTGGTTGGCGCGAACCACTGGTGACCGATGTGTGGTTGCGCAATTTACGCAAGTAATCGAACTCGCGCTTGCGGATCAGGTCGTTTTGGCGCTTGCGCTCGATCATGGCTTTGAGCATCTGCTTGTCGTAAGCAGAGTCTTCAGGCAAACGCGATGCCCCGTCATCAGAAGGCCAATCCTTGCTCGGATTGCGAACGAACTGCGCGACTTTGCTCAGCAACCCGGGACGTTCGTCTTGATCAGCCATATCGAGCGTTAATCAAAAGTAGTGGCTTAATCGCCAAACATTTTTTGCTTGAGTTCACGGCGCTGCTGCGCTTCCAGCGACAGCGTTGCCGTGGGGCGTGCCAACAAGCGGCCCACACCAATGGGCTCACCGGTTTCGTCGCAGTAGCCATAGTCACCTGCATCGATACGGGCAATGGATTGCTCAATCTTTTTGAGCAATTTGCGCTCACGGTCACGCGTGCGCAATTCCAAAGCGTGCTCCTCCTCAATAGTGGCTCGGTCTGCTGGATCGGGCACCACCACCGTGTCTTCGCGCAAGTGTTCGGTGGTTTCGCCTGCATTGCTCAGGATGCCTTCCTTGAGCACCACCAAACGGTGGCGGAACGCGGCCAATTGCGCCTCATTCATGTATTCGGAATCTGGCATGGACAGCAGCTCAGCATCCGTGAGTTCGTTGGCTGGCTTGGTCTTCCAGTTGTTGGCTAGCTTGGTGTCTTTTTTGATCACGGCGGGTGTCGGTGAAACAGGGGCAATGGGCAAGGTAGAGGTGTAGCTCGCCTTGGGCTTGTTCTCTACAACCGGGGCAGCAGATGCTCCCGGGGCGGCGATTCTAGCGGAGGAGGCAGCAGCGGTTTTTGCTGGTGTTTTGGCAACAGTTTTACTGGCGGCCTTGGCAGGCGCCTTGCTAGAAGGCGCTTTGCTAGCAGCAGTACTGGTTTTGCCTGCGGACGTTTTCACGCGAAGTCTCCCGGCAGCTTAGGCTGCGCACGTTATTTAGGGGGTGGTAAACCACTTGGTACGGAATGCACAAAGCATACCACCCTGCTGTTGCAAATCAGGTCACACAAGACACTGTTCCAAGCCTTGTAGCAAAATGTCCCGTGGTAGGTCAATACCGATGAAGACCATTTTGCTGATCTTCTCCTCCGCATTGGCCCATTCTGGCCCCAAATCGCTGCCCATGAGTTGGTGCACGCCTTGGAAGATGACCTTGCGGTCTGTGCCCTTCATATACAGCACGCCCTTGTAGCGCAGCATGCGGGGGCCGTACACATTGACGATGGCCCCCAAGAAGTCTTCCAACTTGGCGGGATCGAAAGGGCGCGTGGACTTGTACACAAAGCTCTTCACATCGTCGTCCACATGGTGGTGATGGCCGTGACCATGGTCGTGTTCACAATGCCCGTGGTCATGGTCGCAATCGGCGTGATCGTGGTCATGACCGTGCTCCTCGGCTTCCAAGAAGTCGGGATCGATGTCCAATTTGGCGTTGAGATTAAAGCCGCGCAGATCAAAAACCTCGCTCAACGCCACTTCTCCGAAGTGCACTACCTTTTGCTGTGCACGGGGGTTCATGTGCTTGAGGCGGTGTTGCAAATGCGCCAACTCATCGGCCTGCACCAAGTCGGCCTTGCTGATGAACAGGTAGTCGGCAAAGCCCACTTGGCGACGCGCCTCTTGGCGGTCGTTGAGCTGCTGCTCAGCATGCTTGGCATCCACCAAGGTGAGGATGGAGTCCAGCATGTAGCTCTCAGCCACCTCATCGTCCATGAAAAAGGTTTGCACGACAGGGCCGGGGTCGGCCACGCCGGTGGTCTCAATCACCACACGGTCAAATTGCAGCTCGCCTTTGCGGCGCTTGGCCGCTAAATCGCGCAAGGTGGCGCGCAGGTCTTCGCGGATGGTGCAGCACACGCAGCCATTGCTCATCTGGATGATTTGCTCTTGCGTGTCGCTCACCAAAATGTCGCTGTCGATGTTTTCTTCGCCAAACTCGTTCTCGATGACGGCAATTTTTTGCCCATGCGCCTCGGTCAGCACACGTTTGAGCAAGGTGGTTTTGCCCGCGCCCAGAAAGCCGGTGAGGATGGTGGTAGAGATCAGTCCCATGGTGTGTCGTCCTTAAAACTTTTCAGTGTAGAGAAGCTGTCAAGCCCCCCGCCGCATGACCACCAGCCCCTTGAGGTACTCCCCTTCTGGGAAAGTGAGTGTCATGGGGTGATCGGGTGCTGCGCCCATGCGCTCCACGATGTAGCCATCGACGCCCGCATCACACCCGGCGGAGGCCACAATTTTGTGGAACAAGTCTTCGCTGATGCCGCCTGAGCAGCTATAGGTAAAAAGCAATCCACCGGGTTCGAGCAATTGCAGCCCCAAGCGGTTGATGTCTTTGTAAGCACGCGCTGCGCGTTCGGCGTGCGCCACGGTGGGGGCCAGCTTGGGTGGATCGAGCACGATGGCGTCGAAACGGCGGCCCTCCTGCAAGAAACGGCGCAGAGAAGCGTTGACGTCGGCATCCAGAAATTCGGTGTGGCTGGCGTCAAACCCATTGAGCGCCACGTTGGCACGCGCCTTCTCCAGCGCCGGGCCACTCGAATCGATAGACAACACCTGCTGCGCACCACCTGCCAACGCCGCAACGCTGAAGCCCCCCGTGTAGCAGTAGCAGTTGAGCACCCGCTGTAAGCCCAAGCGACGCACCGTCTGGGCAAAACGCTGGCGGTTGTCGCGCTGGTCGAGGTAAAAGCCCGTCTTATGGCCTTCGGCCACGTCCAACGCCAGCTTCCAGTCGTGCTCTTGCAGCACCACCGCCGTTGCACCATCGCCACGCAACCACCCCGTGGCTTCGGGCAAGCCTTCGAGCTTGCGGCTGCTGCTGTCGGAGCGCTCGTACAGGCGCGTCAGACCGGTTTGGGCCAACACCGCATCCACGATGACCGACTTCCAACGCTCGGCACCGGCGCTGGTGAACTGGCCCACCAAGGTGTCGCCGTAACGGTCCACCACCACACCGGGCAAACCATCGGACTCGCCATGGATCAAGCGCACGCCATTGCTTTGAATGGCAAATCGGCTTCTAGCGCTTACTGCACGCGCTACTGCCGCTACAAAAAAAGGAGCATCTATGCGTTGCGTCTCGTCAAAGCTCCACACCCGTGCGCGGATTTTGGACTGTGGACTGAATGAGGCCCAGGCCAGAAAGGCACCTTCTGCAGATTCGATGCGCACGGTCTCGCCCGCGTCGCCACCGCCTTTGGCGATGGCCGATTCAAAAATCCAAGGGTGGTGGCGAAGCAATGAGCGTTCTTTGCCAGGACGTAAACGGATGTTTTTCATGCTGCGAATTGTCGCTCTTCCAGCCACAAGGCATGCGACTGCCATATAACCTAGGTCGACAATCCACGCTTGGAGACAATATGCAAATGAGATTTAGCCAGCTATTGGCAGCATTGGTAGGTTTGGCGATTGTGACGGTCTGCGTCATTGCAGGTTTTTCGGTACACGCTTTATTCAAAACCAGTGCATCACAGCAAAAGCTGTTCGAGACAGAGATCACCCCGATACGCATTACCGGCACTGCATCGTGGCAAGCGGCCAACCACTTTCGCCGCATGTACCCCTACATCCTCAAACCCGATGAAGCCAGCCGCAAAGAAACCCGCGAGTTAGAAGCGAAGGGTGAAAAAGAAGTTCTCAAGGCGGTGGAGTTGCTAGAGAGCAGTGACGATGCCGCCTTGCGCAAAGCCGGGCAAGACCTGCGCGCCCTGTGGGTGAACTACATCGAGTCGGTGAACAAACTGTTTGGCTTGGCAGATGCGGGTGATGCCGAAGGCGCCATGAACGAACTCAAGGCCAATACCGACCCGCGCTACGTGAAGATCCGCAACCAACTGGTCGAAGCAGGAAAACTGCAAGAACAATTGGTGAAGGACAACATCGACGACTTGGCCAACCGCGTGCGCGCCCAAGCGATCACCGTCACGGTACTGCTGGGCATTGGAGCGGTGTTGTTGGCTGGGCTGGGCTACCGCATCATCCGCTCGGTCAAACAACAACTGGGGGCAGACCCCAGCGAAGTACTGCAGTTTTCGCAGCACATTGCCAGTGGCCATTTGTACAGCTCGCCGACCATCCGCAGCAGCATGGGTGAGCATGCCAACAGCGTGTGGGCCCATTTGCAAGAGTTGCAAAGCCAGTTGCAAACCATGATTCGCCAAGTGCAAGGTACAGCCGACTTTGTGGCGGACTCGTCGGCCGAAATCGCCTCTGGCACGCAAGATTTGTCCCAGCGCACCGAGATGCAGGCCGCCGCCATCGAAGAAACCAGTGCCAGCATGCGCGAACTGGGTGAGCAAGTGAACCGCAACGCAGAGAGCGCAGCCCACGCCGACCAACTGGCGCAAAACGCCAGCACAGTGGCCAACCAAGGCCGCACGGTGGTGGGTGAGGTGGTTAGTACGATGAACGACATCAACACCAGCAGCCAGCGCATTGCGGAAATCATCTCGGTGATCGATGGCATCGCCTTCCAAACCAACATCTTGGCGTTGAACGCAGCCGTGGAAGCAGCCCGCGCTGGCGAGCAAGGCCGCGGCTTTGCCGTGGTAGCGGCCGAAGTACGCAGCTTGGCCCAGCGCAGTGCAACGGCAGCCAAAGACATCAGCGCCCTGATCAGCAGCAACGTGGATCGCGTAGGCCAAGGCCACCAACTGGTAGAGCGTGCAGGCGTGACCATGGGGCAAGTGGTGCAAGCCATTGAACAGGTGAAGAACTTGGTGACCGAGATCAGCACCTCCAGCGCCAGCCAAGCCGATGGCGTACGCCAAGTGGTGGAAGCGGTAGGGCAGATGGATGGCATCACCCAACAAAACGCGGCCTTGGTCGAAGAGACCGCCGCCGCTACGGCCAACTTGCGCCAGCGCTCGCGCGAGCTGGTAGATGGCGTATCGAGCTTCAAGCTCAGCGCTTAAGACCCAGGGCAGGCCACACACCGACCTGCTCTGCTTTAGTCCTTCTTGGGTGGTAAGCCTTTGACTTTGGCCCGTGGGTGGGCTTGGTCGTACACACGCGCCAAGTGCTGGAAGTCGAGCCGGGTGTAGACCTGTGTGGTGGTGATGCTGGCGTGCCCCAACAGTTCTTGCACGGCGCGCAAATCCCCACTGCTTTGCAGCACATGGCTGGCAAACGAATGGCGCAGCATGTGCGGGTGGACGGGAACTGGCAAGCCCGCTTGCAAGCTGCGCTGGCGCAAACGCTGCCACACGCTCTGCGGGGTCAGGCGGGTGCCGTAGCGACCTATGAATAAGGGTTGCCCCCCCGCCTGTCCATTCTGCCCCTGCCCGCTCATCCCTGCCGCCGCACTGGCTCGCACACTGGCACGCAAAGCCAACCAACGCTGCAGGGCGGCCAAGGCTTCTTTGCCTACCGGCACGGTGCGCGGCTTGGAGCCTTTGCCCAGCACATGGACTTCGGCCGCCTCCATGTCCACCCAGCCTTTGGCGCTGGTGCTGGCGTGCACGTCCAGCCCCACCAGCTCGCCCACGCGCAAGCCGCTGCTGTAGAGCAGTTCGGTCATAGCCGCATCACGCGCTTCCAGCCACGGGTCATCGTCGGTGCGGGTGAAGTCGGCCAAGGCCACGGCATCGTCCACCGGCAAGGCTTTGGGCAGAGGCTTGGGCGCTTTGGGCGAGCGCACGTCTTGCACCGGGTTTGTTGCCACCAAGCCTTGGCGGCCTAACCAGGTGTAAAACCCGCGCCAACCGGAGAGGATGAGCGCAATGCCCCGCGCACTGCGTCCACCGCTGTGCATGTGCGCCACCCAGCGGCGCATGTGGTGGTTTTGCACCTGCAGCAAACCCACGCCCGCTTGGGTGGCGTAGTCCTGCAGGCGTTGCAAATCGAGGGTGTAGAGGGTGACGGTGCGCTGTGCCAGCCGCTTTTCGGCCCGCACGTAGTCTAGGTAGCGCGCTATCAGGCTGGCATCGTCACCCGCAGTTCCCATGGCTTAACGCAAGCGCAGCAGCGCTGAGCTAGCGATCTCGCCGATGTGGGCCAAAAAGTCGGTGCCCAAACCGGAGTTAAAACGCTGGGCATCGCTGGAAGCCAGCACCAACAAGCCAAAGGTGTTGGAGGCAGGATTGGCATCGGGCACGCACAGCGGCACCATGGCCAAGGAAGCCACGCTGTGTGGCTCGGCCAACCAATCCACCGCTTCGTAACCCGTGTTCAGGCTGCAAAAGGGTTCGGTCAACGAAGCGGCAAACACCTGCACGTCTTCGCTCACGCCTTGGGTGCACGGCAGTTGGTCGTACGCGCTGGAAAGAGTCCATAAGCGCACGCCCACTTGGGGCACGGCAAAGCGGGTTTTCAGGTCGTTGACGATGACATTGGGCATGTCCTCGGGCAACTCCACGCTGAGCAGATGCGCTGCCCAGCTGAGAATTTTGTTGGACAAGATGACGTTCTCATTGCCATGACGAATGAGATCCATGATGCGGTGCTCCAGCATCTTGATCTTCTCGCGCAGCATCTCGGCTTGGCGCTCTTGCAAGCTCACGGCGCGGTGGCTGTGCGGGCTGGTAAAGCGCACGGTGGCCAGCAATTCGGCGTGGCGGGCAAAAAAGTCCGGCGTGTTGACAAGGTAGTTGGCGATGTCGTCTTCGGTAATCGGGTGGTTGACGTCCACGGTTGGCGCTTGGCTCATGGTCTGCTTTGTTGCGTTGAATGGTTGTTAATCGGTGCTAGGGCTGGACACGGGCTCAGGCCAAATCGGCGGGAAACTCCAGCTCCCCCTCAAATACAGAGACTGCAGGGCCCGTCATGTAGACCGGCTGACCTGGGCCTGCCCAAGCGATGGTGAGCACGCCACCACGGGTGTGCACATCCACTTGGCCATCGAGCAGCCCCAAGCGAATGCCCGACACCACAGCAGCGCATGCCCCCGTGCCGCAGGCCAAGGTTTCCCCCACGCCGCGTTCGTACACGCGCAAGCGCACTTGCTGGCGCGACATCACTTGCATGAAACCCACGTTCACCCCTTGAGGAAAGCGCGGGCTGGCCTGTACGGCCGGACCTTGGCTAGCCACTGGGGCGGTATCGACATCGTCCACCAGCAGCACGGCGTGCGGGTTCCCCATGGAGGCAACTGCTACAAAAACTATAGCACTTCCAGTATACCCAGCAAGCTCTAGCGGCCATTTTTCCCCTGAACCTTGGAGCTGCGCTGACAGGTCTTGGGTGATGAATGGCACCTGCGCAGGCTCGAGCACGGGAGCCCCCATGTCCACCGTGACGCGCCCATCAGGTGTCAGGCGCGGTTCGATCACGCCCTTCATCGTCTGCACTCGCAGATGGTCTTTGCTGGTGAGGCCTTTGTCTCGCACATAACGCGCAAAGCAGCGCGAGCCATTGCCGCACTGCTCCACTTGGGCACCATCGGCGTTGTGGATGACGTACTCAAAATCCAAGCCCGGCGCGGGCGCTGGGCGGACGGTGAGAATCTGATCCGCTCCGACCCCGAAGTGGCGGTTGCCCAAATAGCGGTAGTGGGCAGCCGTCAGGCCCAGTGGGCCACGGGTTTCGTCCAGCACCACAAAGTCGTTGCCGGCGCCATGCATTTTGGTGAAGGAAATTCGCATGCCTGCATTATCTGCCTCTATGCTCACGCCATGCTGTTTTCTCCTATCCAAACTGCTGTGCCACAGCAGTTGCACCCCCTTGTCTGGCGCTTGACTGCGCCCAACCCCGGCCTGATGACGGGGCCAGGTACCAACAGCTATGTCGTGGGTGTACCGGGGCAAGACTGTGTGGTGGTGGATCCGGGCCCAGCTGATGTGGGCCATGTGCACCGACTTTGGGACTTGGCAACACAATGGGGGGCTGCACCACAGGCTATCCGGGCCATCGTGTGCACGCATTCACATCCGGACCATGCGCCGGGGGCTTGGCTGCTGCAGCAAAGGTATCAAGAGTTCGCAAACTCGCAGCCCCAGCATGCCACTACGCCCCCTGTGTTGGGGCTTCCCAGTGGCCCCAATGCTCGCGCAGATAGCCAATTCACCCCCAATGTAGTGCTATCCAATAAGGAGCTGGTTCAACTCACCCGATGCACGCTGCAGGCCATTCACACCCCTGGCCATGCCAGCAATCACCTGTGTCTTCACGTGCTGGGAGAGGGGCTATTGCTCACTGGCGATCATGTACTGCACGGCAGCACCACGGTGGTGGCTCCCCCAGATGGAGATATGACGGCTTATCTCCACTCGCTGCGGACAGTACTGGCCTTGTGTGACAGCGAAAACAGGCCTATCGGCCCCGGCACCGTACACACCCTGCTGCCCGCCCATGGCCCCGCCATTGCTGCAGCCGCCGAATATCTGACTACGCTATTGGCCCATAGGCTGGGCCGTGAAGCCAAGGTGGCAGCGGCCATGCGTGCCCTGCCACACGGGGGGCTAGATGATTGGTTGCCCTTGGTCTATGACGATGTTCCCCCAGGACTCTGGCCGATTGCGCGTTTGTCCCTTCACGCCCATGTGCTGCGCCTCCAATCGCAAACTTGATTGGGGGCAATCAGCCAGCGATGTATGTCTGCAAATGCTGAATCGTGTCCTCGCGCTCTTGCAAGATTTCATCCATAAGGTCACGGATGGAAACCATGCCCATAACCCGGGTTCCATCCACTATGGGCAGATGTCGGATTTTGCGCTGGCTCATCAGCGCCATGCATTCGTCCGTGCTGGTGCTAGGAGCGACGCTGATGACCTGGGTCGTCATGATGTCTTGCACCTTGAGCTCACGTGAATTTTTTCCCGCCAATGCCACTTTGCGCGTGTAGTCTCGCTCGGAAAAAACGCCGACCAAGCGTCCTGCATCCATCACCATCAAGGCACCAACATTGTGGTCGGCCAACGTTTTGAGGGCAGCAAACACCGTCTCCTGCGGATGCAGGCTCCAAATGCCATGGTGTTTTTGCAACAAGTCGGATATAGGGCGCATAGTCAGTGTCCTCCTTTTTTGGCAGAGTACATGGGCAGCCTCCCATCAACCACAGGGTTTGCCCTTGCCTTTTTTGCTATAACGGCAACCTCTCGTTGTTTTTGTAATTTTTTGCTGCAAATGTGGATTTACGCTCCACACTTCGCATGCCCCATCTGTCGCCAGTCCTCTTTCATGAAAATTTCTGCTCGTTGGCCCACCGTTGTGCAGCGCATAAACCAAGCTTTGGGCCACCATGCCAGTGTCGTTGGACTGCTTACAGGTATTGCTGCGGGGCTTGTGCTGGCGTCTGCCCTTAGCCTTGTGGCCTTGCTTAGCAAAGTAAAGGACATAGACGCTGGACACAAACAAATTTTGTCCAGTCTGAGCCGAAGGCAAAGTGATGTAGATGCACTGCTCACTGAACTCAATGCCAGCAAACAAGCCACCTGTACACCAGAGAACTTACGCCTGCTGCGTGCTTTGATTTTTCCCCACCCCTATGCACTGGAAGTTGGTTTACTGGACAAAACGGGCATGCTTTATTGCAGCACCAGCGCAGGGGCATTGCGCAAGCCTAGCGCGTTTTCTGAGCGCTATATCGACGGCAAGGTAGGGCGCTACTACCTTAAAGTACCCTTGCACCGCTACAACCCCGATGCGCCAGACACCATTTACACCACAGTCGTCGAGCGGGGGCCTTTTCAGGTAATCATTGCTGGCGAAAAAGACGAGCAGGTAATACCCCAGTATTCGGACGCCGTTTGGGCAGGCGGTGCATCACAGCGTACACGCATATTTGCCAGCCCAAACGCCCACCTCTTAGACACAGTCGCCAACACCGACACCCCGCATGTGCGCATCGTATGGACTGGTTTTTATTTTTTAATTACCAACTCTGTTCCTGGTGTCAGCCCTATCAGCGTGCAGTCGCTCTTGCTTCCAAGCACCCTCTACAGCAGCAGCTCTTTGCTACTTTGGGGCAGCATCATGCTGTGCATTGTTTTAGGCGCACTGACACGCTTGGTAGTCATCTCCCACTGTCACACGCTCCTCTCCATTGACAAGCGCATCGCCTATTTATGTGCCGAGCACAATATCGTCTGCCACTACCAACCGATACTGTCATTGACCACTGGCAAGATCATTGGCTGCGAAGTGCTAGCGCGCTTGCGTGAGGGCGATAAGCTGGTGTATCCCGATGAATTCATTCCCTCCTTGGCACAACGGCAACTCACTTGGGAGTTTGACTCTGCCGTTTGCCGTGTCGCATTGCGTGAATTAGCGACCCTTTTGCCTGTGCAAGCTGATCCATTCACAGTGGCGCTCAATCTCTTTCCACGCAACCTCTCGCATGACCTCTTGCATGCTTGCCTAAAACAATGCCTCAAAGACTATGGACGCAGTGATTTGCGCATCAACTTGGAAGTCACTGAGTACGAATTCTCAGCCGATGCCTTGCCTGAGCTCAAACGCCTGCAAGCCGATGGATACGCGATTTCTATTGATGACTTTGGCACCGGCTATTCCAACCTTGGCATTCTCAAACGCATGGCTCCTGACTGCCTGAAAATTGACAAGTCATTCGTGTTTGAAATGGAAGATGCAACCTTGCGATCCAGCTTGATACCGGAAATATTGGCCATTGCAAACGCCATCGGCTGTGAAGTGGTTGCAGAGGGAATCGAAACAGCCGAGCAATCCAAACGACTGCGGGCTTTGGGTGTTCAGTATGGCCAAGGCTATTTCTTCTCTCGACCAGTACCTCTTTCGCTGTTGCTCTCACTGATGGAGCGCGGTGAGGGCACAATCCCCTTGGCCTAGCGTAGTAGCGACGCAAGAAAAGTGAAGCTTGCCTGTACGCCGGATTCTGTGCGCAAAGTCACCTCTGCGTGATCACCATTACTCTGGGCCACAAGTCACCTTGATGGCTCGATGCTACCTACCCGCCAACTCCGGGGGCCCCGTCAACGTTGGCCTACTTGGTATTGCTGCGCGTAGAGATTGCCCGTTTCACCTCTGAAGTGCGTGCAGCTTGCGCTGGCAAACACTCAGAACTCGTCTCTGTTGCTCTAATCCTCACCTTAGGGTACTGCAGCATGCTGCAGCACTGGTCAGTGGACAGCTGTTAGCTGCTACGCTGCCCTGTGCAGTCCGGACGTTCCTCCAGTGCCTTGTTTCCAAGATTGCACCAGCGGTGATCCAGCAAGCTTCCCCCCCATTATCGTTGCAGTGCAGGCATATCGATATGAAAAATCTGTTGTTTTAGCTTCTCAAAGCTGGCAGCAGAATGCTGACTCCTATTGGAGACTAGTATGCCTTTCAACAACGTTTTGGCCACCATTGGCAATACACCACACATCCGTATCAACCGCTTATTTGGTAACCAGCATACGGTTTACGTGAAGAACGAGCGCACGAATCCCGGTGGCTCTATTAAAGACCGGATCGCACTGGCGATGATCGAAGATGCTGAAAACCGTGGCTTGCTCAAACCCGGAGCAACAATTATTGAACCAACATCTGGGAACACGGGTGTAGGTTTGGCATTGGTTGCCGCCGTCAAAGGCTATAAATTGATTCTGGTCATGCCTGAAAGCATGTCGATTGAACGCCGTCGTCTGATGCTGGCATATGGGGCTAGTTTCGACCTAACACCACGCGAGAAGGGTATGAAAGGCGCGATTGCTCGTGCCCAAGAGCTGGCTGAGCAAACCCCCAACGCATGGATTCCCCAACAGTTTGAAAATGCTGCCAACGTGGATGTTCATGCCAAAACCACTGCACAGGAGATTTTGACTGACTTTCCCAACGGATTAGATTACCTAATTACTGGCGTGGGTACTGGCGGGCACATTTCTGGTGTCGCGAAAGTCCTCAAAGCTGCATGGCCTGCATTGAAGGTATTCGCTGTCGAACCCAGTGCATCGCCTGTCATTTCTGGTGGCCAACCATCGCCGCACCCAATTCAGGGAATAGGAGCCGGATTCATCCCCAAGAATCTCGACACATCCTTGCTTGACGGTGTAATACAAGTCGATGCCGAATCGGCCAAAGAATATGGTCGTCGCTCCGCGCGCGAGGAAGGCTTGTTAGTAGGTATTTCCAGTGGCGCTACATTGGCGGCCATCGCGCAAAAGCTGCCAGAAATCCCTGCACAAAGCACAATTCTCGGCTTCAACTACGATACAGGCGAGCGCTACCTTTCGGTCGACGGATATTTGCCGAACTGATAGCTGATAGCCGGAAGCCATACCTGATCTCATTAAGGTATGGCAATGGATTGGGCAATAAAAAAGCGCTAACCGAAGTTAGCGCTTTAAATATGGTTGCGGGGGCTAGATTTGAACTAACGACCTTTGGGTTATGAGCCCAACGAGCTACCAGGCTGCTCCACCCCGCGTCAATCCATGTATTATAGCAGGTTTATTCTGCTACTGCGGCCTCGCCAGAAGTTTCTTCTGCGCGATCCACCAATTCTACATAGGCCATAGGCGCATTGTCGCCCACACGGAAACCCATCTTGAGAATGCGTGTGTAACCACCTGGACGTGTCTTGAAGCGTGGGCCCAGCTCATTGAAAAGCTTGGTTACGCTGTCACGATCACGCAGTCGATCAAATGCCAAACGGCGGTTTGCCAATGTAGGTTCTTTAGCCAAAGTGATCATAGGCTCAATCACACGGCGCAATTCTTTAGCCTTGGGCACGGTCGTTTTAATAGCTTCGTGCTCGATCAAAGAATTCATCATGTTGCGCAACATCGCCAAACGGTGTGACGAGGTGCGGTTAAGTTTGCGAAGACCATGTCCGTGACGCATTTTTCACTCCTTGTGTTGTATGCGGGAAGCCGTATCAGGTACTCCCCGTTGCGTTCAATTAACGTTTTTCCAAAGAAGCTGGTGGCCAGTTTTCCAACTTCATGCCCAAAGTCAGACCACGTGAAGCCAAGACTTCTTTGATCTCATTGAGGGATTTACGGCCCAAGTTAGGCGTTTTCAACAACTCATTTTCAGTGCGTTGAATCAAATCACCAATGTAGTAAATGTTTTCCGCCTTCAAGCAATTTGCAGAGCGAACAGTCAATTCTAATTCATCGACAGGACGCAACAAAATCGGATCAAACTGGGTTGAACCACGAGGTGCTGGATTTTGGAAAGCATCCAACTCACTACCTTCAAGCTGCGCAAATACAGCCAACTGTTCAACCAAAATTTTGGCAGCAGAGCGTACTGCCTCTTCAGCAGTGATCGCACCATTGGTTTCAATGTCCACCACCAGTTTGTCCAAGTCTGTACGCTGTTCCACGCGTGCGCTTTCAACAGCATAACTCACGCGCTTAATAGGAGAGAACGATGCGTCCAGAACAATACGGCCAATTGCTTTGCTTGGCTCATCGTTGTAGCGGCGCATAGTGCCAGGGACATAGCCACGGCCTTTTTCCACTTTAATCTGGATATCTAACTTGCCGCCTTGTGACAGGTTTGCAATAACATGATCGGGGTTAATAATTTCCACATCATGCGGAGTTTGGATATCCGATGCCTTGACAACGCCCTCGCTGTCTTTGCGCAAACTCAAAGTCACTTCTTCACGGTTGTGCAGTTTGAAAACCACACCCTTGAGATTCAACAAAATGTTGACAACATCTTCTTGAACACCATCGATAGAAGAATACTCGTGCAAAACACCAGCAATTGTGACTTCTGTTGGTGCAAAGCCCGCCATTGAGGACAGCAGCACGCGACGCAGAGCATTGCCAAGGGTATGACCATACCCACGCTCAAACGGTTCAAGCGTGACTTTTGCTTGATTGTGACCAACCTGCTCAACGCTAATAGATTTGGGCTTTAACAAGCTGTTTTGCATTCAAATTTCCTCGTAAGACTCCCAACGCATTGGTCGGTACGGCCTAACAACATCCCCACGTGAATACATGGGGATCCGTTACAGAAACTATTAACGAGAATACAACTCGACAATCAACGATTCGTTGATGTCTGAGCCGAATTGGTCGCGGTCAGGAACGTTCTTGAAAACACCCTCAACCTTGGAAGCATTCACTTCCACCCATGCAGGAATACCTGTTTGCTGTGCCAACTGCAGGGCCTCAACAATACGGGCTTGGGTTTTGGATTTCTCGCGAACTGCAACAACATCACCAGCCTTAACCATGTAAGAAGGAATGTTCACTGCTTGACCATTAACCAGAATCGCTTTGTGGGACACCAATTGGCGCGCTTCCGCACGTGTTGAACCAAAGCCCATGCGATACACCACGTTGTCTAAACGCGATTCAAGCAAAGACATGAGGTTTGCACCAGTATTGCCTTTACGGCGGTCAGCCTCAGCAAAGTAGCGGCGGAACTGACGTTCCAGAATGCCATACATGCGTTTTACTTTTTGCTTTTCACGCAACTGCGCGCCGTAGTCAGAGGTACGGGCACCAGATGTACGGCCATGTTGGCCAGGTTTACTATCAAACTTTGCCTTGTCTCCGATCGAGCGTCGTGCACTCTTCAAAAACAGGTCTGTGCCTTCGCGGCGGGCGAGTTTCGCCTTGGGTCCGAGATAACGTGCCACTTGTATTTCCTTTATTCAACTGCTGCACAAAATGCAGGAGCCATCAGTAGCGCAAAGCTACTGATGGCGGTGGTCTTAAGTTTAATTAGATACGACGACGCTTTTGAGGGCGGCAGCCGTTATGCGGAACAGGTGTAACGTCCGCGATCAAATTGATGCGAATACCCAGCGCAGCCAAGGCACGCACAGAGGACTCACGACCAGGACCAGGGCCTTTGATCTCTACATCAAGATTCTTGATACCTTGCTCAATAGCTGCACGCCCAGCTACTTCCGATGCTACCTGGGCAGCAAAAGGAGTTGACTTGCGCGAACCCTTGAACCCCTGACCACCAGAGGAAGCCCACGAAAGGGCATTACCTTGACGATCAGTAATAGTGATAATGGTGTTGTTGAAAGAGGCATGCACATGTGCAATACCGTCTGCAACGTTCTTACGAACTTTTTTGCGCACACGCTGAGCTGCGCTATTAGATGGTGCTTTTGCCATATTTTTTCAAACAGCTAATTATTTCTTCAACGCAGCGGCACCCTTGCGAGGGCCTTTGCGCGTGCGAGCATTCGTGCGTGTACGTTGACCACGGAGTGGCAAACCACGACGATGACGGAAGCCTCTGTAGCAACCGATGTCCATCAAGCGCTTGATGTTCATAGTTGTTTCACGGCGCAAATCACCTTCAATAGTGAAGGCTGCGATTTGATCGCGAATTTTTTCCAGATCTGCATCCGACAAATCTTTAATTTTCTTGTCGTAAGCAATGCCCGACGCTTCGCAAATCTTGCGTGCGCGTGTGCGGCCGATGCCATAAATAGCAGTCAAACCGATTTCAGCATGCTGATGAGGTGGTATGTTGATACCAGCAATACGTGCCATAACTTCCTCTTAACCTTCTGCGATTAACCCTGACGCTGCTTGTGACGTGGATCTGCGCAGATAACACGCACCACACCCTTGCGACGAATGATCTTGCAGTTGCGGCAAATTTTCTTAACCGAAGCCGAAACTTTCATCTCTCTCTCCTAAAAACCTGCTTATCCAACTGGTACGCTGACTAGCGACCTTTGAAACTTGCTTTTTTCAACAGCGACTCATACTGCTGAGAAATTAGATAGTTTTGTACTTGTGCCATAAAGTCCATTGTCACGACCACAATGATCAGCAACGATGTGCCACCAAAGTAGAAAGGCACGTTGTACTTTAGTATCAAGAACTCTGGCAACAAGCACACGAATGTGATGTAAACCGCACCAGCCAAAGTCAAACGAAGCAAAATTTTGTCGATATACCGAGCAGTATGCTCACCAGGACGAATTCCCGGGACAAATGCACCGCTTTTCTTCAGATTATCCGCTGTTTCTTTGCTGTTAAACACAAGAGCCGTGTAGAAAAAGCAGAAGAAAACAATCGCTGCGGCATACAGCAGCACATAAATTGGCTGCCCGGGACTGAGCAAAGACGATATATCTTTCAACCAACGCAACGATTCACTGGAACCGAACCAATTTGCAACCGTAGCAGGCAACAAAATAATCGAAGATGCAAAGATTGGTGGGATCACACCAGCCATGTTGATTTTAAGCGGCAAATGCGAGGATTGCCCCCCATACACCTTCGAACCAACTTGACGTCGTGCGTAATTCACCAAAATCTTACGCTGCCCGCGTTCTACAAACACAACCAAGTAGGTTACCGCAGCCACGACCACAATCACAACCAGTGCAACAAAAACACTCATTGAGCCTGTACGAACCAATTCCAGCAACCCACCTATCGCGTTTGGCAAACCAGCAGCAATACCAGCAAAGATCAGTATGGAAATGCCATTGCCAAGACCGCGTTCAGTGATTTGTTCACCCAACCACATCAAAAACAATGTTCCGGCCGTCAAACTGACAACCGTTGTCATTCGGAAGACAAAACCAGGCGAAAGAACCAGTCCTGCAGAGCTTTCTAGAGCAATTGCAATACCCAAAGACTGAAACAACGCCAAACCCAAAGTTGCATAGCGCGTGTATTGGGTTATTTTTCGACGACCGGCCTCACCGTCTTTCTTCAACTGTTCAAATGCTGGCAACACATAGGTTAGCAGCTGGAGAACAATAGAAGCAGATATATAGGGCATGATCCCCAGAGCAAACACCGTGAAACGC
The DNA here is from genome assembly GCF_018474005.1 of Curvibacter sp. CHRR-16. Taxonomy (GTDB): domain Bacteria; phylum Pseudomonadota; class Gammaproteobacteria; order Burkholderiales; family Burkholderiaceae_C; genus Allorhodoferax. The sequence goes on from NZ_JAHCSH010000002.1 coordinate 647,141, forward strand.
GATAGCGCACCACCAGAGAACATATTGAACAAATTCAATATGCCACCTTGCTGCCCTTTAAAAAGCTGCTGCAATTGTGTCGGATCAATCCCGGGAACAGGGATATGTGCCCCAACACGATACACAAGCAAAGCCAGCAATAAGAACACCAAGCGACGTGTTAAGTCGCCATATTTGTTCTCACCACCAGTGCTGACAGGAGATCTTGCCACTACTGCACCTTATTAGGCCAACGTACCACCAGCAGCTTCAATAGCCGCTTTGGCACCTGCTGTTGCACCAATACCTACCAGCTTAACTGCCTTGGACAGTTCGCCGGACTTGATAACTTTGACGTTCTTAATTTGATCGCCGATCAAGCCAGCTTGCTTCAAAACGAGCAAGTCAACTTGTTCCAGACCCAAGATGTCCAAGTTGCTCAAAGTAATCTCTGCATTGAATTGCAAAAGATGCGATTTGAAACCACGCTTTGGCAAGCGACGATGCATAGGCATTTGACCGCCTTCAAAGCCAACTTTGTGGTAGCCACCAGAGCGAGACTTTTGCCCTTTGTGACCGCGGCCTGCAGTTTTACCCAAACCAGAACCGATACCACGGCCTACGCGGCGCTTGGCATGCTTGGCACCAGCTGCGGGCTTGATGTCATTCAATTGCATGTTGAATCCTTACAGAACCTTCACCAGATAGGCGATCTTATTGATCATGCCGCGAACTGCAGGAGTGTCTTGCAATTCACTAACGCTACCCAATTTACGCAAACCCAAACCACGCACTGTTGCACGGTGGGATTCCTTGGTACCAATGGGGCTACGCACCAATTGGACTTTCACTGTTTGTTGTGTGCTCATAGATCCACCTTACGCAGCAAAGAGGTCTTCCACAGACTTGCCACGCTTGGCGGCAACTTCTGCAGGAGTTGTAGACTTTGCCAAAGCATCCAAAGTAGCACGTACCATGTTGTAAGGATTAGTAGAACCATGGCTCTTGGCCACGATGTCAGTTACACCAATCACTTCGAACACAGCGCGCATAGGACCACCAGCAATAATGCCGGTACCCTTGGGGGCTGGCGCCATCATGACAGTAGATGCACCATGACGACCTACCACCTTGTGGTGGATAGAGCCATTCTTCAATGCAGCCTTGAACATGTTGCGGCGGGCTTCTTCCATGGCTTTTTGCACGGCCGAGGGAACTTCTTTCGACTTTCCTTTGCCCATGCCGATACGGCCATCACCATCACCTACAACAGTCAGTGCGGCGAAACCGAGAATACGACCACCTTTGACCACTTTGGTCACGCGGTTGATCGCAATCATTTTCTCCCGCAGACCGTCCTCTGGACCGTCAACTTTGCCCGCTGTTTTTGCTTGAACTTTAGACATTTTTACTTCCGATCTGCTTAGAACTGCAGGCCAGCTTCACGCGCTGCCTCTGCCAATGCTTTAACACGGCCATGGTATGCAAAGCCAGAGCGATCAAACGCTACTTTCTCCACACCCGCAGCCTTGGCTTTTTCAGCCACGCGCTTGCCGATCAGCACTGCTGCAGCGACGTTGCCGCCTTTGCCAGTAGTACCCAAAGTGGCACGCACATCTTTTTCTGCAGTCGATGCAGCAGCCAGAACCTTGCTACCGTCACCAGAGATAACGCTTGCATAGATATGCAAGTTGGTGCGTGTAACTGTCAGACGCGCTACGCCTTGGGAGGCGATACGAATGCGAGTTTGGCGTGCACGACGGAGACGTTGCTCTTTTTTAGTCAGCATGATTACGACCCTTATTTCTTCTTGGTTTCTTTGATCGTTACTGTCTCGTCAGAGTAGCGAATACCCTTGCCCTTGTAGGGCTCTGGGGGACGCACTGCACGAATCTCAGCGGCGATCTGACCAACTACTTGGCGATCTGCACCCTTCAGGACGATTTCAGTTGGCGATGGAGTGGCCACTGTCACACCTGTGGGCATGTCGATGTTCACAGGGTGTGAATAACCTACAGCCAAGTTCAATTTATTGCCTGCAGCTTGGGCTTTGTAACCCACGCCAATCAGGTTCAGCTTTTTCTCAAAGCCCTTGGTCACACCAACAACCATGTTGTTGACCAACTGGCGAACTGTGCCTGCCATTGCATCAGCATCACGACTGTCGTTGACAGGCGTGAAAGACAGCTTGCCGCCTTCGTTGCTAATGGTTACGAGGCTGTTTTGGGGCAACTTCAACGTGCCACCTGCACCCTTGACGCTAACTGCTTCAGCTGTCAGAGATACTTCCACGCCAGCAGGGATAGCTACTGGCAATTTTCCTACGCGGGACATTGTCTTAACTCCTCAAGCCAAACTTATGCCACGTAGCACAGAACTTCACCACCGATGCCAGCAGCTCGCGCCTTGCGATCCGTCATGACACCCTTGGGTGTAGTAACGATCGCAACGCCCAAACCATTTTGCACCTGCGGAATAGCATCTGCACCACGGTAAATACGCAAGCCAGGACGGCTCACACGCTCGATTTGCTCAATGACAGGACGTCCAGCGTAGTACTTCAAAGCAATTTCCAATTCAGACTTTCCGTCTGCCGTGGATACTTTGAAGCCATCGATATAGCCTTCATCTTTCAGCACCTGAACAATGGCCACCTTCACTTTGGAAGAGGGCACTTTCACGGTTGCTTTCGCTACCATTTGTGCATTGCGGATTCTGGTCAGCAGATCTGCAATGGGATCACTCATACTCATTTTCGAATCTCCAGACGCTTACCAGCTTGCCTTGGTGATACCAGGGATCTCACCAGCGAATGCCATTTCACGAACTTTCGCACGGGCCAAGCCAAAATGCTTGAAAGTGCCACGTGGACGACCTGTAATCTCGCAACGGTTACGTTGGCGAGTAGGATTGGCGTTGCGAGGCAACTTTTGCAATGCCAAGCGAGCAGCAGCACGCTCTTCATCAGAACGCTTGCCATCAGCGGCAATTTCTTTGAGCTCCGCATGCTTTTTGGCGAATTTTTCCACCAACTTTGCACGCTTGAGTTCACGCTCAATTAAAGCAACTTTAGCCACACTGCACCTCAGTTCTTGAATGGGAAGCGGAAGCCTGCGAGCAATGCCTTGCATTCTTCGTCAGTCTTTGCTGTTGTTGTGATACTGATGTTCAGACCACGCAATGCATCCACCTTGTCGTATTCGATCTCAGGAAAGATGATCTGTTCTTTGACACCAATGTTGTAGTTACCACGGCCATCGAATGCACGACCAGAGATACCACGAAAGTCACGCACACGAGGCAGAGCAACCGTCACAAAGCGATCCAAGAATTCGTACATCTGCACGCCACGCAACGTGACCATGCAGCCAATCGCTTGGCCTTCACGAATTTTGAAACCAGCAATAGCCTTCTTGGCTTTGGTCACAACAGGCTTTTGACCAGCAATTTTGGTCAAATCAGCCACAGCGTTTTCCATAACCTTCTTATCAGCAACCGCTTCGCTTACACCCATGTTCAGAGTGATTTTGGTCAAGCGAGGAACTTCCATGGGGGACTTGTAGCCGAACTTTGCTGTCAGTTCAGGCGCCACTTTGTCACGATAGATATCTTGAAAACGTGCCATTTTTAAGCCACCTTGATTTCTTCGCCGCTGGACTTGTAAACGCGCACGCGCTTGCCATCAGCCAAAACCTTCACGCCAACGCGATCGGCCTTGCCAGTCGTCGCATTGAAAATTGCCACATTGGACTGATGGATAGGCAAAGATTTCTCTTCAATACCACCAGTTGTGCCCTTCATGGGATTGGGCTTGACGTGCTTCTTCACCACATTCACACCCTCAACCACTACGCGAGTTTCATTGGCACGCAGCGTCACAACGCCACGCTTACCCTTATCGCGTCCTGCGATGACGATTACTTCGTCGCCTTTGCGAATCTTGTTCATACCAATCCTTACAGCACTTCAGGAGCCAAAGAAACGATCTTCATGAACTTTTCAGTACGCAATTCGCGTGTTACTGGTCCAAAGATACGTGTGCCAATAGGCTCATGCTTGGCATTGAGCAGCACTGCTGCATTGCCGTCGAACTTCACCAAAGAACCATCTGCACGGCGAATGCCCTTTGCAGTGCGCACTACCACAGCGTTGTAAATCTCGCCCTTCTTGACGCGACCACGTGGAGCTGCTTCTTTGATGCTGACTTTGATAATGTCGCCAACGCTAGCGTAGCGACGCTTGGAGCCACCCAACACCTTGATGCACAAGACAGACTTAGCACCAGTGTTGTCAGCCACTTCCAATCGAGATTCAGTTTGGATCATTTCAATATTCCCAACTTGCACCAACCAATCCACCACGGATCAGCTTGGTCAGTCTTGGGCCTGTAAAGCCCTGCACTACTGCAAAGCCTTGTTAGGCAGAAAACCACTTGCAAAAAAGCAAGTCCACTAATGTAGCAAATGCAAAGTACTACTGTCAACAACTTTCTTGAAAAAAACCATAGCCCTTTGCCAACTCATTGAATTCCTGCAAAAAAGGATCCGCCACCCCCTCCGAGCGAAGGATTGCGGCCACCGATTCCGCCACTTGCATGGCTTTTCGCGCATCAAGGAATAGCAGTCGACTACGCCGCGCCAACACATCCTCCACCGTGCGCGCATATTCGTAGCGCACAGCAAAACGTACCATAGCCTCAGTCAAGCCATCTACCAGATAAGTGTCACCACCTGGCAAAGCGTCTACGCTGATGCGCTCCGAACCATATATATGTAAGCCTTGCTCTTGCGTCAGACGCCCCCCCATTTGCGCACCCACCAACGGCAACTGTGCTGTTCGACCTGCCCCACAATCCGACAGCAAGCCCGCCGATGCGCACTTGGCGAGCACATCTTCAGCCATAGCGCGGTAGGTCGTCCATTTACCGCCCGTCACTGTAACCAGACCTGTTTGGGACACATCAACCGTGTGCTCGCGGCTAATCGATTTTGTCCCCCCATACCCCGAACTTTGCGGCTTGACCAGAGGACGCAAGCCCACCCAGACACTGCGCACATCGCTACGCAGGGGTCGGCGTTGCAAATAGTTGGCCGACTCTCGCAAGATGAAATCAATTTCCTCCTCAAACGCTTGAGGCTCCAACGGCATATTCGAGCGCTGCGTGTCTGTCGTGCCCAAAATCACCTTTCCCAGCCACGGCACAGCAAACAGGACGCGGCCATCGGATGTTTTGGGCACCATCAAGGCCTTATCACCGAGCAGAAACCCTCTATCCACCACCAAATGCACTCCTTGGCTGGGCGTTACCAAGGGCTCCGTCGCCCGGTTACCATGCGCGCCATCGGGCGTGCGCAATGCATCAACCCAGACACCGGTGGCATTGATCACGCAACGCGCACGAATCGCCCCCGATGCGCCCCCTAGGGCATCAACCCAACGTACACCACTGACACGTCCAGCCTCGTATTCCAGCGAATCCACTCGACAGTAATTCAGCGCCAACGCTCCTTCTCGGGCGGCGGTGCGAGCCAGAGCCAATGCCAAACGTGCATCGTCAAACTGACCATCCCAGTACTGAACACCGCCACACAAACCCTGCTGCTTAACCCCCGGTATTGCCAGCAGCGTTTGCGCCTTGGACAGCAACCGCGTACGCCCCAACCCAGCCTTACCCGCCAGCAAGTCATACAGCGCCAAGCCCGCACCGTAAAACAACTGATCCCAGCGCCGGTACACCGGCACCACAAACGGCAATGGCTGCGCCAAGTGAGGCGCATTGCGCAGCAAAGTGCTGCGCTCGTGTAAGGCCTCGTACACCAAGCTGATGTTGCCTTGCGCCAAATAGCGCACGCCGCCATGCACCAGCTTGGTCGCCCTAGACGATGTGCCTTTGGCGAAATCATGCGCTTCCAGCAAAACCACTTTGTGACCGCGACTAGCCGCATCCAGCGCTACACCCAAGCCAGTAGCTCCACCACCCACCACCAACACGTCGCACTCCGTGGTCGATTGCAATTTCTGCAGCAAAGCACCGCGGTCGGTAGGCAAAGGAGAAGCAGGGTTAGTAGTCATAGCGCAAACAGTATTTGTTCCATAGAATTCGAATTGTTCCTTATTTTTCGTTTTTTATCCAGTTAGGAACAATACCGAACATGCAGCACCATCCACGCCACACCCAAATCGTCCAAACTGTAGAGCGACTCGGACATGCCAGCGTTGAAGAGTTGGCAAGCCAATTGGGAGTTACCGTGCAAACGGTGCGGCGCGACATTCAAAAACTGGCCGCAGCAGGTTTGGTGCGGCGCTTTCATGGCGGTGCACGGGCGGCCGTATCCACCACGGAAAACTTGGCCCATACCCAACGCGAAACCCTGCATGCGCACGACAAGCAGCGCATTGCACGGCGCATTGCAGCCGATGTGCCCAACGACTGCTCACTCATCCTGAACGTGGGCACTACCGCAGAAGCTGTGGCCCGCGAACTGCTGCAGCACCAAGGCTTGCGCGTGCTCACCAACAACCTGAACATCGCCACCACCTTGTGCAGCAACCCGTCCTGCGAAGTGATCGTGGCAGGAGGCGTCGTCAGGGCCCGCGATCACGCCATCATTGGCGAAGCCGCTGTGGACTTTGTGCGCCAGTTCAAGGTGGACATTGCCATCATTGGCATTTCTGGCATCGAGGGGGACGGCACTCTGCGCGACTACGACTACCGCGAGGTGAAAGTGGCTCAAACCATCATGCAACACGCTCGCGAAGTATGGCTGGTAGCGGACAGCAGCAAATTCAACCGCCCTGCCATGGTGCAGGTGGGGCAATTGGCACAACTAGACCGTCTGTATACCAATGCCATCCCACCCGAACCCTTTACCCGCCTGCTTGATGAAGCAGGCGTGCAGCTAGTGATCAGCAACTAAGGCCCCCCCTATCAACCCGAAGAGACAACCATGGCACACCAAGCCCCCTATACCTTGGCCCTAGACCAAGGCACATCCAGTTCGCGCAGCATCGTGTTTGATCGCTTAGGCACACCCGTCGCCATGGCACAAAAAGAGCTGACCCAGCACTACCCGCAGCCGGGCTGGGTAGAGCACGATGCCCTAGAAATTTGGCGCATCCAACTGGCTACCGCACGCGAAGCGATTGCTCGAGCAGGGTTGCAACCCCAAGACATACACGCCATTGGCATCACCAACCAGCGCGAGACCACCGTGCTGTGGAATCGCAAAACCGGACTACCCGTGCACCACGCCATCGTGTGGCAAGACCGCCGCGCCGAGCCAGTGTGCGCCCAATTGCGCAGCCAAGGCATGGCCCACACCATCCAGCAAAAAACCGGCCTACTCATAGACGCCTACTTCTCTGCGACCAAACTGCAATGGTTACTGGACAACGTGCCCAACGCCCGTGCACAGGCCGAAGCAGGAGAGCTGGCCTTTGGCACCATAGACACATGGCTGATGTGGAACCTCACCGCAGGCCGAGCGCACGCCACCGACGTGAGCAATGCCGCGCGCACCATGCTCTTCAACGTGCACAGCAACCAATGGGACACTGAACTGCTGCAAGCCCTGCGTATCCCCGCTGCGGTATTGCCAACCGTGCACCCATCGAGCCACCGCTATGGCGACACCGACGCGGCCCTTTTGGGCCACAGCATCACCATTGGCGGCGTTGCAGGCGATCAGCAAAGCGCCCTGTTTGGCCAAGCCTGCTTCGCCCCCGGCATGGCCAAAAACACCTATGGCACCGGGTGCTTCATGCTCATGCACTGCGGCACACAATTCCAAACTTCGCACAACGGCCTACTCACCACCAGCGCAGCGCAAACCACCGCGCAAGCCCAGTTTGCGCTGGAAGGCAGCGTATTCGTGGGCGGAGCCGTCGTGCAGTGGCTGCGCGATGGTCTCAATGCCATCCAAGCCAGTGGAGAAGTACAAGCCTTGGCGCAAAGCGTGCCCGATTCAGGAGGCGTCATCGTGGTTCCGGCCTTCACCGGCTTGGGGGCACCCTACTGGCAGCCCGATGCCCGTGGCTGCATCACAGGCCTGACCCGAGGCAGCACACTGGCGCACATTGCCCGCGCATCGCTGGAGAGCATCGCCTTCCAAAGCGCGGCTTTGCTGCAAGCCATGGCCAAAGACGCGCACAACCACCACACCCAAGCGGTGAGCGAACTGCGCGTGGACGGGGGCGCTTGTGTCAACGACTTGCTGATGCAATTCCAATCCGACCTGCTGGGCATCCCCGTAGTGCGCCCAGCTGTCACCGAAACCACCGCCTTGGGCGCAGCTTACTTGGCAGGGCTCACCACTGGCCTCTACAGCAGCACCGAAGAAATCGCCAGCCTGTGGCGCGCAGAGCGTCGCTTCCTACCGACCATGGCACCAGAACGCGCCCAAAAGCGCATGGCGGCATGGGAGCACGCCGTGCGCCAAGCCACCTTACCCGCCTAAGCACCACGACCGGTCGTCCCACAAGCGCCCCACCCTAACGATGACCACCTTGCGGTAGCGCAAAAATGGCGCACATACAGCGCTTGGCTTCGTACATGGCAAACGAATGAGAATTCATATCATTTAGAATGTTACTCCTCCTCATCGTGAGGAGGCTCACCATTCTGTTTATGCTGATTCCATTTCTCATCATGTACCGCGAGGGCTTGGAAGCTGCCCTCATCGTGGCCATTGTGGCCAGCTACTTGCGCCAAAGCGGCCAAGGTCGGTGGCTTCCCGCTGTGGGCTTTGGGATAGTCAGCGCAGCAGGACTGTGCCTTGCGCTGGGCTTGTATATGAACCATGTGCAAAGCGAATTTCCGCAAAAACAGCAAGAGCTGTTTGAAGCCATCGTGGCATTGATTGCGACCGGCATGCTCACCTCCATGGTGTTTTGGATGCGCTCGCACGCCCAATCCATCAAGGGTGAACTGCACCACGCCATAGACGCAGCGCTGCAGCGCCATCACCGCCAAGCTGTGGGCATCGTCGCCTTGGTGTTCTTGGCCGTGGGGCGCGAAGGACTGGAATCCGTCTTTTTCCTGCTCGCGGCCTTCCAGCAAGATGTCGGCATTTACGCCCCCATCGGTGCCGTGCTGGGCTTGGCCGCAGCGGTGGCCAGTGGCGTACTGATCTACCGCGGTAGCCTGCGCCTGAATCTGCGCGTCTTCTTCCAGTGGAGCAGCATCTTTATCTTGTTCGTGGCGGCAGGACTGCTCAGCAGCGCACTCAAAGCCTTCCACGAAGCAGGCCTGTGGAATCACCTGCAAGACCACGCCTACAACCTCAGCGCAGTGCTGCCTAACGGCAGCGTAGTGGGCGTGTTGCTGGGCGCCTTATTCGGCTACCAAGACAGCCCCGCTATTGGTGAAGTGCTGATCTGGATCGCCTACATCGTGCCAGCACTGTGGTGGTTTATCGCCGGACAAAAACAAGCCCCAAGCGCTGCGCCCGCAGCCCAAGCACAAGCGCGCTGATCGCCAAGGCGCACACCGTATTTTTGGAGAAAGTGCAATATGCAACGCAAACTCGTGAAGACCCTGCCCTCCGTGGCATTGCTGGCAGCTCTGGCCACCCTGAGCGCCTGCCAGAAAAATGAACCCGCAGCCACGCCTGCAGCCCCCGCAGCAGCCGAAAAGCCTGCTGACACCGCCATCACCGTGACCGTGACCGACAAGGGCTGCGACCCCAGCACCCTGAGCGTGCCATCGGGCAAACGCACTTTCAAAATCATCAACAAGAGCCAGCAAGCGCTGGAGTGGGAAATCCTCAAGGGTGTGATGGTGGTCGAAGAGCGTGAAAACATCGCCCCCGGCTTCACCCAAACCCTGACAGCCACTTTGGAGCAAGGCGAATACGACATCACCTGCGGCCTGCTCACCAATCCCAAAGGCAAGCTGACCGTGACTGCGGGTGACGCCGTCCAAAGCAACGGCCCTGCCATTGCCGAACTGCAGCCCGCACTGGAAGCCTACAAACAATACGTGGCCCAAGAGTCCGATGCCTTTGTGACCATGACCGAAAAGTTCGTCAAAGCCATCAAGGCCGGCAAGCTCAAAGAAGCCCAAGCCCTGTACCCACAAGCGCGCGTGCACTACGAGCGCATTGAGCCTATCGCCGAACTGTTCAGCGACTTGGACGGCGCCATCGACGCCCGTGCCGACGACTTCGAGAAGAAAGAACAAGACCCCACTTTCACTGGCTACCACCGCCTCGAGTACGCGCTGTTTGAGCAAAAAACCACCAAAGGCCAAGGCGAAATCGCGGACAAATTATTGGAAGACGTGAAGGCACTCAAAGAGCGCATCAGCCAACTGGCCCTGCCGGCAGGCAAGGTAGTGGGTGGCGCGGCGGCACTGATTGAAGAAGTGGCCTCCGGCAAGATCAGTGGCGAAGAAGACCGCTACAGCCACACCGATCTGTGGGACTTCAACTCCAACGTAGAAGGTGCCAAGAAAGTGGTCGATCTGCTGCGCCCCTTGCTGGACAAGCGTGATGCCGAACTGCTCAAACGCGTCGATGCCAACTTCGCCGAAGTGGACGCCCTCTTGGCCAAATACCGCAGCGGCAAGGGCTTCAAAGACTACGGCTCGTTGACCGAAGCCGACAAGACCGCCATGAAAGGCCCCATCACCGCGCTGGCAGAAGACCTGTCCAAGCTGCGCGGCACTTTGGGCTTGGAATAAGCCCTCAAGTCACCATGACTGCTCGCCGCCGCTTTTTGCAAGGTGTAGGGGTCGGCGCACTGGCCAGCTTGGCCGCAGGCGCCGCCTTCTGGAAATTCACCGACCCCACCCGCCAAACGCAACCCTTTTACGGGCTGCACCAGTCGGGCATCACCAACTTGCAACCGGCAGCAGGCATGGTGGTGGCGTTTGATGTGCTGGCCAAAGACAAGGCCCAGCTCACCGACCTGTTCAAACTGCTCACCGAGCGCATCGCCTTCCTGACCACAGGCGGCAGTGCCCCGTCCGTCGATGCCAAGCTGCCCCCCATGGACAGCGGTATCTTGGGCAACACCGTATACCCCGACAACCTCACCATCACCGTATCGGTAGGCGCTAGCTTGTTTGACCAGCGCTTTGGCTTGGCCGAACGCCGCCCCAAGCACCTGATACGCATGGAAGGTTTTCCCAACGACCAGCTCAACCCCGCTGAATGCCACGGCGACCTGATGCTGCAGTTCTGCGCCAACAGCGCGCAAACCAATTTGCACGCCCTGCGCGACATCATCAAAAACGCGCCCAAACTCCTCGCTCCGCGCTGGAAACTGGAAGGCTTTTTGCCCCCGCACCAAGTCCCTAACCCGTTTGGCTTTCACACGCCGCACAACTTTCTGGGCTTCAAAGACGGCACCGGCAACCTCGACATCTTTGACGAAGCGCTCATGAACCAACTCGTCTGGGTCAACCCCGAGCACCAAGACGTGGGCTGGGCCACTGGCGGCAGCTACCAAGCCGTGCGCATCATCCGCAACCTCGTCGAGCGCTGGGACCGCACCCCCCTAGGCGAGCAAGAGAGTCTGATCGGCCGCAAAAAAGACAGCGGCGCTCTGCTGGGCCACAAGCACGAATTCGAAGAGGCCGACTACGGCCAACACCCCGACACCTCGGCTGTGCCAAGTAACGCCCACATCCGCCTAGCCAACCCGCGCACCATGGCCACACAAAAACACCGCATCCTGCGCCGTGGCTATAACTACTCGCGCGGCATCACGCCAGCCGGACAACTGGATATGGGCCTGCTCTTCATCTGCTACCAAGCCAACCTGACCGACGGCTTTATCCACGTGCAAAACCAACTCAATGGCGAAGAGCTGGAGGAATACATCAAACCCACGGGCGGCGGCTACTACTTTGCCCTGCCCGGCGTGCAGCGTGGCGACTATCTGGGCCACAGCCTCTTGGCCTGAGTGGAGAGTCCTGTGAGCACCCCTGCACCAGCCCACTACGACCTGTTCACGCGCCTGACGCACTGGCTCACGGCCGGGGTCATCATCACCGCCATCACCATTGGCTTGTTCTTCAACGTGATGGGCGAAACCGCCTTCCAGTTCTTTGGCACGCTCAACAAGTCGCTGGGCACCGCCATCCTGCCGCTCATCGTGCTGCGCTACGTGTGGCGCTGGCTGCGCCCGCAGCCCGCTTACCCAGCCAGCATGTCCGCGCTCAACCGCTGGGTGGCGCGCATCCACCACGAACTGTTTTACCTGCTCATCTTCGCTGTGGAGTTGAGTGGCCTGTTCATGATCAAGAGCGGCTTCTTCGTCTTTTGGCTCATCTACGTGCCAGCCCCCATCAAAGACTTGGAGTGGAACTACCGCTTTGCCACGGTGCACACCTGGGGCATCGCCCTGCTGTGCGCCATGCTCGCCCTGCACCTGGCCGCCGTGGCTTGGCACTGGCGCCAAGGGCGGCGTGAGGTGCTGTATCGCATGCTGCCGCAGCGCTAGATCAACAATGCGGTGCTAGCCCAACACCCAATTCTTTAGCGTACGGGCAGGGTATATGTTTGGCTTCAATCGGTAATGCGCTGAACCACAACACATATCAAATAACAATTTCACTTCAACCAGTGTTTCCTTGATTACTGACAACGGAACACCGATGTTTTTGTCCAACAAAGAGCAATCGTTGTGGCACAAAACTTTATGTCGAATAATTAAGGTTTTTTTACAAAGCAATTTTGCCTTTCCCCATTGCTTATTCAAAATTTCCTGATTTTCCGTGGATTCCGGCGCCAATCTCACCAAGTGGCGTAAGCTCACATTTTTATTGCCTTGCCTATCCTCATCAGGATCAAATAATTTCGCAATTTCTATAATTATTTTATCGATCAACAATGCCTGATGCTGAGCAAAGAAGGCACCAGCATTATTATTCAACTGATCCACCAAGACTGAATTGGCATAAATCTCTTCTAGGGTATAAACCAGTGTCTCTATTTCACACAAAAAAGTAAAAACACTGGTTCGCATATCTTCGTAATTTACTTTCATTCTCACAACCCCATTGGCATATCTGGATCAAGCGACCAACTGCGGGAAGATACCCGACACCTTTTAAGCCGCGCATCTGGCGCTAACTTAATGAGCTCTTTCTCAATCTCTGGACAAGTCCTGCAGCCCAAATAGATTTCCGGAACTGATAAATCGGGCACACGCACGATGCATTCATCGTCATTCCTATACTGCGGGCAGTAGTTTGTAAGCCGTTTTCGATGCTTGATAACGCGCACTTCCTCCTCATAAGACCAGTCGGATGATTTGTACAAAAAAAGACGCTGCAAGCGTTCTTGCTCTTCATACGCAAAAAACTCCGGACACTGAAAATCTTCTAGTTCCGTCCCAGGCATCTCATACGCATAAAAAGGCTTTGTCTTGGTATAGACGATACTGCCATGCTGTATCGGCAGAACACATTCTTCGGAACTTGAAAAGAAGGGAGTATTGACCTTTAGCCCCAGGACAACCCCCTTATGCTGCTCAGCATAATGCGCCCACATCACGGGGTTTAAAGGACTTCGGGTAAGACAAAAAACAAATGCTTCCCACTTATACCAGTCGAGCAGCACATTTTCCCTTGACGAGATGTATCGCTCGTTGTCATCCGGATCATATGTTAGAGCCGCCTTCCCCTCGAAAGGGTCATTAAAAGCATCGATACGCGCCATTTGAATGGTCTTATCACGCAGCACTTTCTCTGCGTGCTCTGCCTTCATGTATTTATAAAGAATCATCCTGCAGTCCCTCCACTACATATTGCAGTCACTCAAAACGCCGTCTTCATTCTGTCGATGTCCCAAGCACTGCAAATCATTTCCGAAAATTGAGCTACCCCGGCAAGTGCGCGGGGATTATGGGCCACTACACTTGCCCCCGTTACAACCCTTTTTTCGAGACAGACCATGGCAACACGCATTGCATTCATCGGCGGGGGCAATATGGCCAGCGCCATCATTGGGGGGCTGTTGCGCCAGGGCTTTGGCGTGGCAGACATACTGGTGGTGGAACCCTACGAGCCCACGCGCGCCAAGCTGCTGCAAGACTTTGGCCTGCAAGCCCTGCCCGAGTGCGGCCCCACGCTGCAGGGGGCCGGCATGGTGGTGTGGGCGGTCAAGCCGCAAACCTTTAAGGACGCGGCCGCCGCTGCCGCGCCCTACACCGCAGCAGCCCTGCACCTGAGCGTGGCCGCAGGTATACCGAGCAGCAGCATCGCCCGCTGGGTGGGCACCGAGCGCGTGGTGCGCACCATGCCCAACACGCCAGCGCTCATAGGCAAAGGCATCACCGGCGTGTACGCCCGCCCTGCCGTGACCGAGGCCGACCGCACTTTGGCCGAGCAGGTGGTACGCACCACGGGCGACTGCGTGTGGCTGGACAACGAAGGCCAGCTGGACACCGTGACCGCGCTGTCTGGCTCTGGCCCGGCCTATTTCTTTTACTTCATGGAAGCCATGACGCAAGCGGGCACCGAACTGGGCCTGTCAGCCGAGCAAGCCTACCGCTTGGCCGTGGCCACCTGCGTGGGCGCGGGCGAGCTGGCCAAGGCTTCGCCCGAGCCCGCCAGCGTGTTGCGCGAGCGCGTCACGTCCAAAGGCGGCACCACGTATGCTGCGCTGACCAGCATGCAAACCAGTGGTGTGGCCGATAGTTTTGTCCGCGCCATGCACGCCGCGCACCAGCGTGCTGGGGAACTTGGGCGCGAATTCGGGGTCTAGACCGACACGCCAAGCGCTGCCGTCCGAAAACTGGGCACTGAGCTTGGCACTGGACTTGGTTGGTTCGCGGCCCTGCCTGCAAAGGAGACTCCTATGCACCGTCGGCAATGGTTGATGCGCAGCGCTTCTGTGCCGCTGCTCTCGGGTTTATCGGGCATGACTGGCTTGGCAGGCCTCTCGGCTCTGTCGGGCTGTGCCACCCCCAGCCAGTATGCAGGCCCGGCTGATGGCAACGGCGCGCTATCCACCTTGCAAACACCGGAGCAGCGCTACCGCTGGCTCAACCGCGTGAGCTGGGGTGCCACCAGCAGCAGCGAGCGCGAGCTAGAGCGCGCAGGCCCTGGCGCGTGGCTACGCCAGCAACTGCAGGCCGACCCCAAAGCACCCATGCCTTATGGCGTGCAAGCCAGCATAGACGCCATGACCATCAGCCAACTGGCGCTAGACCCCCTGGCCCTGCGCATGGAAGCGCAGCGCAAAGCCGCCGACGATCTGCGCGACGACGAGGCCAAGAAAACCGCCCAGCGCGCCTACCAAGACGAGCTGACGCGCCTCTCCCGCGAATCAGCCCAGCGCCACCTGCTGCGCGCGCTGTACAGCCCACACCAAGTGCTGGAGCAAATGGCGTGGTTCTGGTTCAACCACTTCAGCGTGCACCTGTACAAGCACAACGTGCGCGCCCTCATCCCCGACTACGAGGCCACGCTGCGCCAGCACGCGCTGGGCCGCTTCAGTGACTTGCTTACCGCGGCCAGCCTGCACCCGGCCATGCTGCGCTACTTGGACAACGAGCAAAACGCGGTGGGCAAGATCAACGAAAACCAAGCCCGCGAGATGCTGGAACTGCACGCGCTGGGCGTGGACGCGGGCTACACCCAGCAAGACGTGCAAGAGCTGGCCCGTGTGCTGACGGGCGTGGGCGTGACCTTCCGGGGCGAAGACGCCAAAGTGCGCCCCGAGCTGCAGCGCTACTACGTGCGCCAGGGCTTGTTCGAGTTCCACCCCGGCCGGCACGACTTCCAACCCAAGACGCTGCTGGGCCAGCGCATCGAAGGCGGTGGACTGGGCGAGGTCACTAGTGCTATCAAATTGATAGCTGGCCAAGCAAGCGCAGCAAGCTTTGTGAGCCAAAAGCTTGCCAAATTCTGGCTGGCCGATGAACCACCAGCCAGCTTGGTGCAGCGCATGGTGGCCATGTGGAAGCAGACCGATGGCGACATTGCCCGCGTGCTGCACACCCTCTTTACCGCGCCCGAGTTTGTGCAGGCCCCGGGCACCAAATTCAAAGACCCGGTGCGCTACGTCGTCAGCGCCGTGCGGCTGGCGTACGACGACAAGCCCGTGCTCAATGTCAACCCCATGATCAACTGGATCAACCGCATGGGCGAGCCGCTGTACGGGCGCGTCACGCCCGATGGCTACCCGCTGGTGGCGTCCGGCTGGGACAGTGCAGGCCAACTGGCCACGCGCTTTGAGATCGCCAAAGCCATCGGCTCGGGCAGCGCGGGGCTGTTCAAGACCGATGGGCCGCAACCCACCGAGCGCGCCGCCTTTCCGCAACTGGCCAACGCGCTGTACTACCGCGTGCTGCAAGGCACGCTCACCACCAGCACCCGCACAGCGCTGGAACAGGCCACTTCGCCCCAAGAATGGAACACGCTGCTGCTGGCATCGCCCGAATTCATGGTGCGCTGAACAACGGCGCACACAAGGCGCTACGGTTTGAAGGAGACATGGCATGACACCGTTCACCGACCGACTCACGATATCCCGCCGCATGTGGCTGACTTGGGCTGCGGGCAGCAGCTCTGCATCGACCATGGCAGCGACCAACGCCCCACACAGCAACGAGCAGCCGCGCTTGCTGTTCGTGTTTTTGCGCGGCGGCATGGATGCCAACAACCTGCTGGTGCCCACCAGCAGCAGTTTTTATTACGAGTCGCGCCCGGGCATTGCCATTGCCAAACCGTCCAGCGACCTGGCCAGCGCGCTGCCGCTGACCAGCGACTGGGGCCTGCACCCGGCGCTGCGCGACACGGTGTACCCGCTGTGGCAGCAGGGTGAGGCGGCGTTCGTGCCCTTTAGCGGCACGCACGATATTTCGCGCAGCCACTTCGAGACGCAAGACAGCATCGAGCTGGGCCAGTGGGGCGCGCCGCGCACGCAGTTTGGCTCGGGCTTTCTGAATCGGCTGGCCAGCGTGCTGGGGCAAGGCAGCGCGCAGCGTTTGGCCTCTAACAACGCAGCCCCGATAGCCTCACCGATTGCCTTTACCGACCAGCTGCCCGTGGCCATGCAGGGCGACTTGCGCGTGCCCAACGTGAGCCTGCGCAACCTGGCCAAACCATCGGTGGATGCGCGGCAAAGCCAACTGATTGCCAGCATGTACCAAGGCACGCCGCTGCAAAACAGCGTGCGCGACGGCTTTGCCGTGCGCGACCAAGTGCTGCAAGCCCTGCGCGAAGAGATGGACGCCGCCAGCCGGGGGGCCATCTCGGCCAAAGGGTTTGAGCTGGAAGCGCGCCGCATCGCCCGCCTGCTGCGCGAGGACTACCGCATCGGCTTTGTGGACATTGGCGGTTGGGACACCCACGTGGCCCAAGGCGGTGCCACCGGCTACCTAGCCAGCCGCTTGGACGAACTGGGCCAAGGCCTGGCCACGCTGGCGCGAGAGCTAGGCCCGGTGTGGCGCAGCACGGTGGTGGTGGTCATGAGCGAGTTTGGCCGCACCTTCCGCGAGAACGGCAACCGGGGCACCGACCACGGCCACGGCAGCGTGATGTGGGTGCTGGGCGGTGGCGTGCGCGGCCAGCAGGTGGTTGGGCAGCAGCAGGCCATCACGGCCAACACCCTGTTCCAAAACCGCGACATGCCCGTGCTCAACGAATACCGCAGCGTGCTGGCTGGCCTGTTCACACGCCAGTGGGGCTTATCTGCCAGCCAGCTGCAAACCGTGTTCCCCGGCTACGCGGGGGCGGTGGATGTGGGCTTGGTCTAAAGCATCTTCATGGCTTGGCTGCTGGGCGGCCATAAGTAGCCGTGAAACGGGCTGTGGCCAAGGTATTGGCATTGATCATGTAACCAGCCAGCGCCGCCGTTGCATTGCTTGGTAAATCAATCTTGTCCACCTTCAGTGCATGCACCTTGAAGATGTAGCGGTGCGGCTTATCCCCCGGTGGAGGACACACACCACCCCAACCGGACACACCATAGTCGTTGCGGACATGGCTTGCACCTGCTGGCAAATGGGCACCGCCTTCAGCACCTGCATTAGCCTCTAGCGCTGACACATCAGCTGGCACATTTATCACCAGCCAATGCCACCAGCCCGAACCGGTGGGGGCATCGGGGTCGTACACCGTCACGGCAAAGCTCTTGGTTCCTGCAGGCACATGGCTCCACTGCAATGTGGGCGATTGGTTATCGCCTGCGCATCCAAAACCGTTGAATTCAAACTTCTTAGCCATCGGACTGGCTGCCTTGATCTCTGGGCTGTGCACTGCAAAGCCTGCGGAATAAGACAGAGCGCTAGCACCAAGGAGTGCGGCTGCCAAAAGGGTGTGCTTCATAGGATAGTTCCATTGCGAGTTAAGGTATCTCGATCATGGAACAAGGCTGCTTATTCGATTAGCCCCAAACCATCAATTGCTGTGCAATACCAAGCAACACCGCCGCCCTCAGCCTCAGGGTCTGAGATGGGAAGGCGCGTAACCAAAGCGCTGTCTGAATGCGGAAGTGAAGCGGCTGTGTGATTCATAGCCGCAGCGCATCGCTATGTCAGACACTTGGAAGTCCGTGCCTTGCAGCAGAGCCATGGCCGTTTCAAGCCGCACTTCTCGCACACAGCGACTGGCCGAGGTTCCCTCCAGCGCCAATCGGCGTTGCAAGGTGCTAGCGCTCAAATGAAACGCCTGTGCCAAATCATCCACCGTCCAACTCGCATGGGGCCTCTGTCTGACCACCCGGCATACCCTATCTTCCCAAGTCAACTCCCGTGGTGGCGCAAACACCAGCCCCCGCTCCGCCAGCAAGAGCAACACCTCCAAAACCCGATGCTCACGCATGGCGTCGGACATATCTGGCTCCAGCAAGGCCGCCATGGCGCGGCTGCACACAGTCAAAAAATCTGCGTCCGCTTCGCTCGATGCACAAGCCTGCACCGGGGGGGCCGCGGTAAATTGCCCAAAACGGTCGTAAAAGCGCTCTATGGTATGTGGAGCGAAACCAATTACCCGTGCTTCGTAATTAGCATCAGCCGCAGGCTCGTTGACGATGTCCCACTGGGTTGCGCGCGCCAAAAGGAGTGCCTGCCCGGCGGTGAACTGCACCTCCCCCGAAGGGGCTCGCAAGCGTTTTCGACCTGACACCACCCAGCCCACTTGGTCATCACGCACCATGGCCGTGCGAACACTGTGAAGTACGGAGGAGCGGATGTGCAAAAAGGCGGCACCGACAAACTGGTTCATGGCAACTGTAACCCCATGGGCGAAACGATAGATGCTACAGGGATTGACTCAATTGCTCATGGAACGCTGCCAGCTTTCTGAGCCAGCGGAACGCTGTGCATCCCGCATTACCCTTACCTTTACCAATACCCCGGCGCGCTGTAGCGCTCCTTCACAAAATCGATCCACAGCCGCAGGCGCAGCGGCATGTGTTTGCGCTGCGCCACCACGGCGTAAATGCCGTTGGGCGGGGCAGCGTAGTCGGCCAGCACGGGCACCAGCGCACCGCTGGCCAGGGCCGCTTGCACCTCCCACGCGCTGCGCCACGCTATGCCCAAACCCGCTAAGCACCAGTCGTGCAGCACTTGGCCATCGCTGCAGTCCAGCGGGCCGGTGGGGCGCAGGTGGATGACCTCACTGGCCTGACCAGTTGCCACGGGGGCGCTGTTGGCGCTGCCGCCCGCAGGCACCCGAAAAGCCCAGCCGCGCGTTTGCGAGGCGTCACTGGAAAGCATGAGGCAATCAAAGCGCGCCAAGTCGGCCGGGGTTTGCGGCGTGCCGTGGCGGCGCAGGTAGTCGGGCGTGGCCACACACAGGCGGCGGTTGTCGGCCAAGCGCACGCTGACCAAAGACGAGTCGGGCAAGTCGCCCACGCGCACGGCGCAGTCATAGCCCTCGGCGGCGATGTCCACCACGCGGTCGCTGAGGTTGAGGGATACCGTGACCTCTGGGTGCGCTTGGCGAAACTGCGGCACCAAGGGCGCGACGTGGCGGCGGCCAAAGCCTGCTGGCGCGGTGATGCGCAAATGCCCACTGGCGCGCACGCCCCCGGCGCTGACGCTGGCCTCGGCCTGCGCCACGTCTTGCAAGATGCGCTGACAGTGCTCCAAGAAAGCCACCCCTTCGTGCGTGAGCGACAAGCGGCGCGTGGTGCGCACCATGAGCTTGACGCCTAGGCGCTCCTCCAGCGCATCGAGCCGGCGGCTCATGATGGCCGGGGCCACGCCCTCGGCGCGGGCGGCAGCGGCCAAGCTGCCCCGCGCAGCCACGGCGACAAAAGTTTCCAGTTGCTTGAGCTTGTCCATGCCCCCGATGCTAGCGGCAGCGCTTGGTGGGAAAACCCTATAACCGCTGCGGGGACTCCGTGCGCAAAATTGGCCTTACCAATTTAACTGCGCGTCCCTGAGCGCGAAAGGCCCCCATGAGTTTGGCTTGCATCCTGACCGGCCCCCTGCACCTGAGCGTGCAAGAGCAAAGCAGCGCAGCGCCTGCAGCGGGCCAAGTGCTGGTGCAACTCGGCGCGGGCGGTATTTGCGGGTCAGACCTGCACTACTACCAGCATGGTCGGGCAGGAGCATTTGCGATCCGTGCGCCCTTTGTACCGGGGCATGAGGCATCGGGCGTGGTGCAAGCTGTGGGCGAGGGGGTGAGCCGTGTGCAGGTGGGGCAGAAAGTGGCCATCAACCCCGCCCATCCTTGTGGCACCTGCGCGGCCTGCCGCCAGGGGCGCAGCAACCTGTGCGAGCGCATGGTGTTCCTAGGCAGCGCAGCGATTTTTCCGCACATACCGGGCTTTTTTCGCGAGGAATTTGTGATGGCCGAAGGCCAACTCACCCCTATAGACGAGGATGTGAGCTTGGGCGAGATCGCCTGTGCCGAGCCGCTGTCGGTGGGGTTGCATGCGGTGCATAGGGCGGGTGATGTGCTGGGTGCCACGGTGCTGGTGACCGGGGCCGGCACCATTGGCTGCATGTGCGTGATTGCCGCACGCTTGGCTGGTGCCGCCCGCGTGATAGCCAGCGACCCGAGCGAGCGCGCCCAGCACATGGCCTTGGCCGTGGGGGCCGACGAAGTGGCGGCCACTGTGGACGACAGCGCCAACTGGTCAGGCCGCGTGGATGTTGCCATAGAGGCTGCGGGCCACCCAGCGGCACTGGCTAGCTGCCTGCGTGCGGTGCGCCGGGGCGGGCGCATCGTGCAGGTGGGCACCTTGCCAGCCGAAATGCCTTTTGCGGCCAACGACATCATGACCCGCGAGTTGAGCTACCTCGGTGCCTTTCGGGCCGACGTGGAGTTCGACTGGGCGGTGCAAGCCCTGCGCACCCGCCGCGCCGATGTGCGCCCGCTCATCAGCGCGCAAATTCCCATTAGCCAGTCGAAAACGGCGTTTGACTTGGCCCTGGACAGAAGCCGTAGTACCAAAGTGCAGCTGATTCCCGGCTAAGCACATACAACCATGAGGAGACACAGCATGACATTCCAACGTATAGCCATTGCAATAGCCGCCTGCGCCGCACTGAGCTGCCCCGCTTGGGCGCAGACCAAGCTCAAGTGGGCGCACGTGTACGAGACATCGGAGCCGTTCCACACCGCATCGGTCTGGGCTGCGCAAGAGATCCAAAAACGCACCAATGGCCGCTACCAAATCGAGGTCTACCCTGCCTCGCAGTTGGGTAAGGAAAACGACATCAACCAGGGCCTCAGTCTGGGCACGGTGGACATCATCATTTCGGGTTCCAGCTTTGCGGCCAAGGCATTTCCCCGCATTGGCGTGACCTACTACCCCTACACCTTCCGCAGCGTAGACCACCTGCTGGCCTACACCAAGAGCGATATTTACAAAGAGTTGACCGCGGGCTACGAACAAAAGAGCGGCAACGAAATCATTGCCACCACCTACTACGGCACCCGCCACACCAGCAGCAATAAACCCATTGCCAAATGCGCCGACATGAAGGGCCTGAAAATGCGCGTGCCTGACGTGCCCGCCTACCTGGCCATGCCGCGTGCCTGCGGTGCCAACACCTCGCCCATTGCCTTTGCAGAGGTGTATTTGGCCTTGCAAAACGGCACCGTAGAAGCGCAAGAAAACCCGCTGACCACGATCGAAGCGAAGAAGTTTTTCGAGGTGCAAAAGCACATCGTGCTGACAGGCCACATCGTGGATCACCTCAACACCGTGGTAGCCGGTGGGGTGTGGAAAAAGCTCTCGGATGCGGACAAGAAAATCTTTACCGAAGTAGCCCAAGAAGCGGCGGCCAAGGCCTCGCAGGAAGTGGCTGCGCGTGAAAAAGAGTTGGCAGCGGTGTTCCGCAGCAAGGGCCTGAGCGTGACCGATGTGAACGTGGGCGAGTTCCGCGACACGGTGCTCAAGTCTGTGCCATTCGAGCAGTTTGGCTACCAAAAGTCTGACTGGGATCGCATCCAAGCCATCAAGTAAGGAGGCCCTGCATGACCACCTTGCACCCGCACTATATGGGCAACACCCCCTCCCCCCACAGCGCTGCCGACACGGATCACAAGACCGAAGGCAGCACACCGCAGACCAGCGATGAGGCCGCCGTGGTGGCCAGCTTTGCACAGGCCGATGAACACCACGTAGACCTCTCGGGCTACACCGCAGAGGACTGGGTATGCCTGGGCTTTTTCTGGCTCATGGCGGGTTTGGTGTTCTTGCAGTTCTTCACACGCTATGCACTCAACGACTCTTTTGCCTGGACCGAAGAGCTGGCCGTGTACTGCCTGATGCCCATTGTCTTTATAGGCTCAGCCATGTGCGTGCGCAGGGTGCGGCATATCCAGGTCAACTTGGTCTACCGCTACTTGCCAGCCCCGTTGGGGCGGGCGTTGTCCACCGCGGTGGATGTGGCGGCCTTGCTGTTTTACGGCTACGCCAGTTGGTTGGTCATGCGCTATGCCATGGCCGTGGGCGATGAGCCCATGACCACCGTGAACTGGAACAAAAGCTATGTGTACTGGCTGGCGTTTGCGGGCTTTGCCCTCATGGCACTGCGCGCGGCCCAAGTGGCGCGGGCCAACTGGCGGCGCGGCTTCTCGGCCTTGCAAAACCCCGGCCATTTTGATGGCAGCGACGACTGATAAGGACGGACAGCATGCTGATTCTGATTGTTTCCTTCCTCGCCCTCATGCTGTGTGGCCTGCCGGTGGCGGTGGCCATGGCAGGCGGCTCGCTCATTTACCTGCTGGTCTCGGGCACAGTGCCCGACATCGTGCTGGCCCAGCGCATGATTGCGGGCATTGAATCCTTTCCGCTGCTGGCGGTGCCGTTTTTCATCTTGGCCGGCAACCTGATGAACATCGCGGGCATCACCGGGCGCATTTACAACTTTGCCGTGGCCTTGGTGGGCTGGATGAAAGGCGGCTTGGGACAGGTCAACATCATCGGCTCGGTCATTTTCTCGGGCATGTCGGGCACGGCCATTGCCGATGCAGCGGGCTTGGGATCGATCGAGATCAAGGCCATGAAAGACCATGGTTACTCGACCGAATTTGCTGTGGGCGTAACCGCGGCATCGGCCACGCTGGGGCCCATCATCCCGCCGTCATTGCCCTTTGTGATTTACGGCATGATGGCCAACGTCTCCATCGGCGCGCTGTTTGTGGCGGGCATCTTGCCGGGCATTTTCATGACCGTGTTGATGATGGCCACCGTGGCCTACTTTGCCTACCGCAACCGCTGGGGCAGTGATGTGCAGTTCCACTGGGGCCGCTTGGGCAGCGCCACGCTGGAGATATTGCTGGTGCTCGCCTTCCCCATGGCCGTGTGGCTGGCCACGCGCGCTGGCGTTCCGGTCAACACTGCGGTGGGCTGCGCCTTTGCCTTGCTGCTGGTGCTGGACTGGCGCTACAACTTCTCGGCCGTGCTGGCCCTGATGGCCCCAGTGATCTTGATTGGCGGCATGACCATGGGCTGGTTCACACCGACCGAGGCTGCCGTAGCCGCCGTGATTTGGGCGCTGTTCTTGGGCTTGGTGCGCTACCGCAGCATGACGCTCAAAACGCTGGCACAAGCCACCTTCGAGACCATTGAGACCACGGCCTCGGTACTGTTCATCGTCACCGCAGCATCCATCTTTGCCTGGCTGCTGACCACCACGCAGGCGGCGCAAATGCTGGCCGATTGGATTTTGAGCGTGACGCACAACAAGTGGGTGTTCTTGCTGCTGGCCAACCTGCTGATTTTGTTTGTGGGCTGCTTCATCGACACCATCGCGGCCATCACCATCTTGGTTCCCATCTTGCTGCCCATCGTGCTCAAACTGGGCATTGACCCGGTGCACTTTGGTTTGATCATGACACTCAACCTCATGGTGGGCTTGCTGCACCCGCCACTGGGTATGGTGCTGTTCGTGCTGGCCCGCATCTCCAAGCTGTCGGTAGAGCGCACCACGGTGGCCATCTTGCCGTGGCTGGTGCCACTGCTGCTGGCACTGGCAGCGATCACCTACATCCCGGCGGTGACGCTGTGGCTGCCCCAGCAAATGGGCTTGCTCAAGTAGCCAAGTATGAAAGCCAGCACCATTCGCGAGTTGCGCTTGTTCGAAGCCAGCTCCCCTTTGTCACGCCCCATTGCCGATGCCACCCACCAGATTGGCCACATTGGCTTTCTGGTACTGGAACTGGTGCTGCACAACGGCGTGCGTGGTCAAAGCTATTTGCTGTCATTTGATTACTCGCACCATGCCATACGCGGGGCGGTGCGCGACATCGCCCCCATGGCAACCGGTTGGGATGCCGCCGCCAGCGGCAGTTTCATCGTCCATGCCGAGCAGGCACACGAGTACTTTGGACAAGAGGGCGTGCAACGCTGGGCTCTGGGCTTGGTCAACATCGCTATGTGGGATGCATGGGCGCGCCACTTGAATGTGCCCATGCACCAACTCTGGGGCAGCACCCGCACACAGGTGCCGGTGTACGGATCGGGCGGTTGGCTGTCTTACAGCGATGCCGAGTTGGTGGATGAAGTGCGCGGCTATGTGGAACGTGGTTTTCGGGCGGTCAAGATCAAAGTCGGATCGCCCAATTGGCAGCGTGACATCGAACGCCTGCGCTTGGTGCGCGAGGCGGTAGGCCCCCATGTGCAGGTGATGATGGACGCCAACCAAGGCTGCGATTTGGCCGGCGCTTTGGCACTGGCCCATGCAGCCAAACCATGGGGTATACGCTGGTTTGAAGAACCTTTGCACCACCACAACGTGGCGGGCTTTGCCAGCCTGCGCGCGCAAGCCGGTATCAGCCTGGCCATGGGTGAGCGCGAGTACGACACCCGTACCCTGCAAGCGCTGATCGCCGCACAGGGCATAGACATGTGGCAGCCCGATTTGCTGCGCTTGGGCAGCGTGCAGGCTTGGCGCGACTCAGCAGCACTGGCCCATGCGCACCACCTGCCAGTGCTACCGCACTATTACCGCGACTATGACGTGCCACTGCTATGCACCATCACCAATGGCTTAGCCGCCGAGAGTTTTGACTGGATTGATGGCCTCATCGACACCCCTTTGCAGGTGCGCGATGGCATGGCTTATCCACGCGAAACCCCTGGCTGGGGTTTCCGCTTCCGTGAACCGCTGTTGAAAGAAATTGCCGTATGAAAATCACCTCCGCCAAAGTCATTGTGTGCAGCCCGGGGCGTAACTTTGTCACCCTCAAGATAGAGACCGATGAAGGCCTGAGTGGCATTGGCGATGCCACCCTCAATGGCCGCGAGTTGGCCGTGGCCAGCTACCTGACTGACCACGTGATCCCCTGTCTGATCGGGCGCGATCCGCAGCAAATTGAAGACATCTGGCAGTACCTCTACAAAGGCGCGTACTGGCGCCGTGGCCCCGTCACCATGAGTGCGATTGCTGCGGTGGACACCGCGCTGTGGGACATCAAAGCCAAAGCCGCCAACATGCCGCTGTACCAACTGCTGGGGGGCAAAAGCCGCAGCCGCGTGATGGTGTACGGCCACGCCAACGGCAAGGACATCGAGCACACGGTGGACGAAGTGCTGCGCTACAAGGAGATGGGCTACCAAGCCATCCGCGCGCAAAGCGGAGTGCCGGGCTTGGAGAAGGTGTACGGCGTGGGCCGGGGCAATATGTTTTATGAACCCGCCGATGCCGACCTGCCCAGCGAGCACGATTGGTCTACCGAAAAATACCTGCGCCACACACCGCAACTGTTTGACAAAGTGCGTGCTGCCGTGGGATCAGACATCCACCTGCTGCACGATGCGCACCACCGCTTAACGCCCATTGAAGCGGCGCGCCTGGGCAAAGACTTGGAGC
Source organism: Curvibacter sp. CHRR-16 (assembly GCF_018474005.1). Classification (GTDB taxonomy): domain Bacteria; phylum Pseudomonadota; class Gammaproteobacteria; order Burkholderiales; family Burkholderiaceae_C; genus Allorhodoferax. Next base: position 673,352 of record NZ_JAHCSH010000002.1, read on the forward strand.
CGTTTCGCCTGTTCTGGCTGGAAGACACCACCCCGGCCGAAAACCAAGAGGCCTTTCGCCTGATTCGCCAGCACACCACCACCCCGCTGGCCGTGGGGGAAATCTTCAACACCATCTGGGATTGCAAGGATCTGATACAGAACCAGCTCATCGACTTCATCCGCACCACGGTCGTCCACGCTGGGGGCATCACGCACCTGCGCCGCATTGCCGATTTGGCCTCGCTCTACCAAGTGCGCACCGGCTCGCACGGGGCCACCGATTTGTCGCCCGTGTGCATGGGCGCGGCTTTGCACTTTGACATCTGGGTGACCAACTTTGGCATTCAGGAATACATGCGCCACACCGACCTGACCGATGCCGTCTTCCCGCATGCCTACACGTTTGAACGCGGCTATATGTACCCCGGCGATGTGCCTGGGCACGGTGTCACCATCGACGAAGCGTTGGCAGCCCGCTACCCCTACCAACGCGCCTACCTGCCGGTGAACCGCCTGCAGCACGACGGCACCTTGTTCAACTGGTAAGGAGTGCACGCATGCCAAGACTGCATCCTGACCGCTTGAACCAACTGCCCGCTGCTGTGCAGCGCCCGCAGTACGACCGCGCTGCGCTGCGCTGGGGCATTGTGCACATGGGCATTGGTGCCTTCATGCGCGCCCACTTGGCCGTGGCCACCGAAGCGGCACTGGCTGCGGGCGACTTGCGCTGGGGCATCGTGGGCGTCTCGCTGCGCCAAGCCGACACCCGCGATGCGCTGGAGCCGCAAGGTGGCCTCTACACCGTGGCCGTGCGCGATGCCGATGCACAAGGCCAACCACGCCAAACCCTGCAAGTGCTGGGCGCCGTGGGGCGTGTGCTGGTGGCCCCCGAGTCCCCGACTGCCGTGCTAGCGCAAATTGCCGCCCCCGACACCCGCATCGTGAGCCTGACCATCACCGAAAAGGGCTACTGCCACGACCCCGCCAGCGGGCGCTTGCGGCTAGATCACCCCGACATTGCCCACGACCTGCAGCACCCACAAGCACCACGCACAGCCATCGGGTTCATGGTGTGGGCCTTGCAACAGCGTTTTGCCAACGGGTTGCCGGGGCTGACCCTCATGTCACTGGACAACCTGCCCGCCAATGGACAGGTACTGCAGGGCGCGGTGCTGGACTTTGCGCGCCGCATCGACAGCACGCTGGCCGAACGCATCGCCTGCGAGTGCCGCTTTCCGTGCTCCATGGTGGATCGCATCGTCCCGCGCACCAGCGATGCCGACCGCGCCTTGGTGAGCGCTGCACTGGGCTGCGACGACCAATGGCCCGTGATGGCCGAGCCATTTTTCGACTGGGCGGTGGAAGACCAGTTTGCCAATGGCCACCCCGACTGGGGGTATGCCCGGATCGTGCATGAAGCGGCGCCGTGGGAGCGGCTCAAGCTGCGCATGGTCAATGGCACGCACTCGTGCATTGCCTACCTCGGGGCCATGGCCGGCTGGAACACGGTGGATGTGGCCATGCGCCAGCCCGCACTGACGCAGTTTTTGCAAACGCTGATGCAGCACGAGATTGAGCCCACACTGCCTGCCTTGCCGGGCTTGGACTTGGCGGCCTACCGCAGCAGCCTGCTAGAGCGCTTTGCCAACCCGGCATTGGCGCACCGCACGCAGCAAATTGCCATGGATGGTTCGCAAAAGCTGCCGCAGCGCTGGCTGGGCACCGTGCGTGACAGGCTGGCCACGCAGCACAGCATCGACCACCTCGCCTTGGGCTTGGCGGCGTGGGTGCACTACCTGCGTGGAGTGAACGAAAGCGGTGAGGCCTACACCGTGGACGATCCGCACGCGGCGGCATTGCAGGCCTTGTACCGGGAGACAGTGGGACAGCACACCCATGTGGAATCCGTCCAGCGCATGCTGGCGTATGCGCCCGTGTTTGGCGATTTGGCTGGCAACACCACCGTGGCACAAGCAGTCCTGCCACACTTGCAGCGGCTGCAAACACTGGGCGTGCAAGCCAGTTTGTTGGCATAAAAAAAGCACGCCAACTGGCGTGCTTTTGTGGTTTGACGAGTCTGTCAGAGTCTGTTGCTCCTTGAGCAACGTTTTGCTTACCAGCGACGGCGGCTGGCGGACTCTTCCAATTCGATGTCCAAGTTGTAGCTGCGGGCAGCGTCGGCGTCGTACTGGATTTCGTATTCGGCCACATGCTGACCCACTTGGGCGGGCAGTGAGTAAGCACTGATCATGGCAGACACAGCGCCTTCTGTACCGAAGCCTTGTGCGTAGTATTCGATGATGCCGGCCAGTTCAGCCACAGGCACAGACAGTGCGGCTGTAGCCAAAACCAGCAAAATCAGTTGGGCAAACAACACAGACAGGGTGTCTTCGCTGATCAAGGTCTTGAAGTTGTCGATGGCTACCACGGCGATCAGAGCGCAAACGATGAACTTGAGTGCCACAGCGGTGTAGTAGAAACCGCGTTGTTGGGAAGCGTTGGCGCGTTCAGCGCGGGCAACGGTGGCAAAGCTGGTAGTAGTGGTAGACATGTTTAACTCCTTGATTTCAACGACTCGATGGCTGAATCTTAGAGAAAACCCTAATATCAAACTAATTTATTTGATTGATTTGATAAATTTTTTCCGTGAATACATCTACGCACGGTTTTTGCGCACACCCGCCCACAGCATCAGCACTACCCCCAGCAGCACCACGCCCACAGCCGACCACTCCAGAGGAGAAACCTGCTCGTGCAGCACCCCCACACCGAGCAGCATGGCAATAACAGGGTTCACAAAGGTGTAGCTAGAAGCCAATGCAGAACTGCTGCGCTGCAGCAACACCATGTAGGCGCTGAACGCCAACAGCGAACCAAACACCACCAAATAGGCCCACGCCACCCACACCGTTGGCTCGGTAGAAAGCGTGGGCCGCTCGCCCACAAACCACGAGATAGCCCACAGCACCAGCCCCCCAGCCAGCATTTCGCTGGCAAAGCCCATAGCACCGGGGGCCAACTCCAGCCCACGTTGGCTCAGCACACTGCCCAGCGCCCAGCCCAAGCATGCCAGCGTGATGGCCAGCAAACCCTGCGGCGAGGCCTGAAAGCCATTGCCTTGGGTCAACAACAGCACACCGCCCAAACCGACCGCAATTGACGCCCACTCCAGCGCACTGGTGCGCACACCAAAGCACTGGTTGATGAGCGCAATCATCATGGGCACCACGGCAATAAAGGCCACCACCAAACCCGAGCCAACGCTGGTTTGCGCTACCGCCGTCAGCCCCATACCGCCGCCCATCATGAGCGTACCGATAACCACTGCACTGCCCCACTGGCGCAGCGTGGGCCATGCATCACCACGCCAGCGCACCCACACCAAGAGCAAGGAGCCCGCAGCCAAAAAGCGTGTGGCCGAACCAAACAAGGGGGGGAAGCCCTCCAGCATGAATTTGATGGCCGTATAGGTGGAACCCCATACCAGCCAAGTAACCAGCAAACAGGCAACGATAAGGGACGACAGCGCCTTGGCATGCGCTGTAGAAGCAGTAGACATTAAGAATTCTCCAGAGCGTCCCAGGCCAGACACCAGTCGGCCCAAGCCTGCGCCTTGTCGGCGCTATTGCGCAGCAGCATCTTGGGGTGGTAACTCACCACCAGCGGGATGCCGCCGTAACGAAACACTTGGCCGCGCAATTTGCCCGGCGGGGCATGGACCAAGTGCGGGGTTTCTGTAGCCAGCAGGCTTTGTGCCGCAAAGCGCCCCAGCGCCACGATGACGCGGGGCTGTACGTGGGCGATTTCGGCATCCAGATGCAGGCGACACTGGGCCATGTCGGCCGGACTGGGCAACTGGCCCACGGGGGGACGACAACGCACGACATTGACCACGCGCGCACCTGCAGCACCCGCACCGCTGCGGCTAGCGCCCACGGCCTTGAGCATGTTGTCCAGCAGCAAGCCCGCATCGCCCACAAAGGGGCTGCCTGCGGCGTCTTCGGCTTCATCGGGTGGGTCACCCACCACCAACCAATGCTGGGGCTGCACAGGCAGTGCTTGCAGGGTGGAGTTGCGCCGGCCTTTGCACAAAGTGCATGCAGTGCATTGGGCTGCAGACTGCACCAGCGCATCGGCCACGCCCGCAGCAGGCGCAGGCACAGGGGCACTGACAACGGGGCTTGGTGCAGGCGTTTGCGCCACAGGCCGGGGGGCCGGGGGAGCCGGTGGTGCTGGGTTTTCAGTGGGTGCAGGCAGGTTGGCATCTGCATCGCTGGGGTGCCACAGGCGTATGCCCATTTCTTCCAGCATGGCCTGCTGGCGTTCGTCCCAAGGCCACATCAGACGCGCTCCTCGTGCGCAGTGCGCAAGTCCAAGCGCATCACGATAGCGTCTTCCCGCACGCCCTGCTCGGCCGGGTAGTAGCCCTTGCGCTGGCCTACCTCACGATAGCCCAAGCGTTGGTAGAGCTGGCGTGCGCGGCCATTGCCCGCACGCACCTCCAACCAGACGCACTGGGCGGTTTCACTGGTGGCCCACAGGTGCATGGCGGCCATCAAATACGCACCCAAGCCGCGCCCTTGGCACGCAGGCAGCACAGCCACGTTGAGCAAATGCGCTTCGTCCAACACGCGAAAGGCCACGTAGTAACCCAGCAACTGTTTGTGCCCATTGCGCAGCAATTGCAGGTGGTAGCCATGCTCGAGGCTGGCTTCAAAATCTTGTGCGCTCCAAGGGTGGGCATATGCCTGCTGCTCCAGCGCCGCCACGGCGGCAACATCGGCTTGCAGCACGGGGGTTAGAAACAAGTCCAGCCCCGTGGGGGGCAGCAAGGACGTGGTGGTTGGCACAGCCTCCATCACGCCACATCTCCAACAAGGGCTTGCGCCGCTTTAGCAGCAGCACGCTCAGCCGTGGTTTGGGCTACTTTGTCGCGCACATACAGGGGCAAAGCGTCTTCGGGCGGCACGGCCAAACCCTGGGCCCACAAGGCGGGGGCCAAGCGCAGCATGGCGGTGGCCGTTGGCATGGCCTGCACCACCGAGCCCTGTGGCAAGGCCTCCACGGGCAATTGCGCGCTGTAGACGGTCCACACATTGCCCGCCAACAGCAGCGGCACCGTGCTTGCTGCACTGCTTGCCTCGGCCTCCAGCCACTGGGCAGGACGCATCAACCTACTGGGCTGCAACACAGACCACCGCCCCTGCGCATAGCGGTAGCGGGCGGCATACATTTCGTCCATGCGGGCGTCGAGCAAAGACCATACCTCTAGCTCGTGCAAATCCGGGGCGGCTTGCTGGCGCGCGTCTTCGGCCACCGCCAACAACGAGTCCACTGGAAGCACAGACAAGCCAGCCCCCAATGCCAAACCTTGCGCCACCGAACAGGCGGTGCGCAGCCCCGTGAACGAACCCGGCCCCATACCAAAAGCAATGCCCTGCAACTGCGTCCACACCAGGCCCGCATCCCCCATGAGGCGCTGCACAGCGGGAATCAAATCCACGGACGATTGGGCCGCACCTGCCCCTTGGTAGGCGTGCACGGTGCCTGCCGCATTGCACACGGCCACACTGAGTTGCTCGGTACCTGTGTCCAAGGCCAGCCATGCGGCAGAAGGGGCGGAATTACGATGCATCCCCCGATTATCGCGGCAGCTTGCACGCCCATAATGACAGCCATGCGCCCCCCCTTATTTCACGCCCTCTGGATTGCCTGTACCACCTGCTTGTGGTTAGCGCCCTCTACCGTCCAAGCATCTACCAGCGGGCTGCCGCCTGCTGTGCAGCAAGCGCTGGCGCAAGCCCGCATCCCCAGTGAGGCCCTGTCCGTGGTGGTGCAGCCTTTGGACAGCAACGCCACAGCAGGTGCCCCACGCCTGCAGTGGCGTGCAGACGTATCCATGAACCCCGCCTCCACCATGAAGCTACTCACGACTTGGGCGGCTCTGGATCAACTGGGCCCAGCGTTCAACTGGAGCACGCCCGTTTATGTGGATGGCCCGGTGCGCAACGGCACGCTGCAAGGCAACCTCTACATCCAAGGCCAAGGCGACCCCAAGCTGGTGCTAGAACAACTGTGGTTGCTGCTGCGCAAGGTGCAAGGCTTGGGCATACGCCAAATACAAGGCGATGTGGTGCTCGACCACAGTGCGTTTGCCCTGCCCGAGCGGGATCCCGGCAGCTTCGATGGTGAACCACTGCGGCCCTACAACGTGGCACCCAGCGCGCTGCTGGTCAACTTTCACAGCTTGGCCATTACGTTTCGACCCCCAGTAGGAGGCACGGGTAGCGCAGTGGCCAGCGTGCAATACGACCCGCCACTGGCAGGGGTGGACATGCCCGCCAGCGTGCCATTGAACACCAGCGCCCGCGACTGCGGCGACTACCGCAGCAGCCTGCAAGCTGACTGGAGCGACCCGCTGCGCATACGCTGGCGCGGCAGCTACCCCGCAGTCTGTGGTGAGAGAACATGGCCCGTGGCCTACGCCAGCCCTAACGACTACGCGCCGCGCGCGCTGGCTGGGTTGTGGAGCAGCATGGGTGGCAGCGTGACAGGCCAAGTGCGCTGGGGTAGCGTGCCAGCCGCGCTGCTGGCCCAGCCGCCAGCCTTGGTGCACGCATCGCCACCGCTGAGCGAAATCGTGCGCGACATCAACAAGTTCAGCAACAACGTGATGGCGCAGCAGGTGTTCTTGAGTCTGGCTTTGCAGCGCAAAAACAGCAATGCCAGCAACGCAGCCATCGCGCCCAGCCCCGTCACATGGGACAACGCACGCCAAAACCTGTTGGACTGGTGGCACCAGCGGGTAGATCCCCAAGGGCAAACGCAAGACCCCTTGGTGGACAACGGCAGCGGGCTATCGCGCAATGAGCGCATCAGCGCGGCAGCCATGGCCTTGCTGCTGCACAAGGCCTACCGCAGCCCCACCATGCCCGAACTGATGGCATCCCTGCCCGTGCAAGGCCAAGACGGCACCATGCGCCGCACCAGCGCCAGCAGTGTGGGCAGCGCCCACCTGAAAACCGGCAGCTTGAACAATGTATTGGCACGCGCAGGCTACGTGTTGGGGGCCAGTGGCGAGCGCTATGTGGTGGTAGTGCTGGTGAACCACCCACAGGCCGGACAAGCACGGCCTGCGGTGGAGGCTTTGATCGAGTGGGTTATGCGGGAGCGTTGAGTGCGGGAGTGTTGAGCACTTCTTGCACGCCGGGCAAGCGCGGGTCTTGATCCCACTCGCGCAGCCACAGCTCCAGCACCATGTCGTCCATGGGGCGGGCAAAGTAATAGCCCTGCGCGTAATCGCAGCCCGCCTCCATGAGCAGGCGGCACTGCTCGGCCGTCTCCACCCCTTCGGCCACCACTTGCAAACCCAGCGCATGGGCCATGGTGATCATGGCGCGGCACAGCACCATTTGGGTCGAACCAGGCTGCAGGTTGCGCACAAAGCTTTGGTCGATTTTGATGAAGTCGATATCGAACTTCTGCAAGTACGACAGCGAAGAGTAGCCGGTGCCAAAGTCATCGAGCGCCACTTGCACACCGGCTTCGCCCCAAGCCAGCAACTGCTGGTGCACGCCGTCGTGGTTGTCCAACAGCATGCCCTCGGTAATCTCCACCACAATGGCCTGCCCGGGCAAGCCCAATTCGCCCAAGCGCTCCAACCACAAAGCCGTGGTGCCAAAGCGCGAATAGAACTGCACTGGGGAGCAGTTGATACTGATCTGGAAATCCGGCTGGAAGTGGGAGCGCCAGCGCAGCGCTTGGTCTGCCGCTTGCTCAAATACCCAATTGCCAATCTCCACAATGCGCCCAGTGCTCTCGGCCAAGGGCACAAAGTCGGCCGGGCTCACAAAACCCAACTGCGGATGCTGCCAGCGCAGCAAGGCCTCCACCTTGTGCACCACACCACTTCGCAAATCCACGATGGGTTGGTACACCAGCTTGAACTGATCCTCTTGCAAAGCCACACGCAGATCTTGGGTCAGGCGGCTGCGGCGCATGGCTTCTTGGTGCATGTCCGGCGTGAAAAAGCAGTACTGGTTGCGGCCCTTGGATTTGGCCACGTACAAAGCCTCATCGGCATGTTTGTACAGGGTTTCAGCACTCAAACCATCACCGGGGAAAACAGCCACGCCGATACTGGCAGATACGTAGGCCTGCTCACCAGCCAACTCGTACACCGACTCCAAGTGTTTGAGCAAGCTATCGAGCAAGGGCTTGATATCCTCTTGTTCGTACAAATCGGTGAGCAAAATCGTGAACTCATCGCCCCCCATGCGGGCCACGGTATCACTGGCGCGCATATGGTTGCGCAGGCGCTGCGCCGCTTGCACCAACAGGGTGTCGCCGCTGTCATGCCCCAAGGTGTCGTTGACTTCCTTGAAACGGTCCAAGTCGATAAACAGGACGGCAAAACCCTTGTCCACACGCTGGCAGCGATCGATTTCGTATTCGATGCGCTCGCGCAGCATGCGGCGGTTGGGCAAGCCTGTCAGGCTGTCGTAGAGCGCCTGCTGGCGTATCGTTTCTTCGGCTTTTTTTCGTTGTGTGATGTCGGTGTGCGTCCCCAACAAACGCAGTGGTTTGCCTTGCGCATCGCGGCTGACTACTGCGCCACGGGACATGACCCACTTCCAGCTCCCGTCTTTGCAGCGCATGCGGCGCTCGACACTGAAGGTGCTCCCGCCCTCAGACAAGGCACTGTTCACATGGGCATAAACGGTCGGCAAATCGTCGGGGTGGGTGAGCTCGTCGAGCAAGAGGTTGTGCACCTCCAAATCACCCGGTGCATAGCCGTACATGGCCAGCAAACTGTTGCTCAAATAGAGTTTTTTGGCAGGAACATGCAAATCCCAAATGCCATCCCCCACACTGGAGAGCACCAACTGCCAGCGCTCTTCCCCTACTTGCTGGGCGATTTCCAGCAACTTGCGCTCTTGGATGTTGTGCAACAAGCCCTTGGCGTGCGATGGTTTGGCCAAATTCGGGTCGGACTTGGTGAGCATGCCTTGGACATGGAACCAGCAGTACCCCATGCTGGCGTGTTTGATACGCACATCCACACTGAATATCTGGCGCGGTTGCTCCATGGCCGCCTCTAGGGCCATTTGCAAGGGCACCATGTCGGCTGGGTGCAGTAAATCGGCCATATCCATTAACGCCGCAGAGTCACCCACACCACCGTAGCCCAGCACACTGTCCATACCCAGCATATGGGTGAAAGCTTGCTGCGAAAAGTCCCACTCCCACAGAGCGGCTTGTCCGGCTTGCAAATAACCGAGCACATCTGTCTCGGGGGAGGCGTGGTTGGTCATGGTGGCGGGCATATTACCAATGAACGAACCCTTTATAACGAAACTGGGCTTAGGCAGCGGCTCTTTGTAGCCTATCGCGCACCCCATCCCAGTCGCTGCCAGCAGGAGGGGCCTCTACCCAAATCAAGCCTACGCCCGTATCGTCCATCGCGCGCAAGCGTGCAAACAACTCATGGGCTGCGGCTGCAGCACTGCTGGGCATGCGGTAGCTGCTAACCAAGGCGGCAGGAAATTTGAGCGGGCTGCGGTGGTACAGGGCGATGCGCGCAGGCTGGTCTGGGGCGGTTTTGGTGGGTTTGCCGTGCTGCAACATGTCCAGCGCCTGCGCCAGTTGCTGGGCGTCCATCAAGCGCACTGTGGCGCGTGGTGCGTAGTGCGATTCCAACGTGCCCGAGGCCTTGGGTGCAGCCAAACTGGGCTGCAACGCCCGTCCCTGCTGCTGGTCTAGCTCCTGATTGGATAGCAATTTGCGCCCACAGGCTTGCAAGACTTGCTCTGGCGTGATGGCTCCGGGACGCAGCAGCACGGGTTCACCGCGCGTGCAATCGATGATGGTGGACTCAATGCCCACATCGCACGCGCCACCATCGAGCACCAACAGGCGATCGCCCAACTCGCTGGCCACATGCGCCGCTGTGGTGGGGCTGACGCGGCCAAAGCGGTTGGCACTGGGGGCGGCCAGCCCCCACACGATCTGGGTGGCACCGCCTACTTCGGGCGAAGCGGGTTGGCGCAAGCGCTCCAGCAAAGCCATGGCCACGGGGTGCGCCGGACAGCGCACGCCCACACTGGCTTGGCCGCCAGCCGCCGCATCGGCCACGCCAGCGCGGCGCGGCAAAATCAGGGTGAGCGGGCCGGGCCAGAAGGCATCCATAAGGGCTCGGGCAAAGTCGGGCACGCGCTCGCAGTAATGGTCCACCCCGCTGTGGCCGCCATCCAGCGCTGCCACGTGAACAATGAGCGGGTGGTCTGCTGGACGGCCTTTGCTGCTGAATATCTGCGCCACAGCCTGCGGCTGGTCGGCATCGGCCGCCAAGCCATACACCGTCTCGGTGGGCAAGCCCAGCAATGCACCGCTGCGCAGTGCAGCGGCGGCCAAATCCAAACTGGTGGCCAGTTGCGCTGGCGCGGTGGAAACAATCATGCTCAGAACGGCGCAATGCCCAAAATAGCCGCCGCTTGCAAGGCCACGCTGCGCACCTGCTCCACACTGGCCCCGGTGATGTTGAGGTGGCCCATCTTGCGGCCCTTCTTGGCCTGCAACTTGCCGTACAGGTGCAAGTGCGTGCCGGGCAAAGCCAACACTTTGTCCCACGCGGGCACACCACCGTCACGCCCTTCGTTGGGCCAGATATCCCCCAGCAGGTTGAGCATGATGGCCGGGCTGTGCAAGCGCGGCTGCACCAAGGGCAACTGGGCCAGCGTGCGCACCTGCAGGTGGAACTGCGACACATCGCAGGCGTCCATGCTGTAGTGGCCGCTGTTGTGCGGGCGCGGGGCCATTTCGTTCACCACCAAGCCGCCTAAGGCTTGCGCATCGGGATGGGTCGGGTCGAGCACGAAAAACTCGACGCACAACACCCCTACATAACCCAAACCCTCTGCTATGCTTTTTGCAGCATTCACAGCACGTCCAGCAAGCTCTGCGGGCACATTTCCTTCAAAAACCTCGGTCACCGCCAAAATGCCATCACGGTGCAGATTGCGCTGCACAGGCAGATTGACCATGGTGCCGTCCACCCCGCGGGCGACGATGACGGAGCATTCGCTGGCCAAGGGCAGCATTTTTTCCAGCACGCAGGGAACGCGCTGCAGTTGATCCCACGCGGCGGCCAGTTCGGCGGCATTGCGCACGCGCACCTGGCCTTTGCCGTCGTAACCCATGCGGGCGGTTTTCAAAATGCCGGGCAGTAGGTTAGCCCCCACGCTTGTCACTGCGTGTACTGCGCTGCCCCCCAAGGGGGCGCTCGATGCCCCGGCCACTGCGGCTAATTGCTCGGGCGTTTCGATGACGGCGTGCGGCGCGCACGGCACACCGCATTGCACAAAGTGGGCTTTCTCGGCGGCGCGGTCTTGGGCGATGGCCACGGCAGACGCCTGCGGAGCCACCAAGCGGTGCTGGGCCAGCCAGGCCAGCGAGTCGGCCGGCACGTTCTCAAACTCGGTGGTGATGGCGTGCGACACGTTGACCAGCGCTTGCAGGCCCATCGGGTCGGTGTAGCTGGTGTGCACGTGGTGGTGGCTGATGCGGCCAGCCGGGCTGCCGTTATCGGGGTCGAGCACCGCGGTGAAGAAACCCATTTGCTGCGCAGCATGGGCGAACATGCGGCCCAACTGGCCACCGCCCATCACGCCCAGCGTCATTTCGGTGCTGCCGCCCAAACCACTGCCTGCGGCTTGGCTGGCCGCGTTGTTGGCTTTGGTCGCGCCCATCAGAAATTGCTGCCCGTGATGGGCAGGGTCATGTTGCGGGCGGTTTCGGTCTGGTCCACGCGGAAGGCTTGCAGTTCCAAGCGGAAATCGGGGTTGTGGTTGCCCAGCATGGCCACCGCGAACAAGGCCGCGTTGGCCGCACCCGCGGGGCCAATGGCGAAGGTGGCCACTGGGATGCCTTTGGGCATTTGCACGATGCTGTGCAGCGAATCCACGCCGCTCAGGTGCTTGCTGGGCACAGGAACACCCAGTACGGGCACCGTGGTTTTGGCCGCCAGCATGCCGGGCAAGTGCGCCGCACCACCGGCTCCAGCGATGATGGCGTGCAGTCCGCGCGAGGCGGCACTTTCCGCGTAGGCGAACATGTCATCGGGCATGCGGTGGGCCGAGATGACCTTGGCCTCAAAGCGCACGGCAAACTGCTGGAGAATAGCGACTGCGTATTGCATGGTCTCCCAGTCAGAGCTGGAACCCATGACAACGCCTACTTGGATATTTTTTTGCATAGTCCCCGATTTTACGTTTAGCCCTTCCAAAGGCATAGGCCATGATCAACGTCACCCTCCACAATTTTGAAGCCGAAGTCATCCAAGCCTCTTTCGAGGTACCTGTTCTGGTGGACTTCTGGGCCCCCTGGTGCGGCCCCTGCAAGGTCATTGGCCCCCTGCTGGAAAAGCTGGAAACCGACTACGCTGGCCGCTTCAAGCTGGTCAAAATCGACTCCGACCAAGAGCAGCAACTGGCCGGAGCCTTTGGCATCCGCAGCATCCCCACTTGCATCTTGCTGATGGAAGGCAAGCCCGTGGATGGCTTTGCCGGGGCACTACCCGAAGGCCAGCTCAAGGCCTTTTTGGACAAGCACCTGCCATCGGCCGACGAACTGGCCGCTGACAGCGACGCCGACGAAGCCCAAGCACTGGCCGCCGCTGGCGACACCGATGCCGCGCTGGCCAAGCTGCAAGAAGCCCTGCAACTGAACCCCGCCAACGACGACGCCCGCTACGACTACGTGCGCCTGCTGATGGAACTGGGCGAACTGCAAGAAGCCCAAATCGCGCTGCAGCCCAAGCTGGTCGAAATCCCCAAACAACTGCGCTTTGAAGCGCTGGGTTTGTACATAGACGCCATCCAGGCCGTGCAGCAAGACCCGCGTTCAAACTGGTCGCCCGAGGAGTTTGACGCCGCCATTGCCGCCAACAAGCGCGACTTTGACACCCGCCTCGCCAAAGCCCGCCTGCTGTGGGTGGCCGGCCACTGGACACAGGCCATGGACGAGTTGCTGGAAATCATCATGCGCGACAAAGCCTGGAACGACGCCCTGCCCCGCCGCACCATGGTCGCCATCTTGGAACTACTGACCCCGCCCAAGCCCAAAGCCCAAGCCAACGAAGTTGGCAAGAGCGCTGGCGGCATCGAAGTGCTGGGCCGCGCCGTGGTGGAAGAAGACCCGCAAGCGCAGTTGGTATCCACCTACCGCCGCAAGCTGAGCATGGCGCTCAATTAAGTGACAGCTGCAGGCTGCCCACCTACCGTGGGTGCGCCTGCTGCCACGCCTCCAACAGCACACCCATGGCAGGCGGGTTGCCTTCGTACTGCAACGCCTGCGGCGGTATCTCTACCCACCCTTGCTTACTTGCCGTCCACACATGGGCCACGGGTTGCAAGGTACTGGTTTCGCTCAGCGTGCCAGGTTTGATGCTCATGAACTCGGTTTGCCCTAGCAACTGGTGGAACAAGCGTGTGCCGCACACTGGGCAAAAGCGGCACGCCATCTGCCGCCCTGATGGGGTGACGCGCACCCACTCCTGCACTGCACCTGTGTGCAGCTGAACACTGGGGTGCTTGATCCACAAGGCCATGCCAAAGGCACTGACCGATTGGCGCTGGCACTCGGTGCAGTGGCACACAAACAAGGTTGCGGCTTCACCCTGCACGCTGTAGTGCACGTGACCGCATTGGCATTGGCCGGTGAAGGTATTGGTGATCATGCTCATGTCCTTTTCATTGCACCAAGCTGCGTTTGGCCGCCGCCACAATGTGCGCTGACAGCTCCTGCAGCACGGCCGAAGCGGCGCGGGTTTGTTGCCAGTACAGGGGCACATCCAGCGCGGTATCGGGCACCAGCTCGACCAAGCTGCCATCGGCCAGATAAGGGGCGATGAACTCCTCCACATGCATGCCCCAGCCCATGCCTGCCAGTGAGGCCGTGGCAAAGGCCTGGGGCGATGGCAGCGTGTGGTGCGGCAACTCCACATGGCGGTGGCACAGGCGCTGCACCCAGCGCGCTTGCAGTTCGTCTTTGGTGTTGAACACCAAGCTGGGCGCACGTGCCAGCGTGCCAGCCCCCACCCCAGTGGCAAAGTAACGCCCCACAAAGGCCGGGCTGGCGGCGGCACGGTAGCGCATGGCCCCCAGCCGCACCGCGTTGCAGCCCGCCATGGGGCGCGACTGGCTGCTGACTGCCGCCAGCACCGTGCCTTGGCGCAGCCAGGTGGCAGTGTGGTCTTGGTCGTCTACTGCCACGTCCAGCAGCACCGGGGCTTGCGCGGCGTAGCTGGCCAATGCAGGAGCCAACCAGGTGGATAGGCTGTCGGCATTCACCGCTACGTGCAGGGTCACGCGCACGGCTTCGTCCGCATGGAGCGCTGGCAGCGCCTGCTGCAAGTCTTGCTCCAGCAGGCGCACCCGGTCGGCGTGCTGGCACAGGCGGCGGCCCATGTCGGTCGCGCGGCAAGGCTGGGCACGCACCACCAACGCAGCGCCCACGCGCTCTTCCAGCAGGCGAATGCGCTGCGATATAGCCGATGGCGTGACATGCAGGCTGCGCGCCGCCCGCTCAAAGCTGCCTTCGCGCACCACGGCAGCCAATGCAAACAAAGACTCGTAATCCAACTGCACTGAAGTTTTCCTAAAGTAGAAACAGAAAAGATAGTTTGTCTTTATTTGTCTAGCGCGGCAAGCTACGCACCATGAATGACACAACAAGCTGGACAGCACTGAGCACCATGGGGCAAGGCATGGCCTTGAGTTTGGGATTGATCGTGGCCATTGGCGCGCAAAACGCCTTTGTGCTGCGCCAAGGCCTGCGCCGCGAACACGTGGGCAGCGTGGTGCTGTTTTGCATGGTGGGTGATGCATTGCTCATGAGCGCAGGTGTGCTGGGAATGGCCCAGTTGCTGGGCGAGCAGCCTCAGCTCACCCGACTGCTGGGCTGGGGTGGTGCGCTGTTCTTGGCTGTCTACGGGCTGCGCGCCCTAAACCGTGCCCTACACCGTGCCCGCCAGCCCCAGGCCTTGCAGGCTGCGGCAGACCCTGCGCCTGCCAGCCGCGCCGTGGTGCTGGCACAGGCTGCCGCCTTCACGCTGCTCAACCCGCATGTGTACTTGGATACCGTGGTGCTGGTGGGCAGCCTAGGCGCGCAACACCCCGCTGCCATGCGCGGGTGGTTTGTGGCGGGTGGCAGCTTGGGCAGCGCCTTGTGGTTCGCCTTGCTGGGCTATGGCGCAGGCCAGCTAGCGCCCGTGTTTGCCAAACCGAAAGCATGGCTATACCTAGACGCGCTGGTGGGGCTGACCATGCTGGGGATGGCGGTGGCCCTGGTGTGCAAGCAACCGTGATCGTGTCGAATTAAGCCATGGCCTTGTGAGTCAACACGGCATGCGTTTTCCCCATGCGCTCCGTGGCCAGCACTTGTTGCACATTGAGGCTCGCAATGGAAACACCGACATCAATCGGTATGCCGCCACTGAGCTGAAGCGCCATGTAACGGCCACAACTGACGCGCAAGAAAGAAGCGAAGTTCTCCACCTCGCCACATTCTTCCACCAACTCGTCATACAGTTTGGTGCATAGCTGGGGCACACTCATGCTGTCGCGTGTGGCGATTTCTTGCAGCACCTGCCAAAACAGATTTTCAAGCTTGATACTGGTCACCACCCCATGCAAGCGCACAGAACGGGAGCGAC
This sequence comes from Curvibacter sp. CHRR-16, assembly GCF_018474005.1. Lineage (GTDB taxonomy): Bacteria > Pseudomonadota > Gammaproteobacteria > Burkholderiales > Burkholderiaceae_C > Allorhodoferax. The sequence continues at coordinate 689,045 of NZ_JAHCSH010000002.1, forward strand.
TTTCGTACAAACGGGGGTCTGCACTGATAAAGACTTGGCACATATCCATCTCCCTCCAAAGTCCACCACCATGGTGGGCAGCCCCCCATAGGGTGTCAATGGGAAATACGTGTGCCCAACACGGCCAAGAACTGGGCAATCCACGCTGGGTGTGCCGGCCATGCAGGCGCAGAAACCAAGTTGCCATCGGTCACAGCACTATCTACTGCAATATCGGCATACACCCCTCCGGCCAGCTCAACCTCCGCTTGACAAGCCGGATAGGCTGAACAACGCCGACCCTTGAGTACCCCTGCCCCGGCCAACAACTGTGCTGCATGGCAAATGGCCGCCACTGGTTTGTTGGCTGCAAAGAAGTGCTGCACCATGGTGACCACCGTAGGATTGGTGCGCAAGTATTCAGGGCCACGGCCACCGGGCAATACCAATGCATCGTAGTGCTCGGCTTTAACGTCCGCAAAGCTGGCATTCAGGACAAAGTTGTGCCCTGGTTTTTCGCTGTAGGTCTGCGCTCCCTCAAAGTCGTGAATGGCGGTTTTGATGTGCTCGCCCATCGCCTTGTTGGGGCACACCGCATGCACCGTATGCCCCACCGCAAGCAAGGCTTGGAAGGGCACCATGGTTTCATAGTCCTCACAGTAGTCGCCACAAATCATCAAAATTTTTTTGCCAGACATGGCATCTCCTCGTGTTGTTATGGGAGACCCATTGTTGGACGCAGTGCACACTGGGTGGTAGTAGCTGGATGTGACATACCAACCATGCTCCGACTCCAGCGTTCACTACAAGCGCTGCAGCAACTCCAATGTGGCAAAGCCATCGGCGGCCAGGCCTTGGCTGCTTTGGTAGCGGCGGATGCAGCTGCGGGTGGCAGCGCCTGCTATGCCATCGGGGGTGCCGCAGTCAAAGCCTTGGGCGTTGAGCGCTTGCTGCAGGGCCAGCACTTGGCTACGCGAGAGCGGCTGCTGATCGCGCGGCCAAGCGGCTTGCACAGCGGGGCCATTGGCCAAGCGCTGGGCCAGCAGGCTGATGGCCAGCGCGTAGCTGGTGGCGTTGTTGTAGCGCAGGATGGTGCGGAAGTTGTTGCCAATCAAAAAGGCCGGGCCGCGTGCGCCAGCGGGCAGCAAGATGGTGGCATCGGCCAATGCGGGCAGTTGCTTGCCATCCATGGCGCTCACCCCTTTGTCGGCCCACTGCTCGCTGGACAAGCGGGTGTCGGTGCTGGCGTAATCAAAGCCTGCGGGCAAGCGCACCTCAAGGCCCCACACTTGGTCGGCCTTCCAGCCCGAGTGGGCGATGAAGTTGGCGGTGGAGGCCATCACGTCGGGGATGCTGCCCCAAATATCGCGCCGCCCGTCACCATCGGCGTCCACGGCGTGGGCCACGTAGACGGTGGGCAAAAACTGGGTTTGCCCCATGGCTCCAGCCCACGAACCCAGCATGTGGGAGCGGTCAATATCGCCGTTTTGCACGATGGTGAGCGCAGCCATGAGCTGGCTGCGTGCCCACGCTTCGCGCCGCCCCTCAAAGCCCAGCGTGGCCAGTGCGTCGATGGTGGGGATATCGCCCGTGTAGGTGCCAAAACTGCTTTCCACCCCCCAAATGGCCACCAGCACCTCGGCAGGCACCCCATAGCGGGTGGCAATGGGGCCCAGCACAGCGCTGAGCTGGCGCAGCTTGTCTTGGCCACGCGCCACCCGTTGGGCGGAGACGGCGCTGTCCAAGTAGTCCCACACGGGGCGGCTGAATTCGGGCTGCACCTTGTCGGCCTGCACCACCTGAGGTAGGTAGCGCACGGTGTCCAAGGCGGCGTGCAGCGTGGCCTCGCCAATGCCTGCTGCACGGGCACTGCTGCGAAACGCATCAACCCAGCGGGCAAATTGCTGGGCACGCTCGGCCGCGGAGAGGGGCGCAGAAGCAGGGGCTGAAGGCGTGGATGACGCAGCGGGTACTGCGGGCGCAGAGGTCGATCCTGCCGGCGGAACGGGGGCCGAGGAGGGCCCCAGCACGGGAGCCGGGTTGGCCGACTGCCCCAAGGACAACACGGAGCAGCCAGAGAGCAGCGCCACACACACCAGCAGGGCTATTGGCAAGCCCCAGTGCGGGGCTGCCGACCCTGGTGCCACGTGCTGCACGCCGCCCATAGGCTGCACCCCGCTCCCGATCACGTTCCCGCTCAAGCCGTCAGGCGTGTGAGCGCCTCTTGGTACTTGGCGGCGGTTTTGGCGATCACGTCCTGCGGCACGCGTGGTGCGGGTGGGGTTTTGTCCCAGGGCTTGCCGTCGATGCGCACTTGCTCCAGCCAGTCGCGCACAAACTGCTTGTCGTAGCTGGGGGGGTTGGAACCCACTTGGTAGCTTTCCAGCGGCCAGTAGCGACTGGAGTCGGGCGTCAGCACCTCGTCCATCAGCGTCAGGGTGCCGTCTTGATCGATACCAAATTCAAACTTGGTGTCGGCAATGATGATGCCCTTGGTCAGCGCAAACTCGGCAGCGGCCTTGTACAGCGCAATGCTGATGTCGCGGATTTGGGCGGCCAGCTCGGGGCCCACCATCTCGGCGCTGCGCTCGAAGGTGATGTTTTCATCGTGCTCGCCCACAGCGGCCTTGGCAGCGGGGGTGTAGATGGGCTCGGGCAGCTTGGAGGCGTTTTGCAAACCTGCGGGCAACTGCACGCCGCAGACCGCGCCGTTCTCTTGGTATTCCTTCCAGCCACTGCCTGCCAAATAGCCACGCACCACGGCCTCGATGGGTACGGGCTTGAGGCGCTTGACCAGCATGGAGCGGCCTTGCACTTGGGGCAACTCGGCAGCGGTGACCGCGCTTTCTGGGGCATCACCAGTCAGGTGGTTGGGGCAAATGTTGGCGCCATTGGGGCCGAGTTTGTCGAACCAGAACAGGGCCATTTGGGTCAACAAAGCGCCCTTGCCGGGGATGGGCTCGCCCATGATGACGTCAAAAGCGGACAGGCGGTCGCTGGCGACCATGAGGATGCGATCCTCTCCAACGGCATAGTTGTCACGCACCTTGCCACGCGCCAGCAGCGGCAAAGACAAGGACGAGGTGTGTACGGCAGTAGTCATGCAAAAAACCAGAAAAGCGAAAAAACAGATCAGAACGGAATGTCGTCGTCCATGTCGTCAAAGCCGCTAGCGGGGCGGGGAGCCGGGGCTTGGCGGGCGGGGGCTGCTGCGGGCGCGCGGGGAGCCGCTGCGGCTGGTGCACGGCGGGGGGCGGGAGCGGCGGAGCCATCGTCCATGTCAGATGGTGCGCCCATGCCTTCGCGGCCACCGAGCAACTGCAGTTCGGTGGCGATGATGTCCACCGTGTTGCGCTCTTGGCCGCTTTGGTCGGTGTATTTGCCGTATTTGAGGCGGCCTTCCACGTACACGGGGCGGCCTTTTTTCACGTATTCACCTGCAATCTCTGCCAAACGGTCATAAAACGTGACGCGGTGCCACTGGGTGTCTTCCACGGTTTCGCCGCTGTTGCGGTCTTTGCGGCGGCTGGTGGTGGCGATGCTGACGTTGGCAACCGCTTGGCCAGAGGGCATGTAGCGAATTTCGGGATCACGGCCACAGTTGCCGATCAGTATGACTTTATTGACGGACGCCATAGGTATCTACTCCAAATAAGGGGGCTAGTGTAAGGCCGTGCCGCTGCGCGCAGCAGGGGTCTGCATGCCCCAAGCCACAGCCAACCACAGCAGCATAGCCAGCGTGCCGAGCGCAAACAAGACCTGTGCGCCGTGGCGTTGCACCACCCACCCGCCGACGGCCCCGCCGATGAAGAAGCCCAGCGATTGCAAGGTGTTGTACACGCCCATGGCCGTGCCCCGCACGGCTGGGGGGGCCAAGCGGGATACCAAACTGGGCTGGCTGGCTTCCAGCACGTTAAAGCCGCAGAAAAACACAAACATGAGTGTTCCCAGCCAAGCCAACGAGGCGCTGTGCGCACTGGACACACTCAGGCACAGGCCCAGTTGCACCAAAGCCACCATGCCTATGGCCACCAGAAAGACCGCGCGCAGATAGCCCTTGCGCTCCAAGCGGAACAGGCTGGCCCCCATCAGCACAAAAGACAGCAGCACGGTGGGCAGGTAGACCTGCCAGTGCTGGGCTTTGGGCAAGCCTGCCTGCACCAGCATGGCGGGCACGGCCATCCACATGGCTAGCTGCACCGCGTGCAAGACCATGACGCCACCATTCAAACGCAGCAATGCGGGGTTGCGCAGCACCTGCAGCAAGGCCGCACCAGGACTGGGTGCCCCCGTAGCGTGGCGGATTGGTTCTGCAGGCACCACCCAGCGCACCACGGCCATGCCTGCCAAGGCCAGCGTGGCCGTCATGGCAAACAAGCCATGCAAGCCCCACCAACTATTGAGCACAGGCGAGAGCACCAAGGACAGCGCGAACACCAGCCCTATGCTGCCCCCCACCACCGCCATGGCTTTGGTGCGCACCGCGTCGCGCGTTTGGTCGGCCAGCAAAGCCGTGACGGCCGCCGAAATAGCGCCTGCCCCCTGCAAAGCGCGCCCCAGAATCAAGCCATCCAAACTGGTAGCCAGTGCAGCCAAGGTACTGCCCAGCACAAATACCGATAACCCAGCATAAATGACCGGCTTGCGGCCAAAGCGGTCTGCGGCAATGCCAAAAGGAATTTGCAGCAAAGCCTGCGTGAGGCCATAGATGCCCATGGCCAAGCCCACGCGGGCAACATCGTCGCCGCCGGGGTATTTGCGTGCTTCCAAGGCGAACACGGGCAGCACGATGAACAGGCCCAACATGCGCAGGGCAAAAATCAGGGCCAAGGTGAGTGACGCACGGCGCTCTGCGGGCGTCATGCGGTGGGAACTGGAGTCGCTGAGTAGGGCTTCTTGCGTCTGTGACAACTGCATACAACCTGCTAAACCTGTGGAATGCAAACCCTACATTGTTCCTTAGATTGCGACTCCCGCCGCCACGGTTTGGTTTACTGCGATTTTTGGAGGCGCTTGAACTCCACCAGCGCTATGGACAGTGCGGTCAAGCCCCAAAAAACAGGGTACTCGTAGCCCCCGGTATTCCACGTCCAGCCAAAGCCCTTGACCACCTGCAAGGCATACACCGCCATGGCCATGACTGCGGCGGCCCCCAGTGCAGCCCAGCGCGTGCAAATTCCCAGCACCAAGGCTGCGCCTGTCCCCAACTCGGCAGCGGCAGCCAACACCAGCCACAGCTCAGGCGGCTGAAAACCGGCTTTGGCGAAGAAACCCACAATGGCAGGGTTAAGCCCTGCTGCCGTGAACTTACCAAACGCATGCGGGAACATGAACAACCCGCAAACGATGCGGAGAAGATTGTGGCCATTGGTCAACACAAAATTGGCGGGAACGATGCGGAAATCTTCTCTGCGGACAAACATACTGAACTCCTATTTCATTCATACAGTGCAGGTCGATCATCCTTAAATCCGGGGGGCTGCAGATTGACGCGCATCAACGACACACCAAGTGCCCCGCTTATGCGCTATACAGGCCAAGATTCGCTTTTGGTGTAGGTTTAACTATCATGGTGGGTTACTCGCTGGAGCCCCACTGTGAAACCTGCCTTGCCCGACGATGGCCAGTACCTGGGCCGCGCCCTCCAACACACGCACATCAGCGTGCGTGGCGCGCGCACCCACAACCTGAAAAACATTGACCTGGACATCCCCCGCAACCAGCTGGTAGTCATTACCGGCTTGTCGGGTTCGGGCAAATCGAGCTTGGCGTTTGACACGCTGTATGCCGAAGGCCAGCGCCGCTATGTGGAGAGCCTGTCCACCTACGCGCGGCAGTTCTTGCAAATGATGGACAAGCCCGATGTGGACGTGATCGAGGGCTTGTCGCCCGCCATCAGCATCGAGCAAAAAGCCACCAGCCACAACCCGCGCTCCACCGTGGGCACGGTGACTGAGATACACGACTACCTGCGCCTGCTGTTTGCCCGCGCCGGAGTGCCGCACTGCCCCGACCACAGCCTGCCGCTGCAAGCGCAGACCGTGAGCCAGATGGTGGACGCCGTGCTGTCCTTGCCCGAAGAGACGCGCATCATGGTGCTGGCCCCCATTGCACGGGACAAGAAAGGCGAATTCCACGACCTGCTGGAGCAGATGCAGGGCCAGGGCTATGTGCGCTTTCGCATCAATGGGCAGATGGTGGAGGCCGATGCGTTGCCCACGCTCAAAAAGACCGAAAAACACGACATCGACGTGGTGGTGGACCGCCTGAAGGTGCGCGCCGATGTGCAGCAGCGCTTGGCCGAGAGCTTTGAGGCCGCGCTGCGCATCGCCGATGGCCGCGCCATCGCGCTGGAGCTGCCCAGCGAGAAGGAACACCTGTTCAACGCCCGCTTTGCCTGTCCGCACTGCCACTACAGCGTGCCCGAGCTGGAGCCGCGCCTGTTCTCCTTCAACTCGCCCGTGGGCGCTTGCCCCAGTTGCGATGGGCTGGGTGTGGAGGACTACTTTGCCCCCGAGCGGGTGGTGGCGTTTCCCAGCATCAGCTTGGCCTCGGGGGCCATCAAGGGTTGGGATAAACGCAACAGCTACTACTTCTCCTTGGTGGAGTGCGTGGCCAAGCACCTGGGCTTTAACCCCGAAACGCCGTGGGAGCAGCTGCCCGAGCGGGCGCGCCAAGTCATGCTGTACGGCTCGGGCGAGGAGGTGATTGCGTTCCAGTACATCATCGAATCGGGCAACAGCAAGGGGCGCAAGATCACCAAAGAGCACCCGTTTGAAGGCGTCATCCCCAACCTGCAACGCCGCTACCGCGAGACGGACTCGGCCACGGTGCGCGAAGAACTGGCGCGCCTGCGCAGCACCCGCCCCTGCCCGGCTTGCGCGGGGGCGCGCTTGCGCCGCGAGGCCTGCCACGTGTTCGTGGGCGAAGGGGCGCAGCAGCGCAGCATCCACGCCATCAGCCACAGCACGCTGGACAGTTTGCTGGCCTACTTTGGCAGCCTGCAGTTGCATGGGGCGCGGGCCGAGATTGCCGCCAAGATCGTGCACGAGATCCGCACCCGCCTGCAGTTCCTCAACGACGTGGGGCTGAACTACCTGAGCCTGGACCGCAGCGCGGACACCCTGTCGGGTGGCGAGGCACAGCGCATCCGCTTGGCCAGCCAGATTGGCAGCGGCCTGACGGGGGTGATGTACGTGCTGGACGAGCCCAGCATTGGCCTGCACCAACGCGACAACGACCGCTTGATTGCCACGCTGCAGCACCTGCGCGACCTGGGCAACAGCGTGCTGGTGGTGGAGCACGACGAGGACATGATGAAGGCGGCCGACCACATCGTGGACATGGGACCGGGAGCGGGTGTGCACGGCGGCCAGGTGATGGCGCAGGGCGACTTTGCAGCCGTGGCAGCGCACGCCACGTCGGTGACGGGGCAGTACCTGTCGGGCCGCTTGCGCATTGAGGTGCCCGCTCGGCGCACGCCCTGGCTGCCTGCCAAGGCGGTAGCACCTGCCGCTGAGGCAACCCCTAAACCCACCCCTGCCAAGCGTGGCCGCAAACCCGCCAGCGACTTGGCTGGCGTGACCAAAGAGGCAGGCAGCGCCTGGGGCCACTTGGCCCATGCCCGCGTGGAGGCCACGCCCCCTGATACCCCGAGCGACACCGCACGCGCCAAGGCCTCCACCAGCACGCCATCCACGGCTCCCGCACCAGACAGCGCCGCTGCACGCGGCCTGCAGGCGCTGCGCGTGGTGGGTGCCAGCGGCAACAACCTGCGCCACGTATCGGTGGACTTTCCGGTGGGTTTGCTCACCTGCGTGACCGGGGTGTCGGGCTCGGGCAAATCGACCCTGGTGAACGACACGCTGTACACCGCCGTGGCGCGCCACCTGTACCGCGCCCACGAGGAGCCTGCGGCGCACGAAACCATCGAAGGGCTGGAGCACTTTGACAAGGTGATCAACGTGGACCAGTCGCCCATTGGGCGCACGCCGCGCTCCAACCCGGCCACGTACACGGGTTTGTTCACCCACATCCGCGAGCTGCTGGCCGAAGTGCCCACCGCCCGCGAACGCGGCTACGGGCCGGGGCGCTTTTCGTTCAACGTGCCCGGTGGGCGCTGCGAGGCCTGCCAAGGCGATGGCATGGTGAAGGTGGAGATGCACTTTCTGCCCGACGTGTACGTGCCGTGCGATGTGTGCCACGGCCTGCGCTACAACCGCGAGACACTGGAGGTGCTGTACAAAGGCCGCAACATCGCCCAAATGCTGGACATGACGGTGGCCGAGGCCGCTACCTTTTTTGACGCTGTGCCCACCATCGCCCGCAAGCTGCAAACGCTGCTGGACGTGGGGCTGTCCTACATCCGCTTGGGGCAGGCAGCCACCACGCTGTCGGGCGGCGAGGCCCAGCGCGTGAAGCTGGCGCTGGAACTCTCTAAGCGCGACACGGGGCGCACGCTGTACATACTGGACGAGCCCACCACCGGCCTGCACTTTGCCGATGTGGCGCTTTTGCTCAAGGTGCTGCACCAACTGCGCGATGCGGGCAACACCATCGTCATCATCGAGCACAACTTGGACGTGATCAAAACCGCCGACTGGATCATCGACATCGGCCCCGAAGGCGGATCGGGCGGCGGCCAAGTGGTGGCCATGGGCACACCCGAGGCAGTGGCGCAGACAAAGGGCAGCTTTACGGGGAAATACCTCCAGCCCTTGCTGGGCTGAATCGCGCCGCGGTGGAATTGCTGGATCTGCTATCAATTTAATAGCTGCACCAGCTTATTCCATAAGCTCTACAGGCTGATTTACTTGAAGGCCTTGCACATGCGTGTACGGCGACTCGGCTCGAATGCGGAGTTTGCATCGACGACTAAACGCACTTGGAGCCGCCCACGCCTTGTAGGTAGCGGTTCAGAAAAGTGACCATCACTTTGCCGGGGGTGGGGTCGCGGTGGGGCAGCCACTGATCAATCACTTTGAGGAAGTCTTCCCAGATTGCGCTCATGTTGCGTTCTCCTGTGTTCAATTGTCTTGGTCGGTTTCTTGGATGTGGGTTACCTCATCCCAATCGCCATCACCCACGATGAATTTGACTTCGAGTGGTTTTTGCGTGCGCAACCAGTCAGAGTGCCCTACGGAGTTGAGTTGGCCTTGGGTTAGCAACTTGGGCTGCGGATCGTTGCTCCAGACTTCGTAAGTGGCTTTTTCTAGCTGCGGATCGGTTGCAACCAAAGCCCCTGCATCCAGCGCGGTGTGGTACTGGCTGGCAGGTTCGTGCAACGGCAAGCTAGGCAAACTCACCGCCTGCGTCTTGCCCTTAGGCTGATCATGGTTGCTGGCATAGGCCATGTGACTGCCCGCCGTGGTGCTGTGGATGCCCGCTGCGCTCCACACCGTTTGGCTGCCAGCGCCGTTGATGGTGAGCTTGTCACCCGCAGTCAAGGTGATGACGTTGCCGGTGACGCTGATGTCCATCTTGGCCAAGAGGTTCACGCTCTTTTGCAGCGCTTGGATGTCTATGTCTTCTTTGGCGCTGACCAGCTTGATCCCCGCCTTGTACGCAAACAGCTTGATAGCCTCCTTAGCACTCACTAACCAACTCTTGGCCGTAGACACACTCACATGGCCACCAGCGGTGATGGCATGGTGCTCATTGCTGTGCTGGTGCTCTCTATCCCCGCAGGACTGGCCAGTACCAAGTGCGGCTCAGATAGTTCTGGGTGTTTGCTATTGTTGGTGCTGTCTTTACCCTGTGTTCCCTTGATAGCCTCGTTCTGCGCTTGCAGTGCTTTGGCTACTTGTCCTTGGTCTTTGCTGTCACCGTCATCTTGTGCTTTGTGTTGTGCTGCCAAGTGGCCCAAGCTGCTGTAGGAAATTGCAAGGGACTGGAATTGGATAGCTAGGGCAGCACTCATTTGCTATGAATTTGATAGCTTCACTAGCTTATTCCATAAGCGCTACAGGGCGATAGAACCGCGGTGCCGCATTAATACTCACGCGGGCATACGGGAATTTTTTTCAATTGCTCTGGAGTGGGGTCTTCAATAAATCTGGCACGCGGGAGTTGTAGATTGCGACCATCACAAAGATCTCTAGGCAACCTCGGGAAACCGTTAACAAGAGCATTTTCAATACGCCATCCATTTTTGGTTTTTGTTAAGAAATAAAGAATCGCTCCATATTCTTTCGTTTCCACCCGAATGGTGGCTTTATCACCATCAATTATAGGAACACCAATTGTGGGTTGCGGTAATTCGCCTGCATTCCTATTCATACTTAAATCCTCTGATCCTGCCTCAGGATAGCGAATGTTAGGAGCATCACAACTTTGTGTTCCTGATGCTGGGGTTATTAACTCATTAACAAAAAATTTATCCAGGAATTTACAGTGCTCTTTAGGATTGAATTTTCCACCAAAATAACCATACTCAAATGTATTCGCTGAATACGAATACATTTTCTGTATAAATTTTAATACTTCCTTTTGCTCAGGTGTCATACCTGCTGCCATCGCATTCGAAAGCAAAACACCCATAGCCACAAACATAAAAAACAAACGCTTCATCACTTCACTCCTGCCTTGGTTTTCTCTTCCGCTAAAAATTGACTATATATAGACCTGAAATAATCCATATTCATAGGCTTACCATTGACTTTGCGATGGGCATTTTGCGAACCACCTGGCAAGCTTACCCATTTTGTTGCCAACACAGGGACAGCATCTTCCACTTTGCCTGCTCTTATAAGATTAAGAGTTCTACCTTTTATTTCTTTATCAACATCCTCAATAATTGCGACAGCCAAAATATCTTGCATTAGTGAAGTGAAGGCGTTGCCAGGAATATAACCCCAATATCTATCAAATATATCCTGCCACGTTCCAACAGTAATCTGATATGCACCCGCGGCAGTGGATGCTTTCCCCTCCTTAATGGCAGCAGGCTTTGATTCCACATCAGCCCATGGATGCTTCTTATAGCTATTAAAAGTGAATGACTGTGGATTGGATGGTAATGGGTAATTCAACCGACTGTAACGATCTTCATCCTTAATATCTGTGCACTCATATTCACGCAGACAGTGCAGCAGCGCCTTTATATACACAGTAGGCATGGGATCAAATACCTTTCTGTATATCCGTGGCGCGTCATATTCCTTCGCATTGCAAGCCACATGAATATAGTCACTGATATACCCATCATAGCTGCGTATTTCGATATGCCCGTGATTGGGTATGACCTTATCGCCTTTGCCTTCCTTGGCGTTTTCCAGCGCTTCGCTTGCAGACTTCACTTTCGCTGGGGCTGCTTCGGCTTTGGCTTTGGCTTTGTCAGCCGCTGCCTTTGCTTTGGCAGCTGCTGCTTTGGCTTTGGTGTCACTGGGGTTTTTGTTAGCCGCGTCTTGTGCCTGCTGCGCAGCCTTCGCGGCTGCAAGTGCTTGCTTTTCAGTCTTTCCAACATCTGCCTTGGCACTGGCTAGTTGCTTGGTGGCTTCTTTGATGTTGCGCTTTTGCCAGGTGGCCTCTGTCCAGCGGTAGACGATCACATCCCCTGCCGCAGCCCAACGAGCATCTGGCACTTGGGCAGTGACATCGCTAAAGCCAAGTTTCTCATTCACAAGCTCTGGCCCTGCTGTGCTGGCACTCTCTCCGGCGGGCGCTTTGGCTGTCACATTGCTTTGAACCAAGGCGATTTTGACGTACTTGTAGCACCAAGATAGTGAATCTTTGGATGGTTTGGCGCTGAAATCCTCCAACGTCTTGGTTCCATTTTTGGCTTGGCTTAGGTAGGCATCTGAGCCAATATCGATAATGCGCCCGGTCAAGGCTGTAGCCGTGTCTATCAATGCCTGCACTTGCTTTTGCATTTCTCCCACGTAGGCGACTGGTTTGCTTGACACGGCTTGGTTTGTCGTGGGCTGGGCATGCGCTGCGGTAGGCCACGGGAATGACCAGCTCCCCCACCAATTTTTCACTTTCTCTGTGTACACCATCAGTGGATTGCCCTTGGCGTCCCGACCGGTTTCGATGGGGGCCTTTGCACCTGTCTTGGCTGGCGCTGCACGAGCTGGGTCTGGTTGTTGCTTCGTACTGAGTTGCTTGGTCTGGCTGGTGTTGCTCGCTGTGGCTTGTGGCTTTGGTTGAGCTTGGACTTTTTGCTCGGGGTGGTTGTGCCCCTCTTGGCGGTAGGCCTCGCTAACAGGTGGCTCTGTTTGGGGTGGTTCAGTGGAGTCTGGTTTCGCCAACTCCAAAACACCCAAATCGGCCTCACTCCATTGGGGCAGCAAACTCTGTGCATTGCCGGGTTGGCCTTGGTGCAATTCGGCAGTCACTTCAAACACCATGGCTGGGCTGGTGTATGTCCAATTACTGGGTGTTGCAGGTGCTTTGCACTGGTCTATGAGTTTGTAACTGCCATCGATGCGCTGCACTTCGATTTGCACATCCGCACCAGCTTCGGCCTGCAATGCAGGGGCGAAACCTTGGGCATCTGTTTTATGAATTTCAGTTTTTCCGTCAACCGTGCTGCGAATAGTCAGCCCTTCAATGGGCAAACCATCCAAACCAATAAATTGCAGAGTGGTCTCAATGCTTGCCGTGGCTTGCGTCGTGGTGTCTTCTGTTTCAGTGGCTGAAGTCATTTTTAATACCTCTTGCGTGTAGGTGCATATGGGCGTGCGTTGATGCTGAAGTGCTCAGTTCAACCGTGCTGCGTGTCCTGTGTTTTGCTCCACTTGCCATCGCCCACGACGATGCGCAGCTTCTCTGCTTTGTTCGCAAAAATAGTGGGCGTATTGCCTTTGGCATCCAGCCCACCTGCAGCAATCAACTCCCCTGCTGCGTTGTAGGCTCTCACTGGCGCGGATACCTCAACTTGGCGTGTATTGGCATCCAACCCCAAGGCGGCAGCCAAGTTCAGCCGTGCGCTGTACTGCTTGGGCAGGTTCTCGGGCACAAACGGCAAGCTAGGCAAACTCACCGCCTGCGTCTTGCCCTTAGGCTGATCATGGTTGCCCGCATAGGCCATGTGACTACCCGCCGTGGTGCTGTGGATGCCCGCTGCGCTCCACACCGTTTGGCTGCCAGCGCCGTTGATGGTGAGCTTGTCACCCGCAGTCAAGGTGATGACGTTGCCGGTGACGCTGATGTCCATCTTGGCCAAGAGGTTCACGCTCTTTTGCAGCGCTTGGATGTCTATGTCTTCTTTGGCGCTGACCAGCTTGATCCCCGCCTTGTACGCAAACAGCTTGATAGCCTCCTTAGCACTCAAGAGCCAACTCTTAGCCGTAGACACACTCACATGCCCCCCTGCGGTGATGGCATGGTGCTCATTACTGTGCTGGTGCGTGCTGCCTGTGGTCGTGCTCTCAATGCCCGCAGGACTGGCCAGTACCAAGTGGGGTTCAGATAGTTCTGGGTGTTTGCTATTGTTGGTGC
>NZ_JAHCSH010000003.1 GCF_018474005.1 Curvibacter sp. CHRR-16
TGCACTTGCTCGACCACCGCCAGCTTAAAAGCCAGTATGTAGTCCTTCTGCGTTCTCTTGATGCCTGATTCCATTTGACTTGCCTTTTCTGTGATGAAAAGGTGTCAACCTCCGGCAGGACGGGTCACAAGACAAAAAAAAAGCCCCGAACACTCGGGGCTTCAAGCCTATTTGCTGTCACACATCAAGGCCCTGCTCAGGGAGGAAAAGCAGGGGACAGTTGCCTGTCCGATCCGGAGTATAACGAGAAACCGTTTTTTGGGTAGCCCCTAGGTGTAAAGATTTCTGTGCATTTGGTAGGTTTTTAATATCGGTTACCTTGACTCAAATCGACTCCCTGCATGGACGCCAATGCGGCAGATCCACTACGATTGCCACTATCACTCTAGAAGCCATTTATGACATCCAGTTTTCCTTTTGCACGCCCACGTCGATTGCGCCATGACACCTTCACTCGCAATCTTGTACGGGAGACACAACTCAGCGCCCATGATCTGATTTACCCTGTATTTGTTGTGGATGGCAGCAAACAACGCCAAGCGATTTCATCCATGCCCGGTGCAGAACGTCTAAGTTTGGATTTGCTGTTACCCGTCGCGGAGGAATGCTGTCGCCTTGGCATACCTGCCTTGGCCTTGTTTCCCGCCATTGAGCAAAGCTTGAAAACTTTTGATGGAAAGGAGGCCCTAAACCCTGATGGCCTCGTCCCCCGAACCATCAAGGCACTGAAACAGGCGTTCCCAGAGCTTGGCGTGATTGCAGACATTGCCCTTGACCCATTTACCAGCCATGGACAAGACGGCATTCCGGACACCCGCCCCGGGCATAACAACTACATCTTGAACGACGAAACGGTCAGTCTTTTGACCCAACAAGCCCTTATTTACGCACAGGCCGGTGTGGACATCGTAGCGCCCAGCGACATGATGGATGGACGTGTTTACGCCATTCGCTCAGCACTGGAGAAAGAAAATCTCATTCACACGCGCATCATGTCCTACAGCGCTAAATATGCATCCGCTTTCTATGGCCCATTCCGCGAGGCGGTTGGCTCATCTAGCAACTTGGGCAAAGCCGATAAGAAGGTTTACCAAATGGATCCCGCCAATAGCGATGAAGCCTTGCGCGAAGTGGCACTGGATATTAGCGAAGGGGCGGATATGGTGATGGTGAAACCGGGCATGCCGTATTTGGACATCGTGCAGCGGATCAAAGCAGAGTTCAAAGTTCCGACATTTGCCTACCAAGTGAGCGGTGAGTACGCCATGCTCAAGGCAGCTGCCCTCAATGGCTGGTTGGATCACGATGCGGTCATGATGGAAAGTCTGCTGGCATTCAAGCGTGCTGGTGCAGATGGCGTGCTGACCTACTTTGCACGGGATGCCGCTCGCTTACTGCACCTTAGCAGCTGAACAGAACAGTGTTATGCGCACATTCTTCATTGGAGAACAAGGCGTCACTGAGCAAACCCAGGACATCTGCATCAATCTGGCATCGAATCCAAACGACTACATCTGGCTGGCTTGCACTCGCAACGAATTTGAAAGCAACGCCGAGCGCATACAAGGTGCTTTGCTGAACTTAGGTGCAAGCCCACTCTTGGATCTGCATGTCTCCGACTTGCTCAACCACCAGCTACCATCACACCACGACTTCACCTCCAATTACGACATCGTGGTTTTCCGGCGTTTGGCAAGCTACCGCGCCAGCACCACTGCGTCCACCTTAGTGCATGCTCCGATTGCCCAATTACAGCGATGCATTGATACGCAAGCTGTTGGTTTTGCGGTGTTTGACCGTGTGCTTTTGTCCGTACATCCAGACTCATGCAGCGTCCTAGACAGTTATGCCAGCAAACTCCTGCAGCCTAGCAGCCTTGCGGGCAGCAGCAACAAGCGCCTGCCAACCTCTTCTGCCGACTTGATGCTGCGCATCATTAACTTGATGGTCGACGGTTATTTAGGACTGCGCAAAGACCTCACGACAGCGCTGGATCACTGGCAAAACGAACTGCTCAACCCGCACACCCGCTTTCACCATTGGACAGCCATCCTAGATGCTCGCATGGCATTGCACCAACTCGATGATGTGTGTGAAGACCAGCGTGCTTGCATACAAGATTGGATTGAAGCTACCAAAACATGGCCAATCCCTGAAACCCACGCTGAACGAACCAACCTAGAGTTGCTACAAGTACGCAGTCGCGATGTACTTGAACATATTGAGCGAGTCATACAGCATGTTCGCAAGTTGGAGCAAAGTGCGGAAGCGGCCGTGCAAATTCACTTTTCCGTACAAGGCAATCGCACCAACGACATCATGCGCACCCTCACCGTGCTAACGGCTATTTTTCTGCCGCTCAATTTGATTGCAAGTATTTTCGGCATGAACTTCGACTTCATTCCACTGCTGCACAAACAAACGGGCTTCTGGTGGATTCTGGGCTTGATGGCAATCTGCGCATCGGGCTTAACCGCCTTCTTCTGGCGCAAACGCTACTTATCCCGAACAAATCGGTAATAGGCCATGGACATCAAACCCCTTATCACCCTTCTGGCCATTGTGAACCCATTGGCCATCGTTCCATTTTTCATCCACTACACCGAAGGATTCTCAGCACAGCAACGCCGGCACACGATTGGCGTTTCAGCCTTTGCATGTTTCTTGGTGGTCGGACTCTCTGCTACTGCTGGTTTGCATATCTTGGCTTTCTTCAGTATTTCACTCGCCAGCTTTCAAGTCGGTGGCAGCATGCTGCTGTTATCTAGTGCACTCAACATGCTGGCAGCACAACCAGCTGAAGCCAAAACGGCCTCCTCTGACATGCATGACGGTGCCGAAAAAGCAGCCATGGGCGCAAGCATCGCCGTAGTACCTCTGACCATTCCCTTGCTGACAGGGCCTGCAACCATGTCCACAGTGGTTATTTACGCAGAAAAAGCGAAAACCATTTGGCAGCAATTGACACTAGTGGGCTACGGTCTTGTCGTGGCCTTGGCCACCGCTTTGTGTTTTTCTTTGGCCGATCCCATCGCGCGCTTTTTAGGAAAAACCGGTATCAATGTCATGACGCGGTTGATGGGTCTTATCTTGGCAGCATTGGCGGTAGAAGTCATGTCAGATGGCTTGATCAAACTGTTCCCCGTTTTAGGGGGCGCTGGTTAACCCCCAGAAGGGTTAGTCCTAATGCTGCAAAAGTCTTCGTTGGATACATTCATCAACCAATAGAGCAATCACTGGTGCATGAACACCGTGTACAGGATGCCGAGGAGACGGCACTTTCAATAATTAATGACAAACCCTTTAAGCACAGCCAAGGCTGTGCTTTTTATTTGGGCGAGAATCAAGGGATGGAATTACTCGTCGTTGCGGTCGCCTCCCTGTTTGCAGGTTTTGTAGATTCAATCGTAGGAGGCGGGGGACTGATCCTGATCCCCGCCTTATTCGCCACATTCCCCCAGACACCACCAGCCACTTTGTTTGGAACCAACAAGGGGGCTTCTGTTTGGGGCACCTCCATGGCTGCTTGGCGCTTTGCGCGCCGCGTACAAATGCCTTGGGCGGTATTGCTGCCTGCTTCAGCGATGAGCTTTGGCATGTCTTTTGCGGGAGCATGGCTGGTTACGATGGTGTCACCCTCGCTACTGCGCCAGGCATTGCCTGCTGTGCTCTGTTTGCTACTGGCATACACCTTGTATAAAAAAGACCTTGGGCATGCTCACGCACCACTGAGGGACTTTTCGCGAGAGCGCAAACTGGCTTGTTTGATAGGCGGTGGCATTGGCCTGTACGATGGCTTTTTCGGCCCTGGCACTGGCAGCTTCTTCGTGTTTTTGCTAGTCAGGGTCTTGGGCTATGACTTCTTGCACGCATCCGCCGGGGCCAAACTACTCAACATGGCCTCTAACCTATCGGCTATTTTGCTGTTTGCCCTCAAGGGCCATATCTGGTGGCACTATGTACTGGTGATGGCTATTGCTAACGTACTGGGTAGCGTGGGTGGCTCGTACCTTGCGCTCAAACACGGCTCTGGTTTTGTACGCCGCATTTTCATCACTGTAGTGATTGCACTGATCTGTAAATCCACTTGGGACATCCTGCCCAGCACATGGCGCACAGACGTACTGCACACCTTCAGTGCTCTGGCACCCTAGGCCAAGGAATGTCAACAGCCTTGCGTGGTGTACCAATCGGCGCAGTAGCCATGCCTTTGCTGACAGCTGCCAAATCCTCCACGCTCGGATATTTACCCAACAACCAATAGTCAAAAACACGCCGCGCAATCGGCGCGGCGGCAGCGGCCCCAAAACCTGCGTTCTCCACAATGGCAGCCACCACAATCTTGGGGGCATCGGCTGGTGCAAAGGCAATGTAGAGTGCGTGGTCGCGCTGATGCTCTTCCATGGCTGCTGCGTTGTACCGTTGATTCTTGCCCAAGCTCACGGCCTGTGCCGTCCCCGTCTTGCCACCACTGGTATAGCCGGCACCTGCAAAAACCCGTGTTCCCGTACCCACCTGGGTCACCGCCACCATGGCATCTTGGATTACTTTGAGATTTTCTTCTTTGTAGCCCAGAGACTCACCGGGCTCTAGGGCAATTTCATTCTTAGCACGCGTGGTGGCATCTTGGGTTGCAATAACCAAGCGAGGCTTGTGCTTAACACCATGATTGACCAAGGTAGACAACGCTTGCGCCATTTGCAACATGGTGAAGGTGTTGTAGCCTTGACCGATCCCCAACGAGATGGTCTCACCGGCGTACCACTTCTGCTGCTCAGGGCGTTTGTAATACTTGCGCTTCCACTCTTGGCTAGGCAAAACGCCACGCACTTCACCCTGTATATCAATACCTGTTAGCTGCCCAAACCCCAGCGGCTTCATGAAGTCGTGGATAGTGTCCACCCCCAACTCATTGGCCAAAGAATAAAAGTACACGTTACTGGACTCAGCGATAGCGCGCCGCATATCCATGATCCCGCCCTTTTCATTCTCCGGACTGCCAAATCGATTACCACCAAACATGTAGTAACCCGGATCATTAATCAGGGTATGGGGGGTTCTGGTTCCCGTCTCTAGCGCCGCCAATGCCATGAATGGCTTGTAAGTCGACCCAGGAGGATAGGTACCACGCAAAGCCCGGTTCAGCAGTGGTTTGTCTATTGATTCGTTGAGCATTTGCCAGTTGTCTTGGTCAATGCCTTCTACGAACAAATTGGAGTCAAACGTTGGCTTGCTCACAAACGCCAGCACATCCCCACTCGCAGGATCCAAAGCAACCAGCGCCCCACGACGCTGCCCATACATGTCCTCTACCAGTTTTTGCAGCTTGATATCGATAGACAACATGACACTGTTACCCGGGGTCGATGGCGTACTGGCCAGCTTACGCACTGCACGCCCGCCTGCTGAGGTCTCCACCCGCTCAACGCCAGTAATGCCATGGAGCTCATGTTCGTAACTTTGCTCAATACCCAGCTTGCCAATATATTCCGTCCCACGGTAATTAGCTTGGTCTTCACTATCGGCGATCTTGTCTTTTTCTGTCCGGTTGATACGGCCTATGTAGCCAATCACATGGCTAGCCAATTCACCGTAAGGGTAATTGCGAAACAAGCGCGCTTTGATTTCCACTCCAGGAAAACGAAACCGCTGGGCTGCAAAACGCGCCACTTCCGCATCGGTCAAGCGTGTGCGAATAGGCAGTGAATCAAAGTTCTTGGATTCTTCCAACAACTTTTTGAACCGCCTGCGATCCCTAGCCGCAATATCCACCACTTGCGCCAGCGCATCAATGGTCTTCTCAAGGCTATCAACTTTGGATGGCGTTATCTCCAAGGTGTAAGCCGAATAATTGGTCGCCAACTCAATGCCGTTGCGATCCATGATCACCCCCCGATTGGGGACGATGGGCACAATAGCAGTCCGATTGGTTTCAGCCTGAGCCGCCAAGTCTTCATGGCGCCACACCTGCAGGTAAACCATTCGCAAAACCAGCAGGGAAAAGCACACCAAGACAGCAATGCTGGCCGCTAGGATTCGAACCCGAAAACGCGCCAACTCTGCTTGTAAATTGCGTAGCTCAATCATGCAACGCCCAACCCTTACAAAGGCCTGTTTGCATCAGGATCGGGCGCTCTGCGCTGCGGTGCTAGCAAAAATACCGTCAGCGGCAGCCACAGCAAAGACTCAAGGAGAGGCGCAAGAACAATCCACCAGCTTGGGTGACCTTGCGACAAGGAGACACGCAGCACCGTCATCATGACGTGGGCCATCGCAAACAAGGGCAACACTTGAACAGCCTGAGATGGCAAGCTAAACCACAACAAGCGACGGTGCACTGCAATCGCCAGAAAACTGAGTACCGAATAGGCCAAGGCGTGCTGACCCAGCAGAGATGCTTCGTGGACATCCATCAATAAACCAAACACAAAGGCTGCGGCAATACCGACCCGCTGGGGTTGGTGGATAGTCCAGAAAACCAAAACCACCGACAACACATCCGGTGCCCACGGCAATTGCCCATTGGCAAGAAAGTTCAACATGATGTTGGCCACGAAAGCCAAAATCATGCTGAGCCAAATGAATACTGGATTTGCTGGTAACAGAAGCTGTTGGCCAGGACGCATGATCATGGCTGCTTCTCCTCAACGGACATCGGATCCAATATCAGCACATGCTCTGCACCCGCTGTTTTGGCGATCGGTGTGCAATAGATACGGGCAAACGCAGCATCCACTTTGCGCTCAATTTTTTCAATGCGCGCCACTGGCAAGCCCACGGGATACACACCATCCACACCACTGGTGGTTAGCAAGTCACCCTCTGCCACATCGGCATTAGCAGCCATATAGCGCAACTCCATTGCTTCAGCGTGGACACTGTTGTCACCGAAGGCCACACCACGCGCACCGGTGCGCACATTCAGAACGGGAATCGCATGATCCCGATCAGTGAGCAACGTGACCTCGCTACTGAGTGGATAGACACGTGTTACCTGCCCAACGACACCCAATTCATCCACAACCGGAGAACCCAATTTGACCTGCTGCATGGCACCTCTATCTACCACGACCTTGCGCGTGAATGGATCGGCCGCATCAAACAACACTTGCGCGCTTTGGTAATGCACGGTCAAGCGTGCACCAAGTGCCAGCAAATCGCGCAGCCTCTTGTTTTCCAACTCCAGCTGCTCAACGCGCGCGGCACGCAACGATTGCTGCAGCAACTGCGATTGGGCACGCTCTACATCGCGGTGAGCCGATGTGACAGTCGTTACATAGTCAGAAAAACCTTCAACCCACTGCACAGGCTGCAACACCAACCATTGCACCGGGTATACGACCGTAGCCAACACCAAGCGCAGTGGTTGCATGACCTTGAAACGGCCATCACCCACCATCAACAGCAAGGCCAAGGCACTGCAGATAGCCAAACGCGACAAGGCCGAAGGGCCTTGTCGAAAGAAGGGAGGCGGATCTCTATCCAGCGTACCAAGAGGCATCGCTGACCTTGACTCTTATTCGCTGGTGAAGATGGAGCCCAAACGCTCCATTTGTTCCAAAGCCATGCCGCAGCCGCGTACCACGCAAGTCAGCGGATCTTCGGCCACCAACACGGGCAAACCTGTTTCTTCGGCCAACAAGCGATCCAAGTCACGCAACAAAGCACCGCCACCAGTCAGCATCATGCCGCGGTCAGCAATGTCGGCTCCCAATTCTGGGGGCGTTTGCTCCAAAGCGTTCTTCACTGCAGAAACGATGTTGTTCAGGGGATCTGTCAAGGCCTCCAGAATTTCATTGGAGCTGATCGTGAAGCTGCGTGGCACGCCTTCGGACAGATTGCGTCCGCGCACTTCCATTTCCTTGACTTCCGAACCAGGGAAAGCAGACCCAATTTGCTTCTTGATCGCTTCGGCTGTGGGCTCTCCAATCAGCATGCCGTAGTTGCGGCGGATGTAGTTGATGATCGCCTCATCGAACTTATCGCCACCCACGCGCACAGAACCTTTGTAGACCATGCCACCCAAAGAGATGACGCCCACTTCGGTCGTGCCACCACCGATGTCCACCACCATGGAACCACTGGCTTCACTCACGGGCAAACCTGCTCCAATCGCAGCAGCCATGGGCTCTTCGATCAGGTATACGTCACTGGCACCCGCGCCCAAAGCGGATTCACGGATGGCACGGCGCTCCACTTGGGTTGAACCGCAAGGCACACAAATGATGATGCGTGGACTGGCTTTGAGCACCCCACGTGGCAACACCATTTTGATGAACTGCTTGAGCATTTGCTCAGTCACCGTGAAATCGGCAATCACACCATCTTTCATCGGGCGAATGGCCTCGATGTTGCCAGGCACTTTGCCCAGCATCGCCTTGGCCTCCATACCAACGGCTTGGATAGTCTTCTTACCTTGTGGGCCACCCTCATGGCGGATGGCCACTACAGAAGGCTCATTGAGTACGATACCCTTGTCACGGGCTACGATGAGCGTATTGGCCGTACCCAAGTCAATGGCCAAATCTGTAGAAAAATACCGACGGAAAGCTCCGAGCATCACTAATCCTCTCGTGTAACGCCAGCACACGCTAGCGTCACATCTCTGGTGGGGTTTATTACATTTTGTTCCGGCTAGCTGCGCATACCCCATGCGCCTTACACCAAACTAAAGGCTGGATAATACCTTATAGCCCACTGTAAAGCCCGCCAGGATACTGGGGCCAAACACCTGTTTACATAGATTTAACAACATGTCTCTTTCACTTGCCGATATCGAGCGCATCGCCCATTTGGCCCGCTTGCAACTGCAACCCGAGCAAGCCACTCGCCTGCAAGGACAACTCAACGGTTTCTTTGACATTGTGGAAGCCATGCGGGCGGTCGATACAACGGGGATTACCCCTTTGGCGCACCCTACCGATGTGGTGCAAACCGTGGCTCTGCGCCTGCGAGAGGATACGGCCAACGAACCCAACCAGCGTGAGGCCAACCAACGCAGCGCCCCTGCCGTTGAGAACGGCTTATTCTTGGTTCCCAAAGTGATCGAATAACGCCATGAGCACCTCGTCTTCTACCCCCCTGCACCACCAAAGCCTGCGCCAGTTGCGCGACGCCCTGCAAACCAAGCAAATCAGTGCTGTCGAGCTGGCACAGCACTTTGTACAGCGCATGCAAGCGCACCAGTCCTTGGCCGCCTTTGTGGCCACCGACAGCGATGTGACATTGCAGCAAGCCCAAGTCGCCGACGCCCAGTTGGCCACGGGCAATGCCACTGCGCTAACGGGCATCCCCATAGCCCACAAAGATATTTTTGCCACCCGCGATTTCCCCACCACGGCAGGCTCGCGCATCCTGCAAGGCTACCGCTCGCCGTTTAACGCCACGGTGGTGGATCGCTTGCAAAGCGCCGGCATGGTGAGCTTGGGCAAACTCAGTTGCGACGAATTTGCCATGGGAGGCTCCAATGAAAACGTGGCCGTGCCAGCCGTCGGTTTAGATCAAGCCACGCCTTGCCGCAACCCGTGGGACAGCAGCCGCATTCCGGGCGGCTCATCGGGCGCTAGCGCCGTGGCGGTAGCCGCTGGCTTGGCCCCCGCTGCCACGGGCACCGACACCGGCGGCTCCATCCGCCAGCCAGCCGCTTTTTGCGGCGTGACTGGTATCAAGCCCACCTACGGACGCGCTTCCCGTTATGGCATGGTGGCCTTTGCCTCCAGTTTGGATCAAGCCGGCCCCATGGCGCGCAGCGCCGAAGACTGCGCCCTGCTGCTCAGCCACATGTGCGCCCCCGACCCAGAGCGTGACTCCACCTCGCTGGATGTGCCAGCACAAGACTTCACCACCACACTCACGCAAGACATCCAAGGCCTGCGCATCGGTGTGCCGCAAGAGTTCTTCGGCAACGGTTTGGCCGATGACGTGCGCGCACGCGTGGATGCCGCCTTGCAAACACTGCAAAGCCTGGGTGCCAAGCTGGTGCCTATTGCATTGCCGCGCACCGAGCTGTCCATCCCCGTGTACTACATCATCGCTCCGGCCGAAGCCAGCTCCAACCTGAGCCGCTTTGACGGTGTGAAGTTTGGCCACCGCGCAGCGCAGTACGACGACTTGCTGGACATGTACAAGAAAACGCGTGCCGAAGGCTTTGGCCCCGAAGTGCAACGTCGCATCATGATCGGCACTTACGTGCTAAGCCACGGCTACTACGACGCCTACTACCTGCAAGCGCAAAAAATCCGCCGCATGATTGCCGACGACTTCCAGCGCGCCTTTAGCGAATGCGATGTGATTGCAGGGCCAGTAGCGCCCACGGTGGCATGGAAGATTGGCGAGAAAACCGATGACCCCGTGGCCAACTACCTGGCCGACATCTACACCCTACCTGCCTCGCTGGCCGGTTTGCCCGGCATGAGCATTCCAGTTGGCACCGGTGCCGCTGGCATGCCGATTGGCATGCAGCTCATAGGCAACTACTTGCAGGAAGCGCGACTGCTCAACGTAGCGCACCGCTTCCAACAAACCACCGATTTCCACACCGCCAAGCCCGCAGGATTCTGACCATGGCAAGCAGCACAAACTCCTTGCTGGTGCAGGGCTACGAAGTCGTCATCGGCTTTGAAACCCACGCCCAGCTCTCGACCCAATCGAAGATTTTTTCCCGCGCTAGCACCGCTTTCGGCGCTGAGCCCAACACGCAAGCCTGCGCAGTGGACTTGGCCCTGCCCGGCACCCTGCCCGTGATGAACAAGGGCGCGGTCGAGCGCGCCATCCAGTTCGGTTTGGCCATTGGTGCCCACATCGCGCCGCGCAGCATCTTCGCGCGCAAAAACTACTTCTACCCCGACCTGCCCAAGGGCTACCAAATCAGCCAGTTCGAGATCCCGGTGGTGCAAGGCGGCGAAGTGAGTTTCTTTTTGGGTGACGAGAAAAAAAGCGTGCGCTTGGTGCGCGCCCACTTAGAAGAAGATGCCGGCAAATCGCTGCACGAAAACTTCATCGGCCAGTCGGGCATTGACCTCAACCGTGCTGGCACACCGCTGCTGGAAATCGTGACCGAACCGGACATCCGCTCTTCGCTGGAGGCGGTGGCCTACGCCAAAGAGTTGCACAAGATCGTGACCTGGATCGGCATCTGCGACGGCAATATGCAAGAAGGCTCGTTCCGCTGCGACGCCAACGTGTCGGTGCGCAAACCCGGCCAGCCCTTGGGCACGCGCCGCGAGATCAAGAACCTGAACTCGTTCAAGTTCATGCAGCAGGCCATCGACTTTGAGGTACGCTGGCAAATTGAGCAGATTGAAGACGGCCACGCCATCCAGCAGGCCACCGTGCTGTTCGACCCCGACACGGGCGAGACCCGCGCCATGCGCACCAAGGAAGACGCGGCCGACTACCGCTATTTCCCCGACCCAGACCTGCCACCGCTCTACATTTCAGAACAGTGGATTGAGCAGATTCGCAGCCAAATGGCCGAGTTGCCGCGCAATATGGCCAGCCGCTTCCAGAGTGAATACGGCCTGTCTGACTACGACGTAAACCAGCTTACCCAAAGCGTGGCGCTGGCCCAGTATTTTGAAAAAACTGCCAACGCCTGCGGCCAAGCCAAGCTGGCAGGCAACTGGGTCATGGGCGAAGTATCACGCCGACTCAATGTCGACGAAATCGGCATTGAGCAGTGCCCTGTCAACCCCGCGCAACTGGCCAGCCTGATCGCCCGCATTGCTGACGGAACCATCAGCAACAACGCTGGCAAACAGGTGTTTGACGCGCTGTGGACAGGAGAAGGCAGCGAGGTCGATGCCCTCATCGAGGCTAAGGGCCTCAAACAAATGAACGACTCCGGTGCTCTGGAAAAGATCATTGACGAAGTGATTGCTGCCAACCCCAAGAACGTGGAGGAATACCGCAACGGCAAGGAAAAAGCCTTCAATGCTTTGGTCGGCCAAGTGATGAAGGCCAGCAAAGGCAAGGCCAACCCGCAACAAGCAGGCGATTTGCTCAAGGCAAAATTGGCTTAACCACGCTGTGCCGCCTGCCCTGCTACAGAGTGGGGCGGGCGATCACGATGCAGGCGGCATCGCCTACTGCAGCTGGGCCTGCTGGGCCCACATGCCCTCAAGACGGCGCAGTTCTTCGTCAAAACGGGCATTGATGCGCTGACGCTCCTGCTCTTGATCCGACAAAAAGCGCTGCTGTGAAGACAGGTTTTGTGCATTGGCTTCGCGGCGTGCACGCAAGCCACTGGGCCATTTGCTGGTATCGGTACCGTAGGCTTTGGCTTCCGCATCCAACTGGGCGCGCTGACCCACCAACTCATCAATGCGGCGCTGCACCGCGTCAATGACGCCATTGATCGCGCTCAGAGAATCTTGGCGTTGCTTTTCGTGCGCCGCTTTGTTGGGGTAGCGCGTCGCCAGCGCCCTGTCACGACGCCGCTCATCGGCTTGGCGCTCTGCGGCCTCTTGATCGGCACGCTGTCGCGCCTCATATTCGGCCTGTTCTTTGGCCGTCAAAACCGGACCTCGGCGCTCACGGGTCGAGCCACTGGGGTTGAGAACCCGCTGCTCGCGGTCTAAGCAATCGGCGATAGGACGATCCGATGTGAGGCGGCGCCCTTTGGAATCCACACAGACAAAAATGCCATTGGTGCCCGCCGCATCTGCTGCATGCGCAAGCGCGATGGGGCCACCGCACAGCAGCATTCCTAGCAACAGACTACAGACACTCCTCATACCCCTTATTCCTCTCCCACGCCGTACCGCTCACGGTAGGCTTTGACTCGATTGTGCTGGGAGGCTGCATCAGCCCCTCCGTTGAGCGCCAAATACTGCAGCAAATCACTGAGCTTCGCAATGGCGCATACCGACAACCCCAACTGCTGGCGCACATACTGCACAGCGCTGTAGGAAACGTCTTGTCCATTGTCGGTAGCCATCTCTTGCCTGTCCAGCGCAATTGCGACCGCGTGTGGCGTAGCGCCTGCAGCTTCAATGATGGCGATGGACTCGCGCACTGCAGTACCGGCAGACATCACATCGTCCACAACGAGCACGCGCCCGCGCAGGGGGGCACCTACCAAACTGCCGCCTTCGCCATGGTCTTTGGCCTCTTTGCGGTTGTAGGCAAAAGGCACATTCTTGCCCCGGCGTGCCAGCTCCATCACCACCGCCGCACCCAACGGAATCCCTTTGTAGGCAGGGCCAAACACCATGTCGAACTCCACCCCACTGTCCAAAATACTCTGGGCATAGAATTCGGCCAGTTTCAGCAGCTTGGCACCATCGTCAAACAAGCCTGCATTGAAAAAATAAGGGCTCAGACGCCCGGCTTTGGTCTTGAATTCGCCAAAGCGCAGCACCTGGCACTCCACCGCGAACTGGACGAAGTCCAAGGCCAGGCTCTTGTTTTGTGTCATAGGGGAAATCCTTGTTTCAGTTAGTCAGCCTCAACCTCAACGGCATCCGCTCGGCCCACAGCAAAGGGCTGGCAGACTGGCTGCACACAGTGCGGCCGGATTGTATGGCGGTGCAAGAACTCAAGGCCCAGGGACCCGACGTGCAGTGTAAGTTCGAGGAACTGGCTGGCCTGCAAGGCTATTTCCACTACGCGGAGAAAAAGGCTATTCGAACGTTGCGCTCTACACGCGCAAGCTCTCACACATCTGCGCCTACTCCTCTGCTCCTCCTTCAGTCGGCGCGCGACTATAGCCAAGACCGTACCAACAACAAGTAGACGACTTGCAGTCAACGCGAATACGGGGATTTCGACAAACACGGTTGGATTGCAGCGCAACTGGTTCCCCATACGATATAGACAAAGAATAGTGCGACAGCGAATCAGCCATGTGTCGCCATCAAATTCAATTCTTGCTGTAGCGCGTAGGGTTGGGTGGATCGCCCTCTTGAATTTGAAGAGCTCGTTGGCGGGCAGGTTTAGGCTTTCGATTCAGTCTGCGCAATGAAGCGAAATTAGATTTGCGATTGCCAGCGTCCTCGACTCGGTCACTGGTAGGGCCGACCTGAAACAATGTTTTGTATGCTCGCGAGAAATGCGCTACCGAATTGAATCCACACGCTGTAGCAATAGCGGATGCATTCAATGACGTCTGTTGAAGAAGTTCACGGGCCTTTTCCAAACGAAGTTTCAGGTAGAAGCTTGCAGGTGCAGCACGTAAGTGTGTTGCGAAAAGGCGTTGCAGTTGCCTTGGTGTAACGCCCACACCCACAGATAGTTCAGCAAGGCCAAGTGGCTTATCCACATGGGCAAGCATTAAGCGGATGGCTTCACCAACTCTTTCGTTGTGAGTGCCATAGCGCGGCGCTATCTCCAAGCGCTGAGTGTCGGATGCATTGCGTATCCTGCCAAGGATGATCCAATCCGACACCTGAGTTGCCAGTGCCAGTCCGTGCTGGTGGCGAACCAGCGACAGCATCATGTCGATGCTAGCCGTGCCACCCGCACAGGTAACTGTATTGGGCTGGATTTCGAACAACGAATTGGAAAGCCTAACTCTTGGGTAACGGGCAGAAAAGGGGGCATGCGAATCCCAGTGGAGTGCCACACGATCCTGACCAATTAGTTCTGCCTCAGCCAACACGAATGGCCCCCCATCAATTCCACCGATTACTGCTCCACGTTCCCGCATCTGGCGTAGCCATTCGCCCATGGCCGATCGGTAATACAAGTGCGTATTAAATCCCGAAAGAACAAAAATCAAGCTGGCCTTTTGAACATCGAGAAATGAACCGTTTGACTGCAAAACAAATCCATTGGTTGCCATCACTGAGCCCCCCGTGGGGGTCAGTACGTGCCAGCGGTAGCTACCTTCGCGAAAGTGATTGGCGATGCGAAGAGGTTCAATGGCGCACATGAACCCCAGCATGGAAAACTCTGGCAGTAATAGGAAATGAACATCCAGAGGAGTCTGCGTCATATCCTCAGTCTATATGCACAACAACGCAGCCGCGCACGCTCCCTGTTTCAATGGCCTCATTAGAGTCCGCGAATCGCTCCAAGGGGTACGTGGCACCAATGCGGTGTTGGAGCGTTTGATTCGTTAGATGCTGGTTAATGTCTTGAATGGCCTGCTCCTTCGCAGATTCAGGCATGGCGTAGACAATTACCATGCGCAGCGTCAGATCCATGAACATCATTCGTCGAAACGCTAGCGATGGCTCGGCAACTGACGATGAATAGGTTGCAATGACACCGCCAATACGAATTATTTCAAGAACTGGCATGAGGTTGGCTCCAAAGTCGACCTCGACGACACGGTCAAGCTTTCGACCATCCGTGCATTGCAGCACTAGCTTAGGCCAATTGGGATCGCGATGATTGACAACATGGTCTGCGCCCGCATCCAGGCAATCTTGACGATCTGCTGCGCATGACGCGGTAGCGATGACAGTTGCTCCGCCAAGCTTTGCGAACTGGATCGCGTAGTAGCCCACCCGACCCGCACCACCTGTGACAAGAATCACCTGTCCGGTAACAGGGCCATCAGCAAACACACAGCGGTGGGATGTCATGACCGGGATGCCGAGACATGCACCGATCTCGAAGCTGGTATTGTCAGGAAGCTTTACTGCGCGTCGCGCGTCAATGGCCAAGTACTGCGCGGCAGTTCCATGCAAGCGACCATATTGCGCCTGATACACCCAAACGCGCTGTCCAACCCTGCTTTTGGGGACGCCAGCCCCGACCGCTTCAATCACACCGGCACCGTCGCTATTTGGAATGACCGCCCCAGCATCCAAAAGATTGGGGAACGCACCTGCTCGCTTTTTGGTGTCTGAAGGATTTGTACCGGATGTCTTCATCCTGATCAGTACTTCGCCGTGTGCAGGTGAGGGCGTGGCGAACTCACCAACTTCGATTACATCCTTGGCAGACCCAAATGACTTGAAAAAAGCTGCTTTCACGAACATTCCTTTCACTAATCAAAACCATTTTCAACTGCACAGTTCATGCGTTCTGGCAAGTTCAATGCTTGGCATACAGCGCTGTACAGCGCTCCGTCCGCACTGATGATCGGTTGTTGGATATCGGCTTGAGCCCGCCTTAACCAAGATAGGGTACGCACACCGGAGCCGCTGACGACAACGGCCTGTGAGTAATAGGAACTTCTCAGATTGGCCTCTATGGCGGAAAGAACCTCTACCTCAGTGAATCGATAGCGGCGCAAATCAACTTCTGCTTGCGTCGGGATGATGCCAAGATCGACGAACGTTTTGCATCCTTCAAGGGCATATCCGGCACGCTCCATGAATTGACAAAACTCGTGCTTCCATTCTGCGTTGTAGTAGGGAAACACTGCGGTGAACGTGTGCACACCGATTGCTTTCAAACTATCCAAGACAGCACAACCATTCAGAAGAACCGGAACTCCCGCTGCTTCACTGAGCCGCTGCCCCAATGCGAGGGCACCTGCAATAGTGCCTCCGCCTGCCTGATAGGCAAATGCAGGCCCGACCTGGGCGATGCACTCGCACCCGGCTTCGACGAGTAAGCGCGCAGCATCCAGCAAGTGGGGTTCACTGGTACGAATCGATGCAAAGCTCCAGTCAAAACCTGGTGGCCCCAAGATCGTTTGTGTGACATCAATTTGGCCGGAATGACGGAGTAGAAATTCGTTTGCAGTAGGGTCAAACCAGCCCGGCGCAGCGATGATTCCAAGTCGCTTCATGGAATGTGCGGCACTCAAGCGAGTAGACCACCGTCGACCACCAAGGTCTGTCCGGTCATGTAGTCCGCTCCCGCGCAGAGGAAGAAGATTACCTGCGCATAGTCCACAGGCAGCCCTATGCGTTGCAATGGCAGGGCTATTGCGGCTGCATTGGCTTCCTCGGCTTCCCAAGCACAGTCCCAACCAGACTGGCCAACCCATCCTGGCGCCACCCCATTGACTCGGACGTCAGGCCCCAATCCCTTGGCCAGTTCGCGCGTCATCAAGACCAGTGCAGATTTTCCTGCCGCGTACGCCGTACTACTTCCGCCGCCACCGAATGCCGCAGTTGACGCGACGTTGACCACCGCACCTTTTGAGGCCTTCAAGTGAGGCAAAGCAGACTTGATGCAATTAAATGGGCCGAGCAAATTGACCGACAGCAATTTGTACCAAAAAGCATCCGTTTGACTCTCGAGGTCTGATGCTGGAATAGCAGTACGTGTTCCTGGTGTCGCTGCGTTGTTGATCAGGTAGTCGAGCTTCCCCGTGCGTGCAACGACTGTATCAACCATAGTCGCGATGTCGTCTGAATTGCCCATATCAGCGCCAACAGCAAATACGTTGAACCCAGCTTCTTGCAAGCGTTTCTCTTCTCTCGCCAGTGCTGCACTACCGGGCAGATCATTCACGGCAACAGTGGCACCGCATTGCGCCAGTGCTTCAACTGTTGCCAGCCCAATGCCGGATGCGCCGCCCGTTACCAACGCACACTTGCCATTCAAATTTGCATGAATATTCATTTTTCACCCTCCCATTACTTGTTTCAGGCTAGCGCTTGAGTACGGCCAGCCATGGCTGATTCGAGCCAACCACGCTCCATTCGCGGCACCGATTCGAAGAGCAGCTTTGTGTAGTCGTCAAATGGAGGTGCCAGTACCGTGCTTTTGCTGCCATACCGAACCAGCCTGCCGCGGTGCATTACGGCGATGGAGTCCGCAATCGCCGAAACGGTTGCCAAGTCATGCGAGATAAAGAGGTAGGACACCTTTTCCACTTCTTGGAGTTTCAGCAGCAGTTTGAGTATTCCGTCTGCTACCAAAGGATCCAATGCACTGGTAACTTCGTCACAGATGATGACTTCCGGTTTGGCAGCGAGCGCACGGGCGATGCATACGCGCTGCTTTTGACCACCAGAGAGCTCTGCCGGAAACCTATCTGCGAAGCGGTTACCCAATTCAATCTCGTCGAGCAGTTCGGCTACTCTGCGATCTCGCTCCGCGCCTTTCATTCCAAAATAAAACGTCAGCGGACGTCCGATGATGTCTCGGATACGATGCCTAGGATTCATCGCAACGTCTGCCATTTGATAGATTAGCTGAAGCCTGCGCAGCTCTTCCCACGTTCTTTCCTCCAAGCGGGAGCGCAAAAGGGAACCATGCAAATGCACCTGGCCTTGGGTAGGAGGAAGCAAACCTACCAATACACGCGCCAATGTGGATTTTCCAGAACCTGACTCACCAACCACCGCCAAGGTGCGACCGGCTCCAAGTTCCAGCGAAATGTCTTCAAGAACCTTTGCTTTTCCTCCACCGTACGCTGCAAAAATGCCATCCATGCGCAGGACGATGTCATTGGTCACTGGTTTTTCTAGGTGTTGCAGCGTGCGAACGCTCACCAGATCACGGGTATAGGATTCCTTGGGATAGTGAATAACCTGTTCTGTCTCACCGAGCTCCACCATATTCCCGTTGCGCAGCACCATGATGCGATCCGCGATCTGGGCCACAACAGCTAAGTCATGAGTGATGTAGAGAGCTGCCACATGGGTTTGTCGGATAGCGTCCTTGATGGCCGCGAGCACATCCATCTGCGTAGTAACGTCCAAGGCCGTGGTTGGCTCATCGAAAACAATCAGGTCGGGCTGCGCGCAAAGTGCCATCGCAGTCATGGCACGCTGCAGCTGACCACCGGACACCTGGTGAGGGTACTTGTTTCCAAAATGCTCTGGGTCTGGCAGACGCAGAGTTTTGAAAAGCGCCAGTGCACGCTCCTCAGCCTGCTTGCGCGTCAAACGGCCATGCAGCACTGCCGATTCGACGATCTGATCCATCAGAGGATGAGCGGGGTTAAATGCCAATGCCGCGCTTTGAGCCACATAGGCAATCTCACACCCGCGAATTGCCTGCAAATCTTTGGCCTTCATGGCCGCAACGTCCTTGCCATTGAGTACCACACTGCCGCCAACGATACGTACAGCACCCCGGCCGTACCCCATCGCGGCCAAGCCGATGGTCGATTTACCGGCACCACTTTCACCGATGAGTCCCAAAACTTGCCCTTTGAGCAAATCAAAAGAGACGTTCGAGACTATGGTGTGCACAGAGCGGTCACTTTTTGACTCAACCGCAAGATGCAAGTCACGTACTTGCAGCAGTGCAGATTGAACTTGATCAGACATTGCCCCGCTCCCCATGAATATTGCTGGTCAGGTTCAGTATCCAGTCCGCGACCAAGTTAACTGCGATGGTCAAGAGTGCAATTGCGGCAGCGGGTGCCAATGCCGCAGGAATTCCAAAGACGATGCCTTCTTTGTTTTCCTTCACCAAACCGCCCCAGTCAGCGTCAGGAGGTTGCACGCCCAGTCCCAAGAAAGACAGTGCCGAAAGGAAAAGGACTGCGAAGATGAACCTCATGCCCAATTCAGATACCAGCGGAGTCAGGGCGTTTGGCAGTATTTCCCTAAAGACGATCCATGCGGTTTTCTCACCCCGCAGTCGCGCGGCTTCCACATAGTCCATGACATTGATGTCCATAGCGACCGCCCTTGCCAGACGGTAAACGCGCGTCGAGTCCAACACACCCATGACCAAAATCAGGACAAGTACAGTCGATGGAAAAACCGACAACACCACCAAAGCAAAGATCAAGGTAGGTATGGCCATCAGCACATCCACCAAGCGTGACAGGCACATATCGACCCAGCCTCCTGCCACAGCCGCGACAAAGCCAGCCACCGCACCAAGGCTGAAGGTCAGCAAAGTGGCCAATCCTGCAATGACCAGCGTGGTTCGCGTCCCCAGCACCAGTCGTGACAACAAGTCACGTCCCAAGTTGTCCGTCCCCAACCAATGCTGGGGAGACATAGGCATCCAGACATCGCCAACGATAGCCGCACTGTCGTAAGGTGCCAAAAACGGAGCCAACGTTGCAACCAATGCGAACCCCACACAGAGCAGCAGCCCCACTTGCGCAGAAATGGGCGCCTTAAAAATAAGGAGAAAAACTTTCATTTAGGATGACGCAAGCGCGGATTGGCCACGATGCCGACGATGTCTGCAACAATGTTCAGACCGATGTAAATGCTGGCAAAAACAAGCCCACAGGCCTGCACGACAGGTACGTCGCGCTTCGCAACATGATCAACTAGGTACTGGCCCATCCCGGGGTACACAAAGATGACCTCGATGACGATGACGCCGACTACCAGATAGGCTAGGTTGAGCAATACAACATTGACGATCGGTGCCAAGGCATTGGGTAGCGCATGGCGCACGACAATCTGGAATTCCGAAAGGCCCTTGAGCAGCGCCGTTTCGATATAGGCTGACTGCATGACATTCAAAATGGCAGCCCTTGTCATGCGCATCATGTGAGCCATCACAGCCAAGGTCAGCGCAATGATCGGCAATGCGATGGCATCCAGACGCTCGCTAAACGTCATGCCCTCAAATATGCTGGACATGCTGGAGAACCATTGCAACTTGACTGCCAGCAAGAAGACAAGGACGTAAGCCACAAAGAATTCTGGCAATGCTGTTGTGGCGAGACCGATGGTGGAGAGCGTCTTGTCGACCCAAGTGTTCCGGAACCTCGCCGCCACCAAACCCAGAAAAACGGCAAGTGGCACCGCAACCATTGCAGCGCACCCTGCAAGAAACAGTGTATTCCTTAGACGCTTACCCAGAGCACTCGAAATATCTTGTCCGTTGGACAAGGCCTTGCCAAAGTCGCCGACAACGGCATGTGAAAGCCATCGCGTGTAGCGCACGGACGTGGGCTCATTGAGTCCTAGTTCCTTGCGCAAGTTGGCCAGTGCCTCTGGTGTTGCCGATTGCCCGAGGATTGCTTGCGCTGGGTCCCCTGGCAATAGCTGCGTCCCAGCGAAAATCAACATAGAAACGCCTAGCAGCAGAACCAAGCCCAAAGCAAGGCGTCGAGCCACCAGCGCAACCACAGAAGCACGTGGATTCATCAACCCTCCAGCCAGCACTCAGACGCGGCCATATACCCCATCATTTCCATATTAGGGTTCTTCACCCACCCCTTCACCTTGGGGCCAATGGCTGCGATCGTGTCGTTAAACATTGGAACAATCGTTCCCCCTTCGTTGCTGACCATGAGTGACATATCCTGATATAGCTGTTTGCGCTTCGTCGGATTGAGCTCTCCGCGCGCAGCGATCACCATCTTGTCGAAAGCCGGATTGATGAATTTCGATTCATTCCAATCCGCTCCACTGATGTAAGCGGTAGAGAACATCTGGTCCTGAACAGGGCGCCCTTCCCAATAGGACATGCAAAATGGCTGCTTGTTCCAAACTTCGTTCCAATAGCCATCACCTGGCTCGCGCTTGACTTCCACCTTGATACCGGCCTTTGCAGCGCTGGCTTGAAGTAGTTGTGCAGCATCGACAGCACCGGGGAAGGCGACTTCGGAGGTACGCAGGATTACTGCATCCTTGTAGCCCGACTTCTTGAAGTGGAAGGCTGCCTTGTCCGGATCAAATTGGCGTTGAGGGAGCTCGCTGAAAAGCGGGTAAGCAGAATTGATGGGCGTGTCGTTACCTACCGAACCATAGCCACGCAGAATCTTCTCGACCATTTCCTTGCGATCCGTGGCGTATTTCATGGCCAGTCGGAGATCGGGATTGTTGAACGGAGCCCCATTGCACTGCATGATCATCACGTAGTGGGCACGACCAGATGCCGTCTGGATCGATACCCCCGGAACGTTTTTAATCATGTCGACAACCTTGGGGTCGACGCGGTTGATCATGTGAACACGGCCGCTTTGCAACGCTGCCATGCGTGCGGTAGTGTCATTGAGTACGATGAATTCAACTTGCTCTGCGAAGCCGCGCACGTTGGCAGCCCAGTAGTTGGCAAAGCGTGTCCCTACATAGCGAACACCAGGCTCATAACTTCCCAACTTGTACGGACCGGTACCGATTGCGGCGGTTGGATTGTCCTTACCACCATTGGGTTGAATCAAGAGGTGAAAGTCGTTGAGCAGATAAGGCAGATCCGCATTCGGATCTTTCAAGATGAATACCACGTTATCACCGTCACGCTTTACCGACGCCACACCGCGCATGATTCCCAAGGCACCAGACTTGGTGTCTGCGCCAGAGTGGCGCTCCATGGTTGCAACCACATCGTCTGGCGTCATTTCCTTGCCGTTGTGGAATTGGACGCCCTTGCGAATCTTGAATGTCCAGACTTTTGCATCCTTGGACGAACTCCATTCGGTAGCCAATTTAGGACGTAACTCTCCTGAAACCGTGAGTTCCACCAGTTCTTCGCCCCATGTACGACCGATGTTGTTTGGAACCGAGGCTGAGGCCAAGGCTGGATCGAGACTGTCAGTAGCAGTTCCTCCGGCCAACCCAATGCGCAGTATCCCGCCACGTACAGGGTTTGCAGCGTAGGCACTGTGTGCCATCATGAGATTGAGTGCACTGACGGAGATTCCCGCTGCCGCAGCACGGCCTAAAAAGTCTCGGCGTGAATGCCGACCATCGGCCAGAATTCGACTCAGATCACTCGATTGCATCGGCATACGTACACCTCCAGAAGATTTGTCACCAAGAAACTCAGTAACGCTCAGTCTAGAAAGACTCAAACGACATCTTCTTCAGTGCATACCCGAGAAGCGAACGTCGTATTTGTGCAAACTACCGTCGTTTTTGTCCATTCCCAACCTCTAAAGCAGATTTTGAATGCTTGGAATCACCGCATGGCTCACGCTTAACTGGGCTGCTGCCCAAGACTCAAAGAACAGGGCTCACGACTCTAGCAACAGCCATAATGGAGTTCACCGACTACGAAGAGCCACCCATGAAAATCATCACTGCAAACCTGAACGGAATCCGATCCGCAGCCACTAAGGGCTTCTTCGAATGGGTCCAACAGCAAGATGCGGATGTACTCGGCGTGCAGGAGATCAAGGCGCAGGCTGATGTTGTTGAAGGCACCTACTGCCAATTGGCAGGCTTGTCTGGTCACTTCCATTACGCCGAGAAGAAAGGCTATTCCGGTGTCGGCCTGTACACCCGCGTCGAACCTAGCGACATCGTGATGGGGTTCGGTGTTGCCGAATTTGATGCAGAAGGTCGTTGGATTGAAAAGCGCTTCGATAAGCCG
The DNA here is from genome assembly GCF_018474005.1 of Curvibacter sp. CHRR-16. GTDB lineage: Bacteria > Pseudomonadota > Gammaproteobacteria > Burkholderiales > Burkholderiaceae_C > Allorhodoferax. The sequence continues at coordinate 23,092 of NZ_JAHCSH010000003.1, forward strand.
GGTCGCAGGCTCAGCGTCATCAGTTGCTATTTCCCGAGTGGCTCCAGTGGAGAGGAGCGTCAGCAGGCCAAGTTCCGGTTTCTTGACGTGATGGCCCAGCACCTAGCCAAGCTAAAACAGCAACGCGAGTTCATCCTAGTCGGTGATGTGAATATCGCTCACATGGAGGCCGACCTGAAGAACTGGAAAGGCAACCTGAAAAACAGTGGTTTCCTGCCCGAAGAGCGCGCCTGGATGTCTCAATTACTGGGCACCGAGAAGGGCCAGGGCGGTCTGGTGGACGTGTACCGCCAACTGCATCCCGACACCACCGATGCCTGCTACACATGGTGGAGTAACCGCGGTCAAGCCTATGCCAAGAACGTGGGCTGGCGCTTGGACTACCACCTGGCCACCCCGGCGCTTGCGGCCCAAGCCCGCCACTGCAGCATTTACAAGGATGTCAAGTTCAGTGACCACGCGCCGGTGACCATGGACTACGACTTGGCGCTGTAAGCGCCTGCCATAACCTTGCAATGCCCGTGTAATTGCCTCGTGTGTCCCCGTTACTGAGGGCGCTTGGCGCGTTGGTAGAGCGGCTCCACATCGGGCATCGCCGCCTCCATGTCGCCAATGCGGGTGTCACTGGCCGGATGGGTGGACAACCACTGGGGTGGTGCGTTGCGGTTGGCTTGGGCCATTTTGGTCCACAAGCTAATGCCTGCTCGGGGGTTGAATCCAGCACGCGCCGCCAGCTCCATGCCGACCAAGTCGGCTTCGGTTTCGTCCTCGCGGCTAAAGCGCAGGGTGAGCAATTGCGCCCCCATCTCCGTGATACTTTGGCCCACTTGCCCTAAGCCAAAAATCTGCGTGATCAGATTTGCGCCTATGCCTGTGGCGGCGGTTTTACCCATGCGCTCGCGGGCATGCTCGCGCAGGGCATGGGCGATTTCATGCCCCATAACCAAGGCTACTTCGTCGTCAGTGAGCTGCAACTTGTCCAAGATGCCGGTGTAAAACGCAATCTTGCCACCCGGCATGCAAAAGGCATTGACTTGGTCGCTTCGCAGCAAATTGACCTCCCATTGCCACTCTTTGGCACGCGGATTCCATTCTTGCGCAAAGGGAATGAGTTGCTGCGCGATGCGGCGCAGGCGTTGCAGCTGCGCGTTTTGTGACGTGGCCACGGCTTGCTTGCCGCGCGCTTGGCTGAGCATTTGCTTGTACTGCTGGGCCGCACTGGCCTCGACCTCCTCAGCGGGAACGAGCTTGGCAAAAGCCGATCGTTCGCCCACCTGCACGCCCTCGCGGGCACTCACCAGCCCCGCATGGACAGCAACCAAGGCCAACAACCAGGCCATGCACAACTTGCCAATAGCGTATTGCTCCATCGTTACGTCTCCTCACTCGCCAGTATTATTCCCTGCATGTGCAATTCCCCCTCGCCACAAAACCCACCCATGCCCCAAGACAGCCCACCCAAACACCCATGGCTGCGGGCTTGGCGCGTGTACGCCCAACCGGCTTGCCTGCGCATGCTGTTGCTGGGTTTTTCCTCTGGTCTGCCACTGTTGCTGGTGCTGGGCACCCTCAGCTTTTGGTTGCGTGAAGCGGGGGTCAACCGCAGCAGCATTGGCTACTTCAGCTGGGTGGGGTTGGCATTTGCATTCAAATGGACATGGTCGCCTTTGGTTGACAGGCTGTCGTTGCCACTGCTCACGGCCCGCTTGGGACGTCGCCGCAGCTGGCTTTTGCTGGCCCAAACGGGCATTGTGCTGGGCTTGCTGGTATTGGCCCTCCACAACCCACTAGACAATTTGGCCTACACCGCATGGGCTGCGTTGCTGGTGGCCATCGCCGCGGCCACGCAAGACATTGCGCTCGATGCGTTTCGCATCGAGTCGGCCAACACCGACGAGCAAGCCGCACTGGCGGCCACCTACCAAACTGGCTACCGCTTGGCCATGATTTGGGCTGGTGCAGGCGCTCTGTGGGTGGCTGCACGCGCCCAAGGCAACACGGTGGGCTACGACTTTGGCGCTTGGCAAACGGCGTACTGGGCCATGGCCCTGTCTATGCTGCCGGGCATGGTGACGGTGCTTTTCAGTGCAGAACCCCATCCAGTGGCTTTGCCCCCCACACGCACAGCACAGGAGTGGATAAACCAAGCGGTGGTGGCCCCATTTGCCGACTTTTTCCGTCGCTACGGCTGGCATGCCGCTGCCTTGCTGGCGCTCATTGGGCTGTACCGCATCAGCGATGTGGTGATGGGTGTCATGGCTAATACGTTTTACGTGGACATGGGCTACACCAAAGACGAGGTGGCTGCAGTGACCAAAATCTATGGCGTCATCATGACGCTGGCAGGCTCCTTTCTGGGTGGAGCGCTGGCTATGCGCTGGGGGGTGATGCGGGTTCTCATGCTGGGGGCCGTGCTCAGCGCAGCCAGCAATTTGCTGTTTTCGTGGCTGGCCGGTCATGGGCACGACCTGAACGCCTTGATCGCCGTCATTTCGGCCGACAACCTGGCTGGTGGCGTGGCCACTGCGGCCTTCATTGCCTACTTGTCATCGCTGACCAATATCAGCTACTCGGCCACCCAATACGCATTGTTCAGTTCGTTCATGCTCTTGATTCCGAAAACCTTGGCTGGTTATTCGGGCGAATATGTGGACGCTTTCGGCTACAGCGCCTTCTTTACCAGTACCGCGCTGCTGGGCGTTCCGGTTATCCTGCTGCTGTTCTGGATAAACCATAAAAACAGGCCATAAGCCTTGTTGGATAAGCTGAAGTCACTATTATTTTGATAGCAAACCTGCTAGAAACACTATGGCATTGCAACACCTACACCTTATCGAAGACGACGAACGCCTAGCCAAAATGGTGGCGGAGTACTTAGGGCAATCGGGCTTTACCGTCAGCCACAGCGCCTCAGGCACAGATGGCTTGCTGCGCTTGGAGTCCGCCAGCAGCACGCCCATTGATCTGGTCATTCTGGACATCATGCTGCCTGACATGGACGGTTTGGAAGTGTGCCGTCGCATCCGTGCGCTGCATGCTCCTATCGCATCCATACCGGTAGTCATGCTCACCGCCAAAGGCGATGCCATGGACCGCATCATTGGCCTTGAGATTGGTGCGGACGACTACATGGCCAAACCCTTTGAACCCCGTGAACTGCTCGCCCGTATCCGCGCAGTGCTGCGGCGCAAAGCCGATCCTGCCACCGCAGGAACCGTGTCAGCCCCCAACAGCCATGCAATCACCATGGGCAGCCCTACTGGCAGCGAATCGCAACTGCTCCAATTTGGCAGCTTGGAAATCGACCGCGATGCCCGTGTTGTGCGCGTACAGGGCAAACGCTGCGACTTGACGGCCTACCAATTCGATCTGTTGGTGGCATTGGCTGAGAACGCAGGCAAAGTGATGAGCCGCGACAAAATCATGGAAATTGTGCGTGGGCGCGAGCTCGAAGCGTTTGATCGCTCGATCGACGTGCACATGGGCCGCATCCGCGCTGCCATCGAAATAGACGTCAAGAACCCCCAGCGCATCTTGACCGTGCGCGGTGTGGGCTATGTGTTTGCGCGCCACCAAGACTGACACACCATGAAGCGTCTTTATCTGCGCATATGGCTCACGGTGGTGCTCACCGTGTGCATATTGACCCTGATTGTCGGCTGGACATGGCAGATGACCGAAGAAGCGCCTCCACGTGAAGTAGTGGTCAGCGATGAAGAAGGCAACATTCTTGGCAACGGTTTGGCATACGCTGGCCCACGTTCACACAACCCCAACGAACACCACTTGCCCCCGCCTCCTCCATTTTTTGCTTTGCGCTTAGGGGACAAACCCAATTTTTCGCTGGCAGGACGCTCTCCGGAATTCGAATTGATGATGGAAAACGGCGAAATCGTTTTCCTGCACATGCCACGCACAACCGACAACATCCACAATCCACTGGGCTTTTTCTGGACTCTGGTGCTAGTGGGCATTGCCGTGGCCATGGGGGCTTACCCCGCTATTCGTCGCCTGACGCGGCGCTTGGAACATTTGCACAAAGGGGTAGAGCGCTGGGGCCGCGGCGACTTGAGTTCCCGCGTCGATATCAAAGGCAAAGACGAAGTGGCCTTTCTGGCCCAAAGCTTTAACCGGGCAGCAGAGCAAGTGCAATCCTTGGTGAATTCACGCGAGAACCTATTGGCCTCGCAAAAAGCCTTGCTGGCCAATGCCTCACACGAATTGCGCTCCCCTTTGGCCCGCATCCGCATCGGCTTAGAACTGATGGGCAGCACTCCCACGCTACACACCCGTAACGAAATTGCGCGCAACATCGCTGAACTGGACGCTTTGATTGAAGAAATATTGCTCGCCAGTCGCTTGGACACGCACGAAACCGATTTGGGGCCCCTTGAAGATGTGGACTTGGTTGGCCTGAGCGCAGAAGAATGCGCCCGTACCCAAGCCCTGCTGGATGTACAGACCACCGAGATACTCGTGCCCGGCGTCAGCAAACTGCTGCGCCGCGTCATTCGCAATCTGTTAGAGAACGCCCGGCGCTACGGGGGCAACGACGTTTGCTTGCTGCTGCGCACCCACGAGCAAGAAGCCGTATTGCAAGTGCATGACTCTGGCCCGGGTGTACCCGAGGACAAGCAAGAACGCATCTTTGAGCCTTTTTACCGCTTGCCTGGCGCATCGGAGCGCGAAGGAGGTGTGGGCTTGGGCTTGGCCTTGGTTAAGTCGATTGTGACGCGCCACGGCGGCAGCGTCAGTTGCCGCAACCGTAGCTTGGGCGGTGCTTGCTTTGAAGTACGCCTGCCATTGCGCTCCTGCGCACCCTTGGTGTCCGTAGATTCGGAATAACTTCTTACATTTTGCAGCATGCAATTCCCCCGTCCGAGGGATGGTGGCTTGCGATAGCAATGCGTACAGTTACTACCTGACTGCTGTCACAGTTCTCAAGGATTGCAGGGTAGCCCGGAAACAGCATAAATACCATTGGCTAACCCTCTACCGGTCCAACGACGTCCCCTCGGGGACTTGAAGCCACCCTCACCGGTGGCTTTTTTTTGCCTGCTGGACAGCTTTTCAAGCCTGCAAGGCTTGCAGCACGCGCTCAGGGCTTATGTCTTGCAAACAGCGCGTGTGGCCCAGCGGACATGCACGCTCGAAGCAAGGCGCGCAATCCAAAGCAGGTTGGTACTGCGGATCTTCTTTAAGCCAAATGACATGGGCTTTGTCGCTGAGCGGTGGTGTATGCAAAGGACTGGACGAGCCAAACACCGCCACTTGGGGCACATGGAAAGCCGCCGCCACGTGCATAAGCCCCGAATCGTTGCTCACCACCGCATGGGCTTGGGCGATCAAGGCCATGGCCTGCTCCAAACGGGTTTTGCCTGCCAGATTGATGCAGTGCGGCGACTCCCCCTTGCGCTGCGCGTTGACGGCACTGGCAATGGCCTGGCAAACCAGCGCATCTTTGCCCGAACCCAAGAGGACAACTGGCAAATCCAATTGCTGGGCCAGCGCAATGCAGTGCGCCACAGGCCAACGTTTGGCCTCCCCATACTCAGCCCCTGGGGCCAGCACCACGTAGCCACCAGCCTGCAAGCCAGTGTGCTGCAAGGCCTGCTCCAACGTCGCTGCGGGCAAAGCCAATTGCGGCTGAGGTTGACTGTGCGGCTGGCTGACTGCGCCCTGAGCAGCGGGCTTGGCCAGCGCCAGATAAAAGTCCACCATGGGAGGGCGATGGGCTTTGGATGGATTGGGCACGCTATCGGTCAGCAACCACTGGCGCATCTCCCCCACATAACCCACCCGCCGGGCAATGCCAGCCCACCATGGGATGAGCGCGCTCTTGAGCGAATTGGGGGCGATGTAGGCCACATCAAAACGCTGCGCTGCCAGTTGCTTGGCCATGGCGCGGCGCGCTTGCCACTGCAGGCCGCCATGGGCAAACGGAAACTCAACCACCTGCTGCACTTGGGGCATGGCCCGGTACACGGGTGCAACCCATGGCAGAGCCCCCACGGTGATGGACTCACCGCGCTGTGCCAACACCCGCAGCAGGGGCTCGGTCATGACAGCATCCCCAATCCATTGGGGCGCAATCAGCAACGCAGCCGTCATGCCTTCGTGCACCTACCCACTGGCCAGCGAGGCTCAGTGGTGTGCAGCAACGTGTTCACCGGCTTTGAGGCGGTATTCGGTGCCACAGTAAGGGCACTTGGCTTGGCCAGTTTTGGCCACATTCAGGTACACCTTGGGGTGGGTGTTCCAAGTTTCCATCTGGGCTTTGGGGCTGGGGCAGTACACACCGCCTTCGCGGTTCAGGTCTTTGGCCAACAATTCAACTACTTGGGACATGGAATCAATCTCCTGCTTAAGGGGAAGCGCTCAGACCAGGGTCAGCCAGTGGGCGTATTTCGGGTTGCGACCATTGACGATGTCAAAGAAGGCCGATTGGATTTTCTCGGTGATGGGGCCACGCGAACCGCTGCCCAGTTCAATGCGATCGAGTTCACGGATAGGGGTGACTTCAGCTGCGGTGCCGGTGAAGAACGCCTCGTCAGCAATATAGACCTCGTCGCGGGTAATGCGTTTTTGCACGATCTCCAGTCCCAAGTCTTTGGCAATGTGGAAGATAGTGTTGCGCGTGATGCCATTCAAAGCACCGGCCGACAAATCGGGGGTGTAAATGACACCGTTCTTGATCACGAAGATGTTCTCGCCCGCGCCTTCAGACACAAAGCCACTGCTATCGAGCAGCAAGGCTTCGTCGTAGCCGTCATCGGTGGCTTCCATGTTGGCCAAGATGGAGTTGGTGTAGTTGCTCACCGCCTTGGCTTGCGTCATGGTGATGTTGACGTGGTGGCGTGTGTAGCTGCTGGTCTTGACGCGGATACCGCGCTTCAAACCCTCTTCGCCCAAGTAAGCACCCCACGCCCAAGCGGCCACCATCAGGTGGATGGTGTTGCCCTTGGGACTCACGCCCAGTTTTTTGTCGCCCACCCAAGTGAGGGGGCGCAGGTAACCGCTCTCGAGCTGGTTTTCACGCACCACTTGGCGCTGTGCTTCGTTCACCTGCTCGATGGTGAACGGTATCTTCATACGCAAAATTTTGGCGCTGTTGAACAAACGCTCTGTGTGCTCTTGCAAACGGAAGATGGCCGTTCCCTTGTCCGTCTTATAGGCACGTACGCCTTCAAAAGCGCCGCAGCCATAGTGCAGCGTGTGGCTCAGCACATGGATTTTGGCGTCACGCCAATCGACCAGTTGGCCATCCATCCAAATTTTGCCATCGCGATCGGACATCGATGCAGGAACTACGCTCATAGGGAAAAGTCCTCGTTGCAAGAAGAGCGCGATTTTACGGGGCTTCTACCCATCCAGTGCGCAGTTCCACCCGCAAGCCACCGAGAGTGGGGCTGCGCTGCACCTGCACCGACAAACCCAACAAGTCCGCTATGCGGCGCACGATAGACCACCCCAAACCGCTACCACTTTGCTCGGTACCCAGCACACGAAAAAAACGCTCACCCAAGCGATTCATGTCCTCTGCGCTCATGCCCGGCCCGCTGTCTTGCACGCATACCTGTAGCTGTGATGTACCTTGCACCAGCACATGGGTCAAAGACACTTGTACCGTGGCTTGGATTGGGCTGTAGCGAATGGCGTTGTCCACCACGTTGCGCAGCAAAATCCCCCACAACGCAGCCGTGGCTTGCGGCACTTGGGCTTGTCCATCGGTATCGTCGTGCAGCTCTAAGTTTTGCTGCTTGGCCCACGCCATAGGGGCCATATCGGCCAATAGCTGCTGCACGGCGTCTGACAAGCGCAGCGTGTTTGTCGTACTCGGGCAAAGAATTGCATCCACCGGTGCGTCCAAACGGGCTAACACCAGCAATTGATCTACCACGTGACTGGCCCTGTCACACCCGGCCATGGTGGTCTGCAAAGCTTGGAAAATCACATCCGTGCGGGCATCCATCCCGTGCAAAGCACCCAGCGCCACTTGCGCCTGCGTGCGTATGGCCGCAATAGGGGTGCGCAACTCATGCGCAGCATCGGCGGTGAAGCGTCGCTCATGCTCCAGCATACGCGCCATGCGTGCCAGCAATTGGTTCAGTGCATCGAGCAAGGGCTGGATTTCTTGCGGCAGAGGTCCCGCATCCAACACGTGGGTATCGTCTGGCTGGCGCTGCAACAAAGCCGATTGCAGCTTACGCAGCGGCTTGAAGTTGTTCCGAACCAGCCACACCACCAGCAATGCCATGACAGGCAAAGACAGCAGCAAAGGCACCAACATGCTGCACAGTACCTCCGTAACGATAGAGTCCCGTGTACGCCACTGCTCCCCCACCAACACCGTGGTGTTGTGCTGCGCATCGTGCACCGCAAATACCCGCCAGCGCGAGCCATCGGCTTGCTGAACCGTCACAAAACCATTGCGGGTCGTCGTAATAGGCTCAGACGGGGCATTGCTGGAGCGACAATGCAACACACCATCACGGAATATCTGAAATACCGTGCGCGTGGCGTAACGGTGTAGCAAGGGAACATCTTCGACGGCCTCATCGTCCTCAAGGAGATTGGCCTGCATGAGTAGCGATGCTGCCGATTGGGCCAAATGGGCATCCAGCAACTCCCCCATTTCGTGCCGCATGGAGTGCGCTGCCGACACCATGGCCAACACACTGACAACCAGCATGCCCGTCACCAGCAGCACCAGCAAGCGTGCCTGCATAGAGGCCATCCACTGTTGAATACGCTTCATGATCGCTCCTGAGCGCCAACGGCTATGCGCATGGCATAGCCCACACCGCGCACGGTGATGATGGCATCGGACCCCAACTTGCGGCGCAAGTGGTGCACATGCACCTCTACCGCATTGCTTTCGACCTCTTGGCCCCAGCTATACAGCTGTTGCGCTAGCTGGGCACGCGTCACCACCTGCCCTGGGTGACGCATCAAAGCCTGTAGTACATCGAACTCTCGCGCTGAAAGCAACACAGGCTCACCGTCCTTGCACACCTGTCGCTTGGCCACATCAAGCACAATGTCGGCGCATTGCCACTTATCCTGCGCCTGCCCGTGCGAACGGCGAATCAATGAGCGCAAACGCGCTGCCAGTTCGTGCAAATCAACAGGTTTGACTACATAGTCATCTGCCCCAGCATCCAATCCCACGATGCGCTGCGCGATCGCATCTCTGGCCGTCAAAACCAAAATTGGCGTCACCACCCCCGCCGCCCGAACTTGGCGCAGCACTTGTAAACCATCCTGCAGGGGCAAGCCCAAATCCAACACAGCAGCCAAGTAAGCACCGCCGCCTAACTCGCGCTCTGCGGCCAATCCATCACGCACCCAATCTACCTGAAAGCCCTGCTGACGCAAACCAGCACGCAGCGCATCGCCCAGCATGGAATCATCTTCCACCACCAATACACGCACATTGCCTCCTTGCACTTATCGGTGCATATTTACGGATTATTAACACTGCATTAACACCCCAGAAAGACAATTTCACAGCAAATTGTTACCTTTTGGCACCATGCCAACAAAAACACAAACATAAACTTACTCGTTATGAATACTGAGAAGCAGCTGCTATGGGAAGAAGCCCTTCGACAGCAGCCTTTGGGGATGGTAGTCAACGTGGTTGGCTCCATGGGCTTGGGGTGGATTTTTCTGGACAAAGAGCCCCTTTTCTTCACGATCTGGCTCATTTCCAGCTTGGTATGCACCGCCTTGCGCGCTATTGTTTTTCTGAAATTTAGCTCCGTCGTCCACTCCCCCAACACCCCCTATCTGGACTTTTACAAGCGGCTATTGGAAGTCTCTATTGTGTTGTGCTGCTTGAACTGGTCCGTTTTAAGCTGGCACACGATAGCCACTTACGAACAATGGGAGTCCTACATCGTTCTCATGACCATTGCATCCATGGCAGGGGGCGTTGCCACTACCCAAGCCTCTGTGTTCGTTGGCAAAGTCTACATAGTGACCATGCTGGCCCCTGTGGTCATACAGTTAGCGCGCTCGCCCGCGCTGACCGAAAACATACTGTCAGGCATGAGTGCGGTGTACTGCATTGCCTTGCTAATCAGCCACGAAAAAAACTACCGCTTTCTGCGCGCTTACATGCGCCAAACGCTGGAAAACACAGGATTGATCGCGGCTTTGTCAGCCAAATCCGACGAGCTCAAAGCGCACAACCGGGATTTGGAATTCAAAGTACTTGAGCGTACTGCAGAACTCACCTTGCAGGCGCACCGCGACTACCTGACCAACTTACTCAATCGCCGGGGTGTCCTCAACTGCGACGAGGACATCAAACGCCAGTATTTGGGTAGCACCATCTACGCCGCCTACATCGACTTGGATCAGTTCAAAGAAATCAACGCCGAGCTGGGTCACCAATATGGCGACATCGTGCTGCAGCGCACTGCCCGTGCGATCGAAACCTACAGCCGCATCACCAGCAAAGCCATGCACTGGCAACGCTCTTTAGTCAGCCGCTGGGGGGGCGATGAGTTCGTCGTGATTGTGGTCAGTAAGGCCACCGAATCCCGCCCCCTGCTGCAAGCCCTGAGCAAAGATCTGCTACGCGCCATCGACTTGCAACATGAAGTGAACTTTCGAACCGTGCACATTACTGGCAGCTTGGGATTGGCACAGCAAACACTCACTTCTGACAGCAATTTGGAAAACCTACTGGCCGATGCGGCTATCGCGCTGCACCACGCCAAACAGCAAAGCCGCAACTGCTGGCACCTTTACGACAATGCGCTGCGCGACAACACCTACCGCTTGCAAAAAATCAATGCCGCGCTGGCCCACGCTTGCGTAGACGACACGCTGAGTCTGTGCTTCCAACCCATTGTGGATGCCCATACCCATGCCATACACAGTTACGAAGCCCTGCTGCGCTGGAAACACGCCCAGTTGGGCGACATTGCCCCCAGCGAATTCATTCCATTGGCCGAAGCCAACCACCTGATTTTGGAAATTGGCCAATGGGTTCTTGAGCAATGCTGCGCGCATATCGCCCAATTGACACAACCCATTCGCATCGCCATCAATGTATCCACCCGCCAACTGGCACAAGCCGACTTTGCCCAGCAAGTAGCCGACACCCTGCAACGCTACCAAGTGAGTGCTCAGTCTTTGGTGATTGAACTGACAGAAAGCGCCATGGCCGATAACACGCTGCAACAAACCCGCAGTACCGTGCAAGCGCTCCAGCACATGGGTTTTGAAGTCCACTTGGATGACTTTGGCACTGGCTACTCCTCGCTGTCGCGCTTGCACCAGTTTCCCATTACCGCCATCAAGCTCGATAAAGATTTTTTGCAAGACTGGGGGGAGCAATCCCCAGCCTTGGTGGAAGGCACGGTTCTCATGCTGCACCGCATGGGCATTCGCGTGATTGCAGAAGGGGTAGAAACCGAGCAGCAAGCCCAACGGCTTCGCAATTTGGGCGTGGACGAACTGCAAGGCTTTTGGTTCGCCTACCCCAGCCCGCTGCCCACCTTACTCCAAACTGCGTAGCAGTTGCATCGCTTCATCCACCCGATCCACAGCGTGCACGGTTAGACCCTCTATGGGTTTTTTGGGCGCGTTGGCCTTGGGGACCAGCGCAGTAGTGAAACCAAGCTTGGCCGCCTCCTTCAAGCGCTCTTGCCCACGTGGTGCGGGGCGTACCTCCCCTGCCAAGCCCACTTCACCAAAGGAAAAAAACCCCTTGGGCAAGGGTCGCCCGCGCAGGCTAGATGCAATGGCCAGCAGCACTGGCAAGTCCGCCGCTGGTTCGCTGATGCGCACGCCACCTACTGCGTTGACAAACACATCTTGGTCACCACAGGCCACGCCTGCGTGGCGGTGCAACACCGCCAGCAGCAGGGCCAAACGATCGCGCTCCAGTCCCACCGACAAACGGCGTGGACTCGGGCCGCCGCTATCGACCAAGGCCTGAATTTCCACCAACAGCGGGCGACTGCCTTCCAGCGTGACCATGACGCAGCTACCCGGCACCGCCTCGGCGTGCTGGCTCAAGAAAATGGCACTGGGGTTGCTCACGCCTTTGAGGCCTTTTTCCGTCATGGCAAAGACGCCCATCTCATTGACCGCACCAAAGCGGTTTTTGATGGCCCGAATGAGACGAAATTGGCTGTGCGTATCGCCCTCGAAGTACAGCACGGTATCGACCATGTGCTCCAGCACGCGCGGCCCAGCCAGTGCGCCTTCTTTGGTGACATGCCCGACCAGCACGATGGCCGTACCCGAACTTTTGGCCGCCCGCGTGAGGTGGGCCGCACACTCGCGCACCTGCGCCACCGAACCCGGTGCGCTGGTCAACTGGTCGGAATACACGGTTTGGATGGAGTCTATGACCGCCACCTGCGGTGCCTCGGCCTGCAAAGTAGCAAGGATTTTTTCCAGCTGGATTTCGGCCAGCACCCGCACTTGGCTGCTACCCAGCCCCAAACGGCGTGAGCGCAGCGCCACCTGGGCCCCACTCTCTTCGCCCGTCACATACAGCGTACGCTGGCCCAGCCGTTGCAGCGAATCGAGCGCTTGCAACAGCAAAGTGGATTTGCCAATGCCGGGGTCTCCGCCAATGAGCACCACCCCGCCCTCGACCATGCCGCCGCCCAGCACGCGATCCAGCTCCTCGTGCCCCGTGGGCGTGCGTTCTACGTCTGCAGCCTCGATGTCGGCCAGCACCGCCACGCTGCTGCTGGGTGCGAGGGCCGCAAAGCGGTTGCGCGCCGTGCCCGCATCGGGTACGGCCACACTCTCTACCAGCGTGTTCCACGCTTGGCAGTGCGGGCACTTGCCCAGCCATTTGGGGCTGCTGCCGCCGCACTCTTGGCAGGTGTACACGGTTTTCTCGCGCGCCATGTCAGTAGGGATGGGAGAGGTGCTGCACGCGCTCACGCGCGCGGCGCACCTTGTTGTGCGAAATGGCCAGCTTCACGCTGGCAAAGGTGATGGGCTCCACAATGGTGAAACCCTCTTGTGGCTGGCGGCACTGGTACATCTGCACCGGCAACGCATGCTCGTTTTGGATGCTGATAAGCCACGGCAAATTGACCTTGATGCCACGCTGCGCCACCACCGCCGTGTCGCCATTGCTCATGCGCACATAGGTGCCGGGAGGGTAAAAACCCAACACATTCGTAATGGCCGCCCCTACTGGGGAGGCTGCGTCGGCCCCTCCGGTGTAAATGGCCTTGACCGCGTGCAAAGAGGACAAAGGCAAGCGCGTTTTGCGTGCCGCGACTTTGGCCACAAATACGTCGGCCGTGTGCAAAATCTGCCGCAGCACGGCCAGACTGGGTTTGTCGTTGGGAATAGACGGTTTTTGGTGCCAACGCACCAAATCCAGCCAATCGGGCTCATCCACCCCCAGGGCCGACAGTATCTGCATGCCGCGCTCGCCGTGCTGGGCGATCAGTTCGCGCTGCTCGTCGGTCAGCGAGGTAGTTTGGCGCGTCATGCTGTCTTGCTCACGCGCCATGCCTATGTTCATGGTCAGGCAGGCGTCAAACACCACTTCGCACGAGTGCTCATCCAGCCCCAGCTTGCGCGCTGCCAGCAAGCTGATGCAGGCGCACAGCAACGCATTGGTAGCGCAGTAACCCACGGTCTCATCGGCCAGCAACTGGAACAGGCAGTACAGCGAATCGTCTGGGTCTTTGCTCAGCAAGCTCACAGCATGTTTGGACAGCTCTTTGAGACGCCGAGCCGGGCGAATGGCCAAACCACCTTGGTACAAGATGCCACGCAGCACCTCTTGGATATCCAACCACCCTCCCTGGTAGCAACTGGTGGCTTTCACGCGCACATAGTCCAGCTGGCTGATGGTCTTGGGCATGGTGACTTGGGCCACGGCCTGCACGTCCACACCATCGCGCACCATTTGGTACACCTGTCGTTCGTAGGCGTGCTGCCATGCCATGGCATCGCTTTCTATGGCGCTGGCATTGAAAGCATGCAGCTTGTCACGGTGTTGCTCCGAGACGATGGGCTGTCCCTTGCGCAGCAAGAGCTGCCCAGTCTCGCTCCATATATCGACTGGCATGGGTTCTCCAACGGCCAGTAGGTGAATAGGTATAGGTATGTATCTCAATCTGTGGTCACCGGCACGCGCTGGGCCAGTGCGCACATCAATTCGTAGCCCAGTGTCTGCGCGCTGGCGGCTACCTCATCAATGCTAAGAACCGCCCCATTGGCTGCGCGACCCCATAAGGTTACCTCGGAGCCCACGTGGGCGGTAGGAATTTCTGTCAAATCGACGCACAACATGTCCATGCTGACGCGTCCCAAAGTGCGGCTGCGCACACCATCGACCAGCACCGGGGTGCCGGTGGGGGCGATGCGCGGGTAACCGTCGGCATAACCACAAGCCACCGTACCAATGCGCATCGGTTTGTCGGCCACAAAGGCAGAGCCATATCCCACGCTAGCGCCTGCAGGTATTGCTCGCACCGCTATCAATTTCGCAGCAAGCGTCATGCCCGGTAGTAGCCCCCAGTCTGCGGCGCGGTGGGCGGGAAAGTCGGGGGCACTGCCGTACACCGCGATGCCCGGGCGTACCCAATCGGTGGGCAAGCCAGCAGCATGGCGCAGTGTGGCGGCGCTGTTGCAGACGGTGCGCTCACCGGGCAAGTCGTGCGTGACGCGCTCGAACAGTTGCATCGCCTCGGCCACGCCCTTGGGGCCGTCGGCATCGCTGAAGTGCGTCATGAGGCTGATCTCGTCCACCTGCGGCAGCGCGTTCAGGCGCGTCCAAGCCGAGCGGTATTCATCGGGGTCAAAGCCCAAACGGTTCATACCGCTGTTGAGCTTGAGGAAAACGCGGTGCGGTTCGTGCGTCTTGTGGGCGGCCAGCCAATCAATTTGCTCTTGGCAATGCACGGTGTGCCACAGATTCAGGCGCGAGCACAGCTCCAAATCCCGCGCATCGAACGCCCCCTCCAACAACAAAATGGGGCCACGCCAACCCAAATCGCGCACGCGCACGGCCTCATCCAAATCCAGCAGGGCAAAGCCATCGGCGCTGCGCAGGCCTTCAAAAGCGCGCTCTATACCGTGGCCATAGGCGTTGGCTTTGACCACTGCCCACACCCGGGCATCGGGGGCTGCGGCACGGGCACGCTGCAGGTTGTGGTGCAAGGCTTGGGTGTGGATGGTGGCTTGAATCGGGCGTGGCATGGGCTGAACTTTCGGTCGCTGCGGCGGAAATAGGGGTTCGGCGTGGGGTTAAGCCGCAGATTCTGGCACTGGTGGGCATGCTATAACCCCAGACCGTGAGTACGTTCTACAGAATATCCGTGGGCATTAGCAGCACTAATGCCCCTTGTTACGAGACCCCATGAAACGCGGCTTTTATTCCATCATGGCAGCGCAGTTCCTCAGCTCGCTGGCCGACAACGCCTTGTTTGTGGGAGCTGTCCAAATGCTGCGCGCCAGCCATGCGCCAGAGTGGCAGCAAGCCGCCTTGGTTCCCATGTTCGCCTTGTTCTACGTGGTGCTGGCCCCCTTTGTCGGGGCTTTTGCCGACGCACACCCCAAGGGCAAGGTCATGCTCTACAGCAACAGCATCAAGATTGTGGGCTGCTTGCTCATGCTCTTTGGTTCGCACCCGCTCTTGGCTTACGCCGTGGTGGGTTTGGGCGCAGCGGCCTACTCGCCAGCCAAGTACGGCATCCTGACCGAGTTGCTGCCCGCCAGCCAACTGGTCAAGGCCAACGGCTGGATTGAGGGGCTGACCATCGCCTCCATCATCTTGGGGGTGCTGCTCGGTGGGCAGCTCATTGGGCCCATCGCGGTGCATTTGCTCTCCGTTGACGTTCCCTTCTTCGATACCGGCATCAACACTCCAGCCCAAGCTGCTATCTCTACCTTAGTTCTCGTGTACTTGGGCGCGGCTTGGTTCAACACGCGCATTCCCCATACCGGCGTGGCCATGCGCCCCATCCCGAAAAACCCGCTGGAGCTATTGCCCGACTTTTGGGACTGCAACAAGCGCCTGTGGAAAGACCGCTTGGGCCAAATTTCCTTGGCCACCACCACCCTGTTTTGGGGCGTGAGCGGCAACTTGCGTTACATCGTGCTGGCCTGGGCCGCGACCGCCTTGCAATACGACGTGACCCAAGCCTCGCGCTTGGTCGGTGTGGTGGCACTGGGCACAGCGGCTGGAGCCATCTTGGCCTCCATGCGCATGCGTCTGGATCAAGCCGTGCGCGTCATCCCACTGGGCATTGCCATGGGGGTGCTGGTGATTGGCCTGAACCTCATCCACAACGCGTGGATCGCCGCGCCCTTCCTCATTCTGCTCGGTGCACTGGGTGGCTTTTTGGTGGTCCCCATGAATGCGCTGCTGCAACACCGGGGCCACAACCTGATGGGGGCAGGCCGCTCGATTGCGGTGCAAAACCTCAATGAACAAGCGTGCATTTTGGGTATTGGTTTCCTCTACAGCTTTGGCACGGGTGTGGGCTTGTCGGCCTTTGGGGCCATCACCATTTTTGGTGTCGTGGTGGCGGGTACCATGTGGGGCATATTGCGCTGGCACCAGCACAACTGCCAGCACCACGCAGCGGTGGTCAACCACCTGCTGGACGTGGCCCGCAACGACAAATCGCATTGAACAGCAACCGCCCAACCATGACCAGCGTGTACGACTTTGAAGCACTGTCCATCTCGGGCCAACCCGTTGCGCTGAACCAGTACCGTGGGCAAGTCCTGCTGCTGGTCAACACCGCCAGCGCCTGCGGCTTCACGCCCCAGTTTGCCGGGCTGGAGGCGCTGCACCAGCAGTACGCCAGCCAAGGCCTGGTGGTGCTGGGCTTTCCCTGCAACCAGTTTGGTGCGCAAGACAAAGGCAGCAACGATGAGATTGCCCAGTTTTGCCAAGTGAACTACGGTGTGAGTTTTCCCATGATGGCCAAGATCGACGTCAACGGCCCGCAAGCGCACCCGCTGTTTGCCCACCTGCGCCAACAGGCGCGTGGCGTGTTGGGCACCAGCGCCATCAAGTGGAACTTCACCAAGTTTTTAGTAGGACGGGACGGCACGGTGTTGCGCCGCTACGCCCCCACCCACACCCCGGCCAAGCTAGCGCGGGATATTGAGCGGGCCTTGGCTTAGAGGCCTAGAGCCCACTAGCCCTAGAACCCATCAGTCAGTGGTGTCGCCGTGCAACACGGCATCCACCACCTCCACCCAATGCCGCACGGGCGTGGTGGTGCCTGCTTGCAAGTGGGTGATGCAACCCACATTGGCGCTGACAATCACCTCCCCAGCCTGCGCTGCCAAACCCGCTAGCTTGCGCTGGCGCAACTGGCCTGACAGTGCGGGCTGCAATACCGAATACGTGCCCGCCGAGCCACAGCACAGATGCGCCTCTCGCTCGGCCAAGCGCACGCTAAAACCCAAACTGCCCAGCGCAGACTCCACGCCACCGCGCAACTGCTGGCCATGCTGCAGTGTGCAGGGCGGGTGAAACACCAAGCGCGGCAGGGCTTTGCCCCCCGTGGACTTGTCGGTAGAGCGGCGCTGGCGCACGGCTCCCGGCAGCACTTGCTGCAGCATGGGCAACAAGTGGGGCAGTAGTTCACTCAAGTCTTGGCACAGGCTGCTGACTTGGCGCGCTCGCTCGGCATACGCCGGGTCGTGGGCCAGCAGGTGGCCGTAGTCTTTGACCATGACGGTGCAACCCGAGGCATTGACCACAATGGCCTGCGCGGCGGCGGTACCGTCAGTGGGGAAAAGCAGGGGCCACCACGCGTCGATATTGGCTTTGGCCTGGGCCAAAGCCGGGTCGGCTTGGTTCAAATGCCACGCCAGCGCACCGCAGCAACCCGCATGCTGGGCCAGCACGGTTTGCACACCACAAGCGGCCAGTACCCGCTCGGTCGCGGCATTGATATTAGGGGCCATGGCGGGCTGCACACAGCCTTGCAGCAGCACCACGCGCTGCAAGGCTGGCGGTGGCGACACCGCTGCGTGCACGCCAGCACGGGTCTGCGAGGCGCTGGCAGCACGACGCTGACGCGGCGGCACTTTGGCGCGCAGCACCGCAGGCAATACGGGCCGCAGCCACTGCCCTACCTGCAGCAAAGGGGCAAAGAGGGGGGAGGCCAAGCCACGCCACAGCAGCCATCGCACTGCCCGCTGATGCCAAGGACGCGCTACTTGGGCATCCACCAACTGGCGGCCAATGTCGAGCAGCGCCCCGTACTGCATGCCACTGGGGCAGGTGCTTTCGCAGTTGCGGCAGGTCAGGCAACGATCCAAATGCTGCTGCGTGGCACGCGTGGGTGCTTGGCCTTCGAGCACCTGCTTGATTTGGTAAATACGCCCTCGCGGCCCATCCAACTCATCGCCCAACAGCTGGTAGGTAGGACAGGTGGCGGTGCAAAAACCGCAGTGCACACACTGGCGCAGCAACTGGGCAGCTTCTTGCGCCTGCGGGTTGTGGGCGTAGTCGGGGCTCAGGTGGGTGTGCATGGATCAGTCCTTGCGCGAAAACAATGCAGGGTTGAACAAGCCCCAAGGGTCGAAAGCGTCTTTGACGCGGCACGCAATCTGCCACAACGCCTGCGCACTGGTCGCAGCAGGCGGTCCATACGCCACCCGACTTTGCATGCCAAAACGGGCTGTAGAGCTTACTGGACAAGCTGCAGCAGCTATAAAAACTGTAGCAGAACCACCAGCGCGCCATGCGGTTTGCTGCACCTGCTGGGCCGCTGCAGCAGGGGCCCACACCCAGCGCAACGCACCGTGCCACTCCACCAGCGTGGGGTAAGGCCAATCCAGCGCAGGCGTGGCGGCGGGCACCGACAGACGCCACAGCAGCGCATCGTGCGGGGCTTGGGTGAAAAACGGCAACTGCTGCTCGCGGCACAAGGCCCAGTCGGCAGCGGCTTGACTGGCCTCCATGTGGTGCGCCTGCGCGCTGCCAGGCGATTGGGGCAGCAACAGCGCATCGACCAGCATGCGCTGGCAGGCCGATTCGACCGCTGCCCTAGCACCGCGTAAGCGCACAAACAGCAGGTCTTGCCCGCTGGCAGCGGCGGAGGAATGGGCCGCGTCAGCCCCCGTGGTGTCGTGCACCCAGCAACTGGCGTTGAGCGGCAGCGCCTGCCCACCCCAGCGCTGGAGCTGGGCCAAAGCGTCGGCCTGCGAGAGGGGTAGGCACAGCGTGGCCTCGGCCACGGGCCGGGCCAGCACCTTGAGCGACACCTGCGTGATGACGCCCAGCGTGCCCATAGCGCCCACCATCAGGCGCGAGATGTCGTAGCCCGCCACGTTTTTGATGACCTGCCCACCAAACTGCAAGTGCTCCCCGCGCCCATTGAGCAGGTGCAAGCCCAGCACGTGGTCGCGCACGCTGCCCACAGCGGCGCGTGCCGGCCCTGCCAAGCCCGATGCCACCAAGCCGCCGACCGTAGCGCCCAGCGCACCGTTCGGGTTTGCCCGCGCGAAATGGGGGGGCTCAAAGGGCAAGTACTGCCCACGCTCAGCCAATGCCGACTCCAGCTCGGCCAGCGGCGTGCCCGCTCCGGCGGTAATGACCAGCTCGCTGGGCGCGTAATCCACGATGCCGCGCAAGCCATCGGTGTGCAGCCACTGCACGCCAGGCTGGGGCAACGCTGGCTGGCCCAGTTGCGGCGTGAGCCACGCTTTGCTGCCCCCGCCCCGTATGTGCAGGGCCGGACGCGGTGCATCGGATGAACTGTGCTGCTGGGCGTGCTGCGCGGCGTCTTGCACCTGCTGCAGCAAGGTGTCCAGCGCGGGCTGGTAGGGAAGCGTAGATGGCGATGTCAAGATGCAAGGGCCTCGTAGGAATGCGCAAAACAGTATGGGGCAGCGTAACAAATTTCGAATTTCTCCCTATAGGAATTACGCTGCAATCCCACCACGCCGGAATTGGTGCAAACTGGTTTGGCCATGAAACAGGAACCCATTCCTAACCCGTCCACTTTTGGCTTGCTACCCCAGCGAACCACGGATGATGCGCACACGGTAATCAGCTTCACGCTGGACACCCAGTACCGCTATGTGGCGTTCAACCAGCAGCACCAAGAAGCCATGCGGGCGCTGTGGGGCAAAGAGATCAGCCTGGGTATGCACATGCTCGATGCGGTGATTGGAGACCACCCCGACCACGGCGTGGCCAAGCGGGCGTTTGACCGCGCACTGGGTGGAGAGAGCTTCAGCGAAGAATCGGCCTATGGCGACGAAACCAAGCAGCGCGAGTTTTGGCAAACCTTTTATGTGCCGCTGCACAACGAGGCGGATCAGATCATCGGGCTGAGTTGCTTTGTGCTCAACATCTCCGAGCGCAAGCGCATGCAAGCCGAGCTGGCGCTACGCGAACATGAGTTCCGCACTTTGGTGGAACACGCGACAGACACCGTGGTGCGCTACGGGCCAGGACTGCAACGACAGTATGCCAACCCGGCGTTTTACCGCCTGTTGCGCCTTAGCCCCGAGCAGGTGATTGGCAAAAAGCCATCCGACTTGGCTGAGAGCGTGTACGCCGATGCGCTCGAAATGAATTTGCACAAAGTGTTCCAGTCGGGCGAGCCAAGGGAGTTTGACATGCCCATCCGCCTACCGGACAAGCAGCCGCAGCATATGTGGATCTGCCTGACACCCGAGTTTGGCAGCCAAGGCCAGGTGCAAAGCGTGCTGGCGGTGGGGCGCGATGTGACGGAACTGCACGCATCGCGGCACCAACTCAAGCAAATGGCTTTTTACGACACCTTGACCACGCTGCCCAACCGCACCCTGTTCATGGAACGCCTGCATGAGAACCTGTCCTTCGCCTTGCAGCACGGCCAGACAGGCGCGGTGATGATGATTGACTTGGATCGTTTCAAGGAAGTCAACGACAGCCTAGGGCATACGCTGGGCGACGAGTTGCTGCGCATGGTCGCCATCCGCTTGGCGGGTTGTGCCCGCGCACTGGACTGCGTGGCCAGGCTGGGGGGCGATGAGTTCGTGATGGTGGTCGCCCAAGTTGGCACGACCGATGAGGTGGGCCGCATCGCCAACAAAATACTGGCCACCCTGAACGCCCCCTATGTGCTGCATGGGCACGAGGTATTTGTGTCCGGCAGCATAGGCATTGCCCTGTTTCCCAACGATGGCAGCGAACCCAATGACCTGCTCAAGTACGCGGACTCGGCCATGTTCTTGGCCAAACGCTCTGGCCGCAACGCCTATCGCCTGTACTCCAAGCACCTGACCGAGCAAGCCAATGCACGGCTGCAGCTAGAAACCGAGCTGCGCCGCGCCCTGGAACGCAAGGCCATGGCCTTGTACTTCCAGCCCAAGATAGACCTGCGCACCGGCCAGCTAGTGGGCTCTGAAGCCTTGGTGCGCTGGCAGCACCCTGAGCGGGGCGTGATCACGCCTTATCAGTTCATCCCGATTGCCGAAGACACGGGGCTCATCATCCCCTTGGGGACATGGGTGCTGCGCCAAGCCTGCCACACGGCCAGCCTATGGAATCGCGCTGGCGCGCCGCCACACAAAGTGGCGATCAACTTATCGGCCCGGCAATTTCAAGCAGGCAACTTGATCTCCACCATCACCCAAACACTGCAGGAAACGGGCTGTCGTCCCGAATGGATAGAACTGGAAATCACCGAAAGCCTGTTGCTGGAGGAAGACAAGTACATCTTCAACATGCTCACCCAATTGCGCGGCATGGGCATCAGCATTGCGATTGACGACTTTGGCACCGGCTACTCCGCCCTGAGTTATTTGGCCCGTTTTCCCATCACCACCCTGAAGATAGACCGTTCTTTCACCAGCCAAATTTGCGCCGACCACTCACGGGCCGAATTGGTCAAGGGCATCATTTCCTTGGCCCACGCATTGGGCCAGGAAGTGGTGGCTGAGGGGGTAGAACAAGCCGAGCAGGCCGCCTTTTTGGCCCAACACGGTTGCCAGCTAGCGCAGGGCTACCTGTACAGCCAGCCTGTACCGATCGATGAATTTGAAAAACTACCGCAGCAGTTTTGACAATCTGCGATCCCAGTTGAGCCACGCATCCACGGCCCACGCGCCGCTGCCGTAAAGCGCCAGCACCATGAGCAACACACCCCACAGCACATGCTGCTGCAAGGCAAGGGGTGCAATGTCGGTCAGTGACAGCACGGCCATCACGTTGACCACACTCAAGCCCAAAGCCGGTACACGCCCTCCTACGCCCAACACCAGCAGCACTGGCAACACGGTCTCGCCAAACGTCCCCGTGACGGCAGCCACGGCTGGCGGCAGCAGTGGCACGTGGTATTCCTCTTGGAACAAGAACAAGGTGGTGTCCCAGTCCCGCAACTTGGTCAGGCCCGAGAGCAGAAACACCTGCGCCACATACAGCCTGGCCACCAATGCGGCGGGCGCTTGGAGTAGATTGAGTAGCCGCAGCAAGAGCTGGTGGGCTGTATAGAGTGTTTTCACAATATGCATGGTGTCTCTCCGTCCAAAAAAATAGGGGGGGTCACTTGCAGCAGCAGGCCGGTTTGCACCGCCATGGGCAACCACTGTTCAAATGCCAACGCAGGACTGCACTCCAGCGCTTGGTGCAAGCTGAGCCCCTGCCCAAGGGCTTGCAAAAACGCTGCTTCGCCAGCCAAACAAGCCCGCAGTTGGGGCTTGTAGCCATTGCGCCAGAGCAATACCGCGCAGGGCTCCTCGGCGCAAATGCAAGCAGCTTGCACACGATCCCACAGCGCGTGCAAAGCCAAGGCTTGCTCTGCTGCATCGGCCGCCGCTGTACCTGCCTCCTGCGCACCACCCAGCGGGAGCTGCCAGTGGGTTTGGATGATGTCGTGCACGGGCCAAGGGCTGTTCTGCACTTGCCAACCCGTTGACAGGCTTATGTGCAAGGTGTCGGGGTCATGCTCTAGTAAGCACTGCAGCGTCTGTAATTGCGCTTGCCCATCGCCAGCAAAAGCAAGCCGGTGCAAAGCCCATTCACACCGGGCGACATCGGGCAACCATGGGCACTGGGCCAATTGCGGCTGCGCCTGCATGAAGGCGGCCAAGCCATCGCCCCACTGGTGCACATCACCGCGCAAAGGGGGAGACTGCAACCAATGCGCGCAAGCCAGCGCGTCCATGCTTTGCCCACCCAGAATGGCGCTGACCACCGGGTAAGCGCTGCGCAAACTGCTTTTGGCCAGCGCCAGCATGTTGGATTGGTAGACCAGCATGGCACGCGACAAGGTGCTATCGGCACGGTAGAGCGATTGCACCCACGCCGCCTGCTGGCTGGCCAGAGTCTGGCGGTGTTCAAGCATGCTGCACCTCGCGCATGCGCTGCACCTGAGCGAGCAAAGTAGGCAGCGGGGGTATCGCCGTGTCCCACTCTAGCAAAGTCGGTACGGGGCCGAACAACTCCAACGCGCAGCGATAAAGCGCCCACACTTCCTCACACACGCAGCTGCCATGGCTGTCTATGACCAAACTGCCCCACGCGTCGTTCACCCGTTCGTGGCCCGCCACATGCATTTCCTGCACAGCCCCCAGTAGCTGCTTGCGCTCCAAGGTGGAGGCCAGTGCTTGCAGCCACTGCCGGGATTTTTCCAAAGGGGTGGATTGCGTGTCCTTGCTGTCGGTGTTGCATGCATTCACGTACACGTTGTTCACGTCCAGCAGCAAGCCGCAGCCGGTTCGTTCGGCCAAACAGGCCAAAAATTCTGTTTCGTGCAGGGCGTTGTCGCCCATTGGCCTATCGGGCGCAACATAGGCCGAGATGTTTTCCACCAAGATAGTTCGCCCCACTGTCTCTTGCACGTGGTGCACATTGCTGCACAGCACATCCAGAGCCGACTGGCAGTACGGCAAGGGCAACAGATCTGCGGCATGCATGACCTGACCCGATGGCATCTGCACCCGCGCAAAGCTGGCGTGGTCACTCACCCGCACCGGGTCGATGCGCGCCACCAACTGCGCTAGTTGCTGCAAATGCCACTCGTCTACCCCCACAGCGCTGCCCAGTGCCAACCCCACGCCGTGCAAGCTAATGGGGTAATGGGCGCGTCCTTGCTGCAGCACGGCCAAGGCGGCTCCGCCTTGGCCAAAGAAGTTTTCGCTGTGCACTTCCAAAAAATCCAGTGCCGGAAGCTCCTGCAACAACTGCTGGTAGTGGGGATGGCGCCAGCCTAGGCCGACTGGGGCCATGGGGGCAACAGCGCCCGCACCGCCCCCCACCCTCCCCCCGCTGGGGGCAGCCATACCGTGCACTGGATGCGTCATAGCAGCTACGCCCCGCTTACAGCTTGAGTTGCTTCTTGGCTTCGTCCATGCTGATGCCACCAGCGGCCTTGCAAGTGCCTGCGGGCACAAACTTCCAGTCTTCCTTGGCCATGTCCATCTTGGTTTGGCCTGCGCAGGAGTGGGCGCCTGTCAGGTTGGCACAGTCGTTTTGGCCTGCTTTGGCAATGCCAAAGCACTTTTCTTTTTCAGCGGCCATGCTGGTAGCGGGAGCGGCCAAAGCGGTGAGCAAAGTGGCTGCGGTAGCGGCAATCATCAAACGTTGGTTCATGGTGTTCTCCTGAAAATGGGTTGCTAAATTGCTAAACATCGACCGCCATGCCCTTGCCCAGTGCAGGGCTATGTCGACCGATAAGGCTTAGTCAGGGCAGCTGGGGTTTTCTTACAGCGGTGCTGAAAAATATTTCTGAGCGCAGCGCCAGTGCCCTGCAGCACAATCGCGCCATGCATGCTTTGGAACAAGAACTTCACGCCCTGCGTCCCTACCTGCTGCGCTTTGCCCGGCTGCAACTGCGCAACGCGGTGTGGGCCGAAGACGCGGTATCGGAAACCATCGTGGCGGCTCTGTCCAAGCCACAAACCTTTGCAGGCCGCTCCGCGCTCAAGACCTGGCTGGTGGGCATACTCAAACACAAAGTGCTGGACGCCATGCGACTGCACGCGCGCGAATGCGTGACCAGCCCCGTGGCCGATGCCGATAGCCACACCGACCCGCTAGAAGAAATGGCATTCACCCCCGATGGGCACTACGCCCAAGCCCCGTCGGACTGGGGAACACCCGAGCAGCACACCGACAGCCAGCAGTTCATCCGCACGCTGGAGCTGTGCATGCAGCGCTTGCCCGATGTGCAGGCCCGCTTGTTCCTGATGCGCGAGTGGCTGGAGCTGAGCAGCGAGGAGATTTGTAAGGAACTGAACCTGAGCGCGACCAACCTGTATGTGCAACTGCACCGCGCCCGCCTGCGGCTGCGCGAGTGCCTGCAACTGCACTGGATTGATGGAAAGGCCATGGCATGACCCCGCTCAGACTGAGCTGCAAAAAAGCCACCGCACTCTTGGTGGCCCGGGAAGACCGCCGCTTGGCGCTCTTAGAGCGCTTGGCGCTGGGCGTGCACCTGCGCCTGTGCGACGCCTGCACCCGCATGGACGGGCAAATGCGCGTGATGCAGCGCGGCCTAGCCCAGTGGCGCAACTACCGCGAGGACGAGTCGCGCGAGGACTAAACGGGCCAAACCCTCAATCCACAAAACACTGCACCGGCAGGCCGGGCACTTCCACACGGCGTGACAGCACCATGCCCGACGCGGGGTAGACCAGCAGCTCGGCCTCGCTGCGGCCTTTGCTGGCGGTGGTGACGTACAGGGTGCGCAGGTCTTCGCCACCAAAGCAGGGCATGGTGGGGCACAGGGCGGGCAAGTCCAGGTGCTCCACCAACTCGCCTGTGGGGGCGTAGTGGGCCAGGCAGTGGCCTTCGAACATGGCGGCGAAGTAGTGACCTTGTGAGTCGATGGCAGCGCCGTCTGGGCGGCCGTGGTAACCCGTGCTGTGGTTCCACGCCCAGCCCTCAGGCTTGGGGGGAGTGTTGGCAAACGGGCGCTCACCGCTGAGTGAGCCAGCCTCTAAGTCAAAGTCCCACGCGCGGATGGTGTGGGTGGGGGTGTCGGCCCAGTACAGCGTGCGCTTGTCAGGGCTCCAGCCCAAGCCGTTGCCTGTGAGTGCGCCAACCACGTGCTGGGTAATCTGCACCGCAGCGCCAGTGCGGCTGCCACGGGCATCGATGCAAAACAAAGCGGCAGTTTTGGCGGTTTTGGTCTCGTCGATGGTGCCGACCCACAGGCGGCCCAGTGCGTCGCACTGGCCGTCGTTGGCACGCATGGTGGCCGTGTCGTAGGGCAAGGTTGCTATGCGGGTGAGCGCGCCGCGCCACTCGGTTGCGCGGTAAATGCCATCGCGCAGCGCCAGCACCAAGCCGCCGCTGGCGGCGGGGGCGATGCAGCCGGGGTCGCTGGGCATGTCCCAGGTCTCGACGGTGCCCATGTAGATGTTGGCGCGCAGCACTTGGCGTCCCGGGATGTCCACCCAGTACAACTGCTGCTCGTGCGGGTGCCAAAAGGGCGATTCGCCCAGGCCGCAGCGGTGCTGGGCAACCACGCTCCAAGCGGCTGCGTGGCCAGATGTGGCGGAAGAAGTGCTCATGGTGGTGTCTCCTGGCTTACTTGAGTGTCCATTCCAAGCGCATGTGGGCGCTATAACGCTCACCCGGTTGCAGCACCACCAAGCCCAGCGATTCGATGCTGACGCCCTGCTCCTCTGCCAAATTGATGGCGTTGTTCACGTGGCTGACGGGCTCAATGGCGATGTTGTTGCGCTGCGGGTTGGTAAAGACCACCAAGCGGCGCAGGTTGGAGTGCATGCGCAGGCGGATGCGCTCGTCCTCCAGCAACACATCGCCATGCCAACCGTCGTAGCAGTGGTCCACGTCCAGCGTGGCCAAGTCGGCCACCATGCCCGCTACCGGGCTGAAGTGGGTGGGCAGCTTGTCTTCGTTCATTTCCCAACGGCCTTCGCAGGCGAATTGCACGCGCATGCCATGGCGTTTTTCAAAGAAGGGGTGCCAGCCCAGGCCCACCGGAGCGGGACCGCTGTGGTCGTTGGTGATGGTCATTTCCATGTCCAGCGCATGGGCGTGCAGCTTGAAATACTGCATGGCTGTGAAAGCAAACGGCCACTTGCCGGGGATAGGGCTGGGCGATGGCTGGCTAGGGTCGTGATGGAGTTGCAGCAAGGCTTCACTGGCGCTGCTGCTGTGCACTTGCCAGGGGCGCTGCCAGCCAATACCGTGCGCCATGTGCTTGTCGCCAGGGAAGTTGATTTCAATGTCCAGCGGCTGGCCATCCCACTGCGCTTGGGCGTAGCCAATGCGGTTGGAAAACGGAACCAAGGGGTAGCTGCCGGCTTCGCGCCCGTGCTGCAGGGGTTGGTCGTCGGGCAAACGCAGCAGGGGCTCGTTGCCCCAGCGCAGAGAGCGGATGGTGCCGCCCAAGGCCGGTAGCAGGGCCATGCGCACGTCGGCTTGCTGCAGTACCAGCTCAGACAGGGGATCGGTCATCGGTGCGGTCATGCTTGTCTCCAATCGGTGGCTTCACTGCCCGTGATTGTGCATGGAGTAAGGCCCATCAATCCTCTTTGCGGCCATGTGCACAAACCATTCGTGCACAAAAAAACCTGCCAGCTTGCACTGGCAGGTTTTTGCTTTTCCAGGTACTTCAGGCCCGAATCGCTTCGGGCACCGAGTGCATTACTTGTTGTAAGCGGTTTCGCCGTGGGATGTGATGTCCAGACCTTCGCGCTCTTCCTCTTCGGTCACGCGCAGGCCAATGGTCAAATCCACAATCTTGTAGGAGATGACAGACACCACTGCAGACCAGACCACAGTAATGAGCACAGCCTTGGCTTGCACCCACACTTGGGCTGCGATGCTGTAGTCGGCAGGAGCGATCATGCCCACAGTCACCCAGTCACCCACAGCGCTGGGGCCACCCAGTGCGGGGCTGTTGAACACGCCAGTCAGCAAAGCACCCAAGATACCGCCTACGCCGTGCACGCCGAACACGTCCAGTGTGTCGTCAGCGCCCAGCAGTTTCTTCAAGCCAGTCACGCCCCACAGGCAGACGAAGCCAGCGACCAAACCGATGATGATGGCACCTCCGATGCCCACGTTGCCAGCGGCGGGAGTGATAGCCACCAGACCTGCTACGGCGCCAGAAGCAGCACCCAGCATGGAGGCCTTGCCACGGTGCAGGGCTTCACCCAAAGACCACGACAACACAGCAGCGGCAGTCGCCACAAAGGTGTTGGCAAACGCCAGGGCAGCAAAACCGTTGGCTTCCAGAGCGGAACCGGCGTTGAAACCGAACCAGCCCACCCACAACAGGGATGCGCCAACCATGGTCAAAGGCAGGTTGTGGGGAGCCATGGCTTCTTTGCCATAGCCCACTCGCTTGCCGATCAGGAAGGCACCGACCAAGCCAGCCACCGCAGCGTTGATGTGCACCACGGTACCGCCAGCGAAGTCCAGTGCGCCCATTTGCCAGATGTAACCCGCTTTGGCGTTCATGGCATCCACCACTTCCTTGCCGGTGTAGGCGTCAGGACCCATCCAGAACCACACCATGTGGGCGATAGGAGCGTAGCTGAAGGTGAACCACAGCACCATGAACATGAGCACAGCAGAGAACTTGATGCGTTCTGCAAAAGCACCCACGATCAGCGCGCAAGTGATGCCAGCAAAAGTGGCTTGGAAACCTGCGAACACGATTTCAGGAATCACCACGCCTTTGCTAAAAGTAGCGGCATTGGCAAAAGTGCCTGCAACGTTGTCCCAGATGCCCTTCATGAACAAGCGGTCAAAACCACCCACGAAGGCACCGCCTTCGGTGAAGGCCAAGCTGTAGCCGTAGATGAACCACAGCACAACAATCATGGAGAAAGTGACCATGACTTGCATGAGCACGGACAGCATGTTCTTGCTGCGCACCAAGCCACCGTAGAACAAGGCCAAGCCAGGCACAGTCATCAAGATCACCAACAGCGTGGAGACCATCATCCAAGCGTTGTCACCTTTATTAGGCACGGGAGCAGGTGCGGCAGCAGGGGCCGCGGCATCTGCTGCGGGCGCTGCGGCGGCGGCAGCAGCAGCAGGTGCTTCTGCTGGAGCAGCGGCAGCTGGAGCAGCATCTGCAGGTTTGGCTTCAGCGGGCGCCGCAGCAGCAGCTGGAGCAGCGGTTTGGGCCAGCGCGAAAGTTCCCGCGCCGAGCAAGCTTAGCCCCAAGGCCAAGGAAGCAAGCAGTTTTTTCATAGTCGGTTCTCTCTTAGAAGGGACTGGGCTTAGAGGGCCTCGTTACCGGTTTCACCCGTACGGATGCGCACCACCTGCTCGAGGTCGTACACAAAAATCTTGCCGTCACCAATCTTGCCGGTGCGTGCAGCGCCTTCGATGGCTTCGATCACACGCTCCACCAGCGCGTCATCCACGGCGGCCTCGATCTTGACCTTGGGCAGGAAGTCCACTACGTATTCAGCTCCGCGGTAGAGCTCGGTGTGTCCCTTTTGGCGACCGAAGCCTTTGACTTCGGTGACGGTGATGCCTTGCACGCCCATGCTGGACAAGGCTTCACGCACCTCGTCGAGCTTGAACGGTTTGATGATGGCCGTTACCAGTTTCATGATTGCACCTTTGTTAGTGTTTCGATTGATGACAGTTGCCTATCGGCACTGCGTCTCCCATGCGACGCGAGGAGATGACCCCAATTAGCAGAAGCCGTGCCAACCTCGCCACACCCGATGGCAGGCACTTGCAGTTTTTTGTTGGCACCGTATCATGCTGTATATCCATACAGTTGCACGCTTATTGTGCATTCACCTGCCATAAATGTGCGTTATGCGCACCAAACTGGAACATTCGTCATATGAGCTTATCTTTGGTGCAAAGCCGGGCCTTGGTAGGCCTTGAAGCTGTGCAAGTCACGGTCGAGGTGCATCTGGCCAATGGTTTGCCTAGCTTCACACTGGTGGGCTTGGCCGATGTGGAAGTGAAAGAAGCCCGCGAGCGGGTGCGCTGCGCCATCCAAAACAGCGGGCTGGAGTTCCCCAATAACAAACGCATCACCGTTAACTTAGCCCCAGCCGATTTGCCCAAAGATTCTGGCCGACTGGACTTGCCGATTGCCTTGGGTATTTTGGCCGCCAGTGGACAAATAGACGCAACGCAACTGCAAGGTTTGGAGTTTGCAGGGGAGCTATCCTTGTCGGGTGAACTGCGACCTGTGCGCGGGGCCTTGGCCATGGCATTGGCGCTGCGCCGTCAAAGCGCCCACAGCACGCAAGCAACGCGCTTGGTACTACCAGCAGGCAGTGCCGAAGAAGCAGCGTTGGTTCCCGATACCGAGGTGTATCGCGCATTGCACCTGCTCGATGCAGTGCAAGCCCTGCGCCCCGCAGCACCGCAGGACAACGCCACACGCCCCACCGATGGCTGGGTGCGCCTGCAAGGCCAAGCCCTGCGCTCCAACCCACACTACGCAGACTTGGCCGACGTAAAAGGCCAAACCGCCGCCAAACGCGTACTGGAAATTGCCGCTGCCGGCGGCCACAGTCTGCTCATGGTGGGGCCACCGGGTTCGGGTAAATCGATGCTGGCACAGCGTTTTGCCGGCTTGCTGCCCCCCATGGATGCCGAACAAGCATTGGAAAGTGCGGCCATTGCCAGCCTGAGTGGTCGCTTCAAACTGGAACACTGGGGCCAACGCCCTACCTGCCAGCCCCACCACTCTGCCAGTGCTGTGGCCCTTGTAGGAGGGGGATCCCCCCCTCGACCCGGTGAAATCTCTCTCGCCCACCATGGGGTCTTGTTTCTGGACGAACTACCCGAATTTCCACGCGCAGCCTTGGAAGCCCTGCGAGAACCGCTAGAGACTGGGCACATCACGATTGCCAGAGCCACTCGGCGGGCTGACTTTCCAGCGCGCTTTCAACTCATTGCCGCCATGAACCCCTGCCCTTGCGGCTACTTGGGCAGTCGCATACGCGTCTGCCGTTGCACCCCAGACCAAGTAGCCCGTTACCAAGGCAAACTCAGCGGTCCTTTGCTAGACCGCATAGACCTGCATTTGGAAGTACCTGCACTGCCCGCCCAAGAGTTGCTACACACCAGTCCCGGCGAAGGGACTGCCGCCATAGCCCAACGCTGCGACCAGGCACGCCAATTGGCGAAAACACGCCAAGGTTGCACCAATGCAGCTTTGCAAGGCCAGGCCATCGACGAGCATGTGCAACTGGAAAGCAGCGCAGCCAGCCTGCTCAACAAAGCAGCCGCCAAAATGGCTTGGAGTGCCCGCAGCACCCACCGCACCCTCAAGGTGGCACGCACCATTGCTGACTTGGCCGCTAGCACCAGCGTGCAAGCCAGCCATGTGGCCGAGGCGATTCAATACCGCCACGCACTCAAATCGGCAGCGCTCTAAGGGCATCTTGGCGCACCCAAGCCAAAAATGCCTGTTCTGGCATGGGGCGTGCAAAGCCATAGCCCTGCAATTCATCGCAACCAAGGCGCTTGAGGGCTTGTGCCGTCGCCATGGTTTCTACGCCTTCCGCCACCACCTGCAATTGCAAGCTGTGACCCAGACCAATGACCGCCTGCACGATGGCAGCATCGGCAGAATCTTCCAGCATAGCGCGGACAAACGATTGATCTACCTTGAGTTTGTCGATGGCAAAGCGCTTGAGATAAGCCAAGCTGGAATAGCCTGTACCAAAGTCGTCGATAGAGATTTGCACCCCCAACTTCTTGAGTGCAGCCACCCGTTGCTGTGCGGCACTGGGGTTGTCCATCAGGTGCGATTCCGTCAGCTCCAACTCCAACAGAGATGCCGACAATCCTGAGCGCTGCAAGGCCTGCGCTACTTGCTGCACCAAATGCTCATCGGCCAACTGGGCGGCCGAAAGATTGACCGACAGTTGCGCCCCCAACCAACCATCGGGCATCACCGTGCGCATTTCCTGCAGCATGCTGGCCCACTGGCTACACGCTTGCTGCAAAACCCACGGCCCAATGGTTTTGATCAAGCCTGTTTCTTCGGCCAATTGAATAAATGCGCTAGGAGACACTGTTCCGAGTGCAGGGTTGTGCCAACGTAGCAGGGCTTCGGCTCCATTCATACGATAGTCACTGGCACGCAAACGGGGTTGAAAATGCAAGCTGAACTCGCCGTTTCCTAAAGCCATACGCAGCTGGGCTTCCATGGATTGGCGTGCCAAGATGCGCTGATCGGTTTCAACAGAAAAGTAGCGCGCAGTGTCACGCCCAGCCGCTTTGGCTTCGTACATAGCGGAATCGGCCCGGCGCATTAGCTCATCCTCGTCCAAAGCATCCGTAGGGTAAATGGCCACACCCACGCTACACGAAACGCTCAGGTTGTGTCCCTCCACCACCATGGGTTGACGAATGCTTGGAATGAGTCGCTGCAGTACCAAGTTTTCCAACTCTTCACGCCCATGAACGTGGCGCATGATGATGATGAACTCATCACCACCCAAACGACTCACTGTGTCGTGGGCACGCACCGCATGCAACAACCGGCGCGCCACCGTGCGCAGCAAACCATCGCCAATGTGGTGACCCAAGGTGTCATTGATGAGTTTGAAACGATCCAAGTCGATAAACAGCACCGCCACCTGTTCACCGCGCTGCCGTGCAGCTTCCAAAGCTTCCGTCAAACGCAGCTGGCACAAAGCCCGGTTGGGCAGCTCAGTCAGCACATCGTGCTGGGCCAAGAAGCGAATACGTTCCTCCTTGGCTTTGCGATCGGTGATGTCAATAGCGATACCGATGTAATGGGTAGGGTGCTCACTACCACCTTCACGCACCGGCGATACCATGAGCCATGCCGGATAGGAATCCCCGGATTGGCGGCGAAACCGCACTTCCCCTTGCCACGACTCTTTGTCCAATACAGCTTGCCACTGCGGACCATCGCCCTCGATGAGCATGGTCAATTCCTCGCCAATCACCTCGTAGTAGTCATACCCTGTATTGCGGCAAAAAGCGGCATTCACACTGATGACTTGGCGCTCAGCATTCAAAATCGTAATCCCCTCCGAGGAGGCCTCGAACACTTTGGCCCACAACTCTAGGCGCTGCTCCATGACTTTGAGCACATTGATCGGAGTGAAAGCAGTAATAACTGCATCTTGCCCCTGAAACTCCAGTCGGCGCGCCGACAAAACCGCCCATGTGGGTTCCGCCGCAGCGTGCCAACGGACTTCAAATTCGTCCACTACACCGCGGTCGGCCAAACGTTGGAAAAAGCGCGCCCGCACCCCTGGCTCCAAACCCATGCGCCAAGGGTCTTGGTGCCATTGACCCACCCAATGCCTGCCCGGTTCATTCAAATGCAAGATACGGTGATCAGGGATGGATGTCACCACCAAGGGGATGGGCGATGCCTCCAACAAGGCTTTCTGGGCCTCTGCTGCACGGGCGCTGGCGGCCAATTCTTGCTGTACCAAACGGTCATGGTCGAGCTGGGCCAGCATGTCATTGAATGCAGCAAACAAACGCCCAATCTCATCGCTGCTACTCCACTGCGCACGCTGGGTGTAATCGGATGTCTGGCGCACACGCTCGGCCACCGTAGCCAAACTGCGCAAGGGCCGGGCAATTTGACTAGCCACCAGATAGACCAGTGACAAAATTCCACCTAGTAGCGCCAAAGCTGTACCCAAGTGCAAAGCCATGCGGGTGTACAAGCCACGCACACGCTGCTGCAACAACCCGTCCAACTCCCGCAAGCCCTGCACCCAAGCGGCATCCAAGGCTTGCTGCACTACCAGTTGGTACTGCACAAAGGCTTGCTTGGGTTGTCTGTCGATTTTGCGACTGGCATTGGCCATGGATTGCAAGGCAATCTCATACACCTTGAGCGCATTGAGCAAAGCCTCTCGACTGGGCCCCAAGCGCTGATGCAACCCGTCATCACTGGCTTTCCACGTTTGGATAAAGTCCGATTGAATACCCTGCACGACAGCATCGAGCCGTCCTGCCACGGTCAACAACTCGGCCTGCCGAACCAAACTCCCATCAGTGGGACGCAATGCTGTTTGGCTGTCTTGCAAAAGCTGCAACAACTCAGGGTAGCGCAGCATAGTGAGCGACATCACGTAATAACTATCCAAGTCCGGATCCAAAATCAGGTTGGACTGGTTAGCCACGGTGGTCAACAAATCACCAGCCCGTGTCAACAGATCGGCTTGTGCACTGGCCCTGGATGCTGCACTGAGGTTGCGCATGCTCTGCAGGGCTTGGTCAAAGCGTTCCGCTTGCTCTGCGGTATTGAGCGCCGCATCCTGTGCCGCACGCTGGTTATGCCAGCGCTGCAGCATGTCATCGGGGGGCACTTGCCCAGTAATCAGCGCCTGCAGCAAATTGTCCCGCACCGATACGGTGTAGGTGACGCCCACCACTTCCTTTTGTGTGAACTCTATGGCTGCGAGTTTTTCATGGATCAAGATGCCGGTGATGTAAATCACGGCCGTCATGTCCAACAAATAAATAAGCATGAGCTTGCGCCCAACGCTCAAACTGCCCAACCAACGAGTGAATCGCACAATCATGATGGATGAGCGCTAGCAATTTCCGCTCCACCTAATCATTACCACGTTTGCGAAACGCAAACCATGCCGCCAGCAACGTTACCACCACAACCACCAGCAACACGAGGACAAAACCGTGCGGGTGGTCGGCCAGCGGAATGCCTCCCACGTTCATGCCCAGCAAACCCGCAATCATGTTGATCGGCAGCGCCAACACGGTCACGATGGTCAGCACATACAGACTGTGGTTGTCCGACTCGGCCACGCGCGCAGCAATTTCTTCTTGCAGCAGCTTGATGCGCTCTTGCAACGCGGCCATGTCGCTCAGCGCCACGTTGAACTCCTCGGTGGATTGGCGCAAATCGGCCAAATCGTCCTGCGCAATCCAATCGGGCGGGCGGTGCAGCAAGCGAAACAGCGAAGCTGGCTCTGGTGCCAACAAACGTTGCAAGCGCACCAGCAAGCGGCGCAGCGCGCTCAGATCAGCCCGTTTGGCCCCCAGACGACCAGCCAGCAAAGTATCTTCAATGTCATCGACCCGTTGGGTGGTAGCGCGCACAATGCCCGCCAGCACATCGCCTTGGTCGTGCATCAAGTGCACCAGCAGGGCCATGCTGCTGGGCAAGCGCTCGCCGTGGCGCACCGCATCGCGCAGCCGGTCTATGGCACGCAGGGGTTGCAAACGGGCCGACACCACCAGCCGCTCGCCCACGTAGAGCCACAACGTGGCCAAGTCGGCGGCCTCAAAGGCAAAGTCATAGCGCACATCGTTCACCACGGCCAGCAAGGCCTCGTCGTGCCGCTCCACCCGGGTAGAACGCGAGCTTTCGCTCAGTAAGTCGTGGAATTCGTCGGGCAACTGCACTTGGCTGCGCAGCCATTTGCGCGTAGCGGTGTGCGACAGGCTGAAGTGCAGCCACACAAAGCCTTGCTGCGCGGTGCGGGCGGTCTCAAGCCTGTGCAAAGCCTGCAGGCCATCGACGTTGTGCCCTTGACCATGGGCATCGAAATAAAACCCGCACACCAGCCCCGAGTCGTCGGAGCCATAGCTATCCACCGCTGACATCAGCTTTGGGCGGCCACGTGCAGTAGCACGCGCTCCACTTGGGCAAAAATGGCGGCCCAGCTCATGCCTTGCGCGGTGTCACGGGCGGCTGCGGCACAACGCTGGCGCAGCGCGCTATCGCGCACCATGGCCTCGGTATGGGTCAGCAAGGCTTGCATATCGGTCGTGCCGCCCTGCGCAGGGTTGTAATGGGCCAGCAAACCATTGCTGCCGTGCTGCACCAGCAAGCGCGCTGCAGCATCGTCGTAGGCCACCACGGGCAGCCCGCTGGCCATGGCTTCTAGGCACACGTTGCCAAAGGTTTCAGACACACTGGGAAAGACAAACACATCGGCACTGGCGTAGTGCGCAGCCAATGCTTTTTCATCCAAAAAGCCCGTAAATAACGCCCTTGGGCTTTCGCGCTGCAGGTTCTCGCGCTGGGGGCCATCTCCAGCCACCACCAAGCGCAGGTGTGGGTAAAGCGGCTGCAGCGCGTTGAACACCTGCAGCAGTACCGACAGGTTTTTCTCTGCCGCCAACCGGGCCACGCACAAGAGCACCACATCACCATCGGCCGCGCCCCAGTTTTGGCGCACAGCATCGGAGCGCTTGGCTGGGTCAAAGTGGCCGACGTCTACACCACGCGGTACCGCGTGCAGGCGCTCGAACCCCAGTGCGTGCAGTTCTTGGCGCAGCTGTTCGGTCGGCACCATGGTGCTGTGGGCCAGGTTATGGAATTTGCGCAAGTAGGCGATGATGGGTTTCTTGAGCAAGCCCACTTTGTAATGCTCGGTATAGGCGTGGAAGTTGGTACGAAAGTCGGTACTCACTGGGATGCGCATCTTGCGCGCCACCTTGAGGGCTGACCAACCCAGCGGCCCTTCGGTAGCGATGTGCACAACATCAGGCCGCTTATGACTCCACAAGCGGGTCAGCTCGCGTTTGGCAGGCAAGCCCACACGCAACTGGCGGTAAAACGGGATGGGCATGCCCTTGACCAGCACATCGGGTTGCGGTGCGTCCCCCCCCACTTCGGAAGGGTGGCGCGGGCGAATCACGGTGATGGCATGCCCCAAATCGCGCAGTCCTTGCACCGTACGCGCCATGGTGCGGGCCACTCCGTTGATGTCGGGCGGGTAGGTTTCTGTCACCACGGCAATGCGCAAACTGGCCCGCGATGGGGCCAGCTCATCCACGCAGATGGTGGCGTCTGGGCTGGTGTGATCCGTGTTCATGGGCCGCCAATGTGGCAGCGCGTTGCGACAACTGTGTGACAAACGCATGGCACCCCATTGACATGGGCTTCCTGCAAGTAGGTGTGTCATCAAACATTCATGCAAAGCCGAGACAGTCGCGCCACTGGATCAGCCTGCACCCCGTGCCGGCTGTGCAACGCACTATTGCCAACCTCTATTGGAGCTGCACTGCATGAACCGTTTTCTTGACACCCTGAAAACCCAACGCTGGGACGACCACCGCTACTACCACCAAAGCCGCATCAACCAGTCGCTGCACTTTGTCAGCGCCATCTCGTTTTTGGTGGCCTATGTGTACCTGTTCATCGACCCCGCCGTGTCGGGCCTGATTGGTTGGCTCATCAGCATGAGCACGCGCCAAAGCGGCCACTTCTTCTTCGAACCGCAAGGCTTTGACCACGTGAACAACGTGAGCAACGACTACAAAGAAGCCGTGAAGGTGGGCTACAACCTGCACCGCAAGGTCGTGCTCATTGCGGTGTGCGTGGCCGTGCCTGTGCTGGCATTCTTCCACCCCCAATGGATCACGTGGGCCGCGCCCGAATCGTTTGAGACCAGCGCTTGGCGTCTCACTGGCATCGTTTGGCTGTTCTTGGGCGCTGCGGGTTTGCTGTTTCGCGTCGGTCAAATTTGGCAGCAAAAGAGCTTGCTCGAAGGCATTGCGTGGGCGACCAAAATCATCACCGACCCCGTGCACGACATCATGCTCTACCACCGCGCCCCTTTGTACCTGCTGCGCGGTGAGTTGCTCGACCCCATGGAGCATGTAAAAGACGAGTTGGCTGGTCAGCACTCCTGAGCGCGGCGCTCTATGCGCCAGTGCAAATGCATGCCCACACTCTGGCCTTGCTGCAACAAGGCCAGCCCCGGCTGACCGGGCATGTGAAAGGCATCAATCGGGTGGGTAATAGGCTCGAAACAAAACGCAGGCCCAGTGCTGGGGCGGTACACCAAACAATAACCATCGGCCT
Source organism: Curvibacter sp. CHRR-16 (assembly GCF_018474005.1). Lineage (GTDB taxonomy): Bacteria > Pseudomonadota > Gammaproteobacteria > Burkholderiales > Burkholderiaceae_C > Allorhodoferax. The sequence goes on from NZ_JAHCSH010000003.1 coordinate 60,801, forward strand.
GCGGGCGCTGCGCCGTCTCGGTATGGCGCAGGTGCAAACGCAGTCCTTTGGACGGCCAGTCGATGTGCGCCACCCCATTCCACCCCGTGAATCCGTTGTCGATAAAAGTGCCGTACGCTGGCATGCCTTGGGTGGGATTCCAGTCTGACAACTCGGGCGGAAAGTCTGTGCGATGCGCCGTGGGAATGGGATCTGCCCCACTGAGCCACACGCCTTGCACGGGTGTGTGCAACACGGTGTCCGGATCACGCGCAAACCACGGGTGCTGGCCCAAGCCATAAGGCAAGGGCTGCGCACCCAAGTGGGTGACGTGCAAGACCTGCTCCAAGCCCTCTTCGTGCAACACAAAGCGCTGCAGTGCTTCGTAGTGGTAGGGGTTGCCTTGGAAGCCGCGTGAATGCAAACGCATCTCCACCACATGGGGTTCTGGTTGTTCACACTGCCACGCTTGCAGCCACCCATCACCATGAATGGGATAAGGCTCACCCACCCGGTTGCACTGCATGGGGTAGTGCTGCGGCCCCACGTCAAAGCCGCCTTGGCTGATGCGGTTGGACCACGGCAGCATGGCAAACGAGGCCAAGGTGTACATATCGGTCGTTTGCCCATCCCAGCGGCGCAGTAAATCCACCCACTGCCCACCGACATAGCACCGCCAAGCAGCCATGCCCGCCCCCAGCGTGGGCACCAACCCCAAGCGCTGCTGGGCATTGCTCAGCCAAACAATCGGATGGGACAGACAAGACTGGGCGGAATCTGGGGATGTGGCCATAACAATGCGCTCCGATGAATGAAACCGCGCTTATCAAAGCAAAGCTTGGTGGCGAGAATCAGTGCAAACACCAATCCGATTTACGTTATCAAACCAAGATAAATAAATCATTAGAAAACTATAGGTAGTCGGTCTACGATGAAAAAGCCTAACCCCAGCGCATGACGAACTGGCGGCAGGAGATAGGGAGGCGTTTGGTACATGCCTTCTTGGACTGACTAAACCAATAAACCGACAGGAGACCAGCACATGACACATCGTCGCAGCATCTTGCTCAGCGCCATGGTTTTGGCCGTGATGAGCGCCACCCCCGCTTGGGCACAGAAAAAAATCGTGGTGGGCTTTGCCCAAGTAGGCGCAGAGAGCGAATGGCGCACCGCCAACACCAACTCCATCAAGGAGACTGCGGCCAAAGAGGGCATTGAGCTCAAGTTCGCCGACGCCCAACAAAAGCAAGAGAACCAAATCAAAGCCATCCGCTCCTTCATCGCCCAAAAGGTGGACGTGATCGCCTTTGCCCCCGTGGTGAATACCGGCTGGGACACTGTGCTCAAGGAAGCCAAAGCGGCCAAAATCCCAGTCATCTTGACCGACCGCTCGGTAGAGACCAAAGACGAATCGCTGTACCTGTCCTTCTTGGGCTCTGACTTCATGGAAGAAGGCCGCAAAGCTGGCCGCTGGCTGCTGGAAAAAGCCAAGACCATGAAGGGCGAGATCAACGTGGTCGAGTTGCAAGGCACGGTGGGTTCTGCCCCCGCCATCGAGCGCAAGAAGGGCTTTGAGGAAATCATCAAGGCCAACCCCAATATCAAGATCATCCGCTCCCAAACCGGCGACTTCACCCGCGCCAAGGGCAAGGAAGTCATGGAAGCTTTCCTCAAGGCTGAGGGCAAAAAGATCAACGTGCTCTACGCGCACAACGATGACATGGCCATTGGTGCCATCCAAGCCATCGAAGAAGCAGGCATGAAGCCCGTCAAGGACATCACCATCATCTCGGTGGATGCGGTCAAGGGTGCCTTTGAAGCCATGATGGCGGGCAAGATGGACGTGAGCGTGGAGTGCAACCCCTTGCTCGGACCCCAGCTGTTTGCCGCCGTCAAGGATGTGGTGGCAGGCAAAACTATCCCCCGCCGCATCGTGACCCAAGAAGGGGTGTACACCATGGACATGGCGGCCAAAGAGTTTCCCAACCGCAAGTACTGAGCGCCAAACACCCGCAAGGGTGGTGGTCTTTGAGTGACAGGCAGCCCACGCTGGTGTGGGCTGCGTTACGGGTTCTGCCATGAGCACACTTGATAAGCCCCCAGTGCTGTCGCTGGTGGGCATCTCCAAACGCTTTGGAGCCGCCTTGGCGCTCCACAACGTCAGCCTGCAATTGCGCGCAGGCGAAATCCACGCCCTGATGGGGCAAAACGGAGCCGGAAAATCCACCCTCATCAAGGTGCTAACTGGCGTCTACCAAGCCGACAGCGGCAGCGCCACGCTGGAGGGTCTGCCGCTGCAAGCCCAGTCCCCCGCGCACGCGCAGGCCTTGGGCATCAGCACGGTGTACCAAGAGGTCAACCTCTGCCCCAACCTGTCGGTGGCAGAAAACATCTTTGCGGGCCGCTACCCGCGCAAAGGCTGGATGGGTGCTGGGCTCATCGACTGGCCCCGCATGCACCACGAGGCGCGCCAGTGGCTGGGCAAACTCAATTTGGACATCGACGTCACTGCCCCGCTGGCCCACTACCCCGTGGCAGTGCAACAGATGGTGGCCATTGCCCGCGCCTTGAGCATTGACGCCAAGGTGCTGGTGCTGGACGAACCCACCTCCAGCCTGGATGACGACGAGGTGCACAAGCTCTATGCGGTGATGCGCCAGCTCAAAGCGCAAGGCATGGCGGTGCTGTTTGTGACGCACTTTCTCGACCAGGTGTACGCCGTGAGCGACCGCATCACCGTGCTGCGCAACGGCGAACTGGTGGGCGAATACTTGGCCAGCGACTTGGATCACAACGCGCTGATTGCCGCCATGGTCGGGCGCAGCGTGGCGCTGGCCGACAGCAAGCCACAGGCAGCGCACAAGCAACAGGCATCGGGTGCGTGGCTGAGCATGCACGGCGTGGGGCGCAAAGGCGCGCTCAAACCCAGCCAACTGGACATTCGGGCCGGAGAGATCGTCGGCCTAGGAGGCCTGCTCGGTTCGGGTCGTACCGAGTTGGCGCGGCTCTTGTTTGGGCTGGATGCCCGTGACAGCGGCACGGTGCAGATCAAAGGGAAGCATGCCGCGCTGCAGTCCCCTGTGCAAGCCATCGCAACCGGCATGGGCATGTGCCCGGAAGACCGCAAGGCCGAAGGCATTGTGGCCGCGCTGTCGGTGCGCGAGAACATCGTGCTGGCCTTGCAAGCACGCCAAGGCCTGTGGCCTGCCATCAGTTACCAGCGGCAGATGGAACTGGCCAACCACTACATCGCGCTTCTGGGCATCAAAACCGAAGATGCCAACAAACCGATAGGCCTGCTCTCGGGCGGCAACCAACAAAAAGCCGTGCTGGCACGCTGGATGGCCACACAACCTGCGCTGTTGATACTCGACGAGCCCACTCGGGGCATAGACATAGCGGCCAAGCAAGAAATCATGAACCAGATCATGGCACTGGCCCAAGAAGGGATGGCAGTGGTATTTATTTCGTCCGAAATGGAAGAAGTGGTGCGCGTGTCGCACCGCATCGTGGTGCTGCGCGACCGCGAGATCGTGGGTGAACTGCCCGCTGGCAGCAGTGAACAAGCGGTGTACGCCGTGATTGCGGGGCACACATGAGCAAGGCCTCTGTATCCACCCTGTGGCAACGCATCAGCAGCCACGCTCTGCTGTGGCCCTGCGTCACGCTGCTGCTCATTTTGCTCATCAACGCCAGCCTGAATCCCGGTTTTTGGATGCTGCAGTGGCGCGATGGCCACCTCTACGGCAGCCTGATCGACATCCTCAACCGCGCCGCACCGCTCATGCTGGTGTCGCTGGGCATGACGCTGGTGATTGCCACCCGTGGCATCGACATTTCGGTCGGTGCCACCATCGCCATCAGCGCTTCGGTGGCGGCGCTCATGATCGGCGGCACGCTGGTGGTGAACAACGGCGTATCCACCCAAGTGAGCCGCTTCCCCATGGCGCTGGCCATTGGGTGCGCGCTGGGTGTGGCCTTGCTGTGCGGGCTGTGGAATGGCCTCTTGGTCAACGCCATTGGCCTGCAACCCATTATTGCCACCCTCATCCTCATGGTGGCAGGCCGCGGCATTGCCCAGCTACTGACCGATGGGCAAATCATCACCGTGTACTACTCGCCCTTCTTTTTCTTTGGCGGCGGCTATTGGCTGGGTTTGCCGTTTGCCTTGTTCATCGCCGTGGGTGTCTATGGGGTGCTGCATTACTTGGTCACCCGCACAGCACTGGGCTTGTTCATTGAAGCCATAGGCATCAACCCCGCCGCTGCGCGCGTAGCCGGGGTGAAAGAGCGCCTCATCAGCCTGTGCGTATACGGCTTTTGCGGGCTGACGGCGGGCATGGCGGGCATCATCATCAGCTCCAACGTGAAAAGCGCCGATGGCAACAACGCTGGCAACCTGATGGAGCTGGACGCTATTTTGGCCGTGACGCTGGGCGGTACCTTGCTCACAGGGGGCAAGTTCAGCTTGGCGGGCAGCATGCTGGGCGCGCTCATCATCCAAGCGCTCACCTCCACCATTTATTCCATTGGCGTGCCACCCGAGATCAACCTCGTCGTCAAAGCCGCCGTGGTGTTTGCCGTCATGCTCATCCAATCGGCCGAATTTCGCCGCATGGTGCGTGGCTGGGTGGTACGCCCCAGCGTCGGGGGTGGCGCAGCAAGGGATGCAGGAGGTACTGCATGAAAGCCTACGCACGCTTTGTACCCCTGCTGGTCACCATGCTGCTGTGCTTGGGCATGGCGGGCTACGGCTCGGTGGCCTACAACGGATTTTTCACCGTGCAGGCGTTTCTCAACCTGCTCATCGACAACGCTTTCCTGCTCATCGTGGCGGTGGGCATGGGCTTTGTCATCCTCACAGGGGGCATCGACCTGTCGGTGGGTGCCGTAGTGGCGCTGTCCACCATGGTGCTGGCGCAATTGGTGGAGAAACTGCACTGGCCCATCGTGCCGGCTATCGCTGTGGTGCTGCTCATGGGGGCCAGTTTGGGCGCATTGATGGGCTGGTTGATCCAGCGCTTTCGCCTGCAGCCCTTCATCGTCACACTCGCTGGCATGTTCTTGGCACGTGGGCTGTGCTACCTCATCAGCATCGACTCCATCAGCATCACCGACGAGGCCTATACCGCATTGGCCCAATGGCGCCTGCCCATAGGATCAGAGGCCAGCCTGTCCTTAGGGGCGGTGCTGGGCCTGCTGGTGTGGCTGCTGGCCATGGTGTTGGCGCACGGCACCGAGTTTGGCCGCACGGTGTACGCCATCGGTGGCAACGAGCAGTCGGCCTTGCTCATGGGCTTGCCCGTAGCCCGCACCACCATGCTGGTGTATGCCATCAGCGGCATGTGCTCGGCACTCGGGGGCGTGGTGTTCACGTTTTACATGCTCTCGGGCTACGGCTTGCACGCCGTGGGCATGGAGCTGGACGCCATTGCCGCCGTGGTGATTGGCGGCACCTTGCTCAGCGGCGGCGTGGGCTATATGGCAGGCACGCTGTTTGGCGTGCTCACACTGGGCCTCATCCAAGCGCTCATCATGTTCGATGGCACGCTCAGTTCCTGGTGGACGCGCATCATGATTGGCGGCCTGCTGTTTGCCTTTTGCGTGCTGCAGCGGCTGGTGCAAGCGAAGAAGCGCTGAAAGCCCCCTCTCCCCCGAAAGCCCCGCAACAGTGGGGCTTTTTCATGCCCCCCATCGGTGCTGCAGCAACTCCCGCAGCACGCTGCGTTTGATGGTTTTGGCATCCACTCCCGGTGGCGTCCACCACCAACCATCCAGCTGCATCTGGGCACAGGCGCGCAGCACGCAGGCGGTGAGCTGATCGAACTCGGCATCGGTGTACGACAGGTTGAACACCCAGCGCCCGGTGCCCACCCAGCTCAGGGCAACGCCCTGCTCGCGCAGGTAAAACTGCAGCAGCCAGTTGTAGCGGCTGGGCGCGTCAAACAGCAGCGCCCACACCGTCTCCATGCCTGCAAAGCGCACCGGGTAGCCCGCATCGGCCAGCGCCGCGTTGATGCGCTGCAGGCGCTCGCTCCACACGGCTGAACTGTTGGCGTAGAGCTGCTGCACAGCAGGCGTGTCGAGCTGGCGCAAGAAAACATTCATCGCACCCATGACATACGGGTGCGCGTTGAAGGTGCCGCGGGCAAAGCAAATGTCGGCCGGGCGGTCGTCACGGTAGCGCTGCATCCATGCGCGCTTGCCGCACACCACGCCCACGGGCAGACCACCGCCCAGCGTTTTGCCGTAGGTCACCATGTCGGCCTGCACACCAAAGTACTGCTGCGCGCCGCCCACCCCCAAGCGAAAGCCCATGAACACTTCGTCAAAGATGAGGGCAATGCCACGCTCGGTGCACACCTGACGCAACTCCTGCAGCCAGCGGGTGTGCTGCTCGCGGTCATAGGCGGCTTTGCGTTCGTTGGCCACCAGAGTCGAGTCTGACGGTGCAGCGCCGTTGGGGTGCATGGACTGCAAGGGGTTGATCAGCACGCAGGCTATGTCATTGCGCTTGCGCAGCACGCGCAGGGTGTTGGCATGGCCTTCGCGCAGCGTGAGGGTATTGGCTGCAGGTTTGTTGGGGTTGCCGGGGCCGGGCTGCACATCGTCCCACCAGCCGTGGTACGCGCCGGCAAAGCGCACCACCTTGCGGCGGCGCGTGTGGTAGCGGGCCAAGCGCACGGCTTGCATCACTGCCTCGGTGCCGGACATATGGAAAGACACCTCCTCCATGCCCGACAGGGCGCACAGGCGCTGCACGTTGTCCAGCACGCAAGGGTGGTAGGAGCCCAGCACCGGCCCCAGCGAATCGGTCAGCGCCACGCCCTCTTGGGTGCAGGTTTTGTAAAAGTCTGTGCCCAGCACGTTCAGGCCATAGGAGCCAGTCACGTCCCAGTAGGCTTTGCCATCCGCGTCTATCAGTTGGTTGCCTTGGCTGCTGGCCCAAAAACTGGTGATGGGCACGTGCTGCAAAAACACCTCGCGGAACTGGAAGGGCACGCGGTAGCGACGGGTGAACTGCAGGTCGGGCAAATAGGGTTCCGCCTGCTCGGTCAGCGCCAGCGTGTGGGGGCTGCTGCTGCGCAGGGCTTGGCCCAAGCGCTGCAGGCCGTCACGGCGCTGTTGCACCACCGTCATGGGGGCGTCATCAAGCTGAAACCAACGTGTTGCATCGTAGCTGTAGCCCGGTATTTGCCGGGCGATGCGCTGTGCCCAGCGCACATGCCCACCCAGCGTAGGGGCTTTGGCCAGCGACAACTCCAGACGCTGGCGCGCTTTGCGAAACACCCAAACCGATGCCACAGCAGCCGCTGCGGCACTGGCCAAGGTGGTGGGTTCAAGCATGAGATCGGACATAGACGGCTCCTGTGGTGAGCGTCATTTATATGAACCAAGGATGAAAACCGCATGACACTGCTGCGAACGCTGCGCCACGTGCTGGCGCACGAGGACATCAACTTTTTGCTGACCAACCGCATACCGCGCCAGTGGTGCACCATCTGGATGGGGCGCATCAGCCAAATCCGCAGCCCGCTATTCACCCGCGTGGCGCTGTGGCTGTGGTCGCGCTTTACCGACCTGGAACTGCAAGACACCGCCCCCGGCCCGTACGCCAGCGTGCACGACTTTTTCATCCGCCCGCTGCGCGCAGGGGCCCGGCCTGTGGAGGCAGCCCCCGGCGTGCTGGTCAGCCCCTGCGATGGCATCGTGGGGGCGCATGGCCGCATAGAAGATGGGCAACTGTTTCAGGCCAAAGGCTTTCCCTACCGGCTCGATGAACTGGTGGGCGATACACCGTTGGCCGCGCAATGGCGCAATGGCGAGTTTGTGACGCTGCGCATCCAGTCCAGCATGTACCACCGCCTGCATGCACCGTGCGCCGGGCGGGTGCGCGGGGTGACGTATTTCTCGGGCGACACGTGGAACGTCAACCCCATCGCGCTGCAGCGGGTGGAAAAACTGTTCTGCAAAAACGAGCGTGCCCTACTGCCCGTGGAGGTGGACGGAACCGCCGACGTGGTGGGCGTGGTGCCCGTGGCCGCCGTGCTGGTGGCCAGCATCCGCCTGCACGCCATCGACACCACCTTGCACCTGCGCTACCGTGGCCCCAACCACCTGCCGTGTGACACCACCTTTGGCGCGGGCGACGAACTGGGCTGGTTCCAACACGGCTCCACCGTCATCGTGCTGGCCCCACCGGGCTACCGCCTGCTGGAGCGCTGGCAAACCGGGGAGCGCATTCGCATGGGGCAGGCGTTGATGGGAAAGGGGTAAGCCCCTAGCAATCATGAAAAATTTTTCACAACCTATAAATTGCTTTTGCTTACCTCATATTTTTGCGCCTTAATCTTTTCGCCAATCAGCACAACAAATGCAAGAAGCGAAAAAGCTTTTAGGCTGTTGATCTTGGTTCCGTAATCCAGATGTTTACTTGACCCATGCATCACACCATGCCTATTTGGAGCCAAAGCCTTCTGCTCTAGCGAATCATTTGAGCTATGTTGTGTCAATTGGGTTTTAAGACCAAGAGTTTTCAGCCAAATATCCAAGGAAGAATGCATGCCAGCCAGATTATCAAGATCAGTCTCAAGATTTTTATATCCACGAAAAAGGTGTGCCGTGAAACCCTCCTCACAGATACCATCGGCTTGCGCAAACATGAGCGGGATAGCGGCTATGTAGCACCCCTCTGTGTGCAGTTGAAATGCGCATTCAAGAATTTCACGCCGCTCAGGGCATGCAGAAAGAATACCCTCAACAACACTGTCCCAATCCCTTTCCAAATGCTCCACCATTTCGCGATCCAGCGTGGCTTGATCTACCTTCTGCAACATGACCTCCTGAACAGAGGCTGGTGTGCATCCATTTATATACCACCCATACTCAGCTGCCTTTCCCCATATATCGCGTAGCAGTTTAGGTAAATTATCAAGAAACAATGCAAGTTGCTCAAAAAAGTGAGGGTTTTGCTTTAAAAAATTTACACACAAATTTCGCAAATTATTAAAAACATCAAGAAACTGTCCCACAAAGTTTATTTTTTCTTGGTTATCGGTCACACAAAAATCCTTGCCCACATAATAATTTATCCATTATTGCTATCCTTCTATTAAATAGCAAGGCAAATACAAAATTTATCTCACCCGCAAACGCCACCCAATCAACAGCATGGCCACCACCACAAAGCCGCCAAAGAGCAGCAGCATGCTGCCCAGCGGCAAGCCCGCTGCCAGCAGCAAGGCGTAGGCACCGGACTGCAGCAGGATGCTGCAGTTCTCATGGAAGTTTTGCACCGCAATGCTGCGGCCTGATGTGAGCAACTGCGCGCCGCGGTGCTGCAGCAGGGCGTTCATGGGCACCACGAACAGGCCGCTGATCACGCCCACCAGCAGCGTCATGGCCACGGCCCAGCCCACGCTGTGTACCCAGTGCAGCAGGGGCATGAGCGCGCCCAAGACCACGCCCAGCAGCAGCACGCGCTGGGCTTGTTCCAGCCGCACCCAGCGGGCGGCCAGCACCGCCCCTAGCACCACGCCCACGGCAGCGCAGCCTTGCAGGTAGGCACCTTGGCTCAGCGGCAAATGCAGTTGCTGCTCGGCCCACTGCAGCACCAGCAGTTGCACCACGGCACCCACGCCCCAAAACAGGGTGGTGACGGCCAGCGACAAGCGGCTGAGCGGGTCGCGCCAGAGCGCCCAGCAGTCCGCAGCAAAAGCGGTGAACGGCTTGCGCCAGGCATCCCAACCATGGGGCAGAACCGGCATCCCATCGCGCTGCACAGTGGCAATGCCGTGGCACAGCGCCCACGCCACGCCATAGGTGGCCAGCAAGCCCCACAGGGCCATGCTGGTAGGTGCCAGCAGCAGCACGCCACCCAGCCCCACGCCCAGCACGGCGGCGCTGACGGTGCTGACCTCTATCCACCCATTGGCCCAGACCAAGCGCTGGGGCAGCATGGCATCGGTAATCCAACCGTATTTAGCCGGGGCGTACAGCGCTGCGCCCAAGCCGACCAAGGCATAGGCACTGGGCACATGCACCCCCGCCAGCAGCAGCGCACAACCCGCCAGCTTGGCCGCATTGGCCCAGCGCATGACACGGGGTTTGTGCAGCTTGTCCGCCACCAGCCCCACCCAGGGGGCCAGCATCACGTACGAGACGGTAAAAAACACGCGCAGCAGCGGTATCCACCACCAGTCCCACTGCTGCTGGCGCAGCAGGGCGATACAGACTATCAACAGCGCGTTGTCGGCCAGTGCTGACAAAAACTGCGCGCCCATCAGCACATAAAAACTTCGGTTTGGCATAAGCGCAGGCAGTACAGCAAGGGTGCATGTCGGGGGTGTGACAATCTCGTGAAGCCCCTTCTTCTGCGGGGTGGATGTGGACAATCGCCCTTGTATGCCCCGCTTTTTCTTCTTGCCTATGCGCTTAACGCAGCCACCCCAGCACTTCCAACGCTTTAGCGCTTGGCTCTCACTGCCGCAGCTCATCAGTTGGGGCAGCGTTTTTTATTTGTTTGGCCTGCTCATGCAGCCGCTGGAAGCGGAGCTGGGTTTGGGCCGCGCCCAGTCGTCGCTGGCATTTAGCCTGTGCTTGCTGGCCGAAGGCGCGGGCAGTTGGCTGGTGGGACGTTGGATAGACCAAGGCCGGGAGCGGCTGGTCATGGCCACGGGGTCGGTGTGGGTGGCGCTGGGTTTTGTGGCGCACACCCAGGTGCACTCGCTGGCAGCCCTGTACGCCGTGTGGGTGTGGCTGGGCTTGGGCGCAGCAGCCACGCTGTACAACCCGGCTTTTGCGCTGGTGACGCGGCGCTTTCCGCACGACTTTCGGCGCGCCATCATCACCATCACGTTTTTGGGCGGGCTGGCCAGCACGGTGTTCATCCCGCTCAATAGCTGGTGGATCGCACTGTGGGGCTGGCGCGATACCCTGTGGCTGCTGGCCGCGCTGCAGCTACTGGTGTGCTTACCCGTGCACCTGTGGCTGCTGCAAAGTTCGCCGCCGCAGTACCCGCAAACCGCACACGACGCGCAGCCCGTGCAGCAAGCACAGGGTTCGCCTGCGCAGCCGAGCCATGCCTCCCACACCGAACACAGCCACTGGCGTGCGCACTTGCGCTGGCCTTTTTGGTTGCTGGCGGCCTACATGGTGCTGATGGTGTCCATCACCACCGGGCTGGCGGCGCACATGGTGCCGCTCTTACGCGAATCGGGTTTGCCCGACCACTGGGTGGTGCTGATTCCGGCGGCCATTGGCCTGTTCCAAGTGCTGGGGCGCATCGTGCTGTTTGTGATGGAGCGCCAGTGGGATGTGCACCAAGCCAACCGCTGGATATCGGCCCTCATTCCTGTGGGTCTGGTGCTGCTGGTGCTGGTAGGTTTGCACCCCGTGCCCGCCCTGCTGTTTGTGCTGCTCTATGGCATGGGCAACGGCATGACGACGATTGTGAAAGGCACGGCCATGGCGCTGTACGTGAGCCGCACCCACGTGGGCGTGCTCAACGGCCTGCTGGGCTTGCCCGTAGCGGCAGGCCGTGCCTTGGCTCCCTTGTCGCTGGGCCTGCTGTGGACACCTAGCGTGGGCTACCGCTATGCACTGTGGTGGCTGCTGCTGGCCAGCCTCTTGGGCATGGCGGCGCTATGGGGGGTGCAGCGCATGGCGCAAACCCACGCGGCCCCAACACCGCGCTAATGCAGCCTGTCCTAGCCAAAACGCAGTCTGTCGCATAGCGCTGGCGAGGGTGCGGTGGCCTCCCCTAGAGTGCCCGCACGGTGTCAAACTGGCGCAGAGCAATCACCACAGCGCCAGTGCACCCTGAACGAGGAATTCGTATGCCAAAGTCTTCTCTTCCCCGCCAGTCTGGTGGCACCGTGCGCCACGCTGCTGCCCGCTTGCACCACGCGCTGGTGCGGGGCTTTCACGCTTATGCCAGTTGGCTGGTCAGCATCAGTTGGTGGCGTTTTATCCTGCTGGCGGTCTTATTTTGGGTGCTGGTGGGCATAGTGCAGGAAATGCTGCCCTCGCAAAACCGATGGAGTCTGTGGATGGACTCATCCAACGCCACCGCCAGCACCGAGGAGGCTTCTACTACGGCTCCACGCAGTGTGGAGATCGTTATAGGTGACGATGGCCTCCAAATCCAAAAACAGAGCAGCCCCAGCGAGGGAGCGCAGGTATCCATCGGCGAGGACCATGTGCGCATCACCGCTCCGGCCTCACCGGGGCTGTCGCGCATCAGCGCCCATGCCCTGGATCGTTGGGAACGCAGCCTGTACAGAACCAGCTTAGACAGGGCCATCTCCAGCATGGTGTGGCTACTCATCGTGGCGTCCATCATCATCAAAATCTCTTACCAAGGGCGCATTCAAGCCGAAGCGGTGGCAGCAGCAGCCACCGAAACGGCAGAAACCGAAACCCTGAAACGGCAAGTAATGGAAGCGCGCCTGGCCGCCATGCAAGCGCAGGTGGAGCCGCACTTTTTGTTCAACACCTTGGCCAGCATAGAGCACCTTATCGAGACTGATGCGCCGCGTGCCGCCCGCATGCAGCGCAGCCTGATCCACTTCTTGCGCGAAGCCATGCCCACCCTGCGCGAGGCCAATGCCCAAGCCACGCGGGACTTGGGCCGCGAGCTGGCCGTGGTCTTGCCCTACCTAGACATTCTGCGCATGCGCATGGATGAGCGCCTGCAAACGGAGGTGCAAGTACCCGAAGGGCTGCACTCGGCCCTGTTTCCCCCCATGGTGCTGCAAAGCTTGGTGGAGAACGCCATCCGCCACGGCTTGGAACCCCAAGCCGATGGTGGCCTGCTGCGCATTGCGGCGGTGGTGAACAATGGCCAGCTAGAGGTATCGGTGAGCGACACAGGGCTGGGTTTTTCCCACGGACAGACGAGCGGTACCGGCGTGGGCTTGGCCAATATCCGCGAACGCTTGCAGCTGCTGTATGGTCAGCAGGCCGAGCTGCGCATCAGCACCCCCGCGCAAGGTGGCTCCTGCGTGACGGTGTGCGTGCCCTACCAAGTGCGCCCAGCGTGAACCAAGGAGTGGCGGTATGAATACCTTGCGGGTGATAGTGGCCGACGATGAGCGACTGATGCGCGAGCAGTTGTGCCAGCGTCTGCAGGAGGTGGCCCCCCACATCGACATCGTGGCGCAGGCCCGCAACGGAAGCGAAGCGGTGGCGCTGACCGCGCAGCACCAGCCCGATGTGGTGTTCTTGGACATTCGCATGCCCGGCCTGTCGGGCATCGAAGCGGCGCAAGCCATTAGCCAGTTGCCCACGTGGGACGAAACGGGCACCACCCCGTGGGCGGGCTGCGAGATGGTGTTCGTCACCGCCTACGACCAGTACGCGGTGGCCGCCTTCGAACAAGGCGTGGTGGACTACGTGCTCAAACCCGCAGAACACGAGCGGCTAGCCCTGACCCTGCAGCGCCTGCAAGATCGACTGGAGGCACGCTTGCAGCAACGGCACAGCGCGGCAGATGCCAGCATGATGCCGCTGCACACCCCATCTATGCACCGCTTGCTGCAGCAGCTCAGCAGGCAGCTAGCGAGTCCAGCCCCCGTGGCCGCTGCCCCAGCTCCGCTGCAATGGATTCAGGCCACGGTGGGCAACAGCATCCAACTGATCCCTATCGACGAGGTGCTGTTCTTCATGTCCGACGACAAGTACACCCGCGTGCAAACCGCCACCCAGCAAGCCCTGATCCGCACGCCCATCAAAGAGTTGCTGAACACTGTGGACATGGACAAGTTTTGGCAGATTCACCGCAGCACGCTGGTCAACACCCGCGCCATCGCCAAAGTCACCCGCGACCACCGCGGGCGGCAAATCGTCAGCCTAGTGGGCTGCGACGAAACGCTGGAAGTGAGCCGCAGCTTTGCGGGGTTGTTTAAGGGGATGTGATCCTCACAAATTCGGCGCCAAGAACCGCTGTAGCTCCTCCACCTTCACACCCCGGCGTGCCGCCATGTCTTCCACTTGATCCGTGCCCACTTTGCCGACGTTGAAGTACTGCGCCTCCGGATGGCCAATGTAGAAGCCGCTGACGCTGGCGGCGGGGGTCATGGCCAGGCTGTCGGTCAGACCCATGCCGATGTCTTCGCACTGCAGCAGGGCAAACATGTCGCGCTTGACGCTGTGGTCAGGGCAGGCGGGGTAGCCGGGGGCGGGGCGTATGCCTTGGTATTGCTCGCCGATGAGTTGCTCGTTGCTCAGCGTTTCGCCCGCCGCGTAGCCCCACAGGTCGGTGCGGACTTGCCAGTGCATGCGCTCGGCCAAGGCTTCGGCCAAGCGGTCGGCCAAGGCTTTGAGCATGATGGAGTTGTAGTCGTCGTGCGCGGCCTCAAAGGCTGCAGCGCGTGCTTCAGCACCGATGCCCGCCGTCACGGCGAATAAACCCACGTAGTCGCTCACCGTCTCGGGAGGAGCCACAAAGTCGGCCAAGCAGCGGCTGGGGCGCAGGTGGCCGTCGGGACCTTCTTCTTTGGGGGTTTGCTGGCGCAGGCCGTGCCACACCAGGGCGCGCTCGCGGCGCTCTTCGCTGCTCCACAGCACGATGTCGTCACCCACCGCGTTGGCGGGGTACAGGCCCACCACGGCGTTGGCGGTGAGCCAGCGGCCATCGATGATTTTCTTGAGCATGGCTTGGGCGTCGGCCAGCACCTTGCGGGCTTGCTCGCCCACCACCTCGTCGTCCAAGATGGCGGGGTAAGGCCCGGCCAAGTCCCACGTCTGAAAGAAAGGGCCCCAGTCGATGTACTGCGCCAGCTCGGCCAGATCGCAGTTTTTGAACACGCGGCGGCCAATGAATTTGGGCACGGTGGCGCGGTACTGCGCCCAGTCGATGGGGGTTTTGTTGGCGCGGGCTTTGTCCAGCGGCCACAGGGCGACGGGTTTTTTGCTGGCGTGCAGTTGGCGCACTTTGTCGTAGTCGGCCTCGACCTCGGCCACGTAGGCGTCGCGGCCATCGCCCAGCAGGCCTTGGGCCACGCTCACGCTGCGGCTGGCATCGGGCACGTAGACGACGGGGCCTTCGTAATGGGGCGCAATTTTGACGGCGGTATGCACACGCGAGCAGGTAGCACCGCCAATGAGCAGCGGCGTGCCACGGCTGCGGAAGTAGTCGTCCTTTTGCATCTCGCCCGCCACGTACTGCATCTCTTCCAGACTGGGGGTGATGAGGCCGGACAGGCCGATGATGTCCGCGCCCTCTTCCTTGGCTTTGGCCAAAATTTCATGGGCGGGCACCATCACGCCCATGTTGATGACCTCGAAGTTGTTGCACTGCAAGACCACGGTGACGATGTTTTTGCCGATGTCGTGCACGTCGCCCTTGACGGTGGCGATGACGATCTTGCCCTTGCTCTTGACGTCCATGCCCGCGGCTTGCTGCTGGCGCTTTTCTTCTTCGATGTAGGGCACCAAGTGGGCCACAGCGCTTTTCATCACGCGGGCGCTTTTCACCACCTGGGGCAGGAACATCTTGCCTTGGCCAAACAGGTCGCCCACCACGTTCATGCCGTCCATGAGCGGGCCTTCGATGACGTGCAGCGGGCGTCCGCCTTTGGCCAGCACCGCTTGGTAGGCTTCCTCGGTGTCTTGCACGATGAAGTCGGTGATGCCGTGCACCAGCGCGTGCTCTAGCCGCTTGTTCACGCTCACAGGCGCTTCGGGCGTGCCGCGCCATTCGAGCTTTTTGCTCTCGTCTTTGGCCCCGCTCTTGGCGGTTTCGGCGATCTCGACGAGGCGCTCGCCCGCGTCAGGGCGGCGGTTGAGCACCACGTCCTCGACACGTTCGCGCAGGGTGGGCTCCAGGTCGTCGTACACACCCACCATGCCCGCGTTGACGATGCCCATGTCCATGCCCGCAGCAATGGCGTGGTACAGGAAGACGGTGTGGATGGCTTCGCGCACCGGGTCGTTGCCCCGAAAGCTAAAGGACACGTTGGAGACGCCGCCGCTGACCTTGGCGCCGGGCAGGTTTTGCTTGATCCAGCGCGTGGCCTCGATGAAGTCCACCGCGTAGTTGTTGTGCTCTTCAATCCCCGTGGCGATGGCGAAGATGTTGGGGTCAAAGATGATGTCTTCGGCGGGGAAGTCCACTTCGTCCACCAACAGGCGGTAGGCGCGCTCGCAAATCTCGATCTTGCGCGCATAGGTGTCGGCTTGGCCTTTCTCGTCAAAAGCCATGACGACGGCAGCAGCGCCATAGCGGCGCAGCAGCTTGGCTTGGTGCAAGAAAGCGTCCACGCCTTCTTTCATGCTGATGGAGTTGACGATGGCTTTGCCCTGCACGCAACGCAGCCCAGCCTCAATCACGCTCCACTTGGACGAGTCGATCATGACGGGCACGCGGGCGATGTCGGGCTCGCTGGCCATGAGGTTGAGAAAGCGCACCATGGCCGCTTGGCTGTCGAGCATGGCTTCGTCCATGTTCACATCCACCACCTGGGCGCCGTTTTCCACCTGCTGGCGCGCCACGGACAACGCGTCTTCGTAGCGGCCTTCCAAAATCATGCGGGCAAAGGCTTTGGAGCCGGTGACGTTGGTGCGCTCGCCCACGTTCACAAACAGGCTGCCCGCGTCGATGTTGAGCGGCTCCAGCCCGGACAGGCGCATGGGCTGCACAGCACTTGCTGCCATTTTGATAGCTGCATCAGCTTGCTGGACGGGCTCTGCAGCCGAATTGGAGGGGGAATTTTGCATACAACTCACCTGAACAATGGAACACAGGTGAGCGTCGTTGACCGGGTATGGGGCGGCTTGCTATGGCAGAGGCCGCCAGCTCCCAAGCCTGACAGGTCGCTAGGCGCGGGGCCTAGGAACTGCTGCAACGCTCCTTGGGAGAGGCGGCGATTTTAGCGCCTGCGCCACCGCTGGCGACAGGCGCTGCGCACTCAGGTCACTGGCGCGGGGTTGAACAGCACCAAGGCGTTGTGCAGCTTCCAGTGCTCGGCCCAGGTTTTCTTGCCACTGGCCACATCCAGCATCATGTGGAACAGTTCCCAACCGGCCTCTTCGATGGTCAACTGCCCAGTGGCGATGCGCCCGGCGTTGAAGTCCATCAGATCGTGCCAACGGCGTGCCAAGTCGTCACGGGTGGCGACCTTGATCACCGGGCACTGCTCCAAGCCGTAGGGCGTGCCACGGCCTGTGGTGAAGATGTGCAGGTTCATGCCAGCGGCCAGTTGCAGCGTGCCGCAGATGAAGTCACTGGCTGGGGTGGCGGCAAAGATCAAGCCTTTTTGCGCCACCTTCTCGCCGGGGGCGATCACGCCTTGGATGGGGCCGCTACCGCTCTTGACGATGGAGCCCATGGCTTTTTCCACGATGTTGGACAAGCCGCCTTTTTTGTTACCCGGCGTGGTGTTGGCGCTGCGGTCGGCTTGGCCACGGGCCAAGTAGGCGTCGTACCAGCCCAGTTCGCGCACGATGGCGTCGGCCACTTCGGTGGTGGCGGCGCGGCGCGTCAGTTGGTCCACGGCGTCACGCACTTCGGTGTTCTCGCTGAACATGACGGTGCCGCCTGCTCGCACCACGAGGTCGGTGGCGTAGCCCACGGCGGTGTTGGCGGTGATGCCCGAAAAAGCATCGCTGCCGCCGCACTGCACGCCCACCACCAAATCGGCCACGGAGCAAGTCTCGCGGCGGCGTTGGTTCAGGCGCTCCAAGTGGGCTTTGGCTTGCACCAAGATGTGGTCAATCATGGACATAAAGCCCACGTGCGCTTCGTCTTGCAGGCACACCACGTCCAGTGCTTCGGGGCCGGTGCTGTCCGCGCCTTGGATGGGAATCACACGACCGGGCAGCAGGCGCTCGGGTTGCAGCTTTTCGCAGCCCAAGCTCACCACCATGACTTCGCCGCCGAAGTTGGGGTTGCTGGACAAGTTGCGCAGAGTGCGGATGGGGATGATGGCATCGGGCGCATCAATGGCCACGCCGCAGCCGTAGGTGTGCTCCAAGCCCACCACGCCGTCGACGTTGGGATAGAGCGGGAGTAGTTCTTTTTTGATGCGCTCTACCGCCACATCCAACACGCCGGCCACGCACTGCACAGTGGTGGTGATGGCCAGCAGATTGCGGGTGCCCACGCTGCCGTCGGCATTGCGGTAACCCTGAAAGGTATAACCCTCTAGGGGGGGCAAAGCTTGTGGTGGTTGGGGGGCGGGCAGGCCCTCCAGCGAGCGGGCCGCTGGCATGATGAGGCGCTGCTCGTTGACCCAGCCACCGGCAGGAATATCTTGGTTGGTGTGGCCGATGATGACGTTGTAACGGCGCACTTCGCTGCCTTGGGGCAGGTCAACCAAGGCTACTTTGTGGCCTTGGGGCACGGTTTCCACCAGAGTGGGGCCGTTGGGCAACTGGGCGCCGGCACGCAAGCCACCGTCGTTGACAACCACCGCCACGTTGTCGGCAGGGTTCATCATGATGGCGCGGGGTTGCTGCACGCTGTTTTCGGTTGTGGTCATGGCGGCTATCCTTCCAAAGGATTCAGGCTGGAACACTCGCAGTGAATGCCCAGCCTGTTCAACAGATTCATGGATCCGGCAACCAACACTGCCGGATGCTCAATTCCTTGAGACTTACTGGGGACCCAGTTTGTCCATCAAAACCTTGAGTTCAGCCACTTCGTGGGCTTCCAAGTCAGACAGAGGTGGGCGCACTGGGCCTGCTGGGTGGCCAGCGATAGCAGCACCAGCCTTGACGATACTCACAGCGTAGCCTTCCTTGCGGTTGCGGATGGCCAAGTAAGGCATGAAGAACTCGCGCAACAGGCGGTGTTGGGTCGCCATGTCGTCGGTACGGATCGCTTCGTAGAACTCCATCGCGGTCTTGGGGATGAAGTTGAACACAGCGGAAGAGTACACGGGGGTACCCAGCGCCTTGTATGCGGCTGCGTAGACTTCCGCTGTAGGCAGGCCACCCAAGTAGGAGAAGCGGTCACCCATCTTCATGTAGATAGCGGACATCAGTTCGATGTTGCCAACGCCGTCCTTGAAGCCGATCAGGTTGGGGCAACGCTCGGCCAAAATAGCCAGCGATTCAGGGGTCAGGCGGCAAACGTTGCGGTTGTACACGATGACGCCAAACTTCACGCTCTTGCACACGGCTTCTACGTGGGCGATCAGGCCTTCTTGGCTGGCTTCAGTCAGGTAGTGGGGCAGCAACAAGATGCCGTGGGCACCTTGGCGCTCGGCTTCTTGGGCGCACTGGATAGCAAAACGTGTGGGGCCGCCAGCACCAGCAATGATTGGCACCTTGCCTTTGCAGGTTTGCACCGCAGTGCGGATGATTTCGGGGTATTCCTCTGCAGTCAGCGAAAAGAATTCGCCAGTGCCGCCAGCAGCAAACAAGGCGCTGGCACCGTAGGGAGCCAGCCATTCGAGGCGCTCGATGTAGGTTTTGGCGTTGAAGTTGCCTTGGGCGTCAAAGTCTGTCAAAGGAAATGACAGCAGGCCAGAAGACATGATGGACTTGAGTTCTTGTGGAGTCATAGTGGTTCCCAGTTAAGTAAATTGAAAAAGTGTGGAGTGGTTATTTGATGAGCGACGGCAGCCAGAGCGAGAACGCAGGCACATAGGTCACCAAGAGCAAAGTCATGCCCAAAGCGCCGTAAAACGGCGTGATGGTGCGCATGACCTGCCCCACGGAAATTTCCCCAATGGCACAGCCGACAAACTGCACCGTGCCCACAGGCGGCGTGTTCAAACCCAAAGCACAGTTGATCAGCATGACGATGCCAAACTGCAGCGGGTCCATGCCAAATTGCATCGCGATAGGCATGAAGATGGGGGTGCAAATCAAGATGGTGGCCGCCATATCCAGGAAAGTGCCCAGTACGAACAGCAGCACGTTGATCATCAAGAAGATGACCCACGGATTGGAGCTGATGTACTGCATCAGTTCACCCGTCTTTTGGGGCACTTCGTACAAGGCCAAGAAGTAACCGAAGGCGTTGGAGATGCCGATCAGGAGCAGCACCACACCGGTGGTTTTGCACGCCTTGACGCAAGCCTTGAGGAAGTTCTTCCATGTGAGCGTGCGGTAGACAAAAATGGTGATCAGCAATGCCCAAGCGACTGCGATAGAAGCCGACTCAGTCGCGGTAAATACACCCGACAAAATGCCGCCCAAGATGATGACCACAACAAACAAGCCGGGCAGTGCCGCCAAGAAGGCGCTGATCACCGCAGTCCAGCCTGCGAACTGGCCCGATGTGGGGTAACCACGGCGCACCGCTACCCAGTAAGCCGCACCCAAGTTGCACAGCGTCAAAATCAGCGCAGGTACCAAACCGGCCAAGATCAAGCCCAAGGTACTGATAGAGGCGATGCCTGCAGTAGCCAAGGTGAAGATGATCATGTTGTGCGAAGTCGGCATGATGGCCCCCACCAAGGCCGCATGGGTCGTCACGTTGACGGCATAGTCGGCGTCATAGCCTTCTTTTTTCATCAACGGAATCATCACCGAGCCAATCGCAGACACATCGGCCACGGGGGAACCTGCCACACCACCAAAAATGGTGCAGCCCAGCACGTTGCTCATGCCCAAACCACCGCGCACATGGCCCACCAAACTGTTGGCAAAGCGCACGATGCGGTCGGCGATACCGCCATAGAGCATCAACTCACCGGCAAACACAAAGAAGGGAATGGCCAAGAAGCTGAACACTTCCATGCCGCCGAGCATCTTCTGAAACACCATGGCTACTGGCAGGCCCGCAACCATGATGGTGGCAATGGATGACAGACCAATGGCAAATGCCACTGGAACCCCCATCAACAGGAAGATCGTGAACGTAATACACAGGACGGTCAGTTCCATGACTCCTCCACCTCTTGACCACGCAAAATGGCCACAATATGTTCGATAGAAAACAGCACGATCAGTGCGCCAGCAATAATCAGCGGCACATAGTCAATGCCATCGGGCAAAGGCAGCATGGGTTTTTTCTCATTCCATTTGAGACTGGCCCATTGCCAACTGCTGTAAGTCATTACGACACCGAAAACCACTACACAGCCATGGATCACCAACTCCATGATGCGTTGGCCTTTTTCTGGCAGCAATGCGACCAAAGATTCCAAGCCGATGTGACCTGCATCGCGCACGCCCACAGCCACTCCAAACGACGTCACGAAGAGCACCAGCAACAAGGCCATGTCCTCCGCCCAGGTGGGGGTGTCATTCAGTACATAGCGGCCAAAAACCGCCCATTGCACCGCGATGATCACTGCGATCAGGCCAATAATTCCCAGCACGAGGCTGAGCTTGGCAAGCGCCTTGCAGAATTTTGTAAACATGTATTTCTCCTAGCTGCGCCGACTGGCTGTCGGCGCAGTGGTCTGCATTGACCAATGCAGCCCCATCGCGGGGCTGCCGTTCACAGTTACTTGGTGTCTTGAGCAGCCTTGACCAAACGCTTTTGGTCAGGCGTTGTCATGAACTTCAAGTACACAGGCAACATGGCTGCTTGGAATTGGGCTTTGTCCACTTCCACGAACTGCACGCCTTGCTTTTTCAGAGACTCCATGGATTTCTCTTCTTGCTCGTCCCAAGCTTTGCGCTGGAAAGCCACGGATTCTTTGGCAGCTGCACGCACTTGGTCTTGCTCAGCCTTGGACAGCTTGTCCCACACCACTTTGCTCATGAGCAAAATTTCAGGTGCCATGGAGTGCTGGGTACGGGAATACACCTTCACTGCTTCAGCGTGCTTGGCGGTATCGAACGAAGGAATGTTGTTTTCTGCCGCATCCACCAAACCAGTCTTCAGACCGGTGTACACCTCACCGTAAGGCATGGGTGTGGGGTTGGCGCCCATGGCTTGGGCCATGGCAATAGCCAAGTCAGAAGGCTGCACGCGGATCTTCAAACCCTTGACATCATCCAAAGTCTTGATCGGTTTTTTGGCGTAGATGGAGCGTGAACCGCTGTCGTAGAAAGCCAGGCCAACCAAGCCATTGGATTCGCAGCTTTTCAGGATTTCTTCACCCACTGCACCGTCCAGCACCTTGTGCATGTGTTCTTCTGTGCGGAACAAGAAGGGCAAAGTTGGAATCATGGTCAATGGGCAAATACCGTTCACCGCCGTGATATTCACGCGGGTCATTTCCAGCGCGCCAATCTTGAGCTGGTCAATGGTTTCTTTTTCAGAACCCAAAGCACCCTTGTTGAACACCTTGATCTTGAACTTACCGCCACTGCTCTTTTCCAGCGTAGCACTCATGTGTTTGACGGCTGCCACAGTGGGGTAGTTGTCGTCGTTGTGCACGTCTGCGGACTTGAATTCCACAGCGGATGCAGCCAAGCTGGCCATAGCCAACAAACTCACCAACAAACGAGGTAGTGTTTTCATAGTGTCTCCGTTTTAGTTTAGAGATTGGTCGATACGAGAGGCGTTCCACTGGCATCTGTGAGGATGCTTTGTGGCTCATCCAGGCCTCTCACTCCTGGATTCAGTGCAAACACGCCACCTGCCAAAGGTTGATCGGAAAGATCCCCCCCCGGACGAATGGAGGTCACAAACAAGGTATCCATTTTGGTTCCGCCAAAAGCACACATGGCAGGCTTTTTGACCGGCACGGCTAAGGACTTGTCCAGCTTGCCATCCGGCGTGAATCGGTGTACCAAGCCACCATCGTTGGCACAAATCCAATAGCAACCATCTTGATCAACCGCCGCACCATCAGGACGGCCAGGCATGGGCGTCATGTCAACAAACAAACGACGCTTACTGGGAATACCACTGTCAATGTCGTAATCAAAGGCCCAAATCGCTTGCACATTGGGGTGAGAGTCGGACAGGTACATGGTGCGACCATCGGGGCTGAAGGCCAAACCGTTTGGCGTGATAAATCCATCCAGCACGGCATCCAATTGGCGACGACCTTGGCCATCGAAGCGGTAGAGCTTGCCGTCTGTAGCGGCCAGCCCCATATTCATGACCATGGTGCCAGCCCAAAAGCGGCCTTGGCGATCGCAACGACCGTCGTTAAAGCGCATGCCTTCGTGGCTGTGGGTCACGCCTGCCAGCATCTGCACGCCCATGCTGCCGTCATCGGCTGGAGTCAACAAACCAATCCCGGTTTCCATACCGGCCACCCAACGGCCCCATGGCGCATCGTCGCTGCCCGCTTGCAAGGCCACGCAAGCCAACATCTCGGGGGCTTGCCAGGAACGCGTCTGCCCACTGGACTGGCTCCAGAACCACAAACGGCGCTCGGCGATATCCACCCAAAACAAACCTTGGTGGCGCACACTCCAAACAGGGCTTTCGCCCACGCCGTTGCGTGCATCTACGATGAGTTCTGCGTTTGCCATGGTCAGTTCGTGATTAAGGGTTGGCCTTGACGAATGCACCGCCTTGGTAGATTGCAGCAGGATCTTTCGGATCGGGGGTCGCTGTGTTGGCGTACACCTCTTCGCGGAACACAGCCGAGCTGTCTTGTGGCTTGTAACCAATGTGGCGTGCGCCAGAGTTGTCCCACCATGTCACGGGGTTGTCGGACACACCGTAAATGATGCTGTGGCCCACAGCAGGCGCGCTCAACGATGCCACCAACAAGCGCAGCAAATCGTCGTAGCTCAGATAAGTGCACAGCATGCGGCGATCGCGTGGCTTGGGGAAGGACGAGCCAATGCGCAAGCACACGGTCT
Organism: Curvibacter sp. CHRR-16; assembly: GCF_018474005.1. Lineage (GTDB taxonomy): Bacteria > Pseudomonadota > Gammaproteobacteria > Burkholderiales > Burkholderiaceae_C > Allorhodoferax. The sequence continues at coordinate 84,450 of NZ_JAHCSH010000003.1, forward strand.
CGATGCCGTAGCGGTCAAAGTAGTAGCGCGACAGGTCTTCGCCATAGGCCTTGCTCAAGCCATAGTAACCATCGGGACGGGGAGCGCTGTCCACAGTGATGGTTTCGCTTTGCTTGTAAAAGCCAATCACGTGGTTGGAGCTGGCAAAAATCACGCGCTTAACGCCGTGCTTGCGGGCTGCTTCGTACAGGTTGTACACGCCCAAAATGTTGGCTTGCATGATGGCTTCGAAAGGAGCCTCCACCGAAATACCACCCATGTGGATGATGGCGTCGCAGCCTTCCACCATGGCATTGACTTCGGCCGCATTGGCCAAATCAGCTTGTATGACCTCTTCACCGGCTTTGGCAGGCTCCATGGCCGCCTTGTCAGACAAGCGAATCACATCGCAGTAGGGCTTGAGGGTCTCACGCAAGACTTTACCCAGACCACCAGCAGCACCGGTCAGGAGCAATTTGTTTGCAACTTTCATTTATTTACTCTTTCACTGTCTTATTGGCATTAATTTTCGACAAACGACTTGCTATTTGCTACAGTTTGGCATCGCCCAACTTACAAGTTGTCTGACAACTTTGGCGACTGTAGCCAAGGCATAAGAAGCGAGTCAAGAAAAAAATGAACAACCTAGTACAAACCCTAAGCGGCCCGGGACGAGGACGACAACGTGGCCTGGTACCGGAAATCGTGCAGGCCATCAGCCACGATATTCGCGCCGGCGCGATTGCCCCAGGAGAAAAATTACCCTCGGAAGCCGAGCTCATGGCACGCTTCTCTGTCAGTCGCACCGTTGTGCGCGAAGCCATTTCGCGCCTGCAAGCTTCCGACATGGTGGAAACGCGGCACGGCATTGGCACGTTTGCCAAGCACGTCAGTGAGCAAGCCACGTTTCGCATCGCACCCGAGGACTTCTCCACCGTAGCCGACGTCATTTCTTTGCTGGAACTGCGCATCAGCTTGGAAACGGAGGCCGCAGGCCTTGCTGCCTCTCGCCGTTCCGAACACGATTTAGAGCGCATTGCCGCCGCGCTGAAGGTGTTCCACCAAGCTATCCAAGAAACTTCAGATGCGGTGCCGGCTGACTTCCAGTTCCACTTGGAAGTGGCACGTGCCACAGGCAACCGCCACTTTGAAGACCTGATGACCTACCTAGGCACCATGATCATTCCGCGTACCCGCATCAATACGGCCAACGCGGCACCTGAAGGACGTTTGGCCTACCTGCAGCGCGTACACGGTGAACACGAAAACATTTACGAGGCCATTCGGGCTGGCGATGCGGATTCAGCCCGGGCTGCCATGCGCACCCACCTGTCCAACAGCCGCGAACGCTTGCGCCGATCGCAAAACCAAGACAGTGCTTAAACGCCGTCTTTAGTCTGGGCTGAGCGTCTGCCATGTGCCCTGCGCGGCACTGACCCTGAGGGCGTCGAGTATGCGCATATTCTGGATAGCATCCTCCACCCCATAAGGCAGGGGGTGCACACCCTGCACGGCCTGCGCAAAAGCTTGGCCCATGAGGGCGTACTGATCGCAAGGCGGCAAGTCTTCGGACTGGGCGGCGGCTGCACCCGGGGCACTGCCATCGTCCCACCAAATGCGGCTGGCTTGCTGGGGCTGCGCATTGACCGGAATCTGCATTTCCAAGCGCGCAGCACTGCCCATGAGCTGCAAGCGCTGGTACGGTGCCGATTGGGTAGATACGGTAAAGCTGAGTTGACGGCCTTGGCCAAAGTCGAGCAAAGCAGTGAAGGTGCGATCGACGCCAAAGCGCGCATCCACATCGGCCAGCCCCAGCACGCGCACAGGTTCGGCATCGAAAAAGAAACGCCCTGCCACCACGGGGTAGCAACCTATATCCATGAGCGCCCCACCGCCCAAAGCGGCTTGGTTGCGGATGTTGCCCGGATCGGCGTTGAAATAACTGAACTGCATGTTCATGCTGCGCAATTCGCCCAATCGGCCTGTGCGCACCAGTTCACGGGCACGCAGCCATTGGGGATGGAAGCGCACCATAAACCCTTCCATGATGTGCACGTGGCCAGCCACCTCGCGCAGTTGCGCGGCTTCCTTCGCCGTCAGCGCGATGGGTTTTTCGCACAGCACATGCTTACCCGCACGGGCTGCTGCCAAGGTGAGCGGCACATGCCAATCGTTGGGCAAGGGGTTGTAAATGGCGTCGATGTCCGGATCGGACAGCAAATCTTCATAACGACCGTAGGCCTTGGCAATGCCCAAGGCTTGGGCTGCTTGCTGGGCCTTATCCAAGCTGCGCGAGGCAATAGCCGCTACCTCAATGGCAGATGCTTGCTGCAAGGCGGGTATGACTTTTTGCGTCGCGATTTTGGCGACACCCACGATTCCAAACCGTACACGTGACATAGGCCAACCCTTTATTGCAAGCTAGTTAATTGGCCTGTGCATACGCAGACCAGAAATTGCGCGTCTTCACCGGGGCAACCGCATTGGCAATAGCGCCGATATGGTCTGGCGTAGTGCCACAGCAGCCGCCCACGATATTGACCAGACCTTCGGCGGCAAATTCGTGCACCAAACGGCTGGTGATTTCGGGCGTTTCGTCAAAGCCGGTATCGCTCATGGGATTGGGCAGACCGGCGTTGGGGTAGCAACTGATGAAGGTATCGGTGGCCACGCGGTTGAGCTCTTGTATATAGGGGCGCATGAGTGCCGCACCCAAGGCGCAGTTCAGGCCAATCGACAGGGGGCGCGCATGGCGCACGCTGTGCCAGAAAGCTGTCACCGTCTGGCCCGACAGAATGCGCCCAGAGGCATCGGTCACCGTACCGCTGATCATGATGGGCAGGCGCTCGCCACTGGCTTCAAAGTACTCGTCGATGGCAAACAAGGCCGCTTTGGCGTTGAGCGTGTCAAAAATCGTCTCCACCAACAGCACATCGGCCCCCCCTTCGACCAATGCCTGCGTTTGGTCGTAGTAAGCAACGCGCAATTCTTCGAAAGACACATTGCGCGCGCCGGGGTCATTCACATCGGGGCTGATGCTGGCGGTTTTGGGCGTAGGGCCCAAGGCTCCGGCCACGTAGCGGGGTTTGTCGGGGGTGCTGTACTTGTCGCACGCTTGGCGCGCCAAGCGGGCGGACTCGTAGTTCATCTCACGCACCAAGTGCTCCATGCCGTAATCGGCCTGGGCCACAGTGGTGGCACCAAAGGTATTGGTTTCCACCAAGTCGGCACCAGCGGCCAAGTAACCTTCGTGGATGTCGCGGATCACATCGGGGCGTGTGAGACTGAGCAGCTCGTTGTTGCCCTTCACATCGTGCGGAAAGTCGGCAAAGCGCGCACCACGGTACTGGGCTTCGTCCAGCTTGAAGCGTTGGATCATGGTGCCCATAGCGCCATCGAGGATCACAATGCGTTGCTTCAAAATTTCGGGCAGCGCTTGCGCGCGGGTGTAAACAATCGGCTTCATCTCTCACCATTCACAATACAGGGTTGAACATGGTGAGCGCAGTTGTGGTGCCCAAGCCTGACCACAAGCCCGGCCAGTGGCCGAACTGCAGCTGCAACGCTCCTTGGGAAGCGCGAATTTTAAGCCAGTGAATTGACCAGCCTTAGCCCTTCATCCCCTTTGCCCTCTCTGAGCGACTGCCAACACATCCTGCGCAGCGTGTTTGGCTACGACCAGTTCCGTGGCGAACAAGCTGCTATCGTGGAACATGTCTGCCAAGGCGGGGATGCGCTCGTACTCATGCCCACCGGTGGCGGCAAGTCGCTGTGCTACCAGATACCGGCCATCGCCCGCGCCCAAGCAGGGCTGGGGGTGTGCTTGGTCGTATCGCCACTCATCGCCCTCATGCACGACCAGGTGGGCGCACTGCACGAAGCCGGGGTGAGCGCGGCGTTTCTCAACTCCACGCTCAGCCATGAAGAGGCGCACCAGATAGAGCAAGCCCTGCTGCGCGGTGAACTGACCTTGCTGTACGCTGCGCCAGAGCGCGTGAACAACAGCCGCTTTCTGGCGCTGCTCGATGCACTGGCGGCGCAAGGCCGCTTGGGCCTGTTCGCCATCGACGAAGCCCACTGCGTGAGCCAATGGGGGCACGACTTCAGGCCCGAGTACCGGGCGTTGACACTGCTGCACGAACGCTACCCGCAGGTGCCCCGCTTGGCGTTGACCGCTACCGCCGACGCCCTGACGCGCGAAGACATAGTGGAACGACTGCAACTGCAGGATGCGCGCCAGTTTGTCAGCAGCTTTGACCGCCCTAACATCCGCTACACCATCGTCGAAAAGCAAACGCCGCTGCAGCAACTGCTGCGCTTTGTGCGCGAGCACGAGGGGGACAGCGGCATCGTCTACTGCCAGAGTCGGCGCAAGGTGGAGTCGGTGGCCGAGGCCTTGGTAGAGGCCGGCTACGCAGCCTTGCCCTACCACGCGGGGCTCGACAGCAGCGTGCGCCAGCACCACCAAGACCGCTTTTTGCGCGAAGAAGGCCTCATCATGGTGGCCACTATCGCCTTTGGCATGGGGATAGATAAGCCCGATGTGCGCTTTGTGGCGCACTTGGACATGCCCAAAAACATCGAAGGTTATTACCAAGAAACCGGGCGTGCCGGGCGTGATGGACTGCCCGCCCAAGCCTGGATGGTCTACGGCCTAGCCGACGTAGTGCAGCAACGCCGCATGATCGACGAAAGCCCGGCCAGCGACGAATTCAAGCGTGTGCAGCGCGGCAAACTCGATGCCCTGTTGGGCTTGGCCGAGGCCAGCGACTGCCGCCGCGTGCGCTTGCTGGCCTACTTTGGCGAGGAGAGCCACGCCTGCGGTAACTGCGACAACTGCCTGCAGCCCCCTGCGACGTGGGATGCGACTGAAGCAGCGCGCATGCTGCTGTCCACCATTTACCGCATCGCCCAGCACGATGGGCGCAGCTTCGGTGCCGGGCACCTCATGGACGTGGTGCGCGGCAAAGCGAACGACAAAACCGCGTTGTACGGGCACGACCAACTCAGCACCTGGGGTGTGGGACAACAGTACAGCGAGGCACAGCTGCGCAGTGTGCTGCGCCAACTGCTGGCCATGGGGGCCGTGGCGGTACGCGGGGGGGATTTCAACACGCTGGAGCTCAACGATGCATCACGGCCCGTGCTGCGTGGCGAAGTGCCGGTACTGCTGCGCGAACCCAGCCACCCAGCAGCAGCACGCGGGCAACGCCGCCCTGCCCGTTTGGGGGCGGTGGTCAAAGCCCCCGTGGCATTGGACAGCGGTGGTTTGCTGCGCTACAGCGCGCTCAAAGCATGGCGCGCCCAAGTGGCGCGTGACCACAATTTACCGGCGTATGTGATTTTTCATGACGCCACCTTGGCCGCCATCGCCCAGCGCCAACCCCAGAGCTTGGGGGATTTGGAGGGCATTAGCGGCATGGGCAGCCAAAAGCTGCAGGCCTACGGTGAAGCTGTTCTCCACGTGCTGGAGGAGCTGGCGCAGGCCCAGTAGCGAACCACTTAGTGGGTGCTGTAAGCGCTTTCGTATTCCATGGCAGCCCCGGTGATGGTGGACTGCAAACGGCTGATAGCACGCTGGTGGCGTTGCGCTTGGGCTCCAGCAGCTTGGGCACGGTGCTTTTGGAGCAAGGTGTGCAATTTGCTGCGGCAATCGTCCAACACACCGGCGAAGTTCAAGGCGATGTAGGCCGAGTGGTTGGCATGGCTGTTGCGGAACTCGTCCAGCCAGTAATCAAACAGTTGCCACTGGTAGGTGCCTTTTTCAGGAACTTGGATGCTGTCTTTGCGCATAAATTGGTAATGCAGTAACAGAGATAGAGCTTTCACGCGCCAGCCTGTGACTTGGTTGACATGGTTTGCAAAAAAATTTGCATGGCCCCCACCACTGCCGCATATGCTTGCATCCATGCCTGAGAAAACCCTGCACCTGCGTTCGTTCGACCTCAACTTACTGAAAGTGTTCGACGCCATCATGGCCGAACGCAACATCACCCGGGCTGCAGAGCAGTTGGCTCTAACGCAGCCTGCCGTCAGCAATGCCCTGCGCCGCCTGCGCGATGCACTGGGCGACGAACTGCTGGTGCGCAACGGACGCCATTTGGAAGCCACGCCCCGTGCCGAAGGCCTGTGGCTGGCCGTGCGCGAAACCCTGCAGCAACTGGAAAACCAATTGGGGCCGGGCAACTTCACGGCGCAGGCAGCGCAAGACATCTTTACCTTGACCATGGCCGACGCCACGGCGGCTGAAATACTGCCGCGGCTGATGCAAATACTGGCGCAAGAGGCATCGGGTGTAGCCGTGCGCACCGTGCCCCTGACCACCCGAGACCCGCGCAAAGCCTTGGAAGCCGGGGAAGCCGATCTGGCGATAGGCCACTTCCCCGCCGTGGTGGCCGACTTGACCGCCCACACCCACGCTGGGAGCGCGCATGCGTTCTCGCACATGCGCTTATTCGTAGGCAACTATGTCTGCGTGATGCGCAAAGACCACCCCTTAGCTGTCGGCCCACTGGGTTTGGACGATTTTTGCAACGCTCGCCACTTGCTGGTGAGCTTTTCGGGCCGAGCGTTTGGCTTTATTGACGAAGCACTGCGCCACCACAAACGCAGCCGCCGGGTGGTGCTAACGGTGAACCAGTTTTTTACCGCAGGGCGCGTGGTCACGCAAACCGACATGCTGACCGTGCTGCCGCGCCATTTTGTCAATGTGACGGGTTTTGCGGATCAACTGGTGGTGCGCGACCTGCCTATTGAAGTGCCGCCGATCCAAATCGATGCACTGTGGCACTTGCGACTGGAGCGCTCACGACCGCACCAATGGCTGCGCGAGCAAATAGCCCGCGTGGCCACCACGGCGTTCAACGATCCTTACTGTCTGCTGCCCTAGCCTGTGTGCTGCCTGCTTCTGGCAGCAGTTGCTGGTAACTCCACTGGGCCAGCTGCAGCAGTTCGCTGCTGGGAATTTGCCCCGTCACTGCATACGCCATGCGGCCTTGTTGCCAATAGAAAGTCTGTCCTTGCGCCCCCGCCATGCTGGGCAAAGGACTTTCCTGGAGGGAGAATGCTGCACCACCTGAGTCGGGTGAGGTGGATGCGCTGCTTGCCGCCGGCGTGGCTGGCAAAACGCTCACATACAAGGTGACACGCTGACCATTGGGATGCTGGTACATGAACATGGCGCGCGTCAGTGTCGTGCTGGTAGTCCCTGCCCCGCTTTGCCCTGCAGGCAACAGCCGCCCACCGACCAAGCTGTAGCCTGCGCCAGTCCATTGCGGCACCTGCAGCGGCTGACCCAGCCGCTTGCTCAACCACTGCACCAAATGGGCTTGCTGCTCTGCACTCACCTCGACCGGATGGCGCACTTCTGGCTGGTAGACCACATGGGCTATTTGCGCATCACGCACAAAGCCGGCCGCAAAGCCTGCCCCTGTGGGGTGCAACCACCAACTAACACCCCCACCGACTGCTGCCCCCAATATGAGCCAGCAGCAAGCCACCCATGCGGGCTGTCGCCATGCCGCACGCAGAGCCAACAACGGCCAAGATAGTGGACGCTGCTGTTGTTGCTGGTGCAGGCGTTGCAGCATGCTGGGCGGTATCCCCTGCTGCAAATAGTCTGTATGCAAAGCACGCAGCCCTGTACTGTGGGCTTTGCACTGCGCAACCCAAGCGGCTTGCTCTGGTTGCGCTGCCAAACGCTGCGCTACTTCTGTGGCTTCTGCGGCACCCAGTTGCCCATCCACAAAGGCATGCAGCGTGATGGGGTCGAGTGGCTCGTACTCGGTACTCATGGCACTGCCCTCAAACCTTGGGGTTTGCTACCCCCTGCTTCCATGGCCTGATGCAGCCGCTGCCGCGCCCGCGACAAGCGCGACATGACTGTGCCCACAGGCACTTGCAGCACTTGGGCCGCTTGTTCATACGACATTTCTTCCACACACACCAGTAACAGCACCTCACGCCCTGCGGCTGGCATGCTAGCCAGCGCACGCTCCAAATCCATGCGCCCTTCCAGTTCTCGGTGCGGTTGGTAGCTGGGCTCCCAAGCGCCTAGTTCTTCCATATCCAAGTGTGGCTGCTGGCTGCGCAACTGGTTCAGGTAGAGGTTGTGCATCATTTGCAGCAACCAAGACTTGAGCGCTTGGACTTCATCCCCCTGCTCGGGGGCACGCCATAGATGCTGCTTGCGCAGTGCCCGCTCCAATGTGTCTTGCACCAAGTCGTCCGCACTGCTGGCCTGGCCAGTGAGCAGACGGGCATAGCGGCGTAGCCGAGGGATGAGCCCCAAAGCCAAGCCCACTATGTCAACGTCTGCCATGGTTTGTTAGGCCTCAAACGGTATTCAAGGGGTTGCCAGATGCCAGACTTTGTTCACACCATCGCCGGTTTTGTCACCGGGTTTCTGGTCTTTGACCCAGTAATACAGAGGCATCCCCTTGTACGCCCACTGGCGGCTACCGTCGTCACGGGTCACCACGGTCCAGCTCCCTTGTGCTGTGGCAGTGGCACTTGCCACCAGCGGTGGCCAATTGGCAGCACAAGGGCCATTGCATACACTTTTGCCACTACCTGCGGTGTCTTTGTCAAAGGTGTAAAGCGTCATTTGAGTAGGGCCAACCAGTACCCCGTTGTTGCTTGTCGCCGGTGCGCTGGCCATGCTCGCGCAGGCACTCAAACCCACAATAGCCACGCCTAGCAGAACACCTAAGACGGTGTGCTGATGTGTTTGCTTCAACATGTCTTGCTCCTTAAAAAATGCATGACATGGCTTAAACACGGTTCAGTCGGGCTTTATTCCGTGTTGTGGCTATTTTTTTCCTGCATGTCTTGCGCCAAAGCGGTTTGCGCCCCCTGTGTTAGCGCCCGTGTGAGGCGGTCTATCACGTCCGAATTGAGGTTCCAGCAGTGCCAGTAGAGCTGCACAGCTAGGGTGAAACCGGGGAGCAACTCCACCATATCGCCACTGTCCAACCAAGGCTGCACCAACTGACGGGGCAGCACACTGGCCCCCCAACCGCTGCGCACGGCGTGCATTTGTCCATGCCCACTGGGCACAAAGCGCTGGCGCAACGACACCCGGCGCAATTTGAGCGCGCGCGCCACAAACTCCGTCTGCAAGTCGTCTTTGCGGTTGAAAGCGATGAACGGAATGCTGCGGAAGTTTTGTGGACTCAAACCCTGTGGGCAATGCGCTTGCGCGTACTGAGGGCTGGCTACGGCTACATAGTGCATGCTGCCCAGCGGTGCCACTTTGCAACCGCGCAGTGCCCGGTCGTTGGTGGTAACGCAGCCCAGCACCTGGCCTTCACGCAGCCAGTCGTGGGTGAAATCTTGGTCATCGGTGATGATTTCCAGCGGTAAGCCGTCCTGCAGCAGGCCATCGAGTGCGCCCAGCGCCCAGGTGGCGATGCTGTCGGCGTTGATCGCAATCGATACACGCTCTTCTTCGCGTGGCGCGGTGCTTTGCAGCGCCAATTCTTGCAAGTCAAAATCCAAATCCGCCCGCAGCAAACGCATTTGCATGGCATGTTTGAGCAGCAAACGCCCCGCTGCTGTGGGCTTGACCGGACGGCTGCGCACCAGCAACACGGTACCGATTTGGGCTTCTAGCGAGCGCAAGCGCTGCGATACCGCCGACTGGGTGATGGACAAACGCACCGCAGCGCGCTCAAACCCGCCTTCTTCCACGATGGCGGCCAAGCATTCCAGAGCGTCGGGTTCAAAACTTCGCATGGGTGCCATTGTATTAACGCAGCTTATGTTTTCGCAATCTGTTTAATTGCTCTTTTAATTGACTGGGCCTTGCTTCACACTCATGTGCCATGAAAATCATCGTCCTTGGCGCCGGAACCATCGGCATTAGCACCGCCTGGCATTTGCTGCAGCGCGGCCATGACGTCACCGTGATTGACCGCCAGCCCAACGCGGCGCTGGAAACCAGCTTCGCCAATGGAGCACAAATCTCGGTCAGCTACTGCGAGCCTTGGGCCAACCGCGACGCGCCTTTGAAGGCACTCAAGTGGATGCTGAGCAAAGAGGCCCCGCTCTTATTCCGTCCCCAAAACCCCTTTGGCGAGGGCTTTCGCCAGTATTTGTGGGGCCTGCAGTTCTTGGCCAACTGCAATGACCGGGCATTTGAACGCAACGTGCAGCAACTGGTGGCTTTGGGCTCTTACAGCCATGCCGCACTCAAAGACATCGTGGCCGAGACCGGTATGGAATACAACCGACTGGAACGCGGCATCGCCCACTTTTACAGCGACCAAAAGTCCTTTGACACCGCTGGTGAAGCGGCCGAGCTGATGCGCAAATACGGCGTAGATCGCCGCGTGGTGAGCAAACAAGAATTCTTGGACATCGAGCCCGCCTACCGCGCCTATGCCGACAGCATTGTGGGCGGCACCTTCACACCGGGCGACGAATCAGGCGACTGCTTGGTATTTACCCAAAAACTGGCCGAACTGTGCAAAGCCAAGGGCGCGGAACTACTCTACGGCTACAGCGTGACCGCCCTTAAACCCAGTAGTGGCGCCCGCGGTGCTATGCATTCTGTAGCAATCCAAGCTGTTTCCACGAGCTCTACAGCCCCATCGCACATGGAAATCCACAAGGCAGACCACATCGTGGTGGCCTGCGGTTCCTACACCGCGCCGTTGCTGCGCACCGTGGGCGTGAGCCTGCCCATATACCCCGGTAAGGGCTACAGCGCCACGTTCCAAATCCTCAAGCCCGAGCAAGCTCCATGGGTATCTACCATTGATGACTCGAAGAAAGTGGCCATCAGCCGCTTAGGCGACCAGCTGCGTGTGGCGGGCACCATCGAGGTGGGCAACTACGACCTGACGCTCGAGAGCGATGTGGCCCGCGCCCGCTGCCACATGCTGTCGCGCCGCATCGAAGAAGTGCTGCCCGGCGTGTGCGACACCCGCACCGCAGAGCAAGGCGGCCAGCCCAACTACTGGACTGGCCTGCGCCCCGCCACCCCCACCAATATTCCCTACATCGGCCAAACCCCCGTGCGCGGCATCTGGGTCAACGCTGGCCACGGCACGCTGGGTTGGACGCATGGCGCAGGTTCGGGCAAAGCACTGGCTGAGTTGATGAGTGGGCACACGCCAGAACTGGCGTTCCAGTTTTATGGAACATAGGTGCCATGTCCCTCTGCCTGCCACATCTCTTCCATCATTTTCGCCATAGCAAGGCTCACCGAGCCCGATCCAGCGCGGACAGTGAACGGATACGCAGAGACTCTTGTTGCGATACCTACTTGCGAGGAATGACAAACGGACGCATGCATCAATGCCGCTTGCGCGCAGCCGCTGGCAGGGCGCGCAAGTCGTTGTACTCGGGGTACACCGCCACGAATTCGGCTTTGCCTGTGGCGTTGAATTGGGTGCCAAACTGCCGTTCGGCATTGCGCTGGGCTTCGTTGAAAGAATTGGCACGGGTTAAGCCAATTTTTTTGCCGTGTGAGTAGATAGAAAAGTTCATTTCAGCAACTCCTTGCCTAAGCAAATAACGAGGTGCTCAGAGTACTCCTCCGCACAAAACCCCAGTGCTGACAGGGATGCGCAATTTGTGAACAAAGTCGGCGCCCGCTGCGGTGAACACCTCTACGCCGTGTCCCCCAAACACTCCACAAGCAATCTGGCCGCCCGGCTGGGTTGGGGGCTGCGGCGGGTGATGGCAAAGAAGTCGCAGCGGTAGTGCAGTACAGCGGGGTTGAGGGCGCGCATCCAGCCGCGCTGCACAAACTGCTCGGCGTAGTGGTCGGGTAAAAAACCCACAAAGCTGCCACTCAGTATCAGCGTGGCAATGGCCTCTTGGTCAAAGCCCGTGGCGCGGCGGGGCAAGCGGCGGGTTTGGCTCAGTTCCATATTGGGCGAGTGGTAGCCCAAGCCCGCGATACCCATGTCGGCCAATGCATCCCAGTCCATATCCATGTCTGTTTCTGCATGCTCCCATAGTGGGTGTGCCTTGCTGCAGTACAAATACATGCTCTCGTCAAATAGCTGCAGGTAGTCGAGCATGTCCGAATTGCGATGCCCGGGAATGATGCCGACGTCAAACTGCCCATCGAGCACACCGCGCTCGATGGCGTTGAGCGTGGCCACATGCAGGTTGAGCTGCACGTCTGGCGCTGCAGCATGGAATGCGGCTATGGCCTCGTGGATGTGCGAGGCCGGGTTGCTGGCCGTTTTGTCAAAAATGGCCAACTGCAGCGTACCGCCCATGCGCTGGTGAATCGCATCCAAACCACTGCGAAACGCCTCGGCTGCTGCCAGCAGTTGTCGCGTTTGGGCGTATATCTGCTCGCCTTCTGCTGTGAGGGCAAAGCCCGCCCGCCCGCGGCGGCACAGCGTCAAGCCCAACCGGGTTTCCAGGTCTTTGATGTGGCGGCTCACGGTGGATATGCCAATGTTGAGCTCCAGCTCTGCCGCAGCCATGCCACCGCAATCCACCACGGTTTGGAACACGCGCAGCAGGCGTAAATCCATGTCGCTGATCGGCCCCAGCAGGGCTTTGCTTTTTACTTTCATGAAATAGCAAGTAAACCTTGATATTTGCCACTTTATACGAGTAAAGGCTTTTTCCACAATGGCAGGCATCTGTAGACAGAAGGGCTTTGCCATGAACCTCAACGACCAACCCCAACCGATCACCAGCGCCACACCGTTTGCCGCCACGCCCGACAAACTGGAAGCGCACTGGATGCCCTTTACCGGCAACCGCAACTTCAAAGCCAAGCCGCGCATGTTTGTGCGCGCCGAGGGTTGTTATTTGTACGACGACCACGGCAAGGCGTACTTTGACGGCCTCTCCGGCCTGTGGACATGTGGACTGGGCCATGGCCGCGCCGAAATCACCCAAGCGGTGGCAGCGCAAATTGGCACGCTCGATTACGCGCCCGCCTTCCAGTTTGGCCACCCCTTGTCTTTTGAGTTGGCCAACCGCATCGTCGAGCGCATGCCCAAGGGCTTGGACCATGTGTTCTTCACCGGTTCTGGCTCGGAGTCGGCTGATACCTCGCTCAAAATGGCCCGCGCCTACTGGCGCGCTAAAGGCCAAGCCAGCAAAACCCGCCTGATTGGCCGCCTCAAGGGCTACCACGGCGTGAACTACGGCGGCATTTCGGTCGGCGGCATCGTGGGCAACCGCAAGATGTACGGCCAAGGCATTGAGGCCGACCACCTGCCCCACACCCAGCCGCCTGCTGGCTCCTTCTTCCAAGGCATGCCACCCGCGCAAGCCCAAGCCAGCGGCTACCGCGGCGCAGGCCTGGCCGAAGACCTGCTGGACCTGATCGCCCTGCACGATGCCAGCAACATCGCCGCCGTCATCGTCGAGCCCATGGCGGGTTCGGCTGGCGTGGTCATTCCGCCCGTGGGCTACTTGCAGCGCCTACGCGAGCTTTGCACGCAGAACAATATCTTGCTCATCTTTGACGAGGTGATTACTGGCTTTGGCCGCATGGGCGCATGGACAGGGGCTGAAGCCTTTGGCGTGACGCCCGACATCCTGAACTTTGCCAAGCAAGTGACCAACGGTGCCCAGCCACTGGGCGGCGTGGTGGCGACCAAGGAGATTTACGACACCTTCATGGCACAGGGTGGCCCGGACTACATGCTGGAGTTTGCCCACGGCTACACCTACAGCGCCCACCCCGTAGCCTGCGCCGCTGGCGTGGCTGCCATGGATGCACTGGCGCGCGAAAACGCCCCCCAGCGCGTGGCCGAACTGGCCCCGCACTTCGAGCAAGCGGTGCACAGCCTGCGCGGTGCCAAGCACGTGCTGGACATCCGCAACTACGGGTTGGCTGCGGGCTTCACCATCGCCCCCGTGCCCGGCGAACCCGCCAAGCGCCCCTTTGAGATTGCCATGGCCATGCTGGACAAAGGCTTTTACGTGCGCTACGGCGGCGACACCATCCAGCTGGCACCGCCCTTTATCAGCACGCCCGCCCAAATCACCAGCTTGGTCAGTGCGCTGGGCGACACCTTGCAAGCGGCCGCCTAACAACGCACTGCACCACACCACATTGCTATCGTTTTAATAGCTGCAACAGCCCTATCCACGGGCTTTGCAGCCAATTTTGCTAGGAGACTTGTTTTGAGCACTACAACCATTGGCCATTTGATTGGCGGCCACATCGTCACCCCCGCCGGGCGTAGCCAACCTGTATACAACCCCGCCACCGGCCAAGCCGACAAGCAAGTGCTGCTGGCCGAAGTTGCCACGGTGGAGGAAGCCATTGCCAATGCGCAAGCCGCCTACCCCGCGTGGCGCAATACGCCACCGCTCAAGCGCGCCCGTGTCATGAGCAAGCTCAAGGAGCTGCTGGAGCAGCACGCCGATGAACTCTGCGCCCTCATCACCGCCGAACACGGCAAAGTGCTGGGTGACGCGTTGGGCGAATTGCAGCGCGGCATCGAAAACGTGGAATACGCCAGCTACGCCCCCGAGCTGCTCAAGGGCGAGCACAGCAAAAACGTCGGCCCCAGCATCGACAGCTGGAGCGAGTTCCAAGCCCTGGGCGTGTGCGCAGGCATTTCGCCCTTCAACTTTCCCGTCATGGTGCCGCTGTGGATGTGGCCCATGGCCGTGGCCTGCGGCAACACTTTTGTGCTCAAACCGTCTGAGCGCGATCCCAGCTCCACCCTGCGCGTGGCCCAACTGGCGCTGCAGGCAGGCTTGCCACCGGGCGTGCTCAACGTCGTCAACGGCGACAAAACTGCCGTGGACACCCTCTTGCACGACCCGCGCGTCAAGGCCGTGAGCTTTGTCGGCTCCACCCCCATTGCCGAGTACATCTACAGCGAAGGCTGCAAGCACGGCAAGCGCGTGCAGGCATTGGGCGGTGCCAAAAACCACGCTGTCGTGATGCCCGATGCGGACATTGCCAACGCCGTCAACGCCCTGATGGGCGCTGCCTACGGCTCCTGCGGCGAGCGCTGCATGGCCATCCCGCTGGTGGTGGCCGTGGGTGACGCCACAGGCGACGCTGTGGTGGCGGGTCTGAAGGCCGAGATCGCCAAGATGAAGGTTGGCCCCGGCACCGACAGCAGCTGTGACATGGGCCCACTGGTGACCAAGCCACACTTTGACAAAGTGAAGGGCTACGTAGACCAAGGCGTTGCCGAGGGAGCCACGCTGGTGGTCGATGGCCGCAGCCTGAAGGTGCCCGGCCACGAAGACGGTTACTTCTTGGGTGCGTGCTTGTTTGACCATGTGAAACCCGGCATGCGCATTTACCAAGAGGAAATCTTCGGCCCTGTGCTGGGCGTGGTGCGCGTGAAAACACTGCAAGAGGCCATGGACCTGATCGACGCGCACGAGTACGGCAACGGCACCTGCATCTTCACCCGCGACGGCGAGGCGGCACGCTACTTCACCGACCACATCCAAGTGGGCATGGTGGGGGTGAACGTGCCCTTGCCCGTGCCCGTGGCCTACCACTCGTTTGGCGGCTGGAAGCGCAGCCTGTTTGGCGACCTGCACGCCTACGGACCTGACGCCGTGCGCTTTTACACCAAGCGCAAAACCATCACCCAACGTTGGCCCAGCGCTGGCGTGCGAGAGGGAACAATCTTTAGCTTTCCCAGCAGCCGCTAAAGCAGCCTAACGCCCCACGCAGGGGCAAGAAAGCACCATTTCTTTACAAAGCACCCCAAAAGGGTGCTTTTTTTATGCCCAATGCATATGCATATGAGGGAAAACGACATAGAAATTTCACAAAACGCCTATAAGATTGCATTTCAGTAAAGTTGTTTAAACAAATAGCATGGCTTGGCATGAGATGTGCATACCAACTTTACCTACTTTGTTTTATGGAGTGAATTTATGCGTATATCTTGGAAAAATTGGGCCCTTGGCCTTGCCACAGCCGCCACATTGATCAATGGTGCTTTGGCTGCAGAAACGAAATGTTTTTTTGACTCGCAAACCGGCGGTGCTTTCATGATGGGTTCTGGCGACAAGTCCAGAGCCATTAACCCACAGCCCGCTGCAAACGATTGGTATGACGTCATTTACCGTGGTGATCTTTTCTATTGCCCAGGCGGGTCAGGTACCATTGACTGTTCCCACTCATGGGGTAAAACCCAATCCACCACCTACTCATGGTCATGGGGCCTGTCAACCGACTTGGGTGGTATCAAAACCATCGGGAAAGCACTGGGCTTGGTCAGCCTCAGTGCTGAGTACGGTGTAGCCAAAACTTACACCACTGCGTTCACCGAAACGATTCGGATCAAACCTGGTTATTACGCACGCCCCATCCAAGTGGTTGCACGCCGCTGGACACAAGGCAAGTACCAAGGCGTATGGTTCCGCACAGATAGCACTGGCGTGGAGTACTACATTAGTGCGTGGAAAAAATGCCAGTGGTACTGGTGGAACGATGGCTACAACTGGGGCAAATGGACATCGAACCTTGAGAAGTATCGCTACGATACCTACGATGTGAAACCTTCTGTCTCCAAGTTGATATAACCACTCACTGCCTCCCTTGGGAGGCAGTTTTTCTCTAAAGCTATGAAAGCACTGATTCTTTGCATCGCCTGCACCGGGGCCTTATCGCTGGCAGGTTGTGGCGGCAACTTGGATAGCGCAAGCGATCCGAGCTCATCCAGCAACAACGAAAAAGCCAGCAATTCAGCCAACTCTGAATTCATGTCGTATGACCACAGCAAACTGAGCCTGAGCCCATCGACATGGCGCATCACGGCAGGCACAGGAAACGGCTTCATGGCCAAAGCCATTGCCGCATCGGATGCAGTCAAAGGAGTGACCACTGACGATGGCCAAGGCGGCGTACTGGTCGATGCCGAAAACCTCACGCCACAAAGCATCAATGCAGCCAAAGATGCTCTGGATCAATTTAGAGTTATTGCTATTGACTCAACTGCAAGCACTGGAAGTCATGACCAAGCGGTCAAGGCACTGGAAGCCATTACGGGGGCCTCTGGCAACTTTTTGGTAAACGGTGGACAAGAGCCCGTTGGTTTTGTGGTGGTTAAGTACCAAGATGGTGGTTACAACATAACCCCTCTGATACCTGACACAGCCATCTTGCAACCCAACGGGGGAGACAACAGGGTATCGACCATCTTGCAGCTCAAGGCCATGACTACGGCCTCCGATGACGGTAAGTCAGTATTCGCACCCAAAGCAAACTGATACTTCAAAAATTGGCCTGTTAGGATTGCTCGGTCTTCGTGACCGGGCACTTTTTTTGTCATCCACCACATTCCAATACCATCGGCAGTTCCGCGACGAGTTGTGTGCCATCAACTTACAGCGCTGCACTTGGCTGCTGCGTTGCATGGCTGGCCTGCTGGTCGCGCAAGCCCCCGTGCTGTGGCTGCTGCAACCGCAAGTTTGGTACATCGCAGGCGTGCTGACTTTGGCCGCAGGCATGGGTGGGCTGTCTTGGCTCAGCCCCCAAATGCTGTTGCGCTATCGCCAGCCCTTGGGCAAGTCCTGGGTGGGCATAACGGCGCTGCTCTGGCTGTTGGGCAGCACCTGCAGTGCGCATGTGTGGTTTTCGGGTTGGCTGGCCGACACACCAGCGGGCTCTGTTTGGGTTGCGCTGAGCTTGCTGGTGCTGGTATTGGGCCACTTGCTGCTGGGCGTGGTTCTGCTGCTGCCTCCCACTACCTTGCTGGTGCTGCATGCTGTGCACTATGCACTACTGGCAGGTAGCTACAAAGCTTTTGCTTGGCTCACTGGGTACAGCGTTGGTCTGTTGCAAGGTGTGGGGGTTCTCTACGGAGTGGTCATAGCCTTGGCCTCTATCGGCCTAGGCACTTTGGTGTGGCATATGGCACTGCAGTTACTCAACACGCGCCACATGTTGCACAAGGCCCAAGACGACGTGCAAGTGCGCCAGCGCGAGTTGGAGCGACTGACGCGCCACGATGCGCTGACCGGTGTCTACAACCGCGCCGCGCTGCACGAGCTGTGCCGCCAGGAACTGGCTCGGGCGCGCCGACAAATGAGCCACACCTCGTTGTTGCTGATCGATTTGGATCACTTCAAGCACATCAATGACACCTGGGGCCACCCTGCTGGTGATGCGGTACTCAAGCATGTGGCCAGTCTGATTAGCCGCACCGTGCGTACCACCGATTTGGTGGCCCGCTTGGGTGGCGAGGAGTTTGTGGTGCTAGCCCCCGCCACCGTTGGCCAAGCGGCATACATATTGGGTGAGAAGCTGCGCCAGCGCGTACAAGCCTCGCCAGTGGTGTGGAACGACGAAACCATCCACGTGACCATGAGCATCGGCTTGGCCGAGTGCAAACCGGCCAGTGGCGCAGACTTTGCTGCCTTGTATGCCACGGCCGATGCGGCGCTTTACCAAGCCAAAGCGCAGGGGCGCAATCGCTTGGTGTGCACGCCCACCATCAGCGCATCGCTGTCAGAGCACTGACCGCAGCGCGCTTGGCAGCACCCATCACAGCTTGCAAGCTGCTACGCGGTTGACCTTCACGGTGCTACCCCCCGCTGTATTGGCCCACAGCACGTCACCAGCCGCTGTGGTCACAAACTCCTGGAAGTTGTCGATGGCCATGCTGGTGGTCACGGGACCCTCGGTGATCACGCCATCCGACAAACGCGCCACGGCCAGCACCAGCTTGCCCGCTGATTTCCAACCCAGCAGCAAGCGGTCTGTGCCCAGCTTGGCCATATAGGGGCGGAAGGGATAGGCACTGTCCAAATTGGTAGCGATGCTCACGGTGCTGGTAGTAGTCAGTGCCGTGCCTGTATTGGGCACTTTGGCCAGTTTGAGCTTGAGACTGCCACTGGTGCTGTCGAGGTAGTTCATCATGAAACCATCGGTCACGGGCACCATGCCACCGAGCGCCCGTGTCGCTGGATCGGTATTGCTAAGCCACTGCAGATTGTTGGCGCTTGCTGTCGATGTACTCAAGCGTGCCACCTGCATGCTGTTGGGGAAACCATCGCCATGGCATGCGGCACCCCAAGTGCCGTTGTAGCCCAAACGCACCGACCAGCTATGGCTACAGCCCCAATCCCAGCCCCCGCTTTGCAGCGCGCCTGTTGTGGCATTCACAAACTTGAAGGTGTCGCCCGCGTGGATATCGACCTCCCCTGCCACGCCGGTACGCTCGGTAGACATGGCTGAACGGTAGTAGACGCCCACACGCTGCCCATCGGTTGCCAAACGGGCGGTGTGACCGTACCACCAGATGAATTGCGCTCCAACGCTGTCCACATTGCCCTTTTTGGTCAGTGTTGTACGGCTGGTTTCGCTGCCATCGGCGGTGTTGAGCAACACCAAGTCCATCTTGCCGCACACCGCGTTATCGGGTGTGGCGCTGCCCTTGCAGTATTTGGAGGAATAGATATCAGCATCGTTGGACATGACCGCCAGTGCCAACTTGTTGTTGACAGTCAGGATGTCGTGCACCTCCAAGCCCGCCACACCCGGTAGCGTGCTAGACAAGGTGTCCGTCGCGCTGAGCTTGGCCATGCCAATTTTCTGGTTGGTGCTGTCCGTCCACGCCAGCACCGTGCTGCCATCGGCCTGCGGAGCCACGACCGTGGGGGTGTATTCGTCAGATACCGATACCTGTCCGCCCGGTGTCACGCTGGTGGTGCGCAGACGCTGCGCCAACGCATCGCACCCCGCAGGGGCTGCAGCAGCGCTGGCCATGCCCGATTCCGTGGCGCTGGATCCCGATTGCGCTGTGCTAGAGCCTCCACCACATGCCACCAACACCACTGCCGATACAGCGCACAAAGCCATATGCGCGGGGCGACCCAAGAAAGCATCCCGTATGCCCGAAGTTTGGATAGACATTAACGTTCTCCTAAAGTGATTGGGAACGCCATGCTCTGCCTTTTTGATACATTTGTAAATAAACAAATACAAAAATGGGCGATTTGCCGCCCAACGGCAGTCAAGCTGTGCTGGCCGCGCAACGATGGGCGACAATGCCCCTTTGTCTTCCCCCTAACCCGCGACCCGTTCGCCCGATTTCCATGGCCCTGATTACCCTGCAAGACGCCCAACTCGCTTTTGGCCACGTGGCCCTGCTCGACCATGCTGCCTTTAGCCTCGAATCACAGGAGCGCGTGGGCCTGATCGGGCGCAACGGCGCAGGCAAATCGTCGCTGCTGAAAATATTGGGCGGCATGGAAAAGCCTGACGATGGCACCGTGCATGTGCAAACCGGACTGCGCGTGGCCTACGTGGCCCAGGAGCCGCAACTCGACCCAAACGCTACGGTTTTTGTAGCAGCCCAAGCAGGTGTGGCGGGCGTTATAGCCCTGATTGAGCAATACACCAGCGGCGAAGGCGATTTGGATGCGCTGCAAAGCGGTATCGAAGCGCAAGACGGCTGGAACTGGGAACAGCGCGTGCGCGAAACACTGGAGCGCCTGCACCTGAACGCCGATGCGGTGGTGGGCACGCTGTCCGGTGGCACCAAAAAGCGTGTGGCACTGGCCCAAGCCTTGGTAGCCCAGCCCGAGGTGCTGCTGCTCGATGAGCCGACCAACCACCTGGATTTGGACAGCATCGAGTGGCTGGCCGACCTGCTGCGCAGCTTCAAAGGCAGCCTTATCACCATCACCCACGACCGCGCTTTTTTGGACGCCGTGGCCACCCGCATCGTCGAGCTCGACCGTGGCCAGCTCATGAGCTACCCCGGCAACTTTGCCGCCTACGAGGCCCAAAAGGCCGAGCAACTGGCGCAGGAAGCCGTCATCAACGCCAAAGCCGACAAGCTGCTGGCGCAGGAAGAAGTGTGGATTCGCAAAGGCGTAGAAGCACGCCGCACCCGGGCGCAAGCCCGCATTGAACGCCTGAGCGTGCTGCGCAAAGAGCATGCCGAACGCCGCACGGCCCAAGGCAGCGTGCGCATGGACGTGGCCAGCGGCGGCCTGTCGGGCAAGTTGGTGGCCGAACTCACGCATGTGAGCAAAACCTTCACGGCTGCCGATGGCAGCGAACGCACCATCGTCAACGACTTCAGCGCCACCATTCTGCGCGGCGACAAGATAGGCCTGCTCGGCCCCAACGGCGCAGGCAAGACCACGCTGCTCAAGCTGATACTGGGCGAACTGCCGCCGGACGCTGCGCCCGACTGGGCACCAGCCCCCGAGCCGGGCGAACAACCGTGGGGCACGGTGCGACGCGGAGCCAACGTGACCGTGGCTTACTTTGACCAGATGCGTGCCGCCATCAACCCCGATGCCACGCTGGAGGACTTCATCAGCCCGGGCAGCGAGTGGATAGAGATTGGCAACCAGCGCAAGCACGTCAAGAGCTATTTGGGCGACTTTTTGTTCTCGCCCGCCCGCGCCAACTCACCCGTGCGCAGCCTCTCGGGCGGTGAGCGCAACCGCCTGCTGCTGGCGCGCCTGTTTGCCCGCCCCGCCAACGTGCTGGTGCTCGACGAACCCACCAACGACCTCGATATTGACACGCTGGAACTGCTGGAAGAGCTGCTGCAAACCTACGACGGCACGGTGTTTTTGGTCAGCCACGACCGGCGCTTTTTGGACAACGTAGTGACCAGCACCATCGCCTACGAACCCGAGTTGGGCGAGGGCTGCTGGCGCGAGTACGAAGGCGGCGTGAGCGACTGGCAAACCCAGAAAGCGCGCAGTTTGCTATCAAAAAAGGAGCTGTCACAGCAAGCTGGTAAAGGCTTAGAGCCCAAAAACACCTCCAAACCTGTAGCCGAGGCTGCACCCATGCCTGCTCCAGCAGCACCAGCCCCTGCGGCCCCACCCAAACGCAAGCTCAGCTACAAAGAACAGCGCGAACTCGATACCCTGCCGGGCCTGATTGAGTCGCTGGAAAAAGAGCAAGCCACCATCCAAGCCCAACTGGCCGACGGCAGCCTGTTCGCCAGCGACAACGCCAAAGCCATGGCCTTGTCACAACGCAACGCCGCGATTGAAGAGCAACTGCTGCAAGCCTTGGAGCGCTGGGAAGCGCTCAGCTAGCGCATACAGGGCGGCCAGCCTGCCGCCGAATTGCTGACGTTATCAGCAACCCCATTGACATACTTTTTGTTTAACGTTTGAATTGGTATGCGCACAACAATGCTGTGCGCAGTTGCGATGTTCAAAGTTACAAGGGGGTTATGTGAAAAATATGGCACGTGGCATGTTGGTACATGCATCTGCGACAGCGTATTGCGCCGTCTTTGTGGTCGGTTCACTGGGGTTTTTGGGGCAGGCCAACGCACAAACACCCAATCTCTCAGCCAAAGCACAAAAGTACCAGCAGATGTGCCAATCTGCTGGCGGTTATTTCCAGACCGGCACGGTCAACACGCCCCCCAACAGTGACTACCCCCAAGTCACCAATTACAAATCCGGCAAAAAGCGCAACGGTATTCCGCTATCGCATACCCACATCGAAATCACATCGGCCATCGATGGCAATGTGTATGACGTTGCAATAGACAACGTTTTCGCAAACGATTACAGCCCCCAAAAGTACAGCGTTCCAGCCTCGTATGTCAAAGGCATCCAAGGTGGTGCCAATCTGTATTTGTGCAGTGGCAATCCCAGCCAAGTGCCTTATTCAGAAAACGAGGGCATGGCCAATCAAGGGTTTGACTGGGTACACACCAACTGCGCGCAAAGCGGCTACACCGGCACGTTTCAGAACGGCTTTATCTACAACGACCAGGGCGTGAATCTGACCAATAGCCAAACCTACTGCTATTTGTGGCCATCCAAATGAAACACGCAGCACCCGTTATGAACACGCGCACCAAAGTCATCATCGACACGGATGTCGATTTCGACGATTACATGGCCATTGTGTATCTGATGCTCAACCCGCAAATCGAGGTGGTGGCGATTTCCGTCACAGGTTGCGGGGCTGTGCATTTGTCCAAGGGCGTGGAGAACGTTGCCAATTTGCTGACACTGTTTGGCCAAGGCGCACTGCATCTGCCCATTTTGCGCGGAACGTCAGCCCCCCTGAGCTTTAGCAATGTCTTTCCGGCCGATGTGCGCAACGGCGCTGATATTCACTATGAAGCGCCGTTCCCCGCAACCAATCCGTCCCCAGTTATCCACAACGCACAAGACTGGTTGCACGATTTTTTTATTAACAACCATGAACCCATCACCATCCTCTCCATTGGCGGTGGTACCAATTTCGGCACGCTGTTTCGCACGGCCCAGCAAGACCCCATTCTCCAAGCGAAACTCAAGAGTGGAATACAGCAAATCGTGATGATGGGGGGCAATATCCTGCCGCGCTACATCACTCCAGGTGCGGTGGGCAATATTGAGCCCACCTTGGGCAGCAATGTGATCTACCGCAACACGGTCGCCGAATGGAATATTTTTATTGACCCACTGGGTGCGCAACTGATGTTTGAATTTGGCGTTCCACTGCGCTTGATCGCCCTGAACGCCACCAACGATGTGCCGCTGGATCAGGGCTTTGTGGATGCGCTCAAAAGCATCGACACACCAGCGGCGAAATTCCTCAGCGCTGTCTTGGCCTATCCCGGCAATGCTGCTGGCATTGGTACTTATCTGTCCTTCTGGGATCCTTTGGCCGCCTGCACGATTGCAGTTCCATCGCTGGTCAGCACCCAAGTGTTCCCACTGATGGTCTACCAAGAGCTGAACGAGGAAGACGACCAAAGTGCCAGCCTGATAGTGGATGCCAAGTACGGCTCCCCCATAGATGTCGCGATTTCAGCCAACAAGAACGCTGTTTACAGCGAATTCCTGCGGGTCATGCGCCTGTCCACTACATAACGAATGTCCAACCAGAGAGGGAGAAAGTGAAATGTTCCAACGTTCAATGAAAACCTGCATACAGCTTAGCTGTGTGGCACTACTGGGCGCATCGGCCAGCGCATTGGCGGCCGATATGCACAAACCAGCCAACACCTGCACGGGCACTTATCCCAGCTACTGGCAAGACATCGCGCCCAAGTTTGCCGATATGTGGAAGGGCCAAACCATCAGCAATGCGCCCACTGGCGCGTACTCTGGACCTATCTTCAAGCTCTCGGACGACTATCCACGCCAGCCTGTAGACGATAAAGCCCACCAGCCCTGGCGCTCGTCCAAATTCGATGCATTGTTCGATCCTGCCACCAAGCCCAAAGTCAAAGAAAAATTGGCCAAAGAGTATGGCTGGCTGGTGTACCAGTACATTCTGGCTGGCAATATCAACCGCAGCGGACAGACAGACTTTGATGTCTGCGAAAACCCTGTTCGCCCCTGGTACCACATCGCTTTCCAGACCTACGATCCACTCAGTGGTCGTGAGTTTATTCACGGCTTGACGCGTGAAGCGCCCGTGACGTTCTCCATCAAATCGGGCACAGGCACTGCGGCCACCACCATGTGGGCCGTAGCCATTTACAACGCCACGGCGGCCTACACGCTGGGCACTGTCTGGCAAAAAGACGGTACCGCCAAAATTCCCACAGCCAACATCCGTTTTGATGAAGGCGCTGTGATTGGCAAACCCCTGTTCAACACGGCCACGCTGGATCAACTCCCAGTACTGGCCAATATGCCACGCTGGAATGCCAATATTTCTGACCCGACCTTCTGCCAAACACCAGAGAATGCAACGATGGCAGAGCAATCCAACCTCTGCCCTCGCAATTACGCCAAATGGAACGATGTGCGCCTGATGCAGTTCGATATTTCCGTGGCTGACCACCGCGCCAAAAGCACGGGCTGGGTATACGGCACCTTTGTCGCCGATGGGCAGCGCAAAGCCAAGGTCAAAGACCAGTGGCAGCGGGTTAGTTTGCTGGGGCTGATGTGGGGCAACGATACGCCACCTGCAGGCCAATTGGCATACAACTACCCCCCCAATCCACGCAAAAACGGCTTCAAACAGGAAGTCATTTTCTGGGACGTGGTCGATGAGCTGAACTCCTACGGCGGCACGGGCACCGTGCAACGCATGGGGCATTTGGGTTCCAATCACCGCCTGAACGGCCCGGCCGACAATGCCAATAGCTCCTGCATGTCCTGCCATGGCACGGCCTCTGTGCCCGACAAGACCTTCACAACGCCGCCACTGCTGGCTCAGTTCTCTGCGATGACCAAACAATCCGTGGCACCAGTCAATGGATTGACCGATGTAGGTCTTGATCGCAGCGGTACACCCGCCACCCAGCAAAATGGTGTGACATTCAGTGAAATGGATGCCATCTATTTCGCCAATGTGATGGCTGGAACATCGTTCAACATGACCACACCGGGCGGCAAAAACGTGATGGGTGAAGGCGTACCGGCCTACCCCAACCCAGCACAAAAGCAATGGATAGCCTTGGATTACTCCCTCCAACTGTCCATGTCACTGAAGCAGTGGATGCAGTGGCAAGCGGATCAGGCAGCGCAAACACCGTCTGAAAACCGCAAATTCGTCAAACCATTGCGCCGCGTCCAGTAAGCCGCGGCCATTCTGACGGCACCGGGCCGTCACCTGCACCACGTATCCAAGGCGATTGCGTGGTGCAGGCACCGTCCTGCCTGCCCCCCACCGCCATCAGCGGCTGCCTTTGTTCATAAAAAGATACATCTGCCGGCATCCAGCCGCAAAAAGTTAGCGCTATGCATGTTTAGACTACCGTTCGTTTTGCAATTTCCATAACGAGCGGGACAAATCTATGACTGCAGCCATGCGCACCAGCGCGTCAGTAATCAGCACTTTTGACACCACCTTCCCCGTCACATTTCGCTGGGGCGTAGCCACTAGCGCTTACCAAATCGAGGGAGCCGCCGCCCAAGGCGGTCGCGGCCCTTCCATTTGGGACGCTTTTTCGCACCGCCCCGGCACGGTGGTCAACGGCGACACGGGCGATGTGGCCTGCGACCACTACCACCGCTGGGAGTCCGACTTGGATCTGATCCAAAGCCTGAATGTGGACAGCTACCGCTTCTCGGTATCCTGGTCGCGCGTGCAACCGCAAGGCTATGGCGCTTGGAACCAAACTGGGTTGGACTTTTATGACCGCTTGGTCGATGGCCTGCTGGCACGCGGCATCAGCCCCTTCATGACGCTGTTCCACTGGGACTTGCCGCAAGCCCTGCAGGACAAGCAAGAAGGCTGGGAAGCGCGGGACACCGCCTACCGCTTTGCCGAATACGCCGAGCGCATGGGCCGCTTGCTGGGCGACCGCGTGGCCAGCATCGCCACCCACAACGAACCGTGGGTGGTAGCCGTGCTGGGCAACGAACAAGGCATTTTTGCCCCAGGCAAGAAAGACGTGCCCACCATGCTGCGCGTCTCGCACAACCTGCTGCTGGGACACGGTTTGGCACTGCAAGCCATGCGTGCAGCCGGGGTAAAAGCACCACTGGGCATCGTGCTCAACCAATCGCCCGCCACCCCAGCCACCGAGAGCGAGGCTGACAAGCAGCTCGCCGAGCAAGAGTATGCCCGCTTCGTGCGCTGGTACATGGAGCCCATCTTCTGCAAGCGCTACCCCGACAAAACTGGGCGTCCACTGCCTGACAACATTGAAGCTGGCGATATGGACACCATTGCGCAGCCACTGGACTTCTTGGGCATCAACTACTACACCCGCATTTGGGCCAGCAGCAGCACCCCCCCCGTACCCGCACCCAACAAGGATGGCGTATCGGACATGGGCTGGGAGAACTACGCCCAAGGCCTGACCGAATTGCTGCAAGGCATTCATCGTGACTACACACTGCCTCCCATCTACATCACGGAAAACGGTTTTGCCGAAGCCGACACCGTGGCCCATGGCCACGTGAATGACCCCGGTCGATTGGCCTATATGCAAAGCCACTTGCGCGCACTGCGTGCAGCCATGGCAGCGGGAGTGGATGTGCGCGGCTTCTTCTACTGGAGCCTGATGGACAACTTCGAATGGGCCAGTGGCTACGCCAAGCGCTTTGGCCTAGTGCACGTGGACTACGCCACGCAACAGCGCACGCTGAAAAACAGTGCGCTGTGGTACCGCGAGTTTGTGAAAAGCCAGCGCGCTTAAAGGCCGCTGGGCAACGCCGCTCCTCGATGCATTCATGGCATCGGGCGGTCTGCATCCATTTTCAAGAAATGGTCTTCAATGAAAGATTGCTCGGCCACTTGGCGCTTGAGTGCTTGTTCCAGTTTTTCAATTTGGGCCAGCAAGGTTTTCTCGCGGGCGGCAAATTTGTCCAGCAACTCCATGCGCTCTTGGGTCATCATGCCCGCCTCTTCGGGGCTGATCACGGTTGGTGGCGCGTCAAAGTGCTGGTGGTTGATTTGCGCCCGTATTTCATCGAGCTGGCTAGCGTTCTCTTCCGCGTGCCGCTCGGCTTTGCGGGCACGCTCGCGGGCCTGCTCCAGTTCAGCCTGCAGCTCTTGGGTACGTTGCTGCAATAGCGCCACTTGCCCACCGGCTGTACCTCGCTCTTGCAAATCTTCTTGCAAAGCCGTGCTGGCCTGGCTAGCGCCAGTGAGCCGCAGTTGGGCCATTTCCAATTCTTCTTGCAAACTGTGGTTTTGGGCCAGCGCTCTGTTGAGTTCGGCTTGGAGTTTGGCACGCAGGTCTTCTTTGGTGGCCTCCTCCGCTCCATCGGCGTGACGGCCCTGCATGTCTTGCCGACGCATGTGGTCACTGATGTTTTTGAGCTGAAAAGACAGGTCTTGCAAGGCACGACCATGGGTGTTGTCGCGCATATGGTGGGCTTGGACTACACGCTCCAAGTCGTTGGTCGTGCGCTTGGCCGCAAGCTTGAGCTGCTTGCCTGCCTCCATGCTCAGGCTGGCGGCCTTGAGCAAATCGGCTCGGCCTTGGCGTATGGTGTCCTGAATCCTATACAGGATGAAACCCGCCACGGCCATAAAGACCAAGTTGGCAAAAAACAGGAAGCCATACGCAAAGTTAAGCCATTTCATGTCTTCACCACAAAGAAGGCCATGCGCCCTTCGCCATAGCCTGGAATGGAGATGCGGTAATCGGAACGCTGGCCATCCTGGGCCACGATTTCAGCCAACTTGGCAAAGGTGTTTTGCACCACACTGACTTTGCTCAGCGTGACATCGAGTTTCACTGGCAATGCCGACTGCTGCAAACACACCGATGCCCCGCGCAAAAAGTCACTGGCTTTGTCCAGCATCGCTTGGTCAGGGCTGCCACTGGCCATATGGGTACGCACCTGCAACGGCTGCATGCGCGCGGCACCACCGCCCACCATGCACACGGCATTGCTGTCCATGATGCCCACGGCATAAACGCCTTTGCGCCCGGCTGCGGTGTACAGGCCCAACAAGTTGTTGGCGGTGAGCTTATCCAACGTGAGCTTTTCGTTGGGAATCAGACGAAATGGCACATTGCCCAAGTGGTTCACCAGCAGCAATTGCATGTCCGAGTGACTCAAGGGCGCATCGCCGTCGTCAGGGGCTTGGGCTGCGCCGGCATTGCGTGGGTTCATGGCGGCGGTAATTTGCTGCACCAAATCTTTGACGGCGTTGTGCACCACAGCGGCCAACTCGGCATCATTGAACGGTTTGTGCAGTATGAACAAAGCCCCGTTGCTGATGGCCTCTTCCAGCATGCTGGGGGTTCGTTCGGTGGTGACAAAACCCACACGGATGTTGTCATGCCCCATTTGCCGCAAAGCCTGCACCATTTCCAAACCCGACACTTTGGGCATGTGCCAGTCGGTGATAACCAAGTCGGGCTTGAACTGCTCAATCAAATCCAAGGCCTGCTCGCCATCTTGTGCCGTTTGCACTTCCAGCGGGCTGTAGCCGCAGTTGGCAATTGCTCGCTTGACGATGGCTTGGATGGCACGGCTGTCATCCACCACCAGAAAACGCAGTGGAGTGGGCAATTGGACAGGAGCGATGGACATGGTCTAGTGGCTCTTACGTTACGTATGGAGAATATGAAAAACAATCACCTGCAGCCTTGCCAGCGGCGTATGGCTGCAATATATAGCGCTAGCCGTGCTGCGTGTTGTGATATGCGCAAACTCCGATGCAGAAACGGCAAAAGGCAATCCAATCGTCATATCGGCATCGCCGCTGATATGCAAAGCAATGCTGTCTGACAACACATTACACACTTCCGAACAAGCATCGCGCAGATCGGCTTCTGGCAATGTGTCGGGGGCTTGGCCAAACATATGCGCGGCCACGGCCAAGGCGTCAGGCCGCTCAATCAGCACCGCCACACCAGCCGTTCGGTTTTCAGCCGCTACATCCAAGGGCATGAAATAGCTGAATTCGGTGTAATCGAGCGCACGCCCTTCAGCGCTTGTGTAGTCAAACCCGCGGGATTCGCCCGCCAAAAACTGCCACGATTGCCCCAAGCTAGCGCGCACCAATTCAACTTGGTACGGCTGCAGGGGGTCAGGTATCCAAAGCACGAGGGGTACTGCCAAAAAAGCTTAGAAACTTTCCCATTCGTCGTCAGTACTTCTTGCTTTGGCGGCTACAGGTTTTGGCAAGGCAGGTGCCGCTTTGGCCAAAACCGTGGGTTTGGCAGGGGCAGGCGCCACCGGTTTGCGGGGTGCTAGGGCTGGCTTGCTGGCTGTACTGGCCGTGTGGGGTGCACTACTGGGTTGGTGTATCGCACTGCGGGGGACATTCGTGCCGTTGAGCTTGAATACCCCCACCGCCTGCACCAGCTCTTGGGCCTGCCCTTTGAGGCTGGCCGCCGCCGCGGCCATCTCTTCGACCAAGGCCGCGTTTTGCTGCGTCGTCTGGTCTATGGTTGTTACTGCGGTACCAACTTTGTGCACGCCTTCGCTTTGCTCGGCACTGGCGGCACTGATTTCGGCCACGATGTCGGTCACGCGTTTGATGCTGCTGACCACCTCTTGCATGATCTGACCTGCTTGATCCACTTGGCTGGTGCCCTTTTCGACCCGTTCTACGCTGGTGCTGATCAGGGTTTTGATTTCTTTGGCCGCTTCGGCGCTGCGCCCTGCCAAGGCGCGCACTTCACTGGCTACCACGGCAAAGCCTCTGCCTTGTTCGCCTGCGCGGGCCGCTTCTACGGCGGCGTTCAGGGCCAGGATGTTGGTTTGGAAGGCGATGCCGTCGATGACGCCGATGATGTCGGCAATCTTTTTGCTGGCTTCGTGGATACCGCGCATGGTGCCCACCACTTGACCAACTACCTCACCACCTTGCACCGCTACAGTGCTAGCGTTTTGGGCCAACTGATTGGCCTGCAGCGCGTTGTCAGCGTTTTGGCGGACGGTTGAACCCAGTTGCGCCATACTGGCAGCGGTTTGTTGCAGTGAGTTGGCTTGGCTTTCAGTGCGGGAAGACAGGTCTTGGTTGCCTTGCGCTATTTCGTTGCTGGCCAAGGCCACGGAATCGGAGCCACGCCGCACATTGTTCACCACGGTCACCAAGTTGCCCTGCATTTTTTGCAGCGATGCCAGCAAACGCCCGACCTCATCGGTAGTGCTCACCGTAATAGAAGCACTCAAATCACCCGAGGCGACGCGCTCGGCCACACTGGTCGCCTGCTCCAACGGCTTCGTAATGGTTCCCGCCAGCAACCAAGTGCACACCCCCCCCATGGCGATGCCGATAAGGCCCAACGTCATCAGCAATATATTGCTGGTCTTGCGGTTGGCCTCAATCTCAGCACCCAGAGCGTTCACTTGCGCACGCTCGACTTGCAGCAAATCCTCTATCCTCTTCATGTACTGGACGGTTTTGGGAAGATAGTCTTGCTCGAGCAGCTTAAGGGCCTCATCACCCTTTCCCTCATTCTTGAGGGCAAAAATTGCTTCACGCGCTGCTGTGCAGGCTTTGCGCAAGGACTCTATGTCGGCCACAGTGGCCTTTTCCTCGGGCGTGTTCATTTCCTCTTGCATGGCCTTGAGAAGTTCTGCCGATATTTTTGAAGACTGCGCCTGTTCGCCTTTAAAAAAATCCATCAAGGTAGGGTCTGAACTGCGGGTAACGGCGATGGCACGGGTCACACTGGCTTGCACATGGCGATACCAGTCGCTGATGATGCGCTCCGTCCTGATGGGGTTTTGCATCATCTCCTGCGTGGCATCTGCCACCGCATTGAGGCGCGACATACTCAAGCCGATGATGAAAACCGATAACAGCAACAGTGCTGAAAAACCCAACGCCAATCTTTTCGATACGGATAAATTTGATAACTGGCGCATCGCCACACTCCTCGTACAAACTGATTGGCCATGCTAGTCAATATCAGCACCATGCGCATCGTTCAAGGTGCCCTGTTGGCTAACGCAAGCTATTTTTTGCGGTTTTTTACTCAGTGTTGCAAGCGGAACACCCCCACCGCCTGCACCAACTCATTGGCCTGACTCTTGAGGCTGGCCGCCGCCGCTGCCATCTCCTCGACCAAGGCCGCGTTTTGCTGCGTCGTCTGGTCTATGCTGCCTATGGCCTCTCCCACTTGGCTCACCCCTGCGCTTTGCTCTGCGCTGGCGGCGCTGATCTCGCCCACGATGTCGGTCACTCTGCGGATGCTGCTGACCACCTCTTGCATGATCTGGCCTGCTTGGTCTACTTGGGTGGAGCCTTGTTCTACCTTTTCTACGCTGGTGCTGATCAATGTTTTGATTTCTTTGGCCGCTTCGGCGCTGCGCCCTGCCAAGGCGCGCACTTCACTGGCTACCACGGCAAAGCCTCTGCCTTGTTCGCCTGCGCGGGCCGCTTCTACGGCAGCGTTCAGGGCCAGGATGTTGGTTTGGAAGGCGATGCCGTCGATGACGCCGATGATGTCGGCAATCTTTTGGCTGCTGGTGTGGATGTCGCGCATGGTCTGGACCACTTGGGAGACCACTTGCCCGCCTTGGGTGGCGACGTTGCTGGCGTTTTGGGCCAGTTGGTTGGCTTGGCTGGAGCTGTCGGCGTTTTGCCGTACGGTGGAGCCTAGCTCTTCCATGCTGGCTGCTGTCTCTTCTAGGGCGCTGGCTTGGCTTTCGGTGCGGGAAGAGAGGTCTTGGTTGCCGCCTGCGATCTCTGCACTGGCGGTGTGGACGGACTCCGCCCCTTGGCGTACTTGGCGAATCACCCCTTCAATGCGGCCCACAAATTGGTTAAAGCCTTGGGCTATGTGGGCCAATTCGTCGTCGCCATCTTCATCGAGTCGCACTCCCAGATCGGCCTCGCGGCCTGCCAAGTTGTCCATGGTTTTGGCCAACACACCCAGGCGATTCAGCAAGCGGCGCAGCACAGGCACCAGCACCATACCCGTAATGAACAAGAACACCGCACCGATGGTGACCGTGCCCACGAAGGCTTTCCATGCCTTGGCTTTGGCCGGCGCCATGGGGTAGCTGATGACGATGGCCCATGGGGCTATGTCGGGATGGATGCGTACTGGACGCACCAGCATGTAGTGCTGACTGTTGGTATCCAAGTACTGGTAACGCTGTCCGGCCTCAATGGCGACCAGCGCTTCGGGTGCTAGGCTTTCGGCCTTTTTGCCCAGTGCTTCTGCGCTGCTGTGGGTCACATACAAGCCGGTATGCGAGATAAGCTGCATGGCGGCCTGCTCTGGCAGGCTGATATCGCGCAGCAGTTGGCTCAGGCGCAGCAGGCCAAAGTCGGCGCTGGCTGTGCCCACAAACTGCTGGTTGACTTGGATGGGCACCACCAGCGAAGCCATTAAGACGTTCTTGCCTTCAATGGGGTATTGGTACGGTTCTGTGAAGTGGATCTTGCCGCTTTTCTTGGGGATGTCGTACCAGTCGTTGGCCCCCGGTGTGGGGTCGTTGAAGACAATGGGGTCTACATGAAATCCACCGTCAGGGGTGCGTGTCCAATAAGGAGCAAACCGACCCGTGTCGTCGTACAGGGGGGCCTGATTGGCAAAGGCACTGTCTTGCCCGTCCAGCGCATTAGGCTCCCATGTCACGGCTCCACCGATAAAGTCGGAATGCCGCAGCAGCATGCCCTTGGTCAATTCGTTGATCTGATCACGGGACAAAGGCTTGCCACTGCTTTTGGTGGCTGTCATAGCGGCCTCCAAACCGATCACACCCGTTAAGTTGGTCTGAATGCGGTTTTGCACGGAGGCTACGGCCTCTTGGGCTTTGCTTTCATAGAACAGCTCTTCTTGGGCTTGTACGGTCTGTCCCCCTTGGTAGCCCACCACCATGGCCAAACCGAGGAGGGAAAGCGCTGACATGAACAGCATGGAGGCCAGCAACTTGCGTTGCAATGATTGCCCTAAGAAATGCAGGAGTCTTTTGATCATGTGCCTTCGCCTGTCTGCGCATCTGGCGTTGTTGATGCGTGACAGATGGTAACAATATGTTCATTAAAGAACAGTGAAACCAGTATCAAAAATCGGCAAACATGTTTAATTAGTGTTAATTAACATAGAAGGCCATCCCCACTGCTATCGATTCACGTGCAACAGCACACAGTGATTTATGCTGCAGCGCACTCATCCTTGGCAGCAGCCCACACCCGTGCCCAGCTACCTGTCAGGGCGGCTTTGGCGTACTCGGTGGGACGGGTCTCGAAAAAGTTGGCGTGCTCTGGAGCGGCTGCCAAGTAGTCCACAAAGGGCAGTGGGTTGTGTGGCACGCCCCAGCGGGGTTGCAGCATGAGCCCCTCCAAGCGCCTATCGGCAATGAAGCGGATGTACTCCTTGGTTTGGGCGGGCGTGAGCCCGTCTATGCCACCTTGTTCAAAGCACAAGTCGATGAATGCGTCCTCTAGTTCCACCATCTTCTGGGCAATAGCCACTATCTCTTGCTGCAAATCGGGCGTCCACAGGTGAGGGCGCTCCAAAATAAAGGTGCGAAACAGCCGCAACATGTAGTGCACATGCAAGGACTCATCGCGGATGGACCAGCTAACGATCTGGGCCATGCCTTTCATGCGGGCACCACGCGGCAGCTCCGCACGCGCAAAGTTGAGCAAGATGGCAAAGCTGCTAAAGAGCTGCAGCCCCTCGGTAAAGGCAGAGTAGACCGCCAAGTTGCGCGCTATGTCGCGCTCGTTGTCCATGGCGAAATGCTCCAAAAAGTCGTGCTTGTCGACCATGGCTTGGTATTGGCGGAAGGCTTGGTACTCGGCCTCGGGCATGCCTACGGTGTCCAGCAGCAGCGCATAGGCATCGGCGTGCACAGCCTCCATGGCCATGAAAGAAGCCAGCATCATGCGTACTTCCTCATTTTGGAAGATGGGCAAAAACCGCGTGGCATAAGCAGCCCCTACATCGACGTCGCCGGTAGTGAAGAAACGAAATAGCTGCGTTAGCAGGTGGCGCTCGCTGTCGGTCATGCGGTAGCGCCAGTCGGCTATGTCTTCGTGCAGCGGGGCCTCTTCGGGGGACCAATGCATTTGCTGTTGCGCTTTGTAGGCTTGAAAGGCCCATGGATAGTGAAACGGTTTGTAGTAGCCCTTGGCCTGCAACACGTTGTGGGAGACATGCGTGGCATCGACTACTTGGTCAGCATCCTTGGACAGGGCTTCAGCAGGCCGAGCCGCCTCTGAGCGCATGTAGTAGCGCGACTTCACCCCTTCTCGCCATGCTTGCATGTGCACCAAGTGGAGTTGGGCGACGCTGGCGTTGGCATGGAAGAAGAGGTTGAGTGACTGGCTCTGGCAAATGTGTCGCTGGCGCTGCCCTGCCAAGCGCACCAATACGTGTTGGTCTATTTCGATAGCGGTACGGAAGACTTTTTTGTCTTGCACACTGAGCCAAGGCAAGTGCTGTACCGACCCTTTGTGGGCCGATATATTGAGCCACACATCCTCCTTGTCTTGCCCCAATGCCTGCAGACGCTGTTGCAGCAATGGATTGCGCACCACAAAAGAACCGGAAAGGGTTTTGTGGGTGAACACGTTGGCACGGTATGGCTCAATGCCGGGTGATACGCCACCTGCGATGATGGAGGAAGTGCCATTCGGTGCCACGGCCAGCAGGTGCATGTTGCGGCGCAAAAGGCCTGCGGCATCGGAGCATGCGCCTCGCTCGCGAGCCAGCTGGGCACTGGCGACAACGGCGGCGTCTTTGAGGTGCGAAAACACGGCTTCGTTGAGTGCTTCAGCAGCGGAATCATCCATGGACAAGCCGTATTGCTGCAGCAGCGTATGAAAGCCCATCGCCCCCAAGCCCAAGGCACGCTGCGCTTTGGCATCGGCTACGGCTTTGTGCAGGGCACTGGGTGCATTGTGGATAAAGAGCTCAATGCTGTTATCGAGCATGCGCACCAAGTCTTCAACAAAGCGTGGATCGCTTTGCCATTCATGCCATTTGGCCAAATTCACCGAGCACAAGGTGGCTATGGCCGTGCGGTCTTGGCTTGTGGGGAGCACAATTTCATTGCATAAATTGCTTTGCACTATGCGCATGCCAGCGGCTTTTTGCGCAGCTGGTAAAGCGCGATTGGCCGTATCGGTCCACAGCAAAAAAGGCTCGCCCGTTTGCATGGATACCTCCAGCAACCGCTCCCACAGCTCTTTGGCTGACACTACATCCACCACGTGTTGTGTGCCAGGCTCAATGAGTGGCCAACTGTCGTCCACCTGTGCATCGTGCTCACAGCGCTCTAGCAACTGCATAAAAGCATCTGGAATGCATACGCCGTGGTGCAAGTAGAGCGCCTTGCGATTGGCATCACCGCCCGTAGCCTTGCGCATTTCTAGAAATTCCAAAATGCTGGGATGGCCTATATCCAAATAGGCCGCGTAAGCACCTGCTCGTACTTCCCCTTGTGGCACAGCTTGGGTCAGTGCATCGAGCACGCGCAGGTGGGGGATTACTTCATCGCGATGCCCGCCATGTCGCCCTCCAGCCCCCGAGGAGGCTGCGCCCCAATACCCACCAATACCCCCTCCTACTGCACAAATTTGCGCCGATTCGGACTCATGCTGGGTGAGCTTGTCAAAGCCTGCTCCGGCATGGCCGAGATAACACGATATGGGCAGGGTGGGCACTGCCGCAAAGCAACGGGCTTGGTAGTTATCCGACCACCGTTTAGTAAAGTGCAAGCGCACAGGTGCATTGGCCAGCATGGGGGTGACCGGCACAAACCACTGGTGGCTCATGTAGTCATAGAGACGCTGGGCATGCGCTGGATTGTCTGCATACGCCAGTGCAGCTCTGGCAAATGCTTGCTGGGGGCTCGTTTCGTCCGGCAACAAATAACGATCTTGCAGCGTAATGCGTGCAAAGGCACTCAGTGCAGCATCGCGCTGCGACTCCGTTTGGACTTCGGGGTACATAGGGCTTAACGAGCTACACGAGCAAAGCGCCCGTCGAACATTTCATCAATACCACGCACCCACACCAACCCGGTTTCTTGGTGCTGGTAGACGCAGCAGATCGTCAAATCCGCCTCCAAACGGGCGAATGCGACTATGGTGTAAAGACCACCGCTTTTGAGATGCTGAACTTGGTCATTAACGGCAAACGGGAAATTGCTTGCGTCGATTGGCAATTCTGATAATGATTTACCTGTCATGCTGCGCTCCTCATGTCCACTGACGTGGTTCTTTATGCTGCCTAGCAATCACTCATTAACGAACTCTGTACCAGATTATCATCAGAATGTTTCACTTTGTTTATTTGTAATCGGCTAACTTATGCCAAGCAAGTCACCAGCCACCAAACCACGCACTATGGACGTTGACGATGAAGCCACCAGTGCAAATGGGTTGGCCATGCATACCACTGGATTGGGGCTGGTTGCTGCGCCTGTGTGGATTTTTGATATCGATGCGTCGCGCATTGAATGGGCCAATGCGGCCGCACTGCAGGTGTGGCGCGCAGACTCTCTGGCTGAACTGCGCAGTCGCGACATGGGTGCCAATATGTCCACCACAGTGGCCAAGCGGCTCAAGCAATACCAACTCGATTTTCAGCAACACAACGCTGTATTTCATGAGTTATGGACGGTCTATCCAGAAGAAGTGCCTGTCCACCTGAACGTGCGCTTTAGCGGCTACACCTTCCCAGATGGCAGGGTTGGCATGCTGTGTGAGGTGCAAGGGGGTAACGAGCATTCGCCAGAGTCCTTGCGCTCGGTAGAGGCTTTGCTGCATACCAGTGCCATGATCAGTTTGTACGGCATGGACTTGCGTCCGCTCTACCACAACCCTGCAGCGCGCAGCATGGTGACAGCACTGAAAGCATCGCTGGACTCGCAAATTGTCGACAAGCAACAGTTCACCCTTTTCATGGCCGATTTGAAGGACAACGGTTCTTGCACGCGCACGCTGGAGGTGCGTACAGCACTGGGTAACCGGTGGCATGAAATGAATGCTCGCCTATGCCGCGATGCAGTCACCGGCAACGATGCGATTTTGGTCAGCGAAGTGGACATCACACCGGTTAAGTTGGCCGAAGCCAAGGCCCAATTCATTGCGCTGCACGACACACTGACGGGCTTGCCCAATCGCAGCCACATGATGAGCCGCTTTGAGCAGTGGGAGAAGCAAGCCACGGCCACAGGCATGCAAGCGGCATTGCTGTTCATCGACCTTGATCGCTTCAAAGACATCAACGACACCCTAGGCCACGCTGCGGGTGATGAAGTGCTGGTCATCATGGCCGAGCGCTTGCGCCGTGCATCGGGTGCGGACACTATGGTGGCGCGCCTTGGTGGCGACGAGTTTTTGATTCTGCTCACCAGTGATGACATCCACAACGCGTTGAGCATGGTGGAAGACCGCATCCTGAGTGTCGCTGCCAAACCCATGCAAATAGGCAATCACAGCGTGATGTTGACCCCCAGCATGGGGGTAGCGCTGTACCCCATGGATGGCAACGATATATCCACCCTCATGCGCAATGCCGATTTGGCGCTCTATAACGCAAAGGAGCGCGGGCGAAATCGGGCCGTTCATTTCAATATGCAGATGGCGCAAGCGGTAATGGGGCGCACCACGCTGGAAAACGATCTGCGCAAAGCCTTGGAGTTAGAGCAATTTTTGCTTCACTACCAACCCAAAGTAGATGCCCACAGCGGAAAGATAGTGGGAGCAGAAGCACTGCTGCGTTGGCTGCACCCACGGCGTGGCTTGATCGCACCCGACCAATTCATCCCAGTGTGCGAAAGCATTGGGCTCATACGCACCTTGGGCAACTGGGTGCTGCAAGAAGCTTGTTTCCAGCAAGTTCGCTGGAGTCAGCAAGGACATGCACTGCAAGTGTCGGTCAACTTGTCTGCCCATCAGCTACAGCACTCCATGCTGTTGCATGACATCCAAACTGCACTGCAAACAACGGGTTGCGATCCACAAAAGCTGGAACTTGAACTGACTGAATCCATGCTGGTCAGCAAAGACAAGGCATTGGCTCCCCTGTTTGAGCAAATCCGCTCCATCGGTGTGCAACTGGCACTGGACGATTTTGGAACGGGTTACTCCAACTTGGGCTATTTGCAGCGCATCCCACTGCAGACCCTCAAGGTAGACAAGAGCTTTGTACAGTGTGCAATTAGCGACAGGCCACTCACCGGCATCATTGCCAACCTCTGCCAAGTAATGGGGTTTAGGGCCGTAGCCGAAGGGGTGGAAACAGAAGAGCAGCTCAACTGGCTGCGCAGTTTGGGTATTGAGCAATACCAAGGTTTTTTGTTTTCAAAACCGCTGCCCGTTTCACAATTTGACGCGCTTTTACAGAGCCATCATCGCTAAAACATACGCTCTGTCACCATTGCTTGCAGAGCTTTCATGAATCCCCTTCTATTCTGTCCCGATAAACGGTTATCCGGCTATCACACAGGGAGGATGGGCAATGAACGTTCTGCTAACGCGCATGCTGTTGTGGCAAAAGTTATTGGTGGTACTCGCATTGGGGGTGGTCATGGTGGCCGTTCCGCTGGGCATGCTGTCGCAAACTTTGCGCAACGATGCACAGCTTGCTATCAGGGAGCAAAGTGGCATTGTGCCCATCAACCAAGTCGGGGGTTTGCTCAAAGCCATACAGCTGCACAGAAGCCTCTCTAGGCAAATGCTCAACGGCGATAGCAGCGCTGAATCCAGACGACAAACACAAGCTACCGAAGTTGACAAACTGTTGGAACAGGCCAGTGCTGGCGTATTAGCCGTCGAACATATTCGCCCCCAGTGGGGAGACTTGCAGGCGGGATGGCGAAAACTCAAACAAGAAGTGGCCAGCAAGTCGATTGCAAGCAATGCATCGTATGCACAGCACAAAGTGCTAATGGCCATTTGCTTGGACACAATTGGGGATTTGGCCGATGCACACGGCATGTCGCTTGACCCTGAGGAGCACAGCTACTACCTGCAACAGGTGTGGACCTTCATCCTGCCCCATATTGTGGACAACGTCTCTGACATCCGTGCCAGCATCAACCTGTTCTTCACAGCCAGCACACCACTGGAAGCTGCGGTTCAGCGCGGTTACCTAGAAAGCATGGTGAACCAACTCGAAAAAAGCCGAGACTTGCTGGAAAAGAGCATGAGCAAAGTCACCGCACACCATCCAGAGTTGCAGGGTGAGGTGAACGCACCGAGCAATAAGGTCAATGATGGGCTGCTCAATATCATCCAGACACTCAACTCCAAGTTACTGGAGTCGACAAAACCGGAAATCACGAGCACCGAATTGGCCAGTTTGGTCAACAGCGCCATTGATGCCCAATATGCCTTGGGCGATCAGATAGAAAAAACGCTCAATGCGATCTTGGTTGAGCGTGTGCAATCAGCCCAGTCACATTTGCGCACTGTCGTGGTCGGCTGCGCTGCTTTGTTGCTGGCCATTGTGGCATTGGGCTGGATCATCAGCCGCTCTATTACCCAACCACTCAATGAAGCCGTGCAAGCCACGCAAATGGTTGCGCGTGGCGAATTGAACTTCTCAGTCCAAGTGCAGGGTAGTAACGAGACTGCGCAATTGCTCCAATCCGTCGCTCGCATGCAAAACACACTGCAAGGCTTTGTGACCGAACAACAAGCCATGGCCAAAGCCCACGAAGCGGGCGCACTGGACGCCATAATTTCCACAGCAGACCTCCCTGGCATATACAGCGAATTGGCACGCTCCATTAACGATTTGGTACGGGCGCATATCGATGTCAAGATGCGAGTTGTGGAACTGATTGGTGACTATGCACAAGGCAAACTGGATGCACAGATGCCTCGTCTTCCAGGCCAAAAAGCACGCATCAGCGCAGCCATGGATCAGGTTCAGGCTGCCATGCGCGATGCACAAGAGGCGGCTATTTCCAACGCCCGCATCGTGCAAGCGCTCAACAAAGCCACCACCAACATCATGCTGGCCGATACCAATGGCATCATCGTCTTTGTGAATGAAACGGCGCAACGCCTGATGGAACGCAGCGAAGCGGAAATTCGTAAAGTATTGCCGCACTTTGATGCCCGCAAAATCAGCGGCGCGAACATCGACATCTTCCATAAAAATCCGTCGCACCAGCGATCCATGTTGAGCCAATTACAAGGGGCACACCGAACCCAAATTCAAATGGGCAATATGTATTTCGGGCTGATAGCCAGTCCCATAGTTGATGCCCAAGGCACACGTTTGGGCACAGTGGTGGAGTGGATTGACCGCACCACCGAAGTAACCATAGAAAAAGAAGTGGAAACTGTGGTGCAAGCAGCCGCACAAGGCGAGTTCAGCATGCGCCTTGATCCAGAAGGCAAGACAGGGTTCTTTGCCGGCTTGTCCACCAACATGAACACCCTGCTGGACACCAGCGAGCAAGGTCTCAAAGACATTGCCACGCTGATGAAGGCTTTGGCTGATGGCAATCTGACCCAGCGCATTGAGCGCGACTACGCGGGACTCTTTGGTGAAGTGAAAGACGCTGCCAACGCCACGGTAGACAACCTAACCCGCGTACTGGGCGAAGTCAGCAGTGCAGCCGAATCACTCAATGGTGCAGCCGGACAAGTGAGTGCCACTGCACAAAGTCTGAGCCAAGCGGCCAGCGAGCAAGCCGCCAGCGTGGAGGAAACCACGGCGCAAATCGACACCATGAGCGCCTCCATCAGCCAAAACAGCGACAACGCCCGCGTGACCGATGGCATGGCGACCAAAACCAGCAAAGAAGCGGTGGAAGGCGGTCAAGCCGTGCTGCATACGGTAGATGCAATGAAGAAAATTGCCAGCAAGATCGCCATCGTGGACGACATTGCCTACCAAACCAATTTGCTAGCACTGAACGCAGCCATTGAGGCAGCACGCGCTGGCGAACATGGCAAGGGCTTTGCCGTGGTGGCTGCAGAAGTGCGCAAACTGGCCGAACGCAGCCAAGAAGCCGCCAAAGAGATTGGTGATTTGGCCAGTTCCTCTGTATCCACGGCAGAGCACGCGGGCAAGCTGCTGAGCGAAATCGTGCCCAGCATCCAAAAAACCAGCGAGTTGGTGCAAGAAATTGCCGCCGCCAGCAGTGAGCAAAGCGAAAGCGTGACACAAATTGGCGG
Organism: Curvibacter sp. CHRR-16; assembly: GCF_018474005.1. Lineage (GTDB taxonomy): Bacteria > Pseudomonadota > Gammaproteobacteria > Burkholderiales > Burkholderiaceae_C > Allorhodoferax. Next base: position 125,806 of record NZ_JAHCSH010000003.1, read on the forward strand.
GGCCATGGGACAACTCTCCCGCGCTACCCAGCAAAACGCCAGCGCCAGTGAGGAGTTGGCAGCCACCAGCGAAGAACTGTCAGGCCAAGCGTCCAACCTGCTATCGAGCGTGGCGTTTTTCAAGACTGGTACCACGACACTTACCGCTCAGCACTTGCCCCATGGCATAGAGCGCCGTCGCATCGGCACCATAGAAACAGCCACTGTGCAACGCCTTCCCAATAGTGGTGCCAGTGGCAATTTCAAACCGTACTAAGCAGCAGCGGTGTGGGGGTTCTCGGGCGTGGTAATGGGCCCCCTGCCGCTAAAACGCTCCAGCAAGAGGTAGAGCACAGGTGTGATGAACAGTGTGATGGCTTGTGAAAAAACCAAACCACCACACACCGCCAAGCCCAAGGGCTGGCGCAGTTCTGCGCCCGCACCAAGACCCAAAGCGATTGGCAAAGCCCCCATGAGCGCTGCCAATGTTGTCATCATGATGGGGCGGAAACGCAACACACAGGCTTCGCGTATGGCCTGCGCTGGTGTCATGCCTTGGTGACGCTGCGCATCAAGCGCAAAGTCAATCATCATGATGGCGTTCTTCTTCACGATACCGATGAGCAAAACCAAACCGATGGTGGCAATCAAGGTCAGGTCTTGCCCAAAGAGCATGAGCGTAGCCAGAGCACCCACCGCCGCCGACGGTAAACCCGCTAGGATGGTGATGGGGTGGATGTAACTCTCGTACAGCACACCCAGCAGCACGTAAATGACCAACAGCGCGGCCACGACCAAGACAGCTTGGCTGCCTTGCGAGCTTTTGAATACCGCAGCATCGCCACCATAGCTGGTAATGATGGAATCGGGCATCTTGATCTCTTCGCGCAAGGCATCTATCTTGGCCGTGGCTTCGCCTAAAGCGACACCGGGGGACAAGTTGAACGACACCGTCACTGCCTGCAACTGTCCTACGTGGTTGATGGCCGTTGGCCCCACCGTGCGCTCGACGGTTGTAAAGGCACTCAGCGGTACCAATGTGCCACCGCTGGAGCGGACATACAGGTTATTGAGCGCCTGCTCGTCTTGCTTGGCTTCCGGAGCCACTTCCATGATCACTTGGTAGGTGTCGGTCGGCAGGTAAATGGTGGAGACTTGGCGCTCCCCAAAAGCGCTGTACAGCGCACTGCGCACCGCATCCATGGAAACACCCAAGGTGTTGGCGCGGTCGCGGTCTATTTTGAGCTGGGCCTGCAACCCCCGGAATTGGGCATCGCTGGTCACGTCCTTAAAGGCCGAATCGGCGCGCATTTTTTCCTGCAGTTGGCGCGCCCAGTTGCCAATCTCATCAGGGCGCACACTTTGCAAAATGTATTGGTACTGGGCCTTGCTCTGGCGTCCACCCAGCTGCAAGTTTTGCACAGCACGCATGAAGACGTTGATGCCTGCCACACCACGCAGCTTCTTGCGCAAACCCTCTATGACCTCTTTGGCTGGAGGGCGTTGGTCGCGGGGTTTCAAGGTGACAAACATGCGGCCTTGGTTTTGCGAACCATTGCCGCCATTGAACGAACTCACGGCGGCAACGCTGTCATCTTTGCGGATGATGGCTGCCACACGCTCTTGCAGCTTCACCATGGCCTCAAACGAGACATCTTCCGATGCCTCAGTGGTGACCTGAATTTGCCCAATATCTTCTTCGGGGAAGAACCCTTTGGGGATGATGATCATGAGCCACACAGTGGCAACAAAAGTGGCAGCAGCCACCAGCAAAATCACCAAACGATGTGCTAAAGCCCAATCCAGCATGCGCGTGTACACACGCAGTACCGCATCAAAACCACGCTCAAACTGGCGCACCAACCAACCTGGTTGTTTTTTGTGCTCTTCATCGGTCAAAAACTTGGCGGCCAACATAGGCACCAAGGTCAGTGACACAAAGGCCGAAACGATGATGGACAAGCCCACGACCACCGCAAACTCGTGGAACAACAGACCAATCACCCCTGGCATAAAAAAAATGGGGATGAACACCGCAATGAGCGAGGTGGAAATGGAAATGATGGTGAAGCCCACCTCCCGTGCGCCACGCAACGCGGCCTGGAACGGCGGCATGCCATCCTCCACATGGCGAATGATGTTCTCCAGCACCACAATGGCATCGTCCACCACCAAACCCACCGCCAAGGTAAGGCCCAGCAAGGAAATATTGTCCAAGCTGTAATGCAAGCCCCACAGCAAAGCAATGGCCCCCATCAAGGACACAGGCAGAGACAACGATGGAATGACGGTGGCAACAAAGCGGCGCAAGAACAAAAAGATCACCAACACCACCAACACAATCGTGCCCAGCAAGGTCAAGCTGACATCATGCAAGGCTTCTCGTATCGACAGAGAACGGTCGTTCACCGGTGTCATGCTGACCGATTGCGGCATTTGAGCCTGCAAACCGGGCAAGGCTGCGCGAATCGCATCCACCACCTTCACCGTATTGGCGCTGGGTTGCCGCAGTACCGCCAAGGTAATGCTGTTGTCACCATTGAAGGTGGCCCAGCTCTTGAGCGTTTCCAGACTGTCCTCCACTTTGGCCACATCACGCAGGCGCACCGGGTTGCCGCCCTTGTTGCTGATGATGAGGTTGGCAAAGTCTTGCGCGTTCTTGAGCTGCTTGTTGGCTTGCACCACCAAGGTTTGCTGCGGCCCCTCTAGCGTGCCTACAGGCGTATTGGCGTTGGCGGCTTTCAGCGCTGTGCTGACCTCATCCAGACCAATGCCCGCCAAAGCCAACGCTTGCGGATTGACCCGCACTCGCACTGCATAGCGCTTGGACCCGAATGTGTTGACCTGCGCTACCCCATCGATGGTGGACAGCGTGGGCACTATCAGATGGTCAGCGTAGTCTTGCAAATCCGATAAGGACATAGACGGCGACTGCAAGGCGATCAGCAAAATCGGCGCATCCGCAGGATTGACCTTGCGGTACGAAGGCGGATTGGTCATATCGCTGGGCAAACTGCGCTGGGCACGCAGCAGCGCTGCCTGCACATCCACCGCCGCCGCATCGATATTGCGCGATTCGTCAAACTCCAGCGTCAAGGACGTACTGCCCAAAAGACTACTGGAACTGATGGTTTTAAGACCCGGCACCGTTTGGAATTGTTTTTCCAACGGCAATGCCACCGAAATAGCCATGGTCTCTGGACTGGCACCGGGCAAGGAGGCCGACACGTTAATCACTGGCGTGTCATAGCTGGGCAATGCAGCTACCGGGATGCTGCGGTAGCCAATCACACCTGCCGCCACAATGGCGACGTTCAGCAGCACCGTCATCACCGGACGACGGATAAACAACTCGGAAAAGTTCATCATGGCGTTTTCTCGGCGGCTGGTTTGGCGGCTTTCTCGGCACCGTCTTTGCTAGGCTCTTTCACATTCACCGTGGCGTTGGGACGCAGATTTTGTTTGCCATCTTGCACCACCTTATCGCCTGCCTTGAGGCCAGTCACAGCGACCATACCGGCTTCGGCATACAGCACTTGCACTGGGCGCTGAAGGGCCTTTCCGTCTTCCACCACATACACCATGGCACCACGGGCCGCTTGGATGATGCAGTTCTGTGGAATGACCACGGCATCCTTCAAATTGCCCACGGTTTGTGACACCTCGACAAAAGCCCCCGGCCACAAACGCAACTTGTTGTTGGCAAAAACCGCCTTGGCTTTAACAGTCCCCGAACTGGCATCCACCGTACTGTCCACAAACTGCAACTTGCCTTGGAAGGCTTCCCCAGAGTCGGTCAAGCGCGCCTGCACAGGTGCTCCGCCTTTTTGCAAAGCGCTCAAGGCATCCTGTAAGTTGCGTTGGGGCAAGTTAAAAGCCACGCCCATCGGATCCATCTGCGTGATGGTCACCAAGCTGGTTTGATTGGCTTGCACCAAGCTGCCCACATTCAGGTTGACCGCACCAGCGCGCCCTGAGCGTGGGGCTTTGATTTGTGCATACGTCAGATTCACCTTGACCGCATCAATAGCAGCTTGATCAGCCGCCACAGTGGCAGTTTGGGCCTCGACCTGTGCCAACGCCGTATCCACGGCCCCTTGGGAGACGAAATTTTGTGCTTGCAATTGGCGCGCACGCTCTAGCTGCCGCTTGGCATCTGCCAGCGAGGCTTGGTCTTTGGCCAATTGGGCTTGGGCTTTGGCCAAGTTCGCCTCATCCGCTCGGGAATCCAATGTGAACAGCAGCTGGCCTGCCTGAACAAATTGCCCCTCTTGAAAATGCACTTTCTGGATCGTGCTGCTCACCATAGAGCGCACATCGATAGTTGTGAGTGGCGTGACCACGCCACTGGCCTTGAGCGAGACAGCCATGTCTTTGGCTTGGGCCACTACGGTCATTACCGTAACTGCGCTGCTCGCCGATTTGCTAGCGGCGTTAGGGGCATCTGCTGCCCATGCAACTCCACCAGCAGGAAGAATGAACGCAGCCCAAACCAAGGCTGCCACGGACGTGTGGGCCAACTTCATGTGCAAGAACTTTCTGGACAATAGACCGCCAACGCGGTGGGACTAGATACGACAACAGCGCTTGGAAGAAGCGCTGTTGAAAAAGTTCCAATCAGTGTATGCCAGCGACGTGTCAGTTGTCGTACGTGTTAGTACCGAAACGCCATAGTTGCATAGGCGTTTTGCTATTAACGCAATCTAGCCAGCATGGTTTCCAAGTTGGCGATCATCTCGGCCATACCCTCACCCTCTGCCGCCTCAGGTGGCAAGCGACGCTCCAGCTCTTGCTCTAAGAAGCACAGCGTCATGCGCAAGTAGGTGCTGTCCAGCGCCTTGCGCACTGCCGCAAACTGCTGGCCGATCTGCAGGCAGTCTTCGCCCTCTTCCACCATGCGCTGGATGCCACGCAGCTGGCCTTCTGCGCGGCGCAAGCGGTTAAGCACATCGGTGCGTGCGGATTCATTGGTCAGAGAAGTCACTTGGCAGTTATCCAGAGAAAGTGGGTTGTCCAACGGAGTGGGCATATTGTCCTACCTTTCACATTGCAGCTATACCTTGCCATCCTTAGTAGCGGGGAATGCTGGGATCGCGGGTCAATGCCCACGCATCAATGCCGCCTGCGATATTGGCCACGTGGTCAAACCCTTGCTCTTTGAGGAACATAGCCACGCGCTGGCTGCGTCCACCGTGGTGGCACAGGCATGCCACGGGTCGGTCGCGCTCCAGTTCGTGCACGCGGGCCGGTATGGTGCCCATAGGAATAGCCAGCACCTCCAAGCCAGGCGCTTGCACGCTGGCAAACTGCACCTCATGCGGCTCGCGCACATCAATCACGAGCAAAGGAGCCGATTCGCCCAGCGACTTGTGCCAGCTCTCCAAGGTTTCAGGGGTGATTTGTACGACCATGGTGAAAAACTCCTTTATGACTTACACGCCGCCTCGGGAACGCCCAACTTTTTGAGCACGATGGCGGGCAAACAAAAATTGGTTATACCTGCTTGCAGCAGGTTCAACCCAGCAAAGGCCGTGATCGCCAAGAACCAATCGCTCACGTACAAGGGGCTAGCAGCAGCCCCTAAAGCCAATGACACCAGCACTATGGTGCCTGCCAGTATGCGGATGTAGCGCTCAACAGTCATAAATCACTCCTTGTCGTGGGGTTGATGGGTCAGGGCAAAGTACAGAACCGGGATCACCACCAGCGTGAGCACGGTGGACACCAAAATGCCAAAAATCAAGGACACCGCCAGCCCATTGAAGATGGGGTCATCCAGAATGAAAAATGCCCCAATCATGGCGGCCAAGCCCGTCAACACAATGGGCTGGGCACGCACTGCGGCAGACTGCAGCACCGCATCGTGCAGCGTGCTGCCTTGTGCTAACTGCAGTTCGATAAAGTCCACCAAGAGGATGGAGTTGCGCACGATGATGCCCGCCAAAGCGATCATGCCAATCATGCTGGTGGCTGTGAACTGCGCGCCCAGCAGCGCATGACCGGGCATCACCCCAATGATGGTCAGCGGTATGGGGGTCATGATGATGAGTGGGGTGCGATAGCTCTTGAATTGCGCCACCACCAACAGGTAAATCAGCACCAGCCCCACGGCATATGCTGCGCCCATGTCGCGGAAGGTTTCGTAGGTGATTTGCGATTCACCATCCCACTTGACGCTGTAACTGCGGTACTGGTCTTGGGGTGGCTGTATCCAGTGCTCCTGCAGTGCATCGGTATCCGCCTGGAGAGTGCCCAACAAGCGGCTGCGCGCATCAAACAAGCCATACAGGGGTGAATCGAGCTGCCCCGCCATATCGGCCATGACGTAGCTCACGCCGCGCAGGTCTTTGGTATAGAGCGGTTTGTCTATCACGCCCATGTGCACCTGCACCAACTCACTCAAGGGCACTAGCTGGCCATTGGCCGCGCGCAAAGGCATAGCCAGCAGGGCGTCCAAGCCGACCTGCTGTTCGGGGGGCAATTGCAAACGCACTGGCACGGGGTATTTGCTGTAGCCATCGTGCAGATAAGCAGCGTCGCTGCCACTCAGGGCAGCGGTCACCGTTTGCGCCACGTCCGAGACAGAAATACCCAAGCTCTCCGCACGCTGGCGACGCACCTGCACGAGTGCGCGCGGCGCATCTTCGCGCACCGTGGTATCCACACCCACAATGTCCGGTGTCGTGCGCAACACCTGTACAATGCGCCCGGCCCATTGCTGGCGGCCTGCTTCGTCGGGGCCGTACACCTCGGCCACCAAGGGGCTCATGACGGGTGGACCGGGTGGCACTTCCACCACTTTCACCTTCGCACCCCAATGCTTGGCTATTTGCTCCAGTTGGGGGCGCAGGCGCTGTGCGATCACGTGGCTTTTGTCTGCACGGTGGTGTTTGTCCACCAGATTGACCTGCAAATCGCCCTGCTCTGCTTCGCTGCGCAGGTAGTACTGGCGCACCAAACCATTGAAGGTAATGGGCGCTGCCGTACCGGCATACCCCTGCACATGGGTGACCTCTGCTTGCTGCGTCAAGAATGCGCCCATTTCGTGCAGCACTGCAGCGGTGTCCTCCAGCGCTGTGCCTGCAGGCATATCCACTACCACCTGAAATTCGCTCTTGTTGTCAAAGGGCAGCATCTTGAGCACCACACCCAACGCGCTGCTGGGCACCAAAGCCAAGCCGATTGACAGCATCAGTGCCAAGCCAATACCCGCCAACAAGGCCCAGCGCCTTTGGGCCTTGTCCAAGAAAGGACGCAGAATGCCCGCCAGCAGGCGGTGCACGCGCCCTGTACCAGCCACTTCTGCTGCACTGTGCCCGACATGGGTTTGCCGTCCAGCAGGATGGGGGCCATGCTCCTTCATGAGGCGCAACGCCAGCCAAGGAGTCACCGTAAAAGCAATCGCCAAAGACAAGGCCATACCCAAGCTGGAGTTGATGGGGATAGGCCCCATGTACGGCCCCATCAAGCCTGTGACAAAAGCCATGGGCAAGAGCGCTGCGATCACCGTCAACGTTGCCAATATGGTGGGGCCACCTACTTCGTCCACCGCTGCAGGGATGATTTGCCGCAGCGTTTTGTGCGGTTCGAGTTGCTGGTGCCGATGGATGTTTTCCACCACCACGATGGCATCGTCCACCAAAATCCCTATCGAAAAGATCAGCGCAAACAGGCTAACCCGGTTGAGGGTAAAGCCCCAAGCCCAGCTAGCAAACAAGGTCACCGTGAGCGTCAATATCACCGCAGCGCCCACGATGACAGCTTCACGCCGCCCCAGCGCAATGCCTACCAACACAATGACCGAGATGGTGGCAAATGCCAGTTTCTGAATCAACTTGTTGGCCTTCTCGGCTGCGGTCGCACCGTAGTCCCGGCTGACCGTGACCTCCACCCCTTCAGGTATGACCGTGTTGCGCAGCATGTCCAGCTGCGCTTGCACGCCTTGCGACACATCCACCGCATTGGCACCCGGCTTTTTACTCACCTGCAGTGTCACAGCGGGGTAGCTTTGGCCTGCATGCTGCGCGTCACCGGCTTGGCCCGGCATGTGCCATACATACTGGGTGGGCTGGCTGGCGGCGGCTTGCACCTCGGCCACATCCCGCAAGTAAACGGGTTTGTCCTTGTACACGCCGACCACCATGTCGGCCACATCATCGGCATTGCGCAAAAACTCTCCTGCCTGCACGGCCACGGTTCCGCTGTGTCCGGCACCTTGCAGCACCTGCCCTGCAGGCATACCCATATTGGCAGCAGCAATGGTCTGCTGCAGAGTGAGCACATCCACACCCCGCTCACGCATGCGATAGGGGTTGAGCACTATTTGTACTACTCGCTGGCTACCGCCTAGGGTTTGTACCTCACGTACGCCGGCTACAGTTTTGATTTCCGCCTCTAGGCTATGCGCCACCGCCAGCAACTCCACGCTGGGGCGTGCATCGGTACTCCACAAAGTTATGGCGGTTACGGGTACATCGTCAATGCCTTTGGGTTTAATGACGGGAGACAACGTGCCCAAGCCCTTGGGCAACCAGTCCTGGTGGGCATTGAGTACGTCATAAAGCCGCACCAAGGCTTCGGTGCGCGGCACGCCTACTTTGAACTGCACCGTCAGCACCGCCATACCTGGGCGCGATACCGATGAGGTGTGCTCTATGCCTGCAATTTGTCCCAACACTTGCTCGGCCGGACGCGCCACCATGGCCTGCACATCGGCACTGCTCGCACCGGGAAAGGCAATCAACACATTGGCCATGGTGACATTGATCTGCGGCTCTTCTTCACGCGGTGTAACCAGCACTGCAAACAGCCCTAGCAGCAAGGCCACCAACGCCAGCAGAGGGGTGATAGCGTTGTCTTGAAACAGTGCCGCCACTCGCCCAGAAAAACCCAATCTGGGCTGCGCATCGTGTGTTCGGTGGGGGGTATTCACAGCTTCCTCCTTATGGCCGCTGGGCATTGGCCGCCCGAACAGGATCCAAGGCAACTTTGTCACCCGCCCGCAAACCACTCAGTACCAGTGCCTGTCCTGAACTGCCGCTACCCACTCTGACAGGGCGCAAACTGAACGCCTGCCCTGTCCACACGTACACCGCCGTCAGTTCACCACGCTGCACCACGGCTTGCTGGGGCACTTGCAGTGCGTTGGTGCTAGTAGCTGCATCGTTGTGGTTTGCGGACACACTGGTGTTGTAGCGCACGCGCGCTTGCTGGCCGGGTACCAATCCGGTGCTGTCTGCTGGCGCTAAATGCAGGCGCAACTCGGTGGTCTGGGCTATGGGATCTGCACTGGGTACAGCCGTTTTGCTGGTTGGCTGTAGCCAAGGACTGTCAGACATGCCCACCTGCAGTTGAACGTTTTTGGCTTGCATCACTGCCGCTAGACGCGATGCAGGCACCTGCACCACCACGCGCAACGGCTGTGGTGCATACAGCGTGAACAGTGGTTTGCCCGTTGTCGCCAAGTCGCCCACTTCCACATTCACTGCGCGCACATACCCATCAAATGGCGCTGTGATACGGCTGTATCCCTGCGCCAAACCGGTTTGCGCGTTGGCACCTACTGCTTGTTTTTTTTGTGCCAATGCGCTGTCGTATTGCACTTGCGCTGCATCCAGCGCCGCTTGGCTGACAAAGCCTTGGTTGCGCAAATCTTGGCTTCGCCGCAACTGCTGCTGGGCACTGCGCAAAGCGGCATCGGCTTGCTCGTACTGCGCTGCGCTTTGCTGCGCTGCAGCCAACGCCTCACGGTCATCCAGCGTGGCCAGCAACTGGCCTGCGCGCACTGCATCGCCTACTTTGGCGTGCAGGTGGATCACGCGCCCATTGGTCTGGGCTGCCACGGTACTTTGGCGCACCGCCTCTACCAGCCCTTCCAACTCTGTGCTGCTAGGCGTACGCGCTGGCTGCGCAGTCGCTGTGGGTACGGACAATGCCTGTGCCTGTGCCTGTGCCTGTGCCTGTGCCTGTGCCGGCAGGCTCATACACAAAGGCCATGCCAATAAACAAATCCACGCGCTACTGCCTCGTTGTGTGTGCATAGGTCACCTCCATACCCTGTGGAGTATATACATACCCCATGGGGTATGCAAGAGGTAACCTAGCTAACCAACGGTCAGGTATCAGCGCAACAAAATGGACTGGGCGCTGGCCAAGGCGAACACCGAATTGGGCGCAGCAATGCGCAGACCGGTAAAGCGCGGTTTGCGGCTCACTGCAGCGCGTTTGGGCGCTGCCGCTTTGCGTTTGGGTTGCACCACAGCGCCAGTTTGCAAGCGATCGACCACCAAACTGTGCAGGGTGATGTCCTTCATGCGTGCCAGCATGTGGCCGCGCAGGTCATCCCACAAATTGGCTATCGCTTCGCTGCTATCGGTAGCGGGGTCTTCTTCAATGGCCAGCACGATGTCGGCTACCGAAATATCGGCGGCTTTATCGCCCAGCGAATAACCGCCACCGGGGCCTCGGGTGCTGACCACCAAGCCTGCTTGGCGCAGACGGGCAAACACCTGCTCCAAATAAGACAAAGAAATGTGATGGCGTTGGGCGATGTCTTGCAGCGGCAGGGGACGGCCCTGCTCGCACAAGGCCAGATCCATCATGGCCGTGATCGCAAATCGGCTGCGTGTACTCAGTCGCATAGCAAAACTCCTTTTCAAAATACCGTCCAAGTGACGATGGATGGGACTTTACGCAGGAGCATGCTTCGCGTAAATTCGTTTTTTTGAGTTTTTTATTTCGGTTTTTTCGAAGCATATGAATTTCAAACACCTGCATTACTTCTGGATGGCAGCGAAAGCGGGGGGGGTGGTGAAAGCAGGCGAGCAGCTACACACCACGCCGCAAACGCTGTCAGGGCAAATCAAGCTGCTGGAGGACTGGCTAGGACGCAAGCTGTTTCAGAAAAGCGGGCGCAATCTGGAGCTGACTGAGGACGGGCGCCTGGCCTTGGGCTATGCCGAGCAAATTTTTCAACTCGGCGCTGACTTGGAAAATGCCATCCGCCAACCACGCGGAACAGAGCGCACATTGGACTTTCGCGTTGGTGTGGCCGATTCGGTGGTCAAGTCTTTGGCCTACCGCTTGTTGGAGCCTGCTCTGCACACACAGCACCAGGTTCGATTGATTTGCCATGAAGGCAAATTTACCGACCTGCTCGCGCGCCTGGCACTCAACCAGTTGGACATGGTGTTAGCCGACGAACCTATGTCCAAGCGCCTGAGCGTGAAGGCATTCAACCACCCATTGGGACAAACGGCGATGAGCTTTTTTTGCACCCCCGCGCTCAAAAGCACGCTTCAGGGCGCATTTCCGGCTTGCTTGGACAATGCCCCCGTGTTACTGCAAGGCGCACAAGCCTCGGTACGCCAGCAATGGGAAGGATGGTTAAGCAAGTACCAAATTCAGCCACTGACCGTGGGCGAATTCGACGACAGCGCGCTGATGACGGCTTTTGCACGCCAAGGGCGCGGGGTGTTCATGGCTCCCCGGGTGATGGAACCCGACATCATGGAGCAATTTGGCGTGGAAGTCATTGGTCGCAGCGATGAATTAACCGAAGAGTTCTTCGCCATCACGGTAGAGCGCCGTATTACCCACCCGTGTGTGGCCGCCATCACGGCCAGCGCACGGGATGAATTGTTCAGGGCGCGATCACTTTCTTGAGTGCGCGTGCCACGGGCTGGGGCAGGCTGTGCAGCGACTGCAGCAAATGCGGCAACACACGCAACTTGAGCCCCGTCACCGATTGTGGAACGATGGCTTCGATGAGGTGCGGGCCCGGTGTACGCAACGCATATTCCAAGGCGTGCAAAAACTCCTCTGTCGTCGTTGCCCGGCGAGAAGGCACCCCCATGCTGTGCCCCAGTTGCACAAAGTCCAAAGGCGGGGTGGACAGATCGAGCTGGGCACGGGCTTTGTCCGTGCCTGCAGCCGTTGATTGCTCGGCACCTACGCGTTGCAACTCCAAATTCAAAATAGCGTAGGAGCGGTTGTTGAAGATGATGTTGATGACATTGAGCCGCTCACGCGCCATGGTCCACAAGGCTTGTATGGTGTACATGGCCGAGCCATCGCCACTCAGGCTTATGACCTGCCTATGCGGAGCAGCCATGGCCGCTCCGACTGCGCAAGGCAGACCTTGCCCAATGGCACCGCCCGTGAGCGTCAGCAGGTCATGGCGCGGGGCACCTGCCGTAAAGCGCGGCAACATAAGGCCCGAGGTCTGCGCTTCGTCTACGACGATGGCGTTCTCGGGCAGCAAATGCCCCAACGCTTTGCACACCTTGTCAGCCGTGAATTTGCCGCCAGGGCGCTCTGGTCGCTGGGCTTGCTGCAGCACTGGTTGGGCCTGATCAGCGCCAGCCGCCTGTACCAAACGCTGCAGACTGGCCAGCACATCGTGTTGTGGCGTACTCAGGGCATGGACGGCACACCCCTCGGGTACGAGGTAGCTTTTTTTACCCGGGTAAGCAAAAAACGATACGGGTGCCTTGGCATCGACCAGCACCAAGTGATCCAGCCCCGCCAACTGCACAGAGGCCAGCTCGGCCAAGTAAGCGATGCGTTCCACGTGCGGCAAACCAGCGCCCCGCTGCATGCGCGTAGGAAATACCTCCGCATAGAGTTTGGCACCCGTCTGCGCAGCAATCGCCGCAGCCGCCAACAAAGCAGGCTCGCGCAAGGCTTTGCCCCCCAGAAGCAACGCTTTGCGCCCGGGCCCCAGCAGCGCTTGGGCGATGGTTTGGATATGCCCCCCATCGGCTGCTGGCGCAGGCGCTGGGGCAGCGCGTTTGGCGGGCACACCTCCCTCACTCCAAGACACATCAGCAGGCAGTATCAGGGTTGCCACTTGGCCCGCACTCGGACTGGCCCCCATGCTGGCCTGCAAGGCATCGAGTGCGTCATGGGCCAATTGCGCCGTGCTGGTGGAGGTGCGCACAAAACCGGGGGACACATTGCGTGCCACGGTTTCGATGTCCGACTGCAGTTGCGCGTCATATTGCATGTGGTGCACTGCGTGGTCTCCCACGATATTGAGCACCGGCACACGGGCCTTGCGGGCGTTGTGCAAATTGGCCAGCCCATTGCCCAAACCACAGCCCAAATGCAACAAGGTGGCGGCCGGTTTATCGGCCATGCGTGCATAGCCATCGGCTGCACCCGTTGCGACCCCTTCAAACAGGGTCAGCACCGCGCGCATCTGTGGCGTGTGGTCTAGGGCTGCCACAAAATGCATTTCGGACGTACCGGGGTTGGTAAAGCAGGTATCTACCCCGGCATCCACCAAGGTTTGCAACAGGGCTTGGGCACCATTCATGGGAAATCTCCTCGTTGTCTGTAGGAATTGGATTTATGCAATGTCGCGGGCTGCTGCTTGCGCAGTGAGTATGCAACCGGGCAGGAAGGCTCCCTCCAGCGAACGCTTGCCACTGGCTCCACCGCCACCAAAGCCTGCTGCCTCACCCACGGCATACAAGCCCGGCAGGGCTTGGCCTTGGTCGTTGAGCACGCGGCTGCGCAAATCCGTCTGCAGACCACCCAGACTTTTGCGGGTGATGAGGCGCACTTGGATAGCAATGTAGGGGCCTGAGCCTTTCAAACTGAGCGGCGCGGGTGCACAGGTACGCAATCGGTCTGGGCCCCACTGCCTAGCATGCATGATGCGACGCACTTGGTCATCGTTGGTCAGTGCCACGCCTTGGCTGAACTGGCGGTCATAGTTGTCCACCGTGGCTTGCAATGTCGCAGGGTCTATATCGCGGTTGCCAGCCAGTGCATTCATGTGCTGGGCCAAGCCAACAATGCTGTCAGCCGCCACAAAATGGGGGCTTTCCTGCAACATTTGCCGTACCAAGCGGTGGTTTCCTAGCAGCAATTCTTTGAGAAAGGGTAGCCAGCGGCGATCTCGAATATGCGGGTTGTGCTCAGCCCCAGAGATGGCCAACTCTTTGGCGGCGATGCGCCAGTTGAGTAAGTGCCATGTGTAGCCACGCGGCGCTTGGGCAACCTGTTGGCACAGATCATGGGTATCAAACCCCGTAACCAGGGGCTGCGGCCCTAAGCGGCGTCCGGCATGGTCTAACCACAGAGCCGATTTGCAAGGAATAAGGGACAGACCATGCCCTTGGAAATGCGGTTGCGGGTGGGGCACACCGGCTGCGTAATTCCACATGTCCCCTGCATGGTGAATCCGCCCACCGTACGCCTGCACCGCTGCGTGCACGACTCCATCGGCATAGGGATGCGCGCCATTGAGCATCTGTGCTGGTTGGCTCTTGTCAGCAGGCCAATGGCGACGCACTTGCTCCAAGCTGCCGTTGAGTCCGCCCGTGGCGACCACCACCTGCCCCGCCTCAAAACTTTGCTGAGCGCCCGTCTCTTCATGCACCGCCACAGCACCACGCACACGTCCGTCATGCACGATCAGATCGGTCACGCGCTGGCGGTGTAGCAGCGCCAATCGGCCCGGATGCTGCTGGGCCACGCGCTGCACTGCGGCTATCACCGCCTGAGTGAGGTGCAGCGAAGTGCCCCAGACCACGTGGTAGCGTGGCACGCTATTGCCTTGGCCCTGCAGTCCACGCTCCACCCAATTGACAGCAGGCATAAAGCCCACGCCCAAGGCTTGCAGGTACTCGTAAACATCGGGTGTGCTGCGCTCCACATAGTGCTCAGCCCAACGCAGTGGCCATAAATCGTCAGGTGCCAACTCACCAAAACGCACCCAATCGCGCAACGCCAACTCGGGGCTATCGGGTATGCGTTTGCGGCGTTGTAGCGGGGTATCGACCAAGCACATCCCCCCAAATGCCCAGCGGGCCAAGCCCCCCAAGCGCTCGGGTGTATCGCGGTCTAGCAGGGTCACACTGCGGCCTGCCCGTAGGCACTCCAGCGTCGTGACCAAGCCGGCCAGTCCACCACCAATGACCAACACATCCGCTGCAGGGTGCGCCATATCTTGTCTCCTCGTTTGTAGGAATAGTGGGGCCGACATTAGCGCGCTAACATCCAGCCATCATTGACTTTATAGACCCTATTCATGGCTTTGCAGTCCCTACCAGCCACTTCCACCGCGCCGTTGACGGCATCACGCAGTTGGGGTTTGACTTTGCTGCAAGCGGCTGAACAACAAAGATGCAAGCGAGAAACGCTGCTACAGCACGCCGGTGTACCTGACAGCGTGTTGGACGTGGAGCGCTGGCCCATTGACGATGTCACACGCCTGTGGCGCAGTGCCGCACAACTAACTGGGGATACTGGTTTCGGCCTGCGTGCAGGCATGCTGGTAGGGCCCGCCAGTTTCAATGTGGTGGGTTTTTTGTTGCAATCTTCTGCCACGCTGCGCGATGCGCTGGGACAAGTGCAACGTTTTCAGCAGCTCATCAGCGATGGCGGGCGCTTTCAGCTACTGCCAACAGGCGATGCCGTTTGGCTCATCTACCACCCCCAACAAGGGGATTTGGTCTTCAGTCCGCACCAGATTGAGGCCGTGCTGGCCGCCGTTGTGCGTTTTGCCACATGGCTGCTGCAAAGCCAGTGGGCACCGCTGCAAGCCCAATTCAGCCACCCTGCTCAAACGTCTTCCGCCGACTACCGAATGGCGTTGGGATGCGGTGTTGAGTTTGAGCAAGGGTTCAATGGACTGCTAGTACCCAACGCACTGCTGGATGCGCCGCTACCGCAGGCTGATGCCCAACTGGCGCAGTTGCATGCAGGCTACGCACAAGCCAAGTTGCAAGCCATCGGTACCGAAACGCGCCAGGATACAGGCAGCAGACTGCGCGCATGGCTGGCATCGCAACTAGGAAATGGTGCCCCACCGCCCTCGCGGGCCGCTGCGGCGCATGCGCTAGGGATGACAGAACGCATGATGCGCCGCCGTTTGGCCCAGACAGGCCAGTCATACCGAGGTGTTGTGGACAGCGTCCTAAGCCAGAGCACACTCGCAGCATTGCGAACTACAAGGCTTTCGCTGTCCACGCTGGCTGGCCAATTCGGTTTTCACGATGCTAGTAGCCTACACCGCGCCGTGGTGCGATGGACAGGTCAAACACCCAGTGGATGGCGCCATAGCAAGTCATCAGACGACACACAAGCAAGCGTGCGCCTTGCCACTTAGGTCACCAGACTCAATTTACGACGCAAGCGCTCCCGGCTATTACTCAAGTGCATCAGCATGGCTGCTTTGGCCGATGCCGCGTCTTGGCGGGCAATGGCTTCATATATAGCTTCGTGCTCACGCATGGCTATTTGTTTGCTATCGGACAGTATGGGCAAGGGATCGCCGAAATGCCCACCGCCTGCAGCAGATGCCGCACCATCTTCATGGTGCTGCATGGTGGCTTTTCCCAAGGTTGCCAATACCTCCACGAAGTATTGGTTATCGGTGGCATTGGCAACTTCCATGTGGAATCGGTAGTCGTCTTCGGCTGTGCGTTGACCACTTTTCCAGTGGTAGTGGTAGTCGTCCAGTGATTGCCGCATGACCTCGACGTGGGCTTGTGAGCGGCGCTGGGCGGCCAAGTAAGCCGCTTCCGACTCCAAACTGATGCGCAACTCCAGCATCGCCAAACGCTGCTTGGCATGCAACACGGGTTGCACTGGCAGCAGGCTCACGGCGGGTCGCTCCTGCACAAAAGTGCCCACTCCATGCCGCGTTTTCACCATGCCACTGGCTTGTAAGCTCGAAATCGCTTCGCGCACCACCGTGCGACTGACGCCGAACTCGCGCATCAAATCCGGCTCAGGAGGTAGTTTGTCACCTGGTCTGAACAAACCATCCAAGATGCGGGTTTGCAAACTGTCTACCACGCGCTGGGGCTGGGTTCTACTGCGCGTCATAGTACTTACAGTGTTTGGGGTCATAGGAAGCAGATTCTAGAAGTGCGATCGCGGTTTTCATTCATGAATTTGTAATTCAGCACCATAGGGTTTATCCCATGCCAGACGTCTGACGTCTGTTTGTATAGTCCCGGCCAACTCCCCTTAGTTTCTAGGATCTGCAACCCATGAAAATCGAAAAACTCACCGGCACCGTATTCACATATCCCAGCAAACGCTCTGTGGATGCAGCTGGTCACTCGCACCCGGGCCCCGAGAAAGATGCCAAGATGGCCATGTTGACCGTCACTTGCGACGACGGCACTGAAGGTTATGCATTCGGCCCCACCGAAGTGGTGCGCAAGTACGTGGTGGATTCTTTTTTCCGCAAGGTGATGGTGGGTGCTGATCCCTTCATGCGCGAACAAATTTGGCAAGATTTGGCCCACTGGCAACGCGGCAGCGCAGGTCAGTTGACTGACCGCGCCATGGCCGTTGCCGACCAAGCCCTGTGGGACTTGGCTGGCCGCAAACTGGGTCAACCCGTTTACAAATTGATCGGCGGCTACCGCGACAAAGTGCCCGCCTACGGCAGCACCATGTGCGGTGACGAACTGCAAGGCGGCCTGTCCACCCCCGAGGAATATGCGGCTTTCGCTGAAAAACTGGTGGCACGCGGTTACAAAGCCATCAAGTTGCACACCTGGATGCCCCCTGTGTCCTTCGCTCCCAGCGTGGACATGGACATCAAGGCTTGCGCCGCCGTGCGCGAAGCTGTTGGCCCCAACATCGCCCTGATGCTGGACGGCTACCACTGGTACAGCCGCACCGATGCCCTGAAGATTGGCCGTGCTCTGGAACAACTGAACTTTGCTTGGTTCGAAGAAATGATGGACGAGCAAAGCATGTCCTCCTACGTCTGGCTGACACAGCAACTGTCCATCCCAATCTTGGGCCCAGAGTACATGGGTGGCAAACACCACACCCGTGCCGAGTGGATCAAGTCCGGCGCTGCCACCATCACCCGTGCAGGCGTGCCTGGCGTGGGCGGCATCACCCCCACCTTGAAGGTCGCTGGCATGGCTGACGCTTTTGGCATGAACTGCGAAGTGCACGGCAACGGTGCTGCCAACTTGGCCGTCTGCGCTGCCATCAAGAACTGCGCATGGTACGAACGCGGCCTGCTGCACCCCTTCCTCGATTACGACGAAGTGCCAGCCTATCTGAACAGCTTGCCCGACCCTATGGACAAAGACGGTTTCGTTCACGTGTCGCCAAAACCAGGCTTGGGTGAAGACATCAACTTCGACTACATTGCCGCGCACACAGTCGAAACCTATTAATAGGTTATGCCGAGCAATAAACGGAGATTCTTCCTATGTATGAAAACAAGAAGTTAGGTTTCTTGTTCGTGCTGCCGTTCGTGCTGGGGGTGTTGGGCTTCAAGCTCTTCCCCTTCTTCATGAGCTTTGCGCTCAGCTTTACGCAGTACGACTTTATCAATCCACCCGAGTACATCGGTCTGGATAACTACAAAGAGTTGTTCGCGCACGACCCGCTGTTCAAAAAGTCACTGGGCGTGACCCTGCTCTTTGCAGCCATGGCCGTACCGTTGCGGGTGGGTTTTGCGCTGTTCATGGCCCACGTGCTCAACTTCAAACTGCGTGGCATCAACTTCTTCCGCTCTGCGTACTACTTGCCATCCATTTTGGGCGGATCGATTGCAGCGGCCATCATGTGGCGCTTCATCTTCTCGACCAACGGGTTGGTCAACATCGTGTTGGGCAAGTTCGGCATTGCGCCTATCGCTTGGCTGGCAGATGAACATTACTCTTTGTTCACCGTAGTGTTGTTGTTCACATGGCAGTTTGGCTCGGCCATGGTGATCTTCTTGGCCGCTCTGCAAAACGTGCCCACTTCACTGTACGAAGCCGCTGAAATTGATGGAGCCAGCAAGTGGCAGCAATTCTTCAAGATCACGGTGCCGCTGATCACCCCTGTGATCTTCTTCAACCTGATCATGCAAATGGTGCACGCGTTCCAAGAGTTCAACGGCCCCTACATGATCACCGAAGGCGGTCCCTTGCATGCCACCTATGTGTTGTCGCTCTACATCTACGACATGAGCTTCAAGTACTTCAACTTGGGTTACGGCAGTGCTTTGTCATGGGTCTTGTTCGCCTTGGTTGCTAGCTTGAGTGCCATTTCCTTCTTCACCTCGAAATACTGGGTCTTTTACTCCGGCGAAAAGGAGCACAAGTAATGTCTCAATCCACTACGTTGGAGCAATCGGCTGCATCGGACAACTATGCAGCACGTGAAGTGCGCCGCGCCCGTATCAGTGCCGTGGTGCGCTACACCCTGTTGGTGTTTGTCGGCTTGATCATGCTCTACCCCATGATCTGGCTGATTGGTGCGTCGTTCAAAACCAATGCCGAGGTGTTCACTGAAATTGGCTTTTGGCCCAGCAAGTTTGACTTTGCCGCCTATGCCAAAGGCTGGAAAACCAGCACCGAATACACCTTTGCCACTTACTTCCTGAATTCGTTTGCGATCATCGTTCCCAAAGTGATCGTGACGGTCATCTCCTGCGTGCTCGTAGCCTACGCTTTTGCCCGCTTTGAGTTCTGGGGCAAGAAGTTTCTCTTCAGCGTGATGGTCGGCACCATGATGTTGCCCCTGATCATCTTGCGCTTGCCCCAGTACCTGATGTTCAAGGAATTTGGTTGGATCGACACCTACCTGCCCCTGATCGTGCCGTCTGCATTCGCAACTGACACCTTCTTTGTGTTCATGCTGGTGCAATTCCTGCGCGGCATTCCCCGCGACATGGAAGAGGCGGCGCAAATTGACGGCTGCAATGCACTGCAATTGCTCTGGTACATCTTGGTGCCCATCCTCAAGCCGGCCATCATTTCCGTGATCGTGTTCCAGTTCATCTGGACCATGAACGACTTCATGGGGCCGCTGATTTACCTCTCAACCGTAGAAAAATACCCCGTATCGCTGGCGCTCAAGATGAGCATCGGTGCCACTGAAGAAGTGGAATGGGCCAGCGTGATCGCTATTTCCGTCGTGGCCTTGATCCCCTCTGTGGTGATCTTCTTCTTGGCCCAACGTCATTTCATTGAAGGTGCCGCCAGCAGCGGTATCAAGGGATAAATTTAGGAGCGTGCTGTGGCGCAATTGCAATTAAAGAAACTCGAAAAAACCTACCCCAACGGCTTCAAAGCTGTGCACGGAGTGGACTTGGAAATTCGCGATGGCGAATTCATGGTGTTCGTTGGCCCATCCGGATGCGCCAAAAGTACCATCCTGCGCATGATCGCTGGCCTGGAAAGCATCACCGGTGGTGAACTGCTCATTGGCGGCAAAGTGGTGAACAACCTCCCCGCCAAACAACGCGGCATTGCCATGGTGTTCCAGAACTACGCGCTCTACCCCCACATGAAGGTGTACGAGAACTTGGCCTTCGGCCTCAAGCTGGCTGGCGTGAGCAAGAGCGAAATCGACACCCGTGTGCGCGAAGCGGCGCGCCTGCTCGAAATGGAACACCTGCTCGACCGCTATCCCAAGCAGCTTTCCGGTGGCCAAGCCCAACGTGTGGCGGTGGGCCGTGCCATCGTAAAGCACCCCGAAGTGTTCTTGTTCGACGAACCCTTGTCCAACTTGGACGCCAAGCTGCGCGCCTCCATGCGCGTGCGTTTGACCGAACTGCACCGCACTTTGCGCGAACGCGGCCAGCCTTCTACCGTGATCTACGTGACCCACGACCAAGTGGAAGCCATGACCATGGGCGAGCGCATTTGCGTACTCAAAGACGGTGAAATCCAGCAAGTGGATACCCCCACCGCTTTGTACGACCGCCCCGCCAACGTGTTTGTGGCCGGTTTCATCGGCTCGCCCGAAATGAATATCCGCCCCGCCACCATCGACGGCAACGGTACCCAATTCGTGCTCGGCAACACCGTACTGCCCGTGCCGGAGAAACACGTAGCCCGCATTCAAGGACACAAAACCGTCAAGTTCGGTCTGCGCCCCGAGCACATTACTGCGGGTGGCTACACCGAAACCCCAGTCCACAAAGTGGAAGGCACCCTGCGCTTCATGGAGCACATGGGCAGCGAGGTGTATGTGCACTTCTCCTTGGGTGATGTGCCCATGACCGCCCGCATCCCATCGGACCAACTCAAAGACTTGGCGAGCAAAACCCGTGGTGACACCCACACCTTTGGTCTGCAATTGGGCTCTTGCCACGCTTTTGACACCGACACTGGCATCAACCTCTTCCTGTAAACCCAAACAACCTTCGTTTTAACAAGGAGACAACCATGAAACGACGTTCCCTGCTGACCACAGCCGCTGCTGCTGCTGCCTTGTGCATGAGCTTTAGCGCAGCCGCTGAAGACGTGACATTGCGCTTTTCTTGGTGGGGCGGTGGTGCACGCCACGACGCCACTCTCAAAGCCATCGCGGCTTTTGAAGCCAAAAACCCTGGCATCAAAATCAAAGGCGAATACATGGGCTTTGCTGGTTACCAGGAACGTCTGTCCACCCAGTACGCAGGTGGCACAGAGCCTGACATCATGCAAATCAACTGGGCATGGCTCTCCACCTTCTCCAAAACTGGCGATGGCTTCTACGACCTGAACAAGAGCAAAGCTGTTCTGGCCCTGAACCAATTCGCCGAGTCTGACCTCAAGACCGGCATCGTCAACGGCAAGCTCAACGCATTGCCCGTGTCCTATACCGCGCGCGTCATGCTCTGGAACATGGCCGCTTACGGTCGTGCAGGCCTGAAGATGCCTGCCACTTGGGACGAGCTGTTTGCCGCTGGCCCCGTCATCAAGCAAAAGCTTGGTGACAAGGCCTTCGCCATTGACGGCGAGCTCTACGACATGATCTTGCTGTCGCAAACCTATATCCAGCAAAAACACGGCACACCCTACGTGAGCCCCAGCCAGCCCAAGGTGGCTATGAGCGAAGCCGCAGCACTGGAGTGGGTACAAACCTACAAAAAGCTGGTCGCCAACAACGTCGCCGTGCCACTGCCTGTGCGCGCCTCCTTGGGTGGTGCTGAGAAGCCCACCGAGCAGCAGCAAGACTGGGTGGTTGGCAACTGGGCGGGTAACTACACCTGGGACAGCACCATCGGCTTGCGCGCCAGCACTTTGGACAAGAGCCAAAAGCTGGATGTGGGTGACTTCCTGACCTTGCCTGGCGCCAAGAGCAGCGGCATGTTCGGCCGTCCATCCATGATGTTCGCCGTCAGCAAGCGCAGCAAAAACCCTGAAATCGCAGCCAAGTTCCTGAACTACCTGATGACCGACCCTGACGCTGCAGCCATCGTGGGCATGACCCGTGGTGTGCCCACTGCAGACAGCCAGTTCCGCAACATGGTGCGCACAGGTGCTTTGCAAGGCGCTGAGCTGAAGGCTTACCTGCAAATCAAGAAGCTCAAGGACGCAGGCAAGATTGAACTGCCTTCGCCTTTGTTCGAAAACGCCCGCTTCCAAAAGTTCGTGCGTGAAGTGTTCGAAACCGTCGCGTACGGCAAGGCAACAGAGCAAGAAGCCGCCAAGCGCTTGGTGGAAGAAGGCAACGCCCTGCTGAACAAGATCAAGTAAGCACAAAGCCACGCCAGGGGTTTGCACATGACGACAGGAACCAGCAAAGGCACGGTTCGCCAGTTCCAATTTGTATCGACTGCAGACCCCGACACAGGAGCACGGGTGACCCGCCTCACCCCGCTCGATGTAGCCTGCCACCGCAACTACTTCTACCAAAAGTGTTTCACCCAAGACGGCAGCAAAGTGATCTTTGGTGCGCATTTTGGGACCGACTGGAACTACCACCTGCTGGACTTGGCCTCGCAACAGGCCACCCAGTTGACCGATCAGGAAGGCGAAAACACCTTCGGTGGCTTCCTCTCCCCTGACGACCAATACCTGTACTTTGTGCGCGCCGAGCGCACGCTGGTGCGCCTAGAACTGGCGACCCTGCACGAAGAGGTGCTCTACACCACCCCCGATGAATGGGTGGCCTACGGCACATGGGTTGCCAACAGCGCGTGCACCAAGATCGTCGGCATCGAAATTTGGGGGCAGGACTGGTTCCCGTTGACCAGCTGGGAAAAGTTCGCCGAGATGTTCCATGCCAAACCACGCTGCCGCTTGTTCAGCGTCGATCTGGCCACTGGCCAACGCCATGTGATCCGCGAAGAAAAGCTCTGGCTCGGCCATCCCCAGTACCGTCCGTTTGACGACAATACCGTAGCCTTTTGCCACGAAGGCTCGCACAACCTCATCGATGCCCGCATGTGGTTCGTGGACCAAGACGGCAGCAACCTGCGTTGCGGCAAGGTGCACGAACCGGGCGAGAGCTGTACCCATGAATTTTGGGTGCCCAATGGTTCGGCCATGGTCTATGTGTCTTTCTTTGCAGGAAAAACCGAGCGCGCCATCTGGTCGCTCGACCCCGTCACCCTGCAATCGACCAAGTTGACCAACATGCCTCCCTGCTCGCACCTCATGAGCAACTACGACGGCAGCCTGATCGTGGGCGATGGATCGGGCCAAGACCCCTACCTGCACCTGTTTGACTTGACTGCTGGCACCACGCGCCGCATCGCGCGACACGACACCTCTTGGGACGTGTACTTGGGCAACCGCCAAGTCACCCATCCCCACCCCTCCTTCACCCCCGATCAGCGCCAAGTGCTGTTCACCACCGATGCGCAGGGCATGCCTGCCCTGTATTTGGCTGATCTGTAAACCACCGGTTCCAGGTGCTTCGGGCCGCAAGACATGCGTCGAGCGGCCCTTTTTTTGCATCCAACACCTTGGATCGGCATCATTATCTGTTTTTGTAATTTAGAAACTACAAAACATTCGTTCCTGTTTTAACGACAGGTTTTCAGAATCCACTCCATCGTCACAACAGCGCTTGCCCAGCAAGTGCATTCCATGGAGTTTGGTATGTCTGATTGTTCTTCCACCACCACTACACGCCGCCAGTTTGCCCAGCGCGTGGGCCAAGTTTTGGCACTGAGCAGCTTGGTTTTCGTGGGTGCCAGCAGCGTGGCACAAACCCCCAAGGCCGTGGAGCTGCTCAATGTCTCCTACGACCCCACCCGCGAGCTGTACGTGGAGTACAACCAAGCCTTTGCCAAATACTGGAAAGCCAAAACCGGCCAAGACGTCACCATCAAGCAAAGCCATGGCGGATCGGGCAAACAAGCCCGCTCCGTGATTGACGGGCTGGAGGCCGATGTGGTCACCTTGGCGCTGGCAGGCGATGTGGACGCCATCGTCAAGAACAACGGCTGGATCAACAAAGACTGGCAAAAACGCCTGCCCCACAACGCAGCGCCTTATGCCTCCACCATCGTGTTTGCCGTGCGCGCAGGCAACCCCAAAAAGATCAAGGATTGGGACGACCTGATCCGCCCAGACATCAAAGTCATCACCCCCAACCCCAAAACCAGCGGAGGTGCGCGCTGGAACTACCTGGCCGCGTGGGAGTTTGCCAAACGCAAATACGGCGGTGATGCCAAGGCCAAAGAGTTTGTGGCCAAGCTCTACAACAACGTGCCCGTGCTCGATACCGGCGCACGCGGCTCCACCATCACCTTTGCCCAACGCGCCCAAGGCGATGTGCTGATCGCTTGGGAAAACGAAGCCTATTTGCTGGAAAAAGAATTCGGCACCAAGTTCGACATCGTGACGCCAGCCCTGTCCATCTTGGCTGAGCCCACCGTAGCCGTAGTGGACAAAGTGGTGGACAAGAAGGGCACCCGTGCAGTTGCCGAAGCCTACTTGCAGTACTTGTACAGCGAAGAAGGGCAAGACATTGCTGGCAAGAACTTCTATCGCCCAGCAGCGTCCGCCAAGGCCAAAGCCAAGTACGAGAAACAGTTCGCTCCCCTCAAGCTCTTCACCATCGACGAAGCCTTTGGTGGCTGGGACAAGGCCGACAAAGAGCATTTTGCCGATGGCGGCAGCTTCGACCAGATCTACACCAAGAAATAAGCCACTGCGGGAGAAGACCATGTCCGTTCTGCTCATAGCGGGAAGCCCTTCGGAACGTTCGCGCACCGCCGCTTTGCTGGAGGCCGCAGGCCAAGCCCTGCAAACCCGCGGTGTGCAGGTCGATAGGCTGCGCATCCGCGACCTCTCACCCCAAGCGCTGCTGCTGGCCGACTTTGGTCACCCCAGCATCAGCCGTGCATTGGGCGAAGTGGCCCAAGCGGACGTGGTGGTGGTGGCCACCCCGGTCTACAAGGCAGCGTACAGCGGCGTGCTCAAGGCCTTTTTGGACTTGCTGCCGCAAGACGGACTGAAAAACAAAGTGGTGTTGCCCTTGGCCACGGGCGGCAGCCCCCACCACATGCTGGCGCTGGACTATGCGCTGCGCCCCGTGCTGCAGTCGCTGGCGGCGCGCCACATATTGCCCGGCATTTACGCCAGCGACTCGCAGGTAGCACTGGAAGAGAACGGCTACCACATCAGCGCCGATATCCGCCGCCGCTTGGACGAAGCCGTGGACACCCTGCTCACCGAAACCCTGCAACCCGGCCTGCGCGCCGCATCGCGCTTCAAGCCCGTGGCTTTTGCCGACGTGCACTACAGCGTTTAACCACTCCAAGGAATCCACATGCCTCGCTTCGCACCCAACAAAACCCCACGGCCACCAAACACCCTCCGCCTATGGCTTGGCCGCCTAAGCATTTTGGCTACCACCGCAGCCCTGTGGGGCCTGCACCCCCCCACCCACGCCCACAGCACGGGCAAGGATGCCAGCCCCACCGAGCTGCGCATTGGCTACCAAAAAGGCTCGCTGGCGCTGGTGGTGCTCAAAGACAGTGGCAAGCTGGCCCAGCGCCTCAAGGGCAGCAGCATCCGCTGGGTAGAGTTCAATGCAGGCCCACCCCTGCTAGAAGCCTTGGCGGTGGGCAGCATCGACATTGGTGCCACGGGTGACGCTCCGCCCGTATTTGCCCAAGCGGCCGACAAAGATTTGGTCTACGTGGCCTATGAGGCTCCCGCCCCCGAAGGCTCTGCCGTTGTAGTGCCCAGCGATTCCAGCATCCGCACACTGGCTGACCTCAAGGGCAAGCGCGTAGCCTTTACCAAGGGTAGCAGCGCGCACTTTCTCATCGCCCAAGGGCTGCGCAAAGGCGGGCTCACGCTGGCCGATATCCAGCCCGTGTACCTGTCGCCATCGGACGCCCGCGCTGCATTTGAAGGCGGCAATGTGGACGCCTGGGTCATTTGGGATCCCTACTACGCAGCGGTCGAACTGACGGGCAAAGCCCGCGTCTTGGCCACCAGCAAGGGCTTGTCCAGCGGCAATTCCTTCTTCTTGGCCAGCAACAAGCTGGTGCAACAGTACCCCGCCGCCGTGAGCGCCATCGTGGACGAGCTCAACAAGGCAGCCAAGCTCAAGCCCCAAGAAGTGACGCAACTCATCACGAAAAACCTAGGGCTAGAGCCTGCTGTGGTGGAGCGCTACGTGCAGCGCCGTCCCGGCTCTCCCATCCGCCTGCTCACACCCGAGGTGATTGCCGAGCAGCAAGGCGTGGCCGATGTGTTCTACCAAGCCAAGGTCATCCCCAAACCCGTGCGCGTGGCCGATGCCGTGTGGAATGGCCCAGCGAAAAAGTAAAGAAAGCACCCATCATGAAAGTACTCTGGTTCCTCCCTACCCACGGCGACAGCCGCTACCTGGGCACCAACGAAGGCGCCCGCCCCCTGACGCTGGATTACCTGCGCCAAATCGCCCAAGCAGCCGACCAACTGGGCTACTACGGCGTGCTCACGCCCACCGGGCGCTCGTGCGAAGACCCGTGGGTGGTCACCTCGGCGCTGATTGGTGCCACCCAGCGCCTGCGCTTTTTGGTGGCGGTGCGCCCCGGTCTGCACCAGCCCGCGCTGGCCGCGCGCATGGCGGCCACGTTTGATCGGTTGTCCAATGGCCGCTTGCTCATCAACCTCGTCACCGGCGGCGACGCTGCCGAACTGGCGGGCGACGGCGTGGTGACCACCCACGCCCAGCGCTACGAGGCATCGCGCGAGTTCATCCAAATCTGGCGCGACATCCTGACCCGCAGCCACACAGGCGAGAGCTACGACTTTGCCGGCCAGCACCTGCACGTGCAAGGGGCCAAGCTGCTCTTCCCGCCGCTGCAAAACCCGCACCCCCCCGTGTGGTTTGGCGGTTCCTCGGCCGAAGCGCACGACCTGGCCGCCGAGCAGGTGGAGACCTACCTGACTTGGGGCGAACCGCCCGAGGCCGTGAAGCAAAAGTTTGACGACGTGCGCCAGCGCGCAGTAAGCCGGGGCCGCCAGGTGAAATTTGGCGTGCGCCTGCACGTCATCGTGCGCGAAACCGAGGCTGAGGCCTGGGCTGCAGCCGACCAACTCATCAGCCGCGTGGACGACGCCACCGTGGCCCGCGCCCAGCAGACCTTTGCCAAGATGGATTCCGAAGGCCAGCGGCGCATGGCCGCGCTGCACCAAGGCAAGGGCCGCAGCCGTGCCGAGCTGGAAATCCACCCCCACCTGTGGGCAGGCGTGGGCTTGGTGCGCAGCGGTGCGGGCACCGCCGTGGTGGGCAACCCCCAGCAAGTGGCCGCCAAACTGCGCGAATACCAAGAGGCCGGGGCCGATGCCTTCATCCTCTCGGGCTACCCGCATCTGGAAGAGGCCTACCGTTTTGCCGAGTTGGTGTTCCCGCTGCTGCAGCTAGACCATGGCGATGACCAGCTACCGACCAAGACCGTGCAAGCCCGGGGCGAAGCGGTGGCCAACACCTTGCCAACCGACACAGCCAGCGCCACAGCAACCCCCGCCGTGCGCCAAGCCGCCTGAGTAGCCCCCACCATGAGCACCCATGCTGCCCCCTCCACCACCCCACTGCGCTGGCTGCAGCGGCTAGGCCGTGCTGCCCTGCCGTGGCTGGTGCCTATCGTCTTGCTGCTGCTGTGGCAACTGGCCAGCAGCGTGGGCTTTATTTCTACCCGCGTGCTGCCCGCCCCCGTGGATGTGGCGCTGGCGTTTGAGCGGCTGGCCTTGTCGGGCGAGTTGTGGACGCATGTGAAAGTGAGCACTTGGCGTGCCCTCACCGGCTTGGCCATTGGCGGCAGCCTGGGGCTGCTGGCGGGCTTGCTCACCGGCACCGCCCGCTGGGCCGAAACGCTGCTGGACTCCACCGTGCAAATGGTGCGCAACATCCCGGCGCTGGCCCTCATTCCGCTGGTCATTTTGTGGTTCGGCATCGACGAGGCGGCCAAGCTCTTCCTCATTGCCGTGGCGGTGTTCTTCCCCATTTACCTCAACACCTTCCATGGCATCCGGCAGGTAGACCCGGCCCTCATCGAGATGGGGCGCAGCTACGGCCTGTCGCGCTGGCAGCTGTACACCCAGATCGTGCTGCCCGGTGCGCTGGCGTCCATTCTGGTGGGCTTGCGGTTTTCGCTCGGGCTGATGTGGGTCATCCTCATCGTGGCCGAAACCATCTCGGCGCAGGCGGGCATTGGCTACCTGACCATGAACGCCCGCGAGTTTTTGCAAACCGATGTGGTGCTGGTGGGCATCTTGCTCTACGCCGCGCTGGGCAAGCTGGCTGACGCTGCCGCCCGCTGGCTAGAGCGTCTGTGGCTGCGCTGGCATCCGTCTTATGCCTAAAACACGCTTGCTATCAATTTAATAGCTACCCCAGCTTGCTGCATAAGCTCTAGAGGCCAATTTGACTACCAAAAACACCAACCCATCTGCCGCTGCAAACGCGCCCAACCTGCCCGCTGCGCGGGGGGTAGCGCTGCGCCTACGCCACCTGCACAAACGCTTTGGCCAGCGCAACGTACTGAACGACGTGACGCTGGACATCGCCCCCGGCGAGTTCGTCGCCATCGTGGGCCGCAGTGGCTGCGGCAAAAGTACGCTACTGCGCCTCATTGCCGGGCTGGATACGCCCAGCCAAGGCACGCTGCAAGTGGGCGAGCACATCGGCACAGGCCTGCATGGGCTGGCGCGCGTCATGTTCCAAGACGCCCGGCTGCTGCCTTGGAAGCGTGTGCTGGACAACGTGGCCCTGGGCCTGCCCGCTACGGAACGCGAGCGCGCCGCCCAGGTGCTGCAGCAAGTGGGCTTGGCCGACCGCGCCCACGACTGGCCTGCCAAGCTCTCGGGCGGTCAGCGCCAGCGCGTGGCACTGGCCCGCGCCTTGGTGCACCAGCCCCGCTTGCTGCTGCTGGACGAACCACTGGGTGCGCTCGATGCGCTCACCCGCATCGAGATGCACGCCCTCATCGAGCAACTGTGGCGCCAGCACGGCTTTACCGCCCTCTTGGTCACACACGACGTGCAAGAAGCCGTGGCGCTGGCCGACCGCGTGATCCTGATCGAAGACGGCCAGATCGCCCTCGATACCGCCGTGCCCCTGCCCCGCCCGCGCCAGCGCGATGCCGCCTTTGCCGCACTGGAGCGCAAGGTGCTCGATCGCGTGCTGCAACACCCCGCAGCCGACAGCACGGGGCCAGACAGCCATCTGCCAGACGACTGGTTACCCCGCCCCGCACATGGTGTGCGCTGGGCTATTTAAGGAGAAAAGCCATGAGCATCCAAGCCATCAACGTACGCAACCAATTTCGCGGCAAAGTGCGCGAAATCATCCGCGGCGACGTCGTGTCCGAAGTAGACGTCGAAACCCCTTGGGGCATCGTCACCTCGGTCATCACCACCCGCTCGGTGGACGACCTGCAACTGCAAGTCGGCTCCGAAGTGGTCGCGCTGGTCAAGTCCACCGAGGTGTCGTTGGCGAAGTTGTGAGCGGCTGAACACTTCTACACATTTACGCCGGCTGCTAAAGCACTCGGCGTAACTTTGGTAGCCTTGCTATTACGCTACTTACGCAACTGTGTTTAGCACCTCATCCAATCGGGGGCAGGTGCAAGCAGTTGCGATACAGGTCTTCTGCTTCCGACCACTATGCCGACTGTGCAGTGGTGCCCCCAAAAGACTTGGCAAGCTCTTTTACGTGCTCTCGTTGCTTCTTTCACTTGGTTCTGCGTATGCACTACATGCGATGAACAACGCCGAAAGAACGCATAATCTTATACCTAGGTGTCGCATTCCGGCCAATCATATGGCCGTCCGGGATGCGACAATTAATATTCACGCACGTGCGACAGCTTTCGTATTGAGTAAGGAATGAAATGGGCTTCTTACGCTTTTTATTGGCAATGACTGTTGTCTTTGCACACTTGCATTTCATTCACCCAATTTTTGGTGATTCTCGATTCGCTGTTCAGATGTTCTTCATCATTTCAGGCTTCTATATTTCCATGATTTGGAGCGAAAAATATTCAAGCCTCAAAAGTCCGATTTCTGCATTCTATCTTTCACGTGCATTACGCATCTACCCGCTTTATTACATAGTATTAATTATTTCCATCCTGATTGCCTGGTTTGGCTTAAGCTCAGGTCATATTTCCGCACTTATGGCCTTACTTGCATATCCAGTACACGGAGCACTAAGCTCGTCCGTTCATCTACCACAGCTAACAATTTTAGGCATGGATATATATCCATTTTTGGGTCGTTTGGATGATGGCTCACTAGAGTTTCTCAATCAACAATTCGCTTATCCAAGGCCATACATATTTGAGTATTTTTTCATACCGCAAGCTTGGAGCTTAAGCCTTGAGCTAATGTTTTATTTAATTGCTCCATTTATATTGAAAAGAACTCGCCTATTAATCGGGCTAGCGATTACATCCTTGACTTTGCGTCTGATACTTTGGAAATATGGATTCAACCAAGACCCTTGGACATTTCGCGCCTTACCACTAGAATTGAGTTTATTTATTGCTGGCGCACTATCCCAGAAGCTCTCAACACACTTCGGCATCACAATTAAGAAAACGGCGCATGCGAATTTTATTTTTTTGGCAATCGGAGCAATACCAATTGTATTGACACTAACCATTAAATTTGCATTATTAACCATAGGGGAGTCAGCTTATTGGCTATACTACGCAATAACATTGACAACACTACCGTTTTTATTTCACGCCACCAAACTATATAAATTTGACAGGGCTTTAGGCGAACTTTCATATCCTGTCTATATTTCTCACTGGCTTGTAATTTCCACCTTCTTTGTGCTTGACATTCCTTTAGAAAACAATTACCCCATCGTGATTTTCACAATTATCTTGGAAAGCTTTCTTCTCAATATTATTCAATTAAAAATTGACATTTTTAGAAATCGACTAGCGATGTCAAAATCTATATAACTAGCGCTCAAATCCACTTGCTTTAATCTAGCAAGGTCTGCATACCCCCACAACAGCGCGAGTTGATGCGCAATTGTTCACATTGCGAAACTAGCGCTGAATTAGCGACTGATTTCATGCTCACTTGACCTGTTTTCGGCACGCCATTCACAAGTTCGACTGCGCAAGCATCATCAGCTAATACTGGCGGCCCTTCTTGGTAGAGCTGCAAGCGGCAATCAAGGTGGGATACATCACCGTTCTGGTCTTTAGCATCAGGCCGCACTCACTATGTTTGGCGTTGACAGTGGCCAACATCTATTGGCCTAGGTCATCTTCTTCAAGGAGGTGGCGAAATCGCAGGATGGTGCGCTCGCAGCGTAAGACCGCACCCTAGTGGGCAAACTCTCGGTACAGCGGTGTATCGGTCAGGGCCTAGTGCATGGCCGAGTCGGAATGACGTAAATAGATGTGCAGCATCGCCTCGATGGGAAATAGTATGGGTTTCGGATAGTGATTCCACTAATCCGCATGGTGCACCACCCGCTCGATGCGCTTATCGGGCACCAGCCACAACAAGGCCACCAGCACATAGAGGGCTTGCGAGAGCCAGTTGACCTCGAACGCGCTGAGCATACCCACCAGATACAACACGGGCGAGAGCTTGCCTTTCCAGTCCGCACCCAGTGCGTGCTGCAGCGGCGAATGCTCCCCATCGGTAGCCACAATGGCGCGCTGCAGCAGGTAGTAAGCAATGGCCGCCATCAGCAGCACAAAGCCATAGGCGGCGCTAGGCAAAGCAGCGAAGTGGTTTTCCCCCATCCACCCAGTAGCCCATGGAAAGAGCGAGAGCCAGAACAGCAGGTGCAAATTGGCCCACAGCACCGAGGCCGACACATGCTTGGCCGCATGCAGCAAATGGTGGTGGTTGTTCCAGTAAATGCCCACGTACACAAAGCTGAGCACGTAGCTCAAAAATACCGGCACCAAGGGCTGCAGCGTGGCCCAGTCCGTGCCATGCGGCACCTTGAGCTCCAACACCATGATGGTGATGATGATGGCCAACACGCCATCGCTGAAAGCCTCTAAACGGTTCTTGCCCATGGTCACCTCCCGCAGTACATATGGGCAGTGACTGTACGCCCTATTGGCCGATTTTCTGTCGATTGCATAGCATGTTCGGCACACCCCCAAAGGTCGTATCCATTGAAGACATGAACCGTGCCATTGCCGCCAAGGGGGCCAGCGCACGATGATTGGATTGGATACCAATGTCTTGGTGCGCTACATCATGCAAGATGATGCTGCGCAGTCGAAAAAAGCCACGAAGTTACTGGAATCCCTGACCCCGACCGAACCGGGTTTCGTTCCCTTGGTGGTCGTTGTAGAGCTTTTCTGGGTACTGTCCAGCGCTTACGAACTCTCCAGAGAGCAGATCGCTGCAGCGTTAGATGCCTTGATCCACTCCAAACAACTAACCGTTGAGAAGAAGGATCAAGTGGTTCGTGCGCTGCGCGTGTACTCGGCAAGCACGGCAGATTTTCCTGATTGCCTGATTGAGCGCACGGCCAATGCAGCTGGGTGCGAGCGAGTCATGACGTTTGATGTGGGTGCAGCCAAGAAAGCAGGGATGGTGCTGATCGCATGACAAGTGTTATCGGCGCACCCCTACGCCCCCCCATGCAACCCCGCATACCAATTGGCTTGCGGGTGCTGTTGCTCCCAGTTGGCCAGCATCCAGGCACCACGGGCGGTGCCTTCTAGGGCGTCGGCGGACTTGACCAAGCGGCACTGGGGCAGCAGTTGCTGCAGGCTGCTGACGTAGGCCTCGTTGTCGGCAAACGGGCCTTCCACAATGACCATGCGGTCTGCCAAATCACCGTGGTTGACGGCCTGTATCAGGTCGCACGTGACCTGCGCGCAGTAGTACGAGGCCAAGGCCGGGCGCAGGTGCAGGGGCACGGCCAGCACGCCCTCGGGCACGGGCTGGCCTTGGCGCTGGATGCTGCCCTTTTGCCCCCGGTACGGCCCACCCGACTCCGCAAAGGCGGGCACGGCGGACCAGCCCTGTTGCAGCAGTTCGCGCAGAGCAGCAGGGGTGGCCAAGGACGGGTCAGCCCCTGCACACAGGTAGGCGAACTCGCGCCCCGCCATGAAGCGGCTGGTGGGCACGGGCTGGCCCGATACGGACACGTTGACCAACTGGTCACGCTCGGGGTGCAGGCCTTGGATGGCGGCAGCGGCCGAGGCTTGGTTGGCCATGACGATGCACCATGTGCCCGTGGACACCACGGTGGCGTTGGGCTGCACTTTCAGGTGGCGGGCCAGGCAGGCATTGCTGTCGTGCACGCCCACATAGACCTGGCAGTCGGCAGGCAGGCCGGTTTTGCGCGCCAGTGCGGGGCGCAGAGGCCCCAGCACCTCCCACGCTTTGCGCAGCGGGGGGAACAAGCTGTCCATGTGCTGCTGCGCCATCCAGCGCGCAAACTGCCCCTTGATCGGCTGCCACAGATGTGTGTGGCAGCCCAAGGACGACACTTCGGTGCTGGCTTGTTCGCAAAACCACCAAGCCCAGTACTGGGCATAGGGCAGCACGGCCTGCACCTGCTTCCACGCCTGCGGAAACTGTTGGCGCAACCAGTACAGCTGCAAACCCGCGTTCAGGCCCAAAGGCAGGTCGGGCGATCCCGTGTCGGCAAAAGCATCCGCCTGGGCGATGAACTGCTCGCGCACCGCACCGTAACCATCCCACTCGTAGTCCATGACGGGCAAGGCCAAACCCGTGCCATGGATGGCGGCAAAGGCCGCCCCGTGGGTGGTGACGATGATTTTGCGGATGTCGCTGCGCCCGGGCAGTTGGGGCAGCAGGTCCAGCAGCCAGTTTTCCACCCCCGCGGTATCGAGCGCCAGATAGTCGGGCGTGGGCACCGAGCCGTTCTTTTGCACTTGGCGGTACAGCACCTCGCCTTTGGTGTTGATGAGGATGACCTTGGCGTGCGTTTTGCCAACGTCCAGCACCAGCGTATGGCTCATGGGCATCAGTCCAAGTGGAAAACGCAATCCAAGGGCTCCACCACGGGTGAGCCATCGGGGTTGGTGCGCATGAGGGGCTGCATGTGCTGCCACCAGCGCTGCATCACCGGATGATTGGGCAAACTGTCCATGCGGTGCGTACGGCTGCGGCGCAGCACGGCAAACAGCACCAGCGAGGTTTTGTCCAAATAGATGCTGTAGTCGCTAATGCCCACGCTGTGCAGCAGGTCGCGCAGCTCGGGCCACAGCGCATCGTGGCGGCGTTGGTATTCGGCTTCATGGCCGGGCAACAAGAACATGCGAAAAGCGATTTTTTCAGTCTGCATGGCAACTCCCTTTAAGCACTGGCCTTATTGGCTTTGGCTGCCTTGCCCGCACGCTGCTGCCAGCGCTGTATCCAGCCGGGCAACACCATGGAGAGGATGAGCAGCACGCCCATGATCATGGTCATGACAATGCCGCTGACATTGAGCATGCCCAGCGCAAAGGTGAACACCCCCGTGAGCACAGCAGCCAGCATGGTGCCCAGCAAAGTGCCTTTGCCACCGCTGATGGACACGCCACCCAAAATGACCATGGTGATGACATCGAGCTCCCAGCCCATGGCCAAATTGGGCCGCGTGCTGCCAATGCGCCCGGTGAGCAAAATGGCCGCCACCGCTGCCATGAGCCCGGCAAACACAAACAAAGCCATGCGGTACTGGTCCACGGCAATGCCGCTGAAGCGCGCCGCCACTGCATTGCTGCCAATGGCGTAGATGCGCCGCCCATGCACGGTGCGGTGCAGCACCAAGCCCGTGGCCAGCGCCAACACCAAAAGCACCAACACCTCCAGCGGCACGATGAAGTCGGGCCAGCCCAGCACATCGCCCACGGTGCCATTGCCCCAGTTGACCAAGGTCTCGGGGTAGCCGGTAATGGCTTGGTCACCCAGCGTCACTTGGGCCAGACCACGGTACAGCGACAGCGTGCCAATGGTGACCACGATGGACGGCAGCTTCCAGCGCGTGACCAGCCAGCCGTTGAGCAAGCCGCACAGCAAGCCCGTGACCACAGCAGCCAGCAGCATGGGCCACAAGCCCGCCCCCGCCTGCATGGCCAAGCCCATGGCCAGCGAACACAGGGCCATGGTGGCGGCCACGGACAGGTCTATCTCCCCGGCGATGATGAGCAAGGTCATGGCCAGCGCGACCAAACCTTTCTCGGTGAAGTTGTAGGTACTGTCGGCGATGGCAAAGGGCGACACAAAGCCCGGTATTTGGAAACCAAACACGAGATAGACCAAGAGGATGAGGCACACCAGCACCCGCTCCCACGTATCGAACACTTTCATGCGGTGCGCTCCTTCATGGCATCCACCCGGGGCTCAGGGGCCGGGGTTGGGGGTTCCAAAATTTGGCGGCCTTGGGTGCGCTCGGCTTTGGCATTGAGCATGACGGACACCAAAATCACCGCCCCCGCAATGGCCTGCTGCCAAAACGGCGAGACCTGGATGACGGGCAGTGCCCCGTTGATGACACCAATGAACGCCACCCCCAACAAGGCCCCCAACACCGTGCCCACACCACCGCCGATGCTGACGCCCCCAATCACGCAGGCGGCGATCACGGTCAGCTCGTAACCCGAGGCCAAGTCCGTGAATGCGATGGAATAGCGCCCCACCCACAGCAAGCCCGCTATGCCGGCCAGCAAACCCGACAGGGTGTAGGCCATGACCAAGCGCTTGCGCACCGGAATACCCGCATACAGCGCTGCCGACGGGTTGCCGCCGTAGGCATACAGGTCGCGCCCTTCACGCCGCCAGCGCAGCAGGTAGGCGGTGAGCAGCACCAGCAGCACGGCCATCCACACCAAGGCCGAGATGTCCAACCAACTCTCGCGTGGCAAGCCTTTGATGAGGGGGTGTATCTCGTGGTCCGAAATCCACGCTCCGCCGCTGAGCACAAAAATAGCCCCCCGGTAGGCCGACATGGTGCCCAGCGTCACGACGATGGGTGGCAGCTTGAACTGCATGATGAGCCAGCCATTGAGCGCGCCCAAAGCAGCCCCCACCCCGCACGCCAGCACCAACAAGGCCAGCAAAGGCAGCCCCGGAAAGACCTTGCCCGCCACAGCGCAGACCATGCCCGTCAGGGCTAGGTTGGAGGCCACCGACAAGTCCACACCGCGGGTGAGCAGCACCAGCATTTGGCCCATGACCAAAATGGCCAAGATGGACGAGTCATTGGCCATGTCCAGCAGGTTGCGCCAGCTAAAGAACACGGGCGAGCGCCAGCTCACCAGCGCCACGATGACGGCTATGGTCAATGCCAGCAGGTACTCGCGCTGCCTGCTGTGCCATGCCGTGATAGATAAGGTTTTGATCACAATGTCTCCTGCATCGTGGGGTGCTGCTAATGCAGGCCAGATGCGCAGGCCACAATGGCCTCGGCATCGAAATCGGCTTGGGCGTATTCCCGCACCATGCGGCCACGGTGCATCACGATGATGCGGTTCGATAGGTGCATGACTTCGGGCAACTCGCTGGACACCAAAATGACCGCCAGCCCCTGCGCTGCCATCTGGGCAATCAGCTCGTACACCGCTTGCTTGGCCCCTACGTCAATGCCCTTGGTGGGCTCATCCAAAATGACGATGTGCGGGTTCAAGCCCAGCCACTTGGCGATCACCACCTTTTGCTGGTTGCCACCGGACAAGCCCGACAGCGCAATGTCTTGGCTGGCGGTTTTGATGCGCAAGCGATCGATGAGCTTTTGCGCAAACGCCTGCTCTTTGGCGGGTGACAGCCACACCCCGTGCGACAAGTCTGCGGTATCGGTCACCGGCCCTGCCAGGCCCGCCAAACTCAGGTTGTGGCGCACCGAAAAATCCAAAATGCCGCCTTGGCGCTGGCGCTCTTCGGGCACATAGGCCAAGCCTGCGGCCACGGCGTCGGCGGGTTTGCGTATGTCCACCACCTGCCCGGCTACGCGCACAGTGCCATGGGCTTGGGGGTTGAGCCCCATCAGCGCCAGCATGGCCTCGCTGCGCCCAGCACCGACCAAGCCATAAAAGCCCAGTATTTCGCCCTTGTGCAGTTCAAAGCCAATGTCGTTGAACTCGGTTGGGTGGCTCAGGCCCTGTACCTGCAGCAGCACCTCGCCGGGCTGGTGGGTGATGCTGGGGTAAATCTGGTCGATCTCGCGCCCGGCCATCAGCTTGACCAAGTGCGCTTCGTCGGTCTGGCCAATCTGGCCTTGGCCCACCGAGGAGCCATCGCGCAGCACCACGTAGCGGTCGCAGACGGAAAAGATCTCGTCGAACTTGTGCGTGATGAACAGCACCGCCACGCCCTCTTCTTTGAGGTCGCGCACCAGCCCGTAAAAGTCGCGTATCTCTTGCTGCGACAAGGCGGCGGTGGGTTCATCCAGAATGACCACCTTGGCCTCTTGCGACAAGGCGCGGGCAATCTCGATCAGGTGGCGCTGGGCCAGGCTGAGCTTTTTCACTGGCGTCGTGGCCGTGAAATTGGCCCCCACGCGGTTGAGCACGGCTTGCGCCAGCTCGTTCATGCGATCCCAGTCCACCCACTGCAGGGGGCCCAGGGTTTTGTGCGGTTGGCGGCCAATGAAGATGTTCTCGGCCGCGGTGAGTTCTTCAAACATCACCGTCTCTTGGTGCACAGCCACAATGCCGGCCTGCTGCGCGTCTTGCGCGCGGCCAAACTGTTGGGCGGCACCGCCTAGCAATATCTGCCCCTCGTCGGGCTGGTACACGCCCGTCAAGGTTTTGACCAAGGTGGACTTGCCCGCCCCGTTCTCCCCTATCAGGGCCAGTACCTCACCGGGCACCAAGTCCAGATCCACGCCCCGCAGGGCATGGGTCGGGCCAAAGCGCTTGTGTATGCCCCGCAGCTGCAGCCAGGCAGAAGGTTGTTCAAGCGTCATGTCTGCAAGGCCCACCCGCGTTTAGAAGAACTTGGCGAACTGGTCGATGTTCTTGGCATCGAAGGTGAAGGGTTCGGCCATGGCGGCTTCGTTGTTGGCGTCCAGCGTGGCGGTGCCGACTTTGCCCATGGACAACTTGGCACCGGGTTCGGCCTTGGCCCCTTTGATCAGATCAGCCGCGATGCGGATAGAGGCATAGCCCAGATCGATAGGATTCCAAATGGCGAAGGACTTGGCCGCACCGCTCTTGACGTAGCCTTGCATTTCAGAGGGCAAGCCCAGCCCCGTCACGAAGATGGCGCCGACCTTCTTCTCGTCTTGCACGGCCTTGGCAGCAGCCGCTACCCCCACGGTGGTGGGCGCGACGATGGCTTTGAGGTTGGGGTAGCTCTTGAACAAGCCTTGGGCTTCGCGGTAGCTCTTGTCGGTTTGGTCATCGCCATAGACCACACTCACCAGCTTGAGGCCGGAGTGCTCGGGCTGGCCCAACACCTTCTTCATTTCGCTGATCCAGATGTTCTGGTTGGTGGCTTGAGCGGTGGCCGACAGCACGGCGATTTCGCCGTTCTTGCCAATGGCTTCCTCGGCCAGCTTGACCAGTTTTTCGCCAATCAAGGCGTTGTTGGAGGGGGCCAAGTGCATCAAGCGGCCATCTTTGCGGATGCCCGAATCAAACGAGATGACCTTGATACCGCGTGCCATGGCCTTTTTGGTCACGGGCACCAGCGCATCGGGGTCGTTGGCCGAGATGACGATGGCTTTCACGTTCTGGGCGATCAGGCTGTTGATGACCTCAATCTGCCCTTCGGCCGTGGCTTTGGCCGGGCCGGTGTAGATGATTTCCACGTCTTTGAGCTCTTTGGCCGCCTCTTGGGCCCCCAAATGCACGGCGTCAAAGAAACCATTGCCCAGGCTTTTCACCACCAGAGCGATCTTGTCACCAGCCATAGCTGGTTGTGCCAATGCTGCAGTCAGCGCTGCAACGGCAACGAGTGCAAATGTCTTTTTCAAGGCTGTCTCCTCAATGTAGTAATAGTCCATGGGCTGTGTAAGGGTCGGATGGCGCCACCCATGACGAGCGCCACCCGAGGGAACCATCAGACGATGCCGCCCCCTCCACCGCGCACGGCGGGGCGTTG
The DNA here is from genome assembly GCF_018474005.1 of Curvibacter sp. CHRR-16. Taxonomy (GTDB): domain Bacteria; phylum Pseudomonadota; class Gammaproteobacteria; order Burkholderiales; family Burkholderiaceae_C; genus Allorhodoferax. The sequence continues at coordinate 164,982 of NZ_JAHCSH010000003.1, forward strand.
GCTGGCAACGGTGCTGCGGTACTGGCTGGCGCGGTACACCCCCACGGGGTCGATGGCACCGCCCTGCAGCAGCCGCACTTTTTGCAAGATAGGCGTCACATCGGTTCGGAAGGCTTGCTGGAGCAACTGAGTGGCCGCCAGTGCGTCGTTGTTCTGCTGGGCGGCATCCAGCGCGGCGCGATCCACCAACAGGGCTTGGGCATAGGTGCGCTGGCACTGCACGGCGCTGCTCATCAGGCTCTCGATGGGGTCGGTCACGTTGTGGCTTTGGTCCAGCATGTAGGCGGGGTCGAAACCTTGGACGCCTTCGTGTGCAGCCGCAACCAGTTCGTTAAAGACCAAGAACAAGCGGTAGGGCGAGACGCTGCCGGCGTCCAAGTCGTCGTCACCGTACTTGCTGTCATTGAAGTGAAAGCCCGCCAGCTTGCCTGCGGCAATGAGGCGTGCCACGATCAATTCAATGTTCACATTGGGCGCGTGGTGGCCCAAATCCACCAAACACTGCGCTTGGGGGCCCAGCGCCGTGGCAGCCAAGTAACTGCTGCCCCAGTCCTGAATGACGGTGCTGTAAAAAGCTGGCTCACAAATCTTGTGTTCCAGAAACATGCGCCAGTCACTGGGCAATGCCGCATAAATCTGCTGCGTGCTCTCCAGATAGCGGTCAAACGCGCGGCGGAAATGCTGCTGGCCGGGAAAGTTGCTGCCATCGCCAATCCACACCGTCAGTGCTTTGCTGCCCAGCGCTTTGCCAATCTCGATGCACTCGATGTTGTGTTCCACCGCTTGGGCGCGGGTGGCTGCATCCGTGTGCGTGAGGCTGCCAAACTTGTAGCTGTGCGCTTGATTCAACTGGTCGCTGAAGGTGTTGGAGTTCATGGCGTCAAACGCCAAGCCATAGTCCAAGGCGGTTTGGCGCAGTTCACTCCAGTCGCTGCACTTGTCCCACGGAATGTGCAGCGACACGGTGGGCGTGCAGCGTGTCAACTGGTGGATGACGGCGCAGTCTTGCAGCTTGTCAAACACATGGCGGGGCTCACCCAGCCCGGGAAAACGGGCAAAGCGGGTTCCCCCCGTGCCCACGCCCCAGCTAGGGATAGCCACGCCAAAGCCTGCCACTTGCGCTGTGATGCGGTCTATGTTCATCCCACGGCGCGCCAACTGCTCGCCCAAGTGGGCGTAGTCCGTGTTCATATAGGCCAACTGCTCGTCGTTGTGCTGGTGCAGGAGCGCTGGATTAATGCTTGTCATGCGCTTGTCTCCTCGTTGTGTGCGGTGTGTGCTTAGCGCGTGAAGGCGGCCAAGTTGCCCGCATCCACATTCAAGATGTTGCCGGTGCTCTTGGCCGAGAGGTGCTCTGCGGCAAAGAAGTACGCTGCCTCGGCAATGTCTTCGGGGTAGACGCTGCGTTTGAGCATGCTGCGGTCGCGGTAGAACTTTTCCAAATCGGCTTCGTCGATCTTGTTGGCCGCCGCACGCTCTTGGCTCCACTGGCCTGTCCAGATCTTGGAACCCCGGATCACCGCGTCGGGGTTGACCACGTTGGAGCGAATGCCCAGCGGCGCACCTTCGAGCGCAAAGCTGCGGCTGAGCTGAATTTCGGCCGCCTTGGCAGCGCAGTAGGCGGTGGCTTGGTTGCTGGCCACCATGCCGTTTTTGCTGGCAATGACGACGATGGAGCCCCCCACGCCCTGCGCCTTCATCATGCGGAAGGCCTCGCGCCCCACCAAAAAATAACCCGTGGCCAAAATGCTCTGGTTCTTCTCCCACAGCGCCAACGTCGTGTCCTCCAGCGGAGCAGCGGAGGCAATGCCGGCGTTGCTCACCAAAATGTCCACCCCGCCAAATTCTTGCGCTGCGGCAGCGAATGCGGCTTGCACAGACGCTTCTTGCGTCACGTCGCACACCACGGAGCGCACCACGTCTTTGCCAAACTGCTTGCCCATGCCGGCTTGCGCTTGCTGGGCAGCAGCGGGGTCAATGTCGGCCAACACCACGCAGCAGCCCTCGGCCAAGTAGCGGCGGGCAATGGCCTGCCCAATGCCACCCGCTCCCCCGGTGATGAGGGCAATCTTGCCCACCAGTGGTTTGGGCTTGGGCATGCGCTGCAGCTTGGCTTCTTCGAGCAGCCAGTATTCGATGTCAAAGGCCTCCTGCTCGGGCAGGCCCACGTAGCGGTCTACCGCATTGGCTTCGCGCATCACGTTGATGGCGTTGACGTAAAACTCCCCGGCAATGCGGGCAGTGGCTTTGTCCAAGGCAATGGTCACCATGCCGATGCGCGGCAACAAGATAACCACCGGGTTGGGGTCGCGCAGGGCTGGGCTGGTGGGGCGTTTGCAGCGCTCGTAGTAGGCGGCGTAGTCGGCACGGTACTGGCGCAGCAAGTCGTCCAGACCTTGCTGCAACGCAGCGCCTTGGGCGGTGTAGACGCTCTCGGGCACCACCAAGGGGCGAATTTTGGTGCGCAGGAAGTGGTCTGGGCACGAGGTACCCAGTGCGGCCAGCGGCTCCAGCTCTTGCGAATTGACGAACTCCACCACCTCGGGCGAGGTGTTCACGTGCAGCAGCTTGGGGCGGTCTTGCGAGGCCAGGCCGCGCAGCACGGGCAGGAAGCGCGCCAGCACGGCTGAGCGCTCTGCCGCATCCAGCGAGGTGCTGCGGGCACCGCCAAACACCTGCACCTTCTTGGCCACGCGCTGCTGGGCCAGCCAAGTTTGGGCTTGGGCGATCAAGTCCACCGTGTTGTCGTAGCAGGACTTGGAGGTATCACCCCAACTGAACAAGCCGTGGCCACCGAGCACGATGCCGCGCAAGCCGGGATGTTTGGCGTTGTGTTCGGCCAAGCGCTGGCCCAGCTCGTAACCGGGGCGCAGCCATGGCAGCCAACCCACGGTGCCGCCAAACACCTCGCGGGTGATGGCTTCGGAGTGCTCCATGGCCGCGATGGCGATCACCGCGTCGGGGTGCATGTGGTCCACATGGGCATAGGGCAAGGACGAGTGCAGTGGCGTGTCGATAGACGCAGCGCGGCTGTTCAGGTTGAAGGTGCAGTGCGGCAGGTAGCCCACCATTTCGTCTTCGTGCTCGATGCCGCGGTACAGGCCTTTGAGGGCGCGCAGCTTGTCCATGTAGAGGGTGGCAAAGCCGTCGAGCTTCATGGAGCCGACATCGCCGCCCGAGCCTTTGACCCAGAGCACTTCGGTGTTCTGGCCTGTGAGCGGGTCTTTTTGCCAAATCTTGGCCGAGGTGTTGCCACCGCCGTAGTTGGTAATGCGCAGGTCCGAGCCGAGCAGGTTGGAGCGGTACAGCAGCAGGTGTGCTTCGTCCATGCCCGCTGTGGCGGCATCGTCCCACGATGGAAAAGGTTGGGTGCTGTGTGTGTTCATGGAGGCGCATGCTAGGCAGGCGCTTCCATTCGTTCAATTTATGATTACTTATGCATTTCATCAGCAACTTGTGATGAAATGCCTTTCATTGCCCCTTTTGCCCCCCTAAGCCCGTATTTGCGGGCTGTGGCTAAGGGAAAGTCATAGGCGTTAGAACCGATGAACTTCACATTCAACCTCCGGCATTTGCAGGTTTTCGAGGCCATCGGCTCGCTGGGCGGTTTTTCCAAAGCGGCCGAACATCTGCGCATGACACAGCCTGCGGTGTCCATGACCATCAAGCAACTGGAATCGGACCTGAATGTGGCCCTGTTCGATGGGCCTGGGCGTCGTCGCCTATCACCCGCCGGGCAAGAGCTGCTGCTGCACGCCCGCGCTATTTTGAGCCAAGTGCGCGCTGCCGAGTCGGCCATGGCCTTTCACGAACCCAGCGACCCCAGCCAGCAAGGCGGGCCGCGTGGCCTGCTGCACTTGGGGGTGGTGTCGCCCGCGCATTACTTTGCGCCCCAGTTGCTGGGCGAGTTCCACCAGCGCTACCCCGATGTGCGGCTCAAGCTCACCGTGGCCAACCGGGCCGAGCTGCTCACCATGCTGACCGAACACCAGCTGGATGTGGCCATCATGGGCCACCCGCCTTCGGACGCGGACTTGGATGCCAGCACCTTTGCCCGCCACCCGCACTGCGTGGTGGCACCGGCCCAGCACCCGCTGGCGCAGGAGTCCTTCATCGCCTGGGAAGACCTGGCGCACGAAACCTTCATCCTGCGCGAACAAGGCTCGGCCACACGGGCGTTTTTCGAGGTGCTGGCGCAAGGCAAGTCGCTGCAGATCGCCAATAAGATGGAGTTCTCGGGCAACGAGGCGGTCAAGCACGCGGTGCTGTGCGGCTTGGGCATCAGCTTTTTGTCGGCCCATGTGTTCCAGCTAGAGCTCCAAGCCGGCTTGCTGGCCGTGCTCAACCTGCTGGACATGCCCAAGCACATCGACTGGTGCTTCATCCACCGCCGCGACACCATGCTCACCGGGGTCAACCAAGCCTTCAAACAGTTTGTGCTCGATGAGGGCATGCGCATCAGCGCCTGCCAGATTGCCAGCCTGACGCCGTCCAAGGACTGGCCGATCAATATTCCGGTGTAGTAGTTGGGCTGTTATGGACCAAATAGGCTTGGGCCATTTCCCCTACCCTGCGTCGGCCCGGGTTGCCGCCATGCATCCATTCCTCGGGCGGAAACAGATCGAACAAACCGACCTTGATGAGTGTGGGGATCGCCAACTCCAGCTCCGCCTCGACGGGCCCGCGCTCGCCGGCGTTGTACAGATTGATGTTGTGGAGCATGGTGGCGACCGTGCCGGTTTGCACCCTGCTGCCATCTTTGAGTTGCACAGACGGCAAGACCTCGCCTTCGGACACGATTTTGTGATTGACCGCTGCGAGTTGGTCGGTGTTTGGAACGTTATGGGTCATGGTGTTGTGTGTTGTCTTTGAAAGAACTTAACCCGGCGCTCCATCGCACGGGACTACGCTGGACTTGGTTTGGGTGGATTGATTAGTGCTTGGGCAAAGGCTTGCTGGTCTTCGATAAACAAGCGGATGACCTCGGCCTGCTCTATCGCCTGCTGCGCAGCGCTTTGCACCGCAGCCACCACAAAGTCTGTCATGGTGCGACCTTGCAGCTCCGCTGCACGCTTGAGCATGGCATGCAGATCCGCACTTATTCGGGCTTCCAAGCGGGCGGTGGTTACGGCAGTTCCCATGGGGTTCTCCTGTTTAGCTGAGTTTGATTACCCGGCAGTTTGCCGTACATAGCAACCATACTTAGCTTGAAACGGTTCTGACACAGTGCGTGCGCTGGACACTTTAGCGCATAACTAAAATAAATATATTGTTTCAACTCTCAGCACAATCGTCATAGCTTTCAGCACTGGCGCGTTCATGCCAAGTATTTTACCGATGAGCGTTAATATAAATATCCTTTATTATTTTCAATCACCTACAAAATAATATAGCATTACTTGCCGGAGTATTGAAAATTATTTAAACACAGAACTAATACTTACCCCTTCTTTTCTGAATATCATGCCATGCCCAAGAAGCATTTTCTAAATTTATTCTGACGTAAAAAACACATATGACAAATATCAACAACATGATTAACAACAACCAGAGTGGTGCTTCATTGCATGCAATCAAAAACATTACCGCATAAAGTATCGACCCATACAATCCCACCAACGTCAAAATTAATGCATTCCCTAAATTTGCATATGGCTCCATTTTTTTTAGAACCTGATTGACTTCTGGCGCATATCCTTTCCTATTTTTAAAACCATCATAAACATGTAAAGTTAATCTCACAACAACAGCTCGACCACTTTTTCCAAAAGCCAACCAACATAACCTACTAATACATATAATAAAGCAGACAAACAAAAGGAAGTTAATCTGCGGAACATATGGTGTACCTTGCAGGTACTCAACTAAAAATTCAATCATTTCTAACATGCGATCTCCGATTGCTAACATGTTAGCAACAAAGAAATCTCATTTTCGCTGACATGGACTTAGACGTTTTTCGTCTAAGAAAACAACTTTTTATTCGTTTGAGTTTCTTAGAAGCCTCTCTACAGTCGCAACCCTGTCTTATTTATCGATAACAGGAGCGACTTTTCATGGCCGACCAGACCCATCCTTCTTGGCGTTTTGAAACCCTGTCCGTGCATGCGGGCTATTCGCCAGACCCCACAACCAAAGCCGTGGCGGTGCCGATTTACCAGACGGCGGCCTATGCGTTTGACAGCGCCCAGCATGGCGCAGACCTGTTTGACCTGAAGGTGCCGGGCAACATCTACACCCGCATCATGAACCCCACCCAAGACGTGCTGGAAAAGCGCGTGGCGGCGCTGGAAGGCGGCATTGCGGCCCTCGCCCTGGCCTCGGGCCAAGCGGCGGTGACCTATGCCATCCAGACCATTGCCGAGGCGGGTGACAACATCATCAGCAGCACCGCGCTGTACGGCGGCACCTACAACCTGTTTGCCCACACGCTGCCCCAGTTCGGCATCACCACCCGCTTTGCCGACCACCGCGACCCCGACAGCTTTGCCCCGCTGATCGACGATAAAACCAAGGCCATTTATGTGGAGTCGCTGGGCAACCCGCAGGGCAATGTGACGGACATCCGCCGCATCGCCGACATCGCCCACGCGCACGGCATTCCGCTCATCGTGGACAACACCGTGGCCAGCCCCTACCTGCTGCGCCCCATCGAGCACGGCGCGGACATCGTGGTGCATTCGCTCACCAAATACCTGGGTGGCCACGGCACCAGCATTGGTGGCGCGATTGTGGACAGCGGCAAGTTCCCGTGGGCGGAGCACAAGGCCAAGTTCAAGCGCCTGAACGAGCCTGACCCCAGCTACCACGGTGTGGTGTACACCGAAGCGCTGGGCCCTGCCGCCTACATTGGCCGTGCCCGCGTGGTGCCGCTGCGCAATACGGGTGCTGCCATTTCGCCCTTCAACGCCTTCTTGATTTTGCAAGGCATCGAGACCCTGTCGCTGCGCTTGGAGCGCATCAACGCCAACACGCAAGCAGTGGCCGAGTTCCTGCAAAAGCATCCCAAAGTGGGCTGGGTCAATTACGCGGGCCTGCCCAACCACCCCGACCACGCGCTGGCGCAAAAGTACCTGGGTGGCAAGGCATCGGGCCTGCTCACCTTTGGCGTGAAGGGCGACGATGGCCGCGCTTCCGGGGCCCGCTTCCTGGATGCGCTGCAGCTCTTCACCCGACTGGTCAACATTGGTGATGCCAAGTCACTGGCCACGCACCCAGCGTCCACCACGCACCGCCAGCTCAGCCCCGAAGAGTTGGCCAAGGCCGGTGTGCCCGTCGATGCGGTGCGTTTGTCGGTGGGCATTGAGCACATTGCCGACCTGCTGGCCGACTTGGACCAAGCACTGGCAGCGGTCTAACCCCTTGGAGTTGGCATGAACTTTCAGCAGTTGCGCTCTATCCGCGAAACCGTGCGCCGGGGCTACAACCTGACGGATGTAGCCCAAGTCCTGCACACCTCGCAACCCGGCGTGAGCCGCCAAATACGCGAGCTGGAGCAGGAGTTGGGGGTGGATTTTTTCATCCGCAACGGCAAGCGCCTGACAGGACTCACGCCCCCAGGGGCGGAGTTGCTGCCCATCGTGGAACGGCTGCTGCAAGAGTCTGACAACCTGCGCCAAGCGGTGCTGGACTTTAGCCAGCGCCAAGAGGGGCAGCTGTCCATTGCCGCCACCCACTCCCAAGCGCGCTATGCGCTGCCGCACGTGGTGCGCGACTTTCGGGCCTTGTTCCCCAAGGTCACGCTGCACCTGCACCAAGGCTCACCCAAACAAGTGGCGGCCATGCTGATATCGGGGGAAGCCGACATTGGCGTGGCCACCGAAGCGCTGGCCGACTACCAGCAACTGGTGACCCTGCCCTGCTACCGCTGGACGCACAGCATCGTGGTGCCCAAAGGCCACGCGCTGCTGCAAGAGCTCCGCGACAGTGGCCAGCCCCTGTCGCTGGCGCAGTTGGCACGCTACCCCATCATCACCTACGAGCTGGGCTATACGGGCCGCTCGCACATCGACCAAGCCTTCCGCTCCGCCGGCCAACAACCCGATGTGGTGCTCACCGCCATGGACGCCGATGTGATCAAGACCTATGTGGAGTTGGGCATGGGTGTGGGCATCGTGGCCTCCATCGCGCTGGATGACAAGCAAGAGGCGCTGGAGTACATCGACGCGGGGCATTTGTTCCAAGTGAACGTGACCCGGCTAGGCCTGCGCAAAGGCGCATGGCTGCGCAACTACGCCTACGAGTTCATCCAAACCTTTGTGCCCACGCTCAAGCCCGAGGTGGTGCGCCAGGCCCTGCAAGAGGCCAACAGCGGCGATGGAGCCGATGGCGAAGACGCCCTAGAAAACGCGCTGGCGATTTAGCCTTGGCATACACGCCGCCTATTAGCAAAGGTACGACTCGGTAAACCGTGCCTCTGGTGCGGTGCGCAGAACCATGTTGCTGGCTTGCCACTGGCACTGCACGCCATGGGCTAGCTGCAATTGCAGTAGCAAAGGGCCTTCTGTCTGCACGCTACCGCCCAGCACCAAAGCGCACGCTTGCGTGTGCTGCGATGGCTCGCTGTGTGACAGCACAGTCAGGCTGCCTTGCGCCACGCGCCCCAAGCTATCTGCATCCACCTATTGGCTGTGCACGCCGTGCAGCAGTAGCTCTACGCCTTGCACAAAACCATCTTGCGGTGCGGCCATGCTGTGCTGGCGTACAGCGGCAACGGCAAAGCGCACCAGCACGCTGCCAGCCTGCGGGGTGATGCTGGCTAGTTCAGAGTCGGCAAACAGCAGGGTGTAAAACACTGCAGCTACACCCGCGCCAACCTCTGCACCGCTTGCTGCAGCGTACTATCTTGCTTGGCAAAGCAAAAGCGCACCACGCGCATGCCCTGCGGTGGCTGGGCATAGAACACCGACACGGGGATGGACGCCACGCCGTGCTCGGTGGTCAGCCAGCGGGCAAAGGTCACGTCGTCCATGTCCGGTTGCAGCGCGCTGTAATCGGCCAACTGGAAGTACGTGCCTTGCGATGGCACCAAGCCAAAGCCCGCTTGGCTCAAGCCCGCCGCCAGCAAGTCGCGCTTGGGCTGGAAGAAAGCGCTCAGCCCTTGCCAATGGCTGGCATCGGCCAAATGTGCGGCCAGCGCATGCTGGGCCGGTGTGCTGACCGAAAACACCAAAAACTGGTGCAGCTTGCGCAACTCGGCTGTGATGGCCGCCGGGGCCACCATATAGCCCACCTTCCAGCCCGTGGCGTGGAAGGTTTTGCCAAACGAATAGACCGCCACGCTGCGCTGGCGCAGTGCGGGGTGGGCCAGCACGCTGTGGTGCTGCAGGCCATCGAGCACCAGATGCTCGTACACCTCGTCGGCCAGCACCAACAGGTTGTGGCGCTCCGCGATGGCGGCCAGTTGCGCCAGGTCTTGTGTGCCCCACACGCTGGTGGACGGGTTGTTGGGGTTGTTGACGATGATGAGCCGCGTGCGCGGTGTCACCGCAGCCTCCACACGCTCCCAGTCCACGGCAAACTGCGGCGGCAGTATCGGCACGCGGATGGCTTGCGCACCCTGCGCAGCAATGGCGGGGGCGTAGCTGTCATACGACGGATCGAGCACGATGGCCGCATCGCCTGGGTGCAGCACAGCGGCGATGGTGGTGAACAGCGCCTGCGTGGCCCCGGCGGTGACGGTGATCTCGGCATCCGCATCGAACGCACTGCCGTGCTGCAGTTGCAGCTTGGCCGCTATGGCTTGGCGCAGTGCTGGCAGGCCGGGCATGGGCGCGTACTGGTTGTGCCCCAGTTGCGCCGCTTCGCCCAAGGCTTGGGTTAAACGCGGGTGACAGGGGTAGTCCGGGAAACCTTGCGACAGGTTGATAGCGCCATGTTGCTGCGCCAACGCGCTCATGACGCTGAAGATGGTGGTGCCCACATCGGGCAGTTTGGAGGTGAAAGGGAGCTGGCTCATGGTTCTTGGGTTGTGCTGGCTTGGCTGCACCTAGTCTAGCGGGGCCGCCAAAGACACCATCCTCATATGCAAACAACAATTTATTCGTTGTTCAAATAACAAGCCTTGTCGACAATCCGAACCCATCTTGTTTGGAGGCCCCATGAATTTCCATAAAAAATGCCAGCTAGCCCTTGTGCTGCTTGCCGCAAGCGCTAGCAATTTTGCAGCAGCACAAAGTCTGCTCAATGCCTCGTACGACGTGGCACGCGAGTTTTACAAAGACATCAACACCAGCTTTGTGGCCAGCTACAAAAAGAGCACAGGCAAAGACGTGAAGGTGGAGCAATCCCATGGCGGCTCCAGTGCGCAGGCGCGCGCCGTGAGCGAGGGCTTGGACGCCGATGTGGTGACCTTCAACACCAGCACCGACATCGACTTTTTGGCCAACAACGGCTTGGTAGCCAAGGATTGGACCAAGAAATTCCCCCACAACGCAGCCCCCACCAGTTCGACCATGCTGTTTTTGGTGCGCCAAGGCAACCCCAAAGGCATCAAGGACTGGGATGACTTGGTCAAACCCGGCGTGCAAGTGGTGGTAGTCAACCCCAAACTGGGTGGCAATGGCCGCATGGCGTATTTGGCCGCTTGGGGCCAAGTGCGCAAGAAAGGCGGCTCCGATGCCCAAGCAGCGGACTATGTGCGCAAGCTTTACGCCAATGTGCCGGTACTGGCCAAGGGCGGGCGCGATGCCACCACCATCTTCTTGCAGCGCAATATTGGTGACGTGCTCATCACATTTGAGTCGGAAGTGATCAGCGTGGATCGGGAGTTTGGCACTGGCAAAGTGGACGCCATCCACCCCAGCACCTCCATCGTGGCGGAAAACCCCGTGGCTGTGGTGGAGCGCACCGTGGCCAAGAAAGGCACCGGCGACCTGGCCCGCGCCTACCTGAACTACCTGTACAGCGACGAAGCACAAGAGATTGCGGCCCAGCACGCCATTCGCCCCAGCAACCCTGCGGTGCTCAAAAAATACGCCAGCACCTTCAAGCCCATCACGCTGTTCCGCGTGGAGGACTACTTTGGCTCACTGGCCGAAGCGCAAAAAGTGCACTTTGCCGATGGCGGCCAGTTCGACAAGCTCTACACGGTGAAGTAAGTCCACGCGCCAGCGTGGGTTGGGGTGCTGCGGCTATGCTGGCACCCCTATGAAACATTCTTTCTTTCGCACCGCTCTGGTATTGGGCCTGCTCTCTGCCACAGGTCCTTTTGCCATCGACATGTACCTGCCCGCCCTGCCCTCTATTGGGCAGCATCTGGGTGCCTCCATTAGCCAAGTGCAGGCCAGCCTGATGGCTTTTTTTGCCGCCATCGCTATTGGCCAAATCATCTATGGCCCGGCGGCCGACATGCTGGGCCGCAAGCCTCCGCTGTACTTTGGTTTGCTGCTGTTTGCATTGGCCAGCGTGGGCTGCGCTTTGGCTCCCAACATCGAAACTCTGGTAGCGCTGCGCTTTGTGCAGGGCTTGGGAGCCTGTGCGGGCATGGTTATTCCACGCGCCGTGGTGCGCGACTTGCACACCGGGCATGAGGCGGCGCGCCTCATGTCGCTCTTGATGCTGGTGTTCAGCGTGTCGCCTATCTTGGCGCCACTGACTGGCAGCTTGTTGATTGATGTGGCAGGCTGGCGCAGCGTGTTCTGGGCCGTGGGCTTGGCCGCCGTGCTGGGCTTGGCACTGGTAGCCACCAGCTTGCCCGAAACCCGCAACGCCGCCCAGCGGTTGGAGAGCAGCGTGGGCAGTGCTCTGCGTGGCTACGGTGTGTTGCTGCGCGATAAACACTTTTTGGGCTTGGTGTTCATTGGCGCATTTGGCATTTCCAGCTTTTTCGCCTACTTGGCCAACTCGTCCTTTGTATTGATTGATCACTACGGCCTCAGCCCGCGCCAGTACAGCGTGGCCTTTGCAGCCAATGCAGCCGCCTTTATTGGCATGTCGCAGCTCGTGGGCAAACTGGCCAAGCGCTTTGGCCTCGCCCCGCTGGTGCGCGTGGCCATGGTGGGCAATAGCACGGTTATCGGCTTGCTACTGGTTGTGCAACTGCTGGGCTTCACACAGTTGCCTGTTTTGTTGGTGTTGCTGTTCGTGGGCTTTGGTTTTTTGGGCTTGGTCATCCCCACCACAGCAGTGCTGGCGCTAGACAAGCACGGTGCTATTGCGGGCACCGCATCGGCGCTGATGGGCACGCTGCAGTTCGTGACCGGGGCACTGGTCATGGCCTTCACGGGCTTGTTTGTGGACGGAACAGCACTGCCCATGGTCGCGGGCATTGCAGCTTCGTCTGGCATTGCACTGGCGTTTGCCCTCAAAACTTTGCGTTCTGAATTGCACCCAAAACCACACTAGCTAGTAATAAGCAAACAACTAGAAAGTAGTTTGCGACCATGGGCAGGCTACGGACAATGCGCGCTTCCATCGAATTGAAAGTTCACTCTGTCCATGTCTGCCCCTGCAACGGCCCGTCGGCCGTCCCAACGCGTACTGCCCGGTTTCGGGCTCACACTGGGCTACACCTTGTTTTACCTGAGCGTGATCGTGCTGATCCCGCTCTCGGCCCTGTTCTTCAAAACCTTTAGCCTGAGCTGGGAGCAGTTCTGGGCTGCAGTGGCCAGTCCCCGCGTAGTGGCTTCCTACAAGCTGACCTTTGGCGCATCGTTCATCGCCGCCGTGGTCAACGCGTTTGCAGGCCTGCTGGTGGCGTGGGTGCTGGTGCGCTACCACTTTCCGTTTAAAAAGATAGTGGATGCACTGGTGGACTTGCCCTTTGCCCTGCCCACTGCCGTAGCGGGCATCTCTCTCACGGCTCTGCTGGCCAGCAATGGCTGGGTAGGCAGTTTGCTAGAGCCCTATGGCATCCAACTGGCCTACAACCCCAAGGGCGTGGTCATCGCGCTCATCTTCATTGGGTTGCCCTTTGTGGTGCGCACGGTGCAGCCGGTGCTGGAAGACATGGAAAAAGAACTGGAAGAAGCCGCCACCTGCTTGGGTGCCAACCGCTGGCAAACCTTTCGGCATGTGATCTTTCCGGCCATCTTGCCCGCCCTGACCACTGGCTTTGCCATGGCGTTTGCGCGCGCTTTGGGAGAGTACGGCTCGGTCATTTTCATTGCCGGCAACATGCCCATGATTTCCGAAATCACGCCGCTCATCATCATCAGCAAGTTGGAGCAGTTTGACTACCCCGGTGCCACCGCCGTGGCCGTGGTCACGCTCTTGTTCTCGTTCACCATGCTGCTGGTCATCAATGCCTTGCAAGGCTGGCAACGCAAACGCGCAGGAGGAGCTTCCGCATGAGTAGCAACAACACCCTGCGCACAGTGCGCAGTGGCACCACCGAGCCCCTGTGGGTCAAGTGGACGCTGATTGGCATCGCGCTGGCCTTTTTGGGGCTGTTCTTGGTGCTGCCTTTGGCAGCGGTGTTCACCGAAGCGCTGCGCAAAGGCTTTGACGCCTATTTTGCCGCCCTGCGCGAGCCCGATGCCTGGTCGGCCATTCGCCTGACGCTGATCACTGCGGCCATTGCCGTGCCACTCAATTTGGTGTTTGGCGTAGCGGCGGCTTGGGCTGTGGCCAAGTACGAATTCCGTGGCAAGGCTGTGCTCATTACCTTGATTGACCTGCCCTTCTCGGTCTCGCCCGTGGTGGCTGGCCTGACCTATGTGCTCCTGTTTGGCTCGCGCGGCTGGTTTGGCCCTTGGTTGGAGGAGCACAACCTGAAGGTGATTTTTGCCGTGCCCGGCATTGTGTTGGCTACGGTGTTTGTGACCTTCCCCTTCATCGCCCGCGAGCTGATTCCGCTGATGCAAGCCCAAGGCACCGACGAAGAGCAAGCCGCCCAGGTGCTGGGTGCTTCGGGCTGGAAAACCTTCTGGCACGTGACGCTGCCCAACATCAAGTGGGGGCTGATCTACGGCGTCATTCTGTGCAACGCCCGCGCCATGGGCGAGTTTGGTGCGGTGTCGGTGGTGTCGGGCCACATCCGCGGCCAGACCAACACCATGCCCTTGCACGTGGAAATCCTCTACAACGAATACCAGTCCGTGGCCGCCTTTGCGGTGGCGTCTTTGCTGGCTTTGCTGGCCTTGGTGACCTTGGTCATCAAGTCGGTGGCCGAGTGGCGGTTTGAGCGCGAAAAGCAAGCCGCCGCCAACCTGCCGCCCGAGCGCCCCATCACGGCACCCTGAACACCGACCCCCTTCTTAGAAAGCCTGCCATGAGCATCGCCATCCGCAACGTCAACAAACACTTTGGTGCTTTTCATGCCCTCAACAACGTCAACCTGGACATCGCCTCCGGCGAACTGGTGGCGCTCTTGGGCCCATCGGGCTGCGGCAAAACCACGCTGCTGCGCATCATCGCCGGGTTGGAAACAGCCGACGCGGGCAACATTCTGTTCAGCGGTGAAGACACCACCGACGTGCACGTGCGCGAGCGCAATGTGGGCTTTGTGTTCCAGCACTACGCCCTGTTTCGCCACATGACGGTGTTTGACAACGTGGCCTTTGGCCTGCGCATGAAGCCACGCAAGCTGCGCCCCAGCGAAGCGCAGATCAAAACCAAGGTGATGGAGCTCTTGCAGCTGGTGCAGCTGGACTGGCTGGCTGACCGCTTTCCAGCTCAGTTATCCGGTGGGCAGCGCCAGCGCATCGCCTTGGCCCGTGCCTTGGCCGTGGAACCCAAGGTGCTGCTGCTGGATGAGCCGTTTGGCGCGCTCGATGCCAAGGTGCGCAAAGAGCTGCGCCGCTGGCTACGCCGCCTGCACGACGAGCTGCACGTGACCAGCATCTTCGTGACGCACGACCAAGAGGAAGCCTTGGAAGTGGCCGACCGCGTGGTGCTGATGAACAAGGGCAATATCGAGCAAATCGGCACGCCGCAAGAGGTGTGGGACAACCCCGCCAGCGCCTTTGTGTACAGCTTTTTGGGCGATGTGAACCAGTTTCGCGATGGACAAACCACCACCTTTGTGCGCCCGCACGACGTGGACATTTGGCCTGTAGGTGCCAACGCCCCCAGCACAGCCTCAGCTTCCACAGGCTTTATCGCCACACTGAGCCGCGCCATTGTGGTGGGGCCAATTGCCCGCTTGGAGTTGCTGCCTAGCGATGGCGGCGCGCTGGTGGAAGCCCACCTGTACGCCGAGGAATACCGCAGCCGTGGTCTGCAAGAAGGCCAAACCGTGCACTTTGCCCCGCGCAAATCACGCGTGTTCGTGCAATCGGACAGTGACCCTGCATTGGCGATTTGACCATGTATGCAGCAAGGTGATGCGGCAGCGCATCACCCAAGCGACACAGCCAGTGCATAGATAGCATCGTTTGGTGCACAATTTGTCGTCTAACCAACCGTACACCGGAGATACCCAATGAAAAAGCTCGTCGTCGCTGCTGGTATTGCAAGCGCTGTTCTGTCCAACTCTGCTTTCGCTCAGGCAGAAAAGTTTGCAGGCTTCCAGTTGGGGGCTAGTTTGGATCTGGTGTCAGCCCGAAGCGAAGGCACAGTTACGGGCAACGATACAACCTCCAACCAGTCTAGCGGCAATGCATCGTTGATTGCGCAGTTCAACTTTGCACTCGGTTCTGAGTGGATCTTGGGCCTTGGCGGCTCTTACCAACTGGGTGAAAACAAGGCCGGTAACTGGAACATTTCCGGTGTAACGAATACTCTGAAAAACCTGTACAGCGGCTACGCTGTTGCTGGCTATGCAGTCGATAGCAATGGACTCCTGTACACCAAACTTGCTGGTTTGGGAGCAGACAGCTACGTTACTTCGTCCAGCAGCTCAACAACTTCGGTAACTGGCCGCGGAATTGGTATTGGCTATCAAGGGTTTATTGGCACTAACACGACCTTTACAACCGAGTTGATGTACAACAAATACCATGAATTCACCCCCAAGGGTTCAAGCAATACAGTCACGCCTCAATCAACCGTACTGTCGTTTATTGTTGCTCACAAATTCTAAAAATACGTTGAAACGCAGGCTTAGAACATAAGCCTGCGTGTTGTCTACAAGGGCTTGATCAGTCCAACCACGCTTTGATGCGGCCAGACAATGCGCTGGTACTGATCCCGTAGCGATCATGCAGTGTGGGCAAAGCGCCGGCATCCAAATACGCATCGGGTAACCCGGCCAATCTGAAGCGTGTTGGTTGCACACCGTTTTGCAGCAGACAGCTCGAAACGGCTTCACCCAGCCCCCCAATGACCGAGTGGTTTTCCGCTACGACCACGAGACGCGGTTTCGCCGCCACCTCGGCCAAGACAGCGGCCTCGTCAAGCGGTTTGATGGTGGGGCAATGCAGCACCGCCACTCCAATGTTGTCGGCTTTGAGGGCTTGGGCTACTTCAAGAGCACGCATGGTCATGAAACCGCTGGAAATGATGAGCACCGCATCGCCATCGACCAAGCGCTTGGCTTTCCCCAACTCAAACTGGTAATCGTATTCATCCAGCACCAATGGCACGTTGCCGCGTAGCAAGCGCATGTACACAGGGCCGTTGTGCGCTGCTATTTGCGGTACGGCCTGCTCAATGTCGAGCGCATCGCAAGGGTCCACGATGGTCAAACCCGGAATGCCACGCATCATGGCCAAATCCTCGGTTGCTTGGTGGCTAGGGCCATAACCGGTCGTCAGTCCGGGCAGTGCGCAGCACATCTTGACGTTGAGGTTTTCTTCGGCAATGACTTGGTGGATGAAGTCGTATGCGCGGCGCGTTCCAAACACGGCATAGGTGGTGGCAAACGGAACCAAGCCTTCCTTGGCCATACCGCCAGCCGCCCCCATCAGGAGTTGCTCAGCCATGCCCATCTGGTAGAAGCGCTCCGGGTAGGCTTGGGCAAACAAATGCAAGTCGGTGTATTTGGCCAAGTCGGCCGTCATCCCAACAATCTCAGGCCGATTGGCCGCTAGTTCTACCAGTGCCTTGCCAAACGGTGCCGCCTTCACACGCTGGCCTTCGCCAGCAATGGAAGCGATCATGGCAGAGGTGGTCAGGCGTGGTTTCTTCTCGGTTGCGGTGCTCATGCAGTGGCTCCTTGTGGTGCCGATTGGTCAAGAATGGCGAGGGCTTG
This sequence comes from Curvibacter sp. CHRR-16, assembly GCF_018474005.1. Lineage (GTDB taxonomy): Bacteria > Pseudomonadota > Gammaproteobacteria > Burkholderiales > Burkholderiaceae_C > Allorhodoferax. Next base: position 182,056 of record NZ_JAHCSH010000003.1, read on the forward strand.
CTGCCACTCGGGGGGATCAACCCGTATGAAGTGGTTCTTCTCGCGTGTCTCTAAGAAAGGGACTCCCTTGCCCATCAAAGTCTTGAACAAAATCACGCGGGGTTTGGGCTCTTTCAAGGCGCGTGCCGCATCAAATGCAGCCAATACAGCGGGCAGATCATTGCCATCCACCCGTTGCACATGCCAGCCAAATGCAGCCCACTTGTCATCCAAAGGCTCAAAGCCCAGCACCTTGCTGCTGGGGCCGTCGGCTTGCTGGTTGTTGATATCGACCAAACAAATCAGGTTGTCCAACTGGTGGTGAGCGGCTGACATAGCAGCCTCCCAGGTAGAGCCCTCATCGAGCTCCCCATCGCTCATGGAGTTGTAAACAAAAGCGGGGTTGCGCTTTTGTTTGAGGCCTAGCGCCATACCCACACCAATGACCAGTCCTTGGCCTAAGGAGCCACCGGAAATTTCCATGCCGGGTGTGTAGCTGGCCATTCCACTCATGGGCAGACGGCTGTCGTCGCTGCCGTAGGTTTCCAACTCTTCCTGCGCAATGATGCCCGCCTCGATCAAAGCGGCGTAATGGGCGATGGCGTAGTGACCGTGTGACAGCAAAAACCGGTCACGCCCTTCCCACATCGGGTCTTCAGGTTGGAGGTTCAGCGCGTGACCATAGGCTACGGCCAGCACATCAGCCCAGCCCAAGGCTTGTCCTATATAGCCTTGGCCTTGAACCTCGCCCATGCGCAACGCGTAGCTGCGAATGCGGTGGGCGCAAGCCTGTAGTTGTTCCAAATTACTCATTGAAATACTCTCCTAGATACTGCTTAGTGGATCGTGAGCCAAGGCAGGTAGGCAAAGCCCAGCAGCAAACCAATAGCGACGATGTAGAAGGGAATCAGCTCCATCACGACATCGCCAATGCGTACCTTGGCAATGGTGCTGGTGATAAACAGCGTGGTGCCGATGGGCGGGTGGTACAGCCCGATTGATAGGTTCACGATCATCATGATGCCCAGCTGGATGGTGTCCATGCCCACAGCCGATGCCAAGGGCACGAACATCGGTGTCAGCAGCAACACGGCAGCGGGCAGATCAATGAACATGCCGGTAGCTAGCATGATCAGGTTCATGGCCAAAATGATCAACCAAGGTGACTGCAGGGTTTCCGTGGCAAAGCGGGTGAACGCCGCAGGTAACTGCTCGTATGTGACGATCCAGCCCACAATACTGGATGCCATGATGATCAGCAGCACCACACCGCTAGAGATGCCAGCCTCTACCGCAGCATGTTTGAGCTTGGTGAGTGTCAAATCACGATAAACCAACCCCGACACCACCAGTGCGTACAAGGTGGACATCACGCTCACTTCGGTAGGGGTGGCAATGCCAAAGCGCAGAAAAATGATGATCAACACCGGCATCAGAAGGGCTGGCCCGGCTTGCAATAACTGTTGGCCTAGTGCCCCCCACTCGAAAGGCGTGGTGTCGCGCGGAAAATTGCGGCGACGCCCTTGTATGTAGCACACCAGCATGAATCCACCGCACATGAGAAGACCTGGGAGAATGCCTGCTACAAAGAGTGCACCAATCGACGCACCAGAGACCAAGGCATACACAATCATTGGGATGGAAGGTGGAATCAAAATGTCTATCGTGGCCGCTGCGGCCAATGTGCCAGCAGCAAACGGTGCCGGATAGCCCAGCTTCTTGAGCCAAGGTATCAGCATGGAACCAATTGCAGACGCATCCGCTACAGCTGAACCGGATACACCTCCAAAGATGGTGGAGGACAGTACCCCCACCTGCGCAGGCCCTCCGTGTATGCGACCTATGAGCATGCTCAGCAAATTGACCAAACTTTGGCCCAGTTTTCCGCTCACCATCAATGCCCCGGTCAGCATGAAAAAGGGGATGGCAATGAGTGGAAAACTCTGTACTTGCGCAATCATCTGTTGAACCGCTAAATCAACAGGAATGCGGCCAAGCATGAGCAATGCCCCTACCGAGGACAACACAAGCGCATGAGCAATCGGTATGGAAGCGAGTGCGGCAATAACGAACAATCCAATAATGAGTACGGTCATGGCGTAGCTCCTTGCGCATCGGTTGCGACTCCATAATTTCGCCATAACACGGGTATCTGGATCAGGGTAACGACCGCCATCAGCACAAAGCCCAGCATCAAACAAACGACCGTGACGGAGCCTGGCACTTTGAGAATGGGGGTGTATTCATCCGCCGAAATTTCCATCAGTGGCAGCGTGGCCCATGTCAGTCCGAGGTAAAGCAAGGCCACGATGGCAGCACCACCAGCAAGCACCCAACGGCGGCTAGCGCCTAGGCGTTGGGTGAGCAACACCCCCGCAATGTGGGAACCGTGCTGTGCTGCCAGCACCACGCCCGACATGATGATCCAAGGGAACATCAACTCCGGCAGTTCGGATGCCCAAGCGAGACTGGTACCGGACATGTAGCGCAACGCCACATTGATACTCAAGATAAGAAATGTGAGTGCCAGCGTGACGTACAGTACTGAGCGACACGCGTACCCAATACTGCGGTTGACCCAATCCATAAAAGTATTCATGGTGTTCTCCAGTCACCTTACTCAGCGAGCGGCAGCAATCACTTTTTTGAGGTATGGGCCAATGGGTGTCGCCAGCCATTTATCATCTACAGCGGATGTAGCCTTGGCAAAAGCCGCCTTATCTACAGTGGTCACCAACACACCCTTCGCCTTGAGCTCGACTAACAGCTTGTCGTCGGCTTCTTGGGACAGTTTGCGTTGCAGCAACGTAGCCTCTGCTGCAGCCTCTTGGACGGCTTTTCGGTCGGCATCTGACAACTTATCCCAAGTGCGCTTACTCATGAGAAAGGGTGTCATTTGGAACATGTGGCTAGTCAGTGCCAAATGCTTTTGCACTTCATACAACTTGCTTGCATGGATATTGACCAAGGGGTTCTCTTGACCATCCACCACGCCTTGCTGCAGGGCAACATACAACTCAGCGAACTTGATCTGCTGTGGATCAGCACCCAAGGCTTGCATGATGTCAACCAGCACAGCGTCAGGCGGAGTGCGCATTTTGAGCCCCTTCATATCCTCCACCTTATTGATTGGGTGCTTGCTGTTGGTCATGTGGCGGATTCCGTTATCCCAATAACCCAATACCACCATGCCTTTTTCCGCCGATTTTTGGGCTAGCTCTTGACCCAAAGGGCCATCCAGCAATTTGAAGGCTTGTGCAGGTGTTGAAAACAAAAAGGGCATGCCGTAGGCCGCGTATTCGGGTACGGCAGCGGAAACAGCACCTTGTGAATTAGCAGACATGTCCAACGCACCTGTACGCAGCGCTGTGACCATGGCTGCATCGTCCCCCAGCTGGGCAGAAGGTGCAACCTGCACTTCGATGCGGCCTGCGGTTTTCGCCTTCAGGATTTCTGCAAACTTGACAGCAGCCTCATGGCGCGGATTGCCAGGTGCTGCCCCATGGCCCAAGGTAAGTTTGATAGCTTGGGCTTGCGCTGCCATCGGCAAGGCAGCTAGCAGAGCTGTAGTGATGACCAGTGTACGGATAAATTTGTGGCGTTGCATTGTGTGTCTCCTCTTGTGTTTATGGGTCAAAAAAATCAGTGAATGAGCATGCCGCCATTCACATCCAGCGTGATACCCGTGCAATACGCCGACAGAGCGCTTGCCAAAAATACGCAGGCCCCCGCGATGTCATCAGCACGGCCCAATCGAGCAAGCGGTACTGTCTCGGCAATCTCTGCTTTCTTCTCTTCGGTGAGCTTGCCCTTGATGATGTCCGTACCAATGAGCCCTGGAGTAATGCAATTGACGCGGATGTTTTCAGGGCCAAACTCGCGGGCCATTGCGCGCGCCAAACCCAACACACCGGCCTTGGCCGCCGAGTAATGCGGTCCGCCCAAAATACCGCCGCCGCGCTGCGCGGATACCGACGAAATGCACACAATGGAACCGCTTTGCTGCGCACGCATAGTGGGTAACACGGCTTGGGACATGTAGAGCGTGCCACGCAAACTCACATCCAAAATGCGGTCATAGTCGGCACCGGTGATCTCCAGTGTCTTGACTGGTTGGGTAATGCCGGCGTTATTCACCAGGGTGTCAATACGTCCAAATGCATGCAAGACCGCCGCAACTGCTGCATCGCACGATGCCTTGTCCGTGACATCAGCTACCAAGCCGATATGGCCTGCACCCAGCTGAGCGGCCGCTTCAGCAGGATTAGCGCGCTCCAGATCCAGCACCGCTACGCGTGCACCCTGCGCGGCCATCATCCGTGCAGTGGCAAAACCCAAACCATTGACACCAGCGCCACCCGTGATGATGGCCACCTGATCTTTCAACAACATAACGCTTGTCTCCTTGGAATTGACACAGTGACAAGAGATGCCCTGTTCACCTAGCTGCGCGCCTTGCAAGGCTGTGATGCGCAGGGTCTGTCTCTTGTTCTGTGTCCAGATTCTGGGATTGGCATATCCTGATGACAAGCGATTAAATGCCAGCGTAAGATGACCGTTTGTCATTTGATGTCAGGGTTGCCACCATGTCTGCACTCCCACCAATTGCCAACTTGCAAGCCTTCGAAGCAGTGGCACGCCGCAAGAGTTTTGCATTGGCTGCAGCGGAGTTGCACCTCACCGCTTCTGCCGTCAGTCACCAGATTGCCCGCTTGGAGGCGCAACTGGACATCCGCTTGTTTGAACGCAGTGCCCACGGGGTGCGTCTGAGCCCTGCCGGGGAGCACTACCTGATGCATGTGAAAACGGCTATATCCGCTATCGCATCAGCCACCGAGGATTTGCGCAAAGGTATTCGCAATAGCCTGTATGTGCATTCCGCACCCAGCATCGCCAGCCTATGGCTCATGCCCCGCTTGCACCGCTTTGCGCAAGCCCATCCCGACATTTCTCTCAATCTCTCTGCAGCCCATACGCCCAGCGACTTTGCTTTGGGCCAAGCCGATGTGGATATACGGTACGGTATCCCGCAATGGGGTGATTTGGTCGTAGAACCCTTGTTTGAAGAGTCCATCGTTCCCTTGGCAAGTCCCGCCTTTATCAAGCGGCATAAGCTCAAGAAGATTGCCCAATTGCTGGATGTCCCCCTGATTCAAAGCAATGTGAGCGTGGTGCAATGGTCTGACTGGTTTGCCCGCTATGCCACTTTGCGTGCGCCCGATCGTTTCCCCGTGCGGTTTGACCGTGCACAAATGTCACTCGATGCCGCCACGCAGGGGTTGGGCGTGGCACTGGAAAGCGCCGTCAATGCTGGTGGACACTTGGCCGAAGGAAAGTTGATTGCCCCCTTTGGCATGGACAAAGCCATTCGGGTCAAGGCCCATTTTGCGGTTTACCCCCCCAGGCACGCCAAACGTCCCGTGGTCGAGGCGTTCCTTTCTTGGCTCCACACAGAGGCAGCAGAAGCTGCAAAAACATCAAGGTCGCCCTAGGCGCTACAAACCACACCCGCGCAGCACCAATCCCACTACGTGGTCGGTGGCGCGCTCAAAGTCACTGGCACGCAGAGTGGACTGCCCCATGACGGCGCAAATTTGCACATCAAAGTCGGCATAGGTTTGGGTGGCAGCCCAGATGGTGAAAAACAGCTGCATACCATCGACCGGGGCCATGCGGCCTTGCTCTACCCAGTACTGCACCACTGCCGCCTTCTCTAGCACCAGAAGGCGCAGCTCGGTGGCCAGCAGTTCTTGCACAACCTGCGCACCGTGCAAAATTTCATTGGCCCACACCTTGGAGGCATCGGGTCGTTCGGCCGACAAGGCCATCTTGGCGCGGATGTAGCGCTCCAACGCGGTCCTGGGGTCGGCATCGCGGGTGATGCCGTGGGCGGGCATGAGCCAGTCGCTCAGGATGCGCTCCAGCACCGCGCGGTACAGCGCTTGTTTGGAGCCAAAGTAGTAGTGCAGATTGGCCTTGGGCAAGCCACTGGCCTCGGCAATGGCGGCCATGGTGGCACCGCCAAAACCTGCGCGGGCAAATACGTGCTCGGCAGCCAAAAGAATAAGGGCCTCATTCGCTTGGCGAATTTGGCCCTTGTTGCCAGCAGGGCTGGCGCTATCGGGCGTGGATTCTGGTGGGGAAATGTCCAACGGATGTTCCATGCGCCCGATTATCAAACCACCGTTTGCTTACTTCTGCGCTGCGTCCCAAATAGCGTGGGAGTAAGCGGCTTTGCCCGGGTCTTTCTTGATGACAGGGTCGCTGCCACCGGCCAACAAGACCTTGACAGTACGCTCATACGCAGCAGGCTCTAGGTAACCAATTTTGGGCGAACCCGCATTGGTGATGAGTTTGGCCACGTTTTCCATCTGGCGCTTTTGCACCTTCACGCTGGCGCTGCCCGTGGTGTCGGCAGCCACCACGGCTTTAGCGGCACCTTCGGGGTCTTTTACGGCGTCATTCCAGCCCTTGAGGGTGGCTTTGAGGAACTTGCCCATCTTGGCCACAAAGGCGGGGTCTTTCAGGTTCTCTTCCAGCACGTACAAGCCGTCTTCCAGCGTGGCCACGCCTTCTTTTTCATAGAAGAAGGTGACCAGGTCTTTTTCCTTCACGCCCGCGTCCACCACCTGCCAGTACTCGTTGTAGATCATGGTCGAGATACAAGAGGCTTGGTTTTGCAACAGCGGATCGACGTTGAAACCTTGCTTGAGAATCTTGATGTCCGTACCGGGCTTGTAGCCCAGCTTGCTCATCCAGTTGAGGAAGGGGTATTCGTTGCCACCGTACCAAACCCCCAAAGTCTTGCCCTTGAAGTCTTTGGGAGAGGACACGCCGCTGGCCTTTTTGCAAGTCAGCATCAGGCCCGATTGGTTGAACACCTGGGCCACGTTCACCAGCGGTACACCGGCCTCACGGGCGGCCAAGGCCGAGGGCATCCAGTCCACCACGATGTCGGCTTGCTTGCCTGCAATGACTTGGGTGGGTGCAATGTCAGGGCCACCGGGTTTGATGGTCACGTCCAAGCCCGCGTCTTTGTAGTAGCCCTTGGCCGCTGCCACGTAGTAGCCCGCGAACTGGGCTTGCGGTACCCATTTGAGCTGAACAGTCACTTTGTCAGCCGCTACTGCCACCATACCAACCGTAGCCAGTGCCACAGCCAACAGTGTTTTGGAAAAACGCATGGAACTCTCCTTGAAGGGGTTAGGACAAACAGAACACACACACTCACAGAACACTGATCACCCCTCCCGCACGGAAGGGTGCCAGAACGCGGCACGACGCTCCAGCGCCACCAGCACGGCATACGCGGCAGAACCCGTGATAGCCGCCACCACGATGGCGCCCCAGACCAGCGGCATGTTCATGCGCGCAGCCTCGGTCGAAATACGAAAACCCAAGCCCGCGGTGGGCGAGCCGAAAAACTCCGCCACGATGGCGCCAATGAGGGCCAGCGTGGCATTGACCTTGAGCGCGCTAAACATGAAGGGCAGCGCGCAAGGCAGGCGTAGCGCCAGCAGCGTGCGGTGGTAGCTGGTGGCGTAGCTGTACATCAGCTCGCGCTCCAGCTTACCCGCCGCCTTGAGCCCGGCCAAGGTGGACACCAGCATGGGGAAAAACGTCATGAGCACTACCACGGCTGCCTTGGAGGGCCACTCAAAGCCAAACCACATGACGGCAATGGGTGCCACCCCCACCAGCGGCATGGCGCTGGTGAGCGAGGCCACGGGCAGCAAGCCGCGCTGCAAGAAGGGCAGGCGGTCAATGGCCACTGCCACCACAAAGCCCAAACCACAGCCCAGCGACCAGCCTATGACGACTGCTTTGAGCACGGTTTGCACAAAGTCTTCCCACAGCTTGTCGGTGTTGGTCATGAAAGACTCCACCACCAAACTGGGCGCGGGCAGCAGCACGCGTGGCACGTCAAAAGCGCGCACCAAGAGCTCCCAAAACACCAGCACCCACAGCCCAAACAGGGTGGCCGTGGCAGTAGTGCTCCAGCGTCCGCCGCCATCCCACGCGGCCACGGCGCGCACGCTCCACACAGCCAGTACCACCAGCCCGAGCAACGCGGGCCAGAACCACGGGGCCGATGCCAATCCAGTAGCCATATTGCTCATGTGTGTTCCTTCATACCCGGCCCCAGTTGCGCAGCACCATGCGCTCTGCCAGCGCCACTGCGCCCGTGAGCGCCAGCCCCAGCAAAGCCGAGACCACCAGTGCAGACCAAATTTGTACCGTCTGCCCGTAGTACGAACCCGTGAGCAAGCGCGCACCCAAACCGGCTTGGGCACCGGTCGGCAACTCGGCCACCATAGCCCCCACCAACCCTGCCGCTACGCCTACACGCAGCGCTGGAAAGAGGAAAGGCAAAGCCGCTGGCAAGCGCAGCAGCCATAGCGTTTGCCAAGGCTTGGTAGCGTAGGTGTGCAGCAACTCCATCTCTATCTTTTGCGGTGAGCGCAAGCCCTGCACCATGGCCACCGTGACGGGAAAGAAGCACAAATACGCGGCAATCATCGCCTTGGGTGCGGTGCCCGAAAAGCCCAAGCTGCCCAGCGCCACCAGCAAGATGGGCGCAATGGCCAGCACCGGCACGGTTTGCGAGGCGACGATCCACGGCAGCAGCGCCTTGTTGAGCGTGCGGCTGTGCACGATGAGCACCGCCAGCAGCAGCCCCACCAATGTGCCGATACAGAAGCCCAGCAAGGTGGACTGCCCCGTGACGGCCACGTGGTAGAGCAGGTTGCGCGGTGAATCGATGGGCCAATCGACCAGACTCTCGTACAGGTCTTGCACCACCTGGTGCGGTGCGGGCATGAGGGGGCGCTCCATGGTCATGGTGGCCACGAACAACTCCTGCTGGGTATAACCCGCTTCAGCATCCAGTACACGCTCTATAGCGCCCGGTGCATTGAGCCACCACGCGGCCCCGTACCAGGCCAACACAATGGCCAACAGCACCGTAGCAATGGGCAAGCCCCGGTGGAGCCAATGTTGCAGCGCTGTCGCCTTAGCCATGGTGCCCATCCGCCAAGGCTTCGCGCACCTCGTGGGCAATGCGCACAAACTCGGGGCTGTCGCGCAGATCCAAGTTGCGTTCATCAGGCAAGGTGGAATCGATCACCTTGACGATGCGCCCCGGGCGTGGCGACATGACGACGATCTTGCTGGACAGGTACACCGCCTCGGCAATGGAGTGGGTCACAAACACCACCGTGCGGCGTTCACGCTGCCAGAGCTGCTGCAACTGCTCATTGAGGCGGTCGCGGGTGATCTCGTCCAATGCCCCAAAGGGTTCGTCCATCATCAAAATCTGGGGTTCGAAGGACAGTGCCCGCGCTATGGACACGCGCTGTTGCATGCCGCCTGAGAGCTGCCACGGGTATTTGCGCTCGAATCCTTTGAGGCCCACCTGCTCTAGCTGCGCCAGGGCGATGGCCTGCGCCTGCGCTTTGGAGCGGCCTTGGATTTGCAGCGGTAGCGTCACATTGGCCAACACAGTGCGCCACGGAAACAAGGCTGGTGCTTGGAACACATACCCATAGGCACGATTCAAGCGCGCTTGGTGAGGGGTCAGGCCATTGACCAGCACTTGACCGGAGGTGATAGGCTCCAAATCGGCAATGACGCGCAGCAACGTGGTTTTGCCACAGCCCGAGGGGCCGATGAGCGACACAAACTCGCCATCGGCAATGCTCAGGTCGATATCGCTGAGCGCATGCACGGGCGTATCGGCTGTTTGGTAAATGACATTGGCCGCACTGACCTGCACGGCCAATTTGCTGTCAGGAGCGCCTCCCGAACGGGGCATGGCTGCGCCGGGCGCGGTAGCATCGGTATGGTTCATGAACATGCTTTGCTGTGGCCTTGTGCCGCACCAAAAGCAGGCACGGCGGTTGATTCATGATGCAAAACCTAACCATTTGGTCAGGAACTGCATCGGCTAAGCCAGAAGCGTGCCAGTATGCACCACCCATGCAAGCTCGTAATCCCTAAGCCTCGCCGTGTCCAGCCACGCCCACCACACCGCTCCCGCCATGCACACAACCCCTAGCGCCAACACCCCCCAGTTGCCTGCCTTGCTGGCCGCACTCCAGAGCCGTTTTGGCACCCAATTTTCGGCTGCGCTAGCCGTGCGTGAGCAACACGGGCGCGATGAGTCGGCGTTTGACATTGCCCCGCCCGACGCCGTGGTATTCGCCCAGTCCACACAGGATGTGGCCGATGCGCTGGCGCTGTGCCAGCAGCACCGCGTACCGCTAATTCCCTTTGGCGCGGGTTCATCACTGGAAGGGCATTTGCTGGCCGTGCATGGTGGCATCAGCCTCGATATGAGCCGCATGGACGCGGTATTGGCCATCCACCCCGAAGACCTGACCGCGACCGTGCAGCCCGGCGTGACGCGCAAGCAGCTCAACGAAGCGCTGAAAAGCCACGGCCTGTTTTTCCCCATAGACCCCGGAGCGGATGCCAGCATCGGTGGCATGACGGCCACCCGTGCCAGCGGCACCAATGCCGTGCGCTACGGCACCATGCGTGAGAACGTGCTGGCACTGGAAGTGGTGGCGGCCAATGGCGAAGTGCTGCACACCGGCACCCGCGCCAAGAAAAGCAGTGCGGGCTACGACCTGACCCGCCTGCTGGTGGGCAGCGAGGGCACTTTGGGCGTGTTCACCGCCATCACACTCAAGCTCTACCCCCTGCCCGAAGCAGTGATGGCCGCTACGTGCAGCTTTGCCACACTGGCCGATGCGGTGAACACCACCATCCAAATCATCCAACTGGGTGTTCCGATCGCCCGCTGCGAACTGCTCGATGCGCAAACCGTGGGCATGGTCAACACCCACTCGCGCTTGAACCTGCCACTGGCGCCGCTGCTGCTGATGGAGTTCCACGGCTCCCCCGCAAGCGTGCAAGAGCAAGTGGAGACAGTACAAGCCATCGCGCAAGACAACCACGTGCTGGGCTTTGACTGGGCCAGCACGCCCGAGGAACGCACACGGCTGTGGACAGCGCGGCACAACGCGTACTTTGCCGGGCTGCAATCGCGCCCGGGCTGCAAAGTGATTACCACCGATGCCTGCGTGCCCATCTCACAACTGGCGCAGGCTATTTTGCAATCGGTAGACGAAGCCAACGCCGCACAGCAACCGTACTTTCTGGTCGGTCACGTGGGCGATGGCAACTTCCACATGGGCTATTTGATCGACCCCGCCCAACCTGCCGAGCGTGTACGGGCTGAGCAACTCAACACCCAACTGGTACGCCGCGCCTTGCGCCTAGGTGGTACCTGCACGGGGGAGCACGGCGTGGGGCTGCACAAGCAAGACTTTTTGCTGGAAGAAACTGGCGCTGCTGCGGTGGGCATGATGCGCGCTATCAAACAGGCGCTGGATCCCTACGGCATTTTGAACCCCGGCAAAGTATTTGCCGGGAACTGAGTCCACGCTCAGGCAGAAAGCGGCCTGCTCTCATCCCACTCAATGCGCATGGGAGCCTTGCGTGAAAACAAGGCCACATGCTCATCGAGCACATGCTGTACACGCGCTAATAACTCCGCGCTGCTCGCTTGGCATTCAAACTGAATGTGCTCGGTACCCGCTTGCATGTGGCAATCCCCCCAATCGAAGTGCGCCGTTCCCTGTTCTTCGGTGTACTCGACCGCGATTTTTTTGCTGAAGTGGTAGCACAAGCGCACCATGATGCGACTTGCTTCTGCGGTTGGCAGTTGTCCTTTTTGGTAATACATAACTCACACTTTTTTGAAAAAATACCCCAGCAACTGGGCCATACGCTGTGGTGGTGAAGGGCTGTTTACAGTGCGCGCTCCACAATGACTACAGGCGTGTCTTGGCTGCAGCGCTCTACCCGCGCTTCTATGCCATAGGCTTGGCGCAGCAAATCGGGGCTGAGCACCTCCGCAGGGCTGCCCTGAGCCAGTAAACGGCCTTGCGCCAGCACCCACCACTGGGCGCCAAAGCGGGCCGCCAAGTTGAGGTCATGCACGGCCATCAAGCACAGGGTTTGGTAGCGCTGCACATGTGCCTGCAAAGCCTGCATCAGGCACAGCTGCCAGCGCAAATCCAGCGCACTGGTGGGCTCATCGAGCAAGAGCAAGCGTGGCGCACGCGCCAGCAACTGGGCCAGCCCCGCCATCTGACGCTGCCCACCGGACAGGGTTGCCAAAGGGCGCATGGCCAGTGCCTCAAGCTGCAAATCCAGCAGCACCGCTTGCACACGCTCCAGTGCCTGCTGCGCTCCCCACTGTGGGCAGGCGGTACGCACGGCCCCCAGTACCGACTCAAACACACTCAGCGAAGTGGTTTGCGGCAATGTCTGTGGCATGTAGGCGATGTGCCGCGCCCGCTGTGCAGGATTCCAGCGTGACAAGTCTTCACCATCGAGTAGCACGGCACCTTGCATTGTCTGCAACCCTGCCAAAGCTCTGAGCAGGGAGGACTTGCCGGCTCCATTGGCTCCCACCAGGGCCACCATAGCGCCCTGCTGCTGGGTTTGTGCATGCACGTCTTGCAATACGGTGTGACCACCATAGGCTACGCCCAAGCCTTGTAACACCAAACTCATGCCAGCCCCCGTTTTTGGTGGCGAATGATCAGCGCCATGAACACCGGCACTCCGACCAAGGCCGTGACAATCCCTATCGGCAATATCACGCCAGGCACCAAGGCTTTACTCAAAATAGATGCCGCACACAGCATGCAGGCACCGGCCAATGCGCTGGCGGGCAAATAAAAGCGGTGGTCTTCACCCAGCAACAAACGGGCGATGTGCGGCCCAACCAAGCCCACAAAACCAATGGTGCCAACAAACGCCAATGCCGTTCCGCTGAGCAAGCACACACGCAGCAAGCTCAACAACCGCAAACGCTCCACCTGCACCCCACTACTGCGGGCTTGGTCTTCGCCATTGCGCAGGGCTGTCAATGCCCAAGATTGGGATTGCGCCCACAGCGCACAGACCCCCACCACCCCAGCCAGTATGGCAATGCGCGGCCATGTACTGCGCCCCAAACTCCCCATGGACCAAAAAACGATTTGCTGCAGTGCATTGGCATCAGCCAAGTACTGCAACAACCAGAGCAAAGCCTCAAAGCAAAACATCAGGGCAATGCCGAACAGCACCACCGCGTTAACCGATGCTCCCCAGCGCCACGCCAGCAGGTGGATCAAGGCCGCGCCAATGGCTGCGCCAGCAAATGCACTCAGGGGCAAGGACAGATTGCTGTCCAACCCCCAAAAGGTAAAGCCCGTAACGATGGTCACGGAGGCGCCCACCGTAGCTGCAGCCGACAAGCCCAAAGTGAAGGGACTGGCCAAGGGGTTATTGAGCACCGTTTGCATTTGCGCCCCAGCCAGCCCCAAAGCTGCCCCCACCAACATGGCCATGCAGGCTTGGGGCAAACGCAGATCCAGCAAGATGACTTGGCTGCCTTCATCCAGTGCACTGGGATTCAGCACGGCTGTCCACCACGAGGACAACGGCAACGCCGCTGGACCCGTGCTCAAATCCACCCCCACCAGCAACAGCAGCACCGCCAACAAGGCCAGCAACCCCAGAAGGCGATAGCGTTGGATAACGCTGTATTGCTGTAACAAATTCCCCCGTCCTGCTGGCACCAGCTTCATGCCGAGGCTCCCGCCGGCAAGCTGGTCCAGTACACGCCATCCAGTGGCACGGCTTGGTAACGGGTATACAGCGTCGCCAAGGTCTTGTGCGGATCCAAATCGGCAAACAAGCGTGGGTGAAACCATTTGGCAAACGCCTGTACAGCAGCCACGTTGAAAGGTGAGTTGTAAAAGTGATGCCACACCGCATGGGCATGCCCATTGCGCACCGCGGGCAGACTGCCAATGCCCGGGCGTTGCAAGGCACGCTTGAGCGAGGCTTGCGCCGTGGCTTCATCCACACCCGCCCCCAGTACGATGCGCTTGGGCATGCGTTCCACCGTTTCGCGTGCACCAATAGCGGTGCCAATGTATATCTGCGGTGGATGGCTAATGAGTTGCTCCAAACTCATGGTGCCAAAAGCACCGGGCACCAAGCCCACCGCCACATTGCGCCCCCCTGCAGCGTCAATAAAACGCCCCATCAAGCCATCGCTCATGGTGGCGCAGCACTCTTCACTCAAACCCACCCGGTTCTCGATGAACACCGTGGGCTTGTCGGGCCGCGCTTGCTGCAAGCGGCGGCTCACCACCTCCATAGCGGCCCTGTAATCACGCACAAAAGCGTTGGCCACCGCTTGCTGCTGCAGCAACTGTCCCAGCAGCAACATGCTGGTAGGGGTGTTGAGCAGTGGCTCGCGACGCAAATCGATAAACACCACCGTGATGCCCGCCGCTGACAGGCGCGCTAATGTCTCGCGGTCGTGCACCGAGGGGCCATGCCCCTCCAATCCGAAGATAGCCACATCGGGCTTGAGTGCGATGGCTTTTTCCACGCTGAAACTGTCACCCGTAGTGCGCCCGGTGCGCGCTACATCGCGCAACTGTGGGTAGCGGCGCAAGTACTGGGCATAGCCGGCTGGGTCGAGCTGCTCAAAGTCCACCGGCATGCCCACCAAACGCTGGCCCAAATCCTCGCGCAACACAATCGACAAGGCCGGGATCAAGCGCGCCTCGCCCAACAAAATGCGTTGCGTGCGTTCTGGGCGGCGCAGGCTGCGGCCCGCCAGATCGGTGATGTAAGGCACATCACCCGCTTGTGCGGCACCAGCCAAGGTGCTAACCGCACTGGCCAATCCCCACGACAGTAATTGGCGTCGCTGGTGTGCGAGGGGGCTCTGGATGGATGTTGGCATGGTCATCAGAAAGTGTAAGTGGCCGATGCGTACAAGGTACGACCCGACTCGTTATACGTGTTGGCCCCGGCCCCAAGGTTGGTAGTGGAGTTGGTTCCCAGATTCCTCACACCGACGGCATTGCCCGAGCGCCAATGGCGGATGTCAAACACGTTTTTCAACCCCACGGTCATGTGCAAGTCTTTTTTCACCGTGTATTTACCGCTCAAGCTGACGATGTTGTAGGGCGCCACCGATTCAGCGGAAGTGCCCGAGACCAAATTGCCGTTGTAGTCGTACTTCATGGCATGCTGCACGCCATAGAAGGTAATGGTTCCGGTCATGACCCATTTGGGTACACCACGCCACTCCAGCGAAGTGTTAATGGTGTACTCAGGAATAATGGACAGGTAGTCATCGTTGGTCTTGTTGCGGTGTTCCAGCATGTATGTGAAGTTATTGGACCACTCGATGGTTTTGCCCAAGGGCATGCGGTAGGAGCCCTCAATACCTTGAGACACCGCTTCGGGAACGTTTACCCACTCGTATACAGCCGCTGTACTGGAGACCGAGGTAGTGCCTGCCTGTATTTTGTTGCGGTAGTCGTTGTGGAACCAAGTGATGGAAGCCACCACGCCTTCGTTTTTGTACTCCACACCCAGCTCTTTGTTGATGCTGGTTTCAGCCTGCAAATCAGCATTGCCAACCAAATAGCAAGCAGTGCCAACAGCCGTAACACAGCCATTGCCGGCGCTGTACAAAACGTAATCTGAATTGGTTTGGTACAGGTTGGGGGCTTTGTAGGCACGTGCTATACCGCCCTTGAAGGTGATGGTGTCGCTGTAGTAGTGGCTGACGCTGACTGCGGGACTCCAGTTGGCCCCCGTTTCACTGTGGCTGTCCAAGCGCAGGCTGGGGGTTACGAATGTCTTGTCGGTGACTTCCATATTGTCCTCAGCAAAGACAGATGCAATGCTGGCTTCCGTATCCGTTCTGCGGCCTGTCCGACCGATGTTAGATGCTTGCGTTACGGTAGTTGCTGTTGGGTCATACAAGGACTGGCGACTGAACTCTGCGCCCACGGTCAGCACTTGGTTCAAGCCCCCAATCTTGTGGGGCATTTCCCATTCGGTGTGCACCAAGTTATCCACCAACTGGTTGGTCGTGTAGCCCCTGGTATTGATGAGACCTTCTTGCGCCCCCACCAAACCTTCACCCAAGCGGGTGTTGTCGGTGACGATGCGCTGGATATAGCTGGTAGAGGTACCAAAGTCGTATTTCCCTTTGTGCGTCAAAGCCAAAGTATGGCGTTCCATCACATTGGTTTCTTTGCCGTACATGGATTCCGCGATTGCGGCTTGACTACCGCCTGTATTGTTCTGGGAGTCGCCCGCATAGATATTGCCTTGGCGGTTGTAACCCACATCCAAATCCAAGGTGTGGCCCGTCATGAACTTCCAGCTCAGCAGGCCCGTGAGGTCTCGGTTGTTCACCCCCTCACGGCCTGCGGGCATGCTGGTGGCCCACGCTGCAGCTTGGTGTCCGGCGTTGATATAACGCCCATCGGCAGCCGTGTTGTTGGCATTGCCGTTGATGCGCAAGCTGAACTCTTCGCTCACGGGGCCTGACAAGCTGAAATTGCCGCGGCGCGTTGAACCCTCTTCGCCATGCTGGTGCGCATCGGCGTACACCGATACTTGGCCGCTGATTTTGTCTGTGGGTTTTTTGGTGACGATGTTCACCACCCCGCCCATGGCGCCGCTGCCATAGCGCGCTGCGGCAGGGCCACGCATCACTTCAATGCTCTCGATCTGCTCGGCCGGCACCCAGTTGCTGTCACCACGGCTATCGCGTTCGCCACGCCAGCCCATGCGCACGGCATTGCGGCTGGATGCGGGCTTGCCATCGATCAGGATCAAGGTGTTTTCTGGGCCCATGCCACGCAGGTCGATTTGGCGGTTGTTGCCCCGCTGGCCGCTGCTGGAGTTGCCCGTCAGGTTCACGCCGGGCATGGTGCGCACGATTTCCGAAATATCGTTGGCCGGTGGTGCCCGCTCCAAATCTTCTGCCGTGATGGTCGATACCCCCAAGGCTTGCTTGGCCACATCCTCGGCACTGTCAATCACCTTCATCTCGCGCAAAACCGGAGTCGCCCCCTCGGTGGTTTGCGCTTGGCTGGCAGCAGCACTGCATAGCAGTGCCACAGCCCACATACGGGCGTGCAAAGGAAAAGAGTGGGATAGGTATTTCATAGGGGTTGAACCAACAAATCAATTAAGAATAGTTTTCATTTAGAATTGGAGTGTCTTGGTTAATTGCCTTTGCGTTTTTTGTCTGAACAAAAAAAATGTTTGCGCCGCCGCCTTCCCTTCACCACACCACAAAGACCGGCATGACCTCGGTCAGTGAAGCTATTGATGGCACACGGCTGCGCAACCAAGTAGGCAAGCACTTGCAACTGGTTGGCCCCAGCACGCACAACACCAATCCATTGCTGCAAGGCAGCTTCACCATGGCCAAATTGCGCCCCGGCCTGTCCTTGCATTGCACCGATGTCATGCACTTGCGCGATATCTGTTCACACATGCTGGTGGAACAACCCTGCATCAAAGTGTTGCTGCGCTTGGAGGGCAATGCCCAAGTGGAAATTGGATGTCGCAATCTGCCTTTGAATGCGGGATTGGGCACACGCGCGGCCCCTCTTGCTGCCATGGTGTCCATCTGCGAGCCCGAGACGCTAAAGCGCTATTCACAAGCTGGCACGCGCCAGCGCATGGTGGTGCTCACTCTGCGCTCCGATTGGTTGGAGGAAGCTGGCTTCACCGAAAGCCCTTTGCAAGAGCACCTGTGCATTCAATCGTGGCGTCCTTCACGCCGTGCCATTGCACTGGCCGAGCAACTGATCCATCCACTCGGGCCCAGTGGCCCTTTGCAACGCCTGATACAAGAAAGCCGCGCTCTGGAACTGGTGAGCGAAGCCTTCACCCACCTCAGCAGTCAAAACACGGATGCCTGCATGCTCACGGCGAGCGAAACACACCGCATCCGGCGCTTGCAAGAACTGCTGGACAGCGGCGAGGCCGATTTGCTGGACATGAGCGGCATTGCCAAGCAAGTGGGCTGCAACGTCAGCACCCTGCAGCAGCAATTCCGCGCTGTATATGGCATGACCATATTCGACTACCTGCGCGAACAGCGCCTGCAACGTGCCGCCCATGCCTTGCAACACGATGGCATCAGCGTGGCGCAGGCCGCCGATATCGCGGGCTACAGCAGCCAAGCCAACTTTTCCACCGCCTTCCGACGCCGCTACGGCGTCTCGCCCAAGCACTACCGCAATCAGCTCTAGCCCACTAGGGTGCTGCCCATGCCAGCGCTGCGGCATAGCCCGATGGCACATCGGTCAGCGCCTGCACTTGCATGGGTGCATGCGCTACAACCCCATCTAACCGATACCCTTGAGAGTGGCCGATGAGCGAAATACTGCGCCACTCCTGCGCAATGCCTAGGCCCCAAGCTTTGAAGAGCGCTTCCTTGCCAGTCCAAATGCGGAAAAAGGCAGCCCGCCCATCGGCTTGCTGCTGGCAGTAAGCCTGCTCCGCCTCGGTCAGTGCAGGCAGCACAGACTGCCACGGCATCGCAGTGTCCATGCACTCGATATCAATGCCAACGGGGCTACTTGCCGACAAGGCAAACACCGCATGACTGGCGCTGTGGGAGATATTGAAATGCCAACCCGATGCCGGCATCGTCGGTTTGCCGTAGGGCCCTTGCACGATGTCATGTGCCAATACAGCTTTCCCGGTGTACTGATGCAACAAGGCACGCAGTGCCAAACGACAACAGGCGAAGCGCACTCGATCGGGCATGCGCTGGTAGGCCATGCAGCGGGCACGATCCTGGGCTGGCAAATGCGGCCACACATCCTGCATATCCGCAATGTCCACGCTCTGCAGGTTCAGCGACCACAGATGCACCCCATCTGGAGCCTGCAAAGCCTGCAAAGAAGCGTGTATGGATGCGAGAACCCCCATTGGCTCACACACCCAAAGTGGCGCCACCATCAACACACAGCTCATGCATGGTGATGTGGTTGGCTGCATCGCCCAGCAAAAAGAAAACCGCCTTGGCAATATCTTGCGCACTGGCAATGCGCTGCAAGGGTATGCCCGTGCGGTAGCTGGACAAAGACCCCTCAATCACCCGCTGTGCATCGTGATCAGACGTCCACAACTGGCGCTGCATCGCCGTGTCGGTAGAGCCTGGTGCAACCACATTGCAACGGATCCCATAGGGTGCCAACTCCAAACCCAAACACTTGGTGAAATGGCTTGATGCGGCTTTGGATGCGGCATAAGCGGCCATTTGCTGCCGGGGAACAAAAGCCGCGTTCGATGCCACGGTGACGATGCTGCCAACAGCGCGCTCGCGCATGCGTTTGGCAACCGCTCGGGACACATAAAACACCCCTTGGGTATTGACACCAAAAGTCGCCTCCCAATCGGCATCGCTGTAATCGCACACAGCCCCCAAACGCAAAATGCCCGCCGTGTTGACCAGCATGGCAATAGGCCCCAACTCCTGCTCCACCACCTCCACAATGCCATTGACCGAGGTACTAGAACGCACATCGCCTGGATAGGCATAAATGCGCCCCGGCCATTGGGCTGCCAAGCTATGCAAGCCTTGGGGCTGCACATCCATCGCCGCCACGGTGATGCCGTTCTGGGCCAACAACTCTGCCACCGCGGCACCAATGCCTTGCGCAGCCCCCGTAACCAAGGCTATTTTTTCAGACTTCACACCCATTCCTCCACACACCCCAAGCGCGCTGCCAAGGTCTTACCAATCAGGGCCATGGGCTGGGGATCGCTCATGCCGAAATGGTTGCAATCCAAATGCACCACCGCCACTTCGCCAGCCACATATGGCTGCCAACTGGCCGCTTGCGGGGCGTGCTGCGCCGCTTGCTTGGCACGGAACAACAGCACATCACCGTGGTAAAGGGGGGTAGCGCTTTGCCGAAACAACTGCATGGCCTGCAATGCCCGCTCACCCATGGCTTGCACACCACTGCGACCTAGGACAGCAAACGGACTGCCCGGCTGCAGCAAGCGTGTGTAAACAGCCGCTGCATCGGGCGCATCAACTTCCCCATTCACACTGAGCAGCGTGATGAGCGCATCCATCAGCTCTGGGGCTCGCCATTGTGAAAAGCTCGCTGCTGGATAGCTGTCCATCATGGCCACCAGTTCCACCGTTTCACCCAGCTGCTGCAGGCGCGCAGCCATGGCGTGGGCCAAAGCCCCGCCCAGTGACCACCCCAGCAAACGGTATGGTCCGTTCGCTTGGAGTGCCCGAATGCGCGCCACATACACATCCACCCACGCAGCAAAATCATGCAGGGGCAACTCCCCAAAGGCCTGCACGCCATGCACCGCGATGCCAGGCAAATAGCGTGTCAGCGCTCCATAACACCACGACAAACCTTCCGCCGGATGGATGCAAAACAGACCCGGCGAACTGCCCGTTTGCAGCGTGAGCACAGGGGAGAAAGCCTGCATTTCCCACTGGGCCTGGGGTTTGTGGGCCACAGGTGCAGCCAAGCTTTTGGCCAATGCCTGTACCGTAGGGTAGTGGAACAAAGCCGATACGGGCACCTCTCGCTGTAGCAAACGGCTCAAACGCACCGACACTTGGATGGCTTGCAAAGACTTACCGCCCATATCAAAGAAATGGGCTTGCACATCGGCCGGTGCTGTGCCCAAGACCTCGTGCCAGACTTGGAGTATTTGCTGCTCCACGGCATTGGCTTGCACGGGTGGTGTGGCATGCGCCATTTGCACCTCCTCGCACAATCGCTTGCGGTCAATTTTTCCGTTCACATTGCGCGGCAACTCGGTTGGAAAATGCCACAAGTCTGGGATCGCAGCCATAGGCAACAACAAGGCCAAGGCACTGCGCAACTGGGCAACGCTGACTGGCTGCTGCACCACCACAAATGCCGCCAATTTGGTGCTGGCACCAGGGCTGGGCAATGCCGTTACCGCTGCTTCCCGCACTGCGGCATGGGTGAGCAAAGCGTTCTCCACTTCCGCTGGTGTGATGCGCACGCCACTGATTTTTATTTCGTCATCCAAGCGCCCCAAAAAATGCAACTGCCCATCGCGATAAACGACCCGATCTCCGGTGCGATAGGCCCGCATGGCGTGTGTACCCACACCTTGGATAAAACGCTGCTGGGTGAGCCCCTCTTGCTGCCAATAGCCTATGGCCAAGGCATCACCACACAGAAGCAACTCCCCTGCTTGGCCTTGCGCCACAGGGTGTAATTGCTCATCGACCACCACGGCGACTACACCGGGACGGGGCAATCCAATAGGCAACGGGCCTTCTCCTGACCACACGGCCTGCGGCCCCCCCACTACGGCTGTAGTAGCAATCACCGATGCTTCGGTCGGGCCATAGCTGTTCACCAGCACTTGGGCTGGCAGCAGCGCACGCCAGCGCAACACCCGCTCTGCCAACGCGGCCTCGCCCCCAATAATGGTCAAGCGCACACTGGACAAGGCCTGCACCTGCTGCGGCTCTAGGGCAAAGGCCAGTTCATGCCAATAGGCCGTGGGCAAATCCAGCACCGTCAAACGCTGGCGTTGCACAAAGTCTATGAATGCAGCGGTGGAGTCCAGCGCCTTGTCTTCACGCAGCACCAAGGTGGCTCCATGGCACAAACTCAGAAACACCTCTTCCACGCTGGCATCGAAATGCAAAGGCGCAAACTGCAACACGCGGTCTGCAGCATCGATGCGGTACAAGCCCCCTGCACTGGCCACAAAGTGGTTGAGCGCCCCATGGCCCACCAACACGCCCTTGGGCTTGCCCGTACTGCCCGATGTGTAGAGCAAGTAGGCCGGATGCTGGGCATCGGGTGTGGCATAGCCCTCCCCCATCTGGCCCATGGGATGGCTAACAGGATCGTCTAAGTACAGCACCGAATGCCCATGCAGCTTGTCGCTCCAACGGCGCTGGGTGATGGTGCATGCGGCTTGCGAATCCTCCAGCACCACCTGCAAGCGGGTAGCTGGGCCTTGGGGATCCAGTGGCACGTAGCAAGCGCCAACCCACACACATGCCAGCAAAGCCACAATGGCCTCTGCCCCATTGGGCAGCAAAAGCACCACCCGATCACCTGCCACCACACCGGCTTGGTGCAACTGCTGCGCGCGTGCTTGCACCGCTTGCCATAGCTGCTGGTAGGTCCAATGCTGATCGCCCTGCTCTAGGGCAATACGCTCGGGCTGGCGCTCGACCATGGCGTGCATGCGTGCCAATACAGGCCTTGGCGCTGTCGCCAAATCAGCCCCTTGCACCATGGCAAGCGCAGGCAAATCGTCCAGCAGCGGTGCCAAGGCCTCGGTCTGCGGATGCGTTGCCAACCGGTGCAAAAAGGTGAGCAAATCATCCAGCAAAGCTTGCAGACGTTCTGCTGCGTAAGCATTGGGATTGGCTTCGAGCAAGACGCGCCATTGCTGATTGAGAACCGAGACACTGATATTCAAGTCCTTCACTGGCCCGGCACTGATCGCGTGCAAGCGCGTCTGCAGGCCAGCAAAAGGGGCATGCCTATCAAAAGGCATGATGTTGACGGCTTGGTTGAACAAATGTTTGCCCACTTCCAGCAAGCCCAAATCCCCACGTATCCAGCCATAGCGGTAGTACAGATGGGGGCGTATCTCGCGCATCCGCTGCGCCATCTGGTGGCTCATATCGGCCATAGAAGCACTGTGCGACACATGCACCGCCATGGGCACGATGTTCATGGCCATGCAGGGAACACCCAATGCGGGTGTCCCCAACCGATTCATAACGGGCAGGCCAAAAGTCAAATGGTGCTGTCCCGATTGCCTGGCCAACCACAGGCCTATGGCCGCCAACAACCAACTGCCCCAGTCTTGTCCGCAACGTTGGGCTGCCGATTGCAGATGCGCAATCGCCCCGCTATCGAGCAAGGCTTCTTGGCGCAACACCGCATCGGAAAACTCAGCCAACTCCGCTACTGTGGCCAAAGCAGGTGCCTGCTGCAAATGCTGCTGCCAAAACGCTTTGTCGCGGGCATAGCGTCCATTGGTTTTGTAGTTTTGTTCGGCTTGCACCAGTGGCTCAATGCGCCAATCGGGCAATGGCGGCAGAGCCTGCCCTTGCACACGGGCGCTGTAGCGCTGCGCTATGGTCTGGCAAACCAAGGCATAGCCATAGCCGTCGAGCACGATGTGGTGCACCTGCAAGAACCAGAGATAGCTTTGCTCGGCTACCTGCAGCAAGGCCGTGCGAAACAAGGGGTCGCGCGTTAAATCACACACCTGTGACAAAGACTGCTGCATCCACGCAAATGCCGCTTGGCTAGGGTCTGCAAACGCCCGCATGTCGAACACTTCGAGCTGCGCTGCAATGGTCTGAGGGAGTTGCCACAACCCTTCTTCATCCATGCAAAAGCGCACGTGCAGGCCATGGGCGTTGTGCAGCACTTCCTGCACGGTATCGATTAGTGCGGCCAGATTCAACTCGCCCTGCAGTTCTATGGCTTCCCCGGTCCAATAACTCGGACTTTGCGGCACCATTTGCTGGGCCATCCAAATTCCATACTGTGCCGATGTGGTGTGCATGCGTTGGTTTGATGCGTTGTGCGTCATCACTCTCTTCCTCACGGTGCAAATGCAAATGGCACCACCTGGCGGACGCCATACATCAGCATGTCGTGGTGGTCATGCGCTGGTAAAACCACCACAGACACCGCCACACCGGGCTTACTCTGCGCAGTCAACTGTTGGGCAAATCCCTGCACCCGTTCAACCATGGCACGCTCTTGCAGGTGGGCCAAACGCTCGGGTGGCAAGTTGGCGCTGGGGAATTGCTCTTCCTGTCCCACGGTCAGCATCACACGCAGCGCTGGCGAGTACTGGCGCAGGCTTGCGAGGCCTTGTTGCCAATTGCGCATCACCTCTCCTTGCCCAAACCACAGCGAAGGACTGGCCGCCCAATAGCGCTGGAAATGCTGCGGTGCCGTGACCAAGGTGTTCACAGCAAACAAGCCCCCGTAGGAAAAACCAAACAAGGTGTGCCGTGTGGCATCCATGGGGAAATATTGCGCCAGGTAGGGGCGCAGCTCTTCGGTCAGAAAGCGCAAAAAGGCTGCCGAACCACCATGCTGCTTAGACAACAAATCCCCCGTTGGCCCTTGGGTAGGTGGGGTGTAGTCCTGTGCACGGGCATCGTTGTCAAACGGCTTATCACTGGCATAGCCCACCGCCACGATCAAGCCCGGCAACATGGGATCTGCTTTTTGTCGCCCCGGTGGCGTATCGGCCACGCTGGCTGAGCGCGGACGCACATACTCCATGATGGGGAAGGATGCTTGCCCATCCAACATCCACAGCACAGGGTAACCTTGCTCTGGTGCGGGTTTGCTGGGCAAGCCCAGCCAAATGCGGTATCGCTGCCCCGTGTAGCGCGACTCCATGTCAAAACTGGCCGTCTGCGACAGTTGCACGGGCTTCCAGTCTGCTGGCAAACTTTTACCCGCCATTGCCACCTGTCCTTGCGCTGCTGTCGCCATAGACATGGTGGCCCAAAACAAACCATGCAGCCAGCCTCGCCAGCCCAATGCCCAGTGCTTGCTCATACCACCTCCTCGGCTTGTTTCTGTACCGTGGCATGCCCTTGCAGCAACGCCCACCACGCTTGCAGTGTGGGATCCTGTGCCAACTGCATGAAGCTCAACTCACACCCTGCTGCACGCCATGTCTCAAGCAGCGCCATGATGCGAATCGAGTCCAGCCCCCAATCGAGCAAACTGTCTTGTAGGCTTATCTCTTGCGCTGGTATTTGCAATTGCTGTGCAATGGTGCGGCGCAAGTCTTCAACACTCTGCGGCAACGCTGTGCGCAAGGCTTTCAAAGCATCCTGCGTGAGCAGGCTTACCCCACAGCGTTGGCTCACATACCGGGCTGCCATGGCGTGTTCTTGTTCAGAAAAGTCCGCCAACGCATCGACCACAAAGAAGGGCTGCACATCGGCCATAAAAGCTTCGGCGGCGGTCAGCATGCAACCGATGTGCGCATACACACCGCAAATAACTAGCTGATCGCGCCCCCATTGGCGCATTGTTTCGCGCAAGTCCGAGCGCTGGAAAGCGCTGTAGCGCCACTTGTCCAGCACCACATCACCGGGCTGTGGCTGTAGCAACGCTGCAATGTCTTTGCGCTGCGGATGGGCCGTCAGCCCCGGCCCCCACATGTCGTTGAGCAAAGCGCGATCGGCTTGGCTTTGCTCGGGCAATTGCGCGGTGTACACCACCGGCACTTGCTGTGCCCGCGCCCGCGCCAGCAGTTCACTGGTATTTGCGAGCAAGGTTGGTATGGGAGCAGCTAAGCGGTCATAAAAGTCCAAAAAATAGTCTTGCATGTCGTGTACCAACACGACAGCGCGCTGCGCCTCTAACGTCCATTGCACGCGGTTCTCGGGTGCTTGGGTGGGCATGGGATAGCTGGCAATTTTGGGGATGGTCATACGGTTTCCAAACTGGGATGGTGGCTATTGGGACAGTGCTTGCAGTCGCTCACTGATGGCTTGTCTGAGTTGTTTTTTGCTGACTTTTCCCACTGGGGTTTTGGGCAACTGGGCAATGAATTCAATGCGGTCTGGAATCTTGTAAGCGGCTAAACCCTGCTCGCGCAAAAAACGTGTCAGTTCAATAGCACGCAAGGTGTCGTCGCGCCGCACGACAAAGGCACAGCTTTTCTCGCCCAAATGCACATCGGGCATAGCAACGATGGCGCAGTCGAGTACCGCACCATGCTGTCGCAGCTGGTGCTCCACCTCTTCAGCCGAGACTTTCTCGCCGCCCCGGTTGATTTGGTCTTTGGCCCGCCCTTCAACGCACACATTGCCATCCGGTCGGCGTTTCACGATGTCACCAGTGCGGTAAAAGCCGTCGTGCGTGAATGCTTGGGCGTTGTGCTCTGCTGCCTTGTAGTAAGCGCGTATGGTGTAAGGCCCTCGGGTCTGCAAATGCCCTGCTTGACCATCTGATAGCGGCCTGTCCTCATCGTCCACGATGCGCACTTCATCATCGGGTGAAATCGGACTGCCTTGGGTGTTCAGAATCACTTCCAGAGGATCATCTAAACGTGTGTAGCACACCAAACCCTCGGCCATACCAAAGACTTGCTGCAACACCGTATGGGGCAGTGCGTGTACCACCCGTTCTGCCATGGCGTAGCCAAACGCTGCGCCCCCCACTTGCAGCACCCGCCAATCGGGCAAGTCCATTGCTTGGCGTTCCATCGCATCGAGCCACACCGGCACCAATGGCGGCACCAATGCGGTCATGGTGACCTTTTCGCGCTGCATCCATGGCAACGCCACATCTGGGCTGGGGTTGGGACACATGACCACCGTGCCGCCTTGGCTGAGTACGCCCAACCAACCGGGCGAGCTCATGGCAAAGTTGTGCGCTGCGGGTATCACGTTCATGTACACGCTATCGGCACTCAAAGCACAGATACGGGCACTGGCCAGCACACTGTACAAGTAGTCGTCATGCGTGCGTGGGATGAGTTTGGGCGTCCCGGTGCTGCCCCCCGATAACTGCAAGAATGCCAGCGCATCGGACTGTGGCGCGGCTGGCAGTGGGGTATCTGGCATAGCCATTTGGTTGAGGTCAATGAACTCCTGCGCATCGCCCAAAACCAATACATGCTGCAAGCTGCTTACGCTGGCTTGCACGGTTCTGGCTAGCTGTCGGTAGTCGTAGCCAGCAAACACATCGGCAATCACATAGGCCACCGCCTCGGTATGGCGACAAAAGTGGCCAATTTCAAACTGGCGGTGCGGCGGCAACGCAAACACGGGCAAAGCCCCCAAACGAAACAGTGCAAACACCACGGCCACCAACTCAGCGCAATTGGGCAACTGCACCACCACCTTGTCTTGTGCCCGTATGCCCAAGGCATGAAAACCCAGGGCATAGCGCTCTACTTGCGCCTGCAGTTGTGCATACGTCCAGCGGCAGTGTTCACTGACCAGCGCTGTGCGCTGCGCGTGCTGCTGTACCACGTGGGCCAACATGTCATTGAAGGTTTGCCCTATCCAATAGCCTTTGTCACGGTAGCGCTGGGCCTCTGCAGCAGGCCATGGTTTCCAGTCTTCAAACATAGCTGTCCTCCCCGGCAGGCAAGCCCAACGCATGCAACATGGTGCGAAATTTGGCTCCGGTTTCTGCGGCTTCACTATCCGGGTCGGAATCGCCCACAATGCCGGCCCCTGCGTACAAGCGCACCTGCTTGTCCTTGATCTCAGCACAACGCAATGTCAGCGCCCATTCGCCGTTACCAAACTCATCACACCAGCCCACCATGCCGGTGAAATACGCGCGGTTGAAAGGCTCCAACTCCCTGATCAACTCCCGCGCTTTGACGGTGGGATGCCCGCATATGGCTGGCGTGGGGTGCAGTGCGCCCGCCACTTCTAGACAATGTGTATCGGGACTGTCCAATTCGCCCCGTATGTCACTGGATAAATGCCACATGGTGGCGGTACTGATCACACTGGGGATTTGTGGCGCATGCAGCGTTTTGCAATACCGTTGCATAGCCTGTGCTACAGCGTCGGCCACTACTTGGTGCTCGTGCAAGTCTTTGGCTGACTGCTGCAATGCGGCGCTGCGTTGCGCATCCTCTTGGGCATTGCCGCTGCGCGCAGCCGAGCCTGCCAATGGGTTGGATCGCACCTGCAATCCATCCTTGTGCACCAATAGCTCTGGCGTGGCCCCTACCAGCACGCCGCCTTCGTGGTAGAGCTTGACCGCAAAGGTATAGCCATGCTGATTTTTACTGGCCAAATGGCTCAGCACAGCGGGTACATCGATGCTGTGCTGGGTTTGGATTTCCAGCGTGCGTGACAGCACCACTTTGCTCAAAGCGCCACTTTGTATGCGCGCCACAGCCTTGGCCACTGCAGCTGCATAGTCTTGGCGGCTTGGAACGGCAACCAACTCGTACTGGTTGATGGCCCGCTTGCTCGGCGCTGTCACCGTGCCCAAACCACCAGCCAGCACCACTTGATGCGGAATACTCAACTGCATGGGTTGGCGCAAATCGAACGGGATGCAGCCCACCGCTATGGGGTAAGGATGCCCTTTGCTACGCGCTTCTTGCAAGGCCGCCTGTACTTGGATGGCCATGGTTTTCAGATCGGGGGCCCAGGGTATGTTGGCGTAGTGCCCCTGCGCCAACAGCGTGCGCTGGGGCGTTGCAAAGAAAAATGGTTCATCGCCACTGTAAGCGGCCAATAGTTTCTTAGCCTGAGCGGTGATCATGCCCTTGAAGATGTCGTTCATGCTATGGCTCCGTTGATATGAAAAAAATGTGATCTATGCCTTGGTGCTGCTTGGCAGCGGTATGCGCCCTGCCATCCATGCCGTGCTCAGCGTCACGGCGATGGCCACCCACCCTGCTGTGCTGTAACCCTGCAAACCCACGCCCGCTTGCATGTGGACTAGCTGGGCCCCGACGTAAGCAGCCACGCCACACGCCAACTGCTGCACGGCGGCATTCAGGGCCATGAAAGCCCCACGGTCAGGGGGAGCCACAGCCGACACCGCTATCGCCATGGCGGGTACCGCACGGCTGGGTGCAAAGCTAAAAAACAGGGTGCTCACCGCCAGCACCACCCACCATGCGCTGGCTGGCAAATGGGTTTGCAGCACGATGGGCACCATCGACACCAATGCCACTGTGCGATAGAGGTGCACCTTGTTCCATCGATCTGCCATGCGCCCTGCCAGTTGGGCTGTTGCAAACGCCATGGCACCGCCCAGCACGTACACCAGCGCGAGCTGCTCAGTGGGCCATTGCAGATTGCTCGTCAAATACAAGGGCATGTAGGGGATGACCACAAACGTGGCAAATGCCCCCAAACCCATGAAAGCCAGCACGCGTCGATATGCGCCGTTGCGCAGCAAATGCACTAGCACGGCGTAGCCCGCTGCCCCTGCGCGCTGCTTGTCCACCCGCACCATGGGCATTGCTACCTGCAGCAACACAATGCTCAGGACACTCAATCCCGCCGTGAACGCGAATGCGTGTCGCCAATCGCCATAGTTGATCAGCACCAGTACCAGCGGCACGCCCAGCACTGTGGCCGCAGAGGTTCCAGATAGCAGCACCCCTACAGCCCTTCCTCGCTGTTGTGGTGCAAACAAATCGCCCACCAAGGTTTGCAGCAGGGCCCCCACCAGCGCCGCACAGGCTCCTGCCGCGATGCGCCCAACCAGCAAAACAGCGTAGCTGTTGGCGCTGGCGCACACCAGTTGGGCCAGCGCCAACACTGCCAGCAGCGCCAACAGCAAACGCTTGCGTTCAAAACGGTGAACGTAGGTCGTGGCGACAACCCCACTGACTGCGGCAGCCACGCCGTACGCGGCCAACAACACCCCGTACTGGCGTGTCTGCAGCCCCCAAGCACCCATGAGCAAAGGTGCCAAGGGCAGCATGAGCATGAAGTCCAACAGGTGTGCAAACTGCACAAACCCCAACAAGCCCATCAAGCGTTTAGGGGGCGGCACCCCCGCCAATGGCGGGGCATTCAACGACGATTCACTGCGCATACGCACTCCAGCAGCGGCTTAGCCACCAATTGCAAACGATTCTTGTTTGCAATTAAGCGCGATGGCGCCACTTTTTTTGTTTGCTGGAACGAAAACTTTTTTTGCCGCTTTAGCCTTTGGCGGCTGCGCGCAGGGCCAAGGCCTTGGGGTCGCCTTTCTTGGCGTGGTAGCGCAGCGCGTGGCGCAACAGCCAGCGGCGTTCGGGGTTGGAATCGGCCAGCCAACGCTCGCACAGGGCAAACAGCAGCTCAGGGTGGTCTTTTGCGATATCGCCTAAGTGGTTGGCCACACTGCGGCGCACGTACAAGGAGGGGTCGTCTTTGAGTGCTTCGAGTAGCGGCAAGGTGGGCGATGGATCGCGCACCAAAGCCTGCAGGCGCATGCCCCAGGGCAAACGCGGGCGTGAACCTTCACTGCACAAGCGGCGCACATGCGGGCTGGGGTCGTGGATCCACAGCGCCAACTGGGCCAAGGTGCGCTGGGGCTCTTGCTGCAAAAAGGGGCGAATAGAGAACTCTGCCGTGAAGCGCTGCGTCAGTTCGTACTGGGCCTGCATGGCGGTGACAAACGGGTCTTGCCCGCCGTTGTAGGCGGCATCCAAGCCATAGCGCGCCACCCACAAGGTATGCGGCAAGTAAAAAAACACCGCCAAGCCCAAATCTTCGGTCTCTGTGTGGATGGGCGTGAGCGAGCGCTGCAACACCGCCCACGCCTGCCCAAAATGCGGCGGCAAGTGCTGCCACAAATCCTGCGCCAGCTTGTGCCCCCGCTCCATGATGCCCAAGGGCTCCAGCCCCGCCAGCGCCTGCGCGCGGAAATGCCCGGCATCGAACGCGGGATACGCCTGCACCACGTTGTGCGCCAAGCAGTCCACGGCCTCCTCGCCCAGCACGTGCTTGAGCGGTGTGCCTTTTTGGATGGAATGCGGCGCACTGGGCAAACGCAAAGACATGGAGGCGCACATAAGGTCACAGCCCCAGCATGCGGTGTTCCACCATCGTGCAAAGGTTGTGCACCACCGTCAGCCCCGCCGCTTGGGCCTTGGCCTGCGCAGCGGCATGCTGCACACCGATTTGCAGCCACAGCGTGCGCGCACCTATGGCGATGGCCTCGTCCACCACGGGTGGTACCAGCTCGTTGCTCAGGAACACGTCCACCATGTCGATGCGCCCAGCGCCCAGCGCCTGCGCCGCTGCAGCGAGCGAGGGGTACACCACCTCGCCCAAAACCTCTTTGGCTGCTGGGTGTATGGGCACGATGCGGTAGCCCTGCTGCTGCAGGTAGCGCGCCACGCGGTGGCTGTCTCGCTCAGGTTTGGGCGACAAACCTACCACCGCGATGGTGCGGGTGCTGGCGAAGATGGCGGCAAAGTCAGTGGTGGTGGTCATGGGTGTGTGCATGAGAGTGATCGTGGGAGTGGTCGTGCCCCTGAGAATGCCCAGCCAACTCGCCACCGGCTTGCCGCAGCACTTGCCACGCGCCGTGCAAGGCCAGCAGCGCCATCAGGGTGGCCACGAGCAAATCAGGCCACGCGCTGCCAGTGCCAAACACCCCCAGCGCGGCCAGCATAACAGCCACGTTGCCAATGGCGTCGTTGCGGGAACACAGCCACACGCTGCGCATATTGGCATCGCCATCGCGGTAGGCATACAGCAGCCACGCTACCCCCACATTGGCCAGCAGTGCCAGCACACCCACCAAGCCCATGGTCACGGCATTGGGCGCATCACCATGCCACAGCGACCACAGCGCGCTGCCCAAGACATACAGGCCAAAGCCCAGCATGGACACGGCCTTGAGCTGCGCCGCCCGCGCACGCCACGACAGCGCCGCACCCAGCACCGCCAGCGACAGGCCGTAGTTCATCGCATCGCCCGCAAAGTCCACCGAATCGGCCAGCAACGCCAAAGAACCCGAACCCATGCTGCCCAGCACCTCCACCGCGAACATGGCGGCGTTCACCACCAACGCCACCCATAACACGCGGCGGTAGCGGGCGGGGTTTTGCAGGGTGTGGGCGGCTGGGGTATGGTGGTTGCAGTGGGCAGACATAGGTTTTCTCCATTCAATGCTTGCATTCAAAACCCTGTAGCCACTACAGTGTCAACATGCAAATCAAAGCCCTTGCCAAGGCCACCGGGGTGGAGGTGGAAACCATCCGCTTTTACGAAAAAAACGGTCTGCTGCCCGCCCCCGCCCGGCGCGACAACGGCTACCGCGAGTACGAAGCAGCGCATTTGAAGCGGCTCGCCTTCATCCGCCACTGCCGGGCGCTGGACATGCCGCTGGCCGACATCCGCCAGCTCCTAGACGCCCTGCACACCACGCCGCCCAATGCCGAGCATGTGCACGTGGACCAGCTGATAGACGCGCAACTGGCCAAGGTGCGGGCGCGCTTGGTCAGCATGCAGGCGCTGGAGAAACAGCTATTGCGCCTGCGCGCCGCCTGCGATGGCGACCACCCCACACACAGCCACCATGACCACAAGAACGCAGCGGGCTGCGGCATCCTGTCCGAACTGGTCAGCGCCGCCCACGGCGAAGCGTGTGCGTGTCATGGCAACACTGCGTAGCCCGTGCGCAGGTTGTATTCCCAATCCAGCCGTCCCCGCGAGCGGGCCAAGTCGGCCATGGCGTGGTAGTCATAGGGCACGGTGTGCAAGCTGGCAAACCATTGGCCTGCATGGCACTCCAGTGTGGCGTAGCGTGCATCGGGCGAGCCCGTTTCCACCACATGGGGCACCGGCACATCGTCGTCGTAGGCGGGCATGCCCACGCTGCCGGGGTTGACGAGGAGCTGCCCGCTGGCAGCGCGCACCACCCGTGGCACATGCGTGTGGCCGCAGGCAATGACCGGGCTGCTGGCGGCGTCTAGTGGGCCTAATTGGCCTAGTGGGCCTTGCCGGCCCTCCAGGCGCTGGGTTATCTCCTCCGCGCTGGCCAGTCGCAGCGCGTTGCCATCCAAGGTTTCGAGGAAGTAGTGCACATCGCTATGCGGGGTGCCATGGCACAGCAGCACATCCGGGCTCCATTGCAGCGTGCTGGGCAGGCTGCGCAGCCAATCGCGCACAGTGGGCGTAAGCAGCTCATAGGCATACCGATCGCTCAGCCCCATGCGCTCGGGTGCCTGCGTGAGCAACTGCCGCTCGTGGTTGCCCGCCAAAGTGGGCCAGCCTTGCTCCATCAAATACTCGGCCGTTTCCCGTGGCAGCAAGGGGCCCGAGAGGCTATCGCCCAAATTCACCACCTGATCCACCCCATAGCGCCGCATGTGCGCCACCACGGCCTGCAAAGCCGGCAAATTACCGTGGATGTCCGAAACGATGGCTATACGCATTATTGGCCTCTAGAGCTTATGGATATTGCTGGAGCAGCTATCAAATTGATAGCAAACCAATTCAAGAGTTCTTACGACCAAATACGTACCCTGCAACAGTCCCTAAAAGACCTGCCAGCACAGGATCCATCTTGGCATTCAAAGTTGCATAAAGAGCTACACCCAACACACAAGCTAAGGTTGCTAATTGGGATAGTGTTGCTACCCAAAGGGTCTGTCTATTCAGGGAACTCGACTGGTTTTTCCAATCTTTAAAGAACTCAATTACCTCGAATGCAAGCTTGTTCCCTTGATCAGATTGAAGAAAGCCAACAATGGTTTGGGCCATTTGTAGACTGTCAGAAACTACTTCCTCCGTTTTCTTTTCTGTATCAATTGATCCCAATTTTTCTTGTTCGGACATGTAAGAACCTCCTTTGTGATTTTTTCGATAGCCCAATCGCAGCTCAAGAAATTTTCACTCCCGCGACTCCAACCGCCCCAGCTTGTGCGCCAGTTCTATGGCGGAGCTGACGCCCATCTTCTCGAAGATGTTGGCGCGGTGGAATTCCACGGTGCGCTGGGTGATGCCCAGCGTGTCGGCGATGTTTTTGTTGTAGTGGCCTTGGATGAGCTGGTCGAGCACCTCGCGCTCGCGCGGGCTGAGCGAGGCCAGTGCGTAGCGCAGGCGGTGCACTTCTTGGTTAGCGCCCATGTCGGCTTGCACGGCGGCCAGGGCTTGGGCCACGCGGTCTACCAACACGTTGTCTTGGAAGGGTTTTTCCAAAAAGTCCCACGCGCCGTTTTTGACGGCGGCCACGGCCATGCCCACGTCGCCGTGCCCGGTCAGAAAGAGCACGGGCCAGGGGCAGGCCAGCGCCTTGAGCTGGTCGAACACCTGCTGCCCATCGAGCGGGGCCATGCGCATGTCCAGCAGCACCACGCTGTGCGTCCAGTGGCCCTGCAGGCCGCGCACATGCTCCAGCAGCGCTTCGCCTTGCGCCCAGGTGCGCACGTGGTGACCGCGCGAGTCCAGTAACCAGGCCAAGCCATCGCGCACGTCGGCGTCGTCGTCAACGATGTGGATGGTGGAGGGGGCAGGATTGGTGGTCATAGTGATGGATTGATAACGGGCAACACCACGTGCAAACAGGCTCCGCCCAGCAGGGGATCGCGCTCGACCAGCAACTGGCCGCGGTGCGCTTCGACGATGGAGCGGCAAATGGCCAGCCCCATGCCCATGCCGCCTTCTTTGGTGCTGTAGAAGGCTTCGAAGATGTGCTCCAGCGCGCCCTCGTCCACCCCGGGGCCGGCATCGGCCACGCACAGGTGGGCTTTGGCACCCGTGCTGTCGTGCTGGTCTATGTGCAGGCGCACCTCTACGGTGTGCGGTGTACCCGGTGGCAAGCCGGCTTGGCGCACGGCGTCTTGCGCGTTGGAGATGAGGTTGCCCAGCAAGTGCTCCAGCAGCAGGCCATCGCCCTGCACCCATACAGGCTGGGTGGGCAAGGTGGCGTAGCTGGGTGGGCTGGTGGGCACCAGCATGGCGGCGGGCACCACGCGCTGCAGCAGCGCTTGCAGCTCCACTTGCTGCAGGGTGATTTCGCGCCGCCGCGCAATGGCGTTGACGCGCTGCACCACGCGCCCGGCACGCTCGGCCAGTGAGGCCATGCGCTCGACCACAGGTGTCATTTCCGGCTGGGTGATGGTGCCGTTGCGCATGCGGTTGAGCAAACCCGTGGCAAAACTGCTCAGTGCGCCCAGCGGCTGGTTGAGTTCGTGCGCCAGTGTGGAGGCCACTTCGCCCACCACCACCAAGCGGCCCGAGGCCTGCAAGCGCTCTTGCTGGCGTTGGGCCAGGGCTTGGGCGCGCTTGCGTTCGCTCACATCGAGCACCGAGCCAATCCAGCCGCGCTGCTCGCCGCTGGCAGTGAGCAGGGGCGCTTCGTGGATGAGCACATCGACCAAATGGCCATCGCGGTGCTGGAACTGCACCTCAATGCCGTCGCGGCTTTTGCCTTGCTCGAGCATGCTGCGGTGGCGCTGCGCGGGGCCATCGTCTTCTTCGGGCCAGTAGGGCATGGGGGCCGATTGGCCCAGCAGTTCGTCAGCGCGGTAACCCACCATGCGACAAAAGGCCTCGTTGACGTAGAGCACGCGCCCGGCCATGTCCCACGCGCGCAGACCGATGGTGACGGAGTTTTCCATCGCTTTGCGCAGGGCCACTTCTTCTTGCAAGTTGGCTTGCACTTGCAGGCGCATCTGCATATCGCGCCGCAGCAGCCACAAGGTGGCCACCAAGCCCACCAGCAGCAACAAGGCCACGCCCAAGAACAAGCGTGGCACGGTGAGCTGGGTTTGGTCGTGGGGCTGCACGTCCAGGTACAAGTCCAAGCCATTGAGGTTGAGCGCGGCGCGGTAGGGCTGGCCAGCGTCGGTTGCGGCCAGTTCGCCGCCAGCCACTACACGCACGCGGTGGTGGTCGGTAAACCAATCGGGCAGCAAAGTGTCCACGGCTTGCTGCATGGACAGCAGTGCCACGTAGCTGCCCATGTAGTGCCCGCGCTCAAAATGCGGCACGGCCAGCAACACCACGGTGTCGTCGGTGGCATGGGGCATGGTGGCAGGCGTTTGCAGTGGGCCACCGTATTCGGGACGGCGCAGCCCCTGCACCACGCGCTGCAAACTGCTCCAAATGCGCTGGTTCTCGTGCAGCTTGTCAGACTCACCCAGCCATGCTTGTAACCACGGGCTCAAGGCGTGGTCTGCACCCTGCCAGCTGTGCTGCAACACCACACCCGGCTCGCGCCAGAGTAAACCCGCTAGTTGCGTTGGATCGGAGGCGTTGCTGCGGGCGTCACTGTTATCGACAGCAACTTGCGCGTACCGGGCCATGGCTTGCATATCGGCCTCCAGTCGGCGCAGGTGAAACTGCATGGTTTGTTCCAGCCACTGGGCGTCGGCAGCGCGGCGTTTGGTGTCTTCTTCTTGTTCAAAGCGTTGCAGGTACAGCACCAGTGCAGCCGCTACCACGACCGCCAACACCATGAAGGCCCAGACCACCCACAGCAAGCGGCGGCCACTGGCAACGGGCCGCTGCTGTGTATCAGCGGCCATGATGAGGTCAAGATCGTCGGTTGGATGGCTCATGGTTTTGCTTCAGATAATAGCGAGCATGACCCGTCCCGCCAGCCGAGGCTTACCTGCGCCTTGTCCACCTGCAAGCCATGCACCGCTCAGCCCTGTGCGGCGGGCTTTGCTGGGCGGAGGTTTGTTGGCTTGCGCGATCCCCGCTGCTGCTAGCTCGGGCATGCGGGTATTGCGCTTATCGCACGTGGTGGCTCCCAACACCCCCAAAGGCCAAGCGCTGGAGCACTTTGCCCAGTTGGTGGAGCGTTACAGCCAAGGACGCATTCGGGTTCAGATTTACCCCCAGAGCACGCTCTACGGCGATGCCGACGAGGTGCAAGCCTTGCAGTTTGGGGCCGTGCATTTCATCGCACCATCGTTGTCCAAGTTTGGACGCATGGGCTTGCCAGAGTTCGAGTTGTTTGATTTGCCCTACGCATTTGATTCGTTGGAGCAAGTACGCCGTGTGATGGATGGCGTTCCAGGGCAACTGCTGCTGGAGCGCTTGCAGCGCAATGGGGTGCACGGTTTGGGCTATCTGCACAATGGTTTTAAGCACATGAGTGCCCAGCATGCCTTGCTGACACCCAATGACTACCTCGGGCTGCGCATGCGTATCCAACCTTCGCGCGTTTTGGCTGACCAGATGCAGGCCTTGGGTGCAAGCCCAGTGGCCTTGAGTTTTGGCGAAACTTACCCGGCATTGCAACGCAAAGTAGTAGACGGTACGGAAAACACTGCCTCCAATTTTTGGACCCAAAAGCTGCAGCGGGTGCAATCCGACCTGAGCCTGACGGGGCACGGCTATTTGGGATACGCTGTGGTGACTCAGCAACGATTTTGGGAAAACTTGCCCAACAACGAGCGGGCGTTATTGGATCAAGCCATGCGCGATGCCTTGCAGTGGGGCAACACTTTGGCGTTGGAGCATGAACGCAGCAGCTTGCAAGCCTTGCGTGGCACCACAGCCCTGCGGGTGCATACGCCCGGCGCGGCGCAGACACAAGCGCTGCGCCGCGCCCTATTGCCAGTGCGCCAGCAGTTGGCGCAGCGCATCGGTTCGGTGTGGATGGATCTGCTGACAGAGGCTTTGCACAGTTAAGTGCCAGCGCGCGCATTAGCGCTCAAAACAACACCTGCGGATCGCCACAGTAGCTGCGCCTCAATGGGCAGACTAGGCTGATGGGATGACCTGCTTATTCACAGTGGGCTGCTTTTATCAGTCGTTGGATGTCTATGAAAAATCTACGGTTTATTTCTCGCCACTGGGCCCGTCTGGGGCTGTCCATGGCCCTGTGTGCCGCGCTGCTGACACCCGCAATGGCGCAAAGTACGGGGCCCATCACCATCAAATTCAGCCATGTGGTCTCGCCTGAAGCGCCCAAAGGCAAAGCAGCTTTGTTTTTTGCCCGCCGCGCCGCCGAACTCAGTGGCAACAAGGTGCGTGTGATGGTGTACGCCAACAGCATGCTTTACAACGATAAAGACGAGATGCAAGCCGTACTCAGCGGCGATGTGGAGATGTTGGCCCCCTCGTTGGCCAAGTTCAGTGCGCTGGGCGTACAGCAGTTTGAAGTGTTCGATGTGCCCTACCTGTTCAGCTCTTTGACCGATGTGCACCGCATCACCGATGGCCCAGTAGGGGCCAGCCTGATGGGCAAGCTGGAGGCACGCGGTATCAAAGGCTTGGCGTTTTGGGACAACGGCTTCAAATCTTTCTCGGCCAACACTCCCATCAAGACGCCTGCCGATCTGAAAGGCAAACGCCTGCGCATTCAAAACTCGAAAGTTTTGGAAGAAGAAGTCAACACACTTGAAGCCACACCTGTTCCCATGCCTTTTTCAGCGGTTTATGGCGCCCTCAAAACAGGAGGGGTCGATGGCACAGAAAACCCCATTTCCAACTTCTACACACAGAAAATGCGGGAGGTGCAAAAGCACCTGACTTTGACCAATCACGGCTATCTGGGCTATGCCGTCATTGCCAACAAGGCCTTTTGGGATCGTTTGCCATCGGATGTGCGCAAAGCACTGGAGCAGGCTATGAAAGAAGCCACTGTCTATGCCAACAAAGTTGCCCGTGAAGACAACGAGGGCATGATGGCTGCCGAGCGTGTCAGTGGCCGCACCACTATTTACGACCCCAAGCCCGAAGAGTTGCAGGCCTTTCGCAAAGCCCTGTGGGCCAGCCATGCCAAGGCGGCACCGCGCGTGGGACAGGACTTGTTGGCCCAAATCTACAAAGAACTCGCCATCACCACTCCCTGAGCTCCCTTCCCGCCCATGCAGCCCTTGGGCGGGTTTTCCCTAGCTGTTGAAGGCCACAGTTTGCAAAGGCCTTTGCCCTGCGTAGGCTTCATGGTCATGTGCAATCCGTTTCTTTGTAGGAGACATGACTATGAAACTCAAAATGATCTTGGCCTCGGCCTTGTTGGCACTGGGCTGTGCAGCCTCTGCCCAAACCGTCATCAAGTTCAGCCACGTGGTGGCTGCAGATACCCCCAAAGGCAAAGCCGCTGACTTTTTTGCCAAACGTGCAGCAGAACTGACCAAGGGCAAAGTCAAGGTTGAGGTGTATGCCAACAGCTCACTCTACAAAGACAAAGAAGAGCTGGAAGCACTGCAAATGGGTGCGGTGCAAATGCTGGCCCCTTCGCTGGCCAAGTTCGGCCCCATCGGCGTGAAGGAGTTCGAAGTGTTCGACTTCCCCTTCATCTTTGATGACTACGCCGATCTGCACAAAGTGACCCAAGGCCCTGTGGGCGCTAGCCTGCTGGCCAAGTTGGAGCCCCGTGGCATCAAGGGTTTGGGTTTCTGGGACAACGGTTTCAAATCGTTCTCGGCCAACACCCCCATCAAGACGCCTGCTGACCTCAAGGGCAAGAAGCTGCGCATCCAGTCCTCCAAGGTGCTGGAAGAGCAAATCCGCTCCTTGGGTGCTATTCCCCAAGTGATGGCTTTCTCCGAGGTGTACCAAGCCCTGCAAACCGGCGTGGTGGACGGCACCGAGAACCCCATCTCCAACTTCTACACCCAGAAGATGCACGAAGTGCAAAAGCACCTGAGCCTGACCAACCACGGTTACTTGGGTTATGCCGTGATTGCCAACAAACAGTTCTGGGATGGCCTGCCTGCTGACGTGCGCGGCCAGTTGGAGCAAGCCATGAAAGAGGCATCGGCTTATGCCAACAAGATTGCCCAAGAAGAAAACGACTCTTCGCTGGAGGCGGTGAAAAAGAGTGGCAAAACCATGATTTACACACCCACCAAAGAAGAGCGCATGGCGTTTAAGAAAGCCATGGCACCTGTGCACATCAAGATGGCCGACCGCGTGGGCAAAGAGATGCTCAAAGAGGTCTACAAAGAAACTGGCTTTGACCCCGAGAAGCTGTAATCATGAAGTGGCTTAACCATCTCGAAGAGTGGCTGATTGGCACTCTGATGGCTGGGGCCACGCTGCTGATTTTCGTATCGGTCTTGCACCGATACGCAGCAGGGTGGAATATCCCCGGTCTGCAAGACTGGCTCTTGAGCATCAACCTGACTTGGGCGCAAGAGCTGACGATTTACATGTTTGTGTGGATGGCCAAGTTTGGCGCAGCTTATGGCGTGCGCACAGGTATCCACGTGGGGGTGGATGTACTCATCAACCGCTTGAGCCCTGAAAACCGCAACAAGTTCGTCATTCTGGGCTTGGGTGCTGGTGCTCTGTTCACCGCCATCGTGGCGTGCTTGGGTGGGTACATGGTGTGGAAGATTGGTGCGCACTATGCGTTTGCCAACGCTTTGGGTTGGTCCATGGATGGCCTGCTAGAAGGCCCCACCACGCCCGACCTCGAATGGCCCACGTGGATCTTCTATTCCGCGATTCCTTTGGGTACTGGTTTGATGTGTTTCCGTTTCCTGCAAGTGCTGGTGCAGTTTGTGCGCACTGGCGAACTGCCCCACCATGACCATGGCCATGTGGACGGCTTGGACGAAGAAGAGGGGAAAGCCGCATGAGCGCACTCATCATTTTTACGCTGCTGACCGTGCTGATGCTCACGGGCATGCCGATCTCGATCGCACTGGGTCTGACGGTGCTGACCTTTTTGTTTGGCTTCACGCATGTGCCGCTGGAGTCGGTGGCGCTCAAGCTGTTCACCGGCATTGAGAAGTTCGAGATCATGGCGATCCCCTTCTTCATTCTGGCAGGCAACTTCCTCACCCACGGTGGGGTGGCGCGGCGCATGATCAACTTCGCCACCAGCATGGTGGGCCACTGGTATGGCGGCTTGGGCTTGGCAGGCGTGCTCGCCTGCGCACTGTTTGCTGCCGTATCGGGTTCATCACCAGCTACCGTGGTGGCCATTGGCTCGATCTTGTTGCCAGCCATGGTCAAGGCAGGCTTTCCTCGCAGCTTCGGTGCGGGTGTGATCACCACTTCAGGTGCTTTGGGTATCCTGATTCCACCGTCTATCGTGATGGTGATGTACTCGGTAGCGACCAACACCTCCGTGGGTGCACTGTTCATGGCCGGCGTGGTGCCAGGCTTGGCATTGGCAGGCGTATTGGCCGGTGTGACCTGGTGGCGTGCGCGCAAGTTCGACTACCCCCGTTTGCCTAAAGCGACATGGGTGCAACGCCTGAAGGCCTTGCGCGAATCCATCTGGGGCTTGCTGTTGATCGTCATCGTCATGGGCGGTATCTACACCGGTGTGTTCACCCCCACCGAAGCAGCCGCTATGAGCGCGGTATACGCTTTCGTGGTGGCGGTGTTTATCTACAAAGACATGTCTTTGAAAGATGTACCCCGTGTGCTGCTGAGTTCGGCCAATATGTCGGCCATGCTGCTGTACATCATCACCAACGCGGTGTTGTTC
The DNA here is from genome assembly GCF_018474005.1 of Curvibacter sp. CHRR-16. Classification (GTDB taxonomy): domain Bacteria; phylum Pseudomonadota; class Gammaproteobacteria; order Burkholderiales; family Burkholderiaceae_C; genus Allorhodoferax. The sequence goes on from NZ_JAHCSH010000003.1 coordinate 222,810, forward strand.
AGCTTCATCATGACCAACGAGAACATTCCGCAAGCCTTGGCCGATTGGATGCTGGGCCATGGCCTGGGTGTCATCACCTTCCTGTTGGCGGTGAACGTGATCCTGCTGCTGGCGGGCAACTTCATGGAGCCCTCCTCCATCGTGCTGATCTTCGCACCGATCTTGTTCCCTGTGGCCATGAAACTGGGCATTGACCCGGTGCACTTTGGCATCATCATGGTGGTGAACATGGAAGTGGGCATGTGCCATCCACCCGTGGGTCTGAACCTGTATGTGGCCTCAGGCATTACCAAGATGGGCATTACCGAACTGACCGTGGCCGTTTGGCCGTGGTTGCTGTCCATGGTGGGCTTTTTGCTGGTGGTTACGTACTGGCCAGCGCTGACGCTGTGGTTCCCGAAAATGATCGGCGCCATGTAGTCCAAACGCTGCGCTTAACGCAAAGGGAGCTTTAGTGCTCCCTTTTTTATCTATTTTCATCCTTTTTGGGGATAGGCCCCAAACACCACCAGACCTAGACTTGTTACCAACTATTCAAGGTGGCAGGGAGATGGATCACACCAATTTACAAGCCCAAGTTGATCTCATGCTGAACAACGGCATGGATAAGCTCGCCGTATTTCGCGTGCTCACCGAGCAAAAAGGCGTTTCGCCGCGCAAAGCCGCTTGGTGCATCGCTGTGCATGCTGATGTATTCCTGATTGACCGGTATGGTGAGTTGATCGATTACCTTGTTTGGATCGTGCTGCTCCAAGCCCTTGCAGGGGCATGGCTTGGCTACCAACTCAGCCACACCCCGCTTATGCGCATGTGCATGCCACTGCTTGCAGCCTCGGTTCCACTGCTGTTTGCTTGGGGCTTTTTCCGCAATTACGCACAAGCCTATAACTTGTACCTGCTAGTAGCCATCTGCGGTGTATTGCCATATGGGCTGCTGCTGATGCAGTTCCCTTCCATGTTTGGCTTTGCCTTGTTATCTATCCATATCTTGGCAAGCGGTTACGTGTGGTTTGTACGGCGCAAAATTTTCCCCGACATTGGCTGGTGGGGCCCTCGCCTGTTTCGTCACAACAAAGGAACATTGATCGGTCAAGTTGGCTAAATTCGATTGGCCAACTGCATCCATGCTTATACGGTTTTCCATTAGTCCAACGCAGCGCTTTTGGCTATAGTCAGTTGGTCTGAATTTTTGTGAGAAAACCAGCCGTGACAAAACGACGCTCCTTTTTAACTCTGTGCACCATGGTCACCATGAGCGCTGTGCTCACCCCAGCAGTGCATGCGCAAAAACTGCCCGACCTCAATGGTCGTGTCATCGTCGCAGTGACAGAGAACGCTTACGTGCCCTTGAATTTCAAGGATCCCAAAACGGGGGCCAGCATCGGTTGGGAGTACGACGTATTCAATGAAATTGCCAAACGCCTGAACGCCAAAGTGGAGTGGAAGCTAACGAGCTGGGACACCATGATTGAGGCCGTGCGCAAGGGCCAGTTTGATGTGGGTATGGATGGCATCACCATCCAAGAAGACCGCAAAAAGCAAGTGGCGTTTTCTGACCCCTATATGGTGTCTGAGCAATTCATGATGGTTCGCGCCAACGAAAAGCGCTTTGCCGATGCTGCCAGCTTCAAACCCAACACCAAACTGCTCGTCGGCGCACAGGGCGGCACCACGAACTTCTATACCGCGGTCTATGAATTGCTGGATGGCAATGAAAAGAACCCACGCATCAAGCTGTATGAAACCTTTGGATTGTCTATGCAGGCACTCAAGGCAGGCGATGTGGATACCGTGCTGAGTGATGGCGTCTCGGCCCAAGGCTATATCAAGGCCTTTCCCAATACCTTCAAGGTTGTCGGCAAGCCCATGGGGCGCGAAGAGTTTGGCTTCATCTTCAAACCGGGCTCAGATCTGGTCAAACCCGTCAATGCCGCACTCAAGCAACTGCGCGCCGATGGCACACTCAAAGCCTTGGATCACAAGTGGTTTGTCGAATACAAACTGAACCAATAAACTATTCTTGCGTACCTGACTGCCCCGCCCACACGGCGGGGTTTGCGCTTTTATGGCCATACTGATCGAAACCAACACCAAACCCGACCGCCCCTACTGGCTGTGGGCACTCATCACCATCGGCATTGCCTGCGCTGCATTTGCGCTGGCTGATGGTCGCTATGGCTTGATTTTTGAAACATTGCTCACCGGCTTGGGCACTACCGTTCTGGTGGCCGTTTGCAGTTATGCCTTGGCCTTGTTGTTAGGACTGCTACTGGCATTGGCTAGCCGCTCCAAAACCCTGTGGTTACGGCAAGCGGCCCGCTTTTACATCGAGATTGTGCGCGGGCTGCCCGCGCTGGTGATACTGCTATACGTCACTTTTGTGGGTGCACCACTGCTAATCAATGCCTACCAATGGACAGCGCAAGCTGCTATAGCAGCAGGCTGGTTCCCCGATGTACAAGTGCGCGACATCTCCAACCTAGTGCGGGGCATCGTAGCGCTGGCATTCGCTTACAGCGCATTTTTGGCCGAGGTCTTTCGGGCTGGGCTCGATAGCATTGACAAGTCACAAAGCGAAGCGGCCTATGCGTTGGGGCTGTCCCGGTGGCAGACCTTCCGCCTTGTGCTGTGGCCACAAGCAGTGCGCAAAGTGCTGCCCGTTTTAGGCAACGACTTCATCGCCATGGTGAAAGACTCGTCTCTGGTTTCGGTGCTGGGGGTCAACGACATCACACAGCTGGGCAAACTGTATGCGTCCAGTTCATTCCTTACAGTGGAAACGTACAACACCGTGGCGGCGCTTTATTTGCTGCTCACGGTATCCCTGTCCTTGCTGCTGCGCAAGCTAGAGCAGCACTGGCGCGCCAAAGGCTACCAAAAGGACTGATTAGAAAACGGCTGTTTCAGCAATCGCGTTGGCCAGGTATTCGATGCGCTTTTGCATGTCTGCATCGGTATCTGCCAAGCGCTGCGCCACAGCACGGAATTGGGCTTGCACCGCAACAAAAGCCTGCACTACATCGGGTGCGAAGTGCTTACCACTTTGCTCCAGAATGGTTTGGCACGCTTGCTCCACACCCATGCCTTGCTTATAGACCTTGCTGGTAATAAGCGCATCGAACACATCGGCCAAAGCCACAATGCGCGCCGCCAGTGGGATACGTTCTGCCTGCAAGCCTTGGGGGTAGCCCGATCCATCCCATTTTTCGTGGTGCGACAAAGCCACTTCCATGGCCAAGTCCAACCATGGTGAGCTGTGTTTGAGCGAGCTTTTGGCCCGCCCTAATGCCTCGTGGCCTAGCACGGTATGGGTGCGCATGATGGCCACCTCTTCTGCCGTCAGACGACCTGGCTTGAGCAAAATTTTGTCGGGAATGCCTATATTTCCCATGTCGTAGATATGCGCGCAACGCTCCAAGTAGTCGATGTACTCGGGCGTCAATGTGGCGGCATACGCAGGGCTAAGGGCCATTTGCTCAGCCAGCAAGCGAATATAGGCACGAATGCGCAGAATGTGGCTCTCGGTATCGGACTCGCGCAGCTCGGCCAAAGTCGCCATGGCAAACGAGGCCACTTGGTACAGAGAGGTTTCCTCGGTGCTGCTGGTAGGGTTAAGGTTACTCATCCTGCGAATCCTCTCTAGCGGACTGTAATAAGGGTATTTCGTAAACCCACACGATTTTGCCATCGTGCAGCTCTATCTGGGCGTAAGGATCAGTGTTTGGCACCGCAAAATCGAGACTAACCAGCCAAGCACCGGGAACCAATTCGGCCAAGGCTTTGCGCCACACACGCTCCATACTTTCGGGACGCTGGAATACAAACACCATGGCATAGGCTGACCAGCCATGCTGCCACATATCCTCATCAAAAACCGTGGCCCAGCGGCAACGCCAACGGCACAAAGCAGCCAGCACCCGGCTTTTTTCTATGCCGACATGCCTGGCCAATGGATACGCCCTGCGCAGGGCTTCTAGACCATGCCCCAAGCCACACCCGGCATCCAAAACCACCGCACTCGGGGGCAAGACAGCGACGCTGGGCAAGTCATCCAACGCTCCATCGGGTGTTGGGAACAGTGGAGCATCGCGCCACGCACTCATGGGATACAGCAACAACAACAGGACCACCGGTACCAACCACAACCAAAGTGGCCACCCTGATGCATGCTCTTTCCACAACAGCGCCAACAGCAGAGAGACTGGAAACCCCGCAGCCACCCAGATGCGGCGCGAACGGCTAGGCGCAGCCCATGCCGCCCACAAGCCCAAGAGCAAAGCAAGCACCAAGGCCACTTGCGTATCCCAGAGACGCCCAAAGCTGTATACCAGCCATGACACCGCCCACACCACGATGGCGGGCAATGGCCACGCTTGGCGGTACAGCCAAGCCCACATCAGCGTTGCGCTCCGGGGTTCAGGCGTTCGATCAGGGCATTGAGCTCATCCAAAGACGAAAACTGGATGGATAGCTCTCCCATATCGTCCATGCGGCCATTGCGCTTGACGCGCTTTTTAACCCGCACCTCGACGGTGGTGGTCAGCAAGTCCGACAATTCTTCTTCCAAGCGCTTGAGGTCACGCGACTTTTCTTTGCTGGGTTTGGGACTGGTGAGGGAGAACTCTGCACCCAGTTTTTTGACCAAGCTTTCGGCTTCGCGCACCGACATGGTTTTGGCGGCGATCTGGTTGGCCGCGGTGATTTGTGTTGCGCGATCCAGAGCCAGCAAGGCACGTGCATGGCCCATGTCGATGTCACCCGCCATGAGCATGGTTTGCACCGGATCGGCCAAATTGAGCAAGCGCAGCAGGTTACTGGCCGCACTGCGCGAGCGCCCGACGGCCTGCGCGGCTTGTTCGTGGGTCAGACCAAACTCGCGGATCAGGCGCTGTAGACCTTGGGCTTCTTCCAAGGGGTTGAGGTCTTCGCGCTGGATGTTCTCAATCAACGCCATGGCCGCGGCGGCCTCGTTGGGCACCTCTTTGACCAGCACCGGCACTTCGTCCAAACCCGCCAATTTGGCGGCACGGAAACGCCGCTCCCCAGCGATGATTTCGTACTTGCCAGCGTTGTCCCCATCGTGCAATTGGCGCACGAGGATAGGCTGCATGATGCCTTGGGCCTTGATGCTCTCGGCCAGTTCGTAGAGTGCCCCCTCGTCCATGCGGGTGCGTGGCTGGTACATACCGGGCACCATGCGCTCTAGCTTGAGGCTGTGGGGCAGCTCAGCAGCCCCGCTGGTTTTGGCGGCAGAGTCCTGCACAGCGGGACCCAGCAGGGCCTCCAGACCCATCCCCAGGCCCTTGGGTTTCTTAGTCACCATGGTGAATTTCCTATTGTTGGAGTTGTTCGAGATAGCGCAGCCCTTGGGGCCAATCGCCCAGACCCGACTCGCTGTTGATATGCCCTGCAGCACCATACATCACCCACTGGCTGCCCCAGTTCTGGGCCAATGCATGGGCCCGCTCTTGGGCGCAGAAAGGGTCGTTGCTGCTACCCAGCAACACGCTGGTAAATGGCAAGGGCTGGCGCTCTATGGGCAGCCAGCTGGGCAGCAACGCCGCCAAATCGGGGCGGCTTTCCACGTCACCAGGTGCTACCAGCAAGGCACCGGCCACCCGGTGGGTGTGCTGCGAATGACTGGCCCATGCTGCTACCAGCACGCAGCCCAAGCTGTGCGCAACCAGCAGCAGGTCATCACGACCACTGGCCAGCACGGCTTCTTCAAGTTGCATCATCCAGTCGCCGCGGCGCGGGGTCATCCAATCGTGCTGCTGCACACGCTGAAAACCGTGCAACACCTCCCAGCGGCTTTGCCAATGATCCGGCCCCGAGTTTTGCCAACCCGCAAGCAACAGAACACGTTGTGGATCAATCGCCATGGCGGGCATCACATGGCTTGGATGCGTTGCACCATCTCTTGGGCAAAGCCTACAAAGGACTGCGCCCCCTTGGATGCCGGATCGAACACCACACCGGGCACGCCGTAGCTGGGGGCTTCGGCTAAACGCACGTTGCGCGGGATGATGGTGTCAAACACCTTGTCAGCAAAATGCGCCTTGAGCTGGTCACTCACCTGCATTTGCAGTGTGATGCGAGGATCAAACATCACACGCAACAAGCCGATTAGCTGCAAATCAGGATTGAGGTTGGCTTTGACCTGCTTGATGGTGTTGACCAAATCCGTCAACCCTTCCAGCGCAAAATATTCACACTGCATGGGCACCACCACGCCATGGGCTGAGCACAGGCCATTGAGGGTGAGCATCGAGAGGCTGGGAGGGCAATCGATCAACACAAAGTCGTATTGGTCATCCACCTTGGCGATAGCATTCTTGAGGCGGCGTTCACGGCGCTCCAAATCCACCAGCTCCACTTCCGCACCAGCCAAGTCGCGATTGGCACCGAGTACATCGTAGCCACAACCGGCTTCCACCAACTTGGGACCTTGAACGCGGGCCTCCTCAATGCTGGCCGACTCCAACAGCACGTCGTACACACTGAGCTCGAGCTTGCGCTTATCCACACCAGAACCCATGGTGGCATTGCCTTGTGGATCCAAGTCCACCATCAGCACGCGTTGGCCGATTTTTGCCAAGCCCGCGGCCAGATTGACTGTGGTGGTGGTTTTGCCGACTCCGCCCTTTTGGTTGGCCACGCAGAAAATTTTTGCCATGTTGATCCGTAGTTCTTATTGCCGTGCTGATGGGATATGGGGTGCTATTGTCGCCGCATCCAGACGATGCAACGCTCCGCTTGCAAAGCCGGCACCTGCAACTGTTCCACGTGAAACACATTCGCCCATGCGGGCAAGGACGCCATCTCATCTGCCGGGTGTCGCCCTTTCATGGCCATCCACACTCCTTCAGGGGCCAGCAACTCATGGGTCAAGGTCACAAAATCCTTCAGTGAAGCAAATGCGCGGGAGGTGATAAGCCCCCACTGCCGCCCCACCAAAGTTTCCACGCGGGCATGCAAGCCCGTCAAATTGGCCAAGCCCAACTGAGCGGCCACCTGTTGCACAAAGGCCGCTTTCTTGGCCACAGCATCGACACAGCTGACCTTGACGTGCGGCAACACAATGGCGAGCACCACGCCAGGCAAGCCTCCGCCAGAACCGACATCAAGCACGCCATCGGCCATATCTGGCTGTTGTCCCAAGTGACGCATAAGAGGCGGCACAGCCGCCAAACTATCCAGGACATGGTGGGTGAGCATGTCTTGTGCATCGCGTAAAGCGGTGAGGTTATAGACCTTGTTCCACTTTTGCAGCAACTGCAGGTATTGCTCTAGCAAGGCCAATTGGGCGGTGGTCAGATCCAAACCCAGCGTTTTAGCACCTTGTGCCAACGCGCTTTGCACGGTCTCAATGGGCATCAGCAGCCACCTTCACTTCTTCAAAACCCTTAAAACCACCGCGGCGCAAGTGGATGAGTAGCAGCGAAATCGCTGCAGGCGTAATGCCCGATAGGCGCGAGGCCAAGCCCAAAGTTTCGGGGCGGTATTTATTCAAACGCTGGCGCACCTCTATGCTCAATGCCTCCACCTGCATATAGTCCAACCCCTCAGGCAAGCGCAGGTTTTCGTAGTGGGCGGCACGCTCCACCTCCATTTTTTGACGGTCTATATACCCCGCGTACTTGATGCCAATCTCTACCTGCTCTAGCACGGTAGCCACAAACTCATCCTCCACCCCACCCTCACCAGACTCGCGGCGCTGCAAGGCTGCCACCGGCAAATCGGCACTCACAAAGCGATCACCATCCAAAGTCATCAGCTTGGTGTAATCCACCGTGGGGCGACGCAACAAATCAGCCAGCGCGTATTCGTGTTCAATGCTCTTGCCCAGCACCCGCACGGCCTCGCTTTCGGGCAGGTTGCGTGGATTCACCCAAGTCGACTTGAGGCGCTCTGTTTCACGTGAAACAGCATCGCGTTTGCGGCAGTACGCATCCCAACGGGCGTTGTCCACCAGACCCAAGGCACGGCCTGCGTCGGTTAATCGGGCATCGGCATTGTCTTCGCGCAACTGCAGGCGGAACTCGGCGCGGCTGGTGAACATGCGGTAGGGCTCGGTCACGCCCTTGGTGATAAGGTCGTCCACCAACACGCCCAAGTAGGCTTGATCACGACTGGGCAGCCAAGTGGCATCGGTGTAGCTGGCTGCACCCGCCGCACTGCGGCTGGCATCGCCCCCACCCATGGCACGCACTTGCAAGGCGGCATTGATGCCTGCAAACAGGCCTTGGGCAGCCGCCTCTTCGTAGCCCGTGGTGCCATTGATTTGCCCAGCGAAAAACAGCCCTCGAATCTGGCGCGTCTCGAAGTTGCTCTTGAGACCGCGAGGGTCAAAGTAGTCGTATTCGATGGCGTAGCCAGGGCGCAAGATATGGGCATTCTCCAAACCCGGCATGCTGCGCACTAAGGCGTACTGGATATCAAAGGGCAAGCTGGTGGAAATACCGTTGGGGTAGTACTCGTGCGTGGTCAGCCCTTCGGGCTCCAGAAAAATCTGGTGGCTGTCTTTGTCAGCAAAGCGGTTGATCTTGTCCTCCACGCTGGGGCAATAGCGGGGCCCCACGCCTTCGATCTTGCCGGTGAACATTGGGCTGCGGTCAAAACCGCTGCGGATGATGTCGTGCGTTTGGGCATTGGTATGGGTGATCCAGCACGAAATTTGACGAGGGTGCATGCTGCGCGAGCCCACAAAGCTGAAAACGGGCATGTGGGGCGACATACCACCGGGGACGCCATCACCGGGTTGTTCTTCCAACGGGGAAAAATCGATGCTTCGGCCATCGATACGTGGCGGTGTACCAGTTTTGAGGCGCCCTTGGGGCAACTGCAACTCCTTGAGGCGGCTGCTCAAACCCACAGCGGGCGGGTCACCCGCACGGCCTGCCGCGTAGTGGTTCAGCCCCACATGGATTTTTCCGTCCAAGAAAGTGCCCGCTGTCAGCACCACGGTGCGCGCGAGGAAACGAATGCCCACTTGCGTCACTGCGCCGACCACACGCTCACCTGTGCCGGTAGACTCGACCATCAAGTCCTCCACGGCTTGCTGGAACAACCACAGGTTGGGTTGGTTTTCCAGCATGTGGCGAATGGCGGCCTTGTACAAAATGCGATCCGCTTGAGCGCGCGTGGCACGCACTGCCGGGCCTTTGCTGGAGTTCAAGGTACGGAACTGGATACCTGCTTGGTCTGTGGCCAAGGCCATGGCCCCGCCCAATGCATCCACTTCTTTGACCAAATGGCCTTTGCCGATACCGCCAATGGAGGGGTTGCAGCTCATCTGGCCCAGGGTTTCAATATTGTGGGTCAGCAGCAAAGTGGCGCAGCCCATGCGGGCAGCGGCTAACGCAGCCTCGGTACCAGCATGACCGCCACCAACGACGATGACATCAAAAACTTGTGGATACAGCATGTGAGAGTAGGCCAAGTCAACGCGCTCGTCACAGAGCCTTGGCCGTTTGAAGAAGGTGGGAAAGACCCGCATTTTACTGAGGGGGCATGTTTGGAGTAAGCCCTCCAATTAATGGGCGTGCATTCCCGAGCATGAGCAGGGGATAAATGGCATTAGGCTTACGTCCATGCAAGAGTTTGATTTCATCGTAATTGGCGGGGGATCGGCTGGCTGCACATTGGCCAGCCGCTTATCAGAAGACCCCCATGTGTCTGTGTGCCTCCTCGAAGCTGGCGGAGCAGACAACAGCGCGCTCATCCATGCGCCACTGGGTTTTGCTTTCACGGCACCATTTGGTTTTTTCAATTGGAGCCATCAAACCATACCGCAAGCAGGTTTGGCTGGTCGGCGTGGCTATGTTCCACGTGGAAAGGTCATGGGGGGAAGCAGTTCGGTCAATGCCATGGTGTACACGCGTGGCAACCGCTACGACTACGACCAATGGGCTGCCGCAGGCAACAGCGACTGGGGTTACCAAGACGTACTGCCCTATTTCGTGCGCAGCGAAAACTCTCACTGCCTGCCCAACAGCCCCTTGCACGGTCATGATGGCCCCTTGCATGTGAGCTATTTGCGCAACCCCAGCCCACTCAATGAGGCCTTTTTGCAAGCCTGTGAAAACCAAGGCCTACCCCGCACTCCCGATTACAACGGGGAACAACAGTGGGGCTGTGCACCTGCACAAGTCACCCAGTGGCAAGGTGACCGTTGGAGCGCCGCCAAAGCCTACATTACCCCCCACTTGCAGCGCCCCAACTTGCACGTCATACGGCATGCACACGTGACCGAATTGGAATGGGAAACCTTGCCCACAGGGCAACTGCGCGCACGCGGCGTGCACTTTGTGCAAAAAGGCCTGCAACGCACTGTGAGGGCCCACCGCGAGGTGGCATTGTGTGCGGGAGCTATTCATTCGCCCAGCATTTTGTTGCGATCTGGCATTGGCCCTGCTGCCCATTTGCAGACCCTACAGATTCCGCTGCGCTTAGCCAGCAATGGTGTGGGTATGAATTTGCAAGACCACCTGAGCACGGTGCTCATCCACCGCACCCGCGTTTGGCAGGACACCTTGGGCTTCTCGCTGCGTGGTGGGCTATCACTGTTGCGTGCAGCGTGGCAGTGGAAACAAACCCGCCGTGGTTGGCTCACGTCCAACGTGGCAGAAACTCAAGCATTCATGTCCACGCGCCCAGATTTACCCGCACCCGATATCCAACTGGCACTGTGCATGGGCATCGTGGATGACCACACGCGCAAACCCCATTGGGGCCATGGCTACACCTTGCACGTAACACTGATGCGCCCACACAGTCGCGGCAAGCTGGAGTTGGCCAATCGCGACCCCATGCAACCACCATTGATCGATCCCAACTATCTGAGCGCAAACACCGATAGAGAAACATTGGTGCAAGCCACCTGCATGGCCTACGACATACTGCACAACCCTGCGCTGGACGCGTACCGAGGCCCGCTGCTCTACCCCTTCCCACGGCACGACAAGCACGGCGTTGAAGACTTTATCGCCCACAACTCCGACACCGAATACCACCCCGTAGGCACATGCAAAATGGGGCCTGATAGCGACCCTACGGCCGTGGTAGATGACAGACTGCGCGTCAAAGGGGTGCTCGGTTTGCGAGTGGTCGATGCGTCCATCATGCCCACCATCGTGACCGGCAACACCAACGCCCCCACCATCATGATTGCGGAAAAAGCGGCTGACTGGATAAAAAAAGCCCACGCATAAACGTGGGCCTGGCATTAGCGCAGATGCTGTGCTTAGGCCAAACGGAACTGGTGCACCACTTGGGACAAGACTACAGCCTGCTCGCGCAGTGATTCCGCTGCCGCAGCCGACTCTTCGACCAAGGCGGCATTTTGCTGCGTAGCTTGGTCAATATGGGCAACCACCGCATTCACATGCGCAATGCCGTTGGACTGCACCGCAGAAGCTTGGCTGATCTCTTCAATGATTTGACCCAACTGCTGGACGCCACCCACCATTTCTTGCATAGCCGCGCCCGCCTCTTCCACCAACTTAACGCCCCCATGCACGGTCTGCACACTGGTTTCGATCAAACCTTTGATCTCGCGCGCCGCATCGGCAGAGCGCTTGGCCAGGGCTCGCACCTCGGCAGCCACCACAGCAAAACCACGCCCTTGCTCGCCGGCGCGCGCTGCTTCCACAGCGGCATTGAGGGCCAAGATATTGGTTTGGAAAGCGATGGAGTCAATCAAACCCGTGATATCAGCAATCTTGGTGCTACTGGAAGCAATCGCATGCATACTGCCCACAGCCTCTGTCACCACTTGTCCACTGCGCCGAGCCAAGCTAGAGGCATTGTCTGAGAGTTGGTGTGCCGCAATGGTCGATTGCGAAGTTTGCTGAACACTGTGGGTCAACTCCGTCAAAGAGGAAACCGTCTTTTGCACACTACCGGCCGAACGTTCGGTGCGTGAAGACAAGTCTTGATTGCCTGCAGCAATCTCTTGACTCGTCATCGCAACCCGTTCACTGGCATCTCGCACACGGGCAACCAAAGAGCCCAAGCCGTCCAGCATCTCTTGCTGCGCGCGCTGCAATTGAGCCACCTCGTCATGGCCATCAACTACCAGCTTTTGTGACAAATCCCCACCAGCAATGGCTTGCGCAATGTGGCGCGCCTCTTCCAAGGGCTTGCAGATGGCTTGCATATTCAGAATAGTCAATGGCACCACGACCAGCACTGTCACCAGAAAAGCAAAACCAAACAGCCATTTAATGCTGGTTCCTGCTTGCTGCTGGCGCTGCAAAGCTTGTTCCAAAGCCTTGGCTTGATCGGGAGCCGTCACCGCCATTGCGCGCGCCGCATTTTGCATGACCTCTTCGCTCTGAGATTGCAGCTTGGCAACACCAAACAAACCACCCAAACCCAGCGCACCCAACAGAACCATAACGACCACGATAGCGCTGAGCATGCGAAAGCGGATGCTGAACATGCGCATCCAATGCAATGTGAACATGCGATGACTCCTTATCTTATGAATACCAACGAACACCTCTTTATAGAGGGGCAATGTATCTACATTTCGTCACAAAAAGCAAAGTCTTTATGAGAACCTCATATTGTTGACGGGGATCAAGAAATTGCCGTTCGTTATCGCCCCCACCGTTTGAGCAGCAAAGCATTGGTCATGACGCTGACCGAACTCAAGGCCATGGCGGCACCCGCCAACATGGGACTGAGGTAGCCCAACGCTGCCAGTGGAATGCCTGCAGTGTTGTAGACAAAGGCCCAAAACAGGTTTTGCCGAATCTTGCGCACCGTTTGGCGCGATATATCCAAAGCAGCCGCTATCAGCATGGGATCGCCCCGCATCAGGGTAATACCTGCCGTTTGCGACACCACGTCGGATACACCGCGCGCATTAGCCATGGCCAGGCCAATATCGGCCGCAGCCAACGCTGGCGCGTCGTTGATGCCATCGCCCACCATCGCCACAGCAACACTGGGGCCATGCTGCTGCACAGCCAAACTGCGCAGGCGTTCTATCTCGCGGGCCTTGTCTTGGGGCAGCACATGGGCCATCACCTCATCGGGCTGCAAACCCAAATGCTGGGCCATGGCCACAGCAGCTGCTTGGTTATCGCCAGAAATCATGCGCACCGCTATGCCCAGTTGGCGCAACTGGGCAATCGCCGCCTGCGCTGTGGGTTTGGCTTGGTCTGCAAATGCAAACCATGCGACCGCTTGGGCTTGCATGTCCCCCGTGCGCCGGGCCAAGCCAGACACCGTAGCGCCTTGGGCAGCCCATGCTGCCATGCGCTCTTGGCATGGCCCAGAGGCAGGTTCTGCACCCCACTGCTTGAGCCAACTGGCGCTGCCCAACACATAGTGGTACTCGCCGCAATCGGCTTCCACTCCACAGCCGGGCACAGCTTGCAAATGCTCCGGTTGCAGCAATTCCATCCCACGCTCTTGCGCCGCTTGCAGCAAGGCTTTAGCCAAGGGGTGTTCGCTGCCTTGCTGCAAGCTGGCTGCGCAACGCAAACCTTCGCTATCGGCGCTGGGCATACCAGAAGCATCCACGCTGAACCAATCCACCAACTGGGGTTGGCCCACGGTCAGGGTTCCCGTTTTATCCATGGCCACCACAACCACACTATGGGCCAGCTCTAAAGCCTGGGGATCACGTATCAAAATGCCATGGCGTGCCGCTACACCCGTACCAACCATGATGGCGGCAGGCGTTGCCAAACCCAGTGCACAAGGGCAAGCAATCACGAGCACCGCCACGGCATGGGTGATGGCTATTTCTGGACCCGCCCCCATCCACCACCAAGCCAATGCCGTCAATACAGCCAGCACCAGCACCACGGGGACAAATACCGCACTAACCTGATCGACCAAGCGCTGGATGGGTGCCTTGAACACCTGCGCATCCTCCACCAAACGGATAATGCGGGCCAAGGTCGATTCGGCCCCCACTGCATGCACTTGCACCGTTAGCAAGCCATCGCCATTGATGCTTCCACCCGTCACACGATGGCCCACCATTTTGGACACCGGCATGGCTTCGCCTGTGAGCAATGATTCATCTACTTGGCTCTGCCCAGCGGTGACCACCGCATCGGCGGGTACACGCTCGCCGGGTTTGATGCGCAAACTATCACCCACCAGCACTTCGGCAATGGGGACATCTTTTTCTCCTTCGCTGGTGAGCAAATGCGCCGTTTCCGGACGCAATGCCTGCAGGCCACGAATGGCATCGGTGGTTTGACGTTTGGCACGACCTTCCAGCCATTTACCCAGCAGCACCAGGGTAATGACCACCGACGAGGCTTCAAAGTACAAATGCACGGGTCCGGCATGTCCATGTGCTGTGGGCATGCTGGTACTGCGCCACCACAGCCACAGTGACAACAACCACCCTGCACTGGTGCCCAAGGCCACGAGGACATCCATATTGGGGCTACGCGCCTTGAGGGCATGCCATGCCCCTGCATAAAAACGAGCGCCCAACAGTAGCTGCACAGGTGTGGCCAAGGCACATTGCAGCCACGCTGGCAACATCCATTGGACTCCCCAAGGAGCCAATACCATGGGGGCCACGAGCGGCGCACTGAGCAACACCCCCCACAACACCGGCCAAGCGTCGTGCCAGCCGACAGGGGCTTGGTTGCTAGCGGCGTTGGCAGGGGTGGGCAAAGGCTCGTAACCCGCATTGCGAATAGCACGGCGCACGGCGGCCTCAAGCGCAGCATCTTGTACATAGACCCGGGCTGACTCGGTCGCCAAATTGACGGCGGCGCGCTGTACTCCTGGCACTTTGCCCACCGCCCGCTCGACACGCAGCACACACGAAGCGCAGGTCATGCCTGCTATTGGAATATCGAGCGCCACATCGTGCGCTATAGAAGGGGGGGTAGTCATAATTGCAAGGGTAGCGCCATCACCACATCCATAGGAATTTTGTATGCAAACATTTACCGTTACGGGCATGACTTGCGGCCACTGCGAACAAGCCGTGCGCAAGGCCCTCTTGGCTATTGATCCCCAAGCGCAGGTGACCATTGATCGTGCACAAAACCGCGTCACAGTGGAATCATCTGCCGACAAAGACAAGCTGGTTCACGCCATCGAAGAAGAAGGCTACACCGTACAAGGCACGTAAAACTTTACACAAGGCCATGTCATCCATGGCCAGCGCAGTGCGTTGAGGGATGGAGTTCTGCTTTCATCAGAACGTTCAAGGAACTGTATGCCAATGCTTACCCGCCGCACCTCGACTCTGCTGCTCTCCACCTTGCTGGCCAGCAGCACACTGCTCATTACTCCCGCTCAGGCCCATGACATGAATGATGTTTTGGCTGGTGGCGTGGGTGCCATCACGGGCGCAGTCATCGGTCAGGCCGTCGGCGGTAAAAACGGCACCGTTATTGGCGCGGCCATTGGTGGCGCAGTGGGTGTCACCGTGGCCCAGTCAGATCGACGTGTAGTACGCCAACAGCCGGTCACCATCGTCCAACCCATGCCTGCGCAACCAGTGCAGTATGTGTATGCACAACCCATGCCGCCCATGCCCCCGGCATATGGTCGCCCATGGTGCCCACCACGCCACGAATTTCGCCATGAAGAACCGCGCTTCCACCACCACGGTGGTGGCTGGCGCTACTAAGCTGCTACTGCAACAGCCAACCCCTCTCTGCGCAACTCACCATCAAGGATCTCCAGCAGGTCGGGGATGAGTTGCTGCAGTTCCCCTGTCAGCAAAGCAATGTCGGTGTCGAAGTTGTCGTCACCAGCAGCCGTTGTGGCTTGATTTTCAAACACCACATCGGTAAGCGTGATCTTTTTGAGTTGCAGGGTGTCGGTCAGCAGCAATGACACGCGATCACGCCACGTGAGCGCCAAGCGTGTGGGGCGTTTGCCTTGTTCAATGTGCTGCGCCACCTCATCACTCATAAGGCTATGGCGGGCGTAACGCACCACCGCTTTGGATTCGTCCGTGGCTTTGAGCTCGCACTCGTTGTCGATGCTGAAATAGTTGGGAGACTCTTGCGCTTGTAGCCATGCTGCCATGGCTGTAGCAGGCGCTGTGGTGGTCTCTAGCGCCATGCACGTAAAGCCGGGCAAGACATCGGACAAGCTGGTCAAAATTTCGTCCACCTTGCTTTGATTCACGCTCCCCAGCACCACGTAGCGGTTTTCTGGATCGAGCCAGATCCACACGGTGGTTTCTTTGGTGAACGCTTGGGGCAACAGAGTTTGGCGGATGGAATCCTGCAAATCACGCTTTTCCTTTTTGCCTGGCTTGCGTCCACTGTCTTGCTCGATTTTGCGCACCTGCTCGTCGAGCTTGCGCTTGACCACCGAACTGGGCACCGACTTGCTTTCGGTTTTGAACTTGAAAATCCACTGGCCAGCAACTGATTCGACCATGGCCCCATGGGCATGACCACGGGGCTCTAGCCAACCGGAAGATTTCTCCTGCGCAGGGCCACAAGGCACAAAGCGAGCACGGGAAATTGATTCAGAGCAATCCTCTAAGGATAAATCCAAGGCATTGTTGAGCCTGAAAATCGTGATGTTCTTAAACACGCAGTACCTGCAAAAAACGGAAAAATGAAATGTTTGGCTATACCGAAGAGCAAATTGCCAGCTTTGGGCTCACAGTAGGCGTTGGCGCCTTCATGCTCTATATGCTGTTCATCATTGGCCAACTGGCTTGGGAGTCTAAAGCAGGAAAGTTCGGTACTTTCGTACTCTTTCTCGGCTTGGCCTTTGGGATGGTGGGTTTTGTGGCCAAGCTGGTCATTCAGTGGTTTTTAAGCCGCTAGCACCCGATTTTTGCCTGCACGCTTGGCTAAATACATGGCTTTGTCAGCGCGCTTGATGGCTTCAAATGGCTCTTCATCCAACGCCACCTGCGCCACACCTGCACTGAAAGTGATCAGAACCTTTTCGGTTCCCGAAAGAAAAAAGCGCTTAGTCAACTCGCGCTGTAAGCGGGTCATCGCCTCTACAGCATTGTCTACTGCAGTGTCTGGCAGCAAGATGACAAACTCTTCACCGCCATAACGGGCCAAGGTATCTTGCGGGCGCATGCACTCGCATGCAACCGTAGCCAAGTGACTCAGTGCCATATCGCCTGTGGCGTGACCCAGGGTGTCATTGAGTTTTTTGAAGTTGTCGATATCGAGCAGCGCAACGCTTAGCACACTGTCTTTGCGCCGCATTTGGGAAATCTCGCGGTTGGCTGCTTCCTCCAGACCCTTGCGGTTGAGTGCGCCTGTCAGACTGTCATGACGCGCTTGTATGCTGACACGATCAAGTTCTTGATGCAGTTTGGCCAATTCGGCTTCTGTCTTTTGAGCCCGTTCTTGCAGCTGCTGCAATTCTGATTGCGAACCTTGACTTTGCGCTGCCATAGCACGGGTCGTACCTACCACTTCACGCAGCACAGGGGCAATTTCTTCCAGCGTTTTGGCTTGCTCTATTTGGCGTGCGCTCTCTTCCAACTTGTTTTGAAAGATCCCTGTGGATTGGGTCAGTTCTGATAAACGCTCAATGAAAGTAGCCAGCATCTGGCGCATTTCTTCTTGGGCTTGCACAGCACGGTCTTTGGCGTCTTTTTGCTTGAAGATCACATCCCGCAAGCGTCTCTCAACATCGTCCAAACGGCGCAAAGACAGTGGCGGAGCAGAGGCTTGTTTGAGTGCTTCCATTTGACCCTGTAACCATTGGTCATCAAGCGCAATGTCGGCTATGTTTTCAAATACCAGTTGGAGTAGTTTGAGCAAACCGGATTTGATTTCTGCCTGATCTTCAGCCACAAAAGAAAGGCGGTGGCTGAAATTGAGCAACTGGTTTTTGAGTTGCAACACATCTACTTCGCTGCTTTTCAGGGACGCAACCAATTCACTGAGTTGGACAGCAAAGCGCTCATCATCCTGACCCAATGCAGGTTGGCTGTATTCCAAAATGCGGGCAATCAAGGCTAAAAATTCTGGGGTAAGTGGAACAGCCGATGCACTACCCACTGTCACTGATCTGCCCGCAGCGCTGCTTGTTTCAGAGTCACTCACTGCTGGAACAAAACCACCATAAGCGACCAAGGCTGTTTTCACACCATCCCAATTCATGCGGTCAATCGCATACTCAAGCAAGCTTTTCTGTTTTTGCTGTCCTGGCGTTTTAGTAGGCAGCGCTTGTGCAATGTCACGCAATACATCACCCGGAAAATTTCCTACTGCAGGGATGCCTGCAATCTCGTTGTAGACAGATTGGTAGTTAGCAGGTGTTGGAACCAGTTTGCGCGCTGTGATCTGTTTAAGCGTTTCCCGCGCTATTTCAAAAGGCTTCTTATCGGCCATAAGCGTCACCACTGTGGTTGTATTTGAGGCATATTAGAACAAGCCTGTAGATAACTTTTTAACAACTGCTCACTTATCCACATGCCAATGCAGCTTGTCCAAGTTGTTCAGTTTGGCATAGCAAACATACACGGGTTGTTTGCACATAGCCATCAACATGCTAAGTATTTGAAAAAAAAACGTTTTTTTCTGTTGTTAACAGTTTTAGGCCCGCTCTACTACTACCACTATTTTGAATAAAACCATTGAAGTAAGATTCAGGACTTCATTGTTTTTCCTTCTTTTGCCTCTATGGGCTCCCAAAACACGTACTTTGAAATCAAAAGTTCTGAGTTTTCAGCCCTCACACTGATCCTTAAGACGGATGATCTGCAAGAAGCCATAGAACAGCTTCTTCACCAATACAAACCAGCAAGCCAAGAAAATCGTTTCTTTGACGATGATGCTGTCGTCATAGACTTCGGACAATTGAAGCAAGCACCGAATGCAAGATTGCTGCTTCAAACATTGCGAGATTGTGGATTGCGTCCAATTGGCTATGCCAATGCACAAGCAAACTGGGTTGAAGAACTCACCCGCAATGGACTCATAGAGATAACTGCTTATAAGCCTTCTGGAAAAATCACCCAAGCAGTGCCAGCTCCTGCAGTTAAAGAACTGGTAAAAGAAGTAATCCGTGAAATTCCTGGCCCTACTACGATGTTGGTAGACAAGCCTTTAAGATCGGGACAGAAGGTTTATGCACGCGGAGCAGATCTGGTAGTGACCGCCATCGTGAACCAAGGTGCTGAAATTGCAGCCGATGGAAATATCCATGTGTACGCACCTTTGCGTGGCAAAGCCATGGCTGGAGCCCGTGGCAATACGCAAGCCAGAATTTTTTCAACCTGTTTTGAACCAGAATTGGTTTCTATCGCTGGCGTGTACAGAACGAGCGAAAATCCATTCCCAGCTGATGTTCAAGGCAAAGCAGCACACATACGTCTCAGTGATGATGGACAAGAAAAGCTGATTTTTGAAGCAATCAAGTCTTGAACAACATACAAGGATCTAACATGACAAGAATCATCGTAGTAACTTCAGGTAAGGGTGGAGTAGGCAAAACAACCACCAGCGCAAGTTTTGCCACAGGATTGGCTTTGCGCGGCTTTAAAACCGCCGTAATCGACTTCGATGTGGGTTTGCGTAATCTGGACTTGATCATGGGTTGTGAACGCCGCGTGGTGTATGACCTGATCAACGTGATTCAAGGTGAAGCCAACCTCAATCAAGCCTTGATCAAAGATAAGCAATGCGAAAACTTGTACGTTTTGGCCGCTTCCCAAACGCGTGACAAGGACGCTCTGACCCAAGAAGGGGTCGAGAAGGTACTTAAAGACCTCTCCAACATGGGTTTTGAGTACATCGTGTGTGATTCCCCTGCTGGCATCGAAACAGGGGCCCTGATGGCTATGCACTTTGCCGATGAGGCTTTGGTGGTCACCAATCCAGAAGTTTCTTCTGTACGCGACTCCGATCGCATCTTGGGAATGCTTGCTAGCAAAACACGCCGTGCTACACAGGGTGGTGAGCCTATCAAAGAGCATTTGCTCATCACCCGTTACAACCCTTTGCGCGTGGATTCGGGACAAATGCTGTCGCTGGACGATATCCAAGACATTCTTCGCATCAAACTGCTTGGAGTGATTCCCGAGAGTGAATCTGTTTTGCAAGCATCCAACCAAGGCGTTCCCGCTATCCACTTGCAAGGAAGCGATGTGTCCGAAGCCTATAAGGATGTCATAGAGCGATTCTTGGGAGAGGACAAACCCATGCGTTTTACCGAAGCACCCAAGCAAGGCTTGCTCAAACGCATTTTTGGGAGCAAATAAGCCATGTCCCTGCTGTCATTGTTTATAGGCGAAAAGAAAAAAACAGCCAGCGTGGCCAAGGAACGCCTGCAAATTATCCTGGCCCATGAACGCAGCGGACGCAATCCCGGGCAACCTGACTATTTGCCCGCATTGCAGCGGGATTTGGTGGCGGTCATTAGCAAGTACATCCAAATCAACCAAGAAGACATCAAGGTTCACTTGGAAAAGCAAGACGATTTGGAAATTCTGGAAGTCAAAATTGAACTTCCCGATGCCAAATAAGGCTACTGACCTGCGTGGTGCAAGGGAAGATGGGTTTTTTCAATCACCTTGCGTAGCACAAAGCTAGAGTGCACACCGGTAACGCCCTCAATCCGTGTCAGCTTGTTAAGCAAAAGGGCTTGGAAATGGTCCATGTCTTTGACGATGATTTTGAGCTGGTAGTCGGCATCTTGGCCGGTGATGAGCAAACACTCCAGCACTTCGGGCAACAGGTTGACAGTGGCTTCGAAGTTTTCAAAGCGCTCGGGCGTGTGCCTGTCCATTGAAATGAACACCAAGGCCATTAGCGACAAACCCAGCTTTTTGGCATCCAATAGTGTGCGGTAGCCCACGATGAGACCTGCTTCTTCTAAGGCCCGAACACGGCGCAAACAGGGAGAGGGGGACAAACCAATGCGATCGGCCAACTCTTGGTTATTGATGCGCCCTTCGGCTTGGAGAATTTCCAAAATGCGCGTGTCGTAGCGATCCAATTGCATGCGTGGTGTACCGGGTTGTTACGGTGCTTCTACAAAATCCACCATGCGCTTGGCAAAAGCCAGCCCATCGTGGGACTGTTTGAGAGATTGCATGCTTGCTTGGTAATGGTCTTCACCTAAAGCGCCGCGGCGCTTTTCAAGCAAATAGGCGCTGTAATCAGGCACAAATTCAGGGTGCGGTTGAATGCACAGAATTTTTCCGTCTTGGCCAAATGCTGCAATCGGACAGTTTTCGCTACTAGCGAGCAATGTGGTTCCGCTGGGCAGTTCCAATACTTGGTCTTGGTGACTGGCTAGTAATGTCATGCTGCTGCCGTCTTGGGCAAAGTGGTAGCGATGTGCACCAGTAGACCAACCGTTAGGGGCGCGATCCACTTTGGCACCTAAGCAATAGGCAATCAGTTGGTGGCCAAAGCACACACCTAACAATTTGATAGGGGTATCGAGCAAACCTGTGACAACATGGCGCAATTTGACGACCCACGCATCGTTGCTAAAAGAGTCAGCTCTGCTGCCAGTGAGCAACACAGCATCGTAAATACTGAAATCGATCGGGTATTGGTCGCTGGGTGTGTGGAAAAAATCCATTTCCCAACTATCGGCACCAGCTTGTCGGAGTAATTGGGCCAGCATTTGCCCATAGCTGCCATACACGGGCGCTACTGCTGAGTCCAAAGTATCGTTATCAAGGATGCACAATTTCATAGCAATAAAAAATCAAAAACGGCGGCTCATGATACATTACAGGGTTTTATTTTGATTCGCTGCGCAGAGCTATGGCCAAAGAAGAATTGATTGAAATGATGGGTGTTGTGAACGAAGTGTTGCCTGACACCCGTTTTCGCGTCACCTTGGACAATGGGCACGAGTTAATTGCCTATTCTGCTGGCAAGATGCGCAAGAACCACATTCGTATTCTGGCTGGTGACCGCGTTTCTCTGGAACTCTCGCCTTACGACCTGAGCAAAGGCCGTATCAACTTCCGCCACATTGAAAACCGGGGCACATCTTCCGGTAGCCCTGCCGGCAACAACCGCCGCCGCTAAGCAAAGTTAGCAGCGCGATTGTTTTTCGCCACTTGGCGCTCTATTGCGCCAGTGTCAAAAAAGCTCCCTGCTGAGAATGTTTGTGTTCTGAATCTGCCAGCACAAACAAAGACACAACCTCCACCAATTCCGCAGCTTGGTTCTTCAAGCTGCTGGCAGCAGCGGCTATTTCTTCCACCAAAGCGGCATTTTGTTGTGTCGTGTGATCCATGTTGTTGATGGAATCGCCGATTGAGGACACATCCCCTGTTTGCGTGGTGCTTGCGGCACTGATGTCCCCAATGATGTGGGTAACACGTTCAATGCTGGTCACGACGTCCTCCATTGTTTTACCAGCGTCATCAACCAAACGACTACCTTGCTCAACACGTTCTACACTGGTGGCAATCAATCCCTTGATCTCTTTAGCCGCTTCGGCACTGCGACTGGCTAGCGTGCGCACTTCGGATGCAACAACTGCAAAACCGCGACCTTGTTCTCCAGCTCTTGCCGCTTCTACAGCGGCATTGAGCGCCAAAATATTGGTCTGGAATGCAATACCGTCAATCACACCAATGATGTTGGCAATTTTTTGGCTTGCGTCATCAATCCCACGCATGGTTTGAATCACATCATTGACCACTTTACCCCCATGCTTGGCAATGCCCGAGGCATGTTGAGCCAAATCGTTGGCCGTGCTGGCATTGTGTGCAGTAGTGCGTACCGTATCGCCGAGTGTGCTCATACTGGAGGTGGTCAATTGCAGCGCATTGGCCTGCTGTTCGGTGCGCATGCTCAGGTCTTGGTTGCCTTGGGCAATTTCTGCGCTGGCCGTAGCGACCGATTCACTTCCAGTGCGTACTTTGCTCACCACTTCACGCAAATGTGTTTGCATGCTGGCCAGAGCATGTTGCAGTTGACCTATCTCATTGCGACTATCGACAGCAATTTGTTGTGACAAGTCACCCTTTGCAATGCTGTTTGCAGTTTCCACCGCTGTATGAATGGGACGGGTAATGACCCGAATTAGCCAGAATGAAGAAATAAAAGCGATACCCACAGAGAGTGCCAATACCACCAGCATTGTGGCTCGTGCCGTGAAGAAACTGCTACTGGCCTGATCGGATGCGCGATTGGCACCAGAGCTGATCAAGTTACTCAAGGTGCCCATGCTGGTCATGAGTTTTTCAAAAGCTGGGCGCCCATCTTTGTCAAACATATTTTTTGCTGGCAATTTCTCCAAACCTTTTGACAGCTTGAGGGTCTCCTGGTGCACATTTTGGAAATTGACAAAGTCCTGTTTCACCGTCGCAAACAGTGCTTTTTCTTCATCTGTTTTCACCAATTTTTCAAAGTCTGCCTGCAGTTTTTGTGCTTTTTGCAGTGCTTCGACAGCCGCTTTATCGGCTGCCTCCATGAGGTTGTCTGCGTTGGTCATGGCATGCTGACCCACTTGTATGCGGTAGATAGCTGCTTGGGCTTTCCACTCCCCTTGGTTAATGGAGCGTGGCAACCAATTGCCAGAAATATCTTCCACATTGCTGTTCATCGAGCGCATTTGCAGCAATGCGACGGACACCACCACAACCAACAATGCAGTGAGTAGTCCAAATGCCAGCTTGAGCTGGGTTGACAGTTTCAAATCAGCCATCAATGTCTCCTCAGTGTTGTTATGTCTGGCAAGGGTAAATAAAAAAAGCGCTGCCTTCCAGTGAAATAGAAGGCAGCGCAGCAGTAATTACTGGCAAAAGAGCTTATTTTTTAGTGTGAATCGCGCGGCACAGGAGCTCCACTTCCTCCAACAAGGAAGTCCAAGTCAGCGCCCAAGTGCGCTTGCTGCACGTGTTCCACATACAGTTTGTACCAACCACGTTTGGGCTTTTCTGGCTCTTGCCATTGCGCAAGTCGGCGGGCAATTTCCTCGTCTGAGACGTCCAAATGCAGCTTGCGGGCAGCTACGTCCAGTTCGATGAAATCACCGTTTTGCACGATGGCTAAGGGGCCGCCAGCTGCGGCCTCTGGACTGGTGTGCAGTACCACGGTGCCGTACGCAGTGCCGCTCATGCGCGCATCGGAAATACGCACCATGTCGGTAATGCCCTTCTTGAGAACCTTGGGTGGAAGCGGCATATTGCCTACCTCGGCCATACCGGGGTAGCCACGTGGACCGCAGTTCTTGAGCACCATGACGCAGTTTTCGTCGATGTCCAGTGACTCATCGTCGATACGGGCGTGGAAGTCTTCAATGCTTTCAAACACCACTGCACGACCACGGTGTTTGAGCAAGTGTTGCGATGCAGCCGAAGGTTTGATCACCGCCCCATTGGGAGCCAAATTGCCCCGTACGATGGCAATACCGGCTTTGGGCATGAATGGCTCGTCCACGGTTTTGATTACTTCGCGGTTGTAGCAAGGGGCGTTCTCTACGTTTTGGCGCACGGTATTGCCGTTGACGGTGATGGCATCACCGTGCAGCAAGGGCAAAATTTCGCGCATCACGGCGGGCAACCCCCCGGCGTAGCAGAAGTCTTCCATCAGGTATTTGCCAGAGGGCTGCAGGTTCAGGATGTTGTTCACTTCCGAACCCAGCTTGTCCCAGTCTTCCAGTTTCAAATCCACCCCAATACGCCCTGCAATGGCCAACAAGTGGATCACGGCGTTGGTGGAGCCTCCAATGGCCGCATTGGTGCGGATCGCGTTCTCAAACGCTTTGCGGGTCAGGATTTGCGACATCTTGATGTCTTGCTTGACCATCTCCACGATGCGACGACCCGTTAGCTGTGCCAAGCGCTTACGGCGCGTGTCTGCTGCGGGAATGGCGGCGTTTTCGGGCAGTGACATGCCCAAGGCTTCCACCATGCTAGCCATGGTGGAGGCCGTTCCCATGGTCATGCAGGTGCCGCTGGAGCGGTGCATATCGCTTTCGCAGGAGGTGAACTCTTGCATCGTCATTTCACCGGCACGCACCATCTCGCTCATCTGCCACACACCGGTGCCTGAGCCCACGTCTTTGCCACGGAATTTGCCGTTAAGCATGGGGCCACCGGATAAGCCAATAGTAGGCAAGTCGCAACTGGCTGCACCCATCAGCAAGGACGGCGTGGTTTTGTCACAGCCCATCAGCAGCACCACCCCATCAATGGGGTTGCCACGGATGCTTTCTTCGACATCCATGGATGCTAGGTTGCGAAACAACATGGCGGTTGGGCGCAGTTGGGTTTCACCCAAAGACATGACGGGGAATTCCAGTGGAAAGCCGCCGGCTTCGTAGACGCCGCGTTTAACAAATTCAGCCAGTTCACGGAAGTGGCCGTTGCAGGGAGTCAGTTCGCTCCAAGTATTGCAAATACCAATGACTGGACGGCCATCGAGCAAGTCGTGTGGATAGCCTTGGTTTTTGATCCAGCTACGGTGAACAAAACCATCGCGGTCTTGGCGACCAAACCAAGCATGGCTGCGGCGAAATGGGGGTTTTTCAGAACTCATGGCTTGCCTCACGTATTGTTGTAGGAAAGAAAATGCCTCTCATGCAAGGCGGAACGGCATCCTAGCAATGCCTACCGATAAATAAAAATAGATTTCTTTGCTTTATTGATATTGTTTTTTATATTGTTCTCCGTACACCGTTGTGGCTACCGATTGCAGGGAACGCAGCACCACGTGGGCTGCTGGCGATAGCGCGGCATCGCGCAGAGTGATAAAGCCAAAGGGCTCCATCTCGCAGGGCAAGTCCAGTGGCAATATTGCCACCACACCATGCTCAGCGTAGTAACGCGCAGTGTCGCTGGCCATCAGGCAAATCAAATCCGTTTCTTTGAGAATCTTGGTGCTAAAAAGCAGTGAACTCGTTACAACCGAACTGGCGGGCATGGGAAGTTGAAGCTTTTGCAGCAAAAGATCAAAGTGGTGGCGCAAGATGGTGCCCGCTGGCGGAATGATCCAGCCATACGCCAGGGCTGTCTTTAAATCCAGCACAGCAGATTGCAGCAGCGGATGGTCAGGGCGCACCACAGCACACACAGGTTCATCGGCCACCATTTCATAGCGGAAGGCCGACTTGTCGTGCTGTTGCGAGAGCCGCCCAACAACAATATCCAACTGCGAGTGAAGCAGTGCATCAATGAGCACATTGCTGGGATCGACTTGCACCATGAGTTGCAAATCAGGGTGAGCTTGTTTCACGGCCGACAAAGTAGGCGGCAACAAAGCTACGCTCGGTGCCGTGATGCTGCCAATGCGCACTTGGCCAAGCTGCCCCAGCTTGGCGGCCATCAATTCTTCGTGCGCTTGGTTCAGGCTACTGAGGGCCGCGCGAGCATGGCGAATCATGGTGTCGCCATAGGCGGTGGGCTTCATACCCCGTGGCAAACGCTCAAATAGCTCCAAGCCCAGACTGTCTTCTAAGTCTTTGAGCAGTTTGGATGCCGCGGGTTGGGACAGGTTGAGCAATTCCGCTGCGCGGTGCATGTTGCCTTCTTCTGCAAGCGTTGCAAGCAAAAGCAAATGGCGTGTTTTGACGCGAGCGCGGATAAACCAATGCAAATTCAAGGACATACAAGCGAGCCAATCAACGGTGGATCAGGGGGTAGGAAAACACCGATACACGATAAGGCATCATTGCACCCACAATCAATATTGGAAACCCTGCCCTTCACGCCGTATCATGAAATTCTGCGCCTGAAATGGCAAAGGTCCTATCAGTAAACACCCATAGAGGAGACATACGTATGAACGCTCGCAGAACAACTCTGAAGACACTGGTGGCCAGCTTGGCCTTGGGTCTTTCCTTTGCCGGTACCGCTGTGCACGCACAAGACAAAGGCTTAGTTGGTATTGCTATGCCCACCAAGAGCTCGACCCGTTGGATCAGCGATGGCAACAGCATGGTCAAGGCTTTTGCAGAAAAGGGCTATAAGGCCGATCTGCAATACGCCGAGGACGACATTCCTACCCAGCTGTCCCAAATCGAGAACATGATCACCAAGGGTGTGAAAGTGCTGGTGATTGCTGCCATTGATGGCACCACCTTGGCCAATACCTTGCAAAAGGCAGCAGACAAAGGCATCAAGATCGTGTCTTATGACCGCTTGATCGTGGGCTCCAAAAACGTGGATTACTACACCACGTTTGACAACTTCCAAGTGGGTGTGTTGCAAGCCCAAACCATCGAGAACGCGCTGGGCCTGAAGTCTGGTAAGGGGCCTTTCAACATCGAATTGTTCGGTGGCTCTGCAGACGATAACAACGCTTTCTTCTTCTATGACGGCGCTATGTCCGTGCTCGATCCCTACATCAAGTCCGGCAAACTGGTGGTACAGAGCAAGCAAATGGGCATGCAAAAGGTGGCTACCCTGCGCTGGGATGGCCAAGTGGCCCAGTCCCGCATGGAAAACATCCTGAGCGCTTACTACTCCAACAAGCGCGTGGACGCTGTGTTGTCACCCTATGACGGCCTGAGCATCGGCATCATTTCTGCGCTCAAAGGAGTCGGCTACGGCTCGGCTTCGCAACCCATGCCCTACATCTCCGGACAAGATGCGGAAGTGCCTTCGGTCAAAGCCATCATCCGCAAGGAACAAGGCTCCACCATCTTCAAAGACACCCGCGAGCTGGCCAAGGTCACTGTGAACTTGGTCGATGCCGTGCTGTCGGGCAAGAAGCCTGAAATCAACGACACCAAGACCTACAACAACAAGGTCAAAGTGGTGCCTTCTTACTTGCTCAAGCCCGTGGCTGTTGACATCAACAACTACAAGCAAGTGCTGATTGGCAGCGGCTACATCAAGGAAGAGCAGCTCAAGTAATCGGCAAGCGCTGTTTCCACACGCTGACTGCTAGAGGCCCTGCCATGCATATGTCCAGGGCCTCTTTTTTGGTCACAGGTTTATTTCACTGAAGACACCATGGCCCAACCGATTCTTGAAATGCGTGGAATCCGTAAGACATTCCACGGCGTTGTCGCACTCAGCGACGTCAATTTGACCGTACAAGAAGGACACATCCATGCCATCGTTGGAGAAAACGGTGCGGGCAAGTCAACCCTGATGAAGGTACTCAGCGGTGTGTATCCGCATGGCGAGTACGAGGGGCAAATTTTCTTTCGCGGTAAAGAATGCCAATTCGGTGGGATTCGCGACAGCGAACACGAGGGCATCATCATCATCCACCAAGAGCTGGCGCTGGTGCCATTGCTCTCTATTACCGAAAACATCTTCTTGGGCAACGAACAAGCCCAAGCAGGCGTGATCGACTGGCACGACTCCTTCGTCAAGACCAAAGCCTTGCTGGGCAAGGTTGGCTTGCACGAGTCCCCTGACACCCTCATCACTAACATGGGCGTAGGTAAACAGCAGTTGGTCGAAATCGCCAAAGCCTTGTCCAAACAAGTGCGCCTGCTCATTTTGGACGAACCCACTGCCAGCTTGAACGAGAAGGACTCCGATGCCTTGCTTGAGCTACTGCTCGAACTCAAGCGCCAAGGTATTTCGTGCATTCTCATCTCGCACAAGCTCAACGAAATCTCCAAGGTGGCCGATGCCATCACCGTGCTGCGCGATGGCTCTACTGTGGCCAATTTGGACTGCACCCAGGGCCCTGTGAGTGAGGATGAAGTTATCCGCAACATGGTGGGCCGCGAAATGTCCGATCGCTATCCCAAGCGCACGCCACAGATTGGTGAGCGCGTGTTTGAGGTGCGCAATTGGACCGTGCACCACGCAGAGCACGCAGACCGTAAAGTCATCAAAGGCGTCAACCTGCACATCAACCGGGGCGAGATCGTCGGCATTGCCGGTCTCATGGGGGCCGGGCGCACTGAGTTGGCCATGAGTATTTTTGGCCGTACCTACGGCCAAAAAATCAGCGGTGAAGTGCTGCTGCATGGCAAACCCATAGACACCAGCACCGTGCGCAAAGCCGTGGACAACGGCATTGCCTACGTCACTGAAGACCGCAAGGGCTATGGCCTAGTGCTCAACGAAACCATTGTGTGGAATACCTCCTTGGCCAATCTGGAAACCGTATCGCAACGCGGCGTTATCCACGAAGGCAAGGAATACACCGTGGCGCAAGACTTTCGCAGCAAGCTCAACATCCGCAGCCCCAATGTGTTTGCCCGCACCGTCAACCTGTCGGGCGGCAACCAGCAAAAGGTGGTCTTGAGCAAATGGCTCTTTACCGAGCCAGATGTGCTGATCCTCGATGAGCCCACCCGCGGCATTGACGTCGGGGCCAAGTACGAGATCTACAGCATCATTGCCCAGCTGGCTGCAGAAGGTAAATGCGTGCTGATGATTTCCAGCGAAATGCCCGAACTGCTGGGCATGTGTGACCGCATTTGCGTGCTCAACGAAGGTGAATTTGTCGCAGAGTTTTCGGGCGCTGAAGCGACCCAAGAAAAGATCATGCGTTCGATCGTGACATCAGGAGCTAACTGACATGGCTACCCCCTCCCCAACCGTAGCAAAACCCGAGGGCAGCAATGCCTTTCTCAAAGACAACTTGCGCGAATACGGCCTATTGCTGGCGTTGGTCGTCATCATGGCCTTTTTCCAATGGAAAACAGAGGGCGCGCTGTTCCAGCCGCTCAACCTCACCAACCTGATCCTGCAAAACGGCTACATCATCGTCATGGCCTTGGGCATGCTGCTGGTCATTGTGTCGGGCCATATCGACTTGTCGGTAGGCTCGGTCTGCGGCTTCATTGGTGCTGTGGCGGCGGTGCTCATGGTCAACCATGGCTGGCACTATTCCACCGCCACCATTGCTTGCATTTTGTTGGGCGGCTTGATTGGTGCAGCCCAAGGCTATTGGGTGGCGTACTACAAGATACCGGCTTTCATCGTCACCCTGGCAGGCATGCTGGTGTTCAAAGGCTTGGCGCTGGCGGTGCTCGAAGGTGCCTCAGTGGGCCCTTTCCCACCCGAATTCCAGCTCATCAGCACTGGCTTTATTCCCGACTTCTTGGCTGGCGAAACCCTGCGCACAACCTCCTTGTTGGCCGGTGTGGTGATTGCGGTGTTGATGCTACTCATGGCGGCGCGTGAGCGCAGCCAGCGCAGCCAGCACGGCATGCGCACCGAGCCTTTGGCCTTCTTTGGCATCAAGAACTTGCTCTTTGCGGGCGTGATTGTGGGCTTTGCCTACATGCTCTCCCAGTACAAAGGCTTGCCCAACGTGCTGGTGGTGACCTTGGTGCTGATATTGCTGTTTAACTTCATCACCACCAAAACCACCATTGGTCGGCGCATTTATGCCATCGGCGGCAACGAAAAAGCAGCACGTTTGTCCGGTATTCGTACCGAACGTCTGACCTTCTACACCTTCATCAGCATGGGCATGTTGTCGGCCTTGGCGGGTCTTATATTTGCAGCCCGCCTGAACGTGGCCACGCCCAAAGCCGGGGTGGGTTTTGAGTTGGACGTGATCGCCGCGTGCTTCATCGGCGGCGCATCGGCTTCTGGCGGTGTGGGCAAAGTGTTGGGTGCGGTGGTTGGCGCTTTCATCATGGGTGTGATGAACAACGGCATGTCCATCATGGGCATTGGTATCGAGTACCAACAAGTCATCAAAGGCTTGGTGCTGCTGGCCGCCGTCTGGTTCGACGTCTACAACAAAAACAAATAAGTCCTTAATCCTCTTCATAGACCCACACCATGGCAAGCACTTACTCCGCCCGCAACGCCCGCTACCAAGGCGTCTTCCCCGTTGTGCCCACCACGTTTGATGCACGCGGCAACCTCGACTTGGCCAGCCAAAAACGCTGCGTCGATTTCATGATCGATGCAGGTTCCAACGGCCTGTGCATATTGGCCAACTTCTCGGAGCAATTCGTGCTCTCGGACATCGAGCGCGAGATCCTCACCAAGACCATCTTGGAGCACGTAGCGGGTCGGGTGCCGGTGATCGTTACTACCACCCACTTCAGCACCGAAGTCACCATCGCCCGCAGCGTGGTGGCCCAGCACTTGGGTGCTGCCATGGTCATGGTCATGCCGCCCTACCACGGTGCCACCATCCGCGTGGGTGAGGCGCAAATTTACGACTACTTTGCCCGCCTGTCGGACGCCTTGGACATCCCCATCATGATCCAAGACGCCCCTGTCAGTGGCACGGCCCTGTCGGCAGCCTTCTTGGCCCGCATGGCGCAAGAGATCGAAAACGTCAGCTACTTCAAGATCGAAACCGCAGGCGCTGCCTCCAAGCTGCGCGAGCTGATCCGCTTGGGTGGCGATGCCATCGAAGGCCCGTGGGATGGTGAAGAGGCCATCACCCTCATGCCCGACTTGGATGCTGGCGCCACCGGTGCCATGACAGGCGGCGCTTATCCCGACGGCATTCGCAAAATTGTGGACGCCTATGCCGCAGGCCGCCGCGATGAAGCGGCAGATCTGTACCAACAGTGGCTGCCGCTCATCAACTACGAAAACCGCCAAGGCTGGTTGCTTGCGGCCAAATCCCTCATGCAAGAGGGCGGCATCATCGCCTGCGAAGCCCCGCGCCATCCGCTGCCTAGCATGCACCCCGATACCCGCAAGGGCCTCATAGAGACAGCCCGTAAACTGGATCCTTTGGTATTGCGCTGGGGCCGCTAACCCGCGCATGGGCTTGCAGGTAGCCATCCGCCCACTCATCCTGCACTGGAGAGTTTTATGTCTGACCCCACGGTGATGCAACTGCTGGGTCGTCGCCTGCGCCTTGCGGTGGTGGGGGGCGGGCCCGGTTCCTTTATTGGTGCCATGCACCGCCAGGCCGCCCGGCTGGACGACCACTACCAGCTGGTGGCTGCCGCCCTGTCCTCTCGGCCTGACGCCGCGCTGCAAGCCGGGCAAAGCATTGGCCTGCCGCCTGAGCGTTGCTATGCCGATGGCGCAGCCCTCATCACCGCTGAAGCCCAGCGCGCCGATGGTGCCGAGGTGCTGGCCATCATGACACCCAACGACAGCCACGCCAGCTTGGCCTTGCTGGCTTTGCAGCACGGCATGGACGTCATTTGCGACAAACCCCTCTCCAACACTCTGGCCGAAGCGCAAGCCGTTCACGAAGCCGTGCAGCGCCATGGCCGCATCCTGTGCCTCACGCACAACTACAGCGGCTTTCCGCTCGTGCGCCAAGCCAAGGCCATGGTCATGCAGGGCGACTTGGGCGACATTCGCTTGGTGCAAGTGGAGTACGTGCAAGGGGGCCGTGCTGTGGCAGGCCCCAGCCGCCGCCCCTGGAAAGACGATCCCGTGCGCAGTGGCCCCTCGCTGGTGCTGGGGGACATCGGCACCCACGCCCACCAACTGCTGCGCTTTATCACCGGGTTGGAAGTGAGCGCCGTGGCCGCCGACGTGGGCACCATCGTTCCTAGTCGGCCTACGCATGATTTTGCGGGTGCTTTGCTGCAGCTCTCCAATGGCGCACGCGGTTGCTTGTGGGTTACCCAAGCGGCGGCGGGTATGGAAAACGGCTTGCGCATCCGCATCAGTGGTGCACTGGGCACACTGGAGTGGGCGCTGGAGCAACCCACGGTATTGCACTTCAAGCCACTGGGTGCGCCAGCCCAAATCCGCACCCCCAACGGACCGGGCACTTTGCCCTTGGCGGCACGCTCTAGCCGCATCGTGGCCGGGCACCCAGAAGGGTTTCATGAAGCATTTGCTAACCTGTATACCGATGTAGGCCTTACCATAGCGGCTGTGCGCAGTGGTCGGACAACTGACACGCTGTGGCAATATT
Organism: Curvibacter sp. CHRR-16; assembly: GCF_018474005.1. Taxonomy (GTDB): domain Bacteria; phylum Pseudomonadota; class Gammaproteobacteria; order Burkholderiales; family Burkholderiaceae_C; genus Allorhodoferax. The sequence goes on from NZ_JAHCSH010000003.1 coordinate 255,491, forward strand.
TCCCCAACTCGTGGGACGGACTGCAGGGCTTGCGCTTTATCGAAGCTGTCTTGGCCTCCAGCCGCGACATGGGGCGGTGGACCCACCTACCAACCTGAGGACGCAACATGCAACACAACCATTTGATCAACGGCCAATGGGTGGCCGGTACAGGCTACAACCCCAATATCAACCCCTCCAACTTGTCTGACATCGTAGGGGAGTACGCCCTGGCCGACGCCGCTTTGCTGAACCAAGCGGTGGAAGCGGCACGCCAAGCTTTCCCCGCATGGTCCACCAGCAACATCCAAGCCCGTGCTGACGCACTGGACAAAATCGGCAGCGAAATCTTGGCCCGCCGCGAAGAGCTGGGCACCCTGCTGTCCCGCGAAGAAGGCAAAACCAAGCCCGAGGGTATTGGTGAAGTCGTTCGCGCTGGCAACATCTTCAAGTTCTTCGCTGGCGAGTGCCTGCGCTTGTCCGGCGACAGCGTGCCTTCCGTGCGCCCCAACATTGGCGTGGAAGTCACCCGCGAGCCGCTGGGTGTGATCGGCCTGATCACCCCTTGGAACTTTCCGATCGCCATTCCTGCTTGGAAAATCGCTCCTGCCTTGGCCTACGGCAACTGCGTGGTGATCAAGCCCGCTGACATCGTTCCTGGTTGCTCTTGGGCCATTGCAGACATCATCAACCGCAGCGGTATCCCTGCTGGCGTGTTCAACTTGGTGATGGGTTCTGGCCGCGTCATCGGCGAAGCCCTGACCAACCACCCCGACGTGGCAGCGATCAGCTTCACCGGCTCTGTGGGTGTGGGCCGCCGTTTGGCCGAAACCTGCGCCAAGAACATGAAGAAAGTGCAATTGGAAATGGGCGGCAAGAACCCCCAGATCATTCTGGACGACGCCGACCTCAAGACCGCTGTGGAACTGAGTGTGCAAAGCGCCTTCTTCTCCACTGGCCAGCGTTGCACAGCTTCTAGCCGCCTGATCGTGACCGAAGGCATCTACCCTGCCTTCATCCAAGCCATGAAAGAGCGCATGGCCACCCTGCGCATCGACGACGCGCTGGCCGCTGGCGTGGACATCGGCCCAGTCGCCTCCCAAGCCCAGTTCGAGCAAGACTTGTCCTACGTCGAAATCGGCAAGTCCGAAGGCGCTACTTTGCTGGCTGGCGGCGAGCGTTTGACCCGCGCTACCGAAGGCTTCTACATGTCGCCAGCTCTGTTTGTGGACTCCACACCCGAGATGCGCATCAACCGCGAAGAAATCTTCGGCCCCGTCGCCAGCGTCATCCGCGCCAAGAACTACGAAGAAGCGCTGGCCTTGGCCAACGACACCCCCTTCGGTCTGTCCGCCGGTATCGCCACCACCAGCCTGAAGTACGCCAGCCACTTCAAGCGCCACTCCCAAGCCGGTATGGTCATGGTCAACCTGCCAACCGCTGGTGTGGACTACCACGTGCCGTTTGGTGGCCGCAAAGGCTCCAGTTACGGCTCGCGTGAGCAAGGCAAGTACGCTGCCGAGTTCTTCACCACCGTCAAGACGGCCTACACCTTCGCAGGCTAAGGTTCAGCCAAGACCCGCGCAACGCCGCCAGCCCACAGGCTGGTTGCCTTGTGTGCCAGCAACCGCCCCGCTGCCAGCCAGTCGGGCGGTTTTTTCATGGGGGTGTGCCGCCAAAAGACTTGGGGTTATTCGTGCTATTGCCATACTGCTTGGTTACGCTACGCACACTAGCAACCGCGATTTAGGAGAAATACCCATGGCAATGGATGTGGTCGATTACGAAATTTTTGGCTCTGAAATGCAGTATGTGGAGGTCGAGCTCGACCCCGGCGAAGCCGCCGTGGGCGAAGCCGGCGCCATGATGTACATGCAAGAAGGCATCGCCATGGACACCGTGTTTGGCGACGGTTCGCAGCAAGGCGGCTTTTTTGGCAAGCTGCTGGGCGCTGGCAAGCGCTTGCTCACTGGCGAAGGGCTGTTCACCACCATCTTCCAAAACCAAGGCCAGGGCAAGCAGCGCGTGGCCTTTGCCGCGCCCTACCCCGGCAAGATCGTGCCCATGGACTTGTCCGCGCTGGGCGGCACCATCTTGTGCCAAAAAGACTCGTTCTTGTGCGCCGCCAAAGGCGTGTCGCTGGGCATTGCCTTCCAGCAAAAGCTGGGTGTGGGCCTGTTCGGTGGCGAAGGCTTCATCATGCAAAAGCTCGAAGGCGATGGCATGGCCTTTGTGCACGCAGGCGGCACCTTGATGGAGCGCACCCTAGCCCCCGGCGAAGTGCTGCGCATCGACACCGGCTGCGTGGTCGCCTTCCAGCCCACCGTGGACTTTGACATCCAGTACGTGGGCAAGATCAAGTCCGCCCTGTTCAGTGGCGAAGGCCTGTTTTTCGCCACCCTGCGCGGCCCCGGCAAGGTGTGGCTGCAAAGCCTGCCCCTGTCGCGCTTGGCCAACCGCATCGTCATGGCTTCCCCTGCGGCGGGTGGCCGCTCGGTCGACCAAGGTTCGCTGCTCGGCGGTGCCGCGCTGGGCAGCATCTTCGGTGGCGACGACGACTAAGCCATGGACAGCCACCCGTCTGACGCCACTGCGCCGCGCATCACCGGGCGCTTGTTTGCGCCCGGGCTGGACGGTGTGGGCGTGCCCGCCACTGCCTACTGGTGGGGTGGGCAGTTGCATGTGCAAGCCAATGGGAAAGCCAGTGGGCAAACCGATGCACAAGGCCAAACCTGGGTGGTGCAAGAGCCTGCCCGCGTGAGCGCTGGCGGCTTCAACGCGGCAGAACTGAGCATCGCTTGGCAGGACGGTGGCGGTGACCCAAGCACCCCAGCGCGCCTGCAGTTCTTTGTGGACGCCGGTGCCTCGCGCAGCGCCTTGGCCGCTGGCATGCCTGCGCACTGGGCGGGCGATCACGCCACCGCCCAGCGCCAAGCGCGTGGCGTGCAGCGGCGCTTTCGCATGGCGTGGTGGGTCATGGGCTTGGCCTCATTGCTGCCACTGGTACTGGTGCTGGCCTTGTTACTCAACGCGGGCAATCTGCTGAACTGGGCCATCAAGCACATACCGCCCGAGCACGAAGCCAAGCTGGGCGACATCGTGCTGGCGCAAACCAAGGCTCAAATGCGCGTCATCGACAGCGGCGCTGCTGTGGACGCTGTTAAATCCATCGGTGCCAAGCTCACCACAGGCTCGGCCTACACCTACCGCTGGCTGGTGGTCGATGAGCCCTCTATCAACGCCTTTGCCGCCCCCGGTGGCGTGGTGGTGGTGCACAGCGGCTTGCTCAAAGCCGCCGCCACCGCCGAAGAAGCCGCAGGCGTGCTGGCCCACGAAGTAGCCCATGCCGAGCTGCGCCACGGCCTGCAGGGCATGGTCAAAGGGCTGGGCCTTAAAGCCATCGCCAGCGTGGTGCTGGGCGACTGGAGCGGCTTGGCGGGCGACGCCGCCACCCAGCTACTGCACATGCAATTCAGCCGCCAAGCCGAAGAGGAGGCCGACGCCGAAGGCCTGCGCCGCCTTGTGGCCGCGCGCATAGACCCGCAGGGCATGGCCCGCTTCATGGACACGCTGGCCAAGCAGCAAGGCGTGGCCTTGCCCGCCCTGCTCTCCACCCACCCCGACAGCGCCGAACGTGCCCAGCGCCTGCGCACCCTGGCCGCCCAACACCCCGGCCCGTGGGAGCCACTGGCGGTGGATTGGAAAGCGGTGCAGGACAGCGTGCGTTAAGGCGGCGTACCCAGTCGCACCGCCTTGGCCAACAAAGCTACTTTCTCCGCCATCTGCTCCGCAGGCACTTGGGCGTAGCCCAGTACAAAGCCGCGCCAGGGTTGCATGCGCTGGCCTATGGTGTGTTCGCTCAGGGCGTGGGCTACCAGGCCGTGTTGGCGCAGCCAGTGGCTCATGGCCACGTCGTTGGCCTGTGGGTCGCGCAGGCGCAGGGCCAGATGCATGCCGGCTGAGCCGCCGTAGACATCCGCCACCGCTGCCTGCCCATCCGCGCCGCCTAGCTGGCGCTCTAGCTCGGCCACCAGTGCGTCGCGCCGCTGGCGGTACAGGCGGCGCATGCGCCGCAGGTGCAGGCTGAACTGGCCGCTGTGCATGAAATCGGCCAGCGCCCACTGCTCCGCCACCCGCCCCCGTGGGGCGCTGCGCGAGAGCAACTGGCGCAGCGGTGCCACCAGACCAGCAGGCACCACCATGAAGCCGATGCGCAAGGCCGGAAACAGCGTTTTGCTGAAGGTGCCGAGGTAAATCACCGGGGCGTCGGGTGCCAAGCCCTGCATGCACGACAGGGGTGGCCCGTCGTGGCGAAATTCGCTGTCGTAGTCATCCTCGATGAGCAGGCTACCGGCCGCCCGCGCTTGCGCGATGAGGGCCAAGCGGCGCTCCAGACTCAGCACCGTGCCGGTAGGGAACTGGTGCGAGGGCGTCACGTACACCAAGCGCGGGCGGTGGCGCTGCCAGTCGGCGGCGCTGGGGGCGATGCCCTGCGCGTCCACCACCATGCCCAAGGGCTTGAGCTGCGCGCCCTTGAACGCGGCCAGCGCCCCTAGGTAGCCGGGGCTTTCTATCCACATCTTGTCGCCCGCATCGGCAAAGGCGTGCGCCACGATGTCCAGGCTGTGCTGCGTGCCGTCGGTGATGAACACCTGGCTGCTGTCCAGCAGCGCACCGCGTGCCACGCGCAAATGGTTGGCAATGGCCTCGCGCAGCGGCGCTTCGCCTTGCGGGTCGGCGTAGTTGAGCTGGGCTTTGCGCATGGTGCGCCACGCCCGCTCCAGCAGGCGACGCCACAGCGTGAGCGGAAAGTCTTGCAGGGCTGGCACGCCGGGGGTGAACGCGGTGGCGGCGTCCACACTGCCTTGCTCGTAGATGGGCACAGACAGTGCACGCCGTGACAGGTGGGCGCGCAGATGGGGGTTGGGTTCGGGGGTGCTGAGGGCATTGCGGGAGGCTGTGGCGCGCCGCGTGGTCTGGGTGGGCGCGCCCAGTGCTGGGGCCACCACGGTGCCGCGTTGGTCTGGCCGCACGAAGCCTTCGGTGGCCAGTTGGTTGTAGGCGTACAGCACGGTGTTGCGTGACACCCCCAGCTCCTGCGCCAGCGTGCGGCTGGCCGGTAGCCGCGCCCCACTGCCCAGCGTGCCTTGGCGGATGGCGTGGCGCAAGCACTCGTGCAGTTGTCGCTGGCGGGGCCAGCGGGTGTGGGCAGCGTTGGCCGTGAATTGCGAAAACAGCAGTTGGTAGTCCATGCGGTACTGTGGTTGGGTGGTTCTAAAAAATAGGCAATAAGTGGATCTTAATTTGGGGCCACGTAAGCCCTACAGTGCGCGGCATGAGCACCACCACCACTTCCTCCTCCTCCCCCGCCCTGCCTCCATCGGATCGCACACGCATCCGCCGCGTGGCAGAAAACGCCTGCTATGACCGCGACACGCTCTACGCCATCGTGGACGCCGCCTATGTGTGCCACGTGGCCTTTGCCGATGACAAAGGCACACACTGCATCCCCACCGCCTGCTGGCGCGAGGGCGATCACCTGTACATCCACGGCTCCAATGGTGGCCGCCTCATCAAGCTGCTGGGCAAGGGCGTGCAAGCGTGCGTGACCATCACCCACATAGACGGCTTGGTGCTGGCCCGCTCGGCCTTTAACCACAGCATGAACTACCGCTCGGCCATGGTCTATGGCCGCTTTGAAGCGGTGGCAGAAGAGGGCAAGGCCCCAGCGCTGGACGCCTTCATGCACCACATCGCTCCGGGGCGCGAACACCACGCCCGCCCCGGCAACGCCAAAGAGCTGGCGGCTACCACCGTCATGCGCATCAGCCTGAACGAAGCCGCCTGCAAGGTGCGCAGCGGCGGCCCGAATGACGATGAAGAGGACATGCACCTGAGCGTGTGGGCGGGTGTGCTGCCGCTGGTGCAGCAACACGGTGCGCCTGTGCCGGATGTGCACAATCCACAGCCAGCCCCCGACTACGTGCAGCAGTGGAGCACTGCGCACAGTGCCCCTTAGCAACGAAAGGACGACCATGGCCGACTCCAAACCCCACACCCACACCGCCGAAGTGATTTGGGAACGCGGCGAGCAGCCGTTCAGTGACAGGCGCTACAGCCGCAAACACACCCTGCGTTTTGACGGTGGGGTGGAGGTGGCAGGCTCCTCATCGCCGCATGTGGTGCCAGTGCCCATGTCTGACCCGCAGGCGGTAGACCCGGAGGAGGGCTTTATCGCCGCCATCGCCAGCTGCCACATGCTGTGGTTTTTGGACATTGCGGCGCGGCAGGGCTATGTGGTGGACAGCTACCACGACAGCGCGCTGGGCGTGATGGGGGCCAATGCCGACAAAAAGCTCTGGGTCGCGTCCGTCACGCTGCAGCCGCAGGTGCGCTTTGCAGGCCCCAAGCAGCCCACCGCCAGCGAGCTAGAAGCCCTGCACCACACCGCGCATGCGGAGTGCTTTATTGCCAACTCGGTGAAGACCGATATACAGGTGCAGCCACGTTAGAGCCTCTTAACCCCCGGCAGCACGCACAGCATTTCGTAGAGCAAATTGGCCGCCAGTTGGGCGGTGTTGCCACTCAGGTCATAGGGGGGTGATACCTCCACCAAGTCACCACCCACCAACTGCAGGCCTGCGCAGCCGCGCACTATTTCCAAGGCTTGGATGCTGGTGAGCCCGCCCACTTCGGGCGTGCCGGTGCCCGGTGCCCAAGCGGGGTCTATGCCGTCGATGTCAAAGCTCAGATACACCGGGCCTGCCCCTATGTGCTGGCGCACTTCGTCCATCAGTGGAGCCAAAGATTGGTGCCAGCACTGCTCGGCCGTGTAGAGCCTGAAGCCCTGGTCCACGCCCCACTGGAAGTCGCCGCTGCTGTAGCCCTGCGCGCGTTGGCCTATCTGCACCACGCGGTGGCAGTCGATCAGCCCTTCCTCCACCGCCCGGCGAAAGGTGGTGCCATGGGCAATTTTTTCGCCAAACATGGCGTCGTTGGTGTCGGTGTGGGCGTCCACATGCACCAAGCCCACCGGGCCGTGTTTGCGGGCGATGGCGCGCAAAATGGGCAGGGTGATGGTGTGGTCACCCCCCAGCGTGAGCGGCACGATGGGGTGCTGCAGCAGTGCGTCGTAATGCGCCTCGATGATGCGCACCGACTCCAGCAGGTTGTAGGTGTTGAGCGGCACGTCGCCCAAGTCGGCCACTTGCAGCGACTCAAAGGGCGCAGCGCCTGTGGCCATGTTGTAGGGGCGAATCATGACCGACTCGTTGCGGATACTGCGCGGCCCAAAACGGGTGCCCGCCCGCAACGAGGTGCCAATGTCCAGCGGCACGCCAATAAAGCCCACATCCACCCCTTGCGGGCTGTCCGCAGAGGGCAGGCGCATCATGGTGCCGCGCCCGGCAAAGCGCGGCATCTCGTTGCCGCCTTGGGGTTGGTTAAAGGCAAAAGAAGGTGTGTTGGCGTTCATCCCAACTATTCTGGTCAGTCCCTTTGGAGTAACAAATGGGCAAAATGAAAAAATCACTTCAGAAAAATCTGAACCATGAACACCACCCCCGACATCAAGCTGCTGCGCATCTTTGCCACCGTGGCGCGCCACCAAGGCTTTGCCAAAGCGCAGCAAGAGCTCAACCTCACCTTGCCCGCCATCAGCACCTACATGGGCCAGCTAGAAGAGCAGCTGGGCTTCAAACTGTGCGAGCGCGGGCGCGGTGGCTTTGCCCTCACGCCCAAGGGCGAACTGATACTGGCCGAGGCGCTGCACCTGCTGGGCGCGGTGGACGGGTTTGGCGCGTATGCCGCATCGGTCAACGGAGATTTGTCTGGCTCACTCAAGCTGGGTGTGCTCGATGCCACCGTGACCGACCACAGCCTGCCGCTGCGCGATGCCATTGGCGAGTTTTGCCAGCGCTACCCGGCTGTGCACCTGAGCCTGTTGGTGCGCAACCCGTTTGAACTGCAAGAAGGCGTGCTGCACAGCGAGCTGGACATGGCCGTGGGCTTTTTCCCCAGCCGCACGCCGGGGCTGGTGTTCCAACCGCTGCACCGCGAGCAGCAGTGGCTGTACTGCAGCGACCGCCACCCGCTGTTCAACGCCCGGCACATCACCGAGCCGCTGGTGCGCAGCCTCAGCGTGGTGCGCCGCAGCTACTGGAGTCAAAGCGAGCTGAGCAAACACGGCTTTGCCCGCAGCGCCGCCACCGTGGACAGCATGGAGGCGCAGCTCATCCTCATTTTGTCGGGCGGCTACGTGGGCTATTTGCCAGAGCACTACGCCCAGCCCTGGGTGGACAAAGGCCAGTTGCGCGTGCTGCTGCCCGCCGCGTTTGGCTACCAGTCGCCCTTTGCGCTGGCCACGCGCCGGGGCCGCAACCGCGAGCTGCCCATCCAAGCCATGCGCAGCCTGCTGCTGGGCCAGCTAGGGGTGAAAAAAGGCTGAACGCCCTTGCCCTTGGCTTACTTGGCCCGGCGGGCGCGCACTGCGGCGGCCAGTTGCTCCAGCACGGGCACGGTTTGCGGCATGCTGATGCAGGCGTCGGTCACGCTCACGCCGTACTGCAGGGCTTGGCCGGGCACGATGTCTTGGCGGCCTTCGCACAGGTGGCTCTCAATCATCATGCCGGTGATGCGCTTGTCACCCGCCGCGATCTGGCTCGCCACGTCTTGCGCCACGGTGATTTGGCGTGCGTGCTGCTTGCTGCTGTTGGCATGGCTCACGTCGATCATCACCTGCTCGCGCAGGCCCGCAGCCTTGAGCAGCGCGCAGGCAGCGTCCACGTGGGCCGCGCTGTAATTGGGCTCTTTGCCACCGCGCAGGATGACGTGGCAGTCTTGGTTGCCACGGGTTTCAAAAATAGCGGCTTGGCCCATCTTGGTCATGCCCATGAAAGCGTGCTTGCCTTGTGCGGCCAAGATGGCGTCGGTCGCTACTTTGATGCCGCCATCGGTTCCGTTCTTGAAACCCACCGGGCACGACAGGCCACTGGCCAACTGGCGGTGGCTTTGGCTCTCGGTGGTGCGTGCGCCAATGGCGCCCCAACTCACCAGCTCGCTGATGAACTGCGGGCTGAGCAAATCCAAAAACTCGGTCGCTGCGGGCAGGCCCACGTCCAGAATGTCCAGCAGCAAGCGGCGCGCCATTTCCACGCCCTCGTTGATGGCAAAGCTGCCGTCCATGTGCGGGTCGTTGATATAGCCCTTCCAGCCCACGGTGGTGCGGGGCTTCTCGAAGTACACGCGCATCACCACCAGCAGGTCTTGCGCCAGTGCATCGGCCTGCACTTTCAGTTGGCGCGCATAGTCCAGCGCCAAGTCGTGGTCGTGGATGGAGCAGGGCCCCACGATCACCAGCAAGCGGTCGTCTTGCCCGTTCAACACCTTGGAAATGGCCTTGCGGCTGCTCTCCACCAGCGCCTGCGCAGCCTCACCCACGGGCAGCTTTTCTTCCAGCAGCGCAGGGGTGATGAGCGGGCGCACGCTGCCAATGCGCAGATCGTCGATGCGGGTGGTGTCGTGGGTGGTCAGGTGGGCGGTGGCTGTAGTTGTCATGCTATGGATTTGATAGCTGCTTGAGCAGGTTGGGTAAGCGCTAGAGGGCGGATGTTAGGGGGTATTTTAGGTGCACTATGCACGGTCTCTTTCCGATGTGCTTAACGACCTGGTAAGCTTCGTATCTATTCAAGCAATTAGTAGTTTTTCTGGCAGTGGTGCGCGCGTCTTGTCAGAGCCAATATTCATGAGTTACAAGGTAATTGATCTTTTCGCCGGCCCGGGCGGACTAGGCGAAGGGTTCGCATCGCTCAACAATGGGCAGGCCTTTAACGCTGTGGTCTCAGCAGAGATGGAGGCGAGTGCACACAAAACACTGATCTTGCGCAGTTATTTCCGGCATGCAAAAAAAGCCCAAGACAGTAAGCCGCTGGATGCTTACTACGATTACTGTCATTCAGCATCTGCCCGTCATCCCAAGGATGCAATCCCCAAGCTGTGGGAAAAAGCCAGCAAAGAAGCTCGCCAAATAATTTTAGGTAGTGAAGCTGGTAACCAAGAGCTCGATCAAATCATCGCCAATGCCAAGCTCAACGCAGACGAAACCATAGTCATTGGTGGCCCCCCATGCCAAGCCTACTCATTGGTTGGTAGAGCTAGAAATTTGGGCAAAGCAGATTACGTTGCAGAAAATGACCATCGGCATTTTTTGTACAGAGAGTATTTGCGCATATTGCAAAAGGTGTCCCCAGCCATCTTCGTCATGGAGAACGTGAAAGGAATTCTTTCATCCAAAGTCAACGAACGGTTGGTCTTTCACGACATATTGCGCGACCTCTCTAACCCCAGTAAGGCGACTAACTTAGGGGATGGCCCTGAATACGTTATCCACTCTTTGGTGACCGATACACAGTTTTCTCACGGAATGGATCCTGAGGACATTGATCCCAGAGACTTCATCATTCATGCCGAGAGGTTTGGTATCCCACAAGCACGTCATAGAGTGATCTTGTTGGGCATACGCAAGGATGCTGTTCCTCCAAATGGTTTTCGCAAGTTGACCCTTGCCGCGAACACCATTGATGTTAGGCAAGCGTTTCAAGGACTTCCCCATCTGCGCAGCAAATTGAGCAAAAGCGATGATCCGAAAGCTTGGGCTGATACGGTCAGCGCGTTGGCAAAGCAATTGGCTAAAGAAGCGCATAAGACAAAGTGGGGTGAAATTGAAACGAAGTTGCTTAATGTGCCCGCTGGTATTCGTGATGACCTAAGCACTGGTGCTGTGCGAATTCCGCACCCAGTAGGTGAAGAGCTAGCGCACGGAGGAAATAGACGTCTATTCCATGCATGGGTGAGGGACGAAAGACTTGCAGTATGGCTAAACCATGAGACCCGTTCGCATATGACGAGTGACCTTGGGCGCTATCTTTTTGCATCGTCATATGCAGATCTTTTTGATAAGTCACCTAAAGGCCATGAAGACTTTGCGTTGCCCAGTTTGGCCCCAGCCCATGCAAATTGGCAGACAGGTAAGTTTGCTGATCGATTTAAGGTACAGGTATACGAACGCCCGAGTACGACCATCACCAGTCACATTGCAAAAGACGGACACTATTTCATCCACCCAGATCCATTGCAGTGCCGGAGCTTTACTGTGCGTGAGGCCGCAAGATTGCAGACATTCCCAGACAACTATTTCTTTGAAGGTAATCGCACCCAACAATTTCACCAAGTGGGGAACGCGGTTCCATCACTGTTGGCAAATCAAATAGCGAGGATTTGCTGGAATTTGTTGGAGAGGATGTGAGTTATCTTGCCTTAAGATTTTTGGGAAACTTATGAGTCGTCCAAGTGCAGTCTTTAATTTTGTATTTCGTTTGGGTCAGGAAACTAATAAAGGAAAATGAGCCACAAAGGGAAGATTAATGCATGGAGACTCAATGCAAAGAAATATTGCTAACCAGTGCTGACCAAGCCAATCAGGCAATCGAAGAGATTCCCCCGAGGGCATCGGCAATGATCGAGGCGATGCGCGACATCGGCTACTCGCTGGAGTCGGCGGTCGCGGACATCATCGACAACAGCATCACTGCCCGCGCGAGTGCCGTCGATGTGCGTTTCGGTTGGCATGACGCGGGAGCGTGGATCGGCATCATCGACGATGGGGAAGGCATGTCGCCCTCAGTTCTCAAGGAGGCGATGCGGCCTGGCACGCGAAATCCGCTCGAGTCGCGAAGCAAGGATGACCTCGGGCGCTTCGGTCTCGGCTTGAAGACTGCATCGTTCTCCCAGTGCCGCCGGCTGACCGTACTGACCCGCCACGACGGCATCGAATCAGCGGCGAGGTGGGACCTTGATTACGTCGCGGAGACCGACAAGTGGACGCTCCAGCGCCCGGCCGCCGCTGAACTGGCGCTGATGCCGTGCTTCAACGAACTGGGTCCGCAAGGCACTCTGGTGATGTGGGAGAACATCGACCGGCTTGAGTTCGATGGTCGCGACGAGCGGGGCCACCAGCAGCTCAACGAACAGATGGCCGAGGTCAGGGAGCACGTTGCCCGCATCTTCCACCGCTTCATTGGCGGAGAGCGCGGGTATGCCAAGCTGGCGATGCGCCTGAACATGGCCGACATCCCGGCGTTCGATCCCTTCAACGAAAGGAGTGCAGCGACGCAGGTACTCCAGGAAGAGCGCGTAGTTACCAAAGCCGGCGACGTGCGGTTGCAAGCCTATGTGCTGCCGCATCATTCCAAAGTGACCCAAGCCGAGTACCAGCGCTTGGCTGGCACCGAGGGCTACCTCCGGAATCAGGGGTTCTATGTCTACCGAAACCGCAGGCTCATCGTCTGGGGGACGTGGTTCCGCTTGGCGCCGCAGGAGGAGTTGACCAAGCTCGCGCGGGTCAAGGTCGACATCCCGAACACCCAAGATGCGAGTTGGGCCATCGACGTCAGGAAGTCGCGTGCGCGGCCTCCAGCCGCCGTCCGTGCGCGCATGAAACAGATCGTCGAGCGCATCCGTTCCTCGGCCAAGCGGCCGTATACGCACCGGGGCACGCCTGTGTCGGCCGGACCGACTGCCGCCGTTTGGCAGAGGCGCGCGTTCAATGACGCCGTCAGATATGAGGTCAACCCCGAGCACCCCCTCGTCGCCGACCTTCGTGCGGATCTGGACAGCGATAGCCGGACCCGGCTCGACGCTGTGCTGCGCATGGTGGGGGAAGCCTTTCCCGCGGCGATCTTCTTCAGCGACTACGCGACAAATCCGCGCGCACTAGAGCCCGCTACCTGCGACGTGGGCGCATTGGTGACCCTTGCGCGTCTCATCGCCGCGGCAAACCCAGGCATTGACCAGAAGGGGTTGACGGAGCTCCTGCGCGACATCGAGCCGTTCGCCGCTTGGCCCAAGGAACTCGACAAGGTGGCGCGCGACGCGCTGTAGAGCAGAACATGAAGGGAGACAACGATGACCTTGAATGACCTCGAGAACAACGCCATAGGCGTCCTGGCCACCATGCCGGAGCGCACGCCCGAGTCCGTCCGGATGGTGCTGACGACGCTGCTGATGCTCAGCACGGACCTCAAGGCGCAGACATCCGCAGACCAACTAGAACTCTGCGCGCAGCGCATCGAGACCAAGTTGTTCGTACGTGTCAACGATGCGTCCTCCATCAAGTTCGACGGCGAATTCAAGCCCTGGCTACCGCAGCGCCGGGCGGAGGTCGAAGGTCATTTCTACTACCCGCGCTACCGCCGGTGGCTGAGCCAGAAGGGATTCGTCTCGACAGTTCTGGGTGTCCTGGACAAGGACACCGACAAGATCGTAGGGTTGCTGGGTGACCCTCTTTTGGCCAAGCCCTGGTCTCGACGGGGTCTGGTCGTCGGACACGTCCAGTCCGGCAAGACCGCGAACTATTCGGGCGTCATCAGCAAGGCCGCAGACTACGGCTACAAGTTCATCGTCATCCTCGCCGGCATGCAAGAAGACCTGCGCGCGCAGACACAGGAGCGCATCGAAGAGGGCTTCATCGGCAGCAACTCCGACAAGGAGGCGAAGGACCCCATCATTGGTGTCGGTCGGCTCGGGCTAGACCGGAGGCCGTCGACGCTGACCAGCCGCGCGGACGACTTCAAGGTCATGCACGCTAGGCTGACCATGCCGATCCAGTCGTTGAAGGAGCCGCTCATCCTCGTAATGAAGAAGAACGCCAAGGTGCTCGGCAACTTGGTCGAATGGCTGAAGACGAAGAACAAGGACCCTTCGGGCCGCATCTCTGGCACCCCGATGCTGCTTATCGACGACGAAGCTGACAACGCATCGGTCAACACCTCGGCAAACGCCGACAGCCCCACCAGCATCAACGGGCGCATCCGCGAGCTCTTGTCGCTGTTCGACAAAAACGTCTATCTGGGATACACGGCCACCCCGTTCGCCAACATCTTCATCGACCCGGAATCGACGGACGCGATGGCGCGGGAGGACCTGTTCCCTCGCGACTTCATCGTGTCGCTGGACGCTCCAACGAACTATGTCAGCGCAGCGCGTCTGTTCGGCGCCGACGGGGACCTCGGCGACTCTCTCATTGCGGTCGAGGATCACGAAGCCAATCTGCCTGAGAAGCACAAGATCAGCTGGAAGGTTCCCGCGCTTCCTCCTTCGCTAAAGGAGGCAGTCGCCACCTTCCTGCTGGCCAGAGCTATCCGCTGCTGCCGTGGAAACGGCACCAACCACTCGTCGATGCTCATCAACGTCTCGCGTTTCAATGACGTTCAGACGCAAGTCACGGGCTTGGTGAAGAGCGAATTGGTCAGGTATCTCGAGGCATGCCAGGGGCATGCGGCCCTACCCGAGGCACAGGCACTGCGTGACCCGGCGCTCGCTGAACTGCGACGTGTATGGGACGACCAGTTCGCGGGAAGCGTGACGGAGACTTGGTTCGACGTTCAGCAGCGACTTCGCGAGGCGGTTGGGCCGGTAGAGGTGCGGAAGATCAACGGGAAGTCACCCGACACGCTGGACTACAAGCGCAACGAGGAGACTGGGCTTCACGTCATCGCTGTTGGAGGTTTTGTGCTGTCGCGAGGGTTCACGTTGGAGGGACTCTCCGTGAGCTACTTCCTCCGCAGCTCGATGATGTACGACACGCTGCTGCAAATGGGGCGGTGGTTCGGATACCGGGACGGATACGCGGATGTCTGCCGCGTCTACATGACCGACGACGCCATTGGCTGGTACTCGCACATCTCCGAGGCCATCGACGAATTGCGCGACGAATTCAAGCGCATGGAACGCGCCAACCGAACGCCGTTGCAGTTCGGTCTGCGGGTGCGATCCGACCCTGAGTCGCTCATCATCACTGCGCGCAACAAGATGCGGACGGGCAAGCCCGTCCCGCACAGCATCTCGCTCGGCGGCACGCTGATCGAAACCACTTCCCTTCGGAAGGACGCTCTCGACCAGAACCGCAAGCTGGCGGAGGAGTTCGTTGCCTCGCTGGACCGGCAGCACGGAGCCAAGCTCGTGGACGCGGGATGGCTGTGGTCTGGCGTGAGCGCCGCAGAAGTGCGCGATTTTGTTGGCCGATTCCGCAACTACGACGACCTCTGCATCAAGACTCAGGCTGGGCCCGTGAACGCCTACATCCAGGCGCGGGAACTCGACGAGATGCCCGAGTGGGATGTTTGCCTCTTCAGCCCCGCCAAGGCCGACGCCGGCCCCTTCACGCTCGGGGATAGAACCGTGCAGTTGCAGGAGCGAAGCTCAAGTTGGGACACGGCCGATGACGGCATCGGGTACTTCCGTATTAATGGCAAGTCTTCCCGCGTCGCTTCGCGTGGGCAGGAGCGGGTAGGGCTCACCGACGAAGAGGTGCAGACGGCCCGTGGCGACTTCTTTGAAATCCCTGGTAACGAAGGCAAGAGCATCTCAGACAAGGCCTATCGGCTGGCGCGGACGCGGCCTCTGCTGATGCTTCATCTGCTCCTCTTGCGAGAGAGCAGTCCACCGCAGGACCAGCAGGCCCGGGAAGAGCGGGGCGCGCTTGCCTGGGGCATTAGCTTCAAGGCAACTGGCCGTCCCGAGCAGCAGGTCGAATACGTGGTCAACACGACCTGGTGGAAGAGCAACTTCCAGGAGGACCTGGAGGAGGCGGCCGAAGAGTCGGAGCAGGCCGATGCGTGAAAGCCCTTGGAAAAGCCTGCCTCCCGGTACGCCAGGGACCCTATCGGTCCTTCGGGTTCCAGGCTTGACGAGGATTGAGGCATTCTGGGGACGGAAACCCGACGGCCGGCTGGCGCTTCTTATAGCTCTTCAACGGGTCGAGGATGTCCCGGCGGAACTGCCGACAGTAAGGGGTGTCGAGCTTCTGGTTGTTGCCGAGGATCGTCGACTTCAGCTTGTGCTTGAGCCCGCCGGCGACTGGGAGATGTTCCATGCCCTGTGCTTGGATCTGCTGTCTGCGGCAGACGGCGGCAGCGATGAAGTCACGGGGTTGCAGCTTCTCGTGTCGAGGCTGTTGCGATGGCAGAAGTTTCTGAGCAAGGGAACCGGCAAGCTGCTTGACGAGCGGGAGGTTCGAGGCC
Organism: Curvibacter sp. CHRR-16; assembly: GCF_018474005.1. Classification (GTDB taxonomy): domain Bacteria; phylum Pseudomonadota; class Gammaproteobacteria; order Burkholderiales; family Burkholderiaceae_C; genus Allorhodoferax. The sequence continues at coordinate 271,546 of NZ_JAHCSH010000003.1, forward strand.
TCATCGGCGAACTGCTGTTCCTTCGGGACTACTTGGTGTCGATGATCGGCACGGCGGCAGTCGAGTGCTGGCAGGGGCCGTTGGGTCTTCCGCAGGACTTCGTATTCGATGGGCGGCTGGTGGAGGTGAAGACGTTTGCCGCCGGCTCGGACCCTTCCGTGCGCATCACGTCGGCCGAGCAGCTGACGTCTGGCGATGTGCCCCTCTTCCTGCATCTTGTCTGCCTTGTCCGTCAGGATGACGGCCTGACGCTGCCCGACCTCGTGGATGATCTGCGGCGACTCCTCATTGCAAGCCACGCTGCGACGGAGTCTTTCGAGGACAGGCTGTTGACCATGAGCTATGTCGACCTGCCGCAATATCGCGCGATGTCGTACGCGGTGACTTCGGTTGCCGACTACATGGTGCGGGATGGATTCCCTCGGCTTGCGACCGAGCAGATTCCTGCGGGCGTCAAGGACGTCGCGTACTCAATCCGCCTCGCAGACATGCGGCCGTTTGCCGTCCCAGCGGGCGCCGTCACGGGCACGATGGGAGCTCAGACATGACGGACGAAGAGTTCCACGTCGAACTGATGCAAATGGTGGCAGCTCGCGGGGCGGCCACGGCGGACTTCTCGGTGGCAGCGTTCACGGAGCTTGTCGCCGAGGCCCTAGTCGATTCTGGTTCCATTCAGGAATTCGTGCCGCTACCGTTCAAGAGCCCCAACGGCAGCATCCGCATCGAGGGCTACGGATTCGCGGACGAAGGCCTGACCCTCGACCTACTCGTCGCCGAGTTCGATGGCGGAGAAGAGGTCCAGACGCTGACTAGGACGGCCATGGAGCCGTGCTTCCGCCGGGTCGAGAAGTTCTTGCTCCAGGCGCCAAGGCCTGCTTTCCGCGACACCATCGACGTCAGTCATCCGGCGTGGGGGTTTGCGCGCCAACTTGCGGACCAACTGCCGGGCGTGAGCCGAGTTCGCTTCCATCTGCTCACCGATGAGGTGCTATCCAGCGCTGTCAAGGAGATTCCTTCCGAGCAGGACGACGGTCGCGAGCTGACGTATCGCGTGTGGGACCTTCGGGCCATCCAACGGCTCATGGCCTCCGCCGAACCGGAGGAAATCGAAATCGACTTGGTGGAGATGTTCGGCGAGTCACTGCCTTGTCTCGCTGCCAATGCGGGAGGCGAGGGCAGTGACTCCTACCTGACGGTCATCCCTGGTGCCTGGCTCGCGGCGATCTACGACCGTTGGTCCGGGCGGCTTCTCGAACAAAACGTGCGGACCTTCCTGCAGGCGAAGGGCAAGGTCAACAAGGGCATCCGCAAGACCATCCTCGACGAGCCAGACCTGTTCTTCGCCTTCAACAATGGCATCTCGGCGACTGCGAGCGAGGCCGGGTTCGTCGAACAAGATGGCGCTCTTCGGCTGACAAAGCTGCGGCATCTGCAGATCGTCAATGGTGGCCAGACTACCGCCTCGATCTTCAACGTGATGAAGAAGGACAAAGGCGTCAACCTGGACCGCATCCGCGTCCAGATGAAGCTGTCGGTTATCAAGCCGGAGTTGGTCGATCAGATGGTGCCCCGCATTTCGCAGTACGCCAACAGCCAAAACAAGGTCAGCGACGCCGACTTCTTCTCCAACCACCCGTTCCACGTACGCATTGAGGGCATCTCCCGCAGGCTCTGGGCCCCGGCACCCGAAGGCGTGCTGACGCAGACGCACTGGTTCTACGAGCGAGCCAGAGGCCAGTATGCAAACGCCTGTGCGTGGCTGACTCCTGCGAAGAGACGGGAGTTTGACCTCCAGAATCCGCGTGGGCAGGTTATGACCAAGACTGATTTGGCTAGGGTGGTCATGACGTTCCGAGGTCAGCCGCACACAGTTTGTCATGGCTCGCAGAAGAACTTCATGCAATTTGCTGAATTCGTAGCTGACTCGTGGAAGGATGAAGGGATCGATTTTGGAGATGCATGGTTCCGCACCTCGGTGGCAGAAACCATCATTTTCCGCTCGTTAGAAAAGGCAGTACAGAAGGCCGATTGGTATTCGCAGGGTTACAGGGCGCAAATAGTTACCTATTCCATTGCACTGATGCAATATCACCTTGGAAGGATAGGTCAGGTGCTTGATTTTGAAAGAATTTGGCAGAGGCAGTCCCCATCTCCCGAACTTGTAAGAGCCCTTTTAGACATTGGTGAGAGAGTTAACCGACGTATCGTAGAGGCTGCTGCTGCCTACGGAATAGCCAATGTGACCGAATGGTGCAAGCGGGAACGGTGCTGGGAGGACTTGAAATCCAAGATAGACACGTCAGTGTGTGGAGAATTGGACATAGATTTGGTCTCAACGAATATCGCTTCTTCAGGGCTGCGGAATGCGCGCAAGGAGCAGAAGGTTACCAACGAGATTGAAGCTCAAGCCGATGTAGTACGAAGAGGAGCGGCATATTGGCAATTGCTACTGAAGTGGTCCGAAAGTGGTACGTTGATGACTCCTTCAGAGTTAGATGTGCTCCGCGTTGCATCACGCATGCCCAAGATGATTCCTACCGGGCATCAGTCCATAAGACTGCTGCAAGTTGTTACGAAGGCAATTGATGAAGGTTGGTCTGCCTGATCTGTGTTGGATAGCGTATGGTTGTTGCCTGCCTAGTTTTATAAAGTCGAACGGTTTTCACGTCACCATTTACAGTATTCAGGGTTGGTAGTTTTCCGTGTGCAATAAGACGGTGGTACTCAAATCCAAGCATCCCGCATCACCTCCCGCCAAGCCTCTAGCTTGCGCTCAAAACTCCAGCTGGCGTTGGCCGGGCTGGTGCTGGGGAGTTGGTAGACGGGCAGGCCCAGGGTGCGGGTGTGGCGGGCGTGTTTGAAGCTTTCGCCGCCGTTGTGGGCGATGGCTTGTAGCTGCGGCAGTTGGCTGCGTTGCAGGGTGGCTATGTCGTTGGGCGTGGCGTTGCGGATGGCGCTGTCCAGGCTGCCTTGGCGCTCGCAGTGGGCGTACACATCCCACAGGCCCAAGCCGCGCTCCAATAGCCATTTGCTACGAATTTCATAGCTGCTGCAGCTTATCCCATGCGCTGTAGAGGCCGATTTGTCATAAAAGCCCGCTGGCACGGTATCGGGCCACAGGGCCGCCAGCAAGCGCCAAAACTGGTTTTGCGGGTGGGCGTAGTACTGCTGCTGTTGCAGCGAGCGCACGCCCGGAAAGCTGCCCAATATCAGCACCCGCGTGTGCGGCCCCACCAAGGGCGGCAGGCCGTGGAGCACGGTGCTGCTCACCGCTTACAGCGCGGCGGTGGCCACCACTTCAATGCGCCATGCGGGGTTGGCCAGCAGGGCTTGCACGGTGGCGCGTGGTGGGGTGTGGTTGGCGGGAATCCAGGCGTCCCACACCTCGTTCATGGCGGTGATGTCGGTGATGTCGCGCAGGAAGATTTGCACCATCAAGAGCTTGCTCTTGTCGGTGCCAGCGCGCTCCAGCAGCGCGTCGATGCAGGCCAGCACTTGGCGGGTTTGGCCGTGCATGTCTTGGCTGGCGTCTTCGGGAATCTGCCCGGCCAAATACACCGTGCCGTTGTGGATGGCCATCTCGGACAAGCGGGGGCCGACGTCAAATCGTTGCACCATAAAAAATTCCTTGTTAGCGGTTGGGAAACACATGCACCGGGCCGCGCAGGCCCAAGCGCACCACGTGGCCGGGGCGCAGGCCCAGCAGGCTGGGCGCGTGCACGTTCAGGCGCAGGGTGGGGTCGCTCTCTAAACCCAGCTCTAGCACGCAGGTGCTGCCGCCAAAGTCCACGGCCAGCACCTGGGCGCTAGCACCTTCTTCTTGCAGCACGATTTGCTCGGGCCGCAGCAGCAGGTTAGCGGGGCCGTTGCTGGGTTGGCCATGCACGCCGTCGGTACGCAGACCCACCCAGCCCAGCGCGCACTCGGCTGCGTCGCCCAGCACGCGGGCGGGCAGCACGGTGGCATCGCCCAAGAAGGCGGCGGTATCGGCATCCACCGGTTGGTGGTACAGGGTGTGTGGGTCGCCCACCTGCACCAAGCGGCCTTGGCGCATCACGGCCACGGTGTCGGCAAAGGACAGCGCCTCGGCTTGGTCGTGCGTCACCAGCACGGTGGTAATGCCAGCCTGTTGCATCAGCGTGGCTACGGCTTTGCGGGTGGCGGCGCGCAGGCCGGTGTCCAGGGCGGAGAAGGGTTCGTCCAGCAGCATCAGGCTGGGCTGCAGGGCCATGGCGCGGGCCAAGGCCACGCGCTGCTGCTGTCCCCCGCTGAGCTGGTGCGGGCGGCGCGCCAGCATGCTGGCGTCCAGTTGCACCATGTCCAGCAGTTCGCGGATGCGGGCCTCGCGTCCGGGCGCGTTGCGTGGCAGGCCAAAGCCGATGTTGTCGGCCACGCTCAGGTGGGGGAATAGCGCGCCATCTTGCGGCACGTAGCCAATGCCGCGCTGGTGGGCCGGTACGTTCAGGGCACTGTGGCCATCGTGTTGGGCCAGTACCCGCTCGCCCAACTGCAGCAGACCGCTGTCGGGTTGTTCAAACCCGGCCATGATGCGCAGCAGCGTGGTTTTGCCCGAGCCGGACGCCCCCACCACTGCCAGACGCGCGCCGCTGGGCACATCCAGCGAGATGGATTGCAGTGCGGCAACCGCACCGAAGGATTTGCTGATGGCTTGCAACTGCAGGCGCGACATGGGTTTACCTCATACCCCAGCACTGCGCCGGGACTCTACATACAGCAGCCACGTCAGTGGCAGGGAGAGCAGCACCATCAGCACCGCATAGGGTGCCGCGGCGGCATAGTCGATTTCGCTGGTCAGGGCCCAGAACTGGGTGGCCAGCGTGTTGGTGCCGGTGGGCGAGAGTAGCAGCGTGGCGGTCAGTTCGGTGGCACAGGCCAAAAACACCATGCTGATGCTGCTGGCCACACCGGGGGCTGCCAGCCGCAGGGTGATTTGCCACAGCGCTTGCATTGGCGTGCGGCCCAGGCTGCGGGCGGCTTGCTCCAGCTCCTCGGGCGCTTGGGCCAGGCCTGCGCGCAGGTTGACCAGCGCACGCGGCAAAAACAGCATGGCGTAGGCCAGCACCAGCGTGAACGCGGTTTGGTACAGCGGGCGCAGCGTTTGCACGGTGACGGTGACCAAGGCCAGCGCCACCACAATGCCCGGCAGCGCGCCCACCACGTAGTGGCAGCCCTCTAGCCAGCGGGCCCAGCGCCGCCACAGGCCGGGGCGGCGTACCGTGAGCCACGCCACAGGCAAGGCCAGCACGGTGGTGAGCACAGCCCCGCACAGTGACCACAGCAGCGTTTGACCGACCGAGGGCAGCAACTCGGCCCAGCGCCAGACGTCCAGCCCGCCAGCCACCAGCCAGCGACCCAGTGTCCACAGTGGTACACCGATGGACAGTGCGCTGGTGGCTGCGCACAGCAGCAGCGCGGGCAGTAGCCACCAGCCCAGAGCGTGCACAGTGCGCACACGCGCGCTGCCACTGCCCAAGCGCGCATAGCGCTCTTGGCCACGGGTGCTGCCTTCGAGCAGCAGCAAAAACAGGCAGCACAGCACCAGCACGCCCGCCATCATGTGGGCACCCGCTCCGTTGAAGGTGGTTTGGAATTGGTCCACGATAGCGGTGGTAAAGGTGTCGTAGCGCACCATCACAAACAGTCCGTACTCGGCCAGCAGGTGCAAGCCCACCAGCAGCGCGCCGCCCCACAGAGGCAGGCGCAGCTGGGGCAGCACCACTTTGTAAAACACCGCCCACGGGCCGTAGCCCAAGGCGCTGGCTACGTCTTCCAGCGCAGGGTCTAGTCGGCGCAGGCTGGCCGCTACTGGCAGGTAAATAAACGGGAAATACGCCAGCACAGAGGTCAAGGTAGCGCCCCACAGACCGCCAATGCTGGGGATGGCGCTCACCCATGCGTAGCTGTGCACAAAAGCCGGTATGGCCAAGGGGGCTGCCGCCAGCCAGGACCACCAGCGTGCACCGGGCAAGTTGGTACGTTCGGTCAGCCACGCCAGTGCCAGTGCCAGTGCGGTGCAGGTGGGTACTGCGGTGAGCAACAGCAGGGCGGTGTTGCGCAGCAGCTCGCCAATGCGTGGGCGCACTACCAACTCCAGCACCTGCTGCCAGCCGGCATGCACGGCGGCCCACACCACAAAGCCCAGTGGCAGCAAAGCCAGGGCAGCCACAGCCATAGCCAAAAAACCCACCGCCGTGTGGAACGGGGGTGGGTTCATGGCGTGACCGTATGAACTGTGTCGATCGATAGTAGGCAAAACTAGAGCAAGTCCAATAAAACCCGCTATTAAAGCAAACCGGCTTGCATCATCAGTTCAGTGACCTTGCGGCTGTTGAGTTTGGCCGGCTCTACCTTGGGGGCTTGCAGGTCGTTCAAGGGCACCAAGCGCTTGTTGGAATCGGCACCGTTGCCCACAGCGTATTCAAACGAATCGCCATCGCGCAGCACGGTTTGGCCGCCTTTGCCCACGATCCACTTCACAAAGGCTTGGGCTTCGGCCTTGCGCTTGCTCGATGCCAGCACGCCACCACCGGAGATGCTGACGAATGCACCAGGGTCTTGGTTGCGGAAGTAGTGCAGGGCGACGTTGTTGCTGTTCTCGCCCGTCTTGGCTTGGTCACCGAAGTAGTAGTAGTGGTAAATCAGGGCCGAATCCACTTGGCCGGCGTTCACCGCTTTCATGGCCACGCTGTTGCCTTTGTAGGCGGTGAAGTTTTCTTTCATGCCCTTGAGCCATTCGAGCGTAGCGGCTTCGCCCTTGAGCTCCAGCAGCGCGCTCACGATGGCTTGGAAGTCCGCGCCAGAGGGCGAGGCAGACCAGCGGCCTTTCCACTCGGGTTTGGCCAAGTCGAGCATGGACTTGGGCAGGGTGTCTTTGGTGAACTTGGTTTTGCGATAAGCCAGCACGGTGCTGCGGGCGGCAATGCCAATCCAGCGGCCATGGTCGGGGCGGTATTGGTTGGGCACCAAAGCCAGCGTGGCCGCATCCAGCGGGGCAAACAGGTTGGCGTTGTCCACCAGCGCCATGGCGGGGGAGTTTTCGGTCAAAAACACGTCGGCAGGAGATGCAGCGCCTTCTTGCAGCAGTTGGTGTGCCAGCTCCATGTCGCCACCTTGGCGCATGGTGACCTTGATGCCAGTTTCTTTGGTGAAGGCCTCAATCCATTCTTTGGTCAAAGAAGCGTGTTGGGCGTTGTACACCACGATGCCTTCGCTGCTTTGTGCCAGTGCGGCGGGGGCCATGGTGCTCAGGCCAAGGCTCAAACCCAAGGTGCCCAGAGCGGTTACCAAGCGACGACGTTGAATTGCAGACATGCTTTCTCCTACTTTTCCTAGATGGGGAGCAGGCATTCTAAATAAAAATAATTCTTATTGAGCTTGATTCGGAGCAATAACCTTAAATCCGTGCGAGGTGATAGAGCAACGCACTTTCGGCCAGCATGCGGGGCAGGGGCCAGCCCACCGCCTGCAACCAGCCGCCGTGTGCTTGGGGTAACGCGGTAGTTTCTGTGGCCAGTGCAGCGTCGTTCAGCGGGGAGCTGGTCCACTCCGGCGGTGTGGGGTCTAGGCGCTCGATGCGGTACTGGGCATTGGCATCGAGCATGGGCAGGCGCAGGGCGGGGGTGTAGCGGTGGGTGGTTTGCTCGGTGCGGTACACCAGCACCAGCAGTTCGTCGGCGCTGCCGTGGGCTTGCCACACCACGCCGTCGCCCGCTTCGCCCAGCCACACCGTGCCGCCGTGCAGCAGGTGGCGCCAGTCTTTGTAGCGCTGCACCCAGGCGCGCAGTTGCTCCAGTTCGGCGGTGGGCAGGTGGCGCACGTCCAGTTCCAGGCCCAGATGACCGCTGAGCGCCACCCCGGCGCGGTAGTGCAGGCTTTGGCTGCGACCGGTGGTGTGCGCGGGGGCGGGGCCGATGTGGCAGCCCAGTATTTCGGGCGGCAGCCATTGCAGTGCGCCGCGCTGGATGCGCACGCGGCTGGCGGCGTCGTTGCAGTCGCTGGTCCACACGCGGTGGGTGCGGCCCACTGCCGCGTAGTCCAGCCGGGCACCGCCCGATGCGCAGCTTTCTATCTCCACCAGCGGGAAGGCGTTGCGCAAACGATCAACCAGCGCGTACCACGCCAACACGTAGCCCCGGTAGGCGGCGCGACCCAGGGCGTTGCCAGCGGTGGTCAGGTCACGGTTCATGTCCCACTTCAGGTAGGCAATGGGCAGGGTGCGCAGCAGTTCGCTCAGGCGTTCAAACAGGTAGTCGGCCACCTCGGGGCGGGCCATGTCCAGCACCAGTTGGTTGCGCATGGTCAGCAGCGGGCGGCCGGCCAGTTGCAGCGCCCAGTCGGGGTGCTGGCGGAACAGCGCGCTGTCGGGGCTGACCATTTCGGGCTCGACCCACAACCCCAGCTCCATGCCCAGCGACTGCACCAGCGCAGCCAGCGGTTGCAGACCGTGGGGGTATTTGCCCTCGTCAGGCCACCAGTCGCCCAGCGCGGCGCGGTCGCTGTGGCGGCGGTGGAACCAGCCATCGTCCAGCACAAAGCGCTCCACGCCCACGGCGGCGGCGGCGCGGGCCAGTGCCTCCACGCCTTCGGGTGTGTGGTCAAAGTACAGGGCCTCCCAAGTGTTCAGGTGTACCGGGCGGGGGCGCATGCGCTGGCCGGGCCAGCTTTGCAGTTGGCGCACCTGGCGGTGCATGCGCTGCATCAGGCCGTTGTGGCCATCGACCGCGCAGCAGGCATACACCGTGGGGGTGGTGATGGATTCGCCCGCGACCAGCAGCACTTCGCCGGGGGCCAGCCATTCGCCCAGTTGCCACTGGTACTGGCCGTCGGGCAGCCATTCGATGCACTGGCGGTGGTTGCCCGACCAAGCCAAGTGCGCGCCATAGACCACGCCGCTATCGCTGGTTGCGCCGGGCAGTGTGACCACGGCGGCGGGAAAGCTGTCGTGCGAAGTGCGGCCACGGCGGTTTTCTCGCACCCATAGGGCAGTGCCATGGCCACCGGGCTGCTGGGCCGGGCCCAGTAGGTCGCTGTGCGGCCAGAATTCGTTGGCCCACTGGCCGCTGCTGTAGTGCACTTGCTGCGCCGTGCCGGGCAGGGGCAGGGTGGCAGCGGCCAGCCACTGCACATCGAGCGCACCCAGCGCGTTGTCACCCCGGTTGTGCAAGGTGCTGTGCAGGCTCAGTACATCGTCGGCAGACAGGTGCAGGCCGATGTCCAACTGCAGCTGCGCTACCTCGTCGTGCAGGTGGATGGTCAGGCTGTTGGGGCTGGGGTGTTTCAGCACGCAGCGTGTCCACTGCTGGGCAAATTGTTGGCCCGTGCGGTGCGCCAGCAGGGCGCTTTGGTGGTACCAGCCCACGCCCAAAGTGGGGGTCACGCTCAGGGGCTGGTCGAACTCCATGCTGCTGGGCGGGATGGCGCGGCCATCGCGCAGCGGGGCCAGCGGGGTGCAGCCATCGGGCAGGCGCGGGCCCCAGTAGCGCCACAGCGGTGCCTCGTGCGCACGGCACTCCAGCACCACGCTGGTGTGCTGGCTGTGCAGGACGAGGTAGCTGGCAGGCGTATCCGGGGCGTGGGTGGACATGGTGGGGCAGGCTTAGCAGGGTTTAACGGCAGTAAATGCGCTGCCCATTTTTGTCGAACAGCAAGGCTTTGTTGGCCTCAAAGCGGGCATTCAGCACATCACCAGCGCGCAGGGTGCGGCCATTTTTGCTTTCCATCACCAGCATCGCGTTGCTGGACGAGCGGGCGTAGACAAAAGTTTCACCGCCCAAGTGCTCCAGCATGTCCACCGTGACGGGCAGTGTGGCATCTCCGCCCTCGTGGAAGTGCTCGGGGCGCAGACCCACGGTGACTTGCGTGCCTATTGCGGGAAGATGCTGGCCATCCAGTGGCAGGCTGACCACGCTGTCCGCAAACGCGTGCAGGCGAACTTGGCACAGGTTCGGGCCTTGATGCAGGCTTGTGCTCGGTTGGTGGGCCACCACGGTGCCGTCCAAAAAGTTCATGCTGGGTGAGCCGATAAAGCCCGCTACAAACTGGTTGGCGGGGTTGTCGTAGAGCTCCAGCGGGGCACCCACTTGCTCCACTTGGCCTGCGCGCAGCACGACGATTTTGTCGGCCAGCGTCATGGCTTCCACCTGGTCGTGTGTGACGTAGATGATGGTGCTGCCCAGTTCGCGGTGCAGGCGAGCGATTTCGATGCGCATGTGCACGCGCAGCTCGGCGTCGAGGTTGGAGAGCGGTTCGTCGAACAAAAACACCTGCGGGTCGCGCACGATGGCGCGGCCAATGGCCACGCGCTGGCGCTGCCCGCCCGAGAGGTCTTTGGGCTTGCGCTCCATGAGCGGATCGAGGCCCAAAATTGTGGCCGCCGAGGCCACTTTTTGCGCCACCACGTCTTTGGCCACGCCTGCGTGCTTGAGCGCAAAGCCCATGTTCTCGCGCACGGTCATGTGGGGGTAGAGGGCGTAGCTCTGGAACACCATGGCAATGCCACGGCGCGATGGATCCACGTGGTTCATGCGCTGGCCGCCGATCAGCAAGTCGCCGCTGGTGATTTCCTCCAAGCCCGAGATGGCGCGCAGCAAGGTGGACTTGCCGCAGCCCGAGGGGCCGACAAAAACCACGAATTCGCCGTGCTGGATGTCCAAGTCAATGCCGCGCAGGATTTCGGTGTTGCCAAAAGATTTGCGCACGCCGCGCAGTTGTACGTCTGCCATGGGTGTCTCTCTCGTTGTGTTCTACGGTTACAAGGCCTGCAAGTGCAGCACCTGCTCGCCCAAGCGGCGTGTGCGGATGCGCACGCTGATGGGGCCTGTTTCGCCCGTGGTTTCGAGCCAAAAGCCGGTCATGCCGCCTTTGATAGGCAGCAACTCGGGGCCGAGCACCTTGGCCGGGCCGCTCACACTCAGGTGCACCACATCGTCCAAGAAAGGCATCAGACGGTGCTCCTGGTCCAACGCCCGCAGCACGATGCGGGTGGCGTCTTTCTCGTCAGCGCGCAGTTGCACATCGTCGGCTTGGACCTGCAAGGTGGTGGGCACGGGGCTACCGCTCAGGCGCACTTGCTGCACGGCTTGTCCATTGACGTAGCCAGTGACCACGCCATCGCGCCACAACATGCCCCAAGCGCCCAAGTCGTTCATGTTGATGTGGCGGCCATCGAACACCACTGGGGCGTGGGGCAGGTGGGGGTAGAGGTCGCGGTCAGGGTAGGCGCGTTTGGGCTCAAAGTCGCCTACCTTCAGTTCCACGTAGTCGCAGTTGGTCAGCACCCACAGAGGCAGCACTTCGCAGCGGTCTTTTTCGCCGCGTGCCCAGTAGGTGACGGGCTGCAGTACCACCTGCTCGGACGGCTCGCACTGGCTGGAGTAAGCGAAGGCGGCGAACTTGGGTTCGCGCAGGATGTCCATCACGCCGTGGTGGCAGATGCGGTCGCCCGCGCCGAAGTCTTTGTGCGTGTTGTAGTCGTACATGCACCAGCCGATAGCGCCTGCAATGCCGGGGTTGCCATAGGCTTTGTTGAGCACGTCTAGGTGGCGCTTCACATGCTCGATCTGGCGCTCTTCGGGGTCAATGCGCTTGGTGGGGAACATGTGGCCGTTGAACTCGGTCACGAGGTAGGGCACATCGTGCGCCAGACCCGTCACTTGGCGGGGCTCGCGCAGGGGGGTGGGCGCTATGCCGCGCATCCACTCGGGCGTGGCGGCGTGGCAGAAGTCGTTGACGGTGTAGACGTCCTCCAGCAGTTCGCTGTTTTCGAGGTAGCGCACGCCACCGGTCTGGCGGGTGCTGTCCAGCTCGCGCGCCAAGGCGTTGGTGCGGGTGTAGAAGTCGTGGTTGTCTTGTGATTCGTTGATGCGCACGCCCCAGATGACGATGCTGGGGTGGTTCCAGTCACGCTCGATCATGCGGCGCACGTTGCGCACCGACTCGTCCTGCCAGGCCAGATTGCCGATGTGCTGCCAGCCGGGGATTTCTTCGAACACCAAGAGGCCGATTTCGTCGCAGCGGTCGAGGAAGTAGCTGGACTGTGGGTAGTGCGAGGTGCGTGCCAGATTGCAGTGCAGCTCGTGCTTGAGGATGTCGGCATCGCGCGCTTGGGCCCGCTGGCCCATGGCGTAGCCCACGTAGGGGAAGCTCTGGTGGCGGTTCAGGCCGCGAATCTTGAGCAGCTTGCCGTTGAGGAAAAAGCCCTCGGTGGTGAAGCGCGCCGTGCGAAAGCCAAAGCGGGTACTCAGTTGGTCGTGGTGTTTGTACTGCTGCTGCTCGCCAGAGCTGCAGTGCAACTCTACCTGCACTTGGTACAGGGTGGGGCTGTCCAAGTCCCACAGTTCCAAGCCCGCCAGTTGGTTCAGGGGGGCGCTGAATTGCTCGCCTTGCACGGCCACTTCGGTTTGGTATAGCACGTGGCCGTCTAGCTTGCACAGGCGTACACGGGCCGTGCCATCTACCGCCTGCCCAGTGGGGTTGTGCAGCCAGCCGCGCACGGTCACGCGCTTGTGGCTGGCCAGTTCATCGGCGGTTTCTACCTTGATGCGGGCGATGGAGACGGGATCGCAGACCTTGAGCCACACATCGCGGTAAATGCCCGCATACGTCAGGTAGTCGATCTGGCCACCAAAGGGCGGTATGTTGGGGTTCTCGCTGCCATCGACCTTGACGGTGATGAGGTTGTCTCCCTCTTGCAGCAGGCCGGTCAGGCGGGCGCTGAAAGGGGTGTAACCATCCAAGTGGTGGGCCACTGGCTGGCCGTTGACCCAGACCTCGGTGTTGGCCATGGCAGCGTCAAATTCCAGACTCACTTCACGGTCCGCCCATGCGCTGTCCCAGCGCAGCACGCGCTGGTAGGCAAAGGGCTTTTGGTAGCTGCGCTCGTCAAAGTAGTTCAGCTCCAGATCCACCGCGTTGTGCGGCAGGCGCACGCTAGTGCCCGCTTGCAGTTGCTGGATGTGGCTGGGAGAGAAGTGGTCGTGAAAAATCCACTCGGTATGGAGTTTGGTAACGCTGCGCATAGAAGTAGAGCCTTATTTGACGGAACCCAGCATGCCTTGGACGAATTGGCGTTGCATGGCAAAGAACACCACCAAGGTGGGCAATGTGGCGATCACAGCGGTGACCATGATGGCGCCGTATTCAGGGAAGTAGGCTGAGCCCAGCGAGGACAGCACCAGGGTGATGGTCTTGAGCTCGGGCGACTGCAGCACGATGAGAGGCCACAGGAAACTGTTCCATGCCGCCATGAAAGTGATGACAAAGGCTGCTGCGTAGGTGGAACGCATGACGGGCACGTAGACGAAGAGGAAGATCTGCCATTCCTTCAAACCATCGATGCGGGCCGCTTCACGCAGTTCCGAGGGAAAGGCCTTGGTGCTTTGGCGGAAGTAAAACACGATGTAGGCCGATGCCACGGTGGGCAGCACGATGGCCAAGTGGGTGTCGAGCAAGTCCATTTGCGCCATGAGGGTGAAGAGCGGAATCATGAGCGCCGCAAACGGAATCATCATGGACAGCAGCAAGGCTTGGTAGACGCGTTCGCGCACTTTGCTGCTGAACACTTCAAAGCCATAACCCGCCAGCGAAGACACCACCAGTGTGGCCAGTGTGCCCAGCAAGGTGACTTTGGTGGAGTTCCACAGTACTTGCTGCAGGTCAAACAGGTTGGTGAGCTTGTGGATGTTGTCCCACAAGGCACCGCCAATAGTCATCTGGCCTTTGGTGATGTCGGTGGAGGTGTTGGTGGTGCCAATGAGCATCCACGCAAAGGGGAACAGCGACAGCGCAGACACCACCGTCAGGAACAGGTAGACGCCTGCCATGCGCAGGGGGTTGGCAATTCGGTCCAGCATGTTTATTTGTCCTTTGCGGCCAAGAACTGCAGGTAGGCCAGCACCGCCACGATGGCGACGATGACGTAGGACACCGTGGCCGCGTAGCCGAAGTTGGGCACGAACTTGAACGAGAGGTTGTAGATGTACATCGACAAGGTCAGCGTGGCGTTGGCGGGGTTGCCATTGCTGTTGAGCCCGCTGGTGATGTTCATGGGCTCGTCAAACAACTGCAGCGTGCCGATGGTGGAGGTGACGGTGGTGAACAAAATCACCGGCTTGAGCATGGGAATGGTGATGGACACAAAGCGGCGGTAGGCCGAAATGCCATCGATGCGGGCTGCCTCGTAAATCGACTTGTCGATGTTTTGCATGGCAGCCAGATAAAAAATCATGTTGTAGCCTGTCCAGCGCCAAGTGATGGCCGAAATGATGACCACTTTGGCCCAGAACGGGTCGTTGAGCCAGGCAATGGGTTCGCTGATGATGTGCAAGGCCAGCAAGCCGTGGTTGATGACACCGTCGTACGAAAACATGCTCTTGAACAGCACCGAGTAGGCCACCAAGGAGGTGACGCAGGGCAGGAACACGATGGTGCGCCACAGCCCGCGTAGGCGCAGTTGGGGCATGTTCAGGCACGATGCCAGCACCAGTGCCAATACCAGCATGATGGGCACTTGGACCACCAGAAAAATGCAGGTATTGGTGAGCGCCTGCAAGAACACCGGGTCTTTGGACAAGCGCACCACGTTGCCCCACCCCACAAACTCGACCAGCATGCCGGGCCCTGCGTGCAAGGACATCCAGAGTGACTTCACGATGGGGTAGACCATGAAGCCCGCCATCAAGGCCAGCGTGGCTGACACAAACAGCCAGCCATTGATGTCGTAAAAACGCCGATAGCTGCTGGGCGATTGGGGAATGGGGGTTGCCATGGTTTATTGCGGAATTTGCGATGCCACTTGGTTCTGGATTGCGTCCAGTGCTTTTTCTACTGGCAGGCCTTGGGCCAAGGCGGGTAGCTGGGCGGACACGGCGGTATCCACCTCATAGGTGTACATGCCGTAGTTCACAGCAGGCACCTTGGATAGCCAGTCGCTGAACTTTTGCCATACCTTGTCGCCGCCGAAGAAGGGGTCGGCTTCCGAGTAGGCCTTGCCATTGCGCGATGCCAGCAAGGAACCCACAGCGCCACGGGTCGTCAGGATGTTTTGGTAGAAGTCCATGTCCTTGACGTAGACCTCGTTGAGGAAATCTATCGCAGCCGCTTTTTCCTTGGCGCTGGAGAGCACGTACCAGCTAGAGCCCCCCAAGTTGGAGGCGTTGATGGCACCGGGCACATTCAGGCGCGGTGTGGGGGCTACGGCCCACTTGCCCGACTGGCTCGCCTCGGCCTTTACAGAGCCGGTAATCCACACGCCCGTGGTGACGGAGGCCGCGTCGCCTTTGTTGAAGGCACCCACCCAGTCGCCCCAGCCCGACGCGGGTTTGTAGATGCCCGCTTGCATGATCTTGGCGTAGGTTTGCAAAGCAGCCTTGAGCGCAGGATTGTTCTTGATATCGAGTTTGCCGTCTTTGTCAAAGTACCAGCGGCCAGCGCCTTGCATCATGACGCGCAGCAGGCCAATGTCGCCTGGATCCATGGCCAGCATTTTTTTGCCAGTCTTGGCTTCCACTTGTTTGCCGATGTCGATGAAGCGATCCCACGTGATGTTTTCCATGTCTTTGGCAGCAAAGCCTGCTTGCTTGAGCAAGTCGCTGCGGTAGTACATGCCGGTGGTGCCAGTGTCAAACGGCACACCGTAGACCTTGCCGTTCATGGTCATCAGGTTGACCTTGTATTTGGCAAAGCCATCGTGGTTGATCTTGCCGTTCAGGGCTTCAAACGCACCGGGGAAGGAGCGCAGGTACTTGGGTGCGTTGTAGTCTTCCACCAGTACGATATCGGGCAGCGCTTTGCTCACTCCCGAGGCCAAACCGGTTTGCAGTTTCTGCTCCACGTCGGCCTTGGCCATGTCCACGATCTTGAAGGTCACGCCGGGGTGCTTGGCTTGGTAGCGCTTAGCCGCCTCTTGCATGATGGCGATGTTGAAGTTCGGGTCCCAAGCCCAAATCGTCACCTCGCCGGCTTGTGCGGCGTGGCTGGCCATCAGGCCCGATGCGCTCAGGGCCAAGCCAATCATGGTGCTCAGGGTGGTGCGTTTCGCAAAGTTCATGGTTGCTCCTCGTTGTGATTTAAGCGTTTAAATTTGGCGCGCTGAAATGGCCTGAACCCAACACGCCACAGTATCTTGCGCGAATTGGCATGCGGGTTGTATTGGGGATTTAAGCGTTTAAAAAATTTGTTTTTTGCGCTATAAGAGCCAAAAACACATTTTGCTTATGGCCACTCTCAACGAAGTAGCACGCTTGGCAGGGGTCACCACGGCCACCGTGTCCAACGTGCTGCGCAACAGTAACAAGGTACGCCCCGAAACCATCCGCAAGGTGGAAGAGGCCATACGCATCACCGGCTACCAGCCCAACTTGATGGCGCGTGCGTTGGCCGAGGGAAAGTCCTCCATGGTGGCCTTGGTACTGCCCGATATCAGCAATCCTTTCTACCCTGAATTCGTGCGGGTGGCCGAACGCGTAGCCCGCCAGCGCAACTTCTTCCTCATGGTCTGCAACACCGATGCACGCCCCGAGGTGGGCTGCGCTTACCTGCGCCAAATCGCCGGCACCTTGGCCGATGGGGTGCTGGTCTTGCACACTGGTTTGCAAACTGAGGACATCCAAGCGCTCAAAGGCCGCCGCTCACCCGTGGTGCTGGCCTCGGAAGAAAAAGCCAATTTGCAAGACCATTTTCCCCATGTGCTGGTGGATTTGGCACGCGCTGGCCAGCTAGCTGCCGAGCATTTGCTGGGACTGGGGCACCGGCGCATTGGCGTTATTGTGGGTTGTGGCTTGGAAGGCGAGCAGCACACCCGATTGGATGGCTTTACCAGTGTGCTGCAACAGCACGGTATTACCTTGCCACCAGAGGCTGTGCTGCATGTTTTGGACAACGTGGAAAGTGGTCGCAACGCGACCCATGAACTGCTGCAGCGTCACGGAGACCTCACGGCCTTGTTTGCCACCAACGACTTGCTGGCCATGGGCGTGTACCAGGCCTTGTTTGAGCGGGGACTGCGTGTGCCACACGACATATCCGTCATGGGACTGACCGACATCCAGCTGGCGCGCGAACTGCGCCCGGCGCTGAGCACCGTGTCCTTGCACGTGGAAGAGTTGGCCACCTTGTCGGTCAACTTGCTGCTGGATTTGGTGGGCAATCCGCAGCACCAACCCACCATTTTGCAGGTCAGTCCTCCCACTTTGGTGGTGCGCGACAGCACCGCGTCGGTGGCGGTGTAAGGTGGCTTAATCGGTTGCAGGCACGGGGTCGTGCGGTTTGTCGTGCAGACTGAGCGGTGGCAGGGCCCGTACCAACAGCAAACACAGCACCAGCACCGCCAACAAAAAGCCAAAACCTTGGTGATTGGCGTTGACCAGTGTGGCAGGTGTGTTGTGGGTTTGGGTGTGGTAGCTGATCCACGTGCCCATGAGTGCCGTGCCCAGCATGCCACCCACCATGCGCACGGTTTGCAGCATGGCCGTGGCAATACCCAGTTGGCTGCGTGGCGAGGTGTATTGCACCAGCAGGGTGATATTGGGCAGCAGCAGCCCCAAGCCCAAGCCACCCAGCACCATGGTGATGACAATCCACCAGTGTGGGGTAGTGGCCTGCATGGTCATCAGCGATACCGCCATGCCCATGGTGGGCCACAAGCCACAGAGCAACAGGGTGTTGCTGCTCAGTTGCGGCAGCAGACGCACCACTTGGCCATTGACCATGCTGCCGATGGTGATGCACACCGCCAGTGGCGTGACGAGCAAACCCGCGTCGTGCGGGCTCAAACCAAAGCCGCTTTGCAGCAGCAGCGGGGTGTAGAAAATCACCCCAAACATGCACAAGCCCAGTAGGTTGGCCAGCAGCATGAGCTGGGACAGCGGTTTACGCAGCAGCATGTCCAGTGGCAGCATGGGGTTGGGTATGCGGCGCTCCCAGCGCCACAGTGCCACGGCAGCGCCCGTGCTGAGCAATGCCAGCAGCACCAGTACCAGTGGGTTGTGGCCTTCGGGCAGCCACTCCACCAGCAGTTGAAAGCCACCCAAGGCCACGGCTACCAGTGCGGCCCCCCACCAGTCCAGCGCTTGGGGCTGGCTGTGTTGGTGGCGCACGCGGGGCAAGTGGCGCCACACAAAGTACAGCCCCAATATGCCCACTGGCAGGTTGACCAAAAACACCCAGCGCCACCCCCAGTAGTGCGACAAATAGCCGCCCAGACTAGGCCCAATGGCACTGGCCAGACCGTAGCTGCTGGAAAACACCACCTGCCAGCGCAGCCGTTCTTGGCTGTTGGGGAAGATGTCCGCAACCGAGGCAAATACCGATGCGGTCAGCATGCCACCGCCTATGCCCTGCAGTGCCCGTGCGGCCACCAGTTGCGGCATGCTTTGCGCGGCTCCGCACAGCAACGAAGCGAGCGTGAACAGGGTGATGGAAATGAGCAAAAACGGCTTGCGTCCATGTTCGTCACCGAGCTTGCCAAAAATAGGCACGGTAATAACGGAGGTCAGCAAGTAGGACGTACCGACCCAGGCATACAACTCAAAGCCCTGCAATTCGGTCACGATGGTGGGCAAGGCCGTGCCCACAATGGTTTGGTCCAGTGCCACCATGATGAGAACGCAGCACAAACCGACCATGGCCAGAAGCAGATCACGCAGGGTTTTGGTGGAGTGGGGTGTGGTGTGGGCAGCAGGGGGCGATTCGGTCATGGTCGGCGCATTCCGTAGGCGCAGTAACCCGGCTTGGGGCTTTTCTTTTGGGGGTGCAGGCGGCAGGTGTCGGGGCGTTGCTCGTACACCGTGCAGCGGCGGGTTTGCGCGTCCAGAAAACGGCAATCGCCTCCAGCACGGCGGGCGATGGTGAAGAGGCAGTGCTTGTGGTTGAAGTGCTCGATGATGCCTGCTTTTTCCAATCGTTTGGCGATGCGACGCGGCTCCTCGTACTCGGCTTCAAAAGGATCCACCACCCCCAAGCGGATCAAATCGGGCAGCCCCACTTCCAGCGGCATGGTGCAGCAGTTGGCTTGGCAGGTGTCGCACAAGCCATTGCGGTAGCGCGACCAAGTATCGAGTCGATCCACGTCCACGATGTGAATGGATGAGCGCATGGGAGGGGTCAGAGCGATGCGTTGGGGTCGTTGCTGTGGCGCTGTGTTTTGGTGGGCGCGCCCAAAGTCTTGCTGATCCATGTGACAACGCGGTCGATGATGGGCTTTTGGAACCAAGTCAAATCGCCATGCCCAGCGCCTTCGACCAGCACGTATTCGGCACTATTGCCCTTGGCCACCAGACCTTGGTAGAGCTGGGCGCTTTGCACGGGGGAAACGTGCGTGTCTGCACTGCCGTGGAAAATCAGAAACGGGGGTTTTTTGCCCTCCAAATGGCCCATGGAACTGGCTTCCAAGGCTTTGTCGGGCACGCTCATGATGCTGGCTCCGGGAAAGCGCGCAAAGGCAGGGCCGTTGACCAGCAGGGCTTCCGTGACGGCGGGCGATTCGTGCACCTTTTGGATGTTCTCTGGCAAGCCAGCGCCGATGTTGAGCAGATTGGACAGTCCATACAGCGTGACAACGGCCTGCACATCGGAAGACTTGTCCAAGTACGAACCTTTGTCGTAGCGCTTCTCGCCCCCTGTGGTGCCCAGCAGTTGGGCTACATAGCCACCGGCTGAATCACCGAGCGCGGCAATGCGGGTGGGGTCTATGCCGTATTCGGCGGCATGCTCGCGCAGATAGCGCACGGCTGCTTTGGCATCTTCGAGGGGCGCAGGAAATTTGTCCGGCACGGTGCGGTATTCCACCGCGGCCACTACATAGCCCGCTTGGGCCAAGGCCATGCGCATTTCCAAGTATTTTTCGTGTTCTGAGGTGGTGAATCCCCCGCCGGGAAAGTACACGATGGCGGGTTTGAGATCGTCATTGCGGGGCACCAGCAAAGACATCTTCATCTGGCGTACTGAGCGCGTGCCTTTCCACTGGGCGTAAATCACATTGCTCAGTAAATCGACTTGACCACGTTCTTGCTGGATTTGAACCACTTGGGCGCCGGGCACATAACCCATGAGCTTGCTGTTATCGGCTGCCATGGCGGTGCAGCACAAACCCGAGAGAAGCCATACAGCCAAGGCTGCATTTCGCATAAAAAACCCTTTTAAAAGAATAGTTGTGTGTTCCAGCCAATGGGCCGGTCATTATCTTGGATGCGGTTTGCGCTATGGAGTTCCTGCCATGGCGCATGCCTAAAGAGAGGTCGCTGGCAGTGGCAGGCTCGATGTGGGGGTATCGTGCAGTTTTTGTGCTGTAGCAAAAAAGTCATCACAAGGCATGGGTCGCGCAAACCAGTAGCCTTGCCCCGTGTCGCAACCTTGGGCCGCTAGCCACTGCGCGGTAGCCGCATCCTCAATCCCTTCAGACACCACCGTCATGCCCAAGCGGTGCGCCAAATGGATGGTGGAGGCCACAATGGCTTGGTCACTGTTTTGGGATAGCAGTTTGCGCACAAACACTTGGTCGATTTTGAGCTCCGTGATAGGCATGTCTTTCAGATAAGCCAGTGAGGAAAAACCGGTCCCAAAGTCGTCAATCGATAGCTGGAAACCCATGCCACGTAGCTGGTGTAGTACTTTCAAGGCGCGCTCAGGCGAGCCAATGAAGCAGCTTTCGGTGATTTCCAGTGTCACGTTCTTGGCCTGCACTTGGTATTGCTGCAGCCAATTACCAAGCTGCTCCAAAAAGCGTGGATGCATCAGCGTCAAAGCCGATACGTTGATGGAAATGCCTAGTTGCAAGCCAGCAGCTTGCCAACGGGCAAGTTCGGCAAAACAGCGTTGAAGCAGCCATTGCGTTAACGGCCCAATCAGTCCCGATTCTTCGGCAATGGGGATAAAGATAGATGGCGGAATCATTCCCTCAGT
The DNA here is from genome assembly GCF_018474005.1 of Curvibacter sp. CHRR-16. Lineage (GTDB taxonomy): Bacteria > Pseudomonadota > Gammaproteobacteria > Burkholderiales > Burkholderiaceae_C > Allorhodoferax. Next base: position 292,462 of record NZ_JAHCSH010000003.1, read on the forward strand.
CGGGTCGCACCAGCGGGTGAGTGCTTCGGCGCCCACCAGTTTGCCAGTGGCCAAGTTCACTTGTGGTTGCAGATAGAGCTGGAAATTGTCATCGTTGAGAGTCTGCACCATGCGGCTAAACAGCACATGGTTGCGCTGCAACTGCAATTCGTGGGCTTGGTCGTACATAGCCCATGCCGCGTCGGTTTTGTATGCTTGAACCAAGGCTTGCTCAGCCTGGCGCATCAGGGTGGTTGCTGTATCACTGTGCATTGGGTAAAGCGCAATCCCAACGGCAAATTCCACCCTCAGCGTGTAGCCTTGCACTTCCAATGAGAGTTCTCGGTGTTCCATCAGCTTTTTCACGGCCTCAGGTTCTAGTTTGCTACTGGGCATGCGGCAAATCAGCATGAACTCATCGCGTCTGCTGCGTGCTACATGGCCATTGTGTTCAAGCACACGTGTAAGGTGTTTGCCAATCGAGAGAAGCATTTCATCCACGCCCTCTACGCCAAGAGAGTGGCTCAACTCCAAAAAGCGTTTGATATGCAAACAACACACGGCGATGCCAGTGCCTTGCTCGTGAGCGCGGGCAATTTCGTTTGCCAGTAGCGTGGCAGCTTCAAGGCGGTTGGGTAACAGGGTGACTACATCGTGTCTGGCCTGATACTCAAGTTGCTCCATATACGTGTGTGCAGTCTTTGTACGCTCTTCCACCTTTTGCTGCAAACGCTCTTCAAACCGTGCCCGCAAAAGGTTGAAACCCGCTGCAATGGCGGTGTAACAAATCAAGGAAGCGCAGTAGTGCCATCCGTAACCCTCGGGATAGCGGTGGATATAGGGCAAAAAGCCTGATCCGACTTCAAAGAAACTGGCTACGGCGATGATAAATAACAAGCTGTAGAGCAAGCCAAGGCGCGCACCTTTGAGGAAAAAAGCCAAGAAGGGAAATAAGAAGGCCCAAAACAATCCTGTGCCTAGTACGCCATAGAACACGATCAGTGAAGAAAAGATGAAAAAGCCACTGAGCAGTACCAAGTTTTCAGCTACGGCGATGGCGCGTTTATTCAGAGCCAAAAAACCAGCGGGGAGCAAGAACAATACCGATGCGCACAGCTCTATGACGCCAACCAGTTTGAGTAACGGAACGTTGAGGTTTGAAAAACCGTAAGGAACAGCAAAAAACAGTCCCAGTACCACCGTGAGCAGCACTTGCTGGGCGCGTTCTTCGGTGCCCAGTAGGTCGTCCATGGCAGATATGGCTTGCCAGCCCGATCGCATGGTTTGCTGCATGCTTGCCAATCCCATCCGCCCCCCCGAAAATAGAAAAGCCACACCGTGTTGCGAGGCATTATGCGGTTAACTATTAAGGATGACCACCATGAACCGATCACTGGATCACCTGCTTTTGCTGTTGGCTGCACTGCTGGTAAGCCTGTTTTTTAGACTTTATCGGTTCATGGTTAATCTTACGTTGCCGATCATTTTTGTGGGGCTTTTTGCCTTGCTTTACTGGGGGCATCAGTATTACGGCCTTGGCGCTTGGGCTATGGCGACCGTGGTCTTGGGCATGGTGTTGCTCGTGGGCACATACACTGCCTATGCGCTGTACCACTACGACAGCGATCGTTTACCCGATTCGGTAGGCGCTGGTGGTGTGGTCACGCGCATTTGCTCGCGCTTTATCACGTGGCTGGGTACGTTGCGCTACTTCCGGGCGCCGTGGGTGGTGGTGCAAGAGAGCAGCGTTTTCAAACTGCGCGGCCACGAAATACGCCAACTCATCGACCAGCCCGGCGGCTTGCTGCAGCCAGGGGACATCTTGCTGCGCGGGTTTGACGGCTATGTGGATGGTGAGTTCATCCGCCTAACTGGTGGTGCTGGCAATGGCAGCCAGTATTTCTCGCACGCCGCACTGTATGTGGGCCCGTTGACCGAGGCCGATCGCGCTATCGCCAGCCGTCGTCTCAAGGCACTGGGGGCGGATGGCCATTGGCACGAAGCCACGCAAGCGCAGCAAGATGCCGTGCGCCACAACCCGGATTACTTTCAGACGGGCTCGCAAATGGTCATGCACTCCATGGCCAAAGGTGTGCATGTGGAGGACATCCTCACCTTCTTGCGCTGCGACTATGTGGCCGTGATCCGCATGCCAGAGACCTTCACCCGCGCTGACTTGCAGCCCGACGCCCACACCTTGGTGCAACTCAGCGGAGAAGCCAAAACCCTGTACGAGCGCCTGCACGCTGGCGACACCTTGACCCGCGCCGAAGTGGCTGTGGCAGCTATCCGCTCTGGTTTGGGGCAAATTGGCGCGGGCTACGACTGCCTGTTTGAAGACAGCGCCACCTTCCACCGCTTTAGCTGCTCGGAGTTTGTGTACTACTGCTACAAAAGCGTGCACCAAGTGGTGGGCTTGCAGCCCCAAACCCATGCCATAGCGGGTTTGTTCAAGCGCATTACCGTGTCACCCGCAGACCTGTACAACGCTGCCGGGGCAGGCTTGGGCAAGATGCGCGTGCTGTGGAAGAACGTTTAGGACTATTTATCGCCGCAGAGGCTGCAGCAAATGGCGCAAGCCGTTGTGGTCTATGGTCTGCATCAGCTCCAGTAAGCGACCCAGCTCACCGGGTGGAAATCCCTCGCGGGCAAACCAGTTCAGGTAGTGCCCCGGCAAATCGGCCAGCAAGCGTCCAGCGTATTTGCCGTAAGGCATTGGCATAGAGACAAGCTTGAGTAGCTGGGTGGCGTCGTTGGGGAGCATGGGAGCCGATTGTGCGTGCCGCGACTTGTTTTTTTGTCAGTTGGCGACCTTTGTGGCCGAAAAACGTTGACGATCTCATGGAAATCTTGAACTAGGGCCAGAATGTTCTCAAGGTCATCAGTGGTCAGTGTTGTGCGTTCGAACAGCATTGCCACAACAAGCTGTCTGCCCGACAGGTAGCTTCTCGGCCCACTTCTGAATTTCGCTAAGGATAGTCACTTGTTGCCTCCTGAAGGCTGGTCGCCCAGTTGTCGCGCTGTTCTTTACATGAAAAGTCGGTAGGGATAAACCTTGCCGGGCAGGTCCGGAACATTGGCGATGGTCCGCGCCAACCGCTGCGAATACCGAATGCTCACCGGTACTGGGTCATACAGTGCGTCGTTGTTCCAGTCCATCTTGGTCAGAGCAAGCGCTTCGTGGGCAATCAGCTCTAGCGAGCCTCTTCCAGCATGCCGGATGAGTTGCAGCGGCTTCGGGATGCTCTTCTTCCCTTGGTAGTAGTCGCCTCTCGTAGATACCTCAGGTGCGTTGCCGGCCACCCATACGAGTGCCGAGGTCCCCGAACGGGCGACCATCGTCCCTCGGGGAACCGGATAGCCCGATGGTCTGGTCGGCGGCGTCGCACCAGCAGACTGAATCAGCCAGACCCCTCGCCAGCAGGACGCTGCACCGACCTCTACACACTCAATCTCAGCCACGCCGGACAGCGCATCAAACGCGCCTTCGATTTCCTCCTGCTTGAACGCCGTGGTCTTGTGGATGACCAGTCGTTTGGGCAAGTTGCCACCATTGCGGCCCTGATAGAGCTCAAGGCTTCGTGCGAGAACCGCACGCATGTCGTCCCGGCTCAGAAAGGGGTTGCGGCGGGCCTCGGCTACGTCGGCGACAGGGTCGCGCGCTTCGAACGCCACGAACTGCATGCCTCCGCCGTCCATGTCAAAAACCTGCGAGCAACACGTCACATAGTGAGCGTCACGCTGGTCGCCACGTAGTGCATAGGCGAGGCCGATGTACGCGGTGTCATCGGGCACCCCTTTCAGCGGAGCCAACTTCCAAGGTGTCCCCGCCGCCTTCACGTAAAGGGCGGTTGCCAAGCGCCAGGCGAGCGAAGCCTTGTAGTTGAAGGTGAAAACTCGGTCGTTGAGCACCTGGGTAGGAATGTTGTACTTTGCCCCCAGTGCTTTGAGTGCGTCGTGTGCATCGAAGAACTTGCTGCGTGTTGCGGTAGCCCAGGAGTCCGGGAAGTGCACCAGCACCACATCGAACTCGTTGCGCACCGCATCAAGCCTGCGAAGAGCGGAATTCATTGCCTGGAACAGCCGAGCCTGCGGATCGCCGTCGCCTGGAAGTTGAGCTAGGGAGTCAGGCCATTTGATATGCGCGCCGCGCGCCGCCTCCAACTGCACACCGAACAATCGATCAAAGCCTGGGTACGGTGGCACGTACTCGGAGCGGTCGCTGGGCTGGTATGAGCCGCGCAGAGATGCCATCAGCTCACCACGGCGTTTGTACGAACTCTCGGGCCCCACAGTGGCGATTCGAATCTGCGAGGTGTACCCACCGAATGAGCCCTTGGAATACGGCCCGAAATTGAGTAGTCCTCTCAGGGGATGGACGTCCACCTGTGTGTCGTCCGACGGCGAGAAGGAGAGCAGCGGCTCGTCCAGGAGCGTGAATGGCGGAAGCTTCGATGCTTGGAAGGAACTGGCCATCACTTGGTCCTATCGAAGTAGGTGTGATGGTGGCCTGGTCGGCTCCAGCCAGTGAACCGCGAGACGGTGAACACTGCGTCGATGCCAATGCCATCCTCCAGACCGAAGGCGCGGACCTTGCCGTCCTTGGCCGACGTGAGCAGCGTTGCCCACGCGTGGATGATCGCTGCCCACTGCTTGTTGTACTTCGGAGCCCAACGCTCTCTTCGCCAGTCTCCCGCCGGATCACCACCGCGGCGTTCGAATGGCACTCCCAACGCGTCGTTTTCGGTACTACCTGACTCTGGCTGAAGGGCCCGCTCAGAGTGCTCAGGCCGGGGAATGTCTACGAACGTGTATGGCTCGAAGCCGCACCACCAACGGTCCTCTATCTGTTCCAGCTTCAAGAAGACACCTTCATTGAACGGGAAGTTGAGCTTCGGGACGTTGCCCGTGAGGGCGCTCTCATACGCCGTGCGCAGTGGGGCGAGGTCCTGTGAACGCTTCAGAGCGAATTCCGGGTCCTCGCCTTCCCGAGGGCTGGCGACGATGAGTGAGTGCCCGGAACGCTTGAACCGAGGAATGAGGGGGCGATACCGAGACAGAGCTTTGACCAACGCGTCGTACAGAAGACCCAACGCCCAGCTGTCCCTGGCCGCATCCAAGTCTACCGTCCCCGCGATCTGAGCTCCGAGGGGCGCTAGCGCTGCCAAGACTTCTTCGTCTTTCCCGAACACCGCTAGTTCACGGCCATTTGCGGCGACGACTGCCCTGCTGTGCTGTTCTTTCAATAGTGCTCTGACCGTGGGAGAGGTCGCAGCCTGCGCTAGGGTCATCCGCCGTGCAACGCGCGGCAACGATTCGATGAGGAGTGCGGAGTACCGCAGCACCGGAAACTCCCGGGCGTGGCTGTTCGGCAGATTGACGGGCACCAGGCGGGGGGCAGCCCTGCCTTGCATCACATGGTCCATCAGCACCTGCGGCAGGTCGACATGCTTGATGACATCACCTGCCAATTCGTCGAACGTCTTGCACTCGACCACCGCAACGTCGACGCCAGCAAGATGAGCGTGCTCCAAGAACTCAGTGACCGCAGGTAGGAGACGGGAAGCGGACGATGTCACCCAATACAGGCCGTTCGGAAACGGTGCAGGTTCCCGTAAGACTGCGGTCAACGCCTCCATAACCGAAGCGTCCCGCCCGCTGTAACCGACGAACACCATCCCGAAGCGTTTGCTTGCCTCGACGAGCACGTGCCGCATGCGCTCGTCCTGCCGCTCGAGTTCAGACCCTGTGTTCTTGATGGCGATGGATTGGTAATCGCCATGGAGCTTGGCCACCAAGGGCCAGTCCGACTCGTTGAGGCAGCGCATGGCGCGCTCTCCCGAGTCAATGGCCGCGACCGTTGGCCGCGCCTGATCCGCCGTGGGCAGCAATACGTTGGCACTGACTGCGGATTCCTCCACCAGGGGGTCAAAGTTGGTGGTGAATATGCAGTCCACCTTGCGGGCGGCAATCAGGCTTCCGAGAACCTTGTGCCCAAAGCAAGGCGTGCCTTTGGAGATGGCGTCGTCAATGTACTGCCTGCGATGCCGGGGCTGGGGGTAGACCGCTTCGAACGCCGCAGCGTACTCGGTCGGGTCTCCATCTGGCGGGAGAAGCGAGGTTTGCCTGAAGAAGGCGTCGATCCGGTCAATCCAGACTTGGTCGCCGGTGTCGATTTCGCGCTTGGAGAGGTTGTTCTTGCGACAGAAGATTTGGGCCTTGAAGTCCCGAATCATCGCGTAGCCAGTAGGAATTCCTGACGCGGCGGAAGCGCCAGCCCCGAGGAACCAGGCCACCAAGTTGGGCCTCAAGGCGAAGGCCGTTGAGAACTGTGCTGCCGAGATTGTCGGTATCGAACTAGACACGTAGCTCATTCGCTTTTTTCCTTGGATGCGACGGCTTTATAAATCCGTCGGTCAGCCCTATTAAACGCCCTCAAATCATAGATTTTGCAAAATATTGTTCGCCGTATTGCATCTTATAAATCGTTCAAAAATCACACATCAATATTCGCAGCCCTCAGCGCGTTGGTCTCGATGAAGTCGCGGCGCGGCTCCACGTCGTCGCCCATGAGCATGGTGAACACGCGGTCGGCTTCGATGGCGTCTTCGATCTGCACCCGCAGCAGGCGGCGCACAGTGGGGTCCATGGTGGTTTCCCACAGCTGCTCGGGGTTCATTTCGCCCAAGCCTTTGTAGCGCTGGCGGCTGGTGGTGCGCTCGGCTTCGGCAATCAACCACGCCATGGCTTGGCGGAAGTCGCTCACCTTTTCTTCCTTGGCCTTTTCGCCTTCGCCACGGGTGGCTTTAGCGCCTTCGCCCAGCAAGCCACGGAAGGTATTGGCCGCTTCGGCCAAGGCGGCGTAGTCGGCACCGTGCACAAAGTCTTGGGTGATGATGCTGCTCTTGACGTTGCCGTGGTGGCGGCGGCTGATGCGCAGCACGGGTTTGTCGGTGCGCACGTCAAATTCGCCGGCCACCATGGCTTCGCTGCCCACGTCGCGCAGCTTGGCTTGCAGGGCATTGGCGCTGGCTTGAGCGTCGTCCAAAGTATCCAAGTTCAGGGCCACGCCGTCGGCTATTGACCTCAGCGCCTCGGCATCCATGAAGTTTTGCAGGCGATCCACCACGGCCTCGGCCACTTGGTGCTTGTGTGCCAAGGTGGCCAAGGTGTCGCCGCTGAGCACTTGGGGGGCAGTGCCACCGGTGTGGACGGAAGCACCCACCAGCGCAATGCGCAGCAGATAGCTGTCCAGGGCGGAGGCGTCTTTGAGGTACAGCTCTTCTTTGCCGTTCTTCACCTTGTACAGCGGGGGCTGGGCGATGTAGATGTGGCCGCGCTCGACCAGATCGGGCATCTGGCGGTAGAAGAAGGTCAGCAGCAGGGTGCGGATGTGGGCACCGTCCACGTCCGCGTCGGTCATGATGATGATGCGGTGGTAGCGCAGCTTGTCCACGTTGAAGTCGTCCGCGCCGCTCTTGCCGCTGTCTTCGCTGGCTTTGCCAATACCGGTGCCCAGTGCGGTGATGAGGGTGACGATTTCGTTGCTGGAGAGCAGCTTCTCGTAGCGGGCTTTTTCCACGTTCAGGATCTTGCCGCGCAGGGGCAGGATGGCTTGGAACTTGCGGTCGCGGCCTTGCTTGGCCGAGCCGCCGGCGGAGTCACCCTCGACGATGTAGATTTCGCACAGGCTGGGGTCTTTTTCTTGGCAGTCGGCCAGCTTGCCGGGCAGGCCCATGCCGTCCAGCACGCCTTTGCGGCGGGTCATTTCACGCGCTTTGCGGGCCGCTTCGCGGGCTTTGGCAGCGTCGATGATCTTGCCGCACAGAATCTTGGCGTCGGTGGGTTTTTCTTCCAAGAATTCGGTCAGCGCCTTGGCCACGATGTCTTCCACCGGGGCACGCACTTCGCTCGATACCAACTTGTCTTTGGTCTGGCTGCTGAATTTGGGCTCGGGCACTTTGACCGAGAGCACGCAGCACAGGCCTTCGCGCATGTCGTCACCGCTGACTTCGACCTTGGCTTTCTTGGCCATGTCGTTGTCGGCGATGTACTTGCCAATCACGCGGGTCATGGCCGCACGCAGGCCGGTCAGGTGGGTACCACCGTCGCGCTGGGGGATGTTGTTGGTAAAGCAGAGTACCTGCTCGCTGTAGCCGTCGTTCCACTGCATGGACACTTCCACACCAATCTCGGTGCCGGGAATGCCGCCGTAGCTGTCGGCAGGGCGGCTGCCAGTGGCGTAGAAGGCGTTGGGGTGCAGCACCTTTTTGTTGGCGTTGATGAAGTCCACAAAGCCCTTGACGCCGCCAGCGCCGGAGAAGTCGTCTTCGCGGCCATCGCGCTCGTCCTTGAGGCGAATGCGCACGCCGTTGTTCAAGAAGCTCAGCTCGCGCAGGCGCTTGGACAGGATTTCGTAGTGGAAGTCGTTGTTTTGCTGGAAGATTTCGGTGTCGGGCAGGAAGTGCACTTCGGTGCCACGCTTGTCGGTGGTGCCGGTCACGCGCATGGGGCTGACTTCCACGCCATCCACGGTTTCCAGTATGCGGTTTTGCACAATGCCTTGGGCAAACTCGATTTGGTGTACCTTGCCATCGCGGCGCACGGTCAGGCGCAGCCATTTGGACAGGCCGTTCACGCAGGATACGCCCACGCCGTGCAAGCCGCCAGAAACCTTGTAGCTGTTTTGGTTGAACTTGCCGCCCGCGTGCAGTTCGGTGAGGGCAATTTCAGCGGCCGAACGCTTGGGCTCGTGCTTGTCGTCCATCTTCACGCCGGTGGGGATGCCGCGGCCGTTGTCGGTGACGCTGATGGAGTTGTCCGAGTGGATGGTGACCACGATGTCGTCGCAGTGGCCAGCCAGCGCTTCGTCGATGGAGTTGTCCACCACTTCAAAGACCAAGTGGTGCAGACCGGTGCCATCACTGGTGTCGCCGATGTACATGCCGGGGCGTTTGCGCACGGCTTCCAGCCCTTCCAAGATTTGGATGCTGCCTTCGCCATAGCTGTCTGCTCCGGCTGCGGGCATGGGTACTGGGGTGTTGTCGTCGGCGTTGCTGGTGATTTCGCTCATGGTGTTCTGCTATGGTTTTGCTAGCGCGTCAAGCTTTATCCATGCGCCTTTCGGCGCATTTTTTACTTTTTTGCGGGCTTAGATGCGCATCGGCATGACAACGTACTTGAAGTCTTGGTTGTCGGGGATGGTGATGAGCGCGGAACTGTTGCCATCGGAGAGTTCGATCTTGACCATGTCCTGATCCATGTTGGTCAGCACATCAATCAGGTAGGTAACGTTGAAGCCGATTTCGATGCTGTCACCACCGTAGTCGATGTCCAACTCGTCCATGGCTTCTTCTTGCTCGGCGTTGCTGGAGGCCACGCGCAGCGAGCCGGGGTCTAGGTTCAGGCGCACGCCCTTGAACTTGTCGCTGGTCAGAATGGCTGTGCGTTGCAGCGTGGTCAGCAAAGCGGTGCGGCCCAGTGTGACGCTGTTTTTGTGGTTTTTGGGGATGACGCGGTTGTAGTCGGGGAATTTGCCTTCCACCAGCTTGGTGACGAACTCCATGCCGTCAAACGCAAACTTGGCTTGGTTGTTGGCAAATTGCATCTCGATCAGGCCTTCATCGTTGGAGCTGAGCAGGCGCTGCAGTTCCATCACGGTTTTGCGCGGCAAGATGACTTCTTGTTTGGGCACTTCGGTGTCCAAGGTGGCGCTGGAGAAGGCCAAGCGGTGCCCGTCGGTCGCGACCAAGCTCAGGGTTTTGCCTTCGGCCACGAACAAAATGCCGTTGAGGTAGTAGCGGATGTCGTGCACGGCCATGGCAAACGCCACTTGGCCCAGCAGCGCTTTGAGGGTTTTTTGCGGCACGCTGAAAACGGGGCCGAAGTTGGCCGATTCTTGCACCAGTGGGAAGTCTTCGGCGGGCAGGGTTTGCAGCGTGAACTTGCTCTTGCCACCTTTGAGGATGACTTTGTTTTGGCTCGACTCCAAGCTCACGGTCTGATCGCCGGGCATGGTGCGCAGGATGTCGATGAGTTTTTTGGCGCCAATGGTGGTGGAGAAATTGCCAGTGTCGCCTCCCAGATCGGCGGTGGTGCGGATTTGGATTTCCAAATCGCTGGTGGTCAGTTGGATCGAGTCACCTGCTTTGCGCAGCAGTACGTTGGCCAGTATCGGCAAGGTGTGGCGACGCTCCACGATGCCGGCCACCGATTGCAGTACCGACAGAACCTTGTCTTGTGTAGCCTTCAAAACGATCATGGGTAAATCCTCTCCATATATCCAATTCACTGGGCAACGCGCATTTTCGCTTGTTTTGTGACATTTCTTGGCGCGCGTTGTTGGGTTTTTCGCATCAGCCTTTCAGGGTTTGCTCCAGTACGTGCAGCTGCTGGTTCAGTTCAGCTAGCTGCTGGCGCTCGGCGGCGATTTTGCGCACTGCATGCAAGACAGTGGTGTGGTCGCGTCCGCCAAACAACTCGCCAATCTCAGGCAGACTCTTTTGCGTCAGTTCTTTGGCCAGGTACATAGCGATCTGGCGTGGCCGGGCAATGCTGGCCGGGCGCTTTTTGCTGTACATGTCGGCCACTTTGATCTTGTAGTAGTCGGCCACCGTTTTTTGGATGTTCTCCACACTGATTTGCCGATTCTGAATCGACAGCAGGTCTTTGAGCGCGTCGCGCGCCAGCTGAATGGAAATGTCTTTGTGGTTAAAGCGCGAGTAGGCCAGTATCTTGCGCAGGGCCCCTTCAAGCTCGCGCACGTTGGAGCGCACGTTTTTGGCCACAAAAAAAGCGACTTCTTCGGGCATGTCGGCGCCTTCGGCGTGGGCTTTGTTGATCAAGATGGCCACGCGCATTTCCAATTCGGGTGGCTCGATGGCCACGGTCAGTCCCGAGTCAAAGCGCGACACCAAGCGCTCGTGGATGTCGGTCAGCCCCTTGGGGTAGGTGTCGCTGGTCATGATGATGTGGCTCTTGCGCGTCAGCAGGGCTTCAAATGCGTTGAAGAACTCCTCTTGCGTGCGGTCTTTGCCAGCGAAGAACTGAACATCGTCAATCAGCAGCAAATCCAGCGAGTGGTAGCGCTGCTTGAATTCATCAAAAGTCTTGCGCTGGTAGGACTTCACCACATCGGAGACGAATTGCTCGGCGTGGATGTACAGCACTTTGGACTGCGGTTTGTCTTGCAGCAGGCGGTTGCCGACGGCGTGCATCAAGTGGGTTTTGCCCAAGCCCACCCCACCGTAAATGAACAGGGGGTTGTACATGGCACCCGGTGAGGTTGCTACATGCATGGCGGCGGCGCGGGCCATGCGGTTGGCAGAACCCTCCACCAAAGTATCGAACGTCAGGATGCTGTTGAGGCGGTTCTTGGGAACGCTGGTAGTGGTGCTTTCGGCTCCGTTGGCAGCGGCAGATATGGTGCCGTCCCCGGCTGGATTGGGGGTATAGCCGTTGGCAAAGGTGTCAATGGTGGGGGTGCTATCCACAGGCCTGCTAGGCATATGCACACGGGTGGGGGCTACTCGGGCTGCGATGGCCAATTCCAATTGCACGGGCATGCCACGTAGCTGTTCCAGCAGCGTGCTGATGCGTTGGCTGTACTGGGCGCGCACCCAGTCCAGCTTGAAGCGGTTGGCCACCAGCAGGGTGATGCGATCTTCCTCGTCGCCCGGCTGTACAGAGAGAGGTTTGATCCAGGTGTTGAACTGTTGTTCGGGCAGCTCTTGCGCTAGCACGTCCAAACACTCTTGCCACAAACCCACGCTCAGTGGGATGCCGCTGTCGCTGTTTTGTAATGATGGTCCCTGGCTCATGGCTGATGGCTTTGTTGTGGATATTTGTGGTTGTGGATGCTGGTGAATGCGCAATTATTAAGAGCTTATCCACACCGCCTGCATGCCGAAACGGCAAGGGGGCGGATTATGCCTGCAAGCGCGGCCTTGCTGCATGTTTAAAGTTTTGCGATAATTCGCGGTTCACCGGACTTCAGGGTTGGCTTTGGCCAGCTAAGCGTGGTCCGAACAGAAGTCCACCCGAAGCAGTCGGTTACTACAGGAATTTTTCAACAATGAAACGCACATACCAACCATCCAAAACCCGTCGTGCTCGCACCCACGGTTTCTTGGTTCGCATGAAGACTCGTGGTGGTCGCGCCGTGATCAACGCACGCCGCGCCAAGGGCCGCAAACGCCTGGCTGTCTAAGCTGGCTTAGTCTGGTCTGGGTGCGTGGTGTCCCACGACGTCCACAGCACACACTGCACGCACTTGCTGCGTTTGCAAACCCGCCCGCAATTCCAAGTTGTCTTGGATGGGGTTGTGGTGTCGCGAACGCAGCATTTTGCGTTGCATGCCCGTGAATTGAGTGCCTTGAGCCTGCGCCAGCCCGAAGCTATGCGCCCGGTGTTCCATCCATCGGGTACGTGGTTGGGGGCGATGGTGCCTAAGCGTTGGGCACGCCGGGCTGTGACACGCAATACCATCAAGCGCCAAATCTACAGCGTGGCCGCAGAATATGCGCCCACGCTGTTGTTGCTCGCACCCATGGGCCATGTGGTGCGCTTGCGCACAAGCTGGGACAGGGCAGAGTACATTAGCGCCACCTCTGACAAGTTGCGGCACGACGTGCGCCAAGAGCTGCAGGTCTTGTTCAGCAACGCCCAGCGCCGTTTGGCAGACTTAGCGGCCACACCATCCCAACTGGCAACGAACACGCTATGAAGTCCATACTGATTCTGCTGGTTCGTGGCTACCGCTTATTCTTGAGCCCTTGGTTGGGTTCTTCTTGCCGTTTTGAGCCTACTTGCTCGGCCTACTCATTGCAGGCCTTGCAGCAGCACGGTGCAGCAGCGGGAACTTATCTCACATTGCGCCGTCTGGTACGTTGCCATCCCGGCTGTGCTGGGGGGCATGATCCGGTACCCGAGCAGTCGCCTTTGCACGGTGGTTTGTTTCGCCGTTTCTCTTCAACCTCATCTGTCTCTTCGGAAAAGAGAGTTCCATGAACGATATTCGCCGCACCATTCTTTGGGTGGTTTTTGGTTTCTCCATGGTCTTGTTATGGGACCAGTGGCAGGTCTATAACGGACACCAAGCCACTTTCTTCCCACGCGCCACGCCGGCTGCTGATAAGGCTGCAGTGCCGACAGCAAGCGCGGCTACTCCCACGCCAGCCACTACTGGAGCGACTGGCAGTGCAGTTCCTGCCACGACGGCTGCCCATGCGGCAACTCCCGCGTTGCCCAAAGAACGTTTTGAAGTGAGCACCGATACCCTCAAACTCACCTTCGATACCGAAGGCGGTTCTGTGGTGCGCACCGAGTTTCTCAAGCACGTGGATGACCACGACAAGACCCGTAATGTGGTGCTTTTGGAAGACAGTGCTGCCCATGTGTACCAAGCGCAAACGGGCTTGGTGCAGACGGCAGGTGCAGGTTTGCCAACCCACAAAACCGTGATGCAAGTTAGCGGTGATCGCGTATTGAAAGAAGGTCAAGATAGCTTGAGCATTCAATTTACGTCGCCCGAAGTCGGTGGTGTGAAGCTGGTGAAAACCTATACCTTGCACCGCGGCTCTTATGCGGTGGATGTGCAGCAAGATGTGGTGAATGCTTCTGGCGCGCCTATCGCTCCGCAGCTGTATTTGCAGTTGGTGCGCGACGGCAATCCTTTAGAAGGCGGATCGTCCTTCTATTCCACTTACACCGGCCCGGCCCTCTATACCGAGGACAGCAAGTACCGCAAGGTGGATTTTTCTGACATCAAAAAGAAAAAAGCCGACTACCCCGCACAAGCTGACAACGGTTATGTCGCCATGGTGCAACATTACTTTGCCAGCGCTTGGATTTTGCCCAAGGGCGTGCAGCGTGAGTTCCACTTTGACGGCGTAGACATTGGTTCGACCTTGGCCGATTGCTGCTACCGCGCCACTATGGTGAGCCCATTGGGTGCCATTGAGCCTGGCCAGAGCAAGCAAATCAAGGCAACTTTGTTCATGGGCCCCCAAGACGAAAAAATGCTCGAAGGCATTGCGACCGGTTTGGAGTTGGTCAAGGATTACGGTCACCTGACCATCATTGCCAAACCGCTGTACTGGTTGCTCGACAAGTTGCATGGCTTTATTGGCAACTGGGGCTGGTCCATCGTGGCCTTGGTGCTTTTGCTCAAGATTGCTTTCTACTGGTTCAACGCCAAGGCCTACGCCAGCATGGCCAAGATGAAGGCCATCAACCCCCGCATCATGGAGCTGCGTGAGCGTTTGAAAGACAAACCGCAGCAAATGCAGCAAGAGATGGTGAAGATCTACCGCGAGGAAAAGGTCAACCCCATGGGCGGTTGCTTGCCTATCGTGATTCAAATTCCGGTTTTTATTGCGCTGTACTCCGTGCTGTTGTCATCGGTGGAGATTCGCAATGCACCGTGGATTTTGTGGGTGACCGACTTGTCTGCCAAGGATCCTTACTTCATCCTGCCCGTCATCATGACCTTGTCAACCTTGCTGCAGACAGCGCTCAACCCCGCGCCACCAGACCCACTGCAAGCCAAGATGATGTGGATCATGCCGCTGGCCTTCAGCGTGATGTTCTTCGCTTTCCCCGCCGGTTTGGTGCTGTACTGGATCACGAACAACATCTTGTCGATTGCTCAGCAGTGGATTATCAACACCCGAATGGGCGTACCACCGCAGTTCAATCTGCCCAAGTTCAAGTAAGCAGATCAGCACAAAGGGCCCGCAAGGGCCCTTTGTGCTTGGGTTCCCTGCTTGTATAACGACAGACAGTTGGCCATTTTCCATGACTTCGCTTGCTCGCCACCGTGATCCCATCATTGCCATAGCCACAGCTCCCGGACGTGGGGCGGTGGGTATTGTGCGTATCAGTGGTCCTCAGTTGGGGCCGTTTATTGCAGCCTTGCTGGGCAAAGCCTTGGTGCCGCGCCAAGCCACTTATTTGCCGTTCAACGATGGTCATGGTGCACCACTGGACCATGGTTTGGCCCTGCACTTTGTGGCACCACAGTCCTACACCGGTGAAGATGTGTTGGAGTTGCAAGCCCACGGTGGCCCGGTGGTGCTCCAGTTGCTGGTGGCCCGCTGTCTGGAGTTGGCGCAGCAACTGCAACCCACAGGTCAGCCGTGGCTGGCCGGTTTGCGTTTGGCGCAGGCGGGCGAATTCACCCAGCGTGCCTTTATGAATGGCAAGCTCGATCTGGCCCAGGCCGAAGCGATTGCCGATTTGATCGATGCCAGTACCGAGGCGGCCGCGCGGGGTGCTTCGCAGTCTTTGTCGGGTGCGTTTTCGCGTGAGATTGCTGTGCTGCGTGAGCGCCTCATCCACCTGCGCATGTTGGTGGAGGCGACACTGGATTTTCCGGAAGAGGAAATCGATTTCCTGCAAAAAGCCGATGCCGTGGGGCAGCTACAGCGCTTGCGGCAGCAGTTGCAGCAAGTTCAAGCGCAGGCCCAGCAAGGAGCCCTGCTGCGCGAGGGGCTCAAAGTCGTTATCGCCGGTCAGCCCAATGCTGGCAAATCATCCTTGCTCAATGCCTTAGCTGGTGCAGAGTTGGCCATCGTCACACCGATTGCGGGTACCACCCGTGACAAGGTACAGGAAACCATCCAGATAGAGGGTGTGCCTATCCACATCGTGGACACAGCTGGCTTGCGTGCCAGCGACGATGAGGTGGAGCGCATCGGCATACAGCGTGCGTGGGGTGAGATAGAGCAGGCCGATGTGCTGCTGTTTTTGCACGATTTGTCACGCGCATCTGCTACAGAATATGTAGCAGCAGAAGCAGATATAGCAAGCTTGGTGGCTGAAAAACTTCCCCAAGGTGTGCCGGTATTGCATGTGTGGAACAAGGCCGATGCGGTGCCCCCGCAAGAGTTGCCCAGCATTGCTGATGGGGTGGTGCTATCGGCCAAGACGGGTGAGGGCTTGCAACCCCTGCGCATGCGCTTGCTGGAATTGGCGGGCTGGCAGCCTGCGGGCAGTGGTGTGTATTTGGCGCGACAGCGCCACCTTCAGGCTTTGCACACTGTGCAGGAGCATCTTTCTCTGGCAGACGAGTGGTTGCAACAGAGGGCGTTAGCGCTAGATATACTGGCCGAGGAGTTGCGTTTGGCTCAGAATGCACTGAATCAAATCACGGGCGAATTTGGGAGTGATGACCTATTGGGAGTGATCTTTTCGCAGTTTTGCATTGGCAAGTAGCGCACTAGACTGGCAAACAGCAGCACGTTACCGAGCCGCATACAAGGATGAGACAAGATGTCTTTATTTAATTGGTTTGGCAAAAAAGCCAATACCGCAACACCAACAACCCAGCGTACCAATGCGGGGTTGCAAGCCGATGGTGCACGCGCGGGTGCTGTCGGCGCAGATGCCAACGATCCGTTGGCACGTCGTGCAGAACGTTATGAACGACGTGAAATGTTGTATGGCGTGGTACGTGAAACGATGGCCCGCGCAGGCCTGATTTCCAGCAGCTACAAGTTCAAAGTGTTGTCACTGGACTCACGCGGCTTGGATTACTTGGTGATGGTGGACGTAGGCAGCGCCATCATGGCTGATCACGGCAGGCTGTACGAAATGGAGCAAAACATCGTGCAAGCAGCCAAAAACCGCCATGAGATGCAGGTCAATGCGGTGTACTGGCGCGCCAACGAGCATGTGCTGGCACAGCGCATCACTCGTACCGAGCGGGTGGCGCAGGAACCGGCAGACAGCCGCAAAAGTACAGCAACGGATGAGCGTGCCTTTGCCGATACCACCTCACTCAAACCCTACGACCCGTTGCATGAAGATGAGTTGTTGGCGTTCAAAAAAGCCTTGGCATCCATCCCTGCGCAAGGACCTTTGTCAGCGCCCGGGCAAATTGTGCAAACCGGCCCGCGCAAGCCTATGCCGGTGCGCGACTTTCAGGATACGGTGATTGATGAGCGCGCTATGTCACCCTTGAGTTCTACCCAGTGGGGCGACTTGTAAGCGCTGTGCATTCGCTCAGTGGCCTTCGAAGTCCACCAGTGTGAACAAAGGCAGGCCTGCTTCGCGCAGGCGCGCCGAACCGCCCAACTCGGGCAAATCGACAATCGCTGCACCTTCGGTCACGGTGGCACCTAGCTTTTCCAGCAGTTTTTTACCTGCCATCATGGTGCCCCCGGTGGCAATCAGGTCGTCGATCAGCAGCACGCGGTCACCGGCCTTGACGGCATCGGTGTGCAGCTCCACGGTGGCACTGCCGTATTCCAGCTCGTAGGTTTCTTCGACCGTGGTGAAAGGCAGCTTGCCTTTTTTGCGGATAGGGACAAAGCCGACATTGAGCTCATAGGCGACCACAGCGCCCAAAATAAAGCCACGGGCATCTAGGCCCGCTACCACGTCGGGGCGCATGCTGGGATCCATGTAGCGGTGCACAAAGGCGTCGATCAGCACACGAAACACCTTGGCGTCTTGCAGTAGCGGGGTAATGTCGCGAAATTGCACTCCAGGTGCAGGCCAATCCGGCACGGTACGGATATGGTTGCGCAGGTATTGGTTGATGCTCAGGTGTTGCATGGCAGTGCTCATGGGGCCAGAAAAATGAAATGGGCAACAGGCTATTTTGCCCGCAAAAGATACGTTTCGGCGTCTGCCAACGCAGAAGCTAGGCCAGACAGTACCAAGGTGTCCCCGGCGATGAGTTGTGGATTGTCTTGGCTGTGCAAGATGTGTCCATTGGATTTGCGCACATGCAGCACCCGCACCGACAAGTTGTCCAAGGCGAGTTCGTGCAAGTACAGGCCGCAGCTGGCGGCAGTGTCGGACAGTCGGATGGATGCCAAACGTTGCTGTGCGTCGGCGTCTTCACTGCCCAAATCGTCAGCACCATGGAAAAAACCGCGCAGCAGGTTGTAGCGGGCATCACGCTGGTCTTGCACGATGCGGATCACGCGCCGCATGGGCACACCAATCAAGGCCAGTGCATGGCTGGCAAGCATGAGCGAGCCCTCCATGGCTTCTGGCACGACTTCCGTAGCTCCTGCTTGTTGCAGTTTTTCCAAGTGCAAATCGTCTTGTGTGCGCACAATGACCGGTACTTGCGGTGCGTGTGAACGCACATGGTGCAGCACCTTGAGCGCTGCGGGTTCGTCCAAATACGTGATCACGACTGCACTGGCGCGGGCCAAACCAGCAGCCATTAAGGCTTGCAGGCGGATGGAGTCGCCATACACCACCGAGTGGCCGGCAGCAGCAGCTTGCCGTACCCGGTCAGGATCCAAGTCCAGAGCAAGGTAGGGTATGTTTTCTTGCTCCAGAATGCGCCCCAAGTTTTGCCCACAGCGACCAAAGCCGCAGATGATGATATGCTCCTTGGCCGACATGGCTTGGCGAGCAATGTGGGTCATTTGCAGCGATTGCATCAGCCATTCGCTGCTAACAAGTTTGAGCACGATGCGGTTGCTGTTGAGGATGACAAAAGGCGTCAGCATCATGGACAGCACCATGGCAGCGAGCACTGGGTTGAGCAGTGGCGCAGGCACCAAAGAATGCTGTTGTGCCAAGGCCAGCAGAACAAAACCAAACTCCCCTGCTTGCGCCAAATACAAGCCTGTGCGCATGGCTACCCCAGGGCTTGCACCCAGCAGGCGAGTCAGTCCACCAACTAGGCCGGCTTTGAGTACCGTGAGGCTGAGCACGAACACCAACACCAGTGGCCAACGCTCTAACACCAAAGCCCAGTCCAGCCGCATGCCAATGCTGATGAAAAACAGTCCTAGGAGCACATCGTGGAAAGGACGGATATCCGTCTCCACGCGGTGCTTGTATTGGGTTTCCGAAATCAACATGCCCGCAATAAAAGCACCCAATGCCATGCTCAGGCCAGCCAATTCGGTGAGCCAGCCCAAGCCCAACGTGATGAGCAAAAGATTGAGCATGAACAGCTCATCACTCTTGCGCCGTGCAACCTGCGTCAGCCAATGGCGCATGACGTATTGCCCGCCACGCAGCAGCAGCGCGATGATGGCTCCTGCCTTCAGGGCTGCCAGCCCAAGATCGATGAGCATGGTGTCGCCCGAACTGCGCAAGGCTGGAATGAGTACCAGCAAGGGCACCACGGCCAAATCCTGTAGCAACAGCACCCCCAGCACGCGTTTGCCGTGTTCGGATTCCAGTTCTACGCGCTCAGACATCAGCT
The DNA here is from genome assembly GCF_018474005.1 of Curvibacter sp. CHRR-16. Lineage (GTDB taxonomy): Bacteria > Pseudomonadota > Gammaproteobacteria > Burkholderiales > Burkholderiaceae_C > Allorhodoferax. The sequence continues at coordinate 311,621 of NZ_JAHCSH010000003.1, forward strand.
TGACCACAATGGCGGTACTGCTCATCGCCAACGCGGCAGCCAGTGCTAAGCCGCCCTGCCAGCTCAGTTGCCACTGGCTGGGTAACACCCAGCCCAAGCCCAACACCAAACCCACTCCCAGCAACAGGCTGACGAGCACCTGCAGCAAACCCAGTCCAAACACGTGCTTGCGCATGGTGTGCAAACGGCCCAGGTTGAACTCCAAGCCGATCACAAACATCAGCAGCACCACACCCAGCTCACCGAGGGTATGGACAATATGCTCGTCGTTTGACACCGCTAGTGCATGGGGGCCGATCAGCATGCCTACGGTCAGGTAGCCCAGCATGGGGGGTAAGCGCAGGCTGCGGCACACGACCACCCCTAATACGGCGGCCAATAGGTAAAGAAGGGTGATCTCCAAAGCAGTCATAACCCCATACTAGCAAGAAGCAGGCGTGCTTTAGCCGCTTTTGTCATGGGATCCCGCCGATAGAATCACTGCATGACAAGCAGTACACCGACTTGGAGCGCGGCCATGGCCGATAGGGCCTTGCAAATGGCCCGCGATACTTTCGCCATAGAGGCTAGTGCAGTGCAAGCATTGCAGCAGCGCATAGGCCAAGGTTTTGTCGACAGCGTGCGTGCCATCCTCGCACTACAGGGGCGAGTGATCGTCATGGGCATGGGCAAGAGCGGACATGTAGGGCGCAAAATAGCGGCCACCTTGGCGTCTACGGGTACTCCTGCGCAGTTTGTTCATCCCGGTGAAGCCAGCCATGGCGATTTGGGCATGGTCACCGCCCAAGACATGGTCATCCTTATCTCCAACAGTGGCGAGTCACAAGAATTGGCTGCCATCTTGCCCGTGCTCAAACGCTTGGGCGTGCCCTTGGTGGCTATGACGGCCAAGCCCCAATCGAGTTTGGCCCGCTTTGCCGACTATTGGATAGACACAGCGGTAGACAAAGAAGCCTGCCCCCACAACTTGGCCCCCACCGCCAGTACCACGGCACAAATGGCCATGGGCGATGCACTGTCCATGGCTTTGCTCGACGCTCGTGGCTTCAAGCCCGAAGACTTTGCCCGCTCGCACCCCGGTGGGGCCTTGGGCCGCAAGCTCCTCACCTTGGTGAGCGATGTGATGCGCCATGGAGATGCCGTGCCGCGTGTGCCGTTGTCCGCCACTTTCAGCGAGGTAATGCGTGAAATGAGTGCCAAAAACTTGGGTGCTACGGCCGTGGTGGACGATAGCGGTGCATTGCAAGGCATATTCACCGATGGCGACTTGCGCCGCCTGATCGAAAAAGGCGAAGACCTGCGAGTAAAAACCGCCGCCGAGGTGATGAAAGCCAAGCCCTACACGGTGTCGGCGCATGCTCTGGCAGTGGATGCCGCTAGCATGATGGAGCAGCGTCGTATCAATTGTGTTTTGGTACTGGATGGACAAGGGCAGCTCTGTGGTGCGCTCAGTAGCCACGATTTGATGTTGGCCAAGGTGATTTGATGCCCCAGCATTTCAACCAACGCTTTTCCCCCGCCGTGCTGCAGCGCGCAGCCAGCGTGCGCGTATTCTTCTTTGACATTGACGGCGTGTTCACCGATGGTGGCTTGCTGTTCACCGAAACGGGAGAAACCATCAAACGCTTCAACACCTTGGATGGACATGGCATCAAACTCTTGCAGCAGGGGGGGGTGGTGCCGGTAGTGATCACGGGACGTGATTCGGCCCCGTTGCGCAAGCGGCTCAGTGCCCTGGGTGTAGAGCACGCCTACTTTGGAACGGAAGACAAAGGGCCTGCTGCCACCGATGCCCTGCAGCGTTTGCAGCTTGAGTGGTCCCAAGCCGCAGCCATGGGGGATGACTGGCCTGACTTGCCCGTGATGCGGCGTGTTGCCTTGGCCTGTGCGCCAGCCAATGCCCATCCTGAGGTACAGGCCGTGGCCCACTACAGTACCCAAGCCATGGGCGGGCATGGTGCCGTGCGCGAAGCCTGCGATTTGGTGTTGCAGGCTGTGGGTGCCTATGATCGCTTGCTTGGGGCGTATCAGCAGTGACACTTCGCATGGCACGAATTTGGAGCATGGCGCTGGACAAGCTGGTGTTGTCCGTGCCTTTGCTGGTCATGGCTGCGCTGGCCTTGGGCACTTACTGGCTGGTGCGCAATACCCCACCACCAGCGGTTGTGGAGCCAGAACCCGTGCGTGGGCATGAGCCCGATTACTACATGAAGCAGTTCGCCATCCGCACCTATGACGACAAGGGGGCATTGCGTTCTGAGATTACCGGTGAGGTGGCCAAGCACTTTCCCGATACCAAATGGATTGAGATTGACGGCATCCGCATCCGCTCGGTCGATGCCAAAGGCCGTTTGAGCGAGGCCCAAGCCGACCATGGCTTGACCGATGACCATGCCAACGAAGTGCAGTTGATCGGCAAAGCCAGCGTCAAGCGCCAAGACCAAGCCTCCGTCAATGCCCCTAGCATCGAATACCACGGCGAGTTTTTGCACGTGTTCTTGAAGGCCGAACGCATCCGCTCCCACTTGCCAGTGGAAATTCGCCGCGGTAACGATCGTTTTACGGCCGACACGCTGGACTACGACGACGTCGAGCGCCAGTTGCTGCTCAAAGGCCGGGTGCGTGCTACCCTGCAACCTCAAAAAACCACGCCTTGACGCTAGCCGGCAAGGCATTGCTAGTTACTGCCATGTTACACACAGCCCCTTCTTTAGCCCCACTCGTGTTCATCACCGGCGCGTCCAGCGGTTTGGGGCAAGCCATGGCCTTGCAGTATTACCGTGCTGGCTACCGCTTGGCACTGGTGGCACGGCGCGTGGATGCCATACAAGACTGGGCCAGCAGCCAAGGGCTAGATGCACAACGCTGGCAAAGCTATGCAGCCGATGTGTCCCATACCGACAGCATCGTGCAAGCCGGTCAGCAATGCCTGCAGCAACAAGGCGTACCCGATGTGGTCATTGCCAATGCCGGTATCAGCATTGGCATGGATACACGCGAGCGCACTGACTTGGATGTGATGACCCAACTCCTGGCTACCAACAACGTGGGGCTGGCGGCTACTTTTCATCCTTTTATAGACGGCATGGTGCAGCGCGGTAGCGGTGCGCTAGTGGGCATTGCCAGCGTTGCTGGTATACGTGGCTTGCCTGGTCATGGTGCTTATTGCGCCAGCAAAGCAGCGGTGATTGCCTATTGTGAATCCTTGCGCGGCGAATTGCGTGGCTCCGGGGTGCGTGTAGTGACCCTCCTGCCTGGCTACATAGACACGCCGTTGACACGGCAAAATCGCTACAGCATGCCGTTTCTGATGACTGCAGAGGCATTTGCGCAGCGTGCAGTGGCCTCTATTGCCCGTGGAGACTCCTATCGCGTCATACCATGGCAAATGGGCATAGTGGCCAAACTGCTGCGCGCTTTGCCCAACGGGCTCTATGACAAAGTGTTGGCTGGGCGTCCGCGCAAGCACCGCCAAGGGCAGCAGACCAGCCAGTAATTGGGGTAATAAAAAAGGCTCCCGATAGGAGCCTTTGTCAGCATGGCTGCCAGTGTGGCAACCCATGGGGCAGTGCTTAGTAGCCGCCGCGGTCACCGCCGTAGCCACCGCGATCACCACCGAAGCCGCCGCGAGAACCGCGGTCGCCACCGAAGCCACCACCACGGGGGCCACGATCGCCACGGTCACCACCGCCGCCGAAGCCACCACCACCACGGGGGCCACCAAAGCCACCAGTGCGGGGAGGACGGGGTTCCATAGGACGGGCTTCGTTCACTACCAGACCGCGACCACCGATTTGTTGACCGTGCATGGCATTGATAGCAGTTTGTGCTTCAGCGTCAGACGCCATTTCGACAAAACCAAAACCCTTGGAGCGGCCAGTGTCACGTTCCATCATGACTTTGGCGCTGGTAACGGTGCCGTGGGGAGCGAAAGCCTGTTGCAGGTCGTTGTCGCGGAAAGAGTAGGGCAGGTTGCCCACATAAAGTTTGTTGCCCATGAAAGGACTCCTGAAAAAAATAAAAACGCGATGGAGTCCTGACCCGCTACCGAACAATCCGTTAACCAGAAGAGACGCGATACCGACTATTCACCGCACACCCCTTGCGCGCGCAATAAACCACCCGCAAAGGCGCAGCCCATTATGAACGACTTTTGCCGGTGTGGAATTTTTTTTGCGACTATTTGTGTTAAAAGTATCTCAATTGGTTGATGCAAGCCCTAATTGCACGGTACAGCGGCTTGCTATACTCCTAAACATAACAGCGCCGAATTTGCTCCGCTTGCGGGCGCTTTAACAAATGCAGCTAAACACGGGATTGACCACCTCCAGACCCGGTTAGCTGCTTTCAGCCACCGGGTTTTTTGTTTTTTATGCTCATAGCAACACCACAAACCATGCACTTTGAGGCGCCTTTGCCACTGCAAAGCGGCGCCAGCATCCGTGGCTACAGCTTGGCCTACGAGACCTACGGCACCCTCAATGCCGACAAGTCCAACGCCGTGCTGGTGTGCCACGCGCTCAATGCTTCGCACCACGTAGCCGGTGTGTACGAAGGCCAGCCCCACAGCGAAGGCTGGTGGGACAACATGATTGGCCCGGGCAAGCCGGTGGACACCAACCAATTCTTTGTCATCGGCATCAACAACCTGGGTTCGTGCTTTGGCTCTACTGGCCCCATGCACACCAACCCCGACACTGGACACGTATACGGCGCAGATTTTCCCGTGGTGACGGTGGAAGATTGGGTGAATGCCCAAGCCCGCCTGATCGACGCCTTGGGCATTGAAAAACTGGCCGTGGTACTGGGGGGCTCGCTGGGCGGCATGCAGGCCCTGAGCTGGACGCTGCAATACCCCGAGCGCATGGCGCACGCCGTGGTAGTAGCCAGTGCCCCCAACCTGACGGCGGAAAACATCGCCTTCAACGAAGTGGCGCGGCGCGCCATCGTGACCGATCCGAACTTCTTCAGTGGCCACTTTTACCAATACGGCGTGGTGCCCAAGCGCGGGTTGCGCATCGCCCGCATGATTGGCCACATCACTTACCTGAGCGATGACGTGATGAACGAAAAGTTTGGCCGTGAGCTCAAAGACGCCGTGCTAGCCAATACCAATGGCTACAAATACAGCACGCAGGAGATGGAGTTCCAAATCGAGAGCTACCTGCGCTACCAAGGCGACAAATTCGCCGAGTATTTCGATGCCAACACCTACCTGCTCATCACCCGCGCGCTGGACTATTTCGACCCCGCCAAGGCCTATGGTGGCGATCTGAGCGCTGCTTTTGCCCGCGCCCAGTGCCAGTACATGCTGGTGAGCTTCACCACCGACTGGCGCTTTAGCCCCAAGCGCAGCCGCGAGCTGGTCAAGGCCCTGTTGGATAACCGCCGCAACGTGTCGTATGCCGAGATCGATGCCCCCCACGGGCACGACGCCTTCTTGCTCGATGACGAGCGCTACATGGGTGTGATGCGCTCCTATTTTGATAGCATCATAGCCAAGCTGGGAGCGGCTGTATGAGCGATATGCAAATTATCCGAGCACTGGCCGATTTGGTGCCCCACGGCTCGCGTGTGCTCGACCTAGGCTGTGGCGACGGTGCCATGCTGGACTACCTGCAGCGCGAACGCGGCTGCACCGGCTACGGCGTGGAGTTGGACGACGCCAACGTGCTGGCCTGCGTGCAGCGTGGCGTGAACGTGCTGCAACTCAACCTGAACGATGGCCTGTCCATTTTTGAGGACGGCAGCTTTGACGTGGTGCTGCAAATAGACACCATCCAGCACCTGCGCAATGCCGAGCAAGTGCTGCTGGAAACCGTGCGCGTGGGGCGGCTGGGCATCATCGCCTTCCCCAACTTTGCCCACTGGCCCAACCGCCTGAGCGTGCTGCATGGGCGCATGCCCGTGACGCGCCGCCTGCCCTACCAGTGGTACGACACGCCGAATATACGCGTCGGCACCCATGCCGACTTGGCCGAGTTGGCGCAGAAAAACGGCCTGCGCATCCACGACAGTTTTGGCTTGCAGCAAGGCGGTGTGGTGCGTTGGCTGCCCAACTGGCGTGCTGGGACCAGCGTGCATGTGCTGAGTCGGTAGGGTAACGCATGCCAGTGCGATGCGTTAGGCTCCTGCGCAGCTTGCACAAGGAGTGATATGCCCACCCCCGGATTGCGTTTCGCTGCTAACCTGAGTTTTCTCTACCCTGAGCTGCCATTTCCCCAGCGCTTTGCCGCGGCGGCTGCGGATGGCTTTGTGGGGGTGGAGTACCTGTTCCCGTATGCCCACCCGGCGCGGGACATGGCGCGCTGGTTGGCCGATGCGGGGTTGGAGCAGGTGCTGTTCAACGCGCCGCCTGCTGGGCACACGCACGACGCCATGGTGGCAGCGTGGGACTTGGGCGAGCGCGGCACGGCTTGCTTGCCGGGGCGCGAGGCGGAGTTCCGCACTGGGTTTGCGCTGGCGCTGGACTATGCCCACACCCTAGGTTGCCCGCGTGTGCATGTCATGAGTGGCTGTGTGCCCAGTTCTGTGTCCCGTAATGGTGGTGCGGCGGTGAGCAGCTTGGCCTTGCGCGACACCTTGCTGGAAAATTTGGCGTGGGCCTTGCCGCAAGCGCAAGCAGCAGGGGTGACGCTGCTGCTGGAGCCACTCAACGGGCGCGATGTGCCGGGCTACTACCTGCGCAGCCAAGCGCAAGCCCATGCCATCGTGGAGCTGCTGGGCAGCCCTGCGTTGCAGGTGCAGATGGACCTGTACCACTGCCAAATCAGCGAGGGCGATGTGACCGCCAAGCTGCGCCAATACCTGCCCACTGGTCGCGTGGGGCATATCCAGATCGCCAGCGTGCCCGAGCGCCAAGAGCCCGATGGCGGTGAGCTGCACTACCCCTACGTGCTGGGCGTGCTGCAAGAGCTGGGTTACCGCGACTGGATAGGCTGCGAATACCGCCCCCGTGGTGGCACCCACAGCGGCGCCACATCGGCTGGGTTGCAGTGGCTGCGCACGCCTTCGTAGCGTTGGCAGGACTATCATCCAGCACTGATTTATTTGTGAGGCTACCTATGACCGCACGCCCTCCCTTTACCGCCGCCCAAAGCGCGCAAATCCTCTCTGACGTCAGTGCCCGCTGGGATGGCGACATCGTGGCGCGGCTGCAGGACTACATCCGCATACCGGCCAAGTCGCCCATGTTCGATGCGCAATGGCAGACAAGCGGCCACTTGGACACCGTGGTGCGCCTGACCGCGCAGTGGATAGAAGCGCAGAAAGTGCCCGGTCTGCAGCTGGAGGTGGTGCGCCTGCCCGGACGCACGCCGGTGCTGTTTTTTGAAGTCGCTGCCAGCCAGCACCACAGCACCCAGACCGTGCTGATGTACGGCCACTTGGACAAGCAGCCCGAGTTCGATGGCTGGCGCAATGACCTGGGCCCGTGGACGCCCAAGTACGAAGACGGCAAGCTCTATGGCCGTGGCGGCGCGGACGATGGCTACGCTGCCTACGCCGCCATTGCCGCTATCCAGGCCTTGCAAGCGCAGGGGCTGGGGCATCCGCGCATCGTGGGTTTGATCGAGACCTGCGAAGAGTCTGGCTCGTTTGACTTGGGTGCCTACATCGATGCCCTGCGCCCCCGCTTGGGCGATGTTGGGCTAGTGGTGTGCTTGGATTCGGGCGCAGGCAATTACGACCAGCTGTGGCTGACCAACAGCCTGCGCGGCATGGTTAGCGGGGTGCTGCGCGTGGACATTCTGACCGAGGGCGTGCACTCGGGCGATGCCAGCGGCCTCGTGCCGTCGAGCTTTCGCATCATGCGCCAGGTGCTCGACAGGCTGGAAGACAGCACTACGGGGCGTTTGCTGCCCGCCAGTTTCCACTGCGAAGTGCCTACCGAGCGCCTGAGCCAAGCGCGGGCGGCGGCCAGCATTCTGGGCGACGAGCTGTACAAGCGCTTTCCGTGGGCGCACTATGACTGCGGTGGCTCCACCGCTTTTGCCCTGCCCACCACCACAGATCCGCTGGAAGCGCTGCTCAAGCGCACCTGGCAACCCACATTGAGCGTGACCGGGGTGGAGGGCATGCCCGACCTGACCAATGCGGGCAATGTACTGCGGCCCTACACCGCTTTCAAACTCAGCCTGCGCCTGCCCCCGCTGATGGACGCAGCCAGTGCGGTGCAGGAGCTCAAAACCCTGTTGGAAGACAACGCGCCCTACCAAGCCAAAGTAACGTTCGAGGCCAAGTCCCACGCTACGGGCTGGAACGCGCCCAGTAGCGCCGACTGGTTCGAGGCAGCGGTGCAAAGCGCCTCGCAGACCTACTACGGCGCAGCAGCGGCTTATATCGGACAGGGTGGAACGATTCCGCTCATGAACATGCTCTCGCAAGCCTTTCCCACCGCGCAGATGATGGTGTGTGGCGTGCTGGGCCCCAAGAGCAACGCCCACGGCCCCAACGAGTTCCTGCACGTGCCCTACGCCCGTCGCCTGACAGCCGCCGTGGCGCAGGTGATGAGCCAGTTACCTTGAATCGCCCGCCATGACCCGCACCACACTCCAACTCAAGCCGTCTGCCAAGGCAGTGCGCAAGGCACCGCCCCGCCAGGCGACGATCACACGGTCGGCCCCTAAGTCTTTGCCGGATACCGGTGAGCGCCTGTCCAAAAAGGTCATGCTGCTCCAAGGCTGCTCCCGCAAGGAAGCCGAGCAATACATCGAAGGCGGGTGGGTGCAAGTCAATGGCGTGGTCGTGGAAGAACCCCAGCAACGAGTGGATCGGGAAACCATTACCGTGGACGCTAATGCCAGCCTGATGGAGCAGGTCCCGGTCACCCTGCTGCTGAACAAAGCTCCCTCGGCCCATGCGCGTACGCTGCTGATCCCTGCCAACCATTGGGCCAGTGACCCCACGGACATCCGCGTGCTCAAGCGCCACTTCCACCATCTCCAATCCGATGTGGCACTGGAAAACGATGCCTCGGGTTTGGTGGTCTTCACCCAAGACTGGCGCACCACCCGCAAGCTCACCGATGACATGGCCACGATGGAGCACGAGTTTTTGGTGGAGGTACAAGGGGCAGTAACGCCCGATGTGCTTAAACCCATCAGCCACGCGCTCCAAGACGAGCGCAGGGACTTGCCCCCGGTCAAGGTCAGTGTGAACAGCACCACCCCCGAGTCCAGCCGCCTGCGCTTTGCCATCAAGGGCTCACATCCGGGACTGATTGCCTTCCTGTGCGAGAAAGCCGACCTGCAGATTCTGGCTATGAAGCGCATCCGGCTGGGGCGCGTCGCCTTGGCCGATCTGCCGATCGGGCAGTGGCGCTATTTGGCGAGTGGGGAGAGGTTTTAATGACGCACGAGACTGAACACACTGCCGCATCGGCATCGGTCACCACCATGCACCGACCGGACGGGACGGCCTGTCTGGTTCGCCACTGGAGGGCGGCTGCACCGCGTGGGGTGGTGCTCATGGTGCATGGGCTGGGGGAGCACAGTGGCCGTTATGCGCATGTAGCGCAGCGCCTGTTGCAATGGGGCTATAGCGTGCGTGCTTACGACCAGTGGGGCCATGGTCAGAGTTCTGGATCGCGTGGCGGATTGCCCTTGGATTCTCAGCTACTGGACGATTTGGCTTGGCAAGTGGATGAGGCCCGTGCTGCCCATCCGGGGTTGCCGCTGATTCTGCTCGGTCACAGCATGGGTGGATTGGTGGTAGCGCGCTTTGTGGGCTTGCGCTTGCGCCCGGTCGATGGCTTGGTGCTGTCTTCTCCTGCGCTCAACCCCGGGCTCAATCCCGTGCAAAAGCTGTTGGTGGCGGTGCTGCCGCGCCTGCTACCCAGTTTGCGCGTGAAAAACGGCCTGCAGGTCAGCCACATTTCGCACGACGAACAGGTGGTGGCCCAGTATGTGGCCGATCCCTTGGTGCACCCCTATATATCGGCCCGGCTGGGCGCGTGGATTGCTGCGCAAGCTCCACTGGCCGTGGCCAGTGCCAGCAGCTGGAGCGTGCCCACGCTGCTGCTGTACGCCGGGGCCGACAAATTGGTCAATGCACAAGGCAGCCGCGACTTTGTCCGACTAGCGCCCAGCAGCGTGGTGCAGAGCCAGTGCTTTGATGGCCTGTACCACGAGATATTCAACGAACGCCCGGAGTTGGCGCAGCCCGTGTTTGCGGCGCTGCAGGCATGGTTGGCAGCGCGCTAGTCGGTGCCTGTAACCCTTTTTTGACCTGAACCAAGGTATTGCCATGCCCCTGAGCCCCTACCTCGACACCTTCCCCCAAGTGGATGCAAGCGCTTGGGTGCACCCCTCTGCCCAAGTGATTGGCGACGTGACGCTGGGTGCTGACAGTTCGGTGTGGTGCAACACCGTGCTGCGGGGGGATGTGAACCGCATCCAGATTGGCCACAGCAGCAACATCCAAGACCTGACCATGGGTCATGTCTCGCACAAAAGCGCAGCCAAGCCGCAGGGCTCGCCGCTCATCATCGGCAATTACGTCACCGTAGGCCACTCGGTGGTGCTGCACGGCTGCACCGTTGGGGACGCATGCTTGATTGGCATGGGCTCCATCGTCATGGACGATGTGGTCATCGAGCCGCAGGTGATGTTGGGCGCAGGCAGTTTGGTGTCACCGGGCAAGGTGCTCAAAAGCGGTTATCTGTACATGGGCCGCCCTGCCGCACAGGTGCGCCCGCTCACGCCCGAGGAGGTGGCCTACCTCACGTACTCTGCTGAGCACTATGTCCGCGTGAAGAATAACTATCGAATCATCGGTGCTGCGTAAGTCCTAGCCAGTCTTGTCCATAGTCCTGCTGCCAGTGCGGAGATGGAGCACGCTTGCGCCAATGGTGTTGCGCTATCTGTAGACTTCTCCGCAATAAGGAGAACTGTATGTTGTTGGAACGTTGGACTGTGGGGCGACGCCTGTACGCAGGATTTGGAGTCGTGTTGGCGGTGCTCGTGGTGGTCACGCTGGTGGCCATGGTGAAGGTGAACACGATCGATACGGCCTTGCTCGCCAACAGCGAGGAAAACGTGCTGATACAGCGTTATGCGATCAACTTTCGGGGCTCTGCGCATGATCGGTCGATAGCGGTGCGCGATGTGGTGTTGGCCCGCTCCGAGCAAGACCGACAGCGTGAAGTCGAGCACATCAAGCAACTGGCGGATTTTTATGTGCAATCGGCCAAGCCCTTGGAGGCGCTGCTGGCCAAATCCGGCATCGATCCCAAGCTGCTCGACCTGTACAAAGACATCCGGGCCATAGAGCAAAAAACTGTGGCCACCACTCAAGCTATCGTGGCCCAAGTCGCGACCGATGAGGCAGGTGCCAGCGCTGCGCTGTGGCAGCAAGCCAAACCCCAGTATGTCCAGTGGCTGGCAGCGATCAACCAGCTTATCGATTACGAGGAAAGCAAAATCCAGCACGAAAACCAACTGGCCATGCACCAAGCGCACAGCTTTGTTGCGGTCATGCTGGTGGCTTTGTTGTTGGCACTGCTGCTCAGTGCGGCTGTGGCATGGTGGGTGGCGCGCAGCATCACGCGCCAATTGGGGGCCGAGCCAAGTGACTTGGCCTACGTCGCCGGCAAAGTGGCTGCAGGGGATTTGCAGTCCGTGGCTTTGTCTGAACAAGCCAGTGCGGGAAGTGTGATGGCTTCGCTCACCACCATGCAGTTGAGTTTGGCCAAGGTGGTGGAGCAAGTGCGCCAAGCCGCGCAAACTATTGGAATGAGTACCGCTGAGATAGCCACAGGCAACAGCGGCTTGCTGCAGCGCACCGAAGAGCAAGCGGGCAATTTGCAGCAAACCACCTCGTCCATGGCTGCCATCAACGACATCGTGCAGGCCAATGCAGCCTCGGCCCAGCAAGCTAGCACGATTGCCAGCACCGCCAGCCAAGCGGCAGAGCGGGGCGGGGCTGTGGTGGAGCAGGTGGTGAACACCATGCAAGACATTACCCAAAGCTCGCACAAGATCGCTGACATCATCGGTTTGATCGATGGCATTGCGTTCCAGACCAATATCCTGGCGCTCAACGCGGCGGTGGAAGCCGCACGCGCAGGCGAGCAAGGCCGTGGCTTTGCGGTGGTGGCAGCCGAGGTGCGCAACCTAGCCCAGCGCAGTGCGCAGGCGGCCCGCGAGATCAAAGGGCTGATCGATACCAGTGTGACTAAGGTGGAGCAGGGCTCGCATTTGGTGGGGGCGGCGGGTTCGGCGATGGCCGATATCGTGTCCCAAGTGCGCCGGGTGGCCGATTTGATGGCTCAGATCAATACCGCCACTGTGGAGCAAAACCAGGGCATCGCGAACGTGAGTGAAGCAGTGCGCCATCTGGATCAATCTACCCAGCAAAACGCGGCCATGGTGGAGCAAAGCGCCGCTGCTGCCGAAGGGCTGCAGCGCCAAGCCCAACAGTTGGCCCATGCCGTGGGGGTCTTCAAGCTCTAGCTGGAGTGCGAGGTACGCTGTTGGCGCTGTAGCCACCACAGCGCCGCAGCCATGAGCAGCATGAGGGGCAGGCTGCTCCAGTTCAGCAAGCTCCAGCCTTGGGTGATGACCAAGGCACCCGAGGCCAGTGAGCTCAGGCTCATGACGGCGAACACCGCGAAGTTGATGGCCGCCTGAGCGCGGTCTTTCTCTTCGGGTCGGTAGCTGGCCAGAGCCAGTGTGGTGCTGCCGGTAAAGAGGAAATTCCAGCCCACGCCCAACAAGGTGAGGGCGACGAGGAAGTGGTGCAACTCCACCCCGGCCAGCGCCACGGCGATGCACAGCAGGTTGAGCAGCACCCCCAGCGCCATGATGGGCAGTGTGCCCCAGCGTTTGATGAGATGGCCGGTGAAAAACCCCGGTGCAAACATGCCGATCACGTGCCACTCCAGCACCAGCGCGGCATCGCCAAAACCCAGACCGCACTGCTGCATGGCCAAGGGGGTGGCGGCCATGAGCAGGTTCATCACCCCGTAGCCCAGTGCAGCACCCAAGCACGCCACCACAAAAGTGGGTTGGCGGGCGATGGCCCACAGGCTGCGGCCATGGCCTTGTTGGCTGGTCGGCGTTGTATGCGCTGGAAAACGCATGCCCCACAGCACCAGCATGCCTAGCACCGACAGCGCGGCCAGCGCCAGATAGGCGGCCAAAAACGGGGTGCTCAACCACTGGCGGCTGTGGGCGGCCAAGTTGGGGCCGGCAATGGCACCCAGCAGGCCGCCAGCCAACACAAGGGAGACGGCTTTTTCGCGTGCGGCGGCGCTGGCCAGTTCGGCGGCGGCAAAGCGGTAGAGCTGGCCGTTGGCGCTGTAGTAGCCTGCCACCACAGTGGCTGCTACCAGCAGCCAAAAACTGTGCACGACCACCGCCCATGCCGCGGCTGCGCAGGCCAAGAGCGATACGAGCAGACCGAGCTGGAAGGACACTTTGCGCCCCCAGCGCATTTGCGAGCGGGCCACCAGCGGTGTGGCCAGCGCACCGCCCACCACATAGCCCATGACGGGCAGCGTGGCCATCCACGCATACGGTGCCATGGACAGGCCGACCAAGCCGTTGATGGCGATGAAGGTGACGTTGTTGGTCAGGAACAGGCCCTGCAGCGCCGTGAGCAGCCAGAGGTTGCGGTTCATGCTTGGGTCGCCAAGGTGAGGGCGGCCAAGGCCGCCGTTTCGGCGCGCAGCACGCGCGCACCCAGCGACACGGGGGCAAAACCGTGTTGCAGTGCCAGCGCCTCTTCGGCGGGGCTCAGGCCGCCTTCGGGGCCGGACAGGAACAACAAGCGTTGCGAGGGAGCTTGGGCTGACAGGCAGCGGGCCAGGGGCTGGCTGCCATCGGCCAGCGACAACAGGGCGTGCAGGGGGGGCGTACCTTGGTTGCCGCTGGGCGCTACGGTAGGCAGCCACTGGGCCAGCGTACGCACGGGCAGCACGGTGGGCACGCGGTTGCCGCCGCACTGTTCGCAGGCGGCAATCGCAATGCTTTGCCAGTGCTGCTGTTTTTTTTCGCTGCGCTCAGCCGACAGACGCAGCACGGTGCGCTCGGTCATCAGGGGCTGGATAGCGTGCACGCCCAGTTCGGCGGCTTTTTCTACCAGCCAGTCCATGCGCTCGTTGGCGGGCATGCCCACGGCCAGCGTCACGCTGCGCGTGGTGTCCGTGTCGGTTGGCGTGAAGCTGTCTACACGCACTTGCACGCTGCTGCGGCCCATGCTGAGGATTTCGGCCTCCCACTGGCCGTAGGGTTCCAAGCCGTTGAACAGGGTGATGGTCTGGCCGGGTTGCATGCGAAGCACTTGCACATGGCGCACGGCGCTGGCGGGCAAGTCCAGCGTGTGCTGGGCTTGCAGGGGGGTGTCGCAGTAGAAGCGGGGCATGGTGGGCTTACCAGTGGGCGACTTTTAGCGACCCATGACGAACACGTCTTGCTGCTGCACGCCTTCAATCTGCTCGATCAGGCGTGCCAAGGGGCGCAGCTCGCGGTAGCGACTGCAGGCGCTGTGCAGGTACTGGATGAAGCGGGGTGTGTCGGCCAAGTATTTGGGCTTGCCATCGCGCAGGGTCAGGCGGGCAAAGATGCCAGCCACTTTGAGGTGGCGCTGCACGCCCATCCACTCCACGCTGCGGTAAAAGTCGCCAAAGTCTTCGGGCACGGGCAGGCCAGCGCGGCGGGCTTTTTCCCAGTAGCGGATGGTCACGTCCAGGCAGAACGCTTCATCCCAGCTGATGAAGGCGTCGCGCATCAGGCTGGCTATGTCGTAGGTGATGGGGCCGTACACCGCGTCTTGGAAGTCCAGCACGCCCAAGCGTTGGTCGGGGTCGTTGGCGCGGGCCAGCATGAGGTTGCGCGGCATGAAGTCGCGGTGCACGTAGACGCTGGGGCTGGCCAAGTTGTTAGCGATGATGGCGTCAAAGGCGCTGTGCAGGATTTTGTTTTGTGCATCGTTCAGGGTGATGCCTTTGTGCGCTTGCACGTACCACTCGGGAAAAAGGTTGAGCTCACGGCGCAGCAGGGCTTCGTCGTAGGCGGGCAGCACATCGGGCGTAGAGGCTAGTTGCCACTGCACCAGCACGTCCACTGCTTGCAGGTAGTGGTCCAGTGGGGGGGCGGCGGCCTCAGGATCGAGTGCTGTCATCAGGGTGTGCTCGCCCAAGTCGGTCAGCAGCATGAAGCCCACTTCGGGCGACCACTGCAGCACTTGCGGGCCTTTTAGGCCAGCTTGTGTCACGAGTTCGGCGCAGCGCACATAGGCGTCGCAGCGCATTTTCTCGGGCGCTGCGTCCATGATGATGCGGCTGCCGCCATCGACCGTGTCCACGCGCAGGTAGCGGCGAAAGTCAGCATCAGCGGCAGCAAAGCGGGCGCTGCTGGGCACCAGTTGGTGGCGGTTGGCCACGCTGTCCAACCACAGGGCAAATGCGGCTGCGCGTTCCGGGCTGCTCCAGCTCAGAGAGCCTGGCAGGCAGGCAGGGGAGGGGGTGTCGGGGATGGAAGAGGGTGTGCTCATGGATAATCGATTCTACAAAGCCGCCTTGGCTCTATTTGCCCCATGTTCTGTTTGATCGCTTCCTCTGCTATTACCTCTTATCTCAATGCCAGGCGTCCCTATTGGTGCGTATTACTGGGTTTGGCGTGGAGCGCTGCTTCTGCTCAAAGTGTTGAGTCGCCTGCCGAGGCCAGTTCCAGCGCGGGAATCGAGTTGCAATCGAGCCGTAAATTGGTCGAAACCGTGGGGGATCAGCAGCGCCAGCAAGCGCCTGTCTTTGTGTTGGGTCAAAAGCTAACGGGTCGCCCCGACTTGGATCTGGAAGTGCAAGGCGATGCTGAGTTGCGCAAACCGGGCACCGTAATCAAGGCCGACACACTGCGCTACGACGCCGAGCAAGACAAAGCCTATGCCACGGGCCACGTGCGCGTCAACCGCAATGGCAATGTCATCCAAGGCTCTGCCTTGGAACTGGAGGTAGAGGCGTTCAAAGGCCACTTCAATGATGTGCAGTACGAATTTCTGCAGTCCCAAGGACATGGTCAGGCCACGCAAGCCGAATTTGTGGACGAACACCATTCGGTAGTGCGCAACGCTACCTACACCACTTGCACACGCAAGCCCGGCCCTAGCTGGCTGCCCGATTGGTTTTTCCAAGCCGAGAGCATGTCGTTTGACACGCAGAACGATGAGGGCGTGTCGGAGGGGGCATATTTGGTTTTCAAAGATGTTCCCATTCTTCCTGTTCCCCCCTTGAGTTTTCCGCTCACGGGTAAGCGCAAAACAGGCTTGTTGCCACCCACTATGGGGTTGGACAGCATCGATGGCGTGGAGTACAGCCAACCGTACTACTGGAACATTGCACCCAATCGGGATATGACCATTACCCCATCGATCATGACCGCACGGGGTCTGGATGTGGGTACAGAATTTCGCTATTTGGAGCCAGGTTACAAAGGCAATGTGGCTATCAACTTCATGAGTACTGACAAACTGCGCGATATGGAGCGTTGGTCGTTGGCATGGAAGCAGACGGGTGAATTTGCCCTTGGCAGTGGGCAAATGTCATACAGCCTGGATTTGAACCGCGTCAGCGATTCGTACTACTGGAGTGACTTCACAAGAGCTTCTGGCTATTTCACGCAGCGCCTGTTGCCCACGGATTGGAACGCGGCATGGAAATCAGGCGAATGGACGTTATCAGCGCGTGTACTCAAGTACCAAACTTTGCAGGTGCCCGATTCCATCATCACCCCGCCTTATGACAGAGAGCCAGAATTTGGCGTGTCCTACGAATCGTCTTCGTCATCAGGGTGGGTTTGGTCTTGGCAAGCCGATGCGACGCACTTTGTATCGGACACACGCCTCACGGGTCAGCCCAATGCCCAGCGGGTCTACTCCTTGGGGCAATTGAGTTATCCGTGGCGCAGTGCAGCAGGGCATGTGATACCCAAGTGGCAATGGCATTCAACAGCCTATCAGTTTGATAGCCCACTGAGCGACGGCTCGCAAACAGCAGGCGTGACAGTGCCGACCTTCAGTCTGGATGTGGGCCAGGTGTACCAACGCAATACGCAATGGGGTGGCCATGCGCTGCGCCAAACTTTGGAGCCGCGTTTGTTTTATGTGCGTACACCTTACCGTAACCAGAGCATGCTGCCCAACTATGACACGGCAGCCAACGACTTCAGTTTCGCCAGCATCTGGACTGAAAACTCGTATTTGGGTCACGACAAAATCGCCGATAACGATCTGCTTACAGCAGGTGCGAGTACGCGTTTCATCGATGCCGATTCAGGCTTGCAGTGGGCTCGCTTTGGCATTGCCCAACGCTATCGCTTGCAAGAGCAACGCGTTACTTTGACCAGCACCGATGAGACCGCCAAGGCGGGCTACAGTGATGTGTTGGCGGGTGCAGACCTGAATTTGTCAGAGCGCTGGATGCTCACCTCGACTTGGCAGTACAACCCGAAAACCGATTTGTCGGTGCGATCCATCGTCGGTGCTCGCTACAGCCCAGAGCCTTACAAAGTACTCAACGTGGCGCACCGCTATCAACGCGATTCCAGTGAACAAATTGATGTGAGTTGGCAGTGGCCGCTGAACCAAGGTAGCGCAGAACCGGGTGTGTTAACCACTTTGCCTGCGGGCCGTTACTACACGGTGGGACGGGTCAATTACAGTATCGATGAAAGTCGGACTGTGTATGGTCTTTTTGGCTTGGAATACGATGCAGGTTGTTGGATAGGGCGCATTGTGGTGGCACGTACACAAACCAGTGCCACCTCGTTTACCCAAGGTGTCAAATTCGAATTGGAGTTTGTAGGCTTCTCGCGTGTCGGGGTGAGTCCTTTGCAAACACTCAAAACCAATATCGGGGGCTATCAGCCGTTGCGTGCTGAGTCATCGTCTAGTCCAAGCCGATTCACAAATTACGATTGATTGTTATGAACGTACGAAGCAAGGCCATCGCCTGTATGCTGGGATTGGGCTTCTGTGCCGCTGCGGTGGCACAACCCGTGGTCAAAACGCTGGATTACATCGTTGCGGTGGTGAATTCAGAGCCTATTACGCAGCAGCAGCTATTGCGTGAAGTAGCGCGTGTGCGCCAGCAGTTGCAGCAGAAAGGCAAACCAATTGCACCTGAGCAAGCCTTGCAAAAGGAGGTTCTGGAGCAAATGATCAATGTCCGGGCCCAAATCCAATCAGCCGCTGATTGGGGTATCAAGGTTGACGAGGCCAGCATTGATCGCGCAGAACAAAATGCCGCCTTGCAAAACGACACGACGGTTGAAGGTTTGTACCAAAAGCTGCAGCGTGAAGGGGTTTCTCAAACAAATTTTCGTCGCAATTTGCGCGATCAAATTTTGCTTGAACGGGTGCGTGAGCGCGCCACCGATGCATCGGTGCGGGTGAGTGATGTGGACGTAGACCAAGCACTTCAGCAGCGGGTCGCGAATCAGACCGATCCGTATGTGCAGGACATCAATTTGGCCCAGATTTTGGTGGCTGTTCCAGAAAAAGCAAGTGAATCACAAGTCGCCCAGTTGTACCGCAAAGCCCAGTCGGTGCTCCAGCGCTTGCAAGCCGGGGAGTCTTTTCCGCAATTGGTGCAAACGGAATCGGATGGTGATAAGCGCAATGCTGGCTTGATGGGCATGCGCCGTGCGGATCGTTATCCCCCTGTGTTCGTTGAAGCCACCAAAGCAGTAGCAGTGGGTGGTTTTTCCGATATCGTGCGATCCAACGCTGGTTTCCATATTCTGCGTGTAGTGGAGCGTCAAATGCCCAGTAATTTGGTGCTGTTTGAGACCCAAACCTCGGTGCGCCATATCTTGCTGCGTCCTGATGCCAAGCTTTCGCAAGCCGATGCAGTGGCCAAATTGGCGCAACTGCGCATGCAGTTGGTGTCTGGTAAAGCCGATTTCGCAGCGCAAGCGCGCGCTATGTCGCAAGATGGCAGTGCGGCCGGAGGCGGTGATCTGGGATGGGTGCCCCCGGGTTTGTTGGTGCCCGAATTTGAAACGCCAATGGATGCATTGGCGACAGGTGAGATCAGCAAACCGGTGGTATCGCGTTTTGGTGTGCACTTGATCCAAGTTTTGGACAGGCGCAAGGTGGAACTCAATCCCGCCCAAGTGCGTGAAGCCGTGCGGGTTGAATTGCGCCGTGCCCGCCAAGAAGAGGCGTATCGCACATGGGCTCAGGACGTTCGTTCGCGCGCCTTTGTCGAATACAAAGACGCAGGCGAACAGCCATGAAGCACATACCACGCAAGCGTTTTGGCCAGCATTTTTTGTCGGATGACGGCATCATCGATGCCATAGTGCGCGGTATCGATCCCAAGCCCGGGCAACCCTTGGTGGAAATCGGCCCCGGTTTGGCTGCGTTGACACAGCCTTTGGTAGAGCGTGCTGGACAACTCACCGTCATTGAACTGGATCGCGATTTGGCCCAGCGTTTACGCAGCCACCCGCAGCTCACGGTGGTGGAGTCCGATGTGCTCAAAGTGGACTTTGCGTCCTTGCGCAATCAGCTCTCGGCACCCCAAGGTTTGCGCGTGGTGGGCAATTTGCCCTACAACATCTCCACCCCTATCTTGTTCCACTTGCTGGATTATGTAGAGCACATCCAAGACCAGCACTTCATGTTGCAAAAGGAAGTGATTGATCGCATGGTGGCCGAGCCCGATAGCGGTGAATATGGACGTTTGAGCGTGATGCTGCAGTGGCGTTACGACATGGAAAATTTCTTATTCGTGCCACCAGAGTCTTTTGATCCCCCGCCCAAGGTCGATAGTGCTGTGGTGCGCATGGTGCCTTGGACGCAAGCTGCCCCGGTGCGTGTGGAGTTGCTGTCAGAGTTGGTACAGGTGGCCTTTAGCCAGCGGCGCAAGCTGCTACGCCACACCCTCGGTGCATGGCTTGATGCGAAAGGGTTTGCAGGGGAGTTTGACCTGCACAGGCGTGCCCAAGAGGTGCCTGTGCAGGAGTTTGTCGCCTTGGCTCAGGCTGCGGACAGCCAGTAGCCAGCGTTGAATGGGCTGCTCATGCGCAGCGCCATAGGAGACACGTCCACCAGCTTGTCGGTGGGCATTTTTTCCCCGCTGTCGGTCGTGATCAGGGGGCTGCCGATGTGAATTTCGGCGGGGCCTTCTTCCGCCCGTTCCGCTTGGCCAATTGGTGCAGAACGGGCTACAGAAAAGAATAGAAACACCGGAAGGGTATCTTCCGGTCATGCCAGTAATCGGCTGTGTCGCGGAACACATCGAGCAATTGCTCGCGTGCTTCTTTGTCGAACTTGGGGTTGGCAGGGATGTGCTCCAGAACCACCACAAAACCTGGCTGTGCTCCGGCCTTGTGGATGGGATCCGTTAGCAGATCGTAGAGCGCATCCAAGTTTTTGCCAGCCGTAGCAGGCAGCAAAAATTGCTCGCTAATCATGTCCATCACGTCTTGCTTGGACTGTGCTGGTGCTAGGTTTGCGTACAGAAAATGCTGACCCAAGTGCGCAGCTGCGTGCTGCAGGTCGCAGGCGCGGAAAGCGCGAATCGACTGCACTATGTTGGATCGGACATTTCGAAGTGGTGTATCCATCCTCGATTCACTTTCTTGCTACAAAAATTAGGGTTCTATGCGTTTAAACGACGCATAGTGGTCTTTGGTGTAATAGCAACCGTCAGGGCGTGTTGCTGGGCCACCGCAAACCAGTCTGTGTGTACCGCGATTGGAAAAGTTCCCATTCATGATCACGGTGTATTCACGGTAGTAACCGCGCTGCTTGATCGGAAGCAAACGCTCGCGGTTGAAAAAAACCGTGCCATCTTTCTCAAACGGGAAGGGGCCGCCTTGCAATACCAATTGGTAGGTTTTGCTGACAGGGGTTGGAAGACTGGCAATAGAAACGCTAGCAACGGGTGCAGCTGTCTCTTTGGCTACTAGTGGGCTACATGCAAAGTACAAACCCAGCAGGCTTGCAACAGTGAAGTTTTGAAACCCCTTACGCACCGCTTCTTCCTTGCGAAAAACGACCGGGAAACCCGATTAAAGAATATGCAAGTGTGCTGGATTTGGGGCCAAAAATCAAGCCCCCGGGTATGGCGGGGGCTGGTGTCTTATACAAATGTTAGCGATCTACGTTTGCATCAGCCACTGTCAAAGCGGTCATATTCACAATCCGGCGCACGGTCGTGCTGGGTGTGAGAATGTGCACCGGTTTGGCTGCGCCCAGCAGCACAGGGCCAATGGCAATATTGCCGCCAGCCGCGGTTTTGAGCAGGTTGTAGGCGATGTTGGCCGCATCGATGTTGGGCAGCACCAGCAAATTGGCGTCACCATGCAGAGTGCTGTTGGGCATCAGTACTTTGCGCGCCGCACTGTCCAGCGCCACGTCACCGTGCATTTCGCCATCCACTTCCAGCCAAGGGGCTTGCTGTTGCAGCAAAGTCAAGGTTTGGCGCATTTTGACGGCGCTGGGCTCGTTGCTGCTGCCAAAGTTGGAGTGCGATAGCAGTGCCGCATGGGGTTTGATGCCAAAGCGCATCATTTCTTCGGCCGCCATGACGGTGATTTCGCACAATTGCTCGGGTGTGGGGTCGTAGTTGACGTGGGTATCGACCAAGAAAACCTGGCGGTTGGGCAGCATCAAGCCGTTCATGCAGGCGTAAACGCGCACGTCTTGCGGAGTGCTCGGGCTGCCACCGTGGCGTTTGCCAATCACTTGGTCAATGTAGTGCAAGTGGGTGGCGGTTGTGCCCCAGGTGCCACAAATCAAGCCATCTACATCACCCTTGTGCAGCAGCATCGCGCCAATCAGGGTGAGGCGGCGGCGCATTTCGATCTTGGCCATTTGTGCCGTCACACCTTTGCGCTCGGTCATGCGGTGGTAGGTTTGCCAGAAATCGCGGTAGCGTTCGTCGTGCTCGACGTTGACAACGTTGTAATCACGCCCTTCTTGCAAGCGCAGGCCAAACTTTTGGATCCGCTCGGCAATGATGGCGGGGCGACCAATCAAGGTGGGCAGTGCCAAGCGCTCGTCTACCACGATTTGTGCAGCGCGCAAGATGCGCTCATCTTCACCCTCCGCGTAGGCAACGCGCTTTTTCAACGCTTTCTTGGCGGCGCTGAAAATGGGCTTCATGGTAGTGCCCGAGGCATACACAAAGCTCTGCAGGCGTTCGCGATAGGCATCCATGTCTTGGATCGGGCGCAGCGCAACACCGCTGGCCACGGCAGCTTCGGCCACTGCCGGAGCGATCTTGATCATCAAGCGGGGGTCAAACGGTTTGGGAATAAGGTATTCAGGTCCAAATGCCAGTTTTTCACCCACGTAAGCGGCCGCGACTACTTCGCTTTGCTCGGCTTGTGCCAGCTCGGCAATCGCGTGCACGGCGGCAATTTCCATCTCCAGCGTGATGGTGGTGGCGCCGCAGTCCAAGGCTCCCCGGAAGATGTAGGGGAAGCACAGAACGTTGTTGACCTGGTTGGGGTAGTCGGTGCGGCCTGTGGCCATGATGGCATCGTCACGCACCGCTTTGACCTCTTCGGGCAAGATTTCGGGCGTCGGGTTGGCCAGCGCAAAGATCAAGGGCTTGGCCGCCATGGATTGCACCATGTCTTGTTTGAGCACGCCACCTGCAGACAGGCCCAGAAACACGTCGGCTCCGGCAATCACTTCGCGCAGGGTGCGGGCATCGGTCTTTTGGGCGAACTGGATCTTGTCCTCATCCATCAGCTCGGTGCGTCCTTCGTACACCACGCCAGCCAAGTCGGTGACGTAGATGTTCTCGCGGCGGATGCCCAGCTTGACCAGCAGACCCAAGCACGCCAAAGCGGCGGCACCGGCACCAGAGGTGACCAATTTGACTTTGCTCGGGTCTTTGCCGACCACTTTGAGGCCGTTCAGGATGGCCGCGCCTACCACGATGGCGGTGCCGTGTTGGTCGTCGTGGAAGACCGGGATTTTCATGCGTTCGCGCAACTTGCGTTCAACGTAGAAGCAGTCCGGCGCTTTGATGTCTTCGAGGTTGATGCCACCGAAAGTAGGCTCTAGCGCTGCAATGATTTCGACCAGTTTGTCCGGGTCTTTCTCGTTGATTTCGATGTCAAACACATCAATACCAGAGAACTTTTTGAACAGAACGCCTTTGCCCTCCATCACGGGTTTGCCAGCCAGTGGGCCAATGTCGCCCAAGCCCAGTACGGCCGTGCCGTTGGTCACCACGCCGACCAAATTGCCACGGCTGGTGTAGCGAAAGGCATTGGCCGGATCCTTGACGATTTCTTCGCACGGAGCCGCCACACCGGGGGAGTAGGCCAAGGCCAAGTCGTGCTGGTTAATCAGTTGCTTGCTGGGGGTGACGGCAATCTTGCCCGGGGTGGGAAACTCGTGGTATTCCAACGCTGCTTGGCGCAGTTGCACCTTTTTTTCAGCCGAGTTCGCTACAGGAGGATGGGGGATAAGAGGCGTGGTGGACATGGATGGTGTGTGTCTCGCAGGTGAGGTTCAAAGACCGGGATCAGGGCCCATTTTTGAGTCGATTCTAGGAGAGAGCCTATGCAAAACTGCATCGTACCCCTGAAAAAGCATGCGTATTTTTCATTGGGTTATTCGGCAAAAAGCAAAGCAGTCTTCAAATGCCGTGAATTTGTCCAAGTAGTCGGCGTTTAGCATTGGGCCATGACTTCGACCCTCATCATCCAACAACCAACAGCCCCAGTGGCCCAATTATTTTTGTTGTTCCACGGCGTAGGGGCTACACCGCAGAGCATGGAGCCAGTAGGTGCCTTTTTGGCCCAGCATTTTCCCCAAGCGGCGATTGTGAGCGTGGCCGCCCCCTACGCTTGGGAGGGCGGTACTGCGGGTCGCCAGTGGTTCTCTGTCCAAGGCATCACCGAAGAAAACCGCATCGACCGCATCGCGGCTGTCATGCCTGAGTTTGTCCAATGCGTACAGCAGTGGCAGCAGCACTTTGGGGTGGAGCCAGCGGCTACCGCTTTGGTGGGGTTTTCGCAGGGCGGCAGCATGGCCTTGGAGTCGTCTCAGCAAGACAGTCTGCTGGCAGGGAGGGTGGTCAGTTTGTCAGGTCGCTTTGCCCGCATGCCACAACTGCCGCACGCGCATTGCACCGTCCACCTGTTCCACGGCAAGGCAGACCCGCTCATGCCCTACAACTTGACGGTCATGGCAGCAGAGCATTTGGTCGAATTGGGGGCAGACATCACAGCCGATGTGATACCGCACCTTGGCCACACCGTGAACGGGCAAGTGCTGGCGCTGCTACTGGAGCGCTTGCAGGGGCACGTGCCCAAGCACATCTGGCTGGCCGCGCAGCAAGCAGCAGCCAGCGGTGCAGACGAAGAAAAACCAACGCCCCTGCATTGAACATACTGACTCCCGCAGCGATGGCGCTGCGGTTTATGCCGTTGCCATCAAGGCTTCAATAGCCTCGACTGCTACGGGCACGTCACGGGTGATCAACTCGCAGCCAACATCGGTCACCACCGCGTCGTCTTCGATGCGGATGCCAATGTGGTGGAAAGCCTCTGGCACGCCCGGCGCAGGGCGCACGTACAAGCCCGGTTCGATGGTGACCACCATGCCGGGGCGCAAGATGCGCGCAGGGCGGTTCACGATGGGCTGGTTGCTCAGTGCGTCTTTGCGTACATGACTGTGGCCCAGTTCGGTGGGCTCGTGGTAGCTGCCGCAATCGTGCACATCCATGCCCAGCCAATGGCCCGTGCGGTGCATGTAAAACGGAAAGTAAGCGCGCTGCTCGATGGCACTATCCAAGCTGTTGTACTGCGTCTTGTCCACCAGCCCAAGATCCATCAAACCTTGGGTCAGCACCCTTACCGTGGCGTCGTGGGCGTCGGTAAAACGTGCACCGGGGTGGGTGGCCGCAATGGAGGCTTCTTGTGCGGCCAGCACCAGTTGGTACAAGTCACGCTGCGGCCCAGTAAAGCGTCCATTGGCAGGGAAGGTGCGGGTGATATCGCTGGCATAGCCATCGAGTTCGCAGCCTGCGTCAATCAGTACCAAATCGCCATCGCGAATCGGCGCGGTATCGGCCCGGTAATGCAGCACACAGGCATTGGCCCCGGCAGCCACGATGCTGGTGTAGGCGGGGTATTGGCTGCCATGACGGCGAAACTCGTGCAGCAGCTCGGCCTCAAGGTGGTATTCGCGCAGATCCTCGCCCGCACGCAGCATGCGCACGCTGGTTTGCATGGCCCGCACATGGGCACCAGCGCTGATGCGGCAGGCGCGGCGCATGGTGTCCAACTCGTGAGCGTCTTTCACCAAGCGCATTTCATCGAGCACGCTGCACAGATCGCGCTGCGCCGTGGGCACCACGGCACCGTAGCGCACACGCTGGCGCAGGCTGTCCATCCACGTGCTGACGCGGGTTTCTAGCTGGTGGTGGATGGCAAACGGATACCACACCGCATCGGCACCATCGAGCAAGGGCGGCAGTTGTTCATCGAGCACGGTCACGGGCAAGGCGGTTTGCACGCCCAGTTGGGCTGGGGCTGCATCGGGACCTAGGCGATAGCCATCCCAAATTTCGCGCTCCAAGTCCTTGGGCTGGCAAAACAGCGTGCTACTGCCATTGCCTTGCACTACCAGCCAAGCGTTGGGCTCGGTAAAGCCCGTCAGGTAATAAAAATAGCTGTCGTGGCGGTAAGGAAAGTCGCTGTCGCGGTTGCGTTGGCGCTCCGGTGCAGTGGGCACGATGGCCACGCCAAGCGGGCCCAAGTGACGGGCCAGTGCAGCGCGGCGCTGGGCGTAAAGAGAGGAATCGTGACTCATGGTGTTCAAAGCGGGGTTGCGTTGAGTTGCGCCAAGCGTTCGGGCGTGCCGACATCGGTCCAGCGGCCAGTGTAAAGGGATGCACTGACCCGCTGCTGCAGCATGGCTTTGCGCAGCAGCGGCGCCAATGCGGCCGACTCGCCCGCCGGGTTGCCGGGCTTGATGTCGCACCACGGCTGCGCAAACAGTTCGCGCCGCAGCAAGGCGATGGTGGAGTAGGTGTAGCACGGCGACTGGGCGTGCGGATCGCTGGGGGAAGTTGGCTTGTTCAGCGCCAGTCCACCGTGCAGCACAAAGTCACCGGCGGGGTTGTGGGTGGGGTTGGGCACCAGCCACAGGTGGGCCAAATGGTCAGATGCAGCAAAAGCGGCGTAGGCTGCGGGGTCAAACACAAAGTCGGGCACAAACACATCGCCCGCAGCCAGCCAAAACACCGGTGCCAACTGGGGCAATGCGCGGGCAATGCCACCAGCGGTTTCCAGCGCGCGGCCAAAGTCTTGCCCTTCGTGTGAGTAGCGCACAGGGGGGATGCCATCCAGTGCAGCGCAATGCGGGGCTATTTGTTCACCCAACCACGCGGTGTTGACAAGTACAGGCCCCTGGCGCTGCTGTGCCAACGCCAGCAAATGCCAATGCAGCAAGGCTTTGCCATGCACCGCCAGCAAGGGTTTGGGGTGCACATCGGTCAAGGGCCGCATGCGTTCGCCACGGCCAGCGGCCAGCAGCATGGCGGTACAAAAGGGGGGATGGCTGTTCACTATTCGTTCATCCAAAGTTACAATTTTGGCAATTGCTGACTAGCAATTTGGCCTAGGAATTACAAAAATGACAAAACTAAAAACTCGGAGCACAACAGCCGAGAAAGAGAGCGGAGGGAAAATGATCTCACTGGATTTAAACCTAGATATAGGCTTGCCGCCCAGCATGGTTGCAGGGCCACGCAACTTTACCGATACGGGCACCTTCCTGCTCAATTCGGACATGATTCCTTTGGCCAAAGATCCCTTGGTCGAGGATGATTTTTTCATAGGCGGCGTCAGCTTGCGCGAACTCAGCGCTGACCCACAGCCGCCCCAGAAAAAACGCTAGCCGCTTCCCGCGGCAGGCAGCGCCAGTACGCAGGAAACGCCTGCACCTGTCCTCCCAGCGCTGCCGCAGCATGCCAGCCCCAGCGCGGGTTGTACAAAAAGGCACGCGCCAGTGCCACCAAATCCGCTTGGCCCTGCTGCAAAATTGTTTCTGCCTGTAGCGCATCGGTGATCAGCCCTACGGCCATGGTGACCAATCCGCTCTCGGCCCGTATGGTCTGGGCAAATGGCACTTGGTAGTTGGGCCCAAGCGCAATCTTTTGCTGGTGTGACAAGCCGCCACTGGAGACGTGGATGAAATCGCAGCCCAGTGGCTTGAGCGCTTGCGCCAGTGCCACGCTGCTGGGCAGATCCCAACCACCCTCGGCCCAATCGCTGGCCGAAATGCGGATGCCCAGCACCCCATCAAAGGCCGCGCGCATGGCCGAGAACAC
Source organism: Curvibacter sp. CHRR-16 (assembly GCF_018474005.1). Taxonomy (GTDB): domain Bacteria; phylum Pseudomonadota; class Gammaproteobacteria; order Burkholderiales; family Burkholderiaceae_C; genus Allorhodoferax. The sequence continues at coordinate 338,928 of NZ_JAHCSH010000003.1, forward strand.
CTCGAGCACCATGCGCATGCGGTTGGCCAAGCTGCCACCATAAGCATCGGTGCGGATGTTGGACAGTGGCGACAAAAACTCGTGCAACAAGTAACCATGTGCAGCATGCAGCTCCACCACCTCAATGCCCAAGCGCTGGGCGCGCTGCGCTGCATCCACAAATGCTTGGCGAATGCCTGCAATGCCCGCATCGTCCAGCGCGCTGGGTGGCGTTTCCTGTGGCAAGTGCGGCACGGCCGATGGGGCCACTGTGGGCCAACCGCCTTGTTCGGGGCTGAGCAACTGCGCACCTTGCCATGGCAGCGCGCTCGATGCCTTGCGCCCCGCATGCGCCAACTGAATGCTGACGGGCACGTGCGGTGCTAAGGCGCGGGCGCGTGCCAAAGTACGGCCCAGAGCCGCTTCGGTGGCGTCGTCCCACAGGCCCAAACAAGCCGGGCTGATGCGCCCTTGCGGCGTCACAGCGGTGGCTTCAATGGTCAGCAAACCCGCGCCGCCATTGAGCAAATTGGCCCAGTGCATCAGGTGCCAGTCGGTGGCTTGGCCATTCACCGCTTGGTACTGGCACATGGGGGCAATCACGATGCGGTTGGGCAGGGTCACCGTAGCGCGTGCACTGGTAAAGGAGAAAGGCTGGAAAAGAGCGCTCATGAACAAAGGGCTTCTAAGGCTTGGATGGTGTGTGCAGACTGTGTACCATCAACTTTCTAACACACAGGAGGAGCACCCATGGCACTGATGGATTTCATCAAGAAACAGTTTATTGACGTCATTCAATGGACTGAGGACGATGACCAAACACTGGCTTGGCGCTATCCCATGCGTGACCAAGAAATCCAGTCTGGTGCCCAGTTGGTGGTGCGCGAAACCCAGCTGGCCCTGTTTGTGAACGAGGGCCAAGTGGCCGACGTATTTGGCCCCGGCACCCACACGCTGACCACCCGCACCCTGCCCGTGCTGACCAACTTGAAGAACTGGGACAAGCTGTTTGACTCCCCCTTCAAGAGCGATGTGTACTTTTTCAGCACCCGCATGCGCATGGACCAAAAGTGGGGCACACCCCAGCCCATCACCATCCGCGATGCCGACTTTGGTGCTGTGCGTCTGCGCGCCTTTGGCAACTACGGCTACCACCTGACCGACCCCAAGCTCTTCCACACCTTGGTGTCGGGCACGCGCGAGCACTATGGCGTGGCCGATTTGGATGGCCAACTGCGCGGCCTCATCCTGCAAAACATCAGCCAGGCCGTGGCCAGCAGTGGCATAGCGTTTTTGGACTTGGCTGCCAACCAGCAAAGCTTTGCCCAAGCCTTGGGCACACAGATTGCCCCTGAACTGAGCAAACTGGGCCTAGCGCTCGATGGCATGACGGTGCAAAACATCTCCCTGCCCGAAGAGCTGCAAAAAGTGCTGGATCAAAAAATTGGCATGGGCATGGTGGGCCAAAACGTTGGCCAGTTCATGCAATACCAAACCGCACAGGCCATCCCCGCCATGGCTGCTGGCGCTGCCAACGGCGGCGGTGGCGTAGCGGGCGACGCCATGGGCTTGGGCGCTGGCGTGGCGCTGGGCCAAGTGCTGGCGCAAAACTTGGCGCAAGGGCTCAACCCCGGCGCTGGTGCCAATGCAGCGGTTCTTGCAACCCCAGCAGACACCGTCAAGCCCGACGAGGTGCTGGCCACGCTGGAAAAGCTGGCCGACCTCAAAGCCAAGGGCATCCTCACCGACGACGAGTTCAGCGCCAAAAAAGCCGAACTACTCAAGAAACTGAGCTGATAGGCCCGGCTTGAGTACGGCCAACACCCCTTACCGCCAATACCAAGCCCCCTGCCCCGGCTGCGGGGCTCCGGTGGTTTTTGCCAGCGCGCAAAGCACGCACGCGGTGTGCGTGTATTGCCAGAGCAGCATCGCCCGCGACGGCGAGGTGCTGCGCCGCATTGGCAAAGTGGCGGAACTGTTTGACGACCACAGCCCGCTCACACTGGGGGCCAGCGGCCAGTACCAAGGCCAAGCCTTCACACTGGTGGGGCGCTTGCAATACCAGTACGACGAAGGTGTGTGGTCTGAGTGGTACGCGCTGCTGGCCGATGGCAGTGGCGCGTGGCTGAGCGAGGACAACGGCAGCTACGTCTTTTGCACCCAAATCAGCCAGCAGCGCAGCCTGCCCGAAGCGGCCAACTTTCGCGTCGGCGCTACCACCGCTATCAACGGCAAAACCTTCCGCGTCGCCTCCAACCAAACCGTGCACGTGCGCAGCGCCCAAGGCGAACTGCCCACCGCCCCGGTGCTGGAGCGCCCCTTTGCGCTGGTGGAACTGCGCAGCGATGCCCCTGACAGCGCAGGCCAAGTCTTGAGCCTGGACTACAGCACCCAGCCGCCCACGGCCACACTGGGCCGCGCAGTGGAGCTGGACGCGCTGCGCCTGCAGGGGCTCCAAGACAGCGCCCGCACCAAAGACGAAAAAGGCCGCCAGTTCAACTGCCCGCAGTGCGGTGCCACGCTCAACGCCTTGCTGCCCAAGACGGTGAGCATGAGCTGCAGCAGTTGCCACAGCCTCATAGACCTGAGCAGCGGCATAGGCGGCGAGCTGCGTCACGCCCAGCAAGACGAGCCCATACAGCCGCAAATCCCCCTAGGCAGCTACGGCGTGCTGCAGGGCCTGCGCTGGCAAGTGGTGGGCTTTCAACACCGCATGGGCGTATCGCCTGCGGACACCGACGAGAGCTTTGGCTGGGAGGAGTACCTGCTCTACCACCCGACCAAAGGCTTTCAGTTTCTGGTGGACAGCACCGAAGGCTGGAGCCTGGTGCGCCCCGCCACCGGCGCGCCAGCCTTGGCGGACAACGGCCAAAGCGCCCGCTACCTGGGCAAGACCTACCGCCTGACCGACACCTACCGCGCCGAGACCAACTACGTGGTGGGCGAGTTTTACTGGCGCGTGCAGCGCGGCCAAGTGACGCAAAACCGCGACTTCAAGGCGGGTAAAAACTTTCTCAACCTCGAGCAAAGCGCCAAAGAAATGGTGTGGAGCGTGGGCAGCGCCATCGACAGCGAGACCGTGGCCAAAGCCTTTGGCCAAGAAGCCAAGAAGGCCGACTTCAAGCGCGGTGGCCTGCTGGGAGCCACCGCTGCGGGCAGCGCCTTGGGCGGGCTGACCCACCGCCTGCGCCAAGATGTCAGCCCTCTGTCCAGCCAAAACCCGTTCTGGCAGCGGCCCGACTTTTGGCTTTTTGTCGTGTTCTTGCTCATCGTGCTGGCCATTTCGCGCTGCTCCAGCTGCGACCCCAATGTGGAAAACTGCTCCTCGGGCAGCTACCGCACGGGTGGCGGCTCGTGGGGTGGGTTCTCCACCGGCGGCGGGCACAAATAACTTTTTTCTAGAGGAGATCGACCATGCAATGGTTTCACCCCGACGTACTTTTGGGTTCCCTGCTTTACGCCGTCATGGGCGTGCTGCTGTTTTGGCTGTGCTTCATCCTCATCGACAAGCTCACCCCCTACAACCTGTGGCTGGAGATCGTGGAAAAGCAAAACCAAGCGCTGGCGCTGGTGGTAGCGGCCATGGCGCTGGGCATTTGCATCATCGTGGCTGCGGCAATCCACTGACGTGCATCCGGTTCAATTAGCGCTGCTGGCCTCCGTCTTTGTGGTGGCGGCCTGCGGGCTGGTGTACGAGCTGGCAGCAGGCGCGCTGGCGTCTTACCTGCTGGGCGACTCGGTGCTGCAGTTCTCCACCGTCATTGGCAGCTACCTGTTTGCCATGGGTATTGGGTCGTACCTGTCACGCTTTCTGGAGCGCCAACTCATTGCCCACTTTGTCCGCATCGAACTGCTGGTAGCGCTGGCTGGCGGCGCTATGCCTGCTATGCTTTTTATAGCGCATGCAGCAATACCCACGGGCTTTAGAGCCATTTTGTATGCCATGGTCGGCTTGGTGGGCATCTTGGTGGGGCTGGAGATTCCGCTGGTCATGCGCATCCTCAAGCGGCACGTGGTGCTGCGCGATCTGGTCTCGCAAGTGCTCACTTTCGACTACCTGGGCGCGCTGGCCGTGTCCATCGCCTTCCCGCTGCTGCTGGTGCCGCACTTGGGGCTGGTGCGCACCGGGCTGCTGTTTGGCGTGCTCAACGCCGCCGTGGCCGTGTGGGCGCTGTGGCTGTTTCGCGCCCAGCTGCGCCGCTGGCACGCCCACGCGCTGGCCTGCGCGGGCTGCATCGCCGTGTTGCTGGCGGGCATGGCCGGGGCAGACCGCATCACCACCTGGGCCGAGGACAAGCTCTACCAAGACCACGTGCTCTACGCCCAAACCACGCCCTACCAGCGTATCGTGGTGACCAACGCGCCCGGTGAGGGGCGGCTGGGCCTGCGCCTGTTCCTCAACGGCAACTTGCAGTTCGCCCAGCGGGACGAATACCGCTACCACGAGGCGCTGGTGCACCCCATCCTGTCAGCCCTGCCCGGTGCGTGGGGCGCGCCCACACTGCGCGTGGCTGTGCTGGGCGGGGGCGATGGCATGGCCGTGCGCGAGATCCTGCGCTACCCCGGCGTGGCCAGTGTCACGCTGGTGGAGCTGGACCCGGCCATGACGCAGCTCTTTAGCACCGCCCCCGAGCTGGTGGCGCTCAACCACGGCGCGCTGCGCTCACCCAAGGTGCGCGTGGTCAATACCGACGCCTTTGGCTGGCTGCAAGCCAGCAGCGAGGTGTTTGACGCCATCGTGGTGGACTTTCCCGACCCGACCAACTTTGCCATCGGCAAGCTCTACACCAGCGCGTTTTATGCCCTGCTGGACCAGCACCTGAGCGCCAGCGGCTTTGCCGTCATCCAGACCACCAGCCCGCTGGTGGCGCGCAAGAGCTACTGGACCGTGGCGCACACCCTGCAAGCCGTGGGCCTGCGCACCGTGCCCTACCACGCCCACGTGCCCAGCTTTGGCGAGTGGGGCTACCTCATCGCCAGCCGCCGCCCGTGGCCTGCTGCGCAGCGCTTGCCCGAGGGGCTGCGATACCTCACCCCCAGCACCCTGCAAGCCATGCTGGACTTCCCGCCCGACATGGCCGAGCTACCCACCGAAACCAACCGCCTGTCCAACCAAGTGCTGGTGCAAACCTACGAGGAAGAGTGGGGGAGGGTGGCGAAGTGAGGGGGTGGTGTGCGCACGTTAGCCTTTGGGCGCAACGGAGATGTGCTCAACGGTAACGCCTTTGAGCCGAGGGTCTGACTTGACTATGCGAGCCAAAGGGTTGTGCTCGACGCGTAACTGCTTTTCGGATAGCCAGATAACGCGAACGACCGGGTGCGGTGCTTTTCCGTGATTGCTATCTGCGACGAAGATGTTTCCGCCTTCATTGGGAAGAGTGTCGTCTATGGAGAGAATGGAGATTTGTGTTGAAAAATCAGTCGTTGCGCCGCAGTCGCGCTCGAATAGCACGGCCTTAATTCGCCCCCCGGGCGCGGGATACTGCGCAAGAACTGAGTTTGCACAAAGGTCTTGCGTGAAAAAGTCCAGCGCCCAGACGCCTAACACGACGATACCGACGCAGGTTGCAGCAACTACGCCGAGCATCTTGAACAGGCGGGAGATAAGCGCAACCATGAAGAAGGCTAACGAATGAAAGGGACTTCCCCGTCCCAAGCGAGCCGCGTCTCCTGAGGGGTGCGCTGTGCACGGCGTGGATGAATCAGGCAAATCAGTGCTGGTGTGCACCACTGGTAAAGGCAATTTGCAGCATTGGGCCATACTTTTGCCCCTCAAGAGGATCGAACAACAAACAGGGATAGCTTTGTGATGCCTGTTTGAGTGCCAGCATCCCAATAGCCGTTATCAAGAAGAAGCAACTACTCCATCCACGCTTGTGACGAGATTGATCGACCACAGGCCCGTCGGGTTCCCCCCAAACCGATAGACGCCGATAACTCTTGCGGCTCAACAAACTTCGGTTCAGCAGCCGTTTGTAACGATTGGCGCATCAGTGACGCAGATTCCATGTCGGCACGGGACATTCACGATCCCACTTTAGATGCCGGATATACGACTGCAGGCGCTTTACCCAACGGCCCCCACTCGATCAGTTTCTTGCGCTTGTGGGGGAGTCCATATACGTTTTGTTAGACTTTAATTGCTTGTTAAGCCTAATTCAAGCCAAATTAATACAAAATCGCTGGTTAAAATAATCTTATCTTCTAAGGTATTTCGAATTCAAAAAAAGTTCATACAAAAGCTTGCCAAGACCAATATAAAAGTAACAAATTAAAATGGTGATAAATATAACGCCATAAACATTCCCAAAGTTGTAACCAAAATACTCTTCATATAAATTGAAATGTTTTAACAGTTTTATTCCAAAATAAAAGATAAACGCAAAAATGAAAGGGCTGAAAATATACAATTTTACGATGTTTCGCGTAGATTGCATTCTTGCAGTTAATGCAATTATGGTAACGCAAAACGGAAGATAAAAAATCCATCCGTCATATATTAGAAGACCGAGGATAAACGGAACAAATGAAAATAGTGGCGCTACTCCAAGCGGAAGTGAAACAACAGGAGTTATTACTGGTAAGAGTAACAACAGCTGTAAAAAACGCTTCTCAGTAATTGTGACCATTTTGGATTCCGTAAATTCTAACGTTGGCGTTGTCCGGCGGGCAGCAAACGCCGCGCAGCGGCCCTCTGCTGCTGCACGTCCGCGACGAACAACCTGTTGGACGGCATTACTGACTGCATAGCGCGGCAAGTTGAGTGAAGAAATCTATTGCTACATGGATGTCATCTTGAGTCTCTCCATCCCACTCTTCAACTGCTTCCAACTCGGCACGAAGCTTTGCAATGCGAATATGTATTTCAGCCACCTCGGTTGGGCCGCATTTCGCCGCAATTGCGGGCGATCGTGTCTGCGGAATGGACTGGCCTATAGCGAGACCTTCTTTTGCAGTAAGAAGCAGACTTTGTAAGTTGCTCATTTTGACGTTCAACTTTGTTGTAGACGCCGAATCACGGGATATGCCTGTCCGTCCGGCGGATAACATGGTTTGCGATGATTAATTATGACCAGCCATCCTAACGTTTAACCACCTCCCACACCAAGGTGGGCAAATCCCACGCGCCGCCTGCCATGCCACGGCACATGCCGGTGGTGCTGGCGAGGGTTTGTACAAATTGTTTGCCATCCCATGACCATGCGCTGCGGGAAAAGCAGTCGCCTATGCCGCGGCCCTTTTGGTAACCCATGATTTCGCCGTTTTGGTCGTCGCTTCCCTCATCGGTAACGAATGTGGCGGCGTAGGGTGGTTTGTCTTCCATGACCCAGTAGCCGTTGCCCGCGTTGTAGGCGGCTAGCCAGCATTCGGTGCTTACCAGCAGGCGGTGGCTGTCTAAGCGGGTAATGCTCAGTTCGGGCGGACCGTCTTGGGGGCTGCGCTCGTTGAGTTGATCACTGAGGCGGTCGCAGTTGGTGTCGGGGTTGGCTTTGAGCCATGCGCGCAGCACGGGCAGCAGGCGGGGGGCCAGTTTGCTGTCGCTGGCGCGGGCGGGTGCCAGGGGCGGCACCACCAAGCGCGGCGTGGGTTTGGCGGCAGGCACTTCGGTCTCTGGCCGCTGGCCTTTGCGCACCAGCGCGCCGGGCGTGCCCACGCGGCCTTGCACATCGTCCATCTTGAGCAGCACAGCGGCGCTGCCGTTGTCGGACACGCGCCAGACGGTTTTGCCAGACACAAACTCTATGCGTGCCTTGCGGGCCAAGGCTGCCAGCAAAGCGGTGGTTTGGCGTGGCAGCAGGGCAGCGCTTTCGGCCTTGGCATCAAAGGGCACGGCCCCCAAGTCTTTGCCGTTGAGCCGCATGCGTACGTCCTTGCCGAGCAGCCCGTCATCGGGCAGTTCCAGCCGCACCCGCGCCTCCACGGCGGTGCCTGGGCCTGCAGCGCGGGTTAGCAGCAGCGAGGCGGGCGGGCTCTCGTTGTTGTCGTCTTCGGGGTACTCGGTTTGGTAGCCCGCTGCGCGGCAGGTGCCGGTGTTGTCGCAGGCCAGTTCCCAGTCGTCTTTGTCAAAGCCGGGGCCGGGCTGGGGTTCTGCGGCACAGTTGCTTGGCAGGTTCCACAGGACGCACAGGAGCAATGCTATGCGCAGTTGTATAAGCACTTTTATGCTCCGTAAATGCTGCGAGGATGGATTCATAACAGGGAGAGTTTTTACAGACTGTTCCATTGCACCACTTCGCGTACGGTGTGCAAAGCTTTTTCTAGATCGGGGTACGACACTGAACCTAATGCCAAGCGCAGCGCCTGCGGTTCCTGTTGCGTGGTGGCAAATGGAGCTGCGGTGGATACTGCGATGCCCTGTGCAAGCAATTCTGTGGCGATGCGATCGGCCCTAGCCTCACCAGTGAGTGGTAACCAAACGAAGTAAGACTGGGTATGGCTGTCGGTGCTCAGTCCTTGCAGAGCCTGCTTGGCAATTTGCTGCCGCGCCGTGGCATCTTGGCGTTTGCGATTTTGCAGATGCAGCGCTGTTCCGTCATTGAGCCATTGGCACACCAATCCTGTCATGAGACTGGGCACGTTCCACGCTGTCGCATGGATGGCTTTTTCAATAGATCCCAGCCATGGGCGGGGCGCGACCACGTAGCCCACACGCAGTCCGGTGGCTATGTTTTTGGAGAACCCCGCGACATGCACCGTACGTTCTGGTGCGAGCATCACGATCGGGGTAGGGGCTGGGTCGGCTAGGAATGCATAGGCCGCATCCTCAATGAGCAGGAGATCGTGGCGCCGTGCCAACTCCACCAATCGTTCGCGCTGGGTGAGGGACATGACCCGGCCTGTGGGGTTGTGGATGCTTGGCATGCAGTACACCGCACGTATCTTGCGCTGGGTGCAATACCCTGCTAGCGCCTCTATGGTGTCGGACTGGTCGGTGCTTTTGCCCATAGGCAGGGGCAACAGTTCTAGCTGTAAGCTGAGTGCCAGTGTTTTGAAGCCTGAGTAGGTCAAGGCATCCACGGCGACCACATCACCGGGGCGTAGCAAACCAATGGCTGTGCACGCCAAACCGTGCTGAGCACCATTGACCACCAGTACTTGCTCTTTAGGCACCTGCACTTGCTGGCTTTGCAGGTAGCGTGCAATGGCTTCGCGCTCATGCAGTCGTCCAGCGTGGGGCTGGTAACGCAGCACAGCTTGCAGGTCGCCACTGTGCGCCATGCGTCCTAAGGCCTGGCGCAGCAGCTGGGTTTCCTCTCCTAGCAGCGGGTAGTTGAAGCTCAGATCCAGCGCATCGGTCGACAGTGTTTTTTGCCAACTGCCATGTCCTTCGGGTAAGTCAAGGTCGCGTACAAACGTGCCGCGCCCCGTTTCCCCGCTGACCAGCCCCATGGCTTGCAGTTCTGCATACACCCGCGTAGCGGTCACCAAAGCAATGCCTTCGCGCTTGGCCAATGTGCGCAGTGGCGGCAATCGTTTCCCAGCAGGTAGCGTGCCTTGGCGAATTTGCAGTGCGAATTGATCGACCAGTTGTTTGTAGCGTTGGGTGGGCATGGCCAATGTATCCATGACAATTTTTTGATTGTATTGAATAAGATGCTTAGCATGCACTTGTCAAACAACAAAAGGCCCAAACCATGCACATCACCATCCTCACCTTCGACGGCTTTAACGAGCTGGACTCCTTCGTCGCCCTGGGCGTGCTGCGGCGTGCGCGCCACGCCAACTGGCCGGGCGCTGCCGATTGGCGCGTGAGCATTTGCTGCCCGCAGCAGCAGGTGACGTCCATGAACGGCGTCACCGTCCACGCCCAAAGCCTGCTGGAAGAGGCCCGCCACGCCGACGCTGTGCTGGTGGGCAGCGGCCTGCAAACGCGCCAGATCGCGCAAGACGATGCCCTGCTGGCGCGCCTGCAGCTAGACCCCAGCCGCCAGCTGGTGGCCAGCCAGTGCTCGGGCGCTTTGCTGCTGGCCAAGCTGGGCCTGCTGCAGCACGTGCCCGCCTGCACCGACCTGACCACCAAGCCCTGGGTGCAAGAGGCCGGGGTAGAGGTGCTGGCGCAGCCCTTTTTTGCCCGGGGCAATGTGGCTACGGCTGGGGGCTGCTTGTCCGCGCCCTATGTGGCGGCGTGGCTCATCGCCCGCCTGCTGGGCGAGCAGGGCCCCGCAGTGGCCCGCGAGGCCCTGCACTACGTGGCCCCGGTAGGCGAGAAAGACGCTTACGTGGCGCAGGCCATGGCCAACATCGAGCCCTACCTGTAAGGGCGGGTTCAACCGTATATTCAGGGCCATGACCTACATCCCCCCGCACTTTGCCCAAAACGATGCCAGCGCCATGCAGGCTTTGTTGCGCGACTTCCCGCTGGGCACATGGGTGCTGTCCACGGCGGATGGTTTGCAGGCGCACCACATACCGTGGGTGCTGGACACCACGCGTGGCGCGCACGGCACGCTGCTGGGGCATGTGGCGCGGGCCAACACGGTGTGGCAAGAGCTGGGTTTTGAGACGCTGGTGGTGTTCCAAGGCCCATCGGCCTACATATCGCCCAACTGGTACCCCAGCAAGCGCGAGCATGGCCGCGCCGTGCCCACCTACAACTACGACGTGGTGCACATCCACGGCGTAGCACAGGTGGTGGAGGACAAGGCGCAGACGCTGGCCATCATGGAGCGGCTGACCAACACTTTTGAAGCCGCCCAACCCAAGCCGTGGCGCGTAGCCGATGCGCCGTCCGATTACCTAGAGCAGATGCTGGCCGCCATCGTCGCTATCGAAATCCCCATAGACCGCTGGGTAGGCAAGCGCAAAGCCAGCCAAAACCGCAGTCCTGCCGACCGCGCTGGCGTGGTGCAGGGCTTGCGGGAGCAGCCTCATGCCCAGAGCAGTACTGCAGTGACTGCCATGGCCGATCTAGTCCAACACGACGCCCACCAGCCGTGAGCGACGCGGCACCTTCATCGCGGCGGCGGTTTTTGCAGTCATCGCTCACTGTGGGAGCAGCTAGCGCGGCAGGTGTTGGTTTGGCTGGCTGTGACGCCAGCGGTTTGCGTGGCTCGGTGAGCGACTGGTGGCGCGGCCAGTCACAGAGCGTGGAGCACATCGGCGGCGGCTTTGTGGACGACAACTGGCAGCGCGGCCATTGGCTGCGCGACCGCACGCAGGCCGTGCCAGAACCCACTGTGCAGCGGCGTGTGCAGGTGCTCATAGCAGGCGGTGGGGTGGCGGGGCTGGCTGCAGCGCGGGCGCTGCGCCTGCGCGGGGTAGACGACTTTGCCCTGCTGGAGCTGGAAGACAGCGCTGGCGGCAACGCCCGCAGCACCCGCCTGCAGGGGCTGGCCTGCCCCATGGGTGCGCACTACCTGCCAGTGCCCGGCGACAGCGCGCACGAGGTGCAAGACCTGCTGGAAGACCTGGGCCTGCGCCGCCGCGTGGCTGGGCGCTGGGTGCTGGACGAGCGCACCCTGTGCCACAGCCCGCAAGAGCGCCTGTGGATAGGCGGCCAGTGGCAAGACGGCCTGCTGCCCCTGCTGGGCGTGGGCGAGCGCACGCTGGCCCAGTACCGCCAGCTAGCCCTCACCATCGCCCAACTGCGGCGCAGCGTGCGCTGGAGCATGCCTGCAGTAAAAACGCCGCTACAGCCCGTGCAGCAAGCTCTGGCAGCTATTAATTTTGTAGCATGGCTGGATGCCCAAGGGCTGGACGACCCGCACCTGCGCTGGTACCTGAATTACTGCTGCCAAGACGACTACGGCGCGGGTGCGGCCACCGTGTCGGCCTGGGCCGGGCTGCACTACTTTGCCGCCCGCCACGGCTTTGCTGCACCCGGCGTGGAGCGCAGCGCAGAGGACGCCAGCGAAGGCCTCTTCACCTGGCCCGAGGGCAATGCCTGGCTCACGCGCCAACTGGCTGCGCCGCTGGGCGAGCGGCTGCACACCGCGCAGGTGGTGCTGCGCATTGCCCCGCAGCGCCACGGGGTGCAGGTGGATGCGTGGGACTTTGCCCGCCAGCAGGCCGTGCGCTGGACGGCCCAGCAGGTGGTGGTGGCCCTGCCTGCCCACGTGGCCGCGCGCGTGGTGCAGCCCAGCCTGCCGTGGCTGGAGCAGGCGCGTGCACTGGTGCACGCCCCGTGGCTGGTGGCCAACCTGCACCTGCGCAGCGCCCTGCACGACAAACCCGGCGCTGCCCCCAGTTGGGACAACGTGCTCTACGGCCAGCCCAATCTGGGCTATGTGGACGCCCAGCACCAAAGCCTGCACCCGGTGCCCGGCGCTACGGTGCTGACGTACTACCGTGCGCTGATGGATACGCCATGGAACGAAACCGTCCCCGCTGCGGGCACTCTGCCCCCCGCCCAAGCCGCACTGCAGGCCCGCCGCCACCTGCTGCAAACGCCGTGGGCCGACTGGCGCAGCCGCATCGTGGCCGAACTGGCCGCCGCCCACCACGACTTGCCCGCCAAAGCGACCGAGCTGCGCATCACCCGCCACGGCCACGCCATGGCCGTGCCGTTGCCGCAAAAAAGTGGGCAAATCGGCCTCTACAGCACATACAGCAAGCTGGGGGTGCTATCAAAAAGAGAGCAAACAACCGCTCTGCACACGCCCCGCGTGCGCGCCCAGTACGCGCTGGCTACCGACCGCCTGCTGTTTGCGCACAGCGATTGGGCGGGCTACAGCGTGTTTGAAGAGGCCTTTACCTTGGGGCACTGGGCAGGCTCGCTGGCCTGATGGCGCACTGGCTGCGCAGCGCCGCCAGTGCAACAATGCTTGCAGGCCCAGTTGTTGGCTTGTCACACAGGAGGATTGCCCCATGCCATGCTTTATTGACCGTGCAGCGGCCCGTGGGGTGGCGCTGCGGCTGGCCACCGTTGCCATGATGGCCGTCACCGCGTCTGTGGCCATGGCCAGCCCAGTGCAAGAGTCCACGCTGGATGCGTTTTTCCGCGTCACCCGCCAGCAAGAAGACTTGCAGGCCATAGCCGCCCAAGTGGGCAACATGACCGACTTGGCCCTGCGCCAAAGCCTGCAAGGCCAAACCCTCAACGAAGCGCAGTTGCAAGCGCTGGCCAAAATGCGCCAGCGCACCATGGCGGTGCTGGGCGAGCAGCTCGCGTGGGAGCGTTTGCGGCCCGAGGTATCGGTTTTCTACAAAAATACCTTCAGCGACGAAGAGCTGCGCGCCATCACCGCCTTTTACGAAACGCCCGCTGGGCAAGCCCTGTTGCTGAAAATGCCGCAAGTGCTGCAGCAAAGCCGCCAAGCCGGGCAGCGCGCGGCGGTGATGATCAAGCCCCAGCTCGACAAAATCCGCCAAGAAGCGGCCGAAGAGCTCAAGGCAGCGCAGCGTAACGGTTTGTAGCGCAGCCGCTGCGTGGCCTGTTTTCTGCTTGCCGTACGCAGCCGTGTTGGACGGTGGTTTTCTCTCTTACACAACGAAAGGATATGACATGAACACAGTGTGGATGCGTGTATGCGCCATGGGCTTGGTGCTCGGCACAATCATGGGCGGTGCCCATGCCCAAAGTGCGGCTCCAGCAGCCGATGCCAAGGCATCGCGTTTGGATGCCGTTATCAAAGCAGGCCGCATTCGCGTCTGCTCGCCCGGCGACTACAAGCCCTTTAGCCTGCAGCGCCCCGATGGCGGTTTTGAAGGACTGGACCTAGACCTGATCGGCGCTGCCGCCAAAGCGCTGGGCGTAGAGGTGGAGATGGTCAAAACCACCTGGAGCACGCTGCTCAAAGACACAGCCGAGAAGTGCGATGTGGGCATTGGCGGTATCTCCGTCTCGCTGGAGCGGCAAAAGCAGGCTTACTTCACCAGCGCCTACATGGTCAACGGCAAAGCGCCCATTACCCGCTGTGAAAACGTCAAGCGCTTCCAAACCGTGGCCGACATCGACAAACCCGGCGTCACCGTCATCGAGAACCCCGGTGGCAGCAACGAGCGCTTTGCCCGCGCCAACTTCAAGCAGGCCAAGATCGTCATCTTCAACGACAACGTGACCATCTTTGACGAAATCCTCAAAGGCAATGCCGATGTGATGATTTCCGAATCCGTCGAAACCGTGGTGCAACAGTCTCTGCGCCCCGGCCTGTGCGCGGTCAACCCCGACAAACCGCTGCAGTACGGCGAGATGGCATGGCTGCTGCCCCGTGGCGACGAGGTGTTCAAGGCCTGGATGGACCAGTGGCTGCACTTGGCCAAAGCCACTGGCGAGTACGACCGCATAGTGGGTCGCTGGATTAAGTAAAAAAGGCCATACTCACGCCTCTGTACCTAGGAGACGTTGCCATGCCTGCTTACCGTTTTCCCACCCCACCTGCTAGCGACATTACCCCGCGTGAGGCTTGGCAAAACCGCCGCCAGTGGCTGCAAAGCGCCGCCACAGCCGCTGCAGCGGGTACGGCCTTGGCAGGTGGCTTGGGCCAAGGGCTGGCGCAGGCCCAAAGCTTCACACCTACCGCTGGGCCGGGTCGTTTGGCCAAGCTGCCCGGCCAGCGCAGCAGCGTGGCAGGGGCCTATGTGGTGGACAAGCCCACCAGCTACAAAGACGTCACCAACTACAACAACTTCTACGAGTTCTCCACCGACAAGGCTTCGCCCGCCGGCATGGCTGGCAGCCTCAAAACCCGCCCGTGGACGGTGGTGGTGGATGGTGCCGTGCGCAAGCCGCGCACCTTGGGCATAGAGGAGTTGCTCAAGCTCAGCCCCATGGAAGAGCGCATTTACCGCCTGCGCTGCGTGGAGGGGTGGTCCATGGTCATCCCGTGGGTGGGCTACTCGCTGGCCGACTTGCTCAAGCAGGTGGAGCCGCTGGGCAATGCCAAGTACGTGGAATTCACCACCCTGGCCGATAAGGCGCAAATGCCCGGTGTGGCCCATGACGTGCTGAACTGGCCCTACACCGAAGGCCTGCGCTTGGACGAGGCCATGCACCCGCTCACGCTGCTGGCTTTTGGTTTGTATGGCGAAGTCATGCCCAACCAAAACGGCGCTCCGCTGCGCCTGGTGGTGCCGTGGAAATACGGGTTCAAGAGCGCCAAGTCACTGGTGCGCATCCGCCTGACCGAGAAGCAACCCATCAACAGTTGGCAAGCTGCCAACCCGGTCGAGTACGGCTTTTATTCCAACGTGAACCCCGGCGTAGACCACCCCCGCTGGAGCCAAGCGACCGAACGCCGCATAGGCGACGATGGCGGCCTGTTCGCCAAACGCCGCCCCACCCAACTGTTCAACGGCTACGAAGCGCAGGTGGGGCAGTTGTATGCGGGGATGGATTTGCGGAAGTTTTATTGAGGCGTGCTGCGAGGCAGAACACACGTCTGCATTGACCTTACGATGCAGCCCAATTGCTATTGGGAGGTAAGACCGTGAGAGTCACATCGCTGCGCATGCAAAACTTTCGTTCGTTTGAAGATTCGGGTGAGGTTCCGCTCAAGCAAATCAACGTGCTGATTGGGGCCAACAACGCGGGGAAGTCCTCGGTGATCAGGGCTCTTCATATTGTGCAAGATGGTGCCGGGGGTTATGGGGCTGATGTGCGTAGTGATGCATCGCAAGCCGATGTGGTTTTGCAATTCGATAGTACCGGTGGAGTGCCCTCGGGGTGGCCCACGCCTGATCCACGTCTTACTGCAGAAATATTCAAATCTGGTCAAGAAAATGTAAACATTTTCGGTTCGCAGCATGTGTTCATGGCTCGAAAAATTCCCAGTGCTGAACCAGATCACTTTATCGTTCCGTACCTTTCAAAACGTAAGGTGTACGCTTACACAGAACAGATCAATGAAGCCCAGCTAAAGCAAATTGATACGAATATGACGACGCTGACGGCGAAGTTGGATCGGATATCAAATAAAAACTTCCCTGCTCATGACTTTTATGCAAAGGCATGTCATGAAATATTGGGATTTGAAGTAACTTGTGGAGCATCGCCTAATGGGAAGAAACCAGGCGTATATCTTCCAGACTATTCATTTCTGCCATTGGAGCAAATGGGGGAGGGTGTCGCGAATTTAGTATTTTTCCTTTGCACGCTGGTGGTTTCCAAAAACAAACTTTTCTTGATTGAAGAGTTGGAAAACGACCTCCATCCAGCCGCGCTAAAAGCCCTGCTGGATTTGATTTTGGAGAGTTCAAAAGACAACCAGTTCGTGATTTCCACACACTCCAACATCGTCGTCACGCATTTGTGCTCACACCCAGATAGCCAGTTGCTCAAGGTGACTGCGGAGCGGGGCAAGTTGCCCACAACCTCAAGCATTGCTGTCATACCCGATGAGCGCGCAGCCCGCATGGAGGTGTTGCGCGAATTGGGCTATGCCTTCTCGGACTTTGATTTGTGGGAGGGGTGGTTGCTGCTGGAGGAGTCATCTGCAGAAACCATCATCAAAGACTACTTGATTCCATGGTTTGCCCCAGCGCTAAAGCGTGTGCGTACGGTATCTGCAGCAGGTGTGGGCAACGTAGAACCTATCTACAAAGACTTGCATCGTTTGGTGCTCTTTACGCATTTGGAATCGACGCGAAAAACCTTAACGTGGGTGCGTGTCGATGGCGATGATGCGGGCCAACAAGCGCTGGAGAAATTGGGCAAAACGTTCAGCTTGAGTGGCGACCAAATTAAGGCATTCGATCAGCCTCAGTTCGAGAATTACTACCCACACCTTTTCGCTGCACGGGCACAGCAAGTGCTTGCAATCACCGATGGAAAAGCCAAGAAAGATGAGAAAGAGGATTTACTGAAGCAGGTATGTGGCTGGTTGGATAAAGATGCAGAACGCGGTAAATCCGCTTTGGAAGAGTCTGCCCGAACGGTGATCGAAGATTTGAAAGCAATCGTGCGCCAATTCAAAGAATCAGCCATTTGCAGAAAAACTTATGGTGATTGACGGTGCAATATGGCTAGATGCTCATTCAACCTGACGCTGTAGTCCATCAGATGTGACGTATTTATGGTTCTGGCCATGGTTATACACAGTTCGGCGTTATACGGTGAAGACATGTACTGCTCATGAACGATGCTTGGTACTGCTTCAGCAAGTTCCTTTCCTTCTTGCGGGCGAGAGGCAAAGTGGTTTGTAAATATTGTATTTACGAAAGTAATTTGCTCTTGATTGCGCTCTTCCCACGATGCAAATTCTTTTGACAATGCCTGCGCTTTTTCTGGGGCGATGCTGGTGCAGTGTTGAAATGTCTCTTTGACCAAGAAATAGTGCATGTATGACTCCAAAAGAACCGACTCTCGATTTGTTGGGTCAAGAGGGGGTTGTGCCCAAGCCACCAAAGGGGTCAAGCAGAGCAGGAGATGTGTAAAGCGCATTTCATTCAATAAGGGACGAACGTTCACAAGAGCCAGCCGTAATTTAGGTGAACCATTAACTCGCATGCAGTGAAAAGAACGCCACCGCTTGCTTCAGTTCTGCGGCTTGCTGCTCCAGTGATTTAGACGCGGCGGCGGCTTGCTCTACGAGGGCGGCATTTTGCTGGGTGACTCCGTCCATCTGTGTTACGGCATGGTTCACTTGCGCAATGCCATCTGCCTGCTCGCGGCTGGCGGTGCTGATGTCGCTGACCAGCGACTGGGCGCCGTGCACGCTTTGCACCACTTTTTGCATGGTGCTGCCTGCTTGGTTGACCAATTGGCTGCCAGCTTCTACCTTGGCCACGGAGTCGTCGATGAGCTGCTTGATTTCCTTGGCAGCCGATGCCGAACGTTGGGCCAGTGTGCGCACTTCGGCAGCCACCACGGCAAAGCCGCGGCCTTGTTCACCAGCGCGGGCTGCTTCCACGGCGGCGTTCAGGGCCAAGATGTTGGTTTGGAAGGCTATGCCGTCGATCACATCAATGATGTCTACGATCTTGTGTGAGGACTGGTTGATATTGGCCATGTTCGTGATGAGTTGCTCCATCAATTGCCCTCCTTGTTGGGCAATTGATGCAGTGGATTTCACCAAGTCGTTGGCTTGGACAGCATTGTCAGAGTTGGCTCGCACGCCAGCCGTCAGTTGGCCAACTGAGGCGGCCATCTCGCCCAAAGCGCTGGCTTGGTTCTCGGTGCGGGCGGACAGGTCTTGGTTGCCGGCAGCAATCTCGCCGGAGGCTATAGCTACGCCGTCAGCGCCATGGCGCACGGTAGAGACTACGCCGTGCAAGCGCTCGGTCATGGTTTGCAGCGAGGCGAGCAACTGGCCCAATTCATCGCGCCCCATGGGCTCAATGCGGGTGGTAAGGTCACCTGAAGACACACGTTGAGAAATAGCCAGCGCGGTGTTGACGGGGCGGGTGATGCTGCGGGTCAGAACGATTGCGAATGCAACGCCGCAAAGCAAAATCAGCACTTCCAGAAAAAATATCTGCTTCTGGCTTGACACGGTATCCATCTGGATTTGGGCCGATATTTCGTCGATGCGGTTTTTCTCAAAATCCAGCAAAGCGCGCATCGCGTCTTGGGTGCTTTGGGCAACCCCCGCGTAGTGCTGCTGATAAAGCGCTTCGACTTTGGCTTTGTCGCCCAACTTTTTGGCGGCGTAAATCTCATCGCGTACGGCCAAGTACTGCTTGCGCGCACTGTTGATGTTGCTCAGCAGTTTTTTCTCTTCATCGCTGGTCAGCAGTTTTTCCACATCAGCGCTGATATTGGCGGATTGTTTGCTTGAAGCGGCTGCTTCTTGGGCCAAAAAGGCTTCGAGTTCGGGGTCATTGCTTTTGACGACGGAAGTGGTCCGCTGCAAGGCCATGAGCAGCAGGGTATTCCACTGTGACACTACACGCTCCGCTTTGAGCGGGAGATCCATCATTTGCTGCGTGTGCCGTCTTGCCGTGTCCAAACGCCAAATACCCACTGCGGCCACGACAATCGAAAACACCAGCACGATCGCAAAACCCATACCCAAGCGCGACCCAATGCGCACATCATTCATCATTCCAGCAACCCTTCTTTTCCTGTGCTGACCCAAGATGCCAGCGGGACAATCTTCCAACCTATATCGGTTTACGGAGCGAGAAACTTCATCAAGTTTTGTAAAACAGGGGGCGTTTGGACACATGTCCAACGCTTGCTAGCGATAACTTGATCCACCTCTTAAGCAAGCCCCAGCGTTCGGCCTGACCTACCGCTTCAAGAAATAAGCAACCTAGCGTAGCCATTTCGTTTTTGGCGGGGTTGGTGAAACGCAGGTGTCTGTGCCCCCACTGCAGTACCAGCTAGCGCTGCTACATTGCTTCTTGCCAACCATCGCGCAGCCCACCATGTCTACTTTCATCAAAACCCACCTCTACCCCTTGGCCCTGCGCTGGTGGTTCAAGCCCCTGCTGGCGCTGCTCTTGTGCTGGCCTGCGGCGGCCTTGGTGTGTGGGGCGGTGCTGGACACACTGGGGGCCAATCCGGCCGAGGCGCTGATACGCGGCTTGGGGGACTGGGCTTTGCGTTGGCTGTGGCTGGCCCTGGCCATTACGCCACTGCGCCAGGCTTTGCAATGGCCTGCGCTGGCGCGTTTGCGCCGCATGACGGGTTTGTTTGCAGCGGGTTACGCCACGCTGCATGTGCTGGCCTATGTGTGGCTGGATCAGGGCTGGGATTGGCTGGCCGTGTGGGCCGATGTGGGCAAGCGCCCCTTCATTTTGGTGGGGGCGCTGGCTTTGGTCTTGCTGCTGCCGCTGGTGGCTACCAGCTTTGATGCTGCCATTCGCGCACTGGGTGGGCAGCGCTGGCGCTTGCTGCACCGCACGGTGTACGCGGTGGGGCTGCTGGTGCTGCTGCACTTTTGGTGGATGCGCTCGGGCAAGAACCGCTACACCGAAGTGCTGGTGTATGCGGGCATACTGGCGGGTCTGTACGGCTGGCGTTTGCTGCACCGCGTGCGGCGCGGCAGCTAGTTGCTGATGGATTGATAACCACTACTGAAACGGAGACTTTTCATGCTTTTGCTCTCGCTCATCGCTACCGCGGCTATCGGTGTTTTGCACCTGTACATCATGGTGCTGGAGATGTTTTTCTGGACCAAGCCTTTGGGCATGAAGAGCTTTGGCCTCAAGCCGGACTTTGCCCAAGCATCGCGGGCACTGGCGGCCAACCAAGGGCTGTACAACGGCTTTTTGGCCGCTGGCTTGCTCTGGGGTGTGGCCCAAGGCATGACGGGCTTTGCCGTGCAGGTGTTTTTCTTGGGCTGCGTAGTGGTTGCTGGCGTGTTTGGTGCCCTGACTGCCAGCCGCAAAATTTTGTTTGTGCAAGCCGTGCCCGGTGCCATTGCGCTGGGGCTGGTGTTCATGGCGCGCATGGGCGCTGGCTACGCCTAAGCCAGCCGCTTGGCGTGGCGGTCTAAAATCCGGGGTTGTTTTTCGCATCGCAACCCTATCTCTTCTCACGAAAGCCACCTGTCTATGGCCACCACATCCCCCATCCCCACACCCCAAGCTACCCAAATGGCCAACGCTATCCGCGCATTGGCCATGGACGCTGTGCAGCAAGCCAACTCTGGCCACCCCGGTGCGCCCATGGGCATGGCGGACATGGCAGTAGCCTTGTGGGGCGAGCACCTGCGCCACAACCCCAGCAACCCCCAGTGGGCCAACCGTGACCGCTTCGTGCTGTCCAACGGCCACGCCTCCATGCTGATTTACGCGCTCTTGCACCTGACTGGTTACAAGCTGCCCATCAGCGAACTGAAGAACTTCCGCCAACTGCACAGCAAGACGGCTGGCCACCCCGAAGTGGGCATCACCCCCGGCGTGGAAACCACCACTGGCCCGTTGGGCCAAGGCATTACCAATGCCGTGGGCATGGCGCTGGCCGAGAAGCTGCTGGCTTCTGAGTTCAACCGCGAAGGCCACACCATCGTCGACCACAACACCTACGTGTTCTTGGGCGATGGTTGCTTGATGGAAGGCATCAGCCACGAAGCCGCCTCGCTGGCTGGCGCATGGAAGCTGAACAAGCTGGTTGCCCTGTACGACGACAACGGCATCTCCATCGACGGCCAAGTGGCTCCCTGGTTCCCTGACAACACCGCCCAGCGCTTTGCCGCTTATGGCTGGAACGTGGTCGGCCCCGTAGACGGCCACGACGCCGCTGCTGTGAGCGCCGCCATTGCCCAAGCCAAGGCCAGCACCGACAAGCCCACGCTGGTGATCTGCAAGACCGCTATCGGCAAAGGCAGCCCCAACCGCGCCAACACCGCCAAGGCCCACGGCGAGCCACTGGGCGCGGAAGAAATCAAGCTGACCCGCGAATCCATCGGCTGGTCGCACGAACCGTTTGTCATTCCCAAGGACGTGTACGCCGCGTGGGACGCCAAGGAGCAAGGCAAGGCCACCGAGGCCGAGTGGAACACCCGCTTTGCTGCTTACAAGGCTGTCTTCCCTGAGCTGGCCAAAGAATTCGTGCGCCGCATGAAGGGCGATTTGCCCAAAAACTTTGTGCAAACCGCGGTAGACGCTGTGCTGTCCGCCCACGAGAAAGCCGAGACCGTGGCCAGCCGCAAGGCCAGCCAGATCGCGCTGGAACACTTCACCGCCAAGTTGCCCGAGTTGCTGGGTGGCTCTGCCGACTTGACCGGCTCCAACCTGACCAACACCAAGAGCACGCCCAACCTGCGTTTTGACGCAAGCGGCGCTGTGGTCAAGACCGAAGCTGCGAACGGTGACAAAATTGGTGGCCGCCACATCAACTACGGCGTGCGCGAGTTCGGTATGGCCGCCATCATGAACGGCGTGGCCTTGCACGGTGGTTACATCCCCTACGCTGGTACTTTCCTTACTTTCAGCGACTACAGCCGCAACGCTATCCGCATGGCCGCGCTGATGAAGCAGCGTGTTATTCACGTGTTCACGCACGACTCCATTGGTCTGGGCGAAGATGGCCCCACCCACCAGTCGGTCGAGCACGCAGCGTCCTTGCGCCTCATCCCCAACCTGGACGTATGGCGCCCCGGTGACACCGCAGAAACCGCCGTGGCCTGGGCCGTGGCCCTGCAAAACCAAAACAAGCCCACCGCCCTGCTGCTGAGTCGCCAAAACCTGCCTTACGCCCCCAAGGGCGACTCCGCTGTCGCACCCGATGCCAGCGGTATCGACTGCATCAGCAAAGGCGCGTACGTGCTGGCTGAGCCAGCGGACGTGGGCATCAAGAAGAAAGCCCAAGCGGTGCTGATCGCTACCGGCTCTGAAGTGCAACTGGCCTTGGCCGCCCAAAAAGTGCTGGCCGAGCGTGGCTTGGCTGTGCGCGTGGTGTCTATGCCCAGCACCACCACCTTTGACCTGCAAAGCGTGGAGTACAAGAGCACCGTGCTGCCCGCAGGTACCCCCCGCGTGGCCGTGGAAATGGGCTCTACCGGCCTGTGGTGGAAGTACGGCGTGGCCGCTGTGGTGGGCTTGGACACCTACGGTGAATCCGCCCCCGCCCCGGTGCTGTTCAAGCACTTTGGCTTCACCCCCGAGAACGTGGCCGACACCGTGCAAGTGGTGGTGGGCAAATAAGGTTTGCAACTGTTTAACAGAAGAGGAAACAAGCAATGGCAATCAAAGTAGGTATCAACGGTTTTGGCCGCATTGGCCGCATGGTGTTCCGCGCTGCAGTGCAGAACTTTGCCAACGACATCGAAATCGTCGGCATCAACGACCTGCTCGAGCCTGACTACTTGGCTTACATGCTCAAGTACGACAGCGTGCACGGCCAGTTCAAGGGCGAGGTGAGCGTGGACGGCAATACCTTGGTCGTGAACGGCAAGAAAATCCGCCTGACTGCTGTGAAGAACCCTGCCGAACTGAAGTGGGACGAAGTCGGCGCTGAAGTGGTGATCGAATCCACTGGCCTGTTCTTGACCAAAGAAACCGCCGAGGCCCACCTCAAGGCCGGTGCCAAGAAGGTCATCCTGTCTGCTCCTTCCAAGGACGACACCCCCATGTTCGTCTACGGCGTGAACCACAAGAGCTACGCTGGCCAAACCATCGTCTCCAACGCGTCTTGCACCACCAACTGCTTGGCCCCCTTGGCCAAGGTCATCAACGACAAGTTTGGTATCAAGCGCGGCTTGATGACCACGGTGCACGCTGCCACCGCCACCCAAAAGACCGTGGACGGTCCTTCCAACAAAGACTGGCGCGGTGGCCGCGGCATTCTGGAAAACATCATTCCCAGCAGCACTGGCGCAGCCAAGGCCGTGGGCGTGGTCATTCCAGAGCTGAACAAGAAGCTGACCGGCATGTCTTTCCGCGTGCCCACCAGCGATGTGTCCGTGGTGGATCTGACCGTAGAACTGGACAAGGCCACCACTTACGCAGAAATCTGCGCCGCAGTAAAGGCCGCTTCTGAAGGCGAACTCAAGGGCGTGCTGGGCTACACCGAAGACAAGGTGGTCTCCACCGACTTCCGTGGCGAACCCCGCACTTCCGTGTTCGACGCCGAAGCCGGCATCATGCTGGACTCCACCTTCGTCAAGCTCGTGTCTTGGTACGACAACGAGTGGGGCTACTCCAACAAGTGCTTGGAAATGGCCCGCGTGGTAGCAAGCAAGTAAGTCTGTAAGCGTTGCGCGCTATGATGGCGCGCATCTGTCTTAAAAAGCCCACGTGTCACCGTGGGCTTTTCCATTGCTCACTGCCATGCCTCAGCTTGATCACGTATTGCCTGACGTTGCAGCCCCGGATATTGCGCTGCGCGTTCGGGCCGATCAGTTGCGTTTGTTGTTCAGGCAATCGTTTCCGGCCGTCTATACCAGCGTGGTGATTGCGTTGATCACCTGTTTCATGCTCTGGTCTGAGGTGCAGCATGAACGGCTGCTGTTGTGGCTAGGCGTGGTGGCTTTAAACGCCTCCATGCGTTACGCCTTGTTCAGCCGTTATTGGAAAAAAAAGCCCCAAGGTGCGCAAATTTTGGCTTGGGAGCTGCCTTATGCCATCACTTTGTTTGTCACATCGTCTTTGTGGGGCTTGGGCATGCTGTGGTTTGTGACGGAAAGTTCGCTCACCTACCGATTGGTGGAATTCATCTTCTTGCTGGGCATGGCTGCAGGGGCGTTTTCACACTATACGGCGCGCCGCTACATGGTGCTGGGAGCCATGGCTGGGGTGCTCTTGCCAGCCACAGCTTGGTTTTTGTTCATGGGTGACCGCATTGAAGTCAGCCTAGGGCTGGCCGCATTGATGTTCATGGCCATCTTGACCAAAACCGCTTCGTCCATGTCCATGGCACAAACCGAGAACTTCATGCTCACCTATGGCTTGGAAGCGGCTCGTCGCAAGGCCGAGCAGTTGGCTCACACCGACGAGCTGACAGGTTTGAGAAACCGCCGCGCTTTTATGGAGCAAGCCCAAGCACAGGTCGCGCTGTGTCAGCGCCAAGGCATGCCGCTGTGTGTGCTGATGATCGACGCAGACCACTTCAAGCAAATCAACGACCGCCACGGTCACGCCGTGGGCGATGCGGTGTTGCGCCACTTGGCCACCCTATTCCAGTCCCAACGCCGTCAGTCAGACCTGTGTGGCCGTTTGGGCGGAGAAGAATTTGCCATGTTGCTACCCAACACCGCGCACGAACAAGCCTTGGCTTTGGCCCAGCGTCTGTGCCAAACCTGTGTAGCCCAACCCTTGCTGGTGCATGGGGAGCAGGTGCACTGCTCCATCAGCATTGGTTTGTCCAGCCAAGGCTATGCGCTGGATCAACTGCTCAGCAGTGCTGACCAAGCGCTGTACGAGGCCAAGGCATCAGGTCGCAACCGGGTGGTCAGCGCGTCCATTCAGTCGTCTTAGCCCCAAAAAAACTCTATGTCCAGCGGTGTTCTTTACGGCCTGTCGGCCTATGTCATGTGGGGCTTGTTCCCTTTGTTTTTCAAGCAACTCCAGGCCGCCAGTGCCCTAGAGGTGGTGCTGCACCGCATGGTGTGGTCGCTGGTGTTTGTGGTGCTGGTGCTCGGTGTTATGCGCCGCTGGAGCTGGCTGGCCGATGTGCGCCGCAGCCCCGCGCTGCTGGGCAAATTCGCCGTCTCTGCCGCGCTGCTGGCGGCCAACTGGCTCATCTACATCTGGGCCGTGAACAACGACCACGTGCTGGACGCCAGTTTGGGCTACTTCATCTTGCCGCTGGTCAATGTGGCGCTGGGCTACGGCTTCCTGCACGAACGCCCGCGCAAAGCCCAGTGGGCGGCCTTTGCCGTAGCTGCTTGTGGCGTGCTGTGGCTGGCTTTGCAGTCGGGCCACATGCCGTGGATTGCCTTGCTGCTGGCCTTGTCGTTTGGCTTTTATGGCCTCATGCGCAAGGTGGCCGTGCTGGGCGCGCTCGAAGGCATGTCGCTAGAAACCATGCTGCTGGCACCCATTGCGCTGGTGGTGTTGCTGTGGGGCACATCCAGCGGAACCATGCCCGCGCACGACGCGCACACGTGGCTCTTCTTCGTGCTCAGTGGCCCCGTTACAGCCATCCCGCTGCTGCTGTTCGCCGCCGGGGCGCGCCGCACCCAACTGTCCACCATGGGTATCTTGCAATACGCCTCGCCCACCATCTTGGCCTTGCTGGGCGTGTTCGTGTACGGCGAACCCTTCGCCGGCCCCCGCGCCGTGGGCTTTTCGCTCATCTGGCTGGCGCTGCTGCTCTACAGCGCAGAGGGGCTCTGGTTCTCGCGCAAGGCCGCTGCCAACGCTGCCGCTGCATGAACCGCCACATGCGCTGGCGTGTCGGTTAGCGCAGGGCGCTGGTTTTTGGCTTGCAGGTAGTGGTGGCTGTACACGTCCAAGTAGGCTCCCAGCATGCTGGCGGCCAGGGCATCGCCGCCTTGCTCTAGGCACATGGCGGCTACCTCGGCGGTGCAAAAGTGGTCGTCGCGGCGCGAGCGGCGCAGCCGATAGCGCGACACCTGCTCTGGCTCCAAGCTCAGTATGGGCAGCTTGTCCAAGTAGGGGCTTTTGCGGAACATCTTGCGCGCCTCGGCCCAGGTGGCGTCCAGCAGCACAAACAGCAGGCGTTTGCCGCTGGCCACACCACCACTACTGCCATCCGCATCATCACCATCGGCCACTGGCTGCGGCGCATGGGTCATGACGCGCTCTGCCGGGGCAAATTCGCCCGGAAACACCAGCACCGGCAGCCACTGCGGGTCGGCCAGCAGGGCCAGCAGGGCAGGGTCTACCTCGGTGCGCGCCCAGCCAAAGGCAAAGGTGTCTGGCACCACATCGGCTATCAGCCAGCCCGTGTTGCTGGGCTTGAGCGCCTCTATGTCGGCCATCAGCAGGCACACCCCTGCGCGCGTGGGCACGCGGGGTTCTAGGTGGCACATGCAGTGGCTCAGTATCAGCCTGCAGCCCGCGCAGTGCGGCTGCTGCGAGCCGCCCCGGGCGCGAAACGGCTTCACGCTGCGCGCTATGCGCGCCGTGCGCAGCCGGGCTACGGCGTGGGGTGGCTTCATGCCTTGGGCGGGCGGTGCAGGGCGCAGATTTTGTTGCCCGATGGGTCGCGCAGATAGGCTATGTACAGCTTGCCAGAGGGGCCTTCGCGCCAGCCGGGTGGGTCTTCGCATGTCACGCCGCCGTTGGCTATGCCTGCTGCGTGGAATGCGTCTGCCTGCTCGGGCGACGCTGCGGCAAAGCCAATGGTGCTGCCGTTGCCATGCGTGGCGGGCTCACCGTTGATGGGGGCGGTGATGCCAAACAAACCAGCAGGGCTGCGGTAGAAGTAGCGCTTGATGCTGAAGACGACGTTTTCCACACCGGGGGCAATGCCCAGCGCGCCCAAAGTAGCGTCGTAAAACTGGCGGGACTGGGCTAAGTCATTAGCACCCAAGATAACGTGGCTGAACATGCTCGCTCCTGTGGAGGGGGAAGGGAATAAACGGGGGGCAATGGTAGCTGAAAAATAGCACTTTTGTGCTACATTGATTGGCCCATGACTGGAGAGCTGCCATGTCCACCACCACCACCATCCGCATAGAAGATGCGCTCAAAACCCGCCTCGCTGCTGCTGCTCAGCACACGGGCAAGTCGGCCCACGCCTTCATTGTGGAGGCGCTGGCAGAGCGTGTGCAGCAGGTCGAGCTGGACGCCAGCTTTCACGCACTGGCGCAGGAGCGCTGGGCCCGCATCCGCTCCACCGGTCAAACCGTGGCTTGGGACGATGCCAAGGCCTATCTGACAGATCGCGCCAACGGCAAACAGCACCGCAAACCCACAGCACGATAGCCAGCCCGATAGCCACGCCATGACGCGCATTGAGCTAGCGCCAGAAGTCTTGGACGATTTCGACCGTTTCTTTGATTACATCGAGCAGCACGATCCCAGCTCAGCCCCACAGCGCATAGGTGCCATCGTGGACGCCATACAAATACTGAGCCATAGCCCCCATATAGGCCGCCCTGTAGCGGGTGGCATGCGCGAACTGGTGATCGGCCAAGGTGCACACGGCTATGTCGCGCTGTACCACTACGTGGCAGCGCTGGATACCGTCTTTGTACTGGCGGTGCGCAGCCAGCGGGAAGATGGGTTCAAACGGGAGGGGTGAACGCCAGCGTGGTCAGGCCAAAGGCGGCCTCGTAGAACTGGAGCGTAGCGGGTACGTCTGCGGCGTAGAGGATGGTGTAGCCGAGTTGGACGGCATGGAAGGCAAGCACACCAACACCGCGCTGCGCGACATCAACGACCTGCTGGTGCGCGGCGTGCTGGTCTGGCTGGAGGGGGCAGGTCAGTAGTAACGAGACCAGCGGCTGACAAAATCCAATCCCATGTCAATAGATGTTCGAATAAGTCATATTGCACCACTCAGTGGATCCTATCGGGTAGGTTAGAAATAATATTGCTCATACGTTGCGTTGCATTTTTTTCCTCAACCAACTTACGTGCATCTACACGCCAAGAATCTGACACCACATAGCCTTGTTCTGATCCATTGTGACTCAGTTCCAAACTTAAAACTCCCTCCTTAGTCAAAAGCTCTAAGTAGGAGGCCAAAGAAAATTTCCCAATAACAGTGACATTTTTATATACATCCTTGCTTTTCCACAAAAAGCGATTTGATCTAAATCCTACTTTCAATATCTTGTAAAGATTATCTCGGATGACTTCATACCCAGATTCATCCGCCATTTCCTTTGCATTGAACGCGATAGAAAGATTAGGACTGAATATGCAACCCTCTCCGAAAAGGGACCTTTCAAGTTTCTCAGGCTGCGACTTCTCATCAAAAATTACAGTAGATGAAGTAAATACCGCCCGTTCAGGGGCATAGTCACAACTCTGTAAACTCGAAAAATTCTCAATGTAACCATTTTCAACAGTGATGTCTATGAAGCTGAGAGGATAGAAGCGACCGTATATTGAAAAATAGGTCCATAGCCTTCCTTCAAAATAGGTATTTAAGCTGGCTGTGCGGTCAGCCTTGTCAACGTCAGGATTTAGTGCCCAGTACAAGAATGCACTCATCGCCTTACGCCAAGGCAATTTAGACTCAGGTTCTTTGCGGCCGTACCGAATAAGCTCTTGGAACCACCTAACAGTCGCGGGAGAGGCCCGGTGATCAGCTGAGGGCAATACAGACTCAACTTCGTCGTAAAGTGGCCCCTCTCCAGAGTGAAATTCGGCCATAAATTCAATGGTGGGAGATTGAGAGAACTGCCCCTCTTTAATTTTCCGAGCCAAAAGGCGGGATTTAAAAAAATAAGTCAGAGAATCGTACTTAAAAGAAATTGCCTTCCCCTCCCATCGCAGAAATGGATTTCGCAGAAAATTCGCTGAGTTGATATTCTGCGCATCACTATCGCATGCATTGATGTATCCAATGAGGGCCGCTTCTGTGACTGTGTGCTGAGGTGCCCGAATAATTTCAATTAGAATATCAAAAAAATCGTCCGGGCCAATCTTTCCAAGAGACTGCTTGGCAATCTCTCTATCTACAATTTTCTTAACCAACGCATCTAGCGGTTTTGCGCTCGCAAAGAACTTTGCAGTATCCTGAGCGTGCACAGACGACATTGCAGACGAGGATTGCGCTTCCAACAAGTAGTCGCATATTAGTGATGCGTAGAGCGGTATTGTTGTGTGTTTTTCGGGTTCACCCGCCACATTGAATGAACGCAAAAGCGTATTTGCCTCGCTAATGCTTTCTTTAGGAAGACGCTCAAGCAAATAGCGGTCTGTGTCTTGACTAGAGAATCCTCGAAGCCGGCAAATAGAGGTTTGTTTAATGCGTCTAAACCTCTCAACGTCGTAATCTCTTACCGTCAAAATTACTAGGACTTTTCTGAAGCAGTCCTCAAGCTCCGACAGGGAGTGCATGAACTTATCAAAGCTTAGTGACGTGCCCAAATGTGATTCAAGCTCATCGAAACCGTCAATTAGCAGGATGAAGTTGCCACATGCTAAATTGATCTCAAAGTTATGACTTTCGAGGGAATAAGCTTCATCCATTAGTCCATTTGCCACCGCTAGTTGATATAGATCACTCACTGAGTCGATGACTGTCGAATTTGAAGTTTCCCGAAAATCAGTGGCAGACAGAAGGATGACGCGCTTTCTTTCATGATCATTTATGTAGGCAGCAATATCATCGCAAAACGTCGTTTTGCCTATACCTGCCGGACCAATAACTACGTGAACAGGACTATGCTCATGGGGCTTGTTTAGGACTGTTTTGACGTATTCCTCTGCACTCAAGGGAGCACCAAGTGGCGCGTCAATCTCACCGATTAGATCCAGAGACTGTTTGATGAAATAAGAAGTTTTCTCTATTGGGGAAATATCATCCCTGAATGCTTGAGGAAGACAAGACTCCCATACAAAATCGTCAAAATACTTTACATGAACCTTCCTTCCCTTAGAGTCGAATGATGTATTTTTAACCAAATCAATTACCGACTTTTTCCGATCTATTTCTCCTCCATCAGGTCGGTATGCTCTCGGCGTAATGATTTCCAAGGAGTCTGGAAAACCAGATCCAATTGAAGTATTGAATTCGTTCAAGGTTTTTTCAATAGCTGTTCTGGACCGAATAAACATCATGCCTTTGAAAAATCCACCACCAAGATCGACAGTTACATAGTCATATACAAGACGATTTGCGTGATCTGTTCGCTTGATCTTTGTTTCGACTTTGTGCTTTGGAAAGCAAAGTCGAACTACTTCCTCAGCTCGCGGGTTCTCAAACTTGGCTCGACCTAGCGTCCGTGCTGGGATTCGTTCCTCCATTGACTTTGGCAATGGAGGTGCATCAAGATCACTCTCGCCAAAAAAGGCAATTCTTAGTACTTTTACGAGTGCATCAAAGGCTGCCGCTTGGCCCTCAGCTTCAGATATCTTGCTACCGGACCCATCGTGTGAATACGTGTTACCTACATTTTGCAAGTACTTAATTTCAGTTTTGAACATGCCGGCATCGCGGCTGTTTTCATCGCCTTCAACAAGCTTTGATGCATCAGCTATTAGCTTATCGAGAAGTCCTGTTGGCTGCATTCCATGCCCCACGATGATCGCTTTACAAACTGCCTCAGCAGTGAGTCGGTATTTGTTGGCAACAGCAGTCAAAGGGCTGCGAATATTCGCGTCGATTTCCGATAGATGCTGTCCCAACCGCGAAACGATATCTTGATAATTTTCCATTTTTTTTAAGTCCCCGATTTGCAAATGTTGAGTGTTAATTTCTATTGGTTTAAGAAGAATCTGAAGAGTTATTTGACCTGCCCCTGTCCAAACTTCCCCTCGTCTTGAACGCCCATCATCAATCTCTGCGTAGCCCTAGTCCCCGCCACATAAAACACCCGCGCCGCTTCCTTCTCGTCCTGCCCGGGTGCAGGCATATGCCCCACGCCGGGTAGCGCCACCACGGGGAACTCCAGCCCCTTGCTCACCTTCATGGTCATCACCTGTATGGCGTTGGCACCGGGTTGGTAGTCGCCGCTTTGTTTGCGCACGCGGTGCGGCAGGTGGCGGTGGGCCAATGCTTCGGCGCATACATCCATGGTCTTCCAGTCCGCGCACAGCACGGCCATGTCGCCCCAGGCAAATCCTTCCTTGTGCGCGCTGGCAAGGTGGTCGGCTATGGCATATGCCTCATCGCGCAGGGTGGGCAGTTTGATGACTATGGGCTCTTGCCCTTCGCGCCCGCAGCTCATGGGCTGCAGCAGGGGCACGCCGTCGTCGTCTTTGTCGTCGGGGGTCAGCAGGTCAGCCGCCACCAGGCTGGCGGTGTTCAATATCTGTTTGGTGTTGCGGTAGTTGATCTTCAGTATGGTGGTGCGCCCCTGCGCCTGTATGCCCACGCTCTTGAAGCTGAACTGTTTAGAGCGCGCGCGTTCGTAAATGCTTTGCGCATCGTCATACAGCACCAGCAGGCTATTGGTGCTGGGGTCCACCATCTGCGTGATGAGTTTGAGCCATTCGGGCGCGAAATCGTGCCCCTCGTCTATGAGGATGGCTTGGTACTGCCCGCGTGGGATGAAATCCATGTCCACCCCGCGAATGACGCGCTCCACCATCTCGGCCATCAGCGCGTCGGTGCGCTGGTTGTTGGCGGGCAGGTCTTGCCCGTAGGCCAAGCTGCGAGCCAGTTGCTCCTGCTGCAAGTCCATCACGCGCATGATGTCGGGCAGCTTGCCTTGGTGGGGGCCGCTCTCTTGCACCAGTTGCGGGTCGCGCTCCAGCGCGTTGACCACCTGTATGGCGCAGTGGCGGGCTTGGGCCAGTGGGTTGATGACGACCTTGGGCTGGCCGTAGCCGTCCAAAATGGTCCAGTACTGGCGGGTGGCGTCTGTGATGGCGTCGAGCTTTTGCTCTAGCCGTTCGGCCAAACGGTGTTCGCCAGTTGAGTCGAACGCTGCGCTACCTATGGCTGGTATGAGAGTCGCCATCCCCCGAACACTTCCTCTGCAAAATATACGAATTGCCGTACATCATGCAGCAAAAAAGTGTGTCCACGAACGTCTATTGCTTCTTTTTTAACGTTAAGGTAAATGTCAGCAAACTCAGCCCCCAGCTGGCAGCGCCGCCCAAAGCCAGCAGCAGGGTGCTGCCCCACAGCAGTGGGGCTATTGCGCCTGCGGCCACGGCCATGGTAATGGTTTGGATGCTGCCTTGGCAACTGGCGGCCAGTCCGCGCCGGTCGGGGAACATGTCCAGCGCGCGCAGGCTCAGTGTGGGCATGGCCAAGCTCAGTGCCAGGGTGAACAGGGTGAGCTGCGGGATGCGGGTGGCCACGCTGTCGGGCAGCCACAGATTGCAGGCTAGGTTGACCAGTACGGCCACTGCCCCCAAGCCGTAGGCGATGCTCAGGGTGGTTTGGGGGCTGATGCGCCCAGCTAGGCGGCCCGAGATGAAAGCCCCCAAGATCATGCCGCCCACCAGTGGAATGAATAGCCAACCAAACTCAGTGGCCTGCAGGTGCAGGTGCTGCATGAGGAAGACGGGCGCAGACATGATGTACAAAAAGAAGCCGCCAAAAAACAGCGATATGGACAGCGACAGCAGCACAAAACGGGCGTTGCCCAGCACCTGCAAGTAGGCGTGCCACAGGCTCACGGGATGCAGGGACTGGCGTTTTTCGGGTGGCAGGGTTTCAGGTAGGTAGCGCCACACCATGTAGATAAGTGCCGCAGCCAGCACGGC
Organism: Curvibacter sp. CHRR-16; assembly: GCF_018474005.1. Lineage (GTDB taxonomy): Bacteria > Pseudomonadota > Gammaproteobacteria > Burkholderiales > Burkholderiaceae_C > Allorhodoferax. The sequence goes on from NZ_JAHCSH010000003.1 coordinate 371,478, forward strand.
CAAGAACACAAAAATGGAGCGCCAGCCCCAGTGCGCAGCCAGTGCACCGCCCAAAATGGGCGCTACACCCGGAGCCACAGCAAACACCATGGTCACGTGGGACATGAGGCGTTGGGCGGCAGGGCCGCTGAGCAAGTCGCGCAAAATGGCGCGGCCCACAATCACCCCGGCCCCAGCCGACAGGCCTTGCAGCGCACGGCCTATCCATAGCAGTTCGATGCGGTGGCTCAAGGTGCACAGCAGCGAAGCGAGCAAGTACAGCCCCAAGCCCACCAAGATAACGCGCTTGCGGCCCAGCGCGTCCGATAGTGCGCCGTGCCAGAGCATCATGAACGAGAAGGGCACCATGTAGGCCGTGAGGGATTGCTGCACATCCAGCACAGAGGCGTGCAAATCCCCCTCGATGAGTGGAAAGGCAGGCAGGTAGGTGTCTATAGAAAACGGACCGACAGCATTGAGCGCAGCCAGCATAAAAGCCAGCAAGGCGTAGGGAATAGGCATAACGCGATTATTAGCTGGCATTGTGCGCAGGGGCGGCAGGTGTCTATCATGCGCAGCATGAATTTGCCCAATCACCAACTTTCTATGACTGTGCTCATGTCACCTGACATGGCCAACTTCTCTGGCAATGTGCACGGCGGCGCCATCCTGAAACTGCTGGACCAAGTGGCCTATGCCTGCGCCAGCCGCTATGCCTCGCGCTACGTGGTCACGCTCAGTGTGGATCGGGTGCTGTTTTTGCAGGCCATCCATGTGGGCGAGTTGGTCACCTTCTTGGCCAGTGTGAACTACACCGGCAAGTCGTCCATGGAGGTGGGTATCAAGGTGATTGCCGAGAACATCCGCACGCAAGAGGTACGGCATGTGAATAGCTGCTTTTTCACCATGGTGGCGGTGGATGAAAATGGCAAGCCTGCCGCAGTGCCGCCGCTGGAGCCGTCTACGCCTGATGAAGTGCGCCGCTTTGCTGCTGCGCAGATGCGTAAACAATTGCGCCAGGAGTTGGAGCAAAAATTTGCACAAACGACACGTGGCAAACAGGTCAACTAGCTCCCATTGTCATACACGCTCTGCATAATTTCGCCTATGTCTTCCAAACCTCCAATCCATTCTGCCCCGGATGCAAGCCGCAAGCCACTGCGTCCATTGCCTAATTTGATTTTTGCCAGCCGTTGGCTGCAGTTGCCTCTGTATTTGGGGCTGATTGCTGCGCAAGGTGTGTACGTATTCCACTTTTGGGTGGAGCTGGTGCATTTGCTGGAGGCGGCTTTTGGCAGCCAAACTGCGCTGCAGGCCCTCATCAGCAGCATTGGTTACAAGTCCGATGTGGCCATTACCTCGCTCAACGAGACCATCATCATGCTGGTGGTGTTGGCGCTCATTGACGTGGTGATGATCTCCAACCTGCTCATCATGGTCATTGTGGGTGGCTATGAAACCTTTGTGAGCCGCATGGACCTGGATGGCCACCCCGACCAGCCCGAGTGGCTGAGCCACGTGAATGCCTCGGTGCTGAAGGTGAAGTTGGCCACGGCCATTATTGGCATCAGCTCCATCCACTTGCTCAAAACCTTTATCAATGCCGCCAACTACGACGTGAAGGTGCTGATGTGGCAAACGGTGATTCACATCACCTTTTTGCTGAGCGCACTGGCCATTGCGTACACCGACAAGTTGTTGCAGGCGTCTCACCACGAGCACTGATTGCAAAATTTAGATTACCCCACCCTTCGCATCATGGCGGCGCTGCTCACAGCGCTGACGACTGCCCTGCTGCTGGTAGGGGCGGTGGCCCAGCGTTCGGTGCGTGAACTGCGCTTGTGGGCATTGGGCAATGTGCTGGTTTTCATAGGCTACGCCATTACCAGCGCCACCATGTTGCCGCTGTGGGCGCAAGGTGTACTGGGCTATGGTGTGTACATGCTGGGCCTGTTGCAGGTGTGGCGCGGTACTTCGCTTTTTGTGCGCCGTGCGTGGCGCTGGCAATCAGGCGCACTGGTGCTGGGTACTTTGCTGGCTGGATGCCTGTACTTTGCCTATGCCAATCCGTGGCTGGAGGGGCGGCAAATGTGCTCTTTACTGCTCAGTGCCGGGGTGCTGGGCCAGTGTGCATGGCTGTTGCTCAAGCAAGAGCAGAAAAGCCCCGGACAAATGCTGTGGATTGCCGGGGGCGGCTATGCCGTTATGTCGGTGGTGCTGTTGGCAGAGGTCATCATCCGCCTGGAGTTTGCTTGGGGAGAGGGTTGGGCGGTGGGCTACTGGTTTGATATTTCGCCCGGCTTGCTCACAGCCCTTGTGATGCCGGTGACGCAGGTGGTGGTGGCTTATGGCATGCTGCTCATGCTGCTCAATCGCCAGCTTGTCCGCTTGTCCAACCAAGTACACATCGACATGCTCACTGGCATGCCTAACCGGGCTGGTTTGTTGGCTTTTGCCGATCGTTTGCTGCCCCGTGCGGTGTTGGAGCAGTTGCCTGTGGCTGTGCTGGTTATCGATGTAGACCACTTCAAGAAAGTGAACGACACCTATGGTCATTTGGCGGGCGATGATGTGCTGGAGGCGGTGGGTGCACGCTTGCGCCAAACCTTGCGCCCGGGTGATTGTCTGTGCCGCTTTGGTGGCGAGGAGTTCGTGGCCATGCTGCCCGGCATGACACCGTATGCCGCGCTGGAAGTGGCCCAGCGCCTGTGTAGCAATATGGCGTCTTTGCCTGTCACGGTAGAGGGCAAGCCCTTGCGCATCACCGTCAGCGTGGGTTGCGCCAACAGCCAGCACTATGGCTACGACCTCGATGCCCTTATCGCCGCAGCAGACAGCGCCATGTACGAGGCCAAAAACAGCGGTCGCAATCGGGCGCTGTCAGCCAGTCTGCAGTAGGGGGCTAAATTGAGGCCGGGGTGGGCGTTAAGAAGCGGGGCTTGATGACCAAGCCCATCAGCAAACTCACCACCAAGCCTGCGGGCAGGGACTTGACCACAGCCTGCGCCCAAATAGCAGCGAAACCTGCACCCGCGCCGTGGGTGCTCATTGTCACAGCGGCGGACACAATGGACTCCATGATGCAAGCGGCAATCACTGCCGTGAGCAGTTGGCGTGGCAGCAAGCGCATGGCGGGCATCAGTTTGATGATCAGCTTGTCCAGCAAGCCCAAAATACCCAGTGCCACGAACATCACGGGGATAGTGGTGATGAAGCCTTTGAGCCAACGCAGAGCGAAATCACCCTCTAAGCCCGTATTGATGAAGGTGATGAGACCGCTCAGTAGCAAAGCGATGGTGGGTAGTATGCAGACCATGGCCAGCAGCGGGTGCACAGGCTTGCGGGCAGGGATGGTGGCTTGTGTCACAGGATTCCTTTTTGAATACAAACGACCCTGTATTTTTGCATAAAATAGTTGCTAATGTCAACCAAAAAAACCAATCCACAGCTGCAAACGATGCGTGCATTGTTCACGCTGTTTGAGGTGCTGCGCCAGCACATGAGCACTCTTATGCAAGGCAGCGGCATCGCTCTGACCCCTGTGCACATGCGTGCTTTGGAGCTGTGTTTGGAGACCGAGAACTGCCACCAGCAGTTGCTGGTTCAGCATATGCGGCGCGACAAGGGGCAAATGGCGCGCATCGTTCAAGAGTTGGAACGACAGGGCTTTGTGCGGCGCTTACCGCATCCGGCCGATGCGCGCAAATACACCATCGAAGTCACGCAAAGTGGGCAGCAAGCGTGCACAGAGTTTCGGACTTTGGCTGCGCAAATGGCAGCACGCTTGTTCGCAGGGCAAAGTCCGCAAGAGACGCAGCAGTTGCTGCAAACCGTGCAGGAGCTTTACGCGCAAATGCACAGCGCCGAGGGCGGTAGCCAGACTGCGGGCGAGTAAAGCGCTGCCAGTGTCAGGAGTGCAGGGTGTTGCTGGGCACGTGATCCAAGTCGGGCCGTTTGGCAGGATCCACGTGTGTCATGAGGTTGAGCACGCGGTGGCGCTGCAGCACGGCAGCACGGGCGGCTACGGCGATGTTGTGGCCTTCTTCCACCGTCAGGCGGGCATCCACTTCGATATGGGCATCGGCCACGATGAGATCACCCATCTTGCGCGTGTGCACATCGTGCACGCCCAGCACGCCGGGGGTGGCAAGCAGGGTGGAGCGAATGGCTTGCACCTCTTGCTCGTCCACGGCGCGATCCATGAGGTCGTGCAGGGCATCCCAGCCAAAGCGCCAGCCCATCTTGGCCACCATCAGGCCGACGATGAGCGCGGCAATAGGGTCTAGCAAGCCAAAGCCCAGCAGGTTGCCGCACAAACCCAGTGAGACAACCAGCGAAGACGCGGCATCGGAGCGGGCATGCCATGCATTGGCCACCAACATGCTGGATTTGACGCGTGTGGCCACGGCCAGCATGTAGCGGAACAGCAATTCCTTGGCGACCAATGCGCCCAAAGCCACCCACAGGGCTGCGGCATGGGCTGGGGGAATGCCGTCAGGTGCCTCAAGTTTGAGCACCGCTGACCACACCATGCCTACCCCAACGGATAACAACAGCACCCCCAGCGCCAGCGAGGCGGCATTCTCAAAGCGGTGGTGGCCATAGGGGTGGTCTTCATCCGCATCTTTTTGGCTGAAGTGGTTGGCCACCAGCACCACGAAGTCCGACACCAAGTCCGACAGGGAGTGGATGCCATCGGCCACCAGCGCTTGCGAATGCGACAGCACGCCCACCACGATTTGCACTACGGTCAGCACGGTGTTCACGGCCACGCTCACCCATGTGCTGCGACTGGCCGCTTTGGCCCGCTCTTGCGGACTGTGGGCCGCGTGTTCGGATTCGTCGTCTAGGGGGGTGATGGTCATACTGAATGTACAAAAAGCACTCCACCCACTATAGCCGCTGTGCGATGAAAACTATGGGACTGGCTCTAGCATAGTCGCGCCAACTCGGACAAGGTGGATTTTGCGATTTTCCCTGTGGGTGTCATTGGGAATTCGTCCATTACGCTGATTTGTAGAAAGCCGATGTCACGCGAAAGCAAAGTTTGCAGCCGTAGCTTTGTTTGTTCCAAGTCAAAGGTTTCTTTGGAAAACCCGGGCTTTAGGGTGATGTAGGCCATCGGCATGCAGCGCTCAGAGGCGGTGGTCGCGGCGTTAACCAGTGCTGCTTGTCTAACGCCATCTTGCAAACACAGCCCTTCTTCTATATCTCGTGAAAACCATGTTTGTTCATTCACCACGAATTGTTCAGACTCTCGCCCTCGCATGGTGATGAATCCCTCCTCATCCATCAGGCCAAGATCGCCTGTGTGCAGGGAGCCTGAATGGAGTGCTTTGGCCGTGGCTTCTTCTTTTCCCCAGTAGCCCCACATGAATCCACCAGTGAGCGTAATTTGCCCAACTTGGTTTGGGGCAAGGGGGGTTCCCTGAGGCGATGTGATTCGGACTTCTTTGTCCGGTAACGGTGGGCCAACGCGCTGAAGTTTGCTGTCGTTGGGCTCCAGCTCGGGATAACCCAAGGCCATGAATCCGCCCAATTCACTCTGACCGAAACTCTCTACCAGCGGTAGTTTGAGTGTGTCGCGCCACGCCCGTTTCAAGGCCACGGGTACGGGGCCGCCACCGGATAAGCCTAAGCGCAGATTTCTGGGTGGGCATCCGCGGATGGCGCTTGCTTCGAGAATATCTTGCAGTATGGTCGGGTTGCCAACGAGATGGCTTGCATTGGCCAAGTCCAATGCCTCCCAACCACTTTCTGCAGTCCAAAAGCGCATGACATGCACACTGGCCCCTACGCTGAGTGGTGGAAGTAGGTTGGCTACCAACTGGTAAGAGCTTGACAGCGCCGTAGGCCCAAATGAAACGTCCGATGAACGCAAACGCAGTCGCTCACCAATGCAACGACTGGCGCGCACCGTTGGTTCATGCATCAGGCAAGCCCCTTTGGGTTTGCCAGTAGTGCCCGAGGTGTAAGAAAGATGCGCAATCGCTTGTTCATCGGCGGGATCGGGGGGGGCGGGGAGTTGTGCTTGCAGCAACTCTGGCAGGGATAGGGCGTTGGCACCTGGGCCATCCATGCAGATCAAGTGGGAAATGCAGGACGCCTGTGCCGCTGCTGTGTGCACTTCATGGGCCAGGTCATGGGTGTAAATCACGACTTTGGGGGTGTGGTCGGAGAAATAGTAGTCAAGTTGCTCGGCGAACTTCACATTCACCAGCGCACTGATCGCGCCAATGCGCCAAGCACCCAGCATGGCAATGAGGTAATCCATGCCGTTGTGAGCAACGATGGTGACACGATCGCCTTTGCGCACACCCAGAGAGTGCAAGGCACCTGCCATGTGTTCCATGGCCTGTGCTGCTTGCCCGTAATTGAGAGTTTTCTTGCGATCTACCCAAGTGAATGCAGCATGCTCGGGTTGTCGTTCGGCGGCATTGAGTAAGAGACTGTGCATCAACATAATGATTGCCCTTTGTGTTTCTGCTTATTGCGGTACTTTGCCCACAACGCCTGCAACGTAAAACTTCATGTTGTTGATATCAGCCTCCGACATGGTTTTGCCTTTGGCAACGATGACTTTGCCCTCGTTGTCCATCACTGGGCCGTCAAACGGGGCGAACTTGCCAGCCTTCAATGCCGTTTCGAGTTTGCGTATCTCGGATTGAATGGTGGCTGGAACGACTGCATTCATGGGGGCAATGCTGATGTAGTTCTGCGCATAAGAACCCATGGTGTTGGAGCTTTTCCATTTGCCTGCAAGCACGTCACCTACCACTTGTGTGTAGTACGGCCCCCAGTTGTGTACAACGGCAGAGAGCTGGCCTTTGGGGGCAAGTTTGTGCATGTCCGATTGGTAGCCAAACGAGTATTTGCCACGGGCTTCAGCCTCCAAAACCACGGCAGGTGAATTGGTGTGGTTTGACAAGACATCGGCATTGAGGTTGATCAAGCTGGCCGCGGCCTGTTTTTCTGCACTTGGATCAAACCAAGAGTTGGTCCACACAACACGCACTTGTGCATTGGGATTGACGCTGCGCATGCCCAGGGTGAATGCATTGATTCCCTGTAACACCTCGGGGATAGGGAATGCCGCAACGTAACCCGCAATGCCAGTTTTGGACATGCGACCAGCCAGTACGCCGAGTAAATACCGGGCTTCGTAAAACTTCGCGCTGTAACTCGATACATTGGCTGCTTGTTTGTAGCCAGTGCCGTTGGCAAATACGACATTGGGGAATTCAGATGCAACCCGCAGCGTAGGCTCCATGTAGCCAAAACTGGGGGTGAAAATGACTTGATTCCCGTTCTGTGCCAACCCACGAATGACGCGCTCTGCATCGGGGCCCTCGGCCACGTTCTCTACAAACTCCACTTGAACTTTTCCGGGAAATGCTTTTTCCATTTCCTTGATGCCGAGGTGGTGCTGGTAGTTCCAGCCGACATCTGAGATGGGGGTGTTGTAGAGGATGCCGACGCGCAGCGGTGTTTGCGCATGAGCCCACGTGGAGCCTAGGGCGAGTGTGCTGGCTGCTAGCACGCACAGGAGGGAGCGACGTTCCCAATTGGGGTGGTGTGAGGGGGTCATCTGGAGGCCTTTCTATGCATCGGTGGGGTGATGCTTCATTAGAAAGGTTGAGCCCTGCGGTGCCAATGGCACGCCTATCTATAGTGCATATAGGCAGCTACTAATAGTCCACCTAGACTTGCTGCATGTATATCTCGGCAAAGATGCGTTTGATGATGGAGCGCAGCCATTGTCCGTACGCAGATTTGTGCATCCGCTCTTGCCAGAGCATATAGAAGGTCATGCTTCCCAACTCGGGCGGGGCTTGCAGTAAATGAAAGCCGTGCTGCTGCGCCATGTCGTTTGCAAACGCCGCAGCGGTTGTGAACATCAGGTCACTACGACTCAGGATGTGGGGCACGAGCGAAAACTCGGTGATGGAAATGGCGATGTGCCGCCGCACCCCAATCTCTGCAAGCCGGGCGCTGATGGGGCTGATGGAGATGCTTGAAGAGGGGGTGGGCGACAGATGATTTTGCTGAAGATACTCTTGAAGCGTGATACCAGTGCGTTGCGCAAGCGGGTGTTCGGGGCGCACCAGGCAGACGATTGGGGATTGAAAAAGTCGTGCGTAATGCATATTGGCCGGGGGCGTTGGCCAATTGCCAAGAGCTACATCCACATTGCCTGTGTTGAGGTCTTCGAGAAGGCGACTCTCTGACACCATGGGGTGTAAGTCCAACGCCATCCGAGGGGCTTCTTTCTGCAAAAGCTCTACCAAGCGTGGCACAAAGTAAGGCCCCAATGCGTTGGCAGCAAAAATGGAAATTTTGCGCCTCGAATGCAGTGCATCAAATTCTTGCTGGGGGCGAATGATGTCATGCAGCTCACCCAGAATGAGGGTCACCTTGTTGAGTATTTCGGTGCCACGGTCAGTGCGCATCATGCGTGAGCCACTGCGTACCAACAAAGGATCACCCACTAAGTCACGCCAGCGTTTGAGAGACTGACTGGCCGTTGGTTGTGAGATGTCCAGCAGCTTGGCGGCGCGCGAAACATTGCATTCGGTGAGTAGCACGCACAGTATGCGCAGCATGCGGGCGTCCACGTCATGCAATGGCAGATCGTGGACGTTGGTTGGCATACGCGGGATCTTTCTTATGCCAGCAATCAACCCAAATGCTTGCCCGCAATGCCTGCCAGCTCAAACATGCTGATCTGTGCTTTGCCGAACAGTGGCAGCAGCTTGGCGTCGGCGTTGATGGCGCGTTTGTCCTTGGCGTCTTGCAGGCCGTTGGCCTTGATGTAGTCCCACAGCTTTTTCATTACCTCGGTGCGGGCTACTGGGGCGTCGCCAATCACCGCAGCCAGCGCTGCGCTGGGCTGCTTGCCACTGGCGGCGGTGGTTTTGCGCGGGGCCTTGGGGGTGGCTGCTTTTTGGGTGGTCTTTTTGGCTGTAGAGCCCGTGGATGTTGCTGTAGCAGCTATCTTTTTTGTAGCAGTTTTGCCAGCCGATTTGGCGGCAGTAGGGCTGGCCGCGCGGCGGTTGGGGAATTTGCTGGGTGCGAACTCGAAGTTCACCTTGCCCGCAGCGCCGTCCCACACCAGCATGGCCTTGAAGGCGCGGCGCGTGCGGCTGGAGACAAAACCTTCCAGCATGTCGGTCTTGCCCTCTGCCAGCAGCTTGGTCATTTGTTCGCGGCTCACGGGTTGCTGCAAGATGACTTGCCCGCTCTTGAAGGTGCAACTGGGTGTGGCCTGCTCCTGTGTGGGCACCGAGTGGGCGCAGACATAGTTTTTGCCATGCTCGTACACGCCTGCGCCGCACACCGGGCAAGCGCCCAGCGACTCTTGGGCGCTGAAGTCGATCAACTCGCCGGTTTCCTCGTCTTGCGCTGCGTCGCCAAAGTCGAACTCCAGCTTGAAGTTGCCGTTCTCGCTATCGGGTTTGAGCACCAACTCGGCCACAAAGGGCCAACCCGCCTTGGAGCGGAAGCCGTCCAGCGGGCCGATGCGTTTGTCGCGCAAGAAGGTTTCCACCTCAGCCAGCTCAAAGGTGCGGCCACCGGGGATTTTGGTGAACGAGAAGCCGCAGCCATCGCTCTGTCCGTCAGCGCCGGTGCAGCCAAAGCGGCGGTAGTTTTCTTTCACCACACCGCCGCAGTGCGGGCAGGGCGCTTGCAGGGTGGCGTAGTCGCCGGGCACGGTGTCGCGGTCGTATTCCTTGGCTTTTTTCACCAAGCGCTCGGTCATGTCGGCGATCTCGGCCATAAAGGCTTGGCGCGAGAGCTGGCCTTTTTCCATTTGTGCCAGTTTGTATTCCCACTCGCCCGTCAGCTCGGCCTTGGAGAGTTCTTCCACGCCCAGGCCGCGCAGCAGCGTCATGAGTTGGAAGGCCTTGGCCGTGGGGATGAGGTCGCGCCCTTCGCGCAGCAGGTATTTCTCGGCCAGCAGGCCTTCGATGATCGCCGCACGCGTGGCTGGAGTGCCCAAGCCCTTCTCTTGCATGGCTTCGCGCAGCTCGTCGTCTTCGACCGACTTGCCCGCACCTTCCATGGCCGAGAGCAGTGTGGCTTCGTTGTAGCGGGCTGGCGGCTTGGTTTTGAGCGCTTTGGGCTCTATGGGGTTGCCACGCACCTGCTCGCCTGCGGCCACGGCCACCAGGTTTTGGCCCTTCTCGCCGTCTTTGGCGTCTTCCACTTCCGAGGCGGCTTCCTTGCCGTAGATGGCCAGCCAGCCCGGTTTGACCAGCACCTTGCCTTCGGTCTTGAAGTGCAGCGTGCCGATTTGCGGCACGGCCACTTCGGTGATGCGGGTGGTCACCATGTATTCCGCGCTGGGGAAGAACACGGCCATAAAGCGGCGCGTCACCAGGTCGTAAATCTTTTGCTCGGCATCTGACAGGCCGGACGGCGCTTGCAGCGTGGGGATGATGGCAAAGTGATCACTGACCTTGCTGTTGTCGAACACGCGGCGTGTGGCCTTGATGTAGTTGGCTTCGATGGCCGTGCGGGCGTGTGGGGCCAGGTGGTGCATGCCGCTGCCCGCGAGCATGGCAAAGGTCTTGTGGGCCACGCCCACGTAGTCTTCGGGCAGGAAGCGCGAGTCGGTACGCGGGTAGGTCAGCGCCTTGTGGCGTTCGTACAGGCTTTGCGCCAAGGCCAGCGTGGTCTTGGCGCTGAAGCCAAACTTGCCGTTGGCCTCGCGCTGCAGGCTGGTCAGGTCAAACAGCAGGGGGCTGGCTTGGGTGGTGGGTTTGCTCTCTTCGCGCACGCTGGCGGGCTTGTCCACGCAGGCGCTGGCAATGGCTTGCGCGCGCTGCGCATCCCACACGCGGTCGGCTTTTTTCTCGGCGTCGTCGGGGTCTTTTTTCCACTGCGGGTCAAACCACTTGGCAGGGTAGCTGCCGGCAGCGGCGTGGAAGGTGGCGTGCACTTCCCAAAACGGGCGGCTGATGAATTTGCGGATCAGTTCCTCGCGCTCCACCACCACCGACAGTGTGGGCGTTTGCACCCGACCCACGGTGGTGAGGAAGAAGCCGCCGTCGCGTGAGTTGAAGGCGGTCATGGCGCGCGTGCCGTTGATGCCCACCAACCAGTCGGCTTCGGAGCGGCAGCGTGCGGCGTCGGCCAGCGGGCGCATGTCGGCGTCGCTGCGCAGGTTGTCAAAACCATCGCGAATGGCTTGCGGCGTCATGCTCTGCAGCCACAGGCGCTGCACGGGTTTGCCCAAAGGCTTGGCACCACCGGCGTATTGCTCGATGAGGCGGAAGATCAGCTCCCCTTCGCGGCCCGCGTCACAGGCGTTGATGAGGGCACCCACGTCCTTGCGCTTGGACAGCTTCACCACCGCCGACAAGCGCGACTTGGTCTTGTCCACGGGCTTGAGCTCGAACTCAGGGGGGATGACGGGCAGGTGCGCAAAGCTCCACTTGCCGCGTTTCACGTCATAGGCCTCGGGTGCTTGGATCTCGACCAAGTGGCCTACGGCGCTGGTGACGACGTAGCGTTCGCCCTCGAAGTAATCGTCGTGCTTGTCGAACTTGCCCTCAGAGGGCGTCAAGGCGCGCACGATGTCCTGCGCGACCGATGGCTTTTCGGCAATGACCAAAGTTTTGGCGGCTATAGCACTGGCTGCGTTTGTCATCTGACTACAATTTCCTCTCTCGTGCGCGTATGCGCGCACCTACGCGGACGCACACGCGCCCGCACTGTCTTCACCTTACCAAATTTTTCGCCGTGGCCAAGACTCCTGCTAAGACGCCTGCTGATACGACAGCCAAGGCCCCCGTGTTGTCCAACCCCATGCCACGCGGTCGCCGCGTGCAAGTGCGCCGCTCTGGCGTGCATGGCAAGGGTGTTTTTGCCCTGCAAGACATTGCCGAGGGCGAAGTCATCATGGAGTACACGGGCGAGATCATCAGCTGGGAGGAGGCCCAAGCGCGCCACCCACACAACCCCGACGATCCCAACCACACGTTTTACTTCCACATCGATGACAGCCGCGTGATCGATGGTCGCCTGCACGGCAACTCGGCCAAGTGGATCAACCACTCGTGCGATGGCAACTGCGAGGCCGAGGAGGATGGCGGTCGGGTCTTCATCCGTGCGCTGCGCCACATCGCTGCAGGCGAAGAGTTGAATTACGACTACGGTCTCATCATCGATTTGCCCTACACCCAAAAGCTCAAGGCCGAGTTTCCCTGCTGGTGTGGCTCGGCCAACTGCCGCGGCACTTTGCTGGCACCCAAGCCGCGAAAGCCAAGAAATCCAAGCCCATCGCGCAAAAAAACGGCGGGCCGCTAGCCATGTCGGCCGCTGCCAACGCCATGCAATTGGTGTGGCCCGCTGATGCCATTTGGCAGGCCATGCAACCCTACCAAGACTACTGGCCTAGTGGCGTGGGGGTGGAGGTGTGGCCGCAGATCGATTCGACCAACACCGAACTGATGCGCCGCGCCCGCGCAGGCCAGACCGATGCGGTACTCATCGCAGCCGAGCAGCAAACGGCAGGGCGCGGTCGCCTAGGCCGTCAGTGGCACACTGCCACACAGGCTGCAGGGTCTAGCCTTACCTTTAGCCTGGGCGTGACTTTGCCGCTGGCCGATTGGTCGGGCTTGTCTTTGGTGACGGGCTTGCTGGTGGCCCAAGCGCTAGACCCCGATGGGGCGCAGCAAGTGCAGATCAAGTGGCCCAACGATTTGTGGCGCCAAGGCCGCAAGCTGGTGGGCATACTCATTGAAGCGGCAGGCAGCACCACGCAGGGCAGCGCACCGCGCTATGCCGTGATCGGTATTGGCATCAACGTCGTGCCCGTGCAAGCGGCCGATTTGCGCACCCCGCCAACAGCCGTGCAAGACTGGAATCCGCACGCCACGGCCCCCCAGTTGCTGCTGCAAGTGGCACCTAGGCTGGTGCAGGGCTTGCAGCGCTTTGTGCGCGAGGGTTGGCCTGCCTTTGCGGCAGACTATGCGCAGCGCTGTTGCCTCACCGGGCGGCAGGTACAGTGCAGCGATGGTTTGCAGGGGATGGCGCTGGGGGTGGATGCACAGGGCCGTCTGCGTGTGCAAACCGCCCAAGGCGAGGTGCAGGTGCACAGTGGTGAAATCAGCGTGCGGCCTGTGCAGTAAGCAGGGCGCATCTCAAACAGAAAGGGGAGGGCATGGCGCGCGTTTTGGTGGTGGTGCTGTTGCTGGCCAATGGCCTGTATGGCGTATGGGCCAGTGGTTGGCTGTTGCCGTGGGGCTGGGGCCCGGCGCAGCAGACAGAGCCTGAGCGCTTGGTGCAGCAAATCAAACCCGAAGCTGTGCGTCTGTTGCCCAAGAAGGAATTGGCCACCGAAAAAGAGCTGGCCACCGAAGAGGCCAATGCCACCCATTGTTGGATGGCGGGGCCTTTTAGCGGTGATGAATTGGCCGCCTTGCGCGGTGCTTTGTCGGTGGCTTTGCCTGCCAAGCTGTGGAAGCTCGATGTGCGCAACGACCCGGTGCGCTGGGCTGTGTATATGGGCAAGTACGACAGTGACGAGCAGCAAGACCGTAAGCTGGCGGAGTTGAAAAAAATGGACATCACGGCCACAGCCGCTACCGATGCCGACTGGCAACCCGGCCTGTATTTGGGTGTGTTTGGCAATGAGGGCGATGCCAACAAGGCCTTGCAAAAATTCATCCCCAAAGGCGTGCGCACGGCCAAGGTCGTGCAGCTCAGCGAGGGGGGGGAAAATGCCCGCTTGGTGCTCAGTGCGGTGACCAATGAGCAAAAGGCCAAGGTCGATGCGCAGGCTCAGGTGCTGGCGGGCAAGGCGCTAGAGCGCTGCCCTTAAGCCGTGGTCGGTCGCTGAACCCCGCTGGTGGGGCTGGCGCTTCAGGCTTGCCCCATAAAACGCACGGTAAAGCAAGCGCCGTGGCGGGTGGCGTTGTTGCTGGCATCCATCAGCGTGATGGTGGCTTGGTGCTGGCGCGCTATCTCTTGCACGATGGACAAGCCCAGTCCAGAGCCATCCACCTCATTGCCCAGCGCTCGGTAGAAGGGTTGGAACACCAGTTCGCGCTCTGCAGGAGCAATGCCGGGGCCGTTGTCTTCCACTTGCACGGCAAGGGCTTGGCTAAAGGGATCCACCAGTACACGGGCGGTAATGATGCCCGGTTGCTCGGCGCTGCTGGGGGTGTAGTTGACGGCGTTGTCCACCAAGTTGCGCACCATTTCCTTGAGCAGCACCGGATTGCCTTGAATGCACACATGCGGCGATTGGGGTTGGGCCCCTTCGTAACCGAGGTCTATGCCTTTGTCCATGGCACGTGGCAGGCAGTCGCGCACCACATCCATGACCAGTGCTGCCATGTCGCAGCTTTGGTGCTTGGTTTGGCTGCTGCTCTCGGCCCGCGCCAATGCCAATAGTTGGTTCACCGTGTGCGTGGCACGCATGCTGGAGCGGCGGATTTGCCGCAGCGACTGTTTCAGGTCTTCGGCGCTGGCGTCTTGGCGCTGCGCCAAGTCGGCCTGCATGCGCAACCCAGCCAGCGGGGTTTTGAGCTGGTGCGCGGCATCGGCCAAGAAGCGTTTTTGCGTGACAATGGAGTCTTGCAAGCGTTTGAGCAAGTCGTTCACTGACGCCACCAGTGGGTGCAGTTCGGTGGGCACCGCTTGCACATCCAGTGGACTGAGGTCGTCGGGGTTGCGGGCGCGGATGCGCTCTTCCAGTCGGTGCAGGGGTTTGATGGCCTGTACCAGCGCCAGCCACACCAGTAGCACGGCCAGTGGCAAGGTGACGAGCTGGGGCAGCATCACACCCTTGACGATTTCCACGGCCAGCAAGTCGCGTTGGTTGAGGGTTTCGGCCACTTGCACCAAGGCCACATCGCTACCGGGCAGGGGAACCCACATAGCGGCCACACGGTAGGTGTCACCTTGGAAGTCCTCATCGCGCAACTGCAGCACGCCAGTGGCCAACTTGTCGGGGTCGGCAGGCAGGGGAAATAGAGCCTCTCCAGCCAAGGTTTGGTGGCGACTGCTATAAATTTGATAGCGCAACAAGCCCTCACTGTCTGCTTGCAGCAGATCTTTTGCCAGTTGGGGCATAGGGGCGGTGGGGTGCTGTTGCTGCCAGTCTTGTTGCTGTGTCCAATGCGCCAGCACTTGCACGCCATGGCGCAGGGTGCGGTCTTGTGGCTTGCTGGCTATGCCATGTGCCACCAGCCAGATGAGCGCTAAGCTGATAGGCCAAATAAGCAGCAGGGGGGTGAGCATCCAGTCCAGGATTTCACCGAACAGGCTGCGTTGGCCTCGTTGGAAGAATTTCACGCTGGGCCTCCTGCTGGGGTGGTGATAGCGCGTTTATTCGCTGATTTTTTCGAGGCAATAACCCAGCCCGCGCACGGTGGCTATGCGGATGGGGCCTTTCTCGATCTTTTTGCGCAGGCGATGGATGTAGACCTCGATGGCGTTGTTGCTCACTTCCTCGCCCCACTCGCACAGGCGCTCGACCAACTGGT
This sequence comes from Curvibacter sp. CHRR-16, assembly GCF_018474005.1. Classification (GTDB taxonomy): domain Bacteria; phylum Pseudomonadota; class Gammaproteobacteria; order Burkholderiales; family Burkholderiaceae_C; genus Allorhodoferax. The sequence continues at coordinate 386,954 of NZ_JAHCSH010000003.1, forward strand.
CTTTGCTGACCAAGCGCCCGGCGCGTTGCAGCAGCACTTCCAGCAGGCCCAGTTCGCGGGCCGATAGTTCGACCATCTTGCCGTCAATGGTGGCCACGCGCCCTGCTTGGTCGTAGTGCAAGGGGCCGTGGCGGATGGTGGAGGTGGTGGCACCCATGCCGCGGCGTACCAAAGCCCGCACACGCGCCTCCAACTCTTGCAGGCTAAAGGGTTTGGCCATGTAGTCGTCGGCCCCGTAGTCCAAGCCTTTGACGCGCTCTTCCACGCTGTCGGCGGCGGTCAGTATCAGCACCGGCAGGCTGGAGCCACGGGCGCGCAGGCGTTTGAGCACTTCCAGCCCATGCAGCTTGGGCAGGCCCAGGTCCAGGATGAGCAAGTCGAATTCAGAGTTGGTCATGAGCGCAGCATCGGCTTCGCTACCGCTGGCCACGTGGTCAACAGCCGCACCCGCATTGCGCAGGGCACGCAAAAGGCCGTCGGCCAGTACCTGATCGTCTTCAGCAATGAGTATGCGCATGCGTGTGTCTCCGGCTACGGGGGCTGTTTCGAGCATTCTAGGAGCAGCAGTAAGCCTCCAATCCCAGTGATAGCACGGTAGCCACCTGTTCCCCCACCGATTGGGTCAATTCTGCTTCGGTTTGTTGCACCGCATCTTGGTAGGCCTGCAGCCAGGACAGCCCTAGCGGCGTGAAGGCGATGCGCTTGGCGCGCGCGTCCAGCGGGTCGTCTTGGCGCTGCACCATGCCCCACGCCTCGCACTGGCGCACCAAGCCCAGCATGGCTTGTTTGGTCATGCCCGCTTGGCGGGCCAACTCGGTCAGGCGCATACCGCTGGGGGCCAAATGGCGGGTGATATGGACGTGCGCGGCTCCGAGCTGCTGGCGCAGTACCAGGTTGGACAGCGCCAAGGGTGTGCCTGGGTGGTGGGCCAGCAGTTCCAGCACCCGTGCATCAAAGCGCTGGTGGGCCAAGCGCAGCCAGTGGCCGATGTGGGCGTGGCGCCAGTCAGGCACGTTGGAGGGGCTGGGTGTGGTGGCCATGGTGCAAATGGTAATGCAAACTGACTAAAAATATGCTTTTGCAGTTTTTACTACCGCGCTAAGATACTGTTCAAGCATCCAGCTGTTGTTTTAAACAGTCTGCGATTCAAACCCTGCATTTACCGGAGAAACGTCATGGATACACCCGTCAAAGGTCTGGCTGCCAACAGTGAAAAAGCCAAAGCCCTGCAAGCTGCGTTGTCGCAAATCGAGAAGCAATTTGGCAAAGGCACCATCATGCGTTTGGGAGAGGGCGAGCAGATCGAAGACATCCAAGTGGTGTCCACTGGCTCGCTGGGCTTGGACATTGCGCTGGGCGTAGGCGGTTTGCCCCGTGGCCGTGTGGTTGAAATCTACGGCCCTGAATCCTCCGGTAAAACGACGCTAACCTTGCAAGTGATTGCCCAGATGCAAAAGCAAGGTGGCCAATGCGCGTTTGTGGATGCCGAACACGCGCTGGACGTGCAATACGCCCAAAAGCTGGGTGTGAACTTGCAAGAGCTGCTCATCAGCCAGCCCGATACCGGTGAGCAAGCACTGGAGATCGTGGACAGCTTGGTGCGCTCTGGTGCGGTAGACCTCATCATCGTGGACTCGGTGGCAGCGCTCACCCCCAAGGCCGAACTGGAAGGCGAAATGGGCGACAGCCTGCCTGGTTTGCAAGCCCGTCTCATGAGCCAAGCGCTGCGCAAGCTCACCGCCCATATCAAGAAGACCAACTGCATGGTCATCTTCATCAACCAGATCCGCATGAAGATCGGCGTCATGTTTGGCAGTCCAGAGACCACCACCGGCGGTAACGCGCTCAAGTTCTACGCCTCGGTGCGTTTGGATATTCGCCGCACTGGCACCATCAAAAAAGGCGAGGAAGCCATCGGCAACGAAACCAAGGTCAAGGTGGTCAAGAATAAGGTGTCACCCCCGTTCAAAACGGCGGACTTTGACATCCTCTACGGTGAGGGCATCTCGCGCGAAGGCGAGATCATCGATATGGGTGTGAACGCTGGCATTTTGGAAAAGTCTGGGGCTTGGTACGCCTACAACGGCGAGAAGATAGGCCAAGGCCGGGACAACGCCCGCGAGTTCCTGCGTGAGAACGCTGACTTGTCGATTGAGATCGAAAACAAGGTGCGTGCGTCGCTGGGGATTCCATTGTTGCCCGTGAACGCATCCGCTGGCAGCGCTCCGGCTGCAGCACCTGCTAAGGCCAAGGGCAAGAAGGGCGATGCAGCAGCCGAATAAGCCACAGCCCGAGCCGCGCAAGCCGGGCTTATCTCTGACAGGGCGGGCGCTGGCTTTGCTCAGCCGCCGCGAGCATTCGCGCCCCGAGCTGGAGCGCAAACTGGCCAGCTATGCCGAAAGCCCAGAGCAATTGGCGAGCGTGCTCGATGCCTTGCAGGCCAAGGGCTTTATCAGCGAGGCGCGGGTGGTGGAGTCCCTGCTCAACCGCCGCGCCAGCCGCTTGGGGGCAGCGCGCATACGCCAAGAGCTGCAAGCCAAAGGTGTGGGCAGCCAAGCCGTGCAAGAGGCGATGGAGCAGTTGGCCGACTCTGAACTGGAACGTGCCCGTGCCGTGTGGCGCAAAAAGTTTGCAGAGCCCGCTACAACACCACATGACAAGGCCAAACAAATGCGCTTTTTGCTAGGGCGTGGATTTGCGCCAACAGTCGTTCGGCAAATTTTGAATCCTGCGGATTAGTGCTTGACAGGTAAGACACCATGCTGATGATGGGCTCCTTTGACGAAGGAGTGCCTGATGGTTTTACCTTTTTCGCTGGCGTCACGCAGTGCCACCGCTTGTACGCGCCGTTCTTGTTTGACTGGCTTAGCCGGTGCGGCTCTTTCATCGATGGGTCTACCCGCCAGCGCCGCGTCAACGACGGCTGCTCCTGTCAATAAACTGGCAAACAAACTGCATATCGTCATCCCCGCCAATCCAGGCGGAGGATGGGATCAGTTTGGCCATCGTCTTGGCGAGGCTCTGCGTGCAGCCGACTATGTATCGAATTTGGAATACGAGAATATTCCGGGCAAAGGCGGCGTCATTGGTTTGGCGCATTACGCGCAGCATTACAGTGCAGATCCGGACGTGTTGCTGATAGGCGGCAGCGTGATGGAGGGTGCAATAGCCTTGCATAAGCCTGCGGTGAATCTCAAAAGTGTGCAGCCTCTTGCGCGCCTTGCTAGCGATTACATGGTCGTATTGGTCAAACCCGACTCGCCCATGCAAAGTCCCGAAGATGCTATAGCTACTCTACGGCGTGATGGGGCCAAGGTCGTCATCGCTGGTGGTTCAGCAGGTGGTATTGATCATATTTACGCAGGCTTTTTGCTGCGTACTGCAGGATTGGATGCTTCACAAATGAGCTATCTACCGTTTGCAGGTGGAAAAGAGATCGTAGATGCCGTGCTATCGGGCAAAGCCACGCTGGCAGTCTCGGGTTTCAGTGAGAGCAAAGACCTTATCAGTTCAGGCAAGTTGCGTGCATTGGGCATCTCGTCACCCAAGCCTTTCTGGGGATTGCTACCCATGAAAAAGGCCGGCGTTGCCATTGACATCGCAAATTGGCGAGGGGTGTTTACGGGATCTCAAGTCTCCGCGCAGCGCAAGCTGCAAATGGTGGAGGCACTCAAAGCCACTACTGCCATGCCAGTATGGCAAAACATGGTTCAACAAAATGGCTGGCAATCGTCATGGTCCAGTGGCGCGGACTTTGAGGCTATATTGGACATTGAGGCGGGTTTATACGATTTGATGGTATCGGTGATGCGCCTCAAACCTTGAGCATCAAGCGCAGGTTTTGCACCGCCGCGCCGCTCGCACCTTTGCCCAAATTGTCCAAACGAGCGATCAGCACTGCATGGGCAAACCCGTCGGCTGCAGCATCGTTGGCAAACACGCGCAACTCCAGTTGGTTGGTGTTGGCCAGTGCCACTGCATCCAATTTATTGTCCGCAGTAGCAGGCAAAACCTTGACCCATTCGCTGCCCGCATAGTGCGCTGCCAGTGCAGCGTGCAGTTGCTGGGCTGTCGGTTTGCCGGGCAGACTGTCCAAGTCCAGAGGCAATTGCACCAGCATGCCCTGAGCAAAGTTGCCCACAGCGGGAATGAACAAGGGGCGGCGGTTCAGCCCGGTGTAGTGCATGATTTCTGGAATGTGTTTGTGCTTCAAGCCCAAAGCGTAGGCTTCATAGGGGGCGGCAGTGCCCGCTTCGTAAGCCTCAATCATCGGACGCCCGCCACCGCTGTAGCCGCTGACTGATGGCAAATAGACTGTGAAGTCGGCAGGTATCAGATGCGCATCGATCAAGGGGCGCAACAGGGCGATAGCACCCGTGGCGTAGCAGCCGGGGTTGGCCACACGGCGGGCTTGGCGTACTCGTTCAGCTTGGTCTGCACACAGTTCGGGAAAACCATAGACCCAGCCATCGCTCACGCGGTGGGCGGTGGAGGCATCGATGATGCGTGGGCCAGGTTTGCCGCTTTCTTGCTCCAAAGCATCGATCATGGCGACCGATTCGCGGGCGGCATCGTCGTGCAGGCACAGGATGACCAAGTCGGCTTGGGCCATGATGGCTTTTTTGGCCGCAGGGTCTTTGCGCTTATCGGGGGCTATGCTCAGCAGTTCGATAGCTGTTAGCTGTTGCAGGCGTTCACGGATTTGCAGGCCAGTGGTGCCTGCTTCGCCGTCAATGAAAACGGTTGGCATGGTCAAAAAAAGGAGCGTTGGGTCGAGGGAATGGCGGGTTGTATGACAAGTGCAAGACCTTGTGCATCGCAACATGATACAGTCGCGGGGCTTTGACGAGTGCCAGCGCGGGTGTGCTGGCGAAGTTTTGAACTGTCCCAGAGAGAGACGTCATGAAGATTCACGAGTACCAAGGCAAGGAAATCTTGCGTCAGTTCGGGGTGCCTGTTCCACGCGGCATTCCGGCTTTTACCGTTCAAGAAGCGGTGGAAGCAGCCCAAAAACTAGGCGGCCCAGTATGGGTTGTGAAGGCCCAAATCCACGCCGGTGGCCGTGGCAAGGGCGGTGGTGTGAAGGTTGCCAAGAGCTTGGACGATGTGAAAGCACGTGCCAGCGATATCTTGGGTATGCAGCTCAAGACCCACCAAACTGGCCCAGAAGGTCAAAAAGTGCGTCGTCTCTACATCGAAGACGGTGCAGACATCCAAAAGGAATACTACCTGTCTTGTGTGACCGATCGCGGCACGCAAAAGGTGGCATTCATTGCTTCCAGCGAAGGTGGCATGGACATTGAAGAAGTGGCGCACTCTTCCCCTGAGAAGATCATCACTTTGTTCGTTGATCCAGCCACTGGCCTGACCCAAGCCCAAGGCGAAGAGTTGGCCAAGGGCGTGGGCATGCCTGCTGACTCTGTGGCCCAGTTCATCGACGTGTGCCAAAAGCTCTACAAGTGCTACATGGAAACCGATGCGTCCTTGGTGGAAATCAACCCCCTGAACCGCGACAGCAAGGGCAATATCATCGCTTTGGACGCCAAGTTCAACTTTGACTCCAACGCCTTGTTCCGCCACCCCGAAATCGTGGCGTACCGCGACTTGGACGAAGAAGATCCTGCTGAAATCGAAGCTTCCAAGTTCGATTTGGCCTACATCTCTTTGGACGGCAATATCGGTTGCTTGGTGAACGGCGCTGGCTTGGCCATGGCCACCATGGACACCATCAAGCTGTTCGGCGGCGAGCCAGCCAACTTCCTCGATGTGGGCGGCGGTGCTACCCCCGAGAAGGTGACCGAAGCCTTCAAGATCATGCTCAAGAACAAGAACGTGAAGGCCATTTTGGTCAACATCTTCGGCGGCATCATGAAGTGCGACACCATTGCCACGGGCGTGATCACCGCTTGCAAGGCTGTGAACCTGTCTGTGCCACTGGTTGTGCGCATGAAGGGTACCAACGAAGAACTGGGCAAGAAGATGCTGGCCGAGAGTGGTTTGCCCATCATCAGTGCCGACACCATGGCCGAAGCGGCGCAAAAAGTGGTTGCTGCGGTCAAGTAAAGGCGGAGAACAAACATGTCTATCTTTATCAATAAAGACACCAAGGTCATCACCCAAGGTATCACTGGCAAGACTGGCCAGTTCCACACCGAAAAGTGCATTGAGTACGCAAACGGCAAGAACTGCTTTGTGGCTGGTGTGAACCCCAAGAAGGCCGGCGAAAAGATTTTCGATGTGCCAATTTACGCCTCTGTGAAGGAAGCTTCGCAAGCCACAGGCGCTACCGTGTCTGTGATCTACGTGCCACCAGCAGGTGCTGCTGCTGCTATCTGGGAAGCCGTGGAAGCGGACTTGGACTTGGCGATTTGCATCACCGAAGGCATTCCAGTGCGCGACATGCTCGAAGTGCGCAACAAAATGAAGGCCAAGGAAGCGGCTGGTGGCAAGAAAACCTTGCTGCTCGGCCCCAACTGCCCTGGCCTGATCACGCCTGACGAAATCAAGATCGGCATCATGCCCGGCCACATCCACAAGAAGGGTCGCGTTGGTGTGGTGAGCCGTTCCGGTACGCTCACCTATGAAGCCGTGGCCCAGTTGTCCGAATTGGGCATTGGCCAGTCTTCTGCGGTCGGTATCGGCGGCGACCCGATCAACGGTCTGAAGCACATTGATGTGATGAAGGCTTTCAACGACGATCCCGACACCGATGCCGTGATCATGATTGGTGAAATCGGTGGTCCCGATGAAGCCGATGCAGCCCGTTGGGTTAAATCCAACATGAAGAAACCTGTGGTGGGCTTCATCGCTGGCGTGACAGCACCTCCCGGAAAACGCATGGGCCACGCTGGTGCGCTCATCTCCGGTGGTGCAGACACAGCTGATGCCAAACTCGCCATCATGGAAGAGTGTGGCTTCAAGGTGACCCGCAACCCATCTGAAATGGGCAAGTTGCTCAAGGCATTGCTCTGATTCGATCAGCGTAAGCCATAAGCACAATCGAGAGTTTGCCGTTTACACTGAGCGGCAAACTCTTTTTTTATTTACGCTGTAACAAAAGGTATTTCGCCAAGGAGTCGATGTGGTACGTACAAGCACACGAAAGAATCACTTTCGCCGCTGGGAAGTTTTCCTGGTGTGTAGCTTGGCCGTGGTGTGGTTGTTTACCAAATGGGCAACCCCTTGGTGGGACAGCATGGAGCGTCGGCTGTATGACGCTGTGACCACAGCGCAATCTACACAAGCATCGGAACGGATTGCAATCATCGCGATAGATGAGGCCAGTATCGTCAGTTTAGGGCGTTGGCCATGGGCCAGAGATGTGCACGCCCGCTTGATTGATATGTTGGCAGCAGCGCATGCTAAAACGGTCGTCCTTAGCATGCCATTGCTGGAGCCGCAGGTGGACCCGGGGTTGAATGCCATACTCAAAATGCGTTTTGTGCTGGACACCATGCCAAGTGGAGCCAATTCCCCTCTAGCACCTCTGGTAGATGAAGCGATGCAGGCTTTGGATGGAGATGCCAAGTTGGCTGCCAGTATCCAGCAAGCAGGCAATGTTTTGTTGGCGCAAACATTCGAATGGGGACCTGCTGGTGCACAGGTGGAAGTTGCACCGTCCAGTTTTGCCGCCAAAAGTGCGGTGGCTGGCAATGTGGCGGGCGTGCAATCTGCACGGCGTGGGGTTTGGCCGATGGAAGCGTTTGCCAACCACGCAGCGTTCATAGGGCATAGCGCATTGGCAGCAGACCCCGATGGAGTATTGCGCCGTGAGCAACTCTTGGTGCAATACGGCGGCCGGTTGTACCCGTCACTGGCACTGGCTACAGCAGCACATAGCCTGAGCTTGTCCGCAGCGCAAATACGTTGGCAAGACAACGATGGCATACGCTTAGGTCGCATTCATTTGCGTACCAACCGTGATGCCAGTCTTTGGATGCAGTTTTACAAGAGTAGTAGCCAACACCCTGCTTTTGCGGTTGATTCGTTTGTAGATGTCCTTACAGGCAAGATTCCTGCATCGAAGTACAAAGACAAGGTTGTGTTGATTGGGGTGACGACTGGACAGGCATCGCAGCAATTCTCCATACCGGGTGCATTGGCATATCCGGTGGAAGGTTTGGCGCAAGCTGTAGCGGACATTCTGAGCGAAAGCTACTACGTGCAAATGCCTTACGGGAACATTCTGAGCATTGCCTTGTTCGGTTTGCTGGTGGGTGGCCTGTTGCTTATGGCCCTATGGGAGTCCCGTTATACATACATCTTCTGCATTGCTTTGACCATCACCTTGGTGGGGGCAGAGGTGATTTTGCTAACCCAAGCGCGCATGTGGTTGGAGTTGTTATGGCCGGCGTGCTTCATGGCTGTGGGGGGCAGCTTGCTGTGGGCATGGCAAGTGCAGCAACAAAGACGCCCCTCCTTGCAAGCAGGACAGGATGCGAATGAAGCCTTGCGTTCGATGGGCTTGTCGCTGCAGACTCAGGGGCAACTGGATTTGGCGTTTGATCAGTTCAAACGCGTGCATCCGACGGCCGTGTTGTTGGATAACTTGTATGCCCTTGCTTCGGATTTCGAACGCAAGCGCCAATTCAACAAGGCGGCAGATGTCTATCGACACCTGTTGGACATGGATTCGACCTATAAAGATGCGCGTATCAAGTTGCAGCGTGTGCAACAGATTGCTGATAACGTGGTTTTAGGTGCTGCAAACACTGGCAAAAACGGCGTGTTGCTGCAGTCTGATAGCGCGATAGAAAAGCCCACGCTTGGCCGCTACACTGTGGAGCGAGAGTTGGGGAAGGGGTCTATGGGGGTCGTGTATGTTGGGCACGATATCAAAATTGGCCGCGCAGTTGCCATCAAAACGATGGCACTGAGTCAAGAGTTTGCACAAGAGGATTTGGCCGAGGCACGCAAGCGATTTTTCCGTGAAGCCGAGATGGCGGGTTGCTTGCAACACCAAAACATCGTCACGATTTTCGATGCCGGCGAGGAGCACGATCTGGCCTATATAGCAATGGAGCTACTCGAAGGGCACGATCTGACGCCGCATTGCAAACCAGCGAATTTGTTGACCGTTGAAACCGTTCTCTCTATCGTTTCTCGCGTGGCAGATGCCTTGGATTACGCCCATGACCGACGTGTACTGCACCGGGATATCAAACCAGCCAACGTGATGTACGACGCCAAGACCGATATGGTGAAGGTGACAGACTTTGGCATTGCCCGTATCACGGATGCAACCAAGACACGCACGGCGTTGGTGCTTGGGACGCCCAGCTACATGTCACCTGAGCAATTGGCTGGCCGCAACATGGATGGTCGTTCTGATCAATACTCCTTGGCGGTCATGCTGTTTCAGTTGCTCACAGGCGTACTGCCATTCAGAGCAGATACTATGACTGAGTTGATGTACAAAATATCCAATGCACAAGCCCCTGATTTGCGTTCACTGCGGGAGGAGTTGCCCAGAGAGCTGGCACAGCTTGTGCAAAAGGCGATGGATAAAAATCCACACAAACGTTTTGCACGTTGCTCAGATATGGCCAAGCAGTTGAGGCTAATACTCGCTGCAATGCAGGCTAGGCAGTCAGATAAGCACGATGAGGATATGCATGGGAGCAGTTTTCAAGAGACCGTTTTTCAGCCTGAGTGGGGGGAGACCGGTAGGCAAGCTTTGTGACACAGGCGTGGCGTATGCAGTTTGAGTTTGTGACACGAACCGACACCGGTTTGCTGCGTAAAAACAACGAGGACGCCATTTCAGTGGATGCCGCGGCGGGTGTTGCCGTGTTGGCCGATGGTATGGGGGGATACAACGCAGGAGAAATTGCCAGCAATATGGCGGCGACTTTTATCTGCCGTGAACTCACAGCTTGGATGCAGACTCGCTCCGATCCTGTCGTCAGCGCCGATGTGGCCCGCGCAGTACGCTTGGCTATTGCCAATGCCAATACGGCAGTCCTGAATTCGGCACTGAGTAATCCGAATTTCGCTGGCATGGGTACCACCTTGGTGGTGTGGGTGTGGCACGGTACGGGGTGCACTATCGGCCATATTGGTGATTCTCGGTGCTATCTCTGGCGCGCAGGTTCTTTGCGGCGCTTGACTAAAGACCATTCTTTGTTGCAAGAGCACATCGATGCTGGATTGATGACCCCACTGGAAGCTGAAACAGCCACCATACGCAACTTGGTCACGCGTGCTTTAGGCGTGGCAGAAGAGGTGGATATTGAGCTGGCACACTGCCAACCTGAAATTGGCGATGTTTATTTGCTCTGTTCGGATGGTTTGACCGATATGGTGTCTGATCTGCAAATAGCTAGAATTCTTGAAACCGATGCTGATTTGGCTCAAAAAGCCACAAGCTTGGTTGCAATAGCGAATGCAGAGGGTGGACGCGATAACATATCTGTACTTTTGGCGCAGAGCAATGCACTAACGCAAAGTCAGGGCATCATTGCTAGACTTTGGCGCAAATAAATGAAACCCACAAATAAGGAGTAGGTCAATGCCGAAAATGATCGTGTCGATCGATGAGGTAGTGATCAAGGAAGTCCAGCTCGTCAAGGACAGGACAACTATTGGTAGGCGTCCTTATAACGATGTCGTGATAGACAACTTGGCTGTCAGTGGTGAGCATGCTGTTGTTCAGTTTGCTGGCAATGATGTGTACATCGAGGATCTCAATAGCACCAATGGAACCTATGTCAACGGCAAAGCCGTGAAGCGCCAACAGCTTGCCCATGGTGACAGCATTGAAATTGGTAAATACAAAATCAAGTTTGCGGGCGAATTGGGTCAGGCCGTTGCCGCAGTTGAAAAGCCCCCGGCGGCTAAGAATAGTGGTTTTGCACAACTCAATGCCAATCCAAGCACTGGTTTTGGAACCATTTCTGCTACCGAAGCGGCAGCATCACTGCAAGCAAGTATCAAGGTTCTTTCCGGCGTAGCCAGTGGGCGTGAGGTGTTGCTATCTAAAGTCGTCACTACGATTGGAAAACCGGGCGTGGCGGTGGCGGCTATTACGCGCAGGCAGCAAGGCTATGTAGTACACCATGTGGAAGGTTCGGGGAATCCCACTCTCAATGGTGCCCCATTGGGCCCGGATCCTGTTGCATTGCAAAACGGCGATGTGGTGGAGTTGGCTGGTACCAAAATGCAATTCATTCAAGGTTGAGGAAGTAATTCGGGAATGAGGATATTGGCGTGAACACTTCGGACTTTTCCTCGTCGCATTCGAATAGCGAAGAGGCTTTCCTAGCTTCCCAAAAGTTACCCTCTAAAAAGCGCGGCCTCACTTTCGAGGCCCTCTTTTTTCGCCAACTACAACAGGTCACGACGCGCATACACGACACGGAGAACATTGAGCAAATCATGCTCGATGCCAGCGCCGATGTTTGCAAATTGCTCAACGCCGATCGCCTGACACTCTACGCTGTCAGTGAAGATGGCGTGTCGATCATTTCTAAAATCAAAACGGGTTTGAATACGAGCCGAGAGCTCAAACTGCCTATCAGTCCCCAAAGCATGGCTGGCTATGTAGCATTCAGTCGTAAGTTGCTCAACGTAGCCGATGTGTATGACGATGAGGAGTTAAAACGCATACATCCCAGCTTGTCTTTCTTGAAAGAGGTCGATCGCCGTTCGGGCTATAGAACCAAGCAAATGCTGGTAGCACCGATTCACGAAGGCACCACCTTGTATGGTGTTCTTCAGGTCATCAACAACAAGAGCGATGAACCATTCGGTGAGATCGAAGTGGACGGAGTTAATCGCTTGTGCAAAACATTGGCCACTGCGATACGCCAGCGCCAAAAACGGGTGTCCGAAGAGACCGCACGGCGCGGGAGCAAATACGACACCTTAGTAGGTGATGGGCTACTCACTCATAACGAGTTAGAACTGTGCATCCAAGAAGCGCGCGACAGTGCAACAACGGTTGAGCAACTGCTGCTTGATCGCTTTGGCATCAAGTTGCATGCTATTGGCATATCGCTCTCACGCTTTTTCCAAGTTCCCTACGAGTCGTTCAGTGCGAGTCGGATCCGTGCAGAAGTGTTGCATGGTGCGCTCAAGCGCGAATTCGTGGAAGAACAAGGCTGGATTCCCTTGGAGGAGTCGCCAGATGGTTTGATCATCATGTGCACCGACCCCGAGGCTGTGCGCGCAGCACGCATGGTACCGCAGGTCTTTTCCCGGGTCAGTAAATTTGTCTACCATGTAACCACTGAGACAGAGTTTTTGCAGACCTTGGATCAGTTGTTTGGTGCCAGTGCAACCACAGGCTCCATTGACAAAATGCTGGCCGACATGGACACGGCTCCACTGGGGGATGACGTCAATGATGAGGCGTTGGCTTCTGCCGCACAAGACAACGAATTGGTCAAACTCGTGAACCGCATCATCGTAGATGCATACAACCAAAAAGCATCCGATATCCATATCGAACCCATGCCGGGCAAGTTGAAAACTGGCATCCGCTTTCGCATCGACGGTACTCTATTCCCGTACATTGAAGTTCCCTCTCATCTACGCCAAGCCATGGTTACACGGCTCAAAATCATGTGTGACTTGGATATTTCTGAGCGTCGTAAGCCCCAGGACGGCAAGATCAAGGTCAAGAAATATGGACCGTTGGACATCGAGTTGCGCGTAGCAACAATTCCCTCGGCAGGCGGATTGGAAGACGTGGTGATGCGGATTTTGGCTGCTGGTGAGCCCATTCCGTTGGAAAAGCTGGGCTTAACTCCTGTCAATAAGCAGCGCTTAGAGGCTACGGTGAGCAAGCCATATGGTTTGTTTTATGTGTGCGGCCCAACGGGTTCTGGTAAGACCACCACGCTGCACTCGATACTCAAATTTTTGAATACACCAGAAACCAAGATATGGACGGCAGAGGATCCGGTGGAAATTACCCAAAAGGGTTTGCGGCAGGTTCAAATTAATAAAAAAGCGGGCATCGATTTCGCTTTGGTCATGCGCGCTTTTTTGCGTGCTGACCCGGACATCATTATGGTGGGTGAATCCCGCGACAAAGAAACTGTGTCGATGGGCGTGGAGGCATCGCTGACTGGCCACTTGGTCTTTTCCACCTTGCACACCAACTCCGCACCAGAATCCATTACCCGCCTCATGGACATGGGGATGGATCCGTTTAACTTTGCCGATGCACTTCTAGGAATCTTGGCCCAGCGCTTGGCCAAGCGTTTGTGCGACTGCAAACAAGCCTACGTGCCCGATGCCGCAGAGCTACGTCTGTTTGCCATGGAATACAGCGAAGAATTGCGCCATTCGGCTGCTTGGCAGCGCGATGCAGGAGGTGAAATGCAAAAACTGCTCGAAACCTGGACGGATAGCTACGGCCAAGACGGGCATTTGCATTTCTACCGTGCAGTAGGATGCGACAAGTGCAACCACACCGGCTACAAAGGCCGCGTTGGCTTGCACGAATTATTGGTAGCAGACGATGCAGTCAAAAAACTCATTCAAGAGCGCGCCCGTGTAGCAGAACTTTTTGCCGCTTCTGTAGAGGGCGGAATGCGCACGCTCAAGATGGATGGCATGGAAAAAGTAATGATGGGGCTGACGGATTTGAAAATGGTTCGGCAGGTGTGTATTAAGTGACAAATTTGCGTGTTGAGACTGGCAGCAATGACAAAAATGGGCGCAGAAATAGGCGTTGCGTAGTTTTTTGCAACAGATCAAGGCCAAAACTGTAGCTGGCACAAAGTCTGCATAGAATGAAACCTTCCTTCACTACGTCTTTGGAGTATCAAATGAAACGTACCGTCCAACAGGGTTTCACCCTGATCGAATTGATGATCGTGGTTGCGATCATCGGCATCTTGGCTGCTGTGGCACTGCCTGCCTACCAAGACTACACCAACCGTGCAAAAGCTTCAGAAGTCATTTTGGCTGCTAGTGGCGCACGCACCTGCGTGACTGAAAGTGTATCTTCCAACGGTTTTGTATCACTTAATTCCTGCGCGAGCAGCTTCACATCTAATGCCCGCACCTTGGCAATGAATATTGTCAGTAATACGGGGGTTATTACGGTAACAGGTGCTATCGCCAATAGCACAAGTACTAGCGATTTCGTTGTGACACTAGCACCTGTATCTGCCGATACAAATAATATTAAGTCGTGGACGTGCACAACAAGTGTTACAAAATGGGCACCAGCATCTTGCCGCTAAGATAAATAACCCAACAAAAGGAGGCGAGGCCTCCTTTTTTTTTGTCTATGCCGTATATATTTTCTTTATTGTTAAGCATTACTTGGTTCATTCCAAATCATAGTCGGCCATGGACTTCATTCCATGCAGAATGGTGGAGTGCTGTGGTGTGTATTGTATGGGTGTTGTATAGGCTCACTAAAGGAATGTTCCTGCGGCGTGTGAACTTAATATTTATTTTTCCCGCTTTTTTGATAATATTGCATCAGCTATACCAGTATCTCTTTTCCCCAGAAAGATTTTCAACTCTCTTTTTTTTGTATGCACTAGGTTTCTTTTGCGCAATCTATGTGGGCGCATGCCAGACAGAAGATGGTTCCGATGATATTGACTTTTGGGGCAGATCTTTTTCATTTGCGAGTGCAGTTTCATGCATTATTCAGATTGTGCAAATGACAAGATTTAATGGTGCAATAGATTCGATGTGGATTAATTCGGTGCAGCCTGGAACAGTACGCTATGATGGAAATTTGGCACAAGCGAATAACTTGGCAACGTTGCATGCAATGGCAATTGTGTATTCCTTTGTTCATTTAAAAAAAACATTTTCATTTTCATTTCTGTTAATCGTTCTTTCATCACTTGGTCTTGGATTAACAGGTTCAAGGGCAGGGATGCTTTCAATTTTGGTTGCTGGCGCTCTTGTGAATTTAAATTCGGAATATAGAAAAAATAAATTAATAGCGCATCAGCTGTTGTTGGTAATATTAATTGTTGGATCAAGCTTTTTGCCTTCCCTGTTTTTGCAAGAGAACTCAATGCCCACGACACGAATCGTATCTGGTGCAGTAAGTGATCGAATTGAGATATGGAGCAGGGCGATAGAGGCAATAAGGTTAAAGTGGATAGTAGGTTATGGCTGGGATGGAGCGGTTGCAGCACTCTTTCATACAGCGCAGTCAAAACATTATTTGCAGTTATTTGGTTCGGCGCATAATATTTTTCTTGATATGTTTATTTATACTGGGGTTTTGTTTGGGGGGGGTGTTATATTTATTTTCTTGATGTCTTTTTTTGTTTGCTTGAGGAGTGGTCTGAAAAATGGAGGAGGTGTAGTATTTTTGTTAATTATTCCACTCTTTATACATTCTCAGTTTGAGTTCCCGTTGCATTATTTGTACTTTTTAATTCCATTTGGGTTTTTTCTGGGAAAGCTTTCGAGTGAGGTATCTATTGGAAAACTGTCTGCACAGAATTTTTACATTGGAACAATTCTGTGCATGTTGCTTGCTGCTGCATTGATAATTGGATATGATTATTTGAAGATTGAAAATTCATATTTTTATCTGCGATTGCGCAACGCTGAGCGCGCTATCGTTTTTGAACGCAGTGAGATGCACCCTGATTTGATTGTATTGAAAGGTTATGAGAGATTTTTTGATGCTAACGACATTGATGTCTCTCAGACGATTTTGATGGATTCTGATTATTTGGATGACAATCTGGTATTGAGGTATCCTAGTCAAAAGTTAATGTTTGCGCTAATAAAAAAACATGCCCTACTAGGCGATTTGATTTTGGCAAAAAAATGGATGATTTTTTATTGTAGTAGTTATGAGAGTAGTGTGAAGGATGCCAAATTTCTTTGGGATAGTGAGGCATTAGCGGCAAAGAGTGGTCTTTTGTGGAATTGTGACAATTAATTCTGAGTAATGTTATTTCATTTCACAATGCTTGCATTGTGGCGAATTGGTCTTGCTATTTCAATCCTTCTTTTTTAGAAAAATGTAATGCCTGTCAATTAGGATTGGGTCCCATTTTTCAACTTCAAATTTTTTTAGTTTTGCATTGGTGATGAAAACTTCTTTTTCCATAAGTATAAATTTAACATCATAGCGCTCCACAAATTCGTCTAACAGGGTGCTATTATTTAGTAGTGCTTGGTTAAACTCGGCGTAGTCAAAGCCATACGAGTCTACGCGACAATCAATGGAAGGCTTTAGTTTGGGGTAGGCTGTATAAACAAGCTCGCAGCCTGAAGAAATAGTGGTCAGGACGTTGCCTTTAACTTCTGGTGATAATAGTGTTTTTGTTAATTCATCGCTGTATTTTCCATAGGCGGGAGTCGTTGGGTTAGTGCCAAGCATATTTCCGTTAAAAATAAATAGAATAAATAGTAAAAATCCTAGCGCAGGATAAATGTATTTTTCAGTTATCCCTTTTATGAAAGGGGGCTGGGGTGTTGTTTTTGACAGAATTATTGGTATTATTGTTGATAGGTAGACGGGGAAGCGTATTGCCTTGATGGCTAAGAAGCTGAAGAATGCCAAAAGAAACCAGTATTCTGCGAGCATTTTTTTTCTATTAACTAATGCAAATATCCATGTGATGGTTAGTATCAGTAAGAGGTAGTACCAAAAAAAGCTATCTCGCCATCTCGTAGATAATGTTGGCATCCATTCTGTCACTCTATTTGCAAGGCGTGCGTCCGATGAGAATGACAGGGCAAATGTGTAAGCTTCAATGCCAAATGGATTTATCAGGCAACTTAAGAGTACAACAAAGAAGGCGAGCGTGGGAAATGTTATTTCTTTGAAGATGCTAGATGATCGATGTAGTTTCAATAATTCGGAAAATAGATAAATCCCTGCAATTATTGGTGCCAAAATAAAAGACCCGTGAATGTTTGTCCAGAGCGTTGAAAGTATGGCGATTGGAAAAAGAGATGAAATAGTTCTTTTTGAATATGCGTTTGCCATTCTTTCGATAAAAAAAGCCAGAAAAATTGTTGAAAATATTTCTGGTCTAATGGTGTGGCGATAATTTTCGAGTGTGATGCCGATAAGTGAAAGAATCAAAGCTGGAGATTTTTCAACTTGCATTCTGCGTAGCAGAGAATATATGGCGCAGAAAAGAACTATGCCAAATGCTGTTGCAATGAATGGGAGATTATTTTCTCCAAAAAATTTTATAAAAAAGTAGAATATTATAGAGGCGAGCCATTCATGAGCATTGAATTTTTCTGTTCTGATTTCTGTGAAGGGGAAACGTAAGTCAGGTGGAATTGATTTTTCGTTAATTATTATTTCACCGATCTTTGCCTGAAGCCAAAAGTCAACGCCGGCAATTTGAACTGTGGATATGTATATAACCGTCACTAAACATATCGTTAATAAAAAAAATTCAGCTTGTCGTGAATTGTGTTTGCTATTTAATTTTTTCATTTTGCTATTTTATAAAATTAGGAGTTTTTGCAATGGATAGGAGTATTATCTTATTCTTAATTTTATTCTGCCTTTCCGGATTAGATGCATATTCCATGCCCAGTGATTTCTCAGACGGCCTCGGTCTCTCTCCCGCCGCCGAACGCCGCATAGGCGATCAAATGGCGCGGTCTTTGTACCGCGATCTGGACTATCTGGATGATCCGATAGTGCAAGACTACGTCAACAGCATCATGGCGCCGCTGCTGGCTGCAGCGCGCGCGCGCGGTGAGATCCAACCCGAGATGGATGATGCCTATGCGTGGCATGTGCTGCTGGGAAAGAACAAAACCGTGAATGCGTTTGCCACGCCGGGCGGGTACTTTGGTTTGGAGTTGGGTTTACTGGCGGTGACAGTCAGTCGCGACGAACTGGCCGCTGTGCTGGCCCATGAACTCAGCCACGTCACCCAGCGCCACCTCGCACGCATGATGGCGCAGCAAGAGCAGCAAACTCCATGGCTGATAGGCGCCATGATTTTGGGCATTCTGGCTGCGGCCAAGGACGGTCAGAGCGGCAGTGCAGTGGTCGTGGGCGGCAGTGCCGCTGCAGCCCAAAGTCAGCTCAATTTCTCGCGTGATATGGAGCGTGAGGCTGACCGCATCGGTTTTGGCGTGGCCACCCAAGCGGGTTATGACCCAGAGGGCTTTGTGACCATGTTCGACAAGCTCTACAACGCCAATCGCCTCAACGACAGCGGCAACTTTCCTTACCTGCGCACCCACCCTTTGAGCACCGAGCGCATGGCCGACATGCAAGGGCGCTTGGGTGTGAAAGCCACGGCCACCAGCAAAACCAATGCGGCAGCAAGCGAAGACCCTATGTTGGAGCACACCTTGATGGCCGCGCGAGCCAAGGCCCTGTCCAGCAGCGGGGTGGATGCGCAGCAGCTTTTGGTGGCGCAAGCCAATATGAAAGCGACAACCAACAACACTAGTCAAGCAGCGGCAACGGCCTATGCCGCAGCGATGGGGGCTATGCAACTGCGCGATTGGCCCACAGCGCAGAAGCAATTGCTTCAGCTACAAAGCCTGGTGGCAGGTAAACCTCTGAGCCAGCGCCAATGGCGTTATCTGCAAGCGGAGTATTTGCTGGCAACGAACCAAGCGGCAGCAGCGTGGGACTTGCTTATGCTCGATGCCAACCACCGTGCCGGTATGTGGCTGCGCGGGCAAGCTGCCTTGGCCCTGCAGAACCAAGCACAGTTGCGCCAATGTCTGATCGAGCGCCGTAGCTGGTTGGTGGAGCATCCCAGTGACGCGCTGATGTGGCAGCAGCAAAGCAACATGGCAGTAGCCACTGGCTGGACTTTGGGGGCCATGCGGGCCGCAGCCGAGAGCAAGGCTGCAGAAATGGATATTGCGCAAGCCTTAGAACGCATGCGTGCAGCGCAAGCATGGGGAGCAAAGAATCCAGCCACTTCAGGCGATGATCAGATAGAGCTCAGCATCATCGACAGCCGGGTGCGGCAGTTGCAAAGCCAACTCAAAGACCTGCAAAGCAGCAAGATGTAAAAAGGGGAGCATATGCTCCCCACCAATGCCTATATGCAGGTGTTTAGGCTTGCTGCTGGTTGCGTTTTTTGTGCCACCAACCAGCTGCCAATACGCCAATGATGACAACACCTTCCACCGCCCAGCGTGCCATGATCTGGCCCTCAGTGGATTGCTTTGGGGTGCCAAAGAAATCTTTCAACCAAGGCTCCGCCACAATCATCTTGGCAGCAGTGAAGGCCAGCACCGCTGCGCCAACTTGGATGATGACGGGGTAGCGTTGCACCAGCTTGAGCACCACATTACTGCCAAACACCATAATGGGCACGCTCAGCAGCAAGCCCACAATCACCAGCGCAAAGTCGCCATGGGCGGCACCTGCAACCCCCAGCACATTGTCAATACCCATGAGTGCATCGGCCACTACGATGGTGCGCATAGCGCCCCAGAAGGTGGTTGCACCGGTTTCACCATGCTCCTCCTCGCCATTGTCGTGTAGCAGCTTGTAGGCTATCCATACCAAACCCATACCGCCCACCAGCATCAGACCGGGTATGTGCAGCAGCCACACCACACCCAAGGTCATGGCTGCACGCACGACAATAGCGCCCACAGTTCCCCATGCAATCGCTTTGGTACGCAGGTGGCTTGGGAGGTTGCGGGCGGCAAGGGCAATGACAATTGCGTTGTCGCCTGCCAGCACCAAGTCAATCAGCACAATAGCCAGCAGAGCCGACCACCATGCGGGTGTCAGAAATTCCATAATTCATCCTTTGATTGCAAAACCGTATTGCATGCAGTCTAGGTTTTGGTGCAACAAACCCAAGGGAATAAGGGGCATACGAGCGTGGCCGCCAGCTACCACATCACCGACATTGAATCTGCCATCAATTACTGGCGAGAGCAATGGCCGACTCCGTCGGGAGAGCCCTTGGCACCGCCACTGGCGGCTTTGGCCGAGGTGTATGCACGCATGGCAGTGCAGGGCCACCATGCCTGTGACACTTTGCCCCCTGCGGCACTGGATGCTTGGTTGGCGTGGTACGACACCACACCCGATACGCCCTGCATCGCCATTTGCTCCACCAGCCAGGGGGACGAGGTCTGCAAAGGCTGTGGCCGCACTTTCGAAGAGGTACAGCACTGGCCGGGCATGCAGCCGGTGGAAAAGCGCGACACGTGGCACCGCATCACCCTAGAGGGGGACGCGTGGCGCTTTACCAAATACGCTGAACGCGCACAGGAATAGGGCCCCGCACAGCCTGGTGCTTGTCTATTGCCAGCGCTGGGGTTCGATCTGCACTGTGTGCTGCCCATCGCTGAGCAAGAGTGCGCCTTCTTGGATGGTGGCTTGTAGCTGCATGCTGCGTTGTGCCAATGGCAGCAGCGCTTGGCTTTGCTCAGACGGAATGCGCCAGACTTGCAGCTTGTCCAAGCGGTTGAGCTTGCCTGCAATGCCCTTCCACCACACTTCGGCCGGGTGGCTGTAGGCGTAGAGCACCACCGCATCGGCCTTGTTGCAGGCTTTGCTGATGGGCTTGTCTTCCGGCTGCCCCACTTCAATCCACAGGCGCATGGCACCGGTGAAGTCGGTCAGGGATGCGTCGGGGTCTTCTGGATCAGACAGCCCGGCTCCAAACGCCAAGGTGCCATCGCCATTGCACAGGTCTTGTAACTGGTGGGCCTGCAGGGCTAGCGCGACCAAACGCACCATCATGCGCTCATCGGTTTCGCTGGGGTGGCGAGCCAGTGTGAGCGCATGGTCGGCGTAGTAGCCGTGGTCTATGTCAGCAATTTGCAGGTTGGCTTTGTAGATGGTTGCTTTGAGTGCCATGCCACTTACACCCGGCGCGCCAGCTCAGTGGCCTTGCCAATGTAGCTAGCGGGGGTCATGGCCAGCAGGCGGTCTTTGTCCGCTTGCGGAATTTCCAAGCTGTCGATCAGGGCGTGCAGCGCCTGGGCAGTCACGGTTTTGCCGCGGGTGACTTCCTTGAGTTTTTCGTAGGCACCTTGTACGCCATAGCGGCGCATCACGGTCTGGATGGGCTCGGCTAGCACTTCCCACGCAGCGTTCAGGTCGTCTGCCAAGGCTTCTTCGTTGATTTCCAGCTTGTTCAAACCGGTCATGAACGAGGTATAGGCCAAGAGCGAATAACCCAGTGCCACACCCATGTTGCGCAGCACGGTGCTGTCGGTCAGGTCGCGCTGCCAGCGGCTCACGGGCAGCTTCTCGCTCAGGTGGCGCAGCAAGGCGTTGGCCAAGCCAAGGTTGCCTTCGGCGTTTTCAAAGTCGATCGGGTTGACCTTGTGCGGCATGGTGGAGGAGCCAATCTCGCCTGCTTTGAGCCTTTGCTTGAAGTAGCCCAGCGACACATAGCCCCAAATATCGCGACTCAGGTCGATCAAGATGGTGTTGGTGCGGGCCACGGCGTCAAACAATTCGGCCATGTAGTCGTGCGGCTCGATTTGGATGCTGTAGGGCTGGAAGTTCAGACCCAAACCCAGTGGCTCAGGCGTCTCAATGACTTTCTTGCTAAAGGCTTCCCAGTCAAAGTCGGGCCAAGCGGACAGATGGGCGTTGTAGTTGCCCACGGCACCGTTCATCTTGGCCAGCAGCTTCACGCTGGCAATGCGGTCACAGGCCGCTTGCAGGCGCACCAACACGTTGGCGATTTCTTTGCCCACGGTGGTGGGGCTGGCGGTTTGGCCATGGGTGCGGCTGAGCATGGGCGTAGCCGCATAGGCGTGGGCCATGTCGCGCAGCTTGAGCATGATTTTGTCCAGCGCGGGCAGCAGCACCACATCGCGGGCCGAGCGCAGTTGCAGTGCGTGGCTGGTGTTGTTGATGTCTTCGCTGGTGCAGGCAAAGTGCACAAATTCGCTGGCGCGCTCCAGCTCAGGACGTGCTTCAAACTTGGACTTGATCCAGTACTCCACCGCTTTCACATCGTGGTTGGTGGTTTTCTCAATGGTTTTGATGGCCTGTGCATCGGCCTCGGAGAAATTCTTCACCAAACCCAGCAGGTAGGTGCGCGCACCGGGGCTCAGTGGTTTGAATTGCTCAAAACCCGCATCGGACAGGGCGATAAACCACGCCACTTCGACCTGCACGCGGCGGTGCATAAAGCCGAATTCGCTCATCAGCGGGCGCAGAGGGTCGAGTTTGGCGGCATAGCGGCCGTCCAGCGGAGAGAGGGCAGAGAGGGTGGAGAAAGTCATGTGGCAATTGTAGGCGGTGCGCATGACGGGCCATTAGGGCCTGTCGTGGGGCAGGCATGCGCGAAGCTCCAAGGGCATTGCGTGGCCTTATAGAATTAGGCGTCAACAAGAAAAAACAGCGATCCATGAAACTTATCGGCTCAACGGCCAGTCCTTTTGTGCGCAAAGTGCGCGTCGTGATGGCAGAAAAAAAACTGGACTACCAGTTTGTGTTGGAAGACGTTTGGTCGGACAAAACCCAGATCAATCAACATAACCCATTGGGCAAGGTGCCATGCCTAGTCATCGAGGGCGTGGAAGCCATGTACGACTCCCGCGTCATCGTCGACTACTTGGATACTTTGTCTCCTGTGGGCAAACTCATTCCCCCTGTGGGGCGCGAGCGTGCTGCGGTGAAAACACTGGAGGCTTTGGCCGATGGTTTGCTCGATGCCGCCATCTTGGCCCGTATGGAGGCCACTTGGGCTGGTCGCACCAAAGCCCAGCGCAGCCAAGCGTGGATAGAGCGCCAGATGGGCAAGGTCGATGAATCCCTCAAGGTGTTGGCCATGCACTTGGGTGAACAGCCCTACTTCACCGGCATCCACATGGGCTTGGCCGACATTGCAGTGGGCTGCGCGCTGGGGTGGTTGGAGTTTCGCTTCCCCGACCTGCAGTGGCGCGACCAACATCCCAATTTGGGTCGCTTGCTCGACAAGCTCATGCAGCGTCCCAGCTTCGCCGAGACCGTTCCGTTTGCCTGAGTCTGGGTTGGAACCTGCGCTTAGCGCAGGTTCATGGGCGCGCCCGTAGCGGTGAGCAGCAAGATGCGCTCCAGATTGATCTGCACCTTGATGTCACGGTGCGCAATACTGGCGGTGATACGAAAATCGTTGAACGCCGTGTCGCGCACGATGGGCTCGGCCGTGGGCATGCCAGCCTTGTTCACCAGTACCGCCACGCGTGGGGTGGTGGTGTTGGCACCGCGCTGAATCACCACGGCAATTTCACCTGTGGCCAAGCGCACCAAGGAACCGGGCTGGTAAATGCCGACTGCCTTGATGAGTGCGGCTCCCGCTTCGTCGACTTGCTTGTTCTCGTCGTAGTACGTGGCCTGCATGGCTTGTGCGGGCGGCAGCGGGTGGCGCGAAGCACGTGGGGCTAACCGGGCCCCAAACATGTCGGCGCGCTGGATCAGGCGTGCTACCCGGTTGGCGCGGCTGCGCTCGCTCAATTTACCCGGTGCTTGTTGGTGATGCAGGCGCACTGCTTCCAGCCAGTCGGCATCTGGCACGCCCATGCGCTCCAAGATGTCCGCACTCACCGTGGCGTGGGCGGCAATGGCGTTCTTTTGCACCGTGCTCAGTGGTTCAGTTTGCAGGGCCAAACGGTCTTGCAGGACTGTCATGCCCACGTTCATGGTCAAACCCACGCGCATGACCAGATTGCAGTCGTCCTCAGACCAGCCCAACACGTTGCGCGCAGCCAAGTGGCACATACACCCGACCAGCATGCCGTGGGTGGCGCTGTAGTACTCCAAGCCGGTAGAGCTCAGGTAAATGAGGGCAAACAGCGCGCCATCGGGGTTGCGGCGCAGGTGGCGCTGCAGAATTTGGTTCATCTGCTCAAGACGAGAGCGGAAAAATTCCGAATTGGACTCGCGCAGCGTGTTGTTGGCCATGACTTGCAGATCCAACCAACCCAGCTGTTCCAGTTTTTCCAGCGTGCGGTCATTGGCCTGCAGGCTTTCAATATGGGTTTGCGCAATTTCACCCAACGATTTGTCCTGCAGCAGCATCTTGTTGAGGTGCTCCAGGTAGGTGCGGTAGTGCGCAGCCGAATGAACGGTGTCGATGAACAAACCGCCGCCGCGTTCTGCTGTTTCTTCCAGCTCTTTGCGGCTTGGGATGACATAGCCTTTACGCGCCAGTAGCACGCCGGTCTTGTCCACCAGGGCGAACGGCAGCGGCTCCCCAACGGGGATGTGTTCAAACTGCACGGGTTCTATGTTCATGGTTGCGGGTGAATTGTAGGGGCAAGGCCGTACGGGCCTGCTAGCATCGGCCTATGCAGCATATCGACCAAGCCCCTGATTTTCTTGAAAAAATTGTCACCGATGATGCCTTGTTGGCGCGCTTGCAGCAGCTACCGCGCCCCTGGGTTTTCACCAACGGTGTGTTTGACGTGCTGCACCGCGGTCACGTGGTGTACCTGGCGCAAGCCCGTGCGCTGGGCGGCAGCCTGATTGTGGCGCTCAACACCGACGCTTCGGTCAAGCGTTTGGGCAAGGGGGATGACCGCCCGCTCAACGCCGAACTGGATCGCGCCATCCTCATGGCCAGCCAGCAGTCGGTAGATGCAGTCACGTGGTTCGATGAGGACACGCCGCAGCAAATCATCGCGCGCATCCGCCCGGATTTGATCGTCAAAGGTGGCGACTACGACATGGACAAGCTGCCCGAAACCGCCTTGGTGCGCAGTTGGGGGGGCGATGCCCGTGCGCTGCCTTTCGTGCCGGGTTATTCGACCACCGCCCTGCTGAAAAAAATCCGCGCCCATCAAGCGCAAAAATAAGCGCTAGAGCTTATGGGGTAAGCTGTGGCAGCTATAAAAAAGATAGCAAATTGCTGCTAACTCTGGGGCAACACATGGGCATACAAGGCCAAGCCCGGTGCTTGCAGGGCCTCGGCCTCGTTGCTGTCGAGCTGTCCCACCGATTCGTTGAGCCGCGCATGGTGCTGCTCTTGGCGCAGTAGACGGTAGGCTGCTGCAGCCGCGTCCCCCATGGGGGCGGGCAAGATGCCCAGCGTTTGCGCTTGCTGCAGCAGGGCAATATTGCCCGCGTTGGCGCACAGGGTGGGGTGCGCAGGGGCATGGGCCAGCACCAAAAACTGCACCACGAACTCGATATCGACCATGCCGCCGGGGCTGTATTTGATGTCAAACCGCCCCGCAGGCACACGCTGGCTCTGGCGCATGCGCTCGCGCATGGCCGTGATTTCTTGTCGCAAGCCATGGGTGTCACGTGCGGTGGTGAGCACCGCTTGGCGCACGCCATCAAAGCGCTGGCGCAGCGCTGGGGGGCCCAGCACGCAGCGCGCACGCGTCATGGCTTGGTGTTCCCATGTCCAGGCGGTGTTGGAGCCGCGTTGGGTTTGGTACTGCTCGTAGGCGGCCATGCTGGTCACCAGCAGGCCCGAGTTGCCGTTGGGGCGCAGCGCGGTGTCTATCTCGTACAAATCGCCTTCACCGGTTTTCACGGTCAGCCAGTTGATGAGCTTGCGTACCAGCGCGGCGTAGATTTCGCCAGCGTTCTCGTGGTCGTCGTCATAGACAAATACCAAGTCCAGATCGCTGCCGTAGCCCAGCTCTTTGCCGCCCAGCTTGCCGTAGCCAATGATGGCAAAGGCAGGTTCTTCGCGGTGGTGGTTTTTCAGCCGCTGCCAGCACCAGCGCGTGGCGATGCGCAGCACGCTGTCGGCCAGGGCGGACAAGTCATCGGCCACTTGCTCGACGCTGAGCAGACTCTCCAAGTCGCGTACCAAGATGCGGAACACCTCGGCGTGGTGGGCGCGGCGTAACAGGTTGAGCAGCGATTCCTCGTCGTCGTCGTTGGCGCGTTGCAGGGCGTCATGGCGGCGTTGCAGTTCGGTTTCAAACTGCTGCGGGTCAAAGCGCTCTTGCAAGATGTTGTTGCCCACCAGCTCGTCGATCACGCCGGGATGCTGCAGCAGGTAGCGCGCCGGCCAGCTTGCTGCGCCCAGTATGCGCAGCAAGCGTTGGTGCACGCTGGGGCGCTCCCACAGCAAGGCCAGATAGCTTTCGCGGCGCAGCAGGGGCTCTAGCCAGTCCAAGTGGCGCAGGCAAGCCGTGTCGCTCACTTCACCTTGGGCCAGCCACTGAAAGCTGCGTTCGAGCAGCTGCCCTAGGCGTTGCGCCGCTGAGTCTTTGAGCAAGGCCAAACGCGGCGCGCGCTGCCACTCTTGCAGGCGTGGGCGCAGGGAGTCGGGCAGTTGGGGAATGCGCTGTTCCAGCCAAGCCGCTAAGCTGGTCGGGGGCGCACTGCCTGCCGCGTTGCCATGGCATTTCTTGCAGCCGCTTTTGGGGCTGCTGGGGCTGGAGCCACCCAGCAGGGCGTCAAACTCTTGCGCCACCAGTTCGCGGTGGCTGTCTAGCGTGTGCATCAGGGCACAGACATCGGCCAGCCCTAGGCTGCGGGCAATCCAGTCCAAATCGGCCTCTTCGGTGGGCAGCACGTGCGTTTGCTGGTCGTCCAAGTACTGGATGCGGTGCTCTACCTGGCGCAAAAAGGTGTAGGCCTGTTGCAGTTGCTGGGCTGTAGAGGCGGGCATCAGGCCCGCTTGGGCCAGTCTGTCCAAAGCGCTGCAGGTGGGTCGTGTACGCAGTTCGGGGAACTGGCCGCCGCGCACCACTTGCAGCAGTTGCACGGTGAATTCGATCTCGCGGATACCGCCGCGCGAGAGTTTGACGTCGTTGAGCCGTTCGGGCCGCCCGGCGCTGCGGCGCTGGGCGTGTTCGCGGATTTGCTGGTGCAGGCCGCGCAGGGAATCGAACACGTTGTAGTCCAGATAGCGGCGAAACACAAAGGGCACCACGATGCTGCGCAACTGCTGCGCGCAGTCGCTGGCAATGGCGCTGCGCGGTGCAATCACGCGGCTTTTGAGCCAGGCAAAGCGCTCCCATTCGCGGCCTTGAACGTGGAAATACTCCTCCAGCGCCCCCAACGACACCGCCGATGGGCCTGAATTGCCATTGGGGCGTAGCGCCAAATCGACCCGGAAGACCTGCCCGTGCTCGGTGGTGTCGCCAATCAGGGTTTGCATGCCACGGATCAGGCGGGCGAAAAATTCTTGGTTGCTCAGCGCCCCCCGGCCTTCGCTGTTGCCGCTGGTTTGGCCGTCTTCGTCGTAGACATAAATGAGGTCAATGTCGCTGGAGACATTGAGTTCGCGCGCGCCCAGCTTGCCCATGCCGATGATGCACAGCGTCGCTTCACCACCATTGGCAGTGCGCGGGGTGCCATGCTGTTGGGCCAGTTGCTCCCAGCTGTGCTGGTAGGCCGCATCCAGCGTGATCTCGGCCAAATCGGTCATGGTGCGCGTCACTACATCCAGCGGCAGATGCTGCTGGCAGTCCAGTTGCTGCAGGCGGTAGAGGGTGAGTTGGCGTAGCAGGCGCAGGGCTACGCCCATGTCGTGAGCGCCGCCATGCGGGGTGAGCAGGTGCTGCAGTGTGGCTTGCAGTTCACGGCGTTCCAAGGTGCTGTGGGCCAGCAAAAACAACTGGTTTTCGTAGCGGCGCTCGATGCGCTGGGCCCACCGACTGGGGGGAAATGGGGTGCCGACTTCAGTCATGGGCTGCGTGCGGGTCATAATTCTTGTCCTGGTTGTCAACGTGCCATGAATTTTTTGTCCCTCTTTGCCTCTGCTGCGCGACTACGACTGTGGTGCTCCTTCACCACATGGTTGCTGCGCTTGCTGCTGCTGTTTTGGCTGCTGGTGGCAGCCGTGGGGGTGGCACTGCATTTCTGGATTGTGCCGCGTCTGCAAGATTGGCGTCCGTGGTTGGAGGAGAAAGCCACTACCAGTCTAGGGATTGGGGTGCACATTGGTCGTATCGAGGCTTTGAGCAACGGCATCATCCCCAGCGTGGGCTTTTTCGATGTACGCCTGCAGGATGCCCAAGGGCGTGACGCTTTGGTGCTGCCCAGCGTGCAGGTGGCGCTGTCGCCGCGCTCTTTGCTGCGTGGTGGCATTGAGCAGTTGCACATAGAAAACCCCCAAGCCGAACTGCGCCGTGCGCCCGATGGCAGCCTGTGGCTGGGTAGTTGGCATTTGGGGCAAAGCCAAAGTGACCCGCAAGCAGTGCTGGACTGGGTGTTCGCCCAGCCTGAGCTGGCTGTGCTGGGTGGCCGCTTGGTGTGGCACGACGAACAGCGCCAAGCGCCCCCGCTGGTGTTTAGCCAAGTACAGGTGGTGGTGCGCAATGGCCTGCGCAGTCACCAATTGCGCTTGGATGCCACGCCCGAGGTGCCATGGGCTTCTGCGCTGCAGCTAATGGGTAATTTCCGCCGTCCGCTGTGGGCTGTGCATGCCGGACGCTGGCAAGAATGGAACGGGCAGCTGTATGCTGCTTTGGATCGTCTGGATGCAGCGGCCTTGGAGCCGTATATCGATACTGGCGTCACGCGCACCCGCGGTGTGGGGGGCATGCGCGGCTGGCTGGACTGGCAAGACGGGCAGGTGCATGCCATCACGGCCGACGTCTCTTTGCACGACATCGATGTGCAGGCCGAGCAGGGTTTGCCGTCCTTGCAAGTGCGTACCGCGTCGGGGCGTTTGGGTGTCTTGCGCTTGGATGGTGGGCTGGAGTTGTTCAGCCAAGGCTTGCAGTTTGAAACCACCGATGGTTTGCACTGGCCTGGCGGCAATGTGCGGCTGCGCCACTGGCAAGCCCAGGCGGCCGCGCCGGGCCGCAGCCAGCAAGTGGCCCACGGCGAAGCACACGTGGAAGCCTTGGACTTGCGCACTTTGCGCGAACTGGCCGAGCGCCTGCCCTTGCCCGCCAAAGTCCATGAGGCCTTGCAGGCGTTGGCACCCAGTGGACGGGTCAACAACTTGCAAGCCCAGTGGCAGGGGGACGTGACGCAGGGCATAGCGCACCTGAGCCAATACCATGTGCAGGGCGATGTGCAGCAATTTGCCTTGATGGCCGGGCACGGCAACTCCGTTTGGCCGGGGGTGAAGGGCTTGAACGCCCATGTGCAACTTGATGAGCAAGGTGGCCAAGCCAGTCTGAGCATGGGCCGAGGTGGGGTGGTGGATATCCCATGGCTTGCGGAGCCGGCCATTGGGGTAGATGAACTCAAGGCCCAGCTGAGTTGGCACCGCAACAATGGCCGCTGGCAGGTCAAAGTGCAAGACATGACCGTAGCCAACGCCGATGCGCGTGGCACCTTGCAAGCCACGTGGGATGCGCCGCCTGCTGGGCAAAGCGGTTTGGGCAAGCTGGATTTGCGTGCCCATCTTAGCCAAGCCTTGGTGAGCAGCGTGTACCGCTATTTGCCCACGGCGTTGGACGCATCGGTGCGCGACTATTTGCGCGCCGCCTTGCTGGGTGGATCGTCCAATCAAGCGGATTTTGTGGTGGTGGGCGATTTGGATCGTTTCCCTTTCCGCAAGGCCGAAGATGGGGAATTCCACATCACCGCCAAGGGACAAGGTGTGGTGTTTGCCTTTGCCCCCGATCTGATACTGCCCAAAGGCAGCTTGCCATGGCCAGTGCTCAGCCAGTTGCAGGGGAGTTTTGAACTCAACCGGGACCAGATTCATGTGCAGGTCGAGCGGGGTCGGGTGCGCGACGTGGATGTCAGCATTGGTCGCTCGGAGGCACACCTGACCGACTTGTTCAACCATGCACAGCTCAGCGTGGCCGCTGATGCAGAGGGTGATTTGACCCAAACGATTGCGGCTTTGAACCATTCCCCCATCTTGGGATTGACCGACCATGCGCTGGAGCAAGCGCATGTGACTGGGCGCGGGTTTTACAAACTCAAGCTGGCATTCCCCTTGGACAAGGTGGAGCAGGCCACTGTCAATGGAACGGTGCTGTTGGCTGGCAACGACATCGCTTTGGGGATGGATATTCCGCCTTTGCAGCAGGTGCGTGGTGTGGTGCGCTATACCGAACAGGGTTTTGGTGTGAATGGCATTACAGCCCAAGCAGCGGGAGGGCCATTGCGGGTGGAGGGTGGTTTGCAGTTCAGCGGGCCAGCCACCAGTGGCGCGCAGCTACGCTTGCAAGGCATTGCCACGGCGGAGGGCTTGCGCCAACTCCCTGAGCTGGGGCCAGTGGCCTCGCTGGCACGCTTGGCCTCAGGGCAAACGAGCTACAACGCCACGGTGGCGTGGCGCGAAGGCCAGCCCGAGATCCGGGTGCAGACCGATTTGCAAGGCTTGGGTGTGGATGCGCCGGCCCCCTTGGGCAAGCGGCCCGAGCAAAGCCGCCAAGTTGCGGTGGAGCGCACCGTGCTGTTGCCTGCTGCGCGGCAGGATCGTTGGCAAGTGCGGCTGGGTTCATTGGGCACTGCACCAGCAGGCGCAGTGGCAGCAGGTGGGGTGAATGCGCCGGAGGTCTCGGCCGTGTATGTGCGTGACCTTGGCAGCAGTCCTGCCAAGGTTTTGCGTGGTGCGGTGAATGTTGGGGTGTCCGCTGCCGACGCCGTAGCCCTGCCCGATGCGGGCGTGGCTGCCGCTGTGCGCATGGAGGCGCTGGATGTGGGGGCTTGGCAAGCCGTGCTCGATCGCATGGACGGCACTGCGGCGACCAACAAAGCCGGTGCATCGGTGGCCGGCCCCGTGGCGGTGCCAGAGTCGATTGCTTACTGGCCCACGCAGATGAATGTGCGGGTGGACGATGTGGCGTTTTCTGGTCGGCATTGGAAACAAATGGCGGTGCGTGGCACGCGTGCAGGGCTGGAGTGGCGCGTGAATGTGGAGTCGTCCCAGTTCAATGGCTATGTGGAATACCGGTTGCCCGGAGGTGTGGGCCACCAAGAGGGGCGTTTGTATGCACGCTTGGCGCGCATGTCCGTGCCGCAGGGGGGGGATCAAGCGGTGGAGCAGGTGCTCGATCAGCAGCCTGCCAGCATCCCGTCTTTGGACATTGTGGTGCAAGACTTTGAGTTGGGTGGCAAACGTCTGGGCAAGCTGGAACTGGAGGCCTTGAACCAAGGCAGTGGTGCCAGCCGCGAATGGCGTTTGACCCGCTTTAATGTCCAAAACCCCGACGCCACCTTCACCGCCAGCGGTAGCTGGGCCGTGGTGCCGGGTGCCAGCAGCAATTTATCGGTGCAGCAGCGTCGGCGTACGCATTTGGACTTCAAGCTTGATGTGTTGGATGCAGGCGAGCTCTTGACCCGCTTTGGCATGCCTGGCGTGGTGCGCAGTGGTGAGGGGCGTTTAGAGGGACAAATCAGCTGGTTGGGTTCGGCGTTGGCACCGCACTACCCCAGCATGGCAGGCAATGTGCATGTGCAGGTTGAGAAAGGCCAATTCCTGAAGGCCGATCCCGGTGTTGCCAAGCTGTTGGGGGTGCTGAGTTTGCAGTCTTTGCCGCGCCGCTTGCTGCTTGATTTCCGTGATGTGTTTTCCCAAGGTTTTGCGTTTGATTTTGTGCGCGGCGATGTGGATGTGGATCAAGGCATTGCCAAGACCAATAACTTGCAGATGAAGGGCGTGGCGGCTGGTGTATTCATGGATGGGCAGGCCGACATTGCCAAGGAAACGCAAAACTTGCGGGTGGTGGTGGTGCCAGAAATCAATGCTGGTAGTGCTTCTTTGCTGTGGAGTACCGTGAACCCGATAGCGGGTTTGAGCACCTTCATTGCCCAACTGTTTTTGCGTGGTCCCATGGTCAATGCGGCGACGCAAGAGTTCACGATTGATGGCAGCTGGACGGAGCCGCGCATCACCCCCGTGGAGCACAAGTGATGCGGGTCGCTGCGGTGCAAATGGTCTCTGGTCCTGATGCTGCAACCAACTTGCAGCAAGCGGCCAACTTGGTCGCCCAAGCGGCGCAAGCAGGCGCTGAGTTGGTGGTGTTGCCCGAGTATTTTTGTCTCATAGGCCTGCGTGATACCGACAAGCTGCAGATACAGGAAGCACCCGGTGTCGGCCCTTTGCAAGAGGGGTTGGCGGCCTTGGCGCGGCAGTACCGTGTTTGGTTGGTGGGGGGCACACTGCCGGTGACGGCAGCGCAGGAGGGGGGGGCTTCAGCCCCTGAGCGGGTGTGCAATCGCAGTGTGGTCTTTAATCCCGATGGTCAGTCGGTCGCCCACTACGACAAGATGCACTTGTTCCGCTTTGACAATGGCCGCGAAGCCTACGACGAGTCGCGCTTGTTGCGCGCTGGGACGCAGCCTGTGCAGTTCATGCTGCCCTCCAGCGATGGGCATGTGTGGAATGTGGGCATGGCGGTGTGCTATGACCTGCGTTTTCCCGAGCTGTTTCGCCATTACACGGCGCATGGTGCGGACTTGCTCTTGGTGCCCAGTGCTTTTACCTACACCACGGGCCAAGCGCATTGGGAGCTGTTGTTGCGTGCGCGTGCCGTGGAAAACGTGAGTTATGTGGTGGCGGCTGCTCAAGGCGGGGTGCATGCCAGTGGACGCCAAACATGGGGACAGTCTATGGTGGTAGACCCGTGGGGCGATATGCTGGCCCAGCAAGCCCAAGGGCTGGGTGTGGTGCTGGCTGACATAGACGCCAGTCGTGTGCAACAGTGTCGCCAGCAGTTGCCTGCATTGCAGCACCGGGTATTGGACTAAAACCGAATGAATAAACCAACAAAACAAGCCAGGTCGTGGACTGGTGCTGGACTGGCGCTGGCACTGGTGTTGACGATGGCGGGCTGCGCAGTGCCTCTTTATCAAGACGCTTCGGCGCCTGCTGTGACCGCTACGGCACCGACGGCTACGCCGCGCAGCACAGTGCCAGGGGCTGTTACACAAGGTAAGAGCCGTTGGGTTCCTGTACCGTGGACGGAGTTGCCGGGCTGGGGGCAAGACGCTTTGCACGAGGCGTGGAATGCATGGCTCAAGAGTTGTGAACGTCCCCCTGCGGCATGGCAGCCGCTGTGCCCTCAGATTCGCCAGTTGAGCATTGCCAGCCCGCAAGAGCAGCGGGCTTGGATAGAGCAGCGCCTGCAGCCCTACCGCGTGGAAACCTTGCAGGGAGAGAGTCAAGGTTTGCTGACCAGCTACTTTGAGCCAACCTTGGATGGCAGTCGCCAGCAGACGGCTGCATTCACGGTGCCTTTGTATGCCCTGCCAGCCAGCTTGGGTCAACGCAAACCATGGTTCACGCGCCAAGAAATGGACACGCTGCCAGAGGCGCAAGCGCAATTGCAGGGGCGTGTGCTGGCTTATGTGGCGGATCCGGTGGATGCGCTGGTGCTGCAAATCCAAGGCTCGGGGCGTATTCGCATGGTGCAAGCGGACGGTTCGGTGCAATGGATGCGTGTGGCCTATGCAGGCACCAACGACCAGCCTTACCGCAGTGTGGGACGCTGGCTTATGGATCAAGGATTGAGCAAAGACGGCTCTTGGCCTGCCATCAAAGCATGGTTGGCACAAAACCCACAGCGCCAGCAAGAGTTGATGTGGGCCAATCCGCGCGTGACGTTTTTCAAGGAAGAAACGCTGTCTGAGCTGGAGGCGGCCTTTGGCCCCAAAGGCGGGCAAGGAGTGGCATTGACGCCAGGGCGTTCGATAGCCATCGATCCGCAAAGCATTCCTTATGGCACGCCAGTGTGGCTTGTCTCAAATGGCCCTCAAGCCCAATTGCAGAAATTGGTTCTGGCGCAAGATACGGGCACGGCGATCACTGGGGCGGTGCGGGCCGACTACTTCGCAGGTTGGGGTTCGCAGGCCGGTGATTTGGCTGGAAGAATGCGACAAACGTTACAAATGTGGATTTTCTGGCCTAAAGTTCCCGGATAAAGGTACGATGCACAGAGCTATTCATTAGGAGCACCCGTTATGGCTATCACCAAAGAAATGCGTGAAATTGAAGAGCGTACGAGTTTGGCTGCCAACAGCATGTTTGAGTTGCTGTTGTTCCGTTTGGGAGAGGCCCCCGATGGCAAACGCCGTGAACTCTTTGGCATCAACGTCTTCAAAGTGCGCGAAATTTTGGTGATGCCGGAAATCACCGCCATGGTCAATTCGCCACCAGCTGTTATGGGGGTGGCCAATATTCGTGGACAGATGATCACTGTGATCGATTTGCCCAAGGTGGTGGGATGTAATCCAACCAAAGGTTTGGGTATTTTGTTGGTGACCGAGTTCGCCCGCACTACGCAAGCGTTCGCGGTGGAAGAGGTCAATGAGATCGTGCGTTTGGAGTGGAAGCACGTGCTATCGGCTGAAAATTCAGGCGGCGGCTTGGTGACCAGCATCGCCCGTTTGGATGGTGCCGCAGAGAACACCCGCTTGGCCCAAGTGCTGGATGTGGAGCGCATATTGCGCGATGTGATGCCACCCACGGAAGACGATCAACCCAAAGAGCTCCCCGGTGGCAAGGTCAAGATCAAGCCCGGTCAGGTGATATTGGCTGCCGACGACTCCGCTGTGGCCCGCATGATGATAGAAAAAGGCTTCAAAGACATGGAGTTGCCTTTTGTCATGACCAAAACTGGCAAAGAGGCATGGGAGAGGCTGCAATCTATGCAGGCCCAAGCCCAGGCGGAAGGCAAGACCATTTATGACAAAGTGGCGGTGGTCTTGACGGATTTGGAGATGCCCGAGATGGATGGCTTTACGTTGACGCGTTACATCAAAGAAGACGCCAAATTGAGTCATTTGCCGGTAATCATCCACTCGTCCTTGACCGGTACGACCAATGAAGCCCATGTGCGCAGTGTGGGGGCTGATGCCTATATCGCCAAATTCGATGAGGCAGAATTGGCTGCCACCATCCGTGGCGTGCTGGGCGCGCACCACGGTTGATATAACCCCACTCCACTTGGGGCGGCGGGGGTAGTACTCCCGCCGTACAATGGACTGTTGCCCACGTTTTATGCAGTGGGCAAATGTTTCATCCTTGTCGTGGAGTTTTTTGTGTTTATTTCTACTGCTTACGCCCAAACCGCTGCCGCTACGGCAGACGCCCCTAGTACGTTGATGAGCATGTTGCCTTTGGTGCTCATGTTTGTGGTGCTGTATTTCGTCATGATCCGCCCCCAGATGAAGAAGCAAAAAGACCACAAGGCCATGATTGAAGCCTTGGCCAAAGGCGATGAAGTGGTGGTGGCTGGTGGCTTGTTGGGCAAGGTGAGTAAGTTGTCCGAAGGCATCGTCAGCGTGGAAATCGCTACCGGTGTCGAAGTGCAAGTCCAACGTGGCGCTGTGCTGCAAGTTCTGCCCAAGGGCACCATCAAGTAATCAGGCTGTAGCGCGATCATGAATCGTTATTCGTGGTGGAAGTACGCGATCATCGTGGTCGCGCTGGTGTTGGGCAGTTTGTATACATTGCCCAACGTGTTTGGTGAAGCACCTGCAGTGCAGGTGAGCAGTGCCAAAGCATCGCATCCTGTGGATGCAAGCACATTGGCGCAGGTGGAGTCTGTGTTGCAGCAGGCCCAAATACCTGTAGCAGGCATGGCGTTGGAAAACGGATCGGTACGCGTTCGTTTGGCCGATACGGATACGCAGTTGCATGCCAAGACGGCTTTGGAGAAAGCACTCAATCCAGATGCGGCAGAGCCTGGCTACATCGTGGCCTTGAATTTGCTGTCCCGCTCGCCCCAATGGCTTACTAGCTTGCATGCCAGCCCGATGTACTTGGGTTTGGATTTGCGCGGTGGCGTCCATTTCATGCTGCAAGTGGACATGCAAGCGGCGTTGAACAAGAAAGCAGAATCTTTTGCGGGTGATATCCGTACAGCTCTGCGTGACAAAACCATTCGCCACGGAGGTGTGAACCGCGTTGGGCAAAGTATTGAGATCAAAGCCAACGATGCCAACACGCTCGAAGCCGTGCGCCGTTTGCTCAAAGACCAATTTCCCGATCTGGAGTTGCAGCCCGATACCGAAGGGCGTGTGGTGGCGAGCATCAATGCCAAGGCCGCACGCTTGGTGCAAGACCAAGCGGTCAAGCAAAACATCACGACTTTGCACAACCGCATCAACGAGTTGGGCGTCGCAGAGCCTGTAATTCAGCAGCAAGGCCAAGATCGCATCGTGGTGCAGTTACCCGGTGTACAAGATACGGCCAAGGCCAAAGACATTCTGGGTCGTACTGCGACTTTGGAAGTGCGCATGGTTGATGAGTCCCAAGAGGCTCGCGCAGCAGAGTTGAGCAATGGTGTGGTGCCCTTTGGCTCGGAGCGCTATCTGGATCGTGGAGGCCGTCCTTTGGTGGTGAAAAAGCAGGTGGTGCTGACGGGTGATGAGCTCAACGATGCACAACCAGGTTTTGATAATCAGACCAACGAAGCCACTGTCAATCTGTCGTTGAACTCCAAGGGAGCACGGATTTTCAAAGACGTGACACGCGAAAACATCGGCAAACGCATGGCGATTTTGCTGTTTGAGAAGGGCAAGGGCGAAGTGGTGACAGCACCTGTAATTCGCTCTGAAATCGGTGGTGGTCGGGTGCAAATTTCTGGCGCAATGACCAGCGTGGAGGCCGCTGATACCGCATTGCTGTTGCGTGCGGGCTCTTTGGCAGCTCCGATGGACATCATTGAAGAGCGCACCATTGGCCCAAGCCTTGGGGCTGAAAACATCGCCAAAGGTTTCCATAGCGTGACATGGGGTTTTGTTGCGGTTGCCGCTTTCATGTGCGCTTACTACATGCTGTTTGGCATGATTTCTAGCATTGCGTTGGCGTTCAATTTGCTGTTGCTGGTGGCTATCTTGTCCATGTTGCAAGCGACTTTGACGTTGCCTGGTATGGCGGCGATGGCCTTGGTGCTGGGTATGGCGATTGATGCCAACGTGCTGATCAATGAGCGTGTGCGTGAAGAGTTGCGCAATGGTGTGGCACCGCAAGCCGCTATCCATGCCGGGTATGACCGTGCGTGGGCCACCATCATTGACTCGAACGTGACAACGCTGATTGCTGGCTTGGCTTTGTTGGCGTTTGGTTCGGGGCCAGTGCGTGGATTTGCGGTTGTGCATTGCTTGGGGATTCTCACCAGTATGTTCTCGGCCGTCTTTTTCTCGCGCGGTTTGGTCAACCTCTGGTATGGCCGTCGCAAGAAACTCAAATCGGTTTCTATTGGTACGGTATGGCGGCCTGAATCAGGCAGTGCAGTAGACAAGGCCTGATAAGGGAGAGTAATTCATGGAATTTTTCAAAATCCGTCGCGATATTCCCTTCATGCGGCATGCCTTGGTGTTCAACGTCATTTCGTTGCTGACCTTTGTGGCTGCGGTATTTTTCTTGTTCTCAAGAGGTCTGCACCTGTCGGTGGAATTCACTGGAGGTACCTTGCTGGAAGTGTCTTACACGCAAGCGGCAGATGTGAATCGCATCCGTAGCGTGATAGAGGGCTTGGGCGCCAAAGATGCACAAGTGCAAAATTTTGGATCTGCCCAAGATGTGCTGATACGCCTACCAGTGCAAAAAGGTGTCACATCGGCCCAGCAAAGCGAGCAAGTGCTGCAGGCGTTGAAAGCGGCCGATGCGTCAGCGACTTTGCGCCGCAATGAGTTTGTTGGCCCTCAGGTGGGCGATGAACTGGCAGCCGATGGTTTGAAAGCCTTGGCATTTGTCGTTGTCGGCATCATGATTTACTTGGCCATTCGCTTTGAGTGGAAGTTCGCTGTGGCTGCGATCGTGGCGAACTTGCATGATGTGATCATCATTTTGGGCTTTTTTGCTTTTTTTGGCTGGGAGTTTTCCTTACCAGTATTGGCTGCTGTGCTGGCTGTCTTGGGCTACTCGGTGAATGAATCGGTGGTGATCTTTGATCGTATTCGGGAAAATTTCCGTCGCTATCGAAAGATGACGACCGTGGAAATCATCAATAACGCGATTACCTCAACGATCAGTCGCACCATCATTACCCACGGCTCTACGCAGTTGATGGTGTTGTCGATGTTGCTATTTGGCGGCGCCACCTTGCACTACTTTGCATTGGCCCTCACCATTGGTATTCTGTTTGGTATCTACTCTTCTGTGTTTGTCGCAGCAGCCATCGCTATGTGGTTGGGCATCGAGCGCGAGGACTTGATCAAAGGCGGCGTTAAAAAATCTACCGATCCCAAAGATCCCAATGCGGGAGCCACTGTTTAAACTGGATTGACATGACTAGTGCAGGCCCCTCTCTTGGTACGCAACGCAGTACGCCCCAACAGTCCTTAGCGCGGGCTGTGCGTGAAGCGTTTCTCGTGGAGTTGGGGTTGATGGCGTCGGATATGTGCCAAAAGGTGGATGAATACTTCACGGGCTTGATCAGTGAAGCCGTGAACACCAAGGAGGCACAGGCAAGACGCGATGCTTGGGGACTGTTCAAGCAAAACCGCCAGAAATGGCTGGATTTAATGCGCTCTGCATGGCGTGAGTCTTTGCATCCACCCAAAGTAGCCGCCGTGGATGCGTTCAATATAGTCGGTCTGTCTTTGGTTTCCGAAGACGAGGTAGAAAACAAAATATTAGCGGCGCGCGTCGTTCAGGCCGTTAGCGATAAAGTGCAGTCGGAATATGATGATGTTCGTGTGCGAATCCGTGTATTGGAGTCACGCGAAGAACTCGCTGAGCACGATTTGTTTCGCCCAGAGGTTGTCATCAACAAACTGGTTGAGCAGTGGACAGAAGCGGGCATGTCTGCAGAGGGCTGGGCATATGCAGTTGCCATTGTCGAGCGGGTGTTAATTGTTGGCCTGTTCAAAGCCTACCAGCAAGCCAATCAGTCCTTGATAGACAAGGGCGTCATGGAGCGCATTGAATTGAAGGATCGGATGCGCAGTATCCGAATGACACCATCTGCGCGCAGTTCATCCATGGCTTCTCTTCAGTCTGACAGCACGTATGGGGCTGCAGGTGCTAGTTCGTCCATGGGGGCAATGGGCAGTGGTTTTGGACAAGTGGGGGCTACCAGTACAGGGGTGGGTCACCAAGATCCAAGTGCCCGCTACTTTGGGGCGCGTGCGCAAGCTATGGGTGCTGCGCCTGTAACCGCGCCTTCATCTCCTATGTCAATGGGGGATGATGTTGTAGCGACGGCACAGGCCACCATGTCACCCCTCGCCAAGGCTAGGGTAAGGGCGCAAGGCATAGTGGGACAAATAAGGCGTTTGCTGGTTTCCCATGTTGGTACGGAAGAAATTGTCTCAGCGGCTGCGCAAGCAGGCGGGCAGGCGGTGATTCCCTCCGTTGCATTGGCCGATGCCTTGACGCCGGGGCGACCTGGTAACTCGCGGTTTGCACCCGGCGGAACGCTCTACTTGGATTACAGCCCTGCCGGTGTACAGCGCGTCGCTGAAGATTTGCGCCAACGTTCGGAAGAACTCAAAGAAAAAGCAGAAACGAAAAGTGAGAAAGCGATTGTGGAAATCGTTGCGCTCATGTTCCAAGCCATTTTGGCAGAAGATCGCATCCCTCCAGGGGTTCGGGTGTGGTTTGCACGATTGCAAATGCCTGTATTGCGCACTGCTTTGACGGATGCTGACTTTTTGTCAACGACTGATCATCCCGCGCGTTTGCTCATTGATCGCATGGGCTCAGTGGTTATGGGATTCGATTCTGCCAGTGTTCAAGGCACTGCCCTTGAGGCAGAAATACGTCGCATTGTGCAAGTGGTCGAACAATATCCAGAAACGGGTAAAAAGGTTTACCAGATCGTATTTACCGAGTTTCAGAAGTTTTTGGAAAAATTTTTGACAGAAAAAGGCGAAGCCAAGAAAGTGATTGGCGTTGCACAACAGGTAGAGCAAAAAGAGACGCTGACGATTCAATACACCATTGAAATGCGCAATTTGCTCAAGGATCTGCCAGTGCGCGATGGATTGAGGGATTTCTTCTTCAAGGTGTGGGCGGAGGTTTTGGCTGTAGCGGCACTGCGCAAAGGCCCTCAACATGCAGACACAATCGTGCTCAAGAAGACAGCCGCCGATCTCGTTTGGGCAGCCAGTGCCAAACCCAGTCGCGCCGATCGGGCAAAAGTGATTCAAGAGTTGCCTAAATTGTTGCAGCGCTTGCGTTCGGGGATGACCTTGCTGGGCCTGCCTCCCTCTGAGCAAGAGCAGCAGATCAAATTAATCAATGAAACCTTGGCTGATGCATTCATGTCCAAGACCCAAACGATTGACCAAGCCCGCATTGATGCTATGGCGGCACGGTTGAGTAATTTGGAAGATTTCATTTCGGACGATGGCATGGGTGACTTGCCCTTGGATGCTGAGAGCATTGAAATGATGCTCGGTGTCGATGCAAGTGAAATTGAAGTGGTTACCGATGGTGGCACGAAGCCGACTGCAGCCATGCAGGCTTGGGCATTTGAATTGCAGTTAGGTACTTGGTTTACTTTGGATCACAACGGCCGAGTGACCCAAGTACAACTGGTATGGCGCAGTGCCAAAAAGCATTTGAATCTTTTTGCGGCGGTTAGTGGAAAGAGTTATCTGGTCCAAAACGGACGACTGGCGTCTTATTTGCAGGCAGGCTTGCTGTTGCCCCAGGAAGATGAAGCGCTCACCGTGCGTGCAACGCGTGATGCGCTCACCAAGTTGCAAGCTAACCCGGAACGTTTGCTGGCCTGAACCTGCTCCGGTGGTGCTACTGAAGAATGCGCACGCTTTGGCTGGGTGTGCACAACTCGTCCAACATCAAGGGGCTGGGTTGGGCAGAGCAACTCCAATATGCCAACAAAATGGTGAGTTTCAACTCGTCCAGATTGATGCGATGTTGGCTGTTTCCCATAATGCGATCCAGTGCCAACTCCCGAATGGCCATTGGCAAAGCGCCTGCGACATCCAGTGCGTGTAGCCACCCACTGCACAATGGCCCTAGTCGTGCCATTTCTTGCCGAGAAAAGACTCGAGTACTGGCTTTGCGCGGCAAGCGCAACCACATATTGGGCAGCATCGCTGCACTGTCGCAGCGAAAGTCTGAGGATGCTGCATTCAGATGTTGCAACCATTCCATTGCTTCCGAAATCTCATCGGCAGTGAAGCCAACCGCTCGCAGTTTGGGGGCAATCCGCGTGGGCTCGGGATACTCCTCAACAGGGCGGTAGTGGTTGTATACGTAGGCAAGAACGTCAAACATGGGAACAACTGTAGCCCATAAAAAAAGAGGGAAACAGACTGGGTCAAAACCCCCCCTTTTTCAATCGATTGATGGTTTTAGCGCTTCAATTTTTGCCTGATCGCAAATACATGCCACCCGGTAGGCGCTCCACCAAGCCGTCCAGCTCCATTTCTGTCAATGCGGCTTGCACATGGGATGCATTCATTCCACTGCGTGCAACCAATTCATCAATGGAGCTTGGCTCAAAACCCAAATGAACCAAAAAAGGAGGAGCGTCGTTGGATGGGGTGCATATTGTCGATCCCATACTGACAGACTGCTCAGCAAGTTCTTCCAAGACATCCTGTGCTGTCTCGACCAGTTTGGCCCCTTGTTTGATGAGCCAATGGCATCCTTTGGATTGTGGGGAATGGATGGATCCGGGGATGGCCAAAACGTCTTTGCCTTGCTCCAAAGCAAGCTGAGCAGTGATGAGCGAGCCCGACTGCACCGCAGCTTCCACGACCAAAGTGCTTTTTGTTAAGCCAGCAATGATGCGATTGCGCAGTGGGAAATTACTGCTGTGGGGAGGCGTGCCCAGTGGGAATTCACTGATCAATAAACCGTGCTCGGCTATCCGGTGTGCCAAGTTGTGGTGTGCTTTGGGGTAAACCCTGTCCAAGCCTGTACCAACCACAGCGATGGTAGCAATTGAGGGTGTATAGGCAAACAAGGCCCCCTCATGGGCTGCTCCATCAATACCCAATGCCAAGCCAGAAACAATACAGCATCCATGTTCAGCCAAAGACTGAGAGAAAGCCCGCGCAGTGGCACTGCCTTGGGGTGTAGGGTTGCGGCTACCAACAACGGCTATTCCGCGGGAGGAGCACAAATCCCACGCTGTGGGCAGTGCTTGAATCTGTCCCTGAACAAACAGCAACAAAGGCGGGTCTGCAATGCCCAACAAAGAGCTTGGATAAAGGGGATGGCCAAGAGGGATAGCGGCTCTTTGCAGTGGGTCTTCTTCTAGCCAATCCAGTGTTTTGGCATGCAGTGTCTCCAAGCCTTTTGGTATAGCAGACAAGGCCTGTGCTTGTGGGGCGCTGACAAACGATGACAACACGGCAGATGTCTGTGCAAAGACATCGGCAGGCATACCGAATTCCCGCAGCAAAAGCCGCGCTGTGACACGCCCGACAGTGGGCGTGGTTAGCAGGCGTAGCCAGTGCAGCAGCTCGGTGGAATCCACAGAGGTCAGCGTGGGCTGATCAAGCGGTCGCCGACACGCACAGTGTCAGAGATTTCTAGAATGAGGGCGTAGGAAACACGCTCGAATGTGCGGAATACCATGAGTAAACCATTGCGTTCATCAGGCAATTTCATGCGTGTTTTTTGCGCGTCTTCAGGATCTGCTTTGATCGCACCATCGCGCAAAACGGCCAAAACAGTACCGCGATCCAAGCCATCGGCTTTGCCCATGTTGATTGCCACGACCTGATTCTGACCCGCATTCACAATTGAACTACCATAAACCGACACAACGCGACCTTGTAACGGAGTGGTTGGAGCATGGGGCACATAGGTTGAGAACTCCCGATCCGGCTCGGGTAGTAACCTGTCTCCTACGTGAATTTCTTCTTTCGACAAAATCACGTCGATAGTAGCCGGTGTCACGATGGTGTTGCCGCTGGCATCGCGGGCATCGCCTTCGCTTTCACTGCGTACCAAAACCGCCTTGCCTGCAAATTGCGCCTCATAGCCCAATATCTCTCCGGTGCTGGGATCTTTGAGCGGGATGGCTTTGTGGAAAATGCGCAGCAGTTGCTCTTTGTTTTTGTCATCTACCAAAGGTGCGCCGCTAGGACCGCGGGCATAAACACGGTCACCGCGGGAAATCAGTACGCGATCCTCGCGTGGCGAGACAATGCGTGCTGCGTTTTGTAGTTCCGTGGCATTGACGATCAAAGGTTCAGCCAGAAACGCTTCAATGACCGATGGATTGATAGCAGGAATGGCCAAATCTGCTAGGCTTTCGCTGCGGGTACGCGGGCTGACGCGTACAACCCCATCTGGAGCGACTGTGGTTTGCCCATAAGCATCGGTGCCGGATACGCGCAGGGATGCTTTCCCATTGCTTTTAATGAGCACCAGATGCTGACCGGGGTAAATCCGATGTGGGTTGCGAATGTCGTCGAAATTCATACCCCACAACTCGGGCCAATGCCATGGTGAACGCAAGAAAACTTTGGATATGTCCCACAGGGTATCGCCGCGTTTGACGGTGTATTGATCTGGCGCCTCGGGTGCTAGTTCGCTCAGTGGAACCCCATTCTCTGCCACAGTTTGCGCGGTTTGGCGCTGCCCTTGGGTGATAGGGTATTGTTGTGCCCAAGCGCAAGCACCAACGCCGCACAAAGACACCGCAGCCAAGGCCACGCCGACCATGCGCAAAGAAACGAACGGATGTGGTTTCATACAGAGAGTAAGCCCAGAAAGCTGATAATTTACGCCCGATTTTGCGCTCAAGCCTTTGATTGGGCAATGTTTTTGACCGCTAGCTGAGAGTCAAAAAATAAAAATAGCGAAAATAACGACATTCCCTTCCTATTTCCCACTATGGCTTTACTCCCGATTTTGTGTTTCCCCGATCCTCGCCTGCATACCGTGGCAAAACCTGTGGCGCAGGTGGATGTACGCATCCAGCAGTTGGTGGCCGATATGTTGGAAACCATGTACCAAGCCCATGGCATTGGCTTGGCCGCTACCCAAGTCAATGTGCACGAGCGGGTGGTGGTCATGGATGTGTCTGAGGAGCGCAATCAGCCTTTGGTGTTGATCAACCCTGAATTGGTGTGGAAGAGTGAAGCAACCCATCTGAATGAAGAGGGGTGCTTATCGGTGCCGGGTATCTACGACGGTGTGGTGCGCCATGATGCGGTCAAAGTCCAAGCGTTGAACGAAAAAGGCGATGTCTACACGCTGGATGCCGAGGGTTTGCTGGCTATTTGCATCCAGCATGAAATGGATCATTTGCTCGGCAAAGTGTTTGTGGAGTATCTGTCGCCTTTGAAACGCAACCGCATCAAAACCAAGATGCTTAAAACCCAGCGCGAGGCGCGTCAGTGAGGCTTATTTTTGCGGGTACGCCCGAATTTGCCCGTGTGGCTTTGCAAGCCCTGCACGAGGCGGGGCACGAGATCGCATTGGTCCTGTGCCAGCCAGATCGCCCCGCTGGACGTGGCTTGAAGCTGCAAGCATGTCCGGTCAAGCAATATGCGCTTGA
This sequence comes from Curvibacter sp. CHRR-16, assembly GCF_018474005.1. GTDB lineage: Bacteria > Pseudomonadota > Gammaproteobacteria > Burkholderiales > Burkholderiaceae_C > Allorhodoferax. The sequence goes on from NZ_JAHCSH010000003.1 coordinate 431,126, forward strand.
CCACGGCATGCCGGTATGTCAACCGCACAGCTTGCGTTTGGATGGCAAATACCCTGATGAGGCGCGTAGCGCCCAAGAGACGATAGAGCATGCCCAAGCTGACGCTATGGTGGTGGCAGCGTATGGCCTGCTGTTACCGCAATGGGTACTGGATGCGATGGAGGCCCCCAAAACTGACGGTCACCGCCGCTGGGGTTGCCTCAATATCCATGGATCGCTGCTGCCACGCTGGCGCGGTGCTGCGCCCATACACCGTGCGATTGAGGCTGGTGATGCCCAGACCGGCATCACCATCATGCAAATGGATATAGGCTTGGATACCGGAGATATGCTGTTGGCTGAGTCTGTGCCCATTACGCCTGCAGACACCACGGCCAGCTTGCACGATACCTTGGCAACTTTGGGGGGGCGTATGGTGGTACAAGCATTGGCGCAACCACAAGCCCTACGCCGGATCGCCCAACCTGCAGATGGAGTGTGCTATGCCCACAAAATTGACAAGGCCGAGGCGCCTATTCGTTGGACAGATGGTGCCGATGCCATTGCCCGGCGTGTGCGCGCTTTCAATCCCTTTCCGGCTGCAACAGTGGTTTGCGCAGGCGAGACACTCAAAGTGTGGGCTGCATTCGCCAAAGCCGACACGGTGGATACGCCAGTCGGTACGGTGCTTTCTGTGAGCGATGCGGGGATAGAAGTGGCAGCTGGCAGTGGTCGGGTGGTCTTAACGGAGCTGCAGAGAGCAGGAGGCAAGCGTCTGTCGGTGGCCGACTTTTTGCGCGGTTTTGCCATCGAGGCAGGCGCTGTATTGCATTAGAAACTTGAAAGGACTGATATGAACGTATTGCGTTTTGCAGATTTGTGCGCCCAAGGCAAGGTGGCGGGCAAGCGGGTGTTTATCCGTGCGGATCTGAATGTGCCCCAAGACGATGCGGGCCGCATCACCGAAGACACGCGCATCCGCGCCAGCATCCCCGCCATCCGTATGGCCTTGGATGCGGGTGCTGCCGTCATGGTTACCTCGCATCTGGGGCGTCCTACCGAAGGCGAATTCAAACCCGAAGACTCGTTGGCCCCCGTGGCAACCCGCTTGGGTGAGTTGCTGGGTCGTGAAGTGCCTTTGCGTTCCGATTGGGTGGACGGTGTCGAAGTGGCTGCCGGCCAAGTGGTGTTGCTGGAAAATTGCCGCCTCAACAAAGGCGAAAAGAAAAACAACGAAGAACTGGCGCGCAAACTGGCTGCGCTGTGCGACATCTTTGTACATGACGCATTTGGTACTGCCCACCGTGCGGAGGCCACCACCTACGGCATTGCCCAGTTTGCTCCCATCGCTTGCGCTGGGCCTTTGTTGGCGGCAGAAATCGATGCCATCAGCAAGGCTTTGGCCAACCCCAAGCGCCCCTTGGCCGCTATCGTGGCGGGCTCCAAGGTGTCGACCAAACTGACTATCTTGCAAAGCTTGGCCAAGAACGTGGATCAGTTGATTGTGGGCGGCGGCATTGCCAACACATTCATGCTGGCTGCAGGGTTGAAGATCGGCAAAAGCTTGGCCGAGGCCGATTTGGTGGGGCAAGCCAAGGCGGTGATCGAGGCGATGAAGGCACGCGGGGCGGCCGTGCCTATTCCGGTGGACGTGGTGACTGCCAAGACGTTTGCTGCTGATGCCCCCGCCACTGTCAAAGCCGCAACGGATGTCGCCGACGATGATTTGATTCTGGATATTGGCCCACTAACCGCTGCGGCACTGGCCGCTCAGCTCAAAGCAGCGGGCACCATCGTGTGGAACGGGCCTGTGGGCGTGTTTGAGTTCGATGCTTTTGCCAATGGTACGCAAACCATTGCCCGCGCAATTGCTGACTCGAGTGCCTTTAGCATTGCTGGTGGTGGCGATACCTTGGCGGCTATTGCCAAATATGGCATTGAGGAACAAGTCGGTTACATCTCTACTGGAGGTGGTGCCTTCTTGGAAGTGCTGGAAGGCAAGACGCTGCCGGCCTTCGAGATCTTGTCCAAACGTGCTGCTGCTTAAGCATTTTGCTGTGCCTGGCGTGTAACCGCTGGTCTCCTGTGCGTGTGAGAATAGTTTGCACATACAAGGAGACTAGCCATGGCACGCCGTGCAACCAAAATTGTGGCCACACTGGGGCCAGCTTCCAGTGATCCAGTGATGCTGGAACAAATGATCCGAGCTGGGGTCAACGTGGTGCGTTTGAATTTCAGCCACGGAAAAGCCCAAGACCATATTGACCGCGCCCGCATGGTGCGCGAGGCAGCCCAGCGCGCCGGGCGCGAAGTGGCCATCATGGCCGACTTGCAAGGTCCCAAGATCCGTGTAGGAAAGTTCGCCGAGAACAAAATTTTTCTGGAGCCCGGTCAGCGTTTCGTTTTGGATGCAGCCCGTACCGAGTTGGGTGATATCCATGCTGTTGGATTGGATTACAAATCACTGCCGCAAGAAGTGAAGGCAGGCGATATTCTGTTGCTTAACGATGGTTTGATCGTTTTGACAGTGGATGAGGTAGCCGGCTCGCAAGTCATTACAACGGTCAAACTTGGCGGTGAGCTCTCCAATAACAAGGGCATCAACAAGCAAGGCGGTGGTTTGACGGCTCCTGCCTTGACGGCCAAGGACATGGAAGACATCCGTACGGCCATGAGTTTCCAAGCCGACTACGTGGCGGTGAGCTTCCCCAAAAATGCCACCGACATGGAAATGGCGCGACAGTTGTGCAATGTGGCTGCAGCGGAGTTCAACCACAAACCCGGCATGATTGCGAAGATCGAGCGTGCAGAAGCTATTCCCCGCTTGCAAGAAATCTTGTTGGCCAGTGACGGCATCATGGTGGCGCGCGGCGACTTGGCCGTGGAGGTGGGTAACGCCACTGTGCCGGCGCTGCAAAAACGCATGATTCGCATGGCGCGTGAGCACGACAAAGTGGTGATTACTGCTACGCAGATGATGGAATCCATGATCACTAACCCAGTGCCCACGCGGGCGGAGGTCAGCGACGTAGCCAACGCCGTGCTTGATGGAACCGATGCGGTGATGCTGTCTGCGGAAACGGCTTCGGGCAAATTCCCACTGGAAACGGTGATTGAAATGGCCAATATTTGCCGCGAAGCGGAGAGTAGCGAGCAGGTGCAACTGGATGCTGACTTCACGGGTAAAACCTTCGAGCGCATCGACCAATCTATCGCTATGGGTGCGCTGTTCACGGCCTTTCACATGGGGGCCAAGGCCATTGTGGCCTTGACCGACAGTGGATCGACCGCGCTGTGGATGAGTCGTCACCGTATCCATGTGCCGATTTACGCCCTCACGCCCAAGGTGGCAACGCAGCGCCGCATGGCTTTGTACCGCAATGTGCGCCCGCTGCTAATGAGCACCAGTTCGGATCGTGATACCGCGCTGGCTGATGCGGAAAACCATCTCAAAACCCGTGGCATTGTGCAGTCGGGGGACATCTATGCCATCACCTGCGGTGAACCCATGGGGGCACCGGGTGGCACCAATATGCTCAAGATCTGCAAAGTCAGCTAGGCCCTCTTCTTGCATACAGCCAGCAGGGCGGGGCGCTAGAATTGCGAGAGTTACAAGGCGGTTACATGCTCGCCTAGCTGGTTTTATCAACTTCAGGGGTTATTCATGGCATTAGTGTCGATGCGCGAGTTGCTGGATCACGCAGCACAAGAGGGATATGGCATCCCGGCATTCAACGTCAACAACTTAGAACAAGTGCAGGCCGTCATGTCGGCTGCGGCAGAGGTCAATGCTCCTGTCATCTTGCAGGCCTCTGCCGGTGCGCGCAAATACGCTGGTGAGAGCTTCATCAAGCATTTGGTGCAAGCAGCCGTAGAGGCTTACCCCCACATTCCCGTTGTGATGCACCAAGACCATGGCCAGTCTCCCGCTGTGTGCCAAGGCGCTATTGATTTGGGCTTCTCCTCCGTCATGATGGATGGCTCACTCAAGGAAGACGGCAAAACCCCTTCCAACTACGATTACAACGTGCAAGTCACCCGTACCGTGGTCGACATGGCCCACAAGCTGGGTATCACCGTCGAAGGGGAGTTGGGCTGCTTGGGTAATCTGGAAACGGGTGACGCGGGTGAGGAAGACGGCATTGGCGCCGAAGGCAAGCTGGACCATAGCCAGATGCTGACCGATCCCGAAGAGGCGGCCCAGTTTGTTAAAGCTACGCAGTTGGACGCACTGGCTATTGCCATTGGCACCAGCCACGGTGCTTATAAGTTCAGCCGCCCACCTACTGGCGATATTTTGGCTATCAGCCGCGTCAAGGAAATCCACGCGCGCATTCCCAACACCCATTTGGTGATGCACGGCTCCTCCTCGGTTCCGCAAGACCTGCTGGCGCTTATCAACCAGTACGGCGGCAAGATGAAGGAAACCTACGGTGTGCCCGTGGCGGAAATCCAAGAAGCCATCAAACACGGTGTGCGCAAAGTCAACATCGATACCGACATTCGCTTGGCCATGACGGCTGCTGTGCGCAAATTTTTGGTGGAGAACCCCGACAAGTTCGATGCCCGCGAATGGCTCAAGCCTGCCCGCGAAGCGGCCAAAGCAATTTGCAAGCAGCGTTATATTGAGTTTGGCTGTGAAGGCCAAGCAGGCAAGATAAAAGGCTACAGCTTGCAAGACATGGCTTTGCGTTACGCAGCAGGACAATTGCAGCAAGTCGTTAACTGACTGCTGAGATACGCGAGACAATGCGGGCATGAGTCCGCATTGGTTATATCTCGCCGCTGCCATAGCAGCCGAAGTGCTTGCAACATCCGCCCTGAAAGCAGCGCAGGGCTTCACCCAACTTTGGCCTTCCGTGATCGTCGTCGTCGGTTATGGCGTGGCCTTTTATTGCTTGTCGCATTCCTTGCAGGTAATTCCCATGGGCGTGGCCTATGCCATTTGGTCTGGCGTGGGGCTGGTGCTCATTGGCATCGTCGGTTGGTTGCTGTACGGCCAAATCCCTGACGCGGCCGCCTGCGCGGGCATGGCTTTGATTGCCGCAGGCGTTTTGGTCATCAACCTGTTTTCTGGCACAGGCCAGCATTGAGGGGCGGTCATGAATGCAGATTTGGTGGGCAAACTGCTGACCCACGAGCAAGAGCAGGCCACTTTGGGTACGTTGCAACTATTGGGTGCGGCCATCGCCAAACGCGATTGCAACACGGCAGCGCATAACTGCCGCGTAGCCTCCTACGCAGTGCGGTTGGCACGCCTAGCGGGCTTGACCACACCTACTATTCAAAGCTTGGTCAAGGGTGCGTTTTTGCACGACGTGGGCAAGATAGCGATTGCCGATGGCATTTTGTTCAAACCGGGAAAGTTGGATGCGGACGAGTACGCCGTCATGCAAACCCATGTGCAGCATGGGGTGGATATCTTGAGCAAAGTAGCCTGGTTGGACGACGCGGTAGAGGTGGTGCGTTGTCACCACGAGCGGTTTGATGGCAGTGGTTATCCGGCAGGTTTGCGGGGGGAGGCCATTTCGGCGAGTGCACGTGTATTGGCTATTGCCGACTCATTCGACGCCATAGTGTCACGCCGCCCTTACCAAGAGGGTTTGCCTTTGCAAGACAGTTTGCGCGTGTTGGCCGATGGGGATAGGCGCAGCAGTGCAGACGGGGTGCACCCCACGGGGGGACAGGGCAACTTTGACCCACATTTGTTGGCATTGTTTCTGCGCCACGCGCCTGCGTGGTATGCAGAGATCGCTGCGCAGTCCGATAGCGCGATCTTGGCAGGTATGCCCCAGCAGTTGGCGGATTTCTTGCCCGCAACCTAGTAGGCGTAACAGGCAACCCTCAACCCCTGTGGACTTAAGGGTTGAACGGTATTCAGGCCAGCACGCGCAGCGCACTCACCGGTAAATGCGCCCACAGTGTCTGCCCCACATCCAGCGCTAGCGTGTCGGCTTGGTTGAGCAAATCCACCACCAAAGCAGCCTCATCAGTGCTGTGGGGTGTGCTGTGTTGCCAATCCAGTTGCACGCGCAACAATGCGCCCAGCATTTGGGTGCTGCGCACGCGCACAGGCAGGTTGTTGCTCAAACCAGTGTCGCTGGGGTCTTGACTGTGCAGGCGCACGGCCTCAGGGCGAATGCCCAAGTCCACCGTGGTGGTGTTGGGGCTGCTGGCTGTGCTGGTGGCTTGTAGCACGTGGTCGCCAGAGCCGCTCACGGCAAAGTGTCCTTCTTGTCCAGCTACGCGTTGGGCACTGAGCAGGTTCATGCGGCCCAAGAAATTGGCCACAAAGCGCGTTTGCGGCTGGTTATAGAGCGTTGCGGGGCTGCCAATTTGCTCAATGCGACCGGCTTGCAGCACGGCAATGCGGTCAGACACCGCCATGGCCTCTTCTTGGTCGTGCGTCACGAACACGGTGGTCATGCCCAAGCGTTGTTGCAGGGCGCGAATTTCGTCACGCAGGCTCACACGGGTGTGGGCATCCAGCGCAGAGAGCGGCTCGTCCAGCAGCAGCACTTGCGGCTCCATGGCAATGGCCCGTGCCAAGGCGACGCGTTGCTGCTGGCCGCCCGAGAGTTGGGCGGGGTAGCGCTTGCCAAAGCGCTGCAGTTGCACCAGTTCCAGCATTTCTCCGACACGGCGTTGGATGAATTGGCTATCGCGCTTTTTCACGGTCAAGCCAAAGGCAATGTTTTGTTCCACCGTCATGTTGGGAAACAGTGCGTATTGCTGGAACACCATGCCCACATTGCGCAGGCGCGTGGGCAGGTGGGTGACTTCTTGTCCGTTGAAATGGATGCGCCCGCTGTCGGGTTGTTCAAAACCCGCCAGCATGCGCAGCACGGTGGTTTTTCCACAGCCCGATGGGCCCAGGAAAGTCATGAACTCGCCTTGGGCCACTTCCAGTGAAAAATCGGGCACAACGGTGTGCCCGGCAAACGATTTGGTGAGGTGATCGACGGTAATGCCAGCCATGGTGCTTAGTGGGTCTGTGAATCGGTATGACGGTTGCTTGCGCGGCGCTGCAGCGCGTGGGTAAGCCATTGGGCCAAGCCCATGCAGGCCCAAGTGATGGCAAAGGCCACGATGGTCAGGGCGGCCGGTTCGTAGGCTTTGTTGGCACCTACCAGCTGCAGGTAAGGGCCCAATGCCGGGCGATCCAGCAGGCTGGCAATGGTGAATTCGCCCATCACGATGGCAAAGGTCAGGAAGGAGCCCGACAGCAGCGCCGAGGCGATGTTGGGCAAAATCACCCGCCACAGGGTGAGCATGGGGCTGGCGCCTAGGGTTTGTGCAGCCTCGGTAAGCAAGCGCACATCCAGTGTGCGCATGCCGGTGTCCACTGCCCGGTACATGTAGGGCATGGACAGCGTGGCCATGCCCGCAGCCAGCAGCAAATTGGTACTCCAGTCGGCATCGGTCATGGGTAGCCACGAACTGCTGTTGTACAGGCGCAGGTAACCAAACACGATGACGATAGCGGGCACCACCAAAGGCAGTAAGGTGATGAATTCGACAATCGGTTTCATGGCTGGGGCTTTCACATGCACCCAGTACGCGGTGGTGGGAATGAGCAATAAGCCAATCAGCACGGCTGCCAAGGCCACCAGCGCCGAAAAGCCCATGGCCTGCGCAAACAAGGGGTCGCTGAGCACCGCCACATAAGCGTCAAAGCTGTATTCGCCCCGGCGCATACGCAGGCTAAATTCCACAGTGGCCACCAAAGGCACAACAAAAAACAGGGCCATCACGGCAAACACCAGCCACGCCATGGCACGTGCGGTGTTGAAGCGGCGAGTCGGGGAGTTCATCGTGTCCTCCTATCGGCGTGCATGCGCAGCAGCATGTAGCCTGCATTGGCAGCACCGGTAATGAACACCATACCCAGCGCCATGGCATAGCCCAGATGGGGGTTGTGCAGCACATCACCGCGAATCTGCGCATACAACAAGATAGGCATGATGTTGAGTGAACTACCAGTCAGGGCATAGGCTGTAGCAATGGCACCAAAGGCATTGGCAAACAACAGCAGGGTCGCGCCCAATATGCTGGGCCACAACACGGGGAGCGCGATGCGCCGCCAAAAATCCAACGCGGTGCCGCCCAGCGAGGTGCAGGCTTCGCGCCATTCGGTGCGCAAACCTTCTAGTGCCGGGCTGATGATGAGCACCATGAGCGAGATTTGAAAGTACGAATACGTCAACACCAAGCCCACAAAGCTGAGCAGATTGAAGCCCGAGCTGTAGAGATTGAAATCGAACCATGTGCGCAGCAGCACTGTGACCAAGCCCATGCGTCCCAAAGTCGACAAAAAGGCAAAAGCCAGTGGAACGCCTGCAAAGTTGGACGCTACCCCGCAGAAGGTCATGACAGCAGAGCGTAGACCAGTGGGCAAACCACCGTGTACCAGCGCCCATGCCAGCAGGGTGCCCAATATGGCCGAGGAAACGGCTGATGCAATGCTCACGCGCAAGCTGATGGCGTAGGCGTCCATCACGTTGCGCTCACCCAGCGCTGCGATATTGGCCAAAGTGAAATGACCCTGCTCATTGGTGAACGAACCTACCAACAGGTAGACCGTGGGCAGAAGCAGGAATAGCGCCGCAAATAGGAAAAAAGGGCCTCCGCGCCAGAGGCCCTCCCACACGGAGTGGGTTGGAATGCGTGGACGCATTTACTTGACAGATGCGCCTACAACTTGATCCCACTGCTTGGTGATCGTTTCTTTGGCCGCGCCTTGTTCATCCAATGTGGGGAACACGGCTTTGCTGTAAGCAGCTGCGGGGGGCAACTTGGCCAGAGACTCTTTGGTGAACTTGTTGCCCTTGACCATCTCGTCAAAGCGAATGGGGTGGCAGTAACCGTTGAGCAAGCCTTGCTGGCCTTCGTCTGAGTATAGGTATTCCAACCACAGTTTGGCGGCGTTGGGGTGGGGGGCGTAAGCACTGATGGCTTGGGCATACAGGCCTGCTACCACGCCGGATTTGGGTACTACCACTTCCACCTTGGGGTTGCCTTTGAGGGCATCGCGGTCAGCCAAGGCGTTGTAGTCCCAGCGGATGATGATGGGGGTGGTGCCTTGCGCCAAAGAGGCGGCCTTGCCAATCACGGGTACGAAGTTGCCCTTTTTATTCAGGTCGGAGAAGAACTTCAAACCAGCGGCAGCGGCTTTGCTGGCGTCGTTGGTGGTGGATAAGCCAGCGGCGTACACGCCTTGGATGGCTTGGTTGGCGCTGCGGGGGTCACCAGCCAATGCCACTGCATTGTTGTATTCGGGCTTGAGCAAGTCAGCCCAGTCTTGCGGCACTTTTTTCACCAAATCGGTATTCACTTCAAAAGCCAGCACGCCGTAGTAGTCACCAGTCCAGTAGCCTTCTGGGTCTTTGGCGCTAGCGGGGATGCTGTTCCAAGTAGCTACCTTGTACGGTTGGATCAGACCAGCCGCTTTGGCAGCCGGGCCGAAAGACAAGCCGACGTCGATGGTGTCAGGGGCTTGGGGGCCTTTGTTGTCTTTGTTGGCCTTGATAGCTTCCAGTTCATCGCCAGAACCAGCATCGGGGTTCAGTTCGTTGACCTTGATGCCGTACTTGGCCTTGAATGCGTCGATGATGGGGCCATAACCGCACCAGCTGCGGGCCAACGCGATGACGTTGAGTTGGCCTTCGGCTTTGGCAGCGTCAATCAGCTGCTTGGACTGTGCCCATGCATTCGAAGTCGTGGCCAAAACGGCGATGGCTACGGCGGAAAGTTGGGCAATTTGTCTCGGTGCGATAGTCATATTGGCTTCCTTTGCTAGAAAAAATGACAGTGTTCATGCCATCTGTGACATTGCAAAGTCTGTGCCATTACGCTTTCATGACACGCTAACGCTTACCCTGAGTGCGACGTGTCGCAATCAGGCAAGTGAGCCGAGAAACTTTGTTGTAGGAAACCTTGCCTTTAGGCTTGGGCACTGGCTATCACACCACCGCCCAAGCACACATCGCCGTCGTACAGCACGGCCGATTGGCCTGGCGTGACCGCCCATTGAGCTTGGGGAAACTGCAGTGCAAAGCCTGCAGTGCGCTGGCTATTTTCGACTGCTGCATTCTGGTGCGTATCGTGGACGGCCATGAGGCAGGGGGCATCGGCTTGGCGGTAGCGGGTCTTGGCCGCGATGCGCAACGGCGAGCCATCGGCTGCGGCAGGGGGGTCGCCTGCTATCCAGCTCGCGTCCAGCGCTTGTAGCTGGTGGCTTTGCAGCCAAGGGTGTTCGTGGCCTTGCACCACCCACAGGGTATTTTTTTCCACGTCTTTGCGCGCCACAAACCACGGCTGGTGCTCGCCGCCGCCACGCGCTGCGCCTTTGGGTTTGACGCCGCCTATGCCCAAGCCTTGGCGCTGGCCCAGCGTGTAAAAAGACAAGCCCACGTGCTGGCCAATCACGCGGCCGTGGGCTTTATCCCCTGCGGGGGGCGTCGCGTCACGGATGGGGCCAGGCTCCTTTTGGATGTAGCGATTGAGGAACTCGCGGAACGGGCGTTCGCCAATGAAGCAAATGCCAGTGCTGTCTTTCTTCTTGGCGTTGGGCAGGCCAATCTCGGCGGCAATGCGGCGTACCTCGGTCTTGTGCAGCTCGCCCACAGGGAACAGCGTTTTGCTTAGCTGCGCTTGGTTGAGGCGGTGCAAGAAGTAGCTCTGGTCTTTGCTTGGGTCTAGGCCTTTGAGCAATTCGTGTTTGCCGGTTGGCGCGTTGAATCGCACGCGGGCATAGTGGCCGGTGGCTATCTTCTCTGCGCCCAGTCGCATGGCGTGATCCAAGAAGGCTTTGAACTTGATCTCGGCGTTGCACAGGATGTCTGGGTTGGGCGTGCGCCCGGCTTGGTACTCGCGCAAAAACTCGGCAAACACGCGGTCTTTGTACTCGGCTGCGAAGTTGACGTGCTCAATCTCGATGCCCAGTACATCGGCCACGCTGGCCGCGTCCAGAAAATCCTGACGGCTGGAGCAAAACTCGCTGTTGTCATCGTCTTCCCAGTTTTTCATGAAAATGCCCACCACATCGTGGCCTTGTTGCTTGAGCAAATGGGCGGTCACGGCGGAATCCACCCCGCCACTGAGTCCGACGACGATACGCTGTTTGGTCATAAACTTATTTTACTGGGCAAAATGGCCTGCGCAGCCCATGCAGCAAGCTGTGGTAGCTATAAAATTGATAGCACTGAATCCAGCGGCAAGCGGCGTCCTGCCAGGTAGTCTTGGATGCCACGCAGCACCAAGGGTGAGCGCAGGCGGTGGGTGTTAGCGTGTATGTCGACCAAACTCAGCCAGTGGATCGCCACGATACCGATGTCCAGACCCAAGTGCGGATTGGGGGCGCCGACGCTGCCGCAGTAAGTCAGCCGCAGGTAGGTGATGTCTACCGACTTGCACCACAAATAAATACCCACTAAGGCTGTTGGCGTGAAGGGATGGGCGGTCTCTTCCATCACCTCGCGCTGACAGGCCGCAAGCGGCGTTTCGCCATACTCTAGATGGCCTGCTGGATTGTTTAAGCGCAAGCCCTCGCTGGTGTGCTCTTCCACCAGCAAAAAGCGGCCCTCCCGCTCAATGATGGCAGCTACGGTGACATGGGGTTTCCAGCGTTCGGTCATGGGGTTGATTATGAAAGGCCTTGCCTTGGGGTAAGCTGCGCCGATGCAAACAAACACTATTGGCATCGTCAGCGCCATGGCCGAGGAATTGGCCGCCTTGCAAGCGCAGTTGGAGCATTCGCACACCGTCACCCTGGCCGGGCGGCAGTTCCACTGGGGCCAACTGGGGGGGCAGTCGGTCTGCTTGGTGCTGTGCGGTATCGGCAAGGTGGCAGCAGCCAGTACCGCCACGCTGCTGCTGGGCCACTTTGGTGTCGCGGGCATCGTCTTTACCGGTGTGGCAGGTGGTTTGGCCGAGCAGGTCAACATTGGCGATGTGGTGGTGGCCAACGCACTGCTGCAACACGACATGAACGCCGAGCCGCTGTTCCCGCGCTGGGAGATTCCACTCACTGGCATCGGCCGTTTTGTGGCCGATGCCCATTGGCACCAAGCCCTGTGGGCGGCCACCACGCATGTGCTGGCCGAGCAGCCCGTGCGCACCTTGGCAGGCCGCAGCCTGTCGGCTCGCGCCTATGCGGGTTTGGTTATCAGTGGGGATCAGTTTGTGGCGTCCGCCCACGCGTCAAGCGCCTTGCGATGCGATTTGCCCGATGCTTTGGCGGTGGAAATGGAAGGGGCTGCCTTGGCCCAGGTTTGCCATGACTGGGGCAAGCCCTGCGCGGTGCTGCGCACCATTTCGGATCGGGCCGATGACGATGCGGCCGTGGATTTTCCGCTGTTCCTGCGTGAAGTGGCAGCGGTGTATGCCCGCGACATCGTGCTGCGCTTCCTCTGGAGAGAGGCCCCTAAATTGGTAGGCAATCAGGGTTAACGCACATGGGGCCGTCAGTTGGGTACAAGACAATGGGCAGCGAGTTACTGCGAATAACTGGAGACAAGCAATGACAGAGAAGGCATGGTTGAAGAGCTACCCACCGGGGGTGCCCACTACCATCGATATGGGCCGCTACAAGTCTGTGGTGGATGCGCTGGAGCAAGGGTTTGCGCAGTTTGGTGGACGCGCGGCCTACAACTTCATGGGCAAGGAACTGACCTATGCCCAAGTGGACAGCCAGAGCCAAGTGTTCGCTGCTTATTTGCAGGGACTTGGTTTGACCAAGGGTGACCGTATAGCGGTAATGATGCCCAACTGTCTGCAGTACCCAGTGGCCGTGTCGGCCATTTTGCGCGCCGGTTTTGTGGTGGTGAATGTCAACCCACTCTATACCGCACGCGAGTTGGAGCACCAACTCAAAGACGCGGGTGCCAAAGCCATTGTCATCATGGAAAACTTCGCCCAGACGCTGGAGAAGTGCATTGCCGCCACGCCTGTACAGCACGTGGTGTTGTGCGCCATGGGCGACCAACTGGGCTTGCTCAAAGGCGCCTTGGTCAACTACGTGGTTCGCCATGTCAAAAAGCTCGTGCCCGAGTTCAGCTTGCCCAAAGCGGTGCGTTTTAACCAAGCTTTGTCTGCGGGGGCTGGTAAGGCGTTCCAAAAGCCCACGCTCAAAATGGACGATGTGGCGGTGCTGCAGTACACCGGCGGCACCACGGGCGTGCCCAAAGGCGCTGTGCTGCTGCACAGCAACCTGATTGCCAATTTGCTGCAAATGGATGCGTGGATTCACCCCACGCTGGGTGAGCTGGAAACACGCCAGCAAACCACCATGGTGTGCGCACTGCCGCTCTACCATATCTTTGCTTTCACGGTGTGCTTCTTGCGCTCGGTGCAAGCCGGGAGCAAGGTGCTACTCATTCCCAATCCCCGCGATTTACCTGCCGTGCTCAAGGAATTGAGCAAGCACCCAGTGCATATCTTCCCAGCGGTCAACACGCTGTTCAATGCCTTGGCCAACCACCCAGACTTCCACACCGTGGATTGGTCCAAGTTGGTGCTGTCTTTTGGTGGCGGCACAGCGGTGCAAAGTGCCGTGGCCAAGCTCTGGCTGGAGAAAACGGGCTCGCACATTTTGGAAGGGTATGGCTTGAGCGAAACCTCGCCGGTGGCCAGCGCCAACCCCGTGACGGCAGAAATTCACATGGGTGGCATTGGTTTGCCTGTACCCGGCACCGACTTCAAGCTGTTGGACGATGAAGGCCACGAAGTGGCACCGGGCCAGAGTGGCGAGATCGCCATCAAAGGGCCACAGGTTATGGCGGGCTACTGGCAGCGTCCCGATGAAACAGCCAAGGTCATGACGCCCGATGGCTACTTCAAGAGTGGCGACATTGGGGTCATGGACGAGTTGGGTTTCTTCAAAATCGTTGACCGCAAAAAGGACATGATTTTGGTCAGCGGCTTCAACGTCTATCCCAACGAGTTGGAAGACGTGGTGGGGCGTATGCCGGGTGTGATGGAGTGCGCTTGCGTGGGCGTACCCGATGCCAAGTCCGGCGAAGCGGTGAAGTTGGTGATCGTGAAAAAAGACCCCAACCTCAGCGAAGAGCTGGTGCGCACCTACTGCAAGGAAAACCTCACGGGCTACAAACAACCCAAGGTGGTGGAGTTCCGCACCGAACTGCCCAAAACCCCTGTGGGCAAGGTGTTGCGCCGCGAGTTGCGCGAAAAGTAATCGCGCACCGTCCCATCAGCGTAGCCAGCCGCGCTTGTAGAAGTACCACATCGGTACCAGCGCGCTGGCCACCATCATGGCCACCGTGTAGGGGTAGCTCCAGCCGCCCAAAAATTCCAACTCGGGAAACTTCAGGTTCATGCCATACACGCTGGCCACCAGCGTCGGCGGCAGCAGGGCCACGCTGGCCACCGAGAAAATCTTGATGATCTTGTTCTGGTTGATATTGATGAAGCCCACGGTGGCATCCATCAAGAAATTGATCTTGTCGAACAAGAACGCGGTGTGCGAGTCCAGCGAGTCGATGTCACGCAGAATTTGGCGGGCTTCTTCAAACTGCTCAGTGCTGAGCATTTTGGAGCGCATCATGAAGCTCACTGCACGGCGTGTGTCCATCACGTTGCGGCGGATGCGGCCACTCATGTCTTCATGGCGGGCAATGGCCGCGAGCGCTTCGCCCGCAATCGCGTCGGTCACGTTGCCCGAGAGCACTTTCTTGCTCACCTTGTCCAAATCATCGTAAATGCCTTCCAAGGTGTCGGCCGAATATTCGGCATCGGCATCGAACAGCTTGAGCAGCACGTCCTTGGCATCTTCCAGCAAGCCCGGTGCGCGGCGTGCGCGCATGCGCAGCAGGCGAAATACCGGCACATCCTCGTCGTGGATGGAGAACAGCACCCCCTTGCTGCGCAGGTTGGGGTTGGTCATGTTCAGAATAAAGGCCACGCGCACGGTGTGCGGCTCATCGTTGTCGGCAATCAAAAAGTCGCCACGGATGTGCACATCGCCGTTGTCCTCGGCGTAAAAGCGGGCCGATTCCTCAATGTCCTCGTCCATCACATCGTCGGGAATGGACAGGCCGTAATACTGCTTAACCCAGCGTTTTTCTTCGGGTGTGGGGGACTCCAAGTCCACCCAGATTGGGCTGAAACGGGACAAGTCTTCCAAGGATTCGATTTCCTCTTGGAAGAGACGGCCGTTGGCCAATGTAAAGATGTTGAGCATGGCTCACTCCTGAATCATGGTGTCTGCAAAGCGGCGAGTGGGGTTGGGGCTGCTTTCAACCCCAGGCAGACCAGGAGCTGAAAGCTACCGACTAGGGTAGGTTTCCAAGGAGCTTTCTCCAGTTACATCGAAGCCGCCATTATTGCACTTGGAGCGATGTGCAAAGGCGTTTCATCTGGTGGATTTGCACTCTCTCTGCGATTAACCAGAGATGTTGCAGTGCCATACAAAAAATCGTTGCCCGGCGGCCCAAAACGGGTGCATAGTGGGGCTGCAGGCAATGGCTTGCACCGTAGTTAAACGAGCGTTTTTGGAGGTATGTATGAACCTGACAATCAGCGGACACCACCTGGAAGTAACTCCTGCACTGCGCAGCTATGTCACTTCCAAACTGGACCGCATCATTCGCCATTTCGACCAAGTGGTGGATGTCAAGGTACTGCTTACAGTAGAGAAACAAAAGGAGAAGGAGAAACGCCAACGCGCTGAGTGCACTATTCACGTCAAAGGCAGTGACGTGTTTGCCGAGAGCGCACACGAGGACTTGTATGCCGCCATCGATGAGCTGGTGGATAAGCTGGACCGCCAAATCGTGCGCCACAAGGACAAGTTGCAAGACCATCACCATGCTGCGCCCAAGCGCATGATTGCTTGATCACAGCCGCTTATCGTGCTGCTACGACCGCCCTTAGCAGGGCGGTTTTTTTCTGTGCATAATCGCGCCCACACCATGAACCGCCTAGCTTCCATCCTTTCCGACACCCAGGTACTCGCACAGGTTGACGTGACGAGTAAAAAGCGCGCTTTTGAGGAAGTGGGCTTGCTGTTTGAAAACCTCCACGGCTTGAGCCGTGCGTTGGTGACGGACAGCTTGTTCTCCCGGGAGCGATTGGGCTCTACCGGCTTGGGCCACGGAGTGGCTATTCCCCACGGTCGAATCAAAGGGTTGAAGTCGCCCATGGCGGCTGTGTTCCAGTTGGCCAGCCCGATAGGCTTTGATGCGCCCGATGATGCCCCCGTGCGGTTGATGATTTTTTTGCTGGTGCCAGAGGCCGCTACGCAAAAGCACCTAGAAATTTTGTCGGAAATTGCCGAATTGCTCAGCGACGGTCAGTTGCGTGAGCAACTTATCAACAGCAACGATTCAGCAAACCTCTACGAACAAATTTGCGCTTGGCAACCCGCCCAAGCGCGTGTCTGACACAGAGCTACCGCCTCCATGAAAGCCGCCGTAGTCAGCGCAGATGCCCTGTTTGAAGAGTTTCGGGGCTATTTGCGCTGGGAATGGATTGCGGGTTTGGGGGCCTCAGAGCGCCGGTTTGATGAAGTAGCCATCAAGGCTGCTCGCTCCAGTGCGGATTTGGTGGGGTATCTCAATTACATCCACCCCTACCGTGTGCAAGTGCTGGGCGAACGTGAAATTGCTTACCTAGGCAATGCCACAGCAGAAGACGCCGCACGGCGCATCTCCCGCATTGTCACCTTGGAACCGCCAGCTATTGTTTTGGCAGATGGCCAGCCAGCGCCAGAAGCCTTGGTGTCCATGTGCGAACGGGCGCAAATCCCCATGTTCGCAACCAAAGAGTCCTCGGCTTTTGTCATCGACATCTTGCGTGCCTATTTGTCCAAGCACTTTGCCGATCGCATTTCCATGCACGGCGTGTTCATGGATATTTTGGGCTTGGGTGTACTCATCACCGGTGAATCGGGCTTGGGCAAGAGCGAGCTAGGCTTGGAGTTGATTTCACGCGGTAACGGCTTGGTGGCTGACGACGCAGTGGACTTGTTTCGCATCAATCAAACCACTATTGAGGGCCGCTGCCCAGAGCTCTTGCAGAATCTGCTGGAAGTGCGTGGCATTGGTTTGCTCGATATTCGAGCCATTTTTGGCGAAACCGCGGTACGCCGCAAAATGCGCCTCAAACTCATCGTCCATTTGGTGCGCAAAGAGACCTTGGAGCGTGAATACGAGCGCTTGCCCTACGAGCCGCTGACCCAAGACATTTTGGGTGTTCCTGTGCGCAAGGTGGTGATCCAAGTGGTTGCAGGCCGCAACATTGCGGTGCTGGTAGAGGCGGCGGTGCGCAACACCATTTTGCAGTTGCGCGGCATCGATACCTACCAAGAATTTGTCGAGCGCCACCGCCGCGCTATGGAAAAAGGCCTCTGACGAGGCCTTTTTTGTGGGGGCGTTTATTCGTTGCTTTTGTTGCGGTGCTCGCACTTGCCGCCGCGCGTACAGTGGGCGTACAGGCTCAATGCGTGATCGGCAATGGCAAAACCACGCGTTTTGGCGACGGCTTGCTGGCGTTTTTCAATCTCGGCGTCGTAGAACTCTTCCACTCGGCCACAGTCTAAGCAGACCAAGTGGTCGTGGTGCTGGCCTTCGTTGAGCTCGTACACCGCCTTACCACTCTCGAAGTGGTTGCGACTCAGAATACCTGCTTGTTCAAATTGCATCAGCACCCGGTACACCGTGGCCAAGCCAATATCCGAGCGCTCGTCGAGCAAGACGCGAAAAACATCTTCGGCCGTCATGTGGCGTTGTGAACCACGCTGAAAAACCTCCAGTATTTTCAGGCGGGGGACGGTGGCTTTGAGGCCGGTGCTTTTGAGTTCTTGAATGCTCATGGTAATTCTTTGCTGGCTAAGGGCTTGGGGGCTGCTCGGTACAATGGAACAATCATATCCTCTGGATTTCAGACATGCAGCTTCTTCGCAATGCTTCACTCGTGGCCTGTGCCGTGGCACTGGTGGCCTGCGCCTCGGTAAAAGACCAAGCCCTAGACCTGAGCAAACGCGTGGAGCCCTACCGCATCGACGTGGTGCAGGGCAATGTGGTCACGCGTGAACAACTCGCCGCTGTGCAAGTGGGCATGACCCGCAACAACGTGCAAGACATTCTGGGCAGTCCTTTGCTCACCAGCGTATTCCACGGTAATCGCTGGGACTATGTGTTTACCTTTCGCCGCCAAGGTGCACCTGAGCAATCGCGCCGTGTAACGGTGTGGTTCAAGGGGGACAAAGTAGACAGCATCGATGCCGACGCCTTGCCCAGCGAAAACGACTTTGTAGCCACTCTCAAGTCGCTGCAGGTCAAAGGGCCACTGCCTGAGCTCACAGCGCCATCGGACAAGCTGCCAGCTCGCAATACCGAGCCAAGCAACACCACTAGCACCAGCAGTACCGACACTGTTGCCGCCCCCAGCAAGGCCTATCCGCCGCTGGAACCTGTTTCCCAATAAAGGAGTTTTTTCATGACCCACCGCATCGCTATTGCCGGTGCGTCCGGCCGCATGGGCCGTATGCTGATTGAGGCTGTCATGGCCACCGATGATTGCAGTTTGGCTGGCGCTTTGGGCTTGCCTGGTTCGTCTGAAATTGGCCAAGACGCTTCCGCCTTTACGGGCCAAGCCAGTGGTGTGTTGGTTCAGTCAGATGTGCGTGCAGGTCTGCAAGGCGCGCAAGCCTTGATCGACTTCACCCGTCCTGAAGGCACGCTGGCGCACTTGGAGGTGTGCCGTGCGCTGGGTGTAGCCGTGGTCATTGGCACCACTGGCTTCACCCCCGAGCAAAAGGCGCAGATCGAAGAATACGCCAAGCACATCCCCATCATGATGGCTCCCAACATGAGCGTGGGCGTGAACGTCACGCTCAAGCTGTTGCAAATGGCTGCCAAGGCGCTGTCCACAGGCTACGACATCGAAATCATTGAAGCGCACCACCGCCACAAGGTGGATGCGCCATCGGGCACTGCGCTCAAAATGGGTGAAGTGATAGCCGAGGCCATTGGCCGCGACCTGAAAGAGTGCGCCGTCTACGCCCGCGAAGGCGTGACGGGTGAGCGCGATCCATCGTCCATCGGTTTTGCCACCATCCGTGGTGGTGACATCGTGGGCGACCACACCGTGCTCTTTGCCGGTACCGGTGAGCGCATCGAGATCAGCCACAAATCAAGCAGCCGCGCCACCTACGCCCAAGGCAGCTTGCGCGCCGTGCGTTTCTTGGCCGACAAGAAAAGCGGGCTGTACGACATGTTCGACGTACTGGGCTTGCCCAAAAACTAAAGGCCCGCACCATGCCCACCTCCTTGCTGCACGGCGACGCCCTGAGCTGGGTGGTGGCTTTGCTGCTGTTGCTGGCCTCCATTTCCAGCTGGTTCCTGATTGTCTGGAAGGCATGGACGCTGTGGCAGGTAGAGCGCGGTCTGCGCCGCAGTACAGCCGCGTTTTGGCTGGCCGCCGATTGGGCCAGCGCTGAGCGCGCCGCTCAGTTGTGGGATGGCGAGCTGGTATTCACACCATTGCTACAGGCCCTGCAGTTGGGCCATGTCCAGCAGCTCGGTGGACAAGCCGATGCCACTGTGCAGCGCACGCGCCAGTTGCGCAATGCCTTGACAGCGGTGCAGCAGCGCCTGCGCTGGGGGCAAACGTGGTTGGCCACTGTGGCCACCACCGCGCCCTTTGTTGGCTTGCTGGGCACCGTCTGGGGCATCTACCACGCGCTGCTGGGCTTGTCCGGCGGGCAGGTGCAGGGCATTGGCCAAGTGGCAGGCCCGGTGGGCGAGGCACTCATCATGACGGCGTTTGGCTTGCTGGTGGCCATTCCTGCTGCACTGGGCTACAACTTGCTGGGCCGTTGGGTGGCGCAGCTAGAGAGCACCCTTGATGGCTTGGCCCATGACCTGTTGGCTTGGGCACCATCTGCCAACATGGCACAAACAACGCAAACACCACAAACGGCAACAGATACTGCCGTGGACAAGGCATAAGCCATGGCTTTGGGGCGTTTTAGTAGCCAAGCCAAAGAGGGGGCTGCTCCCCCTGCGCTGAGCGACATCAACATGACGCCCTTGATTGACGTGATGTTGGTGTTATTGGTGATATTTTTGGTCACAGCGCCCCTCATGCTCAGCAGCTTGCGGCTGCAGTTGCCCCGCACCGATGCGGTGGCATCGACGGCCAGCAACCCGGTGCTGCGCGTGGAGTTGGACGCGCAAGGTCGCCTGTGGCTGAACCAGCGCGCCACTACTTTGGCCGATTTGCAGCAGGCCATGCAAGCCGCTGCGGGCAGCGATGCCAACACCGAAGTGCAATTGCACGCCGATGCCAGCGTGGCCTATGGCCGCGTGGCCGAAGTGATGGGCTTGGCCAATAAGTCGGGTTTGAGCCGCATCGGATTCGTCGCGGTACGCAAGCCCTGAGCCAATAGCGCAAAACGCGCTTGCAAATACTGGCTCAACTGCGGATGCTGGCTAAACGCCACATTGAAGCGGATGTGCCGATCAAACGCATGGCTGCTGGAAAAAGCCGATCCTTTGGCCAGCACGATGTGGTTGCTGTAAGCGTCTTGCAGCAGCACATCCATGTCCACCCCGTCGGGCACCCGTCCCCACAAAAAAATGCCCCCAGCGCCCGGGTGGTCTAGGGCAATGCCTGCCTCTTGCAGCAGCCGGGTGCTGTGCACACGGGCTTTGTGTATGCGTGTCTGCAAGCGTGCCAAGTGTTTGCGCCAGCGTCCGGCGGCCAGCACTTCCAGCATCACGTATTCGTTCAGCGCCCCGCATGTCATGACCGAGCAGATTTTTTCCCGCAGCAGGGCTTTGAGTAGCGCAGGCTCTGCGGCCAGATAGCCCAAACGCACGCTGGGGCTGAGCGCCTTGCAAAAGCTCGAGTAGTAGATCACCCCTTCCAAACCCGCCAAACTGGCTAGGCGCGGCGTGTGCCCGGCATAAAAATGCCCATGCACGTCGTCCTCTGCCAGCAGCAGTTGGTGTTGGCGTGCCAGTACCAGCAGTTGGTGCAAGTTGGCTGCGCTGCTGCTCCAGCCAGTTGGGTTGTGCAGTGCGGTTTGCACAAACAGCAGGCGCGGGCGGTGCTCTATACAGGCCGCTTGCAGTTGTTCCACATCCAGTCCGTCGGGCGTGCGGCGGATGGGGATGGGGCGCAGGCCTTGCTGGCGCAGCCGCTCCAGCATCAAAAAATAACCGGGGTCTTCCACCAGCACCGCATCACCCGCTTGGGCAAAGGTGCGGCAGATCAGGTCGATGGAGTGGGTAGCGCCATAGGTGGTCATGATGCGGCCAGCGTCCACGGGCACACCTGTGTCGCGCAGCAGGCTGGCAATGTGCTCTCGCAGCTCCAGCAGGCCCTGCGGTGGGCAGCGCGAGGCCATGCCGGCAGGGCTTCTGGCCAGTGCACGCTGCACGGTGGTGGCTGGTATGGCATCGGCCAACCACGCAGGCGGGAGCACCCCACTGCTGGCCAGCAGCATGCCCGGGCGCAGGTCATTGGCTTGTTGGGCCAGCCACACGCCGTCTTGCATGTCGCCGGCTTCCAGCACGCTGGCATCGCCATCGTGTGGGGGCTGCTGCGCACGCACAAAATACCCTGCCGTGCCACGCGATTCGATCAAACCCAGCGCCATCAGGCGGTCGTAGGCCAGCACCACGGTGTTGGGGCTCACGGCCAACTGCCCTGCCAATTGGCGAATGGAAGGCAAGCGGCTCGCTGCGGGCAACAGCCCGCCCTGCACCAACTGGCGCAAACGCTGCTCTATCTGGTCACTGAGCGGCGTGGTGGATTGGCGGTCTATGGCAATCATGGGGCCAGCTTAGCGCATTGCTTTCACCACCAAAAGCCTATGGCCAACCACACCAGCAAGGCGGCCATAAGCGCATTGAACCAGCGTTGCTTGCGCGGCTCTTGCAGTTGTTGGCGCAGCAAGGTACCAAACAAGGCCCAGACCGATGTACAAGGAAAGCCAACCGCAAAACCCAAGCTGCTTAGCAGCAAGGTGGCTGGTAGCAGCCCCATGTCACTGGGAGTGAATACGGTAGCAACTGTGACCGCGCGCACCCAGCTCTTGGGGTTGATGGCCTGAAAGCCCAAGCCCTGCCAAAACGACAAGGGTTGCACCGCCCGGCCTGCCTGCAGCGTAGCCCGGCTTAATTGGTAGGCCAAATAGAGCAAATACAGCGTGCCACCCACGCGCAGCCCCGTTTGCAGCCAGGGGTAGAGCACAAAAAGCTGCCCCAGCCCCAAGCAGCACAGCAGGGTGAGCAAGGCCACCCCTGTGCAGTTGCCCAGTATTTGGGGCACGGCACGGCGATAGCCAAATTGCGCCCCGGTGTTGGTCAGTAGCACATTGTTGGGGCCGGGCGTGATGGACATGACCATGCAGTACGTGAGAAAAGGCAGCAGGGCCGAGGCCGTGACAAGGGTGCTAGACAGGGGCGGGAGTGTGGGCATGATAGTGTTCCAAGCAGGGGAAAAGGACACGATCCCTACCTTAAAACCGCAGGCCGCCAGTACCAAGATGCACGCAAGCGCTGTCTGCACTGCACTGTATCAGCGTGCTTGCAGGTACAACGGCGGGCGGCACAGAGGCCGCACCCCCTAAAATCGCGGGATGCAAGACAAATACCAGCACACCGACGTCGAAAAAGCAGCCCACGCGCACTGGGCACAGCCTTTGTGGAATGGTCGCAGCGCCTACCGCGTGACCGAAGACCAGAGCAAGAACAAGTTCTACGCCTGCTCCATGCTGCCCTACCCCTCGGGCAAGCTGCACATGGGCCACGTGCGCAACTACACCATCAACGACATGCTCACGCGCTACCTGCGCATGAAGGGCTACAACGTTCTCATGCCCATGGGCTGGGACGCGTTTGGTCTGCCTGCTGAAAACGCCGCACTCAAGAACAAAGTACCGCCAGCGAAGTGGACGTACGAGAACATCGCCTACATGAAAGGCCAGATGCAGGCCATGGGCTTGGCCATCGACTGGAGCCGCGAAGTCGCGACCTGCCAGCCCGAGTACTACAAGTGGAACCAGTGGTTGTTCCTCAAGATGCTGGAAAAAGGCATTGCCTACCGCAAGACCCAGGTGGTGAACTGGGACCCGGTGGACCAAACCGTGCTGGCCAACGAGCAGGTGATCGATGGCCGCGGCTGGCGCACCGGCGCGCTGGTGGAAAAGCGCGAGATTCCCGGCTACTACCTCAAGATCACCGACTACGCGCAAGAACTGCTCGACCACGTGCAAGTGGGCAACGACAAAGCCACCCTCCACGGCTGGCCTGAGCGCGTGCGCCTGATGCAAGAAAACTGGATCGGCAAGAGCGAAGGCGTGCGCTTTGCGTTCAAGCACGACATCCAAGGTGCCGATGGCGAGTTGATTCAGGGCGGCAAGCTCTATGTGTTCACCACCCGTGCCGACACCATCATGGGCGTGACCTTCTGCGCCGTAGCGCCCGAGCACCCGCTGGCTGCCCACGCGGCTGCCAGCAACCCTGCGCTGGCAGCCTTCATCGACGAATGCAAGACCGGCGGCACCACCGAGGCCGAGCTGGCCACGCAAGAGAAGAAGGGCCAACCCACGGGCTTGTACGTCACCCATCCGCTGACAGGCGGCAAGGTGCAGGTGTGGGTGGGCAACTACGTGCTCATGGGCTATGGCGACGGCGCAGTGATGGGCGTGCCCGCGCATGACGAGCGCGACTTTGCGTTTGCGCTGAAGTACGGTATTGAGATCAAGCAGGTCGTCGCAGTGGAAGGCGAAACCTTCTCGTTGCAAGGCTGGGCTGATTGGTATGGCGACAAGCAGCGCGCGGTGACAGTGAACTCCGGCAAATACGATGGTTTGGCCTACAAGGATGCGGTCGATGCCGTAGCAGCCGACTTGGCCGCCCAAGGCCTAGGCGAGAAGAAAACCACCTGGCGCTTGCGCGACTGGGGCATTAGCCGCCAGCGCTACTGGGGCACGCCTATCCCCATCATCCACTGCGAGGAGCACGGCGCCGTGCCGGTGCCTGAGAAAGACCTGCCCGTGGTGCTGCCCGAGGACTGCGTGCCCGATGGCAGCGGCAACCCGCTGGTCAAGCACGAAGGCTTCCACGCCGGTGTGGTTTGCCCCGTGTGCGGCAAACCTGCGCGCCGCGAGACCGACACCATGGACACGTTTGTGGACTCTAGCTGGTACTACATGCGCTACTGCGACCCGACCAACGCGGACGCGATGGTGGCCGATGGTGCCCAGTACTGGATGCCCATGGACCAGTACATCGGCGGGATTGAGCACGCCATCCTGCACTTGCTGTACGCCCGTTTCTGGACCAAGGTGATGCGCGACTTGGGGCTGGTGAAGGTGGACGAGCCGTTCCAGAAGTTGCTCACCCAGGGCATGGTGCTCAACCACATCTACAGCCGCCGCACCGCCAAGGGCGGCAAGGAATACTTCTGGCCGCACGACGTGGAGCATGTGCTGGACGCTGGCGGCAAGATTGTCGGTGCCAAGCTCAAGAACGCGGTGGACAGTGCCGATGGTCTGCTGCCCGTGGGCACGGCCATCGACTACGAGGGCGTAGGCACCATGTCCAAGTCCAAGAACAACGGCGTCGATCCGCAGGTGCTGATCGAGCAGTACGGTGCCGACACCGCGCGCCTGTACACCATGTTCGCCGCACCGCCCGAGGCTACGCTGGAGTGGAACGATGCCGCCGTGGAAGGCAGCTACCGTTTCCTGCGCCGTGTATGGAACTTTGGCCACAAACTGTCTGCTATGGATTTTGTAGCGGCTCAAGCAAGCGTGGCGGGCGCTACAAGCCTGAATGATGTGCAGTTTGGCCAAGAGGCCAAGGCCTTGCGTTTCGAGGTGCACAGCATCTTGAAGCAGATCGACTTTGACTACCAGCGCATGCAATACAACACCGTGGTGTCCGGTGCCATGAAGCTGCTCAACGCGCTCGAAGGCTTCAAGGCCACCGACAGTGCGGGTGCTGAAGTAGTGCTGATCGAGGGCTTTGGCATCCTGTTGCGCTGCCTCTACCCCGCCACCCCGCACCTGAGCCACGCACTGTGGTCGGAGCTGGGCTACGCCGGTTCGTTGGGCGACATTCTGGATGCCGCTTGGCCACAAGTGGATGCGCAAGCCCTGGTGCAAGACGAGATCGAGTTGGTGCTGCAAATCAACGGCAAGCTGCGCGGCGCTGTGCGCGTGAGCGCCGATGCCGATAAGGCCACCATCGAAGCCGCTGCCTTGGCCCACGCCAGTGTGGTGGCGCAGGCCAACGGCGCTGCCCCCAAGAAGGTGGTGGTGGTGCCGGGTCGCTTGGTCAACGTGGTGCTGTGAGCATGAAGGCCGTGCAGCACCCCGCTCCCGATGCGACCCGCCAGCATCCCTCTGGTTCAGGCCGCGTGCGCCGTGCGTGGGTCACACGCCTGTGCATGCTGGTGGCAGTGCCCGTGGTGCTGCAACTGGCAGGCTGCGGTTTTGCACTGCGCAAAGAGCAGACCTATGCGTTTGACACAGTGGGTCTCAACCCTGCTAGCAGTGCTTTGGCGCAAGAACTGGCTGTGTACCTCAAGTCACGGGTGCGGCCCGTTGTGGCCGGGGCCGACAAGCCGCAGGCCACCATCGATATCCTGACCGAGGATCAAAACCAAACCGTGGTGGGAACCACTTCGACGGGGTTGGTGCGCGAGTATTTGCTGCAGCTCGATGTGCGTTTTCAGCTGCGCAACGACAAAGGGCAGGTGGTGCTTGGCCCACTCAAGCTCTGGCAGCAGCGCTACATGAGCTATTCGGAAACCACTGCCGGGGCCAAGGGGGAAGAGGCCAACTTGCTGTTCAAAGAAATGCGGCAAGACATAGCGCAACAAATTCTCTACCGCTTGGCTGCTGTTCACACGCTGAACGTGGTCGATCCGGACTGACCCGCTTTTTCGCCCAGCCAGCGTATGCAAATTGCAGCCAACCAGCTAGCGCGGCACTTGCAAGGAGGGGTGCGCCCCTTGTACGTGCTGCATGGTGACGAAGCCTTGCTGCAGCAAGAAGCCGCGGACGCCATCCGCCAAGCGGCCCGCGCCCAAGGCTATACCGAGCGCACCGTGCACACCGTGGCGGGTGCCCACTTTGACTGGAGTCCGGTGCTGGCCGCAGGCGGTTCGCTCAGCCTGTTTGCCGACAAGCAGATCGTGGAGATCCGCATTCCCAGCGGCAAGCCCGGCAAAGACGGCAGCGTGGCTCTGCAGCAGGTGGCCCAAGACGCTGTGGGCAACGACAGCACCCTCACCGTGGTGGTGCTGCCGCGCTTGGACAAAGCCACCAAGAGCACGGCATGGTTTGTGGCGCTGGAGCAAAACGGCGCCAGCATCCAGCTCGACACGCTGGAGCGCGCTGCCTTGCCCAACTGGATTGCCCAGCGTTTGGGTGCCCAAGGCCAGCGCGTGGAAGCGGGTGAGGCTGGGCAGCACACGCTGCAGTTCTTTGCCGACCGGGTGGAGGGCAACTTGTTGGCCGCGCACCAAGAGATCCAGAAGCTGGCTTTGCTCTACCCCCCTGATCAGCACCCGGTACTGACGTACGAACAAGTAGAACAAGCGGTGCTCAATGTGGCACGCTACGACGTCTTCAAGCTCAGCGACGCGGTGCTGGCAGGCCAGCTGGCACGGGTGCAGCGCATGCTCGACGGGCTGCAAGCCGAAGGTGAGGCCGAGGTGTTGGTGCACTACACACTGGCCGAAGACATCCGTGCCTTGCAGCGCGTCAAGCTGGCTTTGCAAAGCGGCAAGCCCATGCCCATGGCCTTGCGCGAGAACCGCATATGGGGCAACAAAGAGCGTTTGTTCGAGCGCCTGTTACCGCGCTTGGAGGCTAGCCAAGTGAGCCAGTGGCTGCAAGCGGCGCACGCAGTCGATGGCATCGTCAAAGGACTCAAGCGTCCCGATTGGCCACTCGATGGCTGGCAAGCCCTGCACCAACTGGCGCAGCAGGTGTGCCAAGCCTGCGCACAGGCTTTGCAGGGCAAAGCACAGCGCAGCTAAGACCCACCAGTCCCCAGCGCTAGTCAGTAGCCATGGCGCGCTGGGTGACAAGCCACGCTTGCAGGCGTTGGTTGAACAGCGCCACATCTTCAATCTGGGGAATATGGCCAACGCCCTGCAGTACATCCAAGGTGCTGTGCGGTACTAAGCGGTGCAGTGTTTGGGCTTGCTCCAGCGGTGTGACGCTATCCAAGGCCCCCCACATGATGTGCAGCGGCATGCGAAGGCGCTGCCACTGCTGCGCTTGTTGGCTGGCGTTGCCATGGTCGTCAAAGGCGAATTGGTAGGCCCAATCGCCCAAACTGGCGCTGTATTGGCGCACCCGAAATGGCTGTTGGTAAATAGCGGTTCGCTCCGGGGTAACGACCTCGGTGCGGGCGACAAATTGGCTCAGCCAGTAGCTGCTCAGACTGGGTTGCAGAACCACGCTGGCCACCATGGCGCTGCGCAAAGAGCGTAGCGCCAGCAGCGTTTGCGCAGCGCTCCCAGACGCTGGTTTGCTCGGTGCTGGTGGGCTTTCTTGCAGTCCCAAAGCGGCATCGACCAATACCAAGGCGCGGACCTGCTCGGGTGCGCGCATCGCCAACTCGGCCGCAGGGCCTCCACCATACGAATGCCCCAGCACGATGGCGGGTGGCAACTGCAAATGGCGCAGCAGTGCGGCCAAGCGCTGGGCCTGCGCTGGGCGTGAATAGTCGCGGTTAGCGGGTCGCGTGCTAAAGCCAAAAGGTGGTAAATCCACTGCGATGACGCGGTAGCCCGCTTGCACCATGGCGCTGGTGTTGCTCACCCAGGTGCCACTCCATGCCCCGGTGCCGTGCACCAGCAGCATGGGCGGGTCTTGGGGATTGCCGAACTCTTGCACGTACACATCGACATCATGGGCGGCAACCCAGCGTCCTGGTGGTGCCGCTTGCTGGGGCGTTTGGTCTTCGCGCCAGAGCGTGCCAGCCCAAGCGATCAAGAACAACTCCAGCACTAGCCACAGCAGCAGAGCGAGGCTGTAGCCGAGCCAGCGCCAAGGCTGGGTGGTGAGGTACGAGCCGATGCTGCGCATAGCCTGTGCTCCCGCTTCAGTAGTCAAAAATGTGCTCGACAGGCACCCTCGCTGCTTGCCACTGCCGCAGGTGCTGGCTGAGGGATGCAACGGGCACCATCAACGCCACCCGTTGCCCTTGATTACCCGTGATGATGGGTTGGCTGAACAAGGTCTGCACATCCGCTGGTGCCTGCCAAGTGCGTGGCACCAAGAGGCTGACCAAAATGCTGCCGTTGTTGCCGGCAATGCGCTCTAGCTGCACGCCGTGCTGTGCCAAGTACTGGGCGTAGTGGGTAAAGGCTTCGTAACGCGGAACCGTCAGCAGGGTTTGGCCATCGTCCCAGCGTTGCAGTACCTGAACGTCGGGCCACTGTGGGTCTGCTGCCGGCAGCGTGCCTCGGGCAATCACGGCGGTGGTGGGCAAGGGAGCGTCGTACACGCTGTGCGTACCCAGTGTGATGAGCTGGGCGTAGAGCATTTTCACGGTGTACTCGGTGCTCAGTGCGAATTTGCGCTCCCACTTGCGCAAGGGGGCGTCACCCCACCAACCCGTCTGGCTCCACAGGCGCTGCAGCGGTGCTGCAAAGTCAAACTCGTACCAAGGCCGCACCCGAATGAAGTCCACGTACTCTTGGGCCACTTGGGCACCTAGGCGATCCTCTGCCGTTGCGTTGCTGGCGGTGCTTTCGGTCAGACGCCCCACCAGGCTCTCGTAGGCGCTGCGAATAGCGTATTCCACCGTGGTGCTAACCCCAATGACCATGATCATCAGGTGATAGCCTGGGTTGGGTGCCATGTCGCGGCGCTGGCTTTCGCGCGTGACGCTGGCGTAGCTCCCCCACAACTGCCCGATATGTCCCCACCAAGGGAACTGGCTCGGGGCGTTGGCGGCAGTCCACTGCGCGAATTCGTTGGGGCTAAAGACCAAAAACCACTCCGGAAAGGTCAACAGCGTTTGCTCTGCGCCGCGCACATGCTCGGCAGGTGTGCTGCCCACCGCAAGTGCTTGGGTAGGGGCTTGGGGTGGTGCGCTTGGGGTGCTTTGGGCGGCGCAGAGCGAAGTCCACAGCAGGCTGAACAGGCTCAAACAGCCAACCCACAGCCATGGGCGAAAGCGGTGCAATGGTGTCATGCTGCAGCTCCTGTTTGGGTGCTGGTTTTGCAAAACAGCAGCAGCACGTTGTCCGACGGATCATTGGCCTGCACCAAACGCATGCCTTGGTCGTGCAGGCCGTGCGCTGCCAAATAGTCCACCCACTGGGCCACACTGCGGAAATGCCGCAGTTCTTGCGCATTGGTTTCCCAGCTTTCGCCCAGCCCGGCGTTGAAAACGGCGTGGATCAGCGACACGAAGGTGTGCATGGCCGGATCGCGCACATCGTGCTCGCGCAGCACAAACAAACCACCTGGGCGCAAGACCCGCACGATGGAGCGGACAAAGGGATCGAGTTTGTCCAATGGGCAGTGGTGCAGGCCGATGTAGCAGGTCACCATGTCCACACTGGCATCGGCAATGTGCACTGGCAGGGGCTCGTACTGGGCCATGGGGACGTACTGCCCTATGCGGCGCAACCCACCGCGCTCGGCAATGTCCACGGGCGAGTTGGTAATGGCTTGCTCGTTGACCAAATACACCGGCCCACGGATCGCCAACTGTTGGCGCAGCGTGCTGATGTAGCGCCCTGTGGTTCCCAGTTCTAAGTAGCCATTGATCTCCTTGCGTGGCCCCAGCAGCGCCAAGGTTTGTCGCGCCATTTCGCGTTTTTGCTTGAACAGGGCTGGCAAGGCCAAGCGCACATCGGCCAAAAAGGGCTTGAGCTGTGCTTGTTCGCGCTGTAAGCGGCGGTAAATGGCCTCGTCGTTGCCCAGTTCACCCGTGAGTTTTTTGATCAGTGTGTGGTAGCGATCTTCGGGGTAGAGGCGGTAGATGTTTTGCAAAAACAAATACAGCTTGTCGTGCCACAGGGTATCGTCCAGCACGCGGTGGAACTCCCCATCGCCTGTGGCGGCGGGCTGGCTCGGTGGCGAATCGGGGGCACCCACTGTGGGGGCGTAGTACTTGTCCCACAACACGTTGCGCAAGCGAAATGCCGGGTCGTACTGTCGCTTGAGGGCAAACAGTGCCTGCGCTCCGGGATATGCGGAATGGAATTGGGCATGCGTGGCATGGGGTTGGTAAGGCAGGTAGTAGGTGCCCCCGCAGCGCAGTACCGCATCAATGAGTTCGCGCGTCCATACGCCCACCCGGTTGATGGCGTTGTCGCGCGTGCGCTGCTTGTAATAGAGCACAAAGGCAAAGGTCTCGCCACGGGCCCAAGCCATCAAGGCACCGCTGTCGGCCAGGGCATGCCGGATAGAGATGTTCAGCACATTGACCCGGTGGCGTTGCAGTATCTCGGCCATCAGTGGCACAAATGCGTCGAACTGGTCTACGGGCACAAAGTACTCTTGCAGCACATAGGTGGTGTGGTGGCGCGAGATGGGTTCTAGCTCGGCGGCGTCATAACTGGCCTCGAAGTTGCGCCAGTGCACTTTTTTGCGCAGGAATAGCAGTGGGTCGATGATGTGCTCACGCCGCCACTTGCCCAGTGGAGTCTCCGTGATGGCCCACAGAAAGTAGCGTTCCAGCGGGTAGTCACGCCCGCCGCTGTGCAAACGGCGGGGCTCCGTGACGGGCTCGTCGGTATGCACCCACGTCACCGCATGCACCTTGTTGTAATGTGGTGGGTACAGGTCAGCGTTGTGGAATACCGCTTCGCGCTGCGGCCGCACCATTTGTTTGAAGTAGGCCAAGTAGTCGGCTGTGCGCAGCGTGCGGTGGGTACGCAGTACTTTCACGTTGTCGGCCAACTCCAACTCGGCTTCCACGATGATGCCCAAGCCACCATAGCCACCCACCACGCCGTAAAACAGCGCGCTGTTGTGGCTGGGTGAGGCGTCTTCAATGCGGCCATCGGCCATGACCAAGCGGATGTGGCGCACAGACAAAATCACCGGCCCCAAACCCATGTAGCGGCCATGCACGTTCACACTCAGTGAGCCGCCCACCGTGAAGTTGGCGTAGGTTTGCATGATCTTGACGGACAGGTCATGTGGATCGATGAAGCGCTGGATATCGCACCACCGAATACCCGCTTGCACGCGGATGGTTTTGCTCTGGGGTGAGAAAGAAATCACTTGGTTCAGGTGCCGCATGTCGATGTGCAAGCTGCCGGGGCTGGCGGTTTGCCCACCCATGCTGAAGTGCCCGCCACCCACCGATATAGCCCCGTTGGCGCGCTGCACGGCCTGCACCACCTCGTCCACGCTGCGTGGTTGGCTAATGGCCCACACCGGCACAGGGTTGAGGCGGGTGACATCGTTCACGATCAAAGTAGAAGTGCTCATGCTCATCTCCTGGCGCTTATCGCTGCTTATTACTGTCTATTGCACGGTCAAAAAATCGCCGTGCTGGGCCTGTGGATTGGGCCCCCAGCGATTGCTTTGTGCATCGCCTTGGCGGCAGGCCAGTTGCCAGAGCAGCCACAGCGCCCCTCCTACCGGAACCACCACCACGGCCAGCCACCAGCCGCTGTAGTGGCGGTCGTGCAAGCGTCGGGCGCACAGGCAAACCAATACCCACACAACAGGGGCATTGATCAGCCATGTAGTCCAGCCATTGACGGGGATGGCAAGCCCTTCCCACAGGGCATAAAACAGTCCCCACAGCAGGGCGCTCTGCAGCCAAAAACCACCGCGTGACAGGCGTCCTTTCGCACTCAAAAACTGTCTCATCATCATCATTGCTCCTTGTGCATCAATTGGTCGATTTGCTGGCGCAGCGTGGGCAGCGTCAGCCCTTGGGGTACTAGGGCAGCACCCACTTGCAAATTCACCCGGTTGAGCCATCCGCGGCGCAGGGGTTTGACCATGGCGGTGGGGTTGCTGCCAACCAGCTCGATGCGGCTGAAGAACGATCCCCACAAGCCCTGCAAAGCCATGGGAATGACAGGTGCAGGGTGGCTCTCGATGATCTTCATGATGCCGCCTTTGAATTCCTGCATATGCCCATCGCGGGTAATGCCTCCCTCGGGAAATATGGCCAACAAATCCCCTTGCTCCAGCACCCGCTGGGCCGCTGCAAAAGCCGCTTCATAGGCCTGCGGGTCTTCGCTGCGCGGGGCAATCGGTATGGCCTTGAGCAAGCGAAACAGCCAGCCCAGCACCGGGGTTTTGAAGATGCGGTGATCCATCACAAAGTAAATGGGGCGGGGGCTGGCCCCCATCAGCAGCACTGGGTCTACAAAGCTCACATGGCTGCAGGCCAAGACCGCTGCGCCCGTGGCGGGTATGTGCTCTTGGCCACGCACCGCAAAGCGGTACACGCAGTGCGAGAGCACCCAGGCCAAAAACCGCAGCAGGTATTCCGGCACCAGCAAGAAGATGTAGGTGGCCACCACCGCATTGGCCAAGCCCACCCACAAGAAGACTTGCGACACGCTGAACTGCAGCGACAGCAGCAAGCCGGCTAAGAGCGAGCTGGCGATCATGAACAAGGCATTGAGGATGTTGTTGGCTGCGATGATGCGGGCGCGGTGTGTGGCAGGGCTGCGCATTTGGATCAAGGCATACATGGGCACGCTGTACAAGCCCGCGCACAGGCTGAGCAGCAGCAAATCGACCAGCACACGCCAGTGGGCATGCACCGCCAAAAACGCTGTCACATCCATGGTGGGGGCTGGTGGCAATTGGCTGGCCGCCCAGTACAAGTCGATAGAGAACACGCTCATGCCGATTGCCCCCAGAGGCACCAAGCCAATCTCCACTTGGTGGCGGCTAAGTTTCTCGCACAGCAAAGAGCCCGTGCCAATACCCAGTGAAAACACCACCAAAAGCAGCGATGCCACTTGCTCGTTGCCGTGCAGAACGTCTTTGGCAAAGCTGGGGAACTGGCTCAGAAATACCGCGCCAAAGAACCACATCCAGCTAATGCCCAGCAGCGAGCGAAACACGGACAGCTGGCTGCGCGCCACTTGCAAGTTGCGCCATGTCTCACTGATGGGGTTCCAGTTGATGCGCAGGTTGGGGTCAGTCGCGGTCATCTGCGGCACAGCCTGCACGCACAAGCGGCCCAGCACGGCCAAGGCCAAGCAGGCCCACGCCACCCACTGGGCACCCACTTCGGGCATGGCGATGAGCAAGCCCCCCGCCACATTGCCCAACAAGATGGCCACAAAAGTGCCCATTTCCACCAGCCCATTGCCGCCGGTGAGTTCGTGCTGCTGCAGCACTTCGGGCAGGTAGGCGTATTTCACCGGGCCAAACAGGGTGGAGTGCACCCCCATCAGCAGCACACACACCAACAACACCCCCACGCTGTGGCTGTAAAAGCCCCATGCCGCCAGCGCCATGAAGGCAATCTCCAAGTTTTTGATGGCGCGCATCATGGTGGCTTTGGGGTATTTGTCGCTCAGTTGCCCGCTGGTGGCACTGAGCAGCACAAAGGGCAAGATGAACAAGGCCCCAATGACCAAACCGGCCATGCTGGCGGGCAGCCAGTCCACGCTCATTTGGTAGGTGACCATGACGGTCAACGCAAACTTGAACAAGTTGTCATTGCACGCCCCCAAAAACTGGGTGCCAAAGAACGGGGCAAAGCGCCGCTGCGTGAGCAGGGCAAATTGACCAGAGCTGTGGGGTTGTTCGCTCATTGCGCAGTCTCCTTGAGGTGTCGGGCATTCTGCATGACGCTCTGCAGCGCCTGCACAACAGGCCATGCAGCGGCTGCAGCACACACGTGCTTGAGGGTGTGTCCAGCTACCCACCCATCCAGGGCATGCCACAGCAGATGGTCACCCCACTCGCACAGTTTGGCCAGCGTATAAGCCAGCACCACCCAGTGCCACGCCACACGCCAGCCTGCGCACTCTGCATGGCCGGGTGTGGGCTTGCATGCCAAGAGCAAGGCCACCATGCCACCGCCTTGCAGCAGCACCCACAGCAGCAAGTCGCCATGGGCGTACCACGACCACAGTGCAATGGCTCCCAGCAGCAGCGCACCGACGGCAACGCCATAGCCAGCGTGGGCTGCAGACAGTGCACTGCGACGGGGCCACCATTCATAAGCCCACAGACCCAGCAAGCCTGCAAAGGGCAGCACCATGCCCAAGCGATCGAGCAGCAGCCCTGCGTCGTTGGGCATCCAGTGGTAGTAGCCTGAACCCAGTGCGGTAGCCACCAAACCAGCAAAAAACAGCCCGCAACCATGCACCACAGGGCGTGCCAGCGCTGCGTGATGCTGCACCCTACGCAAGCACAGCAGGCCCCAAACGCCCATGATGGCAAAGGGCAGATTGCTCAACACATCGGCTATATGCGGTATGCCTAGCCAGGTGCGTTGGTCGGCAAACTGGTGGTAGTGCTCGTACTGCGGAAGCACCGGGGCACTGCGTGCGCCCAGCAGCAGCGCGAATGTCGCCAGCACTAGCAACGCCAACGGCGTCCAGTGGCTGGTGCGGGGTAAAGCGGGGTGTTTGAAGGGCATACCAATCCTTTCCTTATCAACAGCAGCACTGTGGGCGTGGATGCGCAAAAAAGGATTGTTTAAAGCTGCTAGATTGATTTTGGAATACGATGGGTATCAAAAAAGGATACTTTTATGGCCGCAGCCACCGAACTGGTACAGGCTTTGAAGCAGGAGCTCAAAGCCGCCCGCATGACCTACGCCGATCTGGCCCAGCAGCTTGGCATGGCCGAGAGCAGCGTCAAGCGCATGCTGGCCAAAGGCGATATGCCGCTGTCGCGCGTCGATGCCATTTGCCGTGTGCTGCGCTTGGATTTCGCCGATCTGGCCCGTCGCGTGGCCGACGCCCAGCCCTTGTTGCAACAACTTGGCCATGAGCAGGAAAAACTCTTGGTCACGGATCGCAAGCGTTTGCTCGTCGCCATCTGCGTGCTCAGCCAGTGGACCTTGGAGCAAATGTTGGCTACCTACCGCCTTACCGAGGCGGAGTGCGTGCAGCACCTCACGCAACTTGACCGCATTGGTGTCATTGAGTTGCGTCCACTCAATCGTTACCGCCTCAAGTTGGCCAAAACCTTTCGCTGGCGTCCCCATGGGCCTGTGATGGCGTATTTCCGCGAGCATGCTTTGCTGGACTATTACAGCGGCAGTTTCGATGGCCCTGCTGAGGGCTTGATGCTGGTGCATGGCAGCATCAGCCACAGTCTGGCACCCGCATTTTTGGAGCGCTTGCAGCGTGTAGCGCAAGACTATGCACAACAGCACTTGGCCGATCAGCGTTTACCCGAAGACGCCCGCAGCGGCTACACCCTGCTGCTGGGCATGCGCCGCTGGGTATTTTCGGAGTTTGCTGATCTCATGCGCTAGGCCTGATGACGCGATGGCCAATCCTCAGCACAATGGGGGTATGAGCCAAGCCAGTCTCCAGCGAGCTAGCGTTAGGATTAACCACATTACTATCCGTTTGCACTACTTGCATGACGGGCAGTGGCACATGGTGCGAGCGCAACGCTGGAACGCAACGGGTTTTTGCTTTTTCTACGACCAGCCTTTGCCACTGGGGCTGCTTCCATTCAAACGCAGCTTGCAGCATTTCGACGGTGAGCTGGTTTGGACTAGCGTGCAGCAAGACCCACTGCAAGTGTTGGAAATGCTGGTCAATGAACAAATTCACCAGTACGTCCAGTCGTTGCACGACCAGCCGGTACTGCAAGGGCGATTGCTCCAACTCGCGCGCGTGCATGGCATGGTCGATGACAAGCGGCGCGTATTGGCATCGTTGGGCGTCAAGGTGACAGAGCAACAGTGGCATCAGCAACTGGCCAATCGCATGGCCCAGCCTTTGTACCAGTCGGGTGTACATGTGCGCTCTGCTGTGTGGAAGGAGATCGTGCACGAAGCCAACAAGGTGGCTGGCGTGGTGCAGGACTTGGGTAACTGGCCCGGTTTCGGCGATAGCGCACAGTGAGCCTGGTACACAATCCAGTTCATGACTGCGAAACCCCGCATCCTCATTGTTGAAGACGAATCTGGCATTGCCGATACTTTGCAGTACGTGTTGTCTACCGACGGTTTTTCGCCCGTGTGGGCCAGTACCGCACACGATACCATAGCCCAGTTCAGTGCAGAGCCGCCAGCGCTGGTGGTGCTCGATGTCGGCCTGCCCGATCTCAACGGTTTTGAACTCTTTCGCCGCTTGCAAGGCCTGCCCGGTGGCAGCCACGTGCCCATGCTGTTCTTGACCGCTCGCAGCGATGAGATTGACCGTGTAGTGGGCTTGGAGTTGGGGGCGGATGACTACATCGCCAAACCCTTCTCCCCGCGCGAGCTAGTGGCGCGTGTGCGCACCATATTGCGCCGCAGTGCTCGTTTGGCCGCATCCAGCGCAACTGCAACCGTGCCAGCGGTGCCAACACCCGCTAGCAACCCCGCCATCTGGGCGCTTGATGAAGAGCGCTACCAAATCCGCTTTTACGGCAAGCTGCTGGAGCTATCCCGCTACGAATACGGCGTGCTGCGCCTGCTGGTGCAAAAGCCCGGCCGCGTCTACACCCGCGATGAACTGCTGCTGCAGGTCTGGGGTGGCGACAACGACAGCTTTGACCGCACGGTAGACGCCCACATCAAAACCCTGCGCGCCAAGCTCAAGGCCGTAGCACCCACGCTGGAGCCTATCCGCACCCTGCGCGGCACGGGCTATGCGCTGAACGAAGAACTGCCCGCCACTGCGGCATGAGCAAAAGAAGCCGCATCTTCTTAGGCTTGCTGCTCATCTACGCAGTGGGCATGGCCTTGGTGCTGTACCGCGTGGTGGCAGACCTAGACCCGCGCTACCGCGAGTCCGCCGAAGAGTCATTGGTCGAAACATCGCAAATACTGGCCAGTTTGGTCGAGCAAGACGAGCGCGATGGCGCCATCGACACGGCCCGACTGGACAGCCTCTTTAAGGCCAGTTACGCGCGCGAGTTCGACGTACAAATTTTCAACACCCGCAAAGCCCATGTCGAATTGCGCGTCTATGTCACCGACAAGCACGGCGCGGTGCTGTACGACTCTACAGGGCAGGCACAGGGGCAAGATTTTTCGCAATGGCGCGATGTTCGCCTCACCCTGCAAGGCGAATACGGAGCCCGCACCACGCTGGACATACCCGGCCACCCCGACTCTGCTGTCATGTACGTGGCCGCCCCCGTACGCAGTGCCACCAGTGGCGAGATCATCGGCAGCCTGACCGTGGGCAAGCCAGTGCAGAGTTTTGGCCAGTTTGTGGTGGCAGCACGCAGCCGCACGCTGTACGCGGGCCTTCTCTCCGTGCTGGCCGTGCTGGTGCTGGGTGTGACGGTTTCGGTATGGCTGGTGCGGCCCTTTGGCCTCACTGCCGACTTTGTGCGCTATGTGAAGGCCCAGCCGGGTTTTCACCCCGGCCGCCTGCTGCGCCGCGCCTGGGATTTGCTGCGCGCTGCGTTTGACGAAATGCGCGACGCCCTGGCCGGGCGCAACTACGTGGCCGACTATGTGCAGACCCTCACACATGAAGTGAAAAGCCCGCTGTCCGCCATCCGCGGCGCGGCCGAGCTGCTGCAAGAGCCCATGGAAGAAGCGCAACGCCAGCGCTTCCTTACCAACATCCAGCGCGAGACCCAGCGCATCCAAGAGATGGTGGACCGCATGATGGAGCTCACCGCACTGGAAACCCGCCGCGTGCTGGACAACGTGCAACCCGTGCCACTGCGCCCCCTGCTGGAAGAACTGGCCCATGCCAGCCAAGGCGTGGCCACGCAGCGTGGCATCCGCATCAGCGTGCAAGCCGAGGCCGACGCCACCGTGGAAGCCGACCCCTTCTTGCTGCGCCGCGCCGTGAGCAACCTGCTGGACAACGCCCTGGACTTCTCCCCCCAGGGCGGCACTATCGAACTTGGTTTGGCGCTAAATGGCCGCTGGGCCCAGATCAGCGTGCGCGACCAAGGGCCGGGCATTCCTGCGTACGCGCAAGACAAGGTGTTTGAGAAGTTCTATTCGCTCGCGCGGCCGCATTCGAAGAAGAAAAGCACGGGGCTGGGGCTGAGCTTTGTGAAAGAGATTGCTTCGCTGCACCGGGGGCGTATTGAATTAAGCAATCGGCCAGAGGCTGAAGGCACTGGCGCTGCTGCCACCCTGTGGCTGCGCACGCGTCAAGGCTAAGCCCGGCAGATACCTAGCGTTTCAGCTGCGTGTAGAAATTTTCATGCGGCCCCACGGCCAGCAGAACCAGCTCTGTGGGCTTTTTCTTGTCTGGCCGCAAGCTATACGCCAGCAAAGTTTCTTGCGCGTTCATTTTGAACTTGTAGACAAACACCTCAGCCAGATCGCCCCGCTTTTCTATGCCCAAGCTAAGGTCTGCAGCGACTGCCCGAATCGCCGCATCCAGCACCTTTTTGTCTTTGGCATGGAGCTTCTTGGCAATGCGTGTGAAAGACGGAGTGGCAACGACGTTCAAAGCCACAACGCATCAACCGAACTGATAGGGCTCAGCTTGCCCGGCCTTGGTTTCCTCCAGCGACAGCATGGTGTCCTGAATCATGCGCAGGGGCATGTCCGGGTTCTCCAGGACGCATTTGCCAATGCGAGCCCAGTATTCAATCTGCTTGGGCACTGACCGGTGCTCGGCCGCAGCAGTAGCCTTAGCGTCTTCTACCAATTCGTCCGATAACTTGAGTGCAACAGCCATTTGAAACTCCCATTGGATGGGGGTATTTTGCCGCAGAATGCAACCTTTTGCAACCAGGTATGGAATGGTCATTGAATTAAAGCCACTGAACTTAGTATCGGCAAGCCTTCGGGAACTACGGTGAACTGGCGAATGCAGGCTGACGGCATGTCAACTTGACGGCACCTTCGGTAGCGACCTGAGTGGAGCGGCTGCACGATGCACCTACCAAACATGAGAATCCCCTGCTATACGCAGGACAAGGTGTTTGAGAGGTTCTACTCACTGGCGCGACCGCACTCCAAAAAGAAAAGCACGGGGTTGGGGCTGAGCTTTGTGAAAGAGATTGCTTCTCTGCACCGGGGGAAGGTGGAGTTGGGAATACGCCAGAGGCGGAAGGCCCGGGTGCATGCGCGGTCCTTTGGTTGCCGCGAAGTGCAGAATAGCGTTTCAACTAGGTCCGCTTTGCGGCGATAACTGACTGTGATAGACCGCAGCAAATATGCCAACTCCGCCGCATAGCTGACATCCCTTTCTCTTGTAGTGCTGGCGTGGGCTACTGAGCTTGAAACCCCGGGAGTTTTTTGTGGACTACTGTATTTACATTCTCGTCAGCGCCAATGTCGAAAGGAAAAGACTCTCGCTTGAAGAGCGAGGAGGCGATATCAACCTTAATCCGAAGAGTCTTTTCGTCTGAGCAATTATTTAGGATGAAAACCCCGGCATGCGAACCAATAGTCGCTCTCGCGATTGCGTTCAATTGTTCATCAGTGGTATTCGGCGCCATCGTCAGAAAAGCGGCACTCAATGCAGCACCAAGCTTAGGGCGAAGTAGGAGGTCTTCATCGACGCGGTGATTTGGCGCAACGAGTGTTAGCGCTTTGAGTACGTCAGCATAGTTGCTCTCGAGGTCGCTTGGCTCTGAGGAGTCAAATTTTGCTGCCACTGCTGCCGCACGATCAGGTTTGCTCTTGTCTGATACTCCATCGTCGTAGTAGTTTTCGATCGCTCCGCGCGTGAGAAAAAAACATCCCAGTCTGGAGAGCGCTTCGAGAAGCACCAGATATCGAGTTCGTAGACCAGATGCATCTGCAACCGCAGATTCATCAAAAGAGTTTGGCTTCGTTAACAGGCGCGCAAGAGTAACCCGTCGAACGCTCGGCGACTTCGAACCACTGCTGGACCAGTCGTCGTACGCACTCGCGGCCGCGTCGACTGCAGTCTCGTGCTTAGTGATGAACTTCGACAAGTCAACGCGCAAGTCTCCGTCGAGGTCCGCGAGCGATGTTCGCCCGATACTTTGAGCAACCGATGATGCGTCTGGAAGGTCACTGAAGTCTCGGACCAGAGTGTTGTCATCTGCTAAAGCATCCAAATCTGCGAGTACGGCAACGTGCTTGCCCATCAATCGAAAGAGTTTCGCGACTTCCGGAAACTCGCCTTTACCTGTAACTGGGAGAATCTGTGCATTGCGAGCCAGAAGTCGTTGGTTCATGCGACTTGCGAGTTGTGACGCGATGATTTCGTCGCTGGGCCCCTCCACCAAAAGCACGCGCTCAGCGAATACCGCCATACGGTGGGTGGCGCTAAGTCGGGCCATCAGTGCTGAGAGCTTGGATCGTTTAAGTATCTCGTCGCTTGCATCGACTTGCGCGGGAGCTCGAAGAGCCGAACTAAAGAAAGCGATTGATGGCAACTCACTCAGTGAGCGGAACTGCATTAGAGCCGCCGAATGTGTTGCAATGACAATCAGTTTCTTACCTGGGTCGATAGGATCTCCCGCGACACGTTGCATCTCCTCAAGAACGAATGCCTGATGCTGAGGATGCAGTGATATTTCAGGCTCATCTATCAGAAGTGCGCCGATGTCATCATTGTGGATGGCGGCCAGTAGAGCAATCAGTTGGAGAACTCCACTTGCTTCATGGTTTGCCGCGTACGGGCTACCACCCAGCATCGGAGAAATCGCAACCGTCAGTCCAGCTTGCGACCAATTTAGTTCGATGCTTCGATCGAACAATTGTTGCAGTCGTGCCTCAACCTTAAGGCGTAAATCTGCTCTTTGATTAAGTGCTAGCAAGACACCGGTGATTGACTCCAGATTCCACCACTGACTTTGAAAGCCGATATGGCCAACGGCTGCATCCTCTAGGGGAATGTAGCTTGGATTGTCAACCGCCGATCGGAATCGCTCCATCGGACTGGTTCGCCCTGCTGCGAGTAAAAGGACCTTGCGTCCCGTATCCGAGATGCCCCGCACCGATGCAACGGCACTCTTGATCGCACGCAGTGCGCGTGTTTTGCCAGTACCGTTCGGGCCTACCAGAGTAGTCAGCCCTCGTTGAACGAAGACGGTACCCTGATTGGGGGACTGCCCAATCAAATTGATACTGACCTTCAAAGGCCAAGCCTGCTCAACTGACATGTAACCTCCCTTGTCTCTCTTTTTAGATAGCTAAATCACCTGATTGATTCTGCCTGTAGTTCTTGGATCCGCTAGCGCCGAATTCTGCTTTACTCCGAAAGCCATCGCTCGAAAGGCGCGAGGCGTATGGCAGCAACCAGCTTGCAGAAGACATTGGCGCCCCCTTCACCCCGTTTTCACTCAGACTTCACACAAGCCCCTAGCCCCTTCAAATTGACTTCTCGCTCGGGCGGGATGCTCTCTCCACCGTGCATGCGTGCACATCGACTGGAGAAGCTTCATGGCATTGGCCACCCCCCTTAGGGCTGCACAGCAAGCCCTTTTTCAGCAACCCAACACAGCCGGGCAGTCTGCCCGCGTTACCCGCATACCGGCGGCGCTGTCCCGCTGGTTGGGGGCCACTGCAGCGGCGGCAGTGTGTTTTGTGGGTTTGACTTTGCACCCACCAGTGCATGCCCAAGACTTGGATGCCGCGCCGCGCCAAAAGACCGAAAGCCCCTATTTCTTCGTCAAGAGTGATGACCCAGCGCTGGATCAGCTACCGCTCAAGTCCACCCAGGTGAATGTGAAGGTCAGCGGCGTGATTGCCGACGTGACCGTGGTGCAGACCTACAAGAACGAAGGCCAGCGCGCCATTGAGGCCAAGTACGTGTTTCCCGGCTCCACGCGCGCCGCGGTGTATGGCATGAATGTGCGTCTGGCGGATCGCCTGATCACCGCCAAAATCCGCGAGAAGCAGCAAGCCAAGATCGAGTACGACGCGGCCAAGCAAGAGGGCAAGACCGCCGCGCTGCTGGAGCAGCACCTGCCCAATGTGTTTCAGATGAACGTGGCCAACATCATGCCGGGTGACGACGTGAAGGTGGAGCTGCGCTACACAGAGCTGTTGCTGCCCACGGATGGCAAGTACCAGTTCGTCTTCCCCACCGTAGTGGGCCCACGCTACAACAGCCCGCAGAGTTCGCAGGCCAACGCCACCTGGGTGGCCCAGCCTTATCTGCCCAAGGGTAAGAGCACGCCTACCAGTGCTGCTGCACCAGCCTTGGATATCCACGTGGCGCTCAACACCCC
The DNA here is from genome assembly GCF_018474005.1 of Curvibacter sp. CHRR-16. Classification (GTDB taxonomy): domain Bacteria; phylum Pseudomonadota; class Gammaproteobacteria; order Burkholderiales; family Burkholderiaceae_C; genus Allorhodoferax. Next base: position 473,352 of record NZ_JAHCSH010000003.1, read on the forward strand.
GGTGGCGGTGAAAGAGGTGCGCTCTAGCTCGCACAGCATCAAGACCTATACAGAGCAAGGCGGCGCTACGGTGGTGGGTTTGACCCCCAGTGAAGAGCCCGTCAATAACCGCGACTTCATCCTGGATTACCGCCTAGCGGGCGACAAGATAGAGAGCGGCGTGATGCTCTACAAGGGCAAGGACGAGAACTTTTTCCTCGCCATGGTGGAGCCACCCAAAGCCCCGCCCGCCACGGCCATCACCCCGCGTGAGTACATCTTTGTGGTGGACATCTCGGGCTCCATGCACGGCTTTCCACTGGACACGGCAAAGGGTGTGCTGCGCGAGCTGATTGGCGGCCTGCGCCCCAGCGACACCTTCAACGTGCTGCTGTTCTCGGGCAGCAACAGCTTCCTGAGTCCGCAGTCCGTGCCCGCCACCAAGGCCAATATCGATCAGGCCATCCGCACCATCGACCAACAAGGTGGCGGTGGCAGCACCGAGCTGATCCCGGCGCTCAAGCGCGTGTACGCCCAGCCCAAAAACGCCGACACCTCGCGCACCGTGGTGGTGGTGACCGACGGCTATGTGACCGTGGAGCGCGAAGCCTTTGAGCTGGTGCGCAATAACCTCTCCAGCGCCAATGTGTTTTCGTTCGGCATTGGCTCCAGTGTGAACCGCCACCTCATGGAAGGCCTGGCCCGTGCGGGCATGGGCGAACCCTTCATCATCACCAAACCAGAGCAAGCGGCCGAACAAGCCAAACGCTTCCGCCAAATGATCGACTCCCCCGTACTCACCAATGTGAAAGTGCGTTTTGAAGGCTTGGACGTGTACGACGTGGAACCCCGCCAGTTGCCTGACCTGCTGGCCCAGCGTCCGCTCGTCGTGTTTGGCAAATGGAAGGGTGAGGCCAAGGGCGCGCTGGTGGTCGATGGCAATACGGCCAACGGCCCGCTGCACATGGCCTTGCCCATAGACGCCAGCAGTACCAAAGACACCGCTGCACTGCGCCAGATGTGGGCACGCCACCGCATTGCAGAGCTGAGTGACCAAGAAGCCATGCAAGGAGGCGATGCCATGCGCCAAGCCATTACCGATTTGGGGCTGCAATACAGCTTGCTGACCCAGTACACCAGCTTTTTGGCGGTAGACCAAGTGGTGCGGAACAAAGCCGCATCCGACACGCCCAGCGTGAACCAAGCATCCCCCTTGCCTGAGGGCGTGCAAGAGACCGCGCTGGGGGCCGAGGTGCCCAGCACGCCTGAGCCAGCCACTTGGGGAGCCATGTTGGTAACGCTGTCTGTTTTGGCCCTGCTGGTGCGCCATCGCCGCCGTGCAACCCGTTGCTCCAACCACTTCACACGCTAACCATGTCGTCCCTCATGCAAAAACCACGCTTCGTGCAGTTTGGGGTTGCCATAGACCGCGTGCCGCAGTGGCGCTGGTTGGCGCTCTTAGCACTGGCCTTGTGGCCCACTTGGTGGTGGATGGTGCAGCGAATGGTCGATGGCTCTGACGATCCACTGGGCGCGCTGGCCTTGGCCGCACTGGCTGTGCTGCTGTGGGGGCATCGCCGCCAGTTGCGGGCAGCGCCCCGGTTGGGCTTGCAGGCCACTGCCCTCATGGGGGCAGTGCTCACCACCGTCTTACATGGTCAGTGGCCTGATTTGTTGGTGGGCTTGGTCAGTCTGCTGGCCTTGGCCATGGGTTTACTGGCCTTTTTGCCTACACGGGTGGCTGTAGCGCCGGTGGTGGGCTTGTCGGTTTTGTCTTTGCCGCTGTTGGCCTCGCTCCAGTTTTACGCAGGTTTCCCTCTGCGCGTGGTTACGGCCGAGGTCAGCGCTTGGGTGCTGTCCTTGGTCCATAGCGTGGAGCGCACTGGCAGTAGCTTGGTGGTGGATGGGCAGCTCATCATCGTCGATGCCCCGTGCTCGGGCGTGCAAATGGTGTGGCTGGGTTATTTCACCGCTTGCACGGTAGCGCTGACGGTGGGGCTTGGCAATCGCAGTTTTGTACTGCGCTTGCCCGCAGTCAGCAGCTTGGTGCTGCTGGGCAATGTGGTGCGCAACACCGCGTTGGTGGGCTTGCAAGCAGGGGGTGTGCATGTGTCCTCTTGGGGGCATGACGCCATAGGCCTGCTGGTGTTGGCGGCTGTATGCACAGGCATTGCTGCGGCCATGGGCGCATTTGCTGGCCGGGAGACGGTGGTATGAACCTGTTTGCCAACCTTTTTGTGAACCGTGTGCTGCACAAAACCCTGTGGGCCGTGCTGCTGCCTGTGTGCGCGCTGTGGGGGCTGGCGCAGGCGGTAGGGCATCGCCACACGGATGCAACGCCATCGGCTCGCTCAGTGGCTGAGTGGCCAAGTCACTGGCAAGGCCAAGCGCTGCGGCCCTTGGCATTGAGTGATGTGGAGCAGCGCTTTGCCCAGCACTTTCCGGGTACGGTGACGCGCCTCACTACAGGATCGCAGGTGCTGGTGCTGCGCACGGTCGGCAAGCCGACCCGCATGCTGCACCCCGCCACGGATTGCTACCGCGCATTGGGCTATCGCATCCACAGCGAGCAGTTGGAGCGGCAAGCGGCAGAGCAGTTGTGGCGCTGCTTTGTGGCCGAGCGCGCTGGCCGCCAAGTGCGTGTGTGCGAACGCATAGAGGATGCGCAAGGCCACGGCTACACCGATGCCTCGGCTTGGTATTGGGCTTCCATCGTGGGGCAGTCCACCGGCCCATGGTTGGCCTACACGGTGGCCACCCCGTTGTAGTGCTGCGCTACGGATGAAGGACGATGCCATGTATCTCCCAAAACACCGTGTTACCCGCAGTTTGTTGCTGCTTGGGGTGGTGTTGATGCTGGGGCTGGGTGGGTTGTTGCTGGGAGCCCGTGCCCTGCTGCGACCCGCAGCGGGTGATTGGGCCACTACGTTGCACCTAGGCCCGGTGCGCATGGAGGTGGGGGTGGCTGCGCTGGTTCGGTGGGGTACTGCCCCGTGGGTGGCTAGGCAGTTGCACGGGCGCAGCGTGCCAACACGCTTGGGCCCAGTGCGCATGGCATGGGACGAAGCCAGCCAGCAGCTAAGCCTGCAATGCCAGCCCTGCACGCTGCGCAGCAGCAGTTGGGGTGGGCAGCCTTTGCGCTTGGATAGCGTCGTCATGACTGTGCAGCGCCATGCCCATGTGCTGCACGGCACTGTGCGCAGTGGGGCGGTGCGGGCTGCATGGCATGGCAATTTGCAGGCCAGTGGACTAGAGCTGCATATCGATGTGCCCGAGACGCCATTGGCCGATGGCTATGCCTTGTTTGCCAGCGTGATTCCTGAAGTAGCCCGTGTGCGCATTGGCGGTACTTTTGCACTCCAAGCCACATTGCAATTGCCCAGCAAAGTGCTGCGTCTGCAGCCGCGTATCAACGCCATGGTGGTGCGCGGATTGGGCACCGAGGCCTGGGGGCAAGCGCGCAGCCAGTGCAGCCGTGCATTGCCTGCGCCATTTGCACGGGCAGACCTCTCTACCAGCAGTGTGCTGGCCCGCGCCGTATTGGCCGCCGAAGACCAGCGCTTTTACGAGCACCCCGGCTATGACTTGGTGGAAATGGCCAAGGCGTTGCAGCGCAACCAAGACAGCGGCGCTACTGCGCCGCGTGGTGCCAGCACCTTGTCGCAGCAGGTGGCCAAGCTGCTCGTTACCGGTGGCGAGCGCTCGCCCGTGCGCAAGTTGCGCGAACTACTCTATGCGGTGGAAATGGAGCAAACCATGGGCAAGGCGCGCATCTTGCAGTTGTACCTGTCGCACGCTCCATGGGGGGCAGGGGTGTGTGGCGCGCAGGCGGCTGCCCATGCCTATTTTGGTTTGCGGGTGGATCAGATCAGCCCTGCCCAAGCGGTGTGGCTGGCCGCCATGCTGCACAACCCCACGCTAGAGGCCCAGCGTTGGCACCAGAGCGGGCGTATCAACTTGGAACGTGCCCAATGGGTGGCCTCGGCTGTGCGTGGTTTCTCACCCAGAAAACGGGCGCAGTTGTTCGAAGCCCTGCCGCAGCTTTTTCTTGACTTGCAGCAAAACACCCTGCGTCCAGTAGGCGCAGAGTAAGCACCATAGCAACCCGAAGGAGAGGAGAAAACCATGGTGCAAAAGATGAAGGCCGCTGTTGTGCATGAATTTGGCAAACCGCTGGCCATTGACGAAGTGGACGTGCCCGAGGTGCCCGATGGGCAGGTGCTGGTCAAGGTGGTGGCCTCTGGCGTGTGCCACACCGACCTGCACGCTGCCGATGGCGACTGGCCCGTTAAACCCGCGCTGCCCTTTATTCCCGGCCACGAAGGCGTGGGCTTTGTGGCGGCGGTGGGCAAGGGGGTGAAGCACCTCAAAGAAGGCGACCGCGTGGGCGTGCCATGGCTGCACACCAGCTGTGGCTGCTGCGAGCACTGCATGGGCGGTTGGGAAACCCTGTGTGACCACCAGCAGATGACGGGCTACACCGTCAACGGCGGCTATGCCGAGTACGTGCTGGCCGACCCCGGCTACGTGGGCCATTTGCCCGACAACTTGGAATTCGCCCCCGCCGCCCCGGTGCTGTGCGCCGGTGTCACGGTCTACAAAGGCCTGAAAGTGCTCGACTGCAAGCCCGGTGACTGGGTGGCCATTTCCGGCATTGGTGGTTTGGGCCACATGGCGGTGCAGTACGCCAAGGCCATGGGCTTTCATGTGATTGCGGTGGATGTGGCCGAAGACAAGCTGGCCTTGGCCCGCGAGTTGGGGGCGGATGTAGCGCTCAACGCCGCCACCCAAGACGTGGTGGCCGAGGTGCAGCGCCATGTGCGCGGGGCCCACGGGGTGCTGGTCACGGCGGTATCGCGCTCGGCCTTTGCGCAGGGCGTGGGCATGCTGCACAAGCGCGGCACCATGAGTTTGGTCGGCTTGCCGCCCGGCGGTTTTGAGTTGCCCATTTTTGACGTGGTGCTCAACGCCAAAACCATACGCGGCTCGATTGTGGGCACGCGGCTGGACTTGCAAGAAGCCCTGCAGTTTGCGGGCGAAGGCAAGGTGCGCTCGCACTACAGCACCGACAAGCTGGACAACATCAACAGCATCTTTGCCAGCATGAAACAGGGCCACATCGACGGCCGTGTGGTTTTGGAGCTCTAGTGAGAGAATCGGGGGATGAACGCATTCAACGTCGCTGAATATTCTTTATCCCTCGGTTCCAAGGCCAAAGTCGCCTCTGCGCTCATGGCCAAAGCCTCCACGGCTAGCAAAAATGCCGCGCTCAAGCGCTTGGCCCAGTTGCTGCGCGAGCAAACCGCTGCGCTGCAGGTGGACAACGCCAAAGACATCGAGCGTGCCGTGGCCGCTGGCCTGTCCGCGCCCATGGTCGATCGCCTCAAGCTCACCCCCAAAGTGCTGGAAACCTGCGCTCAAGGCTGCGAGCAACTGGCCGCCATGCCTGATGCGATTGGTGAAATCATCGGCATGCAGCAGCAGCCCAGCGGCATCCGCGTGGGCCAAATGCGCGTGCCCATTGGCGTGTTTGGCATGATTTTCGAGAGCCGCCCCAATGTGACCATTGAGGCAGCCAGCCTGTCCATCAAGAGCGGCAATGCCTGCATTCTGCGCGGTGGCTCTGAAGCCATCGACTCCAACCGCGCCCTGGCCCGCTTGGTGCGCCAAGCTTTGGCCGATAGCGGTCTGCCCGAAGACGCCGTGCAGCTAGTGGACACCACCGACCGCGAGGTGGTGGGGCAACTCATTGCCATGCCCCAGTTTGTGGATGTGATCATCCCCCGTGGCGGCAAGGGCCTGATCGAGCGCATCAGCCGCGACGCCAAGGTGCCCGTCATCAAGCACTTGGATGGCAACTGCCACACCTATGTGGACGACGCCTGCGACCTTGACATGGCCGTTACGGTAACGGACAACGCCAAAACCCAAAAGTACAGCCCCTGCAATGCCAGCGAAGGCTTGCTGGTGGCGCGCTCCGTGGCGGCTGCCTTTTTGCCCCGCATCGGCGCGGTGTTCGCCGCCAAAGGCGTGGAGATGCGCTGCGATGCCGATTCCAAGGCCATTTTGTCCAGCGTAGCCGGTGCCAAGCTGGTCGATGCCACCGAGCAAGACTGGTACGAGGAATACCTGGCCCCCGTCATCAGCATCAAGGTGGTGGCGGGTGTGGACGAAGCGATTGCCCACATCAACCACTATTCCAGCCACCACACCGACGCCATCCTCACCACCAACCACGTGCACGCCCAGCGCTTTTTGCGCGAGGTGGATTCGGCCAGCGTTATGGTCAATGCCAGCACGCGCTTTGCCGATGGGTTTGAGTTCGGTCTGGGGGCCGAGATCGGCATCAGCACCGACAAATTCCACGCCCGTGGCCCGGTGGGCATTGCGGGCCTGACCTCGCTCAAGTACGTGGTACTGGGCCAGGGCGAAGTTCGTACCTAATCACTGGAAGCACCCTATGGTTCCCCATTTGGCAACGGCCCTGACGGGGCCTATCAACGAGCTGGAGCAGCGCATTTTGGACTGCATGCCAGCCATCGAGCGCTGGTTCCGCTTGGAGTGGATGGAGCACACGCCACCGTTTTACACCGCGGTCGATGTGCGCAATGCGGGCTACAAGCTGGCCCCGGTGGACACGCATTTGTTCCCCGATGCGTGGCATTTGCTCAGCGAATCCATGATGCCGCTGGTGGTGCAAGCGGCCCAAGCCGCGGTGGAAAAAATATGCCCCGAAGCGCGCAATCTGCTGGTGGTGCCGCGCAGCAGCACGCTGGACGCCGGGCAGTTGGCCAACTTGGCCCAGCTGCGCCGCGTGTTTGCACAGGCGGGCTTGCACGTGCGCATGGGTTCCATCAGCCCCGATTTGAATGCCCCGCGCGAATACACCCTGCCCGATGGCGACAGCATCACGGTGGAGCCTGTGTTCCAGCAGGGCGGTCGCCTGATGCTGGCGGACTTTGATCCGTGCACCATCTTGCTCAACAACGACTTGCGCGCTGGTGTGCCGGGCATTTTGGAAGACCTGCACACCCAGTTCTTGTTGCCCCCCCTGCATGCAGGCTGGGATACCCGCCGCAAGAGCCGCCATTTGGCCAACTACGATGAGGTGACCAAGCGCTTTGGCAAGCTCATTGGCGTAGACCCTTGGCTCATGACCACACTGTCGCAAGGTTGCGGTGTGGCCGATATCCGCCAGCCACGCGATGTGCAGCAGCTCACCGACCAGGTGGCCGATTTGCTCGTCAAACTGCGCCGCCGTCACAAAGAATACGGCGTGGAGGAGGAACCCTATGCCGTGCTCAAGGCCGACAACCGCACGGCGGAAAACGCCATCATTTGTGTGCGCGACGCGCAAGAGGTGGCCCAGCGTTTGGCCCAGTTAGCACCCCAGTGCTCCAAGCGCGCCGAAGGCTCGCCACTGGAGTGGCTGGTGCAAGAAGGTGTGATGACCTGCGAGCGCTTGCACGGTGCCGTAGCAGAGCCTGTGGTGTACATGATGGACCGCTACGTGGTCGGTGGTTTTTACCGTGTGCATCCCGGTCTGCAACCCACGGATGGGCTGGTGGTGCCTGGCCATGCGACGGTGCCGCTGTCGTTTGAGCACAGCACGCAACTGCCCAAAACCGGGGTCAAACCTGGGGCCAGCGCACCCAACCGTTTTTACATGTACGGCGTGATTGCCCGCTTGGCCATGCTGGCTGCCAGTTACGAGTTGGAAGCGACTGACCCGCAGCTGGAGCTGCTAGAGGCACAATAGCGATCCCTTTTAGAACGGAAGCTGGGCCAACAGGCCCGGTCTGCAGTGTGAATTCGTCCAAGTCTTCTCTGGCGGCGCTTACCTTGGGTGCCATAGGTGTGGTGTATGGCGACATTGGTACCAGCGTGCTGTATGCGCTCAAAGAAGTGTTCGGCTCTGGCCACGTGCCTTTCACGCCGGACAACGTCTACGGCATCTTGTCCATTCTGTTCTGGACGCTGACCTTCATCGTCTCGCTCAAATACGTGGTGCTGGTGCTGCGCGCTGACAACGCGGGCGAGGGTGGCTTGATCGCCATGCTGGCACTGGCCTCGCAGGCCGTGAAAGACAAACCCCGGCTGCGCCACATGTTGCTGCTGGTCGGGGTCTTTGGCACCTGCTTGTTTTATGGCGATGGGGTGATTACCCCGGCCATTTCGGTGCTGGGTGCGGTGGAAGGCTTGGAGGTGATCGCACCCCAGTTCCACAAGGGCGTGGTGCCCATCACGGTGCTGATTTTGGTGGCCTTGTTTGCGGTGCAAAAGCGCGGCACGGCGGGCATTGGGCGCTTTTTTGGCCCTATCACACTGGTGTGGTTCTTTGTGCTGGCGGTGCTGGGCGTGGTGCACATCCTGGATCACCCGGTCATTTTGTGGGCGCTCAATCCCAGCTACGCCCTGACCTTTATTTGGAACAACCCCGGCATCACCTTCATTTTGCTGGGTGCCATTGTGCTGTGCGTCACGGGGGCTGAAGCCCTGTACGCCGACATGGGGCACTTTGGCAAAAGGCCCATCCGCTTGGCTTGGTTCAGCGTGGTCATGCCCTCGCTCACGCTCAACTACTTTGGCCAAGGCGCTTTGCTGCTGCAAGAGCCCGAAGCCGTGCAAAACCCGTTTTTCCGCATGGCCCCCGATTGGGCGCTGGTGCCCTTGGTGATTTTGGCCACCATGGCGGCGGTCATCGCCTCGCAAGCGCTGATCACCGGCGCGTTCAGCGTCACCAAGCAGGTGATTCAGTTGGGCTATTTGCCGCGCTTGAACATCATCCACACCAGCGCACGCGATGCGGGGCAGATCTACATCCCCTTTGTGAACTGGGCACTGTGCGTGGCCATCGTGCTGGCGGTGGTCACCTTCAAGTCATCGAGCAACTTGGCTGCGGCGTATGGCATTGCGGTGTGTACCGATATGCTCATCACCACGGTGCTGACCTTCTACGTCATCCGCTATGGCTGGAAGTACCCGCTCTACCTGTGCTTGGCCTCTACCGGTGTGTTTTTGGTGGTGGACACGGCGTTTTGGGCGTCCAACCTGCTCAAGCTGCTCGATGGCGGTTGGTTCCCCTTGCTCATTGGCGGTCTGGTCTTCTCGCTCATGATGACGTGGAAAGATGGCCGCCGCTTGCTCAATGACAAGATGCGCGCCGATGCATTGGACTTGTCCAGCTTTTTGGAGGCCGTCTTTGTCAGCCCGCCCGCGCGGGTGGAAGGCACAGCGGTCTTTTTGTCCGCCGAGCTGGGCATCGTGCCCAATGCGCTGCTGCACAACCTCAAGCACAACAAGGTGCTGCACCAAGTCAACCTGTTTGTGACCGTGCGCAGCCACGAGGTACCGTGGATTGGGCTGGATAAGCGCATCCAGATTGAATCGCTGGGCCATGACTGCTGGCAAGTGGTGCTGCACTACGGTTTCAAGAACGACATGGACGTGCCCAAGGCGCTGGAGCACATCCGTGGCCATGGTTTTGACTTCAACGCCATGACGACCAGCTACTTCCTATCGCGCGACACCGTGGTGCCCACGCTGGGCGAAGGCATGGCGCCGTGGCGTGAAAAGCTGTTTGCCCAAATGCACCGCAATGCGGGTGCGGCAGCGGACTTCCTGAACCTGCCCAATAACTCGGTGGTTGAACTGGGCTCCAAGATAGAAATTTGACCCCATGCGTGTGACCCCCCAGCGCTTTTGGCGTGACCTGAGCTTGTCCACCGTCAGCGCAGGCTTTGTCGCCGTGCTGGTGGGCATCACCTCCACCATTGCGCTGGTGTTCCAAGCCGCCCAGTCGCTGGGTGCCAGCCCTGAGCAAATGGCTTCGTGGATATGGGCACTGGGGCTGGGCATGGGCTTGGCCACGCTGCTGCCGTCGCTGTGGTGGCGTATGCCCGTCATGGTGGCGTGGAGTACTCCGGGTGCGGCGGTGCTGGCCACGGCGGCGGCGCAAAGTGGCTTTACCTTGCCGCAAGCCGTGGGGGCCTTCATCGCCAGCGCCGCGCTGGTCATGCTGTGCGGTGCCACGGGCTGGTTTGAACGCGCCATGCGCTTCATCCCCATGCCCTTGGCATCGGCCCTGCTCGCGGGCGTGTTGGCGCGCTTTGGCCTGTCGGCAGTCGGGTCGGTTTCCTCCGCCCCCGTGCTGGTGTTGCTCATGGTGGGTGCTTATTTGGCTGGGCGGCGTTGGTTGCCGCGCTACGCGATACCGCTAGCGCTCTTGTCTGCTATGCTTTTTGTAGCTGCTCAAGCAATGCTGGCGGGCTCTGCAGGCCAAAATGGCTTGCAAAACTGGAGCGCTGGTTTGGCTTGGCCTGTGTGGGTTACACCGCAGTGGAGCTGGCATGCCATGGTGTCCATGGCCTTGCCGCTGTTCGTGGTGACCATGGCCTCGCAAAACCTGCCGGGTGTGGCCACCATCCGCGCCACGGGCTTTGAGGACAAGCGCGCCCAAGGCGGCGAGGCGGGCATTCCGGTATCGCCCATGATCACCGTGACGGGCCTGACTACGCTGCTGCTGGCCCCCTTTGGTTGTTTTTCCTTGAGCCTGAGCGCTATCACCGCCGCCATTTGCATGGGGCCCGAAGCGCACAGCGACCGCCTGCGCCGCTACACCGCATCGGCTATGTGCGGGTTTTTCTACATCACGGTGGGCTTGTTTGGTGGGGCGGTCATCAGCCTGCTGCTGGTTCTGCCCAAAGAATTGGTCGCCACCATTGCGGGCTTGGCCTTGCTGGGCACCATTGCCAACGCCTTGCAAATGGCGCTGGCCGACGAACACCGGCGCGAAGCGGCCATCATCACCTTTTTGGTGACCTTGAGCGGTGTCGTGGTAGCTGGTGTGGGCTCTGCCTTTTGGGGCATAGTGGCGGGATTGGTGGCGTTGGGTGTGAGCCGTTTGCACCGCACCTGAGAACAAGGAGTACACGGTATGGATATTTTGTTTGTCGCCGATCCATTGGAGAGCTTCAAAACCTACAAGGACACCACCTTCGCCATGATGCGCGAGGCCCAAGCACGCGGCCACCGCATCCATGCCTGCGAGCCGGTGGATGTGCTGTGGAGCCAGGGCGCTTTGGTCAAAGCGCGCGTGCGTTCCATCACCCTCACCCTCACCGGGCAAGACGATGCGTGGTTCACCGTCTCGGCCACCGATGTGCGTTCGCTCAGCAGTTTTGACGCCGTGCTGATGCGCAAAGACCCCCCCTTTGACAGCGAGTTTTTCTACGCCACCCACTTGCTCGAACAAGCCGAGCGCGAGGGTGCCAAGGTGTTCAACAAGCCTGCGGCCCTGCGCAACCACCCCGAAAAGCTGGCCATTTTGGAGTTTGCCGAGCACATTGCCCCCACGCTGGTCACACGCAGCGCGCAGGCTATCCGCGACTTCCATGCCGAGCACCACGACATCATCCTCAAGCCGCTCGATGGCATGGGTGGTATGGGCATTTTTCGGATGAAGGAAGACGGCCTGAATCTGGGGGCCATCATCGAAACCCTGAACCAAGACGGTGCCCAAACCGTGATGGTGCAGCGCTATCTGCCCGCTATTGCCTATGGCGACAAGCGCGTGCTGCTCATCGACGGCGAACCCGTGCCGTTCTGCTTGGCCCGCATCCCACAGGGCGGCGAGGTGCGTGGCAACTTGGCCGCTGGGGGCAAAGGCGTGGCGCAAGAGCTTAGCGAGGCCGATTGGCGCATCGCCCGTGCTTTGGCCCCCACGCTGGCCGCGCGTGGCCTGCTGCTGGTGGGCTTGGACATCATTGGCGACAAGCTCACCGAGATCAACGTCACCAGCCCAACCTGCTTCCAAGAAATCACCCAACAAACCGACTGCAACGTCGCCCAACTGTTTATTGATGCGCTAGAGCGCCACTGTTTATAAGCCAACTTGTATGAGCCAACTGCCTGCCCATTCCGAAAGCTTGCCGCAGTATCCGGTCGATCAGCAGCTCAAGGCCTACAACGCGCGTGATATCGACGCTTTTATGCCATGGTGGGCCGATGACTGCCAGTACTACGCTTGGCCCAGTACCTTGTTGGCCGATGGGGCGCAGGCCATTCGCGCACGCCATGTGGAGCGCTTTTTAGAGCCGGACTTGCATGGCCAGCTCTTGCACCGCATCGTGCTGGGGCAGATGGTCATTGACCACGAAACCGTGACGCGCAATTTCCCCGAGGGCAAGGGTGAGGTGGATGTGGTCTGCATCTACCAAGTGGAGCAGGGCAAGATCACCAAGGCCTGGTTTCAATTGGGCGAGCGCCGCTTGCTCTAGGCGCGCTACAGGAGCATTGCCATGGATACCTTGCTCAGTCTGCGCGTGCTCGATACGGTGGCGGAGCTGAAAAGTTTTGGCGCGGCTGCTGAGCGCCACAGCATGTCGCCTGCTATGGTCACCAAGCATGTGAAGCACATCGAGGCGCGTGTGGGGGCTCGCTTGCTCAACCGCACCAGCCGCAATGTGAGCCTGACCGAGGCCGGCGCTTTGTACTTGCAGCGCATGCGCCCTTTGCTGGGTGGACTCGATGAGGTGGAAGCCCAGCTATCGCAAAGCGTGATTCGCCCATCGGGTACTTTGCGCGTGAGCCTGCCAGTGTGGATGGCCAACCAAGCTTTTGCCAAACTCACTGCGCAGTACAAGCAGCGTTGTCCCGATGTATTGCTGGAGTTGGATTTCAACCCCCGCCCGGTGGGCTTGGTGGAGGACGCTTTCGATTTGGCTATCCGTGTCAGCATGTCCCTCGAACCGGGACTGATTGCGCGCAAGCTCGGTGATATCCAATTCCGCTTGGTTGCTGCGCCCGCGTGGCTGCAGCAGCACGGGCATCCTGCTGGGCTAGCGGATTTGGATGGCGCTCCTTTCTTGGCCTATACCCAAGTGGCGCGCGATGGGCGGGTGCGTTTGCAGACAGAGCAAGGCCCGCACGAAATCCAATTCCACCCCGTTTTGCTCTCTAGCAATGAGGCACTGCTGATGCACGCCGCTATGGAGGGCATGGGCTACAGCTTTATGCCGCATTGGTTGGTCGATGGTGACATTGCCGCAGGCCGACTCGTGCACGTGTTGCCCGATCTGGTGCGCCCATCGATACCCTTGTCAGCGGTGTACCCGGATCGCAGTTTTTTGCCGGCCAAGGTGCGCAGTTTTCTGGACTACTTGGCGCACAGTGGTTTTCCTGGCGCGGGCGATTGACGCCACGCAATCCATTTGATCGTTTACTGTTGGTAAATTCATGCTTGAAAAAACAGTGGATGATTTCTTGCTGGAAACCCCATATCGTTCAGGTTCTGGCCAAGAGGTTTGATTGAACAGACTGCGGCTTTAACCCACTCAACATTGAGGAGTCCGCCATGAAAGCTACCATCGTTGCCAAAGCACTGATTGCTGTTGCATCTGTTGCGTTCATTGCCCCATCGGCAATGGCCCAGCAAACGCAAAAAGAAAAGATTCGCCTTTTCTACGACGCGTTCGAGAAGTCTGACGCCAATTTGCTCGACAAAGTATTGGCCCCCAACTGGGAAGACATTCCCATGAACCCCGGACAAGGCCCCGGCCTGGCGGGTTTCAAGCCACTGGTTCCCCAGTACGCCAAGGTTTTTGCCAACATGAAAATGACCAATGAAGACGTCATTGAAGAAGGCAACAAGGTGGTGGTGCGTTCCACTTTTGAAGCCACCAACATCGGCAGCTTTGCAGGTTTTCCTGCCAAGGGCCGCAAAATCAAGCTCATGACCATCGATATCCACGAGTTCAACAAAGACGGTCTGGTGGCCAAAACATGGCACGTGGAAGACTGGTTTGGTGGTCTCTACCAAATGGGCGCTTTCGATAAATAAACACCAAGGACTTAGATCATGAAACTGTACTTCGCGCCTGGCGCTTGCTCTCTGGCTGTTCGCATTGCATTGCTGGAGGCCGGCATTCCTTTCACCTCCACCCAAGTGGATTTGATGGCCAAAACCTACGACAACGGTGCTGACTACCGCGCCGTCAATGCCCAAGGCTCCGTGCCTGTGCTGGAGCTGGACAATGGCGAACGCGTGACCGAAGTGGCCGCTATCTTGCAATACGTGGCTGACCAAGCCCCCGCTGCAGCGCTGGCTCCTGCCCAAGGCAGCTTTGCCCGTGTGCGCTTGCAAGAGACGCTCAACTTCATCGCCAGCGAAATCCACAAAGGCTGGAGTCCCCGCTTCAACCCCACTTTTGACGATGCGACCAAGGCATTCTTCACGGAGCGTTTGGTGAGCAAATACGCTGTTTTGAATGCCCGTCTGGACAAGACCACCTGGGTCAATGGCGAAACCTTTAGCGTGGCCGATGCATACCTGTTCGTGACTTTGCTGTGGCGCAACTTCATCCCAACCGAGCTGCCCGGACAAACTGCGCTGGATGCCTTTATGCAACGCATGATGGCGCGCCCCGCTGTGCAACAAGCCTTGGCTGCCGAAGGCTTGGTGAAATAAGCGTCTGCGGTCGCTGTGGGTGAGGGGCAGGCTTTGCGCCTGCCCCTCAGTCCTTCCAGCGCAAGCCCAGCGCGGTGGCGGTAGCGGCAATACACAAAGCCACTACTCCCACCCACCCCCACACGGCATACAGCTGGCTGGCAAGCGCAGAGCCTAGCGCCATGCCCAAGAACATGCCAGTCACCAGCAGCGCATTGAGGCGGCTGCGGGCCGCCGTTTCCAGCTTGTAAATGCTGGTCTGGTGGGCGACCAAGGCGATTTGTGTCCCAAAGTCAAACAGCACCGCCACTGCAGCGATAACGACCAACTGCCCCCCCGTTGGCAAACCAGCCGCCAGCAGCAACGCGACAAAAGAGCCTGTGCTGATCAGCACCCCCCAGCGCACAACGTAATGGGGGGTGCGCCGGTCTGCCCATTTGCCAGCCCAAGGGGCTGCCAGCGCACCGGCAGCACCAGCCAACCCAAAGGCTCCGGCGGCGGCACTGCCCAAGTGGTGGTGCTGGCCCAAATAAATAGCCAAAGTGGACCAAAAAGCGCTGAAAGCTACCGACAAAGCAGCTTGCGCCAGCACGGCTTTGCGCAGGTCGGTGTAACGCAGCCACAGCCCCCAGAGCGAAGCCAGCAAAGCCCCGTACGTTAGCTTTGAATGCACTGGAATGTGCGGTAAGCCCCGCGCGCACACCACCCCAACCACCAGCACCAAGGTGGACGCCACGCCAAAAGCAGCGCGCCAGCCCAAAGCTTGGCCCAGCAGGCCGCTAAACACCCGTGACAGCAAGATGCCCACAAACAAGCCCGTCATCACCCGTCCTACCACGTGGCCACGCTCAGAATCGGCGGCCAGCATGGCAGCAGCAGGAACTATGTCTTGCGCCAGTGTGGCCAGCAAGCCTGTGACCAAAGCCGTCAGCCACAGCGCGTGGATGCCCGGTGCCACGGCGGTGGCAAGCAAGGCCAAAGCCAAGCCAATGGCCTTGCCACCAATGAGCAAGCGCCTATCCCACCTGTCGCCCAAGGGAATCAGGAAAAAAATGCCGCTGGCATAGCCCAGCTGCGTCAGCGTGGGCAGCAGCCCCACATCGGTCGAGGCCACATGCATATCCAGTGCGATGGTGTTGAGCAGCGGCTGGCTCAGGTACAGGGTGGATGCGCCCAAGCCGGCTCCAGCAGCCAGCAGGGTCACCAAGGATGGGGAAGGGGTATGGGTCATAGCCATTATTCTCTCGGTGCATGCAATATGTGTGTAGTACGATGAATTGCATAATTTCCATACGTTCAACGCATGACTGCCGACATCAACCTGGATAGATTGGATTTGCTGCGCACGCTGGTGTGCATCGTGGAGTCCCGCAGCCTGACGGGGGCCGCACAGGTGCTGGGAACCAGCCAGCCAACGGTCAGTCGCAGGCTCAAGCAATTGGAGCGCTATTGGGGCATGCAACTGCTGCAGCGCTCTACCCATTCCCTGCAGCTCACGGTTGATGGTGAGCGTTGCTACCAGCAGGCCAAAGATTTGCTTGAACAGTGGGCAGCCATGGAGGCTTCGTTGCGTGGCAGCCTTTTGCAATTGCAGGGGCGCTTGCGCGTGCGTGTCCCCACGGTTTTTGGGCAGGAAAAATTGATTCCGGCCCTAGGCGGCTTTATGCGCCAGCACCCGCAGGTGGTGGTGGAGTGGTATCTGAGCGATGGCATGCCGGACTTTGTGGCCGATGGCATCGACTGCTGCATCCGCGTGGGTGAGGTGCATGCGCCGCATGTGGTGGCAATCCGCATGGCCTGGATAGACCGCATCGTGGTGGCCGCCCCCAGTTTCTTGCACCAGCACACACTGCCCAATGCCATGGGGCCAGCGGACGTGCAAGACTTGCCGTGGCTGGCCATGGACACGTTTTACCGCCACACCGTGCAGCTCAGGCAGCGCCAGACAGGTGCCACGCACAGCATTGACATTCGCCCTTGTCTGGTCACGGACAACCTGCACACCCTGTGCAATGCCGCAGTGCAGGGCTTGGGGCTGGCCGTTGTGTCAGCGTGGGCGGTGGCTGAGCATTTGCACAGCCAGCGTTTGGTGCAGGTGCTTCCAGATTGGTATGCGGCCCCCTTGCCCTTGAGCTTGGTCTACCCGCACAGCCCATTTCCGGCTGCGCGGCTCAAGGCTTTCATCAGCAGCATGCGCGAGCACTTTCCCATGGTCGAGGGGATGCTGCCGCCCGATACCCCACAGGAGGGGGGCTAGCCACACTGCGGTTGGTTTCAGGCGGCGGCTGGCGCAGCCGCGTCTACCGGTGGATTGACCCAATGCGTGGGCGGGCAGTGCTTGACCACCGCTGACTGGCCATCCACGAAAGCGCGCAACTCGCCGTTTTGCATCGCCACCCACGGTTCGTTCACGGTCAGGGGTTCGGTGGTGATGATGACTTGGCGGTCTTCGGGGCTGTTGAGCTTGGCCAAGTCCACGGCCACATCTTCGTCGCGCATTTGCACCTCTGGGAAGGGCGGCTGGCGCAGCACGTACTGCAGCTTGGTGGTGGCGTGCGCCCACAGGGCTTCGCCGTTGCTGAGCAAGAAGTTGAAGGTGCCGTAGCAGGAAATTTGCGGCACCAGTTCGGCCAAGGTGTGCGTCATTTCCTGTACCGACGGCATGCTGGCGTGGGCTTTGTTGAGCTCTTGCAAAAGCCAGCAGAAAGCGCGTTCACTGTCGGTGCTGCCGACGGGGTGAAAATGCGAGTGCAAGTTGGGTTGGTAATTCTTCAAGTCGCCATTGTGGGCGAACACCCAGTAGCGGCCCCACAGCTCGCGGGTAAAGGGGTGGCAGTTTTCCAGCGTGACCGCGCCGATGGTGGCCTTGCGCACGTGGGCAATCACGTTGTGGCTCTTGATCGGGTAGGTTTTGAGCATCTGCGCAATGGGCGAAGTGGCCGCACTCTGCTTGTCCATGAACTGGCGGGCGCGGCGGCCTGGCTGATCACCCTCGGACTCGAAAAACGCGATGCCCCAGCCGTCGGCATGGTGGTCGGTGCAGCCGCCACGCTGGGTGAAACCGCTGAAGCTGACGGTTAGACTGGCGGGCAAATGGCTGTTCATGCCGAGTAGCTGACACATAGAAGATGCTCACATCTTGGAAACAACGACAGGAAAATTCTACAGCGTCATGAAGGGTTTACGACTTTCTGCTAAAGCAAGTTTTTTGCTATTGCTTATCACGCTGCTGCATGTGGGCTTGGGCGTTGTCATGGGCTTGTCGGTCGATGAGGCGCATTACCTCTTGTATGCCCGCCATCTTGATTGGAGCTATTTTGACCACCCACCGCTGGTGGGGTGGGTGCAGTGGCCCCTGGTAGCGCTGGGCGCACCCGTGGGGTTGCTGCGTGTGTTGCCAGCTTTGTGCTGGTTGCTCACGGCGTGGGGTGTGTACCACTTGGCGCTGCGTTGGGCCCGTGCGGCAGACCCGGATGCGGGTGACGCCGCGGCTGCGGGCATGTGGGCTTTGCTGGCCTTGGCTTTGGCCCCGCTGTTGCACGTGCTGGCTGTTGGCATGCTGCCCGATACCTTGCTCATGGCGCTGCTGGTGGGCTTGCTGGCCCAAGTGTGGAGTTTGCTCGATCCTCGCCAAGTCCAGCGCTGGCCAGCCTGGTTGCGCCTAGGGCTGTTGCTGGGGCTGGCAGGTTTATCCAAATACACCGCTGCGTTTGCGTTGCTACCCATAGCGGCGGTGCTGTTGTACCAGCACGGCTGGGCGCTGCTGCGCCGCCCGGCGCTGTGGGCCGCTTTGCTGCTGGCGGCTGTCTGCATTGCGCCGGTGCTGGCTTGGAATGCTGCCAACGACTGGGCCTCTTTCCGCTACCAGTTGGCGCATGGCAAAGGCAGCCACTGGCAGGTGCTGGAGTTGGTGCGTTTTGTGGTGCTGCAAGTGCTGCTCTATGGCCCTTTGCTGTGGGCTGCATTGCCGGGCTTGTGGCACAGCCGTCGTGCCAGTGCGGTGCCTGCGGATGGCGCTGCAGCAGTGCCCTTGCGCAAACTGCCCTTGTGGGCGCTGGGCATGGTGGGCGTGTGGCCGTGGTTGCTGCTGGCCTACATGGCTGGCGGTGGCTCCAGTTTGCCGCATTGGACAGCGCCGAGTTGGGTGGTTCTGGCCCCGGTAGCTGGGTGGGCCTTGAGCCGCTGCACAGGCTGGCGACGCACGCTGTGCAGCGCGCTGGTGCTGGTGCAGCTGCTGTGGTTGTTGGTCTTGCTGGGCCTCACGCTGAGCGCTGGGCGGCCCTTGCTGGCGCGCAGCGATGCTTGGCCCGCCACGCCAGCCAACCCCTTTGCCGACTTGTATGGCTGGGACAGTGCGGGCCAGCATGCCTTGCAACTGGCGCAGCAAGAAGGCTTGACCAGCGTGAGCGTGCAAAACTGGACACTGGCCAGCCGCATCGCTTGGTATGGCGCGCCGCTGCCCGTGCATGTGCTGGCACCGGGCCAAAGCCAGTTTGACTGGTGGAGCACACCGCTGCGCAGCGACGAAGCGACGCTGCTGCTGGACTGGTCACACATGGCCTATGAAGTGCCGCTGCGCACAACCTTGCCACCCGGTGCCGATGCTGCCGCAATAGCGGCCAACAGTAGCGAGCCCGGGGGCTTTACCAGCTGCCGTATGCTTGACGAATGGACCGTGCGCCAAGCGGGCTTGCCGCTGTCGCGTTTTCGTTTTTGGGCTTGCAAGGGCTGGGCGGGTGTTCCCCAACCACGTCTGACACCCACTGGACAGTGATCGTGCTGAATCGTTTGTTCGCTTTTTTATCTGCCGCTACAGTGACCCCATCGGCGCAAGAGTGCGCCCGCGACCCCATAGCCAACGCGCCATCGTGGCATGTGCTGTGGCTGGTGCCGCTGGGGCTGTTGCTGGGCGCGCCTTTGTGGCTGCATTGGTTGGAACCCGGCATGTTTTTGGCCATCAACGGCTGGGGCGCTGCGTTGCCTGCGGCCTGGTGGGTGGCTTGGTCGGATATTGGCAATGCCTGGATGGTGCTGGCCGCCAGCGCCCCCTTGTTGCTGCTGGCACCGCGTTTGCTGTGGGGCTGGCTGTGTGCGGCACCGTTTGCCATGGTGCTGGCGCGCTTGGGCAAGGATTTGATAGAGAGCCCGCGCCCCGCTGCGGTGGTGGACAACAGCCAAATGCGCGTGGTGGGCGAGTGGCTGCACAACGTGTCCATGCCCTCGGGCCACACCCTGACGGCCTTTGCCGTGGTGGGCGGCATCTACTTTGCACTGCCTGCACTGCGCCGCTGGCGCTATGGTTGGCTGTGGTTGCTGGCGGGCATGACGGGGTTGGCCCGCATCGCTGTAGGGGCGCACTGGCCCGGTGATGTGGCGGTGGGGGCCTGCCTGGGCCTGCTGGCCGCCGTGCTGGGGCACCGCTTGTTGCTGGTGCGCATGGGGCCGCAGTGGCTGCAAGCGCGCCACTGGGGGCTGCGGGCGGTGGCGGCGCTCATGCTGGTGGCGGTGTACATCATGCTGACCGACGAGATCGACTTCCCCGACAACGCTCTGTACGAGCACGTGCTGGCGGCGTGGGCCAGCCTGTGGCTGCTGGCTTATGGCTGGCGTGTGGTGGTGTTGGGCCGCATCGACAGGGCTAAGCGGCTCAAAGCCTCATAAGCCGCACCAGCATCGGCATTCCACTGGCTGACGCTGGCCGCTTGCGCGGCAATGTGGGCGGTATCGCCCCGGGCCGCAGGGCCGGTGAGTGCGCCTACGGGGCCCAAGGCCAGCACGTTGTCCACGGCGTTGCGCAGCAAGCGCTCGCGCAGTCCCGGCAGGGCCTCTGGCGGCACGCCACTGGCCAGCCAGGCTTGCTCGGCCACCTGCTGCAGCACGGGCACAAAGTTGGTGGCAAACACCGCCGCTGCGTGGTAGAGCAATTTGTCGTGCGCGGCCACGGTGCAGCAGCATGCGCCCAAGGCTTCTAGCAGCCCAGCCAGGGTGGCGCAGGCGCTGGGGGGGCCTTCTAGTGCACACAGCGTGCCCGCAAATTGCGCTTTGGCGCGCTGCACATCGGCAAAACTCAAAATAGGGTGGGCGCTGGCCAACTGCAGTGAGGGCTGCTCTGAGGCTAGGGAGCCTAAAGCAAGCATGGCCGTGCTGGCTTGCGCGCCGCTGCAGTGCCACACCACAGTGGGCTGGGCCGGGTGCTGCGCTGCATGCCTTGCCAAATGGCCGGTCAGAGGCGCTGCCAGTTGTGCCGCTACGGTGGCTATTTGCGCATCGGGCACGGCCAGCAGCCACAGATCAGCCGGGCGCATGGTGGCGATGTGCTCCACCGCATGGCCGCTGCCTATGCTCTGGCAAGCAGCTTGGGCACTGGCCAGGCTGCGTGTACACACGTCTTGCACTTGCACCAAACCGTGGCTGTGCCACAGCCCGGCCAAGGTTTGGCCGACTTTGCCAGCGCCAATCAGGTTGAGCGTGGCTTGCTGGGAACGCTTCACAGGCGTGGGCTGGGTTTGCTTTGGGCTTTCCATTCGGCGCGGGTGTGGGGTTTGTCGCGGCCCGACAGCAGCAGGGCGATGCGCACTTCCAATTTGCGGGTGGGGACGTAGGTGGCCGCCGGGCTGTGCAGCGAACCCAGCAGCACCAGCGGGGCCAACAACAGGGCGGGGTGGCGCAGTGGTGCTGGCGGCAGGCGGTACAGGGTGCGCAGCGTAAAGCCGCTCACCAGCAGGCCCAGCAGCCAGCCGGCCAGCGCTTCGCTGGGTGTGTGGGCCCGCAGTTCCACGCGCGAAAAAGCCACCAGCATGGACAGCATGCCGCCCAGCAGGGCAGGCAAGTAGCGAGAGCCGCGTGGCCAGCGGTACAGCGCAGCAGGCCACGGCAGGCTGTGGGTGAGCAGTGGCAGCACGGCCGCAGCCAGCATGGAGTGGCCGCTAAAGCCCGTGAAGTCGATGGCGCGTATGCCCCAGCCCCAGCCCAAAAAAGCGATTTTGCTCGCCAGCGTGAGTGCGCTGCACGCGAGCAAAGCCGGCACAAAGTGGGCCACCGCGCTGCGCGCAGCGCCAAACCACCATCCCCATAGCAGCAGGGCGCTGGCAGGCAGCAGCAAACCGCTGGTGCCCCAGTAGGTAATCGTCCACCAAGAGAGATCGTCCAATGCGTCCATAGCGTCAGACTACCAGAGCCGGTTCGTGCATGGCTTCTATTTGGGCATGCAGTTGTTGCGTTTGGTTGCGCCAATAGTCGCTGCTGCCAAACCACGCAAAGGTTTGTGCAAATGCCGGGTCACCCCAGCGGCGCGCCAGCCAAGCGCTGTAGTGCAGCAGGCGCAGGGTGCGCAGCGGCTCAATGAGCACCAACTCTTGGCGCGGAAAGGGGCGCACCTGCTCGTAGCCGTCCAGCAAGCCGCAGAGTTGTTCGGTGCGCTGGCGGCGCTCGCCGCTGAGCAGCATCCACAGGTCTTGCATGGCCGGGCCCATGCGGCAGTCGTCCAAGTCCACAAAGTGCGGGCCACCGGTTTGGCCAGCGGGGGCGGCATCGGGTGGTGTCCACAAAATATTGCCCGCATGGCAATCGCCGTGCAACCGGATATAAGTGGGAAATGAGCCGCTAGAGCCCGTCAGTAAAGCTTGGCCAGCTATGAAATTGATAGCATCTTGGGCGGCGCTTTGCCAGTCGCTGCGCACGTCCAGCGGCACCATGTCGTGCTCCAGCAGCCATTGCACGCTGTCTATGCCCAGCGTTTGCAGCGTGGTGCTGGGGCGGTGGACGAAGGCGCGGCGCTCGCCCACGCTGTGCAAGCGGGCAATGAAGCGCCCTGTCCACTCCAGCACCTCGAAGTCATCCAGCTCGGGGTAGCGGCCACCGCGCAAGGGGCTGACGGCAAAGGCAAAACCGCCGTGGTGGTGCAGGGTTTGGCCGTGCAGCACCACGGGGGCGACCATGGGCACTTCGGCAGCGGCCAGTTCCAGCGCAAAGTCGTGTTCCTCTTGTATCTGGGCATCGCTCCAGCGCGCGGGGCGGTAGAACTTGGCTACGACGCTGGGGCCGTCCTCCAGTTGCACCAAGTAGACGCGGTTTTCATACGACGACAGCGGGTAGAGCCGCCCATCGCCGCGCAGGCCCACGCTGTCCAAGGCATCGAGAACCAAGTCGGGCGTGAGGGCGTCAAAGGGGTGGGGGCTGGGGGAGTCGGTGCGCATATAGCCTGCAATTGTGACCCTTGCATTGCCCCTTCATGACAAAGTGGATTTGGTTCCAAGGTTTTATGCCCCTGTGCCAGCATGCACACGCATTTTGCACAACCTAGGAGTATTTATGCACAAGACGATGACAGTGGCGGCGTTGGCGGTTTTGGCTACTTTGGCGACTGGCGCGCAGGCCAAGAGCGAGGCATGCCGAGCCACCAATGACAAGGAAATCGCGGCCTTGTTTGACCGCTGGAATGCTTCCCTGCAAACCGGCGATGCGCACAAAGTGGTGGCCAACTACGCCAAAAAATCCATTTTGTTGCCCACGGTGTCCAACCAACCGCGCCTGACAGCAGAGGAAAAGCTGGACTACTTTGAGCACTTTTTGCAGCGCAAGCCAGTGGGCACCATCGACATGCGCAATATCGAAATTGATTGCAACACCGCCGTGGATGCCGGCTTGTACACCTTCAAGTTTGGTGACGGCAGCAGCGTCAAAGCGCGCTATACCTACACCTACAAGTGGAATGGCAAACAGTGGCTGATCACCAGCCACCACTCTTCAGCCATGCCCGAGGCGGTCAAATAAACCTTGGCGCTGGTGGGCAGTGCAGCGCTCATGCGCTAACCAATCGGCCCCGCATCATCGCTGCCAGCAGCGGCCTCGCCTGGGGCGCGCTGGCGTTCACTCAGGCGTTCAAACGGCAACTGCTGTTTGACCAAAATGATGGTGCAGGGTGCTTCCATGGCCACTTTGATGGGCACCGTGGCCACAAAACGCTGGGTTTTCAGGCCATGCGTGGCCGCGCCCATGACGATCACACTCACGTTGTTGCCGTGCGCGTAGTCCAGCAGGGCTTGGGCGGTGTCGTTGCTCTCTAGCACGTGGTAGGAGGTTTGGTGCCCCGATAAGTCCAGCGGCTCGGCCCACTGGCGCAGCTTGCTCAAGAAGCGGCGGTGCACCAGCGTTTCGCTCTTGCTGGCATCGGTGCTGCTGGTCAGACCCGGCGATATGACGGTGACGCAGGCCAAGCGCGCGCCGGGCCGTGTGCCCATGGAGCGGGCTACCGCTTGGCGCAGCGAATACAGCGTGGCATCGCTCACGTCTTGGTGTGGCACGGCCACCATGACGATGGGCACTTCCTCAATCTGCTGCGCCGCCATGGGGCTGGGTTGGTAGTGCATGCCCGCAGCCCGCAGCCAACGCATGAAGTGCACGCGAAACGGTGTGCCTTCGGTGTGCGTACCGCGCCGCGTCACGTGCACTTGGCTGGGGTTGGCCAAGTCGAACGCCAAATGCGCAGCCGAGGGGTAGCGCTTGGCCGCTTCGGGCTCTAGGCAGCGCAGGACGATTTCTTGCAGCCAAGCGGGAATGTCGGGCCGCAGGCGGCGCGGCGGCACCGGGTCCATCCACAGCCGTTGGCGCAAGCCGCCCATGGTGGTGGGCGCGCCAAAGGGCAGTTCTCCGGTGCACAACTGGTAGAGCATGACGCCGATGGCGAACACATCGCTGCGCGGGTCGCCGCGCACACCCACCACTTGCTCGGGCGCTATCCACGCGGGCGAGCCGATGGCTTTGCGCAGTTGTTCGGCCAGCAGGTCGGGAAACTGGGCGTGGCAAGACAGGCCAAAGTCCAGCAGCACGCCGCTGCCGTCTGGGCGTATCAGCACGTTGGCAGGCTTCAAGTCCAGGTGCACCACGTTTTGTTGGTGCACGGCGTGGGCAGCGCGGGCGGTGGCGAGTCCCAAGCGGGCGATCTCGTCCACCGTGATGGCTTGGCGCTGGTTTTGCGCTTCCTCCAGCCATTCGTCCAGTGTGCGGCCGCTGATGTACTCCATGACCAAATACGGCACGCGCAGCAAGTCGCCAGCAGCCACAAAGCGGGGTGTGTGCGGGTCATTCAGGGCCTGCATGATTTGGCATTCCACTTCGAAGCTGACGATGTTCTCGGCCCCGTCGCCCGCGGTCATGCGCGGCACTTTCATGGCCATGTCAAAGCCCGGGCCGGGCCTGCCATCGCTGTAGTGCACGCGGTAAATGTGCGCCATGCCCCCGGAGTGGATGCATTCATCCACCATAAAGCCGTCTAACTCGGTGCCCGGTTCCAGCAGTTTCATCGCCCCTCCTCCAGTCGGTCGGCAAAGAATGGTGGCAGCCCTGCAGCGCGTATGGCTTGCGCTGCCGCAAGGTAGTCGTAGTCCACGCGGTGGAAGGTGATCTGGGCTTTGCTGGTGTCTAGCACGCAGTACATGGCCGCGGGGTTGCCGTCACGCGGCTGGCCGACCGAGCCGACGGTGGCCAGCCACTGCCGATGCCGTGGCACGGGAATGGGCACCCCCGCTTGCGGGGTAAAGCGCATGAGTTGGTCGCCAGCGCCTCTGTAATAAAGCATTTGCTGGTGCACGTGGCCGCCCAACACCCAGTGGATGTCGGGGCTGCAAGCACCCAGGCTGTCGCTGGCCACGCGCTCGTCGTACACATAGCGCCACTGCGCTGGGGCATCGGCACTGGCGTGCACCAGCAAGGCTGCGTCTATTTGGTGTGTCAAGGGCAAATCGCGCAGCCAGCGTTGTTGGGCCAGGTTCAATTGCCTGTGTGTCCACTGCGCGGTCACTTGGCCCAGGTTGCGTGTTTGCTCAGGTGGCTCGGCAGCACTTTGGTCGTGGTTGCCTTGCAGCACGGTCGCGCCTGCTGCTTGCAAGGCCATGGCGCGTTCCACCACGGCGCGTGGGTCGGCCCCATAGCCCACCAAATCACCCAACAGGGCGATGTGGTCAATGTGTTGGGTTGATAGGTGTTCTAGGCAAGCCTCGAAGGCTTGCATATTGCTGTGGATGTCTGACAGCAAAGCCAGTCGCATGGTTGTCCCCGTATTCTTTTCCTGCATCATGCCGCAAACTGCTTACCCTGCGCGGCTATAAAGCGCAGCTTTGGTGGAGACAAGCATGACACAGGTATGGCAAACCGGCACCATGGCGGTGCGGGCCGGAGAAAGCGCCTTGCGCGCCCACGATGCACTGGCGGTGCCCGTGGAGTTTGCGGTGGCCCACGGCTACCCCGATGTGCCCAGTTGGGAGTCGGTGGCGCGCGGTGAGCGTGACTGCCCCTTGTACGCCCGCAATACCGCGCATCCCACGGCGCTGGCACTGGAAGCCAAACTGGCTGCGCTGGAAGGGGCGGCCGATGCGGTGTCGTTCGCCAGTGGCATGGGGGCCATTGCCAGCACCTTGCTGGCTTTGCTAAAGCCCGGTGCGCACGTGGTGGCAGGGCACGACACCTATGGTGGCACGCACTACCTGTTCCAGCACACGCTGCCGCACTGGGGCGTGCGGGTGACGCTGTGCGATACCACCGATGAAGAGGCCTTTGCCCGTGCGCTGGCGCAAGGGGCGGATGTGCTGTACCTCGAAACGCCTACCAATCCCATGCTCAAGGTGCAAGACATAGCCGCCTTGGCTCGCCTGGGCCATGCTGCGGGGGCCAAGGTCTTGATAGACAGCACCTTTGCCACGCCCATGAACCAAAACCCATTGGCTTTGGGGGCTGATGTGGTGTTGCACAGTGCCACCAAGTTTTTGGGCGGGCATGCAGACGCCATGGGCGGCGTGGTCTGCGGCGATGCGCCCACCATGCAGCGGGTGCGCCAGTACCGCGAGATACACGGGGCTTGCTTGGACCCCATGAGCGCTTTCCTCATTCTGCGTGGCATGAAAACGCTGCACCTGCGCATGCGCCAGCACAACGACAACGCTTTGGCGCTGGCCCAGTGGCTGGAGCAGCACCCCGCGGTGCAGCGTGTGCACTACCCAGGTTTGGCCAGCCATGCACAGCATGCCGTGGCCAAGGCGCAAATGCGCGGTTTTGGGGGGGTCTTGAGTTTTGAGCTGCGCGGTGGCACAGCGGCTGTGCAGGCGTTGTTGCCGCGCTGCGCCCTGCTGCTGCGGGCGGCGACTTTGGGGTCGGTGGATACGCTCTTGGGCATTCCCAGCACCACCAGCCATGTGGAATGCACCGAGCAGGAGCGCGTCGCGCTGGGCATTCCGGCGGGGCTGGTGCGCTGCTCGGTTGGCATCGAGGATGTGCAGGACATCATTGCCGACCTAGCGCAAGCCCTTGCGGGCTTGTAAGCCTGCAGTGTGCAGGCAGGCGTGGCTTAGTCCTTGGCCAGTGTCAGGGTCACTTCCACGTTGCCACGGGTGGCGTTGGAGTAGGGGCACACTTGGTGGGCCTTGGCGATCAGGTCTTCAGCCACTGCGGTGTCCAAACCGGGCAGGTGGATGACCATTTGCACTTCAATGCCAAAACCTTGGGGGATGGGGCCGATGCCCACGGTGGCATCGATGCTCACGTTGGCGGGCAGTGCAATCTTGGCTGCACCAGCCACATGGCGCATAGCGCCGATAAAGCAAGCGCTGTAGCCAGCGGCAAACAGTTGCTCGGGGTTCACGCCCACGCCTGCGCCGCCCATTTCTTTGGGAACGCCCAGTTTGATGTCCAGCTGGCCGTCAGAGCTGCGGGACACGCCATCACGGCCGCCGGTGGAAGTGGCTTGTGCGCGGTAGACGACTTTGTCGAGTTTGTTGACCATGGTGTGGTGCCTTTCAGGGTTGTGCTGCCGCCTGTGGGGGCAGCGGTTGGGAATCGTTGGCGGCGGGTGCTACGCTGCTAAGCAGTCGCTGGCGCAGGCCTTGGATTTGGCGCGTGAGCTCCACCAACTCCGACAGGGGGCAGCTGGTGGCGCTGAAGACGCAAAACGGGATGCTGCGGGCTTTTTCTTTGAGTGCTTGGCCCGCCGCAGTGAGGTGGATGGTCACGCGTCGCTCGTCGGCTGGGCTGCGTTGGCGTTGCAGCAGGCCAGCCTGCTCCATGCGTTTGAGCAGGGGTGTGAGCGTGCCGGAATCCAAAAATAGTTTCTCTCCCAAGCTGGAGACGCTTTGCCCATCTTGCTCCCACAGCGCCAGCAGGGCGAGGTATTGGGGGTAGGTGACATCGAGCGCTTGCAGCAAGGGCTTGTAGAGCTTGGTCATGGCCAGCGATGTGGAATACAGCGCAAAGCACAATTGCTTGTCCAGTTGCAGTGCTTGGTCGGTGTGAAGGAGTTCTTTATCGCTTGGCATAGGGTGAATTATTGCACACAATTAAATTGCACACAATTTGATTGCCATGACGATAGCAGGGTGACTTGGGCAGGCGCGTCTTGGGACTTAGCGAGTGTGTTGGTCTTGCTGGAGTCGCTCTAGCAGGGCATCTTTGTCATGCCAGACTTGGTTCACCCACGTAGCAAAGCGGGCGCGAAATTCGGGGTCGTTGGCATAGTCCCCCTGGCGCACATCGGGGGGGATGGGTCGCGCGTGGACATGCACTTGCAACCGTGCCACACGGCCCGTGAGCAAGTCCCACAGAGTGGGGATGCCATCAGGATAGTGGATGGTCACATCCAGCACGGACTGGAAACGCTCACCCAACACCTGCAGGGCCAAGGCAAAGCCGCCGGCTTTGGGGGTGAGCAGGTGCTGGAAAGCAGATTGCTGGCGCGCCCGTTTTTCGGGCGTGAAGCGCGTACCTTCAAGAAAGTTCATCACGCTGGTCGGTGTGCGTGAGAACTTTTGGCAGGCAAGGCGTGTGGTTTCCAAGTCTTTGCCACGCATTTCGGGGTGTTTGCGCAGGTAGGACAGGCTGTAGCGTTTCATGAAGGGGTAGTCCAACGCCCACCATGCCAAGCCCAAAAACGGCACCCAAATGAGTTGCTGCTTGAGGAAAAATTTGAGAAACGGAATGCGGCCATTGAACACGTGCTGGAGCACCACAATGTCAACCCACGACTGGTGGTTGCACACCACCATGTACCAAGCATCACGCGCCAAAGTGGTGTCGCAGTGGAGTTGCCATTGGTTGCCCTGTGCCCACTGCAGCCAACCCACGTTGAAAGCGTTCCACGTTTGGGCAATCCACGTGATGCCTTTGGCCAGAGCTGGGCTTACATAGGGGACAGGCAGCGCTAAGCGCACCAGCGCCAGCAGCAGCAGCCAAGGAAACCAGAACAGCGTATTGAGCAACAACAACAGGGCAGTTAGCACGCCCATGACCGCAGCAGGTAAAAATTTCAGCATGGTCTAAGTGTAGGGTGTCCATGACCGTGGTGTGACACAACGCAAACCAAAACCCATGCCACCAATAACCCGTTTCACCAATATTTATAAGCGTGTTGGGCCAATGCAGAGTTGAAGTAGCGCACATCGTGGGTGACTTCTGCCCCAACCCAATCGGGCAAGGCAATGGCTTGGTGTTCATCGGCCAACTCCACCTCGGCAACCACCAACCCAGCGTTGTCACCGTGGAATACATCCACTTCCCAAACCAGATTGGCATGGGGGATGCGATAACGGGTTTTATCAATCAGCGGGCCATCGCACAGGGTCAGCAAAGTGTGTGCATCGGCAACGGGTATCGGGTACTCAAACTCGTTGCGCACCGCGCCCTGGCTAGCGCCTTTGATGGTTAACCATGCGGTATCACCCGCAATGCGTACCCGCATGGTACGGGCCTTGTCGCGGTTGAGGTAGCCCTGTTGCAAGCGTTGACCGATCAGGCCCTGCCAAGGCTGGCCGTTCACTAAAAATTTGCGTTCAATCTCAAGTGCCATATTCAGTACCCAAAGGCGAACGGAGCCCAACCCGTTTAAAAAGAACGAGGGCTGCTCACCAAGGGAGCTGGTATGCACTACTGACTCGTCGTGGCGGTTGGCGGCTTGCCTTTGGGGGGCTGACCGCTGCCGGCACCCTGCTCAGGGCGGGGTGGCATGCATGCCAAGGCTTTGCCTTCAGGGCCACCGCAAGTACCGGTGAGCTTTTTGCCATCGGGGCTGCTCATGGTGCAAGTAGCACCACGGCTGGCATTTTGGCATGCAGCAAAAGCCTCGGCAGGCGGCAGGCGAGGTTCACCGCCAGCCGCATTGCTAGGGGGAGTTGCGGTGGAGCTAGTACTGCTGCTGTTTTGGGCGTTGACCCAGCTCGATACCACCAGCAATGCCAGCACGCTTAAGCGCATAGTCCATATCGTTGAGCGGAACAAAGGCATGTATATCTCCAGTAAACACTGGGAACTTTGACCGATGATTGCGGAGCATGATGGTAAAAAAAGCGTAGGCTTGGTAAATCATTACAGCAACGTTCACCAACAATTTATGCACGACTTGCCCACACCCATAGCGCCCCAGTCCTATACCGATGCCGATGCCGCATTGGCCCAAGTTCAGCACATCTACAACACCGGCATCCAGCACTTGCGCGCAGGCATGCAGCGCTTTGTCACGGGTGATGACAGTCGTGGCCCTGTGCACGCTTACTATCCGCTGGTGCGCATGCGCACCCACACCGTTGCACGCCAAAAAGTGGGTGAGCAAGCGCGGGTAAGTTTCGGTTTTGTGGCCGGGCCCGGTGTTTACGAAACCACGCTGACGCGGCCTGATTTGTTTGAGCACTATTACCGTGAGCAATTTCGCTTGCTCTTGCTCAACCATGCAGTGGAGTTGGAAGTGGCCGTGAGCAACCAACCCATACCAGTGCATTTCTCGTTTGCCGAGAGCGACCACATTGAGGGCTCGCTCAGTCCCGAGCGACGCCTGAAGATGCGTGACTGGTTTGACCTGCCTGACCTGACCACCATGGACGATGGGATTGCCAACGGCACCCACCAGCCACGCCCCGGTGAGCCTCTGCCACTGTCGCTCTTTACAGCACCGCGCATGGACTATTCACTGCACCGCCTGCGCCACTACACCGGCACGCGGCCAGAGTATTTTCAGAACTTTGTGCTGTTTACCAACTACCAGTTCTACATCGACGAATTCATCCGCTTGGGGCACGAAAGCATGCAAGAGGCCAGCAGCCCCTACACCGCTTTTGTGGAGCCGGGCAACTTGGTGACGCGCCGTGTGGGTGAGACAGTGCAGGCCGAAGATGCACTGGGCAAAGCCTTACCGCGTTTGCCGCAGATGCCGGCCTATCACCTTGTGCTACCCAATGGCAATGGCATCACCATGGTCAACATTGGGGTGGGTCCAGCCAACGCCAAAAATATCACCGACCACATCGCCGTGCTGCGCCCGCATGCTTGGCTCATGCTGGGCCACTGCGCGGGCTTGCGCAACAGCCAACAACTGGGCGACTATGTGTTGGCCCACGGCTATGTGCGCGAAGACCATGTGCTGGACGAGGAACTGCCCCTGTGGGTGCCCATCCCTGCACTGGCCGAGGTGCAATTGGCGCTGGAGCAGGCGGTGGCCGATGTGACGGGCCTCAGCGGTGCGGCCCTCAAAGGCGTGCTGCGCACCGGCACCGTAGCGACTACCGACAATCGCAACTGGGAGCTGCTGCCCGACAACCAGCCGCAGCGCCGCTTTAGCCAGAGTCGCGCCGTTGCACTGGATATGGAGAGTGCCACCATTGCCGCCAATGGTTTTCGCTTTCGCGTGCCCTATGGAACCTTGCTCTGTGTGAGTGACAAGCCGCTGCATGGCGAAATCAAACTGCCTGGCATGGCCAACCACTTTTACCGCGAGCGGGTGGATCAGCACTTGCGCATCGGCATTCGTGCCCTGGAGTTGCTGCGCCAAGGCGGTGCGGATCAGCTGCACAGTCGCAAGCTGCGCAGTTTTGCCGAGGTGGCGTTTCAGTAGATCAGATTCATGGGGCTTCACAGTCCGGTTCGGGGCGGCGCGCACGACAGATGCGTGCGCGCCACGTCGATTCAACGCTGGTTGAGCAGGATGTCGGCCATGCGCTCGCCGATGATTACGGTGGGCGCCATGGTGTTCCCCGTGGAGACCTGAGGCATGACCGAGGCGTCGGCGATCGACAGCCCCTCCACGCCACCACGCACCGACAATTTGCCGTCTACCACTGCCATCTCGTCGCGGCCCATCTTGCAGGTGCAGCTTTGGTGAAAGTAGGTTCCTGCGGCATCACGCAGGAAGGCAGTCATGTCGTCTCGGCTGAGCGCGCCGGGCATGACTTCTCGCTTGACGAACGGCTTCATCGCCTGTGAGTTGCCGATTTCTCGGCAAAGTTCAATGCCACGCAGCAGCGCCTTCACATCGTCGGGGTGGCTGAGGAATGCGCCGTCGACCAGCGCCATATCGGCCGGATTGGCTGAGGCCAGAGTCACGCGGCCGCGGCTCTTGGGTCGCACTAGGCCAGGGGCAATGGTCCACGAACTGGGAGGCGTCTTGAATCGCGGGCCAGTGACTTCCGACGTGAACGGCACCTCGATCTGGAACGGTTGGAGGTCCGGCGTGGGAAGCGAAGCATCGCTCTTCCAGAAGAAGGTCGCCTCGGCGGCGTTGTTGGCTGGCAGCAGCGGTTTATCGTACTCCCACACGCAACCGCCGACTAGCACATGGTCCTGGAAGTTGCGACCCACGCCGGGCAGGTGAACTACGGTGCGGATGCCATGGCGCTTGAGCTCGGCCTCGTCGCCGATGCCCGACAACATCAGGATCTTGGGCGTGTTGATGGCACCTGCCGACAGCACGACGCGCCGCGCGGCGCTGACCGTCTCGACCTTGCCGTTGCGCAGGAAGCGCACCCCGGTCACCTTGCGGCCTTGCATCGACAGCGACTGCACCTCGGCACCTGTGAGCAGCGTGATGTTGGGCCGCTTCAGCGTGGCATAGAGGTAGTCGGAGGGCAGGTTGCGTCGTCGGCCATCCTTGATGCGCAGATTGGCAATGGCCACACCGCCGTTGCCTTCCATCATGGCACCGTTCTGGTCAGCGAATTTTGGGATGCCCACGGCAGTGGCGGCATCGAGCATGGCGGTTGCGATGGGATTGGGGTTGCGCGCCGGCTCTACCCAAAGGCGACCACCCTTGCCCCGCCGTGCAGGGTCGGCCACGCCCTGCCAGTCCTCGATGCGGCGGTAGATGTCAAGCACGCGCGCGTAGCTCCAGTCTATATCGCCGGTCTCGGCAGCCCACAGGTCGAAGTCGTTCTTGTGGCCCCGTGCCCAGACGGTGGCGTTGATCGATGAGCCGCCGCCCACCACCTTGCCCATCGGGAGGATCAGGCTGCGGTTGTTCACCGAGGCGGCAGGCGCGGCCGAATGTCCCCAGTCACGTTCGCTGCGGATGTTGGTTGGCCACATTCCAGGGGTCAGCACAGCCGGAACCTGGTCGGTGCCTCCCGCTTCCAGCACCAAGATACGTGCATCGGTCTCGGCCGCCAGTCGGCCGGCCACCACAGCACCACCGCTACCGCTGCCGACGACGATGTAGTCGTACTCGGCCTGCAGGTTGCGTGCGTTGTATAGCTGGGTCACGGCTGCATCTGTGCCGTCCTGGGCCATGGCTTGCGCCAAGGGTAGGCTCAATCCGGCGGCGATCGCCCCGCGCAGAAACGCGCGACGGTCAATGCGGCCGCGGTAGAGGGCCGCTTCAAGTTCGTTGATCTGGTCACCGTGTTGGGTGTCGGATGTAGGGATGGGGTTCACGTTGTCTCCTGTTCTTTTGCAAAACGCGCAGATGCATCTGCGCTAGCTGCGCGCCGCAACTGCCGTGCCAATCAGATTGACCTGGCTCTTTCACGTGAGGCGGACGTGTCTTTCCCGTCAAGCCGTCCCGTAAAAGGTCTCAAATCAAGACTCGAAGTTGCAGTTTGAGACGGGTGGTGTTTTTCAAGGGGGCGGCGTGTCGAACTCTTGAAGACTATGGAGGTGCAGGTGCGCCTCTAGCACGCCCACATGGGGCGAGCTAGGGCAAAAATTGTGCGGATGCCACTCGATTTGCCGAATCGGGATACTTGTTCAGCCTTGTCTTAGACAATCGACGATGGATGCTTGGCCAGCGGCGTGACCGAGATTTGCATGAATGGAAACAGTGGAAGGCCGGCGAGCGTATCGTGCAGCTCATCGTTGCTGGCCACGTCAAACACGCTGTAGTTCGCGTATTCGCCCACCACACGCCATAAATGAGGCCACTTGCCGCTATGCTGCAGCGCTTGCGAATAGGCTTTCTCTTCCGCCTTGATGCGTGCCGCTTCTTCGGCAGGCAGGCTTTGGGGGATATTTACCACCATGTGGACCAAGTACAGCATTGCATCTCCTTGTAGGAATTCAGTGAAAAGAATGGGTTTATGCGCGTGCAGCGAGGTTGAGGAACGGCAGCACAGCCGCCGTGAAGGCCTGCGCAGCTTCGATGTTGGACAGGTGCGAAGCCGGCAGCACCACGGTGCGAGCGCCGGTGATGGCGGCCTGCATGGCCTGTGCATCGGTCACCGTCGTTACCGGATCGACCTCGCCCGCCACCAGCAGGGTGGGGGTGGCAATGCAGGAGAGCTCGCTGCGCAGGTCGGACAGTGCCAATGCCTCGCAGCAAGCGGCGTAGCCTTCGGGGCTTATCGTCGCCAACACCGCTTGTACGGCTTGCACGGTAGGAGCACGGTCCCGTACGAAAGCGGGGCTGAACCAGCGTCCCGGTGCGGTATCGGCAAGTGCTTGCATGGCCATGGCGGTGCCCACACGTACCGATGCTGCGCGGTCTTGCCAAACTTGCGCAGTGCCGATACGGGCAGCGCTGTTGCACACGACTAGCTTGCGCAAGCGCTGGCCTGCATGTACCCCTAGCCACAGGCCGGTGTGTCCGCCCATCGATACGCCACAGAATGCCGTTGTAGACACGTCTAGCGCGTCCAGGATCGCCACCACATCCTGCCCCAAATCCGCCATGGAATACGGGCCTGGGGTCACGATGCTGCCTCCATGGCCACGCGTGTCGTAACGGATGACACGGTGGTGTTGGGCAAATGCCTCAACCTGTGGAGCCCACATTTCTAGGGTGGTACCGAGTGAGTTGCTCAGGACTACCGCCGGAGCATTGGTTGCACCGTCGATTACCACCCGAAAGTGGCCTCGGGCTGTGTGCAGGGTAAAGGGCGTAGCGACGGCGGATGCGTGGTGCATGGTGGTCAGGCTCCGCTTGCGGTGGGGGGGGGGGTCAGGGGGGCCGACGACGCTACGCTTCGCTGGCTAATGATGAAGACGCCGATTGCGAGGGCAGCCACCAGGCCGGGGATGGCGAACACCAAAAAGTTGAGATTCAGAGGCAGTGCAGCCGCCATGAGGGAGCCACCAAGCAGCGGTCCGACGATGGCACCGATGCGTCCGACACCCGACGCCCATCCCAAGCCGGTGGAACGGATGGCCAGTGGGTAGAACTGCGCGGTGTTGGCGTACAGCAGGATTTGGGTGCCAATGGTGGTGGCGCCCGCGATGCCGATCAATAAGTACAGCACCAGCATAGGGCTGTTATAGCCCAGCAGCGCAATGGCCACCGTGCTCAGGGCAAAGTAGCTTGCCACGACCTTGGGCAGGTTGTAACGATCCCCCAGCCAGCCACCGGCAATGGCACCGACAACGCCGCCAAAATTCAGCATCAGCAGGAAGGATAGGCTCGAACCGAGGCTGTAGCCAGCATTGGCCATGAGTTTGGGCAGCCACGAGCTCAGGGCATACACCATCAGCAGGCAGCAAAAGAAGGACAGCCAGATCATCAGGGTTCCGAGCAGGCGCCCATCCTTGAGCAAGTCCAGCATCGGTGCATTGGTGGGCTTGACGTCCGACTGTACGAGGCGGGGCGCTGGCGTAGTGACGATCTGCGGATCGACCTGGTGCAGTACGTCAAGTGCCTGTTCGGTCTTGCCCTGCCGCAGCATAAAGCCTACCGATTCCGGCAACTTCCACACAATCAAGGGCAGCAGCACGAGTGGCAATGCGGCGGCGAAGAACATCGACTGCCAGCCAAAGCGCGGCAGCATGAAGATGCCAAGGCCCGCACACAGTACCCCACCCAGCGAATAGCCACTGAACATGATGGCCACGAGCGTACTGCGCGAGCGCTTGGGGGCGTATTCATTCATCAACGCCACGGCGTTGGGCATAAGGCCGCCACAGCCTAGGCCCGCGATGAAGCGGAAAATGCCGAACTCGGTGGCGGAGCTCGCGAAGCCACTTATGACGGTCGCGCAACTGAACAAGACGAAGCTGATCAGAATGCCTTTCTTGCGGCCGATGCGATCGGCCAGCGGGCCGAATACAAAGGCGCCGAACATCATTCCAAACAGCGCGTAGCTGCCCAATGCGCCGGCCTGCACAGGGGTCAGCGTCCATTCCTTCATGAGCGTTGGGAGTACCACACCAAAGATGAATAGGTCGTAGCCGTCAAAAATCAGCAGCAATGCGCACAGGCATATCACCATCCAGTGAAAGCGTGTGAAGCGTGCGGTGTTGATCACCGCATTCACGTCCAAGGTTTTCATGTTGTCTCCTTTTGTTGGGTTTGTTAGTTGCTTCAACCCTGATCGCCGCCACCTACCGGCAACACGGTGCCCGTGATGTAAGAGGCGCGTTCAGAGGCTAGGAATAGGATGGCTTCGGCCTGCTCATCAAGCGTGCCGTAGCGTTTCATGAGGGTGCTGGAAACGGTCTGATCTACGATTTGCTGGTACCAGGCCTTGTCCTTGCGGCTGGGCGCGGCGGTGTTGCGCGGTACACGGCGCGGTGGGGCCTCGGTACCGCCAGGGGCTACGGCGTTGATACGGATGCCGCGCTCCCCGTTTTCGAAGGCCAGACATGCCGTAAGCGCGTTGACGCCGCCTTTGGCAGCGCCGTAAGGCACCCGGTTGACACTGCGGGTGGCAATGGATGAGACGTTGACGATCGCCCCCTTTTTCTTCTTGAGCATGTACGGCAGTACTGCTCGGCAGCACCACAATGTGGGGAACAGCGAGCGGCGCACTTCGGCTTCGATTTCGTTCGGGGCGTAGTGCTCGTAGGGCTTAGTCCATATGGTTCCGCCCACGTTGTTCACCAGCACATCGATGCGACCAAAGGTTTGAATAGCCTTGGCAGCCGCTTGTTCGGCGCCTTCGAACTGTTCCAGATCAGCCTCCATGGAGACGACATCATTGGTAGCTGACAGGCGATCGCGCACCTCGTGTACCAGTGGGGAGCGGTCCACGAGTACGAGGCGTGCCCCGCGCTCGGCCGCCAGTTCGGCCACCCGCTCGCCGATGCCTTGGGCAGCTCCGGTGATCAGCATCACCTGGCCTTTGAATTCTTCCGTCATAGTGCGGGCTCCTGGTGTGCCGTAGCTACGGCCGAGGCCGTAGGCGCAAATTTTTCGTAGTAAAAATGGGCGGGTTGGATGGCCTGCACCACAAAGTGCTTTTGCACTGCGTCAACCATTGCGGGGGGGCCGCAGAGGTAGACATCGACGTTGCCGGCGTGCAAAACATCGGGCTGCATGTGCTGCGTGACGAAACCCTGGCGCGGATGCTTGGTGGCCGCATCGGCCACACAGGTGGTGAATGTGAATAGCGGAAAGCGGCTGGCAAAATTTTCCAATTGATCAATCCGCACCAGATCCTGGTCACGCGTGACGCCGTACACAAGGTGAACTGGTTGGGTGAGTCCTTGCGCTGCCAGTACTTCCAGCATGGACAGAAACGGTGCCAATCCGGTTCCTCCGGCCAACAGCAGCAAAGGTCGCGTAACCGGGCGAAGGTAAAAACTACCCAGCGGACCGATGATTTGCAGTGATTGCCCTTTCTGCGCACCGTCCAGCCATGTGCTCATCAGCCCTCCGGGTACGTTTTTGATCAGAAAACGCATGGATGCGCTGCCCGGTGCCGAGCTGAACGAATACGAACGGTGCTGTGCTGTGCCGGGCACGCCAATGTTGACGTACTGTCCTGGCAGGAAGCTGGGTGCGTCGGGCCCGCATCCCAGTACCAGCTCAAACGCCGCGTCGCCAAAGCGCACCACGTCCTGCACGGTTGCAGCGGTTTGCGCCGTGCCGGTTTTGCAGGCCGTGGAAGGCACCGGTACCGCAATCACGCAGTCTGAGCGCGGCACCATCTGGCAGGTAAGCACCAGTCCCTGATCCGCTTCATCTTGGGTCAGCGCGTCCTCGATGTAATCGTCTCCCATGTCATAGGAGCCGCTTTCCGCACGGCACTTGCAGGTGCCGCACACGCCGTCCGAGCAGTCCATAGGCAGGTTGATGCGTTGTCGGAAGGCGCTGTCGAGTACTTTCTCTGTGGCTCCGCAGTCGATGAAACGGGTTACCCCATCCTCGAAGTTGAGTGCAATGCGGTAGCTTTTCATACTGATTGCTCCCGGATTCAGATGTGGTAAATGTCGATGACCTGACGGATGTAGTCGTCCTTCAAGACGATCTTCTTGCGCCCGATCAGGTAGCTGCCGTCAGCCTGTACCCGCAGGGTCAGAAAAATCGTTCCAAAGTAGTGGTCAGTGATGCGGTAGCGGTGGCTCAGCGTGTGAAAGTTGTAGCGCACCTCGACGCTGTCGCCCTGTGCCGCCAGCACTTCCACATTGCTCACCATGTGGCTGGTGCGGGGCTCCGGCATCGATGCGCTCGAGCGTTCAGTCTTGATGCGAAACACCCGGTCTTCCAACCCGTTACGGTTCGGGTAATAGATCAGCGATATCTGGCTTTGGGGGTCTTCGGTGAGCAGGTCGTCGTCGTCCCAGGAAGGCATCCAGTATTCGGCGTCGGGCGCGTAGAGGTTGAGCCACTCCTCCCAATTGCGGTCATCGAGGTAGCGCGCTTCGCGATAAATGAAAGCGCAGATTTCTGCGTAACGGGCGTTCATTGCGATTCTCCTGCGCGTTCGGCTGCAACGGCTTTGCGCATGGTTTGCGCCCAGTAATCGTGCTGGCACACAAACAAGCCTTCGTCTTCGCTACGGCCGCCGCTGAGTAACGGGTTCATGCCCATGGCCTTGGCGTTTTCGTCTGGGCCTTGTATCCACAAAGGCGCTCCCCGGCTCAGGTCGTTCCAAGGCGCGGCTTTACCTGCATAGCCGACTTGGCAGGAACGGAACTCCTCGAGATCGTCGGCAGTACCCATACCGCTGACGTTGAAGAAGTCCTCGTACTGGCGAATGCGGGTGGCGCGGTCTTCGGCACTCTCTCCCTTAGGGGCGAAGCAGTAAATGGTGATTTCTGTTTTGTCTACGCTGATTGGACGGGTGACCCGGAT
Organism: Curvibacter sp. CHRR-16; assembly: GCF_018474005.1. GTDB lineage: Bacteria > Pseudomonadota > Gammaproteobacteria > Burkholderiales > Burkholderiaceae_C > Allorhodoferax. The sequence goes on from NZ_JAHCSH010000003.1 coordinate 512,018, forward strand.
TTGCGTCGAGAACTGATCCATCAAATACACGTTCGGATACAGACACAAATTGCGCGTCTGGCTCACGATGAAATTGGTCTTGTCCTCGCCCAGACGTGCTTTGATTTCGTCGCGTTGATGGAAGACCGGGCGCACCTCGGGATTCATGGTCTTGGTCCACAAGAGAATGTGGCCGTTTTCGAACCCATACACCCCACCTACGCTCTTGCTCCAGCCATTGGCATCGACCGCCTTGGTGCCGCCCTCCTTGCGCCGACCCATGGTAGCGGCGTAGTTCCAGTGAACCGAACTCACGTGGTAGCCATCGCTGCCGTTTTCCATTTGCAGCTTCCAGTTGCCGTCGAAGGTATAGCTGGAATTGCCGCGCAGCACTTCCAGGCCGTTGGGGGCCTGGTCGACGATCTGGTCGATGATCACTTTGGTGTCGCCCAAAAAATCGGACAGGGGCTGCACGTCCGGGTTCAAGCTGCCGAACAGGAAGCCCTTGTAGCTCTCAAAGCGCGCTACCTTCTTGAGGTCGTGCGAACCCTCCGTGTTGAACTGGATCGGGTACTCGGTGGTCTTCTCGTCCTTGACCTTCAGTAGTTTGCCATTGTTACTAAAAGTCCAGCCGTGGAACGGACATGTGAAGCTGCCCTTGTTGCCGTGCTTCTTGCGGCACAGCATGGCTCCGCGGTGGGCACAGGCATTGATCACCGCATTCAGGGTGCCGTCTTTGGTGCGTGTGATCACGATGGGCTGGCGCCCGATAGTGGTCGTGAAGTAGTCGTTGATCTCCGGAATCTGGCTTTCATGGGCTAGGTAGATCCAGTTGCCTTCAAAGATGTACTTCATCTCCAGTTCGAACAGCGCAGGGTCGGTGAAGATGTCGCGTCGGCAGCGGAAAACGCCGTTGGCGTGGTCGTCCTGAAGGGCCGAATCCAGCAGCTTCTCGACGTCACCGCTGATGGGTGCGGAAGTGGTCGTGGTCGTGGTCATAGCGAGTCCTTGAAACGGGGCCCTGCTTCAGGCAGCCAAGCGGGGGCGGTTGACCAGCTGGTTGTCTACGCCATTGACCAGCGCGCTGAGCGAGATGTCAAACACGATCTCAGAAAAGGGGCCCTTGAGGCCATGGGCCTGGATGCTTGCGGCGTCCGTCCGCTCTACGAGTGCGGGTACTAAGCCTTCACGGGTGGCGTAGGCGAAGTCGTCGTTCACCAGAGGGTCGCCGTCAATGTTGATCTGGGTCGTCAGCTTGCGGTGCCCTGGAGCAGTGACGAAGAAGTGAATGTGGGCAGGGCGATTGCCATGGCGACCTAGCTGGTTAAGCAGCGCTTGAGTCGGGCCATCTGGGGGGCAGCCGTAGCCGTGGGGCACGATACTTTGAAACTTGTAGCGGCCCTGCGCGTCGGTGATGATGGTGCGGCGCATGTTGAAGGCTTTTTGCTCACCCGTGGGGTCGAAGTGTGAATAGAAACCCTTGGTGTTGGCGTGCCAGACTTCAACCTTGGCGTTCGGCAGGGGCTTGCCATCGGCACCGCGAACTGTGCCGTGCATGATCAGGGTATGGCCAGAAGCGTCGCTGCCGTCGTCGAGGCGGGCAAAGCCAGACGCCTCGGGAGCTCCAGCGACGTAGAGAGGGCCCTCAATGGTGCGGGGCGTACTGTTGACAATGCCCAATGCTGCATCTTCTGCGTCCATGCGCATGTCGAAGTAGCGATCCAAGCCCAAACCTGGAGACAGCAGACCTGCTTCGCCGCGTTCGCCGAGCTGGTTCACGTAGGCAATGCCTGCCCAGTACTCGTCGGAGGTGATGTTCAGATCTTCAATCGCTTTGAACAAGTCGGACAGCAGACGGTGGACGATCTGTTTGGTGCGGGCATTGCCGCCAGATTGCGTCAGGCCACTGGCCATGCGCAGGAAATCCTGGACTTCGGTGGTGTTGAAAATTGTTGTGCTCATGGTTGTCTCCTATGGCTGGTGGTTGAAAAATTCGAGGGGGAAAATCAAGTGGACGTGACTGCCTTTGCACTGATGCGTGTGCGGCTGACATCGCGTCGGAAATGGCGAATTCGGTCTTCATCGAGTTCGATACCCAAGCCCGGACCATCGGGTAACTCGAGGTGGAAGTCCTGGTAATTCAGAGGCTTGGCCAAGATCTCTTCGGTGATCAGCAAGGGCCCGAACAATTCGGTACCCCAGCGCAATTCGCGGAAGGTAGAGAAAACATGGGCCGAGGCGATCGAACCAACGGCACCTTCCAGCATCGTTCCACCGTAGAGGGCGATCTGCGCTGCATCCGCAATAGCGGCGACCTGCTGGGCTGCCTGCAATCCGCCGGACTGTTCAGTTTTGATGGCAAACACGTCGGCCGCGCCAGCCTTGGCGAGCTGAAAGGCGGTCGCCGGTCCCATCAAGGACTCATCGGCCATGATGGCAATCGGGTAGCGTCCCTTGATGCGGGCCAATGCGTCCGGGTGTGCTACCGGCTGCTCGGCCAATTCACAGCCAGCGTCCGCCAGCGCAGCCAGGCCATGCCGAGCTTCCAGTTCGGACCAGGCCATGTTGACGTCTACCCGGATCGATGCTTGGTCGCCCAGTGCCTTCTTGATGGCGGCGACGTGTGCTACATCTTCACGCACGGACTTGCGTCCGATCTTGAGCTTGAAGATCTGGTGGCGGCGGATGGACAGCATGTGCTGGGCCTCTTCGATGTCGCGGCCGGTATCGCCGGATGCTAGGGTCCATGCAACAGGCAGGCGGTCATGCAGGCGTCCACCCAAAAGCTCTGACACTGGCAAACCGACACGGCGGCCCAGTGCATCGAACAAAGCAGTTTCTACCGCGCACTTGGCGAAACGGTTCTCGCGAATCATGGTGTTCAGCGCAGCCATTAGTGCGGATACGCGGTTTGCGTCGGCGCCAAGCATCAGCGGCGCGAAGTAGGTGTCAATCGCCAGTTTCATGCCTTCTGGAGATTCGCCGCCGTAAGCCAGGCCGCCAATCGTGGTGCCCTCGCCCACACCCACGGTACCGTCGGAGCAATGCACGCGCACCAGCATCAGCGTTTGGCCATTCATCACTGCCATCGACAGTTTGTGTGGGCGAATGGTGGGTAGATCCAGCAGCAGGGTCTCCACTTTCACGATGGTGGCAGTGGCTTCTGCGGAACGGCTCTGTAGCGAGGAGGGTAGATGTTGCATGGGCCATATTGAAATTCAGCCCGCAGTTTTGATCCAAAACCAAATAGGTCTGATTCAATACTAAAAAGGTATAGTCATAAATATTTCTGTTATAAATCAACTATTTATGCTTCATAAAAGCTTCTCTGGTATGGTATTCACGTATGGACTTACGCCAGTTGCGCTATTTCGTCGCCGTAGCGACCACTAAGAACTTCACTCGGGCTGCCGAGCAGGTACACATCGCCCAGCCTCCTTTGAGCCGCCAGATCCAGCAACTGGAGGATGAATTGGGTGTGCAGTTAATCCAGCGCAACAGCAGGCCTTTGCGGCTGACCGAGGCGGGGCGACTGTTTTACGAGCAGAGCCTACAAGTGCTTCAAAAAGTAGAGCAGATGAAAACCGGCGTTCGCCACGCTGCGAGCGGAGAGCGTCAGTCCATATCGATCGCCTACGTGGCATCCACGCTCTACGGGGGCTTGCCTATGCTGGTGCGAATGTTCCGCCAGCGGTATCCCGATACCGATGTGCACTTGGTCGATCTGGGTTCTGTACAACAGATGGCTGAGCTCAAATCAGGGCGCATCGACCTTGGCTTTGGCCGTGTGCGCACACGTGACGCCTCTGTAGTGCGGACTGTATTGCGTGAGGAGCGATTGGTATTGGCGTTGCCGCCGAGCTCACCACTCGCAGCGAGTCGGGGGCGCATTGCGCTCAAAGAGATTGCCCAAGAGCGATTGATCGTGTTTCCCAAAGAACCGCGGCCCAGTTATGCCGACCAGGTATTGAGCTTGTTGCACGATCATGGGATACGACTGGCCGAGGTGCATGAAGTGCGGGAACTACAGGCGGCCTTGGGGTTGGTCGCCTGTGAGATGGGGGTGTGCATCATTCCGGCAGCGGCGCGCTTGCGCTCCGACCTAGTCTACCGATTGATCGAAGATGAGCGCGCGACGTCGCCGGTTATTCTCAGCCATCGCTTGAACGATGACTCGTGGTACATCGGCGCAATCAAGGAGCTGATCAGTGAGATGTATGCACAAAAGCCGCCTTGGCTCGACGTAGAAACCAACGAATTCCCTGCGAATGGAACCATACGCAAATCGGGAGCGAAACAGGGGGCATCCGCCGTACGTAAACCGCGCGCCCGGACGCCTAGCAAGACGCCCCGTGAAAGCTGATGGGATGGTTCAGGGCTGCGCCCCGAGCATTCTGGAAATTGTTTGTGCGGCAGACAGTAGCGGGGTCAGCATGGTGTCTTGCATGAGCTGGGCATTGCTGCGGTTGGCCTGCCCACTGATGTTCAGTGCACCCAGCGTCTGCCCTTGGCGGTCTTTGATCGGGGCAGCCATGGAAATTAACCCTTCTTCCAGTTCCTGATCCACCAAGGCCCAGCCTTGCCGGCGGACCTGTGCGATGCGCTCCATGAGCTGGTCGATGTCTACCACGGTCGATTGGGTGCGTGCCACGGGGGCCGATGCCTGCAAACGCTGGCGCAGTTCGTCGTCGGGCAGGCTGGCCAGCAGCATCCGCCCCATGGATGTGCAGTACGCCGGTAGGCGTGAACCGACACCCAGGTTGATCCGCATGATCTTCTGTGTTGGCACCCGTAGCACATACACGATGTCCGTTCCGTCTAGCACGGCCGCTGAGCAGGACTCTTTGACCTGTGCGACCAACGACTCCATAACGGGCTCAGCCAAGTTCCAAAACGACAAAGACGACAGGTACGCAAAGCCCAGATCCAGTATCCGTGGCGTGAGCTGGAACAGACGCCCGTCGTTGTGCACATAACCCAGTGTTTGCAAGGTCAGCAGGATGCGCCGCGCGCCGGCGCGAGTCAGGCCAGCCCGCTCGGCAACCTCGCTGAGGGTCTGCTGCGGTGACGCAGCGCTGAACGTCCGAATGACTGTCAGCCCCCGCGCCAGCGACTGCACGTAACTGTCCCCTGGTTCTGGGGGGGAATTGGCGTCGTCAGTCGAGGGTGTTGTCATCGTTATTGCGGTACTGGGATTGCCAGATTGTAAAAGTGCTCCTAAAATTCTATAAACGAACAAATGTTCTAATTACGAACAAATCAAAACTCGCACTGTGGGTTTTTCTGGAGCAAATGAATGATTAATAAGATCGCTTTGTCGGTCGCTGACGCGCTTGTCGGCATTCAAGACGGTGCAACGGTCATGATTGGCGGCTTTGGCACCGCCGGAATACCCAATGAACTGATCGACGGTCTGATCGAATACGGAGCCAAAGATCTGACGGTTGTGAACAACAACGCTGGCAATGGCGAAATGGGACTTGCTGCTCTGCTGAAGGCCGGCCGTGTGCGCAAGATCATCTGCAGCTTTCCCCGACAGGCAGACAGCCAGGTATTTGATGGGCTGTACCGCAGCGGAAAACTGGAGTTGGAACTGGTGCCTCAGGGCAATCTGGCCGAGCGTATTCGTGCCGCAGGCGCTGGTATCGGAGCATTCTTCTCGCCTACTGGGTATGGAACCGAACTGGCCAGACAAGCGGATGGGACTCCACGCGAAACACGGGAAATCAACGGTAAGCAATACGTGCTGGAAATGCCGATCCACGCGGACCTGGCTCTGATCAAGGCAGAAGCTGGTGACCGATGGGGCAACCTGATCTATCGAAAAGCCGCGCGCAACTTCGGCCCGGTGATGGCCATGGCCGCACGCAAGACCGTAGCCACGGTGCACGACGTGTTAGAGCTCGGAGAAATGGATCCGGAACACATCGTGACGCCGGGTATCTTTGTGCACCAGATCGTCAAAATCGACCGCGTGGCCACACAGGCCGGCGGCTTCAAGAAAGCAGCCTGACCATGAGCTACCAAGCACGTACCAAAGACCAGCTAGCCGCCCGCGTAGCGCAAGACATCTTCGACGGCGCCTACGTTAATCTCGGCATCGGCATGCCGACCTTGGTTGCCAACCATATCCCAGCCGAACGGGAAGTTGTGTTGCACAGCGAGAATGGCATCCTAGGGATGGGTGCTGCACCCGAAATCGGACATGAGGACTACGACTTGATTAACGCCGGCAAGCAGCCGGTGACCTTATTACCGGGCGGTGCCTATTTCCACCACGCTGACAGTTTTGCCATGATGCGTGGGGGCCACCTCGACATATGCGTCCTAGGAGCGTTCCAAGTGTCTGTCACAGGTGACCTTGCAAACTGGAGCACCGGGGAGTCAGGTGCTATACCAGCGGTAGGCGGCGCGATGGATCTCGCCATCGGCGCCAAGCAGACCTGGGTGATGATGGACCTGCTCACCAAAAAAGGCGAAAGTAAAGTAGTGGCGCAATGCAACTACCCACTCACCGGCATTGGCTGCGTGAAGCGTATTTATTCAGACCTCGCTACGCTGGCATGTACCCCTCAAGGTTTGAAGCTTATAGACATCGTCGATGGGCTCGCGCTGTCCAAACTCGAAGCCATGCTTGGCCTAACCATACAACCCCCTCTTTGAGAGCCAATTGCCATGAATCATGCCTACATATGCGATGCCATTCGCACTCCCTTCGGACGCTACGGCGGCTCACTGAGCAGTGTGCGCGCCGATGACCTTGGCGCAGTACCCCTGCGAGCATTGATGGAGCGCAACCCCCAGGTCGACTGGGAGTCCATCAACGATGTCATTTACGGCTGCGCCAATCAGGCTGGTGAAGACAACCGCAACGTTGCCCGCATGTCTAGTCTGCTGGCAGGGCTGCCCTTGCAAGTGCCAGCTTCCACCGTTAATCGCTTGTGCGGTTCGGGCTTGGACGCAGTAGGTACCGCAGCACGTGCGATCAAGTCTGGAGAGGCCCGGATGATGATTGCGGGAGGCGTGGAGAGCATGAGCCGCGCACCCTTTGTCATTCCCAAGGCTGAGAGCGCGTTTAGCCGTGCCAACACGATTTACGACACCACCATTGGCTGGCGCTTTGTGAACGCGCTGATGAAGTCACGGTACGGTGTCGATTCCATGCCGGAAACCGCCGAGAATGTGGCGATCGCATACAGCATCGAACGCGATGCGCAAGACAGCATGGCATTGAACAGCCAATTGCGTGCCGTTGCAGCCCAGCATGCGGGCCACTTGGCCCGTGAGATCACGGCCGTCATGGTTCCGCAGAAAAAAGGCGAAGCAATCAAAGTAGACCAAGATGAGCATCCGCGTGCTACGAGCATGGAGGCACTGGCCAAACTCAAGGGCGTTGTACGCCCGGAGGGCACGGTCACTGCGGGGAATGCCAGCGGCGTGAACGACGGCGCGTGTGCCCTCTTGCTGGCCAATGAGTCGACCGCCATCCAGAATGGCTTGATCCCGCGTGCCCGAGTCGTTGGCATGGCGACCGCCGGGGTGGAGCCGCGCATCATGGGCATTGGTCCCGCGCCTGCCACCATGAAGGTGCTGGAAATGACGGGTCTGCAGCTCGCCGACCTAGACGTCATCGAGCTTAATGAAGCGTTTGCAGCCCAAGGCCTGGCAGTTCTGCGCCAGTTGGGCCTGCCGGACGACGATCCACGGGTTAATGCTTGGGGCGGCGCAATCGCGCTCGGCCATCCCTTGGGTGCATCAGGGGCTCGTTTGGTGACAACTGCCGTAAATCGGCTGCACCACCAGGGTGGTCGCTATGCGCTGTGCACCATGTGCATCGGTGTGGGACAAGGCATCGCCTTGATCCTTGAGCGGGTCTAGCACACATGCGTGGTGATGCACGGCAATCTGTAGTGCATCACCGGATAAGCATCGACGCAGATACCGCTATTTGCGCAGGTTGATGACGGGATGCAAAAAAGCCGGACTGGGATGAGGTGGCTCAATCGACACCAGCTTCGAGGAGTACGGCACCAAGCTCGTACAGGGCGATGCCCGAGACATTCCTCAGATATCGCGGCGCATGGCTTCCAGCACCACCTGCTGGGCCCGCAGGTCGGCGAACACTGCTGCCACTGTCTGAACCCGCTGGGCTGCCCCGTTCTGGATATCGGTGAACACTTCGTGCACTGCAGCACTGTGTGTGATTCCTCGGGCGCTAACCTGCTTCATCTGCTCCACCTGGGCCTGTGCCCCAGCGCAGGCCGAGGACAGGGCTTCAGCTAGGCGACCTATTTCCGCCGCAGCGTCGTCAGAACGGCCTGCCAGCATCTTCACCTCACCCGAAACAACGCTGAAACCCTTGCCAGTCGGGCCGGCACGCGCCGCTTCGATGGCGGCATTGATGGCCAATAGGTTGGTCTGCCGGGCAATCTGCTTGACGTCTTCCACCACAGCGCTGATACGGGCTGCACGCCGTTGCAGGTCATCGAACGCTTGCGAAGAGTCGCGCAGGTGCCGATCCATCTCGGCAATGGCGCCTCTCAGCTCATGCATGGTGGAGGCTCCTTGCTCGACGCGACCACCCGAGCGACGGGCCAACTCAGTGGCAGCTTCCATTTTTTCGACGCAAGCCGCGACCAGTTGACCCAAGCGAACCGTCTGCTCGCTTGTTTGATCCTCGTTGGCATTGGTTGGGGGCGGTGCATTCGGCTCCGTCGCTGGCGTACCCGGCAACGTTGCCTGGTCGAGCTCCACTGCAGACGTGCCGCGCCATCGTACCCAAGCCACCATGCAGGTCACCAGAGCGGCCACGTGCACCCAGGGTGACACGGGGCCCGCCAATAACCCGAAAAGAGACAGCGCGAAGAGCAGCAACAGGGCGCCGTTCGTGCGAAAGCGTGGGGCCATCATCGACTGCTTCATGCGCTGCTCCATGGCCGATTACTTCGAGGTCAGAGAGACAATGTTGTCAAGCCCTGCTTTGAAGACGCCCTGTACCAAACGGATCGTGGCGGCGTCGTCCTGGTCAGGCTTGGGCGTCTCTTCCGGGCGCTGGAACTGGCCTGTCCATTTGACCACCGAGCCACCATGAGGAGCCGGCACGACCCACATCTCACCCACGTAATTGGAAAGCGGGAGATTGGTCTTGATGATGCGGTACTTGAACCAGCGCTTGCGCTCGTCATAGGCCAGCAATTCGCTGATGACAAAGGCACCCGCACCCTTGATTTGGAACTCCCGCACCGCCAGCGGCTTACCGTTCTGACCTACCAGCAGCACGGTGTTCTCGGTGGCCGGATGCCATTTGTGGATGCTGTCGAAGTCCTTGAACGTGTCCCAAGCCTTCTGCGGCGGCGCCTTCAGCGTGATCTCGTCCTTGTACTTGAGCAGCGGGCGCTCGGCGTATGCCGAGACGGCGGTGCAAAGCAACGCGAGAGCGACGCAGGCATTGCCTGCCAGACGGCGGGTGAGGGGGAAAGTGTTGGTTTTCATGAGAGTCTCCTTTGTTATTTGGGTGATGGGTCAGAACGGATAGGTGATCGGTGCTTCCATTACGCTCACCCATTGGGTCTGTGTGAACTCGTCTAGGTTGGCCGGTCCGCCAAAGCGCCCACCGTTGCTGGAGGCACCCATACCGCCGAAAGGCACATGGAACTCGTTGTTCACGGTCTGGTCGTTGACGTGGACCATGCCACTCTTCAGGCGCTGCGCCAACGAGACGCCGCGCGGAATGTTGCGTGTGTGCACTGCTGCGGTCAGGCCGTAGTGCGAGCTGTTGACGAGTGCCACAGCTTCCTCGTCGGTGTCGAACACCGTGATGGGAGCCACTGGGCCAAAGATCTCGTCGGTGAAAGCACTCATTGTCGGGCGCACACCGGTCAGTACCGTTGGCCAGTAGTAACGACCTTCGCGACGGCCGCCGGTCACCAACTGGGCACCACTGCGAACGGCGTCGTCCACCATTCCCTGCACACGCTCGGCCTGGCGGTCATTTATCAGCGGCCCTAGGTGCGCCGGGCCGGCATGGGGGTTGCCGACGTGCAGTGCCTGCGCACGTGCCGACAACAGTTGCGCGTAACGGTCGGCCACGCTGCGATGCACCAGATGGCGACCCGCCTGCATGCAGATCTGGCCTTGGTGCAGGAAGGCACCCCAGGCGCCACTGGAGCTGGCGGCGTCGAGGTCTGCGTCTTCGAGCACGACCAGGGCGTTGTTGCCGCCGAGCTCAAGGATGCACTTCTTGAGCATCTGACCGCAGGTCGAACCGATGCTGCGGCCGACAGCGGTCGAGCCAGTGAAAGAGATCATGTCCACCAGCGGGTGGCGAACCAGCGCGTCACCGGTCGCTGGCCCTCCTGGCAGCATTTGCAGTACGCCCTCAGGCAGACCAGCGTCGGCAAAAAGTTGTGCGATGAGTGCACCGCCGATCACCGGCGTCTGCACATCGGGTTTGAGAATGACCGCGTTGCCCAGCGCCAGCGCCGGTGCCACTGATCGCATGGCCAACAGCAGAGGGAAGTTCCAAGGCGCGATCACGCCCACGGTGCCGATTGGCACACGCCGCCAGTGGTTCGTGCGGCCTGGCATGGAGGACGGGAAGATCTGACCGATCGGCTGCATCGGCAACGCGGCGCACATCGATAGCTGTTCGCGCGTAGCCTGCAGTTCCCAGCCTGCTTTGGGGCCGATGGAACCCGCCTCGCGCACGTTCCAGTGCTGGAACTCGTCGGCGCGCTCGGCCAGCAACTGTTCGGCGCGGCGCAGCACGGCGGCGCGCTGGTCGAAGGGTGTAGCGGCCCAAGCGGGCTGGGCCGTAGCCGCCGTCCTGGCGGCGCGGTCCACGTCCTCGGCGTCTGCCAGACCAATGGTGGCGAGCAGATCGCCGGTGGCGGGTTCCCTGACCTCCACCGTGCCGCCATTGGCAGTTTGCCATCCTGCTCCGTAGATGCGTCCGGCCCAGGGGGCCGCGGCGATGTCGCTGTTCGTTCTTGCGTTCATTCGGTTGTCTCCTGTTGATCGCGGCACCGTGCCGCAGATGCAGGTCTTGTTGCAATCGCTGTGCCACGGGTGATTGCAGATGAACTCGTGCCCGTATTCCCCTCTGTAATGGGCGGCGTGAGGCATGCTCTGGGGGGCGCGTATGTCGTCTCAAAACGAGACGACAGTTGCGAGACGAGACGGGCGTGCCAACTGTGATACGGAGTTTCCTCATTGACGCTAAGCGGATTCAGATGTGTGATACGGCTTAAATCTCACCAGTCTTACCGAGCTAGGAGTACAACCTTAACCATGCCGCACGCGCAATACCATCCTCAGACCATCTGGAGTGCACGCAAAGCCTTTTTCGAGCAGGGCGTGGCGCCTGTGGGCTTGGTCAATGAGGCGGTGGTGCGTTCGTGGCGCCGCTGCAGCGACAGCGGGCATGCGGTGGGAGAACCGGTGGCTTTCGAGGCAGTCGAACGGGCGCACGTCTCACGCCTGTTGCAGAGTCATCATGAGCTTCTGGAGGCAGCGCAGCCTGAGCTTGCGGACTTGGCAGCATCGGTGGGTGATGCCGGCTACGCAGTACTGCTGACCGACCAAAGCGGCAGCGTACTGTCCGTAGACGGCGCGATCGCTCAGCGCAGCGTGCCACTGCGGCTCGCTTTCCGGCCTGGTGTAGACCTTTCGGAAGCGGCGATCGGCACTACCGCGATGTCCGTGGCGGTTCAGGAGCTGCAGCCGGTGCGCGTGCTCGGCGCCGAGCATTTTTTCATCGATACGCAAATGTTCCATTGCAGCGCGGCACCAGTTTTCGATGCGCACGGTAATGTGATCGCAGCCGTTGACGTCAGTCGTGATATGCCTGGCATGGTAGACAGTACGCTGTGGCTCGCAGCACGCTGCGCACAACGCATCGAACGCAGGCTGTTTCGCACTTTGCGCGCCAGTGTGCATGTCGAAATCGATGCTGGTAGCGGCTCCTGCAGTGGAGCGGCAGGCAGCGGTGCATGGCTGGCTTTTGGGGACTCGGGTGAGCTGATAGCAGCGAACCGTGCTGCTCGCAGTCTGATCGGATTGCCGTCGGGTGGGCTGGAACTTCACTTTGATCAACTCTTTGTCGAGCGCTTCGGGTCATGGATGTCGGCTCTGCGTCGCTGCGAGACGGGCGTGCCGTTGCGACTTCAGGATGGCGTCCGGTTGCTCGCCATACCGCTGGACGCGCGTGGCGCGGGGCGAGCGGGCGCGCCGCCTGCACGGACTGTCTCAGTGGCAAAGCCGTCATCTGTGACGCGGTCTACGTCGGTGCCTGAGTTCGGCGATGTCCGCCTCATGCGCGAATTCGAGCGAGCATTGCGTGCGGTCGCCGCTGGCTTGCCGCTCCTCGTGAGTGGTGAAACTGGAACTGGCAAGGAGGTTACAGCGCGCGCCCTGCATGCTGCTGGAGCGCGTTCTGGTGGTCCGTTTGTGGCCCTGAACTGCGCCGCCTTGCCGGGTGAGTTGCTGGCCAGCGAACTGTTTGGGTATGTTGAGGGCGCCTTCACGGGAGCACGGCGCGGCGGCGCGGCGGGCAAGATCGAGGCGGCGAACGGTGGCACGCTGTTCCTCGACGAAATTGGTGACATGCCACTGCCGCTTCAGGTGTCGCTTTTGCGCGTTCTCGATGGCAAGGAGGTCGTGCGGCTGGGCTGTCACAGTCCGCGCCCGGTGGATGTAAGCTTGGTTTGCGCCACCCACCGCGACTTGGCCGCGTTGGTGCAACAGGGCCAGTTCCGCGAAGATCTGATGTATCGCCTGTGCGGCCACACTTTGCACCTTCTGCCACTGCGCGAGCGACGCGACTTCGATACCGTGCTCAATGCGCTTCTTGAGCGCTTCGGTGGCGATCCGTCCCGCATCGACGGGGCGTTGCGTACCGCGCTCAGAGAACGTCCGTGGCGCGGAAATCTTCGCCAACTCGCTAACGCCGTGCAGCGCGCCGTGGCGCTTGCAGATCCTGGCAGCGGTTTCACGCTCGATGACTTCGGTGACTTTGAAACCAAGACCGCGCCTGATGTATCCAGATCGGACGCTGGTCTGATGTACGCTGTTGCTGTCCAGGCTATTGACGCTGCTCTGCAACGCTGTGGCGGCAACGTGACTCAAGCGGCACAATTGCTCGGCATGGGGCGCGCTACGCTGTACCGCAAGCTCAAACAGCGTTCAGTCAACCTGTGACGGAGGCATTGCGGTGCGAACGTGATCCGCAACAGCCTGATGGAAAGGGCAATCATCACATGCTGACGCTCCAGCAGTTGTGTCTGCGGCAGGCGATGTGCAATGCCGCGCTGGAAAGCTCCTCCACATCGACAGAGAGTCCAGACCTTCGCACAGGAAACGACCTGAATGGCCAGTTTGTCATTCACGAAAACCTTGAGTTCGGCGTGGGTCGATTCGGCATCAGCACCGCGGTGGCCCCCGCAGCCACAGGAAACGTGAGGGCTTGCCTAGGCCATAGGCGTAAAAGAGCTTCGCTGGGCTGAAGCAGATATCTTCGACAGTGAGCTTCAGAATCCGCTTCTCCTTGAGCTTGCAGGTTCAGTAGGGGGCATGCGAGTGCACGGTGCCCTTGGTGTGGTCGCACCTCGTGCGAGCTCGCCTACGGACAAGCGGCACCGACCAGCTACGCCCCGGTGAGCCCCTGCCGCTATCGCTGCTTTACAGCACCGCGCATGGACTATTCGCTGCACCGCCTGCGCCACTACATCGGCACGCGGCCAGAGTATTTTCAGAACTTTATCTGTGTGAGTGACAAGCTGCGCAGTTTTGGCGAGGTAGCCTTCCAATGATGGACGCCATGCCAATACGGTTTACAGTATTGCGGTAACCATATAGCCACCACAGCGATAACCAGAGCATGCAGCCCACAGACACCGATACATCCGCACATGGGGGGATAGATGGGGCTGTCATTTGGGCTGCAATTGAAGCATTTCCCTATCCCATTCAAATAGTAGATGAAGCGCACCGCTTCATCTACGCCAATGTGGCGACCGTGCAGGCTTTGGGCTATAGCCACGATGAATTGCTGCAAATGGGGCCGGCAGACATCGACAAGGACATACTGCAAGACTTTTGGCAGTATTTCCACTCAGCCACGCCTGGCACGGTGTTTGGCATTGATGCCCACCATGTGCGCAAGGATGGGCGTCAGATGCCGGTGCGCGTCAGCGGTGCCATCATTGTGGTCAATGGCAAGCGTTATGGCATGGCCATGGCAGAGGACGCTAGCGACAAGATTTCCTTGCGCACCCAGTTGGAATTGCGGGAGATTTACCAGCGCACCTTGCTCAACAACTTTCCGTTTGTGGTGTGGCTCAAGAATCGCGATTCGCGCCTGACTGCTGTGAACCAGCAGTACGCGCACTTCATGGGTAAAACTTCCACAGCGGATTTCGAAGGCAAAACTGACTTCGATTTTTTGCCCAGCGACGAAGCCGCACGCTACCGCGAAGAAGACCTTCGCGTGATGCAAACAGGTGAGCACTTCTACAAAGAAGAGCATTACGTCAAAGATGGCAAAGAAGTTTGGATGGAGTCGTGGAAAGCACCCATCCGTTTCGAAGATCAAGTGGTTGGCACATTGGGCTATTCGCACGATGTGACGGAGCGCAAAGAGATTGAGAACAAGCTGCAAAAAAGCCTGGCCTTGCTGGAGGGGGTGATCAACGCCTTCCCTGATTTCTTGTATGAAATGGACGAGAGCGGTCGCTTTGTGAATGCATGGATGCACAACGCGGAGTTGCTCAAGCAAACCCGGGAAGTGGTTCTTGGGCAGAGCGTAGGCGATATTTTTTCGCCAGAAAACGCCCGTACCGCTATGAGCGCGATCGAGGAAGCCAAACTCCAAGGCACTTCCTTTGGCAAGGTACTGCGTTTCGATTCATCCAAAGGAACCCGGTGGTTTGAGCTGTCCTTGGCCCGCTTGCCCTTGCGTGAAGGTGCGCAGCACTACATAGCCGTGTCGCGCAATGTGACGCAGCACATGCATATGCAGGCCACACTGGAGCGGCAGGAGCACGAATTTCGCACCTTGGTGGAAAACTCTCCCGATTCCGTGGCCCGTTTCGATGCCGCTTTGTGTTGCCGTTATGCCAATCCCAGTTTGCTGCGCACCATCGGTGCCAGTGAAACCATTTTGCGTGGCTTGAGCGTGCGCCAGCTCTTCCGTGGTGAAGCAGGGGCCCTGATGGAGCAACAGTTGCAGCAGGCTGTTGGCCAAGGCCAGCCCATGGAGTTTGAATTGACCAGCGTGGGCCCGCAGCAAGAAACCCGGGTCGCCCTCATCAGCCTGACACCCGAATTCGATGCCAGCGGGCAGGTGGTCAGCGTGCTCATGGTGGGGCGCGATATCAGCGAGTTGCGCGCCTACCAAGACAAGATCCACCAGATGGCGTTTTATGACGCGCTCACCGGGCAACCCAACCGCGTGCTGTTCAATGACCGTCTGCAGCAAATGTTGGTTGATTCGGCTTACCACGGACAGAGTGCGGGTGTCATGATGGTCGACTTGGATCGCTTCAAACACGTCAATGACACCATGGGCCACGCTGCTGGCGATGCCTTGCTGGCGCAAGTGGCGCAACGCCTGAACCAGTGCGTACGCAGCTACGATACCGTGGCCCGCATGGGTGGGGATGAATTTGGCATTTTGCTGCCTCGCATTCGCACCGGGGAGCATTTGGCGCGTGTTGCCTCCAAAGTGCTGGCGTCATTTGCCCAGCCCTTTTGGCTGGTGGGCAAAGAGTTTTTTGCCACAGGCAGCGTGGGCATCGCCGTGTACCCGCAAGACAGTGGCACCCCTGAAGAACTGGTGCGCTTCGCCGACTCGGCCATGTACCACGCCAAGCGCGCTGGGCGCAATGGCTTTAGCTTTTACTCCAAAGACATGACCGATAGCGCCCAACAGCGCTTGTCGCTGGAGTTGGATTTGCGCCGTGCGCTAGAGCGTAAAGAGCTCAGCCTGCACTACCAGCCCAAGGTGGAGCTAAGCAGTGGTCGCGTGGTGGGTTGCGAAGCTTTATTGCGCTGGAAGCACCCCGTGCGTGGCATGGTGTCACCACTTGAATTCATCCCCGTGGCAGAAGATGCGGGCCTGATCAATGACATTGGCATGTGGGTACTGCGGGAAGCCTGCAAAACCGCCAGTCTGTGGAATGCGGGGCAAGAATGCCCCCGCCAGATGGCGGTCAACCTCTCAGCGCGCCAGTTGCAGCAGCCCAATTGGCTGGAGCAGGTGGTGCAGATATTGCAAGAAACGCACTGCCGCCCCGAGTGGTTGGAGTGCGAAATCACCGAAAGCCTGTTGCTGGACGAAGATAGCCGCAACATCCACATCCTGCAGTCATTGCGGGCTATGGGTATCAGCATCGCTATTGATGACTTTGGTACCGGCTACTCTGCGCTGGGGTATCTCTCGCGCTTTCCCATAGACACCTTGAAGATAGACCGCAGCTTCATCCAAAGCGTCACTACCGACCGCTATCGCGCTGAACTGGTACGCTCCATCCTTTCGATTGCCCGCTGTTTGCAGCAAGAGGTGGTGGCCGAAGGTGTGGAAACGGCTGAGCAAGCCAACTACCTGTTAGCCCAAGGCTGCCAGTTGGTGCAGGGGTATTTGTTTAGCAAACCGCTGCCAGCCGCCGATCTGTTGGCACTGCCCTTGAGGCTGCAACCGCTGTAGCCTTGGCTGCAGTGCATTCCTCTACTCAACCTGTTTCAACCTATGCCGTTTGCCGCTCTTGGCCTGTCTCCTGCGTTGGCGCAAGCCTGTGCCACTTTGGGTTTTGCCCAACCCACTCCCGTACAAAGCGCCACTTTGCCAGCGGCCTTGGCAGGCCGCGATGTGCTGGCCAGCGCCCAGACCGGCTCGGGCAAGACACTGGCATTTGGACTGCCCCTGCTGCAACGCCTGCAGATGGCCGCCACGCCAGCGCTGTTGGCACCCAAAACCGCGCCGCGTGGTGTGGGTAGCTTGGTGTTGGCCCCTACCCGTGAGTTAGCCCAGCAGGTGCGCGCCGTGCTGGCTGAACTGGCCCACGCCGCAGGCTTGCGCGTGCGCATCGTCACAGCCGTGGGCGGCGTGTCCATCAACCCGCAAATGATGGCCTTGCGCGGTGGCTGCGACGTGCTGGTGGCTACACCTGGGCGTTTGCTCGATTTGGCGCAACACAACGCCATCCAGTTGCACACCGTGGGCCTCTTGGTGCTCGATGAAGCCGATCGCTTGCTGGATCTGGGCTTTGCTGCGGAGCTGCAAGACGTGTTGCAACTGCTGCCGCGCCAGCGGCAAACCGTGCTCACATCGGCCACTTTCCCGACGGAGGTAGAAAACTTGGCCAACAGCTTGCTGCGCGACCCGGTGCGTGTGCAGGTGCAGGCCGCGCAAGCAGCCCCTGTCACCATCGTGCAGCGCGCCATTCGGGTCGATGCCAAAGCGCGCACCCAGCTGCTGCGCACCCTCATCGAGCGCGAGCAGTGGGGTCGGGCCTTGGTCTTTGTGGCCACCCAGTACGCGGCCGAGCATGTGGCTAGCAAGCTGTTCCAAGCAGGCGTTCGCGCCGCGCCATTCCATGGCGAATTGAGCCAAGGCGCGCGCCAAGCAGTGCTGGAGGATTTCAAAGACCAGCGCTTGGATGTGGTGGTCACCACCGATTTGGCTGCACGCGGCATCGATATTCTGAAGTTGCCCGTAGTGGTCAACTACGACTTGCCACGCTCCACCACCGACTACACCCACCGCATTGGTCGCACGGGCCGCGCCGGTGAAGCCGGGTTGGCGGTGAACTTCGTCACTGCCGATGCACTGGCGCATTGGAAGCTGATTGAAAAACGCCAAGGCATGGCCTTGGCGTTGGAAGAGGTGGCTGACTTTGCTCCCACTGAGGTGGTGGTGCCCGTGGTCATGCCCACGGGGCCGAACAATGGCGGCGTAAAAGGCAAACGCCCGAGCAAGAAAGACAAGCTGCGCGCAGCAGGCTTGTTGCCCCCACTGCCGCAGTAAGACGCTAGCCCAGTAGGGGGAGCTGGGTGAAGCGGACTGCTGCCGCATTGATGTCCGTGCTCCACGGCAGGCGAGCCAGCAACGGGGCGTGCAGGCGTGCCTCCAGACTTGCGATCATCGCATCGCGGCAGGCTTCTGTCGGATCGATCTCATTGGCCACCCAACCCAGCAACTGCAGTCCGCGCGCTGCGATGGCAGCTTGGGTCAGCAGCGCATGGTTGATGCAGCCCAGTCGCACGCCTACCACCAGTACCACCGGCAAGCCCAACTGCAGAACCAGATCATCGGAATTGTGGTGTGCATCCAGTGGCACCATGAAACCACCAGCACCTTCGACCACCACCATGTCGCATTGCCCGCGCAACTGCGTGTGGCAGTACGCTAGATGATCGAGATCAATGCACACGCCTTGCTCGGCTGCGGCAATATGCGGCGCCGTAGCCCGCAGCAGCAGATAGGGATTCACCCATTCCTGCGGCGGGTGCGTGTTGGCTGCGGCCATTAGGGCTTGCACATCCTCGTTGCACCAGCGCTGGCCGTCATGAAAGGCCCCTGAGGCAACCGGCTTCATGCCGCTCACACGCAGCCCGGCAGCGGCATATTGGTGAATCAGAGCCGCTGCTACCAGAGTTTTTCCCACACCTGTATCTGTACCAGTGACGAAGAGACTGCGGCTCATGGGGCCTCCAGCGTGGCAATGAGTGCCTGATGCAATTGCTGCCCGAGCCAATCGGCCTGATCGGCGCTGAGGATGTAGGGAGGCATTACGTAGAGCGTGGTGCCGATGGGGCGGATCAGTACCTCGCGCTGCGCCGCCTCGACTGCCATGCGGTGCGCAAAGCGGCTTGCCGCTTGTGCGTCATCGATGGCCACATCGCAGGCCCAGATCATGCCCCGCTGGCGCACGTGGCGCACCTGCGCATGCTCGGCCAGTAGCTGCATGGATGCCCCCAGCACCGGGGCGAAGGCTCGGTTGTGCTCCAGCACCTGTTCGTCGGCAAAAATCGCCAGCGTCTCCAGCGCCGCCCGACAGGCCAGCGGATTGCCGGTATATGAGTGTGAATGCAGGAAGCCGCGCCGCACATCGTCGTCATAGAAGGCCGCATAAATGCTGTCGCTGGCCATCACCAGCGACAACGGCAGGTAACCGCCGCTGATGCCTTTGGACAGACACAGCAAATCGGGCCAGACACCTGCCTGCTCACAGGCGAAGAAGCTGCCTGTGCGCCCGCAACCAACGGCAATTTCATCGGCGATCAGATGCGCTCCGTAGCGATCGCACAGGGCGCGCAGGCCGCGCACGTAAGCAGGGTCATGCATGGCCATGCCGGCTGCGCATTGCACCAAAGGTTCGACGATGACGGCCGCTATGCATCCCTCGCGCTGCTGCAACAGACGTTCCACATCGGCCAGTGCCCGCCTGGTTACATCGATGGCACCTTCACCGGGGTTTGCCTGGCGTACATCGGGTGAGGCAGCGATATGTGCCGGGCGCAGCAAGGCCTCGTAAGCGTGCCGAAACAAGGGTGTGTCGGTCACTGCCAGTGCGCCCACGGTCTCACCGTGATAGCCCCCGGCGATGCAGATGAATTCATTCTTGTGGCTTTGTCCCGCATTGCGCCACGCGTGCACGCTCATCTTCAGGGCGATTTCCACAGCCGATGCCCCATCGGAGGCATAGAAGCAATGGCCCAGTGCATGCTGGGTCAATGCCGACAACTGCTCTGACAGGGCTACCACCGGCTCATGCGTAAAACCTGCCAGCATGGCGTGTTCTAGCCTGCTGAGTTGGTCTACTAGAGCGGCATTGATGCGTGCATGCGTATGGCCAAACAGGTTGACCCACCAAGAGCTGATGGCGTCAAGATAGCGGCGTTCTTGGCTGTCGTAGAGCCACACGCCGTGCGCGTGCGACAGCGCAATTGGCGGGGTGACTTCGTGGCGGCGCATTTGTGTGCAGGGATGCCATACGCTGCGCTGGCTGCGCGCCATCAGATCGTGCTCATCACAGAGGTTCATGCGTGGTGCTCCTGTGCGGCGCGTCTCAGTGCCTCGGCCAGTTGGCTGATGTGGCTATCGGTATGCAGGGCCGACAGGCTGATGCGCAGCCGTGCCGTTCCCTTGGGGACGGTCGGCGGGCATATTGCCGGCACCCACAGACCCTCGGTGCGCAGGCGCTGTGAAAGTCTGCGGGCGAGATGGTTGTCCCCCACGATGAGCGGCTGGATGGCCGTGTCTGACGGTAGCAGCGACCACGGCAGTCCGGTCAGTGCTGTACGCAGTTGAGTTGCTAGCTGGCGCAGGCGTTGGCGTCGCCATTCCTCGCGCACGATGATGGACAAGCTGGCCGAGGTCGCGGCGGCTAGGGCCGGTGGATTGGCTGTGCTAAACATGTAGGTACGTGCGCGCTGCATGATCCACGCCAGCAACCCGCTTTCGCCAGCGATGAAAGCGCCAGCCACCCCTGCCGCCTTGCCCAGTGTGCCCATGAGCAGCACATGCGGTGCCTGTACCCCAGCGGCTGCTAGGCTGCCGCGACCCTGCGGGCCCAGCACGCCCAATCCGTGGGCATCATCGACCAGCAGCCAGGCGTCGTGGCGGGCACACACGGCTGCCAGATTGGCCAGCGGTGCTGCATCGCCATCCATGCTGAACACCGCATCGCTGACCACCAACTTGCGTGGGCTGCTGCAACGCGCCAGCACCTGTTCTAGGCGTGCTGCGTCGTTGTGTGGAAACACTTTCAGGCTGGCTCCTGACAAACGTGCGCCATCGATCAGGGATGCATGGCTAAGGCGGTCTACCACCACCGTGTCGCCCACGCCAACAAGTGCGCCGATCACGCCCAGATTGGCCATGTAGCCATTAGAAAAGGACAGCGCCGCAGGCTGGCCGCAGAAGGCAGCGAGATCGTGCTCTAGCTGCTCTTGTGCGGCGCTGTGGCCGCTGATGAGCGGCGAGGCGGCAGCGCCCATGCCGTACTTATGCAGCGCTGTAGTGGCCGCAGCCACGATTTCCGGGTGATTGGCCAGCCCTAGGTAATCATTGCTGCAGAAAGACAGTAGCTGGCTGTCCTCCACCTCCAGATAAGGCCCTTGTGGACCCGCTACCACGCGGCGCGTGCGCAGCAGTCCCTGGCTGGCCAACTCGGCCAGCGCTTCGTGTGTATCCATCATGGTGAACTCTTTCTAGAAAACCAGCGCTAGACCTTGCAGTGCGCGGTAGGCCCCAGCGGGCTGCCAGATGGGCGGCTCATTGCCCAGTGCTAGTGTGGGAAAAGCGCGCATCAGAGCGCCGAAGGCGATTTCAGCTTCCATTTGTGTAAGCGCCGCGCCCAAGCAGACATGCGGCCCCTGGCCGAAGGACAGGTGCATTCCCTCATCGCGGCTGATATCGAAGCGACCTGCGTCGCTGAAGCGGCGTTCATCGTGATTGGCTTGACCAATATGCAAAATGGCCAGTTCACCCCGGCGTAGCAACTGACCATGGAGCTCTACATCGTCCAACAGGCGCCGACCGGTGTATTGCACCGGGCTGTCGTAGCGCAGCATTTCGCGCACGGCGTTGCGCAGCCCTTGCGGGTGCGCTTGCAGTGCGGCCCATTGCTCAGGATGGCGCAGCAGCGCCAACAGTCCATTGCCTAGCAGATTGCGTGTGGTTTCGTAGCCGGCAAAGAGCAGGGTGCTGCACTGCGCCAGCAGTTCAACCTGTGTAATGGCTTGCTGCTGCTGGGCCTCTAATAATCTGACCGCCAGGCCGTGCGGATCTAGTTGCGTGGGCGTTTGCAGTACCTCGGCAAAGTAGTCGCACAGCGCCTGCATGGCCTGTTGCGCGGCCTCAGTTAGGGCAGTGTCGGGTGTAGGGCTGCCAATAAAGGTGGCCAGATCGGCGGCCCAGTCGATGAAGGCTTGCGGCCCCCGTGCTGGCAAGCCCATCAGGCTGGCGATTACCTGTGCTGGTAGCGGTCTGGCAAAGCGCGAGACGAAATCAAATCCCTTGCGTGCAGAACCATCCTTGGCGATATCGTCTATCAATGCGTCGGTCAGGCGGCTTATGACGGGAGCCAGTTGGGCCAGTTGAGCTGGCTTGAAGCCGGGCTGTAGGATGCCGCGCAAACGACGGTGTGCGCGGCCATCGAGAAACAGCAACGAGCGCGAGAAAATGCGCTTAAAACGCAGTTGTGCATGCGAGTCCGCGGTGTGAAGCCCCAGCCCGCTGTTGATCCAGCGTGCCGCCCGACGTACCGAAAAACGCGGATCGCGCAAGGCATGGGCCACTTCGTCGTAGCCACTGATGATCCAAGCGCCGCCGCAATGCGCGCTACTCCATTGCACTGGCATCAGGGATTCGCCGTCCTTGCGGGAGCCGGGTTGATGCCCAAGCGGGCCAGCAAGTCCAGATCGGAGGAGACCGGTGCATTGGGTGTGGTCAGCAGCTTGCTACCTAAGAAGATTGAATTGGCACCTGCTGCAAAGCACAGCACCTGGGTCGCTTCGCTCATGCTCTCGCGCCCTGCTGACAAGCGGATGACCGAATGCGGCAAAGCGATGCGAGCGGCAGCAACGGTGCGCACGAATTCCAACTCATCCAGCGCCGGCACATCTTCCAGCGGTGTGCCTGCAATCGGTACCAAGTGGTTGATCGGCACCGATTGCGGCGGCACTGGCAGGCTGGCCAGTTGCGCAATGAGTCCGGCGCGCTGGCGGCGGCTTTCACCCATGCCGATGATGCCGCCACAGCAGACGTTCAGCCCCGCGTTCTGAACCTGTTGCAGGGTATCCAGGCGATCTTGGTAGGTGCGGGTTGAAATGACTTGGCCGTAGAAATCGGGAGCGGTGTCAAGGTTGTGGTTGTAGTAGTCCAAGCCAGCCTCCTTGAGTGCCTCAGCTTGGGCCTGCTCCAGCATGCCCAAGGTCATGCAGGTCTCTAGACCCAAGGCGTGCACTTCGCTGACCATGGTGGTCAGTGCTGCCATGTCACGCTGCTTGGGATTGCGCCAAGCCGCCCCCATACAAAAGCGTGTCGCCCCTTGGTCGCGTGCGGCCCGAGCGGCTGCCACAACGTCCTCCACTTCCATCAGTTTGCCGGCGGGCACGCCAGCCTCCTTGTGGTGGGCTGACTGCGAGCAATAGCCGCAATCCTCGGCGCAGCCGCCGGTCTTAATCGACAGCAGGCTGGAGAGCTGAACCTCGTTGGCCACATGGTGTTGGCGATGCACGCTCTGCGCCTGAAACAACAGATCAAGAAAAGGCAGTGCAAAAAGGGCTTCGATGGCGCTGGTGTCGGGGCGCTCCTGTCTGGGCAGGAAATGCAGTGGCGCACCTGCTTGGGGGACTGCTTGGGAATCGCAAAGGCGCATAAAAAATCCGTGGCTGAAGTGAAAAATAGAAAATATCGTCCTGCTTCATTCTATTTGCCGCTAATTTGCGCCAATAATTAACCTTCTTATAGATTATCTATAAATGACAGGCTTAAAAAATAATCATCCCAGCACCGTTGAGCGCATTGCCGAGGCTTTGCGCACGCGCATTATTCGCGGTGAAATCGCTGGCGGAGCGGCCTTAAAGCAGGATTACGTAGCGCAGGAATTCAATGCCAGCCATGTCCCGGTGCGGGAGGCATTTCGGCATCTGGAAGCGCAGGGTTTGGTGATCACATTGCCCCGCCGTGGGGTGCGTGTGACCACCATCGATCGTGCAGCCATCAAGGAAAATGTAGAAATGCGTGGTGCTCTGGAGATTCTGGCGTTGCGCCACAGCGTCGCTAAGTTCGGGGCTGAGCACATCGCCCGTTTGGAGCAGGCGCACCAAGCCTGTGCACAAGCTGCTTCGTTGGTGGAGTGGGATGCCGCCAACAACCTGTTCCACGATATTCTTTCCAGTGAATGTGCAATGCCGCGTCTGCTCACTGTCTTGAAGCAGTTGCAACTGGTTAACTCGCGCTACCTGTTCTCGATCGGGCTCAAGCGCGGCTGGCAGCCACGCTCAGATCATGATCACATGCTGATCATCGACGCGCTGAGAGATAAGAAAATAGACCGAGCCGTGCAACTGCTCAGCATGCACATTGGCACGATGGAACGGGTTGGCTTCGTGGCTGCATGAAGCCAATCGCCATTCAGTCGTCGCCGTCTTCATCCAAAAAATTACCAGCCTCGTCGGCAGCACGTGGGCGTTCAGTGCGGGGGCGATCGCTGCGCTTGCCAGCGCGGGCACGCAATTCCACATAAAACTGGTTGGCCCCGCCATCGGTGATGGTGGTGATCAGCGCGGGCAACTCGCGCACGGACACGGCTTCGGCCAAAGCCTCTTCGGGGCCGAAGCGGCAATCAAACTCCCACACATCAAAGCCCTCGGGCAAAGGGCGGCGCAGCTCGCGGTGCTGGTACTTGCGGATGTCATGGCGCGCAGCATCCAGCAGGCGGTCGCGGTTTTTGCCTTCAATCTGCAGTTGGTAAGTTTTTTTCATGGGGATTCCAATAGAGGGGGCGGATCATACGCTTACCCTCTCAATCGGCCCGGTTGGGCATGTCTCTTTCGCTTGCGAAGCGTTGCATGTTCCCCGTATCGGCAGCCTCTCGCGCCATCAGACTGGCCAAGGTGGCGTTGAAAGCGTCATCGCTGCTGACGATGCAGTCAGCCGTGCCCAGCACCTGATCCACGAAGCTGGCAAAGATCGAACGTTCTGGCAGTTGTGCCAGGGTTTGCGGACCTTCGGCTTCATCGTTGATCAAGCAGACTTGCTTGTCACGTACCTCCAGCACACCCCGTGTGCCGGTGATGCGGATGCGGTCATCGTCGTGCGAGGGCGCAGTCGTGGGGCGCAGGTAGTCAATGCTGACGGTCGCGGCGATGCCATGGCTCATGTCGAACAGGCATTGCGCCGACACTTCCAGATCACCATGGCCTGCATTGTGCTGGCGGCTATGGCGCGCGGTGACGCTGAGGAAATGCGCGCCGCTGAACCACTGCAACCAGTCGATAGCGTGGCTGCCGACCCAGGGAATCAGGCCCCCGCAGGATTCGCGCTGTGTGTAGAAAGCAGGGCGGGTGCCGAGCTTGTAGGACTTTTGGGCATGCATGAGGCGCACTGCCCCGATGCGCCCAGCGCTGACAGCCGCGTGCGCCGTGAGGAACCACGGCTTGCAGCGGATGCCAAACATGGCGCTGAAGTGTTGGCCACTGGCACCATGGGCAGCACGCAATGCTGCCAATTCGTCCAAGGTCGTGGCGACGGGTTTTTCCGAGAAGACGTGGATGCCGCGTTGCAGGCATTCGCGGCTGATGCGTGCGTGGTCGCCAAAGTGGCTGTTGACGGCCACGATGTCGGGCTTCACGGTATCGAGCATGCCCTGCCAGTGCCCGAAACGGGGCACCTGCAGTGCACGCTCGGCGAGCATCGTCTCGAGTTTGCCCATGTCTTCGCCAAGTGAGCCTGCGGCATAAGCGGCGAGTTGGATGCGCTCGTCTAGGCCCTCCAGCACATAGCGGTAGTGACCGCTCCCACCAACAATGCAGACCGTGAGCATCGATACTTTCCTTGGGTGTTATGGGGAAGGATTCAGGGCTGTACAGCAGCAGAAAAAAAGGGCAGACCCAGTCTGCCCCTTTGCGAGTGCCAGCCTTGAGTGGCTCAGGCCACAGAGCCCAACGCTGCGTTGAACGTGGCGCTGGGGCGCATGATGGCATCCAGCTTGGCCGTGTCGGGCAGGTAGTACCCGCCAATGTCAGCGGGTTGGCCCTGCACCGCTGCCAATTCGGCCACGATAGTGGACTCTTTCGCAGTCAACTCTTTTGCCAAGGGTGCAAACTGGGCTGCCAAGGTGGCGTCTTCCGTTTGCGCGGCCAACTCCTGTGCCCAGTACATGGACAGATAGAACTGGCTGCCGCGGTTGTCCAGCTGACCGGTCTTGGGGGACGGGTTCTTGTTGTTGTCCAGCAGCTTGCCTGTGGCTGCGTCCAGCGTCTTGGCCAGCACCTTGGCTTTGGCGTTGCCGGTTTTCAGGCCCAAGTCTTCGAGGGAAACCGCCAGCGCCAGAAACTCGCCCAGCGAGTCCCAGCGCAGGTGGTTTTCTTCCACCAATTGCTGCACGTGCTTGGGCGCAGAGCCGCCCGCGCCGGTTTCGTACATGCCGCCACCGGCCATCAAGGGCACGATGGAGAGCATCTTGGCCGAGGTACCCAGTTCCATGATGGGGAACAGGTCGGTCAGGTAGTCACGCAGGATGTTGCCGGTGGCGCTGATGGTGTCCAGGCCGCGGATGACGCGCTCCAGCGTGTAGCGCATGGCACGCACCTGGCTCATGATCTGGATGTCCAAGCCAGTAGTGTCATGCTCGTGCAGGTACATCTTCACCTTGGTGATGAGTTCTTTCTCGTGCGGGCGGTAGGCGTCCAGCCAGAAGACCACGGGCATGCCGGAGTTGCGTGCGCGGTTGACGGCGAGTTTCACCCAGTCGCGGATGGCAGCGTCCTTGCACTGGCACATGCGCCAGATGTCGCCTTGTTCCACGTTTTGGCTCAGCAGCACTTCGCCCGTGGCCAAGTCGGTGATGTTGGCCACGCCGTCTTCAGGAATTTCGAAGGTCTTGTCGTGGCTGCCGTATTCCTCGGCTTGCTGGGCCATCAGGCCCACGTTGGGCACCGTGCCCATGGTCTTGGGATCGAACGCGCCGTGCCACTTGCAGAAGTTGATGATCTCTTGGTAGATGCGGGCAAAGGTGGACTCGGGCATCACGGCCTTGACGTCTTTCAAGCGGCCGTTGGCATCCCACATCTTGCCACCAGCGCGGATCATGGCAGGCATAGAAGCGTCCACGATGATGTCGTTGGGCGAGTGGAAGTTGGTAATGCCCTTAGCAGAGTCCACCATGGCCAGCTCGGGACGGTGTTCATGGCAGGCGTGCAGGTCGCGCTTGATTTCGTCTTGCTTGCTCTGGGGCAAAGTGGCGATCTTGCCGTACAAATCGGCCATGCCGTTGTTCACGTTGACGCCGAGTTCCTTGAACAGCGCACCGTGTTTTTCGAACGCGTCTTTGTAGAAAATCCGCACGCAATGGCCGAATACGATGGGGTGTGACACCTTCATCATGGTGGCTTTCACGTGGAGCGAGAACATCACGCCGGTCTTGCGGGCATCTTCAATTTCACGCTCGTAGAACTCCAGCAGGGCTTTTTTGCTCATGAACATGCTGTCGATCACTTCACGATCGAGCAAGGACACTTTGGGCTTTAGCACAATGGTCTGGCCACTCTTGGTGATCAGCTCCATCTTCACATCGCGTGCGCGGTCCAGCGTCATGGACTTTTCACCGTGGTAGAAGTCGCCATGGTGCATGTGCGAAACGTGCGATTGCGAGGCTTGGCTCCACTCGGCCATGCTGTGGGGGTTCTTGCGGGCGTATTCTTTGACGGCTTTGGGCGCGCGGCGGTCGGAGTTGCCTTCGCGCAAAACGGGGTTCACCGCACTGCCGATGCACTTGGAATAACGGGCGCGGATGGCCTTTTCTTCTTCGGTCTTAGGGGCTTCTGGGTAGTCAGGAACTGCATAGCCTTTGCTCTGGAGTTCCTTGATGCATGCCACCAATTGGCCTACAGAGGCGCTGATGTTGGGCAGCTTGATGATGTTGGCGTCGGCTTGCAGGGTTTTCTTGCCGAGTTCTTGCAGCGTGTTGGGAACTTTCTGCTCGTCTTTCAGGAAATCAGAAAACTCGCCCAACACGCGGGCCGCTACAGAAATATCAGACTCGACCACGTTGATGCCTGCGGGAGCCGTGAACGTGCGGATCAACGGCAGGAAAGAAGCCGTGGCCAGACGGGGGGCTTCGTCGGTCAGTGTGTAGATGATGGTCGGTTGCTGGGTGCTCATCCTTTATCTCCTAAAAATGATGGTGTGTGCCGCGCTATTGTCCGAACTAGGCAGCAATCTCCGAACAGTGTGTGATTGTGCGTGCAGTAGTCTGCTCCGAATCGAAATTTCAGCAACACGTTACCGCAATATGAAATGGAGCCACTGTTCTAAGGAAATTATTTTAGGGGCAGGCTCGGCAGAGGCTCTATGGAAATGCCTTGCACCAGCAGATCGGCCCCAGACTAGGGAAACTCAGGAGATTCAATAAGCAATTAATTATAAAAAATAACTGAATGAAGCCTTATTCCTACACCACCCTTGCTTTGCCCGTACTCGCCAGTGCGCTGC
Organism: Curvibacter sp. CHRR-16; assembly: GCF_018474005.1. Lineage (GTDB taxonomy): Bacteria > Pseudomonadota > Gammaproteobacteria > Burkholderiales > Burkholderiaceae_C > Allorhodoferax. Next base: position 540,216 of record NZ_JAHCSH010000003.1, read on the forward strand.
TTCTGGCTGCCTGCCAAACAACGCCCCCCGCCACCCCCGTCCGTGCAGCCCAGGGTGCTAGGCCTGTGGGCCCGTGCGAAGCGCTGCAAGGTCGATTCCAACACCCGGCAACCCGACTCACCCACGTCGAGGCCGTTGCAGCGGGCAGCGTCACACTCCCCGGCATAGCAGAGCTCATGCCTGCACATTGTCTGGTGCGCGGTGCCCTGCGCGAGCGCACCAGTGTGGTCGATGGCAAGCCCTATGCCGTGGGTTTCGAAATGCGTTTGCCACACGATTGGAATGGTCGGTTGTTCTACCAAGCCAATGGCGGCTTGGACGGTAGCCTGACGCCGGCCTGGGGTGACATTTTGGGTGGCGGCCCGCGCAGCAACGGTCTGCTCAAGGGCTTTGCTGTGATCAGCTCAGATGCCGGGCACCAATTGGAGCGAGCCGCAGGCGCCATTGGTGGTGCCACGTTCGGCGTAGATCCAGACGCCCGCCTGGACTACGGCTACCGTGCCGTGGCCGACCTCACGCCCATGGCACGCGCTTTGGTGCTTACTTACTACGGCAAAGTACCAGACCGCGCCTACTTGGTTGGTACCTCCAACGGCGGGCGACATGGCATGGTCGCCGCGGCACGCGACAGCGGCCAGTTCGATGGCATTGTGGTCACAACCCCAGGCTACCGGCTGCCCCTTGCGGCTGTGACGCAGCTATGGGGTGCCCAACAGGTGGCCCGCATAGCCCCGCAAGGAAAGGATCAACGCCCAGATCTGCAAGCAGCTTTTCCCCCAGCCGCCCTGGCTGCGGTCGCCCAGCACGTGCTGCTGCGCTGCGATGCTCTGGATGGTCTGCGCGATGGCTTGGTTCACGATGTGGTTGGCTGTCAAAAAGCATTCGATCCATTGCGTGACCTGCCCGTTTGCGGCGCTAACGCCAGCACGAACTGCTTGAGCCAAGCGCAGCGGGATACCTTGGTAAGGCTATATGCCGGCCCCCGCACCCGAGATGGTCAGCCCTTCTACAGCGAGTGGGCTTGGGATGCCGGTATCCGGGGCAGCGACTGGCGCACCTGGCGTTTTGTCAACAGTGTTGGCCCGCGCGATGCCGTGGCGGTGGGTTTTGTGTTTCAAACGCCGCCCGCCAGTACCGCCGTGCTCAACGGTCAAGGTACCAGTCTGATCGACTTCGCACTGGGCTTTGACCTAGACCGCGATGGCCCACGCCTCAAAGCCACCGACAACACCTACCGCGAATCGGCCATGGATTTCATGACGCCACCACAAGCTGAGCGCATGGACTCCTTTGTGGCCCGAGGCGGCAAGCTGCTGCTGGCCCACGGCAGCAGCGACCCGGTGTTTTCCGCTCTAGACACCGTACGCTGGTTGGACGCCTTCCGCGCACGACATGGTGCCCGCACCGACGACCTGGCTCGGCTCTACTTGGTACCAGGTATGAACCACAGCCGGGGCGGGCCCGCTACCGACCAGTTTGACTTGGTCGACGCCATCGTGCGCTGGGTTGAGCAAGGCCAGCGGCCCGAGGCCATCACCGCCACCGCCCGTGGCGTGGGCAGCAATCTGCCTAACCCGGAAGTCCCAGCCGACTGGGCACCGCAGCGCACGCGCTTGTTGTGCCCTTACCCGCAAGTGGCTCGCTATAGCGGACAGGGCGATACCGAACAAGCCAGCAGCTTTCGCTGCGTAACCCCCTGACACCCCCAACCAGGAGCCTTGATGCCCAACATGAACCGCCGCCAACTGCTGGCCACAGCCCCCGCTGCATTGGCCACGTCAACCCTATGGGCCCAAAGCCCGGCCCCATCCGCACCCTTCCCGCCCACAGGCGCAGCCGCTGCTGCAGCCGGTGCACCCAAGCTCGAATGGATCTATGACGCTATCGTGGACATCGAACCCGCGCAGTTGCTGGGTGATGCCCCCTTGGGCGAGCGGCGCATGGTGCCCATCAGCGGCGGCACGTTTGAAGGCCCCGGACTCAAGGGCACCGTCCTGGCCGGTGGTGCCGATCGCCAACTGGTGCGCAAGGATGGCATCGTGCAACTCGACGCTCTGTACGAGATGAAAACCCACGACGGCGCCGTGATCACCGTACACAACCAGGTACTGGTGGACAACAAACCACCGGGTGGTGGGCCGCGCTACGCCTTCTCGCACATCAAACTGACGACTCCCACTGGCCCCTACGAATGGCTCAACCGCAAGGCCTACGTGGGCACATTGACCAGCCTGCGACCACAGCGGCAGGCGGTGCTGATCCGCTGCTACCAGTTGGCCTGACCCTCAAGCGCCATGGTGCAGCCAGCACACCACGTAGCCCAAGATGCCTTGGGCGTTGTTGTCCAGCTCGGCTCCTTGATGGTCTGCGCTTACTTCTGGTTCAGCTGGCCATCCTTCTGCAGGATCAGCTTGTCACCCGTATGGGCCTTGAGGCTGAACTTGCGAGCCTCGACGCTGGCATTGCGGATCAGCAGACCGCGCTCGGCTTGGATTTTCACGTTCTCGAAACGGAAGTCACTGATCAGCGCTTCGGGCACGCCGACGATGTAGCCGGCGGCCTTGCTCTTGCCGGTGGACGTCAGATTGATGATGCGGATGTTGCTGAAATGTGGCGTCTTCACGGCATCGAAGGCCTGGGCCGGATCGGAGTCCGCCGGGTAGAGCTGGTCGCCCACCACGAAGCCACCTTCGGCCAGGGCCTTAGCCAGTTCCTCGGCATTTTCCGGTGCGCTCTTGTAATAGCCAGAGAAGACCAGTGGCACGCCCACGTTCACCATCTTCGTGTCACGGTAGGTGATGTTCGTGACCTTGCCGGCCTTGCCACGCGGGCTCTTGATGCGCAGGCCGTACATCGAACCCTCGAAGCTGTTGTGTTCGACCAGAACGTTTGACACGCCGCCAGCCGATTCGCTGCCGATGGAAATGCCGCGCCCACCCTTGATGGTGTTGTGGGCGATGTATATGTCATGTGTTACGCCTTGCGGGAAGCGTGGATCGGCTTTCTCGGCCTTGATCGCAACATGGTCGTCATTGTTGTCGATGAAGTTGTGGGTGATGCGCACGCGGCGGCTGTCGATCGGATCGATGGCATCTGTATGCGGCGCGAACTGCGGACTGACGATGCGGGTGCGGGTCACATCGATGTCTTCCGAATAGCGCATGACCACGTGAAAACTCGGCGAGTTGTTGATAGTCACCCCCTCCACCAGTACGTTATGGCTGTTGCGGATGTAGATCAGGCGCGGCCGATCGGTCGAGCCCCGCTTGGCCGGATTGGCGCGCACATTGGCGCGCCAGCGCTCCCACCACACAGCGCCCTGCCCGTCGATCGTGCCTTCGCCGCTGATCGCCACATTTTCGGCACCCGCCACACTGATGAAGGGCAGCCAGCCGTTCTCGGCTTCGGCATACTTGGTTTCGGGCGTGGCGCGATAGCTGGATTCGGTAGTGGACGCGACGAGAATGGCGCCCTTTTCGAGTTTGAGTCGGACATTGCTCTTGAGGAAGATCGGATCGGTCAGATAGTTGCCAGCCGGAAACAGCACGGTGCCGCCGCCAGCCGCCGCGCAATCATCAATGGCCTGCTGGATCGGCGCTGTGTTCAGCTCAATCTGCTGACGCAGGCCATTGGCACCGTAGGCAGTCACATCGCAGACCTTGGTCGGAATGCGGATGTCGGTCACGGCCCACGCGGCCGGTGTGAGTGCGGCCAGGGCCAGACAGATCAGGGAACGAAGATGATTCGGATACATTCAGAACTCCAGAATAGAAAGCTTTCGGTTTGACTTAGCGCACCACAATCAGACGCAGATCGTTGACGTTTGTCCGGGGCGGCCCGGTGACGATCAGATCACCCAGTGCCACGAAGAAGCCATAGCCGTCGTTATTTTCAAACGGGTAGGAATTTCAACCGTATGAGTCCCAGTATTGCACGGATTGGGGGCTATCCGAACGGGCTTGTTTGCTGACTTTGGGTGTGGTGCGCCTTGTCTACAGGCTGTTCCATCGCGTGTGGGCATGCTGAGCGCTTAGACCATCCCGCGGCGGCTGCGGTGCCGCCGTCTGGTTTGTTCACCAACTGATTTGCTGGTTCACCTCGTAGTCCGGTGTTGGCTCTGGCCCCAGCAATGGCATTGCTATGTCGCGTTCTGTGCCGCCTTCACCTTCAAGCGCCAAGCATGCAGCAGCGGTTCGGTATAGCCACTGGGTTGCTCCTTGCCCTTAAAGATAAGGTCACTCGCCGCTTGGAAGGCCGCGCCTTGCCAGTTACCCACCATGGGCGTGTAGGCCTTGTCCCCCGCGTTTTGCTTGTCCACCTTGGCGGCCATGCGTTCCAGGGTTTCGCGCACCTGCGCCTCAGTCACCACGCCGTGGTGCAGCCAGTTGGCAATGTGTTGGCTGCTGATGCGCAGCGTGGCACGGTCTTCCATCAGGCCCACGTCATTGATGTCGGGCACCTTGGAGCAACCCACGCCCTGGTCCACCCAGCGCACCACGTAGCCCAAGATGCCTTGGGCGTTGTTGTCCAGCTCGGCTTGCTTTTCGGTGGCGCTCCAGTGCGGGTTGGCGGCTACGGGTACGGTCAGCAGGCCGTTTAGCAGCTCCTCGCGCACCTTGGCAAAGGCCTTGCCTTGGATGCTTTTCTCCAGCGACTTTTGCACCCCAGAGACCAGCACCTGGTGGTAGTGCATGGCGTGCAGCGTGGCACCGGTGGGGCTGGGCACCCACGCGGTGTTGGCACCCGCCTTGGGGTGGGTGATTTTTTGCTCCAGCATGGCCTTCATGAGGTCGGGCATGGCCCACATGCCTTTGCCAATCTGCGCCTTGCCACGCAAGCCGCAGCGCAGGCCCACCAGCACGTTGTGGCGCTCGTAGGCTTGTATCCACGCGCTGGTTTTCATGTCGCCCTTGCGCAGCATGGGGCCTGCGTGCATGGCGGTGTGCATCTCGTCGCCCGTGCGGTCGAGGAAGCCGGTGTTGATGAAAGCCACGCGGCTCTGCGCAGCGGCAATGCAGGCCATCAGGTTGACCGAAGTGCGGCGCTCCTCGTCCATGATGCCCAGCTTCACGGTGCTGTCGGGCAGGCCCAGCAGCTGCTCCACACGGGCAAACAGGTCGGCGGCAAAGGCCACCTCGGCTGGGCCGTGCATTTTGGGTTTGACGATATAGACCGAGCCTTTGCGCGAGTTGCGCAGTGCACCAGCTTCCACGTCCTGCTTGGTTTTCTTCAGGTCGTGCAGGGCGATGGCGGTGGTGATGACCGCATCCATGATGCCCTCGGGAATCTCTTTGACCTTGCCATCCGCGTCGGTGAACAAAATGGCGGGGTTGCTCATCAGGTGGCCCACGTTGCGCACAAAGAGCAGGCTGCGGCCATGCAGGCGCACCGTCTTTTTGCCCTTGGGCGCGGTGTAGATGCGGTCGGGGTTCAGGCCCCGGGTCTGCGTGTGGCCGCCTTTCTCAAAGGTCTCGGTCAGCGTGCCTTGCAAAATGCCTAGCCAGTTGCGGTAGGCCAGTACCTTGTCCTGCGCATCCACTGCGGCCACAGAGTCTTCTAGGTCGAGGATGGTGGACAGCGCCGCTTCCACCACCAAGTCGCTCACGCCAGCGGGGTCTGTTTTGCCGATGGGCGTGCTGCGGTCAATGCGAATGTCCAAGTGCAGCCCGTTGTGCACCAGCAGCACGCTGCTGGGGGCTTTGGCATCGCCTTGGTAGCCCACCAGTTGGTCTTTGTCGGCCAGCTTGCTGGTGCTGCCGTCTTGCAGGCTCACCACCAAGTCCCCGCCTTTGATGCGGTAGCCCACCGAGTCGATGTGCGAGCCTTTTTTGAGTGGGCAGGTGCGATCCAGCACGTAGCGCGCGTACTCGATGACTTTGGCACCTCGTTTGGGGTTGTAGCCCACGGGTTTGCCATTTTTGACGATGGTTTTCTCGCAGCCCTTGTCTTCGCTGATGGCATCGGTGCCATACAGCGCGTCGTACAGCGAACCCCAGCGGGCGTTGGCGGCGTTCAGGGCATAGCGGGCGTTGAGCACGGGCACCACTAGTTGTGGCCCGGCTTGCTTGGCCAGTTCAGCGTCCACGTTGGCGGTGCTGATTCTCACCTTGTCTGGGCAGGGTACTAAGTAGCCAATGCGCTCCAAGAACGCCTTGTACGCTGGCATGTCGGTAATGGGGCCGGGGTGCGTGCGGTGCCAGGCGTCCAGCTCGGCTTGCAGGCGGTCACGTTCAGCCAGCAGGGCGGCGTTGCGCGGGGCCATGTCGGCCACGATGGCATCGAAGCCACGCCAAAACGCTGCTACGTCCACCCCGGTGCCGGGCAGTACCTGCTGCTCAATGAACTGGTGCAGCGTGCTGGCCACCTGCAGGCGGTGGATATTGATGCGATCCGATGCCGCTTTGACCTTGGTTTGGGCTGGGCGTGGTTGGGTGTTGGCTGTGTTGGTGCTCATGCAGTCCCCGTTAGCGATGGTTTGAACATAGCTGGGGACTGTATTGCATCTACCAAAGTAGCGCTACCGCCTATTTTTGCAATGTATTCATGACTTTATTGCAAGTAATAGGCGATCAGCCACTCAGGGCAGGGGAGTGGTCAGCATGGAGGCGATGGTGCGAATGCCCTCCACGTAGTTGCCCATGCGCATGTTCTCGTCGGGGCCGTGCTGGTTGTTGTCGGCGTTGACCAGTGGCACCACGATATAGGACTGCTTGAGCACATCGACCGCACCGCTCATCGGCAGGGTAGAGCCCCACATGCGGATTTTTTCTGGGTCTTTGCCGCGTGGAGCACGCACGCCTTGTAGCGTCCACTGTGCCAAGGCCGACTCCATGGGCACCCGCGCTGCCGAGGCCGAGCTCGGGTAGGCAATCACGCCCAAGCGGGCCAGCTTGTCGTAGCGGCTGCGTTCTTCTGCCGTAGGTGTTTCCCCCTCAATGAGGTGGTAGCCGCGTGACTGCACATACTGACGCACCAGCGTGTGCATGCGTTGCGGTGGTGTTTCCGGCACGGTGCGGATGTTCAGGCTGGCCGTGGCCGCTGCTGGAATGGCGTTGGCTGCTTTCGTGCCCACTTGGCCTGCGGACAGGCCCAAAATGTCCAGTGATGGGAACTGCATCGCCAGCAGCGGGCTGCGTACTGTGGGCTCCAGCGCAGCAATGCCCAGGCGCTTGAGGATGGCCGCCGCGGGTTGCGAGCTGGCTTCCACTTGCGCACGCTCAGCATCGGTCAGGCTGATGCGGTCGTAGAAACCGGGGAGCACCACCTTGCCATCCTCGTCTTTCATGCCAGCGAGCAAACTGGCTAGACGCTGCGCCGGGTTGGGAATGACGTTGCCATACACACCGCTGTGCTGCGCGCTCATAGGGCCAAACACGGTCAAATCCAACTGCATCGAGCCGCGGTTGCCAAAGTTGATGCTGGGTTCATTGCTGGGTGGCATGGCACCGTCGTAGACGATCAGGCCATCGCTTTGCAGCAGCGTTTGGTTGTCTTGCATCACGAGGTGCAAGCGCGGTGAGCCTTTCTCTTCCTCCGAGTCCAGCAGCACTTTGATGTGCATGGCCGGATCCACTTGGGCGGCGCGCAGCGCGTCGATGGCCGCCAAGAACATCACGATGGGCGCTTTGTCGTCTGCAGATGCACGGGCAAACACCCGCCATTCGGGGTTGAACGGCGTGCTCTGGAGCTGCTCCAAGGGCAGGGTTTGCCACTGGCCTGCTGCATCACGCAGGCGCAGTGTGGGTGTCCATGGCTCGGTCTTCCACTCGCTGGGGGTGACGGGCTGGGCGTCAAAGTGCATGTAAAACAGCACCGTCTTGGTGGCTGCGGTGGCTTTTCGGGCGGGCAGCTCTGCGTAGACCAAGGGCTTGCCCTCGTTGGGCAGTTGCCGGGTGGCAAAGCCGCGTTTGGCAAAGGCTTGCGTCAGCCAGTCGGCATTGCGCACAATGTCCGCGGCCTTGCTGGACTCGCTGGGCAGGGCCACAAATTGCAGGTATTCGGGAAAGCTGGTGCGGGCAAATTGCTCCGCCGTGGCTTGCGTGAGCACGTGCTGGCTCCAAGCCAGTGGTGCGGCGCACAGCACGCCCAGTGCAGCGGCAGTGCGACGCCAAGCCAAGCCCCGTATGGGGGCCGTCCGATTAAAAAACGGGTGCATGCGGTAAAAATCCTCTGGTTTGTCTGAAAGGCGCAAGCCTAGCAGGCAAAAAACAGGCCAGCACCCGCAGCCCTGCGATGGAGCTGATGGAAATTAATCCAAGCCCTTCTTGCCGGGAGCCCAATAGGCTTTGTTGTGGAACTGCCGCCCTTTGATACCCTGTCGGCCCAAAAACTGGCGGATGCGCTGAATGGAGCTGGCTTTGCCGCTGAGTACAAAGGACGCAGATGGATGGGTTTGCACCCAATCCAAAGCCAGTTTTTCCACGGCAGACAGATGGGAGTCTTCGCCAGTGCGCTCAAGCACACGGGTTGTTTCCAAGCCCAGAGCCTGGATGACTTCCTGCGTGTCTTGCAGCGACGTCACTTCCAGTGCCGCCAGCACAGGCCCTGCTGCTGGCTGAACGTGGCGCAGTGCGGCCACCAGCCCGATGGAGGTTTCATCCCCAAAAACGAAAGCAGGAGAGTCAATCTTGGTCAGGTCAATAGAGCCACGCGGCCCGAAAAAGGTGCACTCATCGCCAGCACGCACCCGTCGCGCCCACTCGGCACCAGGGCTTTCGCCATGCAAGTAGGCCAAGATGCGTGTGCTACCTTGTACCGGATCCCACTCCACTGGGGTGTAAGTGCGTTGTACCCAGCCGCCAAACTGCACCTGAATTTTGTCGCCCGGTGTCCATTGGACATCCTGCAGCGCTGCGCCTTGGATGGTGATCATCCTGAACTTGTCTCCCAGCGCTTCAACGGCAGTGACCTGTGCGGGGCGCATCAGGATTTTGTGCAAGACAGATTCGAACAAGCCTGTGCGCTTGTCCAACGATGGGGTGCTTTCGTCTGAGCGTGTTTGTGGTGCAGACAGATCCGTCATAGGTGTTTCTCCGTGTAATGGGTGGTGTTCATTTCATACCGTGTGGCGCCGCTTCGGAGGAGCCAAACTGCCCACCCCAACGGCTTTGGAAGCGGCGCTTGAACAGCTCCCGCTCATCGTTTGTCATGCCTTGCCAGCGTTGGCGCATCTTGCCGCGCAAACCGCCGCCGCCCAGTAGCAGTTTGCTCAGCACAAACAAGCCCATGGCCTGCCAATAATCAATCGGCTTGACCCCCGCGAACACGGCAGGCATGAGCCAGTTCCACAGCAGCATGACCACTGCACTGACTACAGCAAGCACCGCCACCAGTAGCACGCCCATGGCCAGCGCTTTGGTGGCGCGCCCCCGTCGATTGGCAATAAATGGTTTCATGGTTGGGTTTCCTTTGTTAGGTTAGTTCGTCGTAAAACGGTTGCAGTCGGTTTCTCAGATGCAGCACTGCGCGTCGTTTCCAGCCCAGCAGGGTGTTGACGTTGGTGCCGCTGTGTGTGGCCATGTCCTGAAAGCTCAGGCCTTCCAGTTCATGGCCTATGAACACGTCGCGCTCGTTGGGGGGTAATTCGTCCAAGGCGTTGGAGATGGCCTCTAGCAGCATCGCTCGCATGTAGGCGGCTTCGGGGCCACCATCGGGATCGGGCAAAGCTTCTTCAAGATAGAGATACTCAGCCTCGTCATCGTCTTGCCCCGATGCATCCGACCATGACTCTTCGCGCTTTTTGCGGAAACGGTCGATGATGCGGTTGCGAGCCACCCGCGCCAGCCAAGCGCCCACTTGCTCAATCGGCTCGGGCAATGCCCACGCCTGCGTGAACTCGAACAGCACATCCTGCAAGATGTCTTCTGCATCGCCAGCATTGGGTACGCGCCGGCGAATAAAACCCAGCAACCGTGCACGTTCGCGCACGATGATGGCAGCAATGTCATCGGTGTGCGGGGTCATCGGTCTATATAAGGCATGGGGATCGAGCGTCGTGTCCATAACTGTATAGACGGATGGCGCGCCAAAATATTGTGGCAACGGATAAAAAAAATGCACAGCCCATGGTTGTTACCATTGCCTTATGACATTTCTCGACCAACTCCACGCCGCCGAACGCCAAAATCAATCCCTGCTGTGCGTTGGCCTAGACCCCGAGCCCAGCCGCCTGCCCCTGTCCATGCGCGGCGATACCCACCGCCTGTACGACTTTTGCGCCGCCATCGTCGATGCCACGGCCGACTTGGTCATCGCCTTCAAGCCGCAAATCGCCTATTTCGCCGCTTGCGGTGCCGAAGCCCAGCTGGAAAAACTGATGCGCCACATGCGTGCCGCAGCGCCCCATGTGCCCATCATTTTGGATGCCAAGCGTGGCGACATTGGCAGCACGGCCGAGCAGTACGCCAAAGAAGCCTTCGAGCGCTATGGGGCGGATGCCGTGACGCTCTCGCCCTTCATGGGTTGGGATTCGGTGGAGCCCTACTTGCGCTTTGAGGGCAAGGGCGCTTTCTTGCTCTGCCGCACCTCCAATCCCGGGGGGGACGATCTGCAAAGCCAAACCCTGCACAGCGTGCCCGGCCAGCCCAAGGTGTTTGAGCACGTGGCCAGCTTGGCCCAAGGCCCATGGAACCGCAACGGCCAACTCGGCCTGGTGGTGGGGGCGACGTACCCTGCTGAAATTGCCCGCGTGCGCGAACTGGCCCCCACGCTGCCGCTGCTCATTCCCGGCGTAGGCGCCCAAGGTGGTGACGCCGTGGCCACCGTGCGCGCAGGCTACACCCCTAATGGCCCCATCGTTGTCAACTCCTCCCGCGCCGTGCTCTACGCCAGCGCAGGCGAAGACTTCGCCGCTGCCGCCCGCAGCGTGGCACAAGCCACGCGGGAGCAGTTGGAGTTGGCCAAGGCGGCGGCCTGATTTTTCACGAGACACCTTAGCTCTGCACGCCTGACGGCCACGCCTTGCGCGTGGATCGGGCGTGACAAGGCCTCATGAAAACCCCAATAGAAAACGTATGCGCAAACGTTTGCGCGTGAGGCAAAATCCAAATTCCAACAACCATCAATGAGAAGGAGACATCAATGACATTCACACGCCGTACCGTACAAACCGCTGCTGCTCTGGCCCTGCTGGGCGGCTTGGTGGCTCAGCCTGCATTGGCGCAAGAAAAGCCCAAGGTCGCGCTGATCATGAAGTCCTTGGCCAATGAGTTCTTCCGCACCATGGAAGACGGTGCCAAGGCCCACCAAAAAGCCCACGCCAAGGACTACACCTTGGTGACCAACGGCATCAAAGACGAAACCGACACCGCCGCACAGATCAAGATGGTTGAGCAAATGGTGGCCCAAAAGGTGCAAGCCTTGGTAATCGCTCCTGCCGATTCCAAGGCCTTGGTGCCGGCCATCAAAGCCGCTATCGACAAGGGCATCTTGGTGGTCAACATCGACAACCAACTGGACGCTGCCGCGCTTAAGGAAAAGTCCATCACCGTGCCGTTTGTGGGCCCTGACAACCGCGCTGGTGCGCGCTTGGTCGGTGATCATTTGGCCAAGACACTCAAGTCCGGTGACAAGGTGGGCATCATCGAAGGCGTGTCCACCACGTTCAACGCGCAGCAGCGCACCTTGGGCTACCAAGACGCGATGAAAGCCGCTGGCATCACCGTGGTGGGTGTGCAGTCGGGCCAATGGGAAATCGACAAGGGCAACACCGTGGCCGCTGGCATGCTGCGTGAGCACCCCGACCTGAAGGCGCTGCTGGCTGGCAACGACAACATGGCCCTGGGCGCTGTAGCCGCCGTCAAGGCTGCTGGCAAGGCCGGCAAAGTGGCCGTGGTGGGCTACGACAACATCTCCGCCATCAAGCCCATGCTGGCCGATGGCCGCGTGTTGGCCACGGCTGACCAGTATGGTGACAAGCAAGCCGTGTTCGGCATCGAAACCGTGCTCAAGGCCTTGGCCGAGAAGAAAAAGCAAGCCGACATGCCTGCTCTGATCAAGACCGACGTGGTTTTGGTGACCAAGTAATCCACCCCCACCAAGGCCCTCGCAAGAGGGCTTGGTTAGACAGCCGTGCTTATGACTCGCGCCGATTCTTCTCCCTCCACCGCTGCGCTGCGCATGCAGCTCGCGGGCATAGGCAAGACCTATGCAGGCCCCGTGTTGGCCGATGTTTCCTTGTCCTTGCAGGCGGGCCAAGTGCTGGCCCTGACAGGAGAGAACGGAGCGGGCAAAAGCACGCTGTCCAAAATCATTTGTGGCTTGGTCAGTCCCTCCAGCGGCAGCATGCTGCTCGATGGTCAAGCCTTTGCCCCCACCTCGCGCCGCGATGCCGAAGCGCAAGGTGTGCGCATGGTCATGCAGGAGTTGGGCCTCATTCCCACCCTGAGTGTGGCCGAAAACCTGTTGCTAGACCGGCTGCCCCACCGCGCTGGCTGGCTCAAGGACAAAGAGCTGCGCGCCTTGGCGCAAGCCCAGCTCGACAAAATGGGCATCCACGACATTGACCCTGCCACTCCCGTGGGGCAGCTGGGCATTGGTCAGCAGCAAATGGTGGAGATCGCCCGCAACCTGCAAGACTCCACGCGGGTGCTCATTCTGGATGAGCCCACCGCCATGCTCACTGCCCGTGAGACCGAGCACTTGTTCGCCCAGATCGCCCTGCTCAAGCAGCGCGGCGTGGCGCTTATTTATGTTTCGCACCGCCTTGAAGAGCTACAGCGCATTGCCGACCAAGTGGCCGTCTTGCGCGACGGTTTGCTGGTCGATGTGCGTCCCATGGCGGGTGTGCAAGAGGCCGAACTGGTCGAGCGCATGGTGGGCCACCACGTGCACGAAGACTTGCAGCGCCCCATACGTCCCGCAGGCCCTGTGCTGCTGCGCGCCCATGGCATTGGCCGTGGCAAAGCGGTGCAAGGCGTAGATTTGGAACTGCGTGCTGGCCAAATCATGGGCATAGCCGGGTTGGTCGGCGCAGGTCGTACCGAGTGCATACGCCTTTTGTATGGCGCCGACCGCATGGACAGTGGCAAGCTGGAGGTGTTCACCCAAGCCAGCCAGCGGCACGGTTTGCGCGGCCCGTGGCGCTCCCCTATGCAAGCCATGCGCGCAGGCATCGGTCTGGTGACTGAAGACCGCAAATCCCAGGGTTTGCTGCTACCCCAGTCCATCCGTGTCAACATGACCCTGTCGGACGTACCCGCCATCGCCCGCGCAGGCTGGCTGCGCAGTGCCCATGAGCATGGCGTGGCCCGCAGCCTGATTGAGCGTCTGCGTGTGCGCTCGCACAGCGAGGAGCAACCTGTCTCCACCCTGAGTGGCGGCAATCAGCAAAAAGTGGTGCTGGCCCGCTGGCTGCACCGCGAATGCGAGGTGCTGCTGCTGGACGAACCCACCCGTGGCGTAGACGTTGGCGCCCGCGCCGAAATCTACGCTGAACTCGAACAAATGGCTGCTGCAGGCAAAGCCCTGCTGGTGGTCTCTAGTGACTTGCGCGAACTGCTGGCCCTGTGCGACCGCATCGGCGTCATGCACGCAGGTCGCTTGGTGCAAACCTTTGAGCGTGGTGCTTGGAGTGAGCAAGCCATCTTGGCTGCCGCTTTTGGTGAAAGCACCCAACCCAACCCCACAACCCAGACACTATGAGCACACCTGCAACGTCCTCTAGCCTGGCCAAGTCCTACGGCAACAACTCTTGGAGCACCTACATCGGCTTGGGGGTGGTTTTGCTGTCCATGGTGGCCCTGTTCAGTTTCTTGAGCGAATATTTCTTCACGCTGGAAACCTTTGTCACCATCGCCAACGAAATTCCCGCTCTCACCGTCATGGCCGTGGGCATGACCTTTGTGCTCGTCATCGCAGGCATCGACTTGTCGGTCGGCTCCGTGTTGGCTCTGAGCGCCGCCATGACGGCAGCGGCCATCTTGCAGTGGCACTGGGGCGTGCTGCCCGCCACCTTGCTGGGCTTGGTTACAGGCTTGGTGTGCGGCTCCATCACCGGGGCTGTGTCGGTGGCGTGGCGTTTGCCCAGTTTCATCGTGTCGTTGGGCATGCTCGAAGCGGTGCGCGGTGCCGCGTACTTGGTAACGGACTCGCGCACCCAGTACGTGGGTGGTGCCATGTCTACCCTGGCCGCCCCATGGATTGGTGGCGTGTCTGTGGCGTTTGTGCTGGCTTTGGCCTTGGTGGTGGCGGGGCAGTTGGTGCTCACCCGCACCGTGTTGGGCCGCTACGTGGTGGGTATTGGCACCAACGAAGAAGCCATGCGCTTGGCCGGGATCGATCCTCGCCCAGTGCGCATCATGGTGTTTGCGGCCACGGGCTTTTTGGCCGCGCTGGCGGGCATGATGCAGTCGGCCCGCCTTGAGGCAGCAGACCCCAACGCAGGCATCGGCATCGAGCTGCAAGTCATTGCCGCCGTGGTCATTGGTGGCACCAGCCTCATGGGCGGTCGCGGTTCGGTCATCAACACCTTCTTTGGCGTGCTCATCATTGCTGTGCTGGAGGCGGGCTTGGCCCAGATTGGTGCCAGCGAACCGGTCAAGCGCATCGTGACGGGTGCAGTCATCGTAGTGGCCGTGGTCATTGACACCCTGCGCCAGCGCCGCGCCGAGCGCCGCCTAGGCCAGCACTGAGTAGCGGCCTGCTACCCTCGGCGCATGGCCACTATCAAAGACGTCGCATTGCAGGCTGGGGTATCGGTCACCACGGTGTCGCACGTGGTGAACAAAACCCGCCACGTCAGCCCCGAGGCGCTGCAGCGTGTGGAGCGCGCTATCCGCGACTTGGGCTATGTGCCCAGCGCCGTGGCCCGCAGCCTCAAGCGCAACAGCACCCACACGCTGGGCATGCTCATCCCCAACAGCTCCAACCCCTACTTTGCCGAGATCGTGCGTGCTGTAGAGGATCGCTGCTTTGGCGCGGGTTACGCCCTGGTGCTGTGCAATACCGACGACGAACCGCACCGCCAACACATCTACCTGCAGGTGCTGGCTGAGCGGCGCATAGACGGGCTCATCGTCATCTCCACCGGGGATGACCAAGACCTCATCACCATGCTGCACGGCATGACCATCCCTACCGTGGTGGTAGACCGCGAGATACCCGATCCGACTGGAGACCAAATTGGCGCCGACCAACTGCACGGTGCTTTGCTCGCCGTGCGCCACTTGGTCTCGCTGGGGCATAGACACATCGCCTGCATAGGCGGGCCTGAAGGCTTGGCCCCCAGCCAGCAGCGCATAGCCGGTTGGCAGCAAGCACTGGCCGAAGCGGGCGTCAATGCGGCGGCAGACCAGCTCTGGCGTGGCAACTTCAGCGCCCAAGGCGGCTACGAAGCCATGCATGCCATCTTGCGCTCGCAGCAGCGCCCCAGTGCGGTGTTTGCGTGCAACGACCTCATGGCCATAGGTGCACTGCGCGCCGCCCATGAGATAGGCCTGCGCGTGCCCGATGAACTGTCCATCGTCGGCTTTGACGACATCGAGCTGGCCAACTTTTGCTCCCCACCGCTGACCACTGTGTCCCAACCCAAGCAGCGCATAGGCGCGTTGGCGGTGGACATGCTGCTAGAGCGCGTCAAAGGCCGCCGCCAAGCCGTGCGCAAGGTGCTGCTGCATCCCGAGCTGCACGTGCGCGCCTCCACTGCCCCCAATTCCATCCATTTGCCATGAAACGCTCCCCTTTGCTGCACGCCGACATCTCGTACCTCATCGCCACCCTGGGCCATGGGGACACCATCGTCATTGGCGATGCCGGGCTGCCCATACCAACCGGGCCACAACGCATAGATTTGGCCGTGCTGCGTGGCGTGCCCACGCTGGCGCAAACCCTGCAAGCCGTGTTGAGCGAGATGGTTGTCGAGGGCAGCGTGATAGCCCAAGAAGCCCCGCTGGCCGCCAACGGCCTGCCCGCGTGGTACCCCACCGAACTGGCCGGCGTGCGGCCCCAGACCGTGAGCCACGAGGAGTTCAAGCGCTTGACGCAAAGTGCCCGCGCCATCATCCGCACCGGCGAATGCACGCCCTACGCGAACATCATCTTGCGGGCGGGGGTGGCGTTTTAGTGGGCTAATCGATTTTGTTTGGATTGCTATCAATTTGATGGCTGTCACAGCTTATCCCACGGGCTCTACAGGCCAAAAACCCTAGAGCGCATAAAAAAGCTCTGCCCCGTTCCGCTCTCCAGCGAAAACGTCCCGCATTCGCCGGGCACAGCGTCGATGATGATTTGGGTGTGTTGCCACGTGGCGTATTGCGACGCGCTCATGTAAAAGGGGCAGCCGCCTACCTCGCCCAGCAGTACGTCATTGTTGCCCAGCGGTATCTCGCCGGGCAGGTAGCAGCAGGCGGCGCTGTTTTCGCAGCAGCCGCCTGATTGGTAGAACAGCAGCTGCGGCCCGTGCTGGGCCTGCAGCTGCGCCACCAGCGCCAGCGCCGCAGGGGTGGCAACCACTTTGGCCTCTGCTTGTGATGCTGGCGTGTCCATGGTCAGAAGAAGCCCAGTTTTTGCTCGCTGTAGCTCACCAGCAAGTTCTTGGTTTGCTGGTAGTGGTCGAGCATCATCTTGTGCGTCTCGCGGCCAATGCCGGACTCTTTGTAGCCGCCAAACGCGGCGTGCGCCGGGTAGTCGTGGTAGCAGTTGGTCCACACGCGCCCGGCCTTGATGGCGCGGCCCATGCGGTAGGCCACGTTGCCGTTGCGCGTCCATACACCAGCGCCCAGCCCGTACAGCGTGTCGTTGGCAATGGCCAGCGCATCGGCTTCGTCTTTGAACGTCGTCACGGCCAGCACGGGGCCGAAAATTTCCTCTTGGAAGATGCGCATCTTGTTGTGGCCCTTGAACACCGTGGGCTGGATGTAGTAGCCCCCGGCCAGGTCGCCGCCCAGCGTGGCGCGGTCACCGCCAATGAGGCACTGCGCGCCTTCTTGCTTGCCCAGCGCCAGATAGGAGGTGATCTTGTCCATCTGCATTTGGCTGGCTTGCGCGCCCAGCATGGTGTCGGTGTCCAGCGGGTTGCCTTGTTTGATGGCGGCCACGCGCTTCAAGGCACGTTCCATGAATTGGTCGTAGATGGACTCGTGGATCAGCGCCCGGCTGGGGCAGGTGCAGACCTCGCCTTGGTTGAAGGCGAACAGCACCAAGCCTTCGATGGCCTTGTCCAAGTAGCCGTCGTCGCGCTCCATCACGTCGGCAAAGAACACGTTGGGCGACTTGCCACCCAGCTCCAGCGTGGCGGGGATCAGGTTGGTGGCCGCTGCTTGGGCAATCACCTTGCCGGTGGCGGTGCTGCCGGTGAAGGCGATCTTGGCAATGCGCTTGCTGGTAGCCAGCGGCATACCGGCTTCGCGGCCATAGCCGTTGACGATGTTGAGCACGCCCGGTGGCAGCAGGTCGGCAATCAAGCCCATGAGGATGAGCAGCGAGATGGGGGTGGACTCGGCGGGCTTGAGCACCACGCAGTTGCCTGCACCCAGTGCGGGGGCTAGCTTCCAGGCGGCCATGAGCAGGGGGAAGTTCCACGGAATGATCTGCCCCACCACGCCCAGTGGCTCGTGGATGTGGTAGGCCATGGTGGTCTCGTTGATCTCGCTGATATTGCCTTCTTGGGCGCGCACGCAGCCCGCAAAGTAGCGGAAGTGGTCTACCGACAGCGGCACGTCGGCGTTGAGCGTTTCGCGCATGGGTTTGCCGTTGTCCACGGTCTCGGCGTAGGCCAACAGCTCCAGGTTGGCTTCGATGCGGTCGGCAATCTTGAGCAAGATGTTGGAGCGCTCTGCAGGCGAGGTTTTGCCCCACTTGTCCGCAGCGGCGTGGGCGGCGTCCAGCGCCAGCTCAATGTCCTCGGCCGTGGAGCGGGCCGCCTGCGTGTAGGGCTTGCCGGTGATGGGGGTCACCACGTCGAAGTACTGCCCCTTGACCGGGGCGACCCATTGACCGCCGATGAAGTTGTCATAACGCGCTTGGTACTGAATCTTGGCACCTGCGGTGCCGGGGGCTGCATACAGCATGGTTGTCTCCTCGTTGGTGTTGTGTGTCATGCCCGCTGGGCAGGCCATTGCCTTTATCAAGACGCGTGCCATCGCGGCTGGTTTGCTAAGTAATTGATTCATAAGCTGTGTTGACTGGCTGTAGCGGGGAGAGGGTGTTGCAAGCAGGTGTTGCAGCGCGACAGGTGTCACAAAATGGAACACCGGGCTTGCCCTAGTGAAAACACGCCTTGTAGGGGGCCCCCGGTGCGCCAATACTGGGCCGCATGCGAAGCCCTTCTACCGCCTTGGCCTTGCGCCAAGCGCGCCAGCAACTCCTTGAACATGGCCAGTGCCCCCAAGGCTTGGTGAGTGAGCATTTGCTGCGCTCGTGGAACCGCTGTTTGGCGGCGGGCTTGCTGCCCACGCAGTCCAGTGGTGTGGCCGACTACAGCAGTGGTGCAGAGCTGCGCCACACACTCAGCGCCCACCAAAGCTTGCTGGCGCATTCGCGCCCCGTCATGGAATACGTGTTCGAACAAATGGGCCATAGCGAAGTGGTGGTGGTGCTGTCCGACCCCCACGGCACGCTCATGCACACGCTGGGCAACCCGGCGTTTTTGGGCAAGGCCGATAGGGTGGCTTTGTCACGCGGGGCCAATTGGCTGGAATCCACCCGTGGCACCAACGCCATCGGCACCGCGCTGGCCGAGTGCAGTGCGGTGCAAATCCACGGGGCCGAGCATTTTCTGGAGCGCAACAGTTTTCTCACCTGCGCGGCTTCGCCCATCGTGTCGGCCAGCGGCGAGGTGATGGGCGTGCTCGACATCTCGGGCGACTACCGCCACGGTCACGCGCATGCGCTGGGGCTGGCGGCCACGGCCAGCCGCATGATCGAGAACCGCCTCATGGTGGCGCACAGCCGGGGGCACTGGCGCTTGCATCTGCACGCCCAGCCTGCAGGCATAGGCAGCGTGGCCGAAGGCATTGTGTGGCTCAACGACGATGGCTGGATCATGGGGGCCAACCGCGCCGCCCGCGGCATGCTGCAGTTGCATGCCCCAGCCAGCGTGGGCCACAGCGCTAGCGTGCTGCGCTGCCAGCTAGAAAGCCTGCTCGATGTGCGCATGGCCGACCTGCTGGCCCAGTACCACCGCACCGGGGCTGCTGTGCTGCCCCTGCGTGGGCACGATGGCCGCCACTGGTTTGCTGCCTTGGGGCATGACACAGCAGTCGTCCACGCTGGGCCCACTGTGCTTGCAGGCACTATGGCCACGGCGGCCAGCGCCGTAGTGGGCCCGGCTGATGCAGCCGATGCCTTGGCCCAGTTGGACACGGGCGATACCCACTGGCGCGCTGCCACGCACAAGGTGCGCCGCGTGCTCGACAAAGGCATTCCCTTGCTCATACAGGGCGAAACCGGGGTGGGCAAAGAATGGTTTGCCAAAGCCGTGCATGCCAGCAGCGCCCGCCATGCCGGGCCGTTTGTGGCCATCAATTGCGGCGCTTTGGGCGAGAGCTTGGTAGAGGCAGAATTGTTTGGCTACGTGCCCGGTGCATTTACCGGGGCCAGCCGCCACGGCAGCAAAGGGCGCTTGCGCGAGGCGCATGGTGGCACGCTGTTTCTGGATGAAGTGGGCGATTTACCGTTGCCACTGCAAACCCGCTTGCTGCGCGTGCTGCAAGAGCGCGTGGTCGTGCCAGTGGGTAGCGGGCAGGCCTACCCGGTGGACTTTGCCCTGCTGTGCGCCACCCACCATGGCCTGCAGCAGGCGGTGGAGCAGGGGCGCTTTCGGGCCGATTTGTACTACCGTCTCAATGGCCTGACGGTGCAGCTACCCGCTTTGCGCGAGCGCACCGATTGGGACGCCTTGGTGCAGCGCCTGCTGGCCCAGTACGGTGCCAGCCATGCAGCACATGCCACGGCGGCTGTGCAGCTTAGCCCCGAGGTGGACGAGGCCCTGCGCCGCTACGCCTGGCCGGGCAATGTGCGCCAACTAGGCAACGTGCTGCGCACGGCCTGTGCCATGCTGCTGCCGCACGAGCGCTGCATTGGCTGGGAGCACCTGCCCGATGACTTGGTGCAAGCGCTGCAAGGCCCGGATGGTGTAGCGCCAGCCAACCCTGCCCATCCTGCTGCATGGCCCAACTTGCAGCAGCTCTCGCGCACAGCCATAGAGACGGCGCTGCAACAGTGCCAAGGCAATGTCTCGCAAGCGGCGCGGCTGCTGGGCATTAGCCGCCAAACCTTGTACCGCAAGCTGCACAAGCACTGAGCTGCAGCGGTATCTGTCTTTGCGATGGATGCCTTTAGCGTTAGTAATGTTGTTACGGTAAACAATCTAACTCTTCTTGGTGACATTAAAATTTTTCACTGTACAAAAACGATTTTGATTTGAAGCAAAACAAGGGTAATCCCGATCACTTGCATCACAGGTAACTGATTACATTCGCTGTCTGGGCTGCAGTGCAGCCTTTCGCTTTGTTGGAGTGCACGTATGAGTCAATCTGGTGTCCGCCTGCGCGGCATCGTCAAGAGCTACGCCAAGTCCAGTCCCGTCATCCACGGCATTGATCTGGACATTGAGCCGGGCGAATTTGCGGTCTTTGTGGGGCCCTCGGGCTGTGGCAAAACCACCCTGATGCGCATGATTGCCGGTTTGGAAGAAATTTCTGGTGGCGACTTGTTCATCGGCGAAAACCGTGTGAACGACGTGGAGGCTGCTCAGCGCGGCGTGGCCATGGTGTTCCAAAGCTATGCGCTGTATCCGCACAAAACCGTGTACGACAACATGGCTTTTGCGCTCAAGATAGCCAAAACGCCCAAGGCCGAAATCGACCGTCGCGTGCGCGAAGCGGCCAACATCTTGCAGTTGACCGACTACTTGGAGCGTCTGCCCAAAGCCTTGTCGGGTGGCCAGCGCCAGCGCGTGGCCATTGGCCGCGCCATTGTGCGCAACCCGCAGGTGTTTTTGTTCGACGAGCCGCTCTCCAACCTAGACGCCGCCCTGCGCACCAAGATGCGTGTGGAGCTGGCCACCCTGCACCGCCGCTTGGGTGCCACCATGATTTATGTGACCCACGACCAAGTGGAAGCCATGACGCTGGCCGACAAGATCGTGGTGCTCAACAAAGGCCGCATTGAACAGGTGGGCAGTCCCATGGAGCTGTACGAAAAACCCGCCACGCTGTTTGTGGCTGGTTTCATTGGCTCCCCCCAGATGAACTTCATTGGCGGTGAGTTTGCCCAGCGCTACCAAGCCAGCACCGTGGGCATTCGTCCCGAGCACTTGCGCCTGCAGGCCGATGGCGCGCTACGCGGCACGCTCAAGCACGCCGAGCGCTTGGGCAATGAAACCTTTGCTTATCTGGATGTGCCTAGCATCGGTGACATCACCGCCCGCATGGATGGCGATGTACAGGCCCAACCCGGCAGCGAGTTGGTGCTGGGCTTTGCCCCGGAGCACGTGTACACCTTCGATGCCGACGGCCAGCGCATCACTCGCTAAGGTGATAGCCCGCTAAATTTTTTGTGAGCAACCGCCACGTACTGCGTGGCACAACAGAGGAGAGAAGCATGATGAAGCATTCAGCAATTGCCAGCGCTTGCGCTGCTGTCTTGGTCGCTGCAGTAGGCCAAGCCCACGCAGCCGCCGACTACAAAGGCCCCAACCTCAAGGGTGAAACCCTCACCATCACCTGCCCATGGACAGGTGCTGAAGAACTGAACTTCAAAAAAGTGCTGGGCGCATTCGAGAAGGCCACAGGCGCGACCGTCAAGCACTCTTGCTCGCAAAGTTCTGAGCAGCAGATCGTGATCGACATCAAGGCAGGCTCTCCTTCCAACATTTCTGTCTTCCCCCAACCCGGCTTGGCCGCCAACATGGCTGCCATTGGTGGCTTGGTGCCGCTGGGCGACAAGGCCAAAGATTGGGTCAAAAAGAACTACGCCGCAGGCCAATCGTGGGCTGATTTGGGCACCTACAAAGACAAAGCCGGTAAGTCCCAGTTCTACGGCTTGTTCTACAACGTGAACGTCAAGAGCTTGGTCTGGTACGTGCCAGAGAACTTCAAGGAAAAGGGCTACAAAGTGCCCAAGACCATGGAAGACCTGCAAGCGCTGACCAAGAAAATCGCAGCCGATGGCGGCAAGGCTTGGTGCATTGGCTTGGGCTCTGACGCCGCCACGGGCTGGCCCGGCACCGACTGGGTGGAAGACATGATGCTGCGCACCCAAACCCCCGACGTGTACGACGGCTGGGTGAACAACACCGTCAAGTTCAACGACAAGCGCGTGATCGAGGCGTTGGACGCCTACGGCTGGTTTGCCAAGAACGACGCCTATGTAGATGGCGGTGCCAAAGCAGTGGCCACTATCAGCTTCAAGGACAGCCCCAAGGGTCTGTTTGGCACCCCACCCAAGTGCTACATGCACCGCCAAGCCAGCTTCATCCCGGCGTTCTTCCCCGAAGGCAAGGCCTCAGAAGCGGACTTCTTCTACTTCCCCTCGTTTGCCAGCAAGAAGCTGGGCAACCCTGTTTTGGGCGGCGGCACCATCATGACCATCACCAAAGACAGCAAGGCTGCGCGTGCTTTCATGGACTACCTGCAAAGCAGCCAAGCGCACGAAATCTGGATGGGTGAAGACGGCTTCCTGACCCCCCTCAAGACCGTGGATTTGGCCAAGTACAAAACCGCTGCGCAGCGCAAGCAAGGCGAGATTTTGCTGAACGCCACCACCTTCCGCTTTGATGGCTCTGACCTCATGCCCGGTGCCGTGGGTGCGGGCAGCTTCTGGAAAGGCATGGTGGACTTCTCCAGCGGCAAGTCCGCCAAGGAAGTGGCCGATGACATCCAGAAGAGCTGGGACGCCATCAAGTAATCCGCCTGCAACCTGACATCTCGTGACCCATGTCTGACTCTCTTTACCAGACCCTGTATGCCGTGCTGTTGAGCATAGGGTTTTGCTTGCTCTACTTTTCGCTCAGCAACTGGTTGCTGGACTGGGCTGTGCGCCTGCCCATGGGGCAGGCCAACCAGCGGGAGCGGCTGGGTCGCGCGATTCGTCCGTGGTTGTTCTTGTTGCCCGCATTGTTGCTGCTGGTGGTGTACCTCGTGTACCCCTTTGTGGAAACGGTGCGCCTGAGCTTCATGGACGCCACGGGCGAGAACTGGGTGGGTTGGAGCAACTTTGCGTGGGTGGTGATGGACCAAAACTTCCTCATCACCATCCGCAACAACTTTTTGTGGCTGCTGGTCGTGCCTGCAGCGGCCACCATGTTTGGCCTCATTGTGGCCGTACTGGCCGACCGCGTGTGGTGGGGCTGGCTGGCCAAGTCCATGGTCTTCATGCCCATGGCCATCAGCTTTGTGGGGGCCAGCGTCATTTGGAAGTTTGTGTACGACTTCCGCGGCCCCGATGCCGAGCAGATCGGCATTCTCAACGCCATCGTCATGGGCTTGGGCGGCAAGCCGCAAGCGTGGGTGACGATTCCGTTTTGGAACAACTTCTTCCTCATGGCCATCCTGATCTGGATCCAGACCGGCTTTGCCATGGTGATTCTGTCGGCCGCTCTGCGCGGTGTGCCGCAAGACACGCTGGAGGCTGCCCGCATAGACGGTGCCAGCGAACTGCAAATTTTCTTCGAGATCATGGTGCCGCAAATCATGTCCACCGTGGTGGTGGTGTGGACCACCATCACCATCACCGTGCTCAAGGTGTTTGACATCGTCATGGCCATGACCGGCGGCCAGTGGGACACCAGCGTGCTGGCCAACCTCATGTACGACTGGATGTTCCGTGGCGGCGGCGACTATGGCCGCAGCTCCACCCTGGCTCTGATTCTCATGCTCGCAGTGATTCCTGTGATGGCATTCAATATCCGCCGCTTCCGTGCTGAGGAGGCCCAACGATGAGCACGCCTTTCAAGCCCCGTTCGTCTTTGCGCTTGAGCATGCGCTCTGTTATCGCCCAACTCTTGCTGCTGGCCTTGGTGCTGGTGTGGGTGTTGCCCACGCTGGGCTTGTTTGTATCGAGCTTTCGCGACAAGTCGCAACTGCTAAGCAGCGGCTGGTGGACGGCTACCTCCACCCAAACCCGCGCCGACATGCGCCGCACGGGCGGTGCCCAAAGCGTGGTGCCCGAAGGCGGCCACTACGTCATGCGCGGCCAATTGTTCGCTCCCGGTGAGCAGGTCAAGGTCAAGAAGTTCTCCCTCGCCTCATCCAACCCCGGGCAAGTGGAAGTGGGCCAAACGCTGACCGTGGCCGATGGCCAAATTTTTGACGACGAAGACGGCCAGCCCGATGGAATGCTGACCGTGGATGCCCACGGTGGCTACACGCTGGAGCTGAACCAGCCGTATGACAAAGACCGTGGCATTCGCGTCTTTTACGTGGCTGAGACACCGCCTGTGCTCAAAACCGACAACTACGTCAAGGTGCTTAACTCCGAAGGCGTGGGCGATGCGTTCATGAACACCTTCAAGGTGACCATTCCCGCCACCTTCATCCCTATCCTGATTGCCGCCTTTGCCGCCTACGCCTTTAGCTGGATGGAGTTCCCCGGTCGCCGCTGGCTGTTTGTGGTGGTGGTCGGTCTGTTGGTAGTGCCGCTGCAAATGTCGCTTATTCCGCTGCTGCGGCTGTACAACGACATGGGTGAGTTGCTGGGCATGCCGTCCAAGTCCTACCAAGGCGTGTGGCTGGCGCACTCGGCCTTTGGTTTGCCGCTGGCCATTTACCTGCTGCGTAACTACATCGCCGCGCTGCCGCGCGACATCATCGAAAGCGCCCGTTTGGATGGGGCCTCGCACATGCAAATTTTCTTGGGCATCGTGCTGCCGCTGTCAGTGCCTGCGCTGGCCAGTTTTGCCATCTTCCAGTTTCTGTGGGTGTGGAACGACTTTTTGGTAGCACTGGTTTTCTTGGGCAAAAACCCCGACCAGGTGGTGCTCACCATCAAGCTCAACGACCTCTTGGGCTCGCGGGGCGAAAGCTGGGAAATCCTCACCGCCAGCGCCTTCGTGTCCATCGCCGTGCCCGTGGCCGTGTTCTTCTCTTTGCAGCGCTTCTTTGTGCGTGGCCTGTTGTCAGGCTCGGTCAAGGGCGGCTGATCCCAACGCATTGTTTGTTCTCTCATGTCTAAAGCACCCAATAACAACTGGTGGCGCGGTGGCGTCATCTACCAAATCTATCCCCGCAGTTTTGCCGACAGCAATGGCGACGGCGTGGGCGACCTGCGCGGCATCACCGCCAAGCTGGACTACGTGGCCGCGCTGGGCGTGGACGGCATCTGGCTCTCGCCCTTCTTCAAGAGCCCGCAGAAGGACTACGGCTACGACGTGTCCGACTACTGCGACGTCGACCCCATGTTTGGCACGCTGGACGACTTCCGCGCGCTGGTGGACAAAGCCCACCGCTTGGGCCTGAAGGTCATGATCGACCAAGTGCTCTCGCACTGCTCCGACCAGCACCCCTGGTTTGTGGAAAGCCGTTCCAGCCACACCAATTCCAAGGCCGACTGGTTCATCTGGGCCGACGCCAAGGAAGACGGCACCCCGCCCAACAACTGGCTCTCCATCTTTGGCGGTAGCGCTTGGCAGTGGGACACCCGCCGCCAGCAGTACTACATGCACAACTTCCTGACCAGCCAGCCCGACCTGAACTTCCACAACCCCGAGGTGCAGCAGGCCATTTTGGACAGCGTGAAGTTCTGGCTCGACATCGGCGTGGATGGCTACCGGCTGGACACGGCCAACTTCTACTTCCACGACCAACAGTTGCGCGACAACCCCGCCCGTGGCCGCCCCCAAGTGGAAGACCCCGCCGTGGCCGCCAGCAACCCCTACGGCTGGCAGCGCCACGTGTACGACAAGAGCCGCCCCGAGAACTTGGTCTTCTTGCGCCGCCTGCGTGCGCTGGTGGACCAGTACCCCCACACCACCATGGTGGGCGAGATTGGCGACGACGACGGCCTGGCCCGTGTGGCCGAATACACCAGCGGCAACGAGCTGCTGCACATGGCCTACTGCTTCGATTTGCTGGGCACCCAGCACCACGCAGAGCACTTCCACCACGTCATCAGCCGCTTTGAAGCAGTTGCCCCCAATGGCTGGCCCTGCTGGGCCTACTCCAACCACGACGTGGTGCGCGTGGCCAGCCGCTGGTCCAGCGCCGTGCAGCAGCCCGCCATGCTGCGCACCATGGCCGCCGTGCAAATGAGCCTGCGCGGCTCCGTTTGCCTGTACCAAGGCGAAGAGCTGGGCTTGCCCGAAGTGGACATTGCCTACGAAGACCTGCGCGACCCGCTGGGCATCACCATGTGGCCCGAAGTGAAGGGCCGCGATGGCTGCCGCACCCCCATGGCGTGGGACGGTGCAGCGGCGGACTTGGGTTTCTCCAGCAGCGCCAACCCCGCCAAACCCTGGCTACCCGTGGGCGAGTCCCACCGCGCCCTGGCCGCCAACGCGCAGCAAGCACAAGCCGACAGCCTGCTGCACTACTACCAGCAGCTGCTGCGCTGGCGCAAACAGTACCCCGCGCTCACCAGCGGCACCCTGCAAGTGCTGCCCGCCCACCCCCAAGTGCTGGCCTATGTGCGCGAGCATGAGGGCCAGCGCGTGCTGTGCGTCTTCAACCTTAGCCCAGAGGCCGTGCGCTGGACACCACCCGCCGACGTGGCCGCAGCCTTTGCCCAAGGCCAGTGGATAACCGGCAGCGGTTTGCCAGAAGCCGACGCTGGCGCGGTGCAAGTGGATGGGGGCGTGTGGACGCTAGCACCTTGGGCGGGGGTGTTTAGACGGGGGTGATAGCTTCTTGGGACCCTCCGCTAATGACCTCAGCTTAGAACAGTAAAACACCCGCCATTGCGGGTGTTTTTATTCCTGATGACTAAAAACTTAGAGAATTTGTTGCAATGTTGCATCAAATTGTTTCAAAAAGAGTTGACTGTACCTGCTGCCAGAGATAAGTTTCTTTAAGAGGGTGGTCTCAAATCCGAAATGGCAAAAATTACTGCTTTGTCTAGTTGTTGCAGACACGCTGAGGATCATGGTGGAGGCTGCATATTCTGTTCGAGTGAATATGAAGCTTGTGCCATGCATGGCGAGTGATGCTTTGAAAAATGAAATAAAAACTGCCTTTTGCTTATTGTTTATTTGGCGAACGCTTTTAAATGGGTTTTATTATGAGTTTTGAATATTTTTCAAAAAACATTTTTGCACTTGTATTGTTGTTTTTTTCTTTTGATGCAATTTCACAATGCAAATTTATACACCCGCTGGAGTTTGCAATTAGTGATAATAGTGATGATGGAGTACGTACAGAGGAGGGTGTAAGCTATCCTAATCCACAAGCTGCATTTGCAGCATTTAGGCAATCAGAAAGTGGAGATATTAATTTTCGAGGAGTTGCGTGTGGGAGTACTGTTTCTAAAAAGCCATTTATGGTGCGAGGAGGAGAGGATGGTATCTTCGGGTATATAGGTGGTGGTACGCCATATGATATGAAAAAAATGAGCCCCAACGCGTATGGGATTATAGTTGCTTACACATTCCAAAGTGTTAAATTCCCGAACCCTTCCGATCATACCGTATGCGAAATTATTCGCGTTAGAGAAGAAAAATATATCGCTAATATTCTCGAGTGCACACCGTCAGCTATTGAGACTGTCGAGTTGCCGACGATAGAAAATGAGCCATCCCCCACTGGCATGTGCCAAGCTGGCGGATCTACCCCCAACCCCATCATTCCCGCCACAGGCGAGAAGTACTACACCCACACTGACTGGAGCGACAGCGCGGCAGATGGCTTGAGCTTTAGCCGCACCTTCCGCAGCCGCTGGTCCGTTAGCGGCGTACCCAGCTGGCCCAGCAACCCCGGCCTCGGCAAATCATGGGCGCACAACTACAGCGCTGGGATAGTCGTAGAAAACGTCAGCACCAGCGGTAGTGGTACCAAGCTTGCCTTGCAACAACTGCGCCTAATCCAAGGCGACGGCACCATCACCCTATTCCAACCCAGCAGCAACGGCGCATACAAAGACACCACCGGCCCCAGCAGCATCACCACATCGGGCAGCAACTACGTATTGAGCAAGGCTGACGACGACAGCACCTGGGTATTCGATGCCAGCGGCAAACTGCTCAGCACCACCAGCCGCAACGGCTGGGTGCACACCTACAGCTACTACACCAGTGGCAATGGCATAGGCCAGCTTGCCAGCGTCACCAACGCCTTTGGCCGCAGCATCACCTTTGGCTACAACGCCAGCGGCCAGCTCGTGCAAGTCAACACGCCCGATGGGCAGACCATCACCTTGGGCTACGACAGCAGCGCACGCCTAGCCACCGCCAGCCGCCCCGGTAGTGCGGGTGGTACATCCACCACCGTCAGCAAAACCTATCTTTACGAAAACACCGCCTACCCCCAGAGCGTCACAGGCTTCTACGACGAACGCGGCCAGCGCCTGGCCAGCGTCAGCTACGACAGCCAAGGCCGCGCCACCTACAGTGGCTACGCCGCCGGAGCCAACAGCTACAGCGTGAGCTACCCCAGCAGCACTGGTGGCACCACCTACGTCACAGACCCACTGGGTGTTCAGCGCGGTTATACCTACAGCACTACCAACAGTCGCCTTAACGTCAGCGGCGCAACCTTGGTCAGCGGCAGCTCCGGTGCATCCGAAGCAGCCAGCCGTGGGGTCAACAACAGCGGCCTTGTCGAGAGCGAAACAGACTTCTTAGGCATCAACACCGTCTATAGTTGGGACACCAACCGCCAGTTGCTGCTCTCCTCCACCCAAGCTGCCAGCCGCCCCGAAGCACGCACCAGCACCACCCAGTGGCACAGCACATGGCGCTTGCCCGTGCAAACCACCGAGCCAGGTTTGACCACCCAGCACAGCTACGACAACCGGGGCAACCTGCTAGAGCGCACCGAAACCGATACATCCGGCACTGCTACCAACGGCCAAACCCGCACCCACCGCTGGACCTGGGGCGACAGCGGCGGCGCGTACAACCAAATCACCAGCTACACCGACCCCACAGGTGCCCAGTGGCAATACGGCTACGACGCCGCAGGCAACCGCACCAGCGAGACCGACCCCTTGGGCCGCAGCACCAGCTACAGCTACAACACAGCAGGGCGCGTTAGCCAAATAGTGGCCCCCAACGGCTTGACCACCGCCATCGACTACGACAGCGCAGGCCACATCACCCAAGTGAGCCAAAGCGGCAGCGGCATAGCCACCGAAACCACCCGCTACACCTACACCGCAGACGGGCAAGTGCAAAGCATCACCCAGCCTGACGGCTACCAAGTGAGCTACCAATACGACAACGGCGCACGCCTCATCGGTGCCAGCGACAACCGCGGAGCCACCCTCAGCTACACCCTGGACGGCATGGGCAACCGCACTAGCGAACAACTCAGCCAAGGCGGTGCCATCCTCTGGAGCAGCCAGCGCAGCATCAACCAAATCAACCGCCTAGCCAGCATCACCCAAGGAGGCGGCACCACCCGCTTTGGCTACGACGCCCAAGGCCAGCTCACCAGCATCACCGACCCACTGGGCCAAACCACCAGCTACACGCTCGATGGCCTAGGCCGCCCAAGCGCCAGCCGCTTGGCAGACGGCAACCAAACCGCCCAAGCCTTCGCCGCCGTAGCCGAGGCCAATGCACTGGCCAGCGCCCGCGACCCCAAAGGCATAGCCAGCACCTACACCCGCAACGGCTGGGGCGAAACAGTGGCAGAGCAAAGCCCCGACACCGGAGCCACCCACTACACCCTAGACAGCGCAGGCCGCCCCCTGACCCAAACCAACGCCCTAGGCCAAACCACCCGCTACGCCTACAACAGCGCAGGCCAGCTCGTACGCAAAGATGTAGAAAACAACAGCACCACAGACACCTACACCTACAGCTACGACAGCGCAGGCCAACTCATAGCCACCACAGAGCCCCACAGCAGCACCCGCTACGAGCGCGACGCCCTAGGCCGCATCCTGGCCAAAACCCAAACCGTGCTGGACAACCCCAGCGCCCCCAGCACCTTCACCACCCAATACCGCTACCACCCTGGTGGCCAACTGGCCGAACTCATCTACCCCAGCGGCCTGCACCTGTACTACCGCCTAGGCACAGGAGCCAACACAGCGCGCATAGTCCAGCTAGACCTGCAACGCCCCGGCCTAGTGGACAAACTCACCAGCAACGCCAAACCCTTCATCACCAACATCCAATACAACGCCCTAGGCCAGCCCACCAGCTGGACATGGCAAAACACCAGCGGCAAAACCATCAGCACCGCAGCCCGCAGCTACGACAGCGCAGCACGCCTGACAGCCAACGAATTTGCCAGCTACCAATACGACGCAGCAGGGCGCATCACCGCCATCAGCGAACAACTGACCACTAATACAAACACAACCATCCTCCTGAACTGGAGCCTGGCCTACGACAGCCGCAACCGCCTCACCAGCATCGCCAGCAACTACGCCAGCCACAGCTACCAATACGACGCCAACGGCAACCGCGCCAGCACCGTGCACCAATACCAACTGGGCAGCAACACCGCCACCCAGCTAGACCTGCGCCCACCCCAAACCAGCACCTACCAAGGCCGCCAATTCCAAAGCCAAAGCACCAGCCAAACCCACACCCTGGATGCCAGCAGCAACCAAACCACAGGGTTGAGCCAAACCGAGCAACTGCAAGCCGACAAGCTCTACCAAAGCACCCTTACTACCACCAACACCCTGGACGCAGCAGGACGCACCACCAGCACCGGACTGCGCCAATACCGCTTTGATGCCAACAACCAGCTAACAGCAGTAGCCGAGAGCTCCGCCCAAGATGCAGGCAAGAGCCTGTACTGGTACAACGCACAAGGCCAACGCGTATTCCAAAGCGAATGGCAATACACCAGCACAGAGCAAACAACCGAGCAAGCAGCACAACAAACCACAGAACAAGCAACAGACTGGTACCAAGCCCTGCTCAGACTATTGGGCATGGGCATGGGCATGGGCAGCAACAGCGCAGAAGTCCCCCTAGGCCAACTGTGGAGCTGGGCAGAGGACACAGGCGGCCTGCAAAGCTGGCAGCTCCTGAGCGAAACAGGCAACGGTGGCCCCACACCAGCGCCCAACAACGACTACATCTGGCTGCCAGTGGCAAGCAGCACCAATACCGCAACCCAACCCGCCCAACTAGTAGGCCTGTACACCAACGACAAAGCCTACGCAGTCCACATCGACCACCTAGGCACCCCCAGACGCATCACCGACACATCGGCCAAAACAGTGTGGCAATGGCCCTACGACGGCTATGCAGAAAACGCCCCACTAGGCCCACTCAAGCTACGCAAAGACACCAGCGGCAAAGAGATAGCCAACAGCTACCGAGCAGAAGAACCAAGGGTAGCCATGAACCTGCGCTTTGCGGGGCAATACTGGGACGACAGAGCCCAACTGGCGTACAACCAAAACCGCTGGTACAGCACACAGACGGGCAGGTACATCACGCCTGATCCGCTGGGGTTGGATGCGGGGTGGAATAGGTTTGGGTATGTGGGGGGGAATCCTCTGAGTTACACGGATCCAGACGGTTTGCAACGTATGCCCGGGTACACCCGACCAAACAATGCAAGAGATGCTGCTGGGTATCACGATCCCCGTGGAAACTTTGTATGCGAGCAATGGAACTGCCCGGCAAATTCCGGTGCTTGCTCCCGCAATGATTTGAAGCGCCCATCTGACTTTTTACCTGCTGCCACTAGCGCAAATGTTGCCGATGCGCCGAGTGGATGCACATGCACTCAACTTGGATATCGACGTGATTGGTCACCACCAACGCCAGAAGAGCGGGATCTTGGCGATGCTTACAACAACTACAAAGAAGCCAAGCCCATGTTTCCGCGTTTCAAGAATGCAACAGGCGGTTTGCCGTTGTGGTATCACATTGGGGGTTATGGAAGATGAAGTACTTCGTTGGTGCCCTATTGATCGCAATTGGTTTTTTCCATGGATTGCATGTGTTTGGCATTGACGCAGGCAGTGTGGGAAATTTGAATGGAACTCGCTTCCTGTCGTTTGCATCACTTGATCGCCTAGCCTCTACGGGCTATGCGGGCAAGGCAATCGTTCTGATGATTGATGTATTTCTCATTTTGTTGGGCATCCTAGAAATCACTGGACGGCGCTTGTTTTCTAATTCTTCAAAAAAGAAAAAGCCACCTGCAACCCCTGCCAGCCGCTGAGCTACACGGATCTGTATGGGTTGGAGAAAGTAATCTTGATTCCAATGCGGGAAATTTGGCACTTTGCCGCAGTGACCTGCCCCCATTGACCGTACCAACCTATTTGAGAAGTCCGAGGTTGAAGGTTAATCGATGTTTTGTTTGTGCTCACTGGCATCAGTACCGCCAACGCGCTGCCGATGCTGATGCGCGAACAACGCTGGCGGGATTCGGCCCAGACTGCTATGTGGTCTGACTTCGTTGTAGTCCTGCCTCCATTGGGCAATGCACTCTCTGGCCTGAGGCAATGAGTCAAACCACTGTTCGTTTAGGCACTCATCGCGGAACTTGCCGTTGAAGCTCTCGATGTAGCCGTTTTGCATCGGCTTGCCGGGCTCAATCAGGATGTGCCGTATCCCGTGAGTGTGCGTCCACGCCAGAAACGCCCGGCTGGTGAACTCCGGTCCATTGTCGGTGCGCACGGCCAAGGGATAACCCCGAAACCGCGCCACCTGCTCCAATACCCGCGTCACGTACTGACCCGATATGCCGTAGTCCACCGCTATCTGCACGCACTCCTTGCTGAAGTCATCCACTACCGTGAGGCACTTGATGCGTCGGCCATTGGCCAGACTGTCCGATACAAAGTCCATGCTC
This sequence comes from Curvibacter sp. CHRR-16, assembly GCF_018474005.1. Classification (GTDB taxonomy): domain Bacteria; phylum Pseudomonadota; class Gammaproteobacteria; order Burkholderiales; family Burkholderiaceae_C; genus Allorhodoferax. The sequence continues at coordinate 573,080 of NZ_JAHCSH010000003.1, forward strand.
AAAACCTCATTGATGCTCTTGGCAACTTGCAGCGGCACACGCTCCTGAGGCGCTCGCTTTGCTTTGCGGCGCTTCTTCACGTCAAGTTGGCTTGCCGATACAGCCGATAGATACGCTTGTGATTCACATCAGAGAACTGGCTCCTGAGCATGTCGTGGATGCGTCGATAGCCAAACCGCCTGCGCTCAAGCGCGGTCTGTCGGATGCTCTCCTCTAGGCTGGCGTTGAGTGCACTGGCCACGGGTGGGGGGTGGTAGCTGTCTCGGGATAGCCCCACAAGGCGGCAGGCGTTGCGTTCTCCGATTCAAGTTCGCACAGGCGCTGGGCGTCCGAGACCTGCATGCCGCCGTACTTGGCACGCCACTTGTAAAACGTGGCCTGACTGAAGCCGCCGCTGCGGCACAGCTCGGGGATGGTCATGCCCGCTTCGGCTTGGCGCAGAAAACCAATGATTTGCTCTTCGCTGAATCTGCTCTTCTTCATGTCCGTCATTCTCCTGGGTTGACGGACTTCTCTCGCTTACCGTGGTATGGCTGGCAGGGGGTAGGTCAGAACGAGGCCCACTCTTAGCAACTGTTCACCTCGGCGCATACATGGCAACGATTGGCTCCCTTCAATTTGGAGGGACGCAGGGTGGAAGTTGGTCGTTCTTGTTTTGGTTAGTCTGATTTCCCGTGGTCACTTCTTGTGTGGCTTACAGACTGGCTTGGAGCTTCTGCGCCCTATTGGGTGCATGGCGTAATTGGTACGCTTTGGTCCTACTTTCTTCCGCAAATCGTGCAGGTGGTGCGCTATAAAAGCTTTTATGTAAATTGAATGCCTTAGTAATCTTGCTTGAAATCCCTCGATAAAGCCCGTCCCTATTGCTGCTGCAGCTATAAAAAGAATAGCAAATATTTGCAAGATGTACCCGTGCAAGACGCACCACCAGCACCGGACTGCGCCAATACCGCTTTGTTGCCAACGACGTTTTCCGATGCGTAGTGAATGCAACGTTTAGGCTTTACGCACCCATACCCTGCGCAGCCTCCACACCAGCTTGACCAACAGGTAGCCCAGCGCCGCACCGCCCACGGCAAAGAGACCCATGCCCAGTGCAGTGGGGCCGCCGTAGTGGGCGATCCATGCCCACCAGTTGTCGGGGGTGGGGCTTTCTGCCGGGGCGCTGCCGCCCAGTACCGTGCTGCCCATACCATGGGCCAGCCAGAGCCAAAAGCCAACCGTGAACGGGTTGGTTACGCACGTCATGATGGCCGCTGCCGGTATGTTGCCGCGCCACCAGGCGCAGTGCGCGGCGGCCACCAAGGTCTGTGCTACAGGAATCACAAAAGCCCAAAACGTGCCCACCGCCACGCCCCGCGCAACCGATTCGCTTTGCAAACGCCACAAACTGGGGTGCAATAAGCGGCCCGCTACTGGGCGCAGCCACGGGTGGCGGGTCAGGGTGTCTTGGGTGGGAATCAGGGAGGCCAACCAGGTTTTCATGGGAGTTGCTGCAAACATTAAACAGATGCGCCATGCTGCGGCTGCTGGGGCTTGTTACCTAGCAGGTGTAAACAGAAAAATGCTCCTGTTTTTTGGAAGTTGAATTTGCTTTTACTCAGATAAAAATAGCGGTCACGCAGGCGTTGCCTGTGCACTCCATTGCAATAAAAAGGAAACAACCATGCAAACCATCGCGCCCCTGTGGCTGTGGATCGTTTTTGTTGGCATCGTCTTGGTGTCGCTCTTCATCGATTTTGTCGTGCTCAAAAAGCAAGGCGCGCACGAGATTGGCGTGAAAGAAGCGCTCAACTGGTCGATCATCTGGATCGCCCTGAGCTTTGTCTTCAATGGCTTGTTTTGGTGGGCTGTCAAAGACACCACTGGCTCGGTGGAGATGGCCAACACCAAGTCGCTGGAGTTCTTGACGGGCTACCTCATCGAGAAGTCGCTGGCGGTGGACAACATCTTTGTCTTCTTGCTCGTGTTCACCTACTTTGCGGTGCCACCCACTTTCCAAAAGCGCGTGCTGATGATTGGCATCGTGGGTGCCATCGTGTTGCGCACGGTCATGATTTTGGTAGGCGGCTGGTTGCTGGCCCAGTTCCACTGGATTTTGTACGTGTTCGGTGCTTTCCTCATCCTCACCGGCATCAAGATGTGGCTGGCCGCAGGCCAAGAGCCCAGCTTGGATGACAACCCCGCGCTCAAGCTGCTGCGCAAGCTCTTGCCCGTGAGCAAGGACTACGACGGCGAGAAGTTCTGGACCGTGCAAAACGGCAAAAAGATCGCCACGCCCTTGTTCATGGTCATCTGCTTGGTGGCGCTGACCGATGTGATTTTTGCGGTGGACTCCATCCCCGCCATCTTCGCCATCACCAGCGACCCGTTCATTGTGCTGACCAGCAACGTGTTTGCTATCTTGGGTTTGCGTGCCATGTACTTCTTGCTGGCTGCCGTGGCCAACAAATTCCACTTGCTCAACTACGGCTTGGCGGTGATTTTGGTCTTCATCGGCACCAAGATGTGCTTGATCGACCTCTACAAAATCCCCGTGGCCGTGTCGCTGGGTGTGGTGGTGGGCATCCTGGCCCTGACCATGGTGCTGAGCGTCCGCACCGCCAAGCCAGAGGCCAAGTAAGCCCGGCTGGGCAAGCTAGCCCAGCCCAGCCAACAAGCGCAGCACCAGCGGGTGCTGCACTTTGCGTTCGGTGCCGATGGCGTAGAAGTTCTCCCGCACGCCATCGGCCGCACCGAGCCAGCGCACATTGAACTGCTGCACCAAATCGTCGTGCGCCCACTGCGCCGCCGGAAACACCCCCATGCCACTGCTGCCAAAGGTTTTGAGCAGCGCACTGTCTTCAAATTCCCCCACCACGCGCGCTGCAATGCCGTGCTCCTCCAGCCACCAGTCCAGCCGCGCCCGCATGGCCGTGTGGTGCGTGGGCAGCAGCAGCGGCACTTGGGCCAGGCTGTGCGGAAAGTTCTGCTCCAGCTGCGCGTGCCACTGCTCGCTGCCGTACCAGCCAATGTCCGAACTGCCCAGCGCATGGCTGTACAGCCGTATGTTGGGGTTGGTGGGCGCGGGGCGGTCAGACAGCACCACGTCCAGCTTGTGCAAAGCCAAGTCGGCCAGCAGGCTGTCCAGCTCGCCTTCTAGGCACACCAAGCGCAGGTCCGCTTGGTCCAGCACCGGCTGCAGCAGGCGGTGCACCACCAGTTTGGCCAAGCTGTCCGATATGCCCACCACCAGTCGCACACTGGGCTGGCTGGCCGCTTCGCGCACCAGTTCGGGCAGGGTCTCGCCCAGTTGGAATATTTGGTCTGCCACCTTCAGCGCAGCTTGGCCCGCTTCGGTCAGCGCCAGCCCACGCCCAGCGGGCTTGAAGAGCGCGTAGCCCAAATCCCGCTCCAGCTCGCGCACCTGCGCGCTCACGGTTTGGATAGCCATGTCCAGCCGCTGCGCCGCCTTGGAGATGCCCCCCTCCTTGGCCACGACCCAGAAGTAGTACAGGTGTTTGTAGTTGAATGGTTTGCCCATGGCGGTATTGTGACGGGGTGGGGCTAAACACACAGGTCGATATGCCTGATACGTCGACACTAGGGATGCATGTTGGCGAATACCGAATTGCAGTGGAAGCTGTAGGCCAGCTTTTGAGAAGGAGTAAGTGCCGCTTTGGGTCAATGCGATTTTGAAGAAGCGACTTTTATGAGTTCACTTGACACACTATGCGGAGACGAAAATTCAGCTTGAGGCTGGTTGCGTCGTCTATCAAGGAGAGCTGTGCGGTAACAAAGAACCAAGCGTGCCCAAGAAAGGGTGAATCTCGTCACCCGACCTTGGACAGATATCTGCGAGAGAAAGGCCTAGACTGGCTGTGCGACGTTGATCTGGATTCCATCAGTTCAGTTGCACGCGCAGCTTATCCTTGTAAACGTGCAGGCGGGCTGAGGCCCTGTCGATGAAATGCTTGTAAAGCAGCACCTCTGTGTAGAGCTCCCCGTACACCATGCTGTTCGCAAAGTTCTTTAATTGCTGGCTCTTGAAAAATCCTCTACCGTCAGGAAATTGCGTGTAGTCGCCATCCATTCGGGTCTCATCAATCGTGCAACCAATCAGGTAGCCATAGAATTTCTTGATTCGTCCGTTCGATTTTGCAGCTAAAAGCCTCGCGTATTGCGCTAAGTCTGGAATGTGCTCCTGCAGGCCAACATCTGGTGCTTTGAACTCAATAATTATCGCAGCGCCTTCCTTTGTGAAAAGCGCAATATCTGGGCGCTTTTCCTCATGATCTTTATTGTTTCGGGCAAATAATTCTTCGAGGCTTTCATCAATATCGGGTTCAAAAACATTTTCGGAAGCCGACCACTTAATTGATTTAAGAGGCTTATCTGAGGCGATGTACTCGAAATATTGATATTCCTCATTGAGTAGCCAGATGTCGTGTTCGGAGGTGTCCGTAGAATCCTTCCCCCTAGGGAAGAAAATATTGTGGATGATCCGCTCGTTATCGTTCTTCTTCCCGGGTTCCGGCGTTTGGCATTTAAGTAAGCCATCGACAGCCATATCCAGCACCTCAATCATTGCGCTGCGACGTACCACAAGTTGCGATAGGTTGGTCATGTCCATCGTCTTGATGGAGCTCGTGTACTTCCATGCAAGTTCAGATATCTTTAGTCTAAAGTCATTCGAACGCGGATCTAGTTTTAGTAACTCGTCCTTAATCCGGAATAAGCTCGACGTATCGCCGACAATTTCCTCCTGAAGTGTCTTCAGGACTCGACGCGCGATGTTTTCCTCGTTATCCCCATAGTGAATTTTGATATTCGTTCTCTCCATCATCTGACGGGTGATGCCGAAGCGCTGCTCGGTGGAGCGAACCAAAACATCTTTATCGAAATCTGGTGGGGTAATGATTTGAAAGACGTAGTCTTCGAGCGAATTAACCACGTCTTCCAGAGAAAACTCATCTTTTAGAGTATCGCTCTCTGTGCAAGTCGCAGGAATGTTGAAACCATCTCGCTGCTGGTTCACTGTATCTTCTAACAGTTGGCTTTCGACGAGTAGTAACTCGAAATGGCCGGACGTTGGACGCTTACGGGCAGTCGCGTTCCGCAGGTAGCGTTTGGTAATTTGTTGAACTACTGCTGAATTTGCACAGAGAGCCACTTCATGCTGAAAATTAGGGAATATTTCCTGTGCGAAAGAGTACCTAGTAACCGACAGTTTGGAACCATTTCGCAACTCCTTTCCGTGGTCGCACATTAGTGGAATGTGAGCGACTTCTCCAATGGGATCGGGTAATTTCTTTTCGTCAATGAATTCCTTAATGGGAATATCCCCATGACGGGATTCCACTTCAATCCTGAAGTTGCCTATAAGCTTCTTCAGAATGATGAGACGCTGAAGAAACGTGGTGTAAAGATGATCTGCAATAGCTTTTGCCGAGAATATCTGCGGTATTAATGATTCGTCGGCCTTCTGCTCCGGAGTCAAAGCACTTGGTCGGCGCCCTTTCAAGGTGAACGTGGTCTCGATCTGGCTTCCATGAGCCGGCGTAGTCACAAAAGACTGTTCGGAAACTAAGCGGGTGGAATCATCTACTTGGAGTTGTCTGCGTTGAATTTCACCATCACGTTCGAACACGCTGTCGATGTTCATTCGCTCATAGTGGTGGAAAAACTGAATGCGTCCGGCCCCTTTGCATTTGCCGATGCCCGGAATTTGCAGCAAATCCTTATAAGTGGAATCTTTCGTCACGAAGGCTTTGACCTCGTCTTCGCCGAAGCCTACACCGTTGTCAGTGCAGGAAATCTCGACATTGAACGTTGCGTCGAACAAGTCTGCCTGTGAAATTTTGACGCCTACGCTCATCTTGAATGGGGGGACCGTAGCAAGACGACTCCGGCGAATTAGGTATGAGTCGATGGCGTTTGAGAGCATTTCCTCAAACACTACGTAGTGGCTGTGATTAACGGCAGTGTTTTTTCGACCACCGGGAACGTCGAGTGCCATAGATTAAGTCTTTTATTAAAGTGCGGCTCACGTTTTAACGCGGCTCCTATCCCTTACGGTAGCGCAACAGCGCTTCCTACCAAACGGCTGTTACTCGCATTTTGCCACCCCGATCTTCGCTTATTTTTGATTCGCAACTATCGGCAAATAGTGGCAGTTGCGTCTTATTGTTTTACGGTCTGGAGCCGATCGGCATACTCGACAGTTCAACACTTCACACCCATCGCGTTGCAAAAAACATGCGCCTACAGAGGGGGCCTAAGCCCCCTCCCCACCCTCACCCCCCAAACGCACACGCCTGCACCCCTGCCACATCCAGTTGCAGGGCAAAGGCGTTGCCGCACTGCGGGTAGCGGGCCAAGGTGGCGTCGTCCAGGCCTATCTTGGCGCTGGTGACCAGCAGGGTGCGCAGGTCTGCGCCGCCAAAGGCCACGCTGGTGATTTGCAGCGATGGCAGTTCCACGGTGCGCAGGCATTGGCCCGCGGGGGTGAACTGGCGTATGCACGCACCGCCCCAGAAGGCGATCCACACGTTGCCGTCGGCATCCACGGTCATGCCGTCGGGGGTGCCTTCGGCGTCGGTGAAGGTCTTCCACACGGTTTTGTTGCGCAGCGCGCCGTCTGCGCCCAAGTCGTAGCGGTAGGTGGTGTTGAGCAGCGAGTCGGTGTGCAGCATCCAGCTGCCATCGTGGGCGATGGCGGGGCCGTTGCAAATGTGGATGCCGCCTTCGACCACTTGCCAGCTCAGGTCGGGGTTGAGCCGGGTGAGGCGGCCCCAGCCCAAGCTGGGCTGGGTGTTGTGCATAGAGCCAGCCCAAATGCGCCCCCAGGGGTCGGCTTTGGCATCGTTCAGGCGCACTTCGGGCTCGTTGGCATGCGGGCTGCCCACGCGCTCCAGGCGCAGGGTGGGCTCTAGCCACAGGCGGGCAAAGCCGCTGTGCAGGCCGGCCATATAGCCGTCGCCATCGCGGCGGGGAATGACCCAGCAAATGCGCTCGGGCAGGGGCCAGCTGCGGCGCTCGTCGCTGGCAGGGTACCAAGCGTGCAGGGCGCAGCCGTGCAGGTCTACGAACAAAAAGCGCTGCTGTGCGCTATCCCACAGCGGGCCTTCGCCGAGCTGCAGAGTGGGGGTCCAAATAGGGCGTGGCGTGCTCATGCTGTGCTCCCTCGTATCAGGTCCAACCCGCGTCCACCACAAAGTCTTGTGCGGTGACCATGCGGCTGTCGTCTGCGCTCAAGAACAAGGCCATGTTGGCCACGTCGCTGCCCACGATGCGGCCGGGCAGGCACTGGTTCTCGTCCATCAGTTTTTCACCGGCTTCGTCCACCCACATGTTGATCTGCTTCTCGGTCATGATCCAGCCGGGCGAGAGGGTGTTCACGCGGATGTTGAGCTTGCCCAAGTCGCGGGCTAGGCTGCGCGTCAGGCCCACGGTGGCGGACTTGCAGGTGGCGTACACGGGGTAGCCCGCGCCTTTGATCATCCAGCTGATGGAGCCGACGTTGACGATGACGCCACCGCCTTGGCGCTTCATGCCGTCCAGCACGGCTTGGGCGGCAAAGAAAGCGGGGCGCAGGTTGATGTTGACGCGCCAGTCAAAGTCGTCGGGCGTCACGTCTTCGATGTTATGGCGCTCGTCGTTGGCCACGTTGTTGACCAGCACGTTCACGTCGCCAAACGCGGCGGCGGTGTCGGCAATGGCTTGGCGCAGGGCTTCTACGCTGCTGGCATCGCTCTGCAAAAACAGCGGTTTGGGGCCCACGGCGGCAGCGGCTTCCACCACCTTGGCGGCAGCGGCGGCGTTGCGGCCGGTAAAGCCTACCTTGGCGCCTTGGCGCGCAAAGGCGATCACGATGTCAGCCCCAATGCCGGAGCTGCCACCGGTAACGAACACGGTGCGGTCTTTCAGGCTGGGGTAGAGGGCGTAGCGGGATAGGTCGGTGCTCATGGTGTCTCGCTCAATAGTGGTTATCGGATTGGTTGGTGGTGAAAAAAATGTGATTAATCATCATACAAATAAACCGTGCATTTGGCTATGTGGCTTACACGCTGGTGCCGTTGTGCGTGAAAGGTTGCAGCAAATGGCTGGTGTCTGCCAGCAGGCTGGCCATGCGGTGCAGGGCGGCTTGGCTGTCGCGCTGGGCGATGGCGGCCAGCAGTTTTTGGTGGTCGGGCAGGGCTTGGTTGAAGTTGTCGGAGTTGCGTGCGCTCAGGTGCAAGAGCGACTCCAGCGCGCTGCCGATGATGGCGGCCAGCGGCATCAGCAGCGGGTTGTTGGTGGCTTGCAAGATGCTGGTGTGGAATGCCAAATCGGCCTCAACCCATTGCTGGATATGCTGGGCCTGCTCCATTTTTTGTAGCGCCTCTTGCATAGTGTGCAGTTGCTCGGGGGTGTGGCTTTGCGCCGCCAAGCTGGCTGCTGGTGGCTCGATGATGACGCGCACCTGCAGCAAGTGCAGCACAAAGGCGGCGTCCACCCCAGTGCTGCAGCGCCAAGCCAATATGTCGGGGTCGAGCAGGTTCCACAGCGCTTGGGCGCGCACCCGGGTGCCAATGCGCGGACGCGGCTCCAGCAGGCCTTTGGCGGCCAGCACTTTCACGGCTTCGCGCAGCGCGGTGCGGCTCACGGCCAGTTCGCTGCAGAGCTGGTCTTCATTGGGCAGCAGGGCGCCAGCGGCGTAGCTGCCGCCCACCACGCGCCGCCCCAGTTCGTGCACCACTTGGCCGTGCAAGGTGCTGCCGCTGTAGGTGCTGTGGTGGTTGTGGGCGTTGTGCGCTGTGGGGTTGCTGGGGCTGGGTGGCGTTTGGGACATGGTGGGAGTGTGGGGCCTGCCCAGTGTGTTGGGCGTGGCACAATGCGTTCAATCATCATATGTTTAATGGCGGAGTGAGACAAGCATGACCCAAGCTTCCAATGTTGCTTCCATGGCCCGAGTGGTCGGTGTGGACTGGGGGACTACCCACCGCCGTACCTACGCGCTAGATGCGGCTGGCCAGTGTGTGGCCGAATCGGCTGATGACGATGGTGCCCGTGCGTGCGCGGGCCGCTTCCCGGCTGCCGTTACGGCGGCTGTGGCTTCGGTGCAAGTTTCAGCGGCCTTGCCAGTGGTTTTGTCTGGCATGGTGGGCAGCGCCTTGGGTTGGCATGAGGTGCCTTACCTCAGTGGTGATGTGCCCGTGCAAGACATGGGCAAGCACCTGTTTGCCGTGCCCGATGCGCCTGCCAGTCTGATTGGCGCGCCCTGCGTCATCGTGCCGGGCTACTGCGTGCGCAGTGCCAGCGGCCAGCCTGATGTGATGCGCGGCGAGGAAACCCAGTTGCTGGGTGCATGGGCGCTGGGCCAGCGCACGGGTTGGTTTGTGCTGCCGGGCACGCACAGCAAGTGGGTGTACATGGACGATGGCCGCATCGTGCACCTGCGCACCTACATGACGGGCGAGTTGTTCGACCTGCTGCGCAGCCAAGGCACCGTGGCCGCAGCCGCCCAAGCCGCGGGCGATGCACCGTGGGATGCCAACGCATTTGCGCAAGGCGTGCAAACAGCCACGGCCAGTACAACCAGTGCAACCAGCACGGCTGGCGGCGGCCCCTTGTCGCTGAGCCATTTGCTCTTTAGCGCCCGTGCCAAGGTGGTGTGCAAAGACATGCCCGCCAGCGCGGTGGTGCCCTATTTGAGCGGTTTGCTCATTGGCGCTGAATTGCAAGACGTGCGCAGCAGTGGCTTGGCCGTGGAGTCCTTCTTTGCTCTGGGCTCGCCGCAGTTGGCGCAGCTCTACGCGCAGGCGGCCAGTCTGCTGGACTTGCACATGCACACCTTAGACGCCCGGGCTGCTTACCTTGCAGCCATTCAACACCTTGGAGCCTACCTATGACCACTACTACAGCTACTTCCGCTACTACCGCCACTCCCTACGCCAGCCAAGCGCTGCAGCATTTGTCCGCTATGCCCTTGGTGGCCATCCTGCGTGGGCTGCAACCCAGCGAAGCCGTGGCGGTGGGGCAGACGCTGGCGCAAGCGGGCTTTCGGGCGCTGGAAGTGCCGCTGAACCGCCCCGGCGCGTTGGAGTGCATTCGCTTGCTGACGCAAGCGCTGCCCAGCCATGTGGTGGTGGGTGGCGGCACCATGCTGACGGTGGCCGATGTGGAGGCCGTGCATGCAGCGGGGGGGCGTCTCATGGTGTCGCCCAATTGCGATGCGGCGGTGATCCGCCGCGCCGTGGCGCTGGACATGCTCGCTGCGCCGGGCATCGTCACGCCGACGGAGGCTTTTGTGGCCCTGCAAGCGGGCGCGCATGCGCTCAAGCTCTTTCCCGCCGAGCAGGTGGGCCACGGCGGGGCCAAGGCGCTGCTGTCGGTCTTGCCCGCTGGCACGCCGGTGTGGCCGGTGGGCGGTATCACGCCCGAAACCATCGCCCCGTGGAAGCGCGTGGGGGCCACAGGCTTTGGCATTGGTGGCCAGCTCTACACGCCGGGCACCAGCATCGAGCAGTTGGCCCAGCGTGCAGCAGCCTATGTGGCAGCCTATGCCGCAACCTTGGCTGCGGTCTGAGTCGCAGTGGGCCTGCAGGCATAATCCGCGCCTTCCCCGTTTATGAACAGATTCTGAACAGTCCCTGCGCGGGACTGTTTGGCGAAAGGTATTCCATGTCTGCATCCACTGCTGTGCAGGGCAATTCGCCCCGCAAAGTAGCCATCGCGTCCCTGGTGGGCACCGCGATCGAGTTTTACGACTACTACATCTACGCTGCTGCTGCGGTGTTGGTGTTCAACAGCCAGTTCTTCCCCAAGGGTGACGCCTCTGCGGCCATGCTGCTGTCGCTCTCCACACTGGCGCTGGCTTTTTTGGCCCGCCCCATTGGCTCGGCTTTGTTTGGCCACTTTGGCGACAAGATTGGCCGCAAGACCACTTTGGTGGCCTCTTTGCTGACCATGGGCTTGTCCACGGTGGCCATTGGTCTGCTGCCCAACTATGAAAGCATTGGCTTGTGGGCCCCCATTTTGTTGTGCCTGTGCCGCATTGGCCAAGGCATTGGTTTGGGGGGTGAGTGGGGTGGTGCCGCTTTGGTGGCCACCGAAAACGCGCCCAAGGGCAAGCGTGGTTTGTTTGGCAGCTTCCCCCAGTTGGGTGCGCCCATTGGCTTGTTCATGGCCAACGGCGTGTTCTTCTTGGTGACGTATTTCTTGGGTGCGGAAACCATGGTGGCATGGGCGTGGCGCATTCCCTTTGTCATGTCCATCGTGCTGGTGGCGGTGGGCTTGTATGTGCGCCTGAATCTGCACGAAAGCGCCGCTTTCCAGCAGGTGGAGCGTGAAGGTCGCAAGCTGCAAGCCCCGGTGAGTGCGGTGTTCAAACACCACGGCGCTACCATGGTGCGCGGCATTTTCTGCATGTCGACCACCTACGTGCTGTTCTACCTCATGACGGCGTTTGTGCAGGTCTACTCCAAGAGCCCCGTGAGCACTTCCTCTGCGGGTTACGCCATGGGCTTGGGCATTCCGGCCAACACTTTTACTGGCTTGTTGCTGATTGGCGCGGTGGTGTTTGGTGTGTTCACGCTGCTGGGGGGCATCTGGGCTGACAAGCTGGGCCGCCGCACTTGGTTGCTGGGCGTGACCGCTGGCATCATCGGTTTGGGTTTGCTCATGCCTGCATTCTTGAACCAAGGCTCCGTGGCGTCGGTAGCGGCGTACTTGGTGTTGGGCATGGCGCTCATGGGCATGACTTTTGGCCCTATGGCTGCTTTGCTGCCTGAGTTGTTCCCCACCGAGGTGCGTTACTCCGGCGCATCGCTGGCCTACAACTTGTCGTCCATCGTGGGCGCATCCATTCCCACGCTGGTGGCCATGGAGCTGAACAAGAGCTACGGCCTGTGGGGTGTGGGCGTTTACATGGCGGTCAACGGCGTCATCACCATGATCGCCTTGTACCTGTCGCGCGAAACCCGTGACTTGGATCTGACCAAAGTCACCGTCGCTACGCCCTAAGCGGCGTGTAGCCGCGCCCCGCACAGCGACGGGCGCACCGAGCTTAGTCGCTGTCCTTCCACGCCAAGGCCTGCTCGTACAGGGCGTTGCGTGGAGCGTGGGTGATATCGGCCGCCAGCTTCACGGCGGCTTTGGTTGGCAATTCGGCCAACAGCAGGCGCAGCACGCGCTGCGTCTGGGCATCCAAGCCCTCGCTGGCCTGTGCGGCAGCGGGGTGCAACACCAAGCAGAATTCCCCACGCAAGCGCTGCGGGTTGGCCTGTAGCCAAGCTGGCAGTTCGGCGGCAGGCAGGGTGTGGACTTCCTCAAACTGTTTGGTCAACTCGCGTCCCACGGTCACACGCTGTTCGCCCAAGGTTTGCAGAACTTGGGCCAGGGCTTCCATGCGGTGCGGGGCTTCGAGCAGCACCACAGGCAGGGGTTGGCTGGCCCAGTGCTGCACGGCTTGGGCACGTTCTTGCGCCTTGCTGGACAAAAAGCCTGCAAACACAAAGCCCGTGGCATCGCCATGGGCCACCACGCCCGCCACGCTGAGCAAGCTGGTCACGCTGCTGGCACCGGGCAGCGGGATGCAGCGCAGGCCAGCGGCTTGCACTTGCGCCACCAGCCGCGCGCCGGGGTCACTCACGCCGGGGGTGCCCGCATCGCTCAGGTAGGCCACGCGCTTTCCTTGCTGCAGCAGCGCAATAACTTGCTGGGCCGCCTCGGCTTCGTTGTGCTGGTGCGCCGCCAGCCAGTGCTTGCTGCCACTGTCTAGCCCGTAGGAGCGCAGCAACTGCTGGGTGTGGCGCGTGTCTTCGCAGGCCAGGGTGTCGGCCAGTTGCAGCACGTGCAGGGCGCGCAGGCTGATGTCGGCCAGATTGCCAATGGGGCTGGCCAGCACGTACAGTGCGCCAGTAGGGTAGTGCTGGCTGCCCGCTGCGTCGTGCGCGGCGGTCAGTGCGGCAGAGAAAGAAACACTCATGAAAGCCTTTGGACAAAAAACCAGCAGCGATGGCCGTACCGCCCAGCCTAGCACCAAGGTGCGTGGCGATGCGGCAGAGGCCCAGGCGCTGGCGTACCTGCAAGCGCAGGGGCTGCGGCTGTTGGTGCGCAATTATCGAACCCCCGGCCGGGGTGGCGGGGAGATTGACCTCATCATGCAAGCGCCCGATGGCACGGTGGTGTTCGTTGAAGTGCGCCAGCGTGCCAGTGGTCAGCATGGCGGTGCGGCCGCCAGTGTGGGCGGCATCAAACAGCGGCGCATCATTTTTGCCGCCCGCCATTACCTGATGCGCTGGCGTGGTGAATGGCCACCGTGCCGGTTTGACGTGGTGGCTGTGGAGGGCGATCAGCTAGAGTGGCTGCAAGCGGCGTTTGATGCGGGCTAGTCCGCACAGGGCCGGGGCCTCAAAGCGCTTGCTGCTGCAAAGCGGCAAACGCTGGCGTGCGGCTCCAGTCCAGCAAAAATTGCAGGGTGCTGGCGGGGGCGTCGTCGGCAAAAGCGGCCAGGGTAGCGGGCATGTTCTCCATCGTGCTGGCAAGCCAAGCGTTGCGAATGTGTGAGGCGTCTATAGGGCTGTTGCGCGGCACACTCACCAGCTTCCATTCATGGAAATAGCGCAGGTAGTAGCTGCTGTCATCTTTGAAGTGGCCTATGAGTGCCACCCGTGGCACATTCAAGCCCAGTTGCTGCTGCGCCAGTTGGTGCACCCCAGCACGCACGGCTTGCACCCACTGACTGTCGTCACGGTAATCGTGCAGGGGCAAAAAATCCACCCGGGCGCGCTCTGCGGGACTCAGGGCTTGCTGTACCAGCGCGGCGCGTTCCTGCCAGCTAAAGGGGTTTTTGCGGCTGCTGCTGGCGTAGGAGGAGCCCAGCACCATGACCACGCGTTGCGCCATGCCCAAAGCTTGGCGCACGATGCACAGGTGACCGTTGTGAAAGGGCTGAAAGCGGCCAATAAAAACGGTGATGTCAGAGGGGGCTTGCATGCAACAGTAGAGGAAGTGGGAGGCGCTATCATCGCGCCATGCTAGAGCAACGAATTCAACAGCACTTTATCGACAGTGCGGACTTGAAATACAAGGCCGCCCAAGTGCTCAGTGGCCCCATTGATGCGGCTGTGCAGGCCATACTGACTTGCGTGACGGGTGGCGGCAAGGTGTTGGCATGCGGCAATGGCGGCTCGGCAGCGGATGCGCAGCATTTTGCTGCTGAGTTTGTAGGCCGTTTTGAGCGTGAGCGCCCCGAGTTGGCCGCCATTGCCTTGACGACCGACACCTCCATCATCACGGCCGTGGCCAACGACTACGACTACACGCATATTTTTTCGCGCCAAGTGCGTGCGCTGGGACAGCCTGGCGATGTGCTCATTGCCATTTCGACCAGTGGCAATTCGGCCAACGTGTTGGCTGCCATAGAAGCTGCCCACCAGCGCGACATGGTGGTGGTGGCTTTGACGGGCCGCAAAGGCGGCCAGATGAACGAGGTGCTGCGTGAGACCGATGTGCACATTTGTGTGCCGCACGATCGCACAGCACGTATTCAAGAGGTGCACATCCTGACCCTGCATTGCTTGTGCGATGGGGTGGATGCGCTGTTGATGGGTGATCAGGAGACCAAACTATGAAACGTTGGACACAACGCGCTGCGTTGGCAGCATTGGTGGCAGTGAATTTGGCGGCTTTGTCCGGTTGTATTGCCTTGGTGGCTGGTGGTGCCATGGTGGCCGGTGGCGCTGTGGCAACAGATCGCCGTACTTCCGGTACGGTGGTGGAAGACCAAGGTATCGAGTTCAAGGCCAGTGCCCGCATCCGCGACGGCTTGGGTGAGCGTGTGCATGTGAATGTGACCAGCTACAACCGCCAAGTGCTGCTGACGGGTGAGGTGCCCAATGCGGATGACAAAGCACTGGTGGAGCGCATTGCAGCCAACGTAGAAAACGTGCGCAACATCGTCAACGAGCTGGCTATAGCGGGCAACACATCCCTGAGCTCGCGCTCCAGCGACACTCTGATCACCAGCAAGGTCAAGGCATCCTTGGTGGATGCCAAAGATTTGATCTCTAGCGCGTTCAAGGTCGTGACCGAGCGTGGCACGGTCTACTTGATGGGGCGCGTCAGTCAGCGTGAAGCCAAGCGTGCTACCGACATTACGGCCTCGGTTTCTGGCGTGCAAAAAGTCGTCAAAATCTTTGAATACATCTCTGAAGATGAACTGGCCGGCATGCTGCCCCAGCCTAGCAAAACCAATACCACCAGCAACCCCAAAAGTGATGTAGGCAACTAGGTCGGAGATGCGGTGCCCCGTTGCCGTGAAAAAAGCCGCATGGCCAGATGGCGATGCGGCTTTTTTATGCCTTGGTGGCCTTACATGATGGCCAAGTTTTCTGTACCTTGGGCCAAATCGCCGGAGCGGTTGCGCTTGCTGTTGAGCTTGATTTGCAGGCGCAAGTCGTTCACCGAGTCGGCATTGCGCAGAGCGTCTTCGTAGGTGATGGAGTTGAGTTCGTAGAGGTCGAACAGGGCTTGGTCAAAGGTTTGCATGCCCAACTCGCGGCTCTTTTTCATTACTTCTTTGATATCGGTGACTTCGCCCTTGAAGATCATGTCCGATACCAGCGGGGTATTGAGCATGATCTCCACGGCGGCTACACGGCCCTTGCTGTCTTGGCGCGCAATGAGTCGCTGCGACACCATGGCACGCAGGTTGAGCGACAAGTCCATGAGCAACTGGCTGCGACGCTCTTCGGGGAAAAAGTTGATGATGCGATCCAGTGCTTGGTTGGCGCTGTTGGCGTGCAAAGTGGCCAAGCACAAGTGACCGGTTTCGGAGAACACGATGGCGTTTTCCATGGTTTCCCGGTCGCGGATTTCGCCCATCAAAATCACATCGGGCGCTTGCCGCAGGGTGTTCTTGAGTGCGGCATCCCAGCTGTCGGTGTCCAAACCCACTTCGCGTTGCGTGATCACGCAGTTTTTGTGCGCGTGCACAAATTCGATGGGGTCTTCCACTGTGATGATGTGCCCTTGGCTATTCTCGTTGCGCCAGTCCACCATGGCGGCCAATGTGGTGGATTTGCCCGAGCCAGTGGCACCCACCAAAATGCACAAGCCGCGTTTGGACATCACCACTTCTTTGAGGATGCCCGGCATGCGCAGGCTATCGATGGTAGGAATGATTTGTGGAATGACCCGCAGCACCAAGCCAATCTTGCCTTGTTGCACAAAGGCGTTGACGCGAAAGCGCCCGATGTTGGCTGGGGAAATGGCGAAGTTGCACTCTTTGGTGCGTTCAAAGTCAGCGACCTGGCGGTCGTTCATGATGGAGCGGGCCAAGGCTTGGGTGTGGGCCCCGCTCAGTGGCTGAGGCGATACCTTGGTAACCCGGCCATCGACCTTGATGGCCGGGGGAAAGTCCGCCGTGATGAACAAGTCGCTGCCGTTGCGGCTGACCATGAGGCGCAGCAAGTCGTTGATGAATTTCGTGGCCTGATCGCGTTCCATGGTGGGGAGTCCTTCAATCTAAATTAGCCAGGAAAGTTCTCTGGGCTCTTGGCTTTGCTGCGTGCTTCGGAGGGGTTGATGACGTTGCGGCGTACCAAGTCGGTCAGGTTCTGATCCAGCGTTTGCATGCCCACGCTGTTGCCGGTTTGGATCGCGGAGTACATCTGGGCCACTTTGGCTTCACGGATCAGGTTGCGAATGGCCGGGGTGCCAAGCATGATTTCGTGCGCCGCCACGCGGCCTTGGCCATCTTTGGTTTTGCACAGCGTTTGCGAGATGACGGCCTGCAGCGATTCGGACAGCATGGCACGCACCATTTCTTTTTCGGCGGCGGGGAACACATCAATGATACGGTCGATGGTTTTGGCCGCGCTGCTGGTGTGCAAGGTACCAAACACCAAGTGCCCAGTTTCGGCGGCGGTCATGGCCAAGCGGATGGTTTCCAGATCCCGCATTTCCCCCACCAAGATCGCATCCGGGTCTTCGCGCAACGCTGATTTGAGCGCCGCCGCAAAGCTCATGGTGTGCGGCCCAACCTCCCGTTGGTTGATCAGGCACTTTTTCGATTCGTGGACGAATTCGATAGGGTCTTCCACCGTCAGGATGTGGCCAAATTCGGTCTCATTGAGGTGGTTGATCATGGCCGCCAAGGTGGTGGATTTACCCGAGCCGGTGGGGCCAGTGACCAGCACCAAGCCGCGTGGTTTGAGGGCAAGGTCACCAAAAATGGAGGGCGCGTTCAGTTGCTCCAGCGTGAGGATTTTGCTCGGAATGGTACGGAACACTGCACCTGCACCACGGTTTTGGTTGAAGGCGTTGACCCGGAAGCGGGCGAGACCGTCGATCTCGAACGAGAAGTCGATTTCCAGCGTGTCTTCGTAGATTTTGCGCTGCGTATCGTTCATGATGTCGTACACCAGCGCATGCACCTGTTTGTGGTCCATGGGGGGGATGTTGATGCGGCGCACATCCCCGTGCACGCGGATCATGGGCGGCAGTCCAGCCGAGAGGTGCAAGTCAGACGCTTTGTTCTTGACGCTGAACGCCAGCAGCTGGGTGATGTCCACGGATCGATACTCCTAGTTCACAATTTGGTACGCTTGACTTGATTATGACCAAGATTGCTGAAAATCTGCGCACAGTCCAGGCCCAACTGCTGCGAGCATGCGAGGAGGCGGGGCGCAATTCCAACACTGTACGGCTGTTGGCGGTGTCCAAGACATTTGGGCCTGATGCCGTGCGCGAGGCATTCGACGCTGGGCAGACGGCGTTTGGAGAGAACTACATCCAAGAAGGGGTGGAGAAGATTCTGCACCTGAGCCACTTGCCCATCGAATGGCATTGCATTGGCCCCATACAGAGCAACAAAACCCGACTGGTGGCAGCCCATTTTGATTGGGTGCACACCGTAGATCGCCTCAAAATTGCCGAACGTTTGAATGAACAGCGCCCGCCTGAATTGCCACCGCTGCAGGTGTGTGTGCAAGTCAATATCGACGGTGGTGTGACCAAGTCAGGAGTCTCCGCCACCGAGGTGGTGGAGCTGATGCGCGCTGTGGTGGCCTTGCCACGGCTGCGCTTGCGCGGCCTCATGTGCATCCCCGAGCCAGCGCCGGATTATGCGGCTGCATGCGCCGTATTCAAGCGGGCGCGGCAGTTGTTTGACCAGTTGTGCGCCCAAGGCTTTGCGCTCGATACTTTGTCCATGGGTATGAGCGCCGACATGCTGGCTGCGGTGCACAGCGGCTCGACCATGGTGCGCGTGGGCAGTGCCATATTTGGCGCTCGCAGCTATGCCGCGCCAGACACGCAAGCGGCCCCGCTTTAGTGCGGCAGCGGCAGTTTGCCGCTGCTTTTTATTTCTTCCATGACTGCGTAGGTTCGTGTTTCACGCACGCCAGGCAGTTGCCACAACACGGTGCCTGCAAAGGCGCGGTAAGCGGCCATATCGCTCATGCGCAGCTTGAGCAGGTAGTCAAACCCGCCCGCCACCATGTGGCATTCGATGATTTCATCGCGCACTTGCACGGCAGCTTTGAATTGGTCGAACACGTTGGGGGTGGTTTTGTCCAATAGCACTTCCACAAACACCATCATGCCCAAGCCCAATTTGAGTGGGTTTAGGCGAGCTTCGTAGCCCACGATGTACCCCTCTTTGGTCAGGCGTTGCACGCGGGCCAATACCGCAGTGGGTGACAGGCCCACCACTTCGGCCAGTTTCAGGTTGGTCAAACGACCATCCAGTTGTAGTTGCTGCAGGATGCGCAGGTCTATGCGGTCAAGGTTGTCCATGGCAGCGTGTGGTGTTGCAGCGAAAAAATCCAACGACGTTTCCCATCGGTTGTTCCGAGTCTTTATGGGTAAAACGACTTTCTATCCAATAAGGTTTTTGTTGGCAAGTACGTGCTTGTAACTTGTTTTTTTAACCGTTTTGCGCAAAGTAAAAATCTAAAAAATCAAAAACAACTGAATTTAATTCAGTGTAAAAAGCATAAATATGGCGGCATTGTTCAATTTGTAGGCCAATCGCTATGACAAACCCTGTTGCAGACCCCGTGGTGCATTCGCTGCCCAGTCCTTTGCCGTCGGTTCTTTTGCCAACTCCGTACGAAGCGGAGTCACAGGCTGTCGCGCAGCGGCTACAACTGCTCGATGGCGCGCTGGCTTGGGATGGTGCCGCCCGCATGGCTTTGCCGTGGGTGCAGGCCGTACGCGACAACCCGCCACCGTTTTGGGCCATGGAGAGTTTGTTGCGGGAGTACCCCATCTCCAGCGTCGAGGGCTTGGCGTTGATGCGCTTGGCCGAAGCCTTGCTGCGCGTGCCCGATGCCGCCACGGCCTTGAGCCTGACAGCCGATCAACTTGGCCGCGCTGACTTTGCGAGCGCCACTGCGGCGCACGACGCGCCCCCCGCACTGGCCCGCTTGAGCAACGTGGCCTTGCAGTGGGCCAAGCACTGCTTACCCGAACCGGGCAATGCAGACCAAGCATCGCTGTGGCGGCGTATGGGCGGGCGCACGGTGGTGGTGGCAGCGCTGCGTGCCGTGCAGTTGCTGGGGCAGCAGTTCGTGCTGGGGCAAACCATGCCACTGGCATGGCAACAAGCCCAGCGCAGCCGCCAGCAGGCGCAGCAGCAGGGCAGTGCCAGCCTGCGTTACAGCTACGACATGCTGGGCGAGGGGGCTCGCACCGAGGCCGATGCGTTGCGCTACCTGCAGCACTATGAAGACGCCATTGGCTTTATCGCGGCGCACACCGATGGCACCGTTGCGCCAACGGATAAAGATGGCATTTCCATCAAGCTCAGTGCGCTCTACCCGCGCTACGAAGCGGCGCAGCACCAGCAGGTCATGCAAGTGCTGGTGCCCCGCGTGTGGGGACTGTGCGGGTTGGCAGCGCGGGCCAACATCAACCTCACCTTGGATGCAGAGGAGGTAGACAGGCTGGAGCTGTCACTGCAGGTGCTTGATGCACTGCTGGCGCGCGTGGCGCAGCAGCACCCGCAGTGGTGCGGTTTGGGGCTGGCGCTGCAGGCTTACCAAACCCGCTCACTGGCGCTGGTGCGCCAAGTCATCACCATGGCGCGGCGTTACCGGGTACGCCTCATGTGCCGCTTGGTCAAAGGGGCGTACTGGGATGCGGAGGTCAAACGCGCCCAAGAGCTGGGCTTGCCGCACTACCCGGTGTTCACGCACAAAAGCCATACCGATGCCTCTTACCTGGCCTGCGCCCGGGTGTTGCTGGCCGCGCCCGATGCGGTCTATCCCCAATTCGCCACACACAACGCGGCCACTATCGCCGCGCTGCTGCAATTGGCCGCGCAGAGCAGCACGGTGGCGCAAGCGGAGCAACTCACCGGCAGCCCAGCCCAGCCGCTGCCCAGCGGCCACAACCCTTGGCCGCGCCGCTTGGAATTGCAGCGCCTGCACGGCATGGGTGAAGGCGTGTACCGCGAAGTGCTGCGCGACCCGCTGTTGGTGTGCCGCGTGTACGCCCCCGTGGGAGCGCACCGCGACTTGCTGGCCTATCTCGTGCGCCGTTTGCTGGAAAACGGGGCCAACTCCAGTTTTGTGCACCAACTGGCCGACACCGCCGTGCCGCCTGAACGGCTGCTGGCCAGTCCGCTGCAACTGCAGCCCGATGCCAAGCTGCCGCTGCCCGATTCGCTGTACGGGCCTGTGCACGAACCTGCCCAGTCCAGCGCGGGTAGCACTCGGGCTCGGCGCAACAGCGCAGGCCTGGACTTGACCCAGCCCGGCGATGTGCAACCCTTGCTCGACGCCTACGCCCAGTGCAGATTGGAAGACTATCCCTTCGATTCAGAAGAATTGGCCGCTAGCGCTTATGCAGCAAGCTGGAAGTGCTATCAAAAGTGGAGCAAAACACCCGTGCATCAGCGCGCTGATGCCTTGCTGTTCGCCGCCGATGCGCTGCAGGCTGAATTGCCGCAGTGGTGCGCCCTGTTGGTGAAGGAGGCCCACAAAACCTGGGGCGATGCGGTGGCCGAGGTGCGAGAGGCCATCGACTTCTTGCGCTACTACGCTGCGCAGGCCGTACCCCTGATGCAAGCGCAAGCGTGCCCAGCGCTGGAGCCTGCATGGCAAACCCAGTACGGCGCGCAGTGGTTTGGCCTGACTGGTGAGCACAACACGCTCACCCTGCGCCCCCGTGGTGTGTGGGTGTGCATCAGCCCGTGGAATTTCCCGCTGGCTATTTTTATGGGGCAGGTGGCTGCGGCCTTGGTCACGGGCAATACGGTGCTGGCCAAACCCGCTGAACAAACCCCGCGCATCGCCCGCAAAGCGGTGCAACTGCTGCATGCCAGTGGCGTGCCTGAGCCCGCAGTGCAACTGCTGCATGGCCCGGGCGAGACGGTGGGCGCAGCATTGGTGGCGCTGCCCGGCGTGGCCGGGGTGGTGTTCACGGGCTCCACGCAGGTGGCCAAAACCATCCAGCGCACGCTGGCGGCCAAAGAGGGCCCCATCGTCCCGCTGATTGCCGAGACCGGGGGGCTCAACGCCATGGTGGTCGATAGCAGCGCCCTGCCCGAGCAGGTGGTCGATGCGGTGGTGCAAAGCGCTTTTCGTTCAGCCGGGCAGCGCTGTTCTGCGCTGCGTGTGCTGTGCGTGCACGAGGCCATTGCCGACGATGTGCTGCCCATGCTGCGCGGTGCCCTGCAAACGCTGGTGCTGGGCGACCCGGCGCACTTGGCCACCGATGTGGGCCCGCTCATCGACGGGCAGGCCTACGCCCGTGCATGCCAGCAGTTGCAAGCCTATGGGGTGCACATTTTGGAAGAAAAAATGGCTACGGAGCTTGATGGTATTGCTATGAAAGCTATCAAAACCATAGCAAACATGCTGCCGCCGCAGTTGATTGAGATCGACTCGCTGCAGCAGGTGCGCGAGGAAATTTTTGCCCCCGTGCTGTTGGTGCTGCGCTGGCGTGGCGATCCCTTGGCCATGATTGAGCAGATCAATGCGCTGGGCTATGGCCTCACGCTGGGCATCCACACCCGCATAGACAGCCGCGCTGCTGCCATGGCGGCGGCAGCGCGCGTGGGCAATGTGTACGTGAACCGCAACATGATTGGTGCCGTCGTGGGTGTGCAGCCCTTTGGTGGCGAGGGCCTGTCTGGCACCGGCCCCAAGGCCGGGGGGCCGCATTACCTGCTGCGCTTTTGCACCGAGCAGACCGTGACCATCAACACCACGGCGGCTGGAGGCAACGCGGCCTTGCTGGCGGGTTAGGCCAGTTTGAAAAAGCCCACCACCTGCATCAGGCGCTGGGCTTGCTCGGCCAAGTTCTTGGCCGCAGCGGATGACTCTTCCACCAGCGATGCATTGTGCTGCGTGGTGTCGTTGAGCTCAGCCAGTGCACCGCCCACTTGCTTGACGCTGTTGGATTGGTCCCGGCTGTCTTCGGTGATGGAGTGCATCATGTCGTGGATGCGCTGGGCGTTGGTCACGATGTCATCTACCGTGGCACCGGCTTTGTCGGCCACCTCGGCACCGCGCTCCACTTGCTCGATGCTGCTGGTGATGAGTTGCTTGATCTCGCGGGCGGCCTCGGCACTGCGCCCGGCCAAGGCGCGTACTTCGCTGGCCACCACGGCAAAGCCACGGCCTTGCTCACCAGCACGGGCAGCTTCTACCGCAGCGTTCAGGGCCAGGATATTGGTCTGGAATGCAATGCTGTCGATCACGCCAATGATGTCGGCAATTTTTTGTGAACTGCCGTGGATGGCGCGCATGGTGCTCACCACCTCGCCAATGGTTTGCCCGCCATCGCGCGCCACGTTGGCGTTGTTTTGCACGATGGTGGCTATCTCGGCCACGGTGCGGTTGCTGTGTTGCACTTTCTCGCCAATGGTGTGCATGGCTGCAGCCGTTTCTTCCAAGCTGCTGGCGGCGCTTTCGGTGCGGCTGGACAGGTCGGCGGCAGTGGAGGCAATTTCGCTGCTGGCATGGTTGAGTGTGCTGGCCTCTTGCAGGGTGCTGACGGCGATGTGCTTGAGTTTGTCCACCATGTGCGTCATGTTGTGCATCAGGTCGGCGGCTTCATCGCGCCCCCACGGGATGGGTGGGGCGAGCAAATTGCCATCGGCAATGGCATCCAGATTGCGCGACACTTCGTCCAAGCCCCCCATCATCACGGTGTAGAAGGCCAGCATCATGTACAGCGCCAGTGCGATGAAGCTGCCGCTGATGGTGAATTTGACGAGCAGCGCCCGACTGGCGCTGTCGCTGCGCTCTTGCAAGCGCTGCTCTAAGCGTTGCAAGATTTGTTGGTTGAGCTTGTGTGAGCTGTTCACACTCGCTTGGGCCACGGCGATGAAGGCCTCCGGTGCCATGCCCAAACTGCCGCTTAGGACTTGTTCGCGCAAGGCTGCGTCGAATTTTTCCCGGTCGCGATCCACGCCGGGCATGTCAAACTGGCTGCTAATGCTTTTGTCGCTCTCGATGGCAATGCCATACGAGTGCTCCACCTTCTCATCCACAAAGTCCAGCAAGGCGTGCTGTTGCCCGATCTCGGCTTGCAGTTCTGCAGGCAAGGCGTGTTCGCGCAGCACCATGGTGCTCAAGGCCTGCAGGCGGCTGAGCATCTCGATTTGCTCAGGCCCCACCAGCACGCTGTAGTTCATGAGGTGGTATGTGTCCAGTTCGGGGTCGAGGGATAGCTGCGAGTTGTCAGCCACGTTTTGCGTCAGGGTGATCAACGCCTGCACAAAAGCGGTGTGGGCGCGGTAGGCATCGAGTGCCGGGGCATTGCTGGGCAGTTGCTGCAGCACGGCAAACGCTTTGTCAGCCGCTTGGAAGGAGGGGGCCGTTTGCAGCACCTCCCCCAGTTGTCGGTTGGTGCTTTGCAAGTCCTGCCATGCTTGGGAGGCTTTGGTTTTGGCGCTGTCTGGGTCGCGTTGCAGGATTGCCGCCATGCGCCAGTTTTGGGCTGCTACCAGCACAGCGTGGGCGCTTTGCACATAGTCCACGCCCAGTTGTTCGCTGTGGGTGAAGTCTTGCTGTTCTTGCGTGCCTTGCCACACTTGCCACAACAACATGACCAAGGGGATGAGAAACAGTCCGGCAATGATGCTGGCTTTGCCCGGAAAACGCAGTTGGCGCAGTAAACGCACGCCGGGGGCCAACCAGCCGTGGTAGCGGAAAAAGTCTGTCATGCGCAGTCCAACGGTTTAAATAAAGACAAAAACATTTTTGGATGAAAAAGTGCGCTTAGGCGCAACGATTTGCAATGTAAATGTCGGTATTTACGGCTATTGACAAATATTGACGCAAGTCAAAAGCGCCACCACGCCATGATGAACAGGGTGCAGCCCGCAGCCACGAAGTCGTCCAGCATGATGCCAATGCCGGTTTGCCACCAAGCCAGCCATGGGCGCTCGCTGCGCTGGTGGAATAAGCGGTCGGCCCAGCCTACTGGGCCGGGTTTGACGGCATCGAAAAAGCGAAACAGCACAAAAGCGGCCAACTGCTGTTGCCACGAGCAAGGGGTGATGAGCCAGAGCACCAGCCAGAACGCCAGTATCTCGTCTACCACCACAGCTGAAGGGTCGGCATGGCCCAGCCATACCGCAGCCACGCTGCTCACCCACACGCCCAAGGGGATGCCCACGGCCATCACCATGGCCCAGTGCCCATCGCCCATGTGCGGGGCGCTGAGTGCGAAAACCACCCATGCCCACAGCGTGCCCACGGTGCCCGGTGCTTTGGGTGACAAGCCGCTGCCAAAACCCGTGGCCACGATGGTGGCCAGCCGCGCTAGCCATGCCGGTACACGGCTGGCAGTGTGGGCAGAGGGGGCGGTGGTATCGGCAGGGGGTGGGGTTTGTTCGGTGGCGCTGTGCATGGCAAAGGTTAGCTGGCAAAGTGGTCAAAACTGCGGGCGCTGTGGGGTTGTACCTGTCCGTTGGCATGGCGCAAGCGCAGGCCGGATTCGGTCTCTATCTGCCCGATGCGGGTGACACGTGTGTGGCTGGCTGCTGCGGCAGCGGCAATGGCTCCGCGTTGCTGTGGGCTGGCGGTAAATACCAGCTCGTAATCATCGCCGCCGTGCAGGATGCAGTCGAGCCATTGGGCTGACCAGTCTTTTTGATCGAATTCGGCCGTGGAGCCCGTGGAATAAGCTGAGGCCGCTATCAATTGCATAGCATCTTGCAGGTGCAAGGTGGCCCCTACGCCGCTGCGCTGCAGGATGTGGCCCAAGTCGCCAGCCAAGCCGTCGCTGATGTCGGCGGCGGCGTGGGCCAGTCCCCGCAGGGCTTGGCCCAGCGCCACGCGCGGCGTGGGCTGTTCCAGTCGGTGGCGGGCGTGGGCCAGCAGATCGTTGGGCAGCGCGGCGGGCAAACGGCCTTGCAGGGCACGCAGGGCCAGCGCTGCATCGCCCACATGGCCGCTGGCGTAGATATCGTCCCCCACTTGGGCCTGGTGGCGCAGCAGGGCTTGGCCCGGTGGCACTTGGCCCATGACGGTGATGCATATATTGAGCGGCCCGCGTGTGGTGTCGCCACCCATGAGCACGCAGCCATGTTCGCGAGCCAAGGCCAGCAAGCCACTGGCAAAAGCGTGCAGCCAGTCAGGGTTGGCCTCGGGCAGGGCCAGTGCCAGCGTGAAGGCGCGCGGTGTGGCACCACAGGCGGCCAGGTCGCTCAGGTTCACAGCCAAGGCTTTGTGGCCCAGCAGGGCGGGATCGACGTCGGCAAAGAAATGGCGACCACTGACCAGCATGTCGGTGCTGATGGCCCATTGCCAACCACTGGTATCGGAATGCAACAAAGCGCAATCGTCTCCCACACCCAAAGCTACGGCGCTGTTGGCCGGAACGGGATGGTCGAAGTAGCGCCGTATGAGGGCGAATTCGCCCAAAGCGTCGGCCTTGCAAGTGGTGCCAGCCATCGTCAGTGCAGGGTACGCGGTGGGGTGCTGCCGCTGCTCAAGGCGTCGAGCACAAACAGTGGAACGTCCACTTCAAAGCGCTCCCCGTCTTCGGCCACAAAGAAGTAGCTGCCGTGCATGGTGCCGGTAGGTGTGCTCAGTGGCACACCGCTGGTGTATTCGAACGATTCGCCCGGTTGCAGCAGCGGTTGCTGCCCAATCACGCCCAAGCCTTTGACGCGTTCGGTCTTGCCTTCGGAGTTGTTCACACTCCAACTGCGCGCGATCAATTGCGCAGCCACTTCGCCGACGTTGGTAATCGTTATCGTGTACGCAAATACATACAAGGATTCATCGGGGTTTGATTGTTCCGGGATATATTGCGGAACCGTCTCGATGTGGAATTGATATTTCGCCATAACGAGAAATGCTAACCGTGAATTTGACCCCATGACATACCGAATCGCCCCATCCATCTTGTCCGCCGATTTTGCCCGTTTGGGTGACGAGGTGACCCAAGTGATTGCGGCCGGCGCAGACTGGATCCATTTTGACGTGATGGACAACCACTACGTGCCCAATCTGACTTTTGGCCCCATGGTGTGCCAGGCCATTAAGCCCTATGCCAAACGTGTCGATGGCAGCCCCATCCCCGTGGATGTCCACCTGATGGTGCAGCCCGTGGATGCTTTGGCAGCCGCTTTTGCACAAGCTGGGGCCGACTACATCAGCTTTCACCCCGAAGCCAGTGACCATGTGCACCGCAGCGTACAGGCCATCAAGGCCCACGGCGTCAAGGCAGGTTTGGTGCTCAATCCCGCCACGCCTTTGAGCATGCTGGACTGGGTGTTGGACGATCTGGATTTGGTGCTGATCATGAGCGTCAACCCCGGCTTTGGTGGGCAGAGTTTCATTGACGCTGCTTTGCGCAAAATTGAGCAAGTGCGCCGCCTCATCGATGCCAGTGGCAAAGACATTCGCTTGGAGGTAGATGGCGGCATCAAGGTGGACAACATCCGCCGCGTGGCCGATGCAGGGGCCGATACCTTTGTGGCTGGTAGCGCTATCTTTGGCAAACCTGATTACCGCGCCGTGGTGCAATCCATGCGCGAAGCATTGGCTACTTAGCTCGCGCCCAGCGGGCCTCACCACGCACTAGCGCATGTCGTCAGAAAGTCAGTCACCATCGTTTTTTGATTCGACTGAGGCATTGCTCGATCCGGCCAACGAGCGAAGGGCCATGCGCCACGGCCCCCATGTCCGGGTGAGGTGGGTCATGGCCATCATGCTCGGTGTGTTGGCTGTGTTGGTGACCATTGGTTTTTTGGTCAATTACGACACCGATGAAGACCTGCACTTGGAAGTCTCACTGATGCAGGTGATCGCTGATCGCATGCAATTGCTGGGTGAGCAAGACAAGCATTTGCAGGCCTATTTGGAAACAGGTGATGCCAGCGACCAGCAGGCCTTGGTGCAAAGCGTACGCCAAGCCACTGTGCTCAACGACAACTTTGCTGGCTTGTACGCCCAGTGGCAGTTGCGCAGCCTGAAAAACCAAGGAACGCCCTTGCAGGATTACTTTGATCAGTGGCGTGCATCCGAGGTGGAAATGGTCAACTTTTTGTTGGACATGCCACCGCCTGTGGCATCGACCACCAAGCCCCCGCGAGTCATGGTGGCCAAGCTCGATTGGCTGCACGAGCAATTGCTGTTGGTCTCCAATACTTTGGGCGATATCCAGCGCCACTTGCTCTCGCGCATGCATACCCTGCGCGAGCGCTCCAAGAACTTTGGCATTCTGTGGTACACGCTGATTGTGGCAGTGCTCATGTTGATGCTGCTGCTGGTGGTGGAGCACACGGTACGGGTAATCAAACGCCAGTACCGCACCGAACGGGCCCAGACCGAGCGTTTGCGCCGCTTTGTGATGGTGGCCGAGATGAGCTCCAGTGCCATGGTGCTCACCGATGCCAATCACCGCGTCATGTGGGCCAACAAAGCCTATGGCCGCATGCTTGATGCCCAAGTGCAGTCCATCATTGGTCGCCGGGCCGAGGCCTTGCTGCGCCGTGCACGGGTCGATGAGCGCGCTCTGCGCCATTTGCGTTTGGCGGTATTGGCGGGTGTTGCCCACAAGCAAGAGTTGTTTTTGCATGGTGCCAATGGCAAGCGGCGCTGGTTTCAAATAGAAACCAAACCTTTGGTCAATGAAGAGCGCACCGTCATTGGGGCGGTGATGGTGGCCCAAGAGATGACCGAGCTGCGCCAACAAGCGCATATGTTGCGGTTGGCCATCGATGGTGCTGGTGTGGGTATTTGGGATTGGGAGATCAACACCGACTGGACGCGTTGCAACGAGCGATTCATGGAATTGATGGGTTTTGGCTCCAATGTGAGCATGATGCGCGGTCGCGAATGGCAGCAGCGTGTGCACCCAGACGATAGACCTATTTGGCGCGAGTTCATCATTGGTTTGTTGCGCGTGACGGGGGGATCTAACCGCACGGTGGTGCGGCTGCAGCAGGTCAATGGCCGTTGGATTTGGCTCTTGATCGCGGGCACGGTGTCAGAACGCGACAGCAAGGGCCATGCACTGCGCATGACAGGTGTGGTGATGGATGTGAACGCGCAAAAAGCCATGGAGTTGCAGCTGCGCAATGCTGCCCGCACCGATGAGCTCACGCAGTTGCCCAACCGTTCGGTGGTGCAAGAAAAAATCGAAACCGCTTTGGCACGCCGCCGCCAGCAGCCGGGCTACAACTTTGCGGTGCTGTTCATGGACTTTGACCGCTTCAAACAGGTCAATGACACCTTGGGTCACGGCGTGGGCGATGAGTTGCTGCGCCAAATTGCCCGCCGCTTGCAAGACACGCTACGCCCCGGCGATACCTTGGTGCACACCAGCGATTTTGATTTGCTGGCCGCCCGCATCGGGGGCGATGAGTTCGTGGTGGTGCTGGACGATATCCGGGGCGATTTGGACGCCGAGATCGTGGCCGGACGCTTGCTCGACGTGCTGGCAGTGCCCTACCAGGTGGGCAACCACCGGGTCGATAGCACGGTGAGCATCGGCATTGTGACCAGCACCTTCGCGGCCGACGATGCCGACAGCGTGTTGCGCGATGCCGACATTGCCATGTACGAAGCCAAGCGCAGTGGCAGGGCGCGCTACGTGATGTTTGAGCCGGCCATGCGCGACCGCGTGAGTGCGGCGGTGGCCTTGGAGAGCGACTTGCGCCAAGCCTTGGCCGCTAAGGGCTTGCATGTGGTGTACCAGCCCATCATCGATTTGCGCACCCAGCGTCTCATGGGGGTGGAGGCCTTGGCACGCTGGCGCCATCCGGTGCGGGGTATGGTGTCGCCAGCGGATTTTGTGCCCATGGCCGAGGCCAGCGGTTTAATCGACACGTTGGGGCAATTTGTGCTGCAGCAATCGTGTACCGATTTCGAGCGTTGGCAGGCGGAGTTGGGGCCTTTGGCTCCGCGTAGCGTATCGGTCAACCTGTCGCGGGCGCAGTTGCGCCACCCGCATTTGGTGGCCATGGTGCACGACACCTTGCGCAACCACAGCATGCGTCCGAGCAACCTTATTTTGGAAGTGACCGAAAGTTTGGCTGCACAAGACGAGCAAGTGCAAGGCACCCTGCATGCCATTCGCGAGCTGGGGGTGGAGTTGTCCTTGGATGACTTTGGTACGGGCTACTCTTCGTTGGCGTGCCTGCACGAATTGCCCATACAGCACCTGAAAATCGATCGCAGCTTTGTCGCCTTGTCCAACCCCAGTCGCTACCACCGTGTGCTGGTGGAGTCCACTGTGGAGGTGGGGCATGCATTGGGACTGCAAGTGGTGGCCGAAGGGATTGAAACCGAAGAGCAAATGCAGCACATGCAGCGCATTGGTTGTGACAAGGGGCAGGGGTACTGGTTTGCCAAACCCATGGAGACGACCCATTTGCTCAGTTGGATACGCGAGCGCGAAGTGCCGCTGGAAGTGGAGTGATTTCTGTGAATACTGTGTTGCATGCAGCGCCCCCGCAGGGTTTGCTGCTGGATTTGGATGGAACCTTGGTCGATACGCGTGGGGACTTTCAACAGGCCTTGCAGCGCATGCTGGCACAACTGCCAGCGCCGTATGCCTCGTTTGTTGTGGAGTTGGAGCAGGTGGAGCATTTGGTGGGCAAGGGCACCGAGCACTTGGTGCGCAGCTTGCTCGCCCAAGTGCAGCGCAGCCACGGCCTGCACACGTTGGAGGAATCCATGGTGCAGCAGGCTTTGCAGGCCTATATGGCGCATTACCCCCACATCAATGGCCACTACTCCACCGTGTATGCGGGTGTGCAGGCCGGGCTGCAGCGTTGCCAACAGCAGGGCTTGCCCATGGCGTGTGTGACCAATAAGCCGGAGCGTTTTGCCCGTGATTTGCTGCAAGCCAAAGGTCTGCTGGGCTATTTCCAGTTGGTGGTCGGTGGTGATACGGTGGCACGCAAAAAACCCGATCCTATGCCGTTGCTGCATGCGTGCAGCACCTTGGGCTGGGCCCCTGCACGCACGTGGATGGTGGGCGATAGCAGCAACGATGTGGTGGCCGCACGCGCTGCAGGTTGCCCGGTGTTGTTGGTGCCTTATGGCTACAACCACGGTGAGTCAGTGCAATCGGCGGGAGCGGATGCCTATATCGACACGCTTGAGCAACTGCCGCTTGCAGCGCCGTAATAGCTACCTGTGCATGGGCTAAGAGGCCCCCAGCAACGCGTCTTTGAGTTTGTGATCGGCGGGGACAGGGCCCAGCCATATGCCCATGATGGCGCGGTAGAAGTCGGCATCTTTGAAGGGCTCCCCTTGTGGTTTGCCTTTGACGCTAATCACCATGCCGGTACCGGGTATCCAATCGACCGTGACCACATCACCGGGACTCAGGGATTTGTTGGCACTGAACATCTCGCTCATGCGCAGCAGGCCAGGAACGAGTTTGCTCAGTTCGGATTTGGGGGTGTTGTCCTCCACCCCCCGCGTGAGCAGCTTGCCAAAGGAGTTGGCATCGATGTCACGCACAAAAGTCATGGACAGTCGTTTGGGGCCTGGGTTGCGCAAAAGGGCGTCGAGCGAGCGGATTTTTTCATTGGCATACAGCGCACCTGCGTACACCTTGAACACGGCCTTGTAGCGCATGCCCGCGCCTTGTAGGGGCAGGGTAGTGCCGGCCACAGTGGCACTGTCGTCCACTTTGGTGCCTTGCACATCCAGTGCCCAAGTCCAAACGGGGATCATGGCCAAGCATGTGACCAGCAGGCAGTGCAGTGCTCCGTGCAGCCAAGGCATGCGGCGGTCTTGATGGATGGATTCAGTGTGCATAGTGCGCCTCCATGGGTGGCAAAAGCAGGGACAGGCATTGTCAAAGGCGCTTGTGGCATGCCAATTTGGTGTTTCACCTTAGCCCTCAGTCTTTAGGTGCGGCTCTCTAGCGCAGGAGTAGGTGCCGGGTTTGCTACACTGCGCCGCATGTTCATACACCGCATTCGCACGACAGGTTGTAGTGACCGGGGAGCCTGGCCCTGGCGTCGCTGCGTTGTTGTGCCCGCTCACTAAGGGCGCGGCGGCTGCCTAGGCGCAGCCCTCGCGTTCTGGCGAGCACTGTGCACTGTCTTGCTGGGCGTCTAGCCCATCCCCTATCCGAGCAGTGAAGCCCACTGCTTGCGCAGCGAATGAACCCAAAGGCATTGCCATGACAGAAGCCCAATTCAATGCCCTGCACGCGCAGGGTTACAACCGTATTCCATTGACTCTGCAAGCGTTTGCAGACTTGGAAACCCCACTTTCGCTCTACCTCAAGTTGGCGTGTGAATCCGGCAGTACCGAGCCTGCGGCCAATAGTTTTTTGCTCGAGTCCGTGGTCGGTGGCGAGCGTTTTGGGCGTTACAGCTTTATTGGCTTGCCAGCCAGTACGTGGTTGCGTGCCAGTGGTTTTGGTGCACAAGCTGTGACCGAGGTGGTGTACCAAGGTACCGTGGTGGAGCGCGCCAGTGGCAATCCGCTGGACTTTATAGCGGCCTACCAGCAGCGTTTCAAGGTGGCCATACAGCCCGGCATGCCGCGCTTTTGTGGTGGCTTGGCGGGCTATTTCGGCTACGACGCAGTGCGTTATTTTGAAAAAAAACTGGAAAGAACCTGCCCGCCCGACGAGTTGGGAACGCCCGACATCCTGCTGTTGCAGTGCGAAGAGCTGGCGGTGATCGACAACCTGAGTGGCAAGCTGCACCTCATGGTCTATGTGGACCCTGCACAGCCGCAGGCCTATGCCCAGGGGCAGGCCCGCCTGCAAGCGCTCAAGGCGCGTTTGCACCAAGCGGTGGCGCTGCCAGTGCAGCAACCCGTGGAGAAGCAGCCGCTGGTGCGCGACTTCGCCAAAGAGGACTATCTGGCCGCCGTAGAGCGTGCCAAAGAGCTGATCGCCGGGGGCGACTTCATGCAAGTGCAGGTCGGTCAGCGCATCAAAAAACGCTACGAAGCGTCACCTTTGTCGCTGTACCGCGCGCTGCGTTCACTCAACCCCAGCCCTTACATGTATTACTACAACTTCAGTGGCACTGATGGGCAAGGCAGCGACTTCCATGTAGTGGGGGCATCGCCAGAAATTTTGGTGCGCCAAGAAAGTGTGTTGGCGGCTGACAGTGGGACTGTGCAGCAGAAAGTCACCATTCGCCCGCTGGCGGGAACCCGCCCCCGTGGTGCCACGCCCGAGGCCGACAAGGCAGCAGAGCAGGAGCTCATCAACGACCCCAAAGAGCGGGCTGAGCACGTCATGCTGATTGACTTGGCCCGCAATGACATTGGCCGCATTGCCGAAATCGGCTCGGTCAAGGTGACCGATGCCTTTGTGATCGAGCGCTACAGCCACGTCATGCACATCGTCAGCAACGTGGAGGGTACGCTGCTGCCGGGCATGACCAATATGGATGTGCTCAAAGCCACTTTCCCAGCCGGTACGCTCACCGGCGCGCCCAAGGTGCATGCCATGGAACTGATCGACCAACTCGAACCCGTCAAGCGCGGCATTTATGGCGGTGCTTGCGGTTACCTGAGTTATGCGGGGGATATGGACGTAGCCATTGCCATTCGTACTGGTGTCATCAAGAACGGCACGCTGCACGTGCAAGCTGCTGCTGGGGTCGTGGCCGATTCAGTGCCTGAGATGGAATGGCGTGAAACAGAACACAAAGCCCGCGCTCTGTTGCGCGCTGCTGAGTTGGTAGAGGAAGGATTGCAATGAGCAAGGTACAACACCAATATGACGCTGCCCGCAAAGCCAAGCATTGCGACAACATGCAGCAAGTGCGCGAACACATCGATGCCTTGGATACGCAAATCACTGCCCTGCTGGTGGAGCGCACTGGCTACATGACCGAGGCCGCCCGTATCAAGCAAGACCCAAGCAAGGTGTACGACCAAGCGCGTATCGATTTCATCTTGGCCCGCGTGCGGGCCATGGCCCAAGCTCAGGGCGGCCAACCCGATGTGGTGGAGGCGGCGTACAAGGCGCTGATCCATGCGTCTATTGAATTTGAGCACCGTGAGTTTGCGCGTCTGCGCCAAGGAGCCCAGCAATGAAAGTTTTGATGGTCGATAACTACGATAGCTTCACCTACAACATCGTCCAGTACTTTGGCGAGTTGGGTGCGCAGGTGGAGGTGTTTCGTAACGACGAAATCACGCTCGAAGGCATTGCTGAGCGCCAGCCGGATCGTTTGGTGATTTCTCCCGGCCCGTGCTCTCCAGCCGAGGCTGGTATTTCCGTATCGGCTATCCAGCACTTCATGGGCAAGTTGCCTATTTTGGGCGTGTGTTTGGGGCACCAAAGCATTGGCGCGGCGCTGGGTGGTCGCATCATCCGCGCCCAAGCGCTGATGCATGGCAAAACCAGTGACATCACCACCACCCAGAAAGGGGTGTTTGCCAACCTGCCCCAGCGCTTCACGGTCAACCGCTACCACTCGCTGGCGATTGAGCGCGCCTCGTGTCCGGCTGAGTTGGAAATCACCGCGTGGACGGACGATGGCGAGATCATGGGCGTGCGCCACCGCAGCCTGCCGCTCGAAGGCGTGCAGTTTCACCCAGAGAGCATCCTCACCGAGCATGGCCACGCCATGCTGCGCAACTTCTTGGAGCAAGCGGCATGAGCGCCCAGCCGAAGGTGGTGGATTTGCGCAGTGACACCGTCACGCAGCCCACGGCCGCCATGCGCGCTGCCATGGCAGCGGCCCCCGTGGGCGACGATGTGTTTGGCGATGACCCCACGGTCAACGCCCTGCAAGAGCGGCTGGCGCAGGCGCTGGGTTTTGAGTCGGCGCTGTTCATGCCCACAGGCACGCAGAGCAACCTGTGCGGCATCTTGGCCCATTGTGGTCGGGGTGATGAATACATCGTCGGTCAGTTGGCGCACACCTACCGCTTTGAGGGCGGTGGTGCCGCCGTGTTGGGCAGCGTGCAGCCCCAGCCACTCACGCAAGATGCCGGCGGCCAAATGGCGTTGGCCGATATCGCTGCGGCAGTGAAGCCCGATGACTGCCATTTCGCCCGCACCCGTCTGCTGTGTTTAGAGAACACGTGGAACGGGCATCCCATGCCCGAGGAGTATTTGCAGCAAGCGTCCAGCTTGGCGCGCAGCAAAGGCTTGGCGGTGCATTTGGATGGCGCCCGTTTGTTCAATGCTGCAGTGGCCTCGCGCCAAGCGGGTGAGACAGCGACGGCTTCTGCCAAGCGCATTTGCAGCTACTTTGACAGTGTGTCCGTGTGCTTTAGCAAGGGGCTGGGCGCGCCCATCGGCTCCATGCTGTGCGGTAGCCGCGAACTGATTGCCCGCGCCCACCGCATCCGCAAGATGGTGGGGGGAGGTATGCGCCAAGTGGGCGTGTTGGCGGCCGCTGTGGACTACGCGCTGGACCACCATGTGGAGCGGTTGGCCGATGACCATGCGCTGGCGCAGCGCTTGGCGCAAGGCCTGCAAGGCATAGACGGGCTGACCGTGCGCTCAGCCCAGACCAACATCGTGTTTGTCGATGTCGCCGATGGACGTGGCGCGGACTTGCTGGCGCATCTCAAAGCCCATGGCGTATGGGCCACAGGCTTGATCGGTCTGCGCTTTGTGACGCATCTGGATGTCGATGCTGCCGATATCGACCACACACTGGCCTGTATTCGGGCGTTCTTTACCCAAGCAGGTGCCAGCGCCGATGGTGCTGTGGCGCACAGGGCATCGCACGGCGCGGCTGTGTATTGAGACCCCAACGGAGAAGCACGCATGCCTGATATGTCACACCTATTGGCTTTTATAGCCGCAGGTTGGTTGCTGAATTTGACGCCTGGTCCGGATGTGTTTTACGTCGTCTCGCATACGCTGCGCGGTGGTGTGCGGGCCGGCTTGGTGGCTGGGTTCGGTATCACGGCAGGCTGCTTTGTCCATGTGGCAGCTGCAGCTGTGGGATTGAGTGCTTTGCTGGCGGCCTCAGCCACGGCATTCAACGTACTCAAATGGCTGGGTGCCGCCTATCTGCTGTGGATGGGGTGGCGCATGCTGCGCGCCCGTCCCGGTACCGGGCTTGCCCGGGCGGCTGTCCAGGCCCAGCAAGCGCCCTATGCGCCTGACAAGCTACGCCAAGTGTTTGCCGGCGGATTTGTGACCAATGTGCTCAACCCCAAAGTGGCCTTGTTTTTCTTGGCTTTTATCCCGCAATTCATAGCGCCGGACTATGCCCACAAGGATTGGGCTTTCATGCTCTTGGGTACTTTGTTCAATATCAATGCCATCCCTGTCAATGTGCTGTGGGCGCTGGCTGCGGCGTCTTTGACGCAGCGTGCGGCGTGGGTGCTGCGCCATATGCACTGGCTCGATCGGGTGGCCGGTGCGATGTTTGTTGGTTTTGGTGTCAAACTGGCTTTGACAAAAGCGCCTTCGGCCGTGGCTTGAGGCAAAGTAAAGCGATTGATTTTTGGAGAAACCCATGTCCATCACCCCCCAAGACGCCTTGCAGCGCGTGATCGAGCACCGTGAAATTTTTCACGATGAGATGCTTGATCTGATGCGCCAGATCATGGCCGGAGAGGTGTCCCCCGTGCTGACCGCTGCCATCATGGTGGGCTTGCGGGTCAAGAAGGAAACCATTGGCGAGATCACCGCCGCAGCGCAAGTGATGCGCGATTTCTCCACCAAAGTCGAGGTCGCCAATCGCCAGCATTTGGTGGACATCGTCGGCACAGGCGGCGATGGCGCGCACACCTTCAATATCTCGACTTGTTCTATGTTTGTGGCCGCCGCCGCTGGTGCGAAGGTGAGCAAGCACGGAGGCCGCAGTGTCAGCAGCAAAAGCGGCAGCGCCGATGTGCTGGAATCCTTGGGTGTGAACATCATGCTCACACCAACGCAGATTGCGCAGAGCTTGGAGCGCCATGGCATTGGCTTTATGTTTGCGCCCAATCACCACCCGGCCATGAAAAACGTAGCGCCTGTGCGCCGCGAGTTGGGGGTGCGCACCATTTTCAATATCTTGGGGCCGCTGACCAATCCTGCTGGAGCGCCCAATATTTTGATGGGGGTGTTCCACCCTGATTTGGTGGGCATTCAGGTGCGCGCGTTGCAGCGTTTGGGTGCTGAGCATGCTCTGGTGGTCTATGGCCGTGATGGCATGGACGAGATCAGTCTGGGAGCCTCCACCATGGTGGGGGAGCTGCGTGATGGCGTGGTGCGCGAGTACGAAATTCACCCGGAAGACTTTGGTTTGTCCATGGCCAGCAACCGCTCTTTGCGGGTGGAAACGGCGGCCGACTCCAAAGCCATGCTGTTGGGTGTGTTGGACAACCAATCTGGTGCAGCGCGTGACATCGTGCTCCTCAATGCCGGTGCCGCCTTGTATGCGGCTAATGTGGCCAATTCGATTGCAGAGGGCATCCAGCAAGCTCGCGGTGCTATAGAAACAGGAGCGGCGAAGGCCAAGCTCGCGGCCTTGCTGGCCGACCAACCCCAAGGAAGCGTATGAGCGACATCTTGCAAAAAATCGTTGAAGTCAAGCACCAAGAGGTGGCTGCTGCACGCAAGCGCCAATCCTTGGAGTCGATGCGTTCGGATGCCTACTCGCGTGTCATGACGCGGGACTTCGTGGGGGCCTTGCGCCAGCCAGTAGCGGCAGGGCAACCTGCTGTCATTGCCGAAGTGAAAAAGGCCAGTCCCTCCAAAGGGGTCATCCGCGAAGACTTTATTCCGGCCGATATCGCGCAAAGCTATGCCGAGTTTGGCGCAGCCTGTTTGTCGGTGCTGACCGATAGGCAGTTCTTCCAAGGCCAGCCAGACTATTTGAAGCAAGCGCGTGCATCGTGCCACTTGCCTGTATTGCGCAAGGACTTCATGGTCGATGCCTACCAAATTTTTGAGTCCCGGGCCATGGGGGCCGACTGCATCCTGCTCATCGCAGCGTGCTTGAGTGATGCGCAAATGCAGGAGTTTGAGGCCATCGCCAAGGACTTGAACATGGCTGTATTGGTTGAGGTGCATGATCGGGCTGAGTTGGAGCGTGCCTTGCGCCTCCAAACACCGTTGCTCGGTATCAATAACCGCAATCTCAAGACATTCGAAGTGAGCTTGCAGACCACGCTGGATTTGCTGCCCCTTGTGCCAGAGGGAAAATTGTTGGTCACCGAAAGTGGCATCCATACCACCGAGGATGTGCAGCGTATGCGCGCAGCCGGAGTGCACACTTTCTTGGTTGGCGAGGCTTTTATGCGTGCCAGCGACCCGGGTGAAGCACTGCACAAGCTGTTCTTCTGAGGCGAAGGGAGCTGTATGGCGGATCAGTTGCAAAGCCCATCCCCAGCAGACTGGCCGGTAGCGCCTGGTTGGCAGGCTTTGGTGGATAGTTTCTTTGCTGGCTCCAAGGGGCAAGCGCTATTGGCTTTTTTACAGCAGCGCTTGGATGCTGGCGCGACGGTTTTTCCGCCGCAGCCCTTGCGGGCTTTGGAGTTGACGCCGCCCGATGCAGTGCGGGTCGTGATCTTGGGGCAAGATCCTTACCATGGCCGTGGGCAAGCAGAGGGGCTGGCTTTTTCGGTGCAGCCAGGAGTGGCGCTGCCGCCGTCCTTGCGCAATATATTCAAAGAGCTGCAGCGCGATTTGGGGACGCCACCGCCCGATTTTCCACTGCCAGGTGGCAGTTTGGTCAAGTGGGCGCGCAATGGCGTGCTCCTGCTCAATACCTGTTTGACGGTGGAGGAGGCGCAGCCCGCAAGTCACAGCGGCAAAGGTTGGGAGGTGTTGACCGATGCCATCATTGCCCATGTGTCGGCACACCAAGACAAGGTGGTATTCATGTTGTGGGGCAGTCACGCACAGAGCAAGCGTGTGCTCATCAATGCCCATAAGCATTTGGTCTTGACGGCCAATCATCCCTCTCCCCTCTCAGCGCTACGCCCCCCGCAGCCCTTCATTGGATGTGGTCATTTTTCCCGTGCGCGGGAATGGAAAATCCAGCACCACGGCACCGACAACTGAGTGCTTAGAAATAAAAAGCGGTGATTTTGATGACACGTCCGAAAATCGATGGCATAATTTGAGGCTCACCGAGGAGAGGTGGCCGAGTGGTTAATGGCAGCAGACTGTAAATCTGCCCTCTTACGAGTACGCTGGTTCGAATCCAGCCCTCTCCACCAGTGATCGCATGGCGATTGCGGGGTTCGTATAGTGGTAATACCTTAGCCTTCCAAGCTAATGCGAGGAGTTCGATTCTCCTACCCCGCTCCAGTCGGTTGCTTGTGTACGGTTTGAGCGGATTAATTTGCCCATGTGGCTCAGTGGTAGAGCACTCCCTTGGTAAGGGAGAGGTCGCGGGTCCGATTCCCGCCATGGGCACCATTTACTTGTCGCGTTGGCGGCAGTTTTGTAGTTTTTCATCTAGCGCATTACTTTTCGGAGCGTAGCGAAATGGCAAAAGAGAAATTCACGCGTACCAAGCCCCACGTCAACGTTGGTACGATCGGTCACGTTGACCACGGCAAGACAACCCTGACAGCTGCTATCACTACCGTGCTGGCAACCAAGTTCGGCGG
>NZ_JAHCSH010000004.1 GCF_018474005.1 Curvibacter sp. CHRR-16
CAATAGGCAACGACACAGATCACGCAGTGATAGGCAAGGGGAAGAAGGAATCAGGTTTCGTGGTCAATCGCTGCGCGATTCACCACGATGGGATTCTGTTTGACAAAGGTGGGGAAGCCCTTGTAGTAATGTATGTCGCAAATTCTGCAAATTAATCTGGTCGCTGCGTATTAATCTGTTCATGAAACTCCCCCAAGAATGGCTTGAACGTTTGTTCGCAAGCATACCCGCACCCGCCACCCTTTAAAATCACGCCCCTTCCCCCATTTATCGCCGCATGAAAGACCACTACGCAGCCCTGGGGCTTAGCAGTGCTGCCACGTTGGCAGACATCAAAAAAGCCTACCGCCAACGGGCGGCCCTGTACCACCCTGACCGCAACCCCGCCCCCGAGGCGGCGGCGCTGTTTCGTGCGGTGCAGGACGCGTACGACGTGCTCAGCGACGACACCAAACGCAAGGCCTACGACGACAACCGCCGCCGTGGCCTGCTGGACGACCCGGCCACAGCGGCTGCCGAGATTTGGCAGGCCTACATGCAGCGCATTTTGAAAGACTAGAACCCGCCATGATTTCCCCTTTCTTCCACCACCTGTTCAAGGCCTACCAAGCCGAGCTGGACGACCTGGCCACCGACTCCGAGGGCAACAACATCCTGAACAAGCGCCTGGCCCAGCGCCGCAAGGAAACGCAGTTCCTGCTCAACATGCTGGAGCTGAGCCCCGAGATGGTGGCTGTGGTGTTTTACGACGCCTTTCGCTTTAGCAACCCGCGCGCACTGCAAGACCTGCTGGGCCGCGACAGCGAAGACCTGCCGGACTGGGACGATGTGCACGTAAACGTGGAACTGGCCGCTTGGGCCGAGCCGCTGGTGAACAGCGTGCTGGGGCAGGACAAGGGCGCGTGGTTCATGAGTGTGGCCGTGGCGCTGGAGTTCATGCGCACCAAGCTGCACCAGTACGACAAGGCAGGCAGCGGCCGTGCTGCTGCTGGCGACGACGAAGACCACGATGGCGAGGACAGCGACCATGGTGACGACGAGTACCTGGACGAAGACGAGCGCGAAGCCCGCGAGCAAGAAGCCGCTGGCAACGCATGGCTGACCGAACAAGGTTTTGACAGCAAAGACTAAGGAACCCCCTTCATGGCAAGCAACCAACTGGCTGTTATTGAAAAAACCCAAGCGCTGATTGCCGCAGGCGACATCGTGGGTGCGGAGTCGGTGCTGACCGAGCTGGCCGACACCGAAGGCGACAACGCCCTGATGGTGGTGCTAGAACAGCTGCCCGCCAAGGACGTGCTGGCCGTGATCCGCGAGTACGACAACTCCAAGTCCTCCATCATCAACATGATGGTGACGCCCGAGCAGTTTGCCCGCGCGGTGGTCATCGAGAAGCAG
Organism: Curvibacter sp. CHRR-16; assembly: GCF_018474005.1. Taxonomy (GTDB): domain Bacteria; phylum Pseudomonadota; class Gammaproteobacteria; order Burkholderiales; family Burkholderiaceae_C; genus Allorhodoferax. Next base: position 1,399 of record NZ_JAHCSH010000004.1, read on the forward strand.
TACAAAGACCTGTCGCACACGCACCTGCGCGGCATGATGAACTCGGTCATCTTCCGCGACGACGCCGACCCGGTGGAGTTCATGACCGCCATTGGCGACCTGGAAGGCGGCAGCAGCGCGCTGGCCGACTACTTTGCCGAGAAGTGGAAGCGTGTGGAAGCCTTTGCCCGCACCGGCACGTTTGACACGGTGGAAGAAGACGGCGACGAGCTGGACGAAGACGAGCTGCGCGAGAGCGCCTACGCCCGCCCCAAGCTGGACGAGGACGAGGTGGCCGACCAAGACTGGATGCAGCTGGCCTACATACTGCGCTACGAACTGCCGGACTTGTTCATCGAGATGCTGCTGGTGCTGCGCGCCAAAGCCCGCGCCTACGAGATGGGCGAAGAGGAATACGTGGTCAGCGGCGAAGAGAGTACCGATGAGCCGGACGACGGCCGCATAGAAACCAAGGAAATCGACTTTGGCCGCATCACCCCCGCTGCGCGGGACGATGACGAAGAGTCAGCTATTTAAAACGCTAGCCAAGCCTGCACGCCCCTATGAGCACCATTGCGGTATTTGACGCCCGCCCTTTCTTTGACAAAGCCGTGGCCTACGGCGTGCAGCACGGGCTGCTGAACGCCGACAAGCTGCAGCAAATGCAGACCGAGGGTGCCAAGGGCATGGTGCAGATAGCGCGCTACTTTGGCACCGAGTACCTGCGCCCCGAGCTGGAGCAAGCTTGCCAGCGCATGGTGCAGTTCATCAGCCTGCACCTGCTGCACGCCACGCAGGGCGAGCTGCTCCAAGCCGCCGAGCTGCTGCGCGACAACAGCCTGCTGTCGCGCTCCAAAGCCGGGGTGGACTTGCTCAAAACCATGCTGGGTCTGCCGCAAAGCACGCACTTTGGGCTGCAGGAGAAAAGCGGCTTTCGCGACGAGCACATACCGCTCTTGGCCAAGTGGTCGCTCAAGCCCGGCAACGAGCTGTACCCCGAGTTCCAAGTGGAGTACGAACGCCGCCAGCAAGTGGCCGCGCTGGTACAGGCTGCGCAGTGGTTTGCCAGCCAGCTGGACATGGACGCGGACGAGCTGCTGGAGTGCGACCGCGATGCCGAGGCCATCATCCGCACCGGTTTGCTGGCGCTGGCCTGCAAATGCAAAAAGATGCCAGCCTGGGCCATGTGGGACAAGATAGTGAACGCTTTTCGTAGCAAGTACAGCAGCGAGCCCGGCAGCATGGTGGTGCCCTTGCCTGCTGACTTGCCCCCTGCCCTGCACGCCACGGTGGAGCAGGTGCGCGAGAGCGTATATACCGACGCAGCACGCCTGCTCAACCCCAAGGTGAGCGTGAGCAAGCTCTTTAGCGGCAGCCTGCAACTGGCCAGCCGCTACTACTGGCGCGGTGACCTGCAGGCCGATGTGCAGGAAGCGGAAAAAGCCCTGTCCAAAACCTGGGCCAAAGCCACGGGTGGGCATACGGACGAGGCGTCGCTGCTCACACTTTTCATCAACATGGCTGCGGGCTACAAAGCCGCCGCAGGCAAAACCATGCTGACCGAAAAAGCCGCCGCCACGCTGGTGCGCAAACTGCGCAAAACCGGGCTGGACGATGCGGTGGTGACCGAGTTCATCCGCACCTGCGCCCCCGACGAACACCGCGACGACTACCTGGCGCTGTGGCAGAGCTTTTTGGACGAAAGCCGCCGCACCCTGCTCAGCGACATGGACTACCAGCTCTACGACGCGCTGGCGGTGCTGCGCCGCGAGTGCAACGTGCAGGCGGATTGACCAGAACCTACTGCTCTGCCAAGTTGAATATGCGCTGCATGGGCACCCACTTCTGGCCAGCGGGTGTCCACGGCGTGGGGGCTTGGTAAGTCCACATCAGCGCCTCCCAGCGCACGATGTCGGGGTTGGTCTCTGCCGCCTGCGCCATGCGCTGTGCGTCGTAGCGGGCGGGGTCGACTTCCATCACCATAAAAAGGCGCGTGCCCAAGCGGTAAATCTCCATGCCTGTTACGCCCTGCTCGCGCAGGTGGTCGCGCACCGTGGGCCAAATGCGTTCGTGGGCTTTTTCGTACTCGGCAATCTTGGTGGGGTCGTCCACCAAGTCCAGCGCCAAGGCGTAGCGTTGGCTTAGCAGATGGTTTGTCATACGCCATGTCCTAGTTTGAATCTGGCTACCACCGTCACCAGTTCATCGGCTTGCATGCGCAAGCTATTAGCGGCTGCAGCCATTTGCTCTACCAGTGCCGCGTTCTGCTGGGTGGTTTCTTCCATCTTTTCTATCGAATGCCCTGCCACATCAATGCGTTCGGTTTGTTGGGCGCTGGCCGTGCTGATCTTCGCTACAAACGAGCTCAACTCGGCAATGGCTTGCACCACCTGCGTCATGGTGGCACCTGCAGTGTCCACCAATTGATTGCCGTCTTGCACGTTGTGCACGCTGTCATCGATCAAGGTTTTAATCTCTTTGGCCGCCTGTGCGCTACGGCTGGCCAAGCTACGCACCTCAGAGGCCACAACAGCAAAGCCACGACCATTTTCACCCGCACGCGCAGCCTCTACGGCAGCATTCAAAGCCAAGATGTTGGTCTGAAAAGCAATACCGTCGATCACCCCAATGATGTCGGCTATGCGCTTGCTCGACTCATCAATGGTCTTCATCTTGTCGATGACAGAGTTGACGATGGCCCCACCCTCTTGTGCCACATGCGATGCCTTGCTGGCCAACTGCGTCACATGCTGGGCTGTTTGCAGGTTTTCGCGGGTAGAGCGGGTAAGGCTTTGCATGAAAGTCGATGTCTGCTGCAGCGAAGTAGCCTGCTGCTCGGTGCGTTGACTCAAATCATTATTGCCTTGCGCGATTTCCGCGCTGGTATTGGCCACGGCCTCTGCACCCAAGCGTACCGACTGCACCACGGCGATCAACTTGTCCTGCATGCTTTTCATTTCGCCTAGCAGACTGCCCTCACTGGCTTTTCGCAAATCGATGCGCTTACTCAAATCGCCATCGCCTATGGTCTTGGTGATGTGAACGACCTCTCTGGGTTCACTACCCAACTGGTTAAACAGCAGCCGGTAACTGAAGCGCGCAATCAGCGCGCCCCCCACCACACTGACAAGTACCAATGCCATGGACACCTTGGTGATGAAATTGCCCAAGGATTGGGACTCATTAAAAAGGCCTTCGTTTTCCTTGGTAATCGCCAACACAACCCCCTGTATAGCAGCGCTCCAGGTGGTGAAGGGTTTTTCCAAAGCTTGGCGCAAACGCATGGCTTCAGAGTCTTTGGACTGCTCTATGGCGGCGTAATATTTGTCGAGCAAGTCGATAGAGGCATTGCCCGCCGTCAACACGGTATCAGTAGCACTGGCAATTGCACTCGATTGGGCGCTTGAAGCGCGCAACTGCTCCAACGCAGCCCGGTAGTTTTGCAACTGCTGGCTGTAGTTTTTTTTCTCGCGCACCTTCTCTTCATCGCTATTGGCCAGCAAAGCCTCTTTAGAGGACAGGGCGATGTTCCAGACCGCCACATTCATCTCGCGCGCCAAACGCTCTTTGGCGTTGTTGTCCACGATGATGCCTTCAAACTTTTGCTGTATTTGGCTAATAGCCACAGAGTTCACAATCCCCGTCAATGCAGACAACGCGATGAGTGAAACAAAACAAAGGAAAAGAACCTTAGAAAACGCAAGATTTTTCAGCTGGTTCATAACGGCTCCTTGAGTGTTGATACAACCACACCGTGCACCCAATGCACATCAGGTCAATGCCCTATCCAAATGCGTGTAGCCCCCATCCACAAACAACCACTGCCCGGTGGTGTGCGAAGCCAATTCCGACAGGGTGAACACCACCGTGTTGGCAATCTCTTGCGGCGTGGTCATGCGCTGACCCAGCGGTATGCGGGCGGTGATGGAAGCCAGCTTTTGCTCAGGATGGGGGAAGGTGTTGATCCAGCGCTCGTACAGCGGGGTCATGACCTCGGCGGGGATGACGGCGTTGACGCGCACGCCATCGGCTAAGAGCGAAGCGGCCCATTCGCGGGTAAGGGAGAGCTGCCCGCCTTTGGCCGCTGTGTAGCCGCTGGTGTTGCCCTGCCCTGTTAAGGCGGTTTTGGAGCCGATGTTCACAATCGCCCCCTTGGACTGGCGCAAATAAGGCACGCAGTAGTGCGCCATGGTGTAGTAGTGCACTAGGTTGCGCTGCAGCGAAGTGACAAATGCATCAGGCCCCGCATCGAGTCCCACGCCATCGTTCACACCCGCGTTGTTCACCAAGCCGTACAAATGCCCAAACCGTTCCACAGCATGCGCCACGGCCCGGGCGCAGGCGTTGCTGTCCCCCAAGTCGAGCTGAAAGAAGGCATAACCAGCCTTGGCTTGGTCAATCAGCGCAGCTTCAAACTCGGGCAGCAATGGATCTTTGCCCAACACCACGGGTATGGCCCCCTCGCGGGCCAGAGTCAGGCTGATGGCAGCGCCTATGCCGCTGCCTCCACCGGTCACTATGACGGCTTTGCCTTGCAAATGCAGATCCATAAAGCAGCAAGTCCTTTGGGCTGATTGTCGGTATTAAGGGGAAGGGGAAACTAGCTGGCTGGACGCAGGTAGGCTGAGCTGGTAGCAGCGCTGCGCATTGCCACTCCAAAAATCGGCCTGCTCGGCTAGGCTTAGGCGCGACAAGGCCCATGCATGCGCCATGTCGTGTACCTGTTCGTACGGAGCGGCCAGTTGGCACACGGGCCAATCGGAACCAAACATGATGCGCTGCGGGCCAAAGGCCTCTAGCACCACGTCCATGCACATCTGGATGTGGGCTTTGTCCTGAGCCTGCAGCGCCGGTTGCTGAGCCCACGCGGTTTCGGTCACCAAGCCAGAAATCTTGCACATGAGGTGGGGGAGCTGTGCCAGCTCGCGGATGCCTTGCGTCCATTCGGCCATGGTGCTCGTGCCCCACTGTTGCAAGCGCGGCTTGGCCGCGTGGTCTAGTACCAGCCAGTGCTGGTCATGCTGGCGGCAGAACGCTTGCACCAGCGGCAGGTGCTGCTGGTAAATGAGCACGTCGTACACCAAGCGGTTTTTCTGCAGCAGGGCCACGCCCTGTTGGTGGCCTTTGTTCGCCAGCCAGGCCGCTACATCGGGTTCGTCCTGCAAGATGTGGCGCAGGCCTTTGAAGGCGCTCTGCTGCTGCCAGCGCTCCACATCGGTTGCGAGCTGGGGCGATGCCAAATCAGCCCAGCCCACCACACCCACTATGTGCGGATGCTGCGCCGCAAGACTGAGCAGAAAGTCCGTTTCTGCCACGCTGATACGCGCTTGCACCGCCACCACCGCCTGCACCCCGGCAAGCTGCAAGAGGGGGGCAATGTCATGGGGCAAACAATCCCGCTTCAAGGCAGGCATGCTGTCCCCAATCCAGCCATAGTCTTGCGCGCTGTAGTGCCAGTAGTGCTGGTGGGTGTCTATCTTCATAGCAGCATGCGGCCAGTGGCGAAGCTGGGCTTAGCCTTTGTACTGGTACTGCACCAGCGAGGCGGCCTTCATCTCGATCGAGAAACCGGGCAACTGCGGCGGCATGTAAGCCGCGTTCTGGATGACGCAGGGGTCCAAAAAATGCTCGTGCAAATGGTCTACGTACTCGATTACGCGGCCTTCGCGGGTGCCCGAAATGCACAGGTAGTCGATCATGGACAGGTGCTGCACATACTCACACAGGCCCACGCCGCCTGCGTGCGGGCACACGGGCAACTGGTACTTGGCCGCCATGAGCATGACGGCCAAAATTTCGTTCACACCGCCCAAGCGGCACGAGTCGATTTGCACCACATCGATAGCGCCGCGCATGATGAGCTGCTTGAAGATGACGCGGTTCTGGCACATCTCGCCCGTAGCCACCTTCACCGGGGCTACACCTTCGCGTATTTGGCGATGGCCCTCGATATCGTCAGGGCTGGTGGGCTCCTCGATAAACCACGGCTTGGCAAAAGCCAACTCGCGCACCCACTCAATGGCTTGTGGCACTTCCCACACTTGGTTGGCGTCGATCATGAGGTGGCGGTTGGGCCCAAGCACCTCGCGGGCAATGCGCAGGCGGCGAATGTCGTCCGCCTTATCGCGCCCTACCTTGAGTTTGATGTGGTTAAAACCCGCATCCACCGCTTCTTGGGCCAAGCGGCGCAGCTTGTCGTCGTCGTAGCCTAGCCAGCCAGCCGAGGTGGTATAGCAGGGGTAGCCCTCGCGCTCCAGCGTGGCGATGCGCTCGGCCTTGCCCACGGCTTGCTGGCGGAAAAAGGCCAGCGCCTCCTCGGGCGTGATGCAGTCGGTGATGTAGCGAAAGTCGATCAGCTGGACCAACTCCTCGGGGCTCATGCGCGCCACCAGCTTCCAAACGGGCACGCCTTCGAGCTTGGCCCACAAGTCCCACACCGCGTTGACCACCGCGCCCGTGGCCAGGTGGATGGCGCCTTTGTCCGGGCCAATCCAGCGCAGCTGGCTGTCTGAGGTGATGTAGCGCCAAAACCGCCCCATGTCTTCGGCCACCCAGTCCATGTCCAGCCCCACCACCAAGTGGCGCATGGCTTTTATGGCTGCGCAGCAAATCTCGTTGCCACGGCCTATCGTGAAGGTCAGTCCATGGCCTTCGTGCGGGCTGTCGGTCTTGAGGATGACATACGCCGCCGAGTAGTCGGGATCGGGGTTCATGGCGTCCGATCCGTCCAGATGCTGCGAGGTGGGAAAGCGCACGTCCACGACGCGCATGTCGGTGATTTTGGTCATAGCGGGATGGGTCGTGGGTTAAGCCTGTTTGGTGCGTTGGGTCTGGCTACCCAAGCCTTCAATGCCCAAGTGCATGGTTTGGCCAGCACGCAGGTAGACCGGGGGTTTCTGGCCCATGCCCACGCCGGGTGGGGTGCCGGTGGAGATCACGTCGCCACTTTGCAAACTCATAAAGCGGCTCAGGTAGCTGATGAGGAAAGCCACTTGGTACACCATGGTGGCGGTGCTGCCGTCTTGGTAGCGCTTGCCATCCACTTCCAGCCACATCTTCAGGGCTTGGGGGTTGGGCACTTCGTCGGCCGTCACCAGCCAAGGGCCAATGGGGCCAAAGGTGTCGCAGCCCTTGCCCTTGTCCCAGGTGCCGCTGCGCTCCAGTTGGTATTCGCGCTCGGACACGTCGTTGACCACGCAATAACCGGCCACGTGCGAGAGCGCATCGGCCTCGCTGATGTAGCGGCCAGGCTTGCCAATGACCACGCCCAGCTCCACTTCCCAGTCGGTCTTTTGCGAGCCACGGGGGATTTCCACCGCATCGTCAGGCCCCACCACCGCGCTGGTCCATTTGTTGAACACCACGGGCTCTGGCGGCACTTGCATGCCGCTTTCTGCCGCGTGATCGGAATAGTTCAGGCCGATGCAGATGAACTTGCCAATCTGCCCCACACAAGGCCCCAAGCGCAGGTCTTGCTGCGCAGTGCCCTGCACCACCGGCAAGGAATGGATGTCTACGCCCCGCAAACGTTGGAGCGACTCGGGCAGCAGGGCTGCACCAGCCACATCGGCAATATGAGCCGACAAATCGCGCACCCGACCTTGGGCATCCAACACGCCGGGTTTTTCTTGACCAGGCAATCCGTAGCGCAGTAGTTTCACAGTTCTTCCTTTTCGTGGTTCAAACAATGGCAAGGGATGCCCATGCATCCACTTGCCGATTTAGCAGATCAGTCGTACAAAACGGCTGCGACCTTGGGGTCCTTGATATTGGTTTTGTCGTAGTAGTAAAAGCCGGTATCGATGATCTTGGGCAACTTCTCACCCTTGATGGCTTTGACCGCCGCTTCCACGGTCTTGTAGCCAATACCGACGGGGTTTTGGGTGATAGCGCCTGCGATGGTGCCATCCATGATCATGTCTTTCTGGGCCTTGCCGGAGTCAAAACCAATGATCACGATGGACTTCTTGGCCTCCTTGATACCCTTGCCAGCGCCGATGGCAGAACCTTCGTTGGTGCCGAAGATGCCTTTGAGTTTGGGGTGGGCTTGCAGCAAAGTCTTGGCAATTTCTGCCGACTTGAGGTGGTCGCCGTTGCCGTACTGGATGTCCACCACCTGGATCTTGGGGTACTTGGCCTTGATCTGGTTGACAAAGCCATCGCGGCGATCCACGCCCGTGCGGCTGGTTTGGTCGTGGCCAATCACCGCCACTTCGCCTTCGCCACCAATCTTCTCGGCCATCTTGTCAGCAGCCAGTGCGGCAGCGGCTTTGCTGTCGGTTTGTGCCGTGGTGACGATGATGTCGCTGTCCACGCCCGAGTCAAAACCGATTACCGGAATTTTGGCCGCTTGGGCCTTTTTCAGCAGCGGAATAGCCGCCTTGCTATCGAGCGCGGCAAAACCAATGGCCTGGGGCTTTTTGGCCAGTGCGGCAGAGAGCATGTCGATTTGCTTGTCCACTTGCTGCTCGGTCTCGGGGCCTTCAAAAGTGACCTTGACCTTCAAGTCCTTGGCGGCTTGGTCAGCGCCTTGTTTGACCGCTTGCCAGAACTGGTGCTGGAAGCCTTTGGAAATGAGGGGGATGTAAATCTCTTGCGCGCCTGCCATGCTGGTAAAACCAGCCAAAGCCAAGCCTGCTGTCAATGCCAATAACTGTCGTTTTGCGTTCATGGTTTGTCTCCTGTTAAATGGGTTTGTGAACTCAACTGACCGAAAAAACTGCAAAGAGGCGTAGTTGCTGATCAACCACCTCCTTAGGACTTGCTGCGGCGCAAAATATCGGTATAGACCGCCAAAATGATGATCAGGCCGGTCAACACCATTTGCCACTCCTGCGCTACCGACATGATGCGCAGACCATTGATGAGAACGCTCATGATGAAGGCGCCGATGATGGTTCCCAAAATCGTGCCCACACCACCGCTAAGCGATGTGCCGCCGATCACTACAGCAGCGATGGCATCGAGCTCGTAGCCCTGGCCCAAAGCGGGCTGGGCCGAGTTCAGGCGCGAGGCAATGAGCAGCCCCGCCACGCCGCAGATAGCGCCGCTGAAGGTGTAGACGATGACCTTCCAGCGGTTCACGTTCACGCCAGACAAACGCACCGCCTCTTCGTTGCTGCCCAAGGCGAAGGTATAGCGGCCCAGCGCGGTTTTGTTCAGGACGATGGCGCACAGCACCGCCACCAAAAACATGATGAGCACCCCGTTGGGAATGGGCAGCGAGGGAAAGATGTCGCCAATGACCGAGCCCAAGGAAATTTGGTCAAACCCCTCCACATCGTTGAAGTAGATAGGCCGTGTCTTGGTGATGATGAGGGAAGCCCCTTTGAGCAACATCATCATGCCCAGCGTGGCAATGAACGGCGGCACGCGCAAGCGGGTAATGGCCCAGCCGGAGAACGCCCCACACAAGGCCCCCACCAAGATAGTGAAGGCTATGCCGACGTACATGTTGAAGCCCCACTCCACCATGAACATGCCGCCCATGACGGCGCAAAACGTCATGAGCACTCCCACCGACAGGTCGATGCCGGAGGTGATGATGACAAAGGTACACGCTATGGCCAGCACCGCAATGACGGTGGTGGACTGCAAGATGGCGATGATGTTCTCTTGCGTCATGAACGCATCGGGCTTGAGCACCGTGAACACCACCAGCAGCGCCAGCAAGCTGGCAAAGGCCAGCAGTTTTTGCTTGGCTTGGCCGGCCAACAGGCGGCTCAATGCGCCAGAAGAAGCAGGTTTTTCTTGTGTCATGAAAGGTGTCACCTCGTTTTATGTCTGTACTTCGCGGCGGGTGGCCAAGGCCATCAGGTTTTCTTGGGTGGCTTGGTCACCACGCACTTCGCCAGTGATGCGGCCTTCGCACATCACCAAAATGCGGTGGCTTAGCAGCAGCACTTCGGGCAATTCGCTGGAAATCACCACAATGGCCCGGCCTTGGGCAGCCAAGTCGTTGAGCAGCTTGTAAATCTCGGTCTTGGCACCAATGTCTATGCCGCGTGTGGGCTCATCAAAAATCAGCACATCGCAGTCCTGCACCAGCCATTTAGCGATCACTACTTTTTGCTGGTTGCCCCCCGACAGCAGCTTGGAGAGCTGGTAAACCGAGGGGGTCTTGATGCGCAGCTTCTCCACCATCTGCTGGGCAATGTCGGTAATGGCGGTTTGGTGGATAAACACCCCCGCGCGCAGCCAACGCGACAAGCTGGGCAGCGTGATGTTGCTCTGCACATCCATGCCGGTGGCCAGGCCAAAGTGCTTGCGGTCTTCGGACAAGTAGCCCACCCCGGCGCGCACCGCATCTTGTGGCTGGCGCAAGCGCAGGCGCTGGCCTTTCACGTACACATCGCCCGTGTCGATGGGGTCGGCCCCAAAAATGGCACGCGCCACCTCGGTGCGGCCAGCCCCCATGAGGCCGGCAAAGCCCACGATCTCGCCACGGCGAACCTGAAAGCTCACGTCGCGGATAGTGCGTCCGCGGGTGATGCCGCGCACGTCCAGCACCACTTCGTTGCCACGGGTGTCGGGTATGGCTTTGCTGCTGGTTTCCAGCTTGCGCCCCACCATCATGGCAATCACCTGCTCCATGGGGGTGTGGGCGGGTACGGTGTCGATGTAGGTGCCATCGCGCATGACCGTGATGCGGTCAGCGATGCGCTGTATCTCGTCCATCTTGTGCGAGATATAGACCACGCCCACGCCTTCGGCCTTGAGCTGGCGGATGATGCGAAACAGCTCCTCAATTTCAGCGTTGTTCAGCGCGGCAGTGGGCTCGTCCATGATGAGCACACGGGAGTGAAAACTCAGCGCCTTGGCAATTTCCACCATTTGCTGCTTGGCCACCGTCAGTTCGCCCACCAAAGTGGTGGGGGCCAACTGCAAACGCAACTGGGCCAGTATCTGGCTGGCTTGCTCGTTCAGGCGTGCTTCATCCAAGAACAAGCCCCCAAAGCGGCTTGGCTCACGGCCAATGAAGATGTTTTGCGCCACCGTCAGGTGCTGCATCAGGTGCAACTCTTGGTGGATGATGCCAATACCCAGCTGCTGCGCGTGCGAGGGATTTTGGATATCCACCTCTTTGCCATCGACCAGTACTTGCCCATCGTCTTTGCGGTACACCCCGGCCAGCACTTTCATCAGGGTGGATTTGCCCGCCCCGTTCTCGCCCATCAGGGCATGCACTTCGCCAGACTGCAGGTCAAACTGCACTTTGTCCAGCGCCTTCACCCCGGGGAAGACTTTGACGAGGTTTTTGACCGAGATGAGCGTAGCCACAGCGTGTTCTCGTTAAATGGTCACACCACCATCGACCAGCAATGCTTGGCCGGTGACAAAGCGCGACTCGTCACTGGCCAAATACACCACCATGGGGGCAATGTCCTCCACGGTGGCCAAGCGACCCATGGGCTGGCGGGCAATAAAGTCTTTTTCTGCCTGAACCGGGTCTGCCGCACTGGCAATGCGCCCGCGCAGCGAGGGGGTGTCCACCGTACCGGGACACAGGGCATTGGCGCGCAGGCCTTGCTTCACGTAATCGGCTGCCAGCGATTTGGTCAGCCCAATGACCGCAGCTTTGCTTGCACCGTAGGCGCAGCGGTTGGCAAAACCTTTGATGCTCGATGCCATGGACGCCATGTTGATGATGGACACACTGCCTTGCGTGCGCTCGGCCTTGGCCAGCATGCTAGGCAGGAAGGCCTGCGTCATGCGGTACATGCTTTTCACATTCAGGTCAAAGCTCAAGTCCCAATCTGCTTCAGAACATTCCAACAACGTCCCATTAGCCACCATGCCTGCGCAGTTGAACAGCGCATCGACATCCCCCACCGTGTGGGCCAAGGCTTGCACCGCGTCGGTGTCGCGCACGTCCAGCACATGGGTTTGGATGCGCGCACTGTCTTGCTGCAATGTCTGCAGCAGCACTTGGTTGATATCTGTCGCAATGACTTGCGCGCCCTGTGCAGCACATGCCAGCGCACTGGCGCGGCCTATGCCTTGAGCAGCGGCGGTAATCAGTATGGTTTTGCCAGCGAGTCGTTGCGTCATGATTTATTTACAAATGAACAATTAATTCAAATATGGAAATCAATCATAAGCACCGACCATGCAAGAGCATAGATAGGACTTACCCTATGGCAAAGAAAATGGCCGCAGAGCTTACTGGCATTGCTCAAGAAGCTATAAAAAAGATAGCAAAGCCAAGCCACCCAGCATTACGGGTTGGTGCAGCAGGTAGTAGCTCAGGCTATGGCGACCCAGCCATACCAAGCCTTTGGCGGGCACGCTGCCCGGCTGCCACTGGGTGAGGCGTGCGACCACGCCAGAGCCCCCTTGCGCGGGCAGTTGCAGCCACCAGCGCATGGCGGCCATGCCCAGCAGCAGTACACCCAGCCAAGGCAGCAAAGGCACGTAGTCCTCGGTAATGGGTTTGTGGCTGATGATGCCCAGCCAGTTGAGCCAGCGTGCATCGAGCAGCGGGTAGCAAGCCGCCAGCACGGTGTGGGCGTGCTCCGTTTGGCTCCACGCAAACAGCAGCAGCAAGGCCAAGCCCAGCGCCGCATAGACAGGCACACGCTGCAGCCGCCACAGACGCACCAGCAAGAGCATGACTGCCATGCCATGCAGCACGCCAAAGTAGATAAAGCTGTGCGGAAACATGAGGATGCTGCCCACCGTCACCAGCACCGCTGCGGTCACGATCTGCCCCCAGCGGCGCCAAAATGCCCCCCAGCCTTGGCCACTGTGCATAGCCAGCACTTGACCCGCGCCAGCACAGAGCAAGAACAGGCTCAAGATGCATACGCGTTGCCACAGCCACAGCGGGTCTTGGTAAAAGTTTTGCTGCGTGTAGCCAGTGTTGGCCAAATCGAAAGAGAAGTGAAACACCGTCATCCACACCATGGCCAGACCGCGCAGGGCGTCTAGCCACGCAGTACGCGGGCTTATGGGAAGGCTGCTTGCATGCATGGTTACCAAGTGTAAAGGGGGTGCAGGCTGGGATAATCGGTGGCATGGCCCTCCCACTCCACCACCTCGAACTGCTCTCCCCCGCCCGCGATGCGGACATTGGCATCCAAGCCATCAACCACGGGGCCGATGCGGTCTACATCGGCGGCCCCGGCTTTGGGGCGCGCACCAGTGCCAGCAACAGCGTGGCCGACATCGCCCGCTTGGTGCAGCACGCGCACCGCTACCACGCGCGCATTTTTGCCACCATGAACACCATCTTGCGCGATGACGAGTTGGAGCAAGCCCGCCAGCAAGCGTGGCAACTGTACGAGGCCGGGGTGGATGGGCTGATCATCCAAGACATGGGTTTGCTGGAAATAGACATGCCGCCCATTGAGCTGCACGCCAGCACGCAGTGCGACATCCGCACGCCCGAGAAAGCCCGCTTTTTGCAAGACGTGGGCTTGAGCCAAATCGTGCTGGCACGCGAACTGACGGTGCCACAAATCGCCGCCATTCGGGCCGCCACCGACCCCGAGCGCAGCACACTGGAATTTTTCATCCACGGTGCACTGTGCGTGGCCTACAGCGGGCAGTGCTACATCAGCGCGGCGCACACAGGCCGCAGCGCCAACCGCGGCGAGTGCAACCAAGCCTGCCGCCTGCCCTACCAAGTGGTGGACAGTGCGGGCCGCTTTGTGGCGCACGACAAGCATGTGCTGTCCATGAAGGACAACAACCAAAGCGAGAACCTGGGCGCGCTGGTGGATGCGGGCATACGCAGCTTCAAGATCGAAGGCCGCTACAAGGATATGGGCTATGTGAAAAACATCACCGCCCACTACCGCCAGCTGCTCGATCGCCTGATGGAAGACCGTGCCGCAGGCATAGCCCCCGGCCACGAACACAGCGCGCTGCGCGCCAGCAGCAGTGGCAAGACCACCTTCTTCTTCCAGCCCGACCCCAACCAAAACTTCAACCGCGAGTTCACCGACTATTTTGTGAACGGTCGCCAGGAGACCATTGGCGCTTTTGACAGCCCCAAAAACCCTGGCCGCCCCATAGGTTGGGTGACCCGCGTGCTGGCCGACAGCGTGGAGCTGGAGCTCGACGAACCCACCGCCAGCCTGGCCAACGGCGACGGCCTGTGCTACTACGACTTGCAGCAAGAGCTGACCGGGATGGCGATTAACACCGCGCAAGCCATCAACGCGGCCAAAGGCCTGTGGCGCGTGGTGCCCAAAGACCCGATCAGCGGCCTCAAAGACCTGCGCAAAGGCACGCGCATCAACCGCAACCGTGACAGCCAGTGGCTGCGCGCGCTGGAAAAAACCAGCAGCGAGCGCCGCATTGGCGTGTGGCTGCACTTGAGTCCCAGCGCCGATGGCTTGGCCCTGACCATGACCGACGAGGATGGCTTTAGCACCACGGTGAGCGAAGCCATGGACTTGCAAACCGCCAAAGACCCTGCTCTGGCCACCGAACAAACGCGGGAGCACTTGAGCAAACTAGGTGCTACCATTTTTATAGCAGACCAAGCAGATGTGACGGGGGTTGCAGGCCTGTTTATACCAGCCTCCAAACTCAACAGCCTGCGCCGCGCCGCCACCGAGGCGCTAGAAGCCGAGCGCCTGAACGGTCTGCAGCGCCTGCCCCGCGCCCAAGCGATAGAACCACCTGTGCCCTACCCCGAAGACAGCCTGAGCTACTTGGCCAACGTGTTCAACCAAGCGGCGCACCGCTTCTACGAGCGCCATGGCGTGCAGGTGATTGCCCCGGCCTACGAGGCGATTGAAGAGATGGGCGAAGTGAGCCTGATGATCACCAAACACTGTGTGCGCTTTTCGCTCAGCCTGTGCCCCAAGCAGGCCAAGGGCGTGGTGGGCGTGCAAGGCCAGGTGAAGGCCGAGCCGCTGCAGCTCATCAACGGCAAAGAAAAACTGACCCTGCGCTTTGACTGCAAACCCTGCGAGATGCATGTGGTGGGCAAGATGAAGCCTGCCATCGCCCGCCAAAGCCGCGCTGAATTGCTGGCCGCCGCCCAAGCGGTGCCTGTGACCTTCCATAAATCTGTCAGAAGAAGCTGACACGCCCCAAACATGCAGCTGCACTGCACAAAGTTCTTTATGGCCCACATCTTGCTGTAAAAACCATTGACTCAGTGGTACAAAATTTTTCTCATCTAAGTTACCAAGAAAAACCCACAACACACATCTTTTCACCAAAATTTGGCAATCAACTGCATATAAATTTTATTAAAAGATGAAAAATCAATATCAAATAAGGGACCACAAATGCGCAAACTAACACTCAGAAAACAGTTTTTTTTGGTTTTCTTTACCATTATTTTTATTGGATTGATTAGTGCCTTCTCTTCCCTTCGCGCCTTATCACAAATAAAAAGTGATATGGATGAAATTGTGACCAAGAATGAAAAAATAACTGAAATCGCCAACAAAATATCGAGCGAATTGCGAATCGGCATCGAAACCACGTTAACAACCATGGTAGTGAGTGATCCTACCCAAGCGAAAGCTGCTGCAGATAGAGGTTTAGCAGCGAGAGATAGATTTTTCTCCTTAGTGGATCAACTAATAAAACTAACAAAAGATAATCCAAAAGCATCTGAATTGGTGGGGAAATTTCTTCAAACCGCGCAAACACGTGGCGATCCAGATTTCAAAAAATTTATTCAGCTATGGCAAGAAGGAAAAAAGGAAGAAGCTGGGACATGGCTTGCCGAGCGAACAACCGTATCACTGACCGCTGTACAAGATACGATACAGCAAGTGCTTGCATACTATGAAAAGCACACACAGGAGATGGTGGCAGCATCAAAAGAGCAACATAGTAAAGCTCAAGCCATCGCGATTACTTGCTTTGCTGTGTCAACCCTATTCAGCTTCGCAATGGCATTTTTTATCAATAACCGGCTCTACCAATCTTTGGGAGCCGAACCAAGCGAATTAGACACTTACGCGCAACGTGTGGCATTGGGCGATTTAACTCCCAATGAATTAAAGAGCAATATTGCCAGCAGATCCGTTTATGCATCTCTTATAAAGATGCAAAAAAACATTGCAAACATTGTTGTTAATATTCAAAAAAGCAGTGAAAACGTTGCCAATAGCTCATCAGAAATTGCCTTAGGCAACAGTGACCTTAGTGCCAGAACTGAAACTCAAGCGGGTAATTTGCAGCACACCGCTACCTCTATGGAGAAAATTGCATCGGCCATTCGCACTAATGCGGATGGAGCAAAAAATGCAACGCATCTTGCGCAAGCCACAGCACAAGCCGCTCACCAAGGTGGAGAGTTAGTTGAGAACGTGGTAATTACCATGCAAGAGATTTCCAAATCTTCGCAGAGCATCTCTGAAATTATTGGCGTGATTGATGGAATTGCCTTCCAGACCAATATCTTGGCACTCAATGCCGCCGTGGAAGCAGCACGCGCAGGGGAAGATGGTCGTGGTTTTGCAGTGGTTGCGGGTGAAGTTCGCTCCTTGGCACAGCGGTCAGCAGAAGCGGCTAAACAGATTAAAACATTAATCAACGCTAGCGTTCAGAGCGTCAACTCCGGTGTTGAGCGCGCCAACAATGCTGGCTTGGCCATGCACAACATCGTGAAGCAGGTTCAGCAAGTCAATGACCTGATCATGGAGATGTCCAGTGCGATTTCGCAGCAAACAGACGAAGTTGAGCAAGTGGGCAATGCCATCAAATACCTTGACCAAGTCACCCAGCAAAATGCGGCGTTAGTCGAAGAAAGTGCTGCAGCTGCAGAGAGCTTGAAGCAACAAGCTGTTCACTTGGCAGAAGCTGTCAGCATTTTCAAACTCCCTAGTGCATCTAGCTCTACGGCATTGGCTCTTAACGGGCACTAGAAAACTACAAGCCGCAGAACTTGCGAAATGGCCCCAGCACGGCTTCCCCACGAAAGGGTTTCACAATCCAACCGGTGACGCCAATGCTGCGGCCCCGGTCACGCATAACGGGGTTGTCCTCGGTGGTCAACATGACGATATGCACGGACTTGTTGCCCTGTTCGTTGCGGATTTTTTCCGCCATGGTCAGGCCATCCATATTGGGCATGTTGACGTCGGTGAGTACCAGTTTGATGCTGGGGTCTTTGCTCAGTTGCTCTAGGCCGTGGCGGCCATCGGTGGCCTGCACCACGTCAAAGCCGTTTTGACTCAGGAAGTTGCTCACGATCTCACGCATCGTGCTCGAATCGTCTATCACTAGAACGTGCGCCATAGGGTGTAATGCTCCAGCAGTTACTCAACTCAGAAAAGGTCTAGCTCACCCGTTGCCACGGTGCTGGCCGATGATGCGGCAGAGTAAACCGAAAATGCCTCGGGAGACCACAGCAAATTGAAAATAAAACGCTGCACGATGACCAAGGGCACCAGCTCAGGGCGAGCCGGATCGGTCAACTGGTAGCGAATGCACAACTGCGGGTCGGGTGAGCCAAACGAGATGTATTTGTGCGCGTGGTTGATGACGATGGGCACTTGCGTTTGCTGGTTGGCAAAGGCCTCGGGCGGTATGTAGCGGTTCTTGAAGGCACCCCATATCAGGTTGGTGGTCTCACCCAGCATGTTGTTGAGTTCGCGAAAGTTCAGATCGCCGCCCATGCCCTCAAAGCTAAAGCCCTGCACCATGCCTTGGCGCAGCGCGCTTTCTTCGGTTTGCAACATCATGAAGCCACGGCACCACGTACTTTCGATGGGGATGATGGTCGATACCTCGCCGTGGATGATGCGGTCATGCACCACGTACGGCGCTTCAGCGTCTACATGGGCATTGGGAAACATGGAGCGCATGGCTTGGCAAGTCAAATCGATAATGCCCTGCACCAACTCGGCGGGGTAACGCAGGCTAAAAATGGCCCGATCCACACTGGCGCGCAGTTGCTCTAGCTCACCCACTTTCCATGCAAAGCGGATGGCTTGTGCTTGGGCTACGGATAAAGGTTTGTCGGCCGTGCGGCGCAAAAAAATTGGCAGTTCAGGCCGTTGCCGATGAATGGCTAGCGCCAGCACCAAACCGTCATCAGCACCACATGGCAAATCCTCTGCCAACAAGACTCCAGCCAAATCCTTGTGCTCTTCCAACGCTCTGAGCGCATCGTGGCTGGTGCGCAGCAAAGGCAACAGCCCCACTTCATGGCAAAAACTACTCAGTTGCCGACACTGCGTGGGATCGTGCTCCAGCAGCAAAACCTTGGCCTCTAGCTGCGTGGTCTCCGTCATGGGATCCGGGGTTATTGGCTCGGTCATAAATCTCCCAAATGGTGTGTATAAGCCTATCGTAACGCCCGCTACCCCAAATGAAAATGCCCCTAGCGCACAGCGCCAGAGGCATTGCATTTGAGGGTTACTGTGCCCTTGATTTATTTGACTTCACTCACCAGCTCAGTCAGTGGCCTGCGCACTTTTTTCAGGTTGACAAGCCAGTCTCCTTCAGCAGCGCGGTAGCCCAATGGGACGATCAATACGCTGCGCAGACCACGTTCGCGCAAGCCCAATATTTTGTCCAGCGCATCGGGGTCAAAGCCTTCCATGGGAGTGGCGTCTACTTGCTCTTCAGCCGCCGCTACCAGAACCGTACCTAAGGCAATATAGGCTTGGCGGGCAGCATGCTCAAAATTGACCTGTGCATCGCGCACGGTGTAGGTTTTGAGCAGCATTTGGCGATAGTTTTCCCAGCCTTCGCTGGTAAAGCCACGTTCTTGATTGACCAAATCAAACGCCTTGTTGATGCGTTCGGCAGTGTAGTTGTCCCATGCTGCAAACACCAGCAGGTGTGAACCTTCGACGATTTGGGCTTGGTTCCAAGCGATGGGGACGATTTGCTCACGCACTGCTTTGTTACTGACCACGATGACTTCGTAGGGCTGCAGGCCGCTGGAGCTGGCCGTCAGGCGAGCCGCTTCCAAAATGCGCTCCAACTTGTCTGCGGGCACGCTTTTGGTGGAATCCATCTTTTTGGCGGCATAGCGCCATTGCAGTTTCGACAACAAATCCGACATGGTTACCTTTGTATGGTTAGGCCAACCCTCCACAGGGCTGCACCGAAGGGCTCGACTGTAACGGAGGACGGATACCCTCAGCGCCACTGGGGCATGCGCACTTCGAATACAAGGCGGGGGGCATCAGCGTCAGAAAAGCTGGCACCCAGGCAAATTTCGCCCTTGCCATGCAGCACGCATTCGTTGCGTCGCAGCAAGATGTCTGGTCCAGATGCACTGGTAAAGCGCACCCAGCTGCCATAGCTGCTGGCGTCAATAAACACCACGCTGCCATTGCGCCACTCCAACCGAGCGTGGGTGCGAGAAACACGCGGGTCGCTCACGACAAAATCCATGGTTTTTATGCGGCCGATGTGCGCTGGCAAATCAAACGCGCGAAACACCCGCTTGTCTTCACCGCAAGCCAACTGCAACTCACAGCCCAGCACATCAATGTGCCCCATTTGCGAGTCCACAGGCAAGGAAGCCTGCATGGTCACAAAATCGGTGGATTCTTCGTCTCGCCATTCAATCTGGTGTACAGCACATGGCTCTACACGGCCTCGTATGGAGATGGGGCCCAACATGCGAAAGCTCACACCAGGCAACTCTTTGAGCCCGGCAACCACACTGGCACTAGCCCAAATTTGATTGGGCCCCGCCAGGTCGCACAGACGAGAGGCCACATTCACAGCATCGCCAAAACAATCGCTGTCGACAATTTCCACCGAGCCACTGGCTATGCCTATGCGTATGGGCAAGTGATTGGCAGAAGGCTGCTGGGTAATGGTTTTGACATGCTGGCGCTGCAAGTCCACCACTGCAGTAAGCGCGGCTTGGCGTTGGCGAAACATCAGCATGACGCCATCACCCAAGGTTTTGATGAGCAAGCCCCCGTGTTGCTCGGATACGCGCACGATCCAAGCGGTGAGCTGCGTCACGGCCTCTGTGGCGCGGGCGTTGCCCAGCTTTTCAAATACCGCAGTACTGCCGTGCAAATCGGTGAATACGATGGTGGCGTCCAGTGCCATCAGTGCCCCCACAACATCATGGCGTCGCGTTCCTCCACAACCAATTCGACCATCTTGCCCACTGGCAGCATGACCTTGGTGGGCACATGACCATAGGGCAGGCCTTGCAATACGGGACAAGATACTTGCTCACGCAGCCATTGCACCACAGTGGCCAGTTTGAAGCCTTTGTCATGTGACGTGAGTTTGTACTCGGTAAATTGCCCCAGCAATATGGCGCGCTGGCGCTGCAAGACACCGGCATGCAGCAGTTGGGTCAACATGCGTTCTATGCGGTAGGGATGCTCGCCCACATCTTCCAAAAACAAAATGCCGCCATCCATTTGCTGCACAGGCAGGTAGTGTGAGCCCAGCAAGCTGCTCAGTACACACAAATTTCCTCCCCATAGAGGAGCGTCATGGATAGCTAGTGGCCCTAGTTGTTGCAGCCACGCCTTGTCACTAGCAGGCATGCGCCAACCGGTGCCTTCGCCATAGCCCTGGGCGAGATCATCAAAACAGTCCAGCATGATGTCATCGGGCTCTTGGGCACCAAAGCCTTCGCACAAGGCCGGGCCTGCCCATGTGGTGGTTCCTGTGCGGGCAAGCACCGCCATTTGGAAAGCAGTGAAATCACTGATGCCCACCCACTGCATGCCTTTTTGGGCGGATTGGGCAATGGCCTCATAAGGCAACTGCGGCAGCAAGCGTGTCAGTCCATAACCACCGCGGGTTATCAAGGCTACATCGGCACCGCTGCTGCATGCGCGCTCGATGGCTTGCAGACGCTGCGCATCATCACCAGCAAAGCGAGTATGCCGTGCCAAGGCGGCTTGGTCTACTTCCACCTCATATCCACGCTGCTGCAAACACCGTATGCCGCGGCGAAAAGCCGCTTTGTCGCGCACAGCACCAGACGGAGAATAAATATAGATTCGCTTGCTCACCAGATCATTATCAACCCGAAATCCAAGCCTTCAGCGTCTGGGCTAGCAGCAAAGGCTGCGCAGGCAGGGTCTTGAAACCATCGCTTACAAAGTGGCTGTCCTCGGTAACCTGCTGCTGCAATCGTGCAGCGGCTTGGACAATGGCTTGGTACCCCTTGTCTACAAATGGCAACGCTTGCTGCGCAGCAGTGGGAATGGCCAATCCCTGGGGCAGTACAAAAAACGGGCCTGACTCAGATAGCCTAGCCACCAACCCTGCCGCTGCGGGGTGACATACCAGCGCGATCGACTGCAACGATGGGGAGGCCAAACGCCATTTGTGCAGCAGGGCTTGGATGGTGTGGACATGCAGATCCACTGTGTGGACACGCGCTTTCTTGGGTTTATCACTCAAACCACAACCGGGCAAATCCAGCGTCAAAGCGCGCATACCTTGCTGCGCCAATGCCTGCATCACAGAAGCAAAACCAACACTCCAGCTTGCGAATTCGTGCACGAAGAACACCGCGCATGGACTATCAAGCGGCCCAGTGTCTACTGCGTGGATGCGCAAACCAGGCATAACCGGACACACATCACTGTGGAACTGCTCGCCCCAGCCTGCGGGCAAGTCTTTATCAACCAGCGGGGTGCGCAAACAGTCTTCTCGCAAGGGAGTAGCGATTGCCTTTTGGACGGTGCGCCGCTGGCGGAAAAAATCCTGCAACAGCGCTTGGCATTCAGCGGCCAGCACACCACTGCTGTGGGGTAGCACATGGGTATTACAGGCATCATCTAGCAGATGGTGCACAGACTCTACAGCGCCTGTTTTGGGCTCGGCTGTGGCATAGACCAAACGCCCTACGCGTGCATTCAACAAAGCACCTGCGCACATGGCACACGGTTCTAGCGTGACATACAGCGTGGTGTTTTCTAACCGGTAATTGCCCATTGTTTGGGCAGCTTGGCGCAGCACCAGCACTTCTGCATGGGCCGTGGGGTCGTGCAGACCAATCACGGCATTACCGGCCTGCGCCAGCACATGGCCAGCCTCATCCACCAGCACAGCGCCTACAGGAACTTCTCCCCGCTGTTGCGCCAACTGGGCTTGGCGCAAGGCCAAGCCCATGTAGTGGGCATCATTCCCACTCGATGGTGGCTGGTGGTTTGCTGGAGACGTCATAGGTCACGCGGTTGATGCCACGCACCTCGTTGATGATGCGCCCACTGACCTTCTTGAGCAGCGCATACGGCAGCTCGGCCCAGTCTGCAGTCATGAAGTCGCTGGTTTGCACAGCGCGCAAGGCCACCACATAGTCGTAGGTGCGGCCATCGCCCATCACGCCCACACTCTTGACGGGCAAGAACACGGTAAACGCTTGGCTGGTCAAGTCATACCAACTCTTGCCTGTTTCCGCATCGATGTGGTTACGCAGTTCTTCGATAAAGATAGCATCCGCACGGCGCAGCAGGTCAGCGTACTCACGCTTGACTTCGCCCAAGATGCGCACGCCCAAGCCGGGGCCAGGGAATGGATGGCGGTACACCATCTCGCGCGGCAAACCGAGTGCAACGCCCAGTTCACGCACTTCGTCCTTGAACAGTTCGCGCAGTGGTTCCAAGAGTTTGAGACCCAGTTGCTCAGGCAAACCACCCACGTTGTGGTGGCTCTTGATGGTGACAGCTTTCTTGCTCTTGGCACCACCGGACTCAATCACGTCAGGATAAATAGTGCCTTGGGCTAGGAAGGTTGCACCTTTATGCCCTTGACCGCTGGCTTTGAGCTTAGCGGCATCTTCCTTGAAGACATCCACAAACAAACGGCCAATGATCTTGCGCTTTTGCTCAGGATCAGTCACTCCAGCCAATTCGCCCAAGAACAAGTCGCTGGCATCCACACGCACGACCTTAGCGTGCAGCTTGCCTTCGAACATGTCCATGACCATATCGCCTTCGTTCAGGCGCAACAGGCCGTGATCCACAAACACACAAGTCAGCTTGTCACCAATCGCGCGGTGTATCAGCGCTGCGGCCACCGAGGAATCCACGCCACCAGACAAGCCAAGGATGACCTCTTCGTCGCCTACTTGGGCGCGTATACGCTCAACCGCCTCAGCGATGTAGTCGCCCATGATCCAGTCTTGGCGAGCTTGGCACACGCCCAGCACAAAACGCTCCAGCAAAGCCTTACCTTGCACGGTATGGGTCACTTCGGGGTGGAACTGCACTGCGTAGAACTGACGCGCTTCATCGGCCATACCGGCGATGGGGCAGCTGGGGGTAGAGGCCATGAGCTTGAATCCCGGAGGCAGCACAGTCACTTTGTCACCGTGGCTCATCCAGACCTTGAGCATGCCGTGGCCTTCAGAAGTCACAAAGTCTTGGATGCCATCGAGCAGCTTGGTGTGGCCGTGGGCACGCACTTCTGCATAGCCGAATTCGCGGGTATGCCCCCCCTCCACACGGCCACCAAGCTGCTGGGCCATGGTTTGCATGCCGTAGCAAATACCCAGTACAGGCACGCCCAGTTCAAACACGGCTTGGGGCGCTTTGTCGGTGGTTTCTTCGTACACGCTGGCGTGGCTACCCGACAGGATGACGCCCTTGAGTGTGCCATCTGCTGCGTATTGACGAACCCATTCGTCGCTCACATCGCAAGGGTGCACTTCGCAAAACACATGCGCTTCGCGCACGCGGCGGGCGATCAGTTGGGTGACTTGGGAACCGAAATCGAGGATCAGAATTTTCTGGTGCATAGCAGTAAGGTCTGGCCAAAATGAAAGCAGGCCCGCTGGGGCCTGCTGTGTGGGTGCGCGGCTTAGTCGGCGCGGTAGTTGGGGGCTTCTTTGGTGATTTGCACGTCATGGACGTGGCTTTCACGAATACCCGCCGCTGTGATTTCCACGAACTCCGCCTTGTCTTGCATTTCTGCAATGGTGGCACAGCCACAGTAGCCCATGCTGGCGCGAATGCCACCAGCCATTTGGAACACGATGGCGACCATAGAGCCCTTGTAGGGCACACGACCTTCAATGCCTTCTGGAACCAGCTTGTCAGCATTGGGGTTGCCAGTGGAAGACTCTTGGAAATAGCGGTCTGCACTGCCTTGCTGCATCGCACCGATAGAACCCATGCCACGGTAGCTCTTGTAGCTGCGACCTTGGTAAAGAATGACCTCTCCAGGTGCCTCTTCAGTTCCAGCGAACATACCGCCCATCATCACGGTGCCCGCACCCGCTGCAATGGCTTTGGCAATATCCCCGCTGTAACGGATGCCACCGTCAGCAATCAGTGGCACACCTGTACCACGCAAAGCAGTGGCGACATTGTCGATGGCCATGATTTGCGGCACGCCCACGCCAGCCACGATGCGGGTGGTGCAGATAGAACCTGGGCCGATACCGACTTTGACGGCATCGGCACCCGCCTCTACCAAAGCCAAAGCGGCTGCGCCGGTGGCAATATTGCCGCCCACCACATCAATGTGGGGATAATTTTGCTTGACCCAGCGCACGCGATCGATAACGCCTTTGCTGTGGCCGTGGGCTGTGTCTACCACAATGGCATCTACACCGGCTTGCACCAAGGCCTCTACGCGGGCTTCAGTCCCCTCGCCCACCCCCACTGCTGCGCCTACGCGCAAACGACCAGCACTATCACGTGCTGCATTGGGGAAATTGAGCTGCTTGGTAATATCTTTGACGGTGATAAGACCACGCAGTTCAAACGCATCATTAACAACCAGCAAACGCTCTAGCTTGTGCTTGTTGAGCAAGGCTTTTGCCTCTTCGGGCGTTGTGCCCTCGGGCACAGTGACCAAGCGCTCCTTGGGTGTCATGATGGTGCGCACTGGTTGGTCATAGCGTGTTTCAAAGCGCAAATCACGCCCCGTCACAATGCCTACAACCTTGCCTGCTTCCAGCACTGGGAAGCCTGACACTCCTAAACGCTCAGACAAGGTGAGCACTTCACGCACGGTAGTGTTTGGTGTAATAACAACGGGGTCGCGCAACAAACCCGATTCGTAGCGCTTTACTTTGGCTACTTGCGCTGCTTGTTCGGCAGCGGTCAGATTCTTGTGGATGATACCCATACCGCCTTCTTGGGCGATAGCAATCGCCAAACGGGCCTCTGTCACTGTGTCCATGGCAGCGGACACGAGGGGCAGATTCAGGGAAATGTTGCGGGAAAACCGCGTTGCGAGGCTGGTGTCTTTCGGCAGTACTTGCGAGTAAGCAGGAACCAGCAGCACGTCGTCGAATGTAAGTGCTTTGCCAAGTAGGCGCATAGTCAAGCTCCAAAAAGCGAATTGTACTCGCCCCAATTTGGCAGTTGGCCTCCGCGACACTACACTTGCAGCATGAAAGCACGTACAGCTCTTGTTTTTGCAATGTTTGCGACCGCCTTTTCACTGGCAAATGCCCAGTGGGTTTGGCTGGATTCACAAGGACGAAAGGTCTTTAGTGATAGACCCCCTGGCAATGAGATACCCGCTAAAAACATCCTCAAACAGCCTGCTGCCAATAGCGCTGGACAACTGGTTTTCAAGCCGCTGAACGACACCACCACCGCCCCAAGTGGTGCAACTGCAACAGCCAATACCAATACCGCGCCTGCCAGCGACCCCGCACTGGAAGCGAAGAAAAAGCAAGCAGAAGCCCAAGAAGCCGCCAAGGTCAAAGCAGAGCAAGAGCGCCAAGCACAAGCCAAAGCAGATAACTGTGCACGCGCCAAACAAGCCAAAGCGACCTACGACTCGGGACGCCGTATCGCACAAACCGATGCCAAAGGTGAAGTGAGCATATTGACCGACGAGCAGCGCGCTGTCGAGGTGGCTCGCATTCAGGGCATCATCGCCCAGACTTGCAATTAAGTTACTTTGGCGTCGGTTTTTTCGAAAACAATCCTGCGCGCCGTTTTCCTTGCGCTTGAAAGCGCTCTCTGCGTGCCACCTTTGGATCTACCCGCAAACTGCGGGTAATTTCTATCCGGTCTCCATCACACAAAACATAGTTCGGTGGCCGTTTTTGTCCCCACACGGAGCATGCGCTATCACCCCAAGCATCGCCTAGCAGGGATTGCAATGGGGCTGCGTGCATTTGCAAGAAATCTCGCAAAGTAGTTCCTGCACGGCAACGCCGCACCAGTTCCTCATAGTACCGAGGCCTCACTCCCACGACGAGAGAAACATTCACATCACTCACCATAGACCTGCTCTGCGCGCTTTACAAAAGCATCCACCATTGTGGCAGCGACCTTGTCGAAAACGGGCGTCAAAATCGCTGAGAGTGCACTTTTATCGTAGCCATACTGCAAGCGGAACTCCACCTTGCAAGCTGCACCATTGCCTACCGAGGTAAAACGCCAATGCCCTTCAAGGCTAGAGAATGGACCTTTGACCAGCGACATATGCACAGCAGCATTCGCCTCATGAACATTGCGGGTTGTAAAGGACTGCTTGAAGGCTGCGATAGACATGCCTACCTCGGCCACCATACCGTCTGGCATTTGCTCCAGAATGCGGGTGTAAGCACACCAAGGCAAAAACTCGGGGTACAGTTCAACCTTGGTCACCAGATCAAACATCTGGGCAGGGCTGTACCAAATCAGCACCGATTTCTCAACAGTTTTCATACATCAGTATCGAACAGTTCGCCGCCTTCACTTTGTACAGTGGAGGCCGCCGCTACCTTATGGCAACCAAAAAAGACTCTAAAAACACACGCATAGCCGATAACAAAAAGGCGGCTTACAACTACTTTTTTGAAGAACGTTTTGAAGCTGGCATCGTACTAGAAGGCTGGGAAGTCAAATCTTTGCGTGAAGGCAAAGTGCAACTGACCGATGGCTATGTGCACATCCGAAATGGCGAGTTGTTCATTATTGGCCTGCAAATCAACCCTCTCCATACCGCCTCCACCCATGTATCGCCTGACAAGGTGCGCACCAAAAAACTCTTGATGCACAAAGAGGAAATCCGGCGTTTGATTGGAAAAACAGAGCAAAAAGGTTACACCCTAGTACCACTGAACCTGTACTGGAAAAGTGGGCGAGTGAAATGCGAAATAGCCTTGGCCAAAGGCAAGGCTGATCACGATAAGCGTGACACGATCCGTGATCGCGAGAACAAGCGCGAAGTGGAGCGCGCCATGAAAACACGCCGCTCCCCATAAAAAAACCCGCACCCCAAAAGGAGCGGGCTTGTTTGGCAGCAAGCAGCACAAATGCCGTGCGAACCGCTCACATATTGTCAATCATCACTTGACCGAAGCCGGAGCAACTCACTTGGGTTGCCCCTTCCATCAAACGTGCAAAGTCATAAGTCACCTTTTTGCTGCTAATAGCTTTCTTCATAGAAGAAATGATCAAGTCAGCAGCTTCCGTCCACCCCATGTGGCGCAGCATCATTTCAGCGGACAGAATTTCGGAACCCGGGTTCACATAATCTTTGCCAGCATACTTGGGAGCCGTGCCATGCGTAGCTTCGAACATGGCCACGGTATCAGACAAGTTGGCTCCAGGAGCAATACCAATACCACCGACTTGTGCAGCCAAGGCATCAGAAATGTAGTCACCGTTCAGGTTCAGCGTTGCAATCACCGAGTACTCTGCAGGACGCAACAAAATTTGCTGTAAGAACGCATCGGCAATACTGTCCTTGACGATGATTTCTTTTCCTGTCCTGGGATTTTTGAACTTGCACCATGGGCCACCGTCAATCAGTTCCGCACCAAACTCACGCTGCGCCAATGCATAAGCCCAATCACGGAAACCACCTTCAGTGAACTTCATGATGTTCCCTTTGTGAACGATGGTCACACTGGACTTGTCATTGTCTATTGCGTATTGAATCGCTTTGCGCACCAAACGATCGGTCCCCTCTTGGGATACTGGCTTGACACCAATACCGGAAGTTTCGGGGAAACGAATCTTCTTAACGCCAAATTCTTCTTGCAAAATTTTGATGAGTTTCTTGGCCTTATCGCTTTGGGCTTCAAACTCAATGCCTGCATAGATGTCTTCAGAGTTTTCACGGAAGATCACCATGTCAGTCTTGTGGGGTTCTTTCAGGGGACTAGGAACACCATCAAAGTACTGAACAGGGCGCAAACAAACATACAGATCCAGCTCTTGGCGCAAAGCCACGTTCAGAGAACGAATGCCGCCACCAACTGGTGTTGTCAATGGCCCCTTGATAGACACCACATAGTCGCGCACAGCATGCAGAGTTTCTTCTGGCAACCACACATCAGGGCCGTAAACCTTAGTGGATTTTTCGCCTGCATAGACTTCCATCCAGCAAATCTTGCGCTTGCCTGCATACGCTTTGGCTACTGCGGCATCCACCACTTTGAGCATGACTGGAGTTATGTCAAAACCTGTACCGTCGCCCTCAATGTAAGGAATGATGGGCTGATCCGGCACATTGAGTGACATGTCTGCATTGACGGTAATTTTTTGACCTGCGCTCGGAACCTTGATATGTTGGTACATGGAAGCGAAACTCCTGCTGTTATGAATCTGTTGAATTACCAGAGGTAGTATGAAATACCCGAAACAAGATACGATTCTAGCCCCCAACCCTTGGTACACAGTCAGTACAACCCTCCCTATGAAAACGTTTCTATCCGTCCTCTTCACACTCTTTTGGAGCACTTTATCCTCTGCCCAAAATCAACCCCAGATGAATTTGCAGCGCACGGCGTTAACCATTGGCATTCATCGCTTAGAAGTTCAAATAGCAGCAACACCAGAACAGCGCATGATTGGTTTGATGTTCAGAGAAAGCATGCCCGATAACGAAGGCATGCTATTTGTATTTGCAGAACCGTCTAAGCAATGCTTTTGGATGAAAAACACGGCATTACCACTTTCTGCTGCTTTCATACAAGACGATGGAACCATCGTGAATGTGGAAGACATGAAACCACAAACAACAGACTCCCACTGCTCCTTGCGACCTGTGCGGTTTGTACTGGAAATGAACCAAGGCTGGTTCACCAAAAAAGGAATAGGCCGTGGCAGCAAGCTGCAAGGCCCGGTATTCCACTAGCCGGTGCTGAGACCGAAAACTACACGGTTATTGAATTCCTTTACCAAAGCGCTGCACCACATAGTTTTCGACCAATTGCTGGAATTCTTCGGTCAAGCGCTCACCGCGCAAAGTGCTGTGCTTCTCACCATCAATAAACACTGGAGCAGCCGGACTTTCTCCAGTGCCCGGCAAACTTATACCAATATCAGCATGCTTACTTTCACCGGGGCCGTTTACGATGCATCCCATGACAGCGACCTTCAAGGTTTCAACCCCGGGATAGCTCAAACGCCATTCAGGCATTTTTTGTGTCAAATAGTCAGAAATTTGCTGCGTTAATTCTTGGAAAGTTGTGCTGGTTGTACGGCCACATCCCGGGCATGCAGTCACGCTAGGCATAAATCGGCGCAAACCAAGCGCTTGCAAAATCTCTAGGGCAACAACAACCTCTTGGGTTCGAGACTCACCAGGAGCGGGCGTTAGCGAAACACGAATCGTGTCGCCAATACCCTCTTGCAATAACACAGACAACGCCGCAGCCGATGCAACGGCACCCTTGGTACCCATACCCGCTTCCGTGAGTCCCAAATGCAATGGATAGTTGGAAATTCGAGCCAATTCACGGTAGACAGCTATCAAATCCTGAGCATCACTCACTTTGCATGAAAGCAAAATTTGCTCAGGCTTCATTCCCAAATCTTGCGCACGCTGGGCAGAAGTCAAGGCCGACTCAATCAAAGCCTCATACATAACCTGTTTGGGATGCCAAGGCTGAAGACGTTGGCTATTGATATCCATGAAACTAGCCAGCAACTCTTGATCCAAACTACCCCAATTTACCCCAATACGAACTGGCTTGCTCCAACGATTAGCCACCTCAATCATCTGCGCGAATTGTTTATCGTGCTTATCACCTTTACCTACATTGCCAGGGTTGATGCGGTATTTCGACAAAGCTTCAGCACATGCAGGATATTCAGTCAACAAACGATGACCGTTGTAGTGAAAATCACCTACCAGTGGGGTAGGGATACCCATTTTGTCCAATTGCTCACGAATATGAGGAACTGCCTCAGCAGCCTCAGGCGTATTAACCGTAATACGCACAAACTCGGAACCAGCATTTGTCAACTCTTTAACCTGAATCGCGGTGCCAATTACGTCCACGGTATCGGTATTGGTCATTGACTGGACGCGTACAGGTGCATTACCTCCAACTGTAACGACGTGACTGCCCCACACAATACGTGCTTGCAAAGAACGTCGTGACGAGGCTTGACCGACAGGGATTGGTTGCTTATCCATTAAAACTTCACTTCGAAACGGGCTACATTTTCTCTAGCAATAGGTGCCAAATCGTATGGTTTTCCATGCACCCAGACTTCAGTAACTGCAGCCTTACCGACCACAATTGACAAGGGAAACTGCCCACTTGCCCCCACCATCTCACTAGGGGCCAACAACTTTCGTAGCAATACCTTACCACTGGCATCTGTGACTTCTACCCAAGACTCCTCTGTCGCACGAAACGCCACTGCATTTTGAGTTGACGGCGTAGTACTGGGGTTGGCACCATCCATAGAAACTGGCTTGATCAGTTCCTTAGACTCAGGCGAACTTGCCAGTGCAGCAGGTGTTTGCGACTCTGCCGCAACACTGGCTGAAAGTGCAACAGCGGGCTCATTCACAACCTCTTTGCCAAGGGAGGACTCACTTGGTGCAGGAGTCTGTACTGCTTCTGCGACGGGGGCTGGCGCTGATTGGCTATGACTCATTAGCCCATCCACAAGGGGAGCATAGCGAACAACTACCTCTTCAATATAGGGTGCCCCATAAAGGAGTGATGCCAGTACCAAGATACCGAACACTAGCACAACCGTTTTGTGCGAAAGAAAATCCTTCCAGCCGGTGAACTGAGGATCTGTGTCTCGATGAAAAGGAGCATTAATCGCCCCTTCGGTGCTTGACAACTTTGGCGTAGCCACTTGAGGCAACTTAGCCAAAATTGCCTCTGCAGGCACATGCAAATGTCGACAAACACTAGAGGCAATCGCACGCACGAAAACAGGATCCATTGTGGACTCCAGCTCCCCACTTTCCAAAGCTTCTAACTTTCTTACCGGCACCTTCATGGCAACGGCGAGTGCAGCGACATGCATCCCGGTTGCTTCACGGGCTTGCTTCAGCATCTGGCCGGCTGTTAGCAAATCTTGACTTGGTGTCAATGGAACCATTTCGACATCGCTCTCACTGCTCATACTGTCCCCGCTGCAGATATTCGTACTCAGTGGATTGTGGAAAGCGATTTTTCAACCGCTCACCAAGCACATTGGCCAAAGTCACATTGCCAAGCTTGCGCTCAACCTTGACTCCTAGCCACAATGATTCAGGCATGGCGAAATCTGACTCATTAATGCGCTTTAAATAAAACTGTGCAGCTGAGAAGTTTTGTCGTTGGTACAACACAGACGCCAACTGATATGAGATAACTGGACTGACAGAATCCAATTCAAATGCTTTTTGCAAAGTTTTTTGAGCCTCTTCCAAGCCACCATTCTTAGCTTGGCACACCCCCAAGGTCAACAATGTTTTGGGCTTCTCAAAATAGGTCGTCTCTGAGAGCAATTGTTTGAATTGCTGGAACGATTCGTCGTAACGCCCCTGTTGGCAATAAAGCCAGCCCAAGTTGTGCTGTACAGCAAATAATTTGGGGCTTAACTGCAATGCTTTGCGAAAATTATCTTCAGCGACCTTAAAATTATTAAGGCGCATATAGATTAAGCCCTTGACATTCAAGGGCTCGGCGAATGTCACATCGGTTTGAATAGCTTGATTAATCTCCTCCAAAGCTATTTCTGTTTGTCCTTTAGAAAAATAGCCTAGAGCAAGCTCCATCCGCACACGAGAGCGCTTGCGCACAGAACCCTCTTGATCAGAAGCTCCATCCGCTGCAGAGCTGGAATTTGTGCTGCTAGCACAACCAGTCAACCCCATTACCACCACTAGCACGAACGCCAATACGCTTTTCCAGCGACAACAAAATTGCATGCTACTCCTTCGAAAGGAATGGGAGTTATTCGGTTATGGGTGTGCTGGTAGCACGTTGCTTATCAATGCGCCTCAAAACATGTGTCCTGTCCTGCACTTCACCAGCAAGCTGACCACATGCAGCATCGATATCATCCCCACGGGTTTTTCTGACCGTGGTAACGATTCCAGCATCTAGCAGCACTTTAGCAAACTCTTGCACCGTTTTTGCTTTAGATCGCAAGAGTCCGGAAGCAGGAAAAGGATTAAATGGAATGAGATTGAGCTTGCAAGGTGTCGTTTTTAAAAGTCGAACCAACTCTTGTGCATGTTCATGCGTGTCATTCACGCCGTCAAGCATGCAATATTCGAAAGTAATGAAATCGCGCGGAGCACTGGGCAGGTAGGCACTGCACGCGGCAAGCAATTCGTGCAGTGGGTATTTGCGATTCAAAGGAACCAGACTATCGCGCAAAGAATCGTTGGGCGCATGCAACGACACAGCGAGTGCCACCGGACACTCTTGCGCCAGCCGCTCCATCATCGGCACCACACCCGACGTGGAAACCGTGACACGGCGGCGCGACAAACCATAAGCATGGTCATCCAACATGGTTCGCAAAGCAGGTACTAGCGCAGAAAAATTCTGCAAGGGTTCCCCCATGCCCATCATTACCACATTGCTGATAATGCGCTCATCTCGACCCAACTCACGTCGTAGCAGATGCTCCGCAAACCAAAGCTGTGCTGTGATTTCTGCAGTAGTGAGATTGCGACTAAAACCTTGATGTCCCGTAGAGCAAAATCGGCATCCTACTGCGCACCCCGCTTGCGAGGAAACGCACAAGGTCGCCCTATCATCTTCCGGGATGTAAACAGACTCAACCGCATTGCCGTCGCCGACGTCGAACAACCACTTGATAGTGCCATCGCTCGAACGTTGCTCAGAAATAACCGTCAGCCCTTTTATGGATGCGTGACTTTGTAATTTCTGGCGAAAAGTCTTCGCCAAATCCGTCATCGCGTCAAAAGACGATTCACCGCGCTGGTGAATCCAGCGGAATAGCTGGACAGCTCGGAAGCGTTTTTCGCCCAAGCTTTCGCAAAAAGTGGCCAACCCATTGAGGTCGAAATCAAGCAGGTTGACCACTTTGAACTCCTTAGCGGGAGTAAACGTTCAAACCAGCAAAGAAAAATGCCACTTCAACAGCAGCAGTTTCCGAACTGTCAGAACCGTGCACTGCATTGGCATCAATACTGTCAGCAAAGTCGGCACGTATAGTTCCTGGCGCGGCCTTTTTGGGGTCAGTAGCACCCATCAGGTCACGGTTTTTCAAAATAGCGCCCTCACCTTCCAAAACTTGGATCATGACGGGGCCAGAAACCATGAAATCGACCAAATCCTTGAAGAAAGGACGCTCTTTGTGCACTGCGTAGAAAGCTTCTGCTTCAGCGCGAGACAAATGAGCCATGCGTGCTGCAATCACCTTCAAACCGGCTGCCTCAAAACGTGCATAGATTTGACCGATGACGTTTTTAGCTACTGCATCGGGTTTGATGATTGACAGGGTGCGTTCGATTGCCATGTTATTTTCCTAACTATGTAAAAAATACCCAAACGGGAGAAAAGCTCTCTATTTTATCCTGCGCTTTGTGACGAGACTTATCAGCCAAAGCGCTTATTTCCCTTTTTGCCAGCGGAAAAACCCGCTTGACGGCGTTGTTTGCTAACTGCATCCGCTCCGATGTAGCCCAAAGACGTACGCATAGGATCAGGCTGGCCAGCTCCATCGGTGCTTTTACCTGCACGACCTTGTCGGTTGCTAGCAGGGCGCTTCCCTTGCGTTGGATAACGACCGCGTGGGCCCTCTTTTTTGCTTTGGGGAGGTGGTACTTGGGTTAATTTCGTACCAGACGCTTGCACAAGCGCACGGATTTCAGACTCACCCAACTCGATCCACATTCCACGGCGCAATCCTTTGGGCAACAACATGGCACCATAACGAATGCGAATGAGGCGACTGACAGCATGGCCTACAGACTCCATCATCCGACGCACTTCACGGTTGCGACCTTCACCAATCGTCACTCGGTACCAGCAGTTAGCCCCCTCACCACCGCCATCCTCAATTGAGGAGAAGCGTGCGGGACCATCGTCCAATTGCACTCCCTCCAGCAATGCTGTTTTTTCCTCTTTTGACAGCGACCCCAGTACTCGCACCGCATACTCACGCTCCAAACCAAAACGGGGATGCATCAAGTTATTAGCCAACTCTCCTGAATTGGTAAACAAAAGCAGACCTTCGGTATTCAGATCCAAACGCCCCACCGATTGCCACTTACCATGGGCCAACTTGGGTAAACGCCGAAACACCGTAGGGCGGTTTTGTGGATCATCATGGGTCACCACTTCACCTGCAGGCTTGTGGTATGCAATCACGCGCGGGGGTGGTGGCGCAATACGAAAACGAATGGGCCTGCCATTGATTTTCACGCTATCACCATACTGAATGCGCTGTCCCACATGGGCTGGCTCGTTGTTCACCGTTATCCGGCCTTCCAAGATCAGCTGCTCCATTTCCATGCGAGAGCCGATACCCGCTTGGGCCAGCACCTTGTGCAGCTTGGGTGTATCGGCCTGTGGCAACAATACACGCTTGGCCAACACTGGCACAGTCTCTTCTGTAGGCTCGACATCAAAATCACCTGACAGCACGTCTTCGAATCGCACTACCGGTGTGACATCAGCGCTTGCTGGCGCAGACAAAGCATCCGCATTGCTTTCATCTGGCATATCTTGTTGTTCATTCATCATCTTGTTTGTCCATTTCTTGCAATGGTTCTTGCAAACCATCGCCTGTGACAGGCAACTCCATCTGTTGCTCTGTAAAACTGTCTTGTACTGGCGCTGCCGTTGCTTGCAGCACATCGGCCGATGTATCCCCAGCCAAATCTGGCAAAACAGCACCCAACGCATCTTGGGCGTCAGGTTGCGTCAATAAGGGCAATTGATCCAAGGCAGCCAAACCTAGGTCATCCAGAAATTGCTTGGTTGTCGCAAACAGCGTGGGCCGCCCGGGAGCATCTTTGTGGCCAATCGCTTCAATCCACCCTCTGTCTTCTAGCTGCTTTATCAGCAGGCTGCTCACGGTGACTCCGCGGATATCTTCAATATCGCCACGTGTTACTGGCTGGCGGTACGCAATTACAGCCAGTGTCTCAAGCGTGGCACGTGAATACTTGGGTGGCTTTTCTGGATTCAAACGATCCAAAAAGACACGCATCTCTGGACGACTCTGAAAACGCCAGCCAGATGCCACACACACTAGCTCAACCCCGCGTGGGGCCCAATCAGCCTGCAGCGACTCCAACATAGCCTTGATCGTGTCTGCCCCCAAAGCATCAGAAAACAACTCTCGCATGCTGCGCACCGACAAAGGCTGTGCTGCACAAATCAGAGCAGTTTCCAAGACTCTTTTGGCCTCGGATGTATTCATACGTGATTCAGGAAATTCAAGCTACCACCGATGCATCGCTCTGCGCGAGGACTGCTGGTGTGTGAAGCCATATCAGATAACCCGGGCTTATGCCTCTTGAGTTGAGTTGTCATTGTACTGGAGACCCCACTCTTGTGCCAACCCTTGCATATCGGCTGGCAGTGGAATCTGCCATTGCAACGGGGTTTGCATGACTGGATGCAAAAAAGCCAATCGAAAAGCATGCAATGCTTGCCGAGCAATTACAGGCTTTGTTGCAAGTGACGATGTCCTTGCATACAGCACATCGCCAGCAATCGGGCATCCAAGTGATGCCAAATGAACGCGTATCTGGTGTGTACGGCCAGTGTGCAAGACACAGCGCAGCAAGCTGCCTCGGTCATTGGCATCACAAAGATAAAAATCGGTTTTGGCGACTTTGCCCGATTCACGCGCCAAGTCCACCACGGCCATTCGCAGTCGGTTTCTCGCATCCCGACCGATGGCTGCATCTACCGTTTTAGGACTCGCATGCGCCCAGACACAATCGGTCAATGCCAAGTACTGACGACTAACATCACGGGCAGCAATCGCACGCACCAAGGCATCCATTGCCACCCGCGTTTTGGCCACCACCATCAGGCCACTGGTATCCTTATCCAAGCGATGGACAATACCTGCACGCGGCAAATTCACGCTTTCTGGCACATGGTGCAGCAAGGCGTTGAGCAAAGTGCCACTCCAATTGCCTGGTGCAGGATGCACTACCAAACCCGGTGGTTTATTCACCACCAGCAAATAATCATCCTCAAACACAACATCCAAAGGAATGGCTTGCGCTACAAATGCCTGACTAGCTGGTGTTGGGCGCAGGGTGATTTGGATTTGCTGACCTGCAATTGCTTTGCTAGATGGCTTGGTGCACGGCACACCTTGCACCAGCACATCCCCTTGGGCAATGAACTGCTGCAAATAGCTGCGTGAAAAACCCTCAATGAGCAGCGACAGGGCTTTGTCCAAGCGCAGACCATGCAAATCTGCAGTCACACTGAGCGATCGCACTTCGGTCTGCAATGAATCCTCCACCAAGTCCTCCTCTGTGTCAGGAGTTGCCAAGGTGGTCGATATAATTTCAAGGCTCTGATTCAAAGGATTTTCCAGGATGCAAAGAAGCAAATTATCGTTGCTGACCCACGGGTTCACAGCCGTCCTTATCACACTGCTGGCTGCCTGTAGCTCTGCTCCTGTTGATAAAACAGCCAAAATGACTCCAGAAGAGTTGTATGCAGATGCCAAAGACGAAAGCAACAACGGCCAATACGAAAAAGCCATAGGCCTGCTCGACAAATTGGAAGTGCGTGCCGCAGGCACGCCATTGGCACAACAAGCCCAACTGGACAAAGCCTATCTGTACTACAAAACAGCCGAGCCTGCTACTGCGCTGGCTACGCTTGAGCGCTATATCAAGCTCTACCCCGCCAGTCCCGCCATGGACTATGCGCTATACCTCAAAGGGGTGATCAATTTCAACGACGATTTGGGCATGTTCTCCTCCATTACTAGGCAAGACTTGTCTGAACGTGATCAAAAAGCCTCGAAAGACTCCTACCAAGCATTTCAAGAGTTGGTAAACCGCTTTCCCAACTCGCGTTACGCAGAAGATGCACGCCAGCGCATGAACTACATCGTCATTTCGCTGGCCCGTTACGAAATTCATGTGGCGCGCTACTACTACAAGCGTGGCGCTTACTTGGCGGCGGCAAACCGTGCACAGCAAGCCATCAACGACTACCGTGGTGTCCCAGTGACTGAAGAGGCTCTCTATATCCTCTATAAATCCTACGATGCACTCGGAATGGCCGAGCTTCGTGACGATGCCAAACGGGTGTTGGAAGAAAACTACCCCAACTCCACCTTCTTAGCCAATGGGCTTCAAGAACCCAAAGGGCCATGGTGGAAACTGTGGTAGCGTAGAAGGATGTCTACAGGGTTTCGTATCTCCGCATCTACCGGCATTCACAAGGGTGACCGGGAGTACCAACAAGATCAAGTTGCACTGCTCAAACATGCTCGAGTCAATGGCTGCCTCATGGCAGTCGTTGCAGACGGCATGGGCGGGCGCAGTGGTGGTAGAAAAGCTTCCGACCAAGTAATGCTGACTGCCAAACAATTGTTCGACAGCTACGCCCCTGAAACAGACGACCCACAAGGCCTTCTCAAGCAAATTGTCAACGAAGCCCACATGGTGATTCGGCTTACCGCCATATCAGCAGAAGAAGAACCACACAGCACCATTGCCACCATACTCATTCACCCCGAAGGAGACTGCTACTGGGCCCACGCCGGGGACTCTCGCATCTACCATTTCCGTGGCAAAAAACTGGTCAAACGCACACTGGATCACTCTTACGTGCAAACGTTGGTCAACAAAGGCGAACTGACCGAAGAACAGGCGATGGTGCATCCGCAATCGAATATTTTGCTGAGCTGCTTAGGCACTGAAAGTGAGCCTCCAGTGGAAACACACACCATCAGCCAACTCAAACCCGGCGATGCGCTGATGGTGTGCAGCGATGGTGTATGGCACTACTTCAACAATGCCGAACTGGGCACGGTGATTGCCGAACTCACCCCCCGAGAAGCCACCGAATTTTTGATTGCCAAAGCACGCACACGCGCCCAAGGTGGGGGCGACAACCTGTCAGTAGCGATTATCAAAGTCGAACATCTGACCAAGTCCTGACAACGGCCCTCTAGCCCCACAGCCTGTTCAAGGGGTGGGCAAGAGTTGCAAGTCACCACCTACATCGGCCAAGCGCTTGTCTCTGGCCACACGCCTCTGTTGCACTTCGGCCATCTTGCGCTCATATGCAGCGCGCGCTTGCTGCTCGATGCTGAGTTGGCGGTCAGGGTTCGCCGATACCAACAAACGCTTCACTTCTGCTTGCACCAGCGCGTTGCGCGCATTCGCGTTGGGAATATCTCCCAACTTGCTTTGGCTACGCTTTAGCAACTCCTGCTGGAATTCCTCTTCGCGCTGTTCCAATTCATTGCGCTTGTCTTGGGCACGCTGCATGCGCTGCTGCCTGTGCAAATCCAACAAACGATTGGCCAAAACACGGTCTTGTGCGTTGTAGCGCTCAGTGGCCAATGTTTGGCAGTGTGTCACCGCAAAACGCTGGGCACAAACGTCCATTTCGGCACGCCACTGCTGCTCTAGTTGAGTACGCTCCCGATGCAAAGCTGTCTCATCGTCCGCTTGGGCCGATGCGCATGCACATACCAACAAACCAGCTAGCAGCAATGGCCACGCTTTCATGTCAACTCCGTCAATACCTCGCGACGCTCTAACGCCAAGAACTCCTGCGACTGCATTTCGTTCAAGCGCGAGACCGTGCGCACAAACTCATGGGCCAATGGCCCCTCGGTGTACAACTCTTCGGGTGGAACAGCAGCCGACATCACCAACTTGACGCGGCGGTCGTACAGCACATCCACCAGCCAAGTAAAACGACGGGCTTCCGATGCCATCTTGACCGGCATGTACGGCACATCGCTCACAAAGACGGTGTGGAAGCGATTGGCCAACTCCAAGTAGTCGTTTTGCGAACGCGGGCCACCGCACAGCGTTTTGAAATCGAACCACACCACCCCACCTGCACGGCGCAATGCACGCAATTCGCGTGCCTCAATGTGCAGCAAGGGGTCTTCATCTTGGTGGTCTGCTACCTTGGCAAAGGCCTCACGC
Source organism: Curvibacter sp. CHRR-16 (assembly GCF_018474005.1). Lineage (GTDB taxonomy): Bacteria > Pseudomonadota > Gammaproteobacteria > Burkholderiales > Burkholderiaceae_C > Allorhodoferax. The sequence goes on from NZ_JAHCSH010000004.1 coordinate 40,570, forward strand.
ATGGCCGCATCCGACTGCGCACCCAAGGGGGTGTGGTAGAGCTTCACGTGCTCCAACGACCGCAGACGGTAATCCGTGCCGTTGTCCACATTGATGACTTCCAGCTTGGCGTTGAGCAAATCAATCGCTGGCAAGATGCGGTCACGGTGTAAACCGTTGGGATACAGGTCATCGGGGCGGAAGTTCGACGTCGTGACCAGCCCTACGCCGTTGGCAAACAGCGCATCGAGCAGTCGGTGCAAGATCATCGCGTCGGTAATATCAGCCACGTGAAACTCGTCAAAACAGATTAATCGATAGCGCTTGGCAATGCGCCGCCCCAGTTCGTCCAGTGGATTGACCGTGCCTTGTAAGAGCGCCAATTCGCGGTGCACCTCACGCATGAACTCATGGAAGTGCAAGCGCGTTTTGCGCTGAATCGGCACCGCACTGTAAAAACAGTCCATGAGAAAGCTTTTGCCACGCCCCACTCCACCGTACATGTAGATTCCCTTAGGGATATCGGGTCGGTTGAGCCATTTCTTAAGGGTATTGGATCGCTGGTTTTTGTATTCGCGCCATTCACTGACACAGCGGTCTAGCGCCTGCACGGCACGCAGCTGGGCTGCATCAGCCTGAAAACCGCGGGCGGCCAACTCCGCTTGGTAAACCTGTTCAACGCTTTGCATGGTATTGACGTGCTATAAAAACAATAGCTGCCACAGCCCTATCCACGGGCTGTAGCAGCTATTTTCACCCCTAGAGAACTACTTAGAAGTTCAGGGTACGCTTGTCCACAGCCAGCGCAGCTTCTTTGGTGGCTTCACTCAAAGAAGGGTGGGCGTGGCAAATGCGTGCGATGTCTTCGGCCGACGCCTTGAACTCCATCGCCACCACGGCTTCAGAGATCAACTCCGAAGCCATGGGGCCGATGATGTGCACGCCCAAGATTTCATCGGTCTTGGCATCGGCCAAGAACTTGACGAAACCAGAGGTGTCGCCCAAAGCGCGGGCGCGACCATTGGCCAAGAAGGGGAATTGCCCCGCCTTGTACGCCACGCCTTCGGCTTTGAGCTGCTGCTCAGTCTTGCCAACCCAAGCGATTTCCGGGCTGGTGTAGATCACCCAAGGAATAGTGGCGAAGTTGACGTGACCGTGTTGGCCAGCAATGCGCTCGGCCACGGCAACGCCCTCTTCTTCCGCCTTGTGTGCCAGCATGGGGCCGCGCACCACGTCACCCACCGCCCACACGCCGGGCAAGTTGGTGCGGCACTCGTCGTCCACCACAATCGCGCCACGCTCGTCAAGCTTCAAGCCCACGGATTCAGGGTTCAGGCCCACTGTGTTGGGCACACGACCGATAGAGACGATCAGCTTGTCCACGTCCAGTGTTTGGGCTTCGCCCTTGGCACTGGTGTAAGCAATGCTCACGCCCTTCTTGCCGGACTTGATATCGCCAATCTTCACGCCCAGTTCGATCTTCAGACCTTGCTTGGTGAACAACTTGAGCGCTTCCTTGGCCACGCTCTCGTCCGCTGCACCGAGGAAAGTCGGCATAGCTTCCAAAATGGTGACTTCCGCTCCCAAACGGCGCCATACGCTGCCCATTTCCAAACCAATCACGCCGGAACCAATCACCCCCAGCTTCTTGGGCACAGCGCCAACGCGCAATGCACCGTCGTTGGACAAAATGGTTTCTTCGTCAAATGGTGCTGTAGGCAATTGGCGTGCAGAGGAACCCGTCGCCACGATCACTTGCTTGGCAGTGATGACTTCTTCGTCCTTGCCCGCGACCTTGATCTCGTAAGCGCCATCTTTGGCTGCCACGAAAGAACCACGGCCGTGGAAGAAGGTGACCTTGTTCTTCTTGAACAGGTACAAGATGCCATCGTTGTTTTGCTTGACCACGGTGTCCTTGCGGCCAATCATCTTGGCCACATCCATCTTCACTTCGCCGGTAGAAATACCGTGCTCAGCGAAGTGGTGGGTTGCGTGCTCAAAGTGCTCGCTCGACTGCAGCAGCGCCTTCGAGGGAATGCAGCCCACGTTGGTGCAAGTACCACCGGGAGCGGGGCCCCCTGCAGCGTTCTTCCACTCATCGATACAGGCCACGTTAAAGCCCAGTTGGGCCGCGCGAATCGCCGCGATGTAACCGCCAGGGCCGCCGCCGATGACGACCACGTCAAATTGCTTGCTCATAGAGTTTCTTTCAATCAATAAGAACGGCTTTGGCGTAGCCGTTCCGGTTCATTTCTCGCACTTCACAACTCACTTGCAACGGCAAGTTAAAGCCTTGAGGCAAACACGCCTGAATGGCAGCAACCACCCCATTTGCAAGTTGGTCACACTGCTCTTGCGTTCTTCCAGAGAGAAGTGCCAGCGAAGCATGTGCGAATCCTTCATTAGTACCAGATCGGCCTACTAAAAAATGTTCGCGCCACACCAGCCGACTCTTCACATCAGGACCTTCAAAAATCCCAGACCCAAGCACTGCCTGATGTGCTGATGCCAGCAAATCAACATGCCTGAAGCAATCTCGAAGATTCTCTGATACCTCTATCGTCAGGTGTGGCATTAACGCGCTTCAATCAAATATCAAACAGCAAACGGGCTGGATCTTCCAGCGCATCCTTCATGGCCACCAAGCCCAGCACGGCTTCGCGACCATCGATGATGCGGTGGTCGTAGCTCATGGCCAAGTAGTTGATGGGGCGAATGACGATCTGGCCGTTCTCCACCACAGCGCGGTCCTTGGTGGCGTGCACGCCCAAGATAGCCGATTGCGGTGGGTTGATGATGGGGGTAGACAGCATGGAGCCGAAAGTACCGCCGTTGGAGATGGAGAAGGTACCGCCAGTCATTTCTTCAATGCCCAGCTTGCCGTCCTTGGCCTTTTGACCGAATTCGGCAATCTTCTTCTCGATGTCGGCAAAGCTCATTTGGTCGGCGTTGCGCAGGATAGGCACCACCAAACCGCGTGGGGAACCCACCGCGATACCGATGTCGAAATAGCCGTGGTACACGATGTCGTTGCCATCCACAGACGCATTCAACACGGGGTACTTCTTCAGAGCGTGCACAGCAGCCTTGACGAAGAAGGACATGAAGCCCAACTTCACGCCGTGTTCTTTGGTGAAGCTGTCTTGGAACTTCTTGCGCAGATCCATCACAGGGGCCATGTTCACTTCGTTGAACGTGGTCAAGATGGCGTTGGTCGCTTGCGATTGCAGCAGACGCTCAGCCACACGTGCGCGCAGACGGCTCATGGGCACGCGCTGCTCTGGGCGGTCGCCCAAGTGCAAGCTGCTTGATGCAGCCACTTGGGGCAGCGCTGTAGTAGGTACGCCAGTGGGGATAGCCGCAGCAGGAGCTGGCTTAGGAGCAGCGACAGCCGCCAACACATCACCCTTGGTCACGCGGCCATCTTTGCCAGTACCAGCCACAGAGCCAGCAGCCAAACCGTTGTCTGCCATCAACTTGGCAGCAGCGGGCATGGCCACGCCAGCCTTGCTGTTGTCAGCGGGAGCAGTAGCTGCAGGCGCAGCCGCTGCGGGTGCTGCAGCAGGAGCAGCGGCGGCAGGAGCGGCCACCGCACCGGCCGTAGCGGCGGTGTCGATGCGGGCGATCAACTGGTCAGACACCACGGTGCCGCCATCGCCCACCACCAACTCCACCAGCACACCAGCACTGGGAGCGGGCACTTCGAGCACCACCTTGTCGGTTTCGATGTCGATCAGGATCTCGTCAGCAGCCACTGCTTCGCCGACTTTTTTCTTCCACTGCAGCAAAGTGGCTTCCGCCACGGATTCAGACAGCTGTGGAACCTTTACTTCTACGATTGCCATATCAATTCTTTCCGTAATTCAATAAAACTTGCTTAGCTGCGTGCTTACTTGGTCAGCACAAAGCCTTTGAGCTTGGCGAAAGCGGCTTCCACCAGCGCCTTTTGCTGCTCCACGTGCAGGTGGGAGTAACCCACAGCAGGCGAAGCGGACGCAGCGCGACCGGCGTAACCGAGCTTCTGGCCTTCGGCCATGTTTTCGTGGATTTGGTGCTGGATGAAGAACCAAGCGCCTTGGTTCTGGGGTTCGTCTTGGCACCACACGATGTCGCTCAGGTTGGGGTACTTCTTCAACTCGGCAGCAAACGCCTTGTGTGGGAAGGGGTAGAGCTGTTCCACGCGGATGATGGCCACATCGTCAGTACCCTTCTCTGCACGCTTCTTGACCAAGTCGTAATAGACCTTGCCAGAGCAGCAGATCACGCGCTTAACCTTCTCGGCCTTGAGCTCAGCGGTATCACCGATCACGGTCTGGAAGCCACCCTTGGTGAACTCAGACAGTGGCGATGTAGCGTCCTTGTTGCGCAGCAAGCTCTTGGGTGTGAAGATAACCAGTGGCTTGCGCAGGTTGCGCACCATCTGGCGACGCAGCACGTGGAAGATCTGGCTGGCAGTTGTGGGCTGCACGATTTGCATGTTGGCATCGGCGGCCAACTGCATGAAGCGCTCCAGACGGGCCGAGCTGTGCTCTGGGCCTTGGCCTTCGTAGCCGTGTGGCAGCATCATGGTCAAGCCATTGACACGGCCCCACTTCACTTCACCAGAGGCGATGAACTGGTCGATCACCACTTGAGCGCCGTTGGCAAAGTCGCCGAACTGGGCTTCCCAGATCACCAAGGTGTTGGGATCGTTGGAGGCGTAGCCATATTCGAACGCCAGCACCGCTTCTTCGGACAGGATGGAGTCAATCACCACAAACGGTGCTTGGTTGTCCGACACGTTTTGCAGCGGCACGTAGGTGCCTGTGTCCCACTTTTCACGGTTTTGGTCGTGAATCACAGCATGGCGGTGGGTAAAGGTACCGCGACCGCAGTCTTCACCCGACAAACGCACCGGGTAACCGCTGGCCACCAAGGAGGCGAAAGCCATGTGCTCGCCCATGCCCCAGTCCACATTCACCTCACCACGGCCCATGGCAGCGCGGTCTTCGTAGACCTTCTTCACCAGCATGTGGGGGGTTACGGTAGCAGGCAGCGTGGTGATGCGCTCAGCCAAACGCTTCCACTCGGTCAGCGGAATAGCGGTGTCGGCAGCGTCCGTCCACTTCTTGCCCAAGAAGGGAGACCAGTCCACAGCGTACTTGCTCTTGAAGTTGGTCAGCACAGGGTCCACGGTGTGGCGGCCTTCGTCCATGGCAGCACGGTAAGCTTTGGACAAGTCCTCGCCCAAGGTAGCGCCCAAGCCTTGGGCCGACAGCTTGTCGGCGTACAGCTTGCGGGTGCCAGGGTGGGCTGTGATCTTCTTGTACATCAGCGGCTGGGTCAGGCTGGGGGTGTCTTGCTCGTTGTGGCCCAGTTTGCGGAAGCACACAATGTCCACCACCACGTCTTGGCGGAATTCCATGCGGTATTCCAAGGCCAAGCGGGTAGCCAACACCACGGCTTCTGGATCATCGCCGTTTACGTGCAATACAGGCGCTTCCACCATCTTCACGATGTCAGTGCAGTACACGCTGGAGCGCATATCGCGTGGGTCAGAGGTGGTGAAACCGATCTGGTTGTTGATGATGAAGTGCACGGTGCCGCCCGTGGTGTAACCACGGGTTTGGGCCAATGCCAGGGTTTCTTGGTTCACGCCTTGACCGCCAAAGGCCGCGTCACCGTGCACCAGCACGGGCAGCACTTGGTTGCCCAGGGTATCGCCACGGCGATCCATACGGGCGCGGGAAGAGCCTTCCACCACCGGGTTGACGATTTCCAAGTGGGAGGGGTTAAAGGCCAAGCTCAGGTGGACGGGGCCACCAGCGGTGGTCACGTCCGAGCTGAAACCTTGGTGGTACTTCACGTCACCAGCAGGCAGCTCTTCAGGGGCTGTGTGGTCGAACTCGGCAAACAAATCCTTGGGCATCTTGCCCAGGGTGTTCACCAGCACGTTCAGACGGCCACGGTGGGCCATGCCGATCACGACTTCTTGCACGCCCTTCTCGCCGCCCAGTTGGATCAGCTCGTCCATCGCAGCAATAAAGCTCTCGCCACCTTCCAGCGAGAAGCGCTTTTGGCCCACGTACTTGGTGTGCAGGTAGCGCTCCAAACCTTCTGCAGCGGTCAGGCGCTCCAGAATGTGCTTTTTCTTCTCGGCGTTGAACTGGGGCTTGCTGCGAATGCTTTCCAGCTTTTGTTGCCACCAGCGCTTTTCCACCTGGTCAGAGGTGTGCATGTATTCCACACCGATGGTGCCGCAATACGTCTCGCGCAAAGCGTTGAGCAGCTCACGCAGGCTCAGAGACTCACGACCAAAGAAGGTGTTGGAAATGTTGAATACGGTTTCCTGATCAGCGTCCTTGAAGCCGTAGAAGCTGGGCTCCAGCTCAGGAATATTGGGGCGCTCGGTGCGCTTGAGGGGATCGATGTCGGCCCAGCGGTTGCCGACGTTGCGGTAAGCAGCGATGAGTTGTTGCACAGCGGTGCGCTTGCGACCCATTTCAGAGTCAGCACCTGTGGCCATAACCACTTGGCTGATGCCTTGTTTGGCGCGCTCAGCGAAAGCGTTGATGACAGGCATGTGCGGCACGTCTTTGGCATCGGTACCGTCCGATGCGGGCACATGTTGAAGTGCATCAAAGTATTCGCGCCAATTGTCTGGCACGCTACCGGGGTTGGCTAGATAGTTTTCGTACATCTCTTCGACGTACGGAGCATTACCACCGAACAGGTAGGTATTGCCCTGGTAGGCTTGGTATACGGACGCTGCCGCACCTGCGCCTTTGGACGCTGTTTCACTCATATTTCGCTACCTCCGCCCCCCTGCAGGGAGCATTTAGCTGGTTAAAAAAAACCTTCCGCGACACGGCTGAACCGATTGGCGGATGCGACAGTGGCTGTGGAAGGGCCGTTGTTCACGAACCGTCGATTGTGCCACTGTTGCACCCTAAAACCAAACCTTTAGCAATATCGGCGCTTTTAAGGTTTCTGTAAATCCCGTATCGCCTGCAGGGCGCTGGGGTCATCCATGGTGGACAAATCGCCCGGATCGCGCCCCTCGCACACCGCTTGGATGGCGCGGCGCAGCAGCTTGCCACTGCGGGTTTTCGGTAGCACCTGAACAAACTGCACCCGCGCTGGCCGCCCTACCGCGCCTATGGTGCTGTCCACGGTTTTCATCACCTCGGCCTCCAACTGCGTGTGCCCTGCCGGGGTGGCCAGCACGCTGCCGTCTTTGGGCACGGCAAAGGCCACTGCCACTTGGCCCTTGAGCTGGTCGGCCACGCCCACCACCGCCACTTCCGAGATATTGGGGTGGCCCGAAATCGCCTCCTCAATCTCACGCGTACCCAGTCGATGGCCCGCCACGTTAATCACATCGTCCGTGCGGCCTAGGATGAAAAAGTAGCCATCCTCGTCGCGTATGCCCCAGTCGAAGGTGCTGTACACCAGCTTGCCGGGGATGCTGCTCCAGTAGGTTTTGACAAAACGCGCATCGTCGCGCCAAACGGTTTGCATGCAGCCCGGTGGCAGCGGCCCCTCTATGGCCACCACGCCTTTTTGGTTAGCGCCCGTCAGCTCCTCGCCCGTGGATTCGTCCAGCAGCTTGACGTGGTAACCATACACCGCCTTGCCCGGCGAGCCCAACTTGCTCGGTGCCTGCTCCACCCCATTGCAAATGGTCAGAATGGGCCAGCCCGTCTCGGTCTGCCAGTAGTTGTCGATGATGGGCTTGCCCAGCGCCTGCGCAATCCACTGCGCGGTGGGCTCATCCAGCGGCTCCCCCGCTAAGAACAAAGCCCGCAGCGACGACAGCTTGTACTTGGTCAGCAACGCCGGATCGTGCTTTTTCAGCACCCGTATGGCCGTGGGCGCACTGAACATGACGGTGACTTGGTACTTCTCCACCAAGCTCCACCAAATGCCCGCATCCGGGCAAATCGGCAAGCCCTCGTACAGGATGGTCGCCATGCCGCTAATAAGCGGTGCGTAAATGATGTAACTGTGTCCTACCACCCAGCCAATGTCGGACGTGGAGAAATACGTCTCCCCCGGTTTGCCGCAATAAATGTGGCGCATGCTGGCCGCCAGCGCCACCGCGTAGCCGCCCGTATCGCGCTGCACGCCCTTGGGTCTGCCCGTAGTGCCGCTGGTGTACAGGGTGTAGCTGGGGTGGGTGCTGTCCACCCACACGCAGGGCACTTGCGCATCCCTATAGCGCTGGCGCAGCGTGGCGTAGTCCTCGTCGCGCCCCGGCACACTGGCGTACGGTGCCAAGCCCCGGTTCACCATCACCACCTTGGCAGGTTGGTGGCTTGAGAGGGCAATAGCCTCGTCCAGCAGCGGCTTGTAAGGCACCACCTTGCCCCCACGCGAGCCGGCATCGCTGCTGACGATGACCGTGGGCTGCGCATCCTCAATGCGCGAGGCCAGCGCCGCCGACGCAAAGCCGCCAAACACCACCGAGTGGATGGCCCCAATGCGCACGCAGGCCAGCATGGCAAAGCAGGCCTCAGCCACCATGGGCATGTAGATCAGCACCCTATCGCCCTTTTGCACGCCAAAGCTTTGCAAAATGGCCGCCATGCGCTGCACCTCCGCGTGCAGTTCGGCATAGGTGTACACACGCTCGGTATTCGTTTCGGTCGATATGGCAATCAGCGCCCGCTGCCCGGCCCGCTCTGGCAAATGCCGATCCACCGCGTTGTGGCACAGGTTGGTCGTGCCGCCCACAAACCAGCGCGCAAACGGCGGGTTGCTGTAGTCACACACCTGCTCTACCGGCGTGTGCCAGTCAATCAGCTCGGCCTGCTCGGCCCAAAAGGCGTCGCGCTCATCGATAGAGCGGCGGTAAAACTCCGCGTAAGACGCGGTAGATACATCGGTCATGGCAGTCTCCTCGTTTTTTTGTAGGTGGAAATCACTCTGCCGCCCGCTGCTGAACCTAGCCTGACAAAACTAGGTCAACACAGCCATTACCTCCGGCGGAGCTTGCACTAGCTCAATGAGTACGCCTTCTCCCGCCACCGGGAACTCGGCATTGCTCTTGGGGTGGATAAAACAAATGTCATGCCCCGACGCGCCACGGCGTATGCCACCGGGTGCAAAGCGCACCCCCTGCGCCGTGAGCCACTGCACGGCCAGCGGCAGGTCGTCCACCCACAGGCCTATGTGGTTGAGCGGCGTAGCGTGCACGGCGGGCTTTTTGTCCGGGTCCATGGGCTGCATCAGGTCCACCTCCACCTCGTGCGCGCCATGGCCCAGCGCCAATATGTCCTCGTCCACGTTCTCGCTGGCACTCTTGAACGTGCCCTTGGGCGTGAGCCCCAGCTTGTCCACCCACAGCGTGCGCAACTGCTGCTTGTCCAGCCCGCCAATGGCGACTTGCTGGATGCCCAGGACTTTGAAGGGGCGGTCAGGGTTAGGGGTAGTCATTCGGTGTCCTTGTGCTGTTGAACCCAAGCTTGGTATTCGGGGGTGGAGCGGATGAGGGCGAAATCATCATCTGTGCGCCAGTGGCTGGGCAACTCATTAGCAACTCGGCATATTTCTAGTTGCTCTACTGCTTTGATTACATTGCCTTGCAAGCTGTACACGCAGGCTAAGTTGTAAGAGCACTTCATGCGGCCTCCTTCATCCATAGATGCATGCTTACTTAGAAGCGCTTCAGCTTGACCTAGCAGTTGCTTGCGGTCTACTTCCGCATCAGCAGACAAAGCATGAAACTCATGAATAAGTGCACTGCCCCAATTGCTAGCGGCTTCGTGATTGTCTTTTTTGATGTCCAACGCCAGCGCGTATTTCTCACCCGCTGTTTTCCACAAAGCACGCGCTGCGTCCAAGTCTTTCTCGTTGATGGCTTGGGCTTCGTCATCCAACGCACTGCCCCAATTGCTAGCGGCTTCGTGATTGTCTTTTTTGATGTCCAACGCCAGCGCGTATTTCTCACCCGCCGCCTTCCACAAAGCACGCGCTGCGTCTAAGTCTTTCTCGCGGATGGCTTGGGCTTCGTAAGCCAACGCAAGACCCCAGTTGTAGGCTGCTTCGTGCATGTCTGGCTTGATGGCTAGCGCCAGCTCGTATTTCTCACCCGCCGCCTTCCACAAAGCACGTGCTGTGTCCAAGTCTTTCTCGCGGATGGCTTGGGCTTCGTTAGCCAACGCAAGACCCCAGTTGTTGGCTGCTTCGTGCTTGTCTTTCTTGATGTTTAACGCCAGCTCGTATTTCTCACCCGCCGCCTTCCACAAAGCACGTGCTGTGTCCAAGTCTTTCTCGCGGATGGCTTGGGCTTCGTTCTTCAGCGCATTGCCCCAGTTGTAGGCCGCAGCATGCCCATTTTTGCCGAGAAGCAACCTCTGACTGTAGTGTTTCCCAAGTGCATCAAACCAATGTTGCCGCCCAGGTAAAGCATCCCGTTTGTACAACTCTTGCGCCCAATAACCACTGTTGAATTGGGCCCCGCTATCTTCTGGATTAATGATTGTCAGCGCAGACCACAACCCATAAATCTCCCGTGCCTTTTCGTCACTGGGGTTGTCCATTTGTGCGGCTGCGATGGCGCGTGCACGGAGTTTGTCTACTTCCGTTGCTTCGGCCTGCCCTGCTAACTGTTGTGCGGCCTCAGCAGCAACTGCGTTGTCAGCTACTAGCGCCTGATCTTGGGCACTGTCCGCTGGCAACGCATCCGCGGTTTTTATGGGGACTGACTCGAAGCTCTGAACCATTTCTCTTAAGCGATTGAGGTCCTCAGCAGTCTTTTTCGAATCTTCAGCATGCTGAGTTGCGTCAGCTGCTGCTTTGGCACCATCTGCCGCATGTGCTTTCAAACTATCAAGCAATCCATTCGCTTCTGAATTCATGCGAGCGAACTCAGCTTGTGCCTCACCAAGTCTGCGCCGCTCGGATCGTTGCCAATACAAGGGAAGCAATACACCACCCACCGCGATCACCAAGCCGAGTATGGTTAAACCAATGCCTATGGCACTTAGCCACCAATCAATACTCTTGCGCTGCGTTTCCAGCAAAGCAGACTCTTGTGCCTTGAGCCTGTCCAGCAAAGCAGACTCTTGTGCCTTGAGCCTGTCCAGCAGCTCTTTGTTGTCTGCCTTCAGCTCGTCGGCTGCTTTTTTCTGCGCATCCAGCTGCTCTTGTATCTGCTGCACCGTCGGGGCTTGAAGCTCTTTGGCTGCAGGCGCTGCTGTACTGGCTGCCCACAGGCATGCCCAGCACAGCGCGATGAGGCTTATTCGTCGGACTAACTTCATTCTTCTCTCTCTCCCTGCCCTCTAGCCTTAGGCCACAGGCCTAGCTTTCAAACTCCACAATCGGCTGATCCACCGCCAGCGACTCGCCTTTGCTGGCCATCACCTTGGCCACCACGCCGTCAGCAGCGGCGAAGAGGACGTTTTCCATCTTCATGGCTTCGATGACGGCCACACGCTCGCCCGCTTGGACTTTTTGGCCAGGCTGCACGGCTACATCCACCAGCAGGCCGGGCATGGGCGAGAGGACGAACTTGCTCATGTCCGGCGGGGCCTTAAACGGCATGAGGCGGTGCAGCTCCGCTTGGCGGGGCGAGAGCACCAGCGCGTCCAGACGCGCGCCGTCGTGCTGGATGCGCAGGCCCAGTGGGTTGCCGGGTACGCCGCGCTCCATCTGTGCGGTAAAGGGCTTGCCGTTCACCGTGCCCACCAGGGCTATGTCGTTCAGACGCGATTTGCTACGAATGACATAGCACGCTGTGCCCACCAGCAGCCGCGCAGAGCCCGATTCGTCTTCAAACTCTTGCACGTCCACAGGGGTGTAGCTGTGCAGGCCGTGGGCGTCCAGCCCCACCACCACGCAGTCGTTGTGCTCGGGCGCGCCGTAGCCGGGCAACTGGCCGGTGATGGCGGCTGCGCGCTGGCGGCTCTTGCGCCGCACAAAGGCGGCCAGCGCCACGAGGAAATGCGGGTCTGCCGCTTGCACCGACTGGCTGTGAAAACCACCCGCGTAGTGCTCGGCAATAAAACCTGTGTTGAACTGCCCGCTCACAAAGTGGGGGTGCGACAGCAGCGCGGCTTGGAATGGGATGTTGCTGCTGATACCGCGAATGACAAAGCCGTTGAGCGCGGCGCGCATTTTGGCGATGGCGTCGTTGCGGTCTTTGCCGTGCACGATGAGCTTGGCGATCATCGAGTCGTAGTACATGGGGATCTCGCCGCCCTCGGCCACGCCCGTGTCCACGCGCACGCCGTAGAGCGCATCGGTATTGGCCTGCCACATGGTTTGCGCAGGCGGCGTAAAGCGCACCAGCCGCCCGGTGCTGGGCAGGAAGTTGCGGAACGGGTCTTCGGCGTTGATGCGGCACTCCATGGCCCAGCCCTCGCGCTTCACATCCTCTTGCGCCAGCGGCAGCTTCTCGCCAGCGGCCACGCGGATCATCAGCTCCACCAAGTCCAGCCCGGTGATGCACTCGGTCACCGGGTGCTCCACCTGCAGGCGGGTGTTCATCTCCAGGAAGTAAAAGTCTTGGTCTTTGCCGACCACAAACTCCACCGTGCCCGCGCTTTGGTACTGCACCGCTTTGGCCAGCGCCACAGCTTGCTCACCCATGGCGCGGCGGGTTTCGTCGCTGATGAAGGGGCTAGGAGCTTCCTCGATCACCTTCTGGTGGCGACGCTGGATGGAGCACTCGCGCTCGTTGAGGTAAATCACGTTGCCATGGCTGTCGCCCAGCACTTGGATTTCGATGTGGCGCGGCTCCTGCACGTACTTTTCCATGAACACACGGTCGTCGCCAAAGCTGTTGCGCGCCTCGTTGCGGCAGCTGGTAAAGCCCTCGAAGCACTCTTTGTCGCTGTAGGCCACGCGCAAGCCTTTGCCACCGCCGCCCGCGCTGGCTTTGATCATGACTGGGTAGCCAATGCGCTGCGCAATGCCCACCGCCTCGTCAGCCGACAAGATAGGCTCGTTGTGGCCGGGAATGGTGCTCACCTTGGCCTCATTGGCCAGCTTCTTGGACGCGATCTTGTCGCCCATGGCGGCAATGCTGTGGTGCTTGGGCCCGATGAAGGTGATGCCCGCCTCCTCCACCCGCTTGGCAAAGTCCTCGTTCTCGCTCAAAAAACCGTAGCCGGGGTGCACCGCCTGCGCGCCGGTCTGCTTGCACGCGGCAATGATGGCGTCCGCCAACAAATAGCTCTCGCGGCTGGGCGGCGGCCCGAGGCGCACCGCCTCGTCCGCCAGCTGCACATGGCGCGCATCCTTGTCCGCGTCTGAGTACACCGCAACGGTGGCAATGCCCATTTTCTTGGCCGTAGCAATCACGCGGCAGGCAATTTCACCGCGGTTGGCAATCAGGATTTTGGTGAACATGGTGTGTGTCTCCTCGGGTGCTTAGAGTGGAATATTCCCGTGCTTGCGCCACGGGTTGTCCAGCTTTTTGTCTTTGAGCATGATCAGGCTGCGGCAGATGCGTTTGCGGGTTTCGCTGGGCAGGATCACGTCGTCGATGTAGCCGCGCTCGGCCGCCACGAAGGGGTTGGCAAAGCGGGCTTTGTATTCGGCCTCGCGCTCAGCCAGTTTGGTGGGGTCTTTTTTGTCCTCGCGGAAGATGATTTCCACCGCGCCCTTGGCCCCCATGACCGCGATCTCGGCGTTGGGCCAGGCCAGGTTCACGTCGCCGCGCAGGTGTTTACTGGCCATCACGTCGTACGCGCCGCCGTAGGCTTTGCGGGTGATGACGGTGATCTTGGGCACGGTGGCCTCAGCGTAGGCGTAGAGCAGCTTGGCACCGTGTTTGATGATGCCGCCGTACTCTTGGGCTGTGCCGGGCATGAAGCCGGGCACGTCCACAAAGGTGACCACGGGGATGTTGAACGCATCGCAAAAGCGCACAAAGCGCGCGGCCTTGATGCTGCTCTTGATGTCCAAGCACCCGGCCAAGACGAGGGGCTGGTTGGCGACGATGCCCACGGTCTGCCCGTCCATGCGGGCAAAGCCGATGACGATGTTTTGCGCGTACTCGGGCTGGATTTCGAAAAAGTCCCCATCGTCCACGGTCTTGAGGATGAGCTCTTTCATGTCGTAGGGCTTGTTGGGGTTGTCGGGTACGAGCGTGTCTAGGCTGGGTTCGCGGCGGTCTATGGGGTCGCCACTCTTGCGCACCGGGGCTTTTTCGCGGTTGGACAGTGGCAGATAGTTGAACAAGCGGCGCATCATCAAGAGGGCTTGCACGTCGTTGTCGAACGCGAGGTCGGCCACGCCGCTCTTGGTGGTGTGGGTGATGGCGCCGCCCAGCTCTTCGGCGGTCACTTCCTCGTGGGTGACGGTTTTCACCACCTCGGGGCCGGTCACAAACATGTAGCTGCTGTCTTTGACCATGAAGATAAAGTCCGTCATGGCCGGGCTGTACACCGCGCCGCCCGCGCTGGGCCCCATGATCATGCTGATTTGCGGCACCACGCCGCTGGCCAGCACGTTCTTTTGGAACACATCGGCGTAGCCACCCAAAGACGCCACGCCCTCTTGGATGCGGGCACCGCCCGAGTCGTTCAGACCAATCACCGGCGCACCCACCTTCATGGCCTGGTCCATGACCTTGCAAATCTTCTCGGCGTGCGCCTCCGACAGGGCACCGCCAAAGACGGTGAAGTCTTGGCTGAAGACGAAAACCAAGCGGCCGTTGATCATGCCGTAGCCCGTCACCACGCCGTCGCCGGGGATTTTGTTATCGGCCATGCCAAAGTCGGTGCAGCGGTGCTCGACGAACATGTCCCACTCTTCAAACGTGCCTTCGTCCAGCAGCACTTCGAGCCGCTCGCGCGCGGTGAGCTTGCCCTTGGCGTGCTGGGCGTCGATGCGCTTTTGCCCACCGCCCAAGCGCGCTTGTTCGCGCTTGGCTTGGAGTTGTTGCAGGTTGTCTTGCATGGTGTGCCTCTCTCGGGTCTGTGTGTGAAATATTCGTTTGCTACAGTTTTTATAGCTACTTAAGCTTTATCCATAAGCTGTGCGAGCACTTTTCGTGCTGCCACGCTGGGAGCCAGTTGGCCAGCCTGCACCTGCTGCTGCACCGCTGGCAGCAGCGCACGCACGCTGGGGTGGGATGTAAACCAGTGCTTCAGGCCTGCGTCTATGCGCTCCCACATCCACGTGTGGGCTTGGGCTTGGCGGCGCTGCGCCCAGGCCGTACTGGCTGCGCTACTGTCAGGGTTGTGGTGTGCGGCTGTTTGCTGTTGGTGCTGCACAAAGTCCTGCACGGCCTGCCACAGCAGCTCCAGCCCTTGGGCATGCAGTGCGCTCACGGGCAGCACGCGGGGCTGCCAGGGCTGCGCTACATGGCCATAGGCTTGCGCTTCCTGCGCATGGTCGGCAGACCCGTGGTGCTGCAGCCCCAGCAGCCGCAGCGACGAGGTGATTTGCGCCTGCGCCCGCGTGGTGGCAGTGGTATCGATGTCGGCTTTGTTGATGACGACCAAGTGGGCCAGTTCCATCACGCCTTTTTTGATGGCTTGCAGCTCGTCGCCCGCGTTGGGCAACTGCAGCAGGATGAACATGTCCGTCATGCCCGCTACGGCCACTTCGCTCTGGCCGACGCCCACGGTCTCGACGATGACGGTGTCGTATCCAGCGGCCTCGCACACCAGCATGGCTTCGCGCGTTTTCTCGGCCACGCCGCCCAAATTGCCACCGCTCGGGCTGGGGCGGATAAAGGCCCGCTCGTGCACCGAGAGCCGCTCCATGCGTGTCTTGTCGCCCAATATGGAGCCGCCCGACACGCTGGACGATGGATCGACCGCCAGCACCGCCACGCGGTGCCCGCGCTCGATGAGGAATAGCCCCAGCGATTCGATCAGCGTGCTCTTGCCCACCCCCGGCACCCCGCTGATGCCCAGCCGCAAGCTGCGCCCGGTGTGCGGCAGCAAGTCGTTGAGCAACGCATCGGCCTGCTCGCGGTGGTCGGCACGCGTGCTCTCCAGCAGCGTGATGGCCTTGGCCATGGCGCGGCGTTGGGCCGGGCCAGCGCCTTGCAGCAATGCGGGAAGCAAGGGGTGTGCCGTCACAGGGGAGCCAGCGCCTTCTTAATCTGCTCCAACACATCCTTGGCGCTCGCCGGAATCGGCGTACCGGGGCCGTAGATGCCCTTCACACCCGCTTCATACAGAAAGTCGTAGTCCTGCCGGGGAATGACGCCGCCCACAAAGACGATGATGTCGTCCGCGCCCTGCTTTTTCAGCTCGGCAATGATGGCGGGCACCAGTGTTTTGTGGCCTGCGGCCAGGGTGGAGATGCCTACGGCGTGCACGTCGTTCTCGATGGCTTGGCGGGCGCATTCCTCGGGCGTTTGGAATAGCGGCCCCATGTCCACGTCGAACCCTAAGTCGGCATAAGCGGTGGCCACCACCTTGGCACCCCGGTCGTGGCCGTCTTGGCCGAGCTTGGCGATCATCACGCGTGGGCGGCGGCCTTGCTCGGTGGCGAACTGGGCTATCTCGGCCTTGAGCTTGTCCCAGCCCTCGGCACTGTCGTAAGCGGCTGCATACACTCCGGTCACCTTTTGCGTATCGGCGCGGTGGCGCCCGTAAACCTTTTCCAGCGCATCGCTCACTTCGCCCACGGTGGCGCGCAAACGAATGGCTTGGATGCTCAAATCCAGCAGATTGCCCGTACCGGATTCTGCTGCAGAAATGATAGCAGCCAGAGCTTGCTGGACGTGCTCTGCAGACCGATTGGCCCTGATAGACTGCAAGCGCGCTATTTGCTGCTCGCGCACCTTGTGGTTGTCCACTTCCAAGATGTCGATGGGGTCTTCTTTGGCCAGCTTGTATTTGTTGACGCCCACGATGACGTCTTTGCCACTGTCAATGCGGGCTTGCTTCTCGGCCGCACTGGCTTCTATCTTCAGTTTGGCCCAGCCGCTGTCCACCGCTTTGGTCATGCCACCCATGGCCTCCACCTCTTCGATGATGGCCCAGGCCTTGTCGGCCATGTCTTGGGTGAGTTTTTCCATCATGTAGCTGCCCGCCCACGGGTCGACCACGTTGGTGATGTGCGTTTCCTCTTGGATGATGAGCTGTGTGTTGCGGGCGATGCGGGCGCTGAATTCGGTGGGCAGGGCAATCGCTTCGTCAAAGCTGTTGGTGTGCAGGCTTTGTGTGCCCCCAAACACGGCGGCCATCGCCTCGATGGTGGTGCGCACCACGTTGTTGTACGGGTCCTGCTCGGTCAAGCTCCAGCCGCTGGTCTGGCAGTGCGTGCGCAGCATCAGGCTCTTGGGGTTTTGGGCGTTGAAGCCTTTCATGATGCGGCACCACAGCAGGCGTGCGGCGCGCATCTTGGCAATCTCCAGATAGAAGTTCATGCCGATGGCCCAGAAGAAGCTGAGCCGCCCGGCGAAATCGTCCACGTCCAAGCCCTTGGCGAGAGCCGTCTTCACATACTCCTTGCCATCGGCCAAGGTGAAAGCCAATTCCAGCGCCTGGTTGGCTCCGGCCTCCTGCATGTGGTAGCCCGAGATCGAGATCGAGTTGAACTTGGGCATGTTCTGGCTCGTGTACTCGATGATGTCGCCGATGATGCGCATACTCGGCTCGGGCGGGTAGATGTAGGTGTTGCGCACCATGAACTCTTTGAGGATGTCGTTCTGGATGGTGCCGCTCAACTGGGCTTGCGAAACGCCCTGCTCTTCAGCCGCCACCACGTAGCCGGCCAGCACGGGAAGCACTGCACCGTTCATGGTCATGGACACACTCACCTTGTCCAGCGGAATGCCGTCGAAGAGGATCTTCATGTCCTCGACCGAATCGATGGCCACCCCCGCTTTGCCGACATCGCCAAACACGCGGGGATGATCACTGTCATAGCCGCGGTGCGTGGCCAGATCAAAGGCGACGGACACGCCCTGACCGCCAGCAGCCAAGGCCTTGCGATAGAAGGCATTGGACTCTTCGGCCGTGGAAAAGCCCGCGTACTGACGGATGGTCCAGGGTCGCACGGCGTACATCGTGGCTTGTGGGCCGCGCAGAAAGGGGGCAAAACCCGGCAGCGTGTTGGTGTAGGGCAAGTCGACCGTGTCTTGGGCGGTGTACAGCGGCTTGACAGTGATGCCCTCGGGCGTTTGCCAATTGAGCGCGTCTACATTGCCACCCGGGGCCGACTTGGCTGCCGCTTTGGCCCACTGCTCTAGGGATGGTTCTTCAAACTCCACAGAAGCCTGTGCGGGTTGGGCGGGGGGGATAGTGGGCGGCATGCCGAGTCTCCAAATTGATGCTCTTGGAATTCATAATTATAAATTAAGCATCATTTTGCACGCAATAACGCCATGCTCTATGCCTTGGCTCAAGCTATGGGTTAATTTGAGAGCGCGTTGAGACTTTGCAGGCCGACCGCGTTGGCGCGGATCTCTGGCTCGGCTAACGCAAACACCATGCGCGCGACCGCAGCTGCCGCCTGCTCGGTGGACAACTGTGGTTCGTCAAACAGCATTTCCATCATGGAATAGCCAATTTGCATTGCCGTACGCGCCAAAAACTGCGCAGTCTGCAGCGTGGTTTGCGGATACGCCTGGACAAAAAGAGCGGCTATCACTGCAGCAATTTGCTGATGCGATTGCATCACAACACTTTGCAACTCGGGCATGCTACGCATTGCCCGCATGATGGGCACCCCAGCAGAAAAACGCAGGGTCACCTGCATGGTCTTATGAAACAACCCTTCAAAGCTTTTGAGCAAGTCCTGAGGGTTTTGGCTAAGGTTAGACACACTGGACCACTCCACCAGTACGTCACGCTGGGCTTGGGTAAGACGCTCCCCCAGTGCCTCAAGCAGTGCATATTTGTTGGCGAAATAGCGGTACAAAGCGGGAGGGGTCAAACCAGCTTGTTCACACACCAAATTGGTAGTCAAACGCTCTGGCCCCACCTGCACCAGCACCTCCGCTGTCGCAGACAGTATGCGCTCATACGTTTGGCGAGCACGCGCCTGCTGTGGCACGGCTTTTGGTGATGCCATGACTACAACTCCAGCAACTTCCGGTGTTTCATTTTCCAGCGACATAGTTTTGAGTGTGAAATGCCCAGTGACCGGAACATTGTCCAAGAAAAAAACATTTTTGGACATCAGAATCTACCGCAAGCCCACCGCAAGAGTCTTTTGTGATTTTGTATTATTGATTTTCAATTCTTTTATACTCCTAGCTGCCATCACCAAGCTCCGCCACCATGTGCCCCTCCTCTTTAGCATTGGCTCCACGCGCCCTTTATGAAGAAGTGGCCGAGTTGCTGCGCCAGCGCATATTCCAGCGTGAGTTAGAGCCAGGCGCTTGGATTGACGAATTGAAAATTGCCCAAGAATTGGGAATAAGCCGTACCCCACTGCGTGAAGCCATCAAGGTCTTGGCGACCGAGGGCTTGGTAACCATCAAGGTACGTCGGGGGGCTTATGTCACAGAGGTGTCGCACCAAGATCTGAGCGATGTGTACCACTTGTTGGGTCTGCTAGAAAGCGATGCAGCAGCCACAGTGGCGCAACGAGCAACCGATGCACAACTGAGTGAACTGGCACAAATCCACGCCCAACTAGAGGTGGCAGCGGCCCAGGGCAATACCCAAATGGATGCCTTCTTTGCGATAAACGAACAATTCCATATGCGACTTTTGGAGATTGCTAACAACCGCTGGTCCAACCAAGTGGTAGCCGATCTGCGCAAAGTCATGAAGCTCAATCGCCACCACTCACTTTTTAAATCAGGTCGCATTCAAGAGTCATTGCAAGAACATCGCGGCATCATGCAAGCTTTGCAAAAGCGCACTCCAGATGAGGCACGCCAGCAAATGCAGAACCATTTCCACAATGGGTTACGCGCTGCCGACGAGTCGGTATAAGTAACAGAGCATAGATTTGCTGGTTTTTTTACAGCAAATGGGCTAAATTGCGGCCCTAGCACATTTTTGCTGGCTGTAATCGATGAAATTAAGCCCTTTTCTTGCCGCTCTTAGCATGCTGCTTGCAGCAGGCAGTGCATTGGCTGGCTTTCAAGATGGTGTTGCAGCCTACCGCCAAGGTAACTACACCAAAGCCATGCAAGAGTTCAAGGCTGCCGCCAAATTCAATGATGATGGGGCCGCCCAAAACTATTTGGGCCAAATGTACGAACGAGGACAAGGCGTCCCCAAAGACTACAGTCAAGCGCTCAATTGGTACATCAAAGGGGCATACAACGGCAATGTACTGGCCCAAATCAACACCAGCTATTTCTACCTGAACGGCTTGGGCATCGAGCGAAACGACTACAACGCCGTATATTGGCTCCAAAAAGCTGCTGATAGCGGTGATGCATATGCCCAATACAACTTGGGCTTGCTGTACGACACAGGCCAAGGTGTTATGACCAACCCAGAAAAAGCCTTCCAGTGGTTTCGCAAAGCCGCATGGCAGGGCCAAAGCCAAGCGCAATACAGCCTGTGCAATATGTATTACAACGGGCAAGGCGTGGTACGCGACACCCGTGAAGCTGCAACATGGTGCAAACAGTCTGCAGAACAAGGCTACGCCCCTGCGCAGGCCTTACTGGGCATGCTTTATGAACGCGGACAAGGCGTCCCTATAGATTACAAAGAAGCTGTGCGCCTGTACCGCTTGGCGGCAGATCAAGGCGAGTCATTGGCGCAACGCAATTTGGGTACTATGTATGCATCGAGCCGGGGCGTTCCTTCAGCCCAAATCGTTGCCTATGCTTTACTTAATTTAGCGGCAGCAAGCGATACCCCTCAAGAAATGACAGCCAGTGCCCATCGCAACCAAATTGGTTCTGGCATGTCCAAAGATGAGATTGAATTGGCACTTAATTTGTCGCACGAAATGGCCAAAGAAGGTCGCCTACTGCAAGCGCTGGATCGCTTCATCCAGCAAGGTACTTTGTAATACCCCACTTTGTCTGCTCAGGCAGACTCCAATCGCTGGGCGATACGTGACACTCGTCCTGCAGGCTCTTGCTTGAGCTTGTGATCCGACCACACTTGGCGCCACGCCCTCGCGCCGGGCAAACCATGGCGCAGACCCAGCATATGCCTAGCGATACCGTACCAACCGGCGCCGTAGCGCTCCTTCATGCGCTCCATGTAAAGCACCATTTCCGCTTCCACCGCCTCCCGGCTCAAAGTGGTTGAGGTCGAGTCACCGTAGAACAAAGCATCCCACTGGGTCAACCACCAAGGGTTGTGGTAGGCCTCGCGTCCCACCATGACGCCATCCACATGCTGCAAAGCCTGCTGCACTTGATCGTTGTTGGTAAAGCCGCCATTGATGACGAAGGTCAAGTGCGGGAAATCTTGCTTGAGCTGGTACACCACGTCGTAACGCAGCGGCGGTATTTCGCGGTTTTCCTTGGGGCTTAAGCCATCAAGCCACGCATTACGTGCATGAACGATGAAGACATTGCACCCTGCTGCTGCTATCTGCCCAACAAAATCCCGCACAAAACCATAGCTCACCTCCCTGTCCACACCAATACGATGCTTAAGGGTGACAGGGATTGACACCGCATCACGCATGGCTTTGATGCAATCGGCTACCAATGACGGTTCAAGCATGAGGCAAGCACCAAATGCACCACGCTGCACACGGGGACTGGGACAACCGCAGTTGAGGTTGATTTCGTCATACCCCCACTGCTGCCCCAAGCGCGCTGCAGCAGCCAAATCAGTCGGATCGCTGCCCCCCAGCTGCAAGGCCACAGGGTGTTCCTGCTCGCTAAAGTCCAAATGGCGTGCGACATCGCCATGCAGTAGAGCACCAGTAGTCACCATTTCGGTGTACAGCAGGGTGTGGCGACTGAGCAGGCGGTGGAAATAGCGGCATGACCGATCGGTCCAGTCCAACATGGGCGCTACCGACATGCGCCACCGCTGGCTAGTGGGGATAGAAGACATAAAAAGGAGAAAAACTGCAGCGCAAGACGCGCATTATCGTCGGGGCTGGATTTTGGCACTGCGCTTTGAGCACCGCGCGCAGCGTGCTGATTAGGCGCTAGGAACCAAGCACCATGGGGCTTGAGCGTGTACCAATCCCATCCACAATGCCCAAGCCGACAAACAGGCCAAGCCTGCACCCGCCAAACGAATTCCCCAAACGCCGGAGCGATTGCCTGCAGCAGCGAAGCCTCCCCAACGGCGTACGCTTTGCCAAAACCACGGCCAAAGCCCCATGGCCAGCGATGTGCCCACAGCAAATGCCCCCATAGCGCCAGCCCCAGCCCACACAGAATTGGCCAGAGCGGCCACTAACAAGGCCGAATAAAGCAAACCGCAAGGCATAAAGGCCCACAACGCCCCCAAAAGGAGGGGCGCCCCCTGCCCCGCCCGCCCCAAATGGCGACGCAAGCGTTGCCACACTGAATGGGCTATAGCATCGAGCCAGCGTGGCTGACGCCCCTGCACCAGCAACACCAGTCCTAAAACAATGGCGGCCACATGAAGCATGGACCAGACAGGACGCAAAGCCGCCATGTGTACGGTAAGCCATCCCAAACCTTGCATGGAAGCAGCCGCAAAGCCGCCCATCGCGCTGTAACCCACTACACGCCCCAACTGGAACAAAAAATTGCCCATGGCGGGTTTGGATGCTGCATGCAGGGTACTAGCCCCTAAGCAGGCTGCCCCGCACATGGCCACACAGTGGGGGCCACCGAGCAGGCCCATACCGAGTGCGGTCAATACCAAGGTCGCTTGCATGCCTTGGTTTTAAATGATTTTGGAAAAACGTGCTCGGGTTCGGTCAGTCTGTAGGTATTTGTCAAACACCATGGCTACAGCACGCACGAAATACCACCCTTGGGCGGTGACTTGGATACCTGTGTCATCAATCTCCACCATGCCCTGGCCTTGCAAGGCACGCAGGGCTTCTAACTCTGGGGCAAAGTAGGTTGGAAAATCCACCAAAAATGCCAAGTTGATGGACTCGTACGTGACACTGCCTTGGCACATGATGGCCATGATGACGGCGCGGCGCACCAAATCGTCCCAATTGGCCGCCAAGCCCCGCACCACGGGGAAAGTACCTTGGTCTAAGCGATCGTAGTAATCTTCCAGCGTCTTGGCGTTTTGGCTGTACACAGCCCCCACCCGGCCAATGGCCGATACGCCCAGCGCCACCAAATCGCAATCGGGTTGGGTGCTGTAGCCTTGGAAATTGCGGTGCAAACGGCCCTGGCGTTTGGCTACTGCCAAGGCATCTTCAGGCAAAGCGAAATGGTCCATACCCACGTAGACATAACCAGCGTCTTGGAAGGCTTTGAGGGAACGAGCCAGCATGCTCAGCTTGGCCGAAGCACCGGGCAAGTCAGCCTGCAATATGCGGCGCTGGGGCTTAAAGCGTTCTGGCAAGTGCGCGTAGGCGTACAAAGCAATGCGGTCTGGGCGCAGCGCATTCACTTGAGCCAAGGTGCGATCAAACGACTCCGGTGTCTGCATGGGCAAACCGTAAATCAAGTCCACGTTGATGGACTCAAACCCGCATGCACGGGCCTCGTGCACCAAGTCAAACACCTGCTGCGCAGGCTGCACACGGTGCACGGCTTTTTGCACAGCCGGATCGAAATCTTGCACGCCAAAACTCAGGCGGTTAAATCCCAGTTCCGCCAAGGTAGCCAAGCGACTGCCATCAATCGTGCGAGGATCGACCTCAATCGAGTACTCCCCCCCGGGAGTAAAGTTGAAGCTGCGCCGCAGCATGTGCATCAAATCACGCAGTTGCTCATCATTCAAGAACGTGGGTGAGCCGCCGCCCAAGTGCAGTTGGCTGACTGTTTGCCCACGTCCTATGATGTCGGTATGCAACTCGACCTCGCGGGCCAAATAGCGCAAATAGGTGTCGGCCTTGTCGTGGTGTTTGGTAATGATTTTGTTGCATGCGCAGTAATAGCACAGCGACTCACAAAACGGCACATGCACGTACAAGGACAAGGGCAAACTCATAGCCGCCGCACCAGCGCGGCGCTGCAACAAGGCTTGGGAGTAATCCTTGGACGTGAATGCCTCAACGAATCGATCCGCCGTCGGATACGAGGTGTAGCGAGGCCCTGAGACGTCGTAACGACTCAGTATGTCCTCTGTTATCAATACTTTGGCATCCGATGCAATCATGAATACTCCACTCTGTCAGACTAATGTGGCATAAATGGGGTACGCACTCATTGATCTGCATCAAGTCGCAACCAGTGCGCAGCCCGCACAATTGACTTATATCAGGGGGACTTATGACAGAAACAGTTGCTAGTACGCTGCACAACTGCAGCTCAGGTCACACCACTATGGACTACACCACTGCTCTCAAACCTCACACCATGCGCGTTGCCTGCTCCAACTGCAACCTGCGCGAACTGTGCATGCCCATGGGGCTAAACCCTGACGAGCTGGACAAAATCGACGATTTGGTGGCCAGCCGCCGCAAGGTCAAACGCGGAACCCCGCTGTTTCGCAATGGCGAACGCTTTACCAACCTCTACGCTATCCGCACGGGCTTTTTTAAGACTTGCGTTGCATCAGAAGATGGGCGCGATCAGGTCACGGGTTTTCAAATGGCTGGTGAGATCGTGGGTTTGGATGGCATCGTGCACGACCACCACACCTGCGATGCTATTGCACTGGAAGACGCCGAAGTGTGCGTGATGCCGTTTGACCGCATCGAAGACCTGTCGCGTGAAGTCAATGCACTACAACGCCACGTACACAAGATCATGAGCCGTGAAATCGTGCGCGAAAACGGCGTCATGTTGCTGCTGGGCAGCATGCGGGCCGAAGAACGCTTGGCGGCTTTTTTGCTCAACTTAGTACAACGCTTGCATGCGCGTGGTTTTTCCCAGTCTGAGCTGATTTTGCGCATGACCCGCGAAGAAATTGGCAGCTACTTGGGACTCAAGCTCGAAACCGTGAGCCGCACGTTCTCCAAATTTGTGGACGATGGCATTGTGGAAGTCAAACAGCGCCACGTGCGCATCCTCAATACCGATGCCCTCAAAGAGATCGTCAACCCACAAGTCTGCAGCAGCTAAACCCTACTGCTCTGCTGCTGGGGTAGAAAAAAAGGAGGCTTTGGCCTCCTTTTTCAATGGTCGGTGCACAAGCGCTGCTCACTGGTCAGCAGGTTTCAAAGCGTCGCTAGTGTGCTGCTGGCTTTCAGCCACGGTGGCCGCATGGTTGCGGGCATTCATGGCAGGCATGAGGCTGGCTTGCTCAGGGCTAGCGGGCTTAGAGAGCTTCAAACCTTGCTGGTAGTAGCTCTCGTCCACGATAGGATCCATGCCTTTGGCTGCTACAAAAAATGTAGCAACCGCAGCAATAACCACAATGGCTGGGCCCGATATCACCAACCAAACGTGGCCAAAAGTCCACCAAGGGCGATTGTCTTGGTTAGAAAGGTTGGTGCTACTCATACCGATACTCCTGCTTACTTGTTATTGGATAAGCCCCAGACATAGGAAGCCAGCACCTTGATTTGCTCAGGTGTGAACTTGCCCCCCTGTGCGGGCATCTGGTTGGTCTTGCCATTGTTGATGCGGTCAATGATGGCATTTTCTCCATAGCCATGCAGCCAGATGTTGTCGGTCAAGTTGGGAGCGCCCAAGGCCTGGTTGCCCTTGCCATCGGCACCGTGACAGGCCGCACAGGCGGCAAACTTGGCTTTACCCAAATTGGCACGCACCGAATCATGGGGGCTGCCAGACAAGCTCAGCACGTAGTTGGCCACATTTTTCACATCGTCCGCACTACCCACCGCAGCCGCCATAGGAGGCATCATGCCAATACGGCCATTGGTAATGGACTCTGTGATGTTTTCGGGTGCACCGCCATAGAGCCAATCGCCATCGGTCAAGTTGGGGAATCCTTTGGAACCGCGCGCATCAGAGCCATGGCACTGGGCACAGTTGTTCATGAACAAACGCTCACCAATCGCGTGGGCTTGCTTGTCCTTGGCCACATCTTCCACCGGTAGAGCCGCGAACTTGGCGTACAGCGGTGCTGTTTCTTGCTTGCCTTTTTCCACTTCAGCTTGGTACTGGCCAGCAGAAGACCACCCCAACTTGCCACCAAAAGTACCCAAACCGGGGTACAGGATGAAATAAGCCACAGCAAAGATGAGGGTGATCAGGAACAACCCCACCCACCAACGGGGCAAGGGGTTGTTCATTTCACGCAAGTCCTCGTCCCAGACGTGGCCAGTGGTGTTGTCCGCAGATGTGTGGGCTTTGGCCTTGCCGCTGAACCAGAGCAGCAAAAAGCATGCTGCCACCGAGAACACGGTAATCCCCATCACATAGAAAGACCAGAAGCTGTTAATAAAGTCACTCATATCGAATCCTTGTCAGGTCAGTCTTGCTCAAAGGGCAAGTGGGCTGCTTGCTCAAAGTCTTTGGCACGTTGCTTAGACAAAGCCCACCAGACGATGCCCACAAATACCACCAGGCTTACCAAAGTGGTGAGAGAGCGCAGGGTGTTGATATCCATTTCAATCCTCCTTGCCAATCGTGTTACTTCAGGGCCAAACCAAGAGACTGTAGGTAGGCGATTACGGCTTCTTGCTCGGTCTTGCCTTTGGTCTCTTCGACGGCTTTGCTGATTTCTTCATCGGTGTAAGGCACACCCACTTTGCGCAGTGCAGCCATGTGGGCAGGCACATCTTCTGCTGCCACTTGGTTCTTGGCCAACCATGGGTAGGCAGGCATGTTGGACTCAGGCACCACATCGCGGGGATTGTTCAGGTGGATGGCATGCCATTGGTCGCTGTACTTGCCGCCCACGCGAGCCAAGTCTGGGCCCGTGCGCTTGCTACCCCATTGGAAGGGGTGGTCATACACCGACTCACCCGCCACCGAGTAGTGGCCGTAACGCAGGGTCTCAGCACGGAAAGGACGGATCATCTGCGAGTGGCAGTTGTAGCAACCTTCACGGATGTACACATCGCGCCCGGCCAGCTGCAATGCGGTGTAAGGCTTCACACCCTCAATCGGTTGGGTAGTGGACTTTTGGAAAAACAGTGGAACGATTTCCACCATGCCCCCAAAGAGCAGCACTACCAAGATGAGCACGATCATCAAGAAGTTGCTGGTTTCTACCTTCTCGTGGCTGATGCCAGTGTTTTTAGTGTTTTGAGACATAGCGACTCCTTTAGGCGTGGGCTTGAACTGCAGGAATGGTCACAGTAGAAGCGCGACCCGATGTGGCAGTCATGATGGTGTTCCACAGCATCATGATCATGCCGCCCAGATACAGCAGACCGCCGACCAAACGCAGCACATAGAAGGGATAGGTGGCCTTCACACTCTCTACAAAGGTATAAGTCAAGGTTCCATCGGAATTCACAGCACGCCACATCAGGCCTTGCATCACACCAGCAATCCACATCGCGGCGATATAGATCACGATGCCAATGGTGGCTGTCCAAAAGTGCACCTCAACGGCCTTCATGCTGTACATCTGCTTCTGACCAAACAAACGGGGAATCAGGTGGTACATAGAACCCATGGTCACCAGCCCCACCCAGCCCAAGGCACCCGAGTGCACGTGGCCCACGGTCCAGTCTGTGTAGTGGCTCAAGGCGTTCACGGTCTTGATGGACATCATGGGGCCTTCGAAGGTGGACATGCCATAGAAGGACAAGGACACGATCAGGAAGCGCAAGATGGGGTCATCGCGCAGTTTGTGCCATGCGCCAGACAAGGTCATGATGCCGTTGATCATGCCGCCCCAGCTGGGTGCCAACAGAATGAGGGAGAACACCATGCCCACGGACTGCGCCCAGTCAGGCAAAGCGGTGTAGTGCAAATGGTGTGGACCAGCCCACATGTAGGTGAAAATCAGCGCCCAAAAGTGCACGATGGACAGGCGATAGCTGTACACCGGACGACCTGCTTGCTTGGGGATGAAGTAGTACATCATGCCCAAGAAGGCGGCCGTAAGGAAAAAGCCCACGGCATTGTGGCCGTACCACCATTGCACCATGGCGTCTTGCACACCGGCATAAGCGGAGTACGACTTCATCCAACCAGCAGGTACTTCTGCACTGTTGACCAAGTGCAGAATGGCCACAGCGATGATGAATGCACCAAAGAACCAGTTGGCTACATAGATGTGTTTGACCTTGCGTGTACCCACGGTTCCGAAAAACACGACTGCATAAGCCACCCAGACCAAAGTGATGAGGATGTCAATTGGCCATTCCAACTCGGCGTACTCTTTGCCTGTGGTGTAACCCAAAGGCAAACTCAGCGCCGCCAAAACGATAACGATCTGCCACCCCCAGAATGTGAAGGCAGCCAGCTTGTCACTGAACAAACGCACCTGACAGGTACGTTGCACCACGTAGTACACGGTAGCAAAGAGCGCCGAGCCACCGAACGCGAAAATCACCGCATTCGTATGCAGCGGACGCAAGCGTCCGTATGTGAGCCATGGGATGCCAAAGTTCAACTCGGGCCAAGCCAGTTGGGCTGCGATGATCACGCCAACCAGCATGCCCACTACACCCCAAACCACCGTCATGATGGCGAACTGGCGCACAACGGTATCGTTGTACTCCGTCGCCCTTTGATTGGAAAAAGCCATATTTACCTCTTCTTTAGATTTGCCAGTGGAAGTGTCTTATTCCCTAGCACCAGTGCGGTTGATAAAAATCAAGCCAGCCAGAGAAACCAAAGCCTTGCTAAGGGCTTTGCATCAAGAGTCGCGAAGAATGCGCTCCCCCTCAGCGTCCAAGTCCTCAAACTGGCCTTTGTCTATGGCCCACCACAGACCCAGCAGAACAAAAAAAACCAATACCACCGACAGTGGTATGAGCAAATACAAAATTTCCATATCCCACTTCTCCTGATTCACGCTGGCAAGGCACCCAAGCCACGCCCCAAGCGGGCTGCGTTGGCCACCACCACAATCGAGCTCAAGGCCATCCCTAAGCCAGCCAACCATGCAGGCAAGTAGCCCAAGGCAGCCAACGGGATGCACGACGCGTTGTAGGCCAAGGCCCAGTACAGGTTTTGCCGTACCACGCGCTGGGTCTTGCGTGCTAGCAAATAGACCTGTTGCACCGCCTGCAAGTGGCCACTGAGCACGATGAAATCCGACCGCGCTTGCGCCAGTGGCACAGCCCGTCCAATGGCAAAGGCCACGTGCGCGCCCGCCAGCACAGGGCCATCGTTCAAACCATCGCCCACCATGGCCACAGTGCGCCTCTGCTGCTGCAAGGCTTGCAAATACGCCAACTTGTCTTGGGGTGCCATGCCTGCGTGCCAATCGTTGATACCCAAGCGTTCTGCCACGCTGCGCACTGCCGTGACTTGGTCACCCGATAGCAAGTGCACTGCCATGCCCGCCTGCTGCAAGGCTTGCACCACGGCAGCGGCTTGCGGATGCAACTGCTCATCCAGCGCTATGGAGGCGATCCATCCCCTTGCATCGGCTACATGGACTTGGCCTGCAGGCACTGGGTCATGGAGTCCACAAAAAGCGGCAGAACCCAAGCGCACCGGAGCATGCAAGACATGGGCATCCACTTGGAGATGCTCTTGGACATGCGCCTCCCCTTCCCAGACCACGCCTTGCCCTGGCACTTCGCGCAATGCGCCTGCACTGGGCAGAACAACGTGTGCAAGCCGATCTGGATTGGCTCCCGCCATGGCTGCGGCAGCTACCACCATGGCTTTGGAATACGGGTGCAGCGAATGCTGGGCCAAAGCCGCTGCCAATTGCAGGGCTTGGCCTTGCGTCCAGTCGCTGCGCTGCTGCATGCTGGCCACACGCTGGCCCGCTTGCGTGAGCGTACCGGTTTTGTCAAACACCACCGTGTCCACGCGGTTCATGCTATCGAGTGCTTGCAAGTCACGCACCAGCACATCGTGCTTGGCCAAGCTGCCTGCTGCAGCCACCAAAGCAGCGGGCGTAGCCAAAGACAACGCACATGGACAAGTCACCACCAGCACCGAGACCGCCACCATGATGGCGTGCTCTGGGTTGCTGGGCCACCACCATGCACACACAACCACCGCCGCCAGCAGCACTGCCAGCAGAAACGGTTTAGCCAGCTTGTCCACCACCTGCACGCTGCGTGGTTTGGTGCTAGCCGCTTGCTCCATCAACCCAACGATTTGTCCAAACCGGGTGTGCTGCCCCACCCCTGTGGCGCGCACCCATACCCTGCCTTGCAGGTTGTAGCTACCGGCCACCACGGCATCGCCCACTTGGCGCTGCAGGGGCGTGGACTCTCCGGTGAGCAAAGCCTCATCGACCTGCGTCTGCCCTTGGCTGATAACGCCATCGGCCGCAAACGCTTCACCGGGCAATACTTGGAAACAGTCGCCCACATGCAAACGGCGCACGGCCACGGTTTCTGTTGTTCCATCGGCCTTTTGGCGCACAACGCCTTGGGGCAGTCGGTTAAACAGCGCATTCAAAATGCCGGCCGTGCGGTTTTGTATGCGCTGCTCCAGCCAACGCCCTGCCAACAAGAAAAACACAAACATGGTGAGCGAGTCGAAATACACCTCGCGCCCCCATAGACCACTGGGGTTGAAAGTTCCCATCGTGCTGACCACAAAGGTCACCAGCATGCCTATGGCCACAGGCAAATCCATGCTGATTTGACGCCGCCACAGATCGCGCCAAGCAGAGCGCAGAAATGGCACGCACGAGAACAACATAACAGGCAGTGACAGCACCCACGATGCCCAACGCAGCAACTGCTCCATCTCTAGGGACAAATCGCCAGGCCGTGCGGTGTAGGCTGGCCATGCGTACATCATGACTTGCATCATGCACAAGCCTGCAACGCCCAAGCGCCACAAGGTCGTACGCGCTTGCTGCTTGCGCTGCTCAGCATCCCACGCATCGCCTGCGGGTATGGCGGAATAACCCGCTTGGACAATCGCGGCAAACCACTGCGATGGCTTGGTTGCCTGCGCCGACCACACCACCTTGGC
Source organism: Curvibacter sp. CHRR-16 (assembly GCF_018474005.1). Classification (GTDB taxonomy): domain Bacteria; phylum Pseudomonadota; class Gammaproteobacteria; order Burkholderiales; family Burkholderiaceae_C; genus Allorhodoferax. The sequence continues at coordinate 71,474 of NZ_JAHCSH010000004.1, forward strand.
ACGGTGTGTAGCCGCACTCACCTGCACCGACTGCACGCCGGGAACACGGGCTACGGCCTCTTCAATGGTGAGCGAGCAGGCTGCGCAATGCATGCCCTGCAGCATGATGTGCGACTCCCACACACCGGCTTGTGCAGCTTGCTCACGGCCAAAGCTATCCCACTCTTGGGGTTCGTCCAACAGACTCCAAGCAGGCGGATTTTCTGGAATAGGGGCTGCAGCAGTGGCCAGATTCATGGGAGCCAGTGTGCACGAGCCCCCCTGTTTTCAGCTTGACGCAAGTCAACTGGCAGCCACGAGTGCTTGGCTGTCTTTGTAGCGCTCATGCACGACCAAAATCTCCTCCCAAGCATCCATGAAGGCTTTGATGCACATGGGGTCAAAATGTGCCCCTGCGTTTTCGTGCAACCAATCCACCGCCTCCTCCAAGGACCAAGCCCGCTTATAGGGGCGCGGAGAGGTGAGCGCATCGAACACATCGGCCACCGCGACAATGCGGCAAAAGAGCGGAATTTCATCTCCCTGCAACCCTTGCGGGTAGCCTGTGCCATTGAATTTTTCATGGTGCCCCAAGGCAATGATCGCTCCTGCTTGCAACACCTTGTTGTGGCTACCTTTGAGCAATTCATAGCCAAAGAATGCGTGCTTTTTCATCTGCTCAAACTCATCGAAGCTGAGCTTTCCGGGCTTGAGCAAGATGTGATCGGGAATCCCCACTTTTCCCAAGTCATGCATGGGGGCGGCTTCTAGCAGCAAGGTTTGTTCTTCCTCTGACAACCCCATGTACTTGCCTATAAGCCGGGAGTAATTGGCCATACGGATGATATGCCCACCGGTTTCAGGGTCACGGTACTCCGCCGCTTTGCACAAGCGCACTACCGTGTCACGTTCTCGTTCCAAAATCTCAGCCGTGGCTTTACTCACCTCTGCGGCCAGCAAGGCTGCGCGATCGGCCAATTGGTAGCGCGCTTCACTGAGCTGGAGCAAGTTGCGCACCCGTGCAATGAACTCCACTTTGTCCACGGGTTTGATCAAAAAATCATTGGCCCCTGCATCCAAAGCACGGTAGCGAATGTTTTTCTGATCACTGGCCGTGATCATGACAACTGGCACATCCATAAAACGTGGATGGGCACGCACCAAGCGCAAAAACTCAATTCCGTCGAGCTCGGGCATCATGTAATCGATGATGATGAGATCGACTTGCTGCTGTTGTTTGATCCAGTCACAAGCCACAGTCGACTGGGTGAATGTGTGGGCTACCGCATCGCCCAATTTGCCCACCATGGCCGCAAAAACCATCAAATTGATGTCCGAATCATCAACGATCAGCACATGCTGTTGCATAAAGGTTCCTCTATAAGCCAAGGCCCAAAGCCTATGTCATAGAGTGCCATCAAAACCCGCTTTGCGTTTGTGAACAAAAGCATCAATCCCTTCACGATGTTCGTCGCTGGCGGCATAGGCATAGGATGCAGCGCTGCCAGCAGCAGAAACGGCCCACACATCGTCATCCAGTGCCAACAGGGCCAATTTGCTCTGCGCCAATGCGTTAGGGGCCGCTTGCAGGAGCTTGCACAACAAGGCATCCAAACGCCCCACTAACTGCTCAGGCTCCACACAGTCCAGCAAAAAGCCCTGCTGCAGCAAACGCTCTGCTGGCAACACCTGCGCTGCCAGCAGCACCGCACGGGCTACTGATGTCCCTAATTGGCTGGCAACCAAGGCCATTTCTTTGGGTGCCATGGGAAAACCCAGCTTATTGATAGGCGCACCAAACTGGCTGCGGTCTGTGGCCAAGCGCAGATCGCTGGCGCAGGCTATCTCCAAGCCTCCGCCCATGCAGTAGCCATCGATACAGGCCACCACCGGCACGGGGCATTGGCGTATGGCTTGCAGCGCAGGCCATACCTCGTCTTCGTGAAAAGCGCGCAAACGCGCTGCATCAAAACGGAACTGCGGGTACTCAAAAATATCCCCACCCGCACTGAAATGTTGTCCTGCGCCGCGCAACACAATGGCCCGCACACCGACCTGCTGCGACACCGTCTGCACCTGCTCGCGCAAGGCCAACCACATGGCCCGTGACATGGCATTGCGTCGGGCTGGGGCATGCAACTCTATGAGCCAGACGGCACCATCGCCCCACTGGGGCGAGCACCAAGGGCGACTCTGGACGGTGCCCAGTTCAGGCACGCGCTCTGCGGTCATGCCACAACCATAGGACAGCACCGCCCACGATCATGGGTACACACAGCCATTGCCCCATGCTCATGCCCAAAGACAGCAAACCCAAGAAGGCATCGGGCTCGCGGAAAAATTCGGCTACAAAACGCATCACTCCATACCCCAGTAAAAACGCTGCAGCCACTTTGCCTGGGTCTTTGGCACGCGGTGCGTACCACCACAACACCACAAACAACAGCAAACCTTCCAGCAAGAATTGGTAAATCTGCGATGGGTGTCTTGGCACATTGCCAGCAGCTGGAAACACCATGGCCCACGGCAGTGATGCATCGGCCACCCGCCCCCACAACTCACCGTTGATGAAGTTACCCACACGGCCACTGGCCAGCCCAGTGGGCACGCAAGGGGCAACAAAGTCGGCCAATACCCAAAATGGAATGCCTCGGCGGTAGGCAAACAACACCATGGCTGCAATCACACCCAGCATGCCACCGTGAAAGCTCATGCCCCCTTGCCAAATAGCAAATACCTCCAGTGGATTGCTCAAGTAATACGCCGGTTTGTAAAACAGGCAGTAACCCAAGCGCCCCCCCAAAATGACCCCTGCCACGCCATAGAACAAGATGTCCTCCACCACCGCCTTATTCCAGCTCAAAGAAGCATAGGGTTCGTGGCGCAGCCGTAAGCGCCCCAATGCAATGAACAAAGCAAAAGCCACCAAATACGTAATGCCATACCAATGCACAGCCAAAGGCCCTAGACGGATAGCTACAGGGTCAAACCCGGGATACACCAACATGCTGTTCCTTCTCTCAATTACTATTTACTTGCGGCGCTTTTTTCCATCACCATAAATACCCAAAGCCTTGCGATCTCGCTCCAAGCGCTTTTCCTTGCGTTGCACTTCCCTCTCCATGGCCTTGCGCTTGGTGTAGCCAAAGTTATCGGCCCACAACCACCACACTACAGCTGCGCCAAATGGCAACAACACCTGCCACCACGCCCATGCAGCTACAGGCTCAATCCCCATGTATTTCAAAACCAGCAGTGCGACACCCAATACCAACAGATACATCGTTTGTTCTCCATCAAGTTTGCGTTTTGTCATGCCATGAACGGGCATCAACGCTCTAGAATGATCTCGTCTGACTGTAAACCACCCTGAGAGGTTCCCATGAAAAAGTCCCTTGCTGGCTTCACTTTTGTCTGTGCATCCTTGCTCGCATCCAGCCCCGCATGGGCCGATCAAGCTTTGGCCCAATCCAAAAACTGCATGGCCTGCCATGCCGTAGACAAAAAAGTAGTAGGCCCTGCATACAAAGATGTAGCAGCCAAATACAAAGGCGACAAAACGGCTGCCGCCAAGCTGGTCACCAAAGTCATGAAAGGTGGCAGCGGCGTATGGGGCCCCGTGCCCATGCCAGCCAACACGCAAGTCAATGAGGCCGAAGCCAAAAAGCTCGTGACCTGGATTTTGGGCCTCTGACCATTCACGCCCCCAAGCAAAAAACCGCTGCCTTTGCAGCGGTTTTTTTATGGGTGAACCGTGCTAAAAATAGCATGGTCGCGCGTATCGTGTACTCAATACGTCTGCCCCAACTGTCCCAAGATGGCGGGGTTTTCCAGCGTGCTGGTGTCTTGGGTGATGGTCTCGCCCTTGGCCAAAGCGCGCAGCAAGCGGCGCATGATCTTGCCCGAGCGGGTCTTGGGCAGGTTCTCCCCAAAGCGGATGTCCTTGGGTTTGGCAATCGGGCCAATTTCCTTGGCCACCCAGTCACGCAGCTCCTTGGCAATGGCCTTGGCCTCGTCACCAGCAGGCAGTGGGCGCTTGAGCACCACGAAAGCGCAAATAGCCTCGCCTGTCAGGTCGTCTGGACGGCCCACTACTGCGGCCTCGGCCACCAAATCGGTCTTGGCCACCAAGGCAGATTCGATCTCCATCGTGCCCATGCGGTGGCCCGACACGTTGAGCACATCATCAATGCGCCCGGTGATGCGGAAGTAGCCCCGATCTTCGCTGCGCACCGCGCCGTCACCAGCCAAGTAGTAGCCCTTGAGCTCTTCGGGGAAGTAGCTCTTCTTGAAACGCTCAGGGTCACCCCAAATGGTGCGGATCATGGAAGGCCATGGGCGCTTAATGACCAAGATGCCACCTGCGCCATTGGGCATTTCATTGCCCGATTCGTCCACGATGGCGGCCATGATGCCGGGCAGCGGCAGCGTGCAGCTACCGGGCACCAGCGGGGTAGCGCCGGGCAGCGGCGTCATCATGTGGCCGCCCGTTTCGGTTTGCCAGAAGGTATCCACGATGGGGCAGCGCTCCCCACCCACATGGCGGTAGTACCACATCCAGGCTTCGGGGTTGATGGGTTCCCCCACCGAACCGAGAATGCGCAGCGAGGACAAATCGCTCTGGTTGGGGTGTACCGCTGCATCGGTCTCCGAGGCCTTGATGAGGGAGCGTATAGCCGTTGGCGCGGTGTAAAAAATGGTGACCTTGTGTCGCTCAATCATTTGCCAGAAGCGGCCCGCGTTGGGGTAAGTTGGTACCCCTTCAAAAATGATCTGCGTGGCCCCCGCTGCCAGTGGGCCATAGGCCACGTAGCTGTGCCCCGTGATCCAACCAATGTCGGCCGTGCACCAGAACACATCGTGGGGTTTGAGGTCAAACGTCCAGTCCATGGTGAGCTTGGCCCACAGCACATAGCCGCCCGTGGAGTGCTGCACGCCCTTGGGTTTGCCGGTAGAGCCCGATGTGTAGAGGATAAACAGCGGGTGCTCTGCCCCCACCGCCACGGGTGGGCACACCGTGCTGTGGCCTGCCAGCGCTTGGGCAAAGGTCTTGTCGCGCCCTGCCACCATATTGCAGGCCGTGGCGGTGCGCTCGAACACGTACACCGTCTTGACCGACTCACAACCGCCCATGCCAATGCCTTCATCCACAATGGCCTTGAGCGGCAGTTCCTTGCCGCCGCGCATTTGGTAGTTGCTGGTAATCACTGCCACAGCACCCGCGTCTTGGATACGCTCTTGCAGCGCCTTGGCCGAGAAGCCGCCAAACACGACACTGTGCGTCGCGCCGATGCGGGCGCAGGCCTGCATGGCAATCACGCCTTCCAGCGTCATGGGCATGTAAATCAGCACGCGGTCACCCTTTTGGATGCCGTCGGCCTTGAGCGCGTTGGCAAACTGGCTCACGCGCTCCAGCAACTCTTTGTAGGTGGTTTTGGTGACTTTGCCGTCATCGGCCTCAAAAATCACCGCCACCTTGTTTTCGGTGGGCGTGCCCATGTGCTTGTCCAAGCAGTTGGCGCTGGCATTGAGCTCGCCGTCCTCAAACCACTTGTAAAACGGTGCTTGGCTCTCGTTGAGCACAGTGCTAAAGGGCTTGTTCCACACCACGTTTTCACGGGCGAGGCGGCCCCAAAATCCGGTGAAGTCTTGCTCCGCCTCAGCGCACAAAGCCTTGTAAGCGGACATGCCTGAAATGCGGGCGCTCTTGACGAGTTCAGCATTGGGTTCGAATACGCGGTTCTCAACCAGCACCGACTGAATGGCGGAAGATGGGGTCGTCATGAAGTGTCTCCGATGTGTTTATAGGAATACCGTAGGCTTGATGCTGCTAGTCAGGTCTTACATATGACTGACTGTAAGCCCCGTCTATTTGGCTACACTTGCCTCGTTTTCCCTAATACGAGACTATCTCCATGACCACCATTCGCCAAGAAGACCTCATCGAGTCCGTAGCCGGCGCGCTGCAGTACATCAGCTACTACCACCCCACTGACTACATCGCCCATTTGGCCCGTGCCTATGAGCGTGAACAGTCACCAGCGGCCAAGGATGCCATGGCGCAAATCCTGACCAACAGCAAGATGAGCGCGCTGGGCCACCGCCCCATTTGCCAGGACACGGGCATCGTCAACGTGTTCCTGAAGGTGGGCATGAATGTGCGTTGGGAAGGCTTTACTGGCAGCTTGGAAGACGCCATCAACGAAGGTGTTCGCCGTGGCTACAACCACCCAGACAACACCCTGCGCGCCAGCGTCGTGAACGATCCGCAATTTGCCCGCAAAAACACCAAAGACAACACTCCCGCCGTTATCTTCACGCAAATCGTGGCTGGCGACACCGTGGACATCACCGTCGCAGCCAAGGGTGGCGGCTCGGAAAACAAGAGCAAGATGATCATGATGAACCCCAGCGACAACTTGGTGGACTGGGTTCTGAAGACTGTGCCCACCATGGGTGCAGGCTGGTGCCCACCGGGCATGCTGGGCATCGGCATTGGTGGTACCGCTGAGAAAGCTGTGCTGCTGGCCAAAGAAAGCCTGATGGACGACCTCAATATGTACGAACTGCAGGCCAAGTCCGCCCGTGGTGAAAAGCTCGACCAAGTGGAAGAACTGCGCCTGGAGCTGTACGAGAAGGTCAACGCATTGGGCATTGGCGCCCAAGGTTTGGGCGGCTTGACCACCGTGCTGGATATCAAGATCAAGATGTACCCGACCCACGCAGCCAGCAAGCCCGTGGCCATGATCCCCAACTGCGCCGCCACCCGCCACGCCCACTTTGTGCTGGACGGCTCTGGCCCCGTGTACCTGGACGCACCTAGCTTGGACCTGTGGCCCAAGGTGGACTGGACCCCCAACACCGAAACCAGCAAGCGCGTGGATCTGAACAAGCTGACCAAGGAAGAAGTGGCCAGCTGGAAGCCCGGCCAAACCCTGCTGCTCAACGGCAAGATGCTGACGGGCCGCGACGCCGCGCACAAACGCATCCAAGACATGCTGAGCAAGGGCGAAAAACTGCCCGTGGACTTCACCAACCGCGTCATCTACTACGTCGGCCCCGTGGATCCTGTGAAGGACGAAGCCGTGGGCCCCGCTGGCCCCACCACCGCCACCCGCATGGACAAGTTCACCGACATGATGCTGGCCCAAACCGGCCTGATCGCCATGGTGGGCAAGGCCGAGCGTGGCCCCACCGCCATCGAAGCCATCAAGAACCACAAGAGCGCTTACCTCATGGCCGTGGGCGGTGCGGCTTACCTCGTGTCCAAAGCCATCAAGGCCGCCAAGGTGGTGGGCTTTGAAGACTTGGGCATGGAAGCCATTTACGAGTTCGACGTGGTGGACATGCCCGTCACCGTGGCCGTGGATGCAGGCGGCACCAGCGCCCACATCACCGGGCCTGAGCAGTGGCAAAAACGCATTGCCAGCGGCGAGTTCAAGAACATCGCCATCAGCAGCAACTGATGCCACAGGCCACGCAGGTGACAGCGCCTATAGGTGTGTTCGACAGCGGGGTGGGCGGCCTCAGTGTGCTGCGCGCCCTGCTGGCCGAGCTACCGCACGAGCGCTTCATCTACGTGGCCGACAGTGGCTTTGCGCCCTACGGAACCCAAAGCGAAGCCTATGTGGTCGAGCGCAGCCTGCACATTGCCCACTGGTTGGCCGAGCAACACCGCACCAAAGCGCTGGTCGTGGCCTGCAACACGGCCACTGCAGCCGCCATACAGCAGCTGCGCCAAGGCTTTGCCCACATGCCCTTGGTCGGCATGGAGCCGCCCATCAAACCCGCAGCAGCGCTGAGCCGCACGGGCGTGGTGGGGGTGCTGGCCACCCGCGTCACCCTGGCCAGCCACAAGTTCCAGCACCTGCTGGAGCGCATGCCTGGCACCGTGCGCTACCGCCTGCAGCCCTGCGACGGTTTGGTGGAAGCTATCGAACGCCAAGATGCTACAAAAATAAGAGCACTCTGCGCCCACTACACGGCTGCGCTGGGCCAATTTGGCCATGACAACGGCGCCATAGACACACTGGTACTGGGTTGCACCCACTACCCCTTTGTGGCCGATGTGCTGCGCGACTGCGTGGGCCCCGAAGTGCGCCTCATCGACGCCGGCCAACCCGTGGCCCGGCACACCCACCACTTGCTGGCCACACACCAGCCCCTGCTGCTCAGCACAGCGCCCATGACCAGTGGCACTGTGCCCCTAGGACAGCGCGTGGACTTCTACACCAGCGGTCAACCCGCAGAACTCGACCAAGCGGTGCAGCGCTGGTTGGGCTTGGACGCCAAAGCCCAAGCTTTAACGCCCACCGCCGCACACACCGATTAAGGACGCCGATTAAGGCGATCCCGCCGTTTGCACATCGGCAAAAATGGCCGATTGGATGGATTGCCCTTCACGCACCCATGCGCGGTACATGCCTTTGGAGTTGTAGGGCATGCTCACGTTGCCATCGCGATCAATTGCCACCAGCCCACCCACCCCTCCGAGCGGGGCCACGGTTTCGGACAAGGCTTGCGCTGCAGCAGCATCCAAAGGGCTGCCCGCATAGACCATGCGGGCGTGGATGTCGTGGGCCAAGCAGGCACGCAAAAACTGCTCACCCGTGCCGGTGGCAGAGACAGCGCAACTGGCGTTATTGGCATACACACCAGCGCCCACCACCGGGGTGTCACCAATGCGACCGGGCATTTTGTTGGTCATGCCACCTGTAGAGGTAGCAGCGGCCAAATTGCCACTCTGATCCAGAGCCACAGCGCCAACGGTGCCAAAACGCGAATCACTCTTTGACACCGTTAAGGCATCATGGTCGAGCACAGCCCGATTGCCTGCATGGGCTTGCACCGTGCGCAATTGTTCGCGTCGTGCTTCGGTTGAAAAATACGACTGCTCCACCTGCTCCAGCGCATGCTGGGCCGCCAGCGCCGCTTCCCCATGGACGCCTACCAGTACACACCGCTCATCCTTCATGACTGCCAATGCACCCAGTACAGGATTGCGCAAAGTGCGCATGCCCGCTACTGCACCAGCTTTGAGGGTTTGACCATCCATGATGCTGGCATCGAGTTCATGCTCGGCATTGGCGTTGAAAACGGCTCCATGTCCTGCGTTGAACAGCGGACAGTCCTCCAGTGACTGCACGCTGGCTGTCACCGCCTGCAATGCCGAACCGCCCGCTTGCAGCACCTGCTCCCCTGCAAGCACCGCAGCTTGTAGCGCAGCGTGGTAAGCGGCCTCCACCTCCGGATTGCCGGGTTTGATCGTACCGGCTCCACCATGCACAGCCAGCGCGTACGAAGTTACTTGTTTGTCTTTTTTCATTGTTGGCGTGCGGGGTTTAATGGGTGTTGATCTTGCCGAGGAAGGCCTTGGTGCGATCGCTTTGCGGTTGGTCAAAAAACAGCTCCGGGGGCTGCACTTCAATGATGCGTCCTGCCTCCATGAAGACCACCCGGTCAGCGACTTTGCGCGCAAAGCCCATCTCGTGCGTCACCACAATCATGGTCATACCCTCTTGGGCCAAGGTGAGCATCACATCGAGCACCTCTCCCACCATTTCAGGATCAAGGGCTGATGTCGGCTCATCAAACAGCATCAACTGCGGTTGCATGGCCAAAGCGCGCGCAATCGCCACGCGCTGCTGCTGACCACCCGACAACTGGCCGGGAAATTTATGGGCTTGTTCCGCAATGCGAACACGCTCAAGCAAGGCCATAGCGCGCTCACGCGCAGCAACAGGCGTTGCAGACTTCACCAGCATGGGGGCCAACATCACGTTGTCCAACACGGTGAGGTGTGGAAACAAATTGAACTGCTGGAACACCATGCCAATGCCTTCGCGCGCTGCAACCGCTTCACGAGAGTCATCCAAGGTCACACCGTTGAAGCTGATCGTCCCACCATCGTGGCGTTCAATGCGATTGACACAACGAATCAATGTGGACTTGCCAGAACCGGAAGGGCCGCAAATCACAATTTTTTCACCCCGATGCACGTCCAACGAGCAATCGTGCAAAGCATGAAAACTACCAAACCATTTGTGCATCCCATCGATGCGCAGCAAAGGAGAATTACTCATAAATCATTTCAGCGCGTAGCGCCGTTCCAAAAATCGCCCATAAATTGCCAAGCCCAAACCCATGGTCAAGTAAATAGCCCCGACAAAGAGGTACATCTCCACGAAGTAAGGACGCCACTGGGCATCGCTCAGAGCCAGCTTCAAGGCACCCGTGATGTCATAGAGATTGACGATCATGACCAGCGAGGTGTCTTTCAGCGCGCCGATGAACACATTCACAGTAGGCGCAATACCCACGCGCAGTGCCTGTGGCAACACAACGCGCGACAAGGTTTGCCACTTGCTCAGACTCAAGGCATGCGCAGCCTCGGTTTGACCTTTGGCCACCGACTGCAAGCCACCACGAAACACCTCGGCCAAATACGCTGCCACAAACATGCACAGGCAAATGGCTATCCGAATCATGGCGTCAAAGCGCCAGCTTGGCGGCAACACGATAGGCAACACAAATACGCCAAAAAACAGCAAGGTCACCAAAGGAACGCCACGCACCAACTCGATATAGCCCGTGGCCAACCAGCGCAAAACTGGCAATTGGCTGCGGCGTGACAAGGCCAAGACCATGGCCAACGGCGCACCCAGCAGGCAAGCAAATACGGTAAGGAATACCGTCAAAGGCAAACCACCCCACAGATCGGTAGGTACAGGCGTCAAATCGGCAAAGCCCCCAGCCATCAAGAGGACAAAAGCCACCAACGCTGCAGCAAGCAACGCAATGCCTACACGGCCAAAAAACCTTGGCAGAGCCGCCAACAGCACGCCAGAGAGCAACAACAGGGTTGCCACCAAGGGACGCCACTGTTCACCCGCAGGGTAGCGACCAAACAAAACCAAGCGGTGCTTTTCCAGCACCACGGCCCAGCACGCCCCCGCTCCTGCGCGGCAAGCCAGAGGGTCTTGCCCCCCCATGCTGTGCAACACCCCCCATGACAAGGTGTGCCACACCAGATAGGCCAAGGCCATCAACAAGCTTATAGACACCAGACTGGATGCGGGGCTTGCAAACCATTCTTGGCGTATGCGCCCTCCAATACTTGGGCGTGCAGGTGGATTCAACATAGCCGACATCTCAACGCTCCCTCAACTGAACACGCTTATTGACCCATCCCATCACCAAAGCAGTACAGAGATTGAGCGTTAAGTAAACCAACGCAATGATGGCCACGCACTCAATGGCCTGACCATTTTGGTTCATCGACGTGGTCGTGATGGACACAATGTCGGGATACCCCACTGCCACGGCCAATGAAGACCCCTTCAAGGTATTCATGATCAAGCTCGTGTAGGGGGGCACGATCACGCGCAGGCTTTGCGGCAAGATAACCCGCACCAGCATCTGGGCACGCGACATACTCAGGGCATGGCACGCCTCCCACTGTCCTTTGTGCACCGCTTGGATACCGCCGCGCACAATCTCCGCGCAATAAGCCCCCGAGTACAAGGTGAGCGCCGCCACCACCGACAACCATTCAGGACTCAGTGCTGCTCCACCAGCCACGCCAAAAGCACCTTGACTTGGTAACTCCCAGCCAGCAGGTTGCAGCACCCACAGCCCTACCAAAGCCGCGCATACCACCAGTTGCCACAGCGCACGCCAAGCCATGCGCTGCATGGAGCTAAAGCGCCACACTGCAGCAGGTATCAGCAGCGTAGCGACCAGCAACACCAGCACGACGTACCAAGGCGCATCGGGTATGGCCACTGCCAAGCCACCTTTGCTGATGAATGCAGCGCTACCCAAGGCAATCGGATCGGCACTGTCGGGCAATGTTTCAGTGATCACGAAATACCACATCAACACCTGCACCAACAAAGGCACGTTGCGCACCACGTCTACATAGCATCGCGCCACGCTGCGCACCAGCGCATTGCGACTGATAAGTCCAACGCCTACCGTAAACCCGAGCAAACTGGCCAACACAATGGCGGGTATAGCTGCACGCATGGTGTTCACCATGCCGACGGCAAAAGCACGCAAAGTGCTATCGCCAATCTCGTAAGCCACTATGCTCTCAGAGATAGAAAAGCCCGCCGTGTCTTGGAGAAAGCCAAAGCCAGAGCCAATGTGGCGAGCCGCCAAATTGCTCCATGCATTGAAGACAAACCAGCCCAAGAGGCCAACGACCACCACCAACACCACCAGCTGCAACGACACAGTGTGCCAATGGCGCTGGGGAGTGGGAGGGCGTGACTGCGCCGCGTCAGAAACCTTGGTCATAACACATCTACCCCAATTGGCTTAGCGCAGGGGAGGAGACATCATCAAACCACCCTTGGTCCACAAATTCATGCGGCCACGTGGCAGTTTGAACTTGGAGCCCTGCCCCAAGTTGCGTTCGAAACTCTCACCATAGTTACCAACCGTTTTGACGATGCGGTAGCTCCATTCCTTGTCCAAGCCCAAGAACTTGCCCATGTCATCACCTGATCCCACAAAGCGCTTGATCGCAGGTTCTGCACTGCTGGCTTTGAGGTTGTCGATATTGGCAGAGGAGATACCCAATTCTTCGGCTTCAACCATGGCGTAGAGTGTCCAGCGTGCAATCGCAAACCACTCGTCATCCCCACGGCGCACAGCAGGGCCAAGGGGTTCTTTGGAGATGATTTCGGGCAAGATGACATAGTTGTCGGGATCCTTCAAAACTTGGGCTTTGAGCACCGCCAAAGCACCGTAGTCATTGGTGTAGGCTTGGCAACGCCCACTGCCCAAGGCTTGCTGCGAAGCCTCCTCTTGGTCAAACACCACGGCCTTGTAAGCCATCTTGTTTGCTTTGAAATAATCGGCCAAATTCTTTTCAGTCGTGCTGCCAGATTCCACGCAAATGGTGGCACCAGCCAACTGTTTCACACTGTTCAAGCCGGGCTTTTTGCGCACCAAAAATGCCTGCCCGTCATAGAAGTTAATCCCCACCCAAGCCAAGCCCAAGGCAGCGTCACGGTTGAATGTCCATGTTGTATTGCGCGCCAAGACATCAATCTCACCGCTTTGCAAAGCCGTGATGCGCGTTTGCCCGCTGGTTGGTACGAACTTCACTTTATTGGCATCACCCAGCACCCCCGCTGCCAGCGCACGGCAGTAGTCCACATCCAAACCACTCCAGTTGCCCGCACTGTCGGTCAATGCAAAACCTGGGCGACCGGTATGCACACCACAGGTCACCACCCCTTTGCTTTTGATGCCATCCAGTATCTTGCCTGCATGGGCAGTTGGGATTGCTGCCAACGAAAACACCGCCGCCAGCGATGTGGTGCACAAAAGTGATCGAGAGAAGTTCATAGGACAAGACCCTTTCTATTTAATGGGGGAAGAGGAATCGGAAGCTTTGAAAGTCAGGTACTCATGCACCATGTCTGCGAAGTTCGCGGCAATCTGGGCTACGTGTGGATTGGCCCGCATCACCTCTGTGACCAAGACTTCGCTGAGTAACTGCATACAGACCCAGCTAGAGGGAAGCACCGGGTGTTCAGAAGGTGCCACCAGCACACTGTCAGCGAAAGCTGCCAAGGGCGCTGCAGGTGAATCCACCATGGCAATCACATGCGCACCATGCTCGCGCGCAAAGCGCGCCAAGCCCAAGGTACTGCGCGAATAGCGGGGCAATGACAAGGCCACCAGCACATCGGTCTTTCCCACTCCTTGCAGCAATGCGGCACTGCGCTCGGTGCCACCACTCAAACCAAGTGAAATCACCGCGTCCAAATAGGGGGCCAAAGCGTCCGACAACCAGTGCGCCATGTGCGCTGTCAGCCCCAAGCCCAAGACGTAGACGCGACGCGCTTGCATGAGCGTGCTCACTGCCTGCTCAATATCCTTGGTTGCGGTATCACGCACCATGCGATCCAGATTGGTTTGGGCAATGCGCACATGGTTGGCTGGCGGCTTGAGATCGTTGTGTGACAAACCGGCACGCAACTTTTGAACCGGATCCACTGCCGCGCGCAGTTCACGCGCCAGTGCGGCCTTCAATTCAATGAAACCGCTATAGCCAGCTTGGCGTGCCAAGCGATTCACACTGGCCGTTGAACTGCCCGAAGCTTTGGCTATCTCTTCAATCCCCAGCATGGCCCCTTGCACGGCATTGCGCAAAAGCCAGTCAGCCACAGCAGCCAATGCTGGGGGGAGCGTGGGCGCAACCTCCCGAAGTCGATTCAATGGTGAGTCATTAGCCATGGTCATACACCCCGCACTATGAAAGTTTATTTACAAAAAGTCAATCACTGCATAAAAATATTTTCACACCATAAAAACCCTTTCCAAGCAGCAGCGGCGCCCCAGCATCCACCCGACTAAAATCCCCAGCTTTGCCCCTCCACAAGAAGCGTTTCCTGCAATGACTACACGCCAGCGCCAGCTTTTCGTCACCACCGCCCTGCCCTATGCCAATGGTCACTTCCACATCGGCCACATCATGGAATACATCCAGGCCGATATTTGGGTGCGTTACCAGCGCATGCAGGGCCATGCGGTGAACTTCGTTGGCGCTGACGACACGCACGGCGCGCCCATCATGATCGCGGCTGAAAAGGCCGGTAAAACGCCGGAGCAATTCGTGGCCGACATCGCCGCCGGACGCCCGCAGTACCTGAACGGCTTTCACATCAGCCACGACAACTGGCACAGCACCCACTCCAGCGAAAACACCGAGCTGGCCAAGCAGATTTACCGCGACCTCCAGGCCACGGGCCTGATCGAAACCCGCACCATCGAACAGTTCTTCGACCCCGAGAAGGCCATGTTCCTGCCCGACCGCTACATCAAAGGCGAGTGCCCCAAGTGCCACGCCCAAGACCAGTACGGCGACAACTGCGAGGTGTGCGGCTCGGTGTACGCGCCCACCGACCTCATCAACCCCTTCTCGGCCCTGTCTGGTGCCAAGCCGGTGCTGAAAAACTCTGAGCACTTTTTCTTCAAACTGTCCGACCCACGCTGCGTGGAGTTTTTGCAGAACTGGACCCAAGACGGCAAGCTGCAGCCCGAGGTGGCCAACAAGGTGAAGGAATGGTTCACCGTGCGCACCAACCCCGACGGCAGCCAAAGCGAAGGCCTGGGCGACTGGGACATTAGCCGCGACGCGCCCTACTTCGGCATCGAAATTCCCGATGCGCCGGGCAAATACTTTTACGTGTGGCTGGACGCGCCCGTAGGCTATTTGGCCTCGCTGAAAAACCTGCTGGACAAGCGCGGCCAAAGCTATGCCGACTACATGGCCAACCCCGAGGTGGAGCAGTACCACTTCATCGGCAAAGACATCGTCACCTTCCACACCCTGTTCTGGCCCGCCATGCTGCACTTCAGCGGCCGCAAAACGCCCAACAGCGTGTTCGTGCACGGCTTTCTGACCGTGAACAACGGCGAAAAAATGAGCAAAAGCCGTGGCACGGGCCTAGACCCACTCAAGTACCTCAAGCTGGGCATGAACCCCGAGTGGCTGCGCTACTACCTGGCCGCCAAACTCTCCAGCCGCAACGAAGACATCGACTTCAACGCCGACGACTTCATGGCGCGCGTCAACAGCGATTTGATTGGCAAGTACGTCAATGTAGCCAGCCGCGCAGCAGGCTTTTTGACCAAGCGCTTTGACGGCCAAGTGGCCCAGCAACTCAGTGCCGACGGCCAAGCCTTGGTGGACAAGCTGCACGCCGCCCGCGACACACTGGCCGCGCTGTACGAAGAGCGCGACTACGGCAAAGCCATGAAAGAAATCATGCTGCTGACCGACGCCGTGAACAGCTACACCGACGTGGTCAAGCCCTGGGACTTGGCCAAGCACGCCGACAAAGTGGCCGAGCTGCACGACGCCTGCTCGGTGCTGGTGAACTGCTTTGCCATCCTGACCCGCTACCTGGCCCCCGTGCTGCCGCAGTTGGCCGCGCAAGTGGGCCCCTTTGTGGGCCAAGACATGACCCGCTGGGACGCAGCCGCCCCCGTGCAGCGCATCCAGCCCTACCAGCACCTGATGCAGCGCGTCACGCCCGAGCAGCTCGATGCTTTGTTCGAAGTAGCAGCCGCCGCAGAAAAAGAACCAAAACAGGCTGCAAAGCCCGCCAGTACTGCTGGAGGCGCTAGCAAAACTGTAGCACCCACTGCCGACCCCAACGCTCCCGGTGGCGAGGCCTTAGCACCCACCATTGGCATTGAGGACTTTGCCAAGATCGACCTGCGCATCGCAAAGATACTGGCCTGCGAAGCGGTGGAAGGCTCCACCAAGCTGTTGCGCCTCACGCTGGACATGGGCGAGAAAAACGCAGAAGGCCAAGCCACCACGCGCAACGTGTTCAGCGGCATTGCCAGCATGTACCAGCCTGAGCAACTGGTGGGCAAGCTCACCGTGCTGGTGGCCAACCTGGCTCCGCGCAAGATGAAGTTTGGCATCAGCGAAGGCATGGTGCTGGCCGCCAGCCATGCCGACGAGAAAACCCACCCCGGCATTTACGTGCTGGAGCCCTTCCCCGGTGCCCAGCCCGGCATGCGCATCCACTAAGCCACCCAGCCCCGCAACGAACCAAAACGCAGTCCACCGGCCCCATGTTCAGCCACTACCGCCAATGGACTGCCCCCGAGCGCAGTCGCAAGACCAACTACCAGTTGGGCGTGGCGCTGTGCTTTGTGGCCGGGGCGACCAACGCCGGGGGCTTTTTGGCCGTGGGCCAGTACACCTCGCACATGTCGGGCATGGTCTCTGGCGTGGCCGATGCGTTGGTACTGTCGCACTGGGCGTTGGTGGCCAGTGGCGCAGCGGCCGTGCTGGCCTTTGTGATGGGTGCCATGACAACGGCGTGGATGGTCAACTGGGCCTTGCGCCGCCAGCTGCGCAGCGCCTACGGGCGGCCCTTGCTGATCGAGGCGTTTTTGCTGCTCATGTTTGGCCTCTTTGGTGCCGCAATCGATGCCTTTGGTGTGGGTTTTGTGCCCCCCACGGTGCTGCTGCTGTGCTACATCATGGGGTTGCAAAACGCGCTCATCACCAAAATATCGCGGGCCGAAATCCGCACCACCCACGTCACCGGCCTCATCACCGACCTGGGCATAGAACTGGGCAAGCTCACCTACATCAACCGCCTGACCCGCGAAAACTTGGTGCAGGCCGATTTCAAAAAAATGCGCATCCTCATGGCACTGATCAGTGCCTTTTTTGTCGGCGGCATGCTGGGCGCTTGGGGCTTTCAGCGTTTTGGCTACATCGCCACGTTGCCCTTGTCAGCCCTGTTGGTGCTGCTGGTGTGGTGGCCTGTGATGGACGATGCCCGCCAGTGGCTGCACAAACTCACCCATCCGCACCACTGAAGGCCCACCACCCGACCGTCTTCTTACAGCTTTTGCACGTTTTTGTTGGCATGACTACTTCCTCCCCCTCTCCTTCTGTGGCTGGCGCTGTGCGCAGCGATTACGACGTGCTCATCGTCGGCAGCGGCTTGGCGGGCCTGAGCTGCGCGCTCATGCTGGCCGACCAGTTTGACGTGGCCATCCTCACCAAACGCGGCGTGGCCGAAGGCTCCAGTGGCTGGGCGCAAGGCGGTATTGCCGCTGTTTGGGACAAGAACGACAGCTTTGCCGCCCACGTGGACGACACGCTGGTGGCAGGCGCTGGCCTCTGCGACCGCACTGCCACCGAATTTGTGGTGCAGCACGCGCCCGAATCCATCGCCTGGCTGCAAAGCCTGGGCGTGCCTTTTTCGAAAGAAGACGGTCATCTGCACCTCACCCGCGAAGGCGGCCACAGTGCGCGGCGCATCGTCCACGTGACCGATGCCACGGGCGCTGCAGTGCAAAAAACCCTCATCGAGCGCGTGCGCCAGCACCCGCGCATCCACGTGCTGGAAGGCCACACGCTGGTGGACCTCATCACCAGCCGCAAGCTGGGCCTGCCCGGCCCGCAGCGCTGCGTGGGCCTGTACGCCCACCACGACGAGAGCGACAGCGTGCACAGCTTTCGCGCCCAGCACACCATTTTGGCCACGGGCGGCGCGGGCAAGGTGTACCTGTACACCACCAACCCCGACACCGCCACGGGCGACGGCATTGCCGCTGCGTGGCGCGCAGGCTGCCGGGTGCAGAACATGGAGTTCATCCAGTTCCACCCCACCTGCCTGTACCACCCGCATGCCAAGAGCTTTCTCATCAGCGAAGCCGTGCGCGGCGAAGGCGGCAAGCTGCTGCTGCCACCCTCGGCAGGGGGCAAGCGCTTCATGCTCGACCACGACGAGCGCGCTGAACTGGCCCCGCGCGACATCGTGGCCCGCGCCATCGACTTCGAGATGAAAAAAGGCGGCTACGACTGCGTGTATCTGGACATATCGCACCAGCCGCTGGCGTTTTTGCAAGAGCACTTCCCCAATATCTACGCCCGCTGCTTGGAGCTGGGCATAGACATATCCAAAGAGCCCATTCCCGTGGTGCCCGCCGCGCACTACACCTGCGGCGGCGTGTGGACTGACCTGGACGCCCGCACCGACCTAGCAGGCCTGTACGCCGTGGGTGAGACCGCCTGCACAGGCTTGCACGGGGCCAACCGTTTGGCATCCAATTCGCTCGTAGAGTGCATGGTGTTTGCTAAGGCCGCTACCAAAACCATAGCAAAAAACCACCAATGCAACGCCAGCTTGCCCACCCTGCCTGCGTGGGACGACAGCCGCGTGACCGATGCCGACGAGTCGGTCGTCATCTCGCACAACTGGGACGAGCTGCGCCGCTTCATGTGGGACTACGTGGGCATCGTGCGCACCAACAAACGGCTGGAGCGTGCTGCCCACCGCATTGCGCTCTTGCAAGCCGAGATTGCCGAGTTCTACGCCCACTTCCACGTCAGCCGCGACTTGCTGGAGCTGCGCAACCTGGTGCAAGTGGCCGACCTGATCGTCAAAAGTGCCCAAGCCCGCCATGAGAGCCGGGGACTGCACTACAGCCGCGACTACCCCAAACTATTGCCCCAAGCTTTGCCCACCACATTGGTGCCACGCTGACCGAATAATGGCCGCACCCTCTACCCCAGCGCTATGAGCAACAAAACCCTCCACTACCTCCTCGACCCCCTGTGCGGCTGGTGCTACGCCGCAGGCCCACTGGCCAAAGCCTTGCACGAGCAAGGCATACCGGTGCAGCTACACGCTGGCGGCTTGTTCGACCGCCAAACCATGCCAGAGCACATGCGCGCCTACGTGCGCCAAGCCGATGCCCGCATCTCCGCCATGACCGGCCAGCCCTTGGGCCAAGCCTATCTGCAAGGCCTGCTCAACCGCGCCGACACCGTGCTGGACTCGCTGCCCCCCATTGCCGCCCTGCTGGCCGCCCAAGAGCTCGACCCCGCACGGGGCCTGCCCATGCTGCACGCGCTGCAAACAGCGCGCTGGGTCGATGGGCTAGAGATCGTCGATAGCGCCGTGCTGCAACAACTGGCCGTGCAACTGGGCCTAGACGGAGCCACTTTCGAGGCCGCGCTGCAGCGCCAGTTGCAAGGCGATGCGCAAGACCACATCGACGCCACCCGCCGCTTTATGGGGGCCGTGGGCGTGCAAGGCTTTCCGGGCTTTGTGCTGCGCAGCGAGCAAGGCGCGCAAGTGCTCAACCACTCTCGTTTCTATGGCCACGCCAACGAATGGGTCCAGCACATCCAAACCACGCTGGCCTAAGCGCCCCCACCCTCCTACCACTGCTACTGCACATTCCATGCGCTCTTTTGTTTTGACGCTCGCTGCGGCCCTGTGCCTTGGCCACAGCTTTGTCCCCCCAGTTATAGCCGCTCAGCCCTCTGCACAAGTGGTTCACGCCACCCCAGCGTGGCCGCACCAAGTGGTGCAGCGCCAGCCCGACCCCCGGGTGCTTTTTGGCGTGCTGCCCAACGGCATGCGCTATGCCCTGCTGCACAACGAAACGCCCAAAGATGGCGTCTCCATGCGTTTGCGCATTGGCTCGGGCTCTTTGCAAGAAAAGGACGACGAGCAAGGCCTAGCCCACGTGCTGGAGCACATGGCGTTTCGCGGCAGCCGCAACCTGGCCGATGGCGATGTGGTGCGCATGCTGGAGCGCCAAGGCCTGCGCTTTGGGGCCGACACCAATGCCTACACGGCGTTTGACCAAACGGTTTACACCTTCGACTTTCCGCGTGCCAACGCCGAGTCGCTGCAAACTGGTTTTACGCTGCTGCGCGAAATTGGTGAGCACCTCACCTTGTCACAAGACTTGCTTGATGTAGAGCGCAAAGTGGTGCTGGCCGAAGAGCGCGTGCGCGACACCCCAGCACGTCGCACGAGCCAAGCCAGCACCGCCCACGCCTTGGCAGGCACGCGTATACCGCAGCGCTGGCCCATTGGGCTGACCAGCGTGATTGCCAACGCCACCAGCGAGCAACTGCGCCGCTTTTACAAAGACAACTACCGCCCCGACAACGCCACCCTCATCGTGGTGGGCGCTATCGATGTACAGGCCGTAGCCCAACAAATCGAGCAAACCTTTGCCAGTTGGCAAGCCCACGGCTACCAAGCCCCCGAGCCGCGTGGCCAAGTCCTGCCACGCACCGACAAGATCGCGGCGGTACAGGTCTACAGCGAAGCCGGTGTACCTGAAAACCTGAGCCTGCAGTGGCAACGCCCGTGGACTGCCAAACAGCCCACAGAAGCGACCGAACGTGACGATGTAGTCACCCAACTGGCGCTGGATGTGCTCAACAACCGCCTGCAAGAGCGCGCCTTGCAAGCGGGCAGCCCGTATTTGTCCGCCGGGGCCTACTACCAAGGCGATGTGCTGCAAGTAGCCCAATTCAGCGCGCTGTCCATCAGCGCCGCACCTGCCCGCTGGGCCGAGGCTTTGCAGACCGTGGTACAGGTGCAAAAACAACTGTTGTTTGAAGGCGTTCGCCCGGACGAACTGCAGCGCGTACGCACCAACTTACTCACCACGCTGCAAAAGCTGGTAGGCCAACACGCCACTCGCGCCTCCGCGTCGCTGGCCAATGAACTGCTGCAAACCGCGCACAACGGCACGGTATTTACCAGCGCCGCGCAAGACTTGGCACTGGCCAAGGATTTGCTGGCCCAGCTCACGCCCCAGCAGCTCACAGAACGCTTGCGCAGCCTGTTTAACGGTGCGCCGCTGGCATTCCAATCCACAGAACAAAGCACAGCCAGCCGTGCCGCGCTGGCAGATGCCGTGAGCCAAGCATGGGCGCAAAGCGTGCAAAACACCAGCAACGCCGCCCAAGCCGTGGTCTGGCCCTTTGGCAACTGGAGCCACCTGGGCGCGCCCGGCAAAGTAGCCACTCAAAAAACCGATGCCGAGCTGGGTGCCACCTTCATCACCTTTGACAACGGCACGCGCTTGGTGCTCAAGCCCACCAAGCAGGAAATAGGCAATGTGCAAGTGCGCGTCAGCTTTGGCCAAGGCCGCGCTGGCATGCAGCCCGACCAGGCCGCCGCCCTGTGGGCGCTACCCTTCTTCAGCATGGGTGGCACCCAGCGCATGGGCCTGGCCGACTTGCAGCGCTGGACCCAAACCCAAGGCAAGTCCTTGCGCATAGGCGGTTTGACAGCCGCCTACCGGTCTTTCTCGCTGCTGGGTAATGCGCAGAAAGCCCAGCTGCGCGAGCAACTGGAGCTGATGACCGCCTACCTGCGCGAACCTGGCTGGCGACCAGAACTGTTCGACAAAATGGACCAAGCTGGCCCCATTGCCGCGGCCCAAATTCCCACACAGGCCAACATCGTGTTCATGCGTGAAGTAGAGCGCGTGGCTTTGGGCAATGACCCGCGCCTGCTCAGCAACTCCACCGAGGCCCAACTGCGCACCCCCCCCACGGTGGACGCTCTGCGCCCGCTTCTGGCCAGCGCCCAGCACGAAGCGCTGGATGTGGTGCTGGTGGGTGACTTTGATCCAGAACAAGCCACGGCTCTGGTGGCACAAACCTTGGCAGCTGGCCAGTGGCAAGCGCCCACCCCAGCCACGCCACTGAAGGCCCAAGCCCTCCCCACCAGTGCCACACCGTATGCGGTGCAACACCAAGGCCGTGCCGACCAAGGCTACACCGGCCTGCTGTGGCCGCTGCAAGCCCCCGGCCCCGTGGGCGATGCCAATACCCAGCAGTGGCAAGCCACCGCCGACCTGACTGCCGCCATGCTGCGCGCCCGCCTGATCGACACCGTGCGCGAGAGCATGGGCCTGAGCTACAGCCCGCAAACCTACATCGAAAACGAGCCGGACTACGGCTACTTTGTCAGCTTCATCGAGACGCAACCCCAGCACTTTGCCGCCTTTGCTCAAACTGTGCAGCAAGTGCTGCAGCGCATGGCGCAGGGCGACATCAGCGCCGATGCGCTAGACCGTGCCCGCCGCCCCATGCTGGAGCGCATGGACAAAGCGCAAGAGAACAACGGCTACTGGGTCAGCACCCTGATGCGCGTGCTGCGCCAAAGTAGCTACCGCTCCACCGCCCTGCATGAAAAAGAGCGCCTGCAAGCCGTGACCGTGGCCGATGTGCAAGCCTTCATCCAAGCCCAACTGCAGCCTGGGCAAGTGCGGGTGGTGCAGGCGGTGCGGGAGGATGGGAATGGCGGTGGGAAGTGAGCAGAGGGAAGCTCTCGTCAGAGTGACTAGGCCTTTAGAACGCCCCATCCTCCCCACCCTGCCCACTCCAGTCGGTGCGTTTGTGCTTGTCGCGCTCCGCGCGTTCTTGCGCCATTTGCTCCTCTAGCTGTTGGCGCGCTTGTTTGGCAGCGGCGATCAGTTTGCTGCGGTCTTTGAAGTGGGGGCGCATGGCGTCCAGCAACTCTAGGTTGTGCTGGCGAAAGCGCATGGTGCTTTGGCGGGCTGCATGGGCGCTTTGGCCCAGCACCTGCAGCACGCTGCGGGCACTGCGCAGGCTGGACTCGAACAACTCGCGCTCGAGCAGCGTGACATTGCGTTCGCGCAACTGGTTCCAGTGGGTCACATTGCGGGCGCGGGCCACGATGGTCAGGGCCGGAAAATGCTTCTGCACCAAATCGACAATGGCCAAGGACTGCTCCACATCGTCCACCGCCACCACCAGCACCTTGGCCGTTTGCGCCCCGGCTATGCGCAACAAGTCCAAGCGGCTGGCATCACCAAAAAACACCCGGTAGCCAAAGCTGCGGGTCGCTGCCACCATGTCGGCATCGTGCTCCAGCACGGTGGCACCAATCCCCTCGGCCAGCAGCACGCGCCCCACGATTTGCCCATAGCGCCCAAAGCCAGCAATGATGACGGGCGCGCTTTGCGGCTCGGCAATTTCATCGATGGCAGGCCCGTTCTTGGCGCTGCGTGCGGCAAAGCGCGGCAGCAGCCAGCGATCCACCACCACCAGCACCAAGGGGCTGAGCAGCATGGACACCGCCACTGCCCCAATGAGCAACGAGGCCGTAGCCGCCGACAACACATGGGCCCCCGCCGCTGTCTGGAACACCACAAAGGCGAATTCCCCGCCCTGCGCCAGCAGCAAGGTGAACACCGGGCGCTCTGGGCCGGGCAACTGCACATAGCGGGCTAGGCTGTAAATGACCACCGCCTTGACCAGCAAAAAGCCCACTACCACCAGTGCCATGGTGCCGGGCGAGGCCAGCAGCACCCCAAAGTCGATGCGCATGCCCACGGCGATGAAGAACAGCCCTAGCAACAAACCCTTGAAGGGTTCGATATCGGTTTCCAGCTCGTGGCGGTATTCGCTCTCGGCCAGCAGCACCCCGGCCAAAAAAGCGCCCAGCGCCATGCTCAAGCCCACCAACAGCATGAGGGCCGAAATGCCCACCACCACCAAGAGCGCTGCGGCGGTGAATATCTCGGGCGTGCGCGAGCGCGCAATCCAGCGCAGCAGCGGGCGCACCAGCAGGCGACCGCCCAGCACAATGCCGAGAACGACTGCTATGATTTTTATAGCTGCCCAAGCATATCCCACGGGCTCTAGAGCCTGTTTTCCCTCTTCAGCCACGCCCAGCAGGGGCAGCAAGGCCAAGATAGGAATGGCCGCCACGTCTTGGAACAGCAAAATAGAAAACGCTGCTTTGCCGCTCTGGGTGGGCATGAGGTTGCGCTCACCCATGACCTGCAGGGCAATGGCGGTGCTGGACAGCGCCAAGCCCAACGCCCCCACCACGCTCAGACGCCACCCCACACCACAGGCCATGGCCACGAGCATGAGCAGCACCGCGCAACCCAAGACCTGCAGCGCGCCCCAACCAAAGATGGAGCGGCGCAAACTCCACAGCCGCCGTGGCTCCAGTTCCAGCCCCACCAAAAAGAGCATCAGCACCACCCCGAATTCGGCGAAATGCAAAATGTCCTCCACGTTGCTAACCCAGCCTGCGCCCCACGGGCCGATGGCAATGCCAGCGGCCAAATAGCCAATGATGGCCCCCAGGCCCAGCGCTTTGGACAAGGGCACGGCAATCACCGCCGCACTCAGGTAGATGAGGCTGTTGATCAACCAAACAGGTGCGTGCTCCATGTCAGTGCCCTCCTTGCGTTGAATCTGCAGGTCTGTCGGCATCGGGCACATCGCAGGCGGCACAGCTTGCGCTATCGGCCAGCTCCGGCCACTGGGGGTAAGTGCGCAACCGCTCGGCAAAGGTGGCCGCATGCCGCTCTATCTCGGCAGGGGTTGCGCTGTGTGCGCCGTGCAGCACCATGGGTGGCAAAAAGCGCATGCCGCACAGGGCGGCGGTTTGCTCATAGGGGGTCAAAAAGGCGTCGAAGAAATAGCGGTTGTAACCCTCTGGGTGGTAAGACGCCTCTGACCCACCGGTGCTGAGCACCAACCACAAGTCCTTGCCCTGCATCGCCTTGGCCCCATGGCCATAGGCCCAGCCGTAGCTGAACACTTCATCGAGCCAGAGTTTGAGCAAAGCGGGCATGGAATACCACTGCACCGGATACACCAGCACTAGCAGGCGGGCGGCACTGAGCCGGGCTTGCTCGGCGGGCACGTCGATGGCGTAGTCCGGGTAGCGCTCGTACAAATCGCACAGCGCCACGCCGGGGGTGGTGGCTGCGGCGTGCCGCAGTTGGTGGTTGACATGCGAGCCGCGCCAATTGGGATGGGCGACCACGGCATACACAGGGGAGGAAGGGGTTTCGCTGCTCATGGCAGCACCATAGCGCAAGTCCAGCACAAACCCATGGCATGCCGCGCTGAAGCCAGAACAAGTCGGTTCCAGAACATCCGCCGCAGGTGGATGTGGAAAAGTTAAGACTTCATTACTTTTAGCCTTGAGGTCGTGTCATGTCTCTTTTCCATCGCGGTACCGTGGGCGCAGTTGTCGCCCTTCTGAGCACACTCCTTCCCCTGCACAGCCAAGCTGCCGAGAGCGCAGCCTGCCAAAAGGTCAAGTTCGCTGACGTCGGCTGGACTGACATTGCCGCCACCACCGGCTTGGCCTCGGTGGTGCTGGAAGAGTTGGGCTACAAGCCATCGGTCACCATGGCCTCGGTGCCCATTGCCTTTGCAGGCCTCAAGAACAAGCAGCTAGACGTTTTCTTGGGCTACTGGAACCCCAGCATGACCCCCATGATCGAGCCCTTTGTGAAGGCTGGCCAAATCAAGGTGCTGGACAAGCCCAACTTGGTGGGTGCCAAGTACACGCTGGCCGTGCCCGAGTACCTGTACACCAAAGGCCTCAAGAGCTTTGCCGACATTGCCAAGTTCTCCAAAGAGTTGGACGGCAAGATTTTCGGCATTGAACCCGGCAACGATGGCAACGCCTTGGTGCAGGGCATGATCGACAAGAACCAGTTCAACCTCAAAGGCTTCAAGGTAGTGGAGTCTTCGGAAGCGGGCATGCTGGCCGAAGTGCAACGCGCGGTGAAAAACCAAAAACCCATCGTCTTTTTGGGCTGGGAACCCCACCCCATGAACGTGCAGGTGAAGATGCGCTACCTTGAAGGCGGTGACGATGTGTTTGGCCCCAACTACGGTGAAGCCAAGGTCTATACCGCCATGCCGCCCGACTACGAAACCCGCTGCCCCAACGTCGGCCAGCTAATCCGCAACCTGACCTTTTCCACCCAAATGGAGAACGAGGTCATGCTGCCCATCATGAGCAAAACCAAGCCCAACGCGGCTGCCCGCGCTTGGCTGAAGAAAAACCCCGCCGTGCTCAACGACTGGCTCAAGGGCGTGACCACCGTGAAGGGTGAAGATGGTTTGGCTGCGGTCAAGAAAGGCTTGGGACTCTAAGTGACACAGCTACACCCCATGTGGCTGAACTTGGCCTGCGACAGCCAGCGCGGCCAAGTGGCTGAAGTCTCCCGCATCTTGGAGCAACACGGTGCCTACGTGCAGGACTTCAGCCTGTTCGACGACGCCGCGACCCAGCGCTGCTTTTTGCGGGCCATCTTCAGTTGCGCCAGCAGCCCCAGCGTGCTGTTGGCCGAGCTGCAACGCCAAAGCGCCACCTTCCCCAACGCGCAATGGGGCTGTGGCCTTATGAGCCAATCCATGCGCGTCATCATCATGGTGTCCAAGCACGACCACTGCCTGCGCGAACTGATCGCCGCATGGCGCAGGGCCGAGCTGACCATGGACATCGTGGCCGTGGTGTCCAACCATCCCGACTGCCGCGCACTGGTGGAGGCCGAAGGCATTGCCTACCACCACTGGCCCGTGACGCCCGACACCAAGGCCGAGCAAGAAGCCCGCTTGCTGCAACTGGTGCACGACACCCATGCCGACCTGGTGGTGCTGGCCCGCTACATGCAGGTGCTCAGCGACAGCCTGTGCCAGCGCTTGCTGGGCAAGGTCATCAACATCCACCACTCGTTCCTGCCGGGTTTCAAGGGCGCACGCCCCTACCACCAAGCGTACGAACGCGGGGTCAAGCTCATTGGCGCTACGGCCCACTTTGCCACCGCCGATTTGGACGAGGGCCCCATCATCGAACAAGCGCTGGAGCGCGTAGACCACGCCGACAGCCCCGAACAGTTGCGCAACGCAGGCCGCTTGGTGGAATGCCTGGTGCTGTCGCGGGCGGTGCGATTCATGCTTGAGCACCGGGTTTTTATCAATGGCTTGCGCACCGTGGTGCTGCGTTAATGGCCCACACCGTCTGCCCCTTTTATGACAACAACCACCCACCTGATCCCCAGCTTCATCGACGGCCAGCCCGTGCACGGCACTGGCCCCGTGTTTGACAACATCAACCCCGCCACGGGCGAGCGCATAGGCCAAGTGCATGCCTGCAGCGATGCTGATGTGGAGCGCGCCATCGCCTCGGCCGCCAAAGGCCAAGCCATTTGGGCCCAGTACACCGCAGCCGAGCGAGGCCGCGTGCTGTCCCGCGCGGTGCAACTGCTGCGCGAGCGCAATGCCGAACTGGCAGCTTGGGAAGTGCAAGACACGGGCAAACCCCTGCAAGAAGCCGTGGCGGTGGACGTGCTCAGCGGCGCGGACTGCTTGGAATACTTCGCTGGCGCTGCCGCCACCCTGACAGGCCAGCAATACCCCCTGAAAAACGCCATGGCCTATACCCGGCTGGAGCCGCTGGGTGTGTGCGTGGGCATCGGGGCGTGGAACTACCCCATCCAAATCGCCTGCTGGAAAAGCGCCCCCGCACTGGCCGCTGGCAACGCCATGGTGTTCAAGCCATCGGAACTGACCCCCATGACCGCCGTGAAGCTGGCCGAGATTTATCTAGAGGCCGGCCTGCCCGCAGGCGTGTTCAACGTGGTGCAGGGCCTAGGCCCCACGGGCGCTGCGCTGGCCAGCCACCCTAGCGTGGCCAAGGTGTCGCTCACCGGCTCCGTGCCCACGGGCAAAAAGGTGATGGCCACAGCGGCTGGCACGCTCAAGCGCGTGACCATGGAGCTGGGCGGCAAGTCGCCCCTCATCATTTTTGATGACGCGGACTTGGAGCAAGCCGTATCGGCCTCCATGAATGCCAACTTCTACACCCAGGGCGAGATTTGCACCAACGGCACCCGCGTGTTTGTACAGCGCGGCTGCTTGGAGCGCTTTACCCAGCGCCTGCTGGAGCGCACCGCCCTGCTGCGCGTGGGCAACCCCATGGACATGCAAACCGAGGTGGGTGCACTCATAAGCGCCGCCCACCGCGACAAGGTGATGGACTACATCGCCCAAGGCCAAGCCGCTGGGGCCACGCTGCTGGCAGGCGGCCACACGGTGGACGTGCCCGGCTGCCCCGGCTACTTTGTAGCGCCCACCGTGTTTGGCCACTGCACCGACGCCATGCGCATCGTGCAAGAGGAAATCTTTGGCCCGGTCATGAGCATCCTGCCCTTTGACACCGAGGCCGAGGTGATTGAGCGCGCCAACGACACCCGCTTTGGCCTGGCCAGCGGCGTGTTCACGCAAGACATCAAGCGCGGTCACCGCATGGCAGCGCAGTTGCAAGCGGGCATTTGCTGGATCAACAACTACAACATCACCCCCATCGAAATGCCCTTTGGCGGCATTGGCGAGTCGGGCATTGGCAGCGAGAACAGCATGCTGGCCTTGCAGCACTACACCCAGGTCAAAACCGTCTATGTCGAGCTAGGAGACGTGGCTTGCTCTTACCGCTGATTGTGAACATGCTGAAAAACGAATTCGACTACATCATCGTGGGCGCAGGCTCTGCTGGCTGCGTGCTGGCCAACCGCCTGACCGAAGACCCCAGCGTGTCGGTGCTGGTGCTGGAAGCGGGCCCCATGGACCACAGCATCATCATCCACATGCCATCGGCCTTTGCCTATCCGCTGGCCAACGACAAGTACAACTGGTACTACCACTCCGAGCCAGACCCCTTCATGAACAACCGCCGCATGTACTGCCCGCGTGGCCGCGTGCTGGGCGGGTCCTCGTCCATCAACGGCATGGTCTACATCCGTGGCAACGCCATGGACTACGAAGGCTGGTCTGGCTACCGGGGCTTGGAAGACTGGTCTTACGCCCACTGCCTGCCCTACTTCCGCAAGGCCGAAACCCGCGCCAAAGGCGGCGACGACTACCGGGGCGACAGCGGGCCGCTGCACGTGTCCACCGGCACGTGCCAAAACCCGCTCTACCAAGCCTTTATGCAGGCGGGCCAGCAAGCGGGCTACCCCTATACCGCTGACATGAACGGCTACCAGCAAGAAGGCCTAGGCCCCATGGACATGACCGTGCACAAAGGCCGCCGCTGGAGCACCGCCATGGCCTACCTGCGCCCAGCCATGAAGCGTGGCAACCTGCACCTGCGCACCCGCGCCTTCGTCAGCCGCGTGGTGTTTGACAAAGACCGCGCCACGGGCGTGGAAGTGATCAACGGCACGCAAACCGAACACCTCCGCGCCCGCCGCGAAGTCATTCTGTGCGGCGGTGCCATCAACTCGCCGCAACTGCTGCAGCTATCGGGCATTGGCAACCCCGACGAACTGCGCGCACTGGGCATACCGGTGCAGGCCGCCCTGCCCGGCGTGGGCGAAAACCTGCAAGACCATCTGGAAACCTACGTGCAGTACGCCTGCAAGCAGCCCATTACCCTGTACTCGGCCATGAACCCGTTGGCCAAGCTCAAGATTGGCGTGGAGTGGCTGCTCAAAGGCACGGGCTTAGGCGCTACCAACCACTTTGAGGCCGGTGGCTTCATCCGCAGCGAAGCGGGCGTCAAACACCCCGACCTGCAGTACCACTTCCTGCCCATGGCCGTGAGCTACGACGGTAGCTCGCCCGCCAGCTTTCATGGCTTTCAGGCGCACGTGGGGCCCATGCGGCCTACCAGCCGGGGCTTTGTCAAAGCCCAGTCCAAAGACCCGCGCCAAGCGCCGCGCATCTTGTTCAACTACATGCAGACCGAGCAAGACCGCAAGGAAATGCGTGCCGCCATTCGCCTCACGCGGGAGATATTTGAGCAAGCCGCGTTCGCCCCCTTCCGCGGCGAAGCCATATCGCCGCCTAAGCACATCCAGACCGATGCGGAGATAGACGCCCACATCCGCGAGCATGCCGAGAGCGCGCTGCACCCCTCGTGCACCTGCCGCATGGGCACCGACCCCATGGCCGTGACCGACGGCCAAGGCCGCGTGCACGGCGTGCAAGCCCTGCGTGTGGTGGATGCGTCCATCATGCCCGACGTGGTCAGCGGCAACCTGAACGCCCCCGTCATCATGATGGCCGAGAAACTGGCCGACGCCATACGCGGCCAAACCCCACTGCCACCGTCCCAAGCGCCCTACTGGGTACACCCGCAGTGGGAGACGCAGCAGCGATGAGATTTATCCAATCGTGGGTTATGCGTCATACAAGGTGGAGCGGTGCCCAAGCATCACCACCGTTATGATTAATTTGTTTTGCTCAATGCGGCATATCAGCCGATAGTCACCTACTCTGTAGCGCCAATAACCCGCAAAGTTTGCGGTGAGTGGCTTGCCCCTTGCGCTGGGGTCTGGGAGTTTTGAAACCCCTTCTAGGTATTTTTTTATGCGACGCTGGACTGGTTTATCCAGCTTGCGAAAGACCTCAGAAGCCGAGTCTTCAAAGATCAGAGTCCACATTCTTTGTACAGATCCTGTGCAGCAATCTGTGGCTTACCTTGGTTGGCTTTAAGGGCTTTTTTCAAAGCGCGTTCGGCCTGTTGCACCTCCACCACGTCTGCCAAGTATTCGGTCAAAGTTTTGCGTTTGCGCTTGCCCTCTTTTTCAAGGGCACGCGCCAATTCTTCAGGCAATTCGATGGTGACGGTTGACATGGTGTTACTCCGAATCGGTATCAGGCCATTGTAGCGATTGGCGCTTTTTGCGCCTATGCCAAGACACCTAGGACCGGTTCGATTCCGGTCTCAGGCACCTGCTACTTTTGCCCGCGTTTTCTTCTTGGGCGCATCAGCGCTTTGGGCCAAGCGCTTAAGCAACTCTGCCGCAGGCTCGTCATTCGGGTCTTGCGGCACCAACTCCCCCCGAAACGCCTTGGCCAACAGCGCTGGCGTGAGCCGCGTAGCCGCTGTCTGCGCCTGCGCTAAACGGGCTTCGAGCCGGTCGGCAAAAGCGAACAGCGTTTCTACGCGGCGGACGATTTCGATTTGTTCTTCTATCGGTGGAAGATAAATCATCAAGTTCAGAAGAATCTTTTGATTAAGGTTCACCATCGTTGAGCCGACAGACTCCCCTTCTAAAGCGGACACGGTCGAGGGACTCGACAAAAAAAGTTGTAAGTAGAAGGGATTCAGGTTCTCGGTGGGGGTGAGCTTCATCGAGCCGGTGCCACAAAGCCAGCCACTTTCTTTTTCAGTCACAACCGCGCATCGCCCCATTTCGCCACGGCGACCAATCACAACATCATTGACGGCTAGTTGATATTCGGAGAGCCGTGTCCATGTCTCATGGTTAACCGTCATGTTTTGGCTTGGGGAAATACGACCAGCAATGATGTGCATCGGATTGATCAATGGGGTGCCCCCCATGACGTAGTCGGCCTTGTGTAGGCTGCTTCCAAAAGGTCCGGTTTTTAGTGACGACAAGACACTGCCAAGAGGTACGAGTGGCTTCTCGATAACGTCAAAGCTCATTGCCCCCGAGGTAGCGGCGGCGAGGACGGATTGGCGGAAGCGTTTGAGCAGGGGGGCGACGCGGGCCAGGCGGGTGTTGACGGCGTCTACGCGGGTGAGGACGGTGTCGAGTTTGTCGGCGATGCGTTTTTGCTCGGCTTCTGGTGCTAGCGGCACCTCTAAGGTACGGATTTCTTCGAGGCGTATGCCCTTAACCGTTGTGCCAGTCCCCATTGATTGGATGGCTTGGGACTTTGAGCGCCAGAAGTATTCAACGAATGTTTTGTTCACTCCACTGTGCAAGAACAGAGCTTTTAAGTCTTGGTTGATCGCTACGTCCATAGTCGGGCGTGCGATCTTGCCGAGCGACATGCGGGTCGCGACGATGAGTGTGTCTGCCGGGACTTTAGTTGTTGCACTGCTCTGGAGCGCGTCCTCTGAAATGTGATCTACCGTGCTGCTAACGAAACGGGCTTTCAAATCTTTGACGGTCATAAATGGGATATGACCATTGAAATTAGCGGCGCTTGTTTTGCTGGGCGTTCCACCACCAACTATCTGTGCGGTCAAGTTACCAAGTTGCGCGAGTGTCCAGGTTTGTGGGATGTTCATTTGTTGACCCAATCGCATGTGATTTGTCCCACAGCCCGTGGGACAAATTGAAGTGGATTCCGACGGTCTTTGAAAGTTGTCTCACAAGCTGTGAGACAAATCGCCAATTGCGGTGACGGTGTCACGACAATTGGCGCATCACTGATGCGCCAATGTTTTCCTCTGGTACCTGCTTGCTCGGTCATTGCCCCGCCTCCTGTGTTTCCCCCAACTCCACCAAGATCGCTTCCAGCTCCGCCACTGCGGCGTTGAGTTCGTCCACCGCTTCGCGTGCCAGCACGGCGGGTTCGGGCAGGTCGGCCGCGTCCTCTGCGTTGTCGTCTTTCAGCCAGGCTATGTCCAGGCTGTCGCCGCGCTCAGACGCGATCCACTGGCGGCTAAAGCGGCGAAAGCGGCCTTGTTCGCCTTGGTCTTGGCGCTCGGCCCGCCCATTGGGGTCGGTGCCGTAGGCGGCCATAAAGTCGGCAAAGTGTGCGTCGGTCAGCGGGGTGCGCTTGCCAAACTTGGGGGCGTTGGCGCGCATGTCGTACACCCAGACTTCTTGCGTGCTGCCGGTCGCGGCTTGGCTCACCTTCTCAAAAAACAGTACGTTGGTCTTGACGCCCTGCGCGTAAAAGATGCCAGTGGGCAGGCGCAGGATGGTGTGCAGGCGGCATTTGTCCATGAGGTCGCGGCGCACGTCGGCACCTACGCCGGCTTCAAAGAGCACGTTGTCGGGCAGCACCACGGCGGCGCGGCCTCCGTCGCGCAGGTGGCGCACGATGTGCTGCAAGAAGGCCAGTTGCTTGTTGCTGGTGACGTAGGTCAGGTCGTCCCGCGTGGGGCCGCCGCCGCCTTTGGCGGTGCCAAAGGGCGGGTTGCTGAGCATGAGGTGGGCATCTTTGGGCAGCGCAGCTCCGGCTTGGCCCAGTGTGTTGCCTAGGTGGACTACGCCTTCGTCGTCGCCCTCCATGCCGTGCAGCAGACAGTTCATCAGGGCCAGACGGCGGGTGCTGCTGACCAGCTCCATGCCCAAGAAGGCTTGGTTGCGCTGGAAGCTGCGTTGCTTTTCAGTCAGGCTGTACAGGTCGTCGGTGTGGTCTTTGATGTAGCGGTCTGCCGCAATCAAAAAGCCTGCTGTGCCAGCAGCGGGGTCTTGCACGGTCTCGCCGGGCTGGGGCTGCATGAGGCGCACGATGGCATCAATGAGTGGCCGGGGCGTGAAGTATTGGCCGGCGCCGCTTTTGGTCTCGCTGGCGTTTTTCTCCAGCAGGCCTTCGTACAGGTCTCCCAGCCCGTCTTGGCGGGCGCTGAACCAGTCTATGCCGTCTAGGCTTTTGACCAGCTGCTCTAAGTGGCGCGGCTCTTTGAGGCTGGTTTGTGCATCGGCGTAGATGGCAGATATAAGCCTGTCGGGGCTTTTGCTCAGGTCTAGCAGGGTTTGGCGGTAGTGGTTGAGCAGGTTCAGGCCGCTGCGGCTGGTGAGCTGGGGCCAGCGGGCGTAGTCGGGCAGCTTGTGGGTTTGCAGGATGCCGCTCTGGGCGTTCTCGTGCTCCATTTTGATGAAGAGCAGCAGCACCAGCTCGGTGACGTAGTCGCTGTAGTTGATGCCGTCGTCACGCAGCACGTCGCACAAATTCCAGAGCTTCTGGACGATGTCTTGGGTGGTCATGGTTGTTTAGAGCGCGTAGTCTGTGTAGAAAGAGAAACCCCTCACATGACACACCGCGCTTGCGCCGGGGACAGAGGTGGGGGGCATATTGCTGTCAAGTTTGCCACAGCCTGCATTTGGGCCAATTTGCGAGCGACTATCTGGGAATAGTGAAGCTCACCAAGTTGAAATTCGTCTGAAAAACTCATAAAAATCAAATACTTACAACAAGCAGGCAATCCGATTAAGTTGAAATCAAGTCGGCTGAAATCTGCGATTTCTTTCCGTCCAATATGGATTTTTGTTCCGTCCAAAACAGCATTGAACGTGCGTCCAAAAGTGCATTGATGCAGCGTCCAATCTTGTAGTCACGCCACCTGAGGCCACAGATATGCCGTGATTTCGCCCAACACCGGGTCGAGTTGGCCGCCCAACAGTTTGTCGAGCTGTTTGGCCCCGCCGTCTTGGGCAAAGGCCTGATTGACGAATGCGTGGTCTATGACCAGTTCGTGGGTGAGCTGCTTGGCTAGGCGGTCCAGCCACTTGCGCTGCACGGGGGTGAATGGGTGGGCGGCGTAGAGCTTTTGCAGGGCGAGTTTGACGCGCTCGTCAAACGGCAGCAGGGCTTCGCCCAGCGCGGCTTGGCGGATGTAGCCCATGATGCCTGCCGCAATGTCTTGGTTGCTTTGGCTGCGCCAAGCAGCTTGCAGGCGGGCTTCGCTAAAGCCTTTGCCGTCCAGCAGCATGCGCACTTCTTTGAGCTGTTCGCGGGTCAGGTCTTTGGGACGGTTGACCACCACGGCCAGTGCTGCGCTTTGGTTGACCTGTTCGCGCACAAACTGGCCAAAGCTGTCCAAGTAGTCCTGCGGTTTGTTGTAGCCGCCCCAGCTTTGTTCGCGGGCGACAAACTGGTCTTGGTGGGCAGACAGTACAGGACGGTAGCCTGTGCCCATGAGTTCGCGCAGTTCGCCCAGCTGATTGAGTAGCTGGGTGTTGTGGCGCAGAAAGTCGGCTGCCGCATGGGGGCCGTGGTCGCGGCCCAACTGGTGCAGGTGGCGATGTAGCTCGGCGGGCGGCACGCCCCACTGCTGCTCCAGCGTTTGCAGCCGCTCTTTCAGCACGGGGCGTTTTTCGGCTTTGTGCTGGGCGCTGCGCAGCACGCGCATGAGCTTTTGGTTCAGTTCGTCCAGCACGTCGTGCGCGTGGCTGCGCTCTGGCGCGCTGCCGGGGGCGGTGTAGGCGGCAGGGTTGTTCAGCTCGTCCAGCAGTTGCTCCATGTCTACCTGCGGGTTTTTCACCAGCGGCTTCATGGTGTTCACGTCTTGCAGGGCGGCGTAGAGGTCTACGGGGTCGTAGATTTTGAAGACGGTTTTACCGATCTCGTCGCAACGGCGGGTGGCGCGGCCAATCATCTGCTCGTACAAAATGCGCGACTTGACCCGGCGCATGAACACCAAGTGGCAAATGGCGGGCACGTCGATACCGGTGGTGAGCAAATCGACAGTGACGGCGATGCTGGGGAAACGCTCGTTCTTGTAGCGGCGTATGAGCTGCTCTACCTTGTCAGACGCGCCCGTTATTTTTTGCACAGCGGCTTGGTTGTATTGCTCGCCATAGATGCCCTCAAAGGCCTTTCCCAGCAGGCGAACCACCATGTCGGCATGCGCATCGGTGGCGCAAAAGATCATGGTTTTCTCTTCGCCCAGCGGGTCGAGCTCTTGGGCCAGTTGCTCGCAGATGATGCGGTTGAAGTCTTCGTTGATGACGCGACGGTTGAAGCTCTCCACCTCAAAGTGCAGCTCGTCTTCCAACTCGGCGGCCTCTATCTCGCCAGTGCTGAGATTGAGGCTTTCCACTGTGTCGCCCTTGGCGAAGTGGATGCCGTTTTTGCTCAGCAAAGTTTCGTAGCGGATGGGCGGCTCGTAGTCGATAAGCCAGTCGTCGGCCACGGCTTCGCGGTAGGAGTAGGTATAGACGGGCTTGCCAAAAATCTCACTGGTGTGCTGCGCTGGCGTGGCCGTGAGGCCGATTTTGATGGCGTCAAAGTAGTCCAGCACTCGGCGGTAGCTGCTGAGGTACTGGGCCGGGTCGCGCAGGGCCAGTTCGCCTTCGGTCATGTCTTGATCCAGCGTGTAGCCACGGTGGGCTTCGTCCACGATGATGCAGTCGTACGCGTCCAGCGGGGGCGGGTTGTCGCTGCCGAATATTCGGCGGGCCATTGCTTGCACGGTGGCCACTTGCACGCGGGTTTCGGCCTGTGCAGCCATGTCGCCCAGCTCGGCGATGTTGTACATCTTGAAAAGCGGTTGGTCTTGCTCCAGCGGGGCTTCTTTGAAGCTGTCCATGGCTTGGTCACCCAGCGCGGTGCGATCCACCAAAAACAAGATGCGGCGAAAACGCTCGGCCTTGAGGAAGCGGTAGATCAGGCCAATGATGGTGCGGGTTTTGCCCGTGCCAGTAGCCATGGCCAGCAGGCAGTTGCTTTGGCCGTTGGCCAATGCCGCCTCCACCGCCGAGATGGCTTTGACCTGATAGTCCCGCAGGCGCAGGTAGGCAAAGCTCTCTTGGGCCAAGCGGGCTTGGGCGTCTGTGCGGGAGCGGGTCAGCCTGTCTAGCAACCCCTCGGGGGAGTGGAAGCTGGCCAAAGCATGGCTGAGGTTGGCGTTTTGGCGCACATCGCGGTGCCAGGTGCCACTGGCATCAATGCTTTGCTTGATGAGCGGGCGACCGTTGCACGAGTACACAAACGGCAGCTGGAATGTGCCGCCTTCGCCATCGGGCCAGGGGGCAGCGCGGCCCTCTATGGCCCAAGCGGGCTGGTGCTCGGCTTCTAGCAGCATTCCACGGGCATAGCGTTCGGCTTGGGGGATTTTTCCGGCTACGTTGGTATTGAGCCGCTTGGCTTCTACCGCTGCGATGGGCGTGAGGCCAGCAAAGAGGATGTAGTCGGCACTTTGCTTGCCTTGGGTAGGCCATTCGGCAATGGCTTGGTTTTTCCCCTTGGCCGGGCGTGCTCCTGCTGCGTGCGTGAGTGTTTCTGAATTGGCTTCCCAGCCTGCGTCCATGAGTAGCTGGTCGATGATCAGGCGCGTCGCGGCTTCGTCCATGTGCACTTGCTGGGCCGCCTGGGTGGCTTTGGCAGCCAAGCGTTTGGTGGCCTCGGCGTCTGCAGTGACAGTGGCGTTGGCTATGCGCTGGTCAAACTCGGCTTTGAGTTTTTCGTGGTCGGCAACAAGCGCTTGCGCCGCTTTGAGTTTGGACTCTAGGGCGTGCAGCTTTTCGCTGGGATCGTCTGGCAGGACAAAGGGGCCGGGCTTGAAGTCAGGTTGCTGTCCAAAGGTGCGGTGGAACCAGAGCGCCACTTCGCGGGCGATTTTGAGCGACTCCAAACCCTCGCGGTAGCCAATGCTGTGGGCTACTTGGTGGGCAGCTTCATTGCCCCGCTGGCGCAAGCAATGAAACATTTGCCGCACCTGTGGGTCTAGGCCTAAGCGCGAATCAACCGCACGCAGCAGCTCGGCTTGGGTGGGTTGTACAAGCCGTATACCCAAACGCGAGGCCATTTCTTGGGTGAGTGACTCAGCCAAGATGCGCAGCTTGAGTACGCAGCTGGCGGGGTCTAAAGGGAATAGTTTTTCGGCGGTAGCACCAAGTTCTGCCAGCAGTGGTGAGTGTTGTGCGAGAAAACCGAAGTTGCTTGGTGCTGCCATTTCCGTCCCTGAAAACTTGCTAGGCCTGATTAGCCATTGATGATGGCTAATCAAGCGGGGATGAGTCTACATCGTGGGCAGCTATGCACCCCTCCCCGGCACACTCAAATCAAGCCGCAATACGCCGTTCAGCCTGCTGCAATGTGCGGGCGCTGACAGTGCCGGGCACGGCGATGTCTGGGCGGTTCTTGCTCTGGCGGCGCTCTTCGCTGGGGGCGTGGCCAAAGAGCTGGCGGTAGGCTTTGCAAAAGTGCGAAGCCGACTGGAAGCCACAGGCCACGGTGATTTCCATGATGGGCAGTGCGCTGTGCGTGAGCAGTTCGCGGGCACGCTGCAGGCGCAGTTGCATGTAGTACTGGGCCGGGCTCATTTGGCAGTAGCGGTGGAACAAGCGCTCCAGTTGGCGCACCGACAGCGGAATGGCGTTGGCAATTTCCAGCACGCTGAGCGGCTCTTCAATATTGGCCGCCATGAACTGCAGTGCCTCGGCCAGGTGCTCGTAGCCGGGGCCAATGCATTCGGGTTGCGGGGCTTTTTGGCAGTCGTCCTCGGCGCGCTGGCGCTCCAAGATGAACTGCTCCGAAATCTGCGTGGCCAATTGGCGGCCATGCTGGTCGCGGATAAGGCGCAGCACCATGTCCAGCGGAGCGGTGCCGCCTGAACTGGTGAAGCGGTCGTGGTCTATCACATACACGGCTTGGGTAAAGCGGATGCGGGGAAACTCCTCACGCATGGCGGCCAGGTTCTCCCAGTGCACCGAGCAGCGGTAGTTGTCCAGCAAGCCCGCACTGGCCAGCGCATACGAGCCCGTGCACAGCGCGCCCAGCGCAATGTCACGCCCAGCCAAGTGGCGCAGCACTTGGTGCACTTTGTCGGTGGTGGCGCGGCGCACGTCCACGCCAGCGCAGACCATCACCATGCTGCAGTCATCCAAGGTACGCAGATCGCCCGTGGTGTGCATTTGCAAGCCGTTACTGGCCACCACACCTTGCTCGGTAATGGGCACCACCTCCCAGCGGTACAGCTCACGGCGGCTGATGTAGTTGGCCATGCGAAACGCTTCCAAGGCGTTGGCAAACGCAATCATGGAATAGTCGTTCAGCAACAAGA
The DNA here is from genome assembly GCF_018474005.1 of Curvibacter sp. CHRR-16. Lineage (GTDB taxonomy): Bacteria > Pseudomonadota > Gammaproteobacteria > Burkholderiales > Burkholderiaceae_C > Allorhodoferax. The sequence goes on from NZ_JAHCSH010000004.1 coordinate 110,053, forward strand.
ATCCGACTTTGGTGGGACTCTCTTGGGAGCAAATGCTTGCGCAATCAGACAACATAGATGACCGTACCTGCCTTGTGAACCATAGCGTGCAGCGCTATGAGCTGGATTCCGACTGCGTTCGGGTGCCAAAGCTTTCGGTGATGCGATCCAAAATAATCGCCAACAGCACCACCGCCAAACCACTCTCGAAACCGAGGCCTACGTCAAGCCGCTGGATACTGGACAGCACGTCATTGCCCAAACCACCCGCCCCCACCATGGAGGCGATGATGACCATGGACAGCGCCATCATGATGGTCTGGTTGACCCCGGTCATGATGGTGGACAAAGCAATGGGGAGCTGCACCTTGAACAACAACTGACTACCCGTGCAACCAAACGCGTGACCGGCTTCGATCTGCTCCACATTCACTTGGCGTATGCCCAGCGACGTGAGGCGCACCACCGGTGGCATGGCAAACACCACCGTGGCCATGATGCCGGGCACGCGGCCCAAGCCAAACACCATGGCCGCCGGAATGAGGTACACAAACGCGGGCATGGTTTGCATAAAGTCCAAGAACGGACGCAACACACGGTTGAACCAGTTGCTGCGCGCGCAGGCAATGCCCAGCGGCACCCCCACCACCAGACTGATGAAGGTGGCCGTGATGGTGAGTGCAAAGGTCACCACCGTTTGCGACCAAAACCCGGTGATAACGATGGTCAGCAAAGACGCCAGCACAAAGAGCGCAAAGCGCCAGCCCAAGCGCCAAAAGCCTATGCCCACAGCCAAGGCAATGTGGGCCCAAGCGGGAACCGCCATCAGCCCGTTTTCTACGCCCTCGGCAAAGGTTTCGACGATGGTGTTGGCCCCGTCAAAAAAGCCCTGCCCATGGGACATGAGCAAGTCCACAAACGCGTTGACCCAATCGCCCAGCGGCAAATAGTCATGCGGGTTGGCCAAAAACTGCTGTATCCACTCAGACATGACGCGCTCCTTGCACCATCTTGCTCAACACACTTTTGGCGGTGATACAGCCCATGACTTGGTTGGCATCGTCCAGCACCCCAATGGGGCGGCCGCTGCCTACCATGATCTGGCCCAAAGTTTCGGTGAGCGAACTGTGGCTGGAGATTTTGAGCACCTGCTCCCAGCTCGATGGATCGACCTCATCTTGATCCAGCAAGTCGCCCGCCGTGAGGTAGCGCGAGGTGTCCACACCGTGGAAAAAGCGGCGCACGTAGTCGTTGACCGGGTTGGCCACGATGTCGCGTGGTGTGCCCACCTGCACCAAGTTGCCGCCTTCCATGATGGCGATACTGGTGCCAATGCGCAGAGCCTCTTCCAAGTCGTGCGAGACAAACAAAATGGTGCGGCGCTGCACGCGCTGTAGCTCCAGCATCAGGTCTTGCATTTCGGTGCGCTTGAGTGGATCGAGTGCGGAGAAGGCTTCGTCCATCAACAGAATGTCGGGATCCACCGCCAAGGCACGGGCCAAGCCCACGCGCTGCTGCATGCCGCCCGAGAGTTGGTGCGGGTACTTGCGGGCGTAGTCTTTGAGGCCCACTTGCTCCAGCGCGTGCATGGCTTTGCGCTCGCGGTGGGCTTTTTGCATACCCGCTACTTCCAGGCCAAAGGCGGCGTTTTCCAGCACGGTTTTGTGCGGCATGAGCGCAAAGGACTGGAACACCATGGCCACTTTTTGGCGGCGCCACTTCACCAGGCTGCTTTGCGAGAGCTTGGTCAGGTCATCACCGTCGATGAGGATTTCACCCGCGTCGGGTTCTACCAAGCGGTTGATCAGACGAATCAGCGTGGACTTGCCCGAACCCGACAGGCCCATGAGCACGAAAATTTCACCGCTGCGCACGTCAAAACCCACGTTGTTGACGCCCACCACTTGGCCTGTTTTTTCAAATATCTTGTTCTTGTCCCAGCCCTCAGACAGCAACTTGAGTGCCTCCTCAGATCGCCCCCCGAAAATCTTGTACAAATTTCGGACCTGAATCTTCAAATCTCGCATGTGAATTCCTTTTCACAAATGGATTGAGATAGCTCAACAGTTAGCAACTGCCATGCCACCAAAATAATCACCATACTGGGGCTAGCTGTTTGCCTAGCGCTCAAGCACCACATCCGACAAAGGCACGCTGCAACACGGCAATATCCAGCCTTGGTCAATCTCGCGCTGGCGAATTCCTCCCTTGTGCTGCATGCTCACCTCTCCCGATACTTTTTTGGTTTTGCACGTGCCGCACAGCCCAGTGCTGCACGACGCTGGCAAACGCAAACCAGCTGCCACAGCAGCGCCCAAAATGCTCTGATCTGGGGCGCACGCAAAGGCGTCACCAAGCTTGCTCAGGCTGATCGTGAAACCACCGGAAACCGCAGAGCCTTCACTGGTGGACACTGTGTTTTGCGTGGTGGTTTGCACGGGATTTACAGCCTGTGCCAAGGTTTCAAAACTAAAGCTTTCTTGCTGGTACTGTTTCTCTGGTAAACCCGCATCGAGCAAGCTGGCGCGCACCGCTTGCATAAAGCCTGCTGGGCCACAGGTGAACACTTGGCGCTGCAGCAAATCGGGTACTTGCTGCTCGAGCAAACTGCGGCTCAGACGCCCCACATAGCCAGACCATTCGGTGTGGGCACCACGGCTCTCGCACACCAGCAGCAGGCGCAAGCGGGGGTGCTGGTGCGCCAGCAGGGTCAGTTCTTTGTGGAATATCAGGTCGGCGGGGGTGCGTGCTGCGTGCACGAACACGATGTCGGCATCCACCGCCATGTCCACCATGGTGCGCAGCATGCTCATGACGGGGGTGATGCCGCTACCGCCCGAAATGAGCAAGTAGCGCTGGCCTGCACAGGTTTGCATGCCTGCTGGCAAGCTGGTGGCGCTGTCGGCCATGCATGAAAAATCACCCGCAGGGCCAGTCACACCAATCTGCATGCCGGGCTGGAGGTAGTCGTGTAGCCAGTTGGACACCGGGCCACCGGCCACGCGCTTGACGGTGATGGACACACGCTGCGGACGGCTGGGACTGGACGAGAGCGTGTAGCTGCGCTGCACCACGCTGCCGCCCTGCCCCGCTGGCACGTCCAGCGTGATGAACTGCCCCGGGCGGTACACAAAGGTGCGCGCTTGCAAGGCGTTGAACACAAAGGTCTTTACATCGTGCGTTTCTTGCACCACCTGAATGCATTGCAAGGCGGTGTCGTCGTCGCAGGGCCAGATAGGGGGATAGGCGTTGGCGGTGTTCTCGGTAGGCTCTGCCATAGTGTTCATTCCTTGCGCTGTACCGTGCTGGCTTAGGCTTTGGTCTGCTCGCGCAGGCGGTCCACGTACCAGACGGCGAATTTCTCCACCAAGTCTTCGGTGTAGGGCGAATACGGGCCGGGCTCGTAAGCACCGCTGGCCACGCCCACTTGGGTTTCTTCCACCAAGCGGCGGTCTTGGTCGTTGGTGGCATTCCACACCTTGGTGAGGTTGGCCACGTCGTAGTCCACGCCCTCCACGGCGTCTTTGTGCACGCACCAAGTAGTACGCACCAAAGTGGCGTCTGCTGCCAGCGGCAGCACCGAGAAGCTGACCACGTGGTCGCTCATGAAGTGGTGCCACGAGTTGGGCTGTGTCCAGAAGGACAAACCACCCAGCGCCGGGTCTTTCAAATCACCGAGCAAGCGCTTGCTGGCCACTTCGGCGTTCATGGTTTGGGACTGCCCAGACCGGTCCAGCGGCAGGCGGATGGTGCGGAAACCCGAAACGCGGGTGTCCAGCTCTTCAATCACCTGCGAGGGCAAGCCCATGGACTCCCAGCGGGCGTGGCTGGTCTGCACAATCTCATTGAACTTGGCCATGCCTGCGGCATTGGCTGGGCTGGGCTGGTAGCCAAAGCCGTATTCGTACAGCGACAGGGTCAACTCAGGGTGGTTGCCTACGCAGTGGTAGCACTCGCGGTTGTTTTCCATCACCAACTTCCAGTTGCCCTTTTCGATGATTTCCACCTGCGCAGCCACCTTGCATTCGGCCAGCTTGTGCGGGGCCAAATAGGGCTGCATGCGCGCGGCGACTTCGTCAAAGTCAGTCGGGGCGTTCTCGGCCAAGCAAATGAAGATGAGGCCGCCCACGCTGCGCACGTGCACTTTCTTGAGGCCATGCTTGCTTTTGTCAAAACCATCGCCCATGTGCTCTGCGTAGAGCAGTTGGCCTTGGGTGTTGTACGTCCACTGGTGGTAGGGGCACACGACGTTGCCCACCGAGCCTTTGTGCTGCGCGCACAGGCGCGAACCGCGGTGGCGGCACACGTTGTGAAAGGCCTGCACGCTGCCATCGTCATCGCGCACGATGAGGATAGAAGTCTTGCCCACCTCCACGGTGACATAGTCACCGGGCTCAGCAATTTGCGGCTCGACGGCGACAAAAATCCAGTGCTTGCCAAAGATGTGTTGCATATCGGCTTGGTACACCAAGTCGCTCAGGTAAAAGGCCGCATCCAGGCTGTAGCCGGGACGGCGTTGTTGCAGCAGTTCTGCCAAGAGGTCGGTGTGAATGTTTGACATGGCTGAATCCCTTTCTTAACTAAAACTCCACAGGGAGTGGGTGTCCAAATAGTCGTAAACCGCCTGTGCTTTGTCCTGCACAGTGCCCGCTTCCAAAACCAAGGCTTTGCTCTGGCTGCCACCGCCCGGTGACCCAATAGCGCCCAGCATGCGTTCGTGACCAGACTTTTTCTGGCGCGCCTGCAGCGGCTGTACACGCAGCACCGTGGGTACGGTTTGCACCGCCACAGAGGGTGTAGGTGTGGCCGTGCTCACAGCGCTGATCACTTGTTCGTGCAGCACGCCGCGCTGGGCGTCCCGTGGGGCATAGCGCTTGGCCACCAAAGCCGATGCATGCACCGACAGCACCGCGCTGGCCGAGAGTTGCCACTGGCGGCGCGCCCCTTTGGGCAACACCTGCTGTAGCTGCCAGCCTGTGTGCACACTGCGCAGTGCCCCAATGTCGCGCAGGCACAGCCACTGCAGCTGCTGGGCCAGCAGATAGGGCAGTACAGGGGCGGTGGCATCGGCGGCATCGGATGCAGGCGACTGGCCCAGCAGCAGCACAGTGGCTGCGCCTTGGTCTTGCTGGCGCAACCATGCAGCCACGGCAGCGGGCGTGCTATCGCCGTTATCGCCCAGCAAGGTATGCAGCACGGGCGCGCCTTGGGCCATGTAGTCGGCCGCCACGCTGGGTTGCAAAGCGCCCAAGCTAAACAAACGCACCTGCTCTGCAGGCACGGTTTGCAGGGCCAAGGCCACGGCCTGGGCGTCGGCTGGGTCGCGCACCCATTTGCCACTGACGGGGTGCAGCAGTTGCCGCACCAAGACAAAGATTTGCACCATGCTCACCCCTTCTGCTGCGCGTTAGCACCAGCACGCAGACCGCGCTTGGCTTGCACCAAGGCCAGCAAAGCGCGCATGAATTCAGACGACTCGGCCACGGCCAGCACGTTGGCGCGCTTGCCAATGGGCGCGGCGCTGTCGGTGTTAACCGCAATCACGTGGCGGCAGTCTTTGATGCCTTGCAAGTGCTGCACCGCACCCGAGATGCCAATGGCCACATAGGCACTGGCTTGCACCGTCTTGCCCGTTGCGCCGATTTGCTTGGCGCGGGGAAAGCGCCCATCGTCCACCGCCACGCGCGATGCGCCTGTGGCTGCGCCCAGGGCGTCGGCCAGCTCGTGGAACAAGGCCAAGTCCTGCACACCATTGCCTGCCGAAAGGATGAAGTCCGCCTCCTCCAGCGCCAGGGTTTGGGCTTGGCCTGCTTGCACGCCCATGTCTTGCAGACCGGGCATGCGGGCCAGTTCGGTGGGCCAGTTAGGCCACGCCGAGCTATCGCCTTGGCCCGCCACACTCACCACACCCAGACCCACAAAGGGCAACTCGGTCACGGCCACACCGCCAGCGAGCATGAGCACGCGAGCGCCTGTGCACAGCGCGTCGTGGCCTGCGCTGGCGCGCACACGGCAGCGCACATCGGCGGGGGTGCCTGCAGGCTGTATTTCCACCACCGGGCCTGCCAACGGCAGGCCTTGCTCCACGGCCAAGCGGCGACCTAGGTCGGCATCGGCATCGCGGTCGGGCAGCAGCACGTACAGGGGTTGTAGCTGCTGGTACAGCGCACCCAGCCAAACGCTGGCTTGGGTGGGCACGTGGGCATCGCGCAGGCCTTGGGGCACCAGCACGCAGCGGTCTGCGCCCAGCGCTGCCCAGTCTTCTTGGCAGGGGCCCAGCACGACCAGCACCACCTCGGTGTCGCTGCTGGCCAGTATGGCGGCAGCAGCCAGCGCTTGGCGAGCGCGTTCGTCCAGCACGCCTTTGTCGCTGTGGCTGACTACCAAGATGCAACGGGCAAAGGGACCACTGGCGCGCAGTGGTTTGCTGGCGCTGTGTTCGATGCCACGTGCGACACCATGTGCAGCGCCGGGTACACCAGCCTGTGCCGCACCAGCCACCGCGCCCAGCACGATGCGGCGCATGCCCGCTGGGGTGATGTAGGCCGGGCGGCGCGGATTGACGCGTTTCATAGTGCCTGTACTCATACTGCCTCCACCGCACGGGCGACCAGTTCGGCCACGTCCAGCACTTCGGGCTTGCTGCCCACCACGCCTTCGAGCATGGCGGTGCACTGCGGGCAGGCCACGGCCACCACGCGGGCACCGGCGTCTTGGGCGTCTTGCATGCGGATGTCGGGGATACGGCGCTCGCCCGCAATATCGGTCCACGGCGCACCGCCACCACCGCCACAGCAGCGGGCTTGGGCACCGTGGCGCTCCATCTCCACCACGCGGATGCCAATGGCCTGCAGGCTGCGGCGCGGGGCACTCACCTCGCGGTTGTAGCGGCCCAGGTAGCAAGGGTCGTGGTAGGTCACGGGTTCTTGGGTGGATGGCAAGGGCTTGGCCGTCGCTTGCAGGATGCCTTGCTGCAGCAAATCGTCCAGCAGTTGGGTGTGGTGCCACACCTCAAACGCGCCGCCCAGCGCGGGGTATTCGTTCTTGACCGTGTGCAGCACGTGCGGATCGGCAGTGACGATGCGCTGGAACTGGCGGTCTTGCAAGGTGCCAATGAGCTGCTTGGCCAAGCGCTCAAAGCCCAGCTCGTCGCCCAAGCGGCGCGCTAGGTCGCCGCAGTCGGTCTCGGCATCGCCCAGCAGGGCCACCTTGAGCCCGGCTTTGTGCAGGGTTTTGACCAAGGCGCGCAAGGTGCGTTGGTAGCGGGTGTCAAAACCGCCCTCACCCACCAGCAGCAGCCAGTCGGTTTGCTCACCCGTGGCGCGTGGCCCCAGCACAGGCAGGTTCAAATCCACCGCCCAGTGGTTGCGCGCTGCCAGCGGAAAGCCGCCAATGGTGTCGGTCTCGCGCAGGTTGTGCAGGGCATCGGCCCCTTTGTTGGGCACCACGCCTTGGTTGAGCGTGAGGCCACGGCGGATGTCCACCACCGCATCCACGTGCTCGATGAGCATGGGGCAGGCCTGCACACAAGCGCGGCAGGTGGTGCAGGACCACAGCGTGTCGGCCAGAAGCAAACCGGGCACCAAGGCAGACTGGGCACCGCCCTGCTGCTGGCCCACGGTTTGGCCGGGGTGGGGAGTGCCCGCGTAAGCCGCATCGCTGCCACCAGCCATGCCCACCACGAGGTCTTGCACCAGCTTTTTGGGGTTGAGTGGCTGGCCTGCGGCTTTGGCAGGGCAAGCGGCTTCGCATTTGCCGCACTGCACGCAGGCATCGAAGGAGAGCAAGCGGTTCCACTCAAAGTCAGTCGGTTGGGTCACGCCCCACTGGCCTGCTGCGGTGTTGAGGGGCTTGAGCGCGGTGGCGGGCACGGCGTCAGTGGTTTTGGTGCGGGCCACAAAGCGCTCTGGCCGGGGGTGCCAACCCAGGTGCAGCATGCCAGCGACGGCGTGCTTCATGGGGCCGCCTAGGCCAATGCCCAGCGCCAGCTCGGCAGCGCCCAGCGCAAAGCCTGCGCACACCAGCACCGCCAGCCAAGGGGCGGCTTGCGCCCCTGCCAACACCAAGACCAGCACCGAGGCGGCCAGCGCCAGCAAGCTGTAGGGCATGCGCTGCCATGGCCCGCGTGACAAGCGTTCAGGCGCTTGCAGGCGGCGGTAAGCGGCCATGCCCGAGCCCACCAGCATGAGCAAGGCGGTCGCCAGCAGCGCCCAATCGAGCGCGGTGCTGAAGAGACCCAAGCCATAGTTGATGCCCACCAGCACCAGCGTGGCCAAGCCACCGCCAGCAGCGGCCACGTGGGCGCGGGCGATGAAAGGCTCGCGCGCCACCACTTCGTGCAAGTCCACAAAGTAGCGCTTGGGGATGTGCAGCAGCCCCAGCAGCAACCGGGCGGTGCCCCAGTGCGCTGCTTGGCCTTGCCGCCACAGGGCTGCACGGCGCACCAAGCCCACCAGCAAAGCCAGTACCGCCAGCCAAAACAGGACGCGGATGAAGTGCGGCAAGCCCATGGTCAGAAGTCCTTGCACAGACGCAGCGCGTCAAAAATGGCGGCGTGGATGTTGTGCATCGAGATGCAGTCGCCCACGCGGTAGAGCAAAAACTGGCCGCTCTGCAGCGTTTGCTGCAAGGCCGGTTGCGGTTGGAAGGCGTACAGCGCATCGATGTCGATCTGCCCCTTGTTAACCGACTGGGGCTTGAGCGCCCAGTACAGGCTGTCGTTGGGCAGGGTGCCGTTTTCGACGATGACCTGATCGACCTCGCGCTCCTCTTGCGCTTCGGTGTACTCGTTGCGCAGCACGGCAATCAGCTTGTCGCCCTCGCGGTACACCTTGTCGAGCCAGAAGTTGGGCGTTTGGATCACGCCTTGGGCGTACATCTGGCGGTAAAAAATCGGGAAGGTGGTGCCGCCCACATCGTCGGACACCTTCACGTCGGGCGTGACGATCTCCACCAGCTTGCCGCGCTCGGCGGCGTAGTGCGCTACACCCGCCCCGGCATGGGTGCTGATGCTGTCGTACACCAGCACGTTGTCTTTGAGCGGCACTGCGCCGCTGAGCACGTCCCAGCTGCTGTGGACCAAGCCACTGGCTGCGCCCCAATCGGGCACTTGCTGCAGGTGGGGTGAACCGCCCGTGGCCAGCACCACGATGTCGGGCTGCTCGGCCAGGATCATGGCCTCATCCGCGGCCACACCCAAGCGGCGGTCTACGCCCAAGCGCTGGGTTTCCAGGTCAAACCAGCGCACGATGCCCGCCATCTGCTCGCGCTTGGGGGCTTTGGCAGCCAAGTTGATCTGCCCGCCCACAGCGGTGTTTTTCTCAAACAGCACCACGTCATGGCCGCGCTCGCGGGCGACGCGGGCCGCTTCCAGCCCGGCAGGGCCTGCGCCCACCACCACCACTTTGCGTTGGGGGCCGGTGCTGGGGCGGATGGTGTGCGAGAGCACGGTTTCGCGGCTGGTAGCGGCGTTTTGGATGCAGAGCACGTCCAAGCCGTTGTACTGGCGGTCGATGCAGTAGTTGGCCCCCACGCACTGCTTGATCTGGTCTTCGCGGCCATCGCGGATTTTGATGACCATGTGCGGATCGGCAATCTGCGCCCGTGTCATGCCCACCATGTCCACCATGCCCGTGGACAAAATGCGCTCGGCCTGCGAGGCATCGCGGATGCTTTGGGCGTGCATCACCGGCACTTTGCTGACCGATTTGATGCCCGCTGCCAAGTGCACAAAGGGCTCGGGCGGCAAGGCCATGGGCGGCATGCAGTTGGCCAGAGTGTTGTGCGTATCAGCGCCTGACCCCACCACGCTGATGTAGTCCACCAAGCCCGTTTCGCTCATGGCCTGGGCGATTTCTTTGGCGTGCTCGTGCGAAATGCCGTCCTCATGGAACTCGTCACCGCACATGCGCAGGCCGACGCAAAAGTCGCTGCCCACTTCGGCGCGGATGGCTTTGAGCACCTCGATGCCAAAGCGCAGGCGGTTTTCCAAGCTGCCGCCCCACTCGTCGGTGCGGTGGTTGACGCGCGGGCTCCAGAACTGGTCGATGAGCTGCTGGTGCGCCGCCGACACTTCCATGCCGTCCAGCCCGCCGTCTTTGACGCGGCGCGCAGCCTTGGCAAAGTCGCGGATGATGCGGTCAATCTCTTCCACCTCGATGGTCTTGGCGTTGCCACGGTGCACCGGCTCGCGGATGCCCGAGGGGCTGACCAAATGCGGCCAGTTCTCGCCATGCCAAGCATTGCGCCGCCCCATGTGGGTGGCTTGGATCATGATCTTCGCGCCATGCTGGTGCATGGCAGCCGCCAAGCGGGACAAGGGTTCCACCACCGCGTCGATGGACAGGTTGACCGAGTTCCACCACGACCAAGGGCTGTCCCGCGACACGGGACTGGAGCCACCGCAAATGGCCAAACCCACCCCGCCCTTGGCCTTTTCCTCGTAGTAGCGGATGTAGCGCTCGCCGGGCAAGCCGTTTTCGGCGTACACCTCGGCGTGGGCGGTGCTGACGATGCGGTTGCGGATCGTCAGCTTGTTGAGCTGGATGGGTTCAAACAGGTGCGGGTAGCGCATGGCGGTGCTCAGGCAGAGGGTGGCAGAGGCGTGACGGTGAAGATGCAGTAGTCGTGGTGGTGGTCCGCGTGCTCTGCAGCGCACTGGGTTTCGCGGCTCTCGGTGCGGTACTTGGCCCCCGTGTCGTCAGCCACCCAGTCCATGGCCCCAGCAAACCAACCTGCAAACAGGTAGCACAGCTTGTCTTTGTTCACAGGCACCCCGGCAATGCCTTGGGCCAGCACAAAGACCGAGTGGTCCAAGCGGATGCGGGCGTGGCCAGTGGCTGCGTCCACCGACTCAAAAGCGAACTGGCCCCAACCGCGCTGGGACAGGCGCTTGAGGTAATGCTCGTAGCAGGCCAAGCCTTGGAGGCCGTGCGTCTTGCTCTCCTGGCTGCACCAGAAGTAGGCCGAGCGGTAGCCGCCCTTGTACAACCCGGTGGCATAGGCTTCTTTGCCAATAGCGGCTTCGGCCTCGACGTGGTTGTTCACGAAGAAGTGCCGTGGCACATAGATCATGGGCAGACCGTCGGTGGTCCAAATACCCGTTTGCGGATCAACGTCGATTGGTAGTTGCGGTTGCATGCGTTTACTCTCCCCACACTTGGCGGAAAAATCCCATCCAGTTTTTGCCCAGTACTTTTTCGATGCGGCTGGCGCTCCAGCCTTGCTTTTGCATGGCTTGTGCCAGGTTGGGGAAGTCGCCAATGGTGCTGATGCCTTCGGGGTTGACCACCTTGCCAAAGTTGGTCAGACGACGCCAGCGGCCTTTGTCGTGCGTGAGCCATTCAAAGAACTCGTGGCCGTGGCCTTGGGTGAAGTCCGAGCCCAAACCCACGCAGTCTTCGCCTGCGACGTTGATCACGTAGTCGATGGCTTCCACGTAGTCGTAAATGGTCGATTCGGGGCCGCGCTTGAGGAAGGGCGAGAACATGGTCACGCCGATAAAGCCACCGTGGTCGGCGATGAATTTCAGCTCCGCATCGCTCTTGTTGCGGGGGTGGTCTTTCAGGCCCAGCGGCAAGCAGTGGGTGTAGGCCACGGGTTTTTTGGATTCCAAAATGGCCTCTTCCGAGGTCTTGCCGCCCACGTGGGACAAGTCCACCATGATGCCCACGCGGTTCATCTCGGCAATCACTTCGCGGCCGTAGCCGGACAAGCCACCGTCGCGCTCGTAGCAGCCTGTGCCGATGAGGTTTTGCGTGTTGTAGCAGAGCTGCACCACGCGCACGCCCATGTCGTGGAAGGCTTCGATGTAGCCCAGGTTGTCCTCAAAGGCGTAGCCGTTTTGGAAGCCCAAGATGATGCCGGTCTTGCCCTCGCGCTTGGCGCGTTCGATGTCGGCCACGTTTTTGGCCAGCATCACCAGGTCGCTGTTGTCGCGGATCAGGCGCTTGAGGTTGGCGATGTTGTCCACCGTCTTGGCAAAAGACTCCCACACCGAGACGGTGCAGTTGGCGGCGGTGAGCCCACCCTTGCGCATGTCTTCAAAGACGCTGCGGTCCAGGTTGGCGATGATGAGTCCATCGATGACGATGGACTGTTGGTGCAGTTGGGCGGCGTCAAAGCTCATGGTTGGCTCCTGCTGTCAGCGGTAAATGGGGTACTGGTGGGTCAGGGTTTTGACCTGCTCGCGCACGATGGCCTCCACCTCGGCGGTGTTCTCGGGGTCTTTGCGCAAGGCTTGCAACACATCCAGAATCAAGCGCCCGACTTCGCGGCAGGCTTCTTCGTCCAGCCCACGGCTGGTGATGGCCGCCGTACCCAAGCGCACGCCCGAGGTGATGGTGGGCTTTTCATCGTCAAACGGGATGCCGTTTTTGTTGCAGGTAATGCCTGCGCGCTCCAGCGCTTGCTCGGTCTGGTTGCCTTTGAGTCCCAGCGGGCGCAAGTCCACCAGCAGCAGGTGGTTGTCGGTGCCGCCCGTCACCAAATCGAGGCCTCCGGCCTTGAGCACTTCGCCCAAGGCTTGGGCGTTTTTCACCACCTGCTGGGCATAGGCTTTGAAGCTGGGCTGCAGCGCCTCGCCAAAGGCCACGGCCTTGGCAGCGATGACGTGCATGAGCGGCCCCCCTTGCGCGCCGGGAAAAACGGCGGAGTTGATCTTTTTGGCCAGCTCTTCGTCATGGGTCAATATGACGCCACCACGGGGGCCACGCAGCGTTTTGTGGGTGGTGCTGGTGGTCACATGGGCGTGTGGCACCGGACTGGGGTAGACGCCTACAGCCACCAAGCCGGCCACATGGGCCATGTCCACCATGAGGAAAGCGCCCACTTTGTCGGCGATGGCGCGAAAACGCGCCCAGTCCATCACCCGTGGATAGGCCGAGAAACCCGCGATGATGAGCTTGGGCTTGTGCTCCAAGGCCAAGCGCTCTACTTCGTCGTAGTCGATCAGACAGTCGCTTTGGCGCACGCCGTACTGCACGGCCTTGAACCACTTGCCCGACAGGGCAGGCTTGGCACCGTGCGTCAGGTGACCGCCAGCGGACAAGGCCATGCCCAGCACGGTGTCACCGGGTTGCAGCAGGGCCAGCATGACGGCCGTGTTGGCCTGTGCGCCCGAGTGGGGTTGCACATTGGCAAAGCGGGCACCAAAAAGCTGGCACAGGCGGTCTATGGCCAGTTGCTCCACCGCGTCGGCATGCTCGCAGCCACCGTAGTAGCGCTTGCCGGGATAGCCTTCCGCGTACTTGTTGGTAAAGACACTGCCTTGGGCATCGAGCACCGCTTGGGAGACGATGTTTTCCGAGGCAATGAGTTCAAGCTGGTCACTTTGGCGGCCCAACTCGTGCGCCAGCGCAGCAGCCACAGCAGGGTCGGCTTGCGCTACAGGGGTGTGAAAAAAGTCGTGCAATGACATGGTTTTCTGTGGCGTGAGGGTTCAGGGGTGCAGTGGGCTGACCACGGGGTCGGTGTTGGAGGCCAGCGGGCTGATGCACAGGCCGTAGGGCTTGCCCGTGCGGCTGAGCAAGCGCCACAGGTAGTCGGCAAAGCTGCGGCGAAACAGCAGCACCACGCCTTGGGAGTCAGTACGCAGCACGGTGACGTTGGCCTTGGCCATAACCGTGCCAATGGCTTGGCCCACTTGCAGGGTCTCAAAGTCGTACACCCCCATGTGGCGCAGCAGCAGCAGGTGCTTGGCACCGCTGATGCGCAGCGCGGTATGGCCGCCGCTGTTGTCCACCACCTGAGCAAACACGCCTTGCAGGGCCTGCGTGAGCTGGGCTACCAGCGCGTCTTTGCCAGCGCGGGGGGTGATCAGCCACCACTCATCGGGCGAGACCCAGTACACCACCCCGGCGGGGCACTGCACATAGCTGCTGGGCAGCGTGGGCAAGGCCGCGCCCAGCACTTGGCTGGTGGCTTGGGCAAACGCGCTGTCGCTGCTGTGGCCGCGCAGGATGATGTAGCCCAAGTTGGGGATTTCGCTCATGCACAAGCCGTCTTGGGCAGTGGCAGCACGCGTTTGGCTGGGGCGTGTGAAAGCCGCCAAGGGCGAGCGCAGGTTCATGGAAAGAGTCGAGGCGTTAGCCATGTTGGCGTTCTCCCTTGGGATCGACGAATACAGAGGACGACGCCACCTTGACCGGCATGACCTTGCCACGGGCGTAGGCGTACAGGGTTTGGTCGGTGCGCTGGCTGCCTGAGCGCACCACCGCCATGGCGATGGAGCGGCCCAAGAAAGCGCTGTAGTAGCTGGAGGTCACGTGGCCCAGCATGGTCGCGGGGGCCGTCCACTCGGGGCTTTCCTGCAACTGGGCCCCTTCGGGCAGCACCTGCTGCGGGTCTATCGGCAGCAAACCAACTAGCTGCTTGCGGTCGGCACGGGCCGTGTCGCTGCGCGACAGGGAGCGCTTGCCCAAGAAGCTGAAACTCTTTTTCATGGACACCGCCCAGGACATACCCAAGTCCAGTGGGGTCACCGAGCCGTCGGTGTCTTGGCCGACGATGATGAAGCCCTTCTCGGCGCGCAGCACGTGCATGGTTTCGGTGCCGTAGGGGGTGATATCAAACTCGGCCCCGGCAGCCATGACGGCTTCCCACAGGTCGTAGCCGTAGCCGCTTTCGACGTTGATTTCGTAGCTCACCTCACCCGAAAAGCTGACGCGGAACACGCGGCAGGGCACGCCCTGCACGGTGCTCTCGCGCCAATCCATGAACTTGAAGTTTTCGGGCGACAGGTCGAGGTCGGGGCACAGCTTGGCCAGCACCGCGCGGGCTTTGGGGCCGACCAAGGCCACCGTGCTCCAGTGGTCGGTGACGGTGCTCATCCACACCTTGAGCTCGGGCCACTCGGTCTGGTGCCAGCGCTCCAGCCACGTCAGCACCCGGGCTGCGCCACCGGTGGTGGTGGTCATGTAGAACTGGGTGTCGTGGATGCAGGCGGTCACGCCGTCGTCCATGACCATGCCGTTCTCGTCCAGCATCAGGCCGTAGCGGCACTTGCCGGGGGCCAGTTGGCTCCAGGCGTTGCTGTACACGCGGTTGAGGAACTCGCGGGCATCGGGGCCGTCGATCTGGATCTTGCCCAGCGTGGAGGCGTCCATCACGGCCACGCCATTGCGGGCGGCCAAGCATTCGCGGTTGACGGCGGCGTGGATGTCTTCACCGGGTTTGGGGAAGTACCAAGGACGCATCCACTGGCCCACAGGTTCCAACTCAGCGTGGCGGGCGACGTGGGAGGCGTGGCAGGCTGTGTAGCGGCTGGGCTCCAGCGTGTCGCCCTCCATGGTGCCTGCCAGCACGCCCAGGCTGACCGGGGTGTAGGCGGGGCGGTAGGTGGTGGTGCTGACCTCGGCCACAGGGCGACCCAAGGCCTTGGCGGCGATCACAAAACCGTTCACGTTGGAGAGCTTGCCTTGGTCGGTGCCAAAGCCCAGTGCGGTAAAGCGCTTGACGTGCTCGATGTGCTGCCAGTTCTCTCGGATGGACAGTTCGATGTCGGCTGCGGTGACGTCGTTTTGGTAGTCCACAAAGGCTTTGGCACCCTCGCCTTCTGGCAGCAAGTCGGGCAGGCGGTACATGGGGCGGGCAACGGCACGGCCGGGGGCTTTCACAGCCGGGGTGTGCAGTGCGCCGGGGCGGCCCAGCTCCGCCAACACGGCTTGCATGGCTTGGGTGGTCTGGGCCAAGCAGTCGACCCACTCAAAAGCGCCCGTGACTGCGCCCACGCAGGCCACGCCGGGGCGGCCTTCCCGTGGCACATGGAAAGCGGCCAGCGTTTCACTCCAAATGGGGCGGCGGCCATCGTGGCAGAACAAATGCACCGTGGGTGACAAGCCACCCGAGGTGAGCACCACGTCCGCGTCCACGGTTTTGCCTTCGCCAATGGCTTTGTCTTCGGTTTCGTGCAAACGGGTCAGCTGCACGCCTGTCACGGCGCGGCCACCCAGCACTTTGGCAATGCCATGGCCGGGCAGCACCTCGATGCCTGCGGGCAAGTCTGCTGGGCGGGCGTGGGCACGCACATCGGCCACCACCACCTTGGCCCCCGCTTGGTGCAAGGCCCGGGCGGCGTCATAAATCAGGTCGCTGGTACCGCACAGCAGCGCTTTTTGGCCCACCAGCACGCCATAGCGCTGCAGGTAGGTTTGGGCGGCAGACACGGTCATGACGCCGGGCACGTCGTTGTTGCCAAACACCAGGGGGCGCTCCAGCGCACCAGTGGCCAGCACCACGTGGTGGGCGCGGATTTTGTGCAGGCGCTGGCGGGGTTGGTCGGCATTGCGCTTGGCAATCGGCAGGTGGTCTTGCAGCAGCTCCACGGCCAAGGTCAGGTTTTGGTCGTACAGGCCAAAAGCGGTGGTGCGGGGCAGCAGCGTGACATGGGGCATGGCCTTGAGGGCTGCCACGGTTTGCTGCACAAAGGCAGCACCATCGCGCCCTTCGATTTGCACCCACGGGTCGGACAGGAGCCAGCCGCCCATTTCGGCTTGCTCATCCACCAGCACGGTTTTGAGGCCCGCCATGCCCGCTTGCAATGCGGCCAGCAAACCGGCTGCGCCCCCACCCACTACCAGCACGTCCACATGGTGGTGCAGGTGGTCGTAGCGCTCGGGGTCTTCCACCTCGGGGGCGCTGCCAAAGCCTGCGAACTTGCGGATTACCGCCTCGTATGTGGGCCACAGGGCTTGTGGCCACTTGAAGGTTTTGCTGTAAAAGCCTGCGGGCATGAAGCGCGAGGCTTGGCCTAAGATGCTCTTGATGTCAAAGCCCAAGCTGGGCCAGCCCGATGTGGAGCGGGCTTTCAGGCCTGCATACACCTCGGCCTGTGTAGCCTTGATGTTGGGCACGGTGTAGGCACCTGTTTCCATTTGCACCAGCGCGTTGGGCTCTTCAGCCCCCACACCCATGATGCCGCGTGGCCTGCCGTACTTGAAGCTGCGCGCCACCCACTGCTGGCCGTTGGCCAACAGGGCCGATGCCAAGGTGTCGCCGGGGTGGGCGGTGTAGCTGGTGCCGTTGTATTCGAACTGGATGGTTTTGCTGGTGTCGATGCGCGCACCGGCTACGGGAACACGGACTGCAGTCATGCGCTCACTCCCGTGTTGTGCAGGGCCAGTTGGGCCAAGCGCTGGGCTTGGGCATCGGGGTCGGCTTCGTACACGGCTTTGCCGTCGGCCAGCGTCCAGGTGCCTGCGATGGCGTAGCTGGCGGTGTTGCGCTTGACCACCAACACCTTGCGGCAGCCCGCACTGTGCTGCCACTGCTCCCAGTACCAGCCCTTGGTGTTGGCGCGTTTGAACAAATAGTCGCCCCAGACCTCGTCGTTCACCCCTTCTGGGTTGACGGGGCGCACCAAATAGGCGGGGCCTGCGTAGCTGAATTCCTCTTCATCGCGCAGCGCGGCGCAGTGAGGGCAGTGGAGTTGCAACATGGTTTTTGGTTTCCAAATAGCGGTATGGGGGGGCGATGTGGTGGTCAGTGCGCCACAGCGGCAGCGCCGTGCTCGTCGATCAGGTGGCCGCTGGCAAAGCGGTCCAGGCTGAAAGGCGCGGCCAACGGGTGCGGGTCGTCGTGGGCGATGGTGTGGGCGAACACATGGCCCGAACCGGGCGTGGCCTTGAAGCCGCCCGTGCCCCAGCCGCAGTTGAAGTACAGCCCTTCCACCGGGGTTTTGCTGATGATGGGACAGGCATCGGGCGACACATCCACAATGCCGCCCCACTGGCGGTTCATGCGCACGCGGGAGAACTGGGGGAATAGCTCGATGATGGCCGCTGCCGTGTGCTCGATGATGTGCGGGCTGCCGCGCTGGCCGTAGCCCAGGTAACTGTCGATGCCTGCGCCAATAACCAACTCGCCCTTGTCGGACTGGCTCAGGTAACCGTGCACGGCGTTGGACATGATGACCGTGTCGATCACGCGCTGCATGGACTCGGACACAAAGGCCTGCAGCGGGTGGCTCTCCAGCGGCAAACGCACGCCCGCCTTGGCCGCCAGCACCGAGGAGTGCCCCGCTGCCACACAGCCCACGCGGGATGTTTTCACATAGCCTTGGCTGGTTTGCAAACCTTTGACGCGACCGCCTTCGATGTCAAAGCCTGTCACTTCGCAGTTCTCAATCAACTCCACCCCCAAGCGGCTGGCAGCACGGGCAAAGCCACGCGCCACGGCATCGTGGTGGGCAATGCCTGCGCGGGGCTGCCAGCTGGCGCCCAGCACCGGCAAACGGCGGCTGCGGCTCACGTCCAGCTGGGGGATTCTTTCTTTCACCTCGGCAGCGTTGAGCACATGGGCGTCTATGCCTTGCAGGTGGTTGGCCGCCACGCGGCGCTCGATGTCGCGCATGTCCTGCAGCGTGTGGCCCAGGTTGAACACGCCGCGCTGGCTGAACAGCACGTTGAAGTTCAGGTCTTCGGTCAGTCCTTCCCACAGCTTCATGCCGTGTTCGTACAAAAGCGCGGCTTCATCCCACAGGTAGTTGGAGCGAACAATGGTCGTATTGCGACAGGTGTTGCCGCTGCCCAAGTGGCCCTTTTCCAGTACGGCAATGCGCCCTACCTTGTGGTTTTTGGCCAGGTAGTAAGCCGTGGCCAAACCATGGCCACCCCCACCGACGATGACCACGTCGTACTCAGACTGGAGGCTGGCGCGTGTCCACGCAGGCTCCCATGTTTTGTGGTGGTTCAGCCCGTGTTTGAACAGGCTCCAAACGGAATATTTCTGCTGCGGCATACCAATCCCAAACGCATTACCTTGATGAATGCATTGTGGAAACGGGGCCTGCTTTGACCTTGCTCTAGCAAGACACGCACTTGTCTAAAAACGACAAGGTGGAAAAAGACAAGTGGCGCTGGTGTGCTCCGAATAACCCCTCCGCCACGCACTGCCTTGACTCTGTGGGGATATTCTATTTGCGTATAATTCTCATTTGCAAAATCTTAAATTTGCGAACTGGTTTCATTTTTTAACACTGCCCACGGCAGTTTCCGTCCATTGGTGCGGCCTGTTCATCGGGGGATTTATGCGCGTACTCATTGTTGAAGACGATACCCAAGTTAGCCACTGGCTCAGCACCAAGCTACAACACAGCGGGCACAACTGTCGCCTGGTGGAGGATGGGGAAGGCGCGCTAGAGTTGATCAGCCATGAAGCATTCGACGCCATCGTGCTCGATCGCATGCTGCCCGGCATGAGTGGCATTGATGTCCTCCACGCGCTGCAGCACCGCCCTCACCCCCCCGCCATGATGCTGTCAGCAGTAGACCAACCCAGCGATCGCATTGAAGGACTGCGCGCTGGTGCCATTGACTATCTAGGAAAGCCCTTTAACTTCACAGAATTACTGCTGCGCCTAGAAGGCTTGGTCAAGCGCAATCCCCCCAACCGTAGTTCCACAGATGTACTGCAAATCGACGATTTGCGCATTGATCGCCAACTGCGCAAAGTGCAGCGCGGGGGAAAAGATATCGACTTGACGGAGAAGGAGTACGCGCTGTTGGATGTGCTGGCAGAACACCATGGCCGCACTGTCACCCGAGCCATGCTGCTAGAAAAAGTCTGGGGCTACCAATTCGACCCACAGACCAACTTGATTGACGTGCATGTATCCAAGCTGCGCGGCAAGATAGACCAAAAACCGAACCGGGCCATGTTGCGAACCATCCGTACAGTGGGCTATGTCTTGGGCTGAAAGATTGCTGCGACTGAGCGAAACCAGCACTTTTCGCCACGCATCGCTCACCGCTTTTGTCTTTTTGTTGATGGCCTTTGGCTCCATCTTGTTGAGCAACAGACAAATTGAAAACTTCCTCGTGGAGCACGTCCGCGACATGGTGCTGGCAGACCTGCATGGGCACGAACGCAAAGCAGCGCTGCAGAATTCCAGCACCATTTCGCAAGCACTCACGCTGTCAGCACCTCGCCAACAAGACGAGAGCATTGCTTTGGTTCTCTCCCCTAGGGGTGAACTGCTCTTTGGCGATAGCCACTTCATGAAAGCATTGCACATTGCCCCGCTACAACCTACACGCTGGCACGATGTTGTCATCCAAGACAACACGGGGCGGCCAGTGCGGATCTACGGCATGCAACTGCGTCTGCGTGATGGAGGCATTTTCTTCAGCGCTTTCAACATTTTGCCGATGCTCGAACGCGTGCGCGTCATTCCGATGGTGGCAGGTGCAGGCTTATTGGCCGTTTTGCTCAGCAGTTTGGCCATAGGCCTGTATTCCAGTGTGCGCAGCATGCGCCGGGTTGACCGCATTCGCTCAGCATTGCGCAGCTACATTGGCGGTGAGCGTGAAGCATCGGTTCCAGCGTCGTCCAATGGCGATGAATTGGACCTGCTGGGCATGGATATCAACAACGTACTGTCCCGCATCAATGGGCTCATGGATGAAGTCAAAAGTGTGAGTAGCCACTTAGCCCATGAGCTGCGCACACCGCTAACACGGCTGCACAATCGACTCGACTTGGTGGCAGAACGCTTGGATGGATCGCTGCGCCATGACGTTCTAGAAGCCGTCCAAGAGGCCGAGCGTATTCAACGCATGTTCAAAGCCGTACTGCGCATTGGAGAGATAGAGGCTGGTCGGTGCAACCACTCGTTTGAGTGGTTTGATGTGCGCGCACTGTTAGCCGATGTGATGGACTACTACCAGCCGCTGGCTGAAGCCCAATCCATCACTTTGCAGCTAGACAAAAGCACAGCAGGCAACCTGTTGGCAGACCGCGCCCTAGTCTTTCAAGCCCTCTCCAACATGCTGGAAAACGCTCTCAAATACGCTGGGGCCGGTGCTTCTATCACTTTGTTGGTACGTCTGCACACGGGTTATGTGGACATTGCCATCGCTGACGACGGGCCAGGCATTGCACCCGAACTGCGCGCCGAAGCCATGAAACGGTTTCGCCGCTTGCACGGCAGCGAGCACAGTGGCAGTGGCCTTGGGCTCGCACTGGTCAGCGCCATCGCCAAATTGCACTCTGGCGAACTGGTGCTACAAGACAACGAACCACGGGGGCTCATCGTGGCATTGCGTTTAGCGGCTAACCATTGGGCGACCGAGCGCACCACACTGAGCCATGCCTTGCGCAGCTGAAAGCCCTACACAAGGGATGGCAGCTAGCAACTGCTAGCTGCACTCAGTCAGACACAGCGCTAGTAGGCTCGGGGCGTCGCCACATCCACACTGCGCCAGCTGTCATGCACAGACCTGCCAGCACCACCAACCAACGGTGAGGCACCCACACAGCCATCAGCACAAAGCAGGCACTCATCATCAACGATGCGCTGAGCTTTGTTGTGCGTGCGATCAATTTGCCACTGTGCCAGTTGCGAATCATGGGGCCAAACACGCGATGCTGGCACAGCCATGCATGAAACCGCGGTGAGCTCTTGCTGGCTGCATAAGCAGACAAGAGCACAAACTCCGTTGTTGGCAATCCGGGAATCAGAATGGCGACCAATCCAATGGCCAAGCTCACCCACGCCAAAATCATCCACGCAATGCGCCAGCGTGTGGCCAGCACTGGCGCGGCCTCCATGTTCGGATTCAACGATGCCTTAGCGTCCATACAAAGTCCCGTGCCAGTCTTCAGCCCAAGTGAAAGTGCCGTTGCAGCAAATCACCAAAGCGGTCATAAGCGGCATTGGCCCCGGCAACAACGGCGTCATGCATATCCGGGGTGATAGTGTCACTGTCGAGATACGCCACAAAACGACGCCACACCACTGCGCGCCCCTCTGGATATGCAGCCAGATTGCGGGCACCGAAATCAGCAGAAAGCCCCAACTTGGCCTGCGCTTCTTTGAACAAGAAAGCGGCACCCAATGTAGAACCTTCGGACACATACAGCCAGCCCAATGCGGCCGGCATACTGACTTGCGCACTGGCAATAGCCTCTTGTGGCACAGGGGCGGCCAAATCGGTCAAATCATCGCGGGATGCTTGCTGACGACCGCGGCTATCCAAATCGGGCACCGCAGCGCGCACTGCAGGATCGGCAAAGAGGTGCTCAATATCGCGCTGAAAAACATACTGTGCAGCCACAAAGCTCGCGTAGGCTGCACGGCTGGAGAAGGGTTGCCCACGCTCCATCAAGCGGTGCATACGCTCGTGCTGCGCATGGGTCTCTTCTTTCAGGCGGGAAGACAAGCTGGCAATCGCCGTTGCAACATCGGTCATAGATGGTTTTCTTTCTCGTAAAAAATCACACAAAACACACACCCCCGACAGGAGGCCCAGCTGGGTTTTTATAGGAGCCGCCTCGGCCTGTCACGTTAAGTTCACTTCATATTCCAAGCATGCCGCTATGCTTTGGCACACCCGCAAAGGCAAGGGATCAAAACCCGCTTTCTCGCACCAGCACTGCAGCAGCGCGAGACCACAGCCGTACCAAGAAACTGCTGGCTGAACCATCGATAACGACCGTTCCGCGCAACACCTGTAGCCGTGGCAAAGCATGGTCCGCATCGGGCACTAAATGCACGCGATAAATGGCTTGCTCTGGCAGCCATGCCCGCCCATCCAAAGTCATTTCACCGGGCAATACAGGCGTTTGTGTGGCGGCAATCGCACCGCCATTGGGCGAAGCCAGTTCAGGGCTACTGGTGAGGCGTCGCGTGGCCGTGGCTGCAATCTCATGCACGCGCACAGGCATAGCCCCTACGCCGGTATCCTCAGCAAGAAAAATAGCCTTAGCCCCAAGGCTTAAACGCCCCAACTCCGCTTCCGCCACATACCCTTCCACCAGTACGGTCTGGGGCGCTGCCAGTGTGCCCAACCACTCGCCTGCAGGAACCCACTCACCGACGCTCAAAGGCTCCACCATGTCGGCCACCACGCCATCAAAAGGCGCTTGAATATGGAGTTGCTCCTTTTGTCGCTGCAATACAGCGTAGCGGGCTTGCGCCGCTTGCAACTCACTTTGCGCCACAGTCGCACTGGCTGCAGTGTGTGCCCGCAGGATAGAAAACGCACTTTTCCATTGCAACAATCGGATGTTTTGCTCCAAAGCCAGCAACTCATAGTCCAACGCAGGGGCCTCCAGAACCAGCAGACTGTCGCCTGCGCGAACGGCTTGGCCGGGCTGGATGGCAATGCGCGCAATGCGTGCACCCGCTGGGGCCATTAACTGCACTTGCTGCGCAGAGCGCATGAGCGCTGGCGCATCAATCCGTGTAGGCCACGGAATCAGCGCCAACACCACCCCACCGAATAACAAGCCCAACACCCAGCGGCTGCGCACAGTCCACGCTGCCGATCCCGTCTGTTTCAAATGGACAAACCAGACGCGCAACTCGGTATAGATGGGGCGGAGAACGAAAACCACGATCTCAACAGCGAAAAGCACAATGCCCAATACCTTGAATGCGACGTGGTAGACCAGCACGGCGATCCCCAGAAAAAGGAAGAAGCGATAAATCCACACGCACAAGGCATAGGCAATCAACGCACGCTCTCGCCACGGGGCGAAGTGCTCGGGCTTTGGCTTGCCAAAATCGAACAGCCATTCCCGCAAGCGCCACCGCCCCAGTGCGAATGCGCGTTGCTGCAAATTGGGAACATTGAGCGCATCAGAGAGCAAAAAATAGCCATCAAAACGCATGAAGGGATTCAGGTTTACTGCCAATGTGAGGAGCACCGTCGTCGTAGCCAACATGAAGGCTGCGCTGCGCAACATGCCATCGGGCAAAAAGCTCCATGCCAACACGGCCCACGCTGCGATACAGATCTCGGTCAACATGCCTGCAGCACCAATAGATAGTCGCGCGCGACGCCGCTGCAAACGCCATGCTCCAGAGGTATCGGTATACAAAACGGGCCACATCACCATGAAAGCCACCCCCATGGTGGCAACGCGGCATCCATGGTGACGCGCCGCGTAAGCGTGCCCCAACTCATGCAAAACCTTGGTGGCGCCCAAGGTCAACCCAGCCAGCATGGCCCCCTCTAGCGTGAAGAAATGCAAGAAGGTATGCCAAAAAGCATCCCACTGCCGGGCCACCAACCACAGACCCAGCCCCCCGACTCCCGCTGTGAGCCAAGCGAACTGGCGGTTAATGACAATACGCCTCACCCATGGCAAGGTAGCGCGCAAAAACGCATCGGGACGCACCAACGGAATGCGAAAAAACAAGTAGTGGTGCAAGACCCACTTCAGCCAATGCGTGCTGCGCTGGGCGCGGGCTATTTGTGCATACTGCTGCTGAACCTGTGGCCCACGCTCTTGGGTCAAATGGTTGGCCTGCAAAAAGCGAGCAAACTCCGTGACCTCCTGTGCCGACACATCCAAGGTGGTTTCTTGGCTGATAGCCTGCGCGATGCGCTGTGCGTCGCCCCAATCCCAGCGGGCCAGCATTTCTGCCTCTACCCATCCGATTTGAAAGAACAGGTTTCTACCCGGGTCTTCCAGCGTCCAGCCCGGAGCCCCATCGTGCTGGCGAGGCGCTTCGTGCAACAACAATTCTTCACGCAAAGCAGGCCATGCTGGCGCTTTGGTATCCGATGCAGGCTGCACACTGCCCTGCCCCATGATGCTCAGTCCATCCATGCACTAAAACCCCAACCACACACGTGCATGGGCCAAGGGGCGACGCAGCAAATAGGCCAGCAGCACAGTGCGATGACCATACAACTTGGCAGTCCCTTTGAGACCCAAACGCGCTGTGTCTCCAGCAGCAAAACGTGCACGCACGCGGTAGGCCAGCGTCCCATCGGATGTGGGGCTTGCGCGATAGCCTACGCGCAGCAAAGTAGCCGCCAATGGCGTTGCTGGCGCCGTATTCAAAAACATGCGCAAGGAGGCATCCTGCGGCAAGTCAATAGCGTCGGCCACCGGGAGCAACACTTCCAGCTCTATCTCCTGGGGGTCAGCAATTTGCATGATGCGCTCCCCCAAGGCTACGGGGCGACCAATCCAATCGCCCGCTTCATCCAGAACCACCGTCCCCGCTCGCTCAGCGCGCACTTGCGAGCGCTCCAACGACTGACTCAAATGATCCACCTCCATAAACGCTTGGTCGCGCCGACCTTGCAGCAAGGCCACGGAGGCTTTGCTGCGCTCATCGAACAAGGCCTGTTGCTGCCCTTGGCGCAACTCCGCCTCGGCCACTGCCAGCCCCTGGCGTGCGGTTTCAAGCCGCCCCTCAAGCTCACGCGCATCGAGCACGACCAGCAAGTCCCCCGCTTTGACAACTTGATTGGGAGTGACGGCAATGCGGTCTACCACGCCCGGCAAGGGTGCTCGAACCGCCACGGGATTGCGTGCCACCACCTCGGCTGGTGCTAGCACCGACTGACGCACCGGCAGGCATAAAAGCAGCAAAACCACCACCGCAGCGATGCACTGAAAGCGGCGTGTACGGCCATAGTGACGCACATAGGCCACAGCGCCAGCAAATGACCAAGGCGCACGGGGCTTGCGCAGTGCGCCCCAAGCATGGGCGCACGCATCGGCAAACAACTCCAACAGGTGCAGCTGTCCCCGAAGTCCTGCTGAACCCTCCCCTTGCTGCCACGGCTCCTCACGCAATAGCAACAGACCTGCCCCCACCGAAGGCAGTGGCACCCACCACGCATGGGCTGGTAAATGCTCGGCCCACATACCTGCGTCATCAGCCTCGGCAGGAATAGGAAATTCGCCTGCAATGCTGGTACTGGCAGCATGCTGGGCCAGCAAATTTGCCAGCCACACATTGAAGGGGGCATGGGCGTCGGGCACCGCCAAACCAGACAGTGCCACGATGCGCCCCCCCCCAGACTGGGCCTGCCACAAGACGGCCTGACGGTAAGGCACCAAGGCATACGCATCGTTGACCAGAAAAAAGGTCAATTCATCCTCACTGGCGCACGCGCGCGCACGCTGCTCCAGTTGCAGCAAAACCGCTAGCAACGCTTGCGGCGAAGACACAGGTACAGCCCCCCCTGTCATGGTTTGCTAGCAGATCGGGGGGAGACGGCGGCAGGCGGGCTAATGCGCACCACGCCACTCATGCCAGGCAGCAAAGCACCGTTATCGCGGCTGCCACGCTCATTTACCAAGCGTCCAATCACCTTGACCGACTGGCTCACAGGGTCCACCGTGCCTGCGATGCGAATCACTGTGGCGGTGTAGGTCTGACCTGTTTCTTCTACACCAACCTGCATGGGGTAACCTGGCTTGAGCCATTGCAACCAACGCGATGGCACGATGGTCTGCACCTCAAACGCGCTGTCGTCGTAGATGCTCATCAGCTCCTTGCCCTCTGCCACATGCTCGGCAGCACGGACATAGGTTTCCCCCACTCGCCCGGAAAACGGTGCGGACACCACACAGCGTCGTGACATGGCTCGCTCCACGCCACTTTCTGCTTGGGCTACGGCAACGGCCGCACGCGCCTGCTCTACATCGGCTTTGCTGATGGAGGCCAACTTGTCCAATTGCTCAGCCACTTCCATTTTTTTGCGTGCAGCCAACTCGGCTTGGGTGGCTCGGTCTTGCCGTGCCTTGTGCAGCGTGCAGTCAAACGACACCAAGGTATCCCCTTGGCGAAAGCGCTGCCCCTCGCGCAATGGCAAAGCACTGACCTTGCCAGCCAGCTCACTGGCAACTACTGCTTGTCGAATGGCGACCAACTGGGCTCGCACCCCCTCAGAAGCCGGAGCTGCCAGGGCGGCGGAAGGCGTGGTCTGCACCGTGGCCGATGCGGATGCTGCCGCAAAGGCCTGTGTACCCGCTACGCCCACAAGCGCCAGGCTACCCACCATGCCTACCAGCATCCGGCAGAGCACTACCATGCCGTTATGCATCGGCTTGCACACTGGCTTACTGCACATGAGCATCACTCCCGGCCAGCGACCCCAACGAGTCCCATGCACTGCCACTCACAGTACGCCATACAGGTGCGGTTGAACCACTCGATACCGTTGGGGCTACGGGTTGTGCAGATGCCGCAGGAAGAGACGCAGCAGGCAGCGCAGATGGCGCGGCGATCGCACCGGTCTTGACAGCTGTTGTAACGGGCACCACTTCGCTCTTGGCGGCGGGTAGCGACTGGGCAGCCAATGCCAGCGCCACCGGTTGCAACTGCGGCACACTGAGCTCGCCGCGCTCAATCTGCCGATTGGTTTGGGCAATTTCCTTGGCCAGCCCTGCCACGCTTTGGTCAGCTACTTGGTCAGGCAATGCATCGATACCCGCCGCTTGGTAGACCGTGCTTTGAGCATTGAGCAGATCGGCATACGCCATGTCTCGTGCGCGGGTGGAGAGCAAAGTTTCTACGCGGGCCCGCACCAGTTCCAGTGGTGTTTCCGACTGGCTTTTGGCTGCGTTTTCCACTTGCTCACGGATGCCGTCTTGCAGGTGACTCAACTCATTTGACCGAACAAACAGCGCCAGCGCACGCTCGCGCTCCAGCCAAGCCACATTCACCTGTGTCAGTACCGTCATGCGCAGCGCTTGGCGGCGCAGATCGGCCACTTGTTCACGCGTCTTGCCGCTCTTTTCAATGCCAGACCAAGAAAGCACATTGAGCAAATTCCAGCTCACTTGCATGCCTGCATCGGCCCAGTTTTGGTTACTCAGGTATTTGTTGCTGTCATAGTTCAATCCACCGAACAATGAAGCATTGGGCAGCAAGCGCAGTAAAGACATGCGTGTTTCCAGCGCGGCATTGCGCCCCATATAGCCTTCCTCCCGCAGCTCGGCACGGCGCACCATGGCCAACGCTTCCAAGTCAGTACGGGCATAGGCCAGCGTAGGCACCACCAGCGCATCGTCAGGCATACTGGCCAGCTCAAACTCGGTATTGGGGGCCACGTTCATCAAACTGGCTAAACGCGAGCGTGCCAAAGCCAAATCGGCATCCAAAGTTTCCAACTGACGTACCATGCCCAACAAGTCACGCTGGTAGCGCAATGCAGTCAAGGGCGGGACGAGGCGGCGCTGCGCTGTTTGGCGTGCAAAATCCAAACTCTGGCGCGTGTCTGTCAGTGTTTTTTCAACCTGCCCTTTCAAGCGCTGCGCAGTCACAGCGCTCCAGTACGCAATGCGGGTTTGCCGAACGATATCGGCTACCACGCGGCGGCGGCGCTCCTCTGCTGCCAAAGCCTTGTTACCCTGCGCTTTGGCGCCGAAATAGCTCAAGCCAAAATCCAGCACATTCCACGACATCTGCAAATCAGCATTGTGTCCAGAGCGCTCTTGGCTAGTTGTGGGGTCTTGCGACACCCGGCCAGTGCTCAATGTTTCGCTGACGGATGCATTGTCATTGCTGCGGGTACGCAGTCCAGCGCGCGCCGCCAGCTTGGGCAACATGCCTTGGTTCTGCACATTCACCAAGTTGTCTTCCAGCGCGCTCTCCATCAAGGCCAAGCGCTGCTGCAAGTTGTATTTGATGGCGCGGGCAATGGCCTCATCCAGGGTCACAGGTGCGGTAATAGGCTCTTGCGCACCAAACATCGCTTGGCGATCGGTTTGGTCTTGCTGGAGCAAGTCTTGCGCTGTGAATGCGGTTGGCGGCGTCACAGAACACCCAGTCAAAACCGCCGCAGCAACAAAGCTCAATGTCAAGCGTGACGGGATACGCGCAACGGTGCGCGAAGAGAAAAAGAACGATGGCATGCTATTCATTCGCTGTCTGTAGTAACGGTCTCTTTGGCTTCGACCTTGGTCTCGGTTGTCAACTGGGCCAGCAATGCTTGCGCTTTGGCAAAGAGATCACGCGAGGTTTTCTCACGCAGCGCAGCACTGAGGTCGGGTTTGGATGTAGGAGCCACTTCGCCACTTGGCTCCTGCGTCGAAGCATTGGTCTGCTCGCCTAATTCGATGGCACTGCTCTCTGTGCTCAGTTCTTGGGCACGGGCATTCATGGCATCCAACATGCTCCAAATCCCTTGCGCGGTATTGGGGGGGAAGTCAGATCTCGCATCCACATGCTGCGGTGTTAGCTGATTTTGTAGAGCACGATCCGCCATCAGCTCTACCGTAGTAGTAGTCGCTTTGCTAGTGCTCGGCTTTATGACCTCTACGGCTGCGTTGCCCCCAGCTTGTTCATTGATAGCAACGAACCACACAGGGGCTGACGGTATGGGATTGACCGTTGAATTCCCCTCCTGCAAAGTCTTACTCCCATCTCCAGGCGTAGTGGCTACAGGTGATGGAGTGGGCGTGGGGCTAGGGTCAGCACTGCTGGCCGTTCGCACACTCAAAGTCAGGCTGCGCTCTACGCTGGCACCCGAAGGATCGGTCACCGTAATCGTCAGCTGAATATCCCCGGCCTCCGAAGGCGTTCCCGAGATGGTGTGTGTCGTCGCATCAAAGCTCATCCCTGCAGGCAAGCCCTCCACACGCCAGGTCAACTTATCGCCGTTGCTATCGCTAAATAGTGTTTCTGGCAATTCAGCGCTGTAGCCTTGTCCGACCGTAGCAGCAGCCAAAGAATGGTCACCATCCCCAACTGTTGGCGCATGGTTGGCAACCACAGCCACCTTGGCTATAGCTACAGTGCTGCTGGCTACACCGTCATTGAGCGTCACACTGATGAATCGCACCCCCAACGTGCTGGATGTTGTGGAATAAGTGATTTGACTCAATATGGCATTGGCCTGCGCCTTGGTCACAGCGCCAGTGAAACTCAGGGTGGCCACGCCATTACTCTGCTCCAAGGTCGCTATCGTCTGGCCATTGGACTGAATGGCATTGCCATCCAAGGTATATCCATTGGCTGCAACAAAACCGAATACATCTTCTGCTGCCCCAGCAAAACGCACTGTCGCACCGGTGTAGTTGTTGGCAGCATCCAACTCCGCATCGCTCAGTGAGAAAGTCGATGCCAACTTCACGGCTTCACCACCCGACACATAGCTGGGATCAGCCACCTGAGGGGCAGTCAATACCTCTAAACCGTTACCCACGACGACGACACCACCATCTGCAGAAACGGCAATTTGCCCCGCTCCAGTCAAGCCACTTTGCGTCGAAATCAGCTCCAAAGTTGCTGTGGAGTAATAAGCCAAGGAGCCATCGGTCAATGTGACAAAAAGAGCCTTGCCATCGGTTGATAGCGCGATATCTTGAACCGTTTTGGTGCCAGCGATAGTGCCCACATGCTTCAAAGCCTTGGTACTTGCATCGAACTGGAAAGACACTACTTGTTGTGCATGGTTGGTAACGACCGTATTGCCAAACCAATCCGTCGTACTGCTGCTTCCATTGCCGATGAAAATAGTGTTTCCATCAGCACTGACTGCGATGTGCTTCACGTTGCTAAAGCTGACCGTTTTCCCCGTTGCGTCGGTACTTCCTGAACGCACGAATGTCAGCAAAGTCAGCGAGCCATCCGAACCACGCTGGTACACGATGACAGCGGCCCCATTGGTCGCATTGGTGGCAATAAAAACGTAGTCGCCCCGCACCACGATTTCTTGGGCTGCCCATAAGTAGGGCGCACTGGTCATGGAGCCGTTCAAAGTGCTGACATACGTCAGTGCACCAGTCTCGGTATTGCGGCTTACCGTGACCAAGGCTGTGCCGGTTGCTGCATAAAGATTTTTTCCATCTTCCGAGACAGAAATAGCACTGATGCCAGACAAGGCTCCCTTATCGGTGTTGTAGACACTCACGACGAGAGCAACATATGCAAGGCTGCCATCGGTGTTGACGCTGTACTGGCCAATGGCATTGCCATTGCTACGCAAGGCATAGAGACTTTTCCCATCCGATGACAGCACCATTTGCTTGATGCCAGTGAGGCCACTCACCGCCTTCTGTGTGCTGACATAAGTCAACTTGCCCGTGCTGGTATCGCGGCTAAACACAGCAATGGCACCATTGGTGTCTGCCAGGTAAACATGCGATCCATCACTCGAAAAGGTGCTGGAAGACAAGGTACCCAACCCTGCAATGTTTTTGAACTGCTCCAAGTAAGTCAAGTCCCCTAAGGACAATGTCGGATCCACAGCGACACTGGGGGTGTCGTTGACTGCCGTAATCACTATCGCGCTATCGAGCGCAGTCGAAGCCACGCCCAATTGATCGGCCAAAACGATGCTCACGGCTACGCTGCTTGAAGGCGCATCACTGCTGTTGGCATAGGTGATTTGTCGCAACGCATTTTGTACGTCTGCCGTGGTGGGAATGGTTCCGTTGGCGTCCGTAAAACGGATGGTCATTACCCCGCCAGAATTGCTGACCGTAGCAATCGTCACGCCATTTTTTTGCAATACGCCGTTCGTCAGTGTCAGGCCGTTACCACTGGTGAAGCCTAGGGTGTCAGAAGCGCTTTTTCCACTGCCTAAGGTAACCGTGAGAACTGCGCCGTCATAGTTTCCTTGTCCGCCATTGAAAGTGTCCATCTGCGCATCAGATACCGTGGCACTGGGTACTATCGACACAGGACTGCCTTGCTCTGTGTAA
This sequence comes from Curvibacter sp. CHRR-16, assembly GCF_018474005.1. Lineage (GTDB taxonomy): Bacteria > Pseudomonadota > Gammaproteobacteria > Burkholderiales > Burkholderiaceae_C > Allorhodoferax. The sequence continues at coordinate 141,430 of NZ_JAHCSH010000004.1, forward strand.
GAAGTATTCGTTCCCCCCCCTACGCTAGGTGCGGTATTGCTCACAGTGGCCGCCGCCAACGTCACGGATGTGGACAGCGCCACCACGGCATTGCCTGTGGAACTGTCGTCTGTCAACTCGGTAACACTCACACTGATAGTGCGCGATCCACTCAAGCTTTTAGACGTATTGCCATACGTCAAACTATCAATGACCTTGGCAGCATCACTGGCACTGGAGTTGAGGTAGAGCGTGACAATGGTTTTGCCATTCTTCACATCGACCCTGTACACCACCCCCGTTCCCGTTTCTTGGGTACCACTGGTGGCTTTGTCCAATACGATTTTTCCGCTGCCCACGCCGAGCACATCACCTGCATTTGCAGCATCCAAGGTAATAACGACTTGCCACACCGTTTGCCCTGACTCCACGGTGTCGATAACCGTGTTTTCAAACAGCTTGACGCGCTCACCACCGACCGAGTAAGTGGGCGATTGACCATCGGCCGTGATGGTGGGCGCATCGTTCACGTCCACCAAAGTGATGCTGGTTTCCTTTTGGGAGCTATTGCCCTGCCCGTCATCCAACTGCAGCGTAAAGGTCGCCGTACTGCCATTCTTGGTCGGGTCATCACTGGTGTTGGTGAAAGCAATCCGCTGCAACACCTTTTGGGCAACCGCTTTGCTGACCGAGCCGGTAAAAGTTACCGTGTAAGAAGACCCAGACTGGCTCACCGTGGCGATGTCTTGGCCATTGAGTTGGATCACCCCATTGGCGATCGTCAAGCCATCGCCTGCGGTAAAGCTAAAAACGTCGTGCGTGCTGTCTTTGCCAGTATCCGTGCGAGAAACCGTAATACTGGCACCCTTGTAGTCACCCGCTCCGCCATTGAGGGCATCCAAAACAGAGTCGCTAATCGTGCCATCGGGCAATACGGGCACAGCGTCGCCACCTTCGGTGTAAGTCGATGTGGCCGACTTCAAATTCAATACCAACAAGCCTTCTGTGAACATAAAGCTTCCCGATACGTACAACTGCGTTCCATCTGCGCTGAGCGTGGCTCCACGCAAGGCGGTGAAGGTCTTGCCATCAGCACTCTCCACTGTTGTGCTCAGGGTGAGCGTCCCATCGTCTGCACTCTTGTAGATGGTGATAGCTTTTTCGCTGATCACAAACACAGCAGCCCCATCATCCGAGACAATGACCTGCTTGGCAGCTGCCGTTAACTGCGTGCTCGACAAGGCGCTGAGCACCCCATCCGTCCCCACCGAGAAGGTATACAGGCGGTTGCTGGAGCCATCATTTTCTGCGACGTACAGCGTCTTACCATCGGCAGAGACCGTCAAGGCCGAGGCGTAATAAGCATCTGCTGTGACGGAGCCTTTCACATCTGCGAGGTGTGTCAGACCACCATCGCTGCCTACTTTGTAGGCACTGACCAAGGTACTTCCGCCGGAGGTTCCCACGTACAAATACTGCCCATCGGAGGAAAGTGACATCGCATTGAACTGGGCATCTGCCCCCGTTGCCGTGAATACACTTTTCTGTGTCCACGTATCCCCGCTGCGTTCAAAAATTAGCAAACTGGAACCCGATGTCACATACGCGAAATTACCCTGGGTTACTACATCGGCAATAGAGCCACCGTTGCTAAGCAAATCCGCCCCCAGCACCCCCAGCGATGTCAGCTCGCCACTGTCTGTGGCCACTTTGAAGAGCGCTACCCCTTTGCTGCCTGTGACATAGACCGTGCTTCCATCACTGGACACACTGACCTGCGCAGCATCCGCCAAGGAATCTGCACTGGCCGTGCTTATGCTCGTGAGCAACTCCAGCGAACCATCGCTGTTGCGCTCGAAAACATAGAGCGTGCTGACTGACTCATCTTTGGATGTTTCTGAGTTCCACTCAGTGGTTGTCCGCACTGCAAATACACGATTGCCAACGCTGGCAACATCGGTAATTCCCTCGTACGGACTGGGCCAATCATCAGAAGAGATAAGGCTTGCAAAATCCAACGCACCCGTTTTAGAGCCGATCTCCGCTGTCTTGTCTGCCGAGGTGCTTGCAACTTTGCTATCCAGCTGGTCTTGTGTATCGGTATCCACTTGCGACGCAATGTCCGTTGCCGTAAGGAGTGCAGCAGCATCCAAAAGAATGCGAGGCTCCAGAGCCAATACACGCTGAGAACGCAGTACGAAGGGGCTTTTTTTCATAGCAGTCTTTCAATACAAGGGGCCATTTACACGGAAGGTGATGCACACTGGTTCATTCAATGAGACGAATGAAATTGCTTGTTTGGCGGAGCTTTTCAACGATCTTGTCCATCTGGTTTTGGATGCGATCCTCAGAGGCGACAAAGTCAAAGGCGGTCATATACGTGTGATCCGAATCCTCTTGGGCACACGCTTGCAGTGCCGATCCGGCTATGCGCCTAAAGGCAGACGCCGCATTGATAGTTCCGCTGGAATTGAGGTCATCGTTTTCGATTTCATCTTTCCCCACCACCACCATGAACAGTCGAACCTTGTGCTTTTTGAAACTGTCGCAAAGACTGGAGAAGCGTTGCGACACGGTGCTGTTTTGGTTGCTGGAAGCGGGAAAGTCTTCCCCCCACGCGTTGTAGATATCGGTATCAAACCAGCGCTGCCCGGTTGAATTGACCAGCATCACAATGGCTTTGACGGTTTCACCATCCTCGTTGTCGAAGTCATGCGGCAACTCGGTACTCCCCCACCCCGAACTACCCCGGAAGGCGGGAGCCAATGCCATCGCACTCCACCCCAAGGCGATGGCGTAGTTCGCGTTAAAACGCGTGGACATTTGACTCAAACGCTCTTGCACTTTGTCCAAGTCGTTGGTCAAAGGTAACAAGGGTGCAGCAGGGCAGCCTCGGTCAGCCACCAGAAAACGCGTGTCAAGTGCGCCAGAGATCGATCCGAACGTTGGATCGGGTCCTATCCACGAAATAGGATCAGCACCAAGACTGCCGTTTTCCGGTAAATCATGTCGGTAGTAAACCCCAAATTGCGCACCAGGGGCTGAGTCCCAAAAATAGTTTTCCCCTTGGTGCAAGCCACGGAATAAGCACAGCAAGTTGGCACGCCTATCGGGCATCCGTGCATCACTCAAACCGCTGAAACCCGTGCGAAACAAGGCCTGCAGCCTCTGGGGTCGCAATGCATTGGCTGTTGTCCAGCTGCGCAAGCGCGCCAAATGGGCGGCACTGGGCCCACGGGGGGTGCGCGTGGTCGGATCGGTGAAATCTGGGGATACATTGACCGATTGGCTATATGGCACCAGCGCTATCCATGCATTGTTCCGATCGGCTACCAACTGATCGGCAAAGCGCATACCGAGACGGCGCAAGACCGCCAAATTGCTACTGGTTTCCGAAGTGGTATTGGGCAATGCCAAGGAAACTTCCACAGCCTTGTACAAGCCCACCGCGGCAGAAGAAACAGTCACATCGGCACTGCGCTCTAAGGCTGTAGCCTCGGTATGAAAAGTGGCACTGACACGAAAGCCCTGAGCATCATCTCGGGTCACGCGCTCTACAGACACCGACAGTTGGTTTTGCAGTTGCTGCGCATCCATGCCCAGATTGGTTCGCACATACTTTTCTGCCAAAGTCTGTACATCGGTCTTCTTGTCACTGGCGTAGGCTTGCGTCACAGCCATCGCAGCGGCGTCTGTCGCACGCTTGAGTTGGGCCGCATCCGTCTTCAGGCGTGTACCAGCTGTGGCATACACCAGCAAGGTCAACGTGGCCCCGGTCAGCAACAACAGCAGTGGCGCAATGCCCCCTTGCTGATAGCTAGTACGCGCTAATGGTGTGTGCGTCATGAGGATGACTTCATGGAAGAAAGACCGTTGGCTTGGCTTTCGCTTGTCAGCGCCTCATCCAACTCAATCGATTGCGCCACGGCACGGTGAATCACCCGAGCGCCCAGCACGCCTGGAAGCACCAGCCCGCCTGACAAGGTGATGTCCTCACTGCTGCGACACACCAGCACCACCACCATGGAAAGCGTACTATCCCCATCGTCCTCTGGTGGTTTTTCGGGCAGATCGCCTTGGTAGTCACGGCCATCGCTCAAGGGGGCGCACAACTGGCCTGCTTGCCCCCGCTGAAAACCCCAATTCACTTGGCCAGTCTGCAAAACGTTCAACACCACCACTTGGTAGTCCTGCGGACGCCCCATGGTGAGCACATCCACCACACCACTCAGGCCCGCCTTGGTGAGTTTGCTCTGGGCGGCCACCGTGATAGCTGCACTGCCAGCGGCTTGCTCAATCTGCGTGCGTTCAAGCCCGATGCGGTGCATATCCGTACCGACCAAACCAATGGCCAACAACAGCGGCAAGCCCAGTGCTGCTTCCACTGCAATAGCCCCAGTTTGGCGACAGCGCTGCACCAGTGTGGGCATCATTGATCGCTCTCCGCTGGCAAATAACCCAATAGCTGCTGATAGCGGTAATAAAACGTGGCGTTGTCCATGACCAGCAAGCGGGGAATTGGCGTGATGAAGTCCTTGCGCACATCCACCGTGATGCGCCATACCGGGACACTGCTTGAGCTACTTTGGCTGGAGGAGCTAGAAGAGCCAGATGAACTGGACGAATCTTCGTCCTCCTCATCGGCTTGGCCACCACCCATGGCATCCAAAGAGTTGAAACGCTCCACGCTGACGCTGGCAATATTGGCTTGCGACAGATAGCCGTGGGAAGCAGCCGCCATGTTCTGGCGAATCTGCTTTTCCATGCTATCGATATCACTGGTTTTGCTGCTGGAAGTGCGAAAGTCTTGAATGGCACGCTCAAGGGCTGTGTTGCCCATATCAATAGTCAGACCGATGTTGGCCAACTCCATGAACATCATCGCCCCTGCGATCACTACCGGCAGCACAAATGCCGCCTCCACTGCCAATGCGCCTTTTTGCCGATACGAAGGCATGTACTTGTTCATAAGGAGCCGCCTTCGCGCAAGGTCAACACCTCTTGGCTGGCGGCCAAGAATTCATCCCCCATAGAGGCCCCTGCTGCAATGCGCAGGCGCCGCTCATGCAGACCTTTCAAAGCTGCCGCAGCAAAGGTATCGGGCATCAGTTCCTGCAAGGTTTTTTGGGCTTGCTCGTCTTGGGCATCGAGCAAATAGGCCAATGCCAAGTTGAGCTTGATGGCAGGATTGCCGCCGACCACCGCCTGCTTTAACAAACGCACCGCATCGGCTTTATGGCCCAAGGCCAACTGCGACAAGGCCATGTTGTTGAGCACCTGAAAATTGGCTGGATCCAACTCCAAAGCACGGGTGAACTGCACTTTGGCTTGGGCATGCTGGCCCAAAGCATCCAAGGCCACGCCTTTGCTATTGAGGGCTGCAATATTGTCAGCATCCTGTCCCAGCACGCAGTCAAAATCGGCCAATGCTTCTTGGGCCTGTTTCAACGCCAAACGCGCACGCCCCATACCCGTGCACAGTGCCACTTGTGCTGCGCCATCCAAACTCCCCCCTTCACGCCGCAGCTCGCGACGAGCGCGACCAAACAAGGAAAGACTCTCTTGCGGCGTCGATACCACCGCCGCCGCATTGGCATACTCCAGCAGCTCCAAGGGCGTCAGTAGCTGGGCTTTGTCCAGCTGCGAATAGACCTCCAGCGCTGAAGTAAAACGGCCTTGATCTCGCAACAAACGGGCTAAGCGCAGACCTTCCTCATGGCGCTTTGCTTTAGCGCGATCTGTCTCTGGCGTGGCCGCAGCAGCTACCCGGGTGGAACTGGGAATACTGGAGGTACTTGCAGCGGTGCTCGTTGGAGTGGGCATCGTGCGGGTGCTCACATCCGGTGCATTGCGCACCGTGATCGTGCCGCAAGCCGTCAGAGCGAATACACACAGGGACAACAAAATGCCCGTACGGGCGAATCGCCCACCATGCAATGTTGCGAAGTTTTTCATGCAATCAACGATCGGATAACGCGCATCAGCGCGGGTGTAGCAACCAGTGCCACGACAGGCGGCAAGATCAAGGTCATCAGCGGCAGTGACAGCTGCGCGGGGAGTTTTCCCGCCTTCTCTTCCAAACTCAAAATCAAGGTAGTGCGGCTCTCTTCAGCAATAGTGCGCAACGCCTGCGCCAGAGGGGTGCCAAAGCGCTCGGCCTGCACCAAGGAGGCGACCATGCTTTCCACCGCCGCGACACGTGTACGTTCTGCCAAGTGGTGCAAGGCCACTGCACGGTCAGGCAGCATTTGCAGTTCGGCACTGGTGTAAGCCAACTCCTGGGCCATGGCAGGGGCACTCAAAGCCAGTTCCCGCGAGACAATCTTCAAAATGCGGGGAAAAGGAAGTCCTGCCTCAGCGCAAATGACCATCAAATCCAGCGCATCGGGCATGCTGCGGGACAAGCTTTCATGGCGCTGCGCTGCGCGCTTTTTCACCAGCAGTTCGGGCAGGGTCGTGCCTGCAAACAAGGCCAGCAGGCCCACCATCAAACCCGTGAGTCCAAAGCGGCTAGCAGGACTCACCCCACCCCACAGAGCCAACACCACCAACAACAAGCCCACCCCACACTTAGCAGCCATGAGTAAACCAATGGCCTCCTCCCGATGCCAACCGGCTGTAGCCAGCAGCTGCTGCAATGCCAAGCGATCTTTCTCAGCGCTGACCAAGGCCTTGCCCCACTGGGCCAGTTGTTGCTGCCATGCAGGCAAAGGCGCTTGCTCTTGGGCAATGGCATCGGCTGTTGGAGATGCGGGTTTGGCCAAAACAATGGGTGTCTTCAGGCGCTCATGCAGGGGGTTTTTGCTTTTTTCACGCCGCCACAGCATGGCCAGAACCAATACACCGGCCACACAGACACCAAACAAGGCAGGGAGTAGGACTTCGTTCATCATGGGAAATTCCTCATCCCACACGGCGTACCATGAGGTGCGTTATGAGCAAGCCAAAAGCCACGCTCACCAGCGCGTAGATCGTCACTTTTATGCCCGCCGGATCGCTGAACATAAAGCGAAAATCTGCAGGCGCATTGAGGTACATATACCCCAGCACGCCCGGAACCAGCAAAGCCACAATCTTGGTGGATGCACGTGCTTCCGATGTCTTGGCCATGACCTTCATCTTCAACTCTGCACGGGTGCGCAAAGTGGCAGAAAGCCGCTCCAACGTATCGCCCAAACGGCCACCAGACTCTTGGCTGATGATCAATATCACCGCAAAAAAGCGGTATTCGGCCAGTGGTACGCGCTGCGCTGATGCCTGCATCACTTGGCGCAACGACAAGCCCAAACGCAGCCACTGATCCACTTGGCGCAGTTCGTCGGTCAAGGGGCCTTGCATATTGTCCGCCGCGATGGCAAAGGCGCTGTGCAGTGGCACCCCGGCTCGGCAAATGCGGGTAATCGCATCAATACACTCAGGCAAATGGCGGGCGAGTGCTTGCAAATACTGATTCATGGCGGCCTGATACCCCAGCCACACAATAGCCACAAAGCACACCACGCCCGCGATACAACCTGTCAGCACAGGCGCTGCGGTCATACGGCCAAACAGCGCCCCCCCAAAACTAGCCACGGCAACCGTTAGCAGCAGGCGGCTGCGCAAACTAGGCAACCAACCTATGCGCTGCAAGCCCATGTGCAAGGCATCCACTTGCGCTGCAATGCTTGCATTGCGCTCTGCCCAGCGCTGCAAACGTGCAGGCAACCATGAGCGATCGGGCTGCAAGCCAATCGAATCATCGATGGGTTCAATCGCTGCTGGGCTGTCACGCAACAGTTCAGCCTTGATCTGCTCCAGCCGCTGGCTGATGGCCTCGTCGTGTCGTTGGCGGCCAAAGATTGCGCGCGCAGCAAAAAAACCGACCAATACCAGCAAGAAAACCAGCAGGGTGAACAAATCCAACATCACGCACCACCCTGCTCAAAAAGATGGGCTTTTTCGGTGTAGAAATTGGGCCGCAAACCGCTGCCTAGGTGCTCCCCAACCACATTGCCACTGGCGCTGATGCTGCGGGTGCGGAAGGCAAACAGCTCTTGCGTCTGGATCACCTCTTCCTCCATGCCGCACACTTCCACGATGGACACCAAACGACGCCCCCCATCGCGCATGCGCTCGATCTGCACAATCAAATCCACAGCGCTGGCAATCTGACGGCGAATAGCCGCCAACGGCAACTGCATATTGGCCATCATCACCATGTTCTCCAAGCGGGCCAAGGCATCGCGCGGGGTGTTGGCGTGCACGGTGCACAGCGATCCATCGTGCCCCGTATTCATGGCTTGGAGCATGTCAAAACACTCTCCACCACGCACTTCTCCCAAGATGATGCGATCTGGTCGCATGCGCAATGCGTTTCGGAGCAAATCTCGCTGATTCACCAAGCCTGTGCCTTCTGCACTCTCGGGCCTGGTTTCTAGACGTACCACGTGTACTTGCTGCAATTGCAATTCCGCAGCGTCTTCAATCGTGACGATGCGCTCTTGTGGGCTGATTCTTTGCGACATGGCATTGAGCAAGGTGGTCTTACCAGCCCCCGTCCCACCAGACACCACCACATTCAACCGCGCTTCCATGGCGCGGCGCAGCAGCAAGGCCATGTCCATCGACATGGCGCCGCGCTCGGCCAAGGACTCCAAGGAGAGGTCACGACGCATGAATTTGCGTATAGACATGGTCGTGCCATTGAGTGCCAGCGGATGGGTGATGACGTTGACACGACTGCCATCGGGCAATCGCGCATCGACCATGGGATTGGCCTCATCAATGCGACGCCCGATGCGCGCTGCAATCCGTTGGGCGGTGTTGAAAACGTGCTCTTCGTCAATGAAGCTGATCGAAGTCAACTCCAACTTCCCTGCCCGCTCAACAAAAACTTGGTGTGCACCATTGACCAAAATATCGTTCACGGTGTCGTCATGCAACAGCGGTTCGATAGGTCCGATTCCCACCATTTCATCGAGCATCTGCTGGCTAATGAGACGCTCCTCCTGCGCAGGCAATTGCAAACGCTGCTCATCGCAAATGCGGCGAATCAGCGCATCGACCTGCCCCTGCAGCTTGTCTCGCGGTGTAGTGGCTGCTTTCAGGGGATCAATTTGCTCAAACAAAGCCGTGCGAATCTGCTTGCGCTGCGCTTGGTATTCCGCGCTCACTGCAGTGCGCGCGGTTTGCTCGGTGCGATTGGCTACTGACTCGACCACTGGATCGCGCGGTGCTCCACCCACAGGAAGCGCCATAGCTGACGCCGCATTGCCCAACCTGCCAGCCGCCGCCATGGGGGCCATGGTCATCGGGGCTGCTGTGCTGGCTTGGCTTGCATGGACACTGGGCACCAGCTGCTGTGAGGCAGGACTGGGATTGGCATGAACACGTCCAGTGCTGTGCGGATGGGCCGATTTGCGAGGCAGCATTTATTTACCCCCTTGAAGCCAGACTGGCACCGCAGTGCCCAACAATTTCTGCAACCAATGCGCCGGAGCAGGGGCGCTCACCTGTGCTTTACGCCCCAGTATGCGGTCTGCCAACACCAACAAAGCTTGGGTAAAAGCGGGGTCCGCAGAGGGGTTAATGGCACCAGCCAGCACACTATTGGCCAGTCGCGCGCCTGCATAGGGCAAATTCACATCGATAGGTCGGCCCACGAACTCTTCAAATTGGGTTCGCGTGATGTGCCCGTGGCCTTGGCCAGTCGGGCGTGTGGGGTTGTGCACCAGCACCAAACTTTGCCCTGTGCGCTCATCGCCATAGCGCTGCACCAGACGATGTGCGTGGCGAGCGCTAGTCACATTCATTTCGCACAGCAAAACACGCACATCGGCGTGATCCAACACCTCGGCAACCCCCTCCGTATGGCAAGAAGGCATATCCCATAGAGCCACCGAAAACAGCTGGCTCAGTGCCCCGCCTAGCTCTAACACGCGCTCAGCATGCACCGCCACGTGGGCGCTGGGTTGCTGTGATAGCAGGTGCAAACGCTGGGGCACACCGCCGCTTTGCGCCGCAGGCAAAGTACGCAGGCTGCGGGCTAGCATGCGCGGATCAATGTCACTGGCCTCTAGCAGTGCGGCCAATCCCGCATCCGCATCGGTTCCCAACAGCAAAGGCAAGTCGCCTTTGCTACGGTCAAAGTCCACCAGCACACACGGTGTTTCTCGCTTGCCTGCAACCAGCTGCCCCAGCAAAGCGGTGACAGTGCTCACACCGGCACCGCCCGTTGCGCCAAACAGGGCCACCGTACGCCCCGCACGCAGCGGCGCTCCATGTCCCAATGGTTGGCCATGTTCTGCCCGCTCCAGCACGGAGGCGAGCAAATCCAAGCTCAGTGGTTTAACCAAGTAATCCAAAGCACCCGCTAGCAACAGCTGGCGGTACAAATTCACATCTTGGCGCTCCCCCAACACGATGATTTGCACTGCAGGCCCAAATGCCGCGGTGAGCTCTGTCATCGCTTGCAAGGGATAGCGTTCATGGCTGAAATCCACCACCAGCAATCTGGGCAATGCATTGCGCCCAGCCCATGCCAAGGCCTCTAGCGCTCCACCGGCTTCCAGCACACGGCATGGTTGCTGCAAACGGGTGAATAAATCGGCCACAGCAGGGCCATCGTTGGCCGACACAAATGCCACGATCCCTTCGGTGGCACCTTCGTGCGTATTCGATGTCAAGGTATCGTTCATGTTATTGGTCGAAGTCGATGTCTATGAGGTCACGGATATCCGCCTCTTGGTAGCGCTGCACGGCCAGCACCGCTGCGCTGCCATCGGCACCCGCCAATGCGCGTGGGCGTGCCAAATCGCGCGGATCACTGACCATTCGTGCCAAATTGGCGCGATTGGCACACCCCAATGGGCCGATGGCGGTGTACGGATTGACCATCCAGTCGTTCGCACGCGCCAAGCCGCACTCAGGCATGCTGATGACAAGCGCATCGGATTGCAGCTCCAGATCCCCTCCATGGCGCTTGGCGTCTTCCAAGCGAGTCGCATCGCTGGGAATAGCCAGCACTTGAGGCTCTTTTGCGCCACTGGCTACCAAGGCCTTGGCCAAGCGCTTAGCCAAGGTTTCTCCACGCGCATTGAAAGGGGTGATCGTCAAAGTCTGCGCTTGTAAGCGACCTTGTTGGCTGAGCATGGCATTGGCTTGCTTCAGCGACTCAGGTGTCAGTCCTTTTTCGTCGGCAGACGCATGCAATGGCAAGGCCAAAGCACGCGGCTGGACGGTCGGTGCTTGCACCGATTCAGCAGAAAAACGGGCAGCACGCACGTCGTTAAGAGGTGTCTGGCATGCGCTCAGGCAGACTGCACATACCAAAACAAGCAGGCGGCTGATCAGTGTGAAAGATGGTGGGTTCATTGCTCGTGCATCCAAATCAATACAAATAACCCGCAGCGGATTGCTTTGGCACTAGCGCGTCAATACTGCGCAGGCCTTGACCGGGGACTCGCAACTCACTCATGGAGACGGGATCCACCACATTGGCCGTGACCAAAATGACCAACTCCGTCTCTTGCGACTTGGTTGCTTCTCGCTCAAATAAGCGACCAATCAATGGAATGCTGGATAAACCCGGAACGCCGGAGACTTCTTGGGAGGACGTAGAGCGCAACATGCCAGCCAAGGCAAAACTCTGACCGCTGGCCAGCTCCACTGTCGTGTCTGCGCGGCGCACTTTGAAGGCTGGAATCGTGGTGCCACCACTGAGCGTGACAGCCCCTTCAGAGGACAACTCGCTCACTTCAGGGGCTATGTGCAGGCTAATGCGATTGGCCGATAAGAGGGTGGGTGTCATACGCAAAATGACCCCGAACGACTTGAAATCAATCTGCACGTTGTTGGCCGTGATGATGACGATAGGCACCTCACCACCCGCTGCGAAAGCTGCACTTTCACCGGACATGGCGGTCAGATTGGGTTCAGCCAAGACGGTCGCCATGCCTTGCGATGACAAGGCAGACAGCAATCCATTAGGGCCTGCAATGGCAGCACCACCAGTGACAGTAGATGGCATCAGGGTCGACATCGCGCCCCCAGCGGCATTGGCCGTGAAGATGCCAGATGCATTGCCCACGCCCAATGTGGAGCCGTTGAACACCCCGGCCCAACTGAAACCCAGCTCGTGCGACAAGGAGCGGGACACTTCCACCACCCGCACCTGAATATTGATCTGCGAGGACTGCTCAACCTTGAGTTGGTTGATAACCCCGCTATTTTTGGAGTTTGCCCCACCTGGAGCACCACCAGCACCCGAGGCACTGGCATCCAAAAAAGCCTGCACCTGGTCTACCACCTGCTTAGCTTCCAGAGGTGTTTTCACCGCACCGCGCACCAAGATGCGGTTATTGATAGCAGGCTCTAGCTCGATGCGCGCACCGGGTACGGAGCGCAATATCTGCTCACGCAGCGGGGCCAAATTGTGCTCTGCCACCACTTTGACGGCAGCGATGACAACGTCATTGGCATCCAGTACATACAAGGTCGTGCTACCCACACTGTCGGCAAAGACAAACAAACTGGTAGGCGATGGCATTTGGAAGCTGGCCACCTTGGGATCGGCCACCAACACCTTGGCTGCGGCCCGTGGCAGTTGCAGCAAATTGCCTTCGCGCACCCGCAATGTCATTTGGCTGCTTTCAGCCAATTGGCGCAGCGATGCTGGCAAGGCCGTTTGGCTGTTCATCACCTCAACAGAGGGGCCTGCCTTACCTGTATTGCTAGCCACGGCCGCCGCAGGGACAGGGGTGGCTGCAGAAGACATGCTGGGCAATGCAGCAGCAGCCACCATGGAGGCCCACACAAGGGGTGTAGGTTTGGCTTGCAGCACAGAAGACGATAAATGGGAAAACTTCATGACAACGACTGTTTGTATGGACGGTGGCCGCAGCACTCACGGCGCACGGTTAAAGCTCAGAGTGCCTTGCTGCGAGCCCTGAAAGGTTTTGACGGTGACCGTTGACGAGGAAGTACCCGAAGTACCTTTGAACATCGCCGTGGCGTCCCCAATGCGGGTGACTTGCCGTGCAGCCACAGGCTGGGCGTCGGTCGACTCTTCACTCACACTGCGCAGCGCTACTTGCAAAGTACCCACCTCCTTGGCAACTGCCAAGCGCTCTGCCGCTTCGGGAGTGACTTCCAAGGTCAAGGTTTCAAAGTGAGGGGCCTTTTGGCTGCGCGCTTTACTCTCTTTGGCACTGGCGTCTGCTGGCACAGGCACGATGCTTTCGACGTTGTTATTCAAGGCCAAAACGCGTACGCGCCTCAGGATGGTCTGTGCAGCCAAGGTCACCAAGGGATTGCGCGCCTCTGTACTGGTGCTGGCCTCTGTGCTGGAGCCGCGCTCCAAACTCAAAATCACATCTACCCAATCCCCGGCAGACACCAAGCCTGCGTTACTGGAAACAGCACTGGTAGGAATGGTGATAGCCCGCATACCAGGCGAGAGCACTGCGGCAATAAAACCCGGCTCTCCTGGCCGCACCAGCATGTCACGCATCAGCACATCACCCTGCACCAAGGGTTTGCGCAATGCAGCCCCCACTAGCTCGCGCACAGCATCTTGCGCGTCATCGGCAGCACCTACCGACAACTCACCAATACCCAACTCGCTGTCCAACTTTTCACGCCATTCGAATGCATCAGCCCCAACAAACAAACCCGATGGCAAGTCTTTGCGTGCCACCAAAACGCGGTGTTTGGGCGGCTTGGCCACCTCCACTTCCTTGATGATGGTCACCGGTGGGGGCGGACGCATCAGCACCCGAGCGACCCATGCCGCAGAACAGGCGAGCAAAACCACCCCTGCCAGCATCAGTACAGACTTACTCTTCACTATCCAACTCCATCCAGAAAATAAGTACAGGCTGCAGCAGCTACCGCACTGCAGGCCTCATCAAGGAACGCATAAAACGAAGGAGCCACCCAAGCCGATGGCTACTCCATAAGGAATGCCACGCATCGTGTGAGCGCCCAATGCCAAAGGGGGAGTGATGTGCCAACGCGGCCAGATCACGGACACCATCTGCGACGCACTGAAAACGGCCTGCGCCAAATACAGCTCCACCACCCGCAACAAGGGCAAGGCCAAAGCCAGCAAGCCCCCCACCAACGATGTAGCCAGCAAAAAAACCATGGCCTTTTCACCAAACCAAAGGCACAAAACCGCCATCAGCTTGACATCCCCTGCCCCCACCCAGCGTAAATAAAACAAGCCAAAGCCCACGACCAGTACAGCAGCCGCCACCAAGGCAGAGCGTCCTACACCCCACTCCAGCGCGGTGTCTGCGCTGTAAATAAAGCGACAGATAGCGCCCCCCATCCAGAGCACCAACAAAGCCACCACCACCTGATTGCTGATGCGCCGATACAGCAGATCGGACACCATGACCCACGCAAGGAATACCCCCACGACAGGAACAAATATGTCGGCAGTCATGACTGTTAGGACTTGTCCTACTCGGCTTTACTTACCTGTTTGCTTGATATCTTTTCCAGAGGCGGTGATATCGGAGGCAATGGAGTCGAACTTGTTGCGCAAAGCCGTAATGAATGCGCCATCCGAGCCAAAAATCACGCCCACAGCGGCAGCCATGGCGGCGGCCAAAATACCGTACTCAATCGCGGTCACGCCGCTTTCGTCACGCGCAAAAGACTTCAGTTGCTGAATCAACGTTTTCATGAGAATCCTTATCCTTGGTATGCAAAAAAGTTACTCGGCATAACTTCCAAACTGGATATTAATTAGGAATCATTCTCATCAAGAAGTCAACATTTCGAACATTAAGAGTTCTTAAAACAGCCTACTGATTCGATCGTCTGCGCGGCGACAGGAACTGGGTCAAAGTGGTGGATACGTGCAGCCAGACATCACCAAAAACGGGGAAAGCTATGTGGCGCTGATAGACGCCCAGCGGCTGGACTACTACCACCAGCTAGAGCGGGAGCACATCCATTTGCTGCTGTATGCACGCCTGCAGGGCACGGTCTACCTGCTGTCTATCCGCCACCAACGGCAACTGTCATTCGACTTTCAAGCGCTGTGGCCGGCTTCGCCGTGAAGGCAACCCTTGCAAGCGCGTCACTGATTGCGCTGCCTATGCAGCTCAATCGCCTGCCCCATGAACTGCCACAGGCGGTCATCTTGGCTGAAGGCGACGTTGAAGCGCAGCCAGCCGGTGGGGCGGGGTTCTACCAAGAACAGTTGGCCGGGGCCCAGCATGATGCCCGCCGCTGCGGCTTCTTGGGACAAGGTGGAGCTGTCCAGTATGTCGGGGTGGCGCGCCCACAGGTACATGCCAGCGCCGGGCTCGTGAAACAGCTCAAAGCCCAAACCGTCGAGCTTGCGGCCCACGTCGCGGTGGGCTTCGCCCAAACGGTCGCGCAGGGCTTTGAGGTGTTTGCGCCAGCGGCCATCGGTCACGGCACCAAAGGTGATGCGCTCGGTTACATCCGACGAGGTGAGGCCCGACACCATCTTGAGCTGCACCAGCGCATCCAAGCGGTCGCGCTGCGCCACCAAATAGCCGGTGCGCAAATTGGGCGAGATGGTTTTGGAAAAGCTGCCCAGGTAAATCACGCGGCGCAGTTCGTCCAAACTGGCCAGCGAGGGGCGCTGGCTGCTGTCCATGTCGGCATAAATATCGTTTTCCACCAGCAGCATGTCGTGCAACTCGGCCAACTGCAGCAGGCGGTGCAAATGCGCCAGCGAGGCGGTGGAGCACGTGGGGCTTTGCAGGCGTGGTTGGGTAAAAAAGACCTTGGGCTTGTACTGCACCAGCAGGGCTTCGAGCGCTTGCAGGTCGTAGCCCTGCGCGGTGCGCGGCACGCCCACCACCGTAGCGCCAGCAAAGCGCAGCATGAACATCAGGTTGGGGTAACCGGGGTCGTCCACCAGCACCACATCACCGGGGCGCACAAAGCTGCGGGCCACCAAGTCCAGTGCTTGGCTGGAGCCGTGGGTCAACACGATCTGATCGGCATCGACGGCGATTTGGTGCTCGACCAAGCTCTCGGCCAACACCATGCGCAGGGCCATGTGGCCATGCGGCAGGCCGTAGCCATCTAGCTCAGGCCCATCGGTGGAGAGTTGGCGCATGCTGCGGCGCACAGCATCGCCAAAGAGCCAGTCGTGGGGCAGCCAACCGCAGCCGGGTTTGAGCGGCAAATTGCGGTTTTCAAAAATTTGTTTGAGGTACCAGCGCGCATCAAACTGGGGGCGTGGCCGCTCTACCAATGCACCAGAAGGGTGAACGGGGGGCTCATCGCCACGGCGTTTGACGAAAAAGCCCGCATGCGCTTTGGAGACCAACCAACCTTGGGCTACCAAGCGGTCGTAGGCCTCGACCACGGTAAACACACTGACCCCATGGGCGGCAGCAAAGGCCCGTATAGAGGGAAGTTTGGTACCAGGCTTGAGGATTTGGGCCGCAATCTGGCTACGCAGGCCATCCACGATCTGGGTCACCAGGGGCGTGGACAGATCAGGACTGAGCTGCAACATGCACTGTTTCGGGGGGCATTAGGGAATCTGTGTATTGGATTCTAAACCTGCACAGTACGCCAAAAAATCGCACTGTCTGTACATGGACGCTGTGTGACAGGACTTCCAGAATCCGCTTCCATTCATCAACCACCTATTGGATTTTGGTCATGCAACACGAAGCCCAACTCACCAACGCCGCCCTGATGGGCCGTCGCCACGCTGCAGTGGCCCGCGGGGTAGGACAAGCCCACGAAATCTTTGTGCAGCGCGCGCTCAACGCCGAGCTGTGGGACGTTCAAGGCCGCCGCTACATCGACTTTGCAGGCGGCATTGCGGTGCTCAACACCGGCCACTTGCACCCCGAGGTGATCAAGGCCGTGCAAGCCCAGTTGGAGCTGTACACGCACACCTGCTTCCAAGTGGTGGCGTACGAGCCCTATGTGGCCGTGTGCGAACGCCTCAACGCCATGGCACCGGGCGCGTTTGCCAAGAAGAGTTTGCTGCTGTCCTCGGGTGCCGAGGCGGTGGAAAACGCCATCAAAGTGGCACGAGCCTACACAGGCCGCCCCGGCGTGATTGCTTTCACCGGCGGCTACCATGGCCGCACCATCGCCACCTTGGGGCTGACCGGCAAGGTCGCGCCCTACAAGCTGGGTTTTGGCCCCTTCCCCGGTGAGACATTCCACGCCCTGTTCCCCAACGAACTGCATGGCGTGAGCATTGACGACGCCATCGACTCGGTGGAGTTGATTTTCAAGAACGACATCGAAGCCAAGCGCGTGGCGGCATTCATCGTCGAGCCCGTGCAAGGCGAAGGCGGCTTCTACGTTGCACCGCCCGAGTTCATCCGCCGCCTCAAGGCGCTGGCCGACCAGCACGGCATCTTGCTGATTGCCGACGAAGTGCAAACCGGCGCAGGCCGCACCGGCACCTGGTTTGCCTGCGAG
Organism: Curvibacter sp. CHRR-16; assembly: GCF_018474005.1. GTDB lineage: Bacteria > Pseudomonadota > Gammaproteobacteria > Burkholderiales > Burkholderiaceae_C > Allorhodoferax. Next base: position 158,830 of record NZ_JAHCSH010000004.1, read on the forward strand.
CAGTGGCCTGTGGCCCCGGACCTGATCACCACCGCCAAGTCGCTGGCGGGTGGCTTCCCACTCTCTGGCGTGGTGGGCCGCGCCGACGTGATCGACGCCCCCGGCCCCGGTGGCTTGGGCGGCACCTATGCCGGTAGCCCCATTGGCTGTGCTGCTGCGCTGGCCGTGATGGATGCGTTCGAGAAAGAAAAGCTGCTGCAACGCAGCCAAGAAATGGGCACCTACCTGATTGGCAAGCTGCAAGGCATTGCCGCGCAACACAAGAGCATTGGCGACGTGCGCGGCTTGGGTGCCATGGTGGCCATTGAGCTGTTTGAAGGCGGTGACGTGCACAAGCCCGCTGCCGACTTGACCAAAAAGATCGTCACCGAAGCGGCCAAGCGCGGACTCATCTTGCTTTCGTGCGGCACCTACGGCAACGTGATCCGCATCTTGGTGCCGCTGACCGCTTCCAACGCCCTGCTGGACGAAGGCCTGCAGATTTTGGCCGACAGCTTTGCTGCCTGCGCATAAACCACTAGCCTCCGCATGAACACCCAGATGACCCCCGCAGTGGCTAGCGAACCTTTGGTGCGCTTTAGCGGCGTACAAAAAACCTACGACGGAGAACACTTGGTCGTGCGTTCGCTCGACCTGGATATCCAACGCGGTGAATTTTTGAGCTTGCTGGGCCCTTCGGGCTCGGGCAAAACCACCACACTGATGATGCTCGCTGGCTTTGAGTCGCCCACCGCGGGCGACATCATGCTGGACGGCAAGCAAATCACCACCACACCACCGCACAAGCGCAACTTTGGCATGGTGTTCCAAAACTACGCGCTGTTCCCCCACATGACAGTGGCGCAGAACGTGGCCTACCCCCTGACCGTGCGCAAGGTGCCCAAGGCCGAGCAAGCGGTGCGGGTGAAAAAAGCGTTGGACATGGTGCGCCTGTCGGGCATGGGTGATCGCTTGCCCACCCGCTTGTCAGGCGGCCAGCAGCAGCGTGTGGCCTTGGCCCGTGCCTTGGTGTTTGAGCCCCAACTGGTGCTGATGGACGAACCGCTGGGCGCGCTGGACAAGCAACTGCGCGAGCACATGCAGCTCGAACTCAAAGAACTGCACCGCCAACTGGGTGTGACCTTTGTGTACGTGACGCACGACCAAGGCGAAGCGCTGACCATGAGCGACCGCGTGGCGGTGTTCAACGAAGGCGTGATCCAGCAACTGGCTGCCCCGCAAGCGCTGTACGAAACGCCCAGCAACCGCTTCGTGGCGGGATTTGTGGGCGACAGCACGGTGCTGCACGGCACGCTGCAAACCGATGGCAACGGCCAGGCCAGTGTGGCACTGGCGGGGCTCAATGCCAGCTTGCAAGGTCTGAACGTGAACCAAGTCAGCGTGGGCGCGCCCGTAGAAGCCTGCGTGCGCCCCGAGCGCATTGCCCTGCACACCGCACTGCCCGCTGCTCACAACGTGCTGGCCGCGCAAGTGGCAGGCATCGTGTACTACGGCGACCACGTGCGCCTGCAATGCGCTTTGGGCGCAGAGCAAGCGCAGGCCATCGTCAAACTGCCCCTGAGTCATCCCAGCGCACTGCAAGCCCCTGCTATGGGCAGCACGGTGTACCTGGAGTTTGAGCCCCAGCACACGCGCCTGTACGCGCTGTGATGGTTTGTTTTTCTTGTTTTCCCCTGTCCTTCAACCAACCCAAGCAAAGGAGCTTGTTCCATGAAAAAAAGCCTGATCGCCCTGGCATCCCTGTCGGCCTGCATGGCCCTGACAGCCCATGCCGAAGACGCCATTACCGTGGTGAACTTTGGTGGTGCCAATGCCAATGCCCAAAAGGTGGCCTACTACGAACCCATCGCCAAAGAAGGCGTGAAAGTCACCGCCGTGGAATACAACGGTGAGCAAGCCAAAGTCAAAGCCATGGTGGAAACCAAGAACGTGACTTGGGACGTGGTGGAAGTCGAATCCCCCGACGTGGCACGTGGTTGCGATGAAGGCCTGTTTGAAAAACTGGACTACAGCAAGATTGCCCCCAAAGCAGACCTGCTGCCTGCAGCGGTGAGCGAGTGCGGTGTGGGTGTGTTCGTGTGGTCTACCGTGATGGCGTACAACGGCGACAAGCTCAAGACAGCCCCCACCAGCTGGGCCGACTTCTTTGACACCAAGAAAATCCCTGGCAAGCGCGGCATGCGCAAGGGTGCACGCTACAACCTCGAGTTCGCTCTGATGGCCGACGGTGTGAAACCCGCCGACGTGTACAAAGTGCTGGCCACCAAAGACGGTGCCGACCGCGCATTCAAGAAGCTGACCGCACTCAAGCCCAGCATCCAATGGTGGGAAGCCGGTGCCCAAGCGCCCCAAATCTTGGTCGCTGGTGACGTGGTGCTGACCACGGTTTACAACGGCCGCATTGACGCTGCCAACCGCGAAGGCCGCAACCTGCAAATCTTCTGGCCCGGTGGCATCTACGACTTGGACTACTGGGTCATCCCCAAGGGCACTGCCAAGAAGGACGCTGCGTACAAGTTCATCAACTTCGCTATGAAGCCTGAGAACCAAGCTGTGTACGCCCAAAACATCGCCTACGGCCCTACCAACAAGAAGGCATTGGCCAAGTTGGACAAAAAGGTGTTGGACAACCTGCCTACTTCTGAAAAGAACGCCAAGGAAGCACTGCAATTCAACATCAGCTTCTGGGCTGACCAAGGCGAAGCCCTGGAAAAACGCTTTGCAGCCTGGGCTACCCAATAAAGCATAGAGACGACAGACAGGAACACCGCTTATGACCGCACCCCAGAGCCTTACGAGCCCCAGCATGGCTGCCACCCCGCATGGCAGCGATCTGCGCCAGGCCCTTGCACGCGCAGAGGCCCGCCGCAAATGGCGCGCGTTTGGCCTGACGGTGCCACTGCTGGTGTTCCTGCTGTTTACCTTGCTGATTCCTATTGCCGCCCTGCTCATGCGGGCGGTGGAAAACCCCGAAGTCGTCAAAGCCCTGCCCTACACGGTAGCGGCCTTGGACGGCTGGGACACACAATCGGCCCCAGCGCCTGCTGCCTATGCAGCGCTGGTGCAAGACCTGTCACACCTGCCTGACTCGTCCGACGCAGGGGCTTTGGCGCGCCGCCTCAACACCGAGGCTCCGGGTGCCCGCTCGCTCATCATGGGTGCCTACCGAGCCCTGCCGCTGGAGGGCGATGCCGACAGCATTCGCCAACAGTTGCTGGACAAAGACGAGCGCTGGGGCGACCCGGTGTACTGGCAAGCCATTGCCAAAAATGGCTCGCGCTGGACGGGGGACTATTTGCTGGCCTCGTTGGACTTGCGCCGCGATGCCCAAGGCCACATAGAACGCATGCCCGAAGAGTTGCGCGCTTACAGCGGCATCTTGCTGCGCACTTTCCACATCAGCTTCGTCGTCACGGTACTGTGCTTGGTGCTGGCTTACCCCTTGGCCTACTGGCTCTCTACCCTGCCTGAGCGCAAGGCCAACGTGCTGATGATTGTGGTGCTAGTGCCGTTTTGGACGTCCATCTTGGTACGCGTAGCGGCTTGGATTGTGTTGCTGCAATCCGAAGGGCTGGTCAACAGCGCCATCATGGGTCTGGGCCTGACCGACAAGCCGCTGGAGCTGCTGTTCAACCGCACGGGCGTCATCATTTCCATGGTGCACATCTTGTTGCCCTTCATGATTTTGCCGCTCTACAGCGTCATGAAAAGCGTGCCCCCCACCTATGTGCGGGCCGCCGTGTCGCTGGGCAGTGCCCCGCTGGCCGCCTTTGCGCGGGTGTATGTGCCACAAACCTTCCCCGGCATTGGCGCGGGGGCTTTGCTGGTGTTCATTCTGTCCATTGGCTACTACATCACCCCCGCGCTGCTGGGTGGCGCGGACGACCAGATGCTGAGCTACTACATCGCCCGTTACACCAACGTGGAAATCAACTGGGGCATGGCCTGCGCCTTGGGTGCGCTGCTGCTGGTGACCACACTGGTGCTCTACGGCATTTACCGCCGCGTGGGCAAGACCGACTTGGCTTTGGCATAAGGAAAAACACACCATGTTCAAACTGCCCGAATTTCCGCTCTACGCCACCCCACTGGACAAGGCTGGCTGGTGGCTGCTGCGCATCGTTTGCGTGGCCGTGCTCATCTACTTGCTGGCCCCTATTTTGGCCATCATCCCGCTGTCATTCTCCAGCAGTTCCTTCCTGAGCTACCCCATGCCGGGCTGGTCGCTCAAGTGGTACCAAAACCTCTTTAGCGCGCCTGAGTGGAGCAACGCCACGCGCAACAGCTTCATCGTGGCACCTGCTGCCACGGTCATCGCCACCGTGCTGGGCACGCTGGCGGCAGTAGGCTTGTCGCGCACTGAATTTCGCTTCAAAGGCCTCATCATGGCCGTGCTGATTGCCCCCATGGTGGTGCCCATCATCGTGGTGGGTGTAGCCACGTACCTGTACTTTGCGCCTCTGGGCCTGAGTGACAGCTATGTGGGCCTGATTGCCGTGCACGCCGCTTTGGGCGCGCCCTTTGTGCTGACTACTGTGCTGGCTACGCTGTCCAACTTCAACCACAACTTGGTGCGCGCCTCGCTCAGCTTGGGCGAAACCCCGTTTCGCACCTTCATGCGCGTCACCTTGCCGGTGATTGCACCGGGCGTTATCTCCGGCGGCTTGTTTGCGTTTGCCACCTCGTTTGACGAAGTGGTGGTCACCCTCTTCTTGGCCGGTGCCGAGCAAACCACCCTGCCGCGCCAGATGTTCACGGGCATTCGCGAAAACATTTCCCCCACCATCGCCGCTGTGGCCACGCTGCTGATTTTGTTCACCACCAGCTTGCTGCTGGTGCTCGAATGGCTGCGTGGACGCCGCCAGTGATCGTCCAAGGTCAAAGACTGGATGCCCTATGCAGCCGCAATTCGCAGCATTTCCATCTGAATCACTACTTTCGCGTGGTCAAACACTGCGTGATTTGCATCGCCAAGGCACATGGGTAATGCCCAACGCATGGGATGCTGGAAGTGCTCGTTTGCTGGAAGCTGAAGGTTTCCCTGCGCTGGGAACCACCAGTGCGGGAATCGCTTTTTCCATGGGATGCCCAGATGGCGCTGACGCTGTTAATCGAAACACCATGCTGGATGCTATTTACCGCATTGCACGTGCAGTGCGAATTCCCGTCAATGCGGACTTGGAGTCAGGCTATGGACAGGATGCAGCGGGTGTTGCCGACACAATTCGCCTGGTCATACAAGCTGGGGCATCTGGAGCCAATATTGAAGATGCAACAGGCATCACCGCTGCACCATTGTTTGCATTACCTGATTCGGTTGAACGAATTGCTGCTGCGCGCCAAGCTGCTGACGCTACAGGCATTCCATTCACACTCACTGCGCGGTGCGATGCATTTTTATGCAAACGCCCTGATGCTTTGCATGAAAGCATCGAACGCTGCCGTGCATACCGTGCTGCAGGAGCTGATTGTCTCTTTGTTCCGGGACTCAACGATGAAACCAGCATCACGGCATTGGTAAAGGCTGTGCAACATCCAGTCAATGTCGTGATGGGACTAACGGATTCGACCTTGACAGTGCAACAACTCACGCAGTGGGGTGTTCGTCGCATTAGCACGGGAGGCAGTCTGGCCCGTGCCTGCTTGGGCCTGCTTCGGCGTGCTGGGCAAGAAATTCAGCAGAAAGGCAGTTTTTCGTATGCCCAACAGCAAATACCGGATGCAGAACTTAGTGCCTTTTTTGCCCAATCCATCTGAAAGTTCAATGTCCATGCATCGCCCACAAGCTGTACCCACCATCCAAATCTCCAACGACCGAGTAATCGTCACTGAATGGCGTTTCGCGCCGGGCGCTGAAACTGGTTGGCATCGGCATGCGCATGACTACGTTGTGGTGCCCATGACAGACGGAGAGTTGCTGCTGGAAACAGCGGACGGCGAGCGCAGAGCCCCGCTCGTACCCGGCCAGTCTTACACCCGCAATGTGGGGGTAGAACACAACGTCATCAACCCCACCGAGCACGAGGTCGTGTTCATTGAAATTGAGATGCGCTGACCGCGATTGACACTGCCTACCTGTACTATGAGATTTCCCCTTGTTGCACCTTGGCGTGCTCTTACCCAACGACGCACTGCATTGACTCTGCGCAGCCGCTTGCTACTGGCTTTTGGGTTGTTGCTGTTTTTCTTGCTGGGCGTCTCGCTCATCTCTGCCAGCCAGATTCGGGGCATGCATGAGTCCTTGGACTTTTATGCCACGACCACGACCCCGGCTTTGGAAAAAGTGCGCAACTGGCAAACAGAACTGGCTTCCATCCGCATGCTGCAAGGACAGCATCTGATGACGGTATCCGAAGAAGAAATGGGAGAGTTGGAAAAAACCATTGCTACGCATTTCGATCAGCTGCAGCGCGGTGTGGCGCAGGACGAATCGCAATTGCGCGATGAGCAAGAACGGGCTTTGTGGCAGGCCGTGAGCGAGAGTTTGGCCCTGAGCGCCAGCAACTGGGAAAAACTGCGCACACTCACCCGCGAAAGCCTGCAATCCCCGGAGCAAGGGGAAGCCGCACGCCGCCTTTTCACGAGCAAGACTGAGCGCATTTACACCACGGCAACGAAAAACATCAACGCCTACTGGCAGTACACGACCGAGCAGGCCAGTGGTCTGGCCCAGCAAGGGGCCAAGACTTACCAACTGTCTCTGTCCATTTTGGTGGGCAGTTTTTTACTGGCTACAGCCTTGGGCATAGCGGCAGCATGGGCGGTGGTGCGTTCGGTAGTACGCCAAGTAGGGGGAGAGCCTGCCCAAGGGGTTGAGCTGGCCTTGGCCATTGCGCAAGGCCGTTTGGCAGCGCATGAACAAGCGGCCAATGTGCCCGCAAACAGCATCATGGCGGCTATGCTGACCATGCGTGAACGCTTGGCCAGCTTGGTACGCGATGTGCGCAACACCAGCGACAGCGTAGCCACAGGCACAGCCGAGATTGCCGCTGGCAATGCCGACCTGAGCCAACGCACCGAACTGCAAGCGCGTGATTTGCAAGAAGCCGTAGCGTCCATGGAGCGGCTGATGCACACCGTCAAGAACACCGCCGACAACGCGCAGCAAGCCAGCACCTTGGCCTCACAAGCGGCCAAAGCGGCCAACGATGGCGGGCGCAGCGTGACCGAAGTCATGAGTGCCATGCAGGATTTGGCCACCGCCTCTGCCACCATCAGTGACATCACCGCGGTGATTGATGGCATTGCTTTTCAGACCAACATCTTGGCCCTGAACGCTGCGGTAGAGGCCGCACGGGCCGGCGAACAAGGCCGTGGCTTTGCCGTGGTGGCCAGCGAAGTACGGGCCTTGGCCCAACGTTCTAGCCAAGCAGCCAAGGAAATTCGCACCCTGCTCGACAGCAATGTGCACAAAGTGCAAGCCACATCGACCAAAGTGCAAACTGCTGGCGCGGCCATCACCCACATCGTGGGCCAAGTAGATCAGGTCAATGCGCTGGTTGTCAGCATCCGCAGCGCTACCGGCACCCAGTACGAGGGCATCAGCCAAGTCGGCCAAGCGGTAGCACGCATTGACCAATCGACCCAGCAAAACGCTGCTTTGGTGGAACAAATCAGCGCCGCTGCAGAGAGCCTGCGCGTGCAAACCCAACAACTCAGCCAAGCGATTGCCTTTTTCCGCATGGAGGCTGCGCCCACCCTGGGCGGCACAGCAATGCCTGCGTTAAGCTGACCTATACCTTAAGCAACTCTAGAAACCGAGGCCATGATGACCACCTCCCCCCTCTCCCAACTCAAAGACCCCTGCCTGCTCAAGACCGATGCCTTCATCAACGGCCAATGGGTGGCTGGCAGCAGCCGCTTTGACGTGACCGACCCCGCCACGGGTGCCAAGCTGGCCGATGTGCCCAACCTGGGCCCAGCCGATGCCGAGGCGGCCATTGCTGCGGCCAACGCAGCCTGGCCCGCATGGCGCAGCAAAACGGCCAAAGAGCGCAGCATCATCCTGCGCAAGTGGTACGACTTGCTGATGGCCAACCAAGACGACTTGGGCCGCATCATGACCGCCGAGCAAGGCAAACCTTTGGCCGAAGCCAAGGGCGAAGTGGCTTACGGTGCCAGCTTTGTGGAGTGGTTTGCCGAAGAGGCCAAGCGCGTCAACGGTGAAATCCTGCCGCAGTTCGACAACAACCGCCGCTTGCTGATCATGAAACAGCCCATTGGCGTGTGCGCAGCCATCACGCCGTGGAACTTCCCACTGGCCATGATCACCCGCAAGGTAGCGCCCGCCTTAGCGGCTGGCTGCCCAGTGGTCATCAAGCCCGCCGAGCTAACGCCCCTGACCGCCTTGGCCGCTGCCGAGTTGGCCGTGCGTGCGGGCATTCCAGCGGGTGTGCTCAACATCCTGACCGCTGACAGCCGCAACAGCATTGCCGTGGGCAAGGTCATTTGCGCCAGCGACGTAGTGCGCCACCTGAGCTTTACCGGCTCTACCGAAGTGGGCCGCATCCTCATGGCGCAGTGCGCCCCCACCGTGAAGAAGCTGGCCTTGGAGCTGGGCGGCAACGCCCCCTTCATAGTGTTTGACGATGCCGACATCGACAGCGCCGTAGAAGGCGCTTTTGCCAGCAAATACCGCAACGCAGGCCAAACCTGCGTGTGCTCCAACCGCATATATGTACAGGCGGGTGTGTACGACCAGTTCGTGGCCAAGTTTGCCGCCAAAGTGGCCAGCGCCAAGGTGGGCAACGGCTTTGAAGACGGTGTGAGCCAAGGCCCACTGATTGAAGAAGCCGCGCTGGAAAAAGTGCAGCGCCACGTGGACGACGCGGTGGCCAAGGGTGGCCGTGTGGTGACTGGCGGCAAGCGCCTGACCGCGCTGGGTTCGGGCCAGTTCTTCGAGCCCACCGTGGTGGCCGATGCCACGGCCGACATGCTCTGCGCGCGCGAAGAAACCTTTGGCCCCTTTGCCCCGGTGTTCAAGTTCAACACCGAGCAAGAAGCCATTGACGCAGCCAACGCTACCGAGTTTGGCCTGGCCAGCTACTTCTACACCCGCGACATGGGCCGCCTGTTCCGCGTCAGCGAGGCGCTGGAGTACGGCATGGTGGGTGCCAACGTGGGCATTTTGGCCACCGAGCACGTGCCCTTTGGCGGTGTGAAGCAGTCCGGCCTGGGCCGCGAAGGCTCGCACCTGGGCATGGACGAGTACGTGGAAGTGAAATACGTCTGCGTAGGGGATGTACTGAAGTAAGACCTCGCTACTCCCCGACATCCTGCAAAAACTGTCGGTACTGCGGATTGGATTGCAGTAAATCTTTCGCAGCACCGATCAAGGTATCCACCTGCTCTTTGTCCAGTGCCAAGGTGGTGGGGATTTGGTTGATGTATTGGCGGCGCTTGTCGTCCAAGTCTTTGAACTTGAGGTGAATGAAGTAGGTATTCACCGGGTGCTCGGGCGTAGCCAAATCCGTTTTCCATTGCTCCAGCGTCACACGTGCTTTGTCCAGTGTTTCTTCGTTGTAGCGGTGCAGTTGCACATCGGTCACGGCATCGAGGGTTTGCTCTATCGTGGGAGCCTTGGCTGTCTTATCCAAGCCTTGGTTGTTCTCGGTCGATGCATCCACCACGATGACCAGCAAATGCTTGGGCGGTGGCACTTGCTGAATGCCCACGATATTGGCAAAGGCCTTCATGCCGCCTGCGACATCCACAAAATCGTTGATAGCACGCACGCCCAAGTTGTCGGTCAAGCCACCATCGACCAAGTGGATGTAGGGGCGTTCGGTTTTGTCGGCATAGGAGCGCAAGCTCTCGGCCTTGAAACGCAAGGACTGCTTGGGCGTGAGGTGCATCACGGTTTGCAAGTAGGAATCCACGTCCTCACGCGAACAACCAGAATAATTGCGCAGCACCACGGGGCTGAACATCACTGGCACCGCCGAAGAGGCCGTCACCGCCCGGGCTACTGGAAAGGAGCTTAAATCCGAGCACAGCAAATCGAAATACTCTTGCAAAAATGCAAAATTGCTGCCTTGGGAGAGGTCGGTTGCATTGATCACCACCAATGGGCCACCAGCACGCAACATGTCGGCGTAGGTGGCGTTTTGGAAAATGGTGTCGGCATAAATGCGCTCGGCCACATCGGTGCGCCCGGTAGAAGAAAACAACTGCAATGGGCTAAAGACCGCGCTCACCAGTTCGCTGCGTACATTGCGGCGCAAGAACTTTTTCTCAAAATCATCAAAGCCCTTTTCACCGTACAAACCGTAGTAGGCCGCCGTGAAGCTGCCCCCTGACACGGAGGAAATCACCTCCACGCGCTTGAGCAAGCTTCCACCACCAACTGAGGCGGGTATTTCTTGCTGCTGCAAACCACGCAGCACCCCATACGACATGGCAGACGCCCGGGTTCCTCCGCCCGAGAAAGCCAACAAGATACGCACCGGCGAGGGTTTGGAGCGCTGGGCAGACTCCATGAGGGAGTAGCGGTTTTTCAACTCCGTGGGCTTGGTGCTGGCCTCTTGCGCGGGAGCGCTCTCCTCTGGCAACGACTTGTTTTGCACCACAGGGACTGCACTGCAGCCTGCCAATAACGCGACACACAGTGCCACTGCCGTAAGCACCGTTCCACGCTGCAGAGAGAAATTCACCATGGTTTGCACTCCAAAGAAAATTAGTAACCGACGGGTCATTAATGTACATGATGCAACCAATATCGCCTAGCCCCCTCGCGGCTGCACACCGTGCTCTGCGCTAGGGATAACGCGTTGGACTGCCACTGCATGGCTCCACAGGTGGGTGACACCAAGAGCGCGCTGCCCAACTCGGCATAGCGCTGCACAACGGGCGCGGCAGGGTGGCCATAGCGGTTGCGGTAACCCGCTTGCACCCACGCCCAGACTGGCTGCACGGCCTGTAGCCAGTCTGGCGTGCTGGAGGTTTTGCTGCCGTGGTGCGGCACCAGCAGCACATCGGCACGCAAATGGTCTGGCGGGTAGCGCTGCAGCAGCGCTTGCTCTTGCGCCGCTTCGATATCACCCACCAAAAGAGCCACTGCCCCGCCCTCATTGCGCGTGGCAGGGCCAGCCTCGATGCGCAGCACGCACGAGAGGGTGTTGGGGCGCTGCTTGGTGGCGCTGTTGCTCTGCGCATAGTCCTGCTCGGTGGGGTGCAGCACGCTAAAGCGCACGCCATCCCACTCCCACTGCTGGCCTGCTAGGCAAGGCTGGGCAGCGGGGTGACCATCGCGGCCCGTGGCTTGTACCAGCGGGTGATCGGGTGCCAAACTGCTAAGGAGCCGCGCCTGTGGCTGGCTTTGCAGCACCGTGGCGGCACCGCCCACGTGGTCGGTGTCGCGGTGGCTGAGCAGCAGCACATCCAGCCGCACGCCCAGGGCTTGCAATAGCGGGTTGATGACGCGGTTGCCCGCATCGCTGTCCTCGCTGTAGCGCGGGCCCGCGTCGTACAGCAGGCTGTGGTGAGCGGTTTGCACCAGCACGGCGTTGCCCTGCCCTATGTCGGGCGCGAGCAGGGCAAACTGCCCCGGCTCAGGCCGCGCAGGTTGCCACAGCAGCAGGGCCAAGAGCGCAGGCAGCCCCAGCAAACGCATGCGCCACGGCATAGGCCACGCCAGCCACAGCGCCCCCACCAAGCCCAACACCACCAGCGGCCACGGCGGCACAGGCCAGTGCACGCTGGCCCACGGCCACGCCACCAGATAGCTGGCCACCGCATGAAAACCCTGCGCCGCCCACTGCGCCAGCCCCCACAGCGGCGGCACTAGCACGCCCAGCAGGGACAGCGGCGTGAGCACCAGCGTCACCCACGGTATGGCCAGCAAATTGGCCACCAGCCCCACCAAGGACAACTGCCCAAACAAGCCAATGGACAAGGGTGCCAAGGCCAGCGTGATAACGCCCTGCTGGTACAGCAAAGCACGCACATGGCGCCACAGAATTCTCCAGCCAAATATTCCTGCAGAGCTTGCTGCATAAGCTGAAGCAGCTCCTAAATCTGTAGCAAACAACACCGCCACCGCGACAAAACTGAGCCAAAAACCCGGCTGCAGCAGCGCCCACGGGTCCAGCAGCGTGACCGCCACCGCGCTGCTCAGCCACACCACCTGCCATGGCCAACGCACCCCCGCTTGGCGCACCAGCACCGCCACGGCCAGCATGCACAGCGTGCGCTGGGCTGGCACGCCCCAACCCGCCAGCGCGGCATAGGCAGCAGCCAGCAGCAAACCACCCAGAGCAGCCGCCTGCGGCGCAGGCCAGCGCGCGCACAGCCACGCCGACTGTCGCCACAGCCAGCCCAGCAGGCGCACGGCCAGCCAAGCAAACAAGGTGATGTGCAAGCCCGAGATGCTGATGAGGTGGCTCAAGCCCGCGCTGCGGTACACGTCCCAGTCCGGCGCGTCGATGGCGGCTTGATCGCCCAGCACCAGCGCCGCCATGAGCCCGGCGCTGTGCGGGTCATCCACCTGCTGGCTGATGCGCTCGCGCAGCACCGTGCGCAGCCACGCCACCGGGGCCCGCCAGGGCGCTGCGTCCAGCCGCTGCGGCACTGGGTCTTTGGCACTGGTGCGCACATAGCCCGTGGCTTGCACGCCCTGCTCCCACAGATACAGCTCGTAGTCAAACCCATGCGGGTTGTGCTGGCCGTGCGGGGCTTTGAGGCGCAGCGTCATGGCCCAGCGTTCGCCGGGCAGCAGCGCCACCGGGGCGCGCTGCAGGCTCCAAGTACTGGCATCGGCATCGCTGCCCGGGCTGGCTCCTGCTCCTGCTCCTGCTCCTGCTTCTGCTCCAGCGCCTGCCGCCGTCCAATTTGTCGCACCGTAGCGCGGCGCGTACCAGCCCACATCCAGCAGCGGGGGCAATTGCACCGGCTGCCCGCGCAGCGTGGCGCTGTGCACCGCCAGCCGAAAGCGCGTGCCCGTGGGGTGCAGGCGCGGCATGTCATCCACCACGCCCACCACGGCAATGTCTTGCCCCTCCAGCGCGGGGGCTAGGCGCTGCGCATCGAACACCGCAGCACGCCACCCGGTGCTGCCCCAACCCAGCACGGCGGCTGCGAGCAGCATCCCCAACGGCAGCGCCAAGCGCCTGCACGGAGTGTGTGCCTGCCAGCGGGCACAAAGCCACAGCAGGAGCAACGCCGCCGCACAGCTCCCGGCATAAAACCCTGCCGCATACAACTGGGCTTGCTGCAACTGCAGCGCCACCCCCAGCAGCCACGCCAAGGCAGCGGTGCTGATGCGCAGTGGTGGCAAAGTCCGGCGCATGCTGCCGCTTAGGCCTGCTGCACCCGATTGCTGCCCGCCTCCACCGCCAAGCGGGCCAGTGTGCGCACGCCGCTATCGGGCTGGGTCACGTCATCCAGCACGCGCAAGGTGGTGGTGAGCTGCTTGGCACCGAACTCCACCACGCCGTAGCCGCGCAAACTGCCCTCACCCAGCACCCAGTGCGGGTTGTCGGCCACCTGCTGGGGCACGTGGGCCGCGCCACCGTAGTTGGAGCTGATGCTGGTGCCCGTGAACTCCACCGCCAGTGCGGGGTTGCGCGGCCCCATGGGCTGGCGGTAGTCGGCCAGCGCGTGGCCCACCCAGTTGGAGTGCACATCGCCGCCCAGCAGCACGGGGTTGGGGGCGCGGCTGTCTTGCAGGGTTTGCAGCAGGCGCTGGCGGGCGGCGGGGTAGCCGTCCCAGTTGTCGTTGCTCACGCTGGTATGCGGGGTGACCCCGCCCATGGCGTTGGGGCCAAAGCGGGTGGTTTGCACCAGCACCGTCCAGCGCGCACCGCTTTTCTGACTTTGCTGCAGGCCTTGGGCCAGCCACTGCTCCTGCGCCGTGCCCAGCAGGCTGCGGCTGGGGTCGGTCAGTTCGGCGCAGGCGCTGGCCTTGGTGCTGCCTTTCTTGCCATCGGGCCCACTGCATGCGGGGGCGGCTCGGTACTGGCGGGTGTCCAGCACATGCCAGTCCAGCAGCGCACCGCAGCGCTGGCGCTGGTAGAGCTGCAGGCCCTTGCCTGCGCCCAGCCAACTGCTCAGCGGCAAGGGCTGGTTTTCGTAATACGCCTGGTAAGCCGCTTGGCGCTGCGCTGCAAAGGCTTGTGCAGCCGCTGGGTCTAGCTTGCCGGGGGCAAAGTCGGCGGCGTAGTTGTTCAGCACCTCGTGGTCATCCCACGTCAGCAGCCACGGGCACTGGGCGTGCATGGCTTGCAGTTGCGGGTCGCTCTTGTACAGGGCGTAGCGGTCGCGGTAGTCGTCCAGCGTTTGTGGCAGCGCCAGGCTGTGGCTGCGCACATCGCCGGGGCGGCGGGTGCTTTCGTAGATGTAGTCGCCCACAAAGGCCACCATGTCCAGCTGCTCGTCTTGCATATGCCGCCACGCGCCGTAGTGGCCGTGCTCCCAGCGCTGGCAGGAGGCGTAGGCCATGCGCCAGCGGCTGCCCGCTTGCAGAGATTGGCCCTCTGCGGGCAAGGTGCGGGTGCGCCCGGTTGGGCTGGTGACTGCGCCTACGCGAAAACGGTAGAAGTACCAGCGGTCCGCCGCCAGCCCCTGCAGCTCCACGTGCACGCTGTGGCCCAGCTCGGGCAGGGCCAGCGCTTGGCCACTTTGCACCACGCGGGCAAAAGCCTCGTCGTGCGCCACCTCCCACAGCACAGGCACTGCCCCCCAGCCCGCGCGGGCTTGGGCTGCGCCAGCAGTGCTGGCCGCCTCGGCCACGCCGGGCACAAAGCCCTCGGGCAGCAAGCGCGACCACAGCACCATGCCATCAGGCCGCGGGCTGCCACTGGCCACGCCCAGCGCAAACGCGTTGTGCTGCCAGCGCTGCGCTGCCGCATTGGCAGCCACAGCCCAGCCAGGAGCCAAGGCCACAGCAGCCAAAGATCCCATGGACGTGCCGATGGAGCTTAGCCACTGGCGGCGCGATAGCGGGGAATGCGGAGATTGCGGAGATTGCAAAAGGTGGGAGATGGATGGGGTGGACATGGGTCTCGTCTCAGCGCTGAAGCGCAATGGGGTGGACTGTAGTGACAGCAGCATATTTAACCAGCAGACTCGTCACAAAGCTACACTGGGAAGCTAGCGGGATATACCCAATAAGCCCTGCACTGGGAAATCAAAGAGACAACACCGATGAAGACATTTGCAACTGTATTACTGGCATTTTTTTTATGCGCCTGCTCCAATATCAACGCATTAAAAAAACCAGAAACCACCCAAACCATCACAATTAATAAAGACTATTACGAGAAAAGAAAAGGTATTTTTGACTCCAACATAGTGACCGGCATTAATCCCGGCATTTATACCAGTATTGGCGAGAATGAAAAAGGAACGTTCTTCACCCAAGAAGGAAAATCCACTTTCACTTTGATTGGAAAAGATGCGGACTTCTATGTAGAGAACAATAGATTTCCGGAAAAAAATGAAATCCGCAATTTCTCACCCCGCATCCGCATTGGCGGAATATTCATACCCAAAAACAAATACACCGACGTAGCGAAAATTTTTTACATCGGTGATGGACACTCCAGTCAAACGGGCATGATTGGTCAATTAGATTTATTTTTAATAATTACATCCTTACTCCAACAAGATCAAATTTTCTTTATCACCATCACATCAAGAGACTTCATTCGCTCTATCAAAGTCAATAACAGCGATACCGTCTCAACGAATAAGACTTCCACCACCAGCAGTCCATCCTCTTCCAAGGAATAAGCCCAGCCAAGCTGCTAGACTGCCCCATCACTCTTTTTCTCTCTGCCCATGACTTACTGCGTCGCTGCCAAACTCAATGCTGGACTGGTTTTCTTGTCGGACTCGCGTACCAACGCGGGCATGGACCAGATCAGCACTTTCCGCAAAATGATCGTGTACGAAAAGCCGGGCGACCGTTTCATGGTGCTGCTGTCGGCGGGCAATTTGTCCATTTCGCAGTCGGTGCGCGAGATTTTGCAGATCGAAAAGCTCAAGGACAAAGACGAGGACGACGGCATCACCATCTGGAATGCCAAGAGCATGTTTGACGCAACGCGCGTATTGGGCTCGGCCATTCGCCGCGTGCAAGAGCGCGATGGCGCGGCACTCAAAGCTGCTGGGGTGGACTTCAACGTTTCCCTCATCTTTGGCGGGCAAATCAAGGGCGAAGGCATGCGCTTGTTCCAGGTGTATTCGGCGGGCAACTTCATCGAGTCCACGGCCGAAACGCCGTTCTTCCAAATTGGCGAGTCCAAATACGGCAAGCCCGTGCTGGACCGCGTGATCGCCCCCAGCACGCCGCTGGACGAGGCAGCCAAGTGCCTGCTGGTGTCGATGGACAGCACGCTCAAGTCCAACCTGTCGGTGGGTTTGCCGCTGGATTTGGTGGTGTACGACGCCGACACGCTGCAAACCGACAAAGTGGTGTGCATTGACGAGCACAACCCTTACCTGAAGATGCTGCGCGCAGCATGGGGCGACAAGCTGCGCCAGGTGTTTGACAGCATTGAAGACCCGCTGTGGAACGGCGGCACCACCGATGTGCCACTGCGCGTGCCCCATGGCCGCCACCAGCAGCTGAAAAAGATCAGCACGCCCGACGAAAAACTCATTTAAAAGGCTGCCATGTCGCTGCCCGCTACAGAGCATTTGGTTTTTGCGCACGGCAACAGCTTTCCCAGCGCCACCTACTCGGTGTTTCTGGATGCCATGCGCCAGCGTGGCTATGGCGTGCACCCCATCGACAAGGTGGGGCACAACCCGCGTTTTCCAGTGAGCGATGGTTGGCCACATTTGGTCGATGAACTGGCCGAGCATGCGCAGCAGGTAGTGCAAGCGCTAGGGCAACCCGTGTGGCTGGTGGGCCATTCGCTGGGTGGGTATTTGAGCCTGCTGGTAGCGAGCAAACACCCTGGTTTGGTACGCGGTGTGGTGCTGGTAGACAGCCCAGTGCTGGGTGGCTGGCGCAGCAAAGTGGTGGCAGGTGGCAAACGGCTGGGGCTGAACCAGCGCTTCTCGCCGGGGGTGGTCAGCCGCAAGCGGCGCAACACTTGGCCGCATGAACAAGCCGTGCTGGAGCACTTTGCCTCCAAGCCACTGTTTGCTAGCTGGCACCCCCAGTGTCTGCGCGACTACGTGCAATACGGTACAGCAGACCACCAGGGCCAGCGCGTGCTGGTGTTTGACCGCACTGTGGAAACCGCTATCTACGACGCGCTGCCGCACGACATGCCACAACGCCTGCGCCGCAGTGGCTTGCAGCGGCCCGTGAGCTATGTGGGGGGATTGGCATCCAACGAAGCGCGCCGCACGGGCTTGGCGGCCACACGGCGCATCACCCAAGGCCGCATGCAAATGTTAGAAGGCAGCCATTTGCTGCCCCTGGAAAACCCCTTTGCTACCGCCGCAGCGGTGGAAAGTGCGCTGCGGGGGATGGGGTCATTGCGCTGAGCAGTTGCGCTTCGATAGCGCTTAGTCGATCTTGTCTTCAATACGCAGCGCAGCGGCTTTGTCGGCGGCCAACACGGCGGCGGCATCGCGGCCACGCTTTTGGTTCATCCACCAGCCCAAGCCCACCACCGCCACAGTCAGGGCGGCAGGCAGCAGCACGGTTTCGTGCAGCAGGTGGGGCAAGTAGGGTTGCACAGCGGCGTCAGAGTCCATCATTTCGCCCGCAGTCCAAGCAATGAGACCAGCCCCCACGTACACGATAACGGGGAAGCGGTCCATGAGCTTCATGATGACGGTAGAACCCAGCACGATGAGCGGGATGGACAGTGCCAAGCCCACGATGAGCAGCGTCCAATCGCCTTTGGCTACACCAGCAATGGCCAAGGTGTTGTCCAAACTCATGACCACGTCGGCAATGAGGATGGTTTTCACAGCCGAGAGCAAGTTGCCGTGGGTTTTGTGCTCTTCGCCTTCGGCTTCATCGTCTTCTACCAGCAGTTGGTAAGCAATCCACAACAGCAGCAAGGCGCCTGCAAACTGCAAATACGGGATTTTGAGCAACTGCACAGCCACCACGGTCAAGATAACGCGCAGCACAATAGCGCCACCACTGCCCCACAGCACGGCTTTGCGCTGGTGCTCGGGCGGCAGGTTGCGGGCGGCCAAGGCAATGACTACGGCGTTGTCGCCCGAGAGTACGATGTTGACCAGCATGATCTGCGCCAATGCGGCTAGGAAAGCAATAGAAAAAAAGTCCATCGGTGTACTAAGCCTTATAAAAACTAGGTCGATTATCCCAATACGAATACCCCCTGAAAAATAAGCCCATGCAAAGCCTGTCTCTCAACCAACTGATAACGACCTATTGGACGGGTCTTGAACTGCAAACCAATCTGTTGATTTTTTTGAACCTACTGGGGGCCTTGTTTTTGGGCGGCTTGGTGGGCTATGAGCGCTCCTACCACGGGCGTGCTGCTGGTATTCGCACCTATGCGCTGGTGTGCATGGCATCTACGGCCATTACGGCAGTAGCGGGTTACCCGCACCTGTGGTTTGGGGCGCTGTACCCCAACACGATGGCGGGTGCTGACCCGACGCGGGTGATCCAAGGGGTGGTGACGGGCATTGGCTTTTTGGGTGCTGGGGTGATTGTGAAAGACGGCTTTCAAATCACCGGCTTGGCCAGCGCGGCGTCTATTTGGACGGCCTCCTGCATTGGGGTGCTGCTGGGTGTGGGGTTTTATGCGGCGGCCATTTTGCTGGCGGTGCTGTGCATGCTCACCATGCTGTGGGGCAACCGCATAGAGAGCAGCTTGCCAACCCACCCTGCCCTGTCCTTGCGTTTGATATTGCAACCGCACAGCAGCCTGAACCTGCAAGCACTCAACGAACACCTGCAACCCATGGGTTACGAAATTTCGACCGAAACTTTCAGCATCTACGCGGATCACCAACACATGGAAATCAAATGCATAGCCACGGTGGCGGATAAAGAGCGCGCCATCGGTTTGGATGCATTGGCCAAAATCATGCGTGCATGGCCCGATGTGCAGAGCATCTCCATGTCCCACGCACGCAACTAATAAAAAAGGACGCTATGACAACTACGAACCAACCCCACACCCCATTGACCCCGCCCCAACGTGCGCTGCAGTTAATGCGCAAAGAATGGTTTTTGTTTTGCATGATGGGCATGGTGGTGCTGGCCAGCTTCACGCCCCATTGGGGCAAGAGCGGTGGCGTGCTGCACGGCGACCAAGTGGCCAACGTGGGCATTGCCATCGTGTTCTTTTTGCATGGGCTGGGCTTGTCTACCGCCAATTTGCGCCAAGGCGCTTCGCGCTGGCAGGTTCATGTGTTTGTGCAGTTGTGCACGTTTGTGGCTTTCCCCTTGGTGTGGCTGCTGCTGCGCAATGTGGTCTCGCCTTGGATGAGCACGGGCTTGGCGCTGGGTTTTTGCTATTTGGCAGCGCTGCCTTCCACCATCTCGTCATCGGTGGCCATGACGGCCATGGCCCGCGGCAACGTGCCGGTGGCCATCTTCAACGCCACGCTGTCCAGCCTGATTGGCATCGTGCTCACGCCCTTGCTCATTACCTTGATGGCGGGCAGTAGCAGCGGTGGGGCGTTGTCGTTCACCGATGCGGTGGTGGGCATTGCCAAGCAGTTGCTGTTGCCACTGGTGCTGGGACAAGTGTTGCGACCTGTGCTGCTGGACTGGTACCAAAAGCACAAGGCCTTCACCACGCTGCTGGATCGTTGGGTCATCCTCATGCTGGTGTACAACGCATTTTGCGATTCGGTGGCCTCTGGCCTGTGGCGCGACAACGGGCTGGACACCATTGCTATTGCCATGGTTGGGGCCGCGCTGTTTTTGCTTCTGGCGCTGGCCTGCACCCGCTGGGCGGCCAAAACGTTCCACTTCAACACCGAAGATGAAATAGCCGCCGTGTTTTGCGCCAGCAAAAAAACCTTGGCATCGGGGGTGCCCATGGCCAAGCTGTTGTTTGGAGCGCACCCCTACTTGGGCTTGATATTGCTGCCCATCATGCTCTACCACCAGTTGCAGCTGTTCACCTGCTCCATCATGGCCAACCGCTACGCCAGCCGCAAAGACTAAAAACACCACCAGGAGACACGCCCCATGTACCACGCAGAACCCACCCGCTATGACGGGCGCATGCCCTACCGCCGCTGCGGCACCAGCGGCTTAAAGCTACCCGCCCTGTCGCTGGGGTTGTGGCACAACTTTGGCGATGCCACGCCCATGGAAACGCAGCGCCAAATGCTGCGCACTGCATTTGATTTGGGCATCACGCACTTTGACTTGGCCAACAACTACGGCCCGCCCTATGGCAGTGCCGAAACCAACTTTGGCCAACACCTGAAGCGCGACTTCAAGCCCTACCGGGATGAACTCATCATCTCCAGCAAAGCGGGCTACGACATGTGGCCCGGCCCCTATGGCCAAGGCGGCGGTTCGCGCAAATACGTGCTGGCCAGTCTGGACCAAAGCCTGCAGCGCCTGGGCTTGGACTATGTGGACATTTTTTACAGCCACCGCTTTGACCCCGACACCCCGCTGGAAGAAACCATAGGTGCACTGGCCACCGCCGTGCAGCAGGGCAAGGCCTTGTACGTGGGCATCAGCAGCTACAGCGCGGCCAAAACACGGGAAGCGGCCGCCATCTTGCGCAGCCTGGGTGTGCCGCTGCTGATCCACCAGCCGTCCTACAGCATGCTCAACCGCTGGGTGGAAGAAGACCTGCTGGACACACTGGATGCGCAAGGCGCTGGCTGCATCGCCTTTAGCCCCTTGGCCCAAGGCCTGCTGACGGGCAAATACCTCAACGGCGTGCCCACCGATGCGCGCATCAACCGCGCTGGAGGCGGCTCGTTCAAGGCCGAGCATTTGTCCGAGCAAAACCTGCAACACGTGCGCGCTCTGCACGAACTGGCCCAAAGCCGAGGGCAAAGTCTGGCGCAGATGGCCATCGCGTGGATACTGCGCCACCGTACCGTGACGTCGGCCCTCATTGGGGCCAGCAAGCCCGAGCAAATCATTGAACTGGCCGGTGCGGTGGACAAGCTGGACTTCAGCGCTGACGAGTTGGCCGCCATCGACCAGCATGCTCAGGACGGCGGCATCAACCTCTGGAAGCGCTCGTCTAGCGCGGTGTGAGCGAACCCTAAGCGCTATACGCCTTGCTGCACCTGCCCTGCCAACCAGTGGGAAAACTGCTGCAGGGGCCCATAGCCCGTGCGGGCCGTGGGCCACACCAAAAAGTAGCGCCCCGGGCTGGGTACCGCTTCTGGCCAAAGGCGCTGCAAACGGCCTTGCCGCAACTCCCCTTCGACCAAAAAAACAGGCAATAAAGCCACTCCTATGCCTGCCAGCGCTGACTCCAGCGCTAGCGAAAATTGGTCCACCAGCACGCCATGCAGGCCTTGCCCCTCCAAGCCCCAATGGGCGCACCAGCGCTCCCACGCATCGGGGCGGCTGCTCACGTGGATGAGCGGCCACTGCAGCACCTGCTGGGGTTGCAGTACAAGCGCAGGGTCTGCGCCGTCCAGCAAGCTGGGACTGCACACGGCCACCATGGTTTCGCCCAGCAGGGGCATGTGCTCGGCACCAGGCCAGTCTGCATGGCCAAAGTGGATGGCCGCATCCACCGAATCGAGCTGAAAGTCAAACTGCGTGAGCCGCGTGGTGAGGTTGATCGCCAAGCCCGGGTGCTGGGCATAAAAATCCTTGAGCCGGGGTGCCAGCCAGCGCATGCCAAAAAACGGCAGCACCGCCAAATTGAGCACCGCCGCTTGCGGATTGGCGCGGAAGGTGAGCGTGGCCGAGCCAATTTTGCTCAGCGCACTGCGCACCTCGTGGGCGTAAGCCATGCCAGCGGCATTCAGACGCACGGTTTGGCGCTCGCGCATGAACAGCTCACCCCCCAGTTGCTCTTCCAGCGCCCGGATCAAGCGGCTGACGGCGCTTTGCGTCAGGTGCAACTCTTGGGCGGCAGCGGTAAAACTGTTCAGGCGCGCAGCAGCCTCAAAAGCCACCAGTTCGCGCATGGAGGGCAAGGTTCGGCGGGTAATGGTCATGGCGACAGCATCCTTCGATCATGATTTTTCAGAATGACCTGAGCATAGAACATCGTTTGACCAGTAGGTTTATCTACCGCACACTCAAAGATCATGCTGTTTTGAAATCAATCCATGACCACCACCCTAGCCCACCAGTTTGTCAGTGCCAATGAGATTCGCAACCGTTTTTCGCGTCTCATGTCGGATATGTACCGCACCGAGGTACCGCAATACGGCACTTTGGTGGATTTGGTCAACAGCACCAATGCCGAGATACTGCAAAAGAACGCCGCGTTGCGCCTGCAACTGGCGCAAAACAAAGAGATTGATAGGCTCTCGGTAGAGCGCCACGGGGCCATTCGCTTGGGCACAGCGGCCGAGTTGTTTGACATGCGCCGCATTTTTGCCGTGATGGGCATGCACCCGGTGGGCTACTACGACCTGACCGTGGCAGGTGTACCCGTGCACTCCACCTGCTTTCGCCCTGTCGATGAAGCAGCCCTGGCGGTCAATCCGTTTCGGGTGTTCACGTCCCTGCTGCGCTTGGAGTTGATTAACGACCCCGCCTTGCGCGCCCAAGCAGCAGATATTTTGGCCAAGCGCCGCATATTCACCCACCGTGCGCTGGAACTGGTGGCGCTGTGCGAAGCCGAAGGCGGCCTGAGCAACGAAGAAGCCACCGAATTTGTCACCGAAGTGCGCGAAACATTCCGCTGGCACAGTGAAGCCACGGTCAGCCACAACACCTACCAAGCCCTGCTGCAAGCCCACCGATTGGTGGCCGATGTGGTGTGTTTCAAAGGCCCGCACATCAACCACCTCACCCCCCGCAGCTTGGATATAGACACCGTGCAAATCCACATGCCCGCCCATGGCATGAACCCCAAAGAGGTGATCGAAGGGCCGCCCGCACGGCGCATTCCCATCTTGCTGCGCCAGACCAGCTTCAAAGCGCTGTCCGAGACCATCACGTTCCAAAACGAGGCCGGCAGCAACCACACAGGCAGCCACACTGCACGCTTTGGCGAAGTGGAGCAGCGTGGTGCCGCCCTCACCCCCAAGGGGCGCGCGCTGTACGACCAGCTACTGCACAACGTACGCACCATGGAAGGCAAAGGCAACGACAACAACGCCACTGCGCAATACGAGTGGCAGCTCAAGAAAGCGTTTGCCACCTTCCCAGACGATTTGCACAGCCTGCGCACCCAGGGCTTGGCCTATTTCCGTTACCAACTGACGCACCAAGGCGTGGCCATGGCGGGCAATGTGCACGATGTCAGCGATATGGATTTGCTCATCCAAGCAGGCTTGGTCATGTTCACCCCCATCGTGTATGAAGACTTCTTGCCCGTGAGCGCTGCGGGTATCTTCCAGTCCAATTTGGGCAGCAACGAGCAACGCCACTACGATGGCAACGCCGCCAAACACGACTTTGAGCAAGCGCTGGGCGCTGCCGTGCTGGACGAATTCGCGCTCTACGAACAACTGCAGCAAGCCTCTATGGATGCTGTACGCCACGCTTTGCAACGTGCCCCTGATGGGCACTGACGCCGCAATGGCAGCGCTTGCTAGACCCTCCTAACTTGCGCTGCGGATGGATCTCCCCCTGATCGCACCTCGCGCAGCAGGTGCTGCTTGAAGGCCTGCGCCAAGGGCGAAAGCCGCTTGGCCGCAGGGTGCACCACATGCCAGCGTGAAGCGATAGGGAAACTCTGTGCATCCAGCACGCACACCCCGCTTTGCTCGGTCAAGCCTTGCAACGCCCGCTCGGCCACCACACCCACACCCAAACCGCCCGCCACGGCTTCCTTGATGGCTTCGTTGCTGCCCAGTTGCATGCGCACATCGGGCTTGAAACGCAGTTGGCGAAAGTGCTGATCCACCGCCATGCGCGTGCCCGAGCCCGGTTCGCGCAAGATAAAACGCTGCTGCTTGAGGTCAGCCAAGCTCGCTTGACGCTGGGCCAGTGGGTCTGCTGCCGCCGCAATGAGCACCAAGGGGTTGTCCATGAACACCACATCGTCCAAATCCAGGTGGGCAGGTGGCTGGGACATGATGTACAGGTCATCCAAATTGCGGCTAAGCCGTTCTACCACCCCATCGCGGTTGAGCACTTCCAGCGCCACGTCAATGGCGGGGTAACGCTGGCAAAACGCCCCCAACACGCGGGGCATGAAGTATTTGGCCGTGCTGACCACGGCCACACGCAAACGCCCCCGGCTCAAGCCCTTGCGGCCATCCACCGCCTGCTCAAAAGCCTCCCATGCTTGCACCATGGCACGGGCGGTGTCGGCCAGCTCCTGCCCAGCATCGGTCAGGTAAAGCTTTTTGGACACCACTTCGTACAGCGGCATACCCACGGCTTGCGCCACCTCGCGCAGTTGCATCGATGCGGTGGGCTGCGTCACGTGCATGGCCTTGGCCGCAGCACTGACGCTGCCCGTCTCGGCCACAGCCAAAAAAAGTTTGAGCTGGCGAAAGGTGATATTCATAGATTTTTATCTATATCCAATCATGTGAATATCGATTTTACTTTAGGCATACAGCCACCTACTATGCCGCCCATGAACAACTTTCTCGACCCCGCGATTCTTTTTTTCCTACTCGGAATACTGGCTGGGCTGGTACGCTCCAACTTGGAAATCCCCCCCGCTATTGCGCGCTTTTTGTCGCTGTATTTGCTCATGGCTCTCGGGCTTAAAGGCGGCTTTGCGCTGGCGCACTCAGGCATCACCACGGAAGTGGCCAGCAGTTTGGGGCTGGCCGTGTTCTTGGCCATCGCCATTCCGCTACTGAGCTACCGCGTATTGCGCCGCTTGACAGAACCACTCAACGCAGTGGCCATTGCAGCCACCTACGGCTCGGTCAGCGCGGTGACCTTTGTCACGACCGTGCAGTTTTTGGAGCGCCAGCACATCGCCTACGGCGGACACATGGCAGCGGCCATGGCGCTGATGGAGTCGCCTGCCATCTTGCTGGCCGTGTTCATGGCCAATGGCTTGCGGCACCAACAGCAAGCCCAGCTTGGCCAAACCGCCGCCCATGCACCCATGCCACTGCGCACGGTGCTGCACGAATCGCTCACCGACGGTTCTCAAGTCGTGCTACTGGGCGCTATGGCGGTGGGTTTGCTCAGTGGCGAAGAAGGCAAAGCCGCCATGCAGCCCTTCTCAGGTGATTTGTTCAAGGGCATGCTCGCGTTTTTCCTGCTGGATATGGGCTTGTTAACCGCCCGCAACCTGCCGCTGCTGAAAAGCCAGTCCCGCTGGCTACTGGCCTACGCCGCCGTAGCGCCCTGGGTGCACGCCGCCATTGCATTGGTGTTGGCGCGGCTACTGGGGCTCAACGCGGGAGATACCACGCTCATCATGGTGCTGTCGGCCAGTGCGTCGTACATAGCCGTGCCTGCCGTGCTGCGCTATGCCATTCCGGAAGCCTCCGCGTCCATTTACGTAGGCCTGTCGCTGGGGGTCACATTTCCCATGAATATTTTGGTGGGCATTCCTACCTACGCATGGCTGGCGCAGACGGTGGCACGCTAACTAAAAACCAAAGGAAAAGGATATTTCCAACGTGTCAGGCACATAGCCATCCACGTGGGGAATCATGGTGACATGGACGTGTGCTTGCGTGTGAAAAATAGCTGGGATAGTGACCACCGCTGCCCCAATAGGAATTGGATCGCGGCGGTAGCCACTCACGATACCCGCAAAACCCCCTAAACGAGCACCGCCGACTACCCAAGGCTGCCACGCCACGGCACCGTAGTTACTAGGGCGTCCAATGCTGTTGGAGTAATGGCCTGCCGCCAAACTGAAATCCGCATCCAGCGCGCACAACAGCCCTAGGCCATAGGTGTCGCTGCGGTAACCGGGTTGTGAGTGGTAAGCAGCCAAATGCAGCTGCGGTTGGCAATCCATGGAAAAAGTCCCCTCTGGCGCATGATGACTGTTTTAAAACGGTTTACTAACGTTTGACGTGTAAACAATGGCAAAAAATCAGAATAAATCTGCGATCCAGTCGCGGTCATCAATCCAGTACACCGCGTTCTCAGGAATAGGCCTTTGGCCTTGGTGCAGCAAGCGCTGACCACGCACCACATCGGCCACTAACCGCATCTCACCGGTGAGGCCACTCACTCTGGCATCGACTTGGTTGCCCTGCTGCACAACGCTGCTTTCTAGGCGCAGCACCCGCTGCACGAATGCGGCAAAGTCGGCATCGGTTTGTATGCCTTCTTGGGCGTAGGCCCACACCACTGCAGTGCCTCGCCCTGCTTGGGGGCCACTGGCGTGCGTGGCCGTCAAGCGCACAGCGTTGTAAGCCAAGCCGTCGTTGAACAAGGTCCACGCAACGGGTTGTCCATCCACGCCTTGTGTCCACACGGGGCGCAGCGCCACAGCCACGTCCTCGCGGCGCAGCAGCAATGTCTGGCCCAAGGGCAGTTCGACTGCCTGGGCTTGGTGGACGCTGAAATCAAACCCCGCCAGCAACTCGGCTTGCACACCGTCGACCCGCTCCAATCGCAAGTCGTCTATACGCACTTGCGTGCGGTTGCTGCTGGTGGAGTAAATCCACGCTTTGACGGTGGCAGCTCCAGCGGGTGCCACATAGCTCAGACTGCGCTCCACCGCCGCAGTGTCCCCGCCGCGCACCCGTAGGTTGTGTTCAGTGCCTATCAGGCGTTGGGCCGCATCGTAAAAATTCAGGTAGAGGTAAATGTCCCCGCCCTGCAATTGGGTTCGGATGCGGTAGTTGCTGCCAGGCACAGCGGGCAAGGTGCGGGCAATGCCCACCCCCAACGCAGCGTCCTCGTCGGTCAATTGCACATGGGTGCGGCCAGCGCTGTCTTGCTGCACCGCGATGCGGGTACTGCTCCCATTGGGGGCCACGTCGTACTGCCAAGCACTTCGGGTGGTATACAACTCCACGGGCTTGTCATTAATCCAATACTGGGCATCGGCAGGCAAGGTGATGACCGACTCCAGCGCAGCGTTTTGGGTCACATCATTCTGAATGGAGGCCATGAACAACACTTGCGCATCGTTTTGCACGCTGGTAGCAAAGGGTTTGAGGTGCAGTGCCTTCATGTGCCCCGAACCGGCTTCAAGGGTTTTGTTCACCCCATAGTAGTCACGCCGCCCATCCATGAAGTAATTGATGATGGGCACTTGCGCACCGCTGCCCATGTTGATGACCAAGGGCGCGTTGTCATGCCCCGAGCGGTAAATGGCATCGGCCGAACTCACCCCCACATTTCGCCCCATGTAGTGCGCTAACCGTTGCTCTGGCGCAGGGCCCCAACGCTGGACTATGAAGCGGGGAAAAGGCCTCTCCAACCATTGACGGGCACTCTGTGGCGGCGTTGTCCATGCGTAGTGTTCGTATGGACCGCCCAGTGGGATGGAGGCACCAGTCAGGGGCAATGTGGTTGGCAACCAACTGGTTTGCGCCATTTTGCGGTTGAGGGCACCGGTGTTGAACAAACGGTCGTAATCGCGGCTGTGCACGCCTCCCAGCCTAGCACCCGGTGTGAACCAGTGCAGCGCAATGTCATGCCACAGAAAATTCAAACCACTGCGTGCCGCCGCCCGGGTAGCCTCATTGCTGGCCACATTGGCGATCAAGGCCAGGTTGTCCAGATCGACTTCGTAGTACGTGGGGCTCAGGTACTCGTTGATACCGCTTTGGGCGGTGTAGGCCAACCAATCACGCAGCATGTTGTGGCCTTGCGTGGCCAAGCTTGCATCGTGCAACGCATCGCCCATGGCGATGAGGTTCCACGTTTTCATCAAATAGATGTTCGTGTAGCTGATGGGAACTTGGTGGCGCGTGATCCCTTCTTTGGCTAAGCGCCCTATTCGCTCCAGTGCGGTTCGCTGCTCCGGCGATAGGTGGTTGGCATACAACAAAGGAATCAGCACCAGTTTGCGCACCACAAACTCGATACCGTTGCGATCCACCAGTTTCGTATCACCCGCATACCAGTGCATGTTGCCGTAGGTGGGACTGCTGGGATTGGCATCTTGCAAAGAAACCAAAGCCCGCAAGGCGTCGTCGATGGTACTGGGGTCGTAGCGCAGAGCGATGGCATCCAAGGCAAAACCTGCCACATCGATGGATGTTTGCCGAGTACGCACCACGCCATGGTCGAACAAACGGTTTTTGCGTGCGTCCAGCGCACTTTGCCATTGCGGCAATGACTCGGGGCTAGGCTGCCAAACCGCGTCGTCTACTGGTTGCGCGTGCAACGACAAAGGCCAAATGGCACCGCACAGAAGCAGTGCCCCATGGGCTAGGTATAGCGCCAAATAGAGGACAAAACACCGTAGGCACCGCTGCATAGCACCGCTCCCCCAAAGAACAGGCGCCCATCATATGCATGCGATGCATAAAAGACGAGGTGACCGCCACGCTGACTCACATAAAGCAGTGTCGACAACTGAACATGCAAAGTTCATTAGCAAATCCAATGCAGGCGCTAACCCTGCATTCAGCAGGCGGTCACAGCCAATAGACACAGGGCCTGCCAAAAAGTTCCGCAGTCGCCATTTAGAATGGCAAGCTTGCCTCGAACCCGAGGAAACCGAACCCACCGTCTATGAACCAGTTCGCCAAAGAAACCCTTCCCGTCAGCCTAGAAGAGGAAATGCGCCGCAGCTACCTCGATTACGCCATGAGCGTGATCGTGGGCCGCGCCCTGCCCGATGCGCGCGATGGCTTAAAGCCCGTACACCGCCGCGTGCTGTTTGCGATGCACGAACTCAACAACGACTGGAACCGGGCTTACAAAAAGTCCGCCCGTATCGTTGGTGACGTCATCGGTAAATACCACCCCCACGGTGACCAGTCGGTGTACGACACCATCGTGCGCATGGCGCAGGACTTCTCCATGCGCCACATGCTGGTCGATGGACAGGGCAACTTCGGCTCCGTAGACGGCGACAACGCTGCGGCCATGCGGTATACCGAAATCCGCTTGGCCAAAATCGCCCACGAACTGCTGGCCGACTTGGACAAAGAAACGGTCGACTTCGGGCCCAACTACGACGGCAGCGAAAAAGAACCCTTGGTTCTGCCCACCCGCTTGCCCAACCTGCTGGTGAACGGTTCTGGCGGTATCGCGGTGGGTATGGCCACCAACATTCCACCGCACAACCTCAACGAGGTGGTGGATGCCTGCTTGCACATGCTGCGCAACCCCGAGGCCAGCATCGATGACCTGATGGACATCATCCCCGCGCCCGACTTCCCTACTGCTGGCATCATTTACGGCATCCAAGGGGTCAAGGAAGCCTACCGCACCGGCCGTGGCCGCGTGGTGATGCGCGCCCGCTGCCACTTTGAGGACATCGACAAAGGCCAGCGCCAAGCCATCATCGTCGACGAAATCCCCTACCAGGTGAACAAAAAGAACCTGCTAGAGCGCATTGCCGAGCTGGTGCACGAGAAAAAACTCGAAGGCATCAGCCACATCCAGGACGAGTCCGACAAGTCCGGCATGCGCGTGGTGATCGAGCTCAAGCGCGGCGAAGTGCCCGAGGTGGTGCTCAACAACCTGTACAAGCAGACCCAGCTGCAAGACACCTTTGGCATGAACATGGTGGCGCTGATCAATGGCCAACCCAAGCTGTGCGACCTCAAGGACTTGATCGAAGTGTTCTTGAGCCACCGCCGCGAAGTGGTGACCCGCCGCACCGTCTACAACCTGCGCAAAGCCCGCGACCGTGGCCACGTGCTCGAAGGCTTGGCTGTGGCGCTGGCCAACATCGATGAGTTCATCGCCATCATCCGCAACGCCCCCACGCCGCCAGTGGCCAAAACCGAGCTGATGGCCCGCAGTTGGGACAGCAAGCTGGTGCGCGAGATGCTCACCCGCACCCGCGCTGACGGTGGCGCTGTCAATGCCGACGACTACCGCCCCGAAGGCTTGGAGCCTTTCTACGGCATGCAAAACGACGGGCTGTACCGCCTGTCCGACACGCAAGCGCAGGAAATCCTGCAAATGCGCTTGCAACGCCTGACAGGCTTGGAGCAAGACAAGATCGTGGCCGAGTACAAAGAAGTCATGGCCGAGATCGAAGACCTGCTGGACATCCTGGCCAAACCCGAGCGCGTGGCCATCATCATTGGCGACGAACTCACCGCTGTGAAGCTGGAATTTGGCCAAACCAAGCTGGGCGCTCGCCGCAGCGAGATTGAGCACAGCGCGGCTGACCTCTCGACCGAAGACCTGATCACCCCCACCGACATGGTGGTGACCCTCAGCCACAGCGGCTACATCAAGAGCCAACCGCTGTCCGAATACCGCGCCCAAAAACGCGGTGGCCGTGGCAAACAAGCCACCGCCACCAAAGAAGACGACTGGATCGACCAGCTCTTTATCGCCAACACCCACGACTACTTGCTGTGCTTCTCCAACCGTGGCCGCCTGTACTGGCTCAAGGTCTGGGAAGTGCCGCAAGGCTCGCGCGGTTCACGCGGCCGCCCCATCGTCAACATGTTCCCGCTGCAAGAGGGCGAGAAGATCAACGTGGTGCTGGCCCTGACGGGCGAGGCGCGCACCTTCCCCGAGAACCGTTTTGTGTTCATGGCCACCTCCATGGGCACCGTCAAAAAGACATCGCTGGACGAATTCAGCAACCCACGCAAGGGCGGCATCATTGCCGTCAACTTGGACGAAGGCGACTTCCTGATTGGC
This sequence comes from Curvibacter sp. CHRR-16, assembly GCF_018474005.1. Lineage (GTDB taxonomy): Bacteria > Pseudomonadota > Gammaproteobacteria > Burkholderiales > Burkholderiaceae_C > Allorhodoferax. Next base: position 189,554 of record NZ_JAHCSH010000004.1, read on the forward strand.
GCTGCGCTGACCGATGGCCAGCACGATGTGATGCTGTTCAGCGACGGCGGCAAGGCCGTGCGCTTTGACGAAAACGATGTGCGCCCACTGGGCCGCAGCGCCCGTGGCGTGCGCGGCATGATGATCGAAGACGGCCAGAGCGTGATCGCCATGCTGGTGGCCGAAGACGAAACGCAAAGCGTGCTGACCGCCACCGAAAACGGCTACGGCAAACGCACCAGCATCGTCGAATACACCCGCCACGGTCGTGGTACCAAGGGCATGATCGCCATCCAACAAAGCGAGCGCAACGGCAAGGTGGTCGCCGCCACCCTGGTGCACGCCGATGACGAAATCATGCTCATCACCGACAAGGGTGTGCTGGTGCGTACCCGTGTGGCCGAAATCCGTGAACTGGGCCGTGCTACCCAAGGCGTGACGCTGATCAGCTTGGACGAAGGCTCCAAACTGAGCGGCCTGCAGCGCATTGTGGAAAACGATGCCAGCGCCCCTGCCGAAGATGAAATCGACAGCGAGACCGACGGCGATAGCCCCGATGCGGCAGGCGACAACGGCGAGGCGGTTTGATGGTGCAACGCCCCTACAACTTCTCCGCAGGCCCTGCGGCCATGCCAGCCGAAGTGCTGGAACAAGCCGCCGCTGAAATGCTCAACTGGATCAGCCCCGCTGGTGTGGCCAGCGGTATGGGCGTGATGGAGATGAGCCACCGTGGCAAGGCTTTCATCTCTATTTACGAGCAAGCCGAAGCCGACTTGCGCGAGCTGCTGGCGGTGCCCAGCCACTTCAAAATCTTGTTCATGCAAGGCGGTGGCTTGGCCGAAAACGCCATCGTGCCCATGAACCTGATGGGCTTGCGCGCCGGACAGAACCCGGCTGCCAGCTTTGTGGTCACCGGCAGCTGGAGTGAAAAATCCGTCAAGGAAGCGGGCAAGTACGGCCGCGCGATGCTGGCTGCCAGCGGCAAGACCGATGCCGGGTACACCCACATCCCCGCTGCGTCCACATGGCAGATCGCCCCCGATGCCAGCTATGTGCACATTTGCAGCAACGAGACCATCCACGGCGTGGAATTCCACACCCTGCCTGATCTGCAGGCACTGGGCTGCGATGCCCCGCTGGTGATCGACTTTTCCAGCCACGTGGCCTCGCGCCCTGTGGACTGGAGCAAAGTAGGCTTGGCTTTTGGTGGCGCACAAAAGAACTTGGGCCCCGCTGGCCTCACCTTGGTAGTGGTGCGCGAAGACCTGCTGGGCCATGCCCTGCCCATCTGCCCCAGCGCCTTCGACTACAAGCTGGTGGCAGCCAACCACAGCATGTACAACACGCCGCCCACCTACGGCATTTACATGGCCGGGCTAGTGTTCCAGTGGCTCAAACGCCAAGGGGGCATTGCGGCGATAGAAGCGCGCAACATCGCCAAAGCCCAGTTGCTGTACGACGCGATTGACCGCTCCAGCCTGTACAGCAACACCGTGCAGGCCGACTGCCGCTCGCGCATGAACATCCCATTCTTCTTGCAAGACGAACATGGCCAAGCCCTGCTCGATGCCGAGCATCCACTCAACGCCGCCTTCTTGGCTGGTGCCCAAGCAGCAGGACTCTTGCAGCTCAAGGGTCACAAGTCGGTCGGCGGCATGCGCGCCAGTTTGTACAACGCCATTCCGCTCGACGGCGTGCAGGCCTTAGTGGCCTACATGCAGGAATTCGAGCGCACCCACTGAGACCATGGTCAGAACCCTTCCCGAACTCCGCGTCCTGATTGACAGCGTCGATCAAGAACTGCTCACCTTGCTCACCCGCCGCGCCGCTTTGGCGCACGAGGTAGGCGAAATCAAACGCCACGAAGGCTCGGTCGTCTTCCGCCCCGAGCGCGAAGCCCAAGTCATTGCAGGTCTGCAAGCCAGCAACCAAGGCGCACTCAAAAGCGAAAGCATTGCCTTTATTTGGCGCGAAATCATGTCCGCCTGCCGATCCTTGGAGGCCCCCCAGCGCGTGGCTTATCTTGGCCCGGCTGGCACGTTTACCGAAGAAGCGGCGATTCGCTTTTTTGGCTCCAGCATCCAAAAACTGCCTTGCAGCACGTTTGATGAGGTGTTCCACGCCACCACATCGGGCGCAGCCGAATACGGTGTGGTGGCATTAGAAAACAGTACCGAGGGTGTTGTTACCCGCACGCTGGATTTGCTGCTGCACTCTCCTCTGCACATCGTGGGCGAAGTGAGTTTGCACATCCGCCACCACCTGCTGCGTACCAGTCCGTCTATCGATGGCATCGAGGTCGTGCTGGCACACCCGCAAGCCTTGGCCCAGTGCCAGCAGTGGCTCAACCAACACCTGCCACGCGCAGAGCGTCGCGCCGTATCGAGCAATGCCGAAGGTGCCCGCTTGGCCGCCACCAACCCCGCATGGGCAGGCATTGCCAGCGAGCGCGCTGGGGCAGAGTTTGGCTTGCACGTAGCATCGCATGCGATCCAAGACGACGCCTTCAACCGCACGCGCTTTGGCGTGGTCTGCTTGCCATCGGTGTTGCCTGCACCGCAAGCCACGGGCCGCGACTGCACCAGCTTGGTGGTATCAGTCCCCAACAAGGCAGGCGCCGTGCACGACATGCTGGTACCACTCAAGCGCCACGGGGTGTCGATGACACGCTTTGAATCACGGCCAGCCCGCTCAGGGCAGTGGGAGTATTACTTCTTCATCGACCTACAAGGCCACCCCACCGATGCCAACGTCCAAGCGGCTTTGGCCGAATTTGAACAGCTATGCGCTTTTTACAAAGTGCTGGGCACCTACCCACAAGCCGACTGATAACCCAGCATGGCACGCATACACAAGGGAGTGATGGATGTTTGAACAACTGGGCCTGATCGGTTGCGGTCTGATGGGCGGCTCATTTGCCTTAGCCATGAAACGAGCAGGTTTGGTCAAGCGGGTAGTGGGTTACAGCAAATCGCCCTCCACCACCGAACGTGCCCGCCAAATGGGGGTGATTGACGTGGAAGCACCCTCGGCGCTGCTGGCCATTTCTGGCGCAGATATTGTGCTGGTAGCCGTGCCTGTGGCCGCAACAGAAGCCACCTTCAAATCCATCAAACACCTGTTGCACCACGACGTGCTGCTGATGGATGTGGGCTCCACCAAAGAAGAGGTGGTGCAAGCCGCACAACGCAGCTTGCGCCAATTTGCCAATTGCTTTGTTCCTGCCCACCCCATCGCGGGCAAAGAAAAAGCAGGCGTAGAACATGCCGATGCCAACCTCTACCACAATCGACAAGTGATTCTGACGCCCACAGCAGTGACCAGTCCGGCCCTGCTGCAAAAAGCGCAAGCTCTGTGGCATGCACTGGGCAGCAAAGTCATCCAAATGACGCCCGAACAACACGATGCCACGTTCGCTGCGGTGAGCCACTTGCCGCATTTGCTGGCCTTTGCGGCCATGAACGCCATCAGCAACCAAAACCAAGGGGCTGACTTTTTGTCCATGGCAGGCCCTGGCTTTCGGGACTTCACCCGTATTGCAGCCAGTGATCCCAGTGTGTGGCGCGATATTTTTCTCTCCAACCGCACAGAGCTGCTGGCCCAGAGCCAAGCATTCCAGCACGCTTTGCAGGCGCTGGAAACCGCTATTACCAGCGGCGACGGCCAAGCACTGGCCAAACTTCTGGAACAAGCCAGCACCACCCGCACCCATTGGACGCTGTCGTCCAAGCACCTGAACTAACCTTTACGCCATGTTTGCCACCCCTTTTCTGGATTTGCCTGCCCTGAGTCATGCCCAAGGCAGCGTGCAGTTACCCGGCTCTAAGAGCATTTCCAACCGGGTTTTGCTGCTAGCGGCCATGAGCGCTGGCACCACCACCATCCACGACCTGCTCGATTCGGATGACACCCGCGTCATGCTGCAAGCACTGCGCGATTTGGGTTGTGGCGTGCAAGTCAGCGGCTCAACCGTAGTCATCACGGGTTTAGCAGGCCAAGCCCCCGCTGTCGCCGCCAAGCTGTTTTTGGGCAATGCCGGCACAGCCATGCGCCCCTTGACCGCCGCGCTCGCCGTGCTGGGCGGCGATTTTGAGCTGAGCGGCGTGGCTCGCATGCACGAGCGGCCCATTGGGGACTTGGTCGATGCCTTGCGCCAACTGGGTTGCCAAGTGGACTACTTGGGCAACGCCGGTTATCCCCCGCTGCGCATTGGCCGCCCACAACTGCAACTGAGCGAGCCCATCCGCATTCGTGGTGATGTGTCCAGCCAGTTCCTCACTGCGATGCTGATGGCGCTGCCCTTGGTGGCCCAGCAAGACATCACCATCGATGTGGTGGGCGAGTTGATTTCACGTCCCTACATCGAGATCACGCTCAACATGCTGCAGCGTTTCGGTGTACAGGTGCGCCGCGAAGGTTGGCAACGCTTCACCATTCCAGCGGGCTGCCAACTGCAAAGCCCAGGCACCATCCATGTCGAGGCCGACGCCTCCAGTGCTAGCTATTTCATAGCATTGGGAGCAATAGCAGCAAGCTCTAGCGGCCAATTAGCTGAAAATGGCATCACCATCCAAGGTGTTGGCGCAGATTCCATCCAAGGCGACATTCGCTTTGTCGAGGCGGCACAGGCCATGGGGGCCCATGTGGAAAGCGGCCCCAACTGGCTGCGCGTGCGCCGAGGTAGCTGGCCGCTCCAAGCCATTGACTTGGACTGCAACCACATCCCCGATGCCGCCATGACTTTGGCCGTGATGGCTCTGTACGCCCAAGGCACTACCACTTTGCGCAACATCGCCAGCTGGCGTGTCAAAGAAACCGACCGCATCGTGGCCATGGCTACCGAACTGCGTAAACTGGGTGCCACCGTGGAAGAAGGTGCGGACTACATCAGCGTGACCCCCCCTGCGAGTGCGCAGGCTTGGTCTCCCGCCAGCATCCACACCTACGATGATCACCGCGTGGCCATGTGCTTTTCCTTGGCCGCGTTCAACCCCGCAGGGGTACCGGTGCGCATCCAAGATCCCAAATGCGTGGCCAAAACTTTCCCCGACTACTTTGAAGCGTTGTTCAGCGTAGCGCAAGCGAAGACAGTGCCTGTGCTGTGTGTCGATGGCCCTACCGCATCGGGCAAAGGCACGCTGGCAGCGGAACTGGCCAGCCAGTTGGGTTACCACTTTTTGGATTCCGGCTCGCTCTACCGCATCACAGGCTTGGCCGCCAGCCGTGCAGGCATTGCCTTGGAAGCAGCCAACGAGGGACGCATCGTTGCATTACTGAAAAGCTTGCCCATCCACTTCGAAGGCAGCCACATTTGGCTGGGCGACGAAGATGTGAGCGATGCCATCCGCACCGAAGAAGCTGGCATCAACGCCTCGCGTGTGTCGGCATTCCCTGCCGTGCGTGAGGCACTGATTGACTTGCAACGCGGTTTTCGCCGCTTGCCAGGGTTGGTTGCCGACGGCCGTGACATGGGAACGGTGATCTTTCCCGACGCCCAACTCAAGGTATTTTTGACCGCCAATGCGGCCAAACGCGCCGAACGCCGCTTTGCCCAATTGCGCAATCGCGGCGTAGACGCTACACTTGACAGTCTTCGCGCTGACTTGGAGGCTCGTGACGCCCGCGATCAAAATCGCGTGGTAGCCCCTCTCAAGCCCGCACAAGATGCCTTGCCGCTGGACAACTCCGAACTGACGATAGAAAAAACCGTCGCGACGGTGCTGGCTTGGTGGCAAGACAAACAACCGTTTGCCACACACTGACAACGGTATTTTTGGCCCCCTAGGCTCCTCTCGCGCAGCAAGCGCACTGGTCTGGGGGTTCATTAACTTAACCCGCGACACTTGTCGCACATTACATGTCTGAATCTTTCGCAGCCCTTTTTGAAGAATCGCTCCAACGTGCAGAAATGCGTGCTGGTGAAGTTATCACCGCCGAAATCGTGCGCATCGAGCACAGCTTCGTCGTCGTCAACGCAGGCCTGAAGTCTGAAGCCTACGTTCCCGTCGAAGAATTCAAAAACGATCAGGGCGAAATCGAAGTCCAAGTGGGTGACTTCGTCTCCGTGGCTATCGATGCCGTGGAAAACGGCTTTGGCGACACCATCCTGTCGCGCGACAAGGCCAAGCGTTTGGCTTCTTGGATGAGCTTGGAAAAGGCTCTGGAATCCGGCGAATTCGTGACCGGCACCACTTCTGGCAAGGTCAAGGGCGGTCTGACCGTTCTGGTTAACGGCATCCGCGCATTCTTGCCCGGTTCCTTGATCGACACACGTCCTATCAAGGATCTGTCGCCCTATGAAAACAAGACCATGGAATTCAAGGTCATCAAGCTCGACCGCAAGCGCAACAACGTGGTGCTGAGCCGCCGTGCTGTGGTGGAAGCCTCCATGGGCGAAGAGCGCGCCAAGCTGATGGACACCCTCAAAGAAGGTTCCATCGTGCGCGGTGTGGTCAAGAACATCACCGAATACGGTGCGTTCGTGGATCTGGGCGGCATCGACGGCTTGCTGCACATCACCGACATGGCATGGCGCCGCGTTCGCCACCCATCCGAAGTGGTGCAAGCTGGTCAAGAGATCACTGCCAAGATCCTCAAGTTCGATACCGACAAGAACCGCGTGTCTCTGGGCCTCAAGCAAATGGGTGATGACCCATGGATGGGCGTGAACCGCCGCTACCCCGCTGGCACACGCATGTTTGGCAAGATCACCAACATCGCCGACTACGGTGCATTCGTGGAACTGGAACCCGGCATCGAAGGTCTGGTGCACGTGTCCGAAATGGACTGGACCAACAAGAACGTTGCGCCTTCCAAGATCGTTGCTCTGGGTGACGAAGTCGAAGTCATGGTTCTGGAAATCGACGAAGACAAACGCCGCATTTCCTTGGGCATGAAGCAATGCCGCCCCAACCCATGGGAAGAGTTTGCACAAAACACCAAGCGCGGTGACCGCGTGAAGGGCCCGATCAAGTCCATCACCGACTTCGGCGTGTTCGTGGGCTTGGCCTCCGGCATCGACGGTTTGGTGCACTTGTCCGACCTGTCTTGGAACGAATCCGGCGAAGTGGCCGTGCGCGAATTCAAGAAGGGTCAAGAAGTCGAAGCCATCGTGTTGGCTGTGGACGTCGAGCGCGAGCGCATCTCCTTGGGTATCAAGCAGTTGGACTCCGATCCTTTCACCACCTTCGTGTCTGTGAACGACAAGGGCCAAACCGTGACAGGCAAGGTCAAGACCGTGGACGCCAAGGGCGCTGAAATCGACTTGGGCGACGATCTGGTGGGTTACCTGCGTGCTTCCGAAATCAGCCGTGACCGCGTGGAAGATGCACGCACTGTGCTGAAAGAAGGCGATGAAGTGACTGCTGTGGTAGTGAACGTGGATCGCAAGAGCCGCAATATCCAACTGTCCATCAAGGCCAAGGATGCTGCGGACCAAGCTGACGCCATGGCTAACTTGAACCAAAGCAGCGCCAATGCTGGTACCACCAGCCTGGGTGCCCTGCTGCGTGCCAAGCTGGATAACAACAACTAATAATTTGTAGCAGTTGTTGCTATAGGCAAGCGACCGGTGGCATGATCGTGCCCCGGTCGTTTTTTTATGCCCCCTTCTCTTTTGGATGCAGCCCGTACGCCATGAATCGCTCCGACCTCGTTGATGAACTGTCCCAGCGTTTTAGCCACCTGACCCACCGTGATGCGGAACTGGCTGTCAAAACCATTCTGGATGCCATGAACGATGCCTTGGCCAAAGGCCACCGCATCGAAATTCGCGGCTTTGGCAGTTTTTCCATCACCCGCCGCCCTCCACGCATGGGACGCAATCCACGCAGCGGCGAACAAGTGGCCATCCCCGAAAAACGTGTAGCCCACTTCAAACCCGGAAAAGCGCTGCGAGAAGCCGTTGATCAACAGGTTAAGCTCCACCGCGCTGAGTAAAATGGGTTCCCTCTTGTTGGGCCAAGCATGACACCCATTTATCGATTGCTGAAGTGGCTGCTCGGAGCAGCCATTTTTTTTGTCCTGTTCGTTTTTGCGCTGAACAACCGCAGCGCTGTGAGCGTGCAGTTGTTCGCCGGGCACGGCTTAGAGTTACCACTGATTGTGGTGATTCTGCTTGCCTTCGCCTTGGGTTTGCTATTGGGGGCTCTGACTGCCTTGCCAGCACGCACCAACGCTGGAAAGCCTCTTGGCAACACCAGTCCCCCATCAGCCCACTCCAGCGTCCTGAACGACCCGACACAAGATGGAATTTAATCTGAGCTTGTTTTTGTTGGCCTTACCCATTGCATTTGGCTTGGGCTGGATGGCATCGCGTCTGGATATTCGCCAGTTGCGCTTAGAAAACCGCCAAGCACCCAAGGCTTACTTTCGGGGTTTGAACTTTTTACTCAACGAGCAGCAAGACCAAGCCATTGATGCCTTCATTGAAGCGGTTCAGAACGACCCCGACACATCGGAGTTGCACTTTGCCTTGGGCAATTTGTTTCGGCGCCGCGGCGAATACGAACGCGCCGTGCGCGTGCACGAACACCTACTCTCACGCGGGGATCTGAGCCAAGAAGATCGCCAGCGTGCCCAGCACGCTTTGGCGTTGGATTTCTTGAAGGCAGGCCTCTTAGACCGCGCAGAGAACGCACTGGAAAAACTGGAAGGCACACGCTATGAAGCGCAAGCGCGCATGGCACGCTTGGCGATTTACGAGCGCGCCCACGACTGGGTTCCCGCAGCAGAGGTTGCAGCCAAGCTGGAGTCGTCTGGGCAAGGCAGTTTTGCCATCCGCCAAGCGCATTACCTGTGCGAGCAAGCCGAATTGCTGCGTGCCAAGGGCCAAGGGCCCGAGGCCTTGCCGCTGTTAACCCAGGCCCAACAAACTGCGCCCACACTGGCTCGGCCACGCATGGCACAAGCCCAGTTGTTGGCCGCCCAAGCCCGCCATGCTGAAGCCTACAGCGTGCTCAAGCAAGCCCTGCATGCGGCACCTCAAAGCACCGCCTTGATTGCCCCAGAGCTGGCACGCCAAGCCATGGCGTGTGGCTTGGCACCAGAAGCGCTGCAGTTATTGCAGCAGCATTACCGCAACAGCCCATCGTTGGATTTGATGGATGCCATTGCCAACCTGAACACCAGTCTAGGACATGACGCAACGGCTGTGCGCCAAGCCTACGCAGAGCATCTGCAGCGCGAACCATCGCTGGTAGCTGCCGCCAAATGGTTACACGATGAGCCACTGAGCCACAGTGAACTCAAACCCCTGGTGCAACGGGCTTTGGAGCACGCCACCAAGCCCTTAAACCGTTACCGCTGCGCGGCATGCGGCTTTGAAGCCAAAACGCATTTTTGGCAATGCCCCGGCTGCCAAGCCTGGGACAGCTATCCAGCCAAACGCGTGGAAGAACTTTGATAGCAACCGAAGAAGAATGAGCCCATCCCCTACCCTCACCCCTGAGCAGCTGGCCCAGAGCCGCATCCTCGTCGTTGGCGACGTGATGCTAGACCGCTACTGGTACGGCAATGTGGACCGTATTTCACCCGAGGCCCCAGTGCCCGTGGTGCATGTCAACCACGAAGAAGAACGCAACGGTGGCGCAGCCAACGTGGCCTACAACGCCGTAACGCTGGGCGCACAATCGAGCTTGCTGTCAGTGGTGGGCGACGATGCCGCCAGCCACGCCTTGCAGGCCTTGGTTAGCAAGGCCGGTATCACCCCGCATTTGGTGCGCGATGCCCAACTCAAAACCACCGTCAAGCTGCGCGTGGTAGGCCGTCAGCAGCAACTCATCCGCTTGGACTTTGAAAACACACCGCAAGCCAATGTGCTGGCCGCCCAAAGTGCAGCCTTTGCACAACTGCTACCCAAGCACGATGCTGTGCTCTTTTCCGATTACGGCAAAGGTGCCTTGGCCCAAGTGCATGAACTGATTGGCCAAGCCAAAGCGGCCAATAAACCCATCTTCATCGACCCCAAAGGCAGTAGTTACCAACGCTATACAGGTGCTACCGTACTCACACCCAACCGCGCTGAGTTGCAACAAGTCATTGGCCACTGGAGCAGCGAAGAAGACTTGCACACCAAAGCGCAAAACCTGCGCCATCAGCTTCAGCTCGATGCCTTGCTGCTGACGCGCAGCGAAGAAGGCATGACGCTGTTTGACGAACAAGGCCACCTGCACGTGAGCGCCCAAGCGCGTGAGGTGTACGACGTCACTGGCGCTGGCGACACCGTGATTGCCACCTTGGCCAGCTTGGTGGGAGCGGGTTGGACGCTGCGCCAAGCCGTGCCACTGGCCAACCGTGCAGGCGGTATTGTGGTGGGTAAATTCGGCACCGCTACGGTGTCTTATCAGGAGTTATTCGCATGACACGCATTGTGGTTACCGGTGCTGCCGGGTTTATTGGCAGCAACATCATTGCTGGGCTCAATGCCCGTGGTTTGGACGACATCATTGCCGTAGACGATCTGACCCAAGGCGACAAATTCCGCAACTTGGCCGATCTGCGTATTGCCGACTATGTGGATGCAGGCACTTTCTACACCCAGTTTGCCAATGGCCACTACGGCCAGGTGGAAGCGGTATTCCATGAAGGCGCTTGCAGCGACACCATGGAACAAAACGGCCAATACATGATGGACAACAACTACACCTTGACCATCAACCTCTTCCAAGCCTGCCAAAAGCGCGGTGCCCGGCTGCTCTACGCCTCCAGTGCGGCCACTTACGGAGGCTCGGACACCTTCCGCGAAGAACCCGCCTTTGAACACCCGCTCAACGTCTACGGCTACTCCAAACTGCTGGTGGATCAGCGCCTGCGCCGTGAGTGCGGAGCGCATTTCGAACGCACCAAGGCAGGCCGCACCCACCAAGTGGTGGGTTTTCGCTACTTCAACGTCTATGGGCCGCGTGAACAGCACAAAGGCCGCATGGCCAGCGTAGCGTTTCACCAGTTCAACCAGTTCCGCAATGAAGGCAAGGTCAAGCTGTTTGGCGAGTACGGCGGCTACCCTGCTGGTGGTCAAATGCGCGACTTTGTATTCGTAGACGATGTGGTGGCAGTGAACCTGTGGTTCTTCGACAACCCAGCACAAAGTGGCATCTACAACCTCGGCTCTGGCCGTGCCCAGCCCTTTAACGACATCGCCTTCAGCGTAGTCAATACTTTGCGTAGCGAGAGCGGCCAAGCAGCTCTCACGCTCGATGAGATGGTGGCCCAAGGCCTGCTGGAGTATGTCGCCTTCCCCGATGCCTTGCGTGGCAAGTACCAGTGCTACACCCAAGCCGACTTGACCAGCCTGCGTAGCACGGGCTGCGACCATGTGTTTGCAGGCGTGCAAGCCGGGGTGTCGAGCTACGTGCAATGGATGCTCAAGACCTACCGCTAAAGCACCCCTTTCACCTTGGAGTTGCCATGCACCCACTGGGACGTTCACCACTGCGCCATCACTTGACCCGGGCCTGTGTGGGATTGGGCTTGGCCTGCTTGCTGTGCTTAGCCCCAACTTGGGCGCTGGATATCAATGAAGCCACCGAGGCCCAACTGGACAGTGTGCGCGGGTTGGGGCCCGCATCCACAGCGCGCATTTTGGAAGCCCGCCAAGCTGGCGGGCCTTTCAAAGACTGGGCTGATTTGATGCAACGTGTCAAAGGGATCAAAGCGGCTACAGCGCGCAAACTCTCTGACGCTGGTTTGACTGTGGGCGAACAACCCTTTGCACCACCAGCTTCTGCTCCCAAGCCCTGAGTCCCGTTCACTGCACTACACCACGGAGTCACGACCATGTTGGCCATTTTCAGCATAGCGATTGGCGCAAGTCTAGGCGCACTGCTGCGCTGGCAGCTGGGGCTGCTGCTCAATCCCTTGAGCACGGGCCCCAACGCAGTGAGCCTGCTGCCCGGTATTCCACTGGGCACCCTAGCGGCCAATTTGTTAGGGGGCTATCTCATCGGCGTGTGCGTGGCGGTATTCCAAGCTTGGCCTGAGCTAGACCCGAACTGGCGTTTGGTGCTGGTCACGGGTTTTCTGGGCGGTTTAACCACCTTCTCCACCTTCTCGGCTGAAGTGGTGGGCATGCTCCTGCAGCAGCGCGTAGGCTTGGCTTTGGTGGCAGCAGGCATGCATCTGCTGGGCTCTTTGCTCATGACTTGGTTTGGCATTCGTACTGCTACATTTTTTATAGCGCCATCAGCTTGATGGACGGGCTCTACAGGCCAATTAGCATAGGTACTTGCGGCTTCAGTGTGAAATGCTGCATCGCCTGATTCAAGTGCAATGACTTGAACTGCAAGGTCTGGGCAGCAGCACTGCTTTCTTGCACCATGGCTGCGTTTTGCTCAGTGGCCGTAGCCATGGCTTGCATGGCATGGGTGATAGCCTGCAGCCCATGGTGCTGGGCGCTGGTGTGCTGCTGAATAGAGTCAATGGCTGCAGCTACTTGCTCTACGCTGCCCAAAATGGCTTGCATGCGCTTACCTGCGCTGTGCACCAGATCGGTTCCCTGTCCCACACGCTCCACCGATGCATGGATGATGTTGCGGATTTGGTGCGCAGCATCGCTGCAGCGTCCAGCCAATGAGCGCACCTCAGCTGCCACCACCGAAAACCCCCGCCCATGCTCTCCCGCTCGTGCTGCTTCCACCGCAGCATTGAGGGCCAAAATATTGGTCTGAAAGGCAATGCCGTTGATCACCTGAATGATGTCGGCAATCTGCTGTGAGGACTGTTCGATGCTGCCCATGGTTTGCACCACCTGCGACATCACCTGTTGCCCCTGCTCGGTAGTGTGACGAACGTACATAACAGCCTGCACTGCCTGCTGGGCAGACTCGGTAGAAGCTTGCATGCTATGCGACAAATCGGCCACAAAACCATGCGTACTTTGCAAAGCCGAGCCAGCGTGTTCGGTACGCTCGGCCAGAGACTGGCTGGAGTGGGCCATTTCATCGCAATGCTGCTGTACGTAGGACATTTCATCTTGCACCCGCTGTAGTACATCCACCAAAGCGGACTGCATGCCTTGCAACTGCTGCAGCACTTGGGCCAGTTCATCATGACCATGCACTGGCAGCGGTTGGCTAAAGTCACCATGGCTCCACAGCTCAGCCACATGCTGCAAGGTACGCAATGGCCGCAACAAACTGCGAATCACCACCCACACCAAGGCCACGACCACAACCGATACCAGCAAGGTCAGCCCCAGTGCCCATCCGGTGGTCTCACTCACCGAAGCCTGCATGCCGTCCCGGCGCACATGCGATTGCTTGCGCATTGCTTGAGCCCAGTCATTCATGCTTTGCTCCACTTGGGCAATGGCTGTCAGCATATTTTGCATGGTCTGCAAAGCACCCCAAGGGTCATGAATCTGCCCTTGGGCAATGCCTTTGAGAACGGCCTCAAATCCTGCCTTATAGGCCTGCAGGCCTTGTTGCATGGCTTGCAAAGAAGCCTTTTGTACCGGTGTAGCGTCCCCCATAGAGGACTGCACGCTATCGAGCAGTTGCTGCACCCGCTGCAGCTCGCTGCGCCATGTTTTCTCTAAGGCGGTGGATTGCTGCTCATCCCCCATCATCAGCAACATATCTTTTTCTAGCTGGCGTGCATGTCCAATAGCGCTGCGCATATCGGCAGCCACCAACACCGCGTTGAACTCTGTATCAATAAAACCTGTGGTTTGCTCCACATTGCGGTGCATGCTCCACACACACCAGCCCCCGAGCAACCACAGGGGCAACACCGCTGCCAACAACATGGCCAGCAAACGGTGGCGAATACTCCAACGACTCACATTCAACGACATCTTTTTTTCTCCTCTGCTTGTTGCAGGTGATTCAAATGATGTGTCAATAATGTTTCAACGTCATGACAAAAAGAAATTGGCCCACACACTTATGATGTGCAGATGCCAACACAGCCAGTCCCCACCCCAGAGAAAGACAATGCCACCCGTGTACTACGGCGCTTTCGCATTGTCTTCAATGCGGTGCGCACGCACTTTCGTGCGATGGAGAAAGTCTCCGGCCTAGGTGGTGCCCAGATTTGGGCCCTGAGCCTGATCCAGCAGCAACCAGGTCAAGGTGTGGGATTTATTGCCAACAGCATGGATATCCACCAGTCCACGGCCAGCAATTTGGTCAAAACCTTGGTGAGCAAGCAACTGCTGCGCACCGAACAAGCCAGTCACGACAAGCGGGCGGTGCAGCTGTACGTCACACCCCTTGGCGTAGAAAAACTAAAAGCCGTCGCAGGCCCGTTTGAAGGCGTGTTGCCCGATGCACTGCGCCAACTCGACCCCGCCATATTGAGCCGCTTGGATACAGACTTGGGCTCACTGATTGCCTTACTCGGTGCCGACGAAAAAGCGGCTAACATACCACTGGCTGAGATGTAAATACACACAAATTCAGGGAACTTTTGTAGGGCTTTAGATTCCCACAAATACAATTCAATCCACTGTTCGATTTTTCACGGAGAGACCCATGCGCAAAACCATCGCTGCAAGCGTTACCAGCAGCCTCTTTCTGCTGCTCGTCGGTTGCAGCAGCACCCCCACCACCACCAGCAATACAGCAGCTACAGGTTCCACAGCGGCTAACAGCTCTACCAGCAGCAGTGCCAGCACCGGTTCTGCTGCCAAGCCTGCTGAAACGGCTGTATCTACCGTGGTAGTGCCTGCGTACCTCGATCCCAATAACGCACTGTCCAAAGATCGCAGCGTGTTCTTTGACTACAACGACTTTGGTGTCAAACCCGAATTCAACAATTTGGTCTCTTTGCACGGTAAGTTCTTGGCCCAAAACCCCAAGGTCGCCATTCGCGTGGAAGGCAATGCAGACGAGCGTGGTAGCGTTGAGTACAACTTGGCTCTGGGACAAAAGCGTGCCCAAGCCGTTGTGAATGCGCTCAAAGTGTACGGTGCGCAAGACAACCAAATGGAAGCTGTGAGCTGGGGTGAAGAAAAGCCCCGCGCTACGGGCCATACAGAAGCTGACTTTGCCCAAAACCGCCGTGCCGACGTGGTGTACCCCACCAAATAAGCACTGCCACTGTGGCATCCACAACCAAGGGCCCCGCTGGGGCCCTTGTTGTTTACTAGAGTACCGTGTTAGGGCTTAGAGGGCGTCCACCGCAGCAGTTGTGCATCGGCCAATGAGGGGTAGAGCGGTGCGCTAATCAGGCGCGAAATACCACTGGCCACCATGGCGCATGCCATGAGGCTGAGCACCAGCGCATGGCCATCGACCATTTCCATCACGATGATGAAAGCGGTCAGCGGCGCTTGGGTAGCGGCTGCCAAGAAACCCACCATGCCCAAAGCAATCAAAGTCGGTGCATCCACGTATACGCCGTACACAGCCCAGTAGTGCGCCACATCGTGGCCTACTGCACCACCAATGGCCAAGGACGGGGCAAAAATCCCCCCCGGCACCCCCGACCATGCCGTAAGCCAGGTGCTCACGAACTTGAGCGGCACATACAGCCAATGGGACTGGCCCGCTCCATCCAGCGCCGCTTTGGTATAGGCGTATCCGCTGCCAAAGGTAGCCCCCTGGGTGACTACACCTATCACCGCCACCGCCAGACCACAGAGGGCGGCAAACGCCACCGGGTGCGCTGCCCGCCACTGCAGCACGCGGCCCAGCGGCGCACCAGCAGCCAAGGACACCACCAGCAAGCGGGAAAAAATACCACCCAATACCCCTGCCACCAGCGTGACCACCAGTGCTGGTGCTACAGCATCCCAGCGCCAATGCTGCACGTGGATGACGCCAAAATAACTGGCATTGCCATACACCGACACCCCGATCAAGCCCGCCAGCACGATGGCCGCCATGGACAGCGCATGGTGTTTGCTGTCGCTGTGCCGCCCCAGCTCCTCCAGCGCAAACATGATGCCGCCCAAAGGGGTGTTGAAAGCCGCCGCAATGCCGGCAGCACCCCCGGCCACCAGCAAGTGCTGCGCGGTGATGCGGCTGCGCCGTGGCAACCACCTGCGCGCTGCATGCATGATGCCCGCAGCCACTTGCACCGAAGGCCCCTCGCGGCCCAGCGACAAACCCGCCAGCAAGCCCCACGCGGTGAGCAGCACTTTGGCTACCGACAGACGCAAGGACACAAACAACGAGCGCCCTTGCTCATCATCCACCTCTTGCGCTGCCATCACCTGCGGAATGCCCGAACCCGCTGCCCCCACGGCCCAGCGGCGTGTGGCCCAGACGATCAAACCTGTGCACAGGGGCGTCCAGCCCAAGGCAAACCACCCCCAGCGCTGCTGCATGGCAAAAAACCATGCCAGGGCCAACTCAGCCAACCAGGCCAAGCCCACCACTGCAAAACCCGCCAAGGCAGCAAAGGAAAGCACCACCAAGCGCGTGCGCCAGACGGTGGTGCTGCGCAGCTCGTAACGCACTGCGCTGTAGATGTGAGGATGGGAACGTTTGCGCATCAACCCCTGCTCCGAAAGGTAATTTAAAACATTTGTTCAAATTCTTTATACACCAACACGAGGAGAACCTGATGCGCATAGGACTGATTGGATTGGGCAAAGCCGGACAAGCCGTGGCCGATGTACTGGCCCAAGATCCCCAGTGTGATCTGCGCTGGATTGCAACCCGGACAGGGCAACCCAGCGCCATCGCATTGCATGGGCAGGAGTACCCCGTGTTTGCTCTCAGCGCAGAAAGCCTGGAACAACGGTGGAACGAGCAGCCGGTAGACGCACTGGTGGACTTTTCCGCCGCCAGCAGTGCTGCCGTGTACAGCCCACTGGCTGCAAAGTACGGCATCACGGTGGTGTCAGCCATCTCGGCCTACAGTGCTGAGCAGTTGCAAGCCATGCGGGATTTGGGGCAACACACCCGCATCATGTGCTCGCCCAACATCACCGTGGGCATCAATTTCCTCATCATGGCGGCCAAGCTGCTGCGTGAGATTGCCCCCTTTGCCGATGTCGAGATACTGGAGCAACACTTCAAAGAAAAGCCCGAGGTGTCGGGTACCGCACAAAAAATCGCCACCAGCCTGCAAGTGGGGCAAGAAAAAATCACCTCCATGCGCTTGGGCGGCATCGTGGGACACCACGAAGTGATTTTTGGCTTTCCCTACCAAACCGTGCGCTTGGTGCACGACTCCATCAAACGCCAAGCCTTTGGCACGGGCACAGCATTTGCGCTGCAGGAACTGGCGCACTACCCCCATGGCTTTTACACCTTTGAAGACCTGCTACTGGAGCGCATGCGCCAGCAAATACTGAGGAGCGGCAATAGCTGACACAATGCGCGGCGAGACACCCACTGCTAAAAAGCCCCACGAACCATGACGCAGCCCACCACCATCCAACTGATTGCCACCCTATTGTTTGCGCTGGCGCTCATCCACACCTTCTCTACCAAGTGGTTTGAGCATTTGGCGCACACGCGTCCTGCCCATGCCGGGCTGTGGCATTTACTGGCCGAAGTGGAGATTGTGTTTGGCGTTTGGGCCATGCTGCTCATGGTTTGCATGGGCGTGCTGCAAGGCTTTGGCGATGCTATGCACTACCTTGATGGGCGCAACTTCACCGAACCGCTGTTTGTGTTCGCCATCATGGTGACTGCTGCCAGCAAACCCGTGCTGCAAGCGGCCAGTGCGGCTATCAATGCCATTGCCCGCGTGATTCCGCTGCAAAGGCCTTTGGCATTGGCTTGGACGGTGCTGGCCATCGTGCCGCTGCTGGGCTCCTTCATCACCGAACCGGCCGCCATGACACTGGCGGCTTTGCTGCTGCGCGATACTGTGTTCGCCAGCAGCAATCGCAAGCTCCAATACGCCGCCCTAGGGGTGCTGTTTGTGAACGTGTCCATTGGCGGCACCCTTACACCCTATGCCGCACCTCCGGTGCTGATGGTAGCCAAAGCATGGGGCTTGGATATGGCCTACATGATCGGCCATGTGGGCTGGAAAGCGGCGATAGCTGTATTGATCAACTCCGTGGTTTTTGTGGCTGTATTTGCCAAGGATTTGCGCCAAGGCTCCGCAGACACGCAATCCCCCTACCGTGGCGTTCCCGCATGGCTGGTGGTGCTGCACCTGCTTTTCTTGGCCTGCATCGTGGTCTTTGCCCACCACCCCGCCGCGTTTGTGGCGGTGTTTTTGCTGTTCATGGGGGTTGCTGCAGCCTACCCGCAGCACCAGCAAGACCGCTTGATGCTGCGCGAAGCGCTGCTGGTCGCTTTCTTCTTGGGTGGCTTGGTGGTGCTGGGCGGCATGCAGCAGTGGTGGCTGCAGCCAGTGCTCACCAGCATGTCAGCCACCTCGGTCTACTACGGCGCAACAGCCCTGACGGCCATCACCGACAACGCAGCACTCACTTACCTTGGCTCGCTGGTAGAAGGCTTGTCGCCAGAATTCCGCTATGCCTTGCTCACTGGCGCCGTCACGGGCGGCGGCCTGACCATCATCGCCAACGCGCCCAACCCGGCAGGGGCTGCGATTTTGCGCAGCCGCTTTGACGAAGGTTCCATTTCAGCGGTCGGCTTGCTGCTGGGCGCTGCGCTGCCAACGGTCGTCGCCATAGCTTGCTTCCGCTTGTTACCGCTGTAAGCAATCAAGCGCCAATCAAGGGTAATCCCCAACAGGAATACCCCTGTAACTACGGATAGACGCGATTACCCTCAGGGGCAGAAAATCGTGTGTTTGTCTTGACTTACAGGAATAAGGTATGCAAGCCCTGCTGCAACTGTCACGTGCCATCGACTGGCTCAACCGCAAGGTGGGCCAATATGTGATTTGGCTTATCTTTGCGTCCACTTTCATCAGCGCCATCAACGCCATCGTGCGCAAAGTGTTCAACGTTGGCTCCAACGCCTTCTTGGAGATCCAGTGGTACCTGTTTGCAGCATCCTTCCTGCTCGCTGCAGGCTACACACTGCTCAATGGTGAGCACGTCAAAATTGACGTGCTCTACGGCAAGCTATCCAAGCGCACCCAGATGTGGATAGACGTTTTCGGTTTTGCCTGCTTCCTCACCCCCGTCAGCGTGGCCATCCTTTACTTTGGCATTCCCTTCTTCCTCAAAGGCTTGGCTTCGGGTGAGATGTCCTCCAACGCTGGGGGCCTCATCCGCTGGCCGGTGTACGCACTCATCCCCGTGGGCTTTAGCCTGCTGCTGCTACAAGGCTGGTCTGAGCTCATCAAGCGCTTGGCGTACCTGCAAGGGCTGATCGAAGACCCCACCGCCAAAAAAGCCGAGAAAACGGCCGAAGAAGAGCTGGCTGAAGCCATTCGCAACTTGACTGGCAACAAAGACAAAAACGCAGCCTGAGCCACGGAGACATCAGCATGGAATTTTTCACTAGCAACCTCGCCCCCATCATGTTCGCGGGGCTTATCTTTTTCTTGCTGCTGGGCTTTCCCGTGGCATTCAGTTTGGGGGCTTGCGGCCTGTTTTTTGGTTTTGTGGGCATTGAGCTGGGCGTACTGCCAGAAGCCTTGCTGCAAGCGCTGCCACTGCGCTTGTTTGGCATCATGCAAAACGACACGCTCTTGGCCATTCCCTTCTTCACGCTCATGGGCTTGATCTTGGAGCGCAGCGGCATGGCCGAAGACCTGCTCGAAACCATTGGCCAATTGTTTGGCCCCGTGCGCGGTGGGCTGGCCTTTGCGGTGATTTTTGTCGGCGCTTTGTTGGCTGCTACCACCGGCGTGGTGGCCGCATCGGTCATTTCCATGGGTTTGATTTCCCTGCCCATCATGCTGCGCTATGGCTATGACCGCCGCATCGCCTCCGGGGTGATTGCGGCATCTGGCACGCTGGCCCAAATCATCCCCCCCTCCTTGGTACTCATCATCTTGGCCGACCAACTGGGCCGCAGTGTGGGCGACATGTACAAAGGGGCGTTTGTGCCCGGTTTCATGCTCACTGCAATGTATGCGGGCTACGTAGTTTTGTTGGCGATTTTCAAACCCCAGTGGGTGCCTGCACTGCCCCTGGAAGCGCGCACCATCCGCGAACCCAATGGCAAAAGCGGGCTGCTGTCCTTGTTGCTGCTGACCATCGCATCGACTGCTGTAGCGGTGTTCTTTGGCGAGCACTACGCCAACGTGCTGAGCTGGTTCAAAGGCAGCCCCGTAGACCATGTGGCGACCGATGAAACCATCGTCGTGTCGATGTGCGCAGGCGTCATGCTGGCTTTTGTGCTGGCCGTGATCAACAAGGTGACAGGCCTCAAACTGCTCTCCAACATGGCTGAGCGTGTGACCTTTGTGCTCATTCCCCCGCTGCTGCTCATCTTCTTGGTACTGGGCACCATCTTTTTGGGCGTAGCCACTCCGACTGAAGGTGGCGCCATGGGTGCTGCAGGTGCTTGCATCTTGGCTTTGCTGCGCAAGCGCTTGGATATGAACCTGCTCAAGCAAGCCCTGAACACCACCACCAAACTATCCTGCTTTGTGGTGTTCATCCTGATCGGCTCGACCATCTTCAGCCTGGTCTTCCAAGGGGTGGATGGGCCACGCTGGGTTGAGCATTTGCTCAGCAGCCTGCCCGGTGGCCAATTGGGCTTTTTGATCGCGGTGAACGCCTTGATCTTTGCTCTGGCTTTCTTCTTGGACTTCTTTGAACTGTCTTTCATCGTGGTGCCTTTGCTGGCACCTGTGGCTGAGAAACTGGGCATTGATCTGATTTGGTTTGGCGTGCTGCTGGGGGTAAACATGCAAACCTCATTCATGCACCCCCCGTTTGGTTTTGCGCTGTTTTATCTGCGCAGCGTTGCACCAGCGAAGGAATACACCGACAAAGTAACAAACAAAGTCATCGCCCCCGTACAGACATCGCAAATCTATTGGGGAGCCGTGCCCTTTGTGGTCATCCAAATCATCATGGTCGGCCTCATCATTGCCTTCCCCGGCATTGTGTCCAGTGGTTTGGACAAAGCAGAGGCGGTTGATTTGGACAAGGTGCGCTTGGAGATGGAAGCCAACATGCCCCCCATGGATGCACCAACTACTATGCCCGAGCTAGGTGCCCCAGAAGGTGCAGGCGAACAAGCCAATGACGACCCACTCAAGGCCTTGCAGGAGTCCGTGGGAACGCCCACCAAACACTGATCGCTGCCACAGCAGCCTGCCCCTTTCCACAGTGGAGGGGCCACAAAAAACGCCCTGCAATGCAGGGCGTTTTACTTGAGCAATCACCCCCTAAACAGAGGTTGAACTGAAGCTGTATTACAGCTTTTGCGTTGACATGAAGCTATCAAAGCTCTTCTCTGCATAGCGGAACCAGCTCACCTGATCGCGTTGGAATTTACGCAAGTCAGCGTAGATCTTCTTCCACTCAGGGCTCTTGCTGTCGTTTTGAGCAAACACCTCCATGGAGGCCTTGTACGACGCATCCAGCACCTGTTGCGAGAAGGGTAGCACTTTGGTTTTTGCCGCCACCAACTGCAGGAGTGCCACGGGGTTCAATGCATCGTATTTGGCCAGCATATCGCTGTTGGCCATAGCCGCAGCCGCTTCCACAATGGCTTTGTACTCTGCAGGCAAACCATCAAACGCTTTGCGGTTTATGTAGAAGGACACTTCTGGACCACCTTCCCACCAGCCTGGGTAGTAGTAGTAAGGCGCTACCTTGTTAAAGCCCAGCTTTTGGTCGTCATAAGGGCCCACCCATTCGGCAGAGTCGATGGTGCCTTTTTCCAAAGCTTGGTAAATCTCGCCACCGGGAATGCTTTGCGGCACAGCACCCAGCTTTTGCATGACTTCGCCCACCAGACCGCCACCCAAGCGCATTTTCAGGCCCTTGAAGTCCTCCACGGTTTTCACTTCCTTGCGGAACCAACCACCCATCTGCACACCAGTATTGCCACCGGCAAAGCTGATCATGTTGTAGTTGGCATAGAACTCGTTGAGCAACTTGCGGCCATTACCATGCTGCGTCCACGCATTCATTTGGCGTGCGTTCAGACCAAATGGAATGGCAGAACCCAAAGCGAACGCGGGGTTCTTGCCGTAGTAGTAGTAGGGCACGGTATGGGCCATTTCCACCGTAGTGTTTTGCACCCCATCGACCACGCCAAAGGGAGGCATGAGCTCACCACCGGCGTGCACAGAAATTTCAAACTTGCCACCGGACATGGCCTTGACGGCCTTGGCAAACACTTCGGCTCCACCGTAAATGGTGTCCAAAGACTTGGGGAAACTCGATGCCAGACGCCAGCGAATGGCTTGCTGGGCCTGCACAGCTGGGGCTGCACTAGCAGCCAAAACACCAGCCAAACCGGCATGCTTGATAACGGAACGACGATCCATGCGTATCTCCACTTTATGAAAAGAAAATAACGGCTTCATTGTAGAAAGCCGTTATGCATGGTCGTTGCGGGTTTTCCCTCTGAAAACCCTCAGTTTGTGAGGGTCTGCAAACGTTGGTTAACGCTGCTTGCAATCCCTTGTGCATCCAAACCAGCCATTTGCAACAATTTGACCGGATCTCCGTGTTCAATGAACTGGTCTGGCAAACCCAACTGCAACAACGGCAGCACGATGCCTGCAGCATGCAAGCTCTCACTCACCGCACTGCCAGCACCACCCATGGTGCAGCCCTCTTCGACAGTAACCAGCAAGTCGTGGCTGCGAGCCACTTGGTGCAGCAGCGCTTCATCCAAGGGCTTGATCCAACGCATATTGACCACAGTGGCATTGAGCGCCTCTGCCGCTTGCAAGGCTGGGTAGAGCAAGGTGCCAAAAGCCAGTATGGCCACACGCTGTCCCTGACGGCGCAACTCCCCCTTACCAAAAGGCAAAGCATGCAAACCAGGCTGTACTGCAACGCCCACACCAGCACCGCGCGGATACCGCACAGCGACAGGGTGATTTTGTTCATAGGCAGTGGTGAGCAACTGGCGGCACTCATTTTCATCGGCCGGGGTCGCCACACTCATGTTGGGAATGCAGCGCACAAAAGCAATGTCGTACGCCCCTGCGTGGGTCGCACCATCGGCCCCCACCAAACCTGCTCGATCAAGAGCAAACACCACCGGCAAGTTTTGCAATGCCACATCATGGATGAGTTGGTCATATGCACGCTGCAAGAACGTGGAATAAATAGCCACCACGGGCTTGAGTCCCTCCGTGGCCAAACCACCTGCAAAAGTGACCGCATGTTGCTCAGCAATGCCCACATCGAAGTAGCGCTCAGAAAAACGCTTGTGAAACTCCACCATGCCTGACCCCTCACGCATAGCAGGCGTGATGCCCACTAGTCGTTGATCCTGCTCAGCCATGTCGCACAGCCATTGGCCAAACACTTGGGTAAAAGTGGGGTTGGCAGGAGCAGCCGACTTTTGCAGACCTACAGCAGGGTCGAACTTGCCCGGGCCATGGTAGGCAACAGGATCAGCCTCGGCCAGCTTGTAACCTTGGCCCTTTTTGGTGACCACATGCAAGAACTGTGGCCCACGCAAGTGCTTGATGTTTTCCAGCGTTGGAATCAACGAATCAAGATCGTGTCCATCAATAGGACCAATGTAGTTGAACCCAAATTTTTCGAACAGCGTGGCGGGCACCACCATGCCTTTGGCATGCTCCTCGAGTCGCTTGGCCAGCTCAAACAAGGGCGGTGCCCCCTTGAGCACTTGCTTGCCCACGCTCTTGGCTGCGGCATAAAACTGACCACTCATGAGTTGGGCCAAATAGCGATTCAATGCCCCCACAGGCGGACTGATACTCATGTCGTTGTCGTTGAGCACCACCAGCAAACGGCAGTCTTCAACGCCGGCATTGTTCATGGCTTCAAAGGCCATACCCGCTGTCATGGCTCCATCGCCAATGACGGCAATGCTCATGCGATCGGAGCCTTGGATGCGCGAGGCCAAGGCCATACCCAGTGCCGCCGAAATAGAGGTACTGGAATGGGCTGTGCCAAAGGTGTCGTACTCACTCTCATCACGGCGCGGGAAGCCCGACAGCCCACCCCACTGGCGCAAGGTGTGCATGCGGTCACGGCGACCTGTCAGGATTTTGTGCGGATAGGTCTGGTGCCCCACATCCCACACGATGCGGTCATCGGGGGTATTGAACACATAGTGCAAGGCGGTAGTCAACTCCACCGTGCCCAAGTTCGAGCTCAAGTGCCCGCCAGTCTTGGCAACACTGTGCAACAGATACTGGCGCAACTCGTCGGCCAAGGCACGCAACTGTGTGCGTGGCAAAGCGCGCAGATCAGCCGGATCGTTGATCGTATTGAGCAAAGGGTAATGCGAAACGTGTGCTGTGCTGTCTGTCATAGACACTGTCTTTCAACTGGCGCGGTGCACCACCATGTGGGCCAAAGCGCGTAAACCATCATCATGGGGCAGCGCCAAACCATCCAAGGCATTAAGCGCTTGCTGTAACAAGCCAGCGGCATAAGCTTGACTGGCCTCCAGTCCCATGATGGAGACATAGGTGGGTTTCTCCTGCAAGGCATCTTTGCCAGCCGTTTTACCCAGGGTTGCGGAATCGGCCGTGGCATCCAAAATGTCGTCCACCACCTGAAACGCCAGCCCCAAAGCCTCGCCATACACAGCCAAGGCCTGTAGCACGGTGTCGTCGGCTTGTGCACTGGCAGCCCCCATGAGCACACTGCCCTTGAGTAAAGCGCCTGTTTTGAGTTGGTGCATGTGCCGCAAGGTCGACTGGCTGAGCTTCACACCCACACTGGCCAAATCGATAGCCTGACCACCGGCCATGCCTGCACAGCCCGCAGCACGCGCCAACAAGGCACACAACTGGGCCTGCACAATAGCAGGAACGGAAGTATCTTGCGGTGTCAGTAGCTCAAAGGCCAAGGCCTGCAAGGCATCGCCTGCCAGCAAGGCGCTCGCCTCACCATACTGCACATGCACAGTGGGTTTGCCACGGCGCAGCACATCGTTGTCCATGCAAGGCATGTCGTCATGCACCAGCGAATAGGCATGGATCAACTCTACCGCACAGGCTGCACGCATGGCCGCTGCAGCGCATGGCGTGCCAGAGCTGGCCACGGCATCGTGCGCAGCCAACACCAACAAAGGGCGCAAACGCTTGCCGCCATCGAGTACGGCGTAGCGCATAGGGTCTATCAAGCTAGCCGGGGCATCTTGCTCGTCAGCACGGTGGGCACTGGCCAACAAAAAAGCATCCAAGGCTTTTTCCACGTCAGTCAACTGCATTTGCATCCAAGCAGTGAAATCGAATGCCGCATTGGCATGGGTAGCGGTATAAGAGGGAACCATAGGTCTGCGCGTCCTTAGCTTTTCCAAGACTTGAGCACGCCGTTTTCCAGCACCTGTATCTGCTCATCCAGCGTTTGCAACTGACTGCGGCAGCGCTCAAGCAAGGCCGCCCCTCGCTGGTAGGCACCCAGCAACTCGTCCAGCGGCATGTCTCCCGATTCCATGCGGGCTACCAAATCCTCCAGTGCATGCAACGCGTCTTCGTAGCGCTCAGGCACATCGGCAGCAGCTGTGGCGCTATCAGCCGCATTGGCTTTGACCTTACTCATAAAAGAATGCTTATTTCAGGATGCAAACCCAGCATTCTAGGCCTGCGCGTGACCACAATCGCTAGGCAAGCGCCCTAATGTGGGTAAAATCCCGCCCTCTTTAGCCACCGGCCCCCGTTCTGGGTGGTACGGTTTTCCTTCCACCCGCACAATTTGTGGTGCATCCCCCTGTGGGGAGTCTTTAGGTCAGGTCACCCATGTCTGATTTAAGTCTTCAACTGCAGCAGGCGAAAAGCCAACTTCCTGTCTCCAGCTACTTTGACCCGGCGCTGTACGAGCGCGAATTGCAACTGATCTTTCAGCAAGGGCCCCGCTATGTGGGGCACAGTTTGAGCGTTCCCAACATCGGGGACTACTACACCTTGCCGCAAGAGAAAGATGGCCGGGTACTCGTGCGCAACGCGGGCGGTATTGAACTGCTATCGAACGTGTGCCGCCACCGACAAGCCACCATGCTCAAAGGCCGTGGCAACCTCAACCAGCAGGGACAAGCCCATGCAGGTGGCAATATCGTGTGCCCACTGCACCGCTGGACTTACAGCGGCGCCCACGGCGGACTCAATGGACGTCATAGTGGCGAGCTCATTGGTGCCCCCCACTTTGCCGAGCAGCCCCACTGCCACAACCTCAAGCACTACGGCTTGCGCGAGTGGAACGGCCTGCTATTCGAGGACAACGGGGTGGACATAGCCGCCCAGCTAGCCCATATGGGCCCGCGCCAAGCACTCAACTTTGACGGCTACGTGCTGGACAAAGTGGTACTGCATGAGTGCAACTACAACTGGAAGACCTTCATCGAGGTCTATCTGGAGGATTACCACGTCGGCCCCTTCCACCCCGGATTGGGCAACTTCGTCACCTGCGACGACTTGCGTTGGGAGTTCAAAGAGCACTACTCGGTACAGACCGTGGGCATTGCCAATGGCTTGCGCCAGTCGGGCAGCACCGTGTACGAACGCTGGCACAAAGCGCTGATGGACTACCGCCAAAACACCGTGCCCGAGTACGGCGCCATTTGGCTCACCTACTACCCGCACATCATGGTCGAGTGGTATCCGCATGTGCTCACGGTGTCCACCGTCATTCCTGCGGGTTTGAACAAAACCCTCAATATGGTGGAGTTCTTCTACCCCGAGGAAATCGCAGCATTCGAACGCGAGTTTATCGAAGCCCAGCAGGCCGCCTACATGGAAACTTGCATTGAGGACGACGAAATCGCCGAACGCATGGACGCAGGACGCCGCGCACTCTTTGAGCGCGGCGACAACGAGGTTGGCCCCTACCAAAGCCCCATGGAAGACGGCATGCAGCATTTCCACGAGTGGTACCGCCGCATAATCGGGGACAGCGCCATCTCCCCGTAACCGCAAGGATCCCTGCCATGAACGCACTCTGGATGTTGTTAGCCGCTTTCTGGTTTGCGCTCATGGCAGTGGGCATCAAATACGCCTCGGGCAGCTTTAGCACCTTCGAGTTGGTGTTCTACCGCGGCATCATCAGCATCCTCTTCATGGGTACGGTGATGCACTTCAAAGGCATCTCGGCCAAAACCCGCTACCCCGCCATGCACCTGTGGCGCAGCATCATCGGCGTAGCATCGCTGGGTAGCTGGTTCTTTGCCATTGCCCACCTTCCGCTGCCCACCGCGATGACGCTCAACTACATGAGCGGCATCTGGATTGCCGCCTTTGTCGTCGGCGGCTCACTCATGTTTGGCAAACAACAGCCCCAAGGCCTGCTGCTGCTCTCGGTACTTATGGGCTTTGTGGGCGTCATCTTGGCACTGCGCCCCAGCCTGGACCAAAGTCAACTGTTTGCCGGTTTGGTCGGGTTGCTCTCGGGCTTGGGGGCGGCATTGGCCTATATGCAAGTGTCCGCCTTGGGCCAGATAGGCGAGCCCGAAGAGCGCACCGTGCTGTACTTTTCCATCGGCAGCGCCGTGGTGGGGCTGCTGGGCATGCCGCTGACCGACAACCTGCCTTGGCACGCCGTAGCGCTGCGCGATGCGCTGTGGGTGGTGCCCATCGGCATCTTTGCCAGCCTAGGCCAGTGGTGCATGACCCGAGCCTACCGCGATGGCCCCAGCTTGGTTGTCGCCAGCATGCAATACGGCGGCATCGTGTTCGCATCCATTTTCAGCTTGGTATTGTTTGGCGACCAAATCCCCGCATCAGGCTGGGCTGGCATTGCCATCATCATCGTCAGCGGTATTTTGGCCACCGCCGTGCGCACCAAAGCCCTACCTGACACCCCCGCAGAAGACCACTAAAACTTTATGACCACTTCCACACCGCACTACTCCACCCTCATCTCTCCCGAGGAACTGCAAACTCTGCGCGCGCAAGGCCAGACAGTCATGGTGTTTGACTGCTCATTCGAGTTGATGAACCCGGTTGCAGGCCCAGCCCAGTTTGACGAAGTGCGCATAGCAGGTGCTGTATACACCCACTTGGACACAGCACTGAGCGCCAAAGGTGCAGGCGTGGCCACCGCATCGGGCGGACGCCACCCGCTGCCCACCCGTGAACACTTTGCCCAGTGGCTAACCAGCGTGGGCTTTACCAACGGCATGCAAGCCGTGGTCTACGACCGCCAAGGCGTGAACTACTGTGGTCGCTTGTGGTGGATGCTGCGCTGGCTCGGTCACCAAGCCGTGGCGGTGCTCGACGGCGGCCTGCAAGCTTGGCAAGCCGCTGGCCTGCCCACTGAAAGCGGCCCAGCACCAGCCCCTAGTGCAGCGGCACAAGCCTTTGCCTTGCACGAGCCACTGGTGCGCTTGGTTGATGCCAGCCATGTGCAAGCCACGCTGGGCCAGCCCCAGTACTCCGTAATCGATGCCCGCGCCACCCCCCGCTACAAAGGCGAGATGGAACCCATAGACCCCAAAGCAGGGCACATTCCTGGTGCACTCAATCGGCCTTTTTCTAACAACATCGGCTCCGATGGCCGTTTTAAACCCGCAGAGCAACTGCGCGCCGAGTTTGCCGCACTGCTAGGCCAGCGCGATGCCGCCCACGTCATCCACCACTGCGGCAGTGGCGTGAGCGCCGTACCCAACGTACTGGCCATGGAGATTGCAGGCCTGGGCACCCCCGCTCTGTACGCCGGTAGCTGGAGCGACTGGTGCAGCGATGCCAGCCGCCCGGTAGCCCAAGGGTAAACCAGCACAAGATGGCACAGCTCTTGCTTGAATAGCTGCAACGTGTAGCGGCATTCACCAACGAAGGGCTTGCCGCTACCAAGGACAAGGCGTCCCCACCTCTACAGCACTGGTTCAGTGCGTATTCGCGGTGCGGACGCTTTTTGCTTTTTTCTGCACAAGGAGTTTGTCATGTCTCAGTCCTCTCCCCTGATCCAGCGCCGTACCCTCTTGCAAGCCACTGCCGCTGCAGCCGTGGGCATTAGCCCCGCCCTGCGCGCTGTGGTGCACGCTGCCGGATCCGACGCACCAGAAAAGACCGAAGTGAAGATCGGCTTCATCCCCCTGACCGACTGCGCCAGCGTCGTCATGGCCAGCGTACTGGGCTTGGACCAAAAGTACGGCGTCAAGTTCGTGCTGTCCAAAGAAGCCAGCTGGCCCGGCGTGCGCGACAAGCTGGTCAACGGTGAACTGGACATGGCCCACGTGCTCTACGGTTTGGTCTACGGTGTGCACTTGGGCATAGGCGGTCCCAAGAAGGACATGGCCGTGCTCATGACCCTGAACAACAACGGCCAAGCCATTACCCTGAGCAAAAAACTGGCCGACAAAGGCGCTGTGGATGGCCCCGGCTTGGCCAAGCTGATGCAAAGCGAAAAACGCGAATACACCTTTGCCCAAACCTTCCCCACCGGCACCCACGCCATGTGGTTGTACTACTGGCTGGCCAGCTACGGCATCAACCCCATGAGTGATGCCAAAGTCATCACCGTGCCACCACCCCAAATGGTGGCCAACATGCGCATTGGCAATATGGACGGCTTCTGCGTTGGTGAACCCTGGAACCACCGCGCCATCATCGACGGCATTGGCATCACTGCCACTACCACGCAGGACATCTGGAAAGACCACCCTGAAAAAGTGCTGGGCGCTACGGGCGAGTTTGCCAAAAAGTACCCCAACACCTGCCGCGCTGCCATGTGCGCCATCTTGGAAGCGGGCAAGTGGATCGACTCTGGCCTGCAAAACAAAAACAAGATGGCCGAGACCATCGCCGAAAAGTCCTATGTGAACACGGGCGTTGACGCCATCAACCAGCGCATCTTGGGCCGCTACCAAAACGGCATGGGCAAGACCTGGGACGACCCCAACCACATGAAGTTCTTCAACGAAGGTGCTGTCAACTTCCCCTACCTGTCTGACGGCATGTGGTTCCTGACCCAACACAAGCGCTGGGGCTTGCTCAAAGACCACCCCGACTACCTGGGCGTGGCCAAACAGATCAACCAAATTGACCTGTACAAACAAGCTGCCACCGCCACCAAAACTGCTCTGCCCAAGAGCGACATGCGCACCAGCAAACTGGTGGATGGTGTGGTGTGGGACGGCAAAGACCCCAAGAAATACGCCGATAGCTTCAAGGTCAAAGCCTGAAAGGATTCCCCATGAGCGATACCTCTGCACCGCGCAGACCAGACCTGTCTTGGCTGTGGCACAGCGTGCTCCCACCCGTGCTGGGCTTGGCCTTGTTGGTGCTTATTTGGGAGTTGGTCAGTAAAGGCACCGCAGGCTCCATACCCGGCCCCAACGCCACACTGCAAGAAGCAGTCGAGCTGTTCTCCAAGCCCTTCTACCGCAACGGCCCCAACGACCAAGGCGTGGGCTGGAACGTGCTCAACTCCCTGCAACGCGTGGCACTGGGCTTTGGCTTGGCTGCAGTGGTGGGCATTCCGGCGGGCTTTCTGATTGGCCGATTTGACTTTTTGGGCCGCATGTTCAACCCCATCATCAGCCTGCTGCGCCCAGTGTCACCACTGGCGTGGCTGCCCATTGGCCTCTTGGTGTTCAAGGGGGCCAACCCGGCTGCTATCTGGACTATCTTTATCTGCTCCATCTGGCCCATGGTCATCAACACCGCAGTGGGCGTGCAGCGCGTGCCCAAGGACTACCTGAACGTGGCCCGCGTGCTCAACCTGAGCGAGTGGAAAGTGTTCACCAAAATCCTGTTCCCTGCCGTGCTGCCCTACATGCTGACGGGCGTGCGCTTGGCCGTGGGCACCGCGTGGCTGGTCATCGTGGCCGCTGAAATGCTCACCGGCGGCGTAGGCATTGGCTTTTGGCTGTGGGACGAGTGGAACAACCTGAACGTCACCCACATCCTCATCGCCATTCTCGTCATCGGCATCGTCGGCTTGCTGCTGGAAACGGCACTCATCCGCTTAGCCAAAGCTTTCACGTTTGAAGAGGTGTCTTCATGAGCGACAAATACCTGCAAATCGACGGCGTAGCCCAAACCTTCAAGACGCCCAAGGGCGCTTTTCAGGCGCTGCGCGACATCCACCTGCACATCAACAAAGGCGAGTTCGTCGCCCTCATCGGCCACTCCGGCTGCGGCAAGTCCACCTTGCTCAACCTGATAGCCGGGCTGACCAGCCCCACCGAAGGCAGCTTGCTGTGCGCCAACAAAGAAATACGCGGCCCCGGCCCGGAGCGCGCCGTGGTGTTCCAAAACCACTCGCTGCTACCTTGGCTCACCTGCTATGAAAACATCTACCTGGCCGTAGAGCGCGTGTTTGGCAGCAGCCGACCCAGCGCTGGCGGTGGCCGCACCAGCGCCGAGAGCAAAACCCAGCTCAAAGCCCGCACCGAAGCCGCCCTGGCCATGGTGGGCCTGACCCACGCCACGCACAAACGCCCCGGCGAAATATCCGGCGGCATGAAGCAGCGCGTGGGCATAGCCCGCGCCCTAGCCATGGAACCGCAAGTGCTGCTGATGGACGAGCCATTCGGCGCGCTGGACGCGCTGACACGCGCCAAGCTGCAAGACGAACTGCTAGAGATAG
The DNA here is from genome assembly GCF_018474005.1 of Curvibacter sp. CHRR-16. Lineage (GTDB taxonomy): Bacteria > Pseudomonadota > Gammaproteobacteria > Burkholderiales > Burkholderiaceae_C > Allorhodoferax. The sequence continues at coordinate 221,004 of NZ_JAHCSH010000004.1, forward strand.
TGGCCAAGACCCAGGCCACCGTGGTCATGGTCACCCACGACGTGGACGAAGCCGTGCTGCTGTCCGACAAGATCGTGATGATGACCAACGGCCCCGCCGCCACCATCGGCGAAGTGCTGCAGGTAGAGCTGCCCCGCCCCCGCTCCCGCGTGACGCTGGCTGACGACCCGCAGTACCAGCACTACCGCAAAGAAGTCATCGACTTTTTGTACACCCGGCAGGGGCATGTGGAGAGGGCGGCGTAGGGATAGGCAGCTGGGTGGGCGATGCTAGGATGTCTAGATATGGCTTCAATGATGACTTCTTCTGCTTGTCGATATATTTCTTTTGCAGCACTAGCTGTTTTCTTTTCAACTTTGTCATCAGTTCACGCTGCTATGTACGTCCAGGGCGCGAGATACGAGCGCAAAGATGGGGCTTATATAAGCATCGCCAATCCGGCCGAATCTGAGGATGGATTAGATCGAGCGCATTTCGAATTGCAATCGCTTGGCAACATCGTTGCTGGAACGCCGACTGTAGGAAACCTAGAGGGTGAATTGACCTTCACACGAGACTCGTGCGCCGGTTTTTTTCAAGCCCGGATATTCCATGTGCTCTTATAGTTACGTTTGTTGGGAATCGTGCACAGGCTTATCAAATCGGCCTCTGCTATTCTGGGGCAGGAGCCTATGCGGATGGGATTTATTTCAAGGTCAAGGGAAAGCAATTAAAAACTCGCAGAAGTAGCATTGCTCAGTCTGTAGCCTTCCCAACTTCTAGATGAATCACCCATGCGAGCTTTGATTTTTGCTGCAATACTTTTGAACACCACTCTTGCTGCCAAAGCAGATGAATGGGATTTTGCGGCGCAACACAAACAGCATTGTTCTGTCGGCGGACAAGATGTAATGAACGTTTGCTTGGCAAACGCCTATCGAGACACAAACCAACGCCTGAGTGCTCTTTACGAACAATTGCAAGTTGTGCTTGAAGACGGTACTAGCCTCAGAAAAGCGCAAGCAACTTGGCTGCGCTTTCGCGATCAAACCTGTGAGTACGAAGTATCTGGTCTTGTGAAAGACAACGCCGGGCTTTACGCCTATGCGAAACATGCTTGCATGATCGACATAACGGAGAAACGAATTCGTGATTTGAAGGAGTACCTTTCATGGGACTGCAATGGCTGCCCAGGGCGTAAATAGCGCAACAAAGTATCTCGATAGCATTTTGAATATAAGCCGCTGGACCTCGCTTGAGGAGAGTCAAACCCTAATATATTGACACCTTACTGGGGCGACACCTCACCACAGACCGACTGACCCAATATCAAAAAAAGCTGCGAGGGGAGCACTGCCCCGTTCGATAGCAACCATCTTTCCTCACACCGCAAATATCTCCTGCAGCGTTGCCAGCACGGCTGCCAATGTCTTGGGTGACACAGCACCCAGCTTCTTGACCAAGCGCAACTTGTCTACCGTGCGCAGTTGATCGAGCACGATCAGCCCCTTGGTCCCTGCGTGGGTAAGCGGCACTCGGAACGGGGTGGCAAATCCTTTGGAGGTCATGGGAGCCACCATCACAGTCTTGAGGTGGTCGTTCAGCTCAGCAGGCGACACCACCACGCAAGGGCGCGACTTTTTGATCTCGCTGCCCACCGTGGGGTCTAGGTTGACCAGCCAGATGTCACCGCGCTTCACCAGCCCAGCTCCTCATCGCCCGCGTTGGCAAACTCACCCATCAGCAGCGCATCACCACCCTGCGCTGCCACGGCTGCAGCTGCATCAGCCCAGCCAGCGCGCACGGGCTTGGTGGGTTTGCGCAGCACGATGCAGCCGTTTTCCACCACCACCTCTGCGCTGGATTCCGCATCTAACCCCACCTGCGCCAGCAATGGCTTGGGCAGCACCACGCCTTTGCTGTTCCCGATAGTCCTGATAGCAATTTCCATGACCAGCTCCTGTTGCAACAATGTTATTCCACAAAGAATAGCACAGCCCCTAACCCAACAACACCTGCAAGCTGTGCTCGTACTGGCTCGATAGCTGGTCAAACGTGGTCAGCAATTGCTCGCTGCCGTCGCACAGCAGGTGCAGTTGCTCCAAGCGGCTGTGGCCTTGGTGTTGCGGGGCGGTTTGGGCGGCTCGCACCAATCTAAGCCACAGTACCCCGGCCTGGGTTAGCGCATCGCTAATAGCTTGGCTGCTCAGTGGGGCGGCGTTCAGGCGCAGCAGCGCGGCTTCAAAGGCCTCTTTGGCGCTGGCCATGCCCACGTGGGCGCGCTGCTCCAGCGTGGCCTCGCCCAGCCCCAACAGCAGAGCGTACTTGGCGTAGCGCTGGCTCAGCATGCGCTGGCGGCCCGCTACATTGAGCAGTTGCAGGCGGGCAGCGCCTTGGCTCTCTAGCCGGTTGGTCAGCGCGTCGGCTTCTTGCAGCAGCACCTCGGCGGCGCTGTCCAGCGCCAGGGGGTCGTCGCGCTGCAGGCGAACTTGCAGCTGCTGCCACACGGCCTGCAGGGCTTGCAGGTCGGAGCCAAACTGCTGCACGTCCACATGGCGCTGCAAAAAAACCAGATTGCCATCGGCCCAGCGCACGCTCTCGTCCAACAGGGTTTTGCACTGGGCTTGGTTCACGCCTGCCAACTGCAGCCAGTGCAGCTTGACGATGCGCTGGCTCAGCATGCGCAGCTGGCCGCAGCGGTTCAGGCTTTCGGCCAGCACGGCGCTGTCCACCACGGTTTGGGCCAGTTCGCCCAGCCGCATATTGGTGTTCATGGCGGTGGAGCGCAGCAGGGTAAAGGCCTCATCATCAGGCAGCGCCTGCGTGCGCATGAGCAAGCCTTTAGCCCGGTCCACAGCGATGCGGTCTTGCAAACGGCGCGACACCTCTTGCAGTGCCTTCAGCTCACGCTGCACCTGCTGCTGGCGCACGCGAGCCAGACACACCAGCGCAGGCAGCTCATGGGCTGCGTGGCCCTGCAGACCGTAGTAGTGCACACCACGTTCCAGCGCTTGGTGCATGCTGGCGCTACGGCTGTCTTGGGTGAACAGCAGCACGCCACCGCTGTAGTGCTGCGCTAGGCGCGACAGCCCTGCCAACAGCGCTTCGTCTACCTGCTCGGCGGCACACAGCACGGCTTGCGGCTGGGGCTGTGCGGCCAGCACGTGGGCTACCCAATCTAGATGGGCATCGGCCGTATCCAAGGCCAACACCGCAGACCAAGCTGCACCGATATCCTGCTCAACTGGGGTGGCTTGGTTGGCATACGCCGCTTGGCAGTCGGCCAGCAAGCGCTGCCAAGCGGGGCCGTGGCCTAGCACCAGCACGGGTTGAGCAGCGGGCGAAGCAGTGGAAGCTGCAAACAAAGCAGCAGAGGATGGGGCAGCGTTTTTGGACATGCCCACACTGTAGCAGTGGGTATGCCACCGCCAAGCCTTGGAACTCAAGTCTGCACTGAAGACAGCACACATGGCACGCAGTTTGCTTAATCCTATCCAGCGCAACGAAGCGCACCTGCCCCTTGCAGCAACACCACCACCGTATTCAGTGGGTTGCGACCAGCCAAGGCGGCATTCCGATTCCCCCTTTTGTTTCACACGAACCGGAACCCACAGGTGCCCTGCTCCGCTATTGCGCGCCTGTTCGTCCGGCTCGGTAGCGCTTTGGAGTTCAGGCCCATGAAAAAAGCACGACTGGTACTCATTGGCAACGGCATGGCCGGTGTCCGCACCATCGAAGAGCTGCTCAAGCTCGCACCAGATTTGTACGACATCACCATTTTTGGTGCAGAGCCCCACCCCAACTACAACCGCATCATGCTCTCGCCCGTGCTGGCCGGGGAGCAGCAGGTTAGCGACATCGTGCTCAACCCGCTGGACTGGTATGCCGAGAATGGCATCACCCTGCACACGGGCAAAAAGGTGGTGAAGGTAGACCGCGTGCAGCGCGTGGTGGTGGCTGAGGACGGCACACAGGCCCCATACGACCGCCTGCTGCTGTGCACGGGGTCTAACCCCTTCATGCTGCCCATACCGGGCAAAGACCTGCCCGGCGTATTGGCCTACCGCGACATAGCCGACACCGAGGCCATGATTGCCGCAGCCAGCCAGTACCGCCATGCGGTGGTGATTGGCGGCGGACTGCTGGGCTTGGAAGCAGCCAATGGCTTGAAACTGCGTGGCATGGACGTGACCGTGGTGCACGCCACCCAAACGTTGATGGAGCGCCAGCTCGACAAAACCGCCGGAAGCATGCTGCAAAGCGCGCTGGAAGGCCGTGGCCTGCAATTCCGCATGGGCGCACAAACCCAAGAACTGGTAGCCGGGCCCAGCGGTCGCGTGGCCGCTATCCGCTTCAAAGACGGCAGCGAGTTGCCTGCTGATCTGGTGGTGATGGCCGTGGGCATTCGCCCCAACACCGAACTGGCGCAAAGCATGAACCTGCATGTGGATCGCGGCATCGTGGTAACCGACACCATGCAGACCGTGACCGACGCCCGCATCTACAGCGTGGGCGAATGTGCCGCACACCGGGGCGTGGCCTACGGGCTGGTAGCCCCGCTGTTTGAGCAGGCCAAAGTAGCCGCCAACCACCTGGCCCAGATGGGCATAGGCCGCTACACCGGATCGCAAACCAGTACCAAGCTGAAAGTAACGGGCATAGACCTGTTCTCGGCAGGCAACTATTTGGGAGCCTCCACCGGCAAGGCCGAAGACGCTAGCTGCGAAGACATCGTGCTAAGCGACCCGTTCAGCAATGTGTACAAGCGCCTGGTAGTGCAAGACAACAAGCTGGTAGGCGCTTGCCTGTATGGCGACACAGCCGATGGCAGCTGGTACTTCAAGCTGATGCGCGAAGGCACGCCGGTGAACGACATCCGCGACCGACTGATGTTCGGGCAAAACTTCACCAGCTCCAACACGGGTGACGTAGGACACCAAGGCCACAACAAAGCCGCTGCCATGGCCGACAGCGACGAGGTGTGCGGCTGCAACGGCGTCACCAAAGGCGCCATCTGCAAGGCCATCAAAGACAAAGGCTTGTTCACGCTGGAAGACGTGCGCAAGCACACCAAGGCCAGCGCCAGTTGCGGCTCGTGCACAGGCTTGGTGGAGCAGATCATCATGGTCACCGCAGGGGGTGACTTCTCGGCCACACCGAAGAAGAAAGCCCTGTGCGGCTGCACCGACCACAGCCACCAAGAGGTGCGCGAGGCCATCCGCACCCCGCTGGCAGACGGCAGCAAGCTGCTGAGCATAGGCAGCGTCTACCAAGCCTTGGGTTGGCGCACGCCCAACGGTTGTGCGACATGCCGCCCAGCCGTCAACTACTACCTCATCAGCACATGGCCGCACGAGGCCAAGGATGACCCGCAAAGCCGCATGATCAACGAGCGCAGCCACGCCAACATCCAAAAAGACGGCACCTACAGCGTGATACCGCGCATGTGGGGCGGCGAGACCACGGCGTCTGAACTGCGCCGCATTGCCGACGTGGTGGACAAGTACCAGATACCCACCGTGAAGGTGACGGGCGGCCAGCGCATCGACCTGCTGGGCGTGAAAAAAGAAGACCTGGTGGGCGTGTGGAAAGACCTGGACATGCCCTGCGGCCACGCCTACGCCAAGGCGCTGCGCACCGTGAAAACCTGCGTCGGCTCGGAGTGGTGCCGCATGGGTACCCAAGACAGCACCCAGATGGGCAAAGACCTGGAGCGCGCCCTGTGGCGCATGTACGCCCCACACAAGGTGAAACTGGCCGTGAGCGGCTGCCCGCGCAACTGCGCGGAAGCGGGCATCAAGGACGTGGGCGTGATCGGCGTGGACAGCGGCTGGGAGCTGTACGTGGCGGGCAACGGCGGCATCAAGACCGAGGTGGCCCACTTCTTTGCCAAGGTGAAAACCGCCGAAGAAGTGCTGGAGTACAGCGGTGCTTTCTTGCAGCTCTACCGCTTGGAAGCGTGGTATCTGGAGCGCACCGTGCACTGGGTCAATCGCGTGGGCTTGGACTATGTGAAGCAGCAAATCTTGGACAACGCCGACAAACGCAAAGCGCTGTGGGCGCAGCTGCAAGCCGCACTGGAGGGCGAGCCCGACCCATGGTTTGAACACGCCAAGGCGCAGGTGGATGTGCGCCAGTTCACCCCCATTAGCGCCTAAGCCCAGCCTTATGCTTCGCCGACAACACCTTCTCTGTTTGGCTAGCGCTGCCATGTTGGGTTGGGCACACACTGCCAAGGCTCTAAACAGTGATAGCAACAGTGCTTTGACGGCTGCTATCAACAAAGCAGGTCGCCAGCGCATGCTCAGCCAACGCATGAGCAAAGCATGGCTCTGCTTGGTGCTGGGCGTGCAGACAGATCGAGCCAAGGATGTACTGCGCGCATCCACCGAGTTGTTCGAAAAACAACTCAGTGAGCTGCAAGCCTTTGCACCCAAAGCTGAAATTGCCAGCACCTACACCCAGCTCGGCGCGGCTTGGCAAGAGTTCTCCGCCACATTGCAAACCAACACTGCCAGCAACGCTGGTCAGCTCTTACTGCAAGATAGCAAAGTACTGGCCTTGGCACACCAAGGCACACAGCAACTTGAAGCAGAACTGAACCAACCCATTGGCAAGCTCGTCAACATTGCAGGCCGACAACGCATGCTCAGCCAACGCATGGCCAAGTTTTATTTCGTGAGCGTATTGAAGTCCGATGCACAAGCAGAGAGCGAGATCGTCAAAGCACGCAACGAGTTCTTGTCAGCACTAGAAACCCTCAAAAAATCTCCATTGGCCACGCCCAGCATCTTGAACGAGCTGGCCTTGATCGATGGGCAATGGGTCTTTTTCAACGCTGCATTGCAAAAGCTGACAGCCGATCAAAACAGACAGCGCTCCATGCGCGACGTTTTGATTGCCAGTGAAAACATCCTGACCGAACTGGACAAAGTGACAGGCCAATACGCTGCTTTATCTAGTTAACGAACCCCATACAGCCGCATTCAAAGGAAGCCCCATGACCACAGGCACCCACCCCACCGACTGGACTTATATCTGCCAACTGCAAGACATTCCCGTGCTGGGCGCGCGGCGTGTCAGCCGCCCACAAGGGCTGGACGTGGCAGTGTTTCGCAACGACCGCGACGAGGTGTTCGCCCTGCTCGACCGTTGCCCGCACAAAGGCGGCCCGCTGTCGCAAGGCATTGTGTTTGGCACCCACGTGGCCTGCCCGCTGCACAACTGGACCATTGGCCTATGCGACGGCCAAGCCAGCGCGCCCGATGAGGGCTGCACCCCCAAGTTCGCCGTGCAGCGTGAGGGCGATGCCATTTACCTGCTGGCCAGTGAGCTCAGCGGCCACGCCGTCGCCGAGACACGCCCCGTGGCAGGCCCCGTACAGCGGATCACCCAACACAAACAGGCCTAAGGCCCACGATGACTCCGACGATGACGCCCATGGTGACCAGCACGCTCGCCCCTGCGGCTACGCACACAACCCGCTCCACCTGCCCCTACTGCGGGGTGGGCTGCGGGGTGCTCATCGAGCACGATGGCACGCACATCAGCGGGGTGCGCGGCGACCCCGAGCACCCGGCCAACTATGGCCGCCTGTGCTCCAAAGGGGCCAGCCTGCACCAAACCGCCACGGTAGAGATACACCGCCAAACCCGCGTGCTGCACCCGCAGTGGCGCAGCCACACCAGCGGGCCTTGGCAGGCACTGGGCTGGAATGCCGCGCTGGACATGGCGGCCCAGCGCATCGCCAGCACGGTGCAGCAGCATGGGCCGGACTCGGTGGGTTTTTACCTCTCGGGCCAGTTGCTGACGGAGGACTACTACGTCTTCAACAAACTGGCCAAGGGCCTGCTGCAAACCAACAACCTGGACACCAACTCACGCCTGTGCATGAGCAGCGCGGTGGCGGGCTACAAAAAGTCGCTCGGTGCCGATGCGCCCCCGCCCTGCTACGACGACATAGCGCTGGCGCAGTGCTTGTTCATCACAGGCTCGAACACGGCGTTTGCGCACCCTATCCTGTTCAGGCGCATAGAGGATGCCAAGCGCGCCAACCCGGCGATGAAGATCATCGTCTGCGACCCGCGCCGCACCGACACCGCCGAGCTGGCCGACCTGTACCTGCCCCTGCTGCCCGGGACCGATGTGCTGCTGTACCAAGGCATGCTGCGCATCATGCTCGACGAGGGCTGGCTCGATACCGACTTCATCGCCCAGCACACCGAGGGCTTTGACGCACTCCAGCAGAGCGTGGCGGATTTGGAGCCCGCCACGGTGGCCGCCGCTTGCGGCATCGGGCTGGACGATTTGCTGCAAGCCACGCGCTGGTTTGCCGGAGTAGACAGCGGTAGCCGCAGCCCGACCCTGAGCCTGTACTGCATGGGCCTGAACCAGAGCAGCCACGGCACGGACAAGAACACCGCCCTCATCAACCTGCACCTGGCCTGCGGGCAGATTGGCATCCCCGGCGCAGGCCCCTTTAGCCTGACCGGCCAGCCCAATGCCATGGGCGGGCGCGAGGTAGGCGGTCTCTCTAACCTGCTGAGCGCCCACCGTGACATGGCCAACCCCGAACACCGCGCCGAAGTGGCCGCGCTGTGGGGTGTACCCAACGTACCCAGCCAGCCAGGGCTATCGGCCATCGACATGTTCCAAGCCGCGGCGGATGGGCAGATCAAGGTGCTGTGGATAGCCTGCACCAACCCAGCACAAAGCCTGCCCGACCAAAAGCTGGTGCAAGCGGCGCTACAGCGCTGCGAGCTGGTGGTGCTGCAAGAAGCCTTTGCCACCACCGCCACCGCCCGCTACGCCCACCTGCTGCTGCCCGCCACCACGTGGGGCGAGAAAGACGGCACCGTGACCAACAGCGAGCGCCGCATCAGCCGCGTGCGCACCGCAGTGCCACCGCCCGTGCTTTTGCCAGCGGATGCGCCAGAAGCCTTGACGGCCACCGCAGACACCCTGGCCGACTACGCCCCACGGCACGACTGGGCCATAGCCGCCGCGCTGGGCCAGCGCCTGCAAGCGCTGCTGCACCCCGACTGGCCTACCCTGTTCGACTACCCCAGCCCCGAGAGCGTGTGGAACGAACACCGTGCCAGCACCCGGGGCCGTGACTTGGACATCACCGGCCTGAGCTACGCCGCACTGGAGCAGGCGCCGCAGCAATGGCCTTGCCCGGCTGGGGAAAGCACAGGCCTTGCCCAAGGCCAGGTACAAGGAACAGTACGCCTGTACACCGACCACCGCTTTGCCACGCCCAATGGCAAGGCGCGCTTTATCACCACACCCTACCTGAGCGTGGCCGAAGAGACCGATGCGCGCTACCCCATCGCGCTGACCACAGGCCGCCTGCGCGACCAGTGGCACGGCATGAGCCGCACCGGCAACGTGGCGCGCCTGTACGCCCACCAAACCGAACCGGTGTTGCAACTGCACCCGCTGGAGGTGGAGCGCCTAGGCTTGCGTGATGGCGCGCTGGCGCGCGTTCGCAGCCGCCGTGGCGAACTGGTGCTGCCCGTGTTGTCCAGCCCCGATCTGGGGCGCAACCAAGCCTTTGTGGCCATGCACTGGGGGATTGAGTGCCTCAACGGCGGCGTGAACCTGCTGACCAACCCGCGCTACTGCCCCGACTCCAAGCAGCCCGAGCTGAAGCACAGCGCGGTAGCGGTGAGCGCCGTAGCCCCCACCGAACTACCTTGGCAACTGTCCGCCATGGTGCTGTGCGGCCCGGATACGCTGCACACCACGCGTCAAGCGCTGCAGGCCTGCATGCAGGATCTGCAATACGCCAGCTGTGTGCTGGCCACTGGCCCAGCTGGCGATGCCGTGGTACTGCGCGCCGCGCATACCACCAGCCCAGCTAGCCCTACTGGCAGCGCAAATGGCTTGCTGGAGCGCCTACAAAGCGTACTGGGTTTGCCGCACAGCGCAGTGGGTATGGCACTGGCAGCAAGCCAAGAAAGCAGCCAAGCCAACACCGCCAGCTATAGCGATGCCCAGCGCGGACTATGGCGGCAAATCCGCTGGGACACGGGAACCAAGCATAGTGCTCTGTCTGCGACTCAGACTACCCCCGCGTTGCAGGCCTTTTTATTGGTTGGCCCACAGGCTGCCCCTGCCAGTACGCACGACTGGATGGCCCAACTGCTGCTGCAAGCCACGCCCATTGGCCCACTGGCTGCAGCCCTGCTGCGCGGCGTGCCAGGCGAAAACGTGGCGGCCCCCAGTCCCACCGTGTGCAGTTGCGAGGGCGTACGCCAAGACGCTATCGAACAAGCGTTGACACACATGCTGCATGTTGCCCCTGCAACAAGCGCCGAGCAACAACTGCAGCAGCTCAAAGACACCTTGCGCTGCGGCACGGGCTGCGGCTCCTGTGTGCCACAACTGCAGCGTTTGATCCGTATCCACTGAGGTTTTCATTGAGGTTTTGCATGCCCACCACGCCTGTTTCCACTTCTTCTTTGACCCTGTGCCCCGGCAGCGTGACACTGGTGGGCGCAGGCCCGGGTGATCCCGGTTTGCTCACCCTGCATGCGGTGCAAGCCATTGCCCAAGCCAGCGTGCTGCTGGTGGACGATTTGGTGAACGACACAGTGCTGCAACACGCTGCACCGGGCGCACGCATCATCCATGTGGGCAAGCGTGGGGGCTGCGTGTCCACACCGCAGTCCTTCATTGAAAAGCTGATGATCACCGCCGCCCGCGAAGGCGAGTGTGTGGTACGCCTCAAGGGCGGTGACCCTTTCATCTTTGGGCGCGGTGGCGAGGAGGTAGAACACCTGCAAGCCGCTGGAGTGCCCGTGCAGGTGGTGCATGGCATTACTGCCGGACTGGCAGCGCTGGGGCGCTTGCAGGTGCCGCTGACGCACCGCGACCACGCGCACGGCGTGCTGTTCATGACTGGGCACAGCAAACCCGGTGGTCAAGCCCCGGACTGGGCACTGCTGGGACAGACGGTGCAGCAGTGCAAGCTAACGCTGCTCATCTACATGGGCATGGGCCAGCTAGAGGGTATCCAAGCCGGGCTGCTGAACAGCTTGGCCGATACCACGCCAGCGGCTATCATCCAGCACGCTAGCTTGCCCACCCAGCGCCATGTGGTGTGCACTTTGGCCAACCTGCACGCTACCGCCGCGCGCGAACACATGGGTAGCCCCAGCGTGGTGGTGGTAGGCGATGTGCTGCAGGGCCTAGCCCAGCTTGCCAGCACGACGGACGATACAGCCACCACATTCATGCCCCTGCGCCATGCCAGCTAATCCCAGCGTGCCCTCCTCTTCCGCGTCGGCCCAACCCGCCTCGCACCTGAACTTGGCTGGCCGCCAGCGCATGCTCTCGCAACGCCTGCTGCTGCAAACCATGCTGGCCAGCCAAGCCAGTGACCAAGCAGCCAACCCACATTTGGCTACGGCACAAGCCACTCGGACGGAATTTGAGCGCAGCCAGCAAGCCTTGGCCCAATGCTGGCAGCACTACCCTGCCCCAGCCAGCCAGACGCTGCGCACCCTGTACACCGAGGTACAAGGCATCAGCCCCGTGGTACAGGACTTTTGCCAGCGCATAGACCAGTGCCACCAAGCGATTGCCCAGCGGCGTGACAGTGTTGCACTGGTGCATGCGGCCGTCAGTTGCGCTGATGCGGTGCTGCAGGCGCTCAACCGCGCTACCGAGGTGTTTGACCAGATCAACCGCCAAGCCGAAAAAGCCCTGTTCCAAGAGTTGCAACACATCGTGGGGCGCGTGCAAGAGATTGCCCGCGAAGCCAAAATTGTGAGCTTCAACGCCCAAGTCATTGCCGCCCGCGCAGGCACCGAAGGGCGCGAGTTTTCAGTGGTGGCCAATGTGCTGGCGGGCATCAGTGGCCAAGTGACCGAACTGTCGCAGCAAGCGCTGCAGTTGGTGGGAAACAAGAACGCCCGCAACTGACACCAGCGAAGTAAAGGCTACAGGGGATTGGACAACCCCACCAAATTACCCAGCACTTGGTTGCGGCCTGCATCTTTGGCTTGGTACAGGGCGCGGTCGGCACAGAGCAGCAAATCCCCAAAACCCATAAGTGGCAGTTCCAAAGCGTCTTGTAGATCATCCACGGACAAGGTGGAAACGCCGATGCTGGCTGTACAGGAAACAGTCAAACCATTGCCAATCCCAATTTGTTGTTGCTCGACGCTTTGGCGCAGCGCTTCGGCCATATGCATTGCCTCAGCATAAGGGGTGGTGGGCATCAGCACAGCAAACTCTTCGCCCCCTAAGCGGGCCACCACATCATGGCCCCGTCGGAAGCGGCTGCTGCACAGCTCGGCCACTGCGCACAAAACAGCATCGCCCACGGGGTGACCCCAGGAGTCATTGATTTGCTTGAATCGATCCAAATCAATCACCAGCAAGGACAAGCACTGCCCTTGACCAACGCTGCGCAGGGTTTCGCGCTCGCCAGCCTCGATCAGCACGCGGCGATTGGCCAGCCCTGTCAATGCATCGGTCGAGGCCAACACCTGCAGTTCATGATTCATGCTGCGCAGCATCTCGTTTTGCTCTACCAAACGCTGGTTGAGCTCAGCAAGCTCGGCCTCATGGCGCTTGCGGGCATCGATATTGAAGGTCACGCCAATGAAACGGGTCTCCAACCGATCTGCCGAGACCTCCACAATCTTGCCAAAGTTGGCATACCAAACCCACTCGCCTTGGCGCGAGCGCATTCTGCATTCGCTGCGATAGACAGTTGTTTCCCCTGCCATATGGCGCTCAATGGCCTCTTTGACCGCTTCCACATCGTCAGGGTGCACGAGTGAAAACACGTCATCCATGTAGTCAAGGCGATCTTGTTCGTTGTAACCCAGTTCGGCAAAGATACGCGTCACTCGCTGGGTTACCTCTCCCGTGGAGAGGTTGTTTTCCCATAGGTCTAACCCCGATGCTTCCAGTGCCAGCTGGAGTCGGTTTCGATAGAGGTCTTCTTCACTCATACCTACATACTGTAGGGCAATTGTCCAGCGTAGCCAATTTGTTGCAATAGGCCTGCAAAAGATGCCATCACACCGGGTGTTTGGTACAACTTCTTATCAGCTTGTACTTTGATGATGCTCACCGTTGCCCCCGTGCTCTGGGCAGTGGTGAAGTCGTAGTAATCGGCCAGATCGTTGGTGGCATTGGAAAAAGGCATGCCCGTGCTTTCTGAGTAGTAGCAAATGGAGTCTGGGGCTACCACCAACGGTGATGTACTGGCTGTTGAATAGAGCAGCAAGCTTTCATTGAGGTTGTACAAATAGCAGGTTGCGGTGCTGTTGGCAGGATCTGGCGCGTTGTCTAACCGCACCACGCCTGCGTCAAGCGAGGACTGATCGGTAGCCTGCTGCACGGCGGTGATGTAGTAGTTTTCGACCACCACAGTAGCCGTTCTTTGGGTTGCTTTTTCAATGGCCTCGGCCACTGCGCTCGATGACAAAGGCACAGCAGCGTCATTGAGCAATTGTCCCAGTTGGTGGGCTTGTAGCAAGGTACCTGCGATGTAGTTGCCAGTCAGAGCAAATGCATTCGCTTGGGTGGAAGGCCACAGCGCAATGCCCGCGAAACTGCCAAATTCAGCCACCACACTCCCCGCCAGTGTTTCCACCCGCTCGGCACTGTTGGCGTTGATGATGGCGGACTCTACTTGCGCTGCCGATTTATCGTTGGCCACTGCACAAGGGGATGCGGCCAAATTGAGGCTACCTGCGAAAGTGGTTTGGGGCAGTTCAGGCACTGCTCGGCCCGCACCGTCTCCATCGACAACCCACCACTGCTTTTCCCACGCGGCCAGCAAAGGCACCAGCGAGTTGATGGCACCCACCTCCCCCGGGATCAAGCAGCCAAAACTGTTGTTCATGCTGGAGGAGAGTGCCGACAAGGCATTGTTGTAACTGCCGCGCACGTTATCCAAGGTCAAACCCACAGCCGCGTCTGGCGATCCCATCATGGCCAGCATGCAGGCATTGGTCTGGCCATCGTAGCCCTGCACAGTCACAGAACCCGGCCAATCCGCTATGCCTTGCAGCACATTGAGCGCGTCTTGGAAACTGCCACCCCCTCCGCTACCGAGCAAGGCTGCGCCAATAGCGACGCACAGCAAATCTTCTTGGTCAAAAACTGCACTGGTCATATTCCGTCCTTTCAGGCCTACCACCACATTGGAAACAGGAAAGTATCGACGGAAAGTGTTGCACAATTCTGACAATTCAAAACGTGCATTTACATGCATATTCCCAGCCAATTCACCAGCGTTTGGCCATCAACTCAAATCAGCTCTTGCTCCAAGGCCAACAACTCTTGCACTGTTTGGCGGCGGCGAATCAAGCGCCCCTTGCCGTTTTGCGGGCCGCCTTCCACCAGCACTTCGGCAGCCAAGGGGCGGGTGTTGTAGTTGGAGGACATGGACGCCCCGTAGGCTCCTGCATCGTGCAGCACCAAAATGTCGCCCACCTGTGCGGCAGGCAGGTCGCGAGTGAGCACCACGCCGCCATCGGCCTGGGTAAAGACATCGCCCGATTCGCACAAGGGGCCGGCCACCACCACAGGTTGCAGTGGGCCTGTGGGTACGGTGCCATCGGGGCGTAGCAGGCTCATGCCGTGGTGGCTGCCGTACATGGCCGGGCGCATCAGGTCGCTAAAGCCGGCGTCCACCAGCACAAAGCGCTGGCTGCCCTGCTCTTTGATGGCGCGCACTTCGGCCAGCAGCACACCGCTTTCGGCAACCAAGTAGCGACCCGGCTCCAGTTCCAGCGTCACGGGGTGACCCAGCATGGTGGCCACTTGCTGGCGTGCAGCATCCCACAGGCTGAAATAGTGGGCGGTGTCGATGACAGGCTGGCCCGCTTGGTAAGGAATAGACAAGCCACCGCCAGCGGATATGGCCTGCAAGTCCATGCCCTGCTGCTGCACCACGCGCACCAAGTCCACCATGGCGCTGCACACCTCTTGCAAGTGGCTGTAATCCACGCCAGAGCCAATGTGCATGTGCACGCCCACCAGTTCCAGACCGTGCTGGCGCACTTGCTGCAGGGCTTGGGGTAACTGGGTGTGCCAGATGCCGTGTTTGCTGTGCTCGCCGCCGGTGTTGGTCTTATTACTGTGGCCATGGCCAAAACCGGGGTTGATGCGCAACCACACAGGGTGGCCGGGGCTGGTAGCGCCTAGCTGGCCCAGCATATCAATGGATCCGCAGTTCACTGGCACGCCCAGCTCGGCCACGCGGGCCAGCGTGGTGCGGTCCAGCACGTCGGCGGTGAAGACGATCTCGGCGTGGCTGCCGTGTTCGCCGTGCTGCACACCTGGTTGAAAGCCCGCAGCGATGGCACGCTCCACCTCGCCCAGCGAGACGGAATCCACGCTCACGCCCAGGCTGCGCATATGGCGCAGGATGTGGATATTGGAGTTGGCTTTTTGCGCAAATCGCAGCACGTCAAACGGCTGGAGCGCTTGCACGCGCTGGGTGATGGTGTCTGCGTCGTACACCCACAGTGGGGTGCCGTGTTGGCGGGCCAGTTGGGCCAGCAAGGTGGGGCTAAAAGGATTCATGCCCGCATCATGCCGCCACCCATCTATGCCTGCAATGCCATTTTTATGCTTTATTAATTCATTTTGGATATAGTTTGCAGCATGCCCCAACCCACCCAATCCACCTCGCGCGCCCCTGCCCTGAGCCACCGCCAGCTAAGCTGGTTTCGCGCCCTCATGCTGCACGGCAGTGTGAGCCGGGCCGCCGAGGCCTGCCACACCTCTCAGCCCACACTGAGCCGGGAGCTAGCGCGGCTGGAGCAGCTACTGGGCTACGCGCTGTTTGACCGTGTGCGTGGGCGCTTGCGCCCCACGGCGCGGGCCTTGGCGCTGCTGCAGGAGGTGGAGCGTTCGTTCATAGGGTTAGAGCAGATCGCCCAACGCGCCCACGAGCTGCGGGGCATGGCCAGCAACCGTGTGCGCATTGCCTGCCTGCCCGCACTGGCGCACGCCCTGCTGCCGCAGGTGCTGCGCCGCGTAGCGCTGCAGTTGCCACAAGCGGCCATCAGCGTGGTGCCACTGGAGTCGCCTTGGCTGGAGCAAGCCCTGATTGAGCAGCGCGTGGACTTAGGGCTGAGTGAGATTGCTGAACCGCCGCCGGGGCTGGAGCTGCTAGGCCAATGGCAAACCAGTGAAGTAGTAGTGCTGCCCGCACGCCACCCGTTGGCCCTGCGCCAGAGCACCAAAACCAGCCCCCCCCCCAACATCGCCATTACCCCGCACGATTTAGCAGGCCTGCCCTTTATCAGCCTAGCGCCCAACGACCCCTACCGCCAAGCCATCGACCAACTGTTTGCCGATCTGGGCATAGAGCGCCAACTGCTGCTGGAAACCAGCAGCGCCGTGGCGGTGTGCGCCATGGTGCAGCAGGGTTTGGGTGTGAGCATCGTCAACCCCCTGAGTGCTGCCGCGCTAGAGCCCACAGGCATTGCGGTGCGGCCCTTGTCGGTGGACATACCGTTTCGCGTGAGCCTGCTGCAAGCCAGCCAAACCGAAGTAAGCGATGAAGCCCTGCCAATGCACGCCCTGCTGCGCGAAGCCATCCATGCAGAGATGCTGCGCTAAAGGCCATGCCAACCGCTACAAATTGTCGTAATCGATGAAATACACCTTCAAAGACTCTTTATCGACCAGCATGAAGCAAGGGCGATCATGGTCAAAAGAGACGGCCAGCACATGGAATGTCGCTCGCTCCATGAGGTAGGTAAATCGCTGCGAGTCAGCACCATCGCGCTTGCCCTTGAATTGGAAGTCAGTCAACCGCAATGCTGGCTTGTCTGGCACTTCCAAAACAAGGGTATTACCCACACGGCTAACGCCGCTTGGCATAGCACCATCGCGCTCTTGGTACTGCTGGTTACCCAGCTTGAAGTACTGATCAAAAAATACCTGATCAATATCCACAATACCCAGTAATTGGGATGCTGCACGCGTAGAAACGCGTGTGACAAACGGCTGCTTGAAGATGTAACCCTGCCGCCCGTTGAAATCCTGCGCGTGGGCTGCGATACCAAAGGCCAGAATCCAACTGGCTGCCACGAATTTTCTGACCATCATTTCACCACCATGCCATCGATTAGCTGGGCACGCACACCCGGTTGCGTCCCTCGTTTTTGGCACGGTACAGCAAAGAATCCGCCTCGTGCAAAGCCGCTTCAAAGTCCTTTTGCTGCTGGGCACTGCACAAGCCAAAGCTCATGGTCACATGCAAACCGGGATGTACCTGCTCCCAGTCGTAGGATTCGATGCGCTGGCGCAGCAACTCGCACACAAGCTCGGCTTGGGTCAAGGCGGTTTCAGGGAAAGCAATCACAAACTCCTCGCCACCATATCGGGCCACCAAATCGGTAGCGCGCAGCTGGGTATTGAACACCTCGCCAATGCGGCGCAACACCTCGTCGCCCACTGCGTGCGAATAACTGTCATTGATTTGCTTGAAGTGATCCACATCGGCCAGCACCACTGCCATAGGGCGCTGGTAGCGATTGGCCTGCTGCCACAACTGGCGCCCCTGCTCGTCAAAGTAGCGGCGGTTGTGCAGGCGCGTTAAGGCATCGCGCATGCTCAGTTCACGCAATTCGTTGGCCATGGCTTCTATGCGCTGGTGTGACTGGTTGAGTTCTTCATACTGCCGAGCCAAGGTGGCACTCATGCTGTTAAAGGACTGGGCCAGTGCCCCCACCTCATCGCGGCTTTTCACATCCACGGTCTGCTTCCATTGGCCTTGTTCCATACGCCCTGCCGCCAAGGTCAACGCATGCAAATTGCGGCTCAAGCGATGCCCCAACCACCACCCCAGCCCCAGCGTGAGCAGCAAGGCAACACCTCCGCCTTGCACAATTGCCCACCGCAAGCCCTCCACATTGGCACGATCTTGCTCGGTGAGGTTGGGCTTGGCCGATGGCACCATATACGCCACCACCGTCCCGTGGTACGTGATGGGCTGCCACACCTGCTGGTGCTCTGGCTGAACAGGTTGACCGCGCCTGTAAGGCGGCACCCCCGACAAGGCCAAACCTTGTGTATCGAACAAATAAAAGCGAAATGGTGGCGGTGGTGGCGCGCTGGGCCCGCTGATTGCTGCCCCTTGTGGATCAGCAGGCGGCGCTTTGCGCTTGTCTATGAAAGCCTTTAAGCCGCCATAAGGGCGCCCAGCCTCCCATGAGCCATAGGTGTCAAAGTACGCCTCCACGTCTGAGCGAAAGTCTTGCGCCGCTATTTGCAGGCGCTGGTCGGTAAAGCGCTCCATGAGCTTCCAATACGCCAAGCCCGACACGGCCACGATGGAGCACACGCTCACGGCGACAAAAGAGGCCACCAGCTTGCTACGCAGAGAAAAAAGCAAAGAACTCACAAAACATCTCCTCGGCGTGGGGGTGGCATACCACCTGGCCCCATACCTGCAGGACCACCGGGCCCCATGCGACGGCTAGGGGGTGGGCCACTGATGGTCCTCACATCGCTCTGCTGGTAGCTGCCACGCAGGCAGCCAGCGGTGTACGGAAAGTCCCACGTGGCGTGGTAGTGGTACAGGGTGACCAGCTTGCCATCCCACACCACGCTATGGGTGTGGCCATGGCACTCGTCCAAGTCCTGACTGCTCAACTCTTGACCATCTTCCCCATAACGGCCATAGATGCCAAAACCATCGAGCATGTAGCCCACCAACGCCGAATGGCTGCTGCCCTCGCCACTACCACCACGCTTGTCCTCTAAGCAGGTGCTCACACTGTGGTAGTGGTACACGCCCGACTCTTGCGGATGGCCTTGGCACGCGTCTTGGGTTTCATGGGCCACGGCGTCACGGCCCGGTGCATCCAAGGCATTGAAGAGCACCACGCCAGACAACAAGACCCCCACAGCACCGGGCGCACAACTGGGCTGGGCCGCCAACTGCGGCCACTGGGGCAGGCTCAAGCGCATGCGCTGGGAGGAGATGCGGTTGGGGTTGCGGTCGTACAAAAACGCTTGGCTATCGCTCGGTATGGGGTAGATGCCCGTGGAGTGCACAGGCAAAGCATTGGTATCCAAAATGCGCTGCCCGTCTTGCACCATGGTGCTAAAGCTCGATGGCCACGACACCGCGCCGGGCACTATGGGCTTGACCGTGAAGTCGTAAATGCCTTGCGCCACCTTGATCCACGGGCCCACCACTTGGGCCCCACCGGCTTGCGGGTCTATGCGGCAGGCCCAAATCCACCCCTTGCGCGGGGCATTGGACAAGCGCCCATCGCCCAGCGGCAAGGCGGTCAAGTCGTGGGCCCACGCCGACAGCATGCCCAAGCCATACAGCACCAATCCACACCACAGAGCACGCCGCATACCACCTCCCTTTAGTTTGCTAAAGCACTAAAACCCGAACGATTGACCCAAGCCCAGCAATGTAGCCACGCCCAACACGGCAAACAAGGCCGCGGCAATGGAGTGAACCAGTTTCATGGGAATGCGCTCGGCCAATTTGTCGCCCAAGAAAACGGCTGGCACATCCGCAATAAGCATGCCCAGCGTAGTACCGGCAATCACCCACAATGGGTTGGCAAAATGCGCGGCCATGGCCACAGTGGCAATTTGGGTTTTGTCACCCATCTCAGCCAAGAAAAAGGTCACAAAAGTCGCCCCAAAAACACCCAGTTTGTGGGCCACTTGGGTTTCTTCGTCTTCGATTTTGTCGGGTATCAACGTCCAAATGGCCATACCGATGAAGGACAAGCCCAAGATCCAACGCATCCAAAACGGCCCCAGCATGGCGGTGACCCAAGCGCCCACCGCACCGGCCAAGCCATGGTTGATGAGGGTAGCGGCCAATATGCCGGCCACGATAGGCCACGGCTTTTTGAACCGGGTGGCCAAAATGAAGGCGAGTAACTGGGTTTTGTCGCCCATCTCGGCCAAAGCCACCACACCGGTGGAGTACAGCAATGCTTCCATGATTGTTTTGAAAATAAAACGGGCCGGTAGAACGCAATTGACCAATAGCCCCCACCGGCCACGGGGAGGGGCGTATTGGTCAAAGGTCTTGCCAGGCTGGAGCTGCTTACGCCATGGTCTGCGGACCAAGTGTGTTGACGCAAGCCTCAAACAGAAGTGTTTGAGCGGCTACTCCCCAATGACGGGCGCGATCATAACTTGGTTTTGAACCACTGCAGTGCCCGCTGGAAACCGTTCTCTGCATCGGCCTTGCGGTAGCTAGCGCGGTAGTCGGCGTGGAAAGCATGGCCTGCATCGGGGTAGATGACGAATTCGCTGGCCTTGGCCGCTGCATTGCCCTTCTGGGCTGCGGCTTGCAAAGCGGCTTTCATTTCGTCCACCGTGGACAAGGCAATACCGCCGTCTTTGCCACCGTACAAGCCCAGCACCGGGCCTTTGAGTTCGCCAGCCAACTGCACTGGGTGCTTGGGCGTCATCTCTGAGGATGCGCCCACCAAGCGACCATACCAAGCCACACCGGCTTTGATTTGCGGGTTGTGGGCGCTGTAGAGCCACGTGATGCGGCCACCCCAGCAAAACCCGGTGATGGCGAGTTTTTTCACATCGCCCTCGTTCTCAGCGGCCCACTGCACCACAGCATCCAAATCTTGCATGACTTGGGCATCTGGCACCTTGGAGACGATATCGGCCATCAGTTTGCCCATATCGGTGTAAGTGGTGGCATCGCCTTGGCGGGAAAACAAATCGGGGGCAATGGCCAAATAACCCGCTTTGGCAAAACGGCGGCAGGTGTCGGCTATGTAGGCGTGAACACCAAAAATCTCGTGCACCACCAAGACTATCGGCAAGTTGCTCTTATTGGCTGGTCGAGCAAAGTAAAAAGGCACAGTTTGGCCTTCTACGTCCACCACCTTTTCGCCTGTTTCCAGGCCTTCTTCCGAGGTGGTGATGGCCGTTTGTGCAATAGCCGACACGTGGGCTGCTGCGTAAGTGGCCCCCAAAGCGACTTTGAGCGCCGTCCGGCGGCTGGCACCTTGCTCGGTGCTACGGCCTGGCAATTGCGATTCGATCTCTTGTTTCAACAAATCAAGCACATGCGTCTCCTCTGAATGGATTGGAAAGCGCACATGCTGCCACAGGGCCATGGCCCTGTGAATCAGCGGGTTACCCGTAGTGCGGCGTACTGCGGCAGGGTTGGTGCTGCCGATGTTTGCACACTGAAGACCGATACCACTTCGCGCAATTTGTCAGCTTGCTCGCGCAAACTCATGGAGGTGGCAGCACTTTGCTCCACCAGTGCGGCGTTTTGCTGTGTCAGCTGATCGAGCTCGGCCAAAGCCGTGTTCACATCGCCAATGTCATGGCTTTGGGTACCTGTCATGGTGCTGATTTCGCCCATCACATGCACCACCTGTTGCACGGCCTGCACGATTTCATTCATGGTTTGGCCTGCTGAATTCACCAATTCAGAGCCTGATTGGACTTTTTCCACCGAATTGTTGATAAGGCCCTTGATCTCGCGGGCGGCCTCGGCGCTTCGTCCCGCCAAGGAACGCACTTCGCTGGCTACCACCGCAAAGCCACGGCCTTGCTCACCGGCACGGGCAGCTTCCACAGCGGCGTTCAGGGCCAAGATATTGGTTTGGAACGCGATGCCGTCAATCACGCTGATGATGTCGGCAATCTTCTTGCTGCTGGTGTCTATCTCTTGCATAGTGCTGACCACTTGCGAGACCACCTGCCCGCCGCGCTGGGCCACACTGCTGGCGCGTTGCACCAAGTCGCTGGCCTGCACGGCACTGCCGGCGCTGTGCTGCACCGAATCGGTGATGTTGCGCAAATTGGAGGCCGATACCTGCAAACTGCCTGAAGCCCGTTCGGTGCGCTGGGCCAGATCGTTGTTGCCAGCGGCGATTTCGCCAATCGAGACCGCCATGTTGTCGGCGCTGGCGCGCACCTGCGCCACCATGTCCGACAAAGCCCCCGTCATATTGCGCAAGCTGTGCAGCAGTTGGGCAAACTCGTCGTTGCCTTCGACGCGGATTTCGGTTTGCAAATCCCCTTGAGCAATGCGTGCAGCCACTTTGTTGGCAAAGTCCATCGGCTGGCGAATAGAGCGCACAAAGCTGGCAATGGCCACTACGGTCAGCCCAATCAAGGCCAGCATGGCCACTGTGACGATGGTGATGGAGCGACTGCGCCCCTTTTCAATTTCTTGATCGGCTTGGGTCAACACTGATTTTTCGTAAGTCAACACCGCTTTTTGGGCCGCCAAATACGCATCCATGGCTGGCAAATACTGGGTATCTACGATTTGCTTGCTTTGCGCGGCATCGCCAGCAGCTTTGGCATCGCGGGCTTTTTCGCGTGCGGCAATCATGGCCTTGCGGGTATCGGCGACCTTGGCCATGAGACTTTTACTCTCTGCATCCAATTGCAAAGCCTCCATCTGCTTTTGCAACTCCGAAATTTTGGCCGTGGTTTTGGCAATCGGCTCTTTGAAAGCAGCAGCCACGGCTGGATCAGAAGCTATCAGGGAAGCTTGGGTGCGTGCTGCATTGCTCAAAGTCAGGCCATTCCATTCGATGGCCATTTGCACCAAATCCTCAGCGACAACCTCTTTGGCGCGCGTCTTCTCCATCACGCTATCGAGATACCACTGCCCTGCTATACCCACACCGCCCAAAGTCACAGCAATGCCCAAACCGAAACCCCACAGTTTGGAAATCACGGGAATATTTCGCCATTGCATACACGCTCCTCGTTTACGGAAACAGTTTAGAACTACCGTCTCCTTTTAACCGAGGAATACCGAATACAAAAGGTAAAAAAACCTTGCAAAACCATTCCAGCTTCAGTGCGCCGCTTCCCAGTTGGGGCCCAGCCCCAACTCGGCCACCAGCGGCACGGCCAATGTGGCGGCGTTGGCCATGAGGCGCGGCACCTCCTGCTTGACCCAATCCACCTCGGCCAGCGGCACTTCCAGCACCAGTTCATCGTGCACCTGCATGATGATGCGTGTGGCTTGGCCCTGCGCATCGAGCGCCTGCTGCACTGCCACCATGGCCAGTTTGATGATGTCCGCCGCCGTGCCCTGCATGGGCGCATTGATGGCGGCACGCTCGGCCCCAGCGCGACGTGGGCCGTTGGGGGATTTGATCTCGGGCAGGTACAAGCGGCGGCCAAACACGGTCTCCACATAGCCTTGGGCGCGGGCCAGCTCACGGGTTTGCTCCATGTAGAGCTTCACGCCGGGGTAGCGCTCAAAGTAACGCTCGATGAAGTTCTTGGCCGCCGTGTTGTCTATGCCCAAACTCTTGGCCAAGCCATACGCGCTCATGCCATAGATAAGGCCAAAGTTAATCGTCTTGGCATAGCGGCGCTGCTCGTTGCTCACCTGGTCTATGGCCACGCCAAACACTTCCGACGCGGTAGCGCGGTGCACGTCGTGCCCGTCTTGGAAAGCGCGCTGCAAGGCCGCATCACCACTCAGGTGGGCCATGATGCGCAGTTCGATCTGGCTGTAGTCGGCACTGGCAATGACGCAGCCCTCGGGGGCCACAAAAGCCTCGCGTACGCGGCGGCCTTCCGCGGTGCGGATCGGGATGTTCTGCAGGTTGGGATCATTGCTGGAGAGTCGCCCGGTAACAGCCACCGCCTGCGCGTAGTGGGTGTGCACACGGCCCGTGCGGGGCAGGGCCAGTGCGGCCAATTTGTCGGTATACGTGCCTTTGAGCTTGGACAGGCCCCGGTGCTCCAGGATGCGGGCGGGCAGCGGGTAGTCTTCGGCCAGCTTTTCCAGCACCTCCTCGTCAGTGCTGGGCGCGCCAGTGGCGGTTTTCTTCACCACGGGCAAGCCCAGTTTGGTGAAGAAAATCTCGCCAATCTGCTTGGGGCTAGCCAGGTTGAACGCTTGCCCTGCTAGCTGGTGCGCTTCGGTCTCCAACTCCATGATGCGCGCACCCAGTAGCTGGCTTTGGCGGGCCAACACCCCGGCATCCACGCGCACGCCGTTGCGCTCCACGCGGTACAGGGCTTCGCTGCTGGCGATTTCCAGCTCGTAAATAAAGCGCAGCTTGGCGTTTTGCTCTATGCGCGGCCACAGCGTCAGGTGCACGTCCAGCGTTTGGTCGGCGTCTTCGCAGGCGTATTCGGCCACGCGCTCCACTTCCACTTGGTCTATGGTGAGCTGCTTGGCACCCTTGCCACACAGGTCTTCAAAGCTGATGCCGGTGCGCCCCACGTGGCGCTCGGCCAAGCTGGTCAGGTTGTGCGGGCGGTGCACTTCCAGCACGTAGCTTTGCAGCATGGTGTCGTGCACATAGCCGCGCACCTCGATGCCATGGTTGGCCAACACATGGCGGTCGTACTTCACGTTCTGACCCAGCTTGGGGCGGCTGGCATCTTCCAGCCAGGGCTTGAGCAGGGCCAGCACCTCGTCACGCGGCAGTTGCTCGGGCGCGCCGGGATAGCTGTGCGCCAGCGGGATGTAGTAGGCCACGCCGGGCTGGGTGCTGAAAGACATGCCCACGATCTCGGCCCGCATTTCATCCAGATTGTTGGTTTCGGTGTCCAGCGCCACCAGCTCGGCCGTTTGCAGGGTTTGCAGCAAAGCCTCTAATGGAGCGCGCTCCAGCACAGTGTGGTACTGGCGGGTGCTGGCGTGGCTGGCGGCTGGAAGTGCGTCCTGAACCTCGTCAGCCTGGGCAGCCGGGGCAAACAAATCCCCGGTTCCGCCTGCGCCGCTGGTTTTGGCTGTGCGGGCAGGCTTGTCAGCGGCAGCGCCACCCAGCACAGCCTTGGCCAAGGACTTAAAACCGTAGCGCTGGTAAAAATCAGCCAATTGCTCTGTAGAGCTTGTGGATATTGCTGTGGCCGCTATCGATTCCATAGCAGGCCAAGCGGGTATCCACTGCGCCAAGTCGCAGTCGGTGCGGATGCGCAGCAGCTCACGCCCGGTGGGCAACCACTCCAGCGCCTTGCGCAGGTTCTCGCCCGCCACGCCTTTGATGGCGGCAGCGTTCTCCACCACGCCTTGCAGCGAGCCGTATTCCTGCAGCCACTTGGCAGCGGTTTTGGGGCCCACCTTTTCCACGCCGGGCACGTTGTCCACGGCGTCGCCCACCAGCGTCTGGTAGTCCAGCATCAGGCGGGCGGGCACGCCAAACTCGGCCTCCACGCCAGCCAAGTCGCGGCACTTGCCATTCATGGTGTCCACGATGCTGATGCGCTCGGTCACCAACTGGGCCAGGTCTTTGTCACCACTGCTGATGAGCACGTTCATGCCCTGGCGCTCGCCCTCCACCGCCAGCGTGCCAATGACGTCATCGGCCTCGACGCCGGGCACATCCAGCACCGCCCAGCCGAGCAACTTGACCACTTGGTGGATGGGCTCGATTTGTGCGCGCAAGTCGTCGGGCATGGGCGAGCGGTGGGCTTTGTACTCGGGGTACAACTCGTCGCGAAAGGTGGGGCCTTTGGCATCGAACACGCAGGCCACGTAGTCGGCGTGCACGTCTTTGCGCAGGCTTTGCAGCATGTTGATCATGCCGCGAATGGCCCCCGTGGGTGGGCTGCTGGGGTCGCTGGGGTCGGCCCGCAAATCGGGCATGGCGTGGAAGGCGCGGTACAGGTAGCTGGAGCCATCGACCAGCAGCAAGGTCTTGGGCTTGTCGCTGGGCAAAGTCACGGTGTCGGGAT
Organism: Curvibacter sp. CHRR-16; assembly: GCF_018474005.1. Lineage (GTDB taxonomy): Bacteria > Pseudomonadota > Gammaproteobacteria > Burkholderiales > Burkholderiaceae_C > Allorhodoferax. The sequence continues at coordinate 246,648 of NZ_JAHCSH010000004.1, forward strand.
TCAGGGCATCGGTCATGGGGGGATTGTGCCTGCTGTACTGTGCGTTGCTGCGCGGGGCCCCCAGCAAGCCCCCTACAATTCGGGCATGGCCGTCTACACCGAGGTCTCCCAAGCGGAGGCCAGCAAACTTCTCTCCTCGCTGCAACTGGGCACCCTCATTTCTATGGAAGGGTGCATGGGCGGCATAGAAAACACCAACTACTTCGTCACCACCGACCAAGCACCCTATGTGCTGACGGTGTTTGAGCGCTTGGGCTTTGAGCAATTGCCCTTTTACCTGCGCCTGATGAAGCACCTAGCGCTGCACGGCATTCCCGTGCCCGACCCGGCTGCTGACAGCGATGGCGACGTGCTGCACACACTGCAAGGCAAACCCGCTGCCGTGGTGAACCGCCTGCGCGGCAAGAGCGAACTGGCCCCCAGCGCAGAGCACTGCGCCCAAGTGGGCGCCATGCTGGCCCGCATGCACTTGGCAGGCCAGAGCTTTGGCATGGAGCAGCCCAATTTGCGGGGCCTGTCGTGGTGGAATGAAACCATTCCCGTAGTGCTGCCGCACCTGACGGCCGAGCAAGCCCAACTCATCAGCGCCGAGTTGGCTTACCAAAACCATGTAGCCGCCAGCAGCGACTACACCGCCCTGCCCCGTGGCCCCATCCACGCCGACCTGTTCCGCGACAACGTGATGTTCGAGACCGTGGACGGCCAGCCTACGCTGAGCGGCTTCTTTGACTTTTACTTTGCTGGCGTGGACACTTGTTTGTTCGACTTGGCCGTGTGCCTGAATGACTGGTGCATAGACCTGCCCACGGGTATGACCGACCTGCCACGCAGCCAAGCCTTTGTGCACGCCTACGAGAGCGTGCGCCCTCTCACAGCAGCCGAACGCCGCCTGCTGCCCGCCATGCTGCGCGCCGGAGCCTTGCGTTTTTGGACATCACGCCTGTGGGACTGGTTTTTGCCACGCGAAGCCTCCATGCTCAAGCCCCATGACCCCACCCACTTCGAGCGCGTACTGCGCCACCGCAGCCAGCAACCACTGACCATGGATGCACTGGCAACCACGACCACACAGGCAACAGCCACCCCTAGCGAGACCACTGTATGAAGCTGCACACACTCCCCGCCAGTACCGGCTGGCAATGGGTGCGCGCCGGACTGCGCACCTTCTGGCGCCAGCCTTTGGCCATGAGCGGGTTGTTCTTTCTCATGATGCTCTTGCTCAGCTTTATTGGCGCTATTCCTTATGTGGGTACGCTGCTGGCGCTGACCTTGTTCCCAGCCGCCACGCTGGGCTTTATGGTGGCTTCTGAGCAAGCGCAACACAGCAAATTCCCCTTACCCACCGTGCTGATAAGCGCTTTTCGTGCTGGCCCCGAGCGCATGCGCAACATGGCCAAACTGGGATTTTTGTATGCAGGCTGCTTGCTTGTGGCGATGCTGCTTTCCAGCATCATCGACGGGGGTACCTTTGCCAAACTCTATCTGCATGGCGGCGACATCAGCCCTGAAGCAGTAGCCCGCCCGGAATTCATGTGGGCTGGCCTAGTGGCCTTGGGGCTGTATTTCGTGCTGTCGGCGGTTTTTTGGCACGCCCCCGCACTGGTGTACTGGCACAACCTGTCCCCCATCAAGAGCTTGGTATTTAGCTTCATGGGTTGCTGGCACAACTGGCGTGCTTATTTGGTGTACGCACTGTGCTGGGCGGGTTTGAGCATGGGTGTGACGCTCACAGTGGCCACGCTGACGTCCTTGACAGGCAATGACCAAATCGTCATCACCGCCTTGGTGCCAACCACCTTGCTGCTGGCGAGCATGTATTTCTGCTCGTTCTACACCACGTTTGTAGAAACCTTTGACCCAAGCTAAAGAGCGCTTGTTTGTGCAAGCCAAGGCCTAGGGACCTAGGGGCCTAGATCTTGGCGGAGCGCTCCTCACTGGCAGGCTCATTGTCGTCGGGGTCACCACCATCGACCAAGTGCTGGGCCCCAACCAAAATCATGCGCACCATCACCACCAGCTGCTCGGTGACACCGGGCCACTTATCACGTGGCAAATCCACTGTGCTGGCCCCCATGGCAAACACCAAGCGCGTGATGGCTTTGGCTGCCAAAGCCGGCTCATAGAGCGCGTTGTCACCCGCTAGCCGAATCAAGTCCAGCCGCAATTCATCTTCAAAATAGTTCAACTGGCGATCCACCGCTTGCTTGAACGCATCAGACCCCACCATGCCCTCGCGCAGCAAGATGTGCAGCAGCTTGTCATCGCTGCTGAGCTGCTGCATGAAAATTTCCAGCGAATTGCGCACCACGCTGCCATGGCCCCGCGCCCGCTGGCGCGCCGTACCAATGATTTGCCGCAGCGAGGCACCTGCCATGTCGATGAGTGCCACCGCCAGCTCATCCATATCGCGGAACTGGCGATAAAAACTGTTAGGCGCAATGCCCGCTTCGCGCGCCACTTCGCGCAGGCTCAGCGACGACACACTGCGGTGCGGCCCCAAGAGCGACAAGGCCGCAGCAATCACGTCTTCGCGCGAAATCACGGGCTTGCGCCCCACCCCATTGCTGGGGCTGCTGGCGGCGACATTCGGTGGGGTGGAAGAGGTATCCATGGTTTTAGTAAGGTTGACCCAATAATACCCAAAGAAATAAAATACACTTGTGCATATATCTGTACTAATGCCTGTTCATGAATTCTGTCAGTCTCTCCGCCAAGCCACGTCGCACCCGTCCATCATGGTGGATGCGCAAGGCCTTGCCGTGGCTACACGCCGCTGTTGACCCCTCCACCGCCGACTTCTGGCTGCAACGCATCAACCCCACTTGGAGTTGGCAGCGCAGTCTGGCCCGCATCGTTTCCATCAGCCACCCCGCGCAGGGCTATGTGTCAGTGGTGTTGCGACCCAACAAGCACTTTCGCGGCTTCAAAGCCGGGCAACACACCAACCTGAGTGCCATCATCCATGGTCGGCGCATCACACGCAGCTACAGCTTTACCCAGCCCCCCGGTGCCGATGGCCTATTGCACCTGACCGTGCGCCACGTAGAAGGCGGCGTGCTCAGCAGCCATCTGTGCCAACACGCCCGCGTGGGCGATGTGCTGGAACTCTCACGCCCCTTTGGCAACATGCGCTTGGCCGCTGATGCACAGCGCCACCTACTGCTGGCGGCGGGCAGCGGCATCACGCCACTGGCCGCCCTGCTGCGCGAGTGGGCCAAGCAGCCCGCATCGGCCCGCACTGCCCCACTGACGCTGGTGTATTGGGCCCGCACCCAAGCCGAGTTGTGCTTTGCCGCTGAATTCCAAGCCCTAGCGGCCAGCCAGCCGCTGTTCCAGTTCGTACCCGTGCTCACCCACGAGGCCAACGGTCAAGCCTGCGCCGAGCACAACCAGCTCAGCCCCGAGTTACTGACCAGCTTGGGCGTGAACACAGAAGACGCCGATGTGCGCACCTGCGGCCCTTCAGGCTTTGTGCAGGCCGTGCACAGCGTGTGCAGCAAGACCCGCAGCGTGGAGGCTGAAGGCTTTACGCCCCCGGTAGTGCAAGCCGATGCCCAAGGCCCGGCCAGTGTGCAAGTGGAACTGCGCCGCAGCCGCAAAAAGCTGGAACTGTCCACCAACCTGTCTCTGCTGGAAGCGCTGGAGCAGGCAGGCCTGCAGCCCAAACACGGTTGCCGCATGGGGGTATGCCACACCTGTGTGTGTGTGCGCCACGACGGCACCACCCAGAACCTGCACGACGGCAGCTTGGATGCCGAAATGGGCCGCGAAGTGCGCCTGTGCGTAAGCCGTGCCCGCACCGACCTGACATTGGATTTGTGAGAGAACAAGCGATATGAGCCGCATGCGAAAAATTACCCCCCTGACCCTGCCTGATGAGCAACTGGAACGCTTTGGTGCCGAACTAGACACCCTGCGCCAAACCACCCAAGCCAAGCTGGGCGAAGTTGACGCGCGCTACATCCGCCGTATTTTTGCCACCGTGCGTTACACCGAACTGGCTGGCCGCTTGGCACTGATGGTGTGCTTCTTCCTGCCCGCCGCTTGGGTCTGGCCCGTGGGCATAGCGGGCACGCTGGTGCTGGCTTTGTCCAAAATTTTGGACAACATGGAACTGGGCCACAACGTCATCCACGGCCAATACGACTGGATGGGCGACCCCTACCTGAACAGCCAAGCGTTCGAGTGGGACATCGTCGGCACTTCGGACAACTGGCGCAAAACCCACAACTTCCGCCACCACACGTACACCAACATCCATGGTCTGGACGATGACTTGGGCTACGGCGTACTGCGCCTGTTCCCCGAGCAGAAGTGGCACCCCGCCATGCTGCTGCAGCCGCTGTACGCGCTGATCTTCGCGCTGCTGTTCCAGTGGGGCGTGGCGATTCAAGACATGCGCTTGGGCCGCATTTTCAAGGGCCGCACCACATGGCGTGCTGTAGCCAAACAGCAGCGCGCCGCAGGGCTGAAAGTGCGCCGCCAGTTGATCAAAGACTATGTGGTGTTCCCGCTGCTGGCAGGCCCCGGTTTTCTGGCTGTGATGCTGGGCAACTTGGTGGCCAACGGCCTGCGCAATTTGTGGACCTACACCGTCATCTTCTGCGGCCACTTCACCACCGATGTGGTGACCTACCCCAAGAGCGTGCTCAAGACGGAAACCAAGGCCAGCTGGTATTTGCGCCAGATTCAAAGCTCTAGCAACCTATCCGGCGGGCGCGTGCTGCACATCCTCACAGGCAACCTGAGCCACCAGATCGAGCACCACCTGTTCCCCGATATTCCGGCCAACCGCTACGCCAGCATAGCCCCCGTGGTGCGCGACATTTGCCGCCGCTACGGCATCCACTACAACACGGGTTCTATGGTGCGCCAGTTTGGGCAAGTGCTGTGGCGCATCCTGCGCTACTCCTTCCCCAGCCGCGTGCCCAAGCAGCGTGTGGCGACGGCTTGAGCGCAGCCAATAAAAAAGGGAGCCATCGGCTCCCTTTTTTGCTTGCTGGGGTATCAGCCCAACTTCACGGCGCTGGGCTTGGCAGTGATGTAGCCCACTGCTGCGCCAAAGCGGTCTTTGTAGTTGGCGCGTACCAGCGGGTCGAGCTGGGCCTTCACCTTGTCGTGCAGCTTGGGCAGCCAGTCGCCCACGTGCTGGAAGTTGCTGGTGATGTACATCCAGCCGTTCAGGTCATCCACTACGCCCAGGCCAGTGGACTCGGCACCCACGGGCATGCTGGCCACGCGGCTAAGCTTGCCCGTGTCTACGTTGTAGGCCCACAGGCAGTTGTTGACGTGCTGGCTGCTGTCTTCGCCGATGAACAGGGTGCGCAGCTTTTCGGAGAACTTCAGGTTGTCGGGGTTGGCCACCATGTCGGGGTTGGCCAAGTTGCCCAGTTCGTCTTGGGCAATGTCTTCACCACGGAACAGCACGTTGCTGTACGCAGGCACCCACTCGCTGTTGATGGCAGCGCCGCTGGTGTCTTTTTGGCCGCCAGCCAGTTGGTGCTTGAGCACGCCACCGGCAATGAGCGGTTTGGCAAACGCGATGCGGCTTTGCTCATTCCAGCCTTTGCCGCCCTTGACCATGGAGTCCTGCATGTTTTGCAGTGCGGAGTAAGCCACTTTGTCTTTGATGTTGAGCGTGGTGCCTTCCATCTTGGTAAAGCCCATGCTGCCACCCTTGAGGTAGGCGTAGCGGTGGGTTTCCAAGAAAGCGGCGGCCTTTTCCATGCCGGGCTTGACCTTGACCCAGTTGGCCACACCGCCGTAAAAGACCTTGGTGAAGCTGGCGTCCATGGGGTCGGTCTTGCGCACGTCCATGATGTCGCTGGGCTTGAGCGTGTTGGCCATCTTCTCGATCTCGTCGCTGGTGGCGTGGCCCAGCTTGATCCAGCTGAGCAACAGGCTCTCGCCCTTGGGGTCTGGGGCGGTGAAGTCGGTTTCCAGCTTGGCCACGTACAGGGTGCCAGAGGAGAGGGTTTTCTCTTTGTCGGCCACGAACATGAAGAAGCCGCCGTTGGTCGCATCGTCACCCATGATGGCGGTGCGGTTGTCGGGCATCACCTGAATCAGCTCGTGCGAAATACGGCCCATGCAGTAGTGCTTGACCAAGGTGCCTGTGCCGTCAGGGTTAACCGTCACTTCGGGCAAGTGGCCGTAGTGGTAGGGGTTGGCAATGGATTCGTCGCCAAACACGTTCTTGCTGTAGGCCTTGAAGTGCTTGGTGTCAGCAATGAACTGGGCATCGGGCTCGTACTCTTCGCTGGACAGGTGGGTGCCCCATGGCGACAGGCTGGAGCCGCAGGTGATCCACAGACCGTTGGCTTGCGAGGTGTCCACGTTGTGGTACTTCACCAGCGTCAGCTTGCCGGTGGCGGGGTCTTGGTCCAATGTCAGCACGGCGATGGGCGATGGCAGGCGGCCATACATGTCTTCACCCGCTTGGTTGGTGTTGGTGTACTCAAACTGCACCACGGCAAACACGGCGTTGCCCTTCACACCGGGCACCTTGGCGGTTTGGCCTGCGGGCAGCTTCAAGAGGGATGTGCCATCGGGACAGTCCGAGAAGAAATGGCGCTCTTTGCCGGGAACCGACTTGTCAAAAATAGGGCGGCCCAGAATATCCACATAGCCACCGGCCAGCACAGTGCCGCCCTTGCCATCGGGCACCAAATCGCCCGTGATGAAGAAAGGCTCGTGCGAGAGCTGGTAGCTGCGCTTGCTGCCGTCTTGCAGCATCACATCCAGCGTGGAACCCACGGTCACGGTGGTCATGGCTGCAGGGTTGCTCAGGTTGGGCATGGGGAAAGTGCTGAAGCTGGCCGATGCAAACGGCGCATTGGACGCAGCACCGCCTGTGGTGGCACAGCCGCTCAAACAACTTCCAGCAAATACACCACCCGCCAAAGGCAGCATCGGTGCTGAAGCAAAAATCTGCAGCACCTTGCGGCGCGAGGTGACAGGGGTGCTGGTGGAATGTGTCATATTCACTTTCTCCTAAATTGCAGTCATGAAAGATGGCTGCATGCTAGGCAGTGAATATGACAACTACATGTCTATTGCACGACAAGAAAAAATCAAACGGAATTTAGCTGCCGATCACGCCACCATCTTTCTTGGTGATAACGATGGTGGCGGAGCGTGGACGTTTGCCCGCGCCATAACCGGCATTAGCAGGCCACTGGCTGGTGTATTTGGCAGGGTTACCAACTTCAGCCATAGGCGTGTTCTCCCCTGGGTGCTGAATGTTGATAAACATCGCCTTGCCATCTGGGGTTTCGCACAAACCGGTGATTTCGCAATCCACAGGCCCGACCAAAAAGCGCTTGAGAATATCGGGCGACTGTGATTTACCGACATACGTATCCACGCGTTTTTCGCTGCCATCAGGGCGCTTGTAGCGCAGGGTTTTCTTGCTGCCATCGCCCACTTTGCCCGGGATACCCGCTAACAGCATGCAGTTGGTCTTGTCGGTATAAGCGCTGTCATCCGTCTGAATCCAGCACACACCTGTTGCCGCACTGAAAGCCAAACCATCAGGAGCGGACATGTCGTTTTCGTCCGTCAGATTGGACAGGTTGACTGTGCTTTTGTCTGCATCAGCCTCGGCGGCAAACAGGTAAATGTCCCACTTGAATGCGGTGTCAGCAGGGTTGGCTTGGGCCACACGAATGATGTGACCATTGACGTTGCCTTTGCTTTCCTTGCCGTTTTTCATGTCACTGTACACGCGGGGGTTGGCGGCATCAGCCCCCATGTCACCATCAACCGTACGGTTGCTATTGTTGGTGAGAGACATATAAAAGTCACCCGTGCGCGGGTTCACACCACCCCATTCAGGACGATCCATCTTCGTTGCGCTCACGGCATCAGCAGCCAGACGGGTGAATATGGCGATATCGGCATCTGATTTGAATTCAAAGTCAGGATTGGCTGCGACGATGGGGTTATTCATCGACAGCTCAATCCATTGACCTGTTCCATCATCTTTGAAACTGGCTACATAGAGGGTGCCCTTGTCGAGGTATTTGTCACCCACTGCCAAGCGATTGCTGGCATTAGCATCAGCGGGATTCCACTTGGCTGCAGACACAAACTTGTACATGTATTCACCACGGGAATCATCACCCATGTAGGCAACGATAGGCTGCCCGGCAACTGGTTTGGCAAAGCTGACACTCTCGTGGGCAAAACGACCCAAGCCAGTGCGCTTGCGAACCAACTGGCTGCCATCGTAGGCATCCATCTCAACCACATAGCCAAAGGTATTCATTTCATTGCGGTAGTCAGCACGGGAACTGGCCGCCACAGCGCCGTTGTTCCAGCGAACATATTTATCTTCGCTACCAGCACTTTCCCAGCCATGGCGACTGGCTGCACCTGCCGGACGACCATAACGTATCAGGGCAGCGACTTGCTTGTCTTTCTTGCCACGGCGTTCATCGTCTTTGGCATCGCGGTGGAAGTAACCAAACCAGTTTTCTTCACCAGAAACAAAGGTTCCCCATGGGGTTTTTCCTGTTCCGCAATTGTTCAAAGTGCCACGGGCACGCGTTGCATCAGGACTGAACTTGGTTATCAAGTACTCAGATCCTTTTGCGGGCCCTGAAATCATCACTTCTGTAGTCGGGGTGATGCGACGGTTATAGCGAGAGGCTTGCAAGTAGCTCCAGCCTCCTGCTGTGGCCTGTACCTCCACCACCGACAAACCATGGATGGACAACTCCTTGTCAACCTCTGCTGCAGGGCGTGGCAATGTGCTGGTGCCACCATTGGCGTGGATGAAGAATGAACTGAGCTTTTGATCGGTAGTCGCTTCGTGATTCACAGCCAGCAAACCACGCTTTGTGCCATTGGCAGAGGGTTGGCCATTGGCATCCAAGCCAAAGTATTCCATCCCATCGTGGTGATCACCAGCGCGCCAGTCCCAATCGGTGTCCGTACCGTCGTTCTTAAAAGGTGTAACACCGGGCTTCAAGGGGTCGCCCAATGCATAAATAACCTGCACGTCATAGCCCGCGGGCACGATGACCTTGTCAGCCAAACTTTTGGGAACTGCGGCAAAACCCAAAGTGTCCAGTACGCCGCTCGCAGCGGCTGCGCCACCAGCACCAGCAGTGCTTGCCGTAGCACAACCAGACAGGGCACCAGCACCCAGCAAAGTCGTGGCGGCAGCCCCCATGCCTCCCAGCAGCAAGCCACGGCGCTTGAGCCGAGCGGACATGATCTGATCAATATGGGGGTTGTTGGTCTTATTCGAATCTTCGTTATTGAAAATATCGCGGGTAGAAGGAGTCTTGTCGGTCATAGCCTTGCCTCAGATGAAAAAACCTGCGTAATCTGAGACAACCGTATTACAGAAACATGACACAAACCCCTATGAAATTAACGTAATTGGCACAAGAAGACCACGCGGCCACAAAAAATCATCCTCTACTCGGTGCCCGGCAAAGAAGGCTTGTACCGCAAGCTGGGGTTTGGACAACTGCGCACTGGCATGGCGATTTTTCAGGATGCGCAGGCAGCGATTGCGGCGGGTATTTGGCAGCGGACTGAAGCCGTCTACTGGCGCTAAACGCACGCCCCTTGGCCCGGCCTGCATAGATAGGATAGACATTCGACTTTGGCATACTGGCTTGATCTCACCCAAATTTGGCACTAAATTCAGACCGATCAACATTCAGGGGGGCTTATGCCGTCTGCGGCCAATATCAAATCCATCTCTTACTTGAAAAGCCATGCGGCCCAGATTTCCGAAGACTTGGAAATGAATGGCACGCCTTTCTTCATTACCCAAAATGGCGAAGCCAGCATGGTGATTGAAAGCGTCAAGTCCTTCCAGGAAAAAGAAGCACTCATCGCGGCCCTCAAAATCATCGCTCTGGGGGAAAAAGACCGCTTGCAAGGCCAAGGCATATCGGTTGCCGATTCACGGGCGCAACTGGCAGCAGCGCGCCAACGCCGCAAGTAATGACCGTCATCCTCCTCCCCGCTGCACAAGACGATTTGCTCGCGCTTCAGGAGTACATGCTCGACAAGTGGAGCGAAGCAGAGTGGCTCACGGCGGAAAACGACATATTCGACAAGCTGGCACTGGTTGACACAGGTCTTTTGACTTGCGCCCCCGTCCAAGAGCTGGCTTCGGTAGGTATCGTGGAGTACCAACACCTCTTCACGTCACACCACAAGCTGGTCTACCGACGTATCGATGGGAATGTATACGTGTACCTCATTGCTTCGCAGCGGCAAGACTTCCCAACGCTCTTGATGAGACGTCTTTTGAAAGCTTGAGACCCAATTGGCGGTGAGCTCACAATCTTTACCAGCGCAGGCATTGCCAAGCGCACCAAACCGCAGAAAATGAAACCCGCTCCCTGTATCGAAGTCTGCGGTGGTTTGCACGGCGGATATCTCCTTCGGCCTATTTGATCAATAAAAGCCGAATCCCCATCCCACCCAAGAGAACAGAGGCAAACCGATCTATGTAGCGCTTGGCACTCAAATAGGACAACTTTGACCGCTGCGACGACAGCGCATACGCAACAAAGCAGTACCAGCCAGCCTCCATAGTGAAAACACAGATAGGCAAGATGAGTACGAGTCCCAGCGGAGGATTAGCTGGGATGAATGTACCGAATAGCACCCCGTACTGAATGGCGGCTTTTGGGTTAGTGAGCATTACCCCAAGCGCCACAGTGAAATGACGATATGGTGTGCGCGGAACAACTGCATCAGCGTCTAGCGCTACCGTCTTGGAGGCAGCAAGCCAAAGTTTTATGGCGAGATAAACCAAATAGGCCGCACCAGCCAGTTTGATCGCCAAGTACGCTCGTGGGAATTGCTGCAGAACGGCTTGAAGCCCGAGCAACACGAATATGCAAAGGATAGTTGCCCCAAGCGCCATACCGAATGCAGAAAATACTGCCGCTTTGCGCGACTGACTTACTGCCGTTTGAGCAACGAGCAAAAAGCTCGGCCCAGGGCTGATAACCCCAACAATCAAGACGGCAAGGATAGTGACCAGCGAGGCAATGGTTTCCATGTTGTATTCCTATCACTCCACCGGCGTCAACTTCGCCACCGACAGCGCCAGCCACTTGGTGCCGTGGCGGGGGAAGTGCACTTGGGCGCGGGCGTCGTCGCCACTGCCTTCCAGCGTAACCACCTGGCCTTCGCCAAACTTGGTGTGGAACACCTTTTGGCCTTTGCGCAGGCCGTGGGCGGGGGCCTCTTTGCGGGGCACTTCGACCTGCCGTTCGCGTTCGTAGCCACGCTCCTGACCGCCTGCTGCACTGCGCGGGTAGGAGCCCGCCCAGCTGGACTGCCCGTACTGGCCCGATGCGCCTTGCCAGCCCCCTGAACCGCCACCGCCCCCATAGCCACCCACGTTGGCCATGGGCAGGCCGGCCTTGGGTGTGAGCCAGCGCAGGCATTCTTCGGGCAGTTCGTCAAAGAAGCGGCTTTTTACGCCATAGCGCGTCTGGCCGTGCAGCATGCGTGTTTGCGAGTGCGTCAGGTACAGGCGCTTGCGGGCGCGGGTGATGGCCACGTACATGAGGCGGCGCTCTTCCTCCAGCGACTCGCGGTCGGACTGGGAGTTTTCGTGCGGGAACAAGCCCTCCTCCAGCCCGGTGATGAACACGCAGTCAAACTCCAACCCCTTGGCGGCGTGCACGGTCATGAGCTGCACGGCGTCTTGCCCGGCAGCGGCCATGTTGTCGCCGGACTCCAGCGCAGCATGGGTCAAGAAGGCTTGCAAGGGCGAGAGGGTCTCTCCCGTTTCTTCCAGCTCGCTGCCTGCCTCGGCGTTGGCGTTGGCGACGCCAGCGGCAGTAGCGGCTAGCGCGGCAGCAGGCGTGGTAGGCTTGGGTGCGGGGCGCTCGGTGCCGGGCGCGTCGCGGCCAAAGCCTTCGAGCATGACAAAGCTTTCGGCGGCGTTGACCAATTCCTGCAAGTTTTCGATGCGGTCTTGGCCTTCTTTTTCGGTGCGGTAGTGTTCTACCAAACCGCTGTGCTCCAGCATCAGCAGCACGATTTCCTTGAGCGTTTGGCCCGCGGTGCGCTCGCGCAGCACGTCCATCTTGGCCACAAAGCCCGCCACCACGGCACCAGCGCGGCCTGTGAGGGTGCTCACCGCGTCGTGCAGCGAGCAGCCGCTGGCGCGGGCCAGATCTTGCAGCTGCTCGATGCTGCGCGCCCCAATGCCGCGGGCCGGAAAGTTCACCACGCGCAAAAAGCTGGTGTCGTCGTGCGGGTTCTCCAACAGGCGCAGGTAGGCCAGCGCGCTCTTGATTTCGGCCCGCTCAAAAAAGCGCAGCCCGCCGTACACGCGGTAGGGCAGCGCGGCGTTGAACAGCGCGGTTTCCAGCACTCGGCTCTGCGCGTTGGAGCGGTACAAAATGGCCACCTCGTGCAGGGGCACGTCGTCGCGGCGCAGTTGCTTGACTTCATCGACCAGCCACTGCGCTTCGGCCAAGTCGGTAGGCGCTTGGTACACCCGCACCGGCTCGCCTGCACCTTGGGTGGTGCGCAGGTTTTTGCCCAAGCGCTTGCTGTTGTGGCTAATGAGCGCGTTGGCGCTGTCCAGAATATTGCTGTAGCTGCGGTAGTTCTGCTCCAGCTTGATCTGGTGCTGCACGCCGAACTCGCGCACGAAGTCGCTCATATTGCCCACGCGGGCGCCGCGAAAGGCGTAAATGCTCTGGTCGTCGTCGCCCACGGCCAGTACCGCGCCACCTTCGTAGGGAATGCCGGGGCCACCCAAGCCGCACAGCATCTTGAGCCAAGCGTATTGCAGCTTGTTGGTGTCCTGAAACTCGTCAATGAGGATGTGCCGAAAGCGCCGCTGGTAGTGCTGGCGTATCTCGGGGTGGTCGCGCAGCAGCTCGTAGGAGCGCAGCATCAGCTCGCCAAAGTCCACCACGCCTTCGCGCTGGCATTGCTCTTCGTAGAGCTGGTAAATCTCGACTTTCTTGCGCGTGTCGGGGTCGCGCACGGGCACGTCTTTGGGGCGCATGCCTTCTTCTTTGCAGTTGGCAATGAAGTAGCTCAGTTCCTTGGGTGGAAAGTGTTCGTCGTCTATCTGGTACTGCTTGCACAGGCGCTTGATGGCGCTCAAGCTGTCTTGCGTATCCAGAATTTGGAAGGCTTGGGGCAAACCCGCCATTTGGTAGTGGGCGCGCAAAAAGCGGTTGCACAGGCCGTGGAAGGTGCCTATCCACATGGCGCGGGCATTGATGGGCAGCATGGCCGACAAACGGGTGAGCATTTCCTTGGCGGCCTTGTTGGTAAAGGTCACGGCCAATATGCCGCCCGGTGATACCAGCCCCTGCTGCAACAGCCATGCAATGCGGGTGGTCAGCACCCGCGTTTTGCCAGAACCCGCGCCCGCCAAAATAAGCGCATGCTCAGCAGGCAAAGTGACTGCGGCCAATTGCTCGGCATTGAGGTTTTGCAATAAAGGCGGCAGTGGAGAGGCTGAATGGTTGTGGTGCATCCAAGGATTGTAGAAAGCTTCCTGTAGAGTTCTGGCCCATGACTGACACAAGTACCCCCCCTGCTCCCTCTGCCGCACCCAGCGCAGCCCCTGCTACACCACCAACCGCTCCGCCCCACTCCACCATTGAGGACGTGCTGGCTCTGTTACTGGGCACCATCATTGTGTCCTTTGGGGCCAACTTGCTCAAGCAAGCAGGTGATGTGACAGGCGGCATGGCCGGCTTGGCCTTTGTGCTGCACTACGCCCTGCACTGGCCCTTTGGCGTGGTGTTCTTCTGCCTGAACCTGCCGTTTTACTACTTGGCGTTCAAACGCATGGGGTGGGCGTTTGTTATCAAAACCTTCAGTGCGATTGTCTTGTTCTCGGTGTTCACCGAAGTGCACCCGCATTTCTTCAGTATCAACACACTCAACCCCATTTATGCCGCCGTACTGGCCAACTGCATGCTGGGGGTGGGCTTTTTGATTCTGTTTCGCCACCGCTCCAGCATGGGGGGCTTTAGCATCTTGGCCCTGTACCTGCAGGATCGCTACCACGTGCGCGCCGGCAAGATCATGATGGGTTTTGACGTGGCCGTGATCGCCACCTCCTTCTGGGTGGTAGCCATGCCCGTGTGGCTGGCATCCATTGCCGGGGCGGTGATTTTGAACATCATCATCGCCATGAACCACCGCGCTGACCGCTACCGCGCCTGATAGTGCCCCTGCAACGCAGGGGCAACGGATTTAGGAGCAAGACAAGGTTGCCAAGTTCTTGCCCGCCCCCACCACCGATGGCAAGCCCGACTTCACGCATGCCGGCGTATTGGGCGTGTAGGTGTAGGCAATGGTCTTGGGAAAGGTCGCCGTGGTGGCCCAGTCCGTGGCGTTTTTCAGGCAATCCCCACTGCAGCTACCCCATGTAATGCTGTAAGTGCTGAACTGCGAAGCACTGGTGATGTTGTTGTTGCGCAGTTCCCAGTAGCCCACGGTGTCACTGTCGCGGGATGTGATGGGGTTGACCGAGTTCTCAAAATAATTGGACTCAACCAAAGCGTAGCCGCCCAAACGCACATTGATGCCCGACACGTTGAGCTGGCTGTACAAGTTGTTGTAGAGGTGCGTGTAGCCTCCGCGCTGCAAAGGGGTGCGCGAGCCCACGTTCTTGTAGTAGTTGTGGTGGAAGGTGACGTAGCGGTCGGTGATGTCGGTTTCGCTAGAACCCATCAACCCCACTTTGTGGTGGTCGTGGATGTAGTTGTACGAGTAGGTGATGTGGTGTGCACCTGCTTTGTTGTCCACCAAGCCGTCAAACTCCAAATCGCCCGCGCCTGAGCACTCGGTCATGGAGCTGAACAGGGTGTTGTGGTCTATCCAGATATAGGCTGGGTATTTACTCGACTGGCCTTCTATGCCAATGGCATCAATAGAACCAGGCAACAAACCAATGGTCATGTTGCGGATGATGATGTTTTCTGAAGCCTGCTTGATTGCCAAGCCGAAATTGGCCGCCGATCCGTTGCTACCTTGGATAGTGATGTGGCTTTTGTTTTTGATTTCCACAATATCGCCAGCGGGTAGCTGCCACTGGGTGCAAGGGTCAGGAATGGTAGAGAAATCAAAAGTCCCGTTGTAAATGATGACCAAACCGCCAGTGCCGCTGTAGTTGTTGATGGCGGTTTGCATGGCTGCAGCGGTGCTAACCGTGACAGTAGTAGCAGGGGAATTGCCACCGCCAGTGACACCACCAGAGCGCACATCAGCATAGCCACCCGAATCACCTGTTACTTGGGTGCTGGGCTCAGAAGAGCCTGAACCGGAGCCAGATCCAGAGCCACCGGAACCCCCGCCCCCACCGCCGCAGGCGATAAGGGCTAGGGTTAACACTGTGTGTGCAACAGTTTTCGCAAACTTGGACATAGCAGTTCACCTTCTATCGTATTTGTTAACAAATATGCTGCATTTGCGAAGAAACCCATGGTTTCCTCGCGCAATGCCGATAGAGGGCAAATGCGATGCCAGCTTGCTAGCTGGCTAAATCACGGTGTTCAAGAACAAGACAAGGTGGCCAAGTTTTTGCCTGCACCCACCACGGCTGGCAAACCCGATTTCACGCACGCAGGCGTATTGGGCGTGTAGCTGTACGGAATGGTCTTGGGGAAGCTGGCAGTCGTCGCCCAGTCAGACGCGTTCTTCACGCAATCGCCAGTGCAGGTATCCCATGTGATGCCATAGGTGCTGAACTGTGAAGCATTGGTGATGTTGTTGTTGCGCAGCTCCCAATAACCTTGGTTCGTGCTGTCGCGCGAGGTGATCGGGTTGTACGAGTTCTCGAAGTAGTTGGATTCAATCAAGGCGTAACCACCCTGGCGCACGTTGATACCGGACACAGTGAGCTGACTGTACAAATTGTTGTACATATGGGTATAGCCACCACGCTGCAGCGGAATGCGTGAACCAACGTTTTTGTAGTAGTTGTGGTGGAAGGTCACATAGCGATCGGTAATGTCCGATTCGGTGTACCCCATCAAACCCACTTTGTGGTGGTCGTGGATGTAGTTGTACGAATAGGTGATGTGGTGTGCGCCTTTTTTGCTGTCAATCAGGCCGTCAAACTCCAAGTCCCCAGCGCCAGAGCACTCGGTCATGGAGCTAAACAGGGTGTTGTGGTCAATCCAAATATAGCCAGGTACTTTGCCCGCCTGACCCTCGATGCCCAAGGCATCGATCTTGCCGGGCAACAAGCCGATGGTCATGTTGCGAACGATGATGTTTTCTGAACCGGACTTGATGGCCAAGCCAAAGTTAGCACCCGAACCATTGGCTCCCAAGATGGTGATGTTGCTTTTGTTTTTGATTTCCACAATATCACCGGCTGGCAATTTCCACTGGGTGCAGGGATCGGTGATTTTGCTGAAGTCGAACGTGCCAGCGTAGTTAATAAGCAAGCCACCCGTACCACTGTATGCATCGATAGCCGATTGCATAGCAGAAGCAGTACTTACCGTTACCGTTGTCAATGGGCTGCTACCAGCTCCCGTCACGCCGTCAGAGCGTACATCGGCGTAGCCACCCGTCGTAGTGGTGGTGGTGGCCGCAGCCGTTGCCATAACTGAAGCGGTAGTACCGCTGGTTCCTGAGCCATTGCTGGCAACCCCTCCATCCCCTCCTCCACAAGCCAGCAGCAGCATGGCTGCGCTGGATACAAGGGCTGTTTTTGCTGTGATCCATTTCATTTGCGTGTCTCCTATATGGTTTGGCATCCACAGGATTTGTATGCAAACTTAAAGTTTTGATACAAATACCGTGTGGCACACGCATTTTGAGTGACGGATAACTAAAGCAGTTCTGGGGTTTGCACCGTTAGCACTAACGTTGTTGCTTGGCCATCACGCTCACGGTGGCGCAGCCACCAGATAGAGCCTTTGCGCACACTGCATTCAGCCGCTTGCAGCCCCAGCAGTTGCGACACTACGCGGCCCAGTGTGGGTTGGTGTCCCACCACCACCACCGTGCCACGGGCATGGGGCCACTGAACCAGCTCTAACAATTCCTCAGCCGTACCCAAGGGCGCCAAAGCGGGCACTGTCTTGGTTTTGCGATCCAATGCCCGGGCTGTTTGCTGCGCACGGGTGGCCGGACTAACAAGAATACGTGCGCCTTCGGGCAGTTGCCTGTCCAACCAAGCAGCCATACGGGCTGCTTGCTTCTCTCCTTTGGGAGTGAGGTAACGGACAAAATCATCCCCGACCAGCTCTACATCCACCGCTTCAGCGTGACGCCACAAAATCAAGTCCATAGCCGTGCGTCCTTTCATCACTCTGTTGGTGGTGCTGCAGGCTCAAGAATGGGTGGGCGCTCTTCCACTTGCCCGTAGCGGTACATGAGTGCGGTCTGCACACTGGCAGCTTGCTCTACTTGCCCCCGTGAACTGCGGTAGGTGCCATCAGGCTGCAATATCCAGCTATCCACGCCATCGTGCAGGTAGGCTACCAAGCATTCATCGACCAAGCGCTGGCGCTGGACAGGGTCTAGCACCGGCCAAGCGACTTCTACGCGGCGCACCATGTTGCGATTCATCCAATCGGCACTGGCCAAATACAACTCTTCGTTGTCTTCGACACGGAAGTAAAACACGCGGGAATGCTCCAAAAAGCGCCCAATGATGGAGCGCACACGGATGTTGTCACTCACGCCAGGTACTTGGGCTGGCAACATGCAAGCACCGCGCACAATGAGGTCAATCTGTACCCCCTTGGTTCCTGCTGCCATGAGTGAGTGAATCAAGCGCTCGTCGGTGAGCGAATTCATCTTGACCACGATGCGGGTCAATTTGCCACGCGAGGCTGCTTTGGCCAGTTCATCCACTTTGTCCACCAGCTTGTCGTGCAAGTGAAAAGGAGCGACCCACAGGCGGCTCATCTTGGGCAACTCGCTCTGGCCAGCCAAATGCACAAACATGTGCTCGATATCGCGAGTGATATGCGGGTCTGCCGTGAGGTGGCTGATGTCCGTGTACAGCCGTGCAGTGCGGGGGTTGTAGTTGCCGGTAGAGAGGTGACCATAACGGCGCAAGTGGCGGCCTTCGCGGCGGGTAACTAGCATGAGTTTGGCATGGGTTTTCAGACCCACCACGCCATACACCACTTGGGCACCGATTGACTCGAGCATTTCTGCCCAGTTGATATTGGCCTCCTCATCGAAGCGGGCTTTGAGCTCCACCACCACCGTGACTTCTTTGCCACGCCGCACGGCTTCACGCAGCAATTGCATCAATTCCGAATCAGCGCCGGTGCGGTAGATGGTTTGGCGTATGGCCAGCACATCGGGGTCGTTCACTGCTTCGCGCAAGAAGGCCAGCAAGCCATCAAAACTTTCAAAGGGCTGGTGGGCAATGATGTCGTGCTCACGCAGTTGTTCAAAGATGGAGCGGTTGCGCTCCATCTGCACCGGAAACGCCGACTTGAATGCTGGAAAGCACAGGTCTGCGCGCTTGGCCAAGTCGATGAGCTGTGTTAAACGAACCAAGTTCACCGGGCCAGCCACGCGGTAGAGCGAGCGTTCGGGCAAATGGAACTGCTGCAACAAAAACTCCGCCAGATCTGGGCTGCAACCCGATGACACTTCCAGTCGCACCGCTTGGCCGTACTGGCGGTGCTCAAGCCCTTCGCGCAAAGCGGTGCGCAGGTTTTGCACATCATCCTCATCGACCGCCAAATCAGAATGGCGAGTAACACGAAACTGGGAAAACTGCTCCACACTGCGTCCAGGAAACAGGCTGGCCAAGTGGGCACGGATAACGCTGGAGAGCGAGACAAAATCGGCCTTGCCTTTGCTGCTGACCTTCTCGGGCAACCGTATCAAACGAGGCAACACCCGTGGCACTTTGACAATGGCAATCTCATTGCTGCGACCAAAGGCATCTTTGCCTGCCAAACGCACGATGAAGTTCAGTGACTTGTTGGCCACTTGCGGAAATGGGTGCGAGGGATCCAAACCCACGGGCACGAGCAGGGGGCGCACCTCGCGTTCGAAGTACTGGTGCACCCAAGCGCGCTGGGCGTTGTCGCGCTCACCGTGCGAAACAATGCGGATGCCAGCGCGCTCAAAGGCGGGCATCAGACTGTCGTTGTAGAGCGCATACTGC
Organism: Curvibacter sp. CHRR-16; assembly: GCF_018474005.1. GTDB lineage: Bacteria > Pseudomonadota > Gammaproteobacteria > Burkholderiales > Burkholderiaceae_C > Allorhodoferax. The sequence goes on from NZ_JAHCSH010000004.1 coordinate 265,768, forward strand.
TGCGCCACCAGCGTGTGCAAGGTATCGGACAAAGCTTCAAAGCCTGCGGCGGTGTACAGCCCCTTATGGTCTTGCAGTACATAGGCTTCTAGGTGCGGAGCCATGCGCACCTCGAAAAATTCATCCAAATTGGATGACACGATGCACAAATAGCGCAGACGCTCGAGCAACGGGGTGTCTGCTCGCACAGCCCAGTCCAGCACACGGCTATTGAAAGCGACAAGGCTATGGTCTCTGTCCAACAAAGGCCAATGGTTTTTCATAGGTATTACTCACCAAATGTTGAGCGAATAGATGGGCACAAGACCCCCATCCAAACTGTAAAGCCCGGCTGCGCGCTGCGTGGCGCGGTATGGCCAACGCGGCTTGCCAAGCGGTTTTCAAGTCTTCGTGCAACACACCTCCCGCAGCAGGCGAGCCTACCACTTCGAGTGGCCCCTCTACTGGATAAGCGGCTACGGGTGTGCCACAGGACATGGCTTCGAGCATGACCAGTCCAAAGGTCTCGTGGCGACTGGGCATGACAAACACATCGGCAGCAGCGTAGACCTGCGCCAGTTCCGGGCGTGACAACACACCCAACCAGCGCACACTGGGATAGCGCTCGCGCAAGCTGGCCTGTAACGGCCCTACCCCACATACCACCTTGGTACCGGGTAAATCCAGCTCTAAAAAGGCTTGGATATTTTTTTCGTACGAAGCGCGCCCTACAAACAGCGACACTGGCCGGGGCAACAAGCCCAGTTGAGGGCAAGTGCGCGCTTGCTCGGTGTACTGAAACTGCTGTACATCAACCCCATGCGTCCAAGAGCGCAAATTGCCAAACCCCTTGTGCTGCAATAAACGCAAGACGCTGGGTGTAGGCACCATCACACCAGCAGAGGGGGCATGAAAATGCCGCAGCATGGCGTAGCTGATCCACAAAGGCACTTTGAGAGCGGCCTGCAACAGCTCGGGAAAACGGGTGTGGTATGCGGTGGTGAAAGCCAGTTTGCGGCGCATGCAATAGCGGCGTGCAGCCCAACCAAGTGGCCCTTCGGTCGCCAAGTGAATGGCATCGGGCGCAATGCGATCCAAGTACTCGCGCATCAGCACAGCCGGGCGCACGGCCAAATCGATCCCAGCGTAGCCGGGACAAGGACGTGTTTTGAACAAGAAAGGGTGTATCACCTCGACCTCGATACCGCCTTGGCGCAACTCGCGCACCAGCTCTACCAAGGTGGTCACCACCCCATTGACCTGAGGCTCCCACGCATCGGTAACCAAGGCCAACTTCATGGTGTGCCCCCACGCACGTAGTGGGACCAATCCACTATTTGCAGGCGACCATCGGGGTGCTCTACCAAGCCCGTGAGGCTCTCAACCCAATCACCGTCGTTGGCGTACAAAATGCCATCGATATCGCGCAACTCGGCATGGTGGATATGACCACACACCACCCCGTCCAGACCACGGGCACGGGCTTCGTGGGCAACGGCCGTTTCAAAGTCGTTGATAAAACTCACGGCTTTTTTCACGCGCAGCTTGAGGTAGGCCGACAAAGACCAATAAGGCAAGCCCAAACGCGAACGCCAGCGATTGAGGTGGCGGTTCAAGCGCAGGCTAAATTCATAGGCATAGTCGCCTAAGTAGGCCAGCCACTTGGCGTACTTGACCACGCCGTCGAAATAATCCCCATGCAGTACCCACAAGCGCTTGCCAGTGGCCGTGGTGTGCACAGTTTCACAGACCACTTCAATGCCGCCAAAGTGGTGGCCATCGAACTGGCGAGCAAACTCATCGTGGTTGCCTGGCACCAAAATCACGCGGCAGCCTTTGCGGGCACGACGCAGCAACTTTTGCACAACATCGTTGTGGGATTGGGGCCAAAACCAGCGGCGGCGCAACTGCCAACCATCGACGATATCGCCCACCAAATACAGCACATCGCTGGGGTGGTGTTTCAAAAAATCCAACAAAGCCTCGGCTTGGCAACCTGCGGTGCCGAGGTGTATGTCCGACACAAAAACGGCACGGTAGCGCGTAGCGCCTGGTGCGCTATCGTTGTGGTCATCACTGCCCATTACGCCCCCAGAAAGTGCTTGCGGTAGCGTGGGTGCAGATCGTCCAGTCGCATCATGATGGGCAGGTCGGCACTGTTGAAGTCGGGATCCCAGGCCGGGGCACCCAGCACTTTGGCGCCCAAGCGCAAATAGCCTTTGATCAGCGCGGGGGGCTCTACATCGAGCTGGTCATCCACGCCATCCATGGGCAAGGGCATGCGGGGACGCACTTGGTATTCGATGGGTGCCAAATGCGTTTGGCGCACTTTGCGCCAAATGCTGGCCGCCACGTCAGAACGCACAACCCCGTTGTGCAACATCGGGATGCTGGCGCAGCCCACCATGGTGTCGAGTTGGTTGCGCACCATAAAACCGCCCAGCGCTGTCCACAAAGCCATGATGACACCACCTTGGCGGTAATCCGGATGCACGCAGCTACGCCCCAACTCCACCATGCGCGAGCGCAAGGCGCGCAAGCGGGTCAAGTCAAATTCGGTATCGCTGTAAAAGCTACCAATGCGGTTGGCCTGCACCGGAGTGAGGACGCGGTATGTGCCAACCACTTGCTGGCTTACTTGGTCAAGCACCAAGAGATGTTCGCAGTAGTTGTCGAACACATCAATATCGTGACCGGGCAGCGTGCTGGGCAATTGCGCTCCCATTTCTGTAGCAAAGACGCTATAGCGCAAGCGCTGTGCAGCACGAACTTCGTCTTGGTGTTGGGCCCAGCGCACCGCAATCTGAGGCTGCGCATGGGTGCTACCCGCACCTGCCACATGGCCTGCGCTGGGGCGGTGGCTGGCTAGCGCAATCGGTTGCGGCGTTAGGGCACTAAAGTTCGCTAGTGCAGCTGGCATCTTGGCTCCTCCACAAGTCAGTTCATGCGCAAGTGTCGGAAGTGCGCATGACTTCTATGTGGCAGCCAGATGAATGTTTGGTGACAAAGATGCTAGGACGCCAACCATTTCTGCATAAATCCAGCGGTTCCCAGCGCTGGATCGAGCGCGTAGTAGGCAAAGCCAAAACGCTCGTAGGCACGCACAGCACCACTGTTGCCGCTGAGCACTTCCAGCGTGAGCTTGCACGCGCCACGATCTTGGGCAATCGCCTCGACCAAATCGAGCATGTGGTGGGCCACGCCCATGCCACGCCAGTCGGCCAGTACACCCACATCGTGCACGTTGACCAAGGGTTTGCAGGCGAATGTGGAAAAGCCTTCCAAGCAATTGACCAGACCCACGGGGGTTTCGTGGCCAGTGGCATCCACCGCAAATGCCAGCACGCTGAACGCATGGCTGCGCGCAGCCAACTGCGGCACCAGATTGGCTTTGGCGTAATCACTCAAAGGTTCCCCACCGCCCATGGGGTCGCTGGCATAGGCATCGAGCAAATAGACCAAGGCCGCTGCTTGGGCGGGGTCGGCGTAATCGACCTGCTGCACACGGATGCGGTAGCCGCTGCGCTCTGGCACAGGAATAGCACTCATCACGCGCCTTTCAGGGTATTGGCAATGTGCTGGGCCCAGTGCTGGGCTTGCGCAGCATCGCTGGCTTCTACCATGACGCGCACCAAGGGCTCGGTGCCGCTGGGGCGAATCAAGACACGGCCTTGCTGGCCCAATGCAGCCTCGGCTTGCGCACGGGCGCTTTGCATGGCGGCGTTGGATGCCCAGTCTTGCCCGGGCTGCAGGCGCACATTGATGAGGGTTTGCGGAAACAGTGCCACGCCTTGCAGCAACTGCGCCAAGGTCTTGCCACTGCGCACCACCGCTTGTAGCACTTGCAGCGCCGATATCAGGCCATCACCCGTGGTGTGCTGATCCAGTGCCAGCAAGTGGCCTGAGCCTTCGCCGCCGAGCAGCCAGCCGCGCTTTTCCAGCTCTTCGAGCACATAGCGGTCACCCACCTTGGCACGCACGAACTCCACGCCCTGCTGCTGCAGGGCCACTTGCACGGCCATATTGGTCATCAAGGTGCCCACGGCACCGGGGACTTTTTCGCCGCGCTGCAGGCGATCGGCTACCAAGAGATAGAGCAGTTCATCGCCGTTGTACAGACGACCATCGGCATCGACCAACTGCAAGCGGTCGGCATCACCGTCGAGTGCGACGCCAAAATGGGCCTGCTGGGTGCGTACGGCCTCGACCAAGGCTTGGGGGTGGGTGGCACCCACGCCTTTGTTGATGTTCAAACCATCTGGGGCACAGCCAATCGATACCACTTCCGCCCCCAGCTCGTGGAAGACTTTAGGGGCAATGTGGTAAGCCGCACCGTGGGCTGCATCCACCACCACCTTGAGTCCTTTGAAGCTCAGGTCTTTGTCAAACGTGCTCTTGCAAAACTCGATGTAGCGACCTGCGGCATCATCCAAGCGGCGCGATCGGCCCAACTGGGCTGACTCGGCCCACACGGGCTCGCGCTCCAAGGCCGCCTCGACGTCTTGCTCCCACGCATCAGGCAGCTTGGTGCCTTGAGCGCTGAAGAACTTGATGCCATTGTCCGCAAACGGGTTGTGGCTGGCGCTGATTACCACCCCGAGACTGGCACGCAAAGCACGAGTCAAATACGCGACTCCAGGCGTGGGCAAAGGCCCTAGCAGCACCACATCCACGCCTGCTGAGTTGAAACCACTCTCCAAGGCAGACTCCAGCATGTAGCCAGAGATACGCGTGTCTTTGCCAATCAGCACCGTGGGCTTGCGGCCCGGTTCCTGCTGGCGCAGCACATGGCCCACCGCATGGGCCAAGCGCAACACAAAGTCCGGGGTGATCGGGTATTGCCCCACCGTGCCGCGAATGCCATCGGTGCCAAAATATTGTCTCGTCATTGCTACTTCCCTCGTTATTTATGGCGCTGTGGCCTTGTTCATGGCGCTGTGCATGGCCTGCCACACTTGCAACGCTTGAACCGTCTGGCGCACGTCGTGCACCCGCACGATGTGCGCGCCGCGCTCTACCGCCAGCACGGCGGCCACGACGCTGGGCACCAAGCGCTCTTCAATGTCCACCTGCGCTGCCGCTTGCGTCACGGCCGCTAGGCTGGACTTGCGCGACCAGCCTGCCAGCACCGCCAGCCCTTGCGGCACTGCTGCTCGCTGGTGAGCGAGCAGCGCAAAATTTTGCTCCACGGTCTTGCCAAAGCCGATGCCAACATCCACAGCAATTCGAGCCTTATTGACCCCTAGAGCGTATAAAGACTGGCTAGATTGCTGCAAAAACGATAGCACCTGGGGTACTACATCGCCTTGCATAGGGGCAGCCTGCATGGTTTGCGGTTCGCGGTGCATGTGCATCAAGCACACGCCACAACGGGCATGCCCGGCCACCACCTGCGGCCCCTGCAAACCCGAACCATCGCTGTGGCGCAACGCCCACACGTCGTTGATGATGTCCGCCCCGGCATCGAGCACAGCCTGCATCACCGCAGGCTTGTAGGTATCCACCGAAACAGGAACCCCCAAACGCACGGCGGCTTGCACCACCGGCACAACGCGGCGCAACTCTTCGTCCAGTGGGACGGGTTGCGCACCCGGTCGGGTGGATTCGCCACCAATGTCCAGCATATCGGCGCCCTGCTCTAGCAACAGTTCGCAGTGGCGTATGGCGGCATCGCGCATGGCAAAACGCCCGCCGTCGGAAAACGAGTCGGGCGTTGTGTTGACTATCCCCATCACATAGGGGCGGTGCAGGCTCAGGCTAAAACGCCCAGCCTGCCACTGCAGGGCTTGCTGCATAGCAGGCGGGCTGACTTAAGCGTGGGCTGTTTCGCTGTTCACCGCTGGTGCACCACCGCTTCCACCACCAGAAGACGGGGTGCGCGGCACAAAGTCTTTGGGTGGTTGTGGTTCACGGCCTTCCATGATGGCGTCCAACTGATCGCTGTCGATGGTTTCCCAATCGAGCAATGCCTTGGCCATGGCATGCATTTTGTCGCTGTGCTCTTCAATCAAGCGGCGCGCCAAGGCGTACTGCTCGTCGATGATGCGGCGCACTTCAGCATCAACCTTTTGCATGGTCTGCTCGCTGATGTTGGTGGTCTTGGTGACACTGCGGCCCAAGAACACTTCGCCTTCGTTTTCCGCGTAGACCATGGGGCCCAAGGCTTCGCTCATGCCGTACTTCATGACCATGTCACGGGCCAAGTTGGTGGCACGCTCAAAGTCGTTGGAAGCCCCGGTGGTCATTTGCTTCATGAACACTTCTTCGGCGATACGGCCACCAAACAGCATGCTGATTTGGTTGAGCATGTATTCGCTGTCGTAGCTAAAGCGGTCTTTCTCGGGCAGGCTCATGGTCACGCCCAAAGCACGGCCACGGGGGATGATGGTCACTTTGTGCACCGGATCGCACTTGGGCAAGAGTTTGCCAATCAGTGCGTGGCCTGCTTCGTGATAGGCCGTGTTGCGGCGCTCTTCCTCGGGCATGACCATGCTCTTGCGCTCGGGTCCCATGAAGATTTTGTCTTTGGCCTTCTCAAAGTCCTGCATCTCCACCACACGGGCGTTGCGGCGGGCAGCCATCAAAGCGGCTTCGTTGCACAGGTTGGCCAGATCGGCACCGCTCATGCCGGGCGTACCCCGGGCGATGATGTTGGCGCTGACATCTTGACCGACAGGCACTTTGCGCATGTGCACATTGAGGATTTGTTCACGACCACGGATATCGGGCAGGGTTACATACACTTGGCGATCAAAACGACCGGGACGCAGCAAAGCGGCATCCAAAATGTCAGGGCGGTTGGTCGCCGCCACGACGATGACGCCGAGGTTGGTTTCAAAACCATCCATCTCCACCAGCATTTGGTTGAGGGTTTGCTCGCGTTCGTCGTTGCCACCACCCAAACCGGCACCGCGCTGGCGGCCTACGGCATCGATTTCATCGATGAAGATGATGCAAGGGGCGTTTTTCTTGGCGTTCTCGAACATGTCGCGCACGCGGCTGGCACCCACGCCAACGAACATTTCCACGAAGTCAGAACCGGAAATACTGAAGAACGGCACCTTGGCTTCGCCAGCAATGGACTTGGCCAGCAGGGTTTTACCGGTTCCTGGAGGGCCCACCAGCAGCAAACCCCGGGGAATACGGCCACCGAGTTTTTGGAACTTGCTGGGGTCTTTGAGGAAGTCCACCACTTCTTTGACTTCTTCTTTGGCTTCGTCACAGCCTGCGACGTCGGCAAAAGTGACGTTGTTGGTGTTTTCATCGAGCAGACGCGCTTTGCTCTTACCAAAGCTAAAGGCACCGCCTTTGCCACCGCCTTGCATTTGGCGCATGAAATAAATCCACACCCCCACCAGCAAGAGCATAGGCCCCCAGCTGACCAGCAAGGTCATGAGGAGGGAGCCTTCTTCACGGGGCTTGACGTCGAACTTGACGCCGTTGTTGATGAGATCACCGACCAGACCGCGATCGAGCAGCGGCACATTGGCGTGGATTTTGCGGTCATCGTTGGTGGTGGCAGTGATTTCAATGCCACTGGAACCCTCTTGGATGATCGCGCTTTTGATCTGCTTGCTGCGCACTGACTCCAAGAAGTCGGAATACGCGACAGAACCGGCTGATGAGCTGCGGCTCTCGAATTGCTTGAACACGGTAAATAGCACCAAAGCTACCACCACCCAAACTGCTACTTTTGAAAACCATTGATTGTTGTTCAAGCGACGCTCCTATCTGCGCACAAAAGTGCCATGCGTATCTGTGGGCCATTGTAGGCTTTTCAAGCCCTCAGGGGCTTGCGCCAAGTCGTAACGCCCAGAAAAAATGAGGCCTTCGGTCAGCGCTTAAGGCGCAGGCCTACCAAAAACGTTTCAGCCGAGCGATCGCGCGATGCTTTGGGCTTGATGGTTTTGACCGTCACAAAAGCATCCTTGAAGCGCTGCACCAGGCTGTTGTAGCTGCTGCCATGGAACACTTTGGCGACCAAGGCCCCTTCGGGCTTCATATGATTTTGTGCAAAATCGATGGCCAATTCGATCAAATACTCCACCCGTGCGGCATCGGCTGAAGCGATCCCTGACAAGTTGGGGGCCATATCCGACACCACCACATCGGGTTGACGGCCTGCCAAGGCGGTTTGCAAAGCGCTTAGCGTGGCATCTTCCCGAAAGTCGCCCTGAATAAAAGCAACCCCTTCAATAGGCTCCATAGGAAGCAAGTCCAAGCCGATGATGGCGCCATTGAGATCGCCCACTGCCGCCCCACTGGGCGACAAACGACGCCGCACATACTGGCTCCAGGCACCGGGCGCACAGCCCAAATCCACCACCACATGGCCGGGTTGTATGAGGTGCAGTGTCTCGTCTATTTCTTTGAGTTTGTAGGCGGCGCGGGCTCGGTAGCCCTCTTTATTGGCCAGTTTGACCCACGGATCGTTGAGATGGTCATGTATCCAGGCACGGTTTACTTTGCTGCTCTTTTTCATTGCGCCGATAATACCGCCATGCCTGCAATACAACTTACCCCCGCACAACGCAAAGAACACCGCTCTGCCGCCCACCACCTTGACCCCGTTGTCATGATTGGTAGCGACGGCCTGACCCCCGGTGTACAAAAAGAAATCGATGCGGCACTCAATGCCCACGGCCTGATCAAGGTACGTGTGTTTTCCGATGATCGCAGCGAACGCGAACAACTATTTGCCACACTGGCAGAAGCGCTCAATGCAGCCCCCATTCAACACATTGGCAAACTGCTGGTGTTTTGGCGTCCGCTCCCAGTCAAAGAAAAGTCAGCCGACGAAGACCGCAAGGCTGGCCCACGCGATGTGAAGGTGCTGAAATTTGGCAAAGCCGGACAACGCCCCGAGGTGAAAATGCTGCGCGTACTGGGCAACCAACGCCTAACCGCCGGGGGCAAGGTCAAACGCGCGAAAACCCGTGGCCCCGTGAGCGCGAAAAAACGCAACCAAGGCGACTAAGCCCGTCTATTGATAGACACACACAGTGCGGTGCGCGTGTACAAGTTACGCGCTGCTGCGCTGGCGAAGACACAAGCACCACACGCCCAAAGCACACAGGGCGTGCAACACATACAGACCCGACCCCACGCCATGCCATAGCGCAAGGTTGTCACGGGCCACGATACGCGGCGCTACCGCCAACTCAACCAGCAAATTGGCTAGCAAGCCAGTCACTATCAAAAGTGTAGCAAGCCCAGCTTTGTCCATGAGCTCTGCAGCCTTATTGGCCTGAATAAGCAGCAAGAGCGCCACTGCACAGACAGCAGCCACTGCCGTTTCCCCGCTAAAAAGATGGGCAGCCAGATTGCCTGCAATCGCCGGACTGGGCGCATGGCGAAACAGCAGCGGCACCATCCCAGCTACTGTGGCCAAACTGAAGAACCATGCCGCTGCGAACCAAGGAGTGAGCCGCTGCATCAAGATTCCTTAGACGTAATGCACCGCCACGATTTCGTAGGTGCGCTCACCACCGGGTGCATGCACCACCGCAGTATCGCCCTCTTCTTTGCCAATCAAGGCACGGGCAATGGGCGAGCTGATGTTGATAAGGCCCAACTTGAGATCAGCCTCGTCTTCGCCCACGATTTGGTATTTGACGCGCTCACCCGTTTCGTCATCTTCGAGTTCGACTGTGGCACCAAACACCACGCGACCATCGGCGTGCAAGCTACTGGGGTCAATCACTTGCGCAACCGACAGTTTGCCCTCAATTTCTTGAATACGGCCTTCGACAAAGGCTTGGCGATCTTTGGCGGCATCGTAGTCTGCGTTTTCACTCAGATCGCCTTGCGCACGGGCCTCTGCAATCGCTTGGATAACGGCGGGGCGCTCCACGGTTTTGAGCTGGTGCAGTTCAGCTTTGAGTAACTCTGCACCCCGTTTGGTAATGGGAAAAGTAGACATAGGTGTTGAATCGAAAATGGACGCGATTATGCCCTCAGCATCCACACCGAGGGGGCAATTGCACCGGCAAAGCAGCGCACTGTTCGGCTGGTAAAGGCTTGCTGTAGAAGTAGCCTTGGGCCATTTCACAACCGTGCTCACGCAAAAAGGCTGCTTGCTCTGCCGTTTCCACGCCTTCAGCCACAACGTCTTTGTTCAGCGCATTGGCCATGAGAAGGATTGCCTTGACCAGTTCGGCATGTTCTTGGGAATGCATCAGAGTTTGGATAAAACTGCGATCAATTTTCAGGGTGTCAATGGGGAAGCGGGCCAGATAACTCAAAGAAGAGTAACCCGTCCCAAAATCGTCAATCGCAATGGTGAACCCCATTTTGCGCAGCGCCAGCAGGGTTTGCAAAACCACTTCATCGTCGGCCAGCAACAAGCCTTCGGTGATCTCCAACTCTATCCATTGCGCAACGCATTGGGTTTCCTCCAGGATGGAGGCAATGCGCAGCTCAAGACCTTGCTGCTGGAATTGGCGTGGTGACAAATTAATAGCAATTTTGTGCTTGGGATAGCCCGGACGCAGGTTCAAGCGCACCGCCATCGTGCAAGCTTGCCGCAGCACCCATTCCCCCAACTCATGGATCAGCCCCAACTCTTCGGCCAAACTGATGAACTGGGTTGGGGAAACCATCCCGTGCACGGGGTGGTGCCAGCGCAGCAAGGCTTCGGAACCGACCAGCCTATCGCCAGCCAAAGCGACTTTGGGTTGGTAATGAACCTCCATCTCTTTGCGCAGCAACGCGTTGCGCAAATCCATTTCCATGGCCAAGCGCTCTTGGGCTTGGGCGGTCATTTCGCGTGAGTAAAAGCGCATGGAATTGCGCCCCGCGCGTTTGGCTGCATACATGGCCGAATCTGCGTATTGCAGCAATACACCGGGGTCACGGCTGTCGATGGGAAATTGCGCAATACCGATGCTGCAATTGACGTAGACCTGTTTGCCATCGAGCACAAAACAATTGCGGAACTGCTGCAATATGCCGTATCCCACATTATTCAACTCCAGTGGGCAAGACACCTCAGGGATAAGCAAAATGAACTCATCTCCACCCAACCGTGCCACCGTGGCATGCTCTCCTACACACTGCACCAGACGATGCGCTGCCTGCTTGAGCAGTGCATCACCTGCCGCGTGCCCCATGGTGTCATTAATCGCCTTGAACTGATCCATATCGACCATGAGCACGGCAGCCAAACGATCGTCATGGACGCGGCTCTGCACCATGTAGTTCAAGCGCTCATGCAACAAAGCGCGATTGGGCAGTCCTGTCAAACCATCGTAGAAAGCCATTTGGTGAATGCGTTCACGCGATGCCTGCAACTCGCTAATATCGCGCGCGACCAAAAGTGCCGTCTCCAAAACACCCGCGTCATTGAATTCCGGACTGATGTGAACCAAAAAGTAGACTGTTTGCCCATTATGAGCAGGTCGCTTCCATTCAAACTGGACAGACTCTCGGGTGCTAAATACCCGCTTTAATTGCTCTTCCAATTCGAAAGCATGGGGTGTAGAACCGTACCGATCGGTTGGCGTAGCCCCCAATAAAGGCAGCTGACTATCCCGCATCTCGCTGTGCAACACTTTGTTGGCAAACACACAACGCAGACTCTTGTCATAGCGAACGATCACATCGCCAGTGTTGTCCATCAATGTGCGCAACTCCTGCTCACGCTGCTGGAGTTCTAGCTCCGCCAAGCGTCTGTCACTGATGTTGAGGGAAAAAATGGTCACCCCAATCACACAGCCTTGGGTATCGCAGACGGGGGACCAAAAACCACGTCGATACTCACGCGTATGCTGTGCATGACCGTATTCATCCTCAACAACCAAGGACTCGCCCATCAACACGCGTTGGATTTTTTGGCAAAAGTCTTCACGCTCACTCGCATCTTGCACGACATCTAGCATGGAGGTACCCAAAGCAATAGCTGATTGCCCCCATAACAGCTGCTGTGTAAGTTGGAACTGGTGGTTAAAGGCCATCAACCGATAATCCCGATCCACAGCGAATACCACTACATCCGATGAACTTTCTAGCACCGCTTGCAGCAAGGTTGTTTGCTGCTGGTATGCACTGGTCAGCGCCCCTTCTGTGGCGCAATTGAATGCCGTGATGTTCGGTAGCAAACATCCGTGCCAGACACCGTTTTTTGTCAACGCCATATCGACTCGCCATGACTTACCGTCTATGGCGCGAAGAGGCATGCAGCTGATAGTGTTTCCGCGCACCATTTGTTGTTTCAGCACGCGAGCGTCCTCTGGATCAAATACAGCCCACCATGCCCTGGCACTGCAGCCTAGCGCATCCGCTTGCAATCCATAGTGGCTCAAAAACTCTCCGCAAGCCCACTGTATTTGGCCGGCATCTGAGCCAACTTGTATGCGCAAAGCAAAAAACAAACCCTCGATTGAAGGAAGACTGTGGGCCATTTCTGCATAGTCAGGTATGGCCTCCGGCAGTAAGGCGCTGTCAAATAACGATGCTGACGAAATCATGCGCACAACAGAAGGTAGCAAACATTACAAAACCCAAAGGATACGCTGTAAATCATCGTGCATTTGGATAAATTTAATGTGACAGCCTTGTGAAAAAATAAGGGGCCACATGGCCCCTATTGACGCAGTATTGATGGGAATCAAACGCTGACAAGCTGTGCATGCATCTCTTGCACCGAGATCACATCCAATTTGTCCAAGTACTGCATACCCTCCACCGCAGCTTCTGCACCGGCGATGGTAGTAAAGGTCGTCACACGGGCTTGCAAAGCCGAGGTGCGAATGGCGCGCGAATCGGCAATCGCGTTGCGGCGCTCTTCCACGGTGTTGATGACCAGTGCGATTTCCTCGTTCTTGATCATGTCCACAATGTGGGGGCGGCCTTCGGTCACCTTGTTGACCACTTGGCATGGCACGCCTGCAGCTTGGATGGCAGCAGCCGTTCCCTTAGTAGCCAGCACCTCAAAGCCTTGTTTGACCAGACCACGTGCCACTTCCACTGCACGGGGCTTGTCGCTGTTCTTGACGGTCAAGAAGGCCTTGCCGGAGCGGGGCAACTTGGTGCCAGCACCCAGTTGCGACTTCACAAAAGCTTCGCCGAAGGTCTTGCCCACCCCCATGACTTCGCCCGTGGACTTCATCTCGGGGCCGAGGATAGTGTCCACTCCGGGGAATTTGACGAAAGGGAAGACCGCCTCTTTGACACTGTAGTAAGGCGGAGTGACTTCCTTGGTCACGCCCTGCTCGACCAATGTCTGCCCTGCCATGCAGCGTGCAGCCACCTTGGCCAATGGGATGCCTGTGGCCTTGGACACATAGGGCACTGTGCGGCTGGCGCGGGGATTGACTTCCAGCACGTAAATGATGTCTTTGCCATCGATTTGCTGAATAGCGAACTGCACATTCATCAAGCCCACCACGCTCAATGCCCCTGCCATGGCGGCAGACTGGCGTTTGAGCTCGGCCACGGTGTCTGCGCGCAAGCTAAAGGGGGGCAAGGAACAAGCCGAGTCACCAGAGTGCACGCCTGCTTGTTCGATGTGCTCCATCACGCCGCCAATCAGGGTGGCGCCGTTTTTGTCGCGGATGCAGTCCACATCGCATTCGATGGCGTCGTTCAAGAAGCGATCCAACAACACGGGGCTGTCGTTGCTCACCTTGACGGCTTCGCGCATGTAGCGCTCCAAATCACGCTGCTCGTGCACGATTTCCATAGCGCGGCCACCGAGCACATAGCTGGGGCGCACCACCAAGGGGTAACCCAAGGCAGCGGCTTTTTCCAGTGCTTCGGATTCGGTACGGGCTGTCGCATTGGGCGGCTGGCGCAGACCCAGGTCATGCAACAGCTTTTGGAAACGCTCACGGTCTTCGGCCGCGTCAATCATGTCGGGCGTTGTGCCGATGATTGGCACGCCTTCGGCTTCCAAACCCAGTGCGAGTTTGAGCGGCGTCTGGCCACCGTACTGGACGATAACGCCCACGGGTTTTTCTTTGTCCACGATTTCAAGCACGTCTTCGAGCGTCAGCGGCTCGAAGTACAGACGATCGCTGGTGTCGTAGTCGGTAGACACAGTCTCGGGGTTGCAGTTGACCATGATGGTCTCGTAGCCGTCTTCGCGCATCGCCAACGCCGCATGCACACAGCAGTAGTCGAACTCAATGCCCTGGCCAATGCGGTTGGGGCCACCGCCCAACACCATGATTTTTTTCTTGTCCGTCGGTGCGGCTTCGCACTCCGCACCATCGGTCTCGTAGGTCGAGTACATGTAGGCGGTGTTGGTCGCGAACTCAGCAGCGCAGGTATCGACGCGCTTGTACACAGGGCGCACGCCCAAAGCGCGGCGCTTCTCGCGCACAGCCTTGTCGGAGGTCTTGAACTGACGGGCCAAACGGCGGTCTGAGAAACCCTTTTGCTTGAGTGCACGCAGGGTGGCGGCGTCAATTTTGTCCAAGGTGGAACCGCTGGCAGGCTGGGGCAAGCGCTCGATTTCGAGTTCCAGCTTGACGATCTGCTCGATCTGCACCAAGAACCATTTGTCGATCTTGGTCAGCGCGTGCACTTCGTCCACGCTCATGCCTTGGGCAAAGGCATCGCCCACGTACCAGATGCGCTCAGGGCCGGGCTCACCCAGCTCTTTTTCCAGCACCTCGCGGTCTTGGGTTTTTTCGTTCATGCCATCCACACCCACTTCCAAACCGCGCAAGGCTTTCTGGAAAGATTCTTGGAAGGTGCGGCCCATGGCCATGACTTCACCCACCGACTTCATCTGAGTCGTGAGGCGGCTGTCGGCGGTGGGGAATTTCTCGAACGCAAAGCGTGGAATCTTGGTGACCACGTAGTCGATGGAGGGCTCGAAGGATGCGGGTGTTGCACCGCCAGTGATGTCGTTGCGCAGCTCGTCCAATGTGTAACCCACCGCCAGCTTGGCTGCCACCTTGGCGATCGGGAAGCCCGTTGCCTTGGAGGCCAGCGCAGAGGAACGGCTCACGCGTGGGTTCATCTCAATCACGATCATGCGGCCATCAGCGGGGTTGATGGAGAACTGCACGTTGGAGCCACCCGTATCCACACCGATTTCACGCAGCACCGCCAAGGAGGCGTTGCGCATGATTTGGTATTCCTTGTCGGTCAGCGTCTGGGCGGGGGCCACGGTGATGGAGTCGCCAGTGTGCACGCCCATGGGATCCAAGTTCTCGATGGAGCAGACGATGATGCAGTTGTCCGCCTTGTCGCGCACCACTTCCATCTCGTACTCTTTCCAGCCTACGAGCGACTCTTCGATCAGCAGCTCATTGGTGGGCGATGCTTCCAAACCGCGCTTGCAGATGGTCTCGAATTCTTCCGCGTTGTAGGCGATACCACCACCCGTGCCACCCAAGGTGAAGCTGGGGCGGATGACGGTGGGAAAGCCCACGCTCTTTTGCACTGCCCAGGCTTCGTCCATGCTGTGGGCGATGCCTGAACGAGCGGAACCCAGACCAATTTTGGTCATGGCTTCTTTGAACTTCTGACGGTCTTCAGCCTTGTCGATCACATCGGGCTTGGCACCGATCAACTCGACGGGCTTGCCGGTGGTTGCACCCGTGTATTTGTCCAGCACGCCGTTGTTCCACAAGTCCAGCGCGCAGTTGAGCGCGGTCTGCCCGCCCATGGTGGGCAAGATGGCATCGGGGCGCTCTTTGGCGATGATTTTTTCGACGGTCTGCCAAGTGATGGGCTCGATGTAGGTCACATCGGCTGTGGCAGGGTCGGTCATGATCGTGGCAGGGTTGCTGTTGATCAGGATGACTTTGTAGCCCTCTTCGCGCAAGGCCTTGCAGGCTTGCACGCCGGAGTAGTCGAACTCGCAAGCTTGGCCAATGATGATGGGGCCTGCGCCGATGATGAGGATGCTTTGTATGTCGGTACGTTTTGGCATAACTACTCTCGCGGATAAAGCTTATTCAATGCAAACTGGCCGTGGCCAGCTTGGCCCCGAACCACAAAAACAAACCACCCACCGCTGCAGACAGCGCAGCAGACAGGCGTTGGCGTCGCCCAAAGCCTTGTGCCAAACGGGCACCGGCCAGAATCAGGGCGGACAGATAGAGAAAGCTCAGCACCATGACGATGCCAGCCAGAATCAAAAACGGAACCCAAGGCTGCTCGTAAGTGGGATCAATGAACTGCACAAAGAACGACAGCAAAAACAAAATCGCCTTGGGATTGAGCAAACTGATGAGGAGCGCACGGCGAAAGGGTTGCTGCATTTGAGGAGCCAGCACAGGCGCCTGTTCATCCACCTGCATGGCTCGCGGCGCACGCCACTTGGCCCATGCACCGCGCAGCAACTGCAAGCCTACCCAGCCCAGATAGGCAGCGCCAGCGTACTTGACCACCATGAACAGCAGTTCATGGGTGTGCAACAGCCCGGCAGCACCTAGCCCCACCAAGGCTAGCAAGATGGAGTCGCCCAAAAAAACGCCGCATGCGGCCTGGTAACCCGGGCGCACACCGCGCCCCGTGGCGACCGACAGCACATACAAGGAGTTAGGCCCCGGCAACAAAATGATGCCTATAGCCCCTACCAAGTAGGTGACGATGTCGGTGACGCCGTACCAGCTACTCATGCGCGCGCTTCCATCAGTTTCACAAAACGGTCGAACAGATAACCGATGTCCTGCGGGCCTGGAGACGCTTCGGGGTGGCCTTGGAAGCTGAAGGCTGGTTTATCGGTCAACTCGATGCCTTGCAGCGTGCCGTCAAACAAGCTGACGTGTGTGGGGCGCACATTGGCAGGCAAGGTTTTCTCGTCCACTGCAAAACCGTGGTTTTGGCTGGTGATGGCCACTTGCCCGGTTTGCAGATCTTTCACAGGGTGGTTGGCACCGTGGTGGCCAAACTTCATCTTGAAGGTCTTGGCACCACTGGCCAGCGCCATGATTTGGTGGCCCAAGCAGATACCGAAAGTGGGGATGTCTTTGGCCAAGAATTCGCGCGTTGCGGCAATGGCGTAATCGCAAGGCTCTGGATCGCCAGGGCCGTTGGAGAGGAATACCCCGTTGGGGTTGAGGGCCAACACGTCCTGCGCAGGGGTTTGTGCAGGCACCACGGTGACCTTGCAGCCGCGCTCAGCCAGCATGCGCAGAATATTGTGCTTGACGCCAAAGTCGTACGCCACCACATGGAAGCGGGGCGACGCTTGCTCGCCATAGCCACTGCCCAGTTTCCACTCGGTTTGCGTCCAGCTGGCGCGCTCTGTGCGCGACACGACCTTGGCCAGGTCTTGGCCCGCCATGCTGGGAGCAGCCTTGGCGGCGGCCACGGCTTTGTCCACGTCCGCACTGGTCACACTGGCGCCAGCAGACAAGGTCATGATGCAGCCATTTTGTGCACCATGGGTGCGCAGGTGGCGTGTCAGTGCACGGGTGTCGATGTTCGCAATCGCCACGCAGTGCTGTGCCACCAAATACTCGCTCAGGGTTTGCGTGCTGCGGAAGTTGGAGGCCACCAGCGGCAGGTCACGGATGATGAGACCGGCGGCAAAAACGCGGCGAGACTCCACGTCTTCCGGGTTAACGCCGTAGTTGCCGATATGGGGGTAAGTGAGGGTGACGATCTGCTGGCAGTAGCTGGGATCGGTCAGGATTTCCTGATAGCCGGTGATAGAGGTGTTGAACACCACTTCACCCACGGTGGAGCCTGCTGCTCCGATGGAATTGCCAACATAGACCGTGCCGTCAGCGAGCGCCAGAATGGCGGTTGGGTGATTTCCCTTGAGCGACAAAAGCACAGTTTTCTCCGAATGGGTTGAGGGATACCCCTTCGCGCTCAAGATGCTCTCTTGGCGGATGCTGCTCTAGGAGGAAATGGGACTTGATGCGGCGGGGTGGAACTGCTTTCAGAAAAGCCTCTCATTATAGCGCGGCTTGCATAGCAACCATATGCAAACGGCGCATTGAAGCGCCAAAAAGCAGCGCTTCCAGCAGCACCATTAGCGCGCCAAACTGCTCGCGTACAAGCAAATCGCTGCGGCAGCCGCCACATTGAGCGACTCTTCACCCCCGGGTTGGGGAATGCTGGCGAAATAACGGGCTTGCGCCATCAAGCTATCGCTAACGCCCTGCCCTTCGTGGCCCATTACCCATGCGCAGGGATGGGGCAGTTGCAGGTCAGGCAGCGACACGCCTTGGTGCGAACTGGTCACTACCAGCGGCACTTGCAAAGCAGCCACCGCGCTGGCATCAACACCCTCGACCAAATGCAGGCCAAAGTGCGCCCCCATGCCAGCGCGCACCACTTTGCCACCCCACAGGGCAGCAGTCCCCTTGAGCGCCAGCACTTGAACAAAACCAAAGGCTGCTGCGCTGCGCAGAATGGAACCAACATTGCCCGCATCTTGCACGCGGTCCAGCACAACCGTGGCCACACCGGCTTGCACGCTGTGCTCAGCAGGCAGTTGCAACACAAAACCGACCTTGGCAGGAGACTCCAAGCCGCTGATGTCGCGAAACAGCACATCAGGAATTACTACAGTTTTGATAGCACGCTCAGCCCACTGGGCGGGCGCTAGCGGCCAAAACGACTCCGAATACACCGCCACCGCTGGCTGCACACCACGCGCTAGGGCGGCAGAACACAAATGGTCGCCCTCTACCCACACGCGCCCCGTATGCCGATAAGCCGTATTGTCTTGTGCGAGTTTGCGCAGCTCTTTGAGCAATGGGTTGTCCCGCGATTGGATGAAAGTGGCTTGTGTCATGCTGTAGTGGTGGTTGGCGCAACATGCATTTGGGCATAAGCGGCGGTTACCGGGGCAAAACTGCGCCGGTGCTCTGGACAAGGGCCCAAGCGCTGCAAAGCATCCATGTGGGCTGCGGTACCGTAGCCTTTGTGCTCGGCAAAACCATAGCCAGGATATTGCAACTCCAACTCTTGGCACCAGCGGTCTCGCGTCACTTTGGCCAAAATGGATGCCGCCGAAATAGCGGGCACCAAGGCATCACCTTTGACGATGGCTTCGGCCAACACATCGAGCGTGGGAAGGCGATTGCCATCGACCAAAACCCGGGTGGGCTTAAGGCGCAGGCCTTCCACGGCCCTGCGCATGGCCAGCATAGTGGCGTGCAAGATGTTGAGCTGGTCTATTTCTTCTACCGTGGCCATAGCCACCGAGCAGCACAGCGCTTTGGCACGAATCTCGTCATACAAGCGTTCGCGTTTGGCGGAGGTGAGTTTTTTGGAATCGGCCAAACCCACAATGGGGTTTTGATCGTCCAAGATCACTGCGGCGGCCATTACCGGCCCAACCAGTGGGCCGCGCCCCGCTTCGTCTACTCCAGCCATCAAGCCCGGCGTGTCCCAGCATAGTGCTTGCTGTGGATTGGCTGCCAAACGAACCCGACTGGCGGCAGGCTTAACCACGCTCAGGCTCCAGCAGCTGCGCAATGGCAGCGCCAGCCAGCGCCGGCGTATCGCGCAGCAAGTCTTGGTGCAATTGGGCAAAGGTAGTCTGCACATCCTGCACTTCGGCACTGGCAGGATTTTGCAAACACTCTAGCCACTGCAGCACTGCGCGGGCCAATTGCTCCGGGCTGGCTTGGTCTTGCAGCAGCTCGGGCACCACAAAACGCTCGGCCAAAATATTGGGCAAACCCACCCAAGGCTGCAGGCGCTTGCGGCGCATGAGCTGCCACGACAGCCATGCCATGTGGTAAGCAATGACCATGGGCTTTTTGTACAGTGCAGCCTCCAGCGTGGCCGTGCCGCTGGCGATCAAGGTCACATCGCACGCTGCTAGCACTTGGTGCGATTGGCCATTGACGATGTGCACATGCGCTTGCACGCCTGCATTCTGAGCTGCCTGCTCTACCAGCGAGCGCAAACCCGGTACCACAGGCACTACTATTTTGATAGCAGGCCTAGCTTTCTGCACAAGGCTGGCAGCCCGAAAGAAGCGCTCCGCCAAATGGCGAACCTCAGACACCCGGCTACCTGGCAACAAGGCCAATACACGGCCTTCTGGTGGCAAACCCAATGCTTGGCGTGCCGCCAACTGGTCTGCCTGCTGCGGGATGACTTGGGCCAGCGGATGACCCACATAGCTGGCCGCAATCCCATGCTGGGCCAAGAGTGCAGGCTCAAAAGGAAACAAGCACAGCACATGGTCGGCACTGCGGCGGATGCGCTCCACCCGCTCAGGGCGCCATGCCCAAATAGAGGGACACACAAAATGCGCCGTACGCACGCCTTGCTGGCGCAAGCGTTCTTCCAACTGCAAGTTGAAGTCAGGCGCATCCACCCCAACAAACAAAACAGGCTTTTCTGCCTCTGTAGCCAATAAACGCTGGGCCAACTGGTCGCGTATGCCCACAATTTCGCGGTAGCGCATCAGCAGCTCCCAGCTAAAACCGTGCACCGCCAGTTTGTGATGCGGCCACCAAGCCTCAAAACCTTGCTCGGCCATGCGTGGACCACCTATGCCTTGGGCTTGCAAATCAGGCCACTGGTGGCGCAAACCCTGGAGCAACAGACCTGCAAGCAAATCACCCGAGGTTTCACCCGCCACCATGGCGATGCGGTGTGCAGCAGTAGCTACCATGCTGGTTTAGCGCACGATGCCGCGCTGCGGCGTGGTTTGGGACAAGAAGTCCAGCATCATGTCCACGTCCACTTGGGTTTCGGGCTGGGCTTGGGCAATAGAAGCGATGCGCTCTTTGGCACCATCCAGGGTCAAGTCATCGCGGTACAGGGCTTTGTGCATGGCTTTGACGCCCGCGATGCGCTCGGGCGTGAAGCCTCGGCGGCGCAGGCCTTCAAAATTCATAGAACGGGCGGCGGCTGGTTGCCCTTGGCACATGACAAACGGTGGCACATCACCAAACAGCAGCGAACACATGGCCGTCATGGCGTGGGCACCGATGCGCACAAACTGGTGCACTACGGTATAGCCCCCCAATATCACCCAATCACCCACTTGCACATGCCCAGCTAGCTGAGCGTTGTTGGCAAAAATGGTGTGGCTACCGACCACGCAATCGTGCGCCAAGTGGGTGTAGGCCATCATCCAGTTGTCATTACCCAAGCGGGTCACACCACCACCTTGCACGGTGCCAATGTGGTATGTGCTGTACTCACGAATGACGTTGCGGTCGCCAATGATCAACTCACAGGGTTCGCCAGCGTATTTTTTGTCTTGGTTGTCCGACCCGAGTGACACGAACTGGTAGACGCGGTTGTTATCACCGATGGTGGTATGCCCTTCGATGACACAGTGCGAAGCGATGCGGGTACCTGCACCGATGCGCACATGCGGTCCGATGAGGGTGTAGGGCCCCACCTCCACAGTACTGTCGAGCTGTGCTGCGGGGTCGATCACGGCGGTCAGGTGTATCCGGCTCATGCGGCCTCCTCTGTGTAGATGAGTAGTAGCAAAGTTAAGGCTTAAGCAATGGTGCGCATGGCGCAAGTCAGCTCGGCTTCCACGGCCACTTCACCATCAACCAACGCTGCTGCCTTGAATTTGAAAATACCCGCTTTCATACGCAGCATTTCCACTTGCAAAATGAGCTGATCGCCGGGTTCGACGGGACGCTTGAAGCGTGCGCCATCAATGCCTGCAAAGTAGTACACCGAGTTCTCGTCCGGGGAGGCGTCGAGTGCGTCAAAGGCCAACAAAGCCGCCGCTTGCGCCAAGGCTTCGAGCATGAGCACGCCAGGCATCACGGGGCGGTGTGGAAAATGCCCATTGAAGAAGTCTTCGTTGATGGTGACGTTCTTGACGGCTTTGATGCTTTTGCCCTTTTCCAGCTCAATCACACGATCAACCAGCAAAATGGGATAGCGATGGGGCAATTGCTTGAGTATTTTGTGAATATCCATGACTGTCATGATTGTGCTTTTTCCAGTTGTTTGATGCGATCGCGTAGCGCGTGCAAGTGCTTGAGCGTGACGGCATTGCGCTCCCAGCTGGCGTTGTCATCCAGCGGAAAGATGCCGGTGTACTGCCCGGGCTTATGAATAGAACGGCTGACCACAGATGCCGCTGAAATATGAACGTTGTCGGCCAAGCTCAGGTGACCCAGCACCACAGCGCCGCCCCCTATGGTGCAGTTGGCGCCGATGGTAGCCGAACCAGCCACCCCCACGCAGCCAGCCATGGCGGTATTTTTGCCTACACGCACGTTGTGGCCGATTTGGATCAAATTGTCCAACTTGACCCCATCTTCGATGACGGTGTCGTTCAAAGCACCGCGGTCTATGCAGGTATTGGCTCCGATTTCCACATCATCACCAATACGAACCGAGCCCAATTGTTCGATTTTTTCCCACCGCTCACCGTCGGGCGCAAAGCCAAAACCATCCGCCCCAATCACCACACCTGCATGCAACAAGCAGCGCTGCCCTATCACACAGTCTCGACCCACGGTGACACGTGATGCCAGTCGCGTGTGGGCACCTATGCGTGCACCTGCCTCCACCACACAGAGCGGACCGATGCATGCACTGGAATCCACAATGGCCAATGGATCGACCACTGCCGAGGGATGGATTGATCCATTGACGGGAATTTGTCCGAACACTGTTTTTTTCCACCACTGAGTCAAGTGCGCGTAGTACAGGTAAGGCTTGTCGGCCACGATGCAATCGCCACGCTCTATAGCCAACTCTTGCATAGCGGGCGATACGATGACACAGCCAGCCTGCGATGCGAGCAATTGCTGCTGGTACTTGGGATTGCTGAGAAAAGCGATCTGGGTGGGAGTAGCGGACTCCAAAGGGGCAATCGCATCGATGACCCGCTTCGGATCACCGTGCAATGTGCCACCCAGCGCTGCAATGATGTCGGCGAGGATCACCTCTTACCTCCCCGCGAGTGGATCAGTAAAGCGTGCTTTACTTGGCTTGATTCAAGATTTTCAAAACCTTGTCAGTGATGTCGTTGCGGCCACTGCTGTACGCCACACCGTCTTGGATCACGATATCGTATTTGTCTGCATCAGCCACTTGCTTAACGGCTTTATTGGCTGCCTCCAGCACTTTTTGCAACTCTTCATTGCGGCGGCTGTTCAAGTCTTCTTGAAACTCACGCTGTTTGCGTTGGAACTCGCGATTGAGATCGTTGAATTCTTTTTGGCGGGTTACCCGTTGGGTTTCGCTCAATGTTGGCGCATCGCGCTCAAAGCGCTCGCTCATGCTTTTGAGAGTCTGTTGGGTATCTGCCAACTCCTTTTGACGCTTGGAAAACTCTTGCTCCAAACGGGCAGTAGCTGCCTTGGCAGGTGCAGACTCCGAGGTAATACGCTGGGAGTTGATGGTTGCCACACGTGAGTCTTGTGCATGCGCGATCGAATGGGACAGCAACACTGACAGAGCAACCACGCCGAAAAATTTAAAGGCTTGCATTAGAAAGAGGTTCCGATCTGAAATTGGATGTTTTGGATTTTATCGCCAGAAAAATGCGACAGGGGTTGGGCAAATGCAATGCGCAGTGGGCCGACTGGGGAAATCCAGCTGATACCAACCCCCATGGAAGAACGCATGTCTTGCAGCTTAATGTCTTCATTCTCGCCGTAAATGCCTCCTGCATCCATGAAGAAATATGCACGCAAGCTCTTGTCATAGCCGCCACCAGGCAAAGGGGTCAACCACTCGGTATTTACCACAACGCGTTTAGTACCACCGTAATATGTTGAACCCGCATCGCGCTGTGTACCCGTGGTCAATGTACTTTGCTCATAGCCACGCACCGACCCCAAACCACCCAAATAGTAGTTTTTGAAGATCGGGTATGCGCGATCTCCTGTGGAAGCGCCTACAGACAACTCTGTATTCAGTGCAAACGTAACTTTTCGGGTGACTTCCACAAAGCGCTGCATTTGCAAGGTTCCACGGGCATAGCGCGTGTCCCCCCCCACACTCCATTCGGCACTGGTGCGCAAAATACCACCGCTACTGGGAACCAACGCACTGTCACGGGTGTCGCGCGTCCACCCCAAAGTCAAGGGCAAATACTGCGCCGAGTACCCGTAGCTATCGACGTAGTTGGTATAGACGGTTGGCATGTATGTGCCATCCAGAATCAAGTTCTTCTCGGCACCAACCCCGAGATAAATCGTGTCGTTGTCCGATACAGGCAAGCCAAAACGCATACTCACACCATCGGTTTCCAAACCGTAGCTGCTGGAATCGTAATCTGAGTAGGGACGGTAGGTGCGCTGGTACAGGTCAAAGGTACGCGACACGCCATCTTCTGTGAAGTACGGATTGGTTGTACTGAGTACCGTCGTTCGACTTGTTTTGCTGGTATTTAACTCCAAGCCCAAGGAATTACCAGAACCGAATGCATTGTCCTGCTTAAAACCAAAGGTCAGACCCAATCCATCAGCCGAGGAGACACCGGCTCCCAAGCTCACACTGCCAGTTGGTTTTTCTGCCACGGTCACCAGCAAATCCACCTGATCCGGTGAATCAGGTACTTCTTGCGTGTCTATTGATACATCCGTGAAATACCCCAAACGGTTCACCCGTTCGCGAGAAACACGAATTTTTTGACCGTCATACCACGAGGCTTCAAACTGACGAAACTCGCGCCGTATCACTTCATCACGGGTACGGTCGTTGCCTGCCACATTGATGCGGCGAACATACACACGGCGAGAAGGTTCAGACACCAAGGTCAAAGCCACTGTGTTGTTGCTGCGATCGATATCGGTACGCACCTCGGTGCGTGCAAACGCGTAGCCAAAATTGGCAAAATAGTCGGTAAACGCCTTGGTCGTTTTGGTCACATCATTGATGTTGTACGCACCACCAGCCTTGATGGTGATAAGGGATTGAAACTCAGGCTCCTTACCCAAGTAATTACCAGCCAATCGAATACCAGATACAACATATTTGGCCCCTTCAGACACGTTGATGGTGATATCAATCGCTGTTTTGTCAGGAGAAATTTCAACTTGGGTCGAGTCCACCTTGAACTCCAAGTAGCCTTGTGAGAGGTAATAGGAGCGCAATGTTTCCAAATCAGCATTGAATTTGGCACGGGAAAAACGATTGGATTTGGTGTACCAACTCAACCAATTACCGGTATTCATGTCGAGCTGATCCAACAAATCCGACTCGCTAAAACCTTTGGAACCAACAATGTGGATAGAGCGAATCTTGGCGGTTTCCCCCTCCACCACCGCAAAACTAATGTTGACCCGGTTGCGCTCCAATGGCGTGATGGTGGTGACTACCTCGGTGGAGTACATACTCTTGCTGATGTATTGGCGCTTGAGCTCTTGCTCAGCCTTGTCAACCAGCGACTTGTCCAACGGTCGCCCATCGGTCAAACCAATTTCTTTGAGTGCCTTTTTCAATGTGTCTTTGTCAAACTCACGCAGTCCCACAAAGTCCACATCGGCAACAACTGGGCGCTCCTCAACCACAACCACCAACACATCACCTTTGGCTTCGATGCGCACGTCTTTGAACAAACCCAAGCTGTACAAAGAGCGAATAGCAGAGGAAGCTTTTTCATCGGTGTAGGTATCCCCTGCACGCAACGCAATCGAGGCAAATACCGTTCCAGGCTCTACCCGCTGCAATCCCTCGACGCGGATGTCTTGTACTACGAATGGATCAAGTGCCCATGCCGCATGCGTCAGAGCGCTACCAATCACTGCGCCAGCTATCCAACGCATGGGTTTCACAATTTTTTTCATCAACAACTTCCTAGCGTATCAACCGATCAAACGGTTCACATCGTTGTACAGCGCGACCGACATCATGAGTAGCAGCAATGCCACTCCTACTCGCTGCAAATAATCCAACCAAATAGCTGGCAACGGACGACGAGCCACTGCCTCACAAAGATAATAAAGTAGGTGCCCACCATCCAAGACAGGCAATGGCAACAAGTTCAAAACGCCTAAGCTGACACTTACCAAAGCCATGAAGCTGACATATTCCACCCATCCAAGGGCCGCGGTTTTACCCGCGTAATCAGCAATCGTAATGGGGCCACTCAGGCTACGCCATGAGGTATGCCCAATCACCATGCCCCATAGGCTGCGCAGACTCATCTGCACCACGTCCACCATGTGCTGCGCGCCACGCCACAAGCCATCCAAGCCAGCATGGCGTACCAGCACCATCTCGGGTGCCCGACCAAGCGCAGCGCCAACGCGAGGCAGACGCTCGCTCTGGACTTGTTCCCAACGAGGCGTCACGGCTATGTCCATCAACACGCCATTACGACGAACTTGCCAAGTTTGGGTTTGTGCTTGGCTTTGGCGTATCCACAAGCGCAGTTGCGCGGCATCTTCCACCAAACGTCCATCCACACGAAGCACCTCATCGCCTGCCTGCAAACCCGCTTGTGCTGCTGCGGAATTGGGCACTACCGCCTCAATAACGGCGGGCGTATAAAATCCTTGCCATCCTAACTGGGCCATAAAGCGTGCGTCTTCCAGCGCCGTGTTGGCGAAGGCTTGCAAGGACAGTGTTTTATCCAGAGGTGTGCTGTGTCCTAGTTGCTGCACACTGAACACCAACCCCTCTTGCTGCCCCAAAATGGCTTGCACTACATGCCAACGCACATCGTCTAGAGATTGCACAGGATGGGAGACTTCATCATTCATGGCACGCACGGCCAACACGCGATCTCCCGCTGCAAAGCCTGCTTGCTGTGCTACAGAGGCAGGTACGGGACTAGGCAATTGGGCAACCACTTCTTGCTGACCGACCCAATTAACCAAGGCGTATAGCATCCATGCCAACAACAAATTCGCCAGAGGACCGGCAGCCACAATGCAGGCACGCTTGTACAAAGGTTGCCGATTGAACGCCAAATGTTTCTCTGCATCGATGACGTCACTCTCTTGTTCATCGAGCATGCGTACATAGCCGCCCAGTGGAATCGCACTCACACAGTATTCGATACCCGACACAGGCGAAACCTTGCGCCATACCACAGGCCCCATGCCAATGGAAAAGCGCAATACCTTGACACCACACCAACGAGCCACAGCAAAATGACCGTACTCGTGCACAGCGACAAGCACAACAATGGCAAATAAAAAAGCCAAAAGGGTCAACATGGCAAGTCCTTGGTCAATCGGTTCCGCAGCGAGCCAGCCATTCATGCGCTACAGCACGCGCTTGCTTGTCCAGTTCCAATAAGTCTTGCAGATTGCTAGGTTGGCTAGGCAAGACGCGCTCTAAGGTATTCGCATTCACTAGGTGAATCTGGTCAAAACGAATGCGTTTATCTAGGAAAGCCTGTACCGCCACCTCATTAGCAGCATTGAGCACAGCCGTAGTCCCAAATGGTGCCCGCATACTATCCCAAGCCAATTGCAAACCGGGGTAGCGCTGCTGATGCCCAGGGCTGCTTGCATCCTCAAAAGTCAAACCCTGCAAACGAGCAAAGTCCAAAGCACTAGCGCCCGATGTCACACGCTCGGGCCATGAAAGACCATAGGCAATAGGGCCGCGCATGTCAGGCGTTCCCAATTGCGCCACCACAGAGTTATCTACGTACTGCACCATAGAGTGAATCACACTTTGTGGGTGTATGACCACGCGAATGCGATCTGGTTCCATGCCAAAGAGGTAATGAGCCTCAATAACCTCCAAGGCTTTGTTCATCATGGTGGCTGAATCCACGGATATCTTGCGCCCCATCACCCAATTGGGATGGGCGCACGCTTGCTCTGGCGTAACTTGGCGCAATGCAGCGGGTTCCCAAGTCCGAAATGGCCCACCAGAAGCCGTCAAAATAATGTGGTCTACATCCACACTCCAACGCGCCCGATCCATCGGCAAGGACTGAAAGATAGCCGAGTGTTCACTGTCGATAGGCAACAACTCTGCTCCACCCTTGGTGATAGCCTGCATGAACAAATCGCCCGCGACAACGAGTGCCTCCTTGTTCGCCAACAGCACACGTTTACCTGCGTACGCAGCCGCCATGGTCGCAGGCAAACCTGCGGCACCTACGATGGCAGCCATCACAGCATGCACGCGCTCATCCTGCGCGACCTCAAGCAACGCTGTAGCTCCCACCAGAACGCGCGTAGAAGAAGCGCTATTAGCCAAGCGCAGCTCCAAATCCCGTCCCGCATCTGGATCCACGACCACCGCATAAACAGGGTTAAAGCGCAAACACTGCTCTAGCAAACGATCCACATTGCGATGCGCAGTCAAAGCAAAAACTTGCCACCGATCTGAATGCCTAGCCACCACATCCAAAGTATTCTGACCTATCGATCCCGTAGCGCCGAGCACCACCAACTGTTGCACCATCGCTTATACCCCCACCAACCACAATGCCATGGGCAGAACAGGCAACAGCGCATCCACCCGATCCAACACACCACCGTGACCAGGCAGCAAGCCACTACTGTCTTTAGCACCAGCACTGCGCTTAACCAACGACTCCAACAAGTCCCCCATCACGCTGGCAACAACCAAGAAAACCACAGCCAGTGGCCATAACCACATGAGATGTTGCTGCAAAGAGAAAAATACATGCACCACAGACCACTGCTGCATTGCCCATGCAAAGGCCAACACACACAACAACCCGCCAATCGCACCTTCCCATGATTTGCCCGGACTCAAGCTGGGGGCGAGTTTGCGCTGAATCCAACGCCCGCCAAAAGCCTTGCCAGAAAAATAGGCCATGATGTCAGCAATCCATACCAAAGACATGGTGGTCAATAAAAATGGAATGCCCATAGCCTTGGCTTTTACCGCAGCAAACCAAGCCACTGCAATCAAGCACCACCCGAGCAACAGACGCACACCCGCAGGAATGGAACTCCAAGCAGAGACGCCACGGTGCATGCACCATGCACCACCGAGCATCCACAGTGCTGAAACCCACAGCCACAGCCAAGAAGGCAATTGCAAGTGGAACCATAAAGCTATAGCACAGAGTACTGCCACTGCGACAGTACCCAACCAAACCAGCCCACTTTGGGTTGTATTGAGCCTCCCCCATTCCCACGCAGCAGCAACCATGGCAATGGCTGATACCACACCAAATGCCAATCCCGAGGACTCCAGTACTGCAGGTATCAGGATGAGGAGCAGCACCAATGCCGTCCAAACACGTTGCTTCAGCATATGGACTCCATGTGCAAACTCACTGTTTAGGAACCCTTGCGAACTTGCTCTGACGTTTTGCCATAGCGTCGTTCACGCTGCGCAAAATCATGCAACGCTGCATCTAAGGCCTTTTCATCAAATTCAGGCCACAGCAAGGAGGAAAAATACAGTTCGGCGTAGGCAGCTTGCCAGAGCAAAAAATTACTCAGACGGTATTCGCCACCCGTGCGAATAATCAGATCAGGATCCCGACTGGGTCGCAACGGCAAAGCAGCATCCAAGGCTGTTTCGCTAATTGCTTCTCCATTGGCTTGCAAGCGACGCACACCCTCCGCAATTTCCCAACGCGCCCCATAGTTGAAGCACACATTGAAGTGCAGACCTTGATTGGCAGCAGTCAACTCTTCCGCTTGCTGTAGGCCTTTTTGTACTTTGGCGGACAAGTGGTTACGCTCACCAACAAAACGCAGATGTACGCCATCTTGATGCAGTTGGGGAACCTCTTTGGCCAAACCATTGGCCAGCATTTCCATCAAGCCGTCCACTTCGTCAGCAGGACGCCCCCAGTTTTCAGACGAAAAAGCGAAAACCGTCAAAGTATCGATACCTCGAGTAGGACATACTCTAACGATGCGTCGCAAGGCCTCAAAGCCCTGCTTATGTCCAGCCAACCGTGGCAAAAAGCGCTGGGTCGCCCAGCGGCCATTGCCATCCATCACAATGGCCACATGCAAAGACATGGATGCAGTAAAACTCATGCTATGGACAGTCTTTAGACCGCCATGATGTCCTGTTCTTTGCTGGCAACCAGTTTGTCAATTTCTTGGATGTGCTTATCGGTCACTTTTTGAATGTCCGCTTCGCTGCGTTTCTGGTCGTCCTCGGATGCCAATTTGTCTTTCACCAGCTTTTTGACAGCTTCATTGGCATCGCGGCGGATATTGCGGACAGCCACTTTGGCGGCCTCACCTTCAGTACGAACCACTTTGGTTAATTCCTTGCGTCGCTCTTCTGTCATAGGAGGCATAGGAACGCGGATCAAATCACCCATGCTGGCTGGATTCAGACCCAGATCACTTTCGCGGATCGCCTTCTCGATTTTGGCACCCATGCCTTTTTCCCAAGGCTGTACGCTGATCGTGCGAGCATCCAGCAAAGACAAATTGGCAACTTGGCTCAAAGGCACCATGGAGCCGTAATAGTCCACATGCACTGTGTCCAACAAAGCGGGGTTGGCACGACCTGTGCGAATTTTGGTCAGATTGTGCTTGAACGCCTCAATAGATTGATCCATTTTGGCGTCCACGTTTTTCTTGATATCAGCAATCGACATGTTTTCTCCTAAAGCTGCCAGCGCAGTTCAAACGTGCACCAAAGTGCCCTCGTCCTCACCCATCACCACACGCAGCAGAGCGCCGTGTTTGAAGATAGAAAATACCTTGATAGGCAGTTTTTGGTCACGACACAAAGCAAATGCAGCCGCATCCATGATGCCCAAATTCTGCGACATCGCAGCATCAAACGACAGACGCGAATAACGGGTCGCCGTAGGATCTTTCTTGGGATCAGCGGTATACACACCATCCACCTTGGTTGCTTTTAGCACCACCTCTGCACCGATCTCTGCGCCACGCAGCGCAGCAGCCGTATCGGTAGTGAAAAAAGGATTTCCAGTGCCTGCCGCAAAAATTACCAGCTTGCCTTCCTCAAGGTATTGCAACGCTTTGGGGCGAACGTATGGTTCTACCACTTGCTCAATTCCAATAGCCGACATCACACGCGCTGTAAGGCCTGCTTTGTTCATCGCATCACCCAAAGCCAATGAATTCATCACCGTGGCCAACATCCCCATGTAATCTGCAGTGGCACGATCCATCCCAACCGAGCCACCTGCCACACCACGAAAAATGTTGCCACCACCGATAACTACAGCCACTTGCACACCATGGCGAGTCACTTCGGCAATTTCTTCTACGATGCGAACAATGGTGTCCCGATTAATGCCAAACTGGTCATCACCCATGAGGGCTTCGCCAGAAAGTTTCAGCAAAATACGCTTGTAAGCTGGTTGTGCAGTCATCAGGACACCTTTGTCGTTGAGAAAATTAAGCGGATTGCTTAGCTGCAGCGACTTGAGCAGCCACTTCAGCAGCAAAGTCGTCTACCTTCTTCTCAATGCCTTCACCCACCACGTACAAAGTGAATCCCTTCACAGTGGTGTTGGCAGCCTTCAGGTAGGCGGAAACCACTTGTTTGCCGTCAGCAGCTTTCACAAACACTTGATCCAGCAAAGAAACTTCTTTCAGGTACTTCTGAACAGAGCCTTCAATCATCTTGGCTGCGATGTCAGCAGGCTTGCCAGATTCAGCGGCTTTGGCCGTTGCCACTGCACGCTCTTTCTCGATCAAGTCAGCCGATACGTCGGCGCTGGTCAGTGCTACAGGCTTCATGGCAGCAATGTGCATCGCCACGTCCTTGGCAGCCACTTCTTCACCAGTAAATTCGACCATCACGCCAATGCGGGTGCCATGCAGGTAGCAAGCCAGTTGAGAACCTTCAAAACGCTTAAAGCGACGGAAAGTCATGTTCTCGCCGATCTTGCCGATCAAGCCCTTACGCACATCTTCCAGCGTGGGGCCAAAACCATCTTGGCTGTAAGCCAAAGCGGACAAGGCATCCACGTTCGTTGGATTGTGTTGAACGATCAAATCAGCAGCAGCCTTGGCCATGGCCAAGAAGCTGTCGTTCTTGGTCACGAAGTCGGTTTCGCAGTTGATTTCAATCAAGGCACCCACGTTGCCATTGATGCTGGAGGCCACAACGCCTTCCGCTGTGATACGGGCAGCTGCTTTGCCAGCCTTACTACCCAATTTAACGCGCAGAATTTCTTCTGCTTTGGCCATATCGCCATCAGCCTCGGTCAAAGCCTTTTTGCACTCCATCATGGGCGCATCGGTTTTGCCACGCAGTTCTGCCACCATAGAAGCTGTAATAGCCGCCATAAAATTCTCCGTTGAGTCTTGTTCAAACCAAAAAAAGGGGCACCAAGGCCCCCGCCAAGTGATTCACCTGCAATTAGGCAGATGCATCCTCGACTTCCACGAATTCATCTTCGCCTTCAGCCACAACCGCTTTGACGACTTCGTCAACCGCATTGGCACGGCCTTCCAAGATAGCGTCTGCGATAGCGCGGGCATACAAAGCCACAGCCTTGGCAGAGTCATCGTTACCAGGAATCACATAGTCAATGCCTTCTGGGGAATGATTGGTATCTACCACGCCAATCAGAGGAATGCCCAGTTTGCGTGCTTCAGCAATGGCAATCTTGTGGTAGCCAACGTCGACCACAAAAATGGCGTCAGGCAATGTGTTCATATCTTGGATGCCGCCGATGTCTTTTTCCAGCTTTTCCAATTCGCGTACAAACATGAGCTGCTCTTTCTTGCTCATGCTATCCAGACCTGTCTCTTGCTGTGCCTTCATGTCTTTCAGACGCTTGATAGAAGTCTTCACAGTCTTGAAGTTGGTCATCATGCCGCCCAACCAGCGCTGGTCAACATAAGGAGTGCCTGCGCGTTGCGCTTCTTCAGCAACGATTTCACGCGCTTGACGCTTGGTGCCAACCATCAAAATGGTACCGCGCTTAGCAGACAACTGCTTCACAAACTTGATTGCCTCTTCCAGCATAGGCTGGGATTTTTCGAGGTTGATGATGTGGATTTTGTTGCGATGGCCGAAAATGAAGGGGGCCATCTTGGGGTTCCAGAAGCGAGTTTGGTGACCAAAGTGGACACCCGCTTCCAGCATTTCACGCATGGATACAGTCATATTTACTCCAAAGGTTAGGTCTTGAAGTCGATTCACTGATTGCTAAAGCAGCAACACCTTGAACGAATCGCTCCGCGTTTCATTGCTTACACACCAAGTGCAAAGCCTGTCAATTCTAACATGCCTACATCGGAATAATAAAACTCAGCCACTTGCAACGTTCACCAAGGCTCTATAGCACCCCAAAATTGTGCGTACACTTGCACAATTACAAACCAAAGTGCAGTCCACAAGAGTCATGAAAATTGCCGTCATTGGTGCTGGCATAGCAGGGATTACCACCGCTTATCGTTTATCGCAAGAAGGGCACCAAGTTTGTGTTTTCGAGCGCCGTGCAGGCGTTTGTGAAGAAACCAGTTTTGCCAATTTGGGACTGAGTAGCAATGCCAATCTGCTCACCCTGCAAACACTGTCGAGCAATGCTGGACGATTGGGTCGTTTCTGGGAAGAAAAGAAGAGTTTGCAAGGCAGCGGCAATTGGCACAAACCACTGCTACGGTGGCTATGGCAGCGCGCCAAGCACAGCCCCAAGGTAGAACCATCGCTAATTAGTCTGCAGCGTTACAGCGCTCAATTACATGCCGACTGGTCCTCATTGCTCAAACTGGAAACTGAGCACACCGTTGGCCAAATCATCCTCATCAGTGATGAACAGGCTATGCCTGAGTGGTTGACTAAAGTAGAAGCCTTGAAAGCAGCTGGTATCAGCGCCAATGTGCTCAGTGCAGACGATGTACGCAAACGCGAACCGGCACTACACGCCACCTTGCCCTTGAGCGGAGGTATATGGTTACCCGGCGATCAGGTCACCAACAGTCGACAATTTGCGATTCAATTGCGCAATGAAGCACTCAAAAATGGCGTTGTCTTTCAATTCCAGCAAGAAATTACCACCTTGGAGCCCGGAGCCAAGGTTCGTCTTGGCACTGCCGATGGACAGTCGCATAGTTTCGACCATGCGGTCATTTGCACACAGCAACTCCCGGCATTCAGCCCTGTGAAAACTAATCCTACTCAGTCGTTTGCGTTGCTGGATAGTTACACCGCCACGGTACCAATCAAAGAGGCTTTGAACGCCCCCAATCATGTGATCCATGATGCAGCCAGTCGCATCACCATTTCGCGACTTGGCAACCGTCTTCGCATTCAAGGTGGAATGCATCACTCTGCGCCAGATCGTGACCCGCATCCAGCAACCGTTCAGCAGCTCTACAACACACTGGACAATCATTTCCCTGGTGCAGCCAATTACCCTGCCGGAACACAAACATGGCGCGGAGTTTGCTGCTTCTCTAGCGATAGCATGCCGGTAGTGGGACTGTCTTCAGCCACAGGAATTAGCTTAAACCTTGCGCACGGCATGCATGGTTGGTCTTTGGCATGCGCCTGTGCCGATCTATTGGCGCACCAAATCGTGCGCAAAGACTTTCCCTTGGATGCAAGATTGCTTGCACCACAGCGCTTGGGCCTGTAAAACAGAACGCTCTAGGGAGTTTTTATGCAAGCAGAACTGGCCACCAAATTGGCTGCAGCTGTCGACAAAATGCCTGCTTTTCCCAAAAGTGTGCAGCGCATCATTGAATTGACTCGTGACATCAATGCAGATGCACGTGAATTGGTGGACGTCATCGACAAAGACCCTGTTGTCACCGTGAAAATTTTGAAGGTAGTCAATTCAAGCTACTTCAATCTGCCACGCCAAGTCACATCTGTCGCCAATGCAGTGGCTTTTCTAGGATTCAATACGCTCAAAAACTTGTCTTTGAGCATTGCCGCGGTGGGCATGCTTTCCCCCAGTAACCAAGCGGGGTTTGACATGCAACAGTACTTGCTGCATTCGCTCTCTACCGCTGGAATTGCAAAAAAACTGGCTACACGGCTTGCGCAAGCTGATCCAATGGATTGCTTTATTGCTGGTTTGTTACATGACTTTGGCAAAGTCGTATTAGCCCAGCACATGCACGAAGCCTTCAAACTAGCGCTGGAACAAAGTCGTACTCACAACCTGTCTTTGCACGAAACCTTGCAACAAACGCTTGGAGCACACCATACTGAAGTAGGTGCGATGCTGGTTGAGAAATGGCGCTTTCCTGACAGTTTAGTTCAAGCAATTCGCATGCAAACACCAGGGGGAGACTTGGCATCTGGCATGGCTATTGCCATATTTGCAGCCAACCAATTGAGCAAAAAACTGAGCATGGGATTTGCTGGCAATCCATGCGTGCATGCGCTACCGCCTGCTGCAGAAGCCGCATTGGGCATGAACTTGGACATTTTAGCCGCTAGCGAAGACTGGGGTGTGGTGTTTGACGAAGCCAAAGTCTTTGCCAATCTTTGAAAGGCGCACATGAAAATTCGTTTTTGGGGTGTACGTGGATCCATCGCATCCCCTGGCGCACACACCGTGCGTTACGGTGGGAATACTACGTGTATAGAAATTCGCACGGACTCCAACGAACTGATCATTTTGGATGCAGGCACTGGGATATTTCCACTGTCTCAAACCCTGCTCAAAGAACTGCCAATCAACGCCAACGTATTCATTACCCACAGCCACTGGGATCACATCCAAGGGCTGCCCTTTTTTATCCCCAACTTCATCCCTGGCAACACATTGCATCTGTACGGCGCATTTGACCCCGTTTCAGGTCAAGGTGTTGAACAAGTGATGGCTGTGCAGTTGCAATACAGCTACTTTCCCGTGCGCGAAGCAGAGATGAAAGCACGCATTGAATACACCACCCTCATTCCCGGGCAATCGGTACAAGTGGGGGGTGCCTGCATTACGCCTGTGCTATTGAACCATCCTGTAGTGGACTTGGGTTACCGCATTGACTGTGATGGAAAATCGGTTTTTTTCACCGGAGACCATGAGCCGCCCTACAACATCTATGAAACACATGAACCACAGTATGCGGAGTATCAGAGCTTTGTCGATGAAAAAAAAGCCAACATCATGGAAGTGGTGCGTGGCGTGGATGTGCTGATTGCTGACTGTTCGTACACCGATGCGGAATACCCAAGCAAGATTGGGTGGGGCCACGGCACATTTGGAAGCAGCATAGAGATGGCCTTGCAAGCACAAGCCAAAGTATTGTTCTGCACGCACCATGAGCCCACTCGCAGCGACGATGCACTAGAGCAAGTCTTTCATCAAACGCTAAATGACCACCCAGAAGCGACCCAGCTGCTGGATATTCGCCTAGCGCGCGAAGGCGATTGCTTCGAGTTCTAGGCACCAGCGCCCATTGTTTTAGGCCACCACAATTTCGTCTTGGTGGTTGGCTATGTGCATCGCATGAGCCAGTGCAAAGTCGGCACGACTGAGCGCTCCATAGGCAAAGTGAGGCATCAACGCTCCAGAGTGCTTGTTAAAACGATCCACCGCTGCACGCAAGCGCTGCACGCCTGCATGCCAATCAGTACTCTGCGCCAGTACAGGTGCTCCGGGGATAGGATCGGTTAAACCGTGCGACATCTTGCCGCGCCACTTGAACACAGCAAATGCTGCCGATCCCACTGTAGCTTGAAAGAGTGCCCCTTTAGGCTCAGGAAAGCCATCCATGCTCATCTCCACACTTTGCGACATATGCTCCATCACCGCACCAATAGACCATGCGGTTGTACTTTGCACCGACTTGGCTTTTTCCAGTTTATCGAGCCAGCGCAATACGTCTGAGAGTGATTCAACTTTGGGGGTGTCAGCCATCGCCATTCCTTGCATAACGCTGAGTGAACTCAGCAAAAAAATACGTCTCTTCATGCGCGCATGGTAAAGCGCAACAACCTACAGTACAAAGAGACATAGCTCTAGTTTCAGCCCTTCAGATATGCTTGATGGGCATCCAGCCACGCATCAAAGCTAAGTGGCTGGACACCTGTGAGTTTTTCATAATCAGTCGTGACCTGTGCCACTCGGCCTTGGGCTGTATTGGTATCAAACGATGCATAGGCTTTGGCGACCGACTCAGGTAAGCCCGCTGCCACCATACCAGCGGCCAACTGCTCTACGGTTGCAGGAACCAACGCAATAGATTGTCCCGCAGCAGCTGCAACCAACTGCACAATCTCGGCGGTGTTGTATGCCTTGCTGCCACTGAGGGTATAGGTGTTTTTCCCCTGCTCTGTACGTGACACAGCATAAGCAGCTGCTCGTGCCAAATCATCGCGAGCAATGTGGGCCACGCGGCCATCACCCGCTGCACTGAACCACATTCCACTTTGCAAAGCAGGCACCGCAGATGCCAGCAAATTCTCAAAGTACCAGTGATTGCGCAAAATGGTCCAGCCGGGCAAAGAACTGCTCTTGATAGCAGCTTCGGTAGCCTCATGCTCTGGCGCAAACAGCACAGGCGAGCCTTCCGGCAAGGGCATTGATGTGTACGCCAAATGCACAACACCGGCGGCTTGGGCAGCGCGAATTGCCGTGACATGCTGGGCTGCGCGGCGTCCAATCGCGTCTGTGCTGATCAGCAGTACACGGTCGATACCTTGGAAGGCAGCCTCAGCTGAAGCATATGCATCCAAATCCAGAGAGCGCACCTCCATTCCCAATTGCGCCCAATCGTTCAGAGCAGCAGGTTTGCGGGTGGCTGCCACCACATTTTGGATAGGCAGCTTCACGGTGTGCAGCAAGTGGTGCAACACACGACGACCCAATTGACCACTGGCACCGGTAACCATAATTTTTTGCATATTGTCCTCTTTAAATATCAATAGTCTCTTTTTGAGACTTGGATTATTTTAGATACTTAAATACAATCGTAAAGAAGGCACAATTGGCCCCCTTGGTAACCCAAAGATTACTAATATGGAAAAAATCACGACCAGTGAGACTGCAACTCCTGCAGTGCGTCTGAGCGACTTGACGCAATGTCCTGTGCGAGATGTCATCGACAGGCTAGGCAGTAAATGGGCACTGTTGATCTTGGAGTTGCTGGCTGAGCAACCACGCCGCTTTGGTGACTTGCGCCGCAATGTGCCTGACATCTCGCAACGCATGCTGACGCAAACGCTGCGTGAACTGCAGCGTGATGGCTACGTTCACCGCAAAGTATTCGCCACCGTGCCACCCAGCGTGGAGTACAGCCTTACTACCCTAGGAATATCGCTCAAACAACCACTTGAGCAATTGGTGCAATGGGCCAGCCAGCACCATGCTGTCATTAGAGAAGCTAGGCAGCAATTTGATAAAACAACAGGCGCCGCAGCGCCTGTTGCCAGCATCGAGTGAGATTCACTCCTCGCGTATCAACTCAAAGTCATCGACATTGCCCCAGACACCAGGCTTGGAATCCACCAACACCCCGATGGTGCATTTGCCATCGCTGATTTTGAGGTCTTTGACAGTAGCTTGTGTCCATTTTTGCCACCCAGTGTTAGTCCAGCTAGCCGATTGACGGCCTGCAGCACCGCAGTCCCGCGCAAAAAGTTCCAAGGCTTTTTCCCCCCCTCCACCGGCTGCCCACGCTTTGAGCGTGTAAATGCCAGGCTTGAGATTGTCAAACTGGTGAACAACCTCAAACTGGAACGGATCGGATGACCAGTAATGCAGCGACTGAATGCCGCTGTGGGCATTGCCTGGGTTGCGCTCATTGCTCACTGCCGCAACACTGCCAGTGACAGTCCAATACTTGAGGTTGCCAGACTCAAAACTGTCATCCTGCACCATATTGCGACGGGGAACCACCGTGACGTTGGCTGTGACCTTCAAATCCATGCTGACAGCCTCACCTTTGAGTTGGAAAGTGCCAGTGTTTTGCAAAGCTTTCGCAGGTACATCCTCCCAATCGATGTAGACAGGACGCACCGCATCGTCGCTGAAGGTAACTTTGATGCTGGCTGGAGGACTCCAAAGTTCCCCTACAAACGCAGACAGCTCGACAGGGCCTTGGCTGATGACCTTGGGTGTTTGCGCAGAATCTGCCACATCACGCACGCGCTTAAACACAGCCAGTGATGGCAAGGCTTTGCCCTTGGCGTCGAACATCGCTTGGTTATCCCACCCATTGCCTTCGCCTGTTCGCCAGCCCACGCCATTGACCCCGTACCACAAAGGCTCCCAATAAAACAGCCCCGCACCCCGTGCACCAGGTACTTTGGCAACGGCATTAATCATGTCGCGCACCAAGCTCGCCTGCCCTTGTACTGTGGCTTTGTAACCCACAGACTTTTGCATACTGGCATTGAACAAATTAGGCCAGTTGTCACCGTTGTCCAAGGTATAGGCATAAGCTGTCTCCATGACGATGACATCCTTGCCGTAACGGGCCGATATTTCATCGGCATTGGTCTGAAAGTCTTCGATCGTTCCATGCCAGTAGGGATAGAAAGACATGCCAATCAGGTCGAAATCCACTTTCTCTGCCGTCAACAAATCAAAAACCCGACGGTAGAGTTCATTTTTCCCCCCATCGGCCAAATGGATCACGATGGGGGTGTGCTTACTGGTATCCACTGTTTTTTCCACCTCCCGGGTGGCGCGAATGCCTTGGCGCA
This sequence comes from Curvibacter sp. CHRR-16, assembly GCF_018474005.1. Classification (GTDB taxonomy): domain Bacteria; phylum Pseudomonadota; class Gammaproteobacteria; order Burkholderiales; family Burkholderiaceae_C; genus Allorhodoferax. The sequence goes on from NZ_JAHCSH010000004.1 coordinate 305,119, forward strand.
ACAAGCCCACAAAACCGGCATTGCCACCGATTTCTTCATCCGGGCGGCTTTTGAATGTCTTCCCATCGGGCCAGAGCAAACCACCATTGAGTTCATTGCCAACTTGGAGCATGTCAGGAAAGACTTGTTCGTTCGCCAAGCTCAGCAATACTTGCTTGGTGTAATCGTAAACTGCCTGCTCTAGCACAGCTCCTTTGAGTTTGGCCCACGCTGCGGGTTTGGTTTGCTTGTCAGGATCGGCCCAAAAATCGCTGTAGTGAATATCCAGCATGAACTTCAAGCCCAACGCTTTGGCCCGTTTGGCCAACTTGATCGTGGTCGCCAAATCGTTATTGCCACCGCCTACCGCTTGTCCTTTTTGCCCAACCGTACGCCCATTCTCAATCACACTCTCGGCATAAACAGGCGTGTGCCACAAGCGCAATCGTATCCAGTTAACACCGTTGTCTTTCAATATCTCCAGTGGATCTTTGCGATTGCCCATTTGGTCGTAATAACGAGCCCCCTTCTTTTCCATCTCATTCAAGATAGATACATCGGCTCCCATCACAAAATCGGGACGTAAATTCCCCACTGGTTCTACCGTGATAGCAGGTGACTGCGCCTGTACCGCTCCAAGCAGTGCCCCCAACAGCAACCCTGCGCCCAACCATTGTTTGACTTGTCTCATGCTCAATGTCCGGTAAGCCTTCACCGCACTGAATAATGCGGTGAAGGCAGTTCAACTGATTACTGACAATACAGCCGTGCTTACCACCAGTACTCGGCTTGCACACCAATCGCGTCCGCACTCTTTTTGCTGGTCGACCAGCTCTTGGCAGTGGCAGCAGCATCGTTCCAGTTGAAATGGGAGTAGAAGAAGCGCAACTCCGGACGGTCTTTGATGCCACCACCTGTGGAGATGGTTGGTGCAATCGTGAATTTATTAAGCGTCTGGGTATCACCATTCTCGGGTTTGGCCATGCTAAAGCCCACCTCAGTCAACAACTTAAAGTTATTGGTAAATGCATAGGCAACACGGCCACCCACAGCGGAATATTGTGTGCGGATCAAAATACCCGCTGTGTCATTCCAAGTTTTGCGATCTTCCACGCTCACCACCAATGCGCCACCCCACTTGCCTTGTTGGAAATTGAATTCATCCGCAATACGTGTTGCAGTTTGACGTGGTGCCTGTATTCTGACCCAAGGTTGTCCTTGGATCACTTGCGACCAAATTTCGCCATTTGAATCGGGGCTAGCACCGCCGAACGCACTAGCGAAGTTGCCATCTAAACCTGCTGCACCACTGGCAGTTTGCACAAACAGGTTATTGGCACCGCCCAAGCCCAATGCATTCCACTGACTGTGTTGGAAACCCAAAGCCAGTCCATCGGTACCCTTCACCCATTCACCAGACGCTAATTTGGAATACTCTTCAGTTTGCACAACCGTTCCAACCACACGCAGCCAACCACCCTCATTTACTTTGCTGGTGTTGTAGTCCACGTTGATGCGCGTGGCCAAGCCCCAGCCGTTTTGTTGGTTGCTGGTTACGTTGGCATCGCGGCGGTAGTAGCCCACACCCAGTTTGCCGCCAGCCACGCTGATGTTGTCCACACCGCCACCGTTGCCATCCAATTTGAAGTACTTGGTATCGGTGATATGGATGTCTGAGCGACCTTGGTAACGCTTACCAACCCAGAAGCTGACTTCAGGTGCGATGTCTGCCCCTGACACTTCGATGTACGCTTGGTTGGTCGTCCAGTTAGGCGATGCAGACATATTGGGACTGGAGTCAGTGGTGGAGTTGGAGTAATAGCCAGGCATCAAGTGGGCTGTCACCTCCAAGTCGCCAACCTTGGTCTTATTGGTCAAGTCAATTTCACCAAACACATCGCATTCATTGCCCAAGCGGAAAGTACCACCACCGTAATCACGGTCACCCAGACCGTAGCACTGCGTTGTGCGATCCCCAGAAGAAATGGTTCCAGCGCGGAAATAACCGCTGGTACTGAATTGGGCATGCGCTGTGGCATTGATTGCCAGCAATGCAGCTACTGCCACCGTTTGCATCACAAATGTTGCTTGCTTCATTGTCGTCTCCATATGGCTTGCGCCTGTTGTTAGGCAGGATTACCTGCAGATAAAACGTTTAACCTAAATACTAAAAGAATGTGCTACACGAGCACATCCGGATTAGCCCTTAACAGCCCCCGCAGTCAGGCCAGAGGTCAACCAACGTTGGGTTACCAAGAACAGCACCGTCAGTGGAATACCGGCCAAAACCGCCGTGGCGGCAAAGTCACCCCACAAGTAACGCTGGTTGAACAGGAACAAGCGCGACCCGACAGCCAAGGTCAGGTTCTCCTCGTTGTGCATCAAGACCGAAGCCACGGGGTATTCGATCATTCCGCCCAAGAAAGCCAACACAAACACCACTACCAAAATAGGCACGGCCATGGGCAACAGCACGTACACAAAGGCTTGCAACGGGGTGGCACCATCGACTGCCGCAGCCTCTTCCAACTCGTGGGGCACGCTGTCGAAATAGCCTTTGATAAGCCAGATGTGCTGCGCAATCCCACCGGTATATGCCAATGCCAAGCTCCAATGGCTATTAAGGCCCAACCACGGCACAAACTCCCCAATGCGTTCAAACAAAGCGTAGATGGCAACCAAAGCCAGCACCGAGGGAAACATTTGCAACAGCAGCAAACCATTGAGCAAGGTTGTTTTGCCCTTGAAGCGCATGCGAGCAAATGCATAGGCGCTGGTGATAGACAACAGCAAAGCAATCGCGGCCGAGACGAAAGACACTTTGAGCGAATTCCAAATCCACAGCAACACGGGGAACGGTGGTTTGACCAATTGCCCATCGGCATCGGTGTAAGAAAAGCCCAGTGCCAACTTCCAGTGCTCCAAGCTGAAGTTTTTGGGAATCAAACCACCGCCCAAGAAATTTCCCTGCTTGAACGAGATGGACAAAATCACCAAAAAAGGCAGCACGGTGATGGCTACAAACATCAGCATCCATGCATGGGCCAGCAAAACGCGCCAGCGCTGCGATTTTTTCATTACCACGGCCATAGTCAGCGTCCTTCCTTGCCTACTTTGAACAACTTGAGGTTGATCACCGCTAAAGTACCCACCAGCACAAACACCAGTGACGAGATGGCACACGCCAAGGCATAGTTCTGCCCTGAATCCTGAAATGCAATGCGGTAGGTGTAAGACGCTAAAAGATCGGTCGCTCCCACCGGCACCATGGTGTCCAAATAATCCGGCGCACCTCCGGTCAGCAAGGCAATCAACGTGAGGTTATTGAAGTTCGTCGCAAACGAGGCCACCAGCAAAGGCGCAATCGGCTTGGCAATCAGTGGCAAGGTGATGCGGAAAAAGTTCGTCAAAGGCCCCGCTCCAGCCAAAGCCGATGCTTCGTACAACTCGGACGGAATCGCCTTGATCAAGCCCATGCACAAAATCATCATGTAGGGATAACCCAACCATGCGTTGACGATGAGCACCATAGACCTAGCCAAGCCCGCCTCCGAAAACCATCCGGGGCGAATACCAAACAAGGCATCCAACACGGCATTGATCTCACCCAAATTTTCGTTGAACAACCCACGAAACACCGGGATAGAAATGAACGCAGGCACCGCATACGGCAAGAACAACATGATGCGGTAGAAGTTGCGATGACGCAGCGCATCCCAGCTCAGCAAAGTCGCCAACACAATGCCCAAACCGAAGGTAAACAAGGTATTGAGAGTGGCAAAGCTAAACGTCCAAGCAAACACCCGCAAAAAGGGGTCGAGAAATTTTTCCTCGGTGAAGATTTGCACGTAATTCTGCAAACCCACTACGGCGCGAAAACCCGGTTCTACCGTGCTGCCATCAACACGCGTCCAAAAGCCCGTACGCAGGTTGGCCGACAACACCTGCTGGCTGGCCAATTCGGTCAGCGACCCATCGGCATTGATTTGGAATTTGGGCTTCATACTGACAAAACGGCGCAAACTGCTCATACGCAACTCTTGCCCATCGGGCAGCACCGCCACCACTTTCTCCAAGGCATCCTTGTGCTGCAAGAGGTCTTTGAATCCCAAGGCAGCGTCAGCCTCTACGACACCGGCTACCAAAGGCAGGCGCACAGGCTCTCCCAACGCAAAGAGGGCCGAGTGGTATTGCGCGCCATCATCGGCCGTCATCAAAAGTTGAAAAGCGCCCTCACGTGGAATGACTTGGGCTTGCATTCCATTGCCTTGGCTATCCATCTGCCCCAGCAGCACCTCGCGGCTACGCTCCAAAGTCAGCAAATGGGCCGAGCTGTAGTTGGTGAAACTGATGGAAAAGGTGTACGCCATGGGCAACACGATGAACACCACTGCTGCCAATACCCCTGGAAACACATAACGCCAGGCATAAAAGCGGGGCGACAGGTACAGCAAAAAGCCCAAGGCCAAAGCACCCAAGGTGCTGATTGCCAAAGCCTTCTGGTGCAGCATCAGCATGACCACCACCAAGGCCAGTACGGCTAGCACAGCCAGTACCCCCAAGGCAGCTACTGCATAGTGCAACAGGGAACGTTTACGCACGATTGGACTCTCTCTCATATTCACGTTCAAGGCTCACGAAATCACCACCGAAGGGCCACTCACAATCAGTCGGCTGCCGTGATGCGTTTGGCAGCACGATTGAGGCCATTGCTCACGCTCTCGCGGCCTTGCGTAATGTTTTGCAGCGCAGCGGACATGGCCGTCCAAAAACGCGTCATTTCGGCAATATTGGGCATAGGCGTCCCGCTTTGGGCTGTTGCCATGGCTCCGGCAATGCGTGGATCAGACTTCAACTCGGTGTAATAAGCCTTGTTAGCAGGCACACCCAGTGGCACATGGGCGTTCATGGCCTTGAGTCCATCCATCGACAGCAGATAACTTTCCAAAAACTCGTTGGCAATTTCCTTGTTGGGCGTAGAGCTCGACAACATGGCACCCACTACCCCCACAAAAGGGCCACCTTGCTTGCCATCCACTTTGGGAAAGGGCGCCACGCCAAAATCGATCTTGCTCTTTTTCAGGTTGTTCCAACTCCATGGGCCGTTGATCATCATCGCCACACGGCCCTCATTCATACCCGCTTCGGCTTCCGCGTAGTTGGCAGTCTTGGGCATCACGCCCGCATTGATGAGCTTCATCAGCGTTTCCATGCCACGCACAGAGCCGGGATTGTTCATGCCCGTATCCTTGGCGTTGTAGCTGCCATCGGGATTGCGCTTGAAGGCATAACCACCACCCGCTGAGAACAAACCGTAGGAGTAATACACCTCGGTCATGGGCCACATGATGGCGCGCTTGCCATTGGCATTGAGCTTCTTGTCCAGCTCAATCACCTCCTCCCAGCTACTGGGAGGAGTGGGCACTAGCGCCTTGTTGTAGAGCAAAGCCACCGATTCGATGGACAGCGGATAGCCCCATACCTTGCCCCCCATAGTCCATGCACTCCAAGCCAAAGGATCGATGGCATCCATGGTCTTTTTAGAAGGGGTCACAGGGCTGATCAAACCCGACGATGCCCAGCTACCCGCACGGTCATGGGCCCAAATCCAAATGTCAGGGCCTTTGCCTGCTGCTGCAGCTTGCTCAAACTTGGCAATGGCATCCTCTGGGTGCTCCACCTTGACGGGGATACCCGTGTCCTTGGTGAACTTCTCCCCCATTTTGATGATGCCGTTGTAGCCCTTGTCGCCGTTGATCCAAATCGTCAATACGCCCTTCTCGGCAGCGTGGGCTACCGCGCCCCAACCGGCCACCAGCGCTGCTGCCAAGGCCACGGATACACCACGGCGGGTCAAAGTTGCCAATGTATTACTCATACCTGTCTCCTCGTTGTTGGATTTACGCATTCAAGGCCGGCAAAGCCTGGCCGTCTTTGTCAAACACATGCCCATGCTGGGCTGGCACATGCACATGGGCCACATCACCGACTGCCACGGCGCTATCACCGGGCAAGCGCAGTGTGATTTGCGCTTGCTCAGGCACATCCAGATAAGCGTAGGTCATATCGCCCAAACGCTCGACCCAATTGACCCGGCAAGGCAAGGTATTGGCCTGCGCTTGCGCCACCATGCTCAGATGCTCGCTGCGCACTCCCAGTGTGACGGCATCCCCCACTTGGAGCGCACCGGCTTGTACCGCCACCTGCAAATCGCGTCCATCGGCCGTTTTCACCCACACGCCATCGGCTTCCAAACGGCTCACGACGGCTTGGATAAAGTTCATCTTGGGGGAGCCAATAAAGCCCGCCACAAACAAATTCTTGGGGCGCAGATACAGCTCCATGGGGCTGCCCACTTGGGCAATGCTGCCGTACTTGGCAATCGCCTCGCCACTGTGCAGCAGCACAATCTTGTCGGCCAAAGTCATGGCCTCCACTTGGTCATGCGTCACATAGATCGAGCTGGCCTTGCCGTACTCGCGGTGCATGCGGGCAATCTCCACCCGCATTTGGGTGCGCAAAGCCGCATCCAAATTCGACAACGGTTCATCGAATAAAAATACCCCAGGATCGCGCACCAAGGCACGGCCAATGGCCACACGCTGACGCTGTCCTCCCGACAAGGCTTTGGGCAAACGCTCCAGCAAATGCTCGATTTGCAGCACCTGCGCAATGTTGCTTACCCGATGGTTGATCTCGTCTTTCTTATAACCCGCCAAACGCATGCCAAAAGCAATATTGGTGGCCACATCCATATGCGGGTACAGCGCATAGTTCTGGAACACCATGGCCACATTGCGTTCCGATGGGGCCAACTCGTTGACGCGACGACCACCAATCAGCAAATCACCTGCCGTCACATCCTCTAAACCAGCAATCATGCGCAACAGAGTGGATTTGCCGCAACCACTGGGGCCGACAAACACACAAAATTCGTTATCCGCAATGTCCAAACTCACATCCTTGACGGTGGTGCTAAGCCCCCCGTCAAAAGACTTGCTAATACCACGCAAACTCAAGCCAGCCATTACAGACTCCCACCTTCAGAAAAAACCACACGCTCTTCACGCCAGCACTGCATCTGCACCGACAACACATCAGCACCGTGCGGATGCGCACGCAACTGTGCACGGGCCTTGTCTTCCAGATAAATGGGCAAGGCTGGATTGACTGCCAGCACCTTGAGCACCAAACACGGCCACCGGCCATCCAGGGCAAAACGGTCAATACCAATGCGCCAAGTCTCACCATCCCAGTAATGGTCATCCACCAGTTGGCCATTGGCATACAAACGTGCAGCATCGCCCACATAGTCCAATGCCAATATCACCCGCTGCGCATCACCAGGGCCTGCTGTTGGCATGATGATCTCCCACTGGCTCGCTTGCTCATAAGCCGCATCGCTCGGGGCCAAAGGCACGGAACACTGGCGCCACGCCACATGGGGCCCCATGCGCACGGGCGGTGGTATTTGCTGGTCATGCAACAAGACACACTGCACATCTCCCTGGGCAGCGGCATTGACTGGCTCTGTCAGCGCAGGGCATACCAGCGCCCATTCATCGCCATGGCCCTCGCCCAAGCCTTGGCTGGGATACACGTGGGCTTGCGCCACGCCGTCATCTGGCACCTGAAAAACCAAAGCGTCGCCCTGTTGGTAGAGCATGCACTCACTCATCACCAAGCGCTGGGCACCAGCAATCTCCATGCGCTGCGCTTGATCGGCCTGCTTAGCCGATAGCACCACCACCCGGTGACACTGACCATCGTCGGTATGCACCTGCACCACAACGGGGTAGGCATCGGGCAGGGGCGTCACACGCCATTGGTCTGGCAAGCGCTCAACCTTGGCACCAGCCGACTGCACCCGCGCTACATGCGCGGCATCTAGCACCCATTCCGGTGCTACGCCAGGCACTGCAAACAGCACCAGCACTTGGCCTTGCTCTGTGCTCCAACGCGTCAGTGGCTGCACAGTGGCGTAAGCCACCCTAGCCGCCCCCAATGCCAAACCAAAAGGCCAAATACAACTCACTCCATTGGCAATATGCACACCGGGAAACACTTGCGACCACCCATCCCCCTGCAAGCGCAGGTGCACATCGGCAAAGTGGGGCATGGGATATTGGCGCACATGGTTGTTGATAAACACAAAACCACTGCGCCCTGCTCCACGCACTGCCACCCGCACATCGCGCAAGTTGCTTGCATCGGGCACATAGCCGTTTGGAATGGCCGCATCCATGCCCGCAAGCTCTTCGCCAAATGCAGCCATGAAGCTATGCACCGTGCGCAAGCGCCCATAGCTTGGGCGCGCCAAGCCATACTGCCCTAAAGGAGCACGAAAGTCATACCCCACCACAGGCACATCATTGGGGTAACCCGTGTCTTGCGTTTCTTGCAGGCGGGTGCCCGGTGGATTGGAGCCACCGTGGTACATGTAATAGCCATACAAATTGGCCCCCGACCCCACTTGCACCAATGCCGTGGCAGCCACATCTTCGGTTGTGACCACTGGGCGACGGTGGTACGACACGTGCATACCGCCCCCTGCTTCAGCCAAGAAAAAGGGGTAACGCTGCTTATCAATCTGCCCGCTGGCTGGCGTGCCTTCGATATTGCCCATCTCGCCAATGCTGCGCATGGTGTTGAAGACGAACACACCCGAAGGATCTTGCTGATACTGGCTGGCACCCCAGAAACCGTCCGCATAGGCACCAGACACTGGAATCACCTCTTGCGCCGGAATATCCAGCGTAGGCCAGCCCGTCACGGTGTACAGCGGCACGCGCATACCCGCCTGCACCGCCAAACGCTTGAGCTCGGCGATGTGCTCTGCCCCACAACCCGGGCCAGTAGAGCCATATTCGTTTTCTAGCTGAACACCAACAACCGGGCCACCATGCTCCCACATCAAGCCCTGTAGCTGCTGGCCAATCGCATTGAACCAGCGCTCTACTTCTGTCAAATATTGGGGGTGGTTGCTGCGCAGCCCCTCACATCCCAACTGCAGCCAGTCAGGAAAGCCGCCATAGCGCACCTCGGCATGCACCCAAGGCCCTGGACGCAGGTAGCACAGCATGCCGCACTCCTGCACCAAAGCGACAAAACGGCGTAAATCTGCCGAACCTTGCCACTGGTAGTGCCCCTGTTGCGCCTCATGGTGGCTCCAGATGATGTAAGACGCGACAATATCTACCCCACCAGCACGCATCTTGCGCAGCTCAGCTTCCCACTCGACTTGGGGGTAGCGCGAATAGTGGAACTCCGCCATCACCGGCATCCACGGCTTGCCATCACGCACCAGCGAGACGTTATTGACCTGCAACGAGCGACCCTGCTGCTGGTAGTGGCCCAAATTCAGATAGCTCGACTCCACCACCCGGGTATGGGCAGGCACGGTGATGTCAACGACTTTGTCTCCAGTATGCATGGTTTTAATTAAACGATTAACTCCATGAAGTGTAGACACGACAACAGGGCATTGCATTAGGGTTATCCCCTGAGATATCGCTTTATTTCATAAAGTGCAGAACTTGCATTGACAGTTTTTCGGGCTTCTGTTTGAATCAAAGGTTAATCCTTTAACCAACACCAATCTATTACAAACGGAGACGCGAACCAATGAAACTGGGCGTTTGCTACTACCCTGAACAATGGCCAGAAGACTACTGGCATCAGGACGCTCAAGACATGGCCCATTTGGGTATCCAAGTAGTCCGCATTGCGGAATTTGCTTGGTCCCGCATGGAACCATCCGAAGGTCTTTACCAATGGGAATGGCTGGACAAAGCCATCCACATTTTGGCCGAAGCAGGCCTACAAGTTGTGCTGGGCACACCAACAGCCGCCCCACCCCGCTGGCTGGTGGACAAAGATCCCAGCGTATTGCCCATGGACGCTTATGGTCGGCGCAAAGGTTTTGGCGCCCGGCGCCACTGCGACCTGTCCAACGCCTCCTACCGCAACGCCAGTGCCGCCATCGTGCAGGCCATGGCGCAACGCTATGGCAAGCATCCGGCCGTGATCGCTTGGCAAACCGACAATGAATACGGTTGCCACGACACCCTAACCTCCTATTCGCCCGATGCGCTGCGCCGCTTTCGACTGTGGTTAAAAGAACGTTATAAAACCATAGAAACCCTCAACACCGCGTGGGGCAATGTGTTTTGGAGCATGGAAGTGGGCAGCTTTGAGCAGGTTGAACTGCCCATCACACTGGCTGCGCCCGCCAACCCCATCCACAGCTTGGACTTCAAACGCTTTGTATCGGACGAAGTGTGCAGCTTCAACCGCATGCAAACCGAGATACTGCGGACGCACTCCCCCGGGCGCGATGTGCTGCACAACTTCATGGGTTTTTACGGCGAGTTTGACCACCACCGCATGGCGCAGGACTTGGACATTGCCACTTGGGACAGCTATCCACTGGGCCACACCGAAACAGTGCCATTCATCACCGAAGCAGATCGGCAACGCTGGTCGCGCACTGGTCACCCCGACCTGTCGGCCTACCACCACGACCTGATGCGCGGCTTGGGCCAAGGCCGTTGGTGGATCATGGAGCAACAGGCTGGGCCGGTGAACTGGGCGCAGTGGAACCCAATTCCCATTCCCGGCATGGTGCGCGCTTGGACACTGGAAGCCTGGGCCCATGGGGCTGAAGTGGTGTCTTACTTCCGCTGGCGCCAGCTGCCCTATGCGCAAGAGCAAATGCATTCGGGCCTGCACCTGCCCAACCGCCAACTGGACCAAGGCGGCCTAGAAGCGCGCCAAGTGGCCCAAGAACTGGCGCAACTGCCTCCAACGCGCAGCAACCCAGCCCCTGTAGCCTTGGTGTTGGACTACGAAAGCCTGTGGATCTACCAAATCCAACCCCAAGGGGCTGATTTTCACTACCAAGAACTGGTCTTTCAGTACTACAGCACCTTGCGCCAACTGGGCTTGGATATCGACATCGTATCCCCCGATGCCACGCTGGAAAATTACGCTGCAGTTATCGTCCCCAGCATCGCCCGCATCAGCCCCGCACTGGCCGACAAACTGGCACAGCATCCGGGCCATGTGCTGCTGGGGCCGCGCAGCGGTAGCAAGACAGAGCACTTTGGCATACCTGCTGAACTGCCACCGGGCCCACTGCAAGTTCACCTGCCCATTCAGGTGTTGCGCGTGGACAGTCTGCGCCCCCACACCACACTCGCAGTGCAGCAAGGTCAGCACACCATTGGGCACGCCAGCCGCTGGCGCGATGTGGTGCAACCCCTGCCACAAGCCAATACCAGTGGCCTGCAAGTGCACGCCCACTTTGCCGACGGCCTGCCAGCACACGTACAGCACGGGCGCTTGCACTACCTAGCCGCTTGGTTGGGTGAAGGCTTGCCAAGCGTTTTGCAGACGGTGCTGCATGCTGCCGGAGTGAGCACACAAGCACTGACCGGAGGTTTGCGCTTGCGCAGCCACGGACAGCTGCGCATGGCCATCAACTACGGCCCCGACGCTGCTGCCGTACCAGTGCCACCGGGCACCCCGCTGCTGCTGGGACAGGCGGTGCTGCAGGCAGGGGAAGTGGCCATATGGGACACTGCGGCAGGGATGTAACAATCCACCGCAAAACACAACATTCTCACCATGGTCACCATTGCGCAAATAGCCGAACAAACCGGGGTAAGCGTTGCCACCGTCTCCAACGTGATGCGAGACCGCGGCAAGGTAGGCAAGGAAACCCGCGAACGCATCTTGGCCTTGGCCAAAGAACTGGGTTACCGCCCCAACCTGAACGCCCGCGCCTTGGTGCAAGGGCGGGCACAAACCATTGCGCTGGTGGCCTCGAGCATTGCCAACCCCTTCTATCCCGAGTTCGCGCAAGCAGTGGAAACAGCCGTGCGCAAGCTGGGCTATTTCCTCATCGTCTGCAACACCAATGACGACCCGGAGCAGGAAAAAGCCTACTTGGATGCCGTCAGCGGATCGCTGGCCCACGGCATCTTGGTCATGAACGCCGACTTCGTGCAGATAGACGCCTTGCTGGACATGCACAACCGCGGCATACCCGTGGTGCTGTGCATGTGGGAACGCCCGCAAGAGCCACCTGCATTGCCCTGCGTGGCGGTGGACTTCTACCAGGCGGGAGCCTGCGCCGCAGAACACCTGCTCAAGCTGGGGCACAAGCAAATTGGTGCCATCGTGGGCAGCTTGCCCACGGGCAACCACATTTGGCGTTATCGAGGATTCAAAGAAACGCTGGAAAAAGCTGGCTTGCAGGTGGATGAAGCACGCCAAGTGCGCTTTGGCCACGACAGCATTGACGCTGGCCGCAATGCCGCCCACGGTCTGCTGGCAGGCAACCCGGCGCTGACCGCGATTTTTGCCACCAACGACCTGCCTGCTGTGGGTGTGCTGCAAGCCGCTGCCGACTTGGGCCTGCAAGTGCCCTACGAACTGTCGGTGGTGGGGGTCACCGACATCCAACTGGCGCACCAAATGCGCCCTGCCCTGACGACCGTGGCTGTACCTACCCAAGAAGCCGCCGACATGGCCGTGGCCATTTTGATGGAAGAAATCCAGCAAGCCCAAGGCCAACCAGCCATGCGCATCACCGCAGCACCCCAACTGGTGGTGCGCGGCTCCACCACCCGCGCACGCGCCAGCCAGTAAGCCGCGTCAGCCCTCGAACTGCGGGTGCAGTTGGCGGATCTTGGCCATGGCCATGCCAGCGGCGGCGGTGCGGGTTTCCACGCCCAGCTTCACAAAGACACGCTCCAGGTGTTTTTTCACCGTCATGGGACTTGAGCCCAAGATGTCGCCAATGTCTTTATTGGTCTTGCCTTTGACCACCCAGTACAGCACCTCGGCTTCGCGGGCGGTGAGTTTGAAAGCCAAGCTCATGGAGCCAATCACCGCCTCGTCCGACACTTCGCGCATTACCACCAGCCAGTCGCCCCCGGCATCGCTGTCACCAATTTGCTGGTGTAAGCGGCAAATCAGGCGGGCAGCCCCCCGCTCCAGCACCAGCTTGGCAGGCTCCAAACCGTCGGCCACCTGCTGCAGGCACTGAGCCAACCACTGTTGCAGCTCGACAGGGGTATGCGGGGCCTCGGTACCGCAGTGGCGCAGCAACAGCTCCCGCGCCAGCGGGGTTTGCCACAAGAGCGCCCCATCGCTGGCACGCACCGTCATGCTGGCATAGCCAAAGGCATCCAAGGCATGGCGGGCTTGGCGGCGCTCGCGTGCACCCTGCAAATGCACCTGCATGCGGGCCAGTACCTCTTTGGGCTTGATGGGCTTGGTCACATAGTCCACCCCACCAGCTTCCAGCGCTGCCACCAGGTATTCGGTCTCGGTCAATCCGGTCATGAAGATGATGGGAATGTGCGCCAAACTCGCCTGCCCCTTCATGGCCCGTGCCACGGCAAAGCCGTCCATGCCGGGCATCATGGCGTCCAGCAGCACCACATCGGGCTCGGCCTGCAGGGCGCGGGCCAAAGCGGACTCACCCGAGGTGGCCACCAACACGGTGTAACCCGACTCCTCCAGTGCATCGTGCAGCACAGCCACGTTGTCGGGCACATCGTCCACGATGAGCACCACATCGCTACTGGCGCGGTTCAGGGTTTTGTCCACACGCTCACGGTGGGCTTGCATGGTCTGTCTCCATCTCGTTCAGGTAGGCCAACAGCGCATCGAATTGGTACTGCTGCGCCAAGGTGCGTGTGTGTTCCAGCACGGCCAGAGACACTCCCACCGGTGTTTGAGCCTGCAGGGCATCGAGTGCATTGACCACGCCGCGGTAGTAGCCCAGTTCGGCCGCTTGGCGCACCTCGCTCCAGTCCAACGCAGCGGGTAAGGGCAAGGCTTGTGGCGCTGCGGGCAAAGGCGCTGCCTGCTCAGGCAGCCCCCACTCTAGCTGCAGCTTACGGCCCAGCCAGTCGAGCAGCTCACTGTGGCGCACGGGTTTGACGATAAAGTCTTCCGGCGGCAGGCCCAAACCGTTGTCCAACCCCCGGTCAAAGGCGTTGGCCGACACAATGGCCACCGCCATGCTGGCCGTACCGGGCATGGCGCGCACACGGCGCAGGGTTTCCCAGCCATCAATGCCAGGCATGGCCAAGTCCAGCAACAAGGCGTCGGGGCGCAGTCCGGCACTGAGCAAATCCAGGCAATCGAAGCCGCTGGCCGCGGTGCGCACCTCAAAGCCCAGTGGCTGCAAGAGGCTCACCAGCAGCTCGCGGTCGGCCTCCTCGTTGTCCACCACCAACAACTTGCGGCGTGGCCCAGCGTAACCGTGGCGCACCTGCTGCGGCACCGGCAGGCGCAGCGCATCGGGCACGTCGCGCAGTTCGGGCAAGAAAAGGCGCACCTCGAATACCGAGCCCTGCCCCACGGTGCTGCTGGCACGCAGTTCACCGCCCATGAGGTCGGTCAGCATTTTGGCAATGGTCAGCCCCAAGCCCGAGCCACTGGCCTGCCCAGCCGAGGTGCTGCCCCGGGCGAAGGGTTCAAAAATGCTGGCTAGCTCCTGCGCAGTCATGCCCGGGCCCGTGTCAACGATGTCGATTTGTGCCATTTGCCGCGCATAGCGCAAGCGCAGTGTGACCGCACCGCGCTGGGTGAACTTGACGGCATTGCCCAGCAGGTTGAGCACGATTTGCCGCACCCGCCGCGCATCGGCCCGCACCCACTGCGGCACATGGCCCAGCACCTCGAACTCAAAGCGCAAGCCCTTGCCCTGCGCTTGCAACTCCACCATGGAGGCAATCTCTTGCATATCGTGCGCAAACTGCATGGGCTGCACGTCCAGCGTGAGCTTGCCATTTTCGATCCGCGCCATGTCCAACGTGTTGTCTATGAGTGAGAGCAAGTGCTCGCCCCCGCGCTTGATGACGCTGATGGCCTGGCGGCGGTGCGGCGGTATGGCCGCATCCTCGCCCATGAGCTGGGCATAGCCCAAGATGCTGTTGAGCGGCGTGCGCAGTTCGTGGCTGATGGCGCTGATGTAGCGGCTCTTGGCGTGGTTGGCCGCCTCGGCTGCTTGCTGGGCTTGCTCGGCTTGGCGCTTGGCCGCTTGCAAGGCTTGGTCGGTGCGGCGGTGCAGCGCAATTTCGCGCACCAGCAGGTGGGTTTGGCGGTTGGACTCTTCTTGCGCCACCTTGCGGCTTTTGTGCGCCAACACCAACCACCACGCCACGATACCCAAGAACAGCAGCAGCGCCGCAAACACCTTGCTAAACCCCGACCACAGCGCCTCGCGCAGCGTGGTTTGCATGTCAGGGTAATCGCGCAGGCCATCCAATTCCTGC
Organism: Curvibacter sp. CHRR-16; assembly: GCF_018474005.1. Taxonomy (GTDB): domain Bacteria; phylum Pseudomonadota; class Gammaproteobacteria; order Burkholderiales; family Burkholderiaceae_C; genus Allorhodoferax. The sequence continues at coordinate 320,394 of NZ_JAHCSH010000004.1, forward strand.
GCGTAAAACACGCCAAACACGGTAAAGAGCAGTGGCGCGATCACCGCCATCAAGAGCACAAAATGGCCCAGCCCGTTGTCTATGAGCGGCCAGACCCGGCGCGGCAACAACCAGCGCAGCGTGGCCGACCACTGGGCCGACAAGCTGGCGTGGGGTTTGCACATGTCGCCACAGCGGGCATCGAGCGTGCAGCACAGCGAGCAAATAGACCCTTGGTAAGCCGGGCAATGCGCCATATCGGGCGCTTCGTATTCGCGCTCGCAAATGACGCAGCGCTGTAGTTGGGGCGCGCTGTGGGCCATCGCTGCCAGTGGTCCGCTGTGCTGGCGCGGTGCAGGGGCAAACTTCCAGTCGGGCTTGCGGGCCAAGTAGTAGCGCCCCTTGGTAGCCCACGCAATGAGCGGCGCTGCCAGCAAGGCCGTCAGCATGGCCACCACCGCCGAGAAAGCCTGCGCCACCACGCCAAACAAACCCAAATACGCCAAGATAGACGTGCCCGAAGCCAGCACCATGGCCCCCACGCCCACCGGGTTGATGTCGTACAAATGCGCGCGCTTGAACTCAATGCCCCGTGGCGACAAGCCCAGCGGTTTGTTGATGACCAAATCGGCCACCACCGCCATGATCCAAGCAATGGCGATGTTGGAATACAAGCCCAGCACCTTGCCCAAGGCGTGGAACACATTCATCTCCATGAGCATGAAAGCAATCAGGCAGTTGAACACCACCCACACCACCCGTCCTGGGTGGCTGTGCGTCAGGCGTGAGAAAAAATTGCTCCACGCCAGCGACCCGGCGTAGGCGTTGGTCACATTGATCTTGAGCTGTGACACCACCACAAACAGCGCCGTGGCCGCCACCGCCCACCCCAAATGGGGAAAGACGTATTCATACGCCGCCAAGTACATTTGGTTGGGATCCACCGCCCGGTCTGCCGGCACGCTGCGCTGCAGCGCCAGCCACGCCAGCAGGGCACCACCCAGCATCTTGACCACTCCCACCAGCACCCAGCCCGGCCCGCCCACCAGCACCGCTGCCCACCATTGGCGGCGGTTGGCCTCTGTGCGGGCAGGCATGAAGCGCAGGTAGTCGGCCTGCTCACCCATTTGGGTGATCAAGGCCACCCCCACCGTCAGTGCCGCACCAAAAAGCACCCAATTGAAGCCTGCATCAGCCGCCGATTCACCAACATAGTGCGATATGCCTGCAAACGCACCAGGATCGCGCGTCAGCACAAACACAAAGGGCACCAGCAGCATGATGAGCCACAGCGGCTGCGTCCACATTTGCAGGCGGCTGATGGTAGACACCCCGTGCGTGACCAGCGGAATGACCACCACGGCGCACAACAAGTAGCCCCACGAGGGCGGTATATCCAGCGCCAGCTCCAGCGCGTAGGCCATGACCGCCGCCTCCAGCGCAAAGAAGATGAAGGTGAACGAGGCATAAATGAGCGAGGTGATGGTCGAGCCGATGTAACCAAACCCAGCTCCGCGGGTGAGCAAATCCATGTCCACCCCGTAGCGGGCGGCGTAGACGCTGATGGGCCAGCCAGCCAGAAAAATCAGCACCCCAGTCGCCAAAATGGCCCACAAGGCATTGAGGAACCCGTACTGCACCAAGAGTGTGCCGCCCACCGCCTCCAAGATAAGAAACGAGGCCGCGCCAAAAGCCGTGTTGGCCACGCGAAACGGCGACCAGCGCCGAAAACGCTGCGGGGTAAAGCGCAGCGCATAGTCTTCCATGGTCTCGCGCGCGACCCAATTGTTGTAGTCGCGGCGCACCTTCACCACGCGCTGGGCGGGGGCGGTATTCAGGTCGGGGTCAGTCACCCCCCAAGGGGTGCAGATTCCATGCCACGACAAGCCTTGGCAGCACTGCCAAGCAGCCCATCACGTGCGAACTGCGCCTTTTGGCGTACAGCCACCCCCTAGGAGCGCCCACGCCCCACAACAGGGCACAACACTTGCTAAGCAGCGGGCATGGAACTCACACCCCGCGAAAAAGACAAGCTGCTCATCTTCACCGCTGCCTTGTTGGCAGAGCGCCGCAAGGCGCGTGGGCTCAAACTCAACTACCCCGAGGCCATTGCCCTCATCACCGCCGCTGTGATGGAAGGTGCCCGCGATGGCAAAACCGTGGCCCAGCTCATGAGTGAAGGACGCACCGTGCTGACCCGCGACGACGTGATGGAGGGCGTGCCCGAGATGATTCCCGACATCCAAGTGGAAGCCACTTTCCCCGACGGCACCAAGCTCGTCACCGTGCACCAGCCCATTGTTTAACGACCGCCAACCCCACTGCCCCAACACCGCCTATGTCCTGCACACCCACCCCCTCATCAACCGCAACCCGCACCGTTCACCGGCTGCAAATTGCTAGCATTTTTATAGCGCTTTCAGCTTTATCCATGGGCGCTAGCGCCCATACTGGCCATGGAACCCACAGCCTGATGGAAGGTTTGGCACACCCCTTTGGCCCCGATCACCTGCTGGCCATGCTGGCCGTGGGTGTGTGGTCGGTCAGCGCCCTGCCAGCCAACAAGGCTTGGCAGGGGCCTGCCACCTTCCTGCTGGCCTTGGTGCTGAGCGCCATCGTGGGAGCCAGTGGGCTTACCGTGCCGTTCTTGGAACATGCCATTGCGCTGTCGGTGTCCTTGTTCGGGCTGATGCTCATGGTGGCCGCCAAACCATTGGCTTTGCCCATGCCCACAGCGTTCGGTTTGGGCTTGGTGGCAGTAGCGGCATCCTTGCATGGCTTGGCGCACGGTGCCGAAACACCTGCGAGCGGTTTTGCTGGCTACGCCGCTGGCTTTGTGCTCACCACCGCCTTGCTGCATGCGGGCGGCGTGCTTGCGGGCTTGGGGCTGCGCCGCTGGCTGGCCGAGCGCAGCACCCCGGTGCTGGCGGCCTTGGGCGGCGGGCTCGGACTTGCTGGTATGTATTTGTTCAGCCAACTGTAAGGCCGCACCCATGATCCCCGGCGAACTCCTTCTTGACGACGGCGAACACCCGCTCAACCCCGGCCGCCCCACCCTCAGCATGGTGGTGCACAACACGTCCGACCGCCCCATCCAGGTCGGCTCGCACTACCACTTTGCCGAGACCAATGCGGCGCTGGACTTTGACCGCACCGCCACCCGTGGCATGCGGCTGAACATCCCATCGGGCTCTGCTGTGCGTTTTGAGCCCGGCCAGCAACGCACCGTGGAACTGGTGCCACTGGCGGGCGACCGCATCGTGTACGGCTTTCGCGGTTTAGTGCAAGGAAAACTCTGACCATGGCAACTATCGGACGCCGCGCCTACGCGGAAATATTTGGCCCCACCGTGGGTGACCGGGTGCGCTTGGCCGACACCAACCTGCTCATTGAGGTGGAAAAAGACTACACCTTGGCCGCTGGTGGTTACGGCGAAGAAGTGAAGTTTGGCGGAGGCAAAACCATCCGCGACGGCATGGCGCAAAGCCAGCGCACGCGCGACGGGACTGGGACTGGCCCCTCCGGTGGCGGCGCTGTGGACACGGTGCTGACCAACGCGCTCATCCTCGACCACTGGGGCATCGTCAAGGCGGACATCGGCCTGAAAAACGGGCGCATCGCGGCCATCGGCAAAGCAGGCAACCCCGACACGCAACCGGGCGTGGACATCATCATCGGCCCGGGTACCGAAATCATCAGCTGCGAGGGCAACATCGTCACTGCGGGCGGCATTGACAGCCACATCCACTTCATCTGCCCGCAGCAGATCGAAGAAGCCCTGACCAGCGGCGTGACCACCATGCTGGGCGGCGGCACGGGCCCGGCCACGGGCACCTTCGCCACCACCTGCACGCCGGGGCCGTGGAATATGGAGCGCATGCTGCAAGCAGCCGACGCCTTCCCCATGAATCTGGGTTTTTTGGGCAAGGGCAACGCCAGCCTGCCAGAGCCGCTGCGCGAGCAGATCAACGCCGGGGCTATTGGCCTCAAACTGCACGAAGACTGGGGCACGACGCCCAGCGCCATCAGCAACTGCTTGGACGTGGCCGACGAGACCGACACGCAAGTGGCCATCCACTCGGACACGCTCAACGAGTCCGGCTTTGTGGAGAACACCATTGCGGCCACCAAAGAGCGCGGCATCTGCGCCTTCCACACCGAGGGCGCAGGCGGCGGCCACGCACCGGACATCCTCAAGGTGGTGGGCCAGGCCAACTTTTTGCCCAGCTCCACCAACCCCACCATGCCCTACACACGCAACACGCTGGACGAGCACGTGGACATGCTCATGGTGTGCCACCACCTGGACGCAGGCATTGCCGAGGACTTGGCCTTTGCCGAAAGCCGCATCCGCAAGGAAACCATTGCGGCCGAGGACATCCTGCACGACATGGGCGCGATCTCCATGATGAGCAGCGACAGCCAAGCCATGGGCCGTGTGGGCGAGGTCATCATCCGCACCTGGCAAACGGCGGACAAGATGAAGCAGCAGCGCGGCAGCCTAGAGCAAGACAGCAGCCGCAACGACAACTTCCGCGCCAAGCGCTACGTGGCCAAATACACCATCAACCCCGCTATCGCGCACGGCATCAGCCACGAAGTGGGCAGCATCGAGGTGGGTAAATGGGCCGACTTGGTGATCTACAAACCCGCCTTCTTTGGCATCAAGCCCGCGCTCATCCTCAAGGGCGGCTTTATTGCCCACGCCGCCATGGGCGACCCCAACGCCTCCATCCCCACGCCGCAACCCGTGCACTACCGACCCATGTTTGGCAGCTTTGGCGGTGCACTGCACAAGGGATCGTTCACCTTCGTGTCCCAAGCGGCCCAACAAGCTGGGGTGAAAGAGCGCTTTGGCTTGGCCAAAAACGTGTCGGCCGTGAAAAACATCCGGGCCGTGCGCAAACAGCACATGGTGCACAACGCCTACCTGCCCACCATGGAGATTGACGCGCAAACCTACGCCGTGCGCGCCGATGGCCAACTGCTGGTGTGCGAACCGGCGACGAAACTGCCCATGGCGCAGCGCTACTTTTTGTTCTGAGCCTCTTTAGCGCCCCCTGCATGACCACCCTATTCATCCGCCACGACAACCTGAGCGACCCGCGCATCGAAGCCTTCATGCAGGAGCATTTGCGCGACATGTACGCCGCGTCACCCCCCGAGAGCGTGCATGCGCTGGACATGAACAAGCTGCGCCAGCCGGGCATCTTGTTCTACAGCGCATGGGATGCGCTCGATGCCCCTCCTGAGGCCACGCTGCTGGCCACGGGTGCGCTCAAGCTGCTTGATGAAGCTGGTCATGGTGAGATCAAATCCATGCGCACCCACGCCCAGCGCCGGGGCCAAGGACTGGCGGGCCAGATGCTGCTGCACATACTGAACCAGGCCCGTGCACGCGGCTTGCAGCGTGTGAGCCTAGAAACCGGGACGCAAGACTTTTTTGCCCCAGCCCGTCAGCTCTACCTGCGCCACGGCTTTGTACCCTGTGAACCGTTTGCAGACTACCAACCAGACCCGTACAGCGCCTTCTTCACCTTGGCGCTGTGAAAACTGACGCACGAAACTGGCAACACCAACTAGCCGCACAATCGTCGTTTTGAAAACGACTGGCAGATCACCCTATGTTGACCGTATCCAAACTCATTCCCCAAGGCAAAGGCCTTGCCAAAGTGTTACTCGCCCGCGCCGCCACGGTGGAACTGGACTGGGACGTGCGCCAAAAAAGCCGCTTTGACGCCACCGACTCCACAGGCCGCGTGTTGGGCGTGTTTTTGCCCCGTGGCACGGTGGTGCGCGGGGGCGATGTGCTGGTGGCCGAAGACGGTTCCTTTGTCGTGGTGCAAGCAGCCGCCCAAAGCGTGCTGCGCGTGACCCACTGCAGCAACCACGGCACGCCGTTTGACCTGCTGCGCGCGGCTTACCACTTGGGCAACCGCCACGTGCCCATGGAGCTGCACCCCGACCACTTGCACCTCGAACCCGACCACGTGCTGGCCGACATGCTGCGCAGCATGCACCTGATCGTGACCGAGACACAGGCCCCATTCGAGCCCGAAGGCGGTGCGTACGGATCGGCCCACGGCCCCGGTGCGCACAGCCATGGGCATGCGCACCACGGGCATAGCCATGACCACGATCATGCACACGACCATGACCATGACCATGGACATAACCACTCCCACAACCACCAGCACGCAGAGGGACACAACCATGCCCACGGCGATGGCTGTGGCTGCGACCACCACCATGGCCACTGACACGGGTTTGCTGCAACTCATGTGGCTGGCCTCGCCAGCCCTGCCGGTGGGCGGATTTTCGTACTCCGAAGTGCTGGAAGCGGCGGTAGAAGCTGGTTTGGTCAGCAACGAGGGCGAAGCAGCGCTGTGGCTCTTAGACCAACTACAGCTAACCTTGGCCCGCAGCGAGCTGGTGGCGCTGCAACTGTCCATACACGCTTGGCGCAAGCATGATGCAGAGCAGGTGCGCGCCTTGAACCAATGGCTGCTGACCACCCGCGAGAGTGCCGAGCTGCGCCTGCAAAGCGAGCAAATGGGCAAAAGCCTGCTGGACTGGCTGCGCAACCACACCACGGCGGCTCCGGCTGATATTGCCCTGCTTGCCAGCATGGGCACCGTGGGCTACACCAGCGCGTTTGCACTGGCTGCCAGCGCCACGCAAGCGCCGCTGCGTGAATGCCTGCTGGCTTATGCCTTTGGTTGGGCCGAGAACATGATGCAAGCGGCCATCAAATCCGTCCCACTGGGCCAGAGCGCCGGGCAGCGCATCCTGAGCGCGCTGGCCGAGCGCATTCCCACCGCAGTCGATGCGGCACTGGCCCACGAATCCATCCACACCGCCCAGGCATTTGCCCCCATGCTGGCCATTTTGAGTGCCCAGCACGAGGTGCAATATTCCCGGCTTTTTCGCTCCTAGAGCTTATCCAGACTGCTCAAGCAGCTATCACTTTTATAGCAAACACCATGACAGCATTGCACCACATCCCCCACCGCACCAAGACCCTGCCCCCCTTGCGCGTAGGCATTGGCGGGCCTGTTGGCTCTGGCAAAACCACCCTGTTGGAAATGCTCTGCAAAGCCATGCGTGAGCAATACGACTTGGTGGCCATCACCAATGACATTTACACCAAGGAAGACCAGCGCCTGCTGACCCTGAGCGGCGCACTGCCAGCCGAGCGCATCATGGGCGTGGAAACGGGCGGTTGCCCGCACACCGCCATCCGCGAAGACTGCTCTATCAACTTGGAGGCCATTGACCGCATGCTGGGCGAGTTCCCCAATGCCGACATCGTGTTCGTGGAAAGCGGTGGCGACAACTTGGCCGCCACCTTCAGCCCCGAACTGAGCGATTTGACTATTTACGTGATCGACGTGGCGGCGGGCGAGAAAATCCCGCGCAAAGGCGGGCCTGGCATCACCAAGAGCGACCTGTTTGTGATCAACAAAACCGACTTGGCCCCGCACGTGGGTGCCAATTTGGAGGTGATGCGCGCCGACACCCAGCGCATGCGCTCCACCCCCAAAGGACTCAAACCCTTTGCCATGACCAACCTCAAAACCCAGCAGGGCCTGCAGGAGGTGATTTCTTTCATCGAAACCAAAGGCCTGCTGAAAACCGCTTGAAGGGCTTAAAAGGTTTCCCAGTCGTCGTCTGCGGTCGTTGCCTTGGCTGCGGACGACACCGTGCTGTCGCTGCGGGACAGCGCTTTGACCACTACGGGCCTAGCCAGTGCAGGCTTTACCACAGGGCTAGCCAGTTTGGCTGCTGGCGTCACCGATGTGGGCAGCGCTGACTTGACCAGCGGCTTGCTCACGACCATGGATGCAGGTTGCAAAGCCAGATCACCCACTTTGAATACCGATACCACTTCGTTCAAGCGTTGGGCTTGATCACGCAACGAAGAGGCTGCAGCAGCACTTTGTTCTACCAAAGCCGCATTTTGCTGGGTCATCTGATCGAGTTGATTGGTTGCGCTGCTGACCTTGGCAATGCCTTCGCGCTGCTCCATAGCAGAAGAGGAGATTTCGGCCACCAAGTCGCTCACCCGGCGCACGCTGCTGACAATTTCGCCCATAGAGCGGCCCGCTTCTTCTACCAAACCAGAACCTGCTTCAACCGACTCCACAGAGGCGGTAATAAGGGACTTGATCTCTTTGGCTGCATCGGCACTGCGTCCGGCCAAAGAGCGCACCTCGGTAGCTACCACGGCAAAACCACGGCCTTGTTCACCCGCACGTGCAGCTTCCACCGCCGCGTTCAGAGCCAAGATATTGGTCTGAAACGCAATGCCATCGATAACGCTGATGATGTCGCTGATCTTGCGCGAGCTATCGGTAATCTTTTGCATGCTATCGACCACCTGATCCACCACTTGGCCTCCATGCGTAGCAGCCGTAGCTGCAGAGCTGGCCAACTGGTTGGCTTGGTTGGCGGTGTCGGCCGCTTGCGTGACCGAATTGGTGAGCTGCTCCATACGGGACGAGGTTTCTTGCAAGCTGCTAGCAGTTTGCTCGGTGCGCTGCGACAAGTCTTGGTTCCCCAAGGCAATTTCGCTGGATGCGGTGGAAATAGAACCTACCCCTGCGCGTACGTCGGACACTAGCTGGCGCAGGCGATCGGACATCATGCTCAACGCCTGCAGCAAGCGACCCAACTCATCTTGGCGTTGGTTGACCTGTATGCGCATGGACAAATCACCTTTGGCAATGGCTTGGGCCAAGGCCACTGCCTCATCCAATGGCTGCACTACCGACCCGACAATGCGTGAGGACAAGTACAGACCTGTAGCAATCACCAACAATGCCACCACGCTGCCAATCCCCAGTGCGATGTTCAGCTGCTCTTGTTTACTGACACCTAAGGCTACCAAGCGCTCTTTTTGCATATCGATGTATTTATCTTGCTGCGCCAAATAGGTGTCTGCCGCTGGTCGCAGTTTGCTATCGACCAACTTTTTGGCCGAGTCGATGTCTCCAGCCGACCGCAACTGCTGCGCTTGACCAACCAATTCGAGCACCACTTTGCGAGCTTCTCCAATGCGGTCTAACTGCTCCTTGTCTTGGGCGAGCATAGCTTCTTCATTGATTTGCTTCTGGATATCGGTCACCATCGCAGAGGCTGCTTTGCGTGCCTCCAACAAGCGCTTGCTCACATCTTCGTCGGTAACAATCGCCCCGATGATGGCGCGCTCGACACCAAGCTCGGTTAATCCATGCCATTTCATCGCCACCCCGATACGGCGCTCAGCAGCATTGATTTGCTCGGTCGTTTTTTCATCGATATACGCACGGTATTGAATCAGTACCGTCGATAGCAACAACATGACCCCCAACAGACTGATGACAAGCAGCCATAACTTGCGGGCGATAGAAAGTCTCGCAAACAGCATAAGTACAAATGTTAGTTATTGTTAAAAACATTATGCAATGTTATCCATTATCAATGCATACGTTAAGGCGTATTTATCTGCTCTTTTTCAACTCCCCTCCAAAAAGCCCCCTTCAAGCCGTGTTAACACCGCCGATCGGTTTAGAATCGCTGCCTTATGGAAGCTTGGCCGAGCGGTTTAAGGCACCGGTCTTGAAAACCGGCGAGGGTTTATCCCCTCCGTGAGTTCGAATCTCACAGCTTCCGCCAAATACAAAAGCCCTGTGCCTGCGCACAGGGCTTTTTGCTTTGTCAAGTTCACTTTGGCTACGATTGCTACACTGAACATACCCTTTGTTCACGCATCTCTAGCCGCACCGCGGCCTTTCCATGAGTAACTCCACTGCCACCACACCGCTCTCCGCTCTGCTACACCACGCCCCTTTTGTTCGTTACTGGCTAGGCCGCATGGGCGGTGTCACCGCCAACCAAATGCTGATGGTCGCCGTGGCTTGGCATATGTATGACATCACGTCCAGTCCGTGGGATTTGGGTTTGGTCGGTCTATTCCAATTTGTGCCTGCGCTGCTCATGGCATTGCCCGCAGGCCACGTGGCCGATCGTGTTCACCGTGGCCGCATTTTTGCCTGCAGCTTGGCGGCACAAGCCACAGTGGCTGCGGTCATGCTGCTCAGCACACACTACGGCACCGCCACACGCGAACTTATCCTCTTGCTATCTGTCGTGCTCGGCATCGCCCGTGCCTTCCAAATGCCAGCGCAACAGGCCATCTTGCCGTCTTTGGTACCACAAACCCTGCTGCCCCGCGCAATCGCACTCAACGCTTCAGGCATGGAAATCGCCGTGATCAGTGGGCCTGCACTGGGGGGACTGATTTACACCTTGGGCGCGCAGTGGGTCTACACCACCTGCATCGTGCTGCTATCTATTGCCATCACGCTGATTTTGGCAGTGGATTACAGCCACAAACCGCCGCCAGCAGCGCAAGGATGGCAAGGCTTTTTCGCAGGGGTGGCCTTTGTGTGGCGACGCAAAGTGGTCTTGGGCGCAACCACTTTGGACTTGTTTGCTGTGCTCTTAGGCGGAGCTACCGCTTTGCTGCCTATCTATGCCAAAGACATTTTGCACACAGGCCCCATAGGTTTGGGAGTCTTGCGCTCTTCACCCGCCATTGGGGCTTTTTGCATGTCCTTGGCTCTGGCCCGTTGGCCGCTGCATCGCAAGGTTGGAGCAAAACTCCTAAGCGCTGTGGCTATTTTTGGTTTAGCCATTGTGATCTTTGGACTCTCCACCTCTTTCTTCGTTTCCATGCTGGCGCTGATCGTGACCGGAGCCGCAGACTGTGTGAGTGTGGTGGTGCGTGGCAGTTTGGTGCAGCTAGAAACGCCCGATGACATGCGTGGGCGCGTAGCCGCAGTCAACTCCATTTTTATTGGTGCCTCCAACCAACTGGGGGAGTTTGAATCCGGTGCCACCGCCGCCATGTGGGGGCCTGTAACTTCGGTAGTGGCCGGTGGTGTGGGTACCATGCTCATCGCGGCAACTTGGCTCAAGCTTTTCCCTGCATTGGCCCAACGCGACCACATGGAACCACACAAGGAAGCGGCAAAGACCTGACCGGCTATGGCGGCCTAACCCCCTTCCCCGTTTTCCTAGACCAGCGCTATTTACGGCGCTTGGCCTTGCGCACAGCGGTTTTGGCAGCCTTGGCGGCTTTGGCCAAACTGGCCACAGATGTTTTTTTGCGGCTGCTTCGCCCTGTGGGTTCTGCAGCCTCAGCACTGCGGCTGCGCGGTGTCTTGCTGGGCGCAGCCGTCGGCTGGCTGCGGCTGGTTTTGGCTGGCGCTTTGCCTGCAGCACCGGCCTTACTACTGCCTGGAACATAGGCCCCACGCTCTTCGGTTACCAAGCGGAAATCGATACGGCGACCATCCAAATCGACTCGGCTAACCTGCACTTGCACCGCCGTGCCAATGCTGTATCGAATGCCCGTGCGTTCACCGCGCAACTCTTGCCGCGCTTCGTCAAAGCGGAAATATTCGCCCCCCAACTCGGTAATGTGCACCAAGCCTTCCACGTACAAGGAGTCGAGCGTCACAAACAAACCGAAGCTGGTCGCCGCCGTCACCACGCCGTTGAAGACCTCGCCCAAATGCTCGCGCATGAACTGGCACTTGAGCCACGCCTCCACATCGCGGCTGGCCTCATCGGCACGGCGCTCATTGGCACTGCAATGCAAACCCGCAGCCTGCCACGCCATCGACTGGGCTTGCGCTTTTTTTCCACGCACCACTGGTGCATTGGCTGGTGGCTTCATGCGCCGCGTCCATTGTGTCTGCGCAGCCGTAGGCGTGGGCAGCGCAGGCAGTTCGTAAACTTTATCGGCCAAGATAGCCTTGATCACGCGGTGTACCAGCAAATCGGGATAGCGGCGAATGGGGCTAGTGAAGTGCGTGTACCCCTCGTACGCCAAGCCAAAGTGGCCACTGTTGATGGGCGTATAGATGGCTTGCTGCATGGAACGCAGCAACATGGCGTGAATTTGTTTGGCATCGGTGCGCTCTTTGGTCGCATCGGCAATGGCTTGGTATTCACCCGGCTTGGGCTCTTCGCTCAACGAGAACTGCACCCCCATACTGCGCAGGTAGTTGCGCAAAATTTCACGCTTCTCAGGCGTAGGGCCTTCGTGCACACGGTACAAGCCCATGTGCTTGCTTTGCAAAATGAAGTCTGCACTGCACACGTTGGCAGCCAACATGGCCTCTTCGATCACTCGGTGCGCCACATTGCGGGTGCGCGGCACGATTTTTTCGATGCGGCCATTGGCATCGCACACAATTTGCGTTTCGGTCGTATCAAAGTCCACGGCTCCGCGCGCTTGGCGCGCTTTGAGCAATGCTTGGAACACATCGTGCAGGTCTATCAGGTGCGGCACCAAGTCTTGGCGCTTTTGCGCTTCTGGCCCCCGTGTGTTGGACAAAATGGCAGCCACCTCGGTGTAGGTAAAGCGGGCATGGCTCCACATCACTCCAGGGTAGAACTGGTAGGCCATTAACTCACCCTCTTCGCTTATCAGCATGTCGCACACCATGCACAGACGATCCACATTGGGGTTAAGTGAGCACAAGCCGTTGGACAGCTTTTCGGGCAACATGGGAATCACGCGGCGCGGGAAGTAGACGCTGGTGGCGCGGTCATAAGCGTCTATGTCGATGGCTGAGCCGGTTTGCACATAGTGACTGACATCGGCAATAGCCACCAGCAAACGCCACCCATTCTTGGCCGTACGGCCTTTGCCAATGCGGGCGGGTTCGCAGTACACCGCATCGTCAAAATCGCGCGCATCTTCGCCGTCAATCGTCACCAACGGTATATCGGTCAAATCGATACGGCCTTTTTTATCCGAGGCTTGCACTGTCTCGGGCAAGCCTTTGGCCTGTTCCAAACACGCCGAAGAAAACTGGTGCGGCACGCTGTACTTGCGCACAGCAATCTCGATCTCCATGCCTGGATCGTCTACCTCACCGAGCACTTCATGCACACGCCCTATGGGCTGGGCGTACAGCGCTGGTGGCTCCACCAACTGCACCACCACCACTTGCCCGGGGCGGGCATCACCCAGCCCCCCTTTGGGAATGAGCACATCTTGCCCATAGCGTTTGTCTTCAGGAGCCACCAACCAGACGCCACTTTCATGCAGCAAGCGTCCAATAATAGGTTGCTCTGAACGCTCCAATATTTCAAGCACACGCCCTTCGGGGCGGTTCTTACGATCCATGCGCGTCACACGGGCGCGCACCTTGTCTTGGTGCAGTACCGCACGCGCCTCGTTGGGCGCTAGGTACACATCGGCACCTCCGTCCTCACGCACTATGAATGCGTGACCATCCCTATGTCCTTGGATGATGCCTTTGAATTCTTCCAACATTTAAATTCCAATCAAAAAGCCATGCTATACTAGCGTCTTTCCTGAAAGCCCAGGTGGCGGAATTGGTAGACGCACTAGTTTCAGGTACTAGCGCTGCGAGGCGTGGAGGTTCGAGTCCTCTCTTGGGCACCAAAATTGAAAAATCAGTATAGCCTTCAAGCCGTACTGATTTTTTTTCGTCTGCACTTTTTTCGTTATTTTCTTCACCATCGGCTGCATCAAGCCCACCAATCTTGCGTGGGGCCTTGCACCATGGATCGCAGTACATCGCTGCGCGTCACAAAACCCACCACCTTACCTGCCTCACCAACAACGGGCACACCAGACAAACCTGCATCAAGCAGCAAGCGCACGAGTTCACGCACATCACTGTCCACCGTGACCATGGGCGATGGACTGAGCATGCACTCGGTCACAGGTTTGTGCAACGCTGCGCTGCGGTTACCGTGCAGCGCATCGTCTGGCCACAGGATTCGCATCAGCTGCACGCGCCCGACCAATCCCACCAACACCGCCTCGGGGGTGACTACGGGTGCTTGCGCAATGTGGTGGAGCTCCAAGAACTCCCACGCTTGCTGGCATGTGAGCTGATCGTCCAGCAGATGGACTTGGTGGCTCATGATCAACTCCACCCGGCTGGATGGATGTGATGCAGCGCGTTGCGCTGCGGTGGGCTCTTGATACACCTGCCCTGCTTTGCCATACAGAGAGAACATGCCTACCTCCTTGAGGCTAGGCACGCCCAGCCCTAGTCCGAATTGGACAGGAAAAGCCCCTGTAAGTCACTCAAAAAATCGAAGCCTTTATCGGTGGGCCGAATACGCTTCCAATCGCGCTCTATCAAACCTTGGCTTTCGGCTTGCTGCAGCGCACCTTCTAGGCGGGTGAGCGCCAAGCCCGTCCGATCAACGAAATCCTGCACCGCAAAACCCTCGCGCAAGCGCAGCGCGTTGAGCATGAACTCAAAGGCCAAGTCTTCGCGCGCCACCTCATCCTCTTGGGCTACGGCATTGCCAGCTTCAGCCCCCTGCAGATAGCGCATGGGATCGCGCAAACGCACTTGGCGCACCACGCGGTGGGCAAAGCTCAGCTTGCCGTGCGCCCCTGCGCCAATGCCCAGATAGTCGCCAAACTGCCAGTAGTTCAGGTTGTGCTGGCACTGGTGCCCCGCTCTTGCGTAGGCGGACACCTCGTAGCGCTGCAAGCCACTCTGCCCTGTGAGCGCTGTGATGTCGTCCAGCATGTCGTACGCAATATCTTCATCGGGCAACACTGGCGGGAACTTGGCAAAGTAGGTGTTGGGCTCGATGGTGAGGTGATAAACCGACAAATGCGGTGGCGAAAACTGCAAGGCTTGGTTCACATCGGCCTTTAACTGCTCGCGCGTTTGGCCTGGCAATGCGTACATCAGATCGATGTTGAAAGTATCAAACGCCTGCGCAGCTTCTTCCAGTGCAGCCAAAGCCTGAGCCTTGTTGTGCACACGACCCAGCACGCGCAAAAAATCATCGTTGAAACTCTGCACCCCCACTGACAGGCGCGTCACCCCTGCTTGGCGAAAGGCACGAAAACGGTCGCGCTCAAACGTGCCCGGATTGGCTTCGAGCGTGATCTCACAGTCTGGCGCCAGCCGAATGCGGGCACGTACATCGGCCAGCAATTGGTCGAGCAAATGGGGCGAAAGCAGACTGGGCGTACCCCCACCGATAAAGATGGTCTGCACTGTGCGCCCCCACACCATCGGCAAGCTGCTTTCCAGGTCGCGCACCAAGGCCTGCACATAGCGCTGGCCCAAGTCATCGTCCAGCCCGTTGGAGAGTTCGTGCGAATTGAAGTCGCAATACGGGCACTTGCGCAAGCACCACGGTAGGTGAATATAGAGCGACAGCGGTGGCAAGCTGGTGAGCTGCAGCGCCCCAGGGCGCATGTAGTGCTGAATGTCCTGCATGCGCCGCAATCAAGGCAGCCAGCGGCTGCGAATCATCTCCACCATGGCCTGCGCGGCTTGACCGCGATGGCTGTGGGCGTTTTTCACCTCGGTAGGCAATTGGGCAAAAGTCTGGCCAAACTGCTCAATGAACATCACTGGGTCAAAACCAAAACCATTGCTACCCACTGGCTCGGGAGCGATCAAGCCACTCACGCGACCTACGGCGATCAGCGGCTCAGGGTCTTCAGCACTGCGCACAGCCACCAGCGTGCTAACCATGGCTGCACGGCGGTTACTCACACCCTGCATTTGCTCCAACAAAGCACGTACATTGTTGGCATCGCTTTTTTCGTAGCCAAACTGGGTAGCGTAGTAAGCCGTGTCGACCCCCGGCAAACCACCAAAAGCATCAACACACAAACCAGCGTCGTCGGCCAGCGCGGGCAGGCCTGTGCACTGGGCGGCATTACGGGCTTTGGTCAGAGCGTTTTCCACAAAGGTGCGGTAGGGCTCGGGTGCTTCGGGCACGCCCAAATCGCCCTGGCAGACCAAGGTGCAACCCAACGGCGAGAGCATGGCTTGCAGCTCTTTGAGCTTGCCTTGGTTGTTAGAAGCCAAAACAATTTTCATGGGGCTCAGGCTTTCAGTGCTTGCTGCTGCAACACCATCAACTCGGTAATGCCTTTCTCGGCCAAGCCCAGCAAAGCATCCATTTCGCTGCGGCTAAAGGGCGCTCCCTCGGCCGTGCCCTGGATTTCCACAAAACGCCCAGCCCCGGTCATGACCACGTTCATGTCGGTATCGCAGGCCGAGTCTTCGGTGTATTCCAAATCGAGCAGTGGTGTGCCCTGCACAATGCCCACACTGATGGCAGCTACTGAAGCGATGATGGGGCTTTGAGCAATCAGCCCCTTGGCCAATAACTGATTCACTGCATCTTGGGCGGCAACAAAAGCCCCCGTAATAGCAGCTGTGCGGGTTCCACCATCGGCTTGGATCACGTCGCAGTCGAGCTGGATGGTGCGCTCACCGAGCTTACTCAAATCAAACACAGCGCGCAGCGAGCGGCCAATCAGGCGCTGAATTTCTTGCGTGCGGCCGCTTTGCTTGCCCTTGGCGGCTTCGCGGTCGCTGCGGGTGTGGGTGGCACGCGGCAACATACCGTATTCGGCCGTGACCCAACCCTCACCACTGCCACGTTTGTGGGGCGGCACGCGCTCTTCCACGGACGCGGTACACAGCACTTTGGTGTTACCAAACTCAATCAGCACCGAACCTTCGGCGTGCATGGTGTAACCACGGGTGATGCGCACGGGGCGCAATGCATCGGCTGCGCGGTTGGCGCTGCGGACAAAACTCATACCAATACTCCTGGGGAGAAAAATCAGTTCTTGCGCTCGGCAGAACGGCGGATGGCTTCATTGATCTCGGCAATCGAGCGTTCAATGGCCTCGTCATCAAAATCGTCTATCTCTATGTCATTCCAACTGGCTTGCACAGTGGAGGCAAACACGCCCTCTTCGATCGATTCGGTCGAGATGGTGCCGCGCGTGGTTTGGAATTGCTCCTCGACCTCCCACTCCAGCGCGATCATGGTCACGTTGTCACCTTTACCGCCCGCATTGGACAGGGCTAACTCCACCAAATCGGGGGCACTGTCAGTTACAGGCTTGGCACACAACTCACGTACGATATCGGCATCGGCCACAGCACTCCACAAACCGTCAGAGCACAGCATCAGGCGGTCACCACCCAACAGATGCACAGGACCTGTCACGTCGTACAGCGGCTTTACGGGTGAACCCAAGCAGGTGTAGAGCACGTTGCGGTTGACCGTTTGGGCCAGCACTTTGTCTGCCCCTTGCTCTGCGTAAGAATGGTCTTTGGTACGGGTCAACATCACGCCGTCACGCACCCAGTACAGACGGGAGTCACCGCAGTGAATCCAATACGCCTTGCCGCCCTGCACCATGCAAGCCACCAGCGTGGTGCGCGGCGAATCGCTCAAACCCTGTTCCATGGAAAAGCGCAGAATTCGGCGGTGCGCAGCCAGCAAAGCGCGTTCCAAGAAGGAAGGCACATCGGCCACTTCGGGATTGGCTTCGCGCTGAAACTGCGCCGCCACTGTGTGCAAGGCCAACTGGGCCGCTACCTCACCATGCGGATGCCCGCCCATGCCATCGGCAACCAAAAACAAGCCGCTCGCTTTGGTATAGCAATAGCCCATGCGGTCTTCGTTTTTATCACGCCCCCCCTTGCGACTGACTTGGAAGATGGAAAACTTCATTTGGTTTTTCCTTGCGCGCCTGCTGGCTTCTTGCTATCAGGCACCAAGCTGTCAAGCTGCAACCGCATCTTCTCAGCCACGCTAAGTTTGGTATAGCGTCGCTCACCTTCGCGAGCCAGCTCTTTTTGTAGTGCAAACACCGATTGGGGTCTTGCCAAGGGATCCAGCGACATGCACCACTGCACCACTTCGATCAAATTGTCCGAATACACGCCACGCATCTTGGCCAACGATGCCATCAAGCGATCCTTGTCCTGCCGCTGCGGCGCTTCTATGGGCGGATACCCTTGCATACAGGCATAAATGCAAGCGCCAATAGCGTAAATATCTGTCCACGGCCCCAACGAGGAATCGCGGCGGTACATCTCGGGAGCCGCAAAACCCGGCGTGTACATGGGGCGGATGAAGTTACCCTCTTTGCTCAGCACCTCGCGGGCAGCGCCAAAATCGATCAGCACCGCACGGTTGTCATCGGTAATGAAGACGTTGGCCGGCTTGATGTCCAAGTGCAACATCTTGTGCTGGTGCACGATGCGCAAGCCACGCAGAATTTCATCAAACAGTGACCGGATGGTGGACTCGCGAAACACCTTGGCTTTTTTCAGTTCACGGGCCGTGACGATGAAGTCTTGCAGGGGGGCTCCCTCCAAGTAGTTCATGACCATGTACACGGTCTCGTTATCACGGAAGAAATTGAGCACGCTAACCACCGACGCATGTGAAATCTGCGCCAGTGAACGCCCTTCCTCGAAAAAGCTCTTGAGCCCCAAGCGGTAGAGGGACAACTTCTCGGGCACGATCTGGGGAGTCAGCTCCCCCACATCGCGGGTAGCCAGAGAGGAAGGCAAATACTCCTTGATGGCCACTTGCTGACCTTCTGGATCCATGGCCAAGTACACCACCCCAAAACCACCTGCCGCCACTTTGCGAACAATGCGATAACCACCAATGATGGTATCTGGAGGTAGTGGCGAAGGCTTGGCCTTGGTATTCATAAATGCGGTTATTCTCGGGCCTCGTTAGACCTCAATAGGCTTATCTATGGCAGTTTACAGCATGACCGGCTACGCCAGCGCCCAGCTGAGCGATGCCACATCCCCCGCCACAGACGGTGGTTCGGCCCCTGCCCCCACGGTGCGCTTGGCGGTCGAAATCCGCTCTGTCAACAGCCGCTTTCTCGATCTTAGTTTCCGCTTGCCCGATGAGCTGCGCCAACACGAACCCGCACTGCGTGAACTGTTGCAATCTAGCCTCAAACGCGGCAAGGTAGAACTGCGCTTGGCCTTGGAACGCCTGCAAGCTACTGGAGTAAGTGACCCCTCCGTCAAACTGTTGCAACGCCTGAATGCAGCACAAGACCAAGTGCGCGCCTGGCTCCCCTCCGCTCAGCCCCTGAGCGTGGCCGAAGTGCTACGCATGGCGGGCAGCGAGCAACACACCAGCACTGACCTGAGCGAATCCATCCTACCGCTGGCGCAAGAATGCCTCAAAGAATTTGTGCAATCGCGCCAGCGCGAAGGCAAGCGCTTGGCCCAATCGCTGCAAGAGCGCATTACCCAACTGCAAGAGCTGGCCAAGCAAGCCGAGCCTCTGGTGCCTCAGTTGGTACAGCAACAGCGTGAACGCTTTTTGCAACGCTGGCGTGAAGCCATGCAACTGACCGATACCGAAGCCACACCTGAAGCCGCGCAAGAACGCGCCCTGAGCGAAGCCACTGCCTTTGCCATCCGCATCGACGTGGCCGAGGAAATCACCCGCCTGCAGTCGCACCTGAGTGAAATAGCCCAGCTACTCAAAAAAGGGGGCGACATCGGCAAACGGCTGGACTTCATCATCCAAGAACTGCACCGCGAGGCCAACACACTGGGCTCCAAATCTGCGGCACTGGAGATGAGCCGCATCAGCGTGGACATGAAAGTACTGATAGAACAAATGCGCGAGCAGGTGCAAAACATAGAATAAGCAATGGTCTCAACAACATCCCCTGCATTCCCTGCCGACTACCCCGGCAACCTGTTTGTGGTGGCTGCCCCCAGTGGTGCGGGCAAGTCCAGCCTGTGCAAAGCCCTGCTGGAGCTGGACTCGCGCCTGCAGCCCTCGGTATCGCACACCACCCGCGCCCCGCGTGGCCAAGAAAAGCATGGCCGTGAATACTTCTTCGTCTCGCCACAAGAGTTCGACTCCATGGTCGAAACCAACGCCTTCTTGGAATGGGCCAACGTCCACTCCAACCGCTACGGCACCTCGCGCAAAGCCATTGAAGAACGCATGGCACAAGGCTCGGACGTGATTTTGGAAATCGACTTCCAAGGCGCCATGCAGGTGAAAGAAAAGTTTGCAAACGCCGTATGCATCTTCATCTTGCCACCTAGCTGGGAAGAACTGCGCTCACGCCTAGAACGCCGTGGCGAAGACGCACCCGACACCATTGAACTGCGCATGCGCAATGCCCAAGTGGAAGTAGCGCAGGCCAGCCAATTCGACTTCGTTATAATCAACGAGTTATTTGACCGGGCCTTGTTCGATCTGAAAGCCATCGTTCATGCCCAGCGTCTGAAGTTTGCAGCCCAACGCCGCGCCCGGGCTGAAACTTTCCAAGCACTCAATATCGCGTAAACACACCGGAGCTCTACACATGGCACGCATCACCGTTGAAGACTGCCTCAAGCAAGTCCCTAACCGCTTCCAACTGGTTCTGGCCGCTACCTACCGTGCACGCATGCTCAGCCAAGGCCACACCGCCAAGGTAGAGAGCAAGAACAAACCCGCCGTGACTGCTCTGCGCGAAATCGCCGCAGGCAAAGTCGGCGTGGAAATGCTCAAGAAAGTACCGCTGTAATCCAGCGCCTTTCTTCCAATAAAAAAACCGCAGCCTAGGCTGCGGTTTTTTTATGCCTCTCCGGCTAGGTTAGCGGGGTTAGATTTCGCCTGCGCAAACTTTTCGGCCATGGTGGGGTTGCCACGGGTCAGTTTTTTGATGGTCACATCCTGCGCCTTGTCATTGGCCAAGCGCAGGTTGCGGTCTGTACCCAGCAGGGCTTCTTTGGTTTTTTGCAGGTGATCGATGGACTTGTCGATCTCATCAATCGCCGTCTGAAAGCGCCGCGAAGCCAGGTCGTAGTTCTTGGCAAAGGCGGACTTGAACGACTCCAGCTCGTTCTCGAAGTTGGTCACATCCACGCTCTGCGCCTTCACCAACGCCAACTCGGTCTTGTACTGCAGCGCGTTCATCGCCGCGTTGCGCAACAGTGTGATGATGGGGATGAAGAACTGCGGGCGGATCACGTACATCTTGGGGTAGCGGTAAGACACATCCACAATGCCCGTGTTGTACAGCTCGCTCTCGGGCTCCAGCAGCGACACCAACACCGCGTACTCGCAGCCTTTTTCGGTGCGGTCTTTGTCCAGCTCTTTGAAGAAGTCTTCGTTGCGCTTTTTGGTGGCGGTGGTCTCGCTCTCGTTTTTCATCTCAAACATGATGGAGACGATTTCCGTGCCCCCCTCGTCTTGGTCGCGGAAGATGTAGTCACCCTTGCTACCGCTGCTGGCATCGTTGTCCTTCTCAAAGTAGGCCCGCTGGAACGCCGTTGGGCGCAGGCGGTTGAACTCGGTCTCGCAGTGCTGCTCCAGCGTTTCGCCCACCATCTTGGTGGACAGGCGCGCCTTCATGTCGCGCAGGCGCTCTATGGCTTCATCGCGGTCTTTGAGCTGGGTTTCGTACTTGTCTTTGAGCGACTGCTCCGCCAACTGCTTAGCCATCTCGCTCTGATCCAGTTGGGCGCGCAGGGCTTGTAGCTCAGCGTCTTTGGCGGCCACGGCCTGCTGGTATTTCACTTGCAGCTGGGCGCGGTTCAACTCGGCAGCGGCTTGCTGCTCACGCTGCATCTGCTGCAGGTCGTGGGCCAGCTTGTCGCGCTCTTGTTGCAAGGCTCCCAAGGCTTCGCTCACGGCCAGTTTGCGCTCCACATCCGCCGCCTGCAGCTGGGCAGTCAGTTGGGCACGCAGCTGCGCCAGCTCGGCCTGCTGGGCAGCGGCTGCGCGTTGCAGCTCGGTCGCGGCGGTGGCTTTGGCCAGTTGCAGCGCGCTGTGCTTTTCGCGCTCGGCCACAGCCAAGCGCCCTTGTAGCTCGCGCTCAAACTCCGCGCCCTTGACCTGCTGCAGTATGTCCGCGTACCCGGACTCGTCAATCTTGAATGCGGTGCCACAGTGCGGGCATTGGATGTCGTGCATGTTGTTTCTTTCTAGTTGGCTGATTACACACTGACTGCAGCATGCAGCCAGTGCGCGTGCATATTGAATATTTATGGTCGTAGTTTGCCCAAAAGCGCCGCCGCCCGCTCAATCTCTGCAGGCTCCAAGGCGGCAAAACCCAGCAGCCAGCCGTCGACTGCGTTGGGCTTTGCGTACAGCGGCCCCAAACGGGGAGTGGCAACCCCCAGTGCAGCGGCGGTCAGTGTCAGTTTTTGCTCTGTACCGTGTGGCAGCAGTACCACCATCTGCAGCCCTCCGTTGCAGGGCAATGGCTGGGCCCACGGGCAGTGCTGGGCCAAGGCCTGCAGCAACAGGTCGCGCCGGCTGCGGTACAGACGGCGCATGTGGCGCAGGTGGGCAGCGAAATAACCCTGCTCCATGAACTGCGCCGTAACAGCCTGCGGCCACTGCGCGCTGTGCCCATCCATGACGCTGCGGGCGGTCACCAGCGGTATCACCAGCTCGGGCGGCAGCACCGCGTAGGCCAGCCGCAGCGATGGGAACAAGGTCTTGGAAAAAGTGCCCACATAAATCACCCGCTGCCCACCGTCCAGCCCTTGCAGACTGGGCGTAGCGCGTGCGTCGTACAAAAACTCGCTGTCGTAGTCGTCTTCCACAATCCAGCACCCATGCTGGTGGGCGTAGTCCACCAGCGCCATGCGCCGCTCCAGGCTCAGGGTGGCGCCCGTGGGGTATTGGTGCGAAGGGGTGAGGTAGATCAAGCGCGGCGGCTCCAGCGTGAAGTCGGGCACCAAGCCTTGGGCATCCACCGGCATGGGCACGACCGTGGCACCGGCTGCTTCAAACGCCGTGCGCGCACCCCGGTAGCCCGGGTCTTCCACCCAGACCCGCTGCCCTGGGTCCAGCAGCGCGGTAGCCAGCAGCTGCAGTGCCTGCTGCGAACTGGTCAGCACCAGCACCTGCTCTGCCGTGCAGGCCACCGCCCGCGACTGCGTCAGGTACTGCGTCAGCGCTTGGCGCAGGTCTTGGCGGCCTTGGGGGTCGCCATAGCGCATCAGGTCTTGCGGCTGTGTGCGCAACAGCCGGGCACTGAGTTGACGCCACAGTGCATGGTCAAAAGCCCGCAAGTCCGGGCTGCCCGCAGCAAAAGCCTGCAACTGCAGCGGCTCCATACAGCCGCCCGTGTTCACCAGCATCTGCCCGCGCCGTGACAGTGCCAGCGGTGTGGCTGGTTTAGCTGGTGTTGAGGGTACGCGGCCAGTCGCTCGGGTCTGCGGCATGGCTTGCAGCTCGGCCACAAAGCTGCCGCGCCCAGTGTGGCGCATGACATAGCCCTCGGCCTCCAGCTGGGCATAGGCTGCCTCCACCGTCACCCGGGACACTCCCAAATCCTGCGCCAGCACACGGCTGGCTGGCAGGCGTTGCCCTGCTGCCAAAGTGCCGCTGCGCATAGCCTGGCGCAGCGCAGCACACACCCGCTCGCGCAGCCCTTGGCTGCTGGCTGCAGCATCAAACAAGGTGGTCCACAAACTGGGCTGGGCAGGTTTCATTGGTCTTATACAGATTCATTAATTGGCATTAATGGTAAGACCACTTAACCCTACAGTGGAGTCCCGTCTCAACGGTTTAAGGAGTTTTTCATGGCGCAGCCTGCTTCCCACGTTCTGGCCTATGCACCCGCCAGCCCGGCCCAGATGGCCGAATTCATGGCCCACAAGCTCAGCTACCACGCCGATGCGTGGGACGTGGCCGAAGACCTGCGCGCCGGCGTGGCGCAACTGGTCGTCATAGACACCCGGTCCGAAGCGCTCTACGCACGCGGCCATGTGCCCGGTGCTATCAACTTTCCGCACCGCTTGATGACCGCAGAAAGCACCGCCCGGCTCGACCGCAGCAAGGTGTATGTCACCTACTGCGACGGCATCGGCTGCAATGGCTCGACCAAAGGTGCGTACAAACTGGCCAGCCTGGGCTTTACCGTGAAGGAAATGCTGGGTGGCTTGGACTTTTGGATACGCGACGGGCAACCGCTGGCCACCGGCAGCGAACCGGGCACCATGCCAGCCAATGCGGCAGCTATTGAGTGTGCGTGTTGATGGAGCAGCAGGCCAAGGCTTGGCGCGTGAACCGCGCTTTGCCAGAGCATGCTGCACTGCTTACGCCTTTGTGCGCCGCCCATGCAGCCTACGAGCAATGCAGCTTTGCAGTGGTTGGGCATACAGAGCGCCTGCATGCGGCACTAGCTGACAAGTTGGTACACATATGGTGGCTGGAATTGGTCAACACAGGTGAAGCCGCAGGCTATGCCAGCGTCACCCTTGACTGGGCAACCCTGACTGCGCAGCCCTTTGCACATTTGGACTGTCTGTATCTGGTTGATGCTGTACGTGGCCTTGGTGCAGGGCGAATGCTTGTAGAGCAAGTCATCCGATTTGCGCGGGAACAAGGCTGCATTGACCTGCAGTGGCAAACACCGCACTGGAACACTGGCGCTATCCGCTTTTATCATCGGCTAGGTGCCGGTTCGCAGACAAAGGAGCGATTTACGTTGGGGCTGTGAATCAGGGGTGCTGCGAATTGCGAAAGCCAAACTAGTTTGGGTCCCGCCGCTTTCGCCTATCGTTGAGGCCGAAGATTGGCATAGAGCCAATGAGCTGCGGCGGCATTGCGAGTCGCTTCCTCCGCTCTTCGACGCCAATTGCCATGGAAACATAGAACAGCGCGGATCGAGCCATTTGCATGACACGTATTGTTTTGGCTTCGAGCTCATCACTGCCGATGGATATACCGAATCCGCTGCTGCTCTCCCCGGTAATCATGAATGGCTTAGCCCAACCTTCGCTCACACGCAGATAGGTGTGTTCTAGGGCATTGCGGATGACGTGCAATTCACGAGCATCAGCAGCAGTGGTCTGTTTGAGCTGCTCGTCGAACAACTCCTTCGATAGCCAGTACAAGCCACGCAATGGCAGGTTATCCAATTGGTCGAACTGAGGTAACAGGCGTGCTTTGCCCTCGACCATCCACACGTTCTTGAAGCTAATCTTGTCTTGTGTCTTCCCCAGTTTCCAGTAGCGATCAACGAGAAAGGCGACCTTATCAAGCAGAGAATACGCGACGCGAAAGGCCGTACGGACCCGCTCGCTTGCCAGCGAATAGAGCGGATAGTCGAGAGTGTCAGTAAGTGCGACATTGCGATCAGAGAAGTGCACACGTGTACTGCTCAAACCGTCGAACAGCATGAAGCGTGCAGACACGTACTCCTGCTTCATCTGACTGAAGAAGCCAACGATTGGCGGGGGAAGGTGCCCGTCCGAACGATCACCAATTCGTTCGATCAGAGGCGGCAACATAAGGTCATCGGTGGATGCGGCAAGATGCGGGCCCAGGTCGTTCAATGGGCTCAAAAAGAGACGGTGTTTCAGACACCATCGGCGATAAGCTCGCTCACTCTTTGATCGGCCTTCGTTGCCTTGATCAAGGCACTGAATCGCCCGAACCGCATCAACATCGACCGCGCGACCGAGTGTCATTGCCTGATCAGCAAAGTAAGCAGTTGCGCCTTGCGAATCAACTGATTCGAAAAATGAGTCCCTGCCCAGCGCCAGATGGAGGCTGTCTACCGCATGCAAAGCAAGGATCGCTCGCTCTCGGTCATCCATCAACATTCCAACATAACTTTTGAGGCCACAGCCTCTGTTTCCCCAAGCCTTCGCAAAGTTTGGGATGATCTGTAAGGCGGCGTCCCATACTGCGATTGCATCAATTGTTCGCCCAACCATGTTCAGTAGATTCGCCTGATTGGTGAGAATCTGGCACCGACGAACCTTATCGAGGCTTGCAAAGCCGACGTGATTTGCAGCACGGGAGAGAGCAAGCAACTCTGCTTGCCGTTCCTTCGACTCCCAAGACCATGATTGGCGAACGTTTGCTATGAGCGACAGCGCGGCCCAGGCGTTAGCTCGAAAGTACTCGATCAACGCACCGTCTGTGGCGATGAGTTCACGGTCTGCGAGTTCGTCAAGCAGGTAGAGAGCACGTTTGGCGCCGCGCTCGAAGGACGCGTCAGTGGCATCGTCTATCAACTGGCCGATATGCTCCAGTGCCTCTGCAGCACTCATTTTCGCTATGCTGCGTTCGCACAGCTTTTTGAGTTGATTGAAATCTGGATGGGTCATTACCTTGGACGCTTCATCAAGGGCTATTTTTCCTAGCACTCCGCATAGTCCCAAGGGCTACTACCGATAGCAATAGTAGATGGCGAGATCACAGTACCCCATCCCCTCACTCCACCGTCACACTCTTAGCCAGGTTCCGCGGCTTGTCCACATCCGTGCCGCGCGCGCAGGCGGTGTGGTAGCTCAGCAGTTGCAGGGGCACTACGTGCAGCAGGGGCGATAGCGCGCCGTAGTGTTCGGGCATGCGGATGACGTGCACGCCCTCGCTGCTCTCGATGCGGGTATCCGCATCGGCCAGCACGTACAGCACGCCGCCACGGGCGCGCACTTCTTGCATATTGCTCTTGAGCTTTTCCAGCAGCGCGTCGTTGGGGGCAACGGTGACCACGGGCATTTCGCTCGTCACCAGCGCCAGCGGGCCGTGTTTGAGCTCGCCTGCGGCATAGGCCTCGGCGTGGATGTAGGTGATCTCTTTGAGCTTGAGTGCACCCTCCATGGCGATGGGGTAATGCAAACCACGGCCCAAGAACAGGGCGTTTTCCTTGCGGGCAAAGTCGTCGGCCCAGGCCATGATTTGCGGCTCCAAAGCCAGCACGGCTTGCAGGGCGGCGGGCAGGTGACGCAGGGCTTTGATGTGCTCGGCCTCTTGTGCATCGGTCAGGCGGCCTTTGGCTTGGGCCAGACACAGCGTCAGCAAAAACAAGCCTGCCAGCTGGGTGGTAAAGGCCTTGGTCGATGCCACGCCGATCTCCACCCCGGCGCGGGTCACGTAGGCCAAACTGCACTCGCGCACCATGGCGCTGGTGGCCACGTTGCAGATGGTCAGCGTGTGCTTCATGCCCAGGCTCTGGGCGTGGCGCAGCGCGGCCAAGGTGTCGGCGGTTTCGCCGCTTTGGGTGATGGTGACGACCAGCGTGTTGGGGTTGGGCACGGACTCGCGGTAGCGGTATTCGCTGGCTATCTCCACCTGCGTGGGCACTTTGGCAATGCTCTCCAGCCAGTACTTGGCCGCGCAGCCGCTGTAGTAGCTGGTGCCGCAGGCGAGGATGAGCACCGAGTCGATCTGCTGGAACACGCGGGCGGCGTTCTGGCCGGGGGCGTGGTTCATGGCGGCTTCAAACAGCTCGGGCACGATGCCCTCTATGCCTTCCAGCGTGTCGGCAATGGCGCGGGGCTGCTCGAAGATTTCCTTTTGCATGTAGTGGCGGTACGGCCCCAGCTCGGCTGCACCGCTGTGGGCTTGCACGGTGCGCACGGGGCGCTGTGCGGGGGCCACGGCCTTGTGCTCTTTGTCCACCAGCCAGTATTTGCCCAGCTGGATGTCCACCACGTCGCCCTCTTCCAAGTAAACAATCTGGTCAGTCACGCCCGCCAGCGCCATGGCGTCACTGGCCAAGAAATGCTCTTGCCCGTCTTGGCCCACGCCCAAAATGAGGGGCGACCCGGCGCGTGCGCCGATGAGGCGGCCCGGCTCGTCCTTGTGGAACACGGCGATGGCATACGCGCCGTGCAGTTGGGCGGTAGCGGCCTTCACGGCCTCGAACAAGTCGCCGCTGTACAGGCTGTCCACCAAGTGGGCGACGACTTCGGTGTCCGTCTGGCTGGCGAACACATAGCCCTTGGCCTGCAGGGCAACGCGCAGTTCTTCGTAGTTTTCAATAATGCCGTTGTGCACCAGTGCCACACGGCCAGCGCGGCTGGCTGCGTCTGCGCCCGCGCCGTGGCTGAAATGGGGGTGGGCGTTGTGCACTGCGGGTGCGCCGTGGGTGGCCCAGCGGGTGTGGGCGATGCCCAGTTGGCCTTGCAGGCCGGTGGAGTTGATCTGCTCTTGCAACTCCGCCACGCGGGAGGTGGAGCGGGCGCGCTGCAGGCCAGCTTGTGCGCCGCCTTGTGTGCCGTTATTGCCTTGGGCATACACGGCCACGCCGCAGGAGTCGTAACCCCGGTATTCGAGCCGCTGCAAACCCTGCACCAGCACGGGAACCACATTGCGCGTTGACACTGCACCGACGATGCCACACATAGCCACTCTCCTTGAAATACGTTGACCAAGCCTATTAGCGATGGGCTCCATGCTAGCCACGCCAAAAGAAATTAATTTTTGTTTTTCTTTTATTTTTGTTTTTATATTTCACAAATAACTGCGATTGAAATTTTCATTCAAAATGCTGCACATGAAGGAAGAAATAACACTGGATGCCATAGACCTGCAGTTACTGGCCGTGCTGCAGCAAGACGCCTCGCTGAGAAACCAAGCGCTGGCCGAGCGGGTGCATACCTCGCCCCCCACCTGCCTGCGCCGCGTCAAGCGCCTGCACGAGGCCGGGCTGATAGAGCGGCAAATCGCCGTCCTACAACCCGAGCGCGTGGCGGCGGTGGTCGGCCACGGCATCACCGCGCTGGTGGAAGTCACGCTGGATAGGCAAGACGCGCAGAGCATGGATGCCTTCGAGTCCCTGGCCTGCGCCGAGGCCACCGTGCAGCAGTGCTACCGCGTCTCACCCGGGCCGGACTTTGTGCTGGTGGTGCACAGCAGCGACATGCCGGCCTACCAGCAGCTATGCCAGCGCCTCTTTACCGCCAATGCCAACGTGCGCAATGTGAAGAGCTTCTTCAGCCTCAAACGCGCCAAGTTTGGTGCCACACTGCCGCTATGACTGCTCCCCTCCCCTCGCACCGCAAAAGCCTGCGCGAGCGCATCGTCCACGCACTGCTGTTTGAAGTGATTGCCGTGTGCCTGTGCTCCCCGCTGTTCGCGTGGTTTACCGACCATGGCGTACTGGACATGGGCTTGCTCAACCTCGCCATATCGCTCATGGCGCTGGTATGGAACATGGTGGTGACCCGCGTGCAAGACGGGCTACTGGCCACCTATATGCTGGACAAAACTTGGCGCGTGCGCATTGCCCACGCACTGGTGCTAGAGGGCGGGCTGGCCGTGGGCTCCATCACGCTGGCCGCTTGGTGGCTGGACATCAGCCTGTGGCAAGCTTTTGTGCTGGACATGGGCATCTTGCTGTTTTTCATGCCCTACACGGTGGTCTACAACTGGCTCTACGACCGCTTGCGCCACCACTTTATTAGCCCCTCTACCGCCTCTCACTAACCCATCTTGCCCCCACCATGAAACCACAAGCCGCCCCCATTCCAGCCGATACGGATCGCGTGCGCATCGTGCGCAGCGAGTTGCTCTCCGACAGCTGGTACACGTTGAGAAAAACCACCTTTGTTCTGCGGCTGCGCAATGATCAGTGGCAAGAGCAAGTGCGCGAAACCTATGACCGGGGCAACGGTGCGACGCTGCTGCTGTTCAACCGTGCGCAGCAGACAGTGGTGCTGACACGGCAGTTTCGCTTTCCCAGCTTTGTGAACGGCAACAGCGACGGCATGCTGATAGAGACTTGCGCGGGCCTGCTCGATGGCGACGATGCCGAGAGCTGCATCCGCCGCGAGGCCGAGGAGGAAACGGGCTACCGCATCCGCGCACCCCGCAAGGTGTTTGAGGCCTATATGAGCCCAGGCTCCGTGACCGAGAAGCTGCATTTTTTTGTGGCCGAGTACGAGGCGGCGGACCTCGTGGGAGCGGGTGGCGGCCTGCACCATGAGGGTGAAGACATCGAGGTGCTGGAACTGCCCCTGCAAGACGCACTGGCCATGGTGCGCGATGGCCGCATCCAAGATGGCAAAACCATCATGCTGCTGCAACACGCAGCGCTGATGGGCTTGGATCAGCTCTGAACCGACTCGGTAGCTGCGGCAGGCAGTAGCTCCAGCGTGGCGGTGAAGCCCGCATCGGGCACACCGTGCAGGTGCAAACTAGCGCCCATGCGCTGCAAAGCCTTACGGGCTATGGCCAAGCCCACGCCTTGGCCTGGGTAGGCAGTGGCAGAGTGCGCACGCGAAAACACCTTGCCCAAGCGCACGCAGGCTTCGGTAGGGCAGCCAGCGCCGTTGTCTTGTACCAGCAGCTTGATAGTGTCTGCATCTGCATCCACCGTGATGCGCACCCACGCGTGGGGACGGCCTTGGGTGAATTTGACTGCGTTGTCTAGCACCGCTTGCAGTGCGGTGCGCAGCATGCCAATGTCAGCTTGCACCAACAGGTCTGCAGGCACTTGCACCTGCCATTGCACAGCGGGACTAGCGCCGTGCTGCAGCTTGTCAACCAACTCGGCCACCAGCACGGCCAAAGGCACAGGATGAATGTCCAAGTCAGCGGTGCCAATGCGGCTAAAGGCCAACAGACCATCGAGCATGCCACCGAGCTTGTGGGCTGAATCGGTAACGGTGCGCAAAAAGCTTTGGTGCTCGGGGTCGAGCGTGGGACCGGCCTCGTCTTGCACGATTTGGGCAAACGACACAATGTGCCGCAACGGCGCACGCAAGTCGTGCGAGACGGCGTAGGCAAAGTCTTGCATCTCTTGCCGCTGGGCTGCCAATTCGGCTTGCAAGTCGGCCAAGGCTTTATGCAACGCAACGGTGTCAAGGGGCTGCTCTACTGCACTCATGCTCACACTTTCAGCTAGGGTTAAAGCCTTATTTGCGCACTTTTTGTGGTCGTTGCCAATTGGGAATGCTGAGCTGTTTGGCCCGTGCCACAGTCAAAGCCCCCGGCTCGGTGCTCTTTGTCACGGTAGAGCCACCGCCCACCGTACCACCGGTGCCGATAGTTACAGGAGCCACCAGCACACAGTTGCTGCCCACGTGCACATCGGCCTCGATCACGGTGCGGTGCTTGTTGGCACCGTCGTAGTTGGCTGTGATGCTGCCTGCGCCATAGTTCACGCGCTCGCCCACCGTGGCATCGCCAAGGTAAGCCAAATGGTTGGCTTTGGCACCGGCGGCGAGGCTGGAGTTTTTCACTTCCACAAAATTGCCAATATGCACCTCTTGCCCCAAATGCGCACCAGGCCGCAGGCGGGCAAAGGGCCCCACCAAAGCACCGGCCCCCACAGTCACGCCGAGCTTTTCCCCGTCGATGTGGGTGAAAGGGTGGATCACCGCGCCATCATGGATCACACAGTTGGCCAGCACACAGTGCGCTCCTATGCGCACGCCTTGCCCCAAGGTCACTTGCCCTTCAAAGACGCAATTGACATCGATGCTGACATCGCGCTCGCACAGCAAATCACCGCGCACATCGATGCGCGCAGGATCGGCCAAGCGCACACCCTGCTCCATGAGGCGGTGGGCTTGGCGCAACTGGTAAGCACGCTCCAACTCGGCCAATTGCACAGGGCTGTTCACTCCCGCCACTTGCAGCGCATCGTCAATCTTGTAGGCCACTACTGGCGCGCCCTCTTGCACGGCAAAGCGCACGATATCGGTCAGGTAGTACTCGCCTTGGGCATTGTTGTTGTCCAACTGGGCCAGCCAGCGCTTCAGGTCTACAGCCGGAACGGCCATGATGCCGCTGTAGATCTCGGTGATGGCACGCTGTTCTTCGGTCGCATCCTTGTGCTCCACAATGGCCTGCACTTGACCATCGGCACCACGCACGATGCGCCCGTATCCGGCTGGGTTGGGCTGCTCCAAGGTAAGCA
This sequence comes from Curvibacter sp. CHRR-16, assembly GCF_018474005.1. GTDB lineage: Bacteria > Pseudomonadota > Gammaproteobacteria > Burkholderiales > Burkholderiaceae_C > Allorhodoferax. The sequence continues at coordinate 351,859 of NZ_JAHCSH010000004.1, forward strand.
AAGCCATGTGCTGGCCATCGGTGGCCTTGAGCACGTGGTACAGCGTATGGGGCATGGTGAGCGGCACATCGCCACTGAGGATAACGACCATGCCGTCGTCGGCCAAATGCGGCAAAGCTTGCTGCACCGCATGCCCAGTACCCAGTTGAGGCTCTTGGCGAGCAAACTGCAAATCAAAGTCGGCTGCAAAGCCAGTTTTATTGGCGCAGGCTGTCTCCACCTCGGCAGCTCCATGACCAGTAATGACTACCACCTTGCGCGCCAACAATTCCGCCGCTGTATCCAGCACGTGGTGCAACAAGGGTTTTCCGGCCAGCGCGTGTAGCACTTTGGGCAAAACACTTTTCATGCGTGTGCCTTTACCCGCCGCCATAATGACCACATCCACGGCAGGTGCCGCTACTACATAGCTTGCTTGTTGTTTGGTGTTCATAAACCTATCTACGTTGGTTCTATCTATGGTGCTTTCCAAACGGCTATCTAACCACTGGCTGCACGCTGCCCGCATTATCAGCCTGCTGACTGTTGCATCTGTACTGGTTGCCTGCAGCGCCACACGCTATGCCTACAACCAAGCCCCCCCTTTGCTCAATTGGTGGATAGATGGTTGGTTTGACTTTTCAAACGAGCAAGAAGCCAAGGTCAAGGACAGTTTGGTGCAGTTGCACAACTGGCATCGCACCCAAATGCTGCCCCAGTGGGGAACCATGCTGCAGCAACTGGCAGACGATATGCCAAACAACATGACGCCAGAACGCATTTGCTACTGGGGCGATCAAATGCAGCAGCAAATCGACAAGCTGGCCCAGCAAGCCATTGTGTATGCCACACCGATTGTTCCGACCATGGGTCCACGGCAGTGGAAGCAGCTTGAGAAAAAAATTCGCGAGCGCAACGAAGATTGGCAAAAGGAGTGGATGCTTCCCACCTTACAAGCCCAATTAGACCATCGCTACACCACCTTGTTTGAGCAAGCAGAAAAGTGGTATGGCCCCTTGGACAAAACACAGCAGCAACTCATGCGCAGCAGCTTGGAGCAGTCGGTCTGGAATGCCCAACAACAGCTCGATCAAGTCATGCAACGGCAGCGCGATTTGCAAAAAACCCTGCGCAGCCTACAAGGTGCTACGCCACAAGCCAGTCAGCAAGCCCTGCAAGACTTGTGGGCACGCAGCCAGCAACCTATGAACGACAACGACCGTATCTATACCGAAAAATTGCGCCAAGAGATGTGCCAAACCATCGCTAAATTCCATAACAGCACCAACGCCGAGCAACGCCGCTTTGCCCAAAAGGTGTTATTGGGTTACTTAGAAGATGTACAAGCACTGGTTTCGCAACGCTAGTTACAACCACACCACCCCCAGCCTCTTCGCACATTGCATTCCAGAGCACCATGTTGATCGATTTGCGGACATTCATGATTCTGGGCTGCACCATGTCTGGCGTCGTAGGGGCTGTGCTCATGGTGGCTTACTACAGCTTTCCCAAGCGCATCCAAGGCATTCAGTACACCGCATGGGGTAATTGGTGCATGTTCATCGCAGGACTGGGTTTCGGTTTGCGTGGCATCGCGCCCGATTGGCTCTCCATCGTCGTGGCCAACGGCATTTTCACCATCGGCTACTGGTTCATGCTGGCAGCCGTGCGCAGTGTGAAAGGACTCGCTCCACTACCCCAAAAGCCTGCCTTAGTCGGGTTGCTGATTTTCTCGCTACTCATCACTTACTGGACCTATGCAGAGCCCAGCTTTGATAAACGCACCATATTGGCAGCGGGTGTCGGCCTGCTGCACTTCATAGCCCAAACCATCACCAGTTGGCGCACGCACCAGCGCATGACAGACTATTTCTTCACAGGTCTGATGGTGCTAGGAATCGCTGTAGCCGGTACCCGTGTAGCAGGCAGCGCTTGGCAGCTACTGCACAACGGTGCTGATGCTGGCTTTTTCACCCCCAACACAGTGCAACTAATTTATCTCAGCGGTTTCATCTTGCTGTCGTTCTTGCACGCATTGGGTTTTTTGCTCATGGTGACGCAAAAGCAGCAAAACGAACTGGTGTGCCAAACCCATATCGACCCCCTCACCGGTGCCTACAACCGACGCGCCCTTACCGAAGTACTGCCACAGCAACTGCGCAAGCCCGACAGCACCAGCGTAGAAGTTGCCGTCATCATCTGCGACTTGGATCATTTCAAATCCATCAATGACGCCTACGGCCACGAGGTGGGCGACCAAGTGTTGGCCCACTTTGCCCAACTGGCAAGCGAACTCAAACGCAAAAACGATATGCTGGTGCGTATGGGTGGTGAAGAGTTTGCCTTGGTGTTACCAGAAAGCACCCGCACCCAAGCCATGGCGCTGGCCGGACGCTTGCATGCTGCCCTGAACCAACGCCAAGCAGACTTGGTGCCCCACTACACAGCCAGCATGGGCGTGTATGCAGACACACTGAACAACAACGACCTGGTCAATGCAGCTAGCAGCATTCGCGAGCTTTTGCGGCACACCGACACAGGCACCTACTTGGCCAAGCAGCGTGGCCGCAACCGCATAGAGATTGTGCAATTTGCCGCCTGATAGCCTAGGCGGCCCATGGCTCATACAGCCCGCTAGACAGGCCAGACCACGCCGTGGTCGTTGAGAATCGCATCCAGCGGCACATCGTGTGCTTCAGGCTCCAAATCGTCCACAAAGCCCGACGCAAACCCCAGCCCCACAGTAAACGGCTTGGGATTCAAACTGCCCAACATGCGGTCGTAAAACCCGCCACCATAGCCCAAACGGTAGCCACCGGGGCCATAACCCAAGCAAGGCACAAACAACAGGGTGGGAAACAACAGCTCGGTGTCTTTGGGCTTAGGGATACCGTAGGCATCTTCTTCCATGGGGCAGCCCGGATACCACGCATGGAAGGTCATGGTCTTGTGCTCGCGATTGACCACTGGCAAACCAATGCGGCGGCGCTGCGGCTGATCCATCAGCTCGCCATCTTCTTTCCAGCGGTGCAGCGAGGGCAAGGGATCGAACTCACCTTTGATGGGCCAATAGGCCCCGATCACCGTGTCGGGACGCGTAACCAACCAAATGCGCATCACGCTTTGCAGCAACTCCGAGCGCTGCAATCGGTCAGGAATATTTTGGCGAATTTCCAGCAGTTGTTTGCGAAGGGCTTTTTTCTGATCGGCTTGGGGCGAAGACTTGTCCATAATTCCGTCATGCAGTTTTCAGCCATTCTGACATCAGTAGCGCTTGCCAGCGCCTTGGTGTTCCCGTTTTATTCGTCCGCCGCAGCCCAAACCCGCGATGCTGTGGCATTGACCCAGCAAGACCAAACTTTTTTGGACATGGCCCAGGCCTACCGCAACCGCGATGCGCGGCGCATGGCCAACCTGCTTGCGGCATTGCAAGGCCATCCGCTGGAGGTATGGGCAGCCTACTGGGAGCTGTCCAGCCGCCTCAATGACGCGCCAGCGGCTGACATAGAGGCCTTTATGACGCGCTACAGCGGCAGCTACCTCGAAGACCGCTTGCGTGCCGAATGGCTGCAGCAGTTGGGCAAAAAGCAAGACTGGGCCACCTTTGAACGCGAGTTGCCTGCCTACCGCATGAACGACGAGCGCGCCATCCGCTGCTACACATGGCAAGCGCACAGCGTGCGCGGCGTGGACACCAGCCAAAGTGTAGCCACCGACTGGCTGGGTGCCAAAGACAACGACGATGCCTGTGCCCAAGCGGCAGAAGCCCTGGTGAAAGCACGCAAACTCAAACCCTTGGTGGTGTGGCAACGTGCCCGTTTGGGCATGGAAATGGACCGCTTGCGCGTCAGTACCCAAGCCTTGGACATGCTGGACAAAAGCTGGAGCAAAACGGCCAGCAGCATCTACGACAACCCCAAGCGCTTTTTGAACGACAAAGTCACCGCCCTGCGCCTGCAAACGCGCGAGTTGGTGTCGCTGGCCCTGATCCGCTTGGCCTACCAAGACCCCGATGCCGCGGCCACCGAAATGGACAAACTGCGCTGGCGTGCCCAGCTCAGCCACGAAGAACGCAACTGGCTCTGGGGCGTGATTGGCAAGCGCGCTGCGCAAAAACTCTCCCCCAAAGCGCTGGGCTATTTCGAGCAAGGCCAGTGGGTGGAAATGCACGAAGACCACCTCGCTTGGGCTGCCCGCGCCGCCCTGCGCGCCGGGCGCTGGGACGCCGTTCTCACCATCATCAGCAGCATGAACCCCGCCCAACGCAGTGACCCGGCTTGGGCCTACTGGCTGGCCCGCGCCCAACTGGCGCGCGCCAGCAGCAGCCCCACCGACCCGCTGCGCGTAGAAGCCCAGCGTAGCTTGAACAGCTTGGCCAGCACCAAAGGCTTTTACGAAATGCTGGCACTGGAAGAAACCGGGCAAAAAATCACTGTTCCACCCAAGCCTGCACCGCTCACAGCCGATGAACGCCAGCTAGCCGCCAACAGCCCCGGCCTGCAACGCGCCCTCTACGCCATCCGCTTGGGCCTGCGCACCGAGGGCGTGCGCGAGTGGAACTACTCCGTGGGCCGCAACTTGGACGACCGCAGCCTGCTGGCCGCTGCCGAACTGGCTTGCCAAGCCGAGATTTGGGACCGCTGCATCAACACCAGCGAGCGCAGCAAAGCCATCTTTGACGCGCAGCAACGCTTTCCCATGCCGCACAAAGCCGCCGTGCTGGCGCGCACCCAGCAAATCGGCCTAGACCCTGCGTACGTGTACGGGCTGATCCGGCAAGAAAGCCGCTTCATCATCGACGCCCGCTCGGGCGTAGGAGCGGCAGGCCTTATGCAAGTGATGCCCGCCACCGCCAAATGGACAGCCAAAAAACTGGGCATGACCGACTACGGCAACCACCTCATCCATGACCGCGACACCAACATCGCTATCGGCACGGGCTACCTCAAGCTGGTGCTCGACAGTTTTGAGGGTTCCATGCCGCTGGCCGCTGCAGCCTACAACGCTGGCCCCAGCCGCTCACGCACATGGCGCGGCCAAGATGGTGCTCCGACACTGGAAGGTGCCATCTGGGCTGAAAATGTGCCTTTTACCGAAACGCGCGACTACGTGAAAAAAGTACTGGCCAACACCACGCTGTACGCCGCCCTCATCACTGGCCAACCCCAGTCACTCAAAGCCCGTATGGGCATGGTCGGACCACGACCTGTGGGCAGTGCTGAAGCGGGTTTGGATTTGCCTTAAGGCCTGAGCAAAGCGCCAAGCTGCTGCAGTGCGGCAGCCAGTTCCGCCAAGTCATGAAACCCGTAGTTCAGGCGCAGGTGGTGGTGAAAGCGCTGGTTGGCTGAGAACAATTGCCCCGGCGCTACGCTGATTCCAGCGTCAGCCGCGCGTCGGTGTACATCAAGGGCGTTGATCTCGGGTGGCAACTCCACCCACAAAAAATATCCACCCTGTGGTCGGGTGACTTTGGTACCCATGGGGAAATAGCGGGCAATACAACGCAAGGCGGTATTGGCGTTGTCCTCCAGACGCAGGCGCATTTGCCGCAAATGCCTGTCAAAACCACCGGTTTCGAGATAGGCCGCAATGGCCAACTGCGAGGGCACAGCGGTTGCCAGACTGGACATGAGTTTGATACGCCCGATAGCCTGGGCAAACCGACCCGCAGCCACCCAACCTACCCGGTAGCCGGGAGCCAGGCTTTTGGAGAAAGAGCTGCAATGCAGCACAAGTCCCTCTGTATCAAAAGCCTTGGCAGGGGGCGTGCGGTGGTGGCCGAAATAGAGTTCGCCATAGACATCGTCCTCGATCAAAGGCACCTGGTGCTGTGCCAGCAAACGCACCAGTGCCTGCTTGGCCTCTACCGGCATAAGACTGCCCAAAGGGTTTTGAAACTGCGGCATGAGCCAGCAGGCTTTGACCGGGTGCTGGCGCAACACGTTGGACAAAGAGTCGAGGTCAACGCCAGTGCGCGGGTGGGTAGCCACCTCGACCGCCCGAAGCTTCAAACGCTCCAGAACCTGTAGCGCGGCATAAAAGGTTGGCGACTCCAGCACGACTACATCACCAGGCTGCGTGATGGCTTGCAAAGACAGGTTGAGGGCTTCCATCGCCCCGTTGGTGATGACCAGTTCGTCCGGCTTTAAGCGATGGCCTGCAGAGCCATAGCGCAAAGCGATCAGTCTGCGCAAGGATTCATCGCCAGCCGTGAGGTGCTCTATGAGCCGGGCCGGCGGCAGATTTCTCATCTGCGGGGTGAGTGCCTTGGCCAGCTTATCAAGCGGAAAGAGGTGCGGTGATGCAAAAGCTGACCCCAAAGGCGCCATGTTCACGTTGCGGCTACTGCCCAGCACGTCAAACACCAAGCCACTGATAGCCACCGGATGTGACTCTGCAGCGGGCGTGGCCGTATGGGGCTCAGGGGCTTGGGGGCCTGTGTGCTCGTTGACGTAGTAGCCCGAGCGCGGGCGGCAGTGAATCAGGCCGCGCGACTCCAGAAGGTTGTATGCCTCAAACACGGTGGAAGCACTGACCTTGCGCTGCTGCTTGGTCTGGCGCACCGATGGCAGGCGTGCGCCCGGGGGCAGTACGCCCTGCCGGATCAGATCGGCGATTTCATCGGCGTATGCTTCGTAGAGTTTCATGACCAAACTGATATGGTATTTTTCCCATTATCTGAGTCTTTCATATCAGATGCAGGTGCGGCATAGTCGAACAAAGCGCCAAACAACATTCCGGAAATGCTCAAAATGATCGATTTAGTCCCCGTCTTTTTCATCGCGTTCAAAGCCATTGTTTTTGGCGTGTGCATGTTTCTTGCCATCAAATGGCACTATGACCAGGACAGGAAAAGCAAAGCGGCGCGCGCCCTGCTGCTGACCGGTGCCAAAGTGATTGCCGTGCTCACACTCTTGACCATAGTTCTTGTCTACGCAACCCTCACACTCGGGCAAAAGCTGGGGCTCAATTTGATGTAAAAATCACCCATGCCCACCGCCCAAGCGACCATAGATTTTTTGCAGGATCAGCTCTCAAGCTTGCCACTGGTGAGCACGCACAAGATGTTTGGCGAGTACTGCCTGTACGTAGCAGGCAAGCCCGTGGGCTTGGTGTGCGACAACCAGCTCTTTCTCAAACCCACCGACCCAGGCACCGCCTTGCTGCACGCGGTAGTGCATGGCCACCCATTTCCCGGTGCCAAGCCGCATTTGCTGATCACCGCCGACCAATGGGAAGAGCGCGACTGGCTGTGCAGTGTGGTGCAGGCGACGGACCAAGCGCTGCCAATGCCTAAACCAAAATCCCAGCCCAAAGCGCCGAGATCGCCTAAGGCCAAGCGGTTCAAGATGGCCCCGTAAGTCGCCTCGCTTGCACACCGCCATACCATGCCCCATGCGATTCTTCGTGAGATACCCAGCGTATTGCAATCGCAGCGGCTCATCTTGCGCTGCCCACAAGCGGGTGATGGTGCATTAGTCCACTTAGCCATTGTGGAATCCCTCGTCGCGTTGCGGCAATTCCCTGCCTCACTGCCATGGGCGATGCGTGAACAGTCCATCGAATCCTCTGAGATTTTTTGCCGCACGGCCCACGCAGACTTTCTGGCCGGTAAAGGCTTTGCTTACTTGGTGCTTGATAAGACGGACTCCAAGCTGATCGGTTGTGCTGGCTTGCACCGCCCCGACTGGGATATGTCGCAGATTGAAATAGGTTACTGGTGCCGCAGCTCACAAACGGGTCATGGCTACATCTCAGAAGCAGTGCGAACACTGACAGACATCGCCCTGCACCACCTCCCCATCACCCGAGTCGTACTGGTTACGGACGAACACAACCACCCATCCATGGCTGTTGCCCACCGCACGGGTTTTACGCTGGAGAGCACGCTGCCAAGTGTCATTCCAATACCTGACTCCAACCTGCGCACAGACATCCGGCGCTATTCTTATGTTTATCATGGTGGGCTCCCCCCCTGAACCGACGCTACCCCACAAGAAAGTTACCCCATGCTCAAACTCTTCATCGGCAACAAAAACTACTCCTCTTGGTCCATGCGCCCCTGGGTGCTACTCAAGCAAACAGGTATACCGTTTGAAGAGGTGATGGTGCGTTTTGATTCGTTTGCGGCCGATTCGCGCTTCAAGACCACGCTGCAGGGCGTCAGCCCCACGGGCAAAGTGCCGGTACTGCAAGACGGTGACTTGCTGGTGTGGGACACGCTGGCCATTGCCGAATACCTGGCCGAACGCTATGCCGACAAATTGCTCTGGCCCGCCAGCAGCGAGCGCCGCGCCGTGGGGCGCAGCATTTGCGCCGAGATGCACAGCGGCTTTACCGCCCTGCGCTCGGCCTGCCCCATGAACATTGAAGCGCATTTGCCCGACGTGGGTGCCCTCATCTGGCGCGACAAGCCCGCAGTGCGCGCCGATGTGCAGCGCCTGCACAGCATGTGGGAAGGTCTGCTCGCCCAATACGGCGGCCCGTTTTTGCTGGGTGACTTCAGCATTGCAGACGCTTACTACGCCCCGGTGTGCACCCGGCTGCAAACCTACGGGTTGCCCCTGTCTGGCACCGTGAGTGGCTATGTGCAGCGCGTGCTCAGTGCCCCCGGCGTGCAAGCGTGGGTGGCAGAGGCTTTGGGGGAGAAAGATTTTCTGGACTTTGAGGAACCCTACCGCCTGCAGCGTTGACCGCAGGCGGCAGGTTTCTCTGACTGACATGACGGAGGGCCCTGGCTTGTTGGGTCTCTCCCCGCCTCCCTGATCTTGCAGCGTGACAGATTCAGTGGTGCGTATAGTAAGCAGCTTGCGTTCACACACCGTTCACTACTGCCACATAAATGCCCGTTTTGCCTGCGTCTACCGAGCACCCCACACCGCCTTCGCGACACGGCCTGCATGTGGGCGTGCTGGGGCGTTTGGTCGTGCACTACGACGGACAAGCCTTGCCCGACTTTGGCTATGACAAAGCACGTGCCCTGCTGGCCTATTTGGTAGTGGAAAGTGGCGAGCACGGTCACAGCCGTGACAAGCTGGCCAGCCTGTTTTGGCCTGACAGCAGCAGCGCAATAGCCCGCGGCAACCTGCGCCGCACCCTGCATCAAGTGCGCAGCGTGCTGGCAGACACCCGTCATGAGTGGCTGCCCAGTGACCGCCAACATCTGGGTTTTGACCACCGCAGCCCCTACCACCTAGACCTAGAGCAATTTCTAGCCCCCCTCCCGCCCTGCCCAGCCGACAGCCCCTACACCGCTGACGTGGTTGAACAGTTGGAGCAGCGCCTCTGCCTGTACCGAGGCCCTGTGCTCGATGGCCTGCACTTGCCCGACACCCCCGACTTTGAGCACTGGCTAGAGAGCCAACGCCAGCACTGCCACCGCCAGCGCCAACAGCTGCTGGCGACCTTGGCCCAACTGCACGAGCAGTTGGGCCAGATCGAACGTGCCCACGCCTTGCTGCTGCAAGAGATAGAACACGACCCGTGGGCCGAAGATACACAGCGCCGCCTCATGCGCTTGCTGGCACGCCAGCAACGAACCAGTGCCGCGCTGGCCCAGTTTGAGCAATACCGCGCCCAACTGCTGCGTGAGCTGGACTTGGAGCCCGAACCGCAAACCCTGGCCTTGGTGCAAGCCATACGGCGCGGTGAGCTGAGCACCCCCCCTGCCACACCCGTGCGCCGCCCAGCCCCCATGCAGCGCCGCCAAGTGTGCGTGCTGGCCTGCGAACTGCAAACCGACGAACCACACGATGAACTGGCCGCCGACTGGCTGGCCGAGCAGCACAGCCTGTGCATGGACACCATGAGCGAACACGGCGGCCAAGGCTATGCCCTGCGTGCAGGCTGGGTCATGGCGTACTTTGGCCACCCACAGGCGCAGGAAAAAGCCCCCATCAAAGCGCTAGAAGCCGCATTGGCACTGTGCCAACGCCTGGGCCAGCAGGCTGGCCTGCGCCTGCACATCGGCGCGCACAGCGGCTGGATGCTGCACGACCCACGTGTGCAACTGCCCGACACCACCGGCATCATCACCCGCCACGCCAGCGAGTTGGCCTTGCACAGCCCGTGGGGCCGGGTGGCGGTCAGCCCCGAACTGCAGCGGCAAGTGGAAGGCTACTTCCGCTTTGAACCGGCTGCAGAAACCACCAGCCCCAAAAGCAGCCCCCACTACCAATTGCTACAAAGCCGCAGCCCCGCGCGCGATCGGCTACAGGCACGCAGCCAACTCAGTCCACTGGTGGGCCGCCAACGCGAAATGCGCCTGCTGCAAGCGCTGTGGGAGCGCAGCCGCCAAGGCCTGCGCCAGTGCCTGCACATTGGGGCGGAACCGGGCATGGGCAAATCGCGCCTGATCCACGAACTGGCACAACGCATCATGCAAGCGGGAGGCCACTGCGTGGTGCTGCACTGCCAAGCCGAGTTGCAGCACACGCCCTACCACCCTTTTGCCGACTGGCACCACCCCCAGCAAGACCTGCTACTGGCCAAAGCCAACGCCTTGGCCCACCACCGCCCCCTGCTGTTGGTGCTAGAGGACATCCACTGGGCCGACCAAGCCACACTGGACTGGATACAGGCATGGCTGCAGCAGCGTGGCACGCCGCACTTGCTGCTGCTCAGCAGCCGCTCGGTGCAAGCACCATGGCCCGGTATCAAAACCTTGGCCTTGCCCCCCCTGCAGCCCCGGCAGGTAGAGCAACTCATACGCCACACCGCTGGTCGCCAAAGCGTACCCGCCCAGCAGCACAAAGCCATCGTGCAGCGCAGCGACGGCGTACCCCTGTACGTAGAGGAAATGGTGCGCAGCCTGCAACTTGGCAGCCCTCCCAGCGGCCTCGGCACAGGCACGCTGGCCAGCAACAGCGTGCCCAACAACATCTGGCACCTGCTGGCCATGCGGCTGGAATCGGTAGGCAGCGCGTTGCCCGTAGCCCAGCAGGCCGCCGCCATAGGGCGCGAGGTGTCCCCTCCACTGCTGAGCGCCCTGCACGCAGCGCTGCATGGTTTGGGCCACGATGCCGCCCAAGCCAGCGTGCAGCAAGCGCTGCAGCAACTGGAGCAAACCCAGCTCATGGAACGACTGGAACACCCCAGCGGCCACTACCGTTTTCGCCACGTGCTGCTGCAAGACGCGGCCAACCACACCCTGCCCGTGCCCCTGCGCCGCAACCTGCACAGCGCGCTGGTGCAGCTGTACCAAGGGCCATTTCAGGCCATGGTGCAAGACCAACCCGAGCGCTTGGCCCACCACTTGGCGCAAGCCGGCCAAGCACTGGCAGCTGCCCAATGCTGGCTGCAAGCAGGGCAATGGGCCGTGCAACGCTCCTCGTACGCCGATGCCATCTTCCACTACCAAGCCGCGCTGCAGCAGCTACCCGCGGCCAGCAAACCGCATGCGCCCGAGACCGATACCACCAGCCTAGAGCTGGCACTGCAAACCGCGCTGGGCACGGCACTGGCCTGCACCCAAGGCTACGGTAGCCCGGCAGCGCATGCCTGCTTTGTGCGCGCCCAGCAGCTCAGCCGCCTGCACCAAGATGAACTGGCCAGCTTCCCCATGCTCTGGGGGCTGTGGCTGGGCAGCAGCTCCAACCCTGCCAACGGCGCGCCGCTGGAGTACGCGCAGCGCCTGCTGCAACTGGCGCAAACCGCCAACGATGCCGAACTGCTGATCCACGCCCACTACGCCTGCGGCAACAGCCTGTACCGTTTGGGGCACTACGACCAAGCCCTGCACCACCTGCAGCAGAGCATGGCACGGGGCCAAGAACGCCCCTGCACCCAGTACCCCGAACGCCTGCGCCAGTACGGCGAAGACAGCGCCCTCTCGGCCCAGTGCTTTGTGGCGTGGATACTGTGGCTACAAGGCCATGCCGAGCCTGCCCTGCAGCAGGCACAGCAGGCCGTGGAGCAGGCCCGCGCGCTCAAGCATGCCCACACGCTGTGCTTTACCTTGGCCTGCCACGCAGTGCTGCTGCGCATGCAACATGACGCTGAAACCACCCAAAGCGTCGCCCAAGAGCTGCTGCACTGGGGCAACGAACACCAACTGGCTCTGTGGCAAGTGGCCGGCACCGCCTTGGCGGGCTGGGCCAGCGTGTACTTGGGTGACCCAGCTGGCCTGCCCTACATAGAGGCCGGATTGGCCGGCTGCCGCGTGGCCATGCCAGGCATTGAAACCATCTTCCAAGGCATCTTGGTCGATGCGCTGTGGCAACTGCAGCGCTGGAGCGACTGCGCTACCCAAGCGCAGCAAGCCATTGCCTGTTGCCAAGCCCAAGCGGATCACCACCTCGAACCCGAATTCTTGCGCCTGCTGGCCCTGTGCCATCTGCGCATGGGCCACAGTGCCACCGGCCCGGTGGCAGACTGGCTGGCACAAGCGGCCCAATTGGCACGCCAGCAAGGTGCGCAAGCCTGGCTTGAGCGCCTAGACTTGGCCTAAAGAGTATTTCCCCATGACGCACAAGCACGATCCGCATCCATCCCCAGCACCCCAGCACGCCCCTGCTGGTGCAGTGCAACACGCCTCTGTGTTGGTGCCCGGTCAAGCCTATTTGGTGGGTGGTGCCGTGCGCGACGCACTGCTGGGCTTGCCCGTGCAAGACTGCGACTGGGTGGTAGTGGGCAGCACACCGCAGGCCATGGAGGCTGCGGGCTTTGTGCCCGTGGGGCGGGACTTTCCCGTGTTTTTGCACCCCCACAGCAAAGAGGAATACGCCTTGGCCCGCACCGAGCGCAAACAAGGCCACGGCTACCGCGGCTTTGTGGTGCTGGCCGCTCCCGACGTGACCTTGGAGCAAGACCTGTCGCGGCGCGACCTTACTATCAATTCGATAGCAGCCCCAGCTTATCTGGCAAGCTCTACAGGCCAATTTGATGCCCAAACCCTGCGCCAGCAGCGTGACCAACTGGTAGACCCCTACGGCGGCCAAGCCGACTTGGCGGCCAAAGTGCTGCGCCACGTGACCGAGGCCTTTTCCGAAGACCCGGTGCGCATCTTGCGGCTAGCGCGCTTTGCCGCCCGTTTGAGCGACTTTAGCGTCGCCCCCGAAACCCTGGCGCTGATGCAGCGCATGGTGGCCGACGGCGAGGTGGACCACCTCGTGCCCGAGCGCGTGTGGCAAGAGCTGGCCCGCGGCCTGATGGAGCACCACCCCTCGCGCATGCTGCAGGTGCTGCGCGACTGCGGTGCCCTGCAGCGCCTGCTGCCCGAGGTGGATCGGCTCTGGGGCGTGCCGCAACGCGCCGACTACCACCCCGAAGTGGACACTGGTGCCCACCTGCTGCTGGTGCTAGACCGCGCGGCCACGCTCAACGCCCCACTCCCGGTGCGATTGGCTTGCCTCACGCACGACTTGGGCAAAGGCACCACGCCCGCCGATGTGCTGCCACGCCACATCGGCCACGAAGAGCGCAGCGCCAAGCTGCTGCGCCCCCTGTGCCAGCGCCTGCGCGTGCCCACCGACTGCGTGGAGCTGGCCGAGGTGGTGGCGCGTGAGCACGGCAACATCCACCGCAGCTTGGACCTCTCGCCTGCCGCCACCGTGCGCCTGCTGGAGCGCTGCGACGCCTTTCGCAAGCCCGAGCGCTTTGCTCAGGTGCTGCTGGCTTGCCAATGCGATGCCCAAGGCCGCTTGAACCTGCACGACAGCCCCTACCCGCAAGCGGCGCGCCTGCAAACAGCGCTGGCCACCGCTTTGGCCGTTCCCACCGACACCCTAGCGCGCGACGCCATCGCCCGTGGTGCCAAAGGGCCACAGATTGGCGAGGCGATCAGTAAAGCACGGGTTGCTGCTATAGCGCAGCAACGCCCTGCTTGTTAAGCTGGCACATCACCCGTTTTTTGTACTTATGGCTCACCTGTTGATAGTGGAAGATGACGAGTTGCTGCGCGATGCGCTGCAAGCCCAGCTGGGCCATGCAGGCTACACCCTGTCGGTAGCCAGCGATGGCGAGCAAGCCCAGCAGATACTGCTAGCCCAGCGCTTTGATGCCGTGGTGCTCGACTTGGGCTTGCCGGGCATAGACGGTCTGCAAGTGCTGCGCTGGATACGCCAGCGCTTGGCCGCGCTGCCGGTGCTGATACTGACGGCCCGCGATGGTCTGGACGACCGCGTACAAGGCCTTAACGAAGGCGCGGATGACTACCTGACCAAACCCTTTGACTTGGCTGAACTGCTGGCACGCCTGCAAGCCATGCTGCGGCGCGCCCGCTTACCCGCTTTCGGTGGCAGCTTGCAAGTGCAAGCCCCCGGTGCAGCGCGCCTGCGCCTAGACCCCGACAAACCACTGGCATGGTTGGACGAACAAGCACTGGATGTGACACACCGCGAATGGTCGCTGCTGCGTTTGCTGTTGGACAACATGGGCCAAGTCATCAGCCGCGAAGATGTGCTTACTGTGTGGCAAACCGTGCCCTCTGAAGGTGCCACGGGCTCGAATGCGCTGGAGGTCTATATCCACCGCCTGCGCCGCAAGCTGCAGGATTCGGGCTTGAACATCCGCAATGTGCGCGGCTTGGGCTACTTGCTCGAAACCACCCCATGACACCAGCGCCCCTGCGCCCCCACACCACCAACCAACGCTTATCCCTGCAGCGCCAGTTGCTGCTGTGGCTGCTGTTACCGCAGCTACTGCTGTGGTTGGTGGGCGGGCTGCTGGCTTTCAGCGTGGCGCTGCGCTATGCCGAAAAAGTCACCGACCAATCGCTGAGCCAATCGGTTCGCTCACTGGCACGGCAGGTCAAGCCCATAGGGTCGGGGCTGCTGATTGACTTTCCCCGTGCCGCACAAGCCATGCTCGAGCAAGACCCACAAGACCGTGTGGTGTACATGGTGTCCTCTCCACCGGGGCAGTTTTTGCTGGGTAACCTCTCGCTGCCCGGCCCCCCACCGGGCCATAGCGTGCCTGACGACCAACCGTTGCTCTACGAGACCACCATCCAAGGCAAAGCCATGCGCGTGGCGTCCATCGAAACCGAATTTGGCGATGAACCCAACCCGCAGCGCCTGCGCGTGCAAGTGGCCAAAAGCCTGACCGAGCAGCAGCGCATAGCCCAAGAACTGGTGCGCGACGTGTTTGTGCCCCTGCTGGGGGTGCTGGCTTTGCTCAGCGTACTGGTGCATGCCGGCATACGGCGTGGCTTACAACCCCTGCAGCGACTAGAAGCCCAGCTAGCCCACCGCACGCACACCTCGCTCTCGCCACTGGAACTGCAAGAAGCGCCGCAAGAGGTATCGTCACTGGCCACCACACTCAACACCCTGCTGGCCTCTTTGCAACGCAGTCTGGGACAAGAAAAACGCTTTTTGAACGATGCCGCACACCAGTTGCGCACCCCCTTGGCCGGGCTGATCAGCCAGACCGAACTGGCCCTGCGCGAGCAAGACCCACAGGCGCTGCACGAACGTTTGCTCAAAGTGCACAGCGGTGCACAGCGCAGCGCGCATTTGGTGCACCAGCTCTTGTCGCTGGCGCGCACCGAAGCCGACATTGAACTGCAAAGCACCGACTTGGCAGCCTTGGCCCGTGAAGTGGCCCGCGAGTGGATTCCACGCGCTTTGGCAGCAGGCATGGACTTGGGCTACGAGGGAGAACAGCACCTGGTCGTTCCGGCTAACCGTCTGTTACTACGCGAAGCACTGTCTAACTTGTTAGATAACGCGCTGCGCTATGCTGGATCTGGACACAGCGTCACACTGCGTGCCAGCCAACAGGCAAAGCAGGCTGTATTGGAAGTGGAAGACGATGGTCCTGGCCTGAGCAGCGAACAGTTGGAACACGTGTTCGAACGTTTCTGGCGGGCCAGCGAACAACCCCAAGGCTGCGGTCTAGGACTGGCTATCGTGGCAGAGATATTGCAACGCCACCGTGGCAGTGCCCAAGCCCAGACGGTGTTGCCGCATGGTTTCCGGGTGAGCTTGCGCTTACCAATGGCTTAGGCCCGTACGGCTCTGTAACAGGATTGACTCACAACAAGCGAGACACTGTGCCACCAAACACTACACCCACCGAGTTTCAGCACTGGCAGCTGGCGCTGGACAGTGTGCATGAAGGCATTTGGAGCTGGGATCTGACCACCGATGTCTACTGGGCATGCGAACGCTGGCACAGCATGCTGGGCTACAGCCGCACTGAACTGCAACTCAGCCGTGCGGAGCAGCTCCAGTATTTGGTGCATGAAGACGACTGGCCTGTGCTGCAAAGCAGCCTGTTGGAATACGTGAATCAACGCCCCCCCATGTTGGTAGTGTCCATGCGTTTGCGGTGCAAAAACGGGCGCTGGAAACGCGTGCTCTGTCGTGGCAAAGCCACCCTGTGGAGTGAGCGGGGTCAAGTATTGCGCCTGCATGGACTGCACACCGACCTGGAAGCCTTGCACAACGCCATGCCCAGTTTGGTCGTTCCGCTGCACAACCTGCCCAACACCACGGTACTGCCATCCCCTCCCACGCTCAATTGGAGCGGGCCAGAGCAGCGCTTCTCCGATTTCTCAGAACTGAGCAAGGCACACCATGGAAGTGGCCTGATGGATGCCATGCTCAATGACTTGCAGCACATTGCCCGTGTGGGGTGTGCCGTTGCCGATTACGAAACCGGCGAAGTATTCTGGACTTTGGGGGTCTACTTGGTGGTAGAGGCTGATCCGGCTACTTTTGTACCGAACACCCAATCGATACGGCAATTCCTGACTGCCCACAGCCGCAAAATGCTGCTGCAAAGCTTCAAAGACCCACAGCAACCGGAGCGGCATGAAGGGATTTATGAGCTGCTCACAGCCACTGGTCGCCTTATCTGGGTGCGCTCCATCGCCCACATGACATGGGCCGATGGCCGCGTTGCCACCCGCACCGAGGTGCTCCAAGACATCACCGAGCAGGTGCTGCTGGAACGCATGCTGCGAGACAGCGAAGCCACATGGCGCCATGCGCTGGACAGCTCGGGAGATGGTATTTGGGAGTGGCACATCCAAACATCCACCATGATCTACTCCGAGCGCTTACTGGCGCTCTACAACTTGGACGTCCAAGAACTGGGCTCCTCGGTTGAGGAGATGTTGGCCTACATCCATCCCGATGACATTGGCCCCATGCAGCAAGCGCTGCGCGACCACTTGCAAGGCAAAACCCCGCGCTACCACTGCGAACATCGGGTACTGACCAAGAGTGGTTTGTGGAAATGGGTACAAGCGCTGGGCACAGTGATCAGCCGCGATGAACATGGCAAGCCACTGCGTATGGTGGGAACACACACTGACATCAGCACCCGCAAAGAGGCCGAAGAAGCGCTGCGCCACCAAGCACTGTATGACTCCCTAACGGGCTTGCCCAATCGCGTCTTGCTGCGCGAGCAGTTGAGCCAAGCCATGCAGCAAAGCCAAATAACCGGGCAGCAACTGGCTTTGATGTTCATCGATTTGGATTATTTCAAAGAGGTCAACGACACCTTGGGCCATGACCACGGCGATGCCCTGTTGGTCAAAGTAGCGCACCGCTTGCTGAGCTGCCTGCAATCGCAAGACACACTGGCCCGCATGGGCGGCGATGAGTTCACCATCTTGGTTCCTAAAGCCGACGATCTGGAAGAACTGGAAAAGGTGCTGAAAAACCTGCTCATGAGTGTGATGCAAGGCTTCAAGCTGGGGGATGAGTACCGTTTCATCTCCGCCAGCATCGGCGTCACCCTCTACCCCCGTGATGGCAGCGACATTGAAACCCTGCTGCGCAACGCCGACCAAGCGCTGTACTTGGCCAAAGGCGCGGGGCGCTCGTGCTACCGTTTTTTCACGGCCAAGATGCAGGAGGATGCACAGCGTCGCGCCCGCATCGCCAACGATTTGCGCATTGCCTTGCACGAGGAGCAGTTCCATCTGGTCTACCAGCCCATCGTCGATTTGGACAGTGGCCGCGTCTACAAAGCCGAGGCCCTGCTGCGCTGGAAACACCCACGCCATGGGCTGATAGACCCCGAAGAGTTCACCCCTATCGCCGAGAGCAGCGGCCTGATTTTGGAATTGGGCGATTGGGTCTTTTTGCAAGTGACCCGGCAAGTGCAGCACTGGCGCCTGACGCTGGCAGAGGACTTCCAGCTCAGTCTGAACAAGTCACCCGTGCAGTTCCAGCGCGGCCATATGCACCACGACTGGGAAAAGTCCCTGCGCGAACGCCACATACCGCCGCAAGCATTGGCCGTAGAAATCACCGAGAACATCTTGGTGGACAGCGATAGCTCGGTATCACAGCAGTTGCACAACATGGTCAAGTGCGGCATGCAAATCGCACTCGATGACTTTGGCAAGGGCTACTCCTCACTGGCTTACTTGCAGCGCTTTGACATCCAGTACATCAAGATAGACAGGCAGTTTGTGCGCAACCTCAAGCCCGACTCCAAGGACTTGAGTCTGTGCCAAGCCATGATTGCCATGGCCCATGCACTGGGCATACGCACGGTGGCCGAAGGGGTGGAAACGCGCCAACAACTTGACCTGCTGCGGCTAGCAGGCTGCGATTTCGCACAGGGCTATTACCTCGCTCGACCCATGTCGATTGAGGCATTTGAGACCTTTTACACCACCTTGGAGGACGGGCTCATCGACCTCGATGCCCCACGTCCTAATGCCCACTAAAGCGCGCTTTCACAGCGCCAAGCGCACGCCGCTGTGGGCGTCAAACCAGTTGTTGTGGCGGCTGCTGATGGATAGGCCCACGGTATCGCCCACCTGCACGGGGGTGCTGGCCGCTTCGCGCACCGTCAAGGCACCGGCTTCGGTTTGCACCACCACATAGGTGTCAGCCCCGGTGGGTTCCACCAGCGTCACTTGGCCGCGCCATGCAGCGTCGTCTGCCAAGTGGATGTGCTCAGGGCGTTGGCCTAGGGTGACGGCATCCACTGCCGGGCATGGCAAATCGAGCGATCCGCCCTGGAACACAAAACGGCTTTGCTCACCTTCGCGCTGCACGCGGCCATTGATGAAATTCATGGTCGGTGAGCCGATGAAACTGGCCACGTAGGTGTTGGCGGGCTGGCGGTAAATCTCTTTGGGGGTACCAATTTGCTGCAACACACCGTCTTTCATGACGGCGATGCGGCTACCCAGCGTCATGGCTTCTACTTGGTCGTGCGTCACGTACACGCTGGTGATGCCCGAGGTCTGGTGCAAGCGCTTGATCTCGGCACGCATTTCCACACGCAGCTTGGCATCCAGGTTGGAGAGCGGCTCGTCAAACAAGAACAGCTGCGGATCGCGCGCCAAAGCACGGCCCATGGCCACGCGCTGGCGCTGGCCACCGGATAGCTGGGCGGGGCGGCGGTCGAGCAAGTGCTCGATCTGCAGCATGGCGGCCACTTCCTGGATGCGTTTTTTGCGTTCAGCAGCGGGCACTTTGCGCATTTCCAGCGCAAAGCCAATGTTGTCGGCCACGGTCATGGTGGGATAGAGCGCATAGCTCTGGAACACCATGGCAATGTCGCGCTGCGCGGGGGCCACACCCACCACGTTTTTGCCGGCAATGCGCAGTTCGCCTTCGGTGGGGTCTTCGAGGCCCGCAATGATGTTGAGCAAGGTGGACTTGCCGCAGCCCGAGGGGCCCACGAGGATGAGGAATTCGCCGGGGGCGACGTCGATATCGATTTTCTTGAGCACTTCGACGGTTTTGTCCGCCTTGCCAAAGACCTTGCGAATGCCTGCGATTTGGAGAGAAGCTGCCATGGGATTCATCCTTTCACCGCGCCTGCGGTGAGACCTTTCACAAAATATTGACCGGCCAGCACATACACCAGCATGGTGGGCAAGCCAGCGATCATGGCCGCAGCCATGTCCACGTTGTAGGCCTTCACCCCGGTACTGGTGTTGGCCATGTTGTTCAAACCGACGGTGATGGGCTTGCTGTCTGCGCCGCTAAAAGACACGCCAAACAGGAAGTCGTTCCAGATGTTGGTGAACTGCCAGATGAGCGTCACCATCAGGATGGGGGTGGACATGGGCACGACGATGCGCCAGAAGATGCGCCAAAAACCAGCACCGTCGATGCGCGCGGCGTTGACCAGCTCGCGCGGCACAGCGGTGTAGTAGTTGCGAAAGAACAGCGTGGTGCCCGCCATACCCGCCAAGCAGTGCACCAGCACCAAACCGGCGATGGAGCTGGACAGGCCCAAGAAACCCAGCACCTGGCTCATGGGCAGCAGCACGACCTGAAAGGGCATGAAGACGCCAAAGAGCAAGAAGCCAAACAGCACTTCGCTGCCCTTGAACTTCCACATGGACAACACGTAGCCGTTGATAGCACCCCATGCGGTGGAAATCAGCACCGCGGGAACGGCCATGAGGACGGAGTTCCAAAAGTAAGGCTGCAGGCCACGGCAGTCCACCCCAGTACAAGCGGAAGACCACGCAGCGACCCAAGAATCTAGGCTGAAGCTTTGTGGCAGGCTCAGCAGGTTGCCGTTGCGGATTTGGTCGGCGTCTTTGAGCGAGGTGACCAACATCACGTACAGCGGTGCCAAGAAGAACAGTGCGGCCACCAGCAAGATGCCGTAGACCAGCACGCGGGAGAGAATTTTTGCGTTCATACAGAAACCTTTGCTGTGCTCAGCGGTCGTGCGGCTTGCTGCGCAGCTCGCTGTACAGATAGGGCACCACCAAGGCAGCGACGGTGGCCAGCATCATGGTGGCGCTGGCTGCGCCCAAACCAATCTGGCCGCGGGTAAAGCTCATGGTGAACATGAAGGTGGCAGGTACATCCGACGAATAGCCGGGGCCGCCTGCGGTGAGCGCCATCACCAAGTCAAACGCCTTGATGGACAAGTGCGTGAGCACCAGCACGGTAGAAAACACCACGGGGCGCAGGATGGGCAAAATGATGCGCCAGTAAATGCGCGGCAAGCTAGCCCCGTCGATTTGCGCCGCTTTGATGATGCTGTCGTCAATGCCGCGCAAGCCCGCCAAAAACAAGGCCATGGCAAAACCAGCGGACTGCCAGATACCCGCCAGCACCACGCAGTAGATGGCGGTGTCCGACTGCACCAGCCAGTCAAACGAGAACGAAGTCCAGCCCCAGTCGTGCATGAGCTTTTCCAGGCCCAGGCTGGGGTTGAGAATCCACTTCCATGCGGTGCCCGTCACAATGAAAGACAGCGCCATGGGGTAGAGGTAAATGGTGCGCAGCGCGCCTTCGGCACGCACTTTTTGGTCCAAAAAGATGGCCAGCAACATGCCCAACAGCATGGAGCCACCCACATACAGGACGGTGAACAAGCCCAAATTCTTCAAGGCCACGTACCAACGGTCCATGTCCCACAGGCGGACGTATTGCTCCAAGCCTACGAACTCATCGTAGTTGGGCAGCATGCGGCTGCCAGTGACCGAGAGCACGCCGTTCCAGATCATGAAGCCGTAGATGAAGGCAAAGCCGAGGACGAAACCCGGAGCGATCACCAGCTTGGGCAGGATGTTTTCAAAGGTTTTCATGGAAAACTGAGCGAAAAAACAGCCACCCGGCCAGCGGGTGGCTAGAGCACACCTTGCGGTGTGCGTGAGAGGCGCGTTTTATTGCGCTTGAGCAGCCTTGGCGATGTTCTTGATACCGTCGGCAACGGAAATCTTGTCATCGTTCCAGAACTGGCTCACGGCGTCCTTGATAGCGCCTTCAGCAGCAGGCTTGACCGCCATGCCGTGGGCGATAGAAGGCTCCAGCGTGCCCGCCTTGGCGGTGTCCACGAAGTCTTTGGCCGACAGCTTGGCGCAATCGTCAAACTTGTCCATCTTCATGTTCAGGCGCACAGGGATGGAACCCTTGTTCAGGTTGAACACTTCTTGGAACTCTGTGCCCATGATGGAAGCTGCCAAGTCGCCCTGTGCCTTCTGGGCACCAGCGTCTTTGAGCTTGAACATGGCAAAGGAATCCACGTTGAAGGTGTAGGCATTGGCAGTGCCGGGAGCGGCGGCGCAGATGTAGTCCTTGCCAGGAACCTTGCCAGCAGCGGCGAATTCGCCCTTGGCCCAGTCACCCATGAATTGGAAAGCAGCCTCACCCTTGATCACCATGGCAGTGGCCAAGTTCCAGTCGCGGCCAGGGGCTGCGGGGTCGATGTAACCCTTGATCTTGCGGAAGGTTTCCAGAGACTTCTTCATGGTGTCGCTGGTCAGGGCCTTTTGGTCGAGTTTGACCAATGCGTCGTTGTAGAACTTGGCACCGCCCACACCCAACACCACCGATTCAAAGGTGGTGAAGTCTTGCCAGTTTTGGCCACCGTGGGCCACAGGAATCAGGCCAGCCTTCTTGATCTTGTCAGCAGCAGCAAAGAACTCGTCCCAAGTTTTGGGGGTGGATTTCACACCGGCTTTGTCCAACACGGCCTTGTTGGCCCACATCCAGTTGACGCGGTGCACGTTCACAGGGGCAGCCACGTAGTTGCCCTTGTACTTCATGATGTCAGCGACCACCTTGGGCAGCAGGGAATCCCACTTCTCAGCCTTGGCAGTGGCGTCCAAGTTGGCCAGCACGCCTTCTGCCGCCCATTCTTGGATGGCAGGACCCTTGATCTGGGCAGCAGCGGGTGGGTTGCCTGCCACGACACGGCTCTTGAGCACGGTCATGGCATTGTCGCCAGCACCACCGGCCACGGCAAAGTCTTTCCACGTGTGGCCCTTGCCTTGCATGATTTTTTTCAGCTCGGCCACCGACTTGGCCTCGCCACCGGATGTCCACCAGTGCAGCACTTCCACCTCGCCTGCCATTGCTGCAGAACCAGCGACCACCAATGCCACAGCAGTGGCCATTTGAGAAAGCTTCAACATCGTGTCTCCATTTCAGTGTTTGAATCCGGTAGCACCGCGCCACAACGGATTAATTAATTTTTAATTAAAACACGATGCAAGCACATGAGGGCTTTCCCTAGACCCCCTGCCCATGGTCGCTTGGCGAACTGCCGCAATAGAGATGTCTGTTGCTTCTTGTAGTATGGAGGGTTGCACCCCCTCTGCATGGCCCATGAGTCTCATTGCACGCAATCGGTTTTTTTCTTGGCGCTTTGTCGCCTTGTACAGCGCCTTGGCCGTGCTGGCTTTGTCCATTGCGGGAGGTGAGTTGGTGCTGCGGGCGCAAGAAAAAGAAAGCACCAGCCAGCAAGAAACACAGACCGTTGCCTATGCCGCGCGCTTGCGCAGCGTGCTAGAGCGCGAGCTCAATGCCGTGCTGGGCTACCACAGCGGTCTGAAGGCCTACCTGACCGTGCGCAACCAGCACGTGCAAACCCAAGAACTGATGGCCATCTTGAGCGAGATTTACCGCGACACCAAGTTTGTTCGCAACTTTGCCGTGGCCAAAGGCTTCACCATCAGCTATGTGTACCCGGTGGCTGGCAATGAAAAAGCCATCGGAGTGTCTTTCCAACAACTGCCCAACCAAATGCCCTTGGTGCGCAAACTGGCGCGCACCGGCCAACCCATACTGACCGGCCCATTTGAACTCGTCCAAGGCGGTATGGGTATGCCCTATCGCTTGCCGATTATGGTGCGCGGGCACTACTGGGGCATGCTCACTGCGGTGATCGATTCAGAGGCATTGTTCGCATACATCCACGGGCAATTGGTTGATGAACGCTTTGAATACGCCATCGTTGGCCGCGATGGACAAGGCATCAACGGCGATGCCATCTGGGGCGATGCAACGCTGCTCAAACACAACGGCGTCTATCTGCAAACCGTTCCTGTGCCCGGTGGGTACTGGGCTGTCGGGGTGCGTTACAAGAAACACGCACAAGAGAACCAAGCGCTGCGCTGGCAAATACGCGGTGCCGCCCTAGTGCTGGGCTTGCTACTGAGCAGTGTGCTGTATTTGCTGGTGCGCAACCGCATCCAATTTGCCGAACAAGCCATGTACGACAGCCTGACACAGTTGCCAAGCAGGCGTTTGTTTGAAGACCGCGTCGGCTTGGCTTTCCTGCGCCAGCGTCGGCAAGGGCCGCAGCCATGCGCCATTTTGTTTTTGGACTTGGATGACTTCAAAAGCATCAACGACCAATACAGCCACAAAGCGGGCGATGCCGTGCTGGCCACCGTAGCGGCCCGCGCCCGGCGCACCGTGCGCCCTCACGACACCGTGTCGCGCTGGGGTGGGGATGAATTCATCGTCCTACTGGAAAACATAGACGGCCCTGCTCTGCAAGCATTGGTAGAGCGCTTGCGCGAGGCGATTCAGCAGCCCATTTCCTACCACGGCCATAGCCTGCAAGTGGGCCTGTCAATTGGTCAGGCGCTATACCCCAGCCAAGGCCAAACGCTGGACGAACTGCTGCAAGCCGCTGACCAGCACATGTACGCCAACAAAACCGAGCGCAAAGCCACGCCATAAGGGTGGCGTTGCCCCTTTAGTCCATGACCAGCGCCAGGGCCGAGAAGTCGCCCACGCGCTCGCCTAAGCCTGCAGGCACCAGCTCCACACCGTCGGTCAGTGCGGCAAACTTGCCCTGCAAAAAGGCACGCAAGCGCGGCAGTATCAGGTCTTGGTTGTGCCAAAACACGCTGCCGCCCAGTGCAATGCGCTGCAAATCCAGCGTGGCAATCATGTTGAACAAGGTACGTCCCATGACCGTGCACAAACCATCCAATATGGCTGTAGCGCCCGCCTCACCTGCTCGAACCGCTACAAAAAGCGTAGCAGCATCGGTGTAGCCTTGACTGCCAAAACGGCGCGGTATCGCGTTGCCTGCAATCAGTGCTTCCACATCCCCGCGCAAGCCGCAGCCGCACAGCGTGTCGTCCAAGTCGGCCACAAAGGTGTGTCCCGCATGGCCCGCGTTGCCATTCTTGCCGCGCAGAATGCGACCATCCACACACAAGCCCATGCCAATGCCCGTGCTCCATGTCACGTAGGCGCAGTGGTCCACCCCCTGCAAGGCACCCCAGCGGCGCTCGGCTTCGAGCGCGCCCACACCATCGTTTTCCACCCGCACTTTGGGAAAGGCTGCGCGCAGTGGGGCTTCCAGCCAGGCGGTGGGCCAGTCGTTGGGCAGGCCACGTTCCTTGCCCGCCATGCCACCGCAAATATTGGGGGCGGCCAGTTCCACCAAACCTTGGTGGAGCACAAAGGGCCCGCACGAGGCCACGCCCACGGCGCTGATGCGCTCCACAGGCACACCCGCTGCGGCAGCACTTTGCCCTACCAAGCGGATGATTTGCGCTGCCAGCGCATCGCGCCCACCTTCTTTGGCAGTGGGTTCGCTCACCTTGCCGCGCACGCCGTGTTCATCGGCCACGCTCACGGCCACTTTGGTGCCACCAATGTCCACGCAAGCCACGGGAGCGGCCCCGGCTGGTAAACGCACAGAAATTTCAGGAGTAGGAAAGGACATGATTACTGGCGGCCGTAGTCGTCTTGCAAACGCACGATGTCATCCTCGCCCAGATAGGCACCGAACTGCACTTCGACGATCTCCACCGCCTCTTGCGTGTGGTTGGCCAAGCGGTGCACTTGCCCCACGGCGATGTCGATGTGCTGACCCACTGTCAGGTCAAAGGTCTTGTCGTCCAAGGTGATGGTGGCCACGCCCTGCGTCACCACCCAGTGCTCAGCACGCTGGTGGTGTTTTTGCAGGCTCAGCTTTTGGCCGGGCAATACACCAATGCGCTTGATCTTGTTGCCGGGCACTTCCGAAATGGACTCGTACCAACCCCAAGGGCGCTCGGTGCGTTCAATGTTCTCGGTGCGGTAGCTGGTACTCATACAAGGCCTCCTCGGGTACAGAAAAACGCGAATGCTATATGCAGATAGGGGGGTGCTGTTACAGCCCCAGTACATGGCCGGTACATGGGCATGGCCCATGCCCCTTATAAACGGTGCGTGCGGTCGCCCATGGCAAAGCCCAACAAGGGCTGCGGCACGCCACGGCCTATGGCCAGCACTTTGAAGATTTCCCCCATCTCGTGCTCATTGACCAACTTGGCCGCCGCAGCGCGGCGTGGCAAGTCCACCGCTTCCATGAGCGGTGCCAGCCCGCAGTTGAACAGAAAATGGCCTTGGTTGGTGTAACCCAGCACATCCAGCCCGGCGTCCTGCGCGGCCAATGCCACGCCGGTGAAGTTGACGTGCGCGGTGATGTCTTTGTCCCCCACGCCAGTGAGCGGATCGGGGTCGCTGCGGTGGCCTTGGTGGCACATCACGGTGCCCATGTGGCGCTGCGGGTGGTAGTACTCGGCCTCGGGAAATCCATAGTCCAGCAGCAGTGCGGCACCCAGCTCCAGCTTGTCGGCCAAGGTGCGCACAAAGGCCTCGCCTTGGGGGTGGATTTCGGTCAGGTAATCGTGCGCCCCGTCCACGTCCAGCGGTGGGCGCAGCTCGGTGGGGCGATCGGCCCAAGCAAAAGCGGGGGCTGCAGCATCCGATGGGGCCAGCACCACGCCACGCTCGTACCACTGGCCCTGCACGCGCGCTAGCAGCTGCACAGGCATGGCGTCCAGCACCTCGTTGCCCAGCACCACACCGCGCAGTTTGGCTGGCAACTCGGTAGCCCAGTGCACCTGCGCACCAAAGCGGGCCAAGGTCTCGCGCTGGCGCTGCTGCAAGCTGCCCGACAGATCGACGATGGTGTAGCGGCGCACGGCCACGCCCATGTCGGCCAGTGCACTGAGCACTTGCGCGGCCAAAGCGCCAGTGCCTGCGCCAAACTCCCACACCTCGTCCGTCCCCGTGGCTTGCAGAATTTGCGCCACTTGGCGTGCCAGCGTCAGGCCAAACAAAGGACTCAACTCGGGGGCGGTCACAAAGTCGCTGCCCACGCCGCGCAGTTGTCCATCGGTGCGCAAGCCGCCTGGCATGGCACCAAATTTGGGCAGATTGTTGGCGTAGTACCCCAAGCCGGGCGCGTACAGGGCTTGGGCCATGAAGTGGTCAAAACCCACCCAGCCACCCTGCTGGGCGATGGCATCCGCGATAATTCGCACTAGGCTGGCCGCAGAAACGTCGGCGTTGGACATGGGAACCTGGCTTTCCGTGTTGTCAATCGAGCCTTTGATTATCCCGTCCCCCAGTAGCTCTTCGCACCATCCATGTCTATGCCATCGCCATCGAATGCATCCGCTCCACGCCCTGCCCCGCGCGTGAGCACGGGTTTGCAAACCCTCTCGCTGTCCGGTCTGCGTTTCGATGCCAATTTGGGCATTTTGGAATCGGAGAAAACCGAGCCCCAGCCCATCCAAGTCGATGCCGAGCTGAGCCTGGGCACGCAGCCCCTGCTGCCGCACGACGACGAGATCAACCACGTGCTGGACTACCGCAAGGTGCGCCAGATCATCATTGCCGAGTGCACCGCCGAACACGTCAACCTGCTGGAGACGCTGATTGGCAAGCTGGCCCACCGCCTGCTGCAACTGCCCGGTGTGCTGGGCGTGCGCGTGCGCATCGCCAAGCTGGAAATTTTTGACGACTGCGAAGTCGCCATCCACATGGAAGCAGGCCAGTGGTAAGCGCGGCCTCACAAGGAGAAAAACACATGCAAACAAACCCCTGGTTGGACATCCACGAACAAGCCGACGAAACCAATGGCACAGGCGAAGACAAAGCGCTCAAGATTTACCGTGAGAGCATCAAGCTGGACAAGCGCCTGTGCCGCTTGGTGACCAAAGCCATCATCGACTTCAACATGATCGAAGAAGGCGACCGCGTGATGGTCTGCCTCTCGGGCGGCAAAGACAGCTACACCATGCTGGACATCCTCATGAAGCTCAAGGCCCGTGCGCCGATTGACTTCACGCTGGTAGCCGTCAACTTGGACCAAAAGCAGCCCGGTTTCCCCGCCCACATCCTGCCCGAGTACCTGTCCAAGCTGGGCATTGAATACCACATCGAAACGCAGGACACCTACTCCATCGTCAAAGAGAAAATCCCCGAGGGCAAAACCATGTGCAGCCTGTGCAGCCGCCTGCGCCGGGGCATTTTGTACACCGTGGCACGCCAGCTCCGATGCAACAAACTGGCGCTGGGCCACCACCGCGACGACATGCTGCAAACGCTGTTCCTCAACATGTTCTTTGGCGGCAAGATCAAGGGCATGCCGCCCAAGCTGACCAGCGACAACGGCGAGTTCATCGTCATCCGCCCGCTGGCCTATGTGGCCGAAAAAGACACCACCCGCTGGGCCGAGTACCGCCAGTTCCCCATCATCCCCTGCACCCTGTGCGGCAGCCAAGAAAACCTGCAGCGCAAGCAAGTGGGCAACATGCTGCGCGAGTGGGAAAAGAAATACCCCGGCCGCTTGGAAACCATGTTCACCGCGCTGCAAAACGTGGTGCCATCGCACCTGATGGACGGCTCGCTGTACGACTTCAAAAACATGCAGGTAACGGGCGAAGCCAACGACAACGGCGACAAAGCCTTTGACGCCGAAGAGTTTCCCACCCCCGGCCCGCTGCCCGGTGTGCAGGTGGTGACGCTGTAAACCCAAACACGCTGTCGATTCAGGAGGTTGCTATGGTTTTAATAGCTGCTCAAGCAATACCAGCGCGCTGTACAGCCATTTTTATGGCCATGGCACTGGGCCTTGGCCTGCTCACTGGCTGCGCCACCAGCCGCATGATTGACAGCGATGTGAGCAGCTTTAGCAGCATGGGTGACAGCCTCGTGGCGCGCACCGATGCCAGCTTTGCTATCGAGCACCTGCCCTCCCAAAACCAAGGGCTGGATGCCAGTACGCAAGCGCAGCTCGACACCATCACCACCCAAGCCCTCGAGGCCGTGGGCTTGCACAGTGCAGGTGACAAGGCTGCTGACTACTTGGCCCAACTGCAAGTGCGTGTGGACACCATTGCCAACCCGCATTACCGCCCCCGCTACCGAGACTGGGTACGCGATAGCAACGGCCAACTGGTGTACACCTTCCCTACCCTCCAGCTAGAACCCTCGTGGTATCGCCACCAAGTGCAACTGCTACTGCGCGACACGCACAGCAACCGCGTGGTCTATGAGGCACGCGCCACATTCGACGGCCCATGGCGCGATACCCTCAACCTGCTGCCGCCCATGCTGCAAGCAGCCCTGCGCGACTACCCCCACACTTTGCAAGGCAAGGTGGTGGTCGAGCTCCCTGCCCCGGCCCACTGACCCACGCTATCGACACCGCATTGCTGCCCATGCCCGATCAAATCACCCGCATATTGGCCATCCGCCACGGACAAACCGCGTGGAACGTAGACACCCGCATCCAAGGCCACACCGATATTGGTCTGAACGAACAAGGCCAATGGCAAGCCCAGCAAGCCGCGCAGGCCCTGCAAGGCGAAACCTTGGATGCCATTTACAGCAGCGACTTGCAACGCGCCCTGCACACCGCCCAGGCCATTGCACGCACCACGCTGCCAACACACGAAACGGTGCGCATCCACACTGGCTTGCGCGAACGGGGTTTTGGTTTGTTCGAGGGCAAGACTTGGGCTGAGATTGAAACCCACTGGCCCGAAGAATCGCGCCGCTGGCGCCAGCGCGATCCGCAGTTTGCACCCGAAGGTGGTGAAACCTTGTTGCAACTGCGCGAACGCGTGCATGCCACCTTCAGCGCCATAGCATCCCAGCACCAGGGGCAACACATCGCCATCGTCACCCACGGTGGTGTGCTGGATATGCTCTACCGCTTGGCCACCAGCCAAGAGCTATACGCCCCGCGCACGTGGGAACTGGCCAATGCAGGCTTTAACCGCCTACTCTGGACACCCGAAGGATTTAGCCTCATTGGCTGGGCCGACGTCGGCCACTTGGATAACCCCAGCCCCAGCACCGACGCCCCAATTACTCAGCCCAAGTAACCCACCCGAAATGGGCGGTGAGCAGCACCAGCACACCGAAGACGATGCGGTAGTAGGCAAATCCTATAAAGCTGTGGGTCGCAATAAAGCGCAACAACCAACGCACGCACAACCACGCGCTGATGAATGAGGCCACCAGTCCCACCGCAAACAAAGGCACGTCGGCCATGCTGAGCAGGGCGCGCTCTTTGTACAGGCTGTACACCCCTGCACCAATGAGCGTGGGCATGGCCAAGAAGAATGAAAAATCGGTAGCTGCTTGACGCGACAGGCCCAAGAGCATGCCGCCAATGATGGTGGCACCGCTGCGGCTGGTACCGGGCACCAAGGCCAAGCACTGCACCAAACCGACTTTGAGGGCATCGAGCAGGCCCATGTCGTCCATGGTCTGCACCCGCACAACCGCAGGGTTGTGGTGTTGGCGCGTCTCTACCCACCAAATCACCACCCCGCCCAAGATAAAGGTGCTGGCAACCACACTGGGAGTAAACAAATGCTCTTTGATCACTTTGCCAAACAGCAAACCCAAGACCACCGCCGGCAGAAAGGCCACCAGCACATTGAGCGCAAAACGCTGCGCTTGCGGCTGACTGGGCAAAGCCACCACCGTACTGCGGATGCGCTGCCAGTACACCGCCATGACAGCAAAAATGGCCCCAGTTTGGATAGCGATCTCAAACACCTTGGCCTTTTCCCCGGTGAAATTGAGCAAAGAGCCCGCCAAGATCAGGTGTCCTGTGCTGGAAATGGGCAAAAATTCCGTCAGCCCTTCCACGATGCCCATCACGGCAGCTTTGATCAGCAATGCAATGTCCACACACCCTCCAGCCAGTTCATGAGTGAAAGGTGTATTTTGCCTTTGCTCAAGATGTGCTCTGGTCACACACTCGCAATAAAAATTGGTCTTGCCCCAATCTGCCCCCTGCGATCTACACATCCTCTCTACAATGCTTACATCTTTACCTTTTTTTGCGGAGCAGTTGGAGATGCAAAACCAAAACTCACGACGTCGTTTGGTGTTGGGCATGCTGGGCGTACCTGCCTTGGCCTCCACCGGTTTGCTAGCAGCCTGTGATTCGGTGTCACCCAGTGTCAAGATTGGCGTAGCACAGCCCCTCTCCGGCCCCATTGGCTCATGGGGACAAGACATGCTCAACGGCGTGCAAATGGCCGTGGCCGACATCAACAAGGAAGGCCTGCGCGTCAAAGGCAAAGCTGTCACCCTAGAGGTAGTCTCTGGTGACGACAAATCCAATCCCGAAGAGGGCCAAAAAGTGGCCCAAACCCTCATTGATGCCGGTGTGGTCGCCGTCATTGGCAACCTCAACTCCGGTGTGAGCATTCCTGCCGCCCCGCTGTATGCACAAGCCCATGTGGCGCAGTTGGCCATCTCCACCAATCCCAAGTTCACACAACTGGGCTTTGACACGACCTTTCGCATCGTCGCCAACGACAACCTGCAAGCCAAAGCGATCGCCAGCTTCGCGATTGACCAAATTAAGGGGCAAGTGTTCACGCTGCTTGACGACGGCACCCCCTACGGCAAGGACTTGGCATCCCTGCTAGCGGCCACACTGAAAAAAGCCAACAAAACCATTGGTGTCCAACTGAGCCTGAACGACAAAAAGACCGATTTCAGCGATGTAGTGCCCAAAATCAAGGAGGCCAAATCGGACTGCTTGATCACCATCCTCAACGACTTTCAAATTGCCCCTTTTGTAGAAGCCTTGGTGGCAATCGATTACACCAACGTCACCATTTTGGGTGCGGACGGACTCAAAACCCCGCAGACGCTCAAAAGCGTGGGCCGGGTTAAACGCATTTACGCCTCGTCCAGCATTTTGGAAGCACCAGAGTTCAGTGCGGGTCGCCCTTGGCTAGAACGCTACCGCGTGCTGTTCAAAAAAGACCCCGTCTATGGTGGTCACTATGCATATGACGCCGTATTTGTGCTGGCTGCAGCGATGCGCCGTGCCGGCTCTACTGACCGCGAAAAAATTGTGGAGGCGCTGCACAAAATCGATGGGTTTGCCCCTATTACCGGTTCCATGAAATGGAACGATGATGGCGAGCAACGCTTTGGCGTGGTAGGTGTGTATGCCGCCACATCGAGCGGCTGGGAAAGCCTAATGCGCTCAGACGCATGGTAAATAAAAAAAACAGATAACACCTCACATGAGGAGACACAGCATGGCATTGCGCTATACGTTGGTGCCCAATGTTTTGCCCGAAAACAAAATGCGGATCTACCCCACCAAGGTTATCAATGTGATTGGTGGCCCGGGGTGTGACAAGTCACTGATTTCTTCGGCCATTATTTTGTTCTTGCATTTGCACCATAAAACGGTGGAAACCATCCCCGACTACGCCAAGTCTTTGGTCTGGCAACGCAACTTTGAAGTGCTCAAAAACCAGTACTTCATCGCCCAGCGTCAGTTTGAAATGCTGAGCCTGCTCGATGGTCAGGTGCAGTTTCTCATCACCGAGTGCGCCTTACCCCAAGTGCTGTACTACAACGAGAACTACGCCGACAACATCTGTGACATACAAAAAACCAGAAACCAAATTCTGGATTGGCATAAACAGTTCAATAACGTCAATGTCTTCGTGACGCGGGGCGACAAAAAATACGTTCACACGGGTCGTTTCCAAGACGAAGAGCAAGCGCGTGCCATTGACCGCGGCATACGCGGATTACTGGTCCGCGAACGCATTCCCTACACAGTATTGCCACCCGATCTGGAACAGATCAACGCCTTCGCCCAAAGCCTGATTGAATGAATTCCCTGCCAGAGATTCTGGCCAGTATCCACGCCCGCATCCCCCGCTACTGGGGTCAGGGCGCGGTGGCCAACTACATCCCCGCACTCGCTCAAGTCAACCCACGCCAATTTGGCATGGCTGTAGCCTTGCTTGATGGCAGTGTGCACACGGTGGGTGACGCGCATGTGCCGTTTTCACTGCAAAGCATCACCAAGCTATTTACCTTTGTGCTGGCGCTGCGCTCCGAGGGCGATGCCTTGTGGCAACGCGTGGGGCGCGAACCATCGGGCGCGGCGTTCAACTCCATCGTCCAGCTAGAAACCGAAAGCGGCATCCCCCGCAACCCGTTTATCAACGCTGGGGCCTTGGTCATTACCGATATCTTGACCACGCGCTACGCCCACTTGGACTACGCATTGCTCGGCTTGCTACGCCGCCTGTCCGATGCGCCCGACCTGCACTGGAACCCGCAGGTTGCCAAGTCCGAGCGCGAAACAGCCCACCGCAACATGGCCATGGCTTATTTCATGAAAAGCCATGGCAACTTCCACAACGAGCCCGAACTGGTGCTGGACAACTACTGCCGCCAGTGCGCCACCGAAATGAGTTGCGCCCAACTGGCACGCGCCAGCATCTTTTTGGCCAATGGTGGCCAAGACTTGACGCACAGCGGCACCCCGGGCGAGCGCCTGCTGCAACCCGAAGCGGCACGCCGCGTCAACGCCCTCATGCTCACCTGCGGTGCTTACGACGCTGCGGGTGACTTTGCCTACCGCATTGGCTTGCCCATCAAAACCGGCGTGGGCGGTGGCATGGTGGCCACAGTGCCCGGAGTAGGCAGCATAGCCGTGTGGTCGCCCGAGCTAGACGCCAAGGGCAACTCAGTGGCTGCACGCGCCGCCCTGGAAATGCTGGTCGATGCCACAGGCTGGGGTACCAAAGGCTTGTAACAAGCCTAGGCACCACCGGGCTCTAGAACTGAAAAGCCCCCGCCAGCGCCAAGGCCCACAAGGCCCCAAATACAAACGGCAAAGTACGGGCTGCCAAACTACCGTAGTTGCCAATACGCTGGCTGGGCGTTAACGGGCATAAGCGCTCCAAACCAGCCTCAAGGTACACCCGGTGCACCTCATCCAAAGCGATGAGGGCAGCGTAAATGCTGATGCCAATGACCGCCGCCACCGCCATGCCAAAAAACGGGAAACCAAAAACCAGCCAATGCAGCTTGGCAGTGGTTAGCGTGCCATAGGCGGTAAATAGCAAGCCTTGGGAGAGGATGAGCCACATCAGCCGGTGGTTGATGAGGTTGTCCTCGTGCGTCCATTGCTCGCGCAGCGCCCGGTAAATTTCCCAATCGGGCAAGGGTTGTGGGGGTGTTGTTGTCTCCATGGCGGCACATGGTAGTCAAACTGCAGACTTTGTTTAAGTCTCGCTACCACCTGCCAACACCAGTTGGCACCAACATTTACATCGGCAACACAAAAGAAACTAAAAGTTTTTTTCGTTGGTGTTTGCAAAAAAATTCAACACCAGTATCCAAGACCTGCTTGAGCATTCCTGCGTATTCACTCGCACAAAGAAATGTCATGCACAGTCGGCCACAGCTTATTTACCCTCTCTGGCTTTGTGTCGGCTTGGCGGCATGGCCTCTGTCTAGCCAAGCCCACGTGAAATGGTTTTCCCGCGAAGCAGATTGCGCCATGCCACCACTATCGGCACTGGACGTTTGGGCCGCACCCGAATTTGTGCTGTGGTGGCTGGTGTCTAGCGCTGCGATGCTGCTGGTCGCTTGGCTTGACGTGCATTTGGCACGCCCCCAATCAGCTTGGCAGCACACTGCGCAGCGCCTTGATGAACGGATAAGCCCTTTCGTGGCCCCTGCCATGCGCTGGTGCATGGCAGTCTTTTTCGTCACAGCGGCCTACTACTTTCATGCCCATCAGGTGTACCTAACCCCCGAACTGCGCACCAACGATGCCTGGGTACCCGTGGTACAGGTGCTCAGCGCTGTCGCCTTTGTGCGCCGCTCCAGTGCGTGGCTTGGGAGTCTGGGTATCGTGTGCCTGTATGCAGGAGCGATCTCTACCTATGGCTGGTTTCATTTGCTTGATTACCCGGTCTTCCTTGGCGTAGCGGCCTATCTGCTGCTGGACTCCATCTACCAAGGCAAACACCACGATCTGGCGCTGGGCATTCTGCGCGGCAGCGCGGGCTTTACGCTGATGTGGGCAGGTGCAGAAAAATGGCTATTCCCATGGTGGAGCTACGCCATGGTGGACAACCAGCTCAGTGCTTTGCTCATGGGTTTGAGTCACTATGCGTTCATGAATGCAGCCGGATTCATTGAATTCGGGGCTGCTTTCGCACTCACATTCGGCCGCGCAGTTCCCCAGCTGGCTGCGCTTTTCCTGCTGGTGCCATTTGTCGCTGCTGTGCCTGTATTTGGCAGTTTGGATTTGGTGGGGCATGCGCCCATCATCGCGGTGCTGCTGGCACTGACCCTTACCCGCACTCGCCTACCGTCTGTTGCCGCGCACAGACCCCGCATCCAACGCATCATGGGCTATGGCTGCGCCATGGCGCTTGGCTCATGGAGCCTTGTAGGCCTGTACTGGGGCTTGCACGCAATCGCTTACGGCTGGCACTAAAGCAGGCTTAAAAACTCCCCGTGAACTGGTAGCGACTGGCTGGGTGCCACATGGCCGCCACCGTCGCCACCTGGCCTTGGCTCAGGGTTTGGCGGCGCAGCACCAAGCAGGGCTCTGCCTCGGCCATGCGCAGCATATCGCGCACGGTGCTGGTAGGTGCACAGGCTTCAATGGCAAAGCGCACCCCTTGCAGTGGCGCCACCCGCATCAGGTAGGCATTAGGGGTTTGGGTGGTGAAGTCCTGCTCCAAATAATCGGGCGCCACTTTCGGATTCACGTACCGATCTTCCAACTGAATAGGCATGCCGTTTTCGCAGTGCACCACCAGCGAATGGAACAACGTTGCCTTGGGCCCCATGCCAAAGGCCTGCCCCAGCGCAACGCCCGCATTCACGCGTTCTAGCTTGTGCAACTCGCTGCGGTGGGTGTGGCCGCGTGCGGCAATTTCGTCGGCAATGTTGCGTATTTCCACCAGTGTGGCTTGGTACTTTTGCTGCGCCACATAGCTGCCCGAGCCTTGGCGGCGTTCGATGATTTGCTCATCACTCAACTCGCGCAGCGCCCGGTTCACCGTCATACGCGAAACCGCAAAGCTGCGCGAGAGCGCCTCCTCGGTCGGAATGGCATCGCCCTCTTTCCACACCCCGCTTTGGATTTGCTCCACCACGTGCTGCTTGATCTGCACATAGGCAGGCAAACGCACAGCGCTGCTGGGAGTGGCTACAGAAGGTTTGCTGACCATATTGGGGTTTGCTTGGATGGATGAAATTCATTATGGCCGCATAATTTGTATATACAACTTGGCTGTACACTCCAAACCAAGCCACTTCTCGACGAGGAACACCCACCATGAGCAACACCGCTACCAATCCCCGCATCGACCCCACCCGCGTGGTGCGTGCCCCGCGCGGCACCACCCTGCATTGCAAAAACTGGCTCACCGAAGCGGCTTACCGCATGATCCAGAACAACCTCGACCCCGAAGTGGCCGAGAACCCGCAAGCCTTGGTGGTCTACGGCGGCATTGGCCGCGCAGCGCGCGACTGGGCCTGCTTTGACCAAATCCTGAGCAGCCTGAAAAACCTGAACGACGACGAATCCCTGCTCATCCAGTCCGGCAAGCCGGTAGGCGTGTTCAAAACCCACCCCAACGCTCCCCGCGTGCTGCTGGCCAACAGCAACCTGGTGCCCAAGTGGGCCCACTGGGAGCACTTCAACGAGCTGGACCGCAAAGGCCTGTTCATGTACGGCCAAATGACCGCGGGCAGCTGGATTTACATCGGCAGCCAAGGCATCGTGCAAGGCACCTTCGAGACTTTTGTCGAAGCCGGTCGCCAGCACTACGGCAACGACCTGTCTGGCCGCTGGATACTGACCGCCGGCTTGGGTGGCATGGGTGGTGCACAGCCTTTGGCCGCCACGCTGGCAGGGGCATGCTCGCTCACCATCGAATGCCAGCAAAGCAGCATCGACTTTCGCCTGCGCACCCGCTATGTGGACAAACAAGCGCGCGACATTGACCACGCATTCGAACTGCTGAAAGAACACACCGCCAAGAAAGAAGCCGTCTCCATCGCCCTCTTGGGCAACGCTGCCGAGGTGCTGCCGGAGCTGGTACGCCGTGCCAAGGCCGGCGGCATGCGCCCTGACATCGTGACCGACCAAACCTCGGCACACGACCTCATCCACGGCTACCTGCCTCTGGGCTGGAGCGTGGCGCAGTGGAAAGCCGCGCAGCAAGACCCCAGCCAGCACGCCGCCCTGAAAACCGCCGCCGCCAAGAGCTGCGCCGTGCACGTGCAGGCCATGCTGGACTTCCACGCCATGGGCGTGCCCACCGTGGACTACGGCAACAACATCCGCCAAGTGGCGCTGGACGAAGGCGTGAAAGACGCTTTCGCCTTCCCCGGCTTTGTACCCGCCTACATCCGCCCTCTGTTCTGCGAAGGCAAAGGCCCCTTCCGTTGGGTGGCGCTCTCAGGCGACCCCGAGGACATTTACAAAACCGACGCCAAGATCAAAGAACTGTTCCCCAACAACCACCACACCCACCGCTGGCTGGACATGGCGCGCGAGCGCATCTCCTTCCAAGGCCTGCCCGCCCGCATCTGCTGGTTGGGCTTGGGCGAGCGCCACATTGCCGGTTTGGCCTTTAACGAGATGGTGAAAAACGGCGAACTCAAAGCACCCATCGTCATTGGCCGTGACCACTTGGACACCGGCAGCGTGGCCAGCCCCAACCGCGAAACCGAAGGCATGCGCGACGGCACCGACGCCGTGAGCGACTGGCCGCTGCTCAACGCCCTGCTCAACACCGCAGGCGGCGCTACCTGGGTCAGCCTGCACCACGGCGGTGGCGTGGGCATGGGCTACAGCCAGCACTCGGGCATGGTCATCGTGGCCGACGGCACCGATGCCGCCGCCGAGCGCTTGGCCCGCGTGCTGGTGAATGACTGCGGCAGCGGCGTCATGCGCCATGCCGACGCTGGCTACGAGCTGGCCGTGGCCACCGCCAAAAAGTTTGGCCTCACACTTCCCATGATCAGCGCCTGAACATTCCAACGAGTTACACCATGAGCAACACCACTTTCACCCTAGAACCCGGCAGCATGACACTGGCCGACCTGCGCCGCATTTGGCAGCAGCCCGTGCAGGTGAGCCTTGCTGGCAGCGCCCACGCCGCCATTGCGGCATCAGCCGCCACCATCCACAGCATCGTGGCCAAGGGCGATGCCGCCTACGGCATCAACACCGGCTTTGGCAAACTGGCCAAAACCCGCATCCCCGACGAGCAATTAGAACAACTGCAGCGCAACCTCATCCTGTCCCACTCGGTCGGCACGGGCGAACCCATGAGCGACGCCACCGTGCGCTTGGTCATGCTCATGAAGGCAGCCAGCTTGGCACGTGGCTACTCCGGCGTGCGCGCCGTGGTGGTGGACACGCTGCTGGCCTTGCTCAACGCGGGCATCATGCCCGTCATCCCAGTCAAAGGCTCGGTGGGTGCATCGGGCGACTTGGCCCCGCTGTCGCACATGACGCTGGCCCTCATGGGCGAAGGCCCGGTGCGCGTGAACGGCGCCACGCAAGACGCCAAAGCCGCCCTGCAAGCGGCAGGCATTGCCCCCATCAACCTGGCCGCCAAAGAAGGCTTAGCCCTCATCAACGGCACGCAGGTCTCCACCGCACTGGCGCTGCATGGTTTGTTCATGGCCGAGCGCTTGCTCGAAGCGGGCACCGTCATCGGCGCGCTGTGTGTGGACGCGGCCAAAGGCAGCGATGCCCCGTTTGACCCGCGCATCCACGCCGTGCGCGGCCAACCCGGTCAAATGGCCGTGGCAGCCGCCACCCGCACCCTGCTGGCGGGCAGCGCCATCCGCCTGTCGCACATGGAAAACGACGAGCGCGTGCAAGATCCCTACAGCCTGCGCTGCCAGCCGCAAGTCATGGGTGCATGCCGCGACATCATCGCCAACGCCGCCCGCACCCTGCTGCTTGAGGCCAATGCCGTCACCGACAACCCGCTGGTCTTCACCGACACGGGCGAAGTACTCTCGGGTGGCAACTTCCACGCCGAGCCAGTGGCCTTTGCTGCCGACACGCTGGCGCTGGCCATCAGCGAGATTGGCGCTATATCGGAGCGCCGCATCGCCCTGCTGATCGACAGCAGCATCTCCGGCCTGCCCGCTTTCTTGGTCAACAACCCTGGCCTGAACAGCGGCTTCATGATCGCGCACGTCACCGCAGCGGCCTTGGCGTCTGAGAACAAATCGCACGCCCACCCCGCCAGCGTGGACAGCCTACCCACCAGTGCCAACCAAGAAGACCACGTCAGCATGGCCACCTACGCAGGCCGCCGCTTGGCCGAGATGGCCGACAACACCGCCACCATCTTGGGTATTGAGTGGCTGGCTGCCGCCCAAGGCGTGGACTTCCATCGCCCCCTGCGCACCAGCGCCGCGCTGGAAACCACCCACGCCACGCTGCGCAGCCAAGTGCCGTTTTACGACCAAGACCGCCTGTTCGCCCCCGATATAGAAGCGGCGAAACAGCTGGTGCTACTGGGTGCAGCAAGCCACAGCCACGAGGCCACGCTGCAAGGCCTGTGGAGCGCGTAACCGCCCTTGCATCCATTGCGCCCACCCCGTGGCGCAATGGCGGCGGCACCACCCGCGAGCTGCTGGCATGGCCCAGCAGCGCCGACTGGCAACTGCGCCTGAGCGTGGCCGACATTGCCAGCGATGGCGATTTTTCGGCCTACCCCGGCGTGCAGCGCTGGTTTGCCGTGCTCAGCGGTGCGGGCGTGGTACTGCACTGGCCTGCACAGGCCAGCCAACCCGCCCACACCGAGACAGCTACCCCCACCAGCGGCGTACTGCAGTTTGACGGTGCCACCCCACCCTACGGCCAACTGGTAGATGGCCCGGTGCAAGACTTCAACCTCATGAGCCGCAGCGCCCACGCTGACTTGCTGCCTGTGCAGGCAGGCCAAGCGTGGCAAGCTCCTGCCAGTGCACCAAACACCATGCTGTGCGGCCTGTTCATCTGCCAAGACGGCGTGCTGCAGACTGGCGATGCCCAGCACCCCTCGCACAAGCTGCCCGCCATGAGCCTGTACCACCGCATCGTTCATACGCCCAGCCACGGCACTGCCGCGCAGGCGCTTGCACCTTGGGTGTTTGAACCCACCCCCATGCCGCAGCAGCATGGCTCCACCGGACACAGCAGTCCCCTGCTGGGCTGGTGGTTCTACTTTCAGCCCGCAACACAGCCCCTATGACCGCGCTCCACCTCTGGCACAACGCCACCGTTTGCACCCTGACGCCCGCCCCCGGCAACACCGTGCCCGATAGCCCCGCGCCAGATTGGGGCCTCATCCCCTACGGCGCGGTGGTGACCGAAGGCGACACCATCCGCTGGGTGGGGGCCTACAGCGACCTGCCCGCCCAGTACACCCCCAGCGCGGGCCAGACCGCCCAGCCCATCACCGCGCACGACTTGGGCGGCGCGCTGCTCACCCCCGGCTTGGTGGACTGCCACACCCACTTGGTGTACGGCGGCCACCGCGCCAACGAGGCCGAGATGCGCCTGCAAGGTGCCAGCTACGAGCAAATAGCCCGAGCAGGCGGCGGCATCCGCTCCACCGTGCAGGCCACGCGCAGCGCCAGCGAAACCGCGCTGCTGGAAAGCGCTCGCAAGCGGCTGCTGCAACTGGCCGCCCAAGGCGTGACAACGGTGGAGATCAAATCCGGCTACGGCCTGAGCTTGGAGAGCGAAGCGCGCAGCCTGCGCGTGGCCCGCGCTGTGGGCAGCGAAACAGGCCTGACCGTGCGCACCACCTACCTAGGTGCCCACGCCCTGCCGCCCGAATACGCAGGCACCCCGCACGAGGCCGATGCCTACATCGACGCCGTGTGCACCTGGCTGCACGAGCTGCACGCCCAAGGCTTGGTGGACGCAGTGGACGCGTTTTGCGAAACCATAGGCTTTAGCCCTGCGCAGACCGAGCGCGTGTTTGCCACCGCCCGCGCCTTGGGCTTGCCCGTCAAACTGCATGCCGAGCAACTGAGCAACCAAGAGGGGGCCGCGCTGGCCGCCCGCTACCAAGCCCTGTCGTGCGACCACCTGGAGTACCTGAGCGATAGCGGCATCGCCGCCATGCGCGCCGCTGGCACCGTGGCCGTGCTGCTGCCCGGCGCGTTTTACGCCCTGCGCGAAAAACAGCTACCCCCCATAGACGCGCTGCGCCGCGCTGGCGTGCCCATGGCCGTGGCCACCGACCACAACCCCGGCACATCGCCCACGCTGTCGCTGCCGCTCATGCTGCACATGGCGTGCACGCTGTTTCGCCTCACGCCGCTGGAAGCCGTGCTGGGTGCCACCGTGCACGCCGCCCGCGCTCTGGGCCTGCACGACAGAGGCCAACTGGCCGCTGGCCAGCGCGCCGACATGGCCGTGTGGCAACTGCAACACCCCAACGAGCTGGCCTACTGGTTTGGCAATTTGCCTTGCCAGCACACCATCGTGGGCGGACAAGTCTTTCACCCTGCGCTGTAAACCACCATGAGCCATTCCACGCCCCTGACCAACACCCCCGCTCCCTTCCACTGGCAAGGCCGTGTGGACTCGGAAGAAGTTGGCCCCTCTGCCCGCTGGCATCAGCGGGTGCAAGCGTTTGACGCTGCAAGCAGCCATGGCGGCAGCGCTGGTGGTGTGGCACATGGTGTGGCCCTCATAGGTTTTGCCAGCGACGAAGGCGTACGCCGCAACCAAGGCCGCCCCGGTGCCGCTGATGGGCCGCGTGCCCTGCGCCAAGCGCTGGCGGGCCTGCCCGTGCTGGGCGAGCCTGCGCTGTGGGATGCAGGCGACGTGGCCTGCACCGACGGTGCGCTAGAAAGCGCCCAAACCGCACTGGCCCAGCGCATAGCGCAGGTCAGCCAAGCGGGCTGCTTTCCGCTGGTGCTGGGCGGCGGACACGAGGTGGCGTGGGGCAGTTTTCAGGGGCTGATGCAGGCACACCCGCAACTCAAGCGCGTGCTCATCCTCAATCTGGACGCGCACTTTGACCTGCGCACCGCAGCGCAAGGCAACTCGGGCACGCCGTTTCGCCAGATACACGACTGGTGCCAAGCGCACAGCCTGCCCTTTGTGTACCGCGTGCTGGGCATCAGCCGCTTTGCCAACACAGAGGCGCTGTTTGACCGCGCCGACCAAATGGGCGTGCGCTACTGGCTGGACGAAGCCCTGCAAAGCACCGACCAACTACAAACCGCGCTGGACGCGCTGCAGGCCGACGTGCTGGCCGCCGACGCCGTGTACCTGACCATTTGCCTGGACGTGCTGCCCGGCGGCCAAGCGCCCGGTGTGTCCGCCCCCGCACCGCTGGGCGTGCCCCTGCACTTGCTAGAAATGGTGGTGGACTGGGTGTTTGCCCAGCGCAAAGTGCTGCTGGCCGACGTGGCCGAACTCAACCCCAACCACGACCGCGACAACCTGACCGCCAAAATTGCCGCCCGCTTGGTTGCACGCATGGCGCGGGTGGTAGCGCCCACAGGGAAATTCACGCGCAGTGCTTCAATCTTGTAAAGAATCACTCACCCGACGGGCCAACGGTCATTGAATTTGGTAAATAAAGGAAAATTTACCCGTTATTTATCGGTAACCATTCATTTAAATCATTTTCTTCAGTTAGATACTGTCACAAGCAAAGACATTCTTTCGGGAGATACAAGGTATGGGTCGGTTATCGAATTTGTCGGTTTCGAAAAAGTTAGCGTTGGGTTTTGCAGCACTGCTGCTACTTTCTCTGGGGGTTATTGGACTGAGTATTTCGCGCCTGAATGCCGTGGCTGATGCCACGCAGCAAATGCTGAAAAGCCCCATCAAAACGGAGCGACTCATCAGCGACTGGGCCCGCAATGTGCGTGCTAGCCTGACCCGCGCCACCGCCATTGCACGCAGTGCAGACAATTCCTTGGTGGACTTCTTCAAAGACGAGCAAACCCAGTCCAGCAAAGAGTCCGCTGAATACATGAAGGCTGTGCAAGCAGAAATGGACAGACCCGATGAACAAGCCCTCATGGCTGACATCGAAGTTCTTCGCAAAAATTATTTGCAAACGCGTGATGAGATATTTGCACTCAAAAAAGAGGGCAAAAACGACGAGGCCATTAAGCTACTAGAAGAGAAGTACACCCCACAAACCGGGCAATACCTGAGCAAGGTGCAAGCCCTGCTCATGGAGCAGCGCAAGCAAGTGGATCAATTTGCAGCCGACATCGATGCCAATCGCCAAGCCAGCAATCTGCTGCTCATGGCCTTAGGCGTAGTGGGTTTGCTTATGGGGGGACTATTCACTTGGCTGCTGGCGGGCACCATTACCAAACCACTGATCCAGGCCACCGATACGGCTGAGCGCGTGGCCTCGGGCGATTTGAGCACAGCCATCCACATCACCAGCAACGACGAAGTCGGCCGCTTACTGGCATCGCTGCAAAAAATGCAAACCAGCCTGATCACCGTGGTGGGCAATGTGCGCCGTGGATCGGATGCGCTAGCGCTGGCCAGCAACGAAATCGCACAGGGCAACCAAGACCTCTCTAGCCGCACCGAAAGCCAAGCCAGCGCGCTGCAACAAACCGCCGCCAGCATGACCCAACTGGGCAGCACCGTACGCCAAAACGCCGACAACGCCATGCAGGCCAACCAACTGGCGCAAAGCGCCAGCACCATTGCAGTGCAAGGCGGCGACATGGTCAGCGATGTGGTGGGCACCATGCGCGGCATCCACGAAGCTAGCAAAAAGATTGGCGACATCATCGGCGTGATCGACAGCATTGCCTTCCAAACCAACATACTGGCCCTGAACGCCGCTGTAGAAGCTGCCCGCGCTGGCGAGCAAGGGCGTGGCTTTGCCGTGGTCGCCAGCGAAGTGCGCGCCCTAGCAGGCCGCAGCGCCGAGGCAGCCAAGGAGATCAAATCACTCATTGGCAACAGCGTGGAATGGGTGGAAAAAGGCACCAACCAAGCCGATCAAGCAGGCCAGATCATGCAAGACGTGGTCAGCAGCATCAAACGCGTAACCGACATCGTGGCCGAAATCAGCGCCGCCAGCACCGAGCAAAGCGCTGGCGTGGAGCAAGTAGGCTCGGCTGTAGCCTCTATCGACCAAACCACCCAACAAAACGCAGCCTTGGTAGAAGAAATGGCCGCCGCTGCAGCCAGCCTACGCAGCCAAGCGGGTGAACTAGTGCAGGCGGTGGGCGTGTTCAAACTCAGCGCATCGGACAAAGTACACAGCGCCATAACCGCCGTTATCCCAGCGCCCAAACGGTTGCTGGCAGTAGCCAAGCCCGCTGGCGGTGGTGATGCGTGGGAAACCTTTTAAGCGCTGGCATTTATCGGGGGTCTGCACCGCATAAAATCGTTCAAATGAGCGCATCTACCCCCGACAACACCAACACCCCCACCACCCACGTCAGCAACTTCCTGCGCCAGATCATCGAGAGCGATCTGGCCAAAGGCACCTACGCCAGCCGCCG
The DNA here is from genome assembly GCF_018474005.1 of Curvibacter sp. CHRR-16. Lineage (GTDB taxonomy): Bacteria > Pseudomonadota > Gammaproteobacteria > Burkholderiales > Burkholderiaceae_C > Allorhodoferax. The sequence continues at coordinate 396,087 of NZ_JAHCSH010000004.1, forward strand.
CTGGGCTGGGGAGCCCGGCGACGCTGCCCACCATGCCAAGGGCGAGCCCGACCCAGCCAAGATTCGCACCCGCTTTCCGCCCGAGCCCAACGGCTACCTGCATCTGGGCCATGCCAAGAGCATCTGCATCAACTTCGGCCTGGCGCGTGACTACGGCGGCGTGTGCCACCTGCGCTTTGACGACACCAACCCCGAAAAAGAAGACCAAGAGTACGTCGACAGCATCATCGACGCCGTGCGCTGGCTCGGCTTTGACTGGGTGCAAAAAGGCCAAGCCCCCGGCACGGCCAAGCCCTACCAAGCCAGTGACTACTTTGGCTTTATGTACCGCGCAGCGGTGTACCTTATTGAGTCTGGCAACGCCTACGTGGACGAGCAAACGCCCGAAGAAATGCGCGTGAACCGTGGCGACTTTGGCAAGCCCGGCGTGGACAGCCCCTACCGCAACCGCACCCCGGCGGAAAACCTGGCACGTTTTGAAGAAATGAAAAACGGCCAGCACGCTGACGGTGCCATGGTGCTGCGCGCCAAGATCGACATGGCCAGCCCCAACATCAACATGCGTGACCCGGCCATCTACCGTATCAAGCATGCAGAGCACCACAACACGGGCAACACCTGGTGCATCTACCCCATGTACACCTTTGCGCACCCCATAGAGGACGCGCTGGAGCAGATCACCCACAGCATCTGCACGCTGGAGTTTGAAGACCAACGCCCGTTTTACGACTGGCTGCTGGACAAACTGGTGCAAGGCGGCCTGCTGGCAGCCCCATCGCCCCGCCAGTATGAGTTTTCGCGCCTGAACCTGACCTATGTGATCACCAGCAAGCGCAAGCTAGCCCAACTGGTGAACGAGGGCAAGGTACACGGCTGGGACGACCCCCGCATGCCCACCATCGTGGGCCTGCGCCGCCGTGGCTACACGCCCGAAAGCCTGCAACTGTTTGCCGAGCGCATAGGCGTGACCAAGAGCGACAGCTGGATCGACTACAGCACGCTGGAAGGCTGCCTGCGCGAAGACCTGGAAAACAAAGCCCACCGCGGCATGGCCGTGCTGGACCCCGTGAAGCTGGTGCTGACCAACTGGGACGACGTATTTGCCGACAAAGGGGGAGCAGCCTACCTGGAGCCCTGCACCCTGCCCGCCCTGCCCCACCCGCCAGAAGGAACCGAGTCCCCCGTGCGCCACTTCACCATAGGCAAAGAAGTGTGGATAGAGCGCGAAGACTTCGCCGAAGTACCGCCCAAGGGCTACAAGCGCCTCTTCCCCGGCAACAAAGTGCGCCTGAAGGGCGGCTACGTGATCGAGTGCACCGGCTGCAACAAGGACGCCAACGGCACCATAACCGAAGTGCTGGCCACCGTGGTGCCTGACACCAAGAGCGGCACCCCCGGCGCCGACAGCGTGAAAGTGAAAGCCGCCATCACCTGGGTGGGCGTGGCCGACGGTAGACCAGCCGAAGTGCGCATGTACGACCGCCTGTTTAGCGACGCACACCCCGACGCAGGCGGCAAGAACTTCTTGGAAGCGCTCAACCCGAACAGTCTGAAGGTGGTAACAGCCATAGTGGAACCGACCCTAGCCAACGCGCAGCCCGACCAGAAGTTCCAGTTTGAACGGCACGGCTACTTTGTGGCCGACCGCAAAGACCACCAAGCGAACAAGCCGGTGTTTAACTTGGCGGTGGGGTTGAAGGATTCTTGGCAGGCTCCACAGAAATGACTGCCTTCATCTACAAAAATTTAAAGGACCTAGGAAGCGGCTCTTTTGGTCGGGTGTATCTTTCCAAGAACGAGTCTGGTGTCGAAGTCGCAGTTAAGACTTTTGAGCCAAGCCCCGGGGTTCGAGCAGCAATAGCTCAGAATCAAATTGCCGAAGCTGAACTCAAACGCAGATTTTTTGCAGAAGCGAAGTACCAAGCAAAGATCACGCACCCTAACGTAGTCGCGGTTCTAGACAGTAACTTGTCCGACGAACCACCGTTTTTCGTTATGGAGAGAGCGGCGAAGTCACTTGCAGAAGATCTGAAGCTCGATCGCACACTAGGCGGAAAACCAGAAAAAGCACTTTTCGATGTGCTTTCAGGTCTTGAAGCAATTCATGAGCTAGGCATCTACCATCGGGATCTGAAGCCACAGAACGTTCTGCGAATTGAGGGCGCTGATGGAAGTTCTCGTTATGCCATTTCGGACTTTGGGCTAATGAAGGCAACGACAGGCGATTCAACCACTCTCACTGCTACAGGGGCAATGGGGGGAACCGAACGATATGCTGCGCCAGAGTTGATGGGTGACTTCAAAAGAGCAACGGCAAGGTCAGATATTTTTTCATTTGGGGTGTTTTTGTGGGATATCTTCGTAGGGCCTGTTAACAGAGTTCCCTACACAGAAGTCCAGTTTGCTGGTCCGATTGGTCTTGTCGCGGCAAAGTGCACAAAACGCTTACCAGCCCGTCGTTTTGCTTCAGTTGCAGAGCTTCGCTCTGCCTTGTTTGAGTCTTTAGCGCAAGAGCCTCAGCTTTTCTCGTCGTCCAAAGAACAAGACGTATTAAATCTATTGAAGTCAGACGCTCCGCTAAGTGATCAAGAATGGGATCAAGTTTTTTTGGCGCTTGAAGATGCAGATCCAAAAGGAAAGCCGCTCGCAGCAATTCTGCTTGCGTTTACCAAAACACATTTGCATCAGTTGCGAAACGAAGCACCGGATTTACTCGCGGCGTTTTCTAGTTATTACTTAGATTATGTTGACAGAGGAGAAGGTAGTTTCGATTTTGATTATTGTGATGTGATCGCAGACAAGCTAAATTGGCTCTTTGATTTAGGAGAACGCGCGATAAAGGCCAAGGTAATTTTGTCGCTCTTGATTCTGGGCGCTTCACACAACAGATGGAAGGTTGAACACATGTTTATGCGTCTCGCAGGTGCAAACCTTGAGAGCCCGGTTGCGGATCGCATATGCACTGAAGTTGAAGTAAGTGGAATTGCATTTGAAAAATACATTGCACATGTAGAAGGTTCAATTGATGTTAGCCGCAAAAATTTGCATCCGCTGCTCCATCGAATCTGGGAAAAGCCAGATGCATAACCTGCTATCAGCGTTTTTCTCCATTCCTAGAAACGAAGGGTCGGAAAACGCAGATTCGATTGCGTTTAAACAATATGAGGAAAAAACGTTTTGCATCGCACTTGCTGACGGCGTTGGCAAAAGTATTCATGGGCCCGATGCATCTCGAATTGCAACAAATATCGCTACCTCCGAAGCGTTGACGAAAAGCATCCCCGCAATATTCGATGAAGCGCGTAGTGCATTGATTTCAGGTGCATCTAAGACACCAGGGGCTGTCTGGAGTACAACCCTCACAGTTTGCAAAGTTTCCAACTATCGCGCTGTTGTAGGGCATGTGGGAGACGCTCGCCTTTATCACTTGCGAGGGGAAGGAATAGTCACTAGAACTCGTGATCAAACAGAGCTTCAAGCCCTACTCGATGAAGGTGTGATATCCAAAGAACGGGCAAAAAAATATCCACGAAAGAACGTCCTCCTTTCAGCACTCAGCAGTGAATCGAACTACAACTTACAGGTGACTGAGTTTGAAGTCACGGTGGGGGATCGTCTCCTCATAGTTTCTGATGGCGTTTACAAGCAAATACTGCGTCGAGAAATTGCTGAGCTATCAGCTAAAGCGCCATTAGTAGATGTTTTCATTAACAGCTTATGTAGCCTACTAAAGGAGCGCGGAATCGTTGACGACAGCACTGCACTTTGCATTGAACTAGATTAGTTTCTAGTCACTTTGCGTGTTTAGTGTCTCAACTCAACGCGAGACTGAAGTAGTCATGCAATCCCAATCCATCCTCCACTTCTGGTTCACCGAGCTAACCCCCAAGCAGCACTTCGCCAATGACGCTACCTTGAACCAAGCCATCCGCCCCCGCTTCGGCGCCACGCTGGAGGATGCGGCTCCGTGTGAGTTGTTTGCCTAGCGCCCCTCGCCCGAGCGGCGGGAGAAAAGATGTGTACCGCGACACTGCACGCTCCTTTGCACAGGAGGCGCTAGCACAGTAAAGTAGCGCCTCTCGAAGGAGCATTCATGTCCAATACTCAAGCTCTGCAACAACAAATTGCACAACTGCCAGCGCTGGAACGCATCGCGCTGGTAGAAGAAATTCTTCAGGGTCTTGATGCGCCAGATCCCAGCATAGATGCTGCATGGGCAGCAGAAGCAGAGAAGCGCCTTGCTGCCTACCGCGCTGGCAAAGTCAATGCGATTCCCCTATCGGAAGTGATGGCTAAGTACAAGCTGCGATGAATTTCAAGCTGCTACCCGAAGCCCAGGTTGAGCTTGATGAAGCCTATGAATGGTATGCACTGCAAGCAGAAGGTTTGGGAGAGCGTTTCTTAGCTGAACTTATCCATACATTTGGCTTGATACAGCAGTACCCTACGGCATGGCATCCGCTTAGTACCAACACTCGGCGCTGCAGGCTCAAACGCTTTCCATATGGCGTGATCTACGCAATAGAAGCGCAAGAAATCATCATCATTGCAATTGCGCATTTGCACCGCAGACCCAACTACTGGATTGAACGGACTACTTCAGAACCATAAAGCAGTTGATGCCGTACATGCACAGCGAGTCCGCGCTGGTGCACGCGCAAGCCGTGGCCCTGTTTTCGCAGCCGGGCATGGAAGACACCCTGCGTTTTGAGCTGCACCATACTAGGCCGCACCTCCACCCCCGAGGAGCTGGCTTTCTTGAGCGAGCCGGGGTCTAGCTTTTAAGCCTAGCGTTGTTATTAGTTGGCACAGTAAACTCCTGCACATGCTGGCCAAAGACCTACCAACCGACACTTTGCAAGCCACGCGCGCATTCGCCGCGCGGGTAGCCAGCGTGTACCCCACACAGCGCATAGTGCTGTTTGGCAGCCGTGCACGGGGCACTGCACATGCTGAGAGCGATGCCGATGTGGCGGTGGTACTCAAAGGGGAGCCGGGGCACTTTGTCCACACCAAGATGGCGATGAACGACATTGCCTACGACATTTTGCTGGACACAGGTATCCGTATTCAGCCGCTGCCTGTGTGGGAGTCCGAGTGGGCTCACCCTGAAAACTATTCCAACCCCTACCTGCTGCACAACATTGCACGGGATGGGATTGCGGTTTCATGAACGCACAGCGGATTAATCAGCGCGTTCTCGTTGCACCTTGTCAAACCCGGCATATTCCCGGTCGAACTGGGAAGGTCATTCAACAAAGCAGAAGACTTGCGACTGATTGCAGACTACAAAGGCGACCCGCTAGAACCAGAAGATGCACGCTGGGTAGTGACACAAGCTAGCGAGTTTGTAAGCGCTGTTGAAAACCGCTTCTTTAGTCGTTTGAAGTAGCAAGGGGAATCCTCCACTTCTGGTTCACCGAGCTAAGCCCCAAGCAGCACTTCGCCAAAGACGCTGCCTTGGACGAAGCCATCCGCACCCTGTTTTCACAGTAGCGCATGGAAGACTTACTCCAGCAGTTGCCAATTTATATCCAAATAAGTATATTTAACCCATGAAACCAGTGCGCTTCTTGGGCAACTCACTCAAATGCCTGCGGGACTTTCCCGAAGATGCCAAGCAGGATGCGGGCTATCAAATAGACAAAGTGCAACGCGGCGAGCAGCCTGACGACTTCAAACCTATGCCCAGTATTGGCAAAGGGGTTGAAGAGATTCGAATATGGGACGAGTCGGGCACCTATCGGGTGGTGTACACGGCACGCATTGCTGAAGCTGTCATCGTGCTCCATGCATTTCAAAAGAAAACGCAGGCGACACCCAAACGCGATATAGATATTGCCAAAGAGCGTTTCAACAAGTTCATGAAAGGCCTGAAATGACCAAAGCCGAAACCTACACCAGCGTATGGGATGCGCTGGCCGATACGCCCGAGCAGGCGGCTAACCTGCGCACGCGCGCAGAGCTGATGCAGCAAATCGCTGCCATCATCAAAGAGAATGGCTGGATTCAGGCGGAAGCTGCAACGCACTGTGGCATTACCCAGCCGCGCATGAATGACCTACTGCGCGGCCGCGTATCCCGCTTTTCGCTGGATGCCCTTGTCAACATCGCTACAGCCATTGGACGGCGCGTTCACGTTGAACTGGAGCTTACGTAAACAACTAAAAGATGCATCACAGCGCCGAAACTGGCTGCCAACCTGTGTCCATCGCAAAGAGTTGCACCAGACACCTCAGGCCGCACGCACTGCCCGTTAATCCCTGCCATTGCTATAACTTTTATAGCTACTCCAGCTTGCTAGATAAGCTTTAGCGGCCTTTTGATGCATAAATGCCACTAACCTCTCTGGTCTTGTTCGGCTTGCCACTACCATCGGTTTTTTTAAAAGGAGTGGCACCCTATGCAACGTGTTTGGATCAAGGCCGCAGGCGTGGCGGCGTTGTCGGCGGTAGCGTCTGTGGCTAGTGCTCAATCGCTGGACAAGGCTTTTGCGGTATTTACAGCATGCGACGGCAGTTTTTTCAAGGCGCTGGCTACTGACCAAGCCCTGTGGCAGCAGCAAGTGCCGCTGGAGAACAAGGATGGGGTGGCGTGGATCAAGACACCCAACCGCTTGGCCGAAGATGGCAATGTGGTGGAGCTGCCAGCCAAGCCCACGGTGGCGGGACTGACGGTGACGCACTATCTGGACGAGTTTTCTGCCCTGATGCCTGCCGTCATGCCCCGCAGCCATTTTGCGTACTGGGGGTTTAAGGTGAACGGCTCTCTGGAGGCAGTGGCCAGTGCTATCAAACCGCTGGTACAAGATAGCAAGCGGTTGCGTAAAGATGGCGATGTGTATGTACGCACCGAACTGAAGGTGGGCGATTTGCCTTGGCGGGCTGCTGCACTGGCCTCGGGCGTACCACGTCCACTCAATACGGAGCGGGCTTTTCTGCTGGAAACTGACCCGGAGTTGCCCAACACTGTGAAGGTGCTGTGCTCACTGCAGGGCAATGTGAGCGGCGACATGCTAGCTGAGCTACGCCCGGATGTGCCCCGGCATGAGTGGCCCGCTTCGCTAGACCCAGACCTGCTGCAAAAGACAGCGGCCAATGAGGCGGTGCTGGCGCAGTTCAAAGAGGCGCAGGAGAAGAATCCGCTGCTGGTTCCCAAATTCAAGCGCGTGAGTTACACAACGGCTGAAGGCGGTGACAAAAATACGGTGCAGGTCACAGTGCAGACTACGGGTGATGGCTTGCTGGAGGTAACGGAGGACTACGGCGTATTCAAAATGCAGCGCCAGATGCTGGCAGGCTGGATACAGGCCAAAGGACGCATGGGCAAGGTGGGTTCTGTATTTCGCGTGGAAAGCCTAGAACTGGATCTGCCTGATAGCTGGCGCAAGGGCGACAAGCTGCGCTACAGCACCGTGCTACGCGATGTACCACCAGAAGCAGACTCCAAAGAAAAAGCCTACAGCGAGACCTGCGTAGTGGGTGACACGTTTGAAGCCAGCAAGATATTTGCCACCCTGAGCGGCAACGCCATAGCGCTGACGTGTAGCACCAGCGGGCGCGAAAACAAGCAAGCGTTTATCGAATCGCTGGGATTGTTTGTGGATTACACACCGGCATCGGGCTTTTTTGGCAGCGCCAAACCCAAGTACACGCGGTTTACGGTGGAGTGAGCACCAAAAATACCCATTTAGGGTATTGTTAAACCCATTATGGGTATTAAAGAAAACTCATCAGCCATCCCACCCGCCTCAGCGCTGTTTCCCAAAGTGCGCCAGCGGGTGCAAAGCGACAATGCGTTCATTCGCCGTATTTGGCAGCAGCCCAAAATCTGGCTTGTAGGAAGCGAGGCACAACTTGACGCATCCAGCGCTTAAATCCCACTAAGATCACGCCCTTTTGTCAGCCGGGTACGGAGTCAGCATGAGCAAGCCACAGAACAAACCATTCATCATTGGAGTCGCCGGGGGTAGCGGCAGTGGCAAGTCGACGGTGACGCGGCAGGTCTTGGCCTCGGTGGGGGCGGACATGACGGCGGTGCTGTTCCAGGACGATTACTACCTGGACCAAACGCACCTCTCACCCGAGGAGCGCTGCAAGACCAACTACGACCACCCGGAGGCATTTGACTGGCCGCTGATGATGCAGCACGTGCAAGCGCTGCGCAGTGGGCAGGCCATACAGATGCCCACGTACGACTTCACGCAGCACAACCGCGATACGCAAACCATCACGGTGCAGCCAGCGCCCATCATCGTCATAGAGGGCTTGTTTGCGCTGTACGACGCGGAGTTGCGCAAGATGATGTCGCTGAAGATTTTTGTGGATACAGCGGCCGATGTGCGCTTTATCCGCCGCCTGCAGCGCGACGTGGCCGAGCGTGGCCGCACGGCCGACAGCGTGATAGCCCAGTACCTAGAAACGGTGCGCCCCATGCACAAGCAGTTTATTGAACCGACCAAGCGCTACGCCGATGTGATCTTGCCGCATGGGGCCAATGGCCCGGCAGTGGATATCATCACCACCAAGGTGCAAAGTTTGGTCAGCCACCTGAAAAAACCGCAGAGCTAACTCCCTTACCGAAAAGGCCCCATATGCGCGCAGTCCGAATCCTTGGCATCTCTACCGTGGGCTTGGCGCTGGCCTTGCTTAGCGCCTGCTCCAGTACACCCAAACAGGTGCGCCCCAGCTATTTGCTTAGCCAGCAAACCATGGGCAGCCTGAGCGATGTGGGGGTGCTGCTCAACGCCTACCGCACGCCCGAGGCCAAGGCGGCACAAGACAAAGCCAGAAAAGAGCGTCCGCTGTTCAAGCGCGACACAGACGAGGAACGCAATATGGTGAAGGCGGTGGATGCATCGCTCTTTGCCATCAGCCGCATGGACGATGTGGAGAGCACCCAGCCCTACCCCTTGGCGCTGGATCGTCATGGCAGAACCATGCCCTACCTGCTGCTAACGCCCGGTATCTACCGCGTGACGGTGCACTGCAAGTACGCCGACTTGTTTGCCTACATTTCCACCCTGGCACTGGTGAAAAAAGGCCATACCACCACGGTGAGCTGCACGCTCAAGGACGAGGCAACCAAACCGGTTTTTAAAGCCGCTGTAGCCGACCCCGAGGCCACCGCACCAGACTTGCTGAGCATGCCGGTGCATTTTTATTGATGCAACGCCAAGCTACTGCTAGGTCCCCACTAGGTATTAGCCAAAAACCCCAAGGCCCCGCACACCGCAGCCACTTGGGCGGCTATGCATTGCTCGGGCGTGGCGCGGGGGCTGTCGGGATAGACCTCGGTGGCGCTGGTGTAGCGGGCCCCGGTGATGCTGGTGCACAGGCCCATGGGGCCGACGTCGTACTCGATGACGCCGGGCGCTGCCAACGGGGTTCCAAATAGGCCGCCGGATGCGTCGGCCTGCGCGATGTGCGTGACCTGCTCCACCGCCCGCAAGATGGCTTGCTGGAAGGCGGGTTGGGGGTTTTGGCTGTCGTCCACCAGATAAAACCCATCGGGCACTTGGGCGGGCTCAAAGCGCTGGCCGTCGCGGGCAGCAAAGGCGGGGCGGAACTCGCTCTCGTCGGTGTCGGTGGTTTCATGCAGGTCTATGTGGGCCAGCCACTGGCCGTGCAGCGGGGCCACTAGCTGCATGAGAGCGGCAGCCTCGGCTGCAGGGCTGGGCTGCCCGGCTGCGCGAAATGCCCGATTGGGGTCTACCGCGTGGTGGTTCCAGCGCTGGATGCGCTCGTAAGCCCAAGGGCTGACGCAAGGTGCTACCAGTAGATTGAAGCGGTGGGTATAGGCGGCCAAGTCGGCATGGCCTTGTGCCCATAGCTGAGCAAAGCGCAGCGCGCCGTGCACGCCACTGGTTTCGTAGCCGTGCACGCCGCCCGTCACCAGCACCCACGGCAAGCCTGTAGTGGGTTGCTTGCTGCGCAGGGCCTGCAGCGGAAAAAGCTCCTCGGCGTACTGCAGTTGACCGTACTGTTCTAGCTGCCATGGGCTACTGGACGCGGCGGTCAGTGCCTGCAAGGGGGCCAGCACGTCGGCAGCGTAGCTGCGGTGGCGGGTTTGGCGCTGTTGCCACTGGGTACGCTCGGCATCGCCCCACGCTTGGCCAGGGGTGCCTATGGGGTAGCTAGGATATAGAGCGGTTTGAGAAATAGGGTGTTGCATGGGTGTATTGTGGGGGTGTTAAGGTCACACGCTTTCACAAAACAATGAACCCACAAGGAAGGACAGACACCATGGCATCGTTGTTCACCCCCCTGCAAGTAGGCGCGCTGACGCTGCCCAACCGCATCGTTTTGGCACCATTGACCCGCACCCGCGCAGGCATGGAACACCAACCCAACGCGCTGATGGCCGAGTACTACGCCCAGCGCGCCAGCGGTGGCTTGCTCATTACCGAGTGCACCATGATCCAGCCCAATACATCGGCCTTTGTGGCTGAGCCTGGCATTTACTCGGCAGAGCAAATTGCGGGCTGGAAGTTGACCACCGATGCAGTGCACGCCAAGGGCGGTCGTATCTTTGCCCAAATCTGGCACGCAGGCCGTGCGGCCCACCCCAACATGTGCGAGGGCTTGCAGCCCGTATCAGCTACCAACGTGGCCATTGAAGACGTGGTACACACCCCTGCTGGCAAGGTGCCGTATGTGGCGCCACGCCAGTTGAGCGAGAGCGAGATTCCTGCCATCGTGGCGGCCTTTGCCCAAGCGGCCAAGAACGCTATTGCTGCTGGCTTTGACGGCGTGGAAGTGCACGGTGCCAACGGCTACCTGATCGACCAGTTCCTGCGCGATGGCTGCAACCAGCGCACCGATGGCTACGGCGGCAGCCGCGAAAAGCGCGCACGCTTTTTGTTTGAGGTGCTCACTGCGGTGTCTGAGGCGATTGGTGCTGAACGTGTAGGCCTGCGCCTGTCGCTGCTCAACAGCTTTAACAGCATGATCGACAGCGACCCTGTGGGATTGGCTGGCTATTTGGCCGAGGAACTCAACCGCTTCAACCTAGCCTACCTGCACATGATGCGCGCCGACTTTTTCCAAAAGCAAAAGGGCGATGTGATGGCCATCACCCGCGAAAAATACAAGGGCGTGCTGATGGGCAATATGGGCTACAACGCCCAAGAGGCCGAAGAAGCGATTGCCAGTGGCAAGCTCGATGTGGTGGCCTTTGGTACCAGCTTCTTGGCCAATCCAGACTTACCCAAGCGCATCCAAACTGGCGCACCGCTGAACGCGCCCAACCCCAAAACTTTCTACACCCCCGGCCCAGAGGGCTATACCGACTATCCCACTCTGTAACACCATGACCCAACTGACACTGACCTACTTTGACATGCCCGGTGGCCGCGGCGAACCCATCCGCTTGGCGCTGCATCTGGGTGGTATTGCATTTGAAGACAAGCGCTTTGCCTACGCAGACTTTGCGCAAGTACGCGCTACCACCCCACTGGGCCAAGTGCCCACGCTGGAGGTGGACGGCGTGCAGGTGACACAAAGCGATGCGCTGCTGCGCTATGCGGGCAAGCTGGCGGGTCTGTACCCCACCGATCCGTTCCAAGCCCTGCTGTGCGACGAAGTGCTGCAAGGCGCTGAGGATGCCAACATCAAGCTGTCGGCCACCTTTGGTTTGCAAGGCGATGCCCTCAAGCAAGCCCGCGAGGCCTTGGCACACCCCGAAACGGGTGCGCTGCCCAAGTACCTGCGCTGGCTGCAAAGCCTGCTACTGGCCCACGGTGGGCAGTTCTTTGCCGACAACCGCCTAACGATTGCCGACCTGAAGGTGCTGGTGTGGGTCAATGGCTTGCGCTCAGGCCGTTTGGATCACATACCACTGGACATGGTGAACACCGCTGCACCCGAGCTGTTGGCCTACCTGAACCGGATTGCTGCAACACCGGCCATCGCCGCGTGGTACGCACGGTTCAAGGGTTAACCGTCACTTTTTTGCTAGCCGCTTGACCGCAGGCTGCTGCGGTTTATCCAGAGCCGCTTGCATTAGCTGCACCAAACCGTCTGGCCCCACGAGGTGGCCAGCCCCCACCACTACCAGTGCCTGCCCCGCCCCGGGTTGGCGCAGGTAGGCCAGCAGCACAGGCATCCACGTCCGGTTGCGCTGTACCAACAACTGCGCGTACATCTGCGGCGATGTGTCGCGCATATCGTCCAAAAAGTCTTGCGCCAAGGCATCGGCATTGCCACTACGCCAGTGGGTGTAGAGGCGATCCAAGGCATTGCCTCCATGCGCAGTGTCATCCAGCGCTTCAGCCAAGAACTGGTCTTGCAAGGTGGCATCCCAGTTGGCAAACAGGGCTATTTGCTCGCGCAGGGTTTCCAAACCCAGTACCTGCTTGCCCGCTGCCATAGCGCGCTGGCGGATGTGCTCATCCAGCCCGATGCTGGCGTCAAAGCCCTGTTCTTTCAGTTGGGTGGTAGTAACTGTCATAGCTGCCATCCACGGCTGCAAACCTTGGAAGCTGCTAATGGGCAGCTTGCGTTGGCTGCTAAAGGCCTGCAAAGCCTGCCATGTGCTGGGCTGCACAGTCTGCTGCAGCGTTCGGCCCACCGGCTGGGTGCCCGCCTGCAGCATGTAGGTGATTTGCTCCGGGTCGGTCATGGATTCGCTCGATAGCTCCAGATACACCTGCTGCGCAGCGTTCAAGGCGGCATACACGCTGGAGGCCAGCGGGTAGTCATCGGCCTTGAGGGCGTGCATGGAGCCCAACAGGTACAGCGTGCGCTGGCCTTGGGTGACCTGCCACAACAGGGGTTCAGGTGGCACCGCATGGTTTTGGGTTTGGGCATGCAAAGGAGCCAAACCAAGCACCAGCAAACCAAGAAGTAGGATTTTTCTCAACATAGGGCCATGCTAGCATTTGCCGCATGACAAACCCCACCCTGTATACGGCTGTGGCCGAACCCGATGGCATTCAGGTCGATGCCATGTCCGACGAAACCTTGCTGGCCTCGCTCGAGTGGGGTGGAGTGAACTGGCCCAGCTCGTGCCGGGGTGGTAGCTGCCGCACCTGCATTGGCAAGCTGCGCAGTGGGCAAGTGCAATACAGCATCGAGTGGCCTGGCCTGACCGCCGAGGAAAAAGCCGAGGGCTACTGCCTGCCCTGCGTGGCCTACCCGCGCAGCAATGTGGTGGTGGAGCAAGGCTGGTAAGCGCATGAACTGGCAGGCAATATTTCCCCAAGGCTGGTGGCATTACTGGGCCGGTGGCTTGTGCATTGGTGCTGGCACGGCCCTGCTGTTTGTGCTCACTGGCCGCATTGGCGGCATGAGCACGGTGTTTAGCAGCACTTGGTCGTATGTGGTGCGGCGGCCTTTCTTTCAACAAGCGCGCTTTGTCGGCTCTCGCGGCTGGCGCTTGGTGTATGCCGCGGGCTTGCTACTGGGTGCCTATGTCTGGTGGTGCTGGGCGGGGCAGCCTGCACAGCACACGGCGATTGGCCCGCTGCAGTTGCTGCTGGGTGGCGTGCTGGTGGGCTTTGGGGCGCGGCTTGGCAATGGCTGCACCTCAGGCCATGGCATTTGCGGGCTGGGTTCGCTGCAGTGGCCGTCGCTATTGGCGGTGCTCACGTTCATGGCCACGGGCTTTATTTCGGCCAATGTGGTGGCGTATTGTTTTCAAGGGTGGTTGGCATGACGCAGTGGGTGACAGTAGGCAAAGCATTGGCCACTTTGCTGGCGGGCGTCTTGTTTGGCTTTGGGCTGTCGTACTCCACCATGATCCAGCCTGAGGTGGTGCTGTCGTTTTTGCGCCTGCACGATGCCGGGCTGATGCTGGTGATGGGAGGTGCGGTAGCCGTGGTACTACTGACCTACCAGCTAGCACCCCGCTGGCTGCGCAGGCCGCTGTGGGATACGCATTTTCATACCCACCCCAGCACATGGAACCGCCAAACGGCGGTGGGAGCGGCTATTTTTGGTATCGGCTGGGGCTTGTGTGGCGTCTGTCCCGGCCCTGCCATTGCGGCACTGGGGACGGGCCACTGGGACATAGCATGGGCGCTGGTCGGCATCGCCCTCGGCGCCCTGCTGCAGGGGTGGTTTAGCGCGCCACCAGCACAGGAATAGGCGACTCGGCCACCACGCGGCCAGCCACGCTGCCGAGCATGAGTCGGACAATGCCGGTGCGGCCATGCGAACCCATGATGATGAGATCAGCGTCTTCACTTTTGGCTGCTTCCACAATGCCGATGGCTGCCGTCATGTCTTGCAAAGTGCGCTTGTTCAAACCGGTATAACCCGCTTCGGCGCAAAACGTTTCCACCGTGGCATGCGCCTCAGCAGCCACTTTTTCAGCAGCGACCATATAGGCTTGGTAACCCTCGGGGTTCACGGGGCCTACCCCCACAAAAGGATAGGGATCGGTCACGTAGAGAGCGGTCAGCTTGGCGTTGTGCAGCTTGGCCATTTGCACTGCCATCTTGGCGGCGTGCTCAGAAGTGGCTGAACCGTCAGTTGCTACGAGAATGTGTTTGAACATATTGGCCTCCTTCAAATAACAAGTGGGTATGCCTGTTATGGTGCGCCTTGCTAGGGCTGGAGGCCTTGATCCAAGTCATGGCTTGGGTGTGCTGGGCATCAACTCCTTCCACACTTGCCGCAAATGCTGCAGCTTGGGGTTGATGACGGCTTGGCAATAGCCGTAGTTGGGGTTACGGGCATAAAAGTCTTGGTGGTAATCCTCTGCTGGCCAGTAGTTATGCAAAGGCATTACCTCTGTAACGATGGGGGCATCAAACGCATCAGACTGGCGCACACTGTCCACAAAGGCCTGCACTTGAGGCAACTGTTCAGGACTAGTGGTGTAAATGCCACTGCGATACTGGGTGCCTACGTCATGCCCTTGGCGGTTGAGCGTGGTGGGATCGTGGATGGTAAAAAATATGCTCAGTATTTGCCGCAAGCTGATGCGCGCTGGGTCATAGTGCAACAGCACTACCTCGGCGTGCCCCGTGTCGCCACGGCACACATCTTCGTAGCCAGGCTGGTGCTGCTGCCCATTGCTGTAACCGCTTTGCACCGACAGTACACCCGGCACTTGGGCGTACACAGCATCTAGGCACCAAAAACATCCCCCACCTAAGGCCAAGGATGGGGTAGTGGTAGCTTGCATAAAAACCTCCGATTTGACCAAATGCGCAAGGATGTATAAACTACTGACCAGTTAGTCATTAATACTTTTCATCATGATCCCCACAATAGCAGACACCTTGTGCACCGCTAAACGCAGCCGCCGCAAAGAAGCACGGCCAGGCGAACTACTGAGTGCTGCCATGACATTGTTCACAGAAAAAGGATTTGCTGCCACGCGCGTGGAAGACATCGCCAAGCGCGCTGGGGTTTCTAAAGGCACCCTGTTCTTGTATTTCAGCAGCAAAGAAGATCTGTTCAAAGCAGTGGTTCGCGAAAACATTCAAGGCCGCTTCAGTGAGTGGCGAGAAATGATCGACACCTTTGAAGGCAGTACGCGCGAGCTCATCCACACCTGCACCCAACAGTGGTGGGAGCACATGGTCAACACCAATGCGGCAGGCATTGACTTGGTGCTCATCAACGAGGGGGAGCACTTTCCCGACTTGGTGCATTTCTACCAAACAGAAGTCATGATGCCCGGTCACGCACTGGTGCGCACCGTCATTGAGCGCGGTATTGCCAAAGGGGAATTTCGGCCACTCAATGCCGAATACGCCACCTATTCTTTGGTGGCATTAATGAACTTTATGAATCTGGTGAAACACAAACCAGCGTTCGTATTGCCACAAATTCGCTCGCTCGATATGACACACTACTTGGCGACCCAAGTGGACTACATATTGCATGGCTTTAACGCGCCAAGCGCCCCCTAAAAGGAACGATTTCATGAAGCGCTGGTTTGGCTGGATCGCACTGGTAGTAGTAGTGGCCCTCTTGGCTGCTGGGGTGGTACGCGCCTTGGCATCGCGCAAAGCCCAACAAGACGCCTTGCAACAGCAAACTGCATCCATGCAACAAGCCGCCACGTTGCAGATACGCTCGAGCGATATCGTGACCGCGCAAGAGCTAGAGCTAACACAAACTTTGCCTTTAACCGGCACGATCAAGGCGGCCAATACTGCCATCGTGAAGGCCCGCGTCAGTGGCGAACTGCAAGACCTGAGCGTGCGCGAGGGCGATTTTGTCAAAGCAGGCCAAGTGCTGGCCCGCGTGGTATCGAGCGAATACGCCGCCCGTGTGCAGCAGGCCCAGCAGCAAGCACAAGCAGCTCAAACGCAAGTAGACATCGCTCAGCGTAACTACGACAACAACAAAGCGTTGGTTAACCAAGGTTTTATTTCCCCCACAGCACTGCAAAGCTCTCTGGCGACGCTGCAAGGCGCACAAGCCACCTACCAAGCTGCCTTGGCAGCGGTAGACGTGAACCGCCAAGCCGCCAATGACTCCGTTTTGCGCGCACCCATCAGTGGGCAAATATCCCAACGCATGGCACAGCCCGGTGAACGCGTGGCTCCCGATGCACGTATCGTGGAAGTAGTGGACTTATCCAAACTAGAACTTGAGGCCACATTGGAGCCTGCCCAGTCACTGCAAGTACGAGTGGGACAAACTGCCCAACTGCATGTTGATGGCAGTACAGATCTGATGGATGCCAAGATCATGCGCATCAACCCCGCTGCACAAGCCGGTAGCCGTGCCGTATTGGCTTATTTGTCACTGCCATCCAGTGCTGGCTTGCGCCAAGGTTTGTTCATGCAAGGCCAACTGCTTCTGGGGAAAGCCAAGGGCGTGGCCCTGCCACTGGATGCTGTGCGCACCGACAAACCAGCGCCCTATGTGCAGTGGTTGGATAAAAACACCGTACAACACCAAAACGTGCAAGTAACAACCCAAGGCTTGTGGAAACAACAACCCTACGTGCTGGTGCAAGGCCTGCGCGCTGGCGTCCCTGTGTTGATGGGCTCCGTTGGCACGCTGCGTGCCGGCACTCCGGCACAAGAGCAAGGTGGCCATTAAATGTGGTTCACGCGCCTGAGCCTGAAAAACCCTGTCATGGCCACCATGGTCATGCTGGCCTTGGTGGTGCTGGGTTTGTTCTCCCTGCAACGCCTGCAGGTAGACCAGTTCCCCAACATCGATTTCCCGGTGGTGGTGGTGGTGACCGACTACCCCGGAGCTGGGGCGGAAATTGTCGAAAGTGAAGTCAGTAAAAAGATTGAAGAAGGCGTGAACTCGATTGCCGGCATCAACGCCCTGACCTCGCGCAGTTATGACGAGCAGAGTGTGGTCATCATCGAATTTGGTTTGCACATCGATGGACGCAAAGCAGCCGATGATGTGCGCGAGAAAGTAGCCGCCGTCAAACCCAACCTGCGCACCGAAGTGAAAGAGCCGCGTGTGCTGCGCTTTGACCCCGCATCACGGGCTATTTGGTCGGTAGCCGTGTTGCCAACAGCCGACGCACAAGGCAAGGCCATGAGTGCTGTGGAATTGACCAGCTGGGCCGATCAAGTGCTGAAAAAACGCTTTGAAAACGTGCGAGGGGTAGGCTCTGCCACCTTGGTGGGCGCAACAGATAGGCAAATCAACATCTACCTCAATGCCCAAGCGCTCGAGGCGTATGGCGTGACCCCCGACCAAGTGATGGCGGCAGTACGCAACGATAACCAAGACTTTCCAGTAGGCACATTGCGCACCCGTAACAGCGAGCGGGTGATACAGGTGCAAGGTCGTTTGGATCGACCGCAAGATTTTGGCGACATCATTGTGGTGCGTAAAAACGGCTCTCCAATACGCCTAAGCCAGTTGGCTCGCGTGGTTGATGGCCCCAAAGAAGCAGAAAGCCTTGCTCTGTACAACGGCCAGCGCACACTGGTGCTCAATATCCAAAAAGCACAAGATGAAAACACCATTGCTGTAGTGGATGGGCTCAAACGCACGCTGGCTGACATGCAAACCCAGCTCCCTCCCGGCATTCGCTTGGAGCCCATTACCGACGGCTCACGCCAGATTCGCGTCTCGGTGCAAAACGTGCGCCAAACCCTGATCGAAGGCGCGCTGCTGACGGTGTTGATCGTGTTCTTGTTCCTCAACTCGTGGCGCTCCACCATCATCACGGGCTTGGCTCTGCCCATTGCCATCATCGGTACCTTCTGGTTCATGAGCATGTGGGGCTTTACCATCAACATGATCACGCTCATGGCCTTGTCGCTGTGCGTGGGCTTGTTGATTGACGATGCCATCGTGGTGCGCGAGAACATCGTGCGCCACGTGCAAATGGGCAAGAGCGCCTACCAAGCGGCGTTGGACGGTACCCAAGAAATAGGCCTTGCAGTGCTGGCCACCACCCTATCCATCGTGGCAGTGTTCCTGCCCATCGGATTCATGGGTGGCATCATCGGCAAGTTCTTCCACGAGTTTGGCCTGACCATTGTGGCAGCGGTGCTTATTTCCATGTTTGTCAGCTTCACGCTCGACCCCATGCTCTCCTCGCTCTGGCACGACCCCAGCATCAGCCACGAAACACCAGGCAACAGCCTGTACAACCGCACACTGGGCCGCATCACACGGTGGTTTGAACACGGCACAGACGCGCTGGCTGCGCTCTACCAACGCATACTGGGTTGGTCTTTGCGCCACCGCTTGGCCACTGTTGGGATTGCTGTGGTCACGTTCGTAGGCAGCATTTTCATGGTGCCGCTGCTAGGAACTGAATTTGTCCCCAAGGCAGACTTTTCCGAAACCACCGTCAACTTTTACACGCCCGTAGGTTCATCCTTGGAAGTCACCGAAGCACGCGCCAAAGAAGTCGAGTCCGTGCTACGCGAGTTTCCCGAGGTGCGCTACACACTCACCACCATCAACAGTGGCAACGCCCAAGGCAAGATGTACGCCAGCATTTATGTGCGCTTGGTTGACCGCAAAGAGCGCCAGCGCAGCGTAGACCAAGTATCGGCCCTGCTGCGCGAGCGACTGCGCCAAGTACCGGGCATTACAGTCACCCATGCTGGTTTAATGGACTCGGTAGGTGGACAAAAACAAATTCTGTTCTCGGTATTGGGCGCTGATATGGGAGAGCTTGAACGCATCAACCAGCGAGTGCTAGAGCAAGTGCGCATGGTGCCGGGCTTGGTGGATTTGGACTCCAGCCTCAAGGCCGACAAACCCACCATCGACATCATGGTGCGCCGCGATGCGGCATCGGACTTGGGCTTATCCAACGCTCAAGTGGGCAACGCGCTACGTCCTCTATTGGCTGGCACCAGTGTCGGTAACTGGCGCGCTCCCGACAGCCAAACCTACGATGTCAACGTCCGCTTGTTACCCGAACAGCGTACTGATTTAGGGCAGTTACAACGCACTCCCTTCACCGTCGGCACAGACAGCAATGGCAATCCCCGTGTAGTGCCTTTGGGTCAGGTAGCACAACTGCACGAATCCACGGGTGTTAGCCAAGTCAACCGCCGTGACCTGACACGCGAAATTGCTTTCAGTGCCAACGTCTATGGCCGCTCAGCCGGCGAAGTGTCGGCAGACATCCGCAAGATCATGGATGGCATGCAACTGCCTCCGGGCTACAGCTACAAATTCAGCGGCTCTACCAAAGACATGGCCGAAGCCTTTGGCTACGCCATCTCAGCACTGGCCATGGCGGTCATCTTCATTTACATGATTTTGGCCAGCCAGTTCCGCAGCTTTGTACAGCCCTTGGCGCTCATGACCTCGCTGCCGCTCACCCTCATTGGCGTGGTGCTGGCTCTGCTCATGTTCCACTCCACGCTGTCCATGTTCTCCATCATCGGCATCATCATGCTCATGGGTTTGGTGACCAAAAACGCCATTTTGTTGGTGGACTTTGCCATCCGTGCCCGTGCCGATGGGATGTCCCGCGAAGACGCCTTGCTGATGGCTGCCAAAGTACGACTGCGCCCCATCTTGATGACTACGCTGGCCATGGTTTTTGGCATGATTCCCTTGGCTTTCGCCCTGAGTGAAGGCGCCGAAGTGCGCGCCCCCATGGGTCAAGCCGTGATAGGTGGCGTTATCACCTCTTCGCTTCTTACCTTGGTGGTGGTACCAGTGGTGTACTGCTACTTGGAAGACTTCACGCTGTGGCTGCGCCGCTTGCGCAAGCCCAGTGCCCATTAACCCCGCAAACAACGAACTACTTCTCAGGAGTACGCACTATGAACTTTGCACAAGCCCGCTTCAACATGATTGAGCAACAAATCCGCCCATGGAACGTGTCCGACCCGACTGTTCTCGATTTGCTGGGTGTACTGCCACGCGAAAACTTTGCCCCCGAGGCATACAAGCTGCTGGCCTACGCCGATGTCGAGTTGCCTTTGCCTGCTGGACAAACGATGTTGTTTCCTCGCATGGAAGCCCGCATGCTGCAAGACTTGGCCTTGCAACACAGCGACCGTGTGCTCGAAATCGGTGCTGGCTCTGGCTACATGGCTGCCTTGCTGGCCCAGAAGGCCCGCGAAGTGGTCAGCGTGGAAATTGAGCCCGAACTGGTGGCACTGGCACAGCGCAATATCAGTCAAGCGGGTATCCGCAACGTGAGCATCCACCATGCCGACGGCGCAGCCTTACCCGATAGCCTAGGCAATTTTGACGCCATCGTGCTCAGTGGCTCTGTGGGTGCTGTACCTCCTTCTTTGCTGCAGCGTCTGCAACCCCAAGGCCGTTTGGTTGCCATCGTGGGCGACGACGTAGAAGCCCACGCCACGATTTACATCCGCAACGCGCACGGTGGCTTCAGCGTGCGCAAACCATGGGACTGCAATGCCCCTCGCCTGCGTCACTTTGCTGAAGCCAGCACCTTCCAACTCTGATCTTTTCGACTGGATTTTTCATGTCTACTCAGTCCACACCATCCGTGCGCCAGCGCACAAATCGCCTGACCATGCTGGCAATAGCAAGCGCGTTGACCTGCTTGGCAACCTCTGCCAGCGCCCACAGCTTGGGCGATTTGCTGCAAGCAGCGCGCCAATACGATGCCACCTACTTGGGCGCCCAACAGCAATACCAAGCCAACTTGGCCAAAGCAGAACAAAGCAAATCTTTGCTGCTGCCCACCGTAGGGCTGAGTGCCAGCAGCACCCGCACCTCCACCCAGTCGGATCCCGGTGTCAATGAATACGCATACAACACCAATTCCGCAACGGTGAGCGCCAGCCAACCGCTGTACAACCCATCCAACAAAGCCAGCTACGACCAAGCAAAAATCCAGCTTATATCGTCCCAAGCCCAGCTGAACGCGGCAGAACAAGACCTGATCGTGCGCGTGGCACAGGCTTACTTTGACGCACTGGCCTCACAAGACAGCCTGAGCTATGTGCAAGCGCAGAAAAAAGCCGTGGCCGAGCAACTGGCATCGGCCAAGCGCAACTTTGAAGTCGGTACGGCCACCATCACCGACAGCAAAGAGGCGCAATCGCGGTATGACTTGGTAGTAGCCCAAGAATTGGCAGCACAAAACGATTTGGAAATCAAAACCTTGGCCTTGCGCCAGTTGGTTGGCATTGCTGATGCGCAGCCCGATCCCATTTCCAATACCCTGCCCACAGCAGAAGGTGATATGCAAGCCTGGATAGACAAGGCTATGCAACAACACCCCACCTTGCAACAACTCCAAATCGCAGAACAGGTGGCCAAGCTGGAAACGGAGAAAGCCCGTGCAGGTCACAAACCCACTGTCAGTTTGACCGGTAGCTACACCATGGCCGATGCTGTAGATGGAACTTCATCAAAGTCTTTTGGTGGCACCACCGTACACAACAAAAATGCCAGCATCGGTGTGAGTGTGAGCATTCCACTCTACTCGGGTGGCTCTACGCAAAACCGCATCAAAGAAACTTTGGCCTTGGAAGACAAAGCCCATGATGATGTACTGGCAGCTCAGCGCAGCATCAGCCAAAACGTGCGCAGTGCCTACTTGGGCCTGACATCGGGTTTGAGCCAAGTAAAGGCCGAAGCCTCCAGCCAAAGCTCCTTGGAGTCCAACCAAGTGGGCTACCGTGTAGGCGTACGCATCAACATCGATGTGCTCAATGCCCAAAGCCAGCTATACAGCACCAAATCGAGCTTGGCCCAAGCGCGCTACAACGTGCTCATGACCAGCCTCAAGCTCAAACAAGCAGTGGGTGTATTGACTACAGAAGACGCACTCAAACTGAGTCCCAAACCCTGAGCCAATGCCTAGGCATCAGCCCAACACAGCCCGCACCGCATGGGCTGTGCGTTGGGCGGCCCCCCGGTGCTGTGCCACCCAGTCTTGGGCAAGCACTTGGGTTTGCGGCAATTGCGCCCCATAAGCCCATGCGGTGGCAGCGTGCACAGCTTGGCCTATGTCGGCCACGCGGCGTGCGACCCCAGTTTGTTCCGCATCCAAGCAGGCTTGGGTAAAGTTGAAGGTGTGCGGCCCCATCACAATGGGCACACCGCAGGCAGCAGCTTCTATCAAGTTCTGCCCCCCCAAGGGCGCAAAGCTTCCCCCCAGCAAAGCCACATGGGCCATGCCAAAGTACAACGGCATTTCACCCAAACTATCACCCAACCACACCGTAGGTTGGGGGGTATTCAGTTGCGGACCGGCATCACCCCATTGACTGCGCCGCTGCACCACATAACCCGCTTGCTCTAGCAGTTGGGCCACTTCACCAAAACGCTGCGGATGGCGTGGAACCACCAGCCACTGGACTCGCGGCGCCCCCTGCTGCGTGGAGCTGAGTGTTTGCAGCGCCTCCAGCCACAGGGTTTCTTCCCCTTCACGTGAACTGGCAAATAGCAGCACGGGGATGCCCTGCTGGACGCGGCATGCATCGCGCCATGCACGGCCTTGGGCTTGCAAACTGGGCGATGGATGCACGTCGTATTTGAAATTACCCATCACCCCCTGCACTGTCGCACCAAGCTGGCGCAGACGCTGGGCATCGGCTTCGGTTTGGGCCCACACACCATGCAGCGCACGGTATGCAGGCAAGGCCAAGCTGCTCCAGCGCAAGGACTGGCGCAGGGTTTTCTCGCTCATGCGGGCATTGACCAAGCACAGTGGTATGCCTGCCTCACGGCACACGTGGGCCAAGTTGGGCCACACCTCGGTTTCCATGAGCAAACCTATGCTGGGCTGGAAATGGCGCACAAAACGCTGCACCGCCGCCGGGCTGTCCCACGGCTGCCATACCTGCAGGTCTCCAGCTTGCAACAAGGCCTGCCCGGCCTCGCGCCCGGTGGCTGTGCCATGGGTGAGCAGCAAACGCATGCCCGGCAAGGCTTGGCGCAAGGCCTGCAAAAAAGGCACCACGGCCCGCGTTTCGCCCAAAGACACGGTGTGCAACCACACCAGCGGTACGCTGCGTTGTGACACTTCAGCAGGGCAGGTGTAATAGCCCATGCGCTCAGGCAGATGCAGCCCATAGAGCGGCTCCTGCTTAGCGCGGCGCAGCCACTTGCGGCGCGCCACAGGCTGGGCCAGTGTCATGACCAGGCTGTAGAAGGCTAAGGCAAGGGTTTTGCGCATCGTCAATGTCCAGACAGTGTGGCTTGTGGTGGCAGCACGGGAACGCCCAAAGCAATCCATGCCGACCAGACCTCTTGCACGTTGGGTGTCGGCTGGGCATACACGCTTAACTGGCGCGCTGCACCACCATAAGGATCCGGCAAAGGGCCCGTGCGCCATGCGGTGTTGAAGTTGTATATCTGCACGTGGGGCAAATCCAAGGCCACGGCAATGTGGCTCACCCCACTGTCCACCCCGATCACTCCAGCGCAAAAAGCCAGCGTATCGGTCAGGTCATCGAGCGGCATCAGCGGCCACAGCACCGGGCGCTCTAGCCCCGCTGCAATGGATTGGCTCTGGTCTTGTTCGCGTTGGCTTCCATGGGCTAAAGCCACCAGAAAACCAGCTTTTTCCAAGCGTTGGCCCAAGGCTACCCACTGGGCCAAGGGCCATTCTTTGTCGGCACGCGATGTGCCATGCACCAACGCCACCACAGGCTGAGCAGGCACAAAGGGGCTGCTGGCAGGGGCCAGCCATGCGGGCGCTTGGGTGCGTGCAGCGCGCAAGCCAAACCTGGGTGCAGGATGCGCATCGCTGCCCAAGGCTTGGGCGCACAGTTGGCGCGAGCGCTGCACAGCATGCACATGCGGATGCATGCTGATGGCCTCATCGGCCACCCAGCGGGTGGGGGCTTCGTAGCTGGATCCATCGGTACGGTGCGCCAGCGCATAGCGCTTGCCACCCTGCGCAGTGCGGGCCAAGCGCGCCACCAAAGCCGATTTGGTCAGACCTTGTAGGTCGAGCACAGCATCGTAGGCATCGCGCTGCAACTCCTGCTTGAATGCACGCCATGCAGCACGCGTGGCCGCCGTCCACCAGCTTTTGCGCCAGCGGCGAAGATCGCAAGGGATGACGCGCCCTACCCCATCGCAACGCTGCACCAGCGGGGCAAAGCCACGCTCCACCACCCAGTCAATCTGGGCCTGTGGATAAGCGCGGTGCAAGTCTTGCACCGCCGGCATGGCGTGCACCACATCGCCCAGCGACGACAGCTTGACGATGAGAATGCGCTGCACAGCAGGGCGCGTCGGTGCAGGCAAATTCAATGCGCGCTCTCCTGCAACTTGGCATCGGGTTTGACTTGGTGCAGCAGCGCCAGCATGGCTGCGCGGATACGCTCCAGCGCGGCATCGGTCTGGCCTTCAAAGCGCAGCACCAGCACGGGCGTGGTGTTGGAGGCACGGATGAGGCCAAAGCCGTCGGCCCAGTCCACACGCAAGCCGTCGATGGTATTGACCTCGGCCGGGGCTTCAAATGCCGGGTTGCCTTGGGCTGCTTGCACCAGCTGGGCCACCAATTGGTGTGGCTCGCCTTCGGCACAGGCCACATTCAATTCGGGCGTGCTGTGGCTCTGGGGCAAAGCGTTGAGCACCGCGCTGGGGTTGGCCGAGCGGCTCACGATTTCGAGCAAACGGCAGCCCGCATAGGTGCCGTCGTCAAAACCGAACCAACGCTCTTTGAAGAAGATGTGGCCGCTCATCTCGCCACCCAAGGGGGAATCCACCTCGCGCATTTTGGCTTTGATGAGCGAATGTCCCGTTTTGAACATGAGCGCTTGACCACCTGCAGCGCGGATGGCCGGAGCCAACTGCTGCGAGCACTTGACGTCAAACACGATGTTGCCACCGGGTACGCGCGAGAGCACATCGGCGGCAAACAGCATCATCTGGCGGTCAGGAAAGATGTTGTTGCCCTCTTTGGTGACGATGCCCAAGCGGTCGCCATCGCCGTCAAACGCTAAGCCCAGCTCGGCGTCGCTGTTTTTCAGCGCCTCGATCACGTCGTGCAGGTTCTCGGGCTTGGAAGGGTCGGGGTGGTGGTTGGGGAAGGTGCCATCCACTTCGCTGTAGAGCTCCTGCACCTCGCAGCCAATGGCACGCAAGATAGCCGGGGCCGAGGCACCGGCCACGCCGTTGCCCGAATCGACCACCACCTTGATGGGGCGGACCAGCTTGATGTCGCTGCGGATGCGCTCCAGATAGGCAGGGAACACGTCCACTTGGCGCTGCGAACCACCGGGCTGCAGCACCCAGCTTTCTTGTTCCATCATCTGGCGCAGGGCTTGGATTTCATCGCCATAAATGGCCTTGCCCGCCAGCACCATCTTGAAACCGTTGTAGTCCTTGGGGTTGTGGCTGCCAGTTACCTGGATACCGCTTTGGCACAGCGTAGTCGCTGCAAAGTACAGCATGGGCGTGGTGACCATGCCGACGTCAATCACCTCCATACCCGCTTCTTGCAAACCTTGGCGCAGCGCAGCAGCCAGCTCAGGGCCACTCAAACGGCCATCGCGGCCCACTGCCACCTGCTTTTGCCCCAGCCGCAAAGCTGTGGTGCCAAAAGCACGGCCCAGCCCCAGCGCCACCGCGGGAGTGAGGGTGCTGGGCACGATGCCACGGATGTCATAGGCCTTGAAAATGCTGGCAGCTAACTGCATGGGTTCCCCTTGGTTTGTTTATGGTGGTTGATGGAATGAACGGCGGGCATTGTAGGGGGGCGACATGACGCCTAGAGGGCAGCTGCGCGGGTGCGCCACAGCGACCACAACTCTTGGGACACCTGCCACAGCAGCTTGGCCCCAAAGGCCGCCACCAAAACCGCACACACGCGGTTCATGCGCTGGCGCTGCGTGGCATAAAAGCGCTGTACCCGGTGGTTGGAAAAAACCAAGGACAGCAGCACATGCCAGCACAGTGAGTTGAGGTAACACACCACCATGCTGGCGACCACCAATTGCCACGGGGCATCGGCAGGCAGCAAGCTGGCAAACACGCTGCTAAAAAACAGCGCCGTTTTGGGGTTGAGGATGTTGGTGACAAATCCCGTGCGCATAGCAGGCATCCAACCGCGCAGCACCGCTTGTGTGGCTTGCTCCCCGCTGGAGCGCGCAGCAGCCATGCGCCATGCCACGTACAGCAAATACAAGCCACCCGCTATTTGGGCCACCTGACGCAACACCGGATGCAAGGCAAACACCACCCCAAGCCCCAATACGGCCAGGGTGGCCCACGCCGCTGTGACGCACGAAATACCTACTGTGGCGGCCAAGGCCTCGCGGCGCTGCCCCGATGCAGCCAACTGCCCCACCAGCACAAAGTTGGCCCCAGGGGTGATGAGCACCACCCAGTGCAGCATGGCAATCGACAGCAATACCGTCATGTGTTGTCTCCTGTGTTGTCTGGGTCATTACACCCCATAGCCTACCCACACCGTCTGTCCCACGTGCAGCGGGGTGGCCGAGGGCCGCAGCACCACCGCATTCATGCCAAACGTGGGCGCACCGTCCATGCGGGCGTCGCGGCGGTAGCGCAAGAGTGCATCGCCCACGGCAGGGTCGCCCTGGGCGGTTTGGGGATCGATATTGGGGATGGGGCAGCGCACGCAAGGCTTGACGAGTTGCAAGCGCGCATCGGCATGGGTAGCAGTGCCCGTCCACAGCGTGCACAGGTAGTCTTCCTCGTGCGCGGGCAAGTCGCTGAGCACGATGTTGGGGCGAAAGCGCAACAGGCTGGGCACTGCAGGGAGCGTACCTTGGCCTGCGCTGTGCTGGACTATGTCCTCGTGCAAAGCCTGGGCTGCGCTGTCGGTGGTCAGCAGCAACGGATAGCCATCGGAAAAGCGGGTGTGGGTTTGCCAGCCCTCGGTGCGGCTGGTGCTGCACAGGCGCTGCTGGGCGGGGTCAAACGCCACCAAGCGCACGGAGTGGCCCAAAAAGTAGCTGAACCACGCCGCAGTGGCATCGCCCACATCGTGCGCGGGCACACTGTCGCGCCACACCTGCACGGTGCGCACGCTGGCCCCTGCTGTGTGGGCTGACCACCTTGCGGGCACCTGCAGCGCTGGCATGCCCGGGGCTTGCAACAGCAAGTGATCCAACTCCCCGCTGGCATGGTCATAGACCAGTTGCGGCTGGATCAAGACCATGCGCGGCCATTCACGCTGGGTGCAAAAGCGCCCGGCCTCGTCCACCAGCATCCAGTGCCTGTCCCACTGCAGGCCCTGCTCCAGCAGATGCGCTTGCTGCAGGGCAATGCCCGCGCACGATTTGATGGGGTAGACCCAGAGCTGGGCAATGTGGGCTTGTGCATCGGGCTCGGGCAAAGCGGCAAAAGGATGGTGCTTGGGCAGCGTTTGGGTGGGTGCAGTCATGGAAAGCGTGGCAGTTAGCGCGACAATGGCGGCTGTTTTGGAGTACGAGGCATGTATGTCGCAAACCTATGATATTGGCATTCGGGGCGGAGGCATTGTGGGCTGCACCTTGGCCCTGCATTTGGCCGCCAAACGCCTGCGCGTGGCCCTGCACGCGCCCACCTTGCACCGCGATGAGCAAGGCGGTGACGTGCGTGCTTATGCCCTGAACCAATCGTCCCGCCAGTTGCTGGACGCCATTCGCTGCTGGCCCGGCGAACTGGCCGCTACGCCCGTGCTGCGCATGCAAGTGCATGGCGACCAAGGGGGTGCCATCCAGTTTGATGCAGCCATGCAAGGCGTACCGGCGCTGAACTGGATCGTGGATGTGCCAGCGCTGGAGGCCAAACTGCGAGAAGCCATAGGCTACCAACCCCTCATCACCTTGGTGGATGAACCCGCCCCGGCCGAGCTGACCGTGGTATGTGAAGGCCGCGCCAGCCAAACCCGGGCCGAGTTGAGTGTGGAGTTCGACACCCACCCCTACCAGCAATATGCCGTGGCCACCCGGGTACGCAGCGTCACGCCGCACCAGCGCATCGCCCACCAGTGGTTCCAGCACAGCGGCAACGACAGCGCCATCGCAGGCTTTTTGCCCATGGGTGGGCGCGACAGTGGCGACTGGGCTGTGGTGTGGTCCGTATCGGCCACCCAGCAACAGCAGCTACTGGCCCTGAGCGACGACGAGTTTTGCCAGCAACTGGCCGCAGTGACCGAAGGCGAGCTAGGCCCCTTTACCTTGCTAGCACCGCGCCAAACTTGGATGCTGCAACACGCCTGCGCCCAGCGCTGGAGCGGCCGCGCCGCTTGGGGCAGCTGGGTGCTGGCCGGTGATGCCGCCCACAACGTGCACCCACTGGCAGGCCAAGGGCTCAACTTAGGCCTGGGCGATGCTACAGAATTGATAGCACGCATAGCGCACCGGGATTACTGGAGGGCCGTATCCGACCCCAAAGTGCTGCGCGCCTACGAACGCGCCCGCAAGGCCGACTTTGCACTGGTAGGCGGCACTGGCGATGCGCTGCAGCGCCTGTTTGCCCACCCCCACACCGCCGTGCAACAACTGCGCAACCGCGGCATGAGCCTGATGAACGCCAGCGGTTTTGCCAAACACTGGCTGGCCCAGCAAGCCATGCACACCCACGGCTAAGACGTGCGCCTGCAACACCCCGCCATCCGCAAGGGGCATGCCTTAGCGGCATCGGGGCAGCGTGGCTACACTTAAGGCATGCAATACCTGTACACCCCTGCCAGCCGCCTCACCCGCGCCTTGCGTCCAGCCGCTGTGTTGGCCGCTGTACTCACTCTCTCGCTGTCGGTACACGCTCAGGCGCAAGAAGACGCGCTGCGCGCTGCACTGCAAAAACGCATTCCGCAACTGGGCAAGATCGACGAAGTGCGCAAAGCCCCCATGCCCGGTTTGTACGAAGTGCGCGTCAATGGCGCTGAGATTTACTACACCGACGCCAAGGGCGACTTCATCATCAACGGCTCCATTTTGGAGAGCAAAAGCCTGCGCAACCTGACTGAAGAGCGGCTCAACAAGCTCACCGCGGTGGCCTTTGACAAGCTGCCGCTGGCCGATGCCTTCACCATCGTGCGTGGCAACGGCAAACGCAAGCTGGCGGTGTTTGAAGACCCCAACTGCAGCTACTGCCACCGCTTCGAGCGCGATTTGCAAAAAATCGACAACGTGACGGTTTACCTCTTCCTCTACCCCATCTTGGGGCCAGACTCGGTGGAAAAGTCCAAAGCCATCTGGTGCTCGCGTGACAAAGGCCAAGCCTGGCAAGACTGGATGCTGCGCCAGCAGCAACCGCCGGCTGCCGCTTCCATGTGCAACACCACCCCGATTGCCCGCAACGTGGAGTTCGGCAAAACCTACCGCCTCAACGGCACGCCTACGCTCATCTTCCCCGATGGCACCCGCATTCCCGGCGCCATGGAAGCATCGCAAATCGAGAAATACCTGAGCCAAACCAACAAGGGCTAAACGCCACCATCATCATCGCCATGAGTCACCCCTCACTGCCGACCGCCGCTGGGGCGGTGCATTACCAGGTGGACGTGCAAGACGTGCACGCCCACCTGTTCCAAGTCACACTGCACATTGCCAAGCCAGTAGCCCAGCAAACCGTGCTGTTGCCGGTGTGGATACCGGGCAGCTACTTGGTGCGTGAATTCGCCAAAAACCTGCAAAGCCTGCAAGCGAGCCAAAACGGCCAACCCGTCGCACTGCAGCAACTGGACAAAACCAGCTGGCGCGTGGACAACACGGCCGACAGCCCCTTGGTGCTGCAATACCGCGTGTACGCGCTGGACCATTCGGTGCGCACCGCGTGGCTGGAGGCATCGCGTGGATTTTTCAATGGCACCAGCCTCTTGCTGCGCGTGCCCGAGCAAAGCCAACAAGCCCATACCCTGCACATCACCGCCCCCAGCCACAGCACAGCCAGCGCCCCATGGCAACTGGCTACGGGGCTGTCCCCGGTGGCCGTGGATGCCCACGGCTTTGGTCTGTACAGCGCCCCCGATTACGACACGCTGGTGGACTGCCCGGTGGAGATGGGCCTGCTGTGGAGCGGCAGTTTTGAGGCCTATGGCATCCCGCACCGCTTTGTGGTGTCGGGCGTGCCCGCCAGCTTTGATGGTGCCCGCCTGCTGGCCGACACCAAGGCCATTTGCGAGGCGCAACTGCGCTTTTGGCACCCCGGCATAGAGAACGGCAACGCAAGCGGCAACAGCAGCGCGCCGTTTGGCCACTACGTGTTCATGCTCAACGCCACGCACGACGGCTACGGTGGGCTGGAGCACCGCAACTCCACCGCGCTGATCGCCAGCCGCCAAGACCTGCCGCGCCACCTTATTCCCGGCGTGAGTGACAAGCAGCCCGAGGGCTACACCACGCTGCTGGGGCTGATCAGCCACGAATACTTCCACACCTGGAACGTGAAACGCCTGCGCCCGTTTGAACTGGCGCAGTACGACTACCAACGCGAGAACTACACCGAACTGCTGTGGTTCTTTGAAGGCTTTACCAGCTACTACGACGACTTGCTACTGGCCCGCAGTGGTCGACTGGACGCCACGCAATACCTCCAGCAACTGGGCAAAACCGTACAACAGGTGCTGCAAGCGCCGGGCCGCCACGTGCAAACCGTGGCCCAAGCCAGCTGGGATGCCTGGGTGAAGTACTACCGCCCGGACGAAAACACGCCCAACAGCACCATCAGCTACTACACCAAAGGTGCTTTGGTGGCGCTGTGCCTGGACCTGACGCTGCGCAGCGAAGGCCACGGCACGCTGGACGGCGTGATGCGCGACCTGTGGCAGCGCTGCCAAGGCGGCCCCATGCGCGAGGCCGATGTGCTGGCTGCGCTGCACAGCGTGGGCCAGCGCAGCTACGCCACCGAACTGCAGCAATGGGTGCACAGCACGGCTGAACTGCCCGTGGCCGAGCTGCTGGCCCGCCACGGCGTACGTGTGGCCCAAGAGCCGCACAAACTGGCGCAACAGTTGGGCCTGCGCGTGAAAGACAACCAAGGCAGCGTGCACATACAAACCGTGCTCAGTGGCAGCGTAGCGGCGCAAGCGGGTTTGAGCGCAGGCGACGAGTGGCTGGGTTTTCGCTTGGTCGACATGCCAGAGGGCAGCGGCGCACACCTGCACAGCGCATGGCGCTTGCGCAGCTTGGACGACCTGCCGCTGTACGCGGGCAATGCACGGCAGCTCATCGCCATCGTGGCGCGCGACCAGCGCCTGCTCGAACTGCCGCTGCAGTGGCCCGTGCCCAGCTTCGGCTACAAACTGGAAGTGGACAACGACAGCACCGTGCAAGCGTGGCTGCAGCCACCTGCCACCGCCTAAAACACAGAGGAGAAGCCCTTGGCCTACGACTGCATACTGACCCACGTAGAAGGCGAAAAAGTGGGCGTTATCACGCTCAACCGCCCCAAACAGCTCAACGCGCTGAACGACCAACTCATGGACGAACTGGGCCACGCCCTACTGGCCTTTGACGCCGACCCCGCCATTGGCTGCATGGTCATCACCGGCAGCGAAAAAGCCTTTGCCGCAGGTGCAGACATCACCGCCATGGCCAACCTGAGCTTTGCCGAGGTGTTTCGCAGCAACCTGATTGGCCGCAACTGGAACGCCATCAGCCAAGTGCGCAAACCCGTCATCGCGGCCGTGGCTGGCTTTGCGCTGGGCGGCGGCTGCGAGCTGGCCATGATGTGCGACATCCTCATCGCCGCCGACACGGCCAAGTTTGGCCAACCCGAGATCAAGCTGGGCATCATCCCCGGCGCAGGCGGCACCCAGCGCCTGCCCCGCGCCGTGGGCAAGGCCAAAGCCATGGATTTGGCCTTGACAGGCCGCATGATGGACGCCACCGAGGCCGAACGCGCTGGCCTAGTCAGCCGCGTAGTACCTGCCGAACAACTGCTGCAAGAAGCCTTGGGCGCGGCGCTGCAAATTTGCAGCTACTCCCAACTGGCCACCATGGCCGCCAAAGAAGCCGTGAACCGCGCTTTTGAGGCCCCACTGGCCGAAGGCCTGCTGCTCGAGCGCCGCCTGTTCCACGCCCTGTTTGCCACCGCCGACCAAAAAGAAGGCATGGACGCCTTCGTGAACAAACGCCCCGCCAACTTCTCCAACCGCTAAAAACTGCGCTACAATGCGCGTCTTTCGGTGGTATAGCTCAGTTGGTTAGAGCGCAGCATTCATAATGCTGATGTCCCAGGTTCAAGTCCCGGTACCACCACCAAATGCAAAAACCCGCTTCTCTGCAAAGATAAGCGGGTTTTTTCTTGCCTGCACTGTTTTACAGAAAGAATTCGCATGCTGACCCTGACCCAAACCCTCTCCTTTTTGCTTGTGGCCATGGCCTTGACCATCACGCCGGGGCCGGACAACCTCATGGTGCTGGGAGTGGGCATGTCCAAGGGGCGGCGGCACGGCATGGCGTTTGGGCTGGGTTGTGCACTCGGTTGCCTAAGCCACACCCTGCTGGCCGTGGTGGGGGTCAGTGCTCTGCTGGCCTCGTCCGCCGTGGCGCTGACCGTGCTGCGCTGGGTCGGTGGTGCGTACTTGGTGTGGCTGGGCGTGCAAGCGTGGCGCCATGCGGGCAGTAGCCAACTGTCCAGCAGCGCAGCCGAAACGAGCGCAGCCCCTTCGGTACGCAGCCTGTTTGCCAAAGGACTGGTGGCCAACGCCATCAACCCCAAAGTGGCGCTGTTTTTCCTCTCATTCTTGCCCCAGTTCGTGGTGGTGGGCCAAGGCCACCCCAGCCTGCAACTGGGCTTGCTGGGCCTGCTATTTACCGCCCAAGCGGCTCTGCTGTTTGGGCTGCTGGGCTTTTTCTCGGGCACAGTGGGCGCTTGGCTGGGCCGACGCCCGCGCTTGGGGCTGTGGCTGGATCGCATGGCAGCGGGCGTGTTCGTTGCACTGGGGCTACGCATTGCCAGCAACAGCTAGGGCTGCACGGTAGCGGGACAGAGGGGGTCGGTACAATCGCTGCTCTTCTTCCCTCACTCTCCCAGCCTCTGGATACACACCATGAACCGCTGTTTTTCCCTGACCCGTTGGACTGGCACCTTGGCCTTGGTGGCGGCCTGTCTGTCCCTAGCTGTGCCCAGCAGCACGCTGGCGCAAACGCTGACGGGCACCACCCAAGTGACCAACGCCCAAGGGCAGACTGTCACCATCCGCACCTTTCCCGCCAATAGCAAACGGGGCGATTTGCAAGTGACCAACGCACCCGTGGTGCTGCTCGATGGCAAAGCCGACCGCCTGTCGCCCGGTGCTCGCATTCGCAACACCAACAACCTGCTCATGCTCTCGGCCAGCCTGACGGGTCAGACCGTGCCGGTGATGTACCGCCGCGAGTCCACCGGCATGTTGCACGAGGTGTGGCTGCTCACGGCCGATGAGGCCGAAGCCTACCCCGCTGAAAAACGCTACTTCATCAACTGAGCACAAGGCCATCGCCCACAGTGCCTGCCTGCGCGGCAGCACATGGGGGGCATGCCAAACCAGACTGAAGAATTTATACAAAACAGGCTGTAGAGCTTATGCAGTAAGCTGGAGCAGCTATTAATTTGATAGCAAACACCATGAGCAAAAAAGTATTCATCAAAACCTACGGCTGCCAGATGAACGAGTACGACTCGGACAAGATGAGTGACCTGCTGCGCGCCGCCGAAGGCTACGAACCCACGCAAGACGTGGAAGAGGCCGACCTGATTTTGTTCAACACCTGCTCGGTGCGCGAAAAGGCGCAGGAAAAGGTGTTCAGCGACCTAGGGCGCATCAAGCACCTGAAGGCGCGTGGGGCGCAAATTGGCGTGGGCGGTTGTGTGGCCAGCCAAGAGGGCGATGAGATTGTGAAACGCGCGCCCTATGTGGACGTGGTGTTTGGCCCGCAAACCCTGCACCGCCTGCCCGAACTGCTGCAACAGCGCCGCAAGCTGGACAAACCGCAGGTGGACATCAGCTTTCCCGAGATTGAAAAATTCGACCACCTGCCCCCCGCCCGCGTGGAAGGCGCGTCGGCCTTTGTGAGCATCATGGAAGGCTGCTCCAAATACTGCAGCTACTGCGTGGTGCCCTACACCCGTGGCGAAGAAGTAAACCGTCCGCTGGAAGACGTGCTGGTGGAAGTGGCAGGTTTGGCCGAGCAAGGGGTGAAAGAAA
The DNA here is from genome assembly GCF_018474005.1 of Curvibacter sp. CHRR-16. Classification (GTDB taxonomy): domain Bacteria; phylum Pseudomonadota; class Gammaproteobacteria; order Burkholderiales; family Burkholderiaceae_C; genus Allorhodoferax. Next base: position 430,530 of record NZ_JAHCSH010000004.1, read on the forward strand.
TCAACCTGTTGGGCCAAAACGTGAACGCTTGGCGTCACACGCTGGGCAACACCAGTGAGATGGCCGACTTTGCCACCCTGCTGGAGATGGTGGCCGAGATTCCGGGCATCGAGCGCATCCGCTACACCACCAGCCACCCCAACGAGTTCACGCCCAGCCTGATTGCGGCCTACGAGCGCATTCCCAAGCTGGTGAGCCACCTGCACCTGCCCGTGCAGCACGGCAGCGACAAGGTGCTGATGGCCATGAAGCGTGGCTACACCGCCATGGAATACAAGAGCACCATCCGCAAGCTGCGCGCCATTCGGCCCGACATGAGCATCAGCTCGGATTTCATCGTCGGCTTTCCCGGCGAGACCGAGGAGGACTTCGCCAAGCTCATGAAGCTGGTGGAAGACATTGGCTTTGACAACTCCTTCAGCTTTGTCTATAGCCCACGCCCCGGCACGCCAGCGGCCAACCTGCACGACGACACCCCGCAAGAGGTGAAGCTGCGCCGCCTGCAAACGCTGCAAGCGGCCATCAACGGCAATTTGCAGCGCATCAGCGAGCAGCGCGTGGGCACCGTGCAGCGCATTTTGGTAGAGGGCCTCTCCAAGCGCGATGGCAGCGAGCTGATGGGCCGCACCGAGTGCAACCGCGTGGTGAACTTCGCTGGCAACCCGCGCTTGATCGGCCACATGGTGGATGTGCGCATCACCGAAACACGCACCTACACGCTGCGCGGCGAGGTCTTGACTGAAGTCAACGCGCTAGCCTGAGTCCCGGCGTAGCATGCGGTGCATGACCACCGCTTCGATACCCCATAACACCGCCCACGAGCGGGTGCTACACCCCGCGTTCCACAGCAAAATCATGACGGCCGCCCAAGCGGCCGCTCTCATTCCAGCCGGTGCCAATGTGGGCATGAGCGGCTTTACCGGCTCTGGCCACCCCAAAGCCGTGCCGCAAGCCTTGGCCCAGCGCATAGAGGCGCTACACGACCAAGGTCAAGACTTTCGCATTGGCCTGTGGACGGGCGCTTCCACTGCGCCGCAACTGGACGGAGCCTTGGCCCAAGCCCACGGCATCCGCACACGCCTGCCCTACCAGTCTGACCCGGTGGTGCGCCAGCAAATCAATGCCGGCGAGATCGACTACACCGACATCCACCTCTCGCACGTGGCGCAACTGGCGTGGTTTGGCTTTTTGGGCCCCCTCGATGTCGCCGTAGTGGAGGTGACTGCCATTTTGGAAGACGGGCGCATGGTGCCCTCGTCCTCCGTGGGCAATAACAAAACTTGGCTGGACAACGCCAAAATGGTGATTCTGGAAGTGAACCAGCGCCAGAGCCTGCAGCTCAAGGGCATGCACGACATTTACTACGGCACCCGCCTGCCGCCGCACCGCAACCCCATCCCCCTCATCCACCCGGCTGACCGCATTGGCCAGCCCTACCTGCAATGCGACCCAGCCAAGGTGGTGGCCGTGGTGCTGACCGACGAGAGCGACCGCAACAGCGCATTTGCGCCGCCCGATGCGGTGTCGCACCAAATTGCAGGGCACATCTTGGACTTTTTGCAGCAAGAGGTAGATGCCAAGCGCCTGCCACCCCACCTGCTACCCCTGCAATCGGGCGTAGGCAATGTGGCCAACGCGGTGCTGTCGGGCCTGAACCAAGGGCCGTTTGAAGGGCTCACGGCCTACACCGAAGTGCTGCAAGACGGCATGCTGGAGATGCTCCAATCGGGCAAGCTGACCAGCGCCTCGGCCACGGCCTTGTCGCTCAGCCCTGTGGCGCTGGAAGAGTTTGAACGCCATATTGATTTTTACCGCCAGCGCATCATTCTGCGCCCGCAAGAGATGAGCAACCACCCCGAGGTGGTGCGCCGCTTGGGCGTGATCGCCATGAACGCCATGATTGAGGCCGACATCTACGGCAACGTCAACTCCACCCACATCATGGGCTCGAGCATGATGAATGGCATCGGCGGCTCGGGCGACTTTGCGCGCAATGCCTACTTGTCGTTTTTCATGACACCATCGACCGCCAAGAATGGCTCCATCTCGTGCATCGTGCCCATGGTCTCGCACACCGACCATACCGAGCACGATGTGGAAATCATCGTCACCGAACAAGGCTTGGCCGACTTGCGTGGCCTCTCGCCCAAGCAGCGGGCGCGGCGCATCATCGACCGCTGTGCCCACCCCGACTACCGCGACGCCCTGCACGATTACTTTGATCGCGCCCAACAACAGGCCACGGGCCGCCATACGCCCCACCTGCTGGGGGAGGCGCTGTCATGGCATGAGCGCTTTGTGCAAACCGGCAGCATGCGCTGAGACGGACTTAACTGGGTAAGACTGAGCTTTGCTCATCGAGCACGCTGTGGTAGCGCTTGGCTTGCTGCTCCCGTTGGGTCAGCCATGCACTGGTGGCACCGCAAGCAGCAATCAAGGCCATGCCCAACCACGACAAGGTATCGGGCATTTGGTCAAATGCCAGCCAACCGCCCAGCACGGCAAAACCAATTTGCGTGTAGTTGAATGGCATGACCGTTGCCACGGGCGCGTGCTTAAAGGCCAAAGTAAACAAATAGTGGCCCACTGAAGCCAACAGCGCTGTAGCGACTATGCCCCCCCACAGGGCAGGATTGGCCACAGGTTCCCAAATCCACGGCAGCATGAGAGCAGGGATGATGGCACCACTCCACGCGGTGTAGAGCTGCATGGTCATGGGGCTTTCGGTGCGGGTCATGCGGCTGGTGAGCAGTTGGAACGCGGCATTGATGAGCACCAGCAAAAACGGCAGCAGCATAAGCCACTGAAAATCATCCGCACCCGGGCGCAAGATGAGCAGCGTGCCGCCAAAGCCCACCACTACCAGCAGTTTGCGCTGCCATGACACGCTATCACCCAGCATGCGCGCCGCCACCAAAGTGACCACCACCGGGGTGAGCAGCACGATGGCGGTGAAGTCGCCCATGGGCAAGTGGCGCAAGCTGATAAAAGCCAACACGCTCACGGACAGCAAGAGCAAACCCCGCAGCACATGCAAGCCCAGATGCTGGGTGCGCCACACCTGCCAACCACGCCCAGGCAGCACCACGGCGGTAGTGATCAAAGCCTGCACCGCATAGCGCAAGGCCAGCGCCATCATGACGTGCATGCCAGCGGCTACCCATTTGGTGGTGGTGTCCAAGGTGGCAAAACAAGCCATGGCGGCTACCGCCAAGGCAATGCCGCGCAAGGGATGCTGACCGTGGGACGCCGATGCCGGCATCAGAAAGGCATTCCTGGCAGGCCTTTTTTCATGCCGCCTAGGCGCTTCATGAGTTTCATCATGCCACCGCCCTTCATCTTTTTCATCATGTCTTGCATCTGCTCAAACTCTTTGAGCAAGCGATTGACCTCTTGCACTTGCACGCCAGCACCGGCTGCAATGCGGCGCTTGCGCGATGCCTTGATGAGCTCGGGCTTGGTGCGCTCTTTCTGGGTCATGCTGTTGATGATGCCCTCTTTGCGGCGGATGTCTTTTTCTGCCTTGTCCATGTCCACCTGCCCAGCTTTGGCGGCCAGTTGGGTGGGCAACTTGTCCATCAGACTGGAGAGTCCGCCCATCTGCTTCATTTGCTGCAACTGGGCCAAGAAGTCATTGAAGTCAAAGCCTGCGCCGCTCTTGACCTTGGCGGCGAGCTTTTGCGCTGCTTCCATGTCCACGCTGGCGGTGACCTGCTCGACCAACGCCACGATGTCGCCCATGCCCAGCACCCGACCAGCGTGACGCTGCGCATCGAAGACTTCCAGGCCATCGAGCTTTTCGCTGGTACCGGCAAATTTGATGGGAGCCCCGGTCACGTGGCGCACCGACAGGGCGGCACCACCGCGCGAGTCGCCATCGAGCTTGGTCAACACAATGCCGGTGAGCGGCAGCGCGTCTTTGAACGCCTTGGCGGTGTTGATGGCGTCCTGCCCCTGCATGGCATCCACCACAAACAGGGTTTCCACCGGATTGAGCACGGCGTGCAGGTCGCGGATTTCGGCCATCAAGGCCTCGTCGATGGCCAAGCGGCCGGCGGTATCGACCAGCAGCACATCGACAAAGTGTTTTTTGGCGTAGTCCAAGGCAGCGCGGGCGATGTCTGCCGGCTTTTGATCGGGCGTGCTGGGAAACCACTCGGCACCGGCTTGCGCCGTCACGGTCTTGAGCTGCTCAATGGCTGCGGGGCGGTACACGTCGCCCGAGACAGTCAGCACTTTTTTCTTGCGCTTTTCCACCAAGTGCTTGGCCAGCTTGCCTGTGGTGGTGGTTTTACCAGCACCTTGCAAACCAGCCATCAAAATCACCGCAGGGGGTTGGGCAGCAAGGTTGATGTCACTCACGCCCTCGCCCATGGTGGCGGCCAGCTCTTGGTTAACGATGCTCACCAGCACTTGGCCGGGCTGCAAGGAACCCAAGACCTCTTGGCCCAAGGCCTTTTCTTTGACGCGGGCAATGAAGTCGCGCACCACGGGCAAGGCCACATCGGCTTCCAACAAGGCCATGCGCACTTCGCGCAGCATGTCGGACACGTTGGTTTCGGTAATGCGGGACTGGCCACGCAGGTCTTTGATGAGACGGGATAGTTTGTCGGTAAGAGCTGATGCCATAGATGGTGTGCGCCATGCGGTGGATCAGGGACGCCCACGCATGCAAAACGCTAAACTGTGGGCATGATTTTAGCGACACCCTCCCCTTGGGCCTTGGGCCTGACCGCAGCCACCGCTGCTGCCTATGCGTGGCCGGCTTTGCGAGCGGGGCATGTATCGGCCAGTTTGGCCCGCAAATGGGTGGTGCTGGCGTGGGTGCTGCACGCTGCAACTTTGTTGCAAGGTTTGCTGATGGGGGAACCCCATTTTGGCTTTGCACCTGCCTTATCGGTCTGTGCTTGGCTGGTTGCCGCTATCTACATGGTGGAGAGCCAGGTTTTTCCACGCTTGCAAACGCGCTGGGCGCTGGCAGCAATAGGCTCCGTGGCCGTGGTATTGGCCCTGCTGTTTCCGGGCACGGTGCATGTGCGCGAAGGCAACAACCTGCTTTTGGTGCTGCACCTGCTCTTGGGCTTGGGCAGCTATGCGCTGTTTGCCTGCGCAGCCATCCATGCGTGGGTGATGGAACGCGCCGAAGATCGCATCCGCAAAGCCGCAGAACCCCAAAGTGGCCTGCCCTTGCTGACGCTGGAACGCCTAACGTACCGTTTTGCTTGGGCTGGCTTTGTCATGCTATCGCTCACCTTGTTGTTGGGAGCGGTGTTTGAACAATTGCTCAACGCCCCCCAAGGTTGGCGCTGGGATCACAAAACCGTGTTCTCTCTCATGGCTTGGGTGGTATTTGCAGGCTTATTGGCAGGGCGTCACTGGCGTGGCTGGCGTGGCAAGAAAGCCATGCGCTTGCTCTACATAGGCACAGCTTTGCTGCTATTGGCCTATGTGGGATCGCGCTTTGTGAAAGAAGTGGTACTGGGACACACGCTATGAGCCGTTTGCTGTTTTTCTTGGCTGTAGCCATGTTTGTGGTCTGGCTGGTACGCCAACGCTTGGGCATCAACCGCAAACCCAGCGCCCCACCCCCTCCTGCCCCCTCCTCAGCATCGTCGAAACACATGGTGGCATGCTTGCACTGCCATGTGCATGTACCCATGCACGATGCCGTCCGTGGCGTGCGTGGCCATTACTGCAGTGAAGCACACCGCCAACTGGCCGAAGACCGATGAAGGATTTTGAAAGCACCTGGCTGCTGCCGCCAGACGCCACCACGCCGATACCCAATACCGAGTTCGCGCGCCTGTGGCGGGCTTTCATGACTGCGCGCTTTTCTTTGGCCGCACTGTTGTTGGTACTCGAAGTGGCCTTGCTGTTTGGCCAACAAAACCACAACACTTGGGCTTTACCCATCACCCTTGGGTACTTGCTCATGGTTACCCTCTCATCGCGCACGGTGCGTCCACGCCTGCTGGGCAAGCACTTCAGCTGGGGCTGGGTGCAGTTGGTCGCGGTGGATGCGCTGGTATTTACGGCTTTGCAGTGGGTACATGGCAGCAATTTGAACTTCACGCCCATTTATGCCTTGCCCACCCTGCTGGTGTCAGTGCTGGGATCGCGCATATTGGCCATTGGTACCGTGAGTTGCATCACACTTTTGCTGCTACTGGGAAATTGGCCCCATATTCAACAGTCACCCGAGAAACACGCCACTCTGGTGCAAATCAGCCTGAGCTGTTTGGGCTATCTGTTCGTGGGCTTGCTGGCCAACTACCTGACCAACCGCGTCCTCTCGGCTGGGCAAATAGCCGAGCGCAATGAGCTGCAGGCCGAACTGCACCGACAAGTCAATGCTTTGGTGATTGACTCTTTGCCCGATGGGGTGTTGATCATCAACATGCAGATGCAATTGATGGCCATCAATCCTGCTGCTCGTCGCATGCTGCAAGTGGCTGACATGACATCCAAACAACCCATCGTGCCGGTCATTGCCCCTGGGCAACCGTTGTGGGAGCTGGCGCACGAGACCTTAGCCAGTCAACGCCCGCAAAGTGCTGAACTGAGCTTGGCAGAACGCGATGGCCGTCAACGCAGTCTATCGGTGCGCACACAACCGACCAACCCCGCACAGTTTCACAATGAGAGTGTCTGCGCCATTTTTCTGCAAGATTTGCGCGAACAAGAAGCCCGTATTCGCACCGAAAAACTGGCCAGCATGGGGCGTATGTCTGCCGCTGTAGCACACGAGATACGCAATCCACTGGCGGCCATTGTCCAGGCCAATGGCTTGCTGTCAGAGGATTTGACCGATCCCCAGCACCAGCACATGACCCAACTGATCAGCCAAAACGCCAAGCGTTTGGAAAAAATTGTGGATGACGTGCTGAGCACCTCGCGCATCCGGACATCGGGCAAGCCCTCTGGCGAAACCATGAGACTGCCCGAAACAGTGCACCGTATTTGCGCCGATTGGAGTCAACACCACGGTGAGCAGCAACGCTTGTTGTTCAAGTACTCGAACACCGATATCGTGGTGCAGTTTGATGTCGAGCATTTGCGCCGCATCATGGTCAATTTGCTCGATAACGCACGCCGCTATGCCAGCAAAGCAGCCGCCAGCATTCAGGTACACATCCAACACCATGAAGGCAAAGTGTCTTTGGACGTATGGAGTGATGGGGCGCCACTGGATGCCTCATTGCAAGCGCATTTGTTCGAGCCATTTTTCTCCACCGAAAGTCGCTCCACAGGCCTTGGCTTGTTCATTTGCCAAGAATTGTGTGAACGCAATGGCGCTGAAATCATGTTCGCTCGCACCGAACGCATGCGTGGCCCAGACAAGACAGCAGGTAACAGTTTTCGCGTAGTTATCCCAATGGTGTCCGTCAAACGGCAAAATCCACAGACCAAACCTCGACAAGCGACCCTTTTGCCATGACCACACCCAGCGCCCACATTTTGGTGATTGATGACGAGCCGGATTTGTGCACCCTGTACGAGTTGACCTTGTTGCGCGAAGGGTACCGGGTACTGACAGCCAACGACTTGGCGCAAGCCCACAGCCAACTGCAGCAACACCAATTTGATGTGGTGATTTGCGACATGCGCCTGCCCGATGGTTCTGGTATTGAACTGCTGCAACAACTGCGCACCCAAGGCCGCAGTGAGCGCTGTATTGTGATCACCGCCTATGGCTCTGCCGAAAATGCGGTTGAATCCCTCAAAGCTGGGGCTTTTGACTACCTGAGCAAACCAGTAGATCTGAAAGAATTTCGTACCACCGTAGCCGCCGCCGTGCGCATGCAAAATGGCCAACAGGCCAGCACCATGCCCCTCAAACCAGCGACGGATCTGCCCAATACGCTGGAGAAAATGGCCGGGCACAGCCCCGCCATCCAAGTGGTGAAGGAACGCATCCGCAAAGTGGCTCCCAGCATGGCACCTATCTTGATTCATGGCGAATCGGGCACAGGCAAAGAGTTGGTTGCACGCGCTATTCACGCCAACAGCCATCGCCGCAACGGACCTTGGGTCGCCGTGAACTGCAGTGCCATCCCCGAAAACTTGCTGGAAGCCGAATTTTTTGGTGTCAAAAAGGGCGCCTTCACAGGGGCGGCACAAGACCGACAGGGCTTTTTCCAAACCGCCCACGGCGGCACTTTGTTTTTGGATGAAATTGGCGACTTGCCAGTGGCCATGCAAGCCAAGCTGCTGCGTGCCATCCAAGAACGCCGCGTACGCCCACTAGGCTCATCGCAAGAAGAAATCGTGGATGTGCGCATCATCAGCGCCAGCCACAAAGATCTGGGCTTGATGGTGCAAACCGGTGACTTCCGGCAAGATTTGTACTACCGCCTCAACGTGATCGACATCCAGATGCCGGCTCTGCGCGAACGGCGTGAAGACATCCCTGTGCTGTGCAAAACCCTGCTAGAGCGTATTGCCCAAGAGGCAGGCGCATCGGTCATTCCACAGCTACACCCTGCCGCCTTGCAATACCTGTGCAACCTGCCATTGCAGGGCAATGTGCGCGAACTGGAAAACCTGTTGCACCGGGCCGTGGCCTTGGCAGGCGAAAACGCCGCTGTGATTGATGTGGAGCGGGACGAGAACGAAACCTCTGGCAACGAGCGCACAGGGCATGCAGGAGCGATGGCTGACAGCCATGCCTCCCAAGCCTTGGCCGACTCTGACGACTTGCCATCTGACCTGCAGGCCTATTTGGACGCTTTAGAGCGCCAGATACTGATACGCGCGTTGGACGAGAGCCGCTTTAACCGCACTTTGGCCGCACAAAAACTCGGTATCAGCCTGCGACAAATCCGCTACCGCATGGACCGATTGCAAATCCCCATTCCCGCCAACTCGGTCGATTCGGCATGAGCAAGGCCTTGCCCAACGCCTTGTGGCAGCGTGGTTGGCTACAAGGGGTCGAACACCGTCCATCGCCCAACTTTGGCCCCCGACCAGCCCATGCCAGCATCGATTTGGTGGTGCTGCACTCCATCAGCTTGCCACCGGGAGAGTTTGGCAATGGCTGCATTGCCCAACTGTTTTGCAACCAATTGGATTGGGATGCCCACCCTTATTTCCAAAGCATTCGCGGCTTGGAGGTGTCCTCGCATTTCGTCATCGACCGCCATGGTCACATCATCCAGTTTGTTAGCTGTGATGACCGTGCGTGGCATGCAGGTCGGTCGCACTACCGTGGGCGCGACAACTGCAACGACGATTCCATCGGCATCGAGCTCGAAGGACTAGAGGGCGACACTTTCACAGATGCGCAATACACGTCTCTGTGCGCTTTGATGCAGCAACTGCAGCAAGCCTATGCACTGGCGTATGTCGCGGGCCATGAACATGTGGCACCGGGGCGCAAAGCCGACCCTGGGCCGGGTTTTGATTGGAAGCGTTTTCGGTCATCTATGGGTAATTCCCTGTTGAACTATCCCAACAGGTGAGGCCACAAGCCCCTTGTTTGGGCACAGGCTTATTTCATGCGGTTTTCAAGCCACTTTGGCCCTGCAAGGCGCATCAAATCTAGCTTTCCTTGCACAAAGCCAAGCAGCACAAGGGCTAGCGCCCAACTGCGGCCATATTTGGTGCATGAACGCACCATTCCAGCCCTTTGCACTAACACAAAAAAACACTACCTATAGTGGTTGCCACCCCAGTCAACACTAGATATAGTGTGCAGCCATACCAATCAATCACAAACGAGTTCTGCGAGGAAACCCATGCAAACCACCACTGTCAGCACGTCTTACAGCCCCAGTTTTGCAAGCAGCAGCGACGCCTTTGTCACAGGTGCCGCCCCCGCTGCAAGCCCTTTAAGCCACTACCAAATCATTCGCCGCAACGGCTCTGTGGTGGCTTTTGAGCCCAATAAGATTGCCGTGGCCATGATGAAGGCCTTCTTGGCTGTGCATGGCACACAAGGCGCGGCCTCTGCCAGCGTACGTGAAACCGTGGATCAACTGACACAACAAGTCATTCGCGCTTTGGTTCGCTCGCGTCCCGGTGGCGGCACCTTCCACATCGAGGATGTACAAGATCAGGTAGAACTGGGCTTGATGCGCAGCGGCCACCACGAAGTAGCGCGCGCTTATGTGCTCTACCGCGAACGCCGCGCCCAAGAGCGTGCCAAACAAGGCCATGAAGCCGCAGTGGCTGCACCTGTGCTGCATGTGCTGGACAAAGGCGAACGTGTGGCGCTGGACGTTGCGGCACTGCAATCACGCATTGAAACCGCCTGCCAAGGCTTGGGCGCTGATGTACAAGCAGCCCCCATCCTGCAAGAAACGCTCAAGAACCTGTACGACGGTATTCCGGTGGAAGAAGTGTTCAAGGCCTCTATCTTGGCGGCCCGTACCCTGATCGAGAAAGACCCCGACTACACCTACGTCACCGCCCGCCTGCTGTTTCACACCATCTCGCGTGAGGTGTTGGGGCAAGACGTGCGCCAGCAAGACATGCAAGCCGCTTACGAGGACTACTTCCCCAGCTTCATCAAGCGCGGGGTAGAAGCCGACCTGCTGGACGAAAAGCTGCTGCAATTTGACTTGCCCAAGTTGGCCCGCGCCCTGAAGTCGCAACGCGATACCCAGTTCGACTACTTGGGCCTGCAAACCCTGTACGACCGCTATTTCCTGCACATCAAGAAGACCCGCATCGAACTGCCCCAAGCCTTCTTCATGCGCGTGGCCATGGGCTTGGCACTCAATGAAATCGACCGCGAAACCCGCGCTATCGAGTTCTATGAAGTGCTGTCGTCGTTTGACTTCATGTCCTCCACCCCCACGCTGTTCAACAGCGGCACGCTGCGTTCGCAGCTGTCTAGCTGCTACCTGACCACCGTGCCCGATGACTTGGATGGCATTTACGAAGCCATCAAGGAAAACGCCTTGCTGTCCAAGTTCGCAGGCGGCTTGGGCAACGACTGGACCCCCGTTCGCGCCTTGGGCAGCCACATCAAAGGCACCAATGGCGAATCGCAAGGTGTGGTGCCATTCCTCAAAGTGGTGAACGACACTGCCGTGGCCGTGAACCAAGGTGGCAAGCGCAAAGGCGCGGTGTGCACCTACTTGGAAACATGGCACTTGGACATCGAAGAGTTCCTAGAACTGCGCAAAAACACCGGCGATGACCGCCGTCGCACGCACGACATGAACACCGCCAACTGGATTCCAGACCTGTTCATGAAGCGCGTCATGGAAAAAGGCAATTGGACGCTGTTCTCGCCGTCTACCGTTCCTGATCTGCACGACTTGTACGGCACAGCCTTTGAGAAAGCCTACGTGGCTTACGAAGAGAAGGCTGCACGTGGCGAAATCAAGCCCAGCAAGACCATTGCCGCCACCGACCTGTGGCGCAAGATGCTGACCATGTTGTTCGAGACTGGTCACCCTTGGATCACCTTCAAAGACCCTTGCAACATCCGCTCCCCACAACAGCATGCGGGCGTGGTGCACTCGTCCAACCTGTGTACCGAGATCACCCTCAACACCAGCGATAGCGAAACCGCCGTCTGCAACTTGGGTTCGGTGAACTTGATTCAGCACTTGAAGGATGGCCCCAACGGCAAGGAACTCGATCTGGCCAAGCTGCAGCGCACCATCACCACCGCCATGCGCATGCTGGACAACGTGATCGACATCAACTACTACGCCGTGAAGAAGGCCCGTGACTCCAACCTGCGCCACCGCCCGGTGGGCTTGGGTCTGATGTCCTTCCAAGACTGCCTGTACGCCATGCGCACCCCCTACGCCAGCGATGCTGCGCTGGAGTTTGCTGACCGCTCCATGGAAGCCATTTGCTACTTTGCCTACTGGGCATCAAGCGACTTGGCCCGCGAGCGTGGCCGCTACTCCTCGTACAAAGGCTCCTTGTGGGACAAAGGCATCTTGCCGCCCGACTCCATCGACCTGTTGGCCAAAGAGCGCGGTGGCTACGTGGAAGTGGACCGCTCTAGCACCTTGGACTGGGATGCCCTGCGCAAAAAGATTGCCCAAGATGGCATGCGCAACTCCAACTGCGTGGCTATAGCCCCCACCGCCACCATCTCCAACATCGTCGGTGTGGATGCGTCTATCGAACCTTGCTTTGGCAACCTGTCGGTCAAATCCAACCTGTCTGGTGAATTCACCATCATCAACAGCTACTTGGTGCGTGACCTCAAGCGCTTGGGCTTGTGGGACGATGTGATGGTCATGGACTTGAAGCACTTTGATGGATCTTTGTTGCCCATCGACCGTGTGCCACAGGACGTCAAGCAACTCTACGCGACCGCCTTTGAAGTGCCCACGCACTGGTTGGTCGAGGCTGCTGCACGCCGCCAAAAGTGGATAGACCAAGCCCAATCGCTCAACATCTACATGGCAGGCGCATCGGGTAAGAAGCTGGATGAGACCTACAAGCTCGCTTGGTTGCGTGGCCTCAAGACCACTTACTACCTGCGCACGATGTCGGCTACCCACGTCGAGAAATCGACCGTGGCAGCAGGTAGCTTGAATGCTGTGTCCTCGAACATTGAAAGCGTCTCGGCAGCCCCTGCAGCAGCCCCCTCCAATGCCATGGCAGCAGCTATGGCAGCGGCTGCAGCACAGCTCGAACAAGCAACGCAAGCAGCAGCAACAGACATTCGTTTCTGCGGAGTGGATGACCCCACTTGCGAAGCATGCCAGTGATGCACTGAGCAGCTTTGGATGCATCGGCACAGCATGTGTCGATGCACCTCGGCAACACACAGAAGCAGCGCATGTGCATGTTGTTTTTGCCTTTTCCTTGCGCTGCTCTCATAATTGAATGATTGGAATAATTTATGTTGACTTGGGACGAAGACATCAAACGCACAAACACGCCAGCCAGCGCTTCTGCAGCGTCTGCTGGTAACGGTGTCCCTCCAGCGACTACCCCCACTTCCCAACCATCAACGCATCGCATCCGTGCAGCTGACAAGCGCATCATCAACGGTCAGACCGATGTGAACCAATTGGTACCTTTCAAGTACAAATGGGCTTGGGAAAAATACTTGGCCACTTGTGCTAACCACTGGATGCCACAAGAGGTCAACATGACCCGTGACATTGCTTTGTGGAAAGATCCCAATGGTTTGTCAGAGGACGAACGCCGCATCGTCAAGCGCAACTTGGGCTTCTTCGTTACCGCCGACTCCCTCGCAGCCAACAACATCACACTGGGCACCTACCGCCACATCACGGCCCCCGAGTGCCGCCAGTTCTTGCTGCGCCAAGCCTTCGAAGAAGCCATCCACACCCACGCTTACCAATACATTGTGGAATCCTTGGGTTTGGATGAAAGCGAGATCTTCAACGCTTACAACGAGATCGATTCAATCCGCGACAAAGACGAGTTCCTGATCCCCTTCATCAACGTGATCATGGACCCGCACTTCAAGACAGGCACCCTGGAAACAGATCAGACCTTGCTGCGCTCCATCATCGTTTTTGCTTGCTTGATGGAGGGTTTGTTCTTCTACGTCGGTTTCACCCAAATTTTGGCACTGGGTCGCCAAAACAAGATGACCGGTGCAGCAGAGCAGTACCAATACATCTTGCGCGACGAGTCCATGCACTGCAACTTCGGTATCGACTTGATCAACCAGATCAAACTGGAAAATCCCCATTTGTGGACAGCCGAGTTCAAGGCTGAAATCAAAGCTTTGTTTGAAAAAGCCGTCGAACTGGAATACCGCTATGCCGAAGACACCATGCCACGCGGTGTGCTGGGCATGAATGCGTCCATGTTCAAAGGTTATCTGCGTTACATCGCCAACCGCCGCGCCACCCAAATCGGACTGGAAGCTCTCTTCCCCAACGAAGAGAATCCATTCCCGTGGATGAGCGAGATGATCGACTTGAAGAAGGAGCGCAACTTCTTCGAAACCCGCGTCATCGAATACCAGTCCGGCGGCACCCTTTCTTGGGACTGATCCATCAATGACCCATCAGCGCTCCTTGACATTCACATTGCACACACAGCAACCGTCTGGAAGCGCTTACCTATTCATGGGGCTGAGTACCGTCAACACGGTAGTCAGCCCCATGCATCATTTCTTGCCCGGAACCAGCAAGAAGTGCAATCAAAGCCTTGATCAAGGAGAAATGCATGGCAACTGCAAAAAAAACTGCGGCTAAGAAAGCCGCCCCCGCCAAGAAGGCCGCGGCCCCTGCTAAAAAAGCAGCCGCTCCAGCCAAAAAGGTAGCAGCCAAGAAAGCCGCTCCCGCCAAGAAGGCCGCAGCTCCTGCTAAAAAAGCAGCCGCTCCAGCCAAAAAGGTAGCAGCCAAGAAAGCCGCTCCCGCCAAGAAGGCCGCAGCTCCTGCTAAAAAAGCAGCCGCTCCAGCCAAAAAGGTAGCAGCCAAGAAAGCCG
>NZ_JAHCSH010000005.1 GCF_018474005.1 Curvibacter sp. CHRR-16
CTTCCCCTTCCATTAAAGTGAGTTGATGAACAGTTTTGCCTCTCCATCGTGGCACTTTGTTGCCGTAAACCGCAACCCTATGGGCACGCGGCTCGCTTGGGACGGGGAAGTCCCTTTCATTCGTTAGCGGTCTTAAGTCGTATGTAACTTGCCTCCCAAGGCTTGGGTTTATAAACCACTCACTCGGAGAAATGATGAGAAACGTTACGGGATATTTAGAACTTAATCTAACAAAGACAGACGGAAGCCAAGAGCTTGTTACTGTTAGTGGAGATGAGTTTGGATTAGAGGAAGGCGGCGATTGGCGGCGAGATAAAGATGATGGCGATTTGTATGCTGGCTTTCTTTTTATCGCCTTCTGTGAAGGTTTTGACCTCATGCTAAGTGTCAACATTCATGGAAATCATGTCACTCACTACAGCCTGAGCCTTCGCGAAAAAGAATTCGAAGAATTTGATATTCAAAGACTCGTAATCACTGCAGATGAACTTGACGTCAATGGCCTCTTTCCAAACGTAGATGACGACGTCGATCTATAAGTCCGCTAACCTTCCGTCGAGAGGGAACCCACAAGCTGCGCTTGTGGGTTCCCTTCGCGGCTTCGCCGCTGCGGCGGCCCCTCACGTCAAACGTTAGCCAGCACGATGACGCTCGCTGTGAATCTTCTTCCTGGGCTCCCACCCTATGGTCCGCCGGCAATTCCGTTTCCGGCGGAATGGGGGAGGACCGGGCGGGAGGGCGCCGTCGTTGAGTTCAAGACAGGCGAAGAGTCCTGGGTCGCGAACTTCCAACCCGGGATTGCTGGCATTCAGCTCGCAGAACTGCATCCGAATGGTCGGGATGCCGTCGTAGTTGCATCCGGTGATCTTTGGGTCGTTGACGTCGCGAGCCGTTCGGCGCAGCAGGTTTTGCCAGCGATCGACTCAGCGTTACCGGTGGACAACCCTCCCGGTTGGATCTTCGCAAGGCAGGGGCTCGCGCTGGCGCGTTTCGGGCCAGCCGGTATCCTGTGGCGCACAAAGAGGCTCTCGCTGGATGGCTTTGGTCAAGTGCGTATCGAGGGTGATCGGATATCGGGCGTCGCCTGGACCGGAATCGAAGACCAGTGGGTGCCATTCGAAGTCGAACTAGCAAGCGGGCGGTCTTGGGGCGGAAGTTTTTCTGATGACGACATCGAACGGTGGGAGCACATCGCGCGAGGGGTCGGCAACGGTGCTGGCTAACCATTCGCTGCAGCCGACCCGCGCCAGCTGCGCTGGCTTGGTCGGCTGAGCTCAAACGTTGGGGTGCTTAGGGTGTCGCGCTCTTTCCTCGATCACATCACGATTACCACCTTCTCGCTTGAAGCTGGCGCTGCCTTCGTTTTCGAGACACTTGGTGTTTCTCCGCAGGTCGGTGGCGAGCACCCGCGCATGGCAACCCACAATCTGTTGCTGCGCCTCGGCGATACCACGTTCCTTGAGGTTATCGCTCCAAATCCTTCTGTCTCTGTGCCTTCGCGGCCTCGCTGGTTTGCCCTTGACAGTCTTGGCCCTCAGTCGCCCCCTTCTCTGTCCACCTGGGTCGTTCGCACTTCCGACATCCATGCCGCTGCTGTCGCCTCGTCCGAACCACTTGGGAACGTTGAGCCAATGAGTCGTGGTGCGCTCAATTGGCTCATTACCATTCCTGCTGACGGCTCAGTTCCGCTAGATGGTGCTGGCCCCGCGCTCATCGAGTGGCACACCGATCTTCATCCCGCCGCCAAGCTTGAAGATATGGGGCTCTCTCTTGCCAAATTCGAGATCGTTCACCCAAACCCAGACCGTGTCTCTCGGCTGCTATCGTCGCTCGAGCTTGATGCTCCGGTTTCCGTGCTGTCAGCGCCGTCTGGTACGTCGGCGCGTTTGGTCGCGCATATCAACACCCCCCAGGGGCTTCGTGTCCTGTAGGCCTCCTACCCAATCCGCCTGGCCATTTCCTTAATCACCGTTTGCACAATGGCGCGCAGGCAGCGGGCTTCACCCGCCATGGTGGCGGCTAGTGCTGGGGTGGCGTTGCTGATGTGGGCGTTCTCCATCTCTATCTCTGCGTACAGTTTTTCTGCTTCGGCCACGGCACGCGTGCGCAGGCTTTCCAGCAGGCGTGTGGCGGTGGCAGGGGCCAGGTTGAGTGTTTGACCTGCCTGCAGCAGCAGGGCGCGGTTGATGTCGGCAAAGCGGTGGGTGCCCAGTATGGGCCAGGCCAACTGGGTGTTGTGCGGCCAGCCGTGGTGGTCAAACGCGGGGGAGTCGTAGGTGGCTACGCTGAGCAGGTCATAAAACGGGGCGAGCTGCACGCCTTCGTGCGAGACGAGGAAGCTGAGGTTTTTCAGGTGCGCGTCGCTGTTGCCCACCAGTATGTTGAACACCAACCAGCTAAACAACCGAGGCCGTGCCACTGCAGGGCTGCGGCAGGCGTTGGCTACGGCGGCCAGGCTGTCCATGCTGCCTTGGCTGTACTTGAAGCTGCGATCCAGTCCCAGCAGTTGGCAGGCGTCTATGGCGTGCAGGCGTTGCCAGCCTTGTGCGGTGGGGGTGCGGTCAAACCGGTCTACCAAATACACGGGCGATGGCACATATCGCCTATGCACGTCTGGCACCGACAGGCCAAGCCGTTGCGCCAGCCGCATCACAAACCATTCGTTCACGACGGAGTGGGGGTAGTCTTCGTCCGGGTGGTCGGGCTTGAGGATGTGCGTGGAGGGTGTGGCTCCAGCTGGCTCGTACAGGGCGTTGTCCTGCAAAACGACAGCCAGTTTGTGCTGCGCACCGGCCAGCGACATGCGTTTGATAGCGGCGTGTGTCAGCGGTGCTTTGGGCAGTTGGCGTATGCGGGTTTGCAGCGCTTCATCGGGCAGCGGGCGCAGTGCTTCACTGGTCTGCGCTGGCGCGTTGGGCGGTAGCAGGGTGATGGAACCTGCCGATTCAGCGCCGTACCACGTGAGCATGCCAAACGCGTCGGCGGCGTCCAGCTTGGCGTCTTTGGCCAGTAGCAGGCGCTGGTTTTCTTCGGGCAGCAGATTGTCAAAATACCACTGCACGGGGCGCTGGCTGGCACCGTCTAGCAAAGGGGATGCACCCAGTGGCAGGTGCGGGCTGAGCGGGAATGCTGTGGGGTTGCTCAGCCAGCTGGGCGCGTACTGAAAACTCCACAGCCCGGCCACTTCTTGCAGGGTGCCCACCTCGGTTTGGTTGATGGTGGCCAGCAGGGCGCGTTCGGTCATGCTTGGCCTTTATGCTTTGTCCGCTCTGCGCTTTGCTCACGCAGGTAGGCGGCCACGCTCTCGGGTACGTCTACCGTGACTTTGATGCCCAAGCCCTCCAGCACCTGAAAGAGCTTGCCCCACTGCACGGAGTCGCTACCGCGCTCCACTTTGCCGAGGAAGTTTTCGCTCACGCCTATGCTGCCAGCGGCATCGTCTTGGCGAATGTGCTGTGCTTTGCGGCTGGCCCGCACGATGTGGCCTATGGCTTGGGCCTCATGGATGGGTATTTGCATAAAAATCCTCACGTTTATGCGGATTTTCGGTGTTTTTTCTGGTTTTGACAATCAATCCTCATGATCGTGAGGATTTCTGTGTCATTGCGGTGTTTTGTGTGTTAATCCTCACGATCATGTGGATTTATATATGCCAGCCACAGCACCGTAAAACCCGGTCAATTCCAAATGGTGGTTGGGCATTTTTTATGCTTACATAGAGGCACAGACTGTTTTACAGGAGTGTGTCGTATGTCCACGCATAGCTTGGTTCCTCAGTCCACTATCCGGCTGCCCATAGCCCACATGCATACGGTGTTTGACACCGGCGAGGTGGAGCGCAAGCTCACCAAACTGCGTGACCGGGGGCAGGGCCGCGAGTACGAAAACCTGTGCAACACCTACGAGCGCATGCTCGAAGCGGGGGCGGAGCGGTTTTCGGTCAAACCCTCTGGCGTGCCCGACATGGCCGACCTGTACGACGCGCTGCCCAACTTTGGCCTGCCGCTGGACGAGGTGCGGCGCAACCTGGCGCTGAGCCAGGACAGTCAAGACCACCTGGAAATCACCCCCATGCTGCTGCTGGGCCCGCCGGGGGTGGGCAAGACGCACTTTGCGCACGAAATAGCCAAACTGCTGGGCACAGGCATGACGCTGGTGCCCATGAGCTCCATGACGGCGGGCTGGCTGCTGTCGGGTTCGTCGTCGCAGTGGAAAGGCTCGCGCCCGGGCAAGGTGTTTGAGTCGATAGTGGAAGGGCAGTATGCCAACCCGGTCATTGTGGTGGACGAGGTGGACAAGGCCAGCAACGACGCGCAGTACGACCCGCTGGGCGCGCTCTACAGCTTGCTGGAGCACGATACCTCGCAGCGCTTTGTGGATGAGTTTGCCGAAGTGGGCATAGACGCCAGCCAAGTGATTTGGGTGCTGACGGCCAATGACGAGCGCAGCATTCCGGAGCCGATTCTCAACCGCATGAATGTGTTTGAGATAGAGACGCCCGATGCCGATGCGTCGCGCAAAATAGCCCTGCGCCTGTACCAGTCCATCCGCGGGCAGCACAACTGGGGGCGGCATTTCCCCACCGTGCCTGCTGACGATGTGCTGGACCAGTTCGTGGACATGCCCCCGCGTGAAATGCGCCGCGCCTGGATGACGGCCTTTGGCAATGCCCGCTTAGCAGCGCACGCGCAGGTGGAGTTGCAAGACTTGCCCAGCGCGGGCAAGGGGCGTTCGCGCATGGGGTTTTTGTCGTAGCTGCGTGAACCACTGCGCTAACCAAGCAGACATGAAAAAGCCCGGCGGGCATCAACCACGCCGGGCTTGACTGGGGCACAGTTCCTAGAACCTCGATGGCCTCGCAGTCACAGGGCGCTTGGAAGGGGGAGAAGCTTCCAAAGCGCGGAAGGGCACAGATGCCCTTCAACACGATGCGATCAAAGAATTGCTCAATGAACGCACAAAAATAGTACGCCCGCAAGCGTGGTGTTTTCAACGCCGTTTGTCGGTTGGGCGCTAGTTTTGCAGGCTGTGCAGTGCGGCTTGGTGGGCGTGCAAATAGGTGGTGTCAAACAAGGGAACGCTGGCATCGTCAGCCCCTACAAGCAGCGTGATTTCGGTACAGCCCAGAATGATGGCTTGCGCGCCTTGCTCGACCAGGTTGGCCATGACGCGGCGGTAAATGGCACGAGAGTTGTCTTGGATAACACCCAAGCACAATTCCTCGTAAATGATGCGGTGCACGTCTTCACGGTCGGCAGCATGAGGCGTCAGTACCGTGAGGCCGTGTTTCTCTTCCAGACGATGCTTGTAAAAGTCTTGCTCCATCGTAAAGCGCGTGCCCAAGAGTCCAACGGTCTGCAAGCCAGCATGCCGGATGGACTGCGCGGTGGGGTCTGCAATGTGCAGCAGCGGAATCCGCACAGCCGCCTCTAGGGCGGCGGCTACTTTGTGCATGGTATTGGTACACAACACCATAAAGTCTGCACCAGCTTTTTCCAAAGACTGGGCCGCTTGGCTCAAGAGTTCGCCAGCCGCATCCCAGTCGCCCGCGCGCTGCAGTTGCTCAATCTCGTGGAAGTCCACCGACACCAATACCACTTTGGCGGAGTGCAAGCCACCTAACTGCTGTTTCACGGTTTCATTGAGGATGCGGTAGTAGTGCGCGGTGGATTCCCAGCTCATACCGCCGATAAGGCCGATGGTTTTCATTGTGATGTTTCCAGTGAGCGCATGTAATCGCTCCAGTAATCAATGCATGCGCGAATTTTGGGGAGTTTATGTCGCTCTGCCAGTTGCACCGCATACAAAGGCACAGGGGCTTCTGTCAAATGGTCGGTCAACACAGGCAGTAGCTCACCGCGCTGCACCAATGGCTGGGCCAGTGTGGTCATCAGCCGTGCAATACCCAAGCCTTGCTGGGCGAGTACGAGCAGCATGGCGGAGTTGTCGGTACGCACGTGCGGCTTTAGTTTGGCACTGCTAAACCATTCGTTCAGATTGGGAGCCACGCTGCTGCCTATGAGCTGATGTTGCGCTAACTCGCTGACATGTTTGGGTAGGCCATGCAAGGCAGCATAGCTGGGTGCTGCATAGAGGCTGCGCTGATAGCGTCCCAGTTCACGAACGACCAAGGTGTCGCTTCCTGCAGCGCCTGCACGGATGGCGATGTCTATGCCATCGCGAGCCAAATCGCACAGGCGATCGTCGGCGCTGATATCAATGCGCAATTGTGGAAAGCGGTCATACAAACTAGGCAAGCTGGGTGCCAGCACCGCTTGTGCAATGGCGGCACTGGCACTGACCCTAACCCAGCCGCTGGGCGTTGACTTGGTGCCGCCAAAATCTCCTGTAGCCACGTCTCTTATAGCCAGCATCTGCTGGGCGTGGGGCAAGAAGTTGTCCCCCTCATCGGTGAGGCTTAACCCGTGCGTGGTGCGATGCAATAGGCGCGTACTGCATGTACTCTCAAGCCGCCCCAACGCGCGCGTGACTTGGCTAACAGAGATGTTGAGCTCCCGCGCAACGGCGGATAGTGAGCCCAATTCCACTATGCGAACGAATAGGGCTATGTCGTCTAGCTGCAGATTCATGGCTGGAGTATCTTTTGTTTTGCAGTATTTGCAAAACCAATTTGATTTTTAGGCTGTTTCCGAGGGTTGGTACATTCAATAAAGTGCAAGCACCTCAAACTTTTTGGAGAGAAAGATGCCTGTATTGCAAATAATGCTGAGTCGGGAATTGCCTTCTGCCCGTCAGCATGAATTGGTGCGTGAGTTGGTTGATCTGTCTACCAACATGCTGGGCAAACGCAAGGCTGTCACAGCAGTCATGGTGCAAGTGTTGCCTGCGCAGCACTGGTATGTGGGCGGCTCACTGTTGAGTGAAGAGGGATACAGTTCAGCCTGCTTGGAAATTACCGTTACTCAAGGTACGAATACTGCGCAGGAGAAGGCGGACTTTGTCGCCCAAGCACACCAAGTGTTGCGCACTTATCTGTCCAGCGATGCTGCCATATTGACACCTGCAAGCTATGTATCGGTGCACGAGGTGCCTGCGGATAGCTGGGGGTATGGTGGTCTGACGCAAGCCCAGCGCCGCGTAGCTGGTGCACAAGGAGCCACCGTATGACACAAGCTTTGCTGTTGATCGACATTCAGAACGACTATTTCCCCGGTGGCGCGATGGAGCTGGTGGGAGCGGAGGCTGCGTTGATGCAAGCAGACAAGGTGTTGCAGCATTTCCGGCAACGCGGCTTACCTGTGTTCCATGTGCAGCATATTGCCAAGCGAGCAGGCGCTACTTTCTTTTTGCCAGACACACACGGAGCATCCATTCACAGGGCAGTACATCCCATTGACGGAGAGCATTTGATCGTGAAGCATTTCACCAATAGCTTTCGCCAAACCGATTTGTTGGAGAAATTGCGCAATGCACAAGTCACGGATTTGGTGGTGGCGGGCATGATGACGCAGCAATGTGTCGATACTGCCGTACGTGCTGCAACAGATTTCGGTTTTGCTTGCACTACTTTGTCAGACGCCTGCGCGACCCGCGATTTGAGCTATGGTGACAAAACGGTAGCTGCTGCTGATGTTCAGACGGCCTATATGGCCAGCTTGAATGGGCCGTTTGGCAAAGTCCTCACCACGGCAGAGTGGCTGGGGTAAGTCGATAGGTCAGCAAAAGAAAAAGCCCTGCAGGTGACTGCAGGGCTTTTGATTTTGGCTCCTCAACCTGGGCTCGAACCAGGGACCTACGGATTAACAGTCCGGCGCTCTACCGACTGAGCTATTGAGGAATATCGGTATTTGAAATAAAAAAGACTGACTTCGATGGGTCAGCCCTTTAGGGTTTTTGGCTCCTCAACCTGGGCTCGAACCAGGGACCTACGGATTAACAGTCCGGCGCTCTACCGACTGAGCTATTGAGGAACGGTAGCCCGCAATTATAGGGTGTTTTTTGGGTGCCCAGCAAAAAATGCTTATTTTTGTGTGCGCTGTGCAATGAGCGCGTGCAGGGCTGTGTCGCTGCTGGTGTAGGTGAGCGTGGGCATAGGGGCACCGCGTTGCCATTCCATGGCGGCGTAGGCTGCTTGGGTGGCTTCGTGAAAGCCGCTGACCATGAGTTTGCGTTTGCCGGGGTAGTGCACGATGTCGCCCACCGCATAGAGGCCGGGCCAGGGTGTCGATGGGGTGGCTGGGTCGCTTGGGTCAGCCAGTGGCTGCAAGGTGAGAGGGTCTACTGGCAGCAGCTTGCGCTGCAGTGGCAAACCCCACTGGGCGATGGGCCCGAGCTGGGGTTGCAGGCCTTGCAGCACGACCACGGTTTGGGCTGGTAGCAACTGGGGCTGACCGTTGGCTTGCAGCAGGTGCAAGCCTGTCAGGTGACCTTGGGCGTCGCGTTCCACATTTTGCAGGGGGCCGGCCACAAAGCCCAGCAAACCATTGTGCAGCGCTTGTTGTAGTTGGGTTTGCAGATCGTCGTGGATGGTGAGTACATCGCGGCGGTGGTGCAGGGTGATGCGGGGGGCGTTGGGCAGCTTGGCAGCGGCGTGCGCTAGGTCGAGTGCGTGGGCTACGGCTTGGTCGGTGCCGCCGTGCACCACGATGGCTTGCCCAGCCCATGCTGCCAGCGCATTTGGCGCATGTAAGGGCAGTGGGTGGTAGTGCAGGCCGTGCGAAGCATCTAGTGCGTCCAAGCCCGGCAGGTTGAGTTTGCGTGGCAAAAAAGCACCAATGCCTGCAGCCAAAAATACCAGTGGAGTGACCCACTGCTGGCCGCTGTCACTGGTCACCAGCCACTGTTCTGGCAGCGGGGCGTCGGGCTCGGGTGTTTGTACGCGCTCCAAACCTTGCACCAGTTGTTGCCAGTGCCAGTGGGGTTGGAACAAGTCCGCTTGCGCGAACAGCTGGGCAGACAAATCGCCACCGCTGATGCCGTGGTGGGCGGGTATGTCGTAAATGGGTTTGTCGGCAAAGAGTTGGGCGCATTGGCCGCCGGGCTGGGGCAGTGCGTCAATAACATGGGCCTGTATGCCATGCAGACCCAGTTGGAAGGTGAGGTACAAGCCTGCAGGCCCGGCACCGATAACCACTGCGGCGGCAGCCGTGGCAGTCGAGGGTGCGCTAGGGGCCGTGGGGGGCAGGCTGGGGGTATTCACACCGATTGTGGATGCCCGATCAGCGGATCAGGTCAGCCAGCTTGCCGCTTTTGTCTTTCCAAGCGTCGGCATCGGGCAGTGGGGCCTTGCGCTTGGTGATGCTCTTCCAGGTGGGGATCTTGGCCAGCTCGGCGTTCAGGGCAATCATGTGCACTTGGTCTTTGGGCACATCTTCCTCGGCGTAGATGGCGTTGGCTGGGCATTCGGGGATGCACACGGCGCAGTCAATGCACTCTTCGGGGTCGATGGTCAGAAAGTTGGGGCCTTCACGGAAGCAGTCCACCGGGCAAACGTCCACACAGTCGGTGTATTTGCACTTGATGCAGGCTTCGGTAACAACGTGGGTCATGGTATGAAGAGGGGCTGTGGTGAAAAAGGCGCCCCGCCAAAGCGGGGCAACCCGGTATTTTAGCTTTGGCGCACCAAAAGCGCGCCAGATGTTTTGTGCGTGGCCGTATCCACCAAGATGAGCGCGCCCAGCAAACGGCTGTGTTCGTAGGGCAGTGCGGGAATGGCTTCTTGCAGCACCAGCTCGATGTGGCCAATGGCGTTGGGGGCGATTTCGGTGGCATCGGACTCGGCCAGCGTGTTGATGTTCAGGCTGTGCACGATGCGCTTGATCTTGGCTTTGACCCAGCGGTGACCGTGCAAGGCCCAGTACACGCGGCCGTTGACCAGCGGCTCGTCGTCCATCCACGCC
This sequence comes from Curvibacter sp. CHRR-16, assembly GCF_018474005.1. Taxonomy (GTDB): domain Bacteria; phylum Pseudomonadota; class Gammaproteobacteria; order Burkholderiales; family Burkholderiaceae_C; genus Allorhodoferax. The sequence goes on from NZ_JAHCSH010000005.1 coordinate 9,861, forward strand.
ACGGTGGCGCTGATGTCGCGCTGCGCGGCCACAAAGGCTTGCGGCTTGGGCGTGTCGGCAAACTCGTCAGCGGGGTCTGCTGCAGGGGTGACTTGGGCCAGCAGCCAGTCGCCGCGGGAGACGTCCACCTCGCGATCCAGCACGATGCCTGCACCGTGGCCCGCGACCACGCTGCCTGCTTGGCGCACGTGGTTGAGCACCTGGGCCACCACAGCCGTTTGGCCACTGGGCAGCACGGTGATGGTTTGGCCCACTTGCGCGATGCCAGTGCCTACACGGCCCCAGAACACGCGGCGACCTTGACTGGTATCGGCGCTGTCGTGGAATTTTTCCACCCACTGCACGGGGAAGGCAAAGGGCACCTCGGTCTCGGCAGCGGTGGTGGGCAGGGCTTCGAGCAGGCCCAGCAAGCTCTTGCCTTGGTAACCGCACCAGCCGGGTTCGGTGTTGACCACGTTGTGGCCTTTGAGCGCCGAAATAGGCACGATGGCGGTGGCATCAATGCCCGCTTGGCTGGCAAAGGCTTGCAGCGCTTGGCTGATTTTGGCAAACGCAGCGGCAGCATCGCTACCCAACGCGTCCAACTTGTTGACGGCAAAGACGATGCCGGGCACACGCAGCAAGTGCACCAAGAGGCTGTGGCGGCGGGTTTGTGGCAGCAGTTCGACCAAGCCGCTCACGTTCCACTGCAGCTTGGTGGCATCGACCAGCACCACGGCGGCGTGGGCGCTGCTGGCGGCTGTGACCATGTTGCGGGTGTATTGCTCGTGGCCGGGTGCGTCGCCAATGATGAACTTGCGCGTGGGTGTGGCGAAGTAGCGGTAGGCCACGTCGATGGTGATGCCTTGCTCGCGTTCGGCTGACAGGCCATCGGTAAAGAGTGCCAAGTCGGCTTCACCGCTCTTGGACACGTTGGCCAACTGGTCTTGCAGCACGCTGCGGCTATCGACCAAGAGGCGTCCGATCAGGGTGCTTTTGCCATCGTCCACCGAACCGCAGGTGATAAAGCGCAGCGCGCTGCTGGTGTCATTTTGGCTATCAAATTGGCCTGCAGGGCTAGTGCTGCTTGCTGGGGTAGCTATCGTTTTTGTAGCGGTCATCAGAAGTAACCATCCTTCTTGCGTTTTTCCATCGAGGCTTCGCTGGTCTTGTCGTCCATGCGGGTGGCGCCGCGCTCACTGACGTCGGCTTGCAGGGTTTCGATCACGATGTCAGCGGCGCTAGCAGCCGTGCTGGCCACGGGGCAGGTGCAGGTGATGTCGCCCACGGTGCGGAAACGCACTTCGCGCTCCACCACGGTTTCGCCGTCTTTGGGCGGTGTGAGTTCGGTGACAGGCACCAACAGGCCTTTGCGCTCCACCACTTGGCGCTTGTGCGTGTAGTACAGGCTGGGCAGGGCGATGGCTTCGCGGGCGATGTACTGCCACACGTCCAGCTCGGTCCAGTTGCTGATGGGGAAGACGCGGAAGTGCTCGTTGGGTTGCAGGCGCGTGTTGAACAGCGTCCACAACTCAGGGCGCTGGGCCTTGGGCTGCCATTGGCCAAAGCTGTCGCGGTGGCTGAAGATGCGTTCCTTGGCGCGGGCTTTTTCCTCGTCGCGGCGGGCCCCGCCGATGAGGGCGTCAAAGCGGAATTCTTCGATGGCTTCGAGCAGCGTGACGGACTGGTGGGCGTTGCGGCTCTCGCCGGGGTGAGACAGGCGCACAGTACCGCGGGCCATGGAGTCTTCCACGCTGCGCACGATGAGCTGGGCACCCAGTTCGGCTGCGCGCTGGTCGCGGAAGTCGGTCACTTCGGGGAAGTTGTGGCCGGTGTCGATCATCAGCAGTGGGTAGGGCAAGCGGCCTGCGCCAAAGGCTTTTTCGGCGCACTTGAGCATGACAAGCGAGTCTTTGCCGCCCGAGAACAGCAGTGCTGGGCGCTCGAAGGCGGCAGCCACCTCGCGCAGGATGAAGATGGTTTCCTCTTCCAACGCGTCCAGATGGCGGTTGGAGAGGCGATCAAAATGGGTTGGTTCGGTCATGGTGGTCATGGACGGTTCTCGGTGTTATGACTTGACGTGCAGGCCGCATTCTTTGGCGGCTTCATCTTCCCACCACCAGCGGCCAGCGCGGAAATCCTCGCCCAAGCTGATAGCCCGGGTGCATGGTTCGCAGCCAATGCTGGGGAAAAATTGGTCGTGCAGCGGGTTGTAGGCCACGCTGTTGTCGCGGATGTAGTGCCACACGTCGCCCCATGTCCAAGCGGCCAAGGGGTTGAGTTTGCTGCGCGCTTCGCTGGTGTCGATCAGCGGCACCTCGGCGCGGGCACCCGATTGCTCGCGGCGCAGGCCTGTAATCCACGCATCGTTGCCCGACAGCGCTTGCTGCAGCGGCACCATTTTGCGGATGTGGCAGCACTCTTTGCGCAGGGCGATGCTTTGGTACATGGCGTCTTCGCCTTCGCGGGCCACAAAGTCCGCAGCGGCGCGCTCATTGGGCTCGTACACCTCCACGGTACTCAGGCCAGCGGCTTGGCGTTGGGCTTGTAGCTGGGTGAGCAACTCCAAGGTCTCGGCGTGCAGGCGACCAGTTTGCAGCACAAAGAGGCGAATGGGCAAACGCAAGCGGCTGATGATGTGGGCCAAGACCATGTCTTCGGCACCCAGGCTGCACGCCAGCGTGATGCGAGATTCGCCGCTCTCGCCAACGTACTGGGCGCTGGCTTGATTGAGCAGGTTCTCGGTTTCTTGCAGCTTGAGGGCGTAGTCGCGCGAGGGGTTGGCGTTGCGCAGGATGGCGCTGCCAGCGGGCTGTGGTTCGGGAGCCCAGCGGGAGGCGGTCATGCGGCGCTCCTGGCAAACAGGGGCTGCGGTTGGGCGGCATCGCCTTGGTAAAAGCCGCCAAAGCGCTCCAGCTGGGCACGGGCGACGGAAATATCTTGGTCGGGGCGCAGCACGGCGCTGTCAAAACCGCTGCGCTGCATCAGCAGCACTTGGTCTACCAGCACGTCGCCCGTGGCGCGCAACTCGCCGGTGTAGCCCAAGCGGCGGCGCAGCAAATAGGCTTGGCTGTAGGCGCGGCCATCGGTGAACTTGGGAAAGTGCAGGTCAATGCGGGTGATGCCGTCCAGCGATGCTTCGCGCGGATCGGCCGTGTTCTCCAGCACCAGCACACCCGGCTCTTGGGGGTGCGACAGGGCTGTAGCGCCCGTGTCTTCTGCTGAAGCTGCTATCAATTTCATAGTGTTGCTCATGGTCTGTACATGGTCCGTGTTCAGTCTCGTAGGGCGCTTAGGCGGTCGCCTCTTCTGCTTGGGGCAGGCGCGCGCTGTTGGCGGCGGCTTTGAAGGTGTCAAAGCCCACACGGTGCAAACAGGCGATGAAGGTTTCGCTGCCTTGGCGTTGCTCGGCAAAGGTTTCCAGCACGGCTTCGATTACGCCGGGCACTTCGACTGCGGTGAAAGAGGGGCCGACCACTTTGCCGGGCGTGGCTGCACCGCCCAAAGCAGCACCATCGGAGCCGCCCAGCGAGACTTGGTACCACTCTTTGCCGTCTTTATCCACGCCCAGCACGCCAATGTGGCCGCTGTGGTGGTGGCCGCAGGAGTTCATGCAGCCGCTGATGTGCAGGTCGATGTCACCGATGTCGTACACCTCGTCGATGTCTTGGAAGCGGTTGGTGATGGCCTCGGCAATCGGGATGGAGCGTGCATTGGCCAGCGCGCAGAAGTCGCCGCCGGGGCAGGCAATCATGTCGGTCAGCAGGCCAATGTTGGGTTGGGCCAAGCCCAAGGCGCGGGCGGCGTGCCACAGGGCCGGCAGGTCGGACTCGTGCACCCAGGGCAGCAGCAGGTTTTGGCTGTGGGTGACGCGGGCTTCGCCACCGCTGAATTGGTCTACCAAGTCGGCCGCAGCGTCCAGTTGTTCTGCTGTGGCGTCACCGGGCGCTTGGCCGGGGCGCTTGAAAGACAGGGTGACGGCGCGCAGTGCTGGGTTGCGGTGGGCGACTACGTTGCGTTCCAGCCAACGTTGGTAGGCTTTTTGCTGCTCGGCAGGAATGCTGTCTGCTACAGTTTTTGTAGCTGCGATAGCTTGTCCAGCATGGCTTGGAGGCACAAAAGATGCCCGAACGCGCTCCAGCTCGGCTTGCGGAATGGTGTGTTGGCCGCCGTCGTGCTCGACGATGGCTTGGAACTCGGCTTCTACCTCGTCGATGTAGCGCTGGCCTTCGGCCTTGACCAAAATTTTGATGCGCGCTTTGTAGGCGTTGTCGCGGCGGCCCCAGCGGTTGTAGACACGCACCACGGCTTCGAGGTAGTTCATGATCTGGTTCCAGGGCAGGAACTCGCGGATCACGGTGCCAATCACGGGGGTGCGGCCCATGCCGCCGCCCACGATGACGCGGAAACCCACTTCGCCCGCGGCGTTGCGCACCAAGTGCAGGCCGACGTCGTGCCAGTAGATGGCGGCGCGGTCTTCGGCTGCGCCGGTGATGGCGATCTTGAACTTGCGCGGCAGGAAGGCGAACTCGGGGTGCAGCGTGCTCCACTGGCGCAGGATTTCGGCGTAGGGGCGGGGATCGTCAATCTCGTCGGGGGCGATGCCAGCCAGCTCGTCGGTGGTGATGTTGCGGATGCAGTTGCCGCTGGTTTGGATGCCGTGCATGTCCACGCTGGCCAGCAAGTCCATCACATCGGCGCTCTTGACCAAAGGAATCCAGTTGAACTGCACGTTTTGGCGCGTGGTGAAGTGGCCATAGCCCACGGGCAGGTGGGTGGTGCCCCAAGTGGCTTGGGTGCTGGTGGCTTTTTCATACACCTCGGCGGTGGGCTGGTCGTACTCGCGGGCGATTTGGGCCAGCACACGCAACTGGCGGCTGGCAATTTCGCCGTAAGGCACCGCCACGCGCAGCATGGGGGCGTAGCGCTGCACGTACCAGCCGTTTTGCAGGCGCAGGGGGCGGAATTCGTCATCGCTCAGGGTGCCGGCCAGATTGCGCTCTAGCTGGTCGCGGTGCTGGGCCGCTCGTTGGCGGATGAATTGGCGGTCAAACTCGGTGTACTGGTACATGGTGCTAGGCGTCCAACGGTATGAAAACGGTCACAAAAATAGAGAAATGCGCAAAGCGAGGGCGAGAGGATACTAAAAGGCCAGCAGCTTGCTGCCAGCGTAGGCCAACAGCAGCGAGAGCAAGCCGCGAATCACACGCTCAGGCGTTTTGCCCATGAGGTGCGAGCCCACCCAAATGCCGGGGATGGAACCGGCCAGCAATTTGAGCAGCATGGGCCAGTCCACCGAACCCAAGGCCGCAGCATGGCCTGCGCCGGCCACAAAAGTGAGGGGCACGGCGTAGGCAATGTCAGCCGCCACGATGCGTGGCAGCGGCAGGCGTGGATACAAAATCATCAGCACCGTCACGCCGATGGCACCGGCACCGACGGAGGTGAGGGTTACCAGCGAGCCAATGATGGCGCCAAACAGCAGTGGCAGGCTCCAGTGGCGGGGGCGGGTGGCTTCTGACAATTGCTCGGCGGCAATGTGCTGTGGGCCGACTTTGCCGCGCAGGGCCTTGTACAGCGTAGCGGCTGCCGTGAGCAGCAGGGCGCAGCCCAAGGTGGTGGTCATGAGCTTTTGCACACCGGGTGAAGCTGCGCCAAAGTGGTGCAATGCCCACAGTGTGAGCGCTGCGGCAGGAATGCTGCCAGCCGACAGGTTGAGCACCACGCGCCAGTCCACCGCCTTGCTACGCATGAATTTGGCTGTGCCGCTGAGTTTGGTGAAGGCGGCAAACAGCAAGTCGGTGCCTACCGCCAAGTGCGGCTTGATGCCGAAAAAGAATATCAGGATGGGTGTCATGAGTGAACCGCCACCCACGCCAGTCAGGCCGACGATGGTGCCCACCAGAAACCCTGCGAATACAAAGGCCAAATCTTGCATGGCCCGCACTGTAGGGTTATTTGCTTAGATCGAAAACGAATTTTTGGCTATGCAGGTATGCCTAACGGGAATATAAAAACTCCTGCAAGAAAGCCAAGGTCCGTGCTTGCGCATCTGCGCGGGCTTGAGGGTTGGGGGCGATGGTGGTGCCTTGCCCGGGATTCACGCCATTGGGTACGTCAGTGCGCAAGCGTTTGGCTGTAAGGGTGGGATTGTCAAAGTCGTGGTAGGTGTCGGGGTAGGTCACGATCTGCATGGGCGCGCCATGGCTTTGGGCGGTGTGCGTGAGTGCGATGCACGGGGCTGCGGGCGTCCAGTCGTCGGCTTGCCCTATAAAGATATGCAGCGGCGCGTAAGGCATAAAGCTGTCGGCCTTGCGGTTGCGGGCGGTGCAGCCGGGGTAAAAGGCTACGGCGGCTTGGAATCCTGCCACCCCTTGGGGTTTGTGGCGAATTGCATCCAGCGTGACACCGGCACCGTTAGACCATCCCATCAGTCCAATGTGCTGGGTGTCGATGCCGGGCTGCTGGCGCAGGTACTGCAGGGCAGCGTAGGCGTCGCCCACGCGGTCGGCTTCTTTCAGGGTGCGCTTGGCCAAGGCAGTGGTGCAAATTTCACGCAGGCCGCGGGGGCCAAAACTATCTACCAACAAAGCGGCGTAGCCGTGCTGGGCGAGCAGTTGCCCCCACATGGCAAAGCGGGTGCTCACTTTGCCTTGGCTGGTATAGGCACCACCGCAACCGTGCAGCATGACAACCGCTGGTATGGGGGGCGTGCTGGCGTCATGGTTATCGGGCCAGTACAGGGTGCCGCGCAAAGCTTGCGGTGCAGATGACAGCGGGGCACTGGCAATTTGCACTGAGTGGCTCAGTGGCTCGGCCATTGCCGTGATGCTGCATAGCCACAGCCAAAGGGTCCAATGCACGCAGCGCAGTAAGGTGAAAGACGAGGGCATGGGCAGTGGTGTGGGGAGATTGAGGAAAAAGTTTTACAGAGCTTAACGCCCAACGGCAGAACTTTCGCATCGCATTGGATTTCCAACGCAGTGTGTTCAACACTGTCAGGAGTTCACACCATGGGTATTAAACATTTGACTATCGCCCTTTTGGGCGCTGCAGCATTGCAATACAGCTGGGCCGCTACCGAGCCCCAAGCAGCTCCCCAAGCCCGCCACGAAGCGCCGTGGGTCAAGATGGAGTCACATCTCAACCTCAATGACCAGCAAAAACAAGCCTTTGCTGAGATGCTGCAAACCATGCGCCAGCACAGCCGTCCCGACCGCGTGGCGTTGGAAAAAATGACCACGCCCGAGCGCATGGCCAAAATGCATGCGGCCATGGCTGAGCATGCCCAAAAGCAACAAGCTGCGGTAGAGAAGTTTTACAGCTTACTCGATGAGCCGCAAAAGAAAGCCTTTGACCAAGCCAGTTGGCGCATTTTCTCGCGCCATCACGACCGCATGGAGCACAAACGCCCTGCAGAACCGTCACATAGCTGATTGGCGGAAGAAGGCGATGCGCTCGGCATCGCTGGGGTGTGAGGAAAATGCAAGCCCCAGCCAAGCCATTTGTTGTTCGCGTTCAGGTTTGGCTGCCGCCAGTGCTTCAAACATTTGCACCATCAGCAAGGGGGAGCGGCCCCCTTGCCGAAGCAGGTCTACGGCATAAGCATCGGCCTCACGCTCTGCGCTGCGCGAATAATGGGCTTGACCCATTAAGACAGGGACTGCTGCAACCAAACTGCTGAAGTCGCCAAGTAGCAAGCTGCCAATAGCACCTATCGCGGTGGCTTGCACCACCATGCGCAGGCCGTGGTGGTGGTGCACATGGCCTAGCTCATGGGCCAGAACGGCCGAGAGTATGGGGGGATTGGTTTGAACCAGCTCCACCATGGCGTCGGTCACGATGATGGTGCCATCGGGCAGGGCCAATGCATTGGGCCCCATATCACTGCTGTAAAAGCGCAGCTTCCACGCCGGGCGCTGGGCCGCTGGCAAGGCTTGCACCAAGCGGCCAAAGTCTTCTTCTATGCGTGCTTGCACAGTGGTGTCGATTTGACTGGGCTGCAGCAAACTGTTTTCCAGCGCAGCCAAGGTGTGCTCCCCCAAGGCTTTTTCCAATTCGGGCGGTGCCCATGCCGCTACGGCTTGGGCGAACAGGGGAATGCCCCATTGGTAGAGGCCTGCACCCAGTAAAAACAGGACTATTGCGCATGCGCTTACCCAATGCCAGCTGGCGATCAAACGCTGTGGCAAGGTTTCGCGTGCTTGGAGGTGTGCTTGGCTCCAAGCGTCCCAAGCAACGGCATCAGCGCACTGTAGCTGCCCGCCTTGTGGCAGCTCCGCGCATCGGGTGTGCTGACCTGAGCGCTCTGGCCAGCCTATTTGGTGGACTGGGTAGTGTAAGGACAGGTTTTCACCCACGATGTGCAGGGTTTGTTCCGCCCGCTGTCCTTGTAAATGGATACGCACTGCGTGGGGTTTGGCGTGTAAACCATCGAAATATTGGGCAGGTAGCGAGGCGGGGGCACTTGCTTGCATGGCTACAAACCGATGTCTATGCCAAAAAAGTCTCCGGCAGCCTCGCCCGTGGCTTCGCGGCTGTACGCCATGGAAGATCCCACCAGCAAATCTGGACTTTGGCGTGTTTTGACCGTGACGGCTTCTAGGCGCAAACGGGCGGTTTGGACTGCAGCAAAAGGCCAGTAAAAACCGACGGTGATCAGAACCAATAACCAGTTTTTCATGGTCAGCAGCACCAAGTCTTTGGGGGCTAGCGCACTGATGAAGCGGATCTCATGGTTGCCAGTTTCAGTCCAAACCACGTTTTGTAGTCGGGCTGTGGTGTAAGGCTTGGCTACCAAAAATACTGCAGCTACGCCAGCGACAACCACCAAAAAGCCTGCAATCGCATGAATGCCTTGGCCTGTCATTTGGGGCACCCAATAGCCGACTGCTATACCCACGGCCACGGCCAATACCAGTAGCAAGAACAGCCGCAGTAACAAGCCGTAGAAGGTGCGTGGCCGTGCGCGAAAACTGGTCTCCAGTGGGCCTAGGGCGTAGTGGCTGTGCTGGTAGTGCTTGAGCTTCCAAAACATCCATGGAGACGCTAAAAAACTGATGAGGACGATCAAGCCGGGCAATGCGCCTAGCCAAGCGGGGGTGTCGTTTTCTGGGCCATCCATCAGTGGTGACAAAGAAACGATGAGCAATGGCAGCACCATAGGCAGTGCGGCGCGGTAAGCATCTGCCAGTGAGCCGCTAAAGCGCAAGCGTATGCCGCGCCATGAGGTGTTGGCGAGGCGAAACTGCATCGCCGAGCGCAGCAATGCAGGCCCTAAAAAACACAGCACGCCAAAAGCAAATAGTCCCGCCACCAAAGAAAATTCACTGGCGACCGAATAGAGTGTGAACAAAATGCCCATCAGCATTTGGCCGCGGAACATTTTGCGCGCATCACCATGGAAGCTCAGCGGGTGGTTGCCCACCATGGTGTGGCCCCAGAAGTAACGCATCTTGCGCGCCTTGGCCCAAGGGTAGTACAGCCCCAGCGTCACCGCGATGAGCAGCAGATTCACCAGCCAGATGCGAAAGTATTCACTGCCAGTGCCTGTAAAGCGTATGGGCATGAATGTATGCCGTACGGGCTGGTGCAGCAAAGGGCTGGGGATGTCGTCTTGTGTTTCTGCGGTGGGGGGCATGAATGGCCTTTGCTCAGTACTTCTTTCCGCGCAATTCTTCCATGCGTTCGTTGAAGTACTGGCCTACGGTGTAGCGTTCGCTGAGTACCACTTCACGGCGTGGATGCAAAAACAGTGGCAAGGAGATGCGTGATTTCTTGGCCGCCTCGCCAGTGGGGTTGAGCACGCGGTGCACGGTGCTGGGGTAGTAGTTGCCACTGGCTTCGGCCAGCATGTCACCGATGTTGATGATCAAGAGGCCAAAATCGCAGGGCACGTCGTGCCACGCGTTGTCTTTGCCGAGCACTTGCAGGCCTGGCTCGGTGGCGGCGGGCAAGATAGTTAAGAGGTTGATGTCGCCATGGGCCGCAGCGCGCAGCGCGCCGGGTTCTTCATCGCCATGCAAAGGGGGGTAGTGCAGTACACGCAGCAGAGTTTCTTGGCAGCCTTCAATCATGGCTGGCAAAGGCATGGAGTAGCGAGCTTTGACTTCGGCGGGCGAGTATTCCTCCACCCAACCGAGCAACTGCTGGGCAAGGCCAGATGCCTGTGCGTAATAGCGTTGCGCGGCATCACTGACTTCGCTGGGGTAGCGGCCCCAAGGGTAGATGTGGAAGAACTCTTTGATGTCTTTTTTGGCGTGGTTCTTCGCTGTTTCAGATACGGCTGGTGAGAAGTAGCCATCGTGTTTGTCCGCATCGTGGGGGTAGCGGTGTTTAGCCTCTGACTGGAAAAAGGCCAGCCACTCGGCGTAAATGCCCTCGACCATGGATTGATCGAGTGGATGGTTTTTGAGCACACCAAACCCCGTTTCGTGCAGGCTTTGGCAAAACTGGGCGGCAGCATCTGGGCTGCGGTAGTCAACAACTGGCAAGTGCATGTCTAACTCCTGTTATTTTTTCAACCAAGGCAACATCAAGGTGGATTCGATGAGGGTGCGTGCGGCATCGGCTTGGACTTGCAAGCACACGGTCGTATCGGGTACATCGTCCCCCCAACCTGCTTGCGGGTAGGGAATGGCACGGCGGCGCATCATGGTCTGGCCATTGCCAGCGCCGTCCAGCGCCACGCGGATGCGGCCGTCTTGGGTTTGGAACAGTTCGGGGTTGGTCAGAGCCACAAAGGCCAGTACGTCGTGGCCAAAGCAGCCATGCTCGCGGGCTACGTGGCTGTACAGACCGCTGTAGAAATCGGAGTAAAAGTTGACCGCGTGCAGCAGCGTGTCGGTGGCGATGTGGCGGTGGTGCTCTGCCAGTTTTTTGAAGATGGCTGAAGGCAGCACCAGTTGGTGCGTCACATCCAAGCCCACCATGGTCAGTTTCCAACCTGCGGTAAACACAAAGTCGGCCGAGTGGGGGTCATTCCAAATATTGGCTTCTGCCACTGGGGAGACGTTGCCGGGCTCCAGTACGGTACCGCCCATGATGATGACTTCTTGCAGCAGTTGGGGCAGTTGGGGTTCGAGCTTGAGCGCGGTGGCCAAGTTGCCCAGTGGGCCTACGGCCACCAGCGTGATCTCCCCCGGGTGGGCACGGGCCATGTCCACAATGAACTGGGCCGAAGGACGGGGGTCTAGTTTGGATTGGGTGGGTACACGGCTGGGCAGGTTGCCTAAACCGTCAGCACCGTGGATGAAGGCCGGCGGCTCACCGGGGGCTTTGAGCCAAGGGGTCTTCACGCCTTGCGTGACGGGAATGTGAAAGCCAGCAATTTCGGTCAGGTACAGGCCGTTGATGGCGGCTTGTTCTACGGTGACATTGCCAAAAGTGGTGGTCAAACCCACCACGTCAATGCCGGGGTGTGCCAGCGCGAAGTACAGCGCCATGGCGTCGTCAACGCCGGGATCAGTGTCGAAAATGACTTTGCGGGGTTTGTTGCTCATGGCGATTGCTTTCGTAGCGGTTTTCAAAGAAATAAATGGGTTTTGTACTCACAAGCCGCAGTAGTGGCGCAGGGCTTGAGAATTTTCTGCTGACAGGGTGGGGGCGGTGGTCACCAAAGTTTGGACTTGGGCTTGTGTGGGGATACTGGATTGGGCGCCTGCTACTGTGCAGGCCAAGGCCCCAGCGGCGCTGGCGTTTAGCAAGGCCTGTGCCATGTCCAAGCCTTGGCTCAGGCTGGCCACCAAGGTGCCGCAAAAGGTATCGCCAGCCCCCGTGGTATCGACTGGTTTGATGGGAAAAGCGCTTTGCACCACGAATTGATCGCCCATACGGGCGCAGCAGCCGCGCCCACCCAAGGTCACCACCACGGTGGGGACGTGGAGGCGTTGCAAGCACTCGGCAATGCTGCCTTGGTGCTGGGCTACAGCGGCCAACTCGCCTTCATTGACGACCAAGATGTCCACCAGCTCCAACAATGCGCTGGGTAGGCTTTGTGCGGGTGCTGCGTTGAGCACCACGGTAACGCCTTGTTGGCGCGCTTGGGCGGCATAGGCCTGTACGGTGGCCAGCGGCGTTTCCAGTTGCATCAGCAAATGGCTGTAACCCTTGAGCGAGGGCAGGTGCTGGGGAGCTAGTTCGGCATTGGCGCCGGGGGCTACGGTGATGGCGTTTTCACCGTCATCGGATACACAGATGAAGGCGGTGCCAGTGGCCGCCTGGGTACGCACAATGTGCTGCACCACACCGGCTTGGGTGAGTGATTGCTCCAGCGGTGTGGCAAAGCTGTCTTGCCCCAAGCCCAATAGCATGTGGGTGCTGGCCGCTCCTGCCCGTGCTGCCGCAACGGCCTGGTTGGCTCCTTTGCCGCCGGGGTAGGTGGTGAATGATTGACCCAGCACCGTTTCGCCGGGTTGGGGAATGTGCGATGCCCGCACGACAAAGTCCAAATTGGCAGAGCCTGCAACCAGTATCATTCTGAGGGTTTGACCAATTGGTCAATTTTTTAACAGACAAGCGCGTATTGTGACGCTGTTTGTGCCCCTAACGGGGCTCTTCTTGGCACCACTACAAGGCTTGGCCTTTATTTTTGCATGCTTGCTACCTCGCTTGCCTCGACACCCGGTTCCAACGCTGTTGCCACCCCTGTGGTGTTGGTCGTGGGGGGGATAAATTTGGATATTTCGGCTTTTGCAGCTGTGCCTTTGCGTGCGGGAGATTCTGTGCCCGGCCAAGTGCGCTACGCGCCTGGTGGGGTGGGGCGCAATGTGGCTGAAAATTTGGTTCGCTTGGGGGCTGCGGTCGCCTTGGTTTCTGCGGTAGGGCAGGATGCATGGGGGCAGCAACTGCTCTCCCATGCGCGTGAGTTGGGTATCGATGTGCAGGGCATCCAAACCCCTCAAGGGCAGCGCACGGCTACCTATGTGTGCACCTTGGACGAGCATGGCGAGGTCTTGGCGGCTGTGAATGACATGGCGGTGCTCGATAGTTTGGATACGGAAGGAGTGCTCCAGCGTTTGCGCGATGTGCCGGCCCATGCGGCAGTGGTGCTCGATTGCAATTTGCAGGCGCAACTGCTGCACAGATTGGTGCGCCAATGTGGAGGCACTGTGCGGTGCATGGTCGATGGTGTGTCAGTGCACAAATGCCAGCGCGTGCTGCCGGTGCTGGAGCAGGTGCACACACTCAAGCTCAATGGCATGGAGGCTCAAGCCCTGACGGGCGCGAGCGTACAGACTGTGGAGCAAGCCCAAGAGGCAGTGCGAGCATTGTTGGCGCGTGGCGTGCAGCGCGTCGTCATTACGCTGGGAGCTGTTGGTGTGGTGTGGGGCACGGCTGAACAAGTGGTGCTGGAGCCTGCGCAGCCAGTGCAGGTGCTGAGTGCAACGGGCGCTGGTGACGCGTTGTTGGCCGGATTGGTGTTTGCCGATGGTTGCGGATGGAGCACGCGCGAGGCCGTGCGCTACGGCATGGCGTGTGCAGCCATCACATTGGAATGCGCGCAAGCCAACGACCCGCATCTGAACCACGCGCAGGTGCTGCAACGCATGGCTGTCAATCACTAAAAACCAAGTAAGGAATCCATCATGGAACGCAACCCATTTTTAGATGTCGCACCCGAGGTGCAAGCTGCTTTGACTGCTGGCAAGCCTGTGGTGGCGCTTGAATCCACCATCATTTCGCATGGCATGCCGTACCCGCAGAACGTGCAAACGGCATTGCAGGTCGAGGCGGAAGTGCGTGCCCATGGGGCTGTACCTGCCACCATCGCCATTGCCAATGGCCGCTTAAAGGCAGGCTTGAGCACGCAAGAAATTGAGACCTTGGGCCAAGCAGGGCGTTCGGTGGTCAAGGTCAGTCGTCGTGACATACCGTTTGTGCTGGCGTCCAAAGCGCTGGGGGCTACCACGGTGGCATCGACCATGATAGTAGCCCACATGGCAGGCATTCGCCTCTTTGCCACTGGTGGCATTGGCGGCGTGCACCGAGGAGCAGAGACCAGTTTTGATGTGTCTGCCGACTTGCAGGAATTGGCCAAAACGCCAGTGGCGGTGGTGTGTGCTGGGGCTAAGTCGATTTTGGACTTGCGTCTGACCTTGGAGTATCTGGAAACCCATGGCGTGGCAGTGGTGGGTTACCAAACCGATGCGCTGCCCGCCTTTTTTACCCGCGAGAGCGATTTCAAGGTGGACTATCGGCTCGATACCCCAGCGGCCATAGCGCAGGTTTTGTCTACCAAGTGGTCTGCAGGCTTGGCTGGTGGCATGGTGATTGCTAACCCTATCCCTCAGGCCTATGCCATGCCCAAGGCGGCTATCGATGCAGCCATTGAGCAGGCGTTGGCAGAGGCGCAAGCGCAAGGCATTGGTGGGAAAGAGTCCACGCCCTTTTTGTTGGCTAGGGTATGCGAGATAACCGGCGGGGATAGCTTGGCATCCAATATCCAGCTCGTACTCAACAATGCCCGCTTGGCTGCTGCTGTAGGACTTAGTTTGAGTCAGTGCTGAACTTTATATGCGTAGACTTATAGATACAGGGCCCGAATGGCAGAAGCTAGCTGGGTTTTGTAATAAGCTGCGCGCACTTCGTTTTATCAACCTGGAGTAACCCATCCATGACCATGCAATTCTCGAAAAAAATGACTGCCAAAATGACCGTTCTGGTTGCCGCCTTGGGCGCCAGTTTTGCTGCCATGGCAGAGCCCGCTGTTGTGTTTGACATGGGCGGTAAGTTCGACAAGTCCTTCAACGAAGCGGCTTACAACGGTATCGAGAAGTGGAAGAAAGAGACAGGCAAAAGCTACCTGTCTTTCGAAGTGACCAACGAATCCCAGCGCGAACAAGCCGTTCGCCGCATGGCCGAAAAGGGTGCTAGCCCCATCATCAGCATTGGCTTTGCCCAAGCCTCTGCCATTGAAAAAGTAGCCAAAGAGTTTCCTAAGCTGCAATTTGCCATTATTGACATGGTGGTGGATCTGCCCAACGTGCAGTCTGTGGTGTTCAAGGAGCAAGAAGGCAGCTTCTTGGTCGGTGCTATGGCCGCTATGGCCAGCAAAACCGGCAAGGTCGGCTTTGTCGGCGGTATGGATATTCCGCTGATCCGCAAGTTTGAGTGCGGTTACAAACAAGGCGCTATGTACATCAATCCCAAAGCACAAGAGATTGGCAACATGACAGGCACTACAGGTTCCGCTTGGAACGATCCAGGCCGCGGTGCTGAACTGGCAAAAGCCCAGTTTGCGCAAGGCGTGGATGTGGTGTTTGCCGCTGCCGGTGGCACTGGTATCGGTGTGTACCAAGCCGCTAAGGACAATGGCAAGTTGGCCATCGGTGTCGATAGCAACCAAAACCACCTGCATCCCGGCACTATGCTCACTTCTATGCTCAAGCGCGTGGATGTGGCTGTGTACAACGTCGCCAAGCAAGTGCAACCAGGCGTGACCGTGCTGGGTCTCAAAGAAGGTGGCGTGGACTATGCAGTGGATGAAAACAACGCCAAGCTGGTGACTGCCGATATGAAGAAAAAGTTGGAAGCAGCGAAGAAGGACATCATCAGCGGCAAGATCAAAGTGGCTGATTACATGGCCGACAACGCTTGCAAGTTCTAATTTGACAGCGTAATTGCAAGGCTTTGAGCCAAGCCCGCGGTGTACAGCAATGTGCCCGTGGGCTTTTCCTATTAGGCCAGTCTTGCCAAGGAGTGAAATGTGAGTGTGCAAAGCGTGCCTGCCGGCGTGGCCCCCCAATGGGCTGTGCACATGCAGGGCATACACAAGCGGTTTGGTGCAGTGGCGGCCAATGTGGATGTACACCTGCGGGTTGCACCGGGTACGGTGCATGGCATCGTGGGCGAGAACGGGGCGGGCAAAAGCACGCTCATGTCCATCCTGTATGGTTTTTATCAAGCGGATCAAGGCAGCATTGCGATTGCGGGAAAACCGGTTCAAATTCGCAACGCTGATGACGCCATTGCCGCTGGCGTGGGGATGGTGCACCAGCATTTCATGCTGGTCGATACCTTGACTGCGCTTGAAAACGTGATGTTGGGTGGTGAGCCGCACTGGTCCTTGCGCAAAGCGGGCGCACAGGTGCGCCAGCAGTTGGAACAGTTGATGGCATCGACAGGACTGCGCGTCAAGCTCGATGCTTTGGTGGCTGATTTGCCTGTGGGTGATCGCCAACGCTTGGAAATTTTGAAAACCCTTTATCGGGGGGCCAAAGTATTGGTGCTCGATGAGCCCACGGCAGTGCTGACACCCCAAGAAACGGAACAATTGTTTGAAGTGCTGCGTGTTCTGCGCCAGCAGGGCACGACTATTTTGCTCATTACCCACAAACTCAAGGAAGTGATGAGTTTGTGCGACCACGTGACGGTGATGCGCTCCGGGCGTGTGGTGGCAGAAATGCCGATTGCCGACACTTCGGTCGAAGTATTGGCCGAGGCCATGGTAGGCCGCAAAGTGCGTATGGGGCGTGGCGATGAAGCCGCCCAAGAACCAGGTGCCGTGCTGCTTCAAGCCCAAAGCCTGACCGTGCGTGACAAGTTGGGCGTGGAGCGCCTGCAGCAAGTAGGGTTGACTTTGCGTGCTGGTGAGATCGTGGGTGTTGCAGGTGTGTCTGGCAACGGTCAAAGCGAGTTGTTGGATGTGCTGTCCGGCTTGGTCGCGCCTGATGAGGGGCGACTGGAGTTGCTGGGGCAGACTTTTGACCGCAGTGCTGCCAAGGCTTGGTTGGATCCCCATCAAGCCCGTACTTTGGGCTTGGCCCATGTGCCTGAAGACCGGCATGCACGCGCAATGGTGATGAGTTTTGCCGCTTGGGAGTCCGCAGTGCTGGGGTATGAAGATTTACCCAGCTACAGCACGGCAGGATGGATGAAGCACGGTGCTATGCGCCAAGCTACCAGCACCCTGATGGAGCGCTTTGACGTGCGGCCCCGCAACCCTGAGTTGCGCAGCAGCAAGTTTTCTGGCGGTAACCAGCAGAAATTGGTGTTGGCCCGTGAAATCGGCCAGGCCCCGAAGGTGTTGCTGGTGGGTCAGCCCACGCGCGGGGTGGACATTGGGGCCATTGAGTTCATCTACGCTCAATTGCGGGCTATGCGCGATGCTGGTTGCGCAGTGTTGGTGGTGTCCAGTGAATTGGATGAAATATTGGCTTTGTCAGACCGGGTGTTGGTGATGAACCAAGGACGTATAGCAGGTGAATTGGCTATTGCTGATTGCAACGAGGCCAGCTTGGGCCTTTTGATGACTGGAGGAGGGGTATGAGCAACAAATACCCGTTGCCGCGTTGGGCGGATGTGGTGTTGCTGCCCATCGTGTGTTTGCTGGTGGCCTTGGCCGCAGCAGGTGTGGTGGTGTATCTGGTGGGGCAAAACCCATGGCAAGTGATCAGCGTATTGCTTGATGGCGCCTTTGGCTCGCAGCGCGGCATTGGCTATACCTTGTACTACGCCACGACCTTTATCTTTACCGGTTTGGCCGTTGCAGTGGCTTTCCATGGTGGTTTGTTCAATATTGGTGGGGAAGGGCAAGCGGTGCTGGGTGGTTTGGGCGTGGGTTTGGTGGCGCTGTGGTGGTCGGCCGCTTTGCCTGTGTGGCTCATGCTGCCCCTCATGCTGCTGGCTGGCGCTGTCTTTGGCGCTGCATGGGCCATTGTTCCGGCCTATTTGCAGGCTTACCGGGGTAGCCATGTGGTGATTACCACCATCATGTTCAACTTCATCGCCAGTAGTGTGTTGGTGTACCTCATGGTCAACCACATTCGCCCAGCTGGCTCCATGGCGGTGGAGAGTGCGCCCTTTGCGGCATCGGCCCATTTGCCAACCGTGCAAGCGGCGTTGTCTGCTGTCGGGATTGACTGGGCTGCATCCCCGCTGAATCTGAGCCTGCTAATTGCTTTGCTGGCCTGTGTGTTGGTGTATTTTTTCTTGTGGCGTACCCGTGCTGGTTACCGTGTGCGGGCAGTGGGATCAAGTGTCACTGCGGCAGAGTACGCAGGGATTAATTCTCGCCATTACATCGTGTTGGCCATGGCTATTTCTGGTGCGTTGGCGGGCATGGTGGGCATGAACGAAATCGCAGGGGTCAATGGCAAGCTGATGCTGGAGTTTGTCAATGGCGCTGGGTTTACCGGGATCGCCGTGGCGCTTATGGGGCGCAATCACCCGGTTGGTATCGTCTTTGCCAGTGTGTTGTTCGGTGCTTTGTTCCAAGGGGGCGCAGAGGTGGCGTTCGATGTACCCGGTTTTAGCCGCGACATGGTCGTTATGCTGCAAGGCTTTATCGTGCTGTTTTCGGGGGCCATGACTTATGTGATTGCTCCGCGTTTGGGCTGGATTTTGGCTCGTGTGTTCAAACTGGAGGTGCGCCATGGATGAGGCATTGTTGGCGTCCATGCTGGCCTCAACCTTGCGCATGGCCACGCCACTGATTTTGTGCGCTTTGGCGGGATTGTGGGCGGAGCGCTCTGGTGTGGTGGATATTGGCTTAGAGGGCAAGATGTTGGCCGCCGCTTTTGCCGCGGGTGCCATTGGCGCGCTGTATCCGACTACTTGGGTCGCGGTAGTGGTGGCCATGGCGGTAGCGGTGTTGATGTCGTGGCTGCATGGCTTAGCCTGCGTGAGCCACGGCGGTGATCAAGTGGTTTCTGGTGTTGCCCTCAATATCATTGCGCCGGGTCTTACAGCGGTGGTGGGTATTGCCTTGTTTGCCCAAGGTGGACAAACCCCTCCGGTGAGTGATGCAGTGCGCATCCAAGCCTTGTGGCCGAGCATGGTTGATGCCTTGCAGGGTGTGCCCGTGCTGGGTGCCGTGCTGGGGCAAGGTCTGCTCAGTCACAACATACTGGTCTACGTGGCATTGGCATTGGTGCCAGTGTCTTGGTGGTTGCTGTTTCGCACGCGCTTTGGTCTGCGCTTGCGTGCGGTGGGCGAAAACCCCCAAATGGTGGAAGCTGCAGGTGTGTCGGTCAAAGGTTTGCGCTACACAGCCTTGACCATGAATGGGTTGTTGTGTGGTTTGGCTGGTAGCTATATGGTCTTGGCACAAAATGCCAATTTCACTCCGAACATGACAGCAGGTCGTGGCTTTATGGCGTTGGCGGCGCTGATCTTTGGGCGTTGGCATCCGGTGGGGGCGTTTTTGGCTTGCTTGCTTTTTGGTTTTTTGGATGCTGCAGCAATTCGCTTGCAAGGCGTGCATTTGCCGGGTATCGGAGAGGTACCAGTGCAATTCATTCAGGCTTTGCCCTATGTACTCACAGTGGTATTACTGGCAGGATTTATAGGCAAGGCGATAGCTCCTGCTGCATTGGGGCAGCCTTACTCGAAAGAACGATAACTGGCGGCTATGGGAATGCTGTCTAAGGGGATGCGGTGCGCACGGTGTGGGTGAAAGCGATTGGGCTGGGCGCTGCCGATGCCGAGTCTGTGGAGACTGCTTTGCGACTCGGTGGGGGGCAGGGGCTTCACTACCGAGCTTTGAAGCATGGACAAGATGAGGATGAGGCCCATGTGGTTATCATGGATGCGGATAGCTTTGAAGCTGGGATGGCTTTGCTGTCACTGCCCGATCACATCCCGCCTCGTATTATTCGTGTTGGTGGTAGTGCCACCCAACCAGGTGCGTCTCAGTTGGCTCGACCACTGGTTGGTACGGATTTATTGGCATTGCTAGACAGTTGGTTCGACGATGCATCCCCCTCGACCCCCAGCCCTATGAATTCCACCATTTCGATTTCCGCTCGGCCAGTTGTTCGGCAAGTGCTGCTGGCGCATTTGCCACTGGAGGAGGCCATGTACCTGCGTGCCCGCATGGCGTTGGCCTACATCACCGATTTGGAGGAGTTGCACGCTATTCCCACATGGCTGGAGCAAAAGCAAACGCCACAGCATGTGTGGCAGTACGCTTTTGTCTACGTGCATGGTGAGCAGCCTGTTGCGTGGCAGTGGTTGCAGGCCTTGCGTTCCATGGAGTTCAAGCCCGAAAAAGTCGTGGCTATCTTGGCTCCGGGTTATAGCCATTGGGGCGAGGCGTGTTTGCGCAAAGGCTGCGATCACGTCTTGCAAGCACCCTTGCAGCCAGCCGCTCTTATTGCTTGTTTGCAGAGTCTGTGAGTGGCATGCGCCCACCCCGTTTGCGACGGGGGCGGCGCACGTCCATGCTGCGCACCAAACTGCGCTCCAGCGGCCATGGCTCATGGTGTAGCTGGGCTGCAATCCACTCGGCGGCCAAGGCACTCAGGCTAATACCCCGTGCCCCCATGGCACTTACCAACCATAAGCCCTGCCGCATATCGTCGTAGAGTGCTCCCACAAGAGGCAGCCGATCTTGGCTAGTGCAACGGGTAGCGCTCCAGTGCTGTACGGAGCCAGTTTCAAATGCTTCTGCCAAGTCGCTGGCAACAGAAGGCAGCAGTGCTTGTAAACGCTGCCAGTTGGCGCGGTGCTGCTCTGCAAGCGGTGCTATGCGTTTATCCGGTCGGTGCAATTGGGTGTCTGTTTCAAAGGTTGAACCAGCCATCCAAGCTGTTTGACCTTGGTAATGGACTTGGCTGATGAAACTGCCGTGGCCATTAACCGGGTATGGAGGCCAGTTGTCGTGTGCTGCAGTGTGGTGGTGCCCCCAACTCATGGTGCCGTGCACCGCTTGCATACCACTCACACGCTCTTGCACATCGGCAGGCAATGCCAAGGAGTCTCCTTGTGTTTGCAGCAACTGTGCGGCTGCGCAGGCATGGGCTAGTACCACATGTTCAGCATGGCACAACAGGTCGCCATTGGCATGCCACAGATGCCATGCACCATCCACACGTTCTATGCGCGCCACGCTGGCATTGTAGTGCAGGCTAATACCCGGTGTTTCCAGCCATTGCCGCACGATGGCTTGTGGGTGTACCCACGCTGCTTGGCTGTGCCAGCGGCTGTGCTCGGTGTGCACATCACGCTCTTGTACACCGCTATGTCCCCACGTTTGATGGCTGTCTGGTAGGTGCTGGCGCAATTGTTGCAGCATCCAGCGTACGCCAGCACGCGTCAAGCGCGCCCGTGGATTGTCATCGGCCGAGACATAAGGTACTACCAGCCCGGCAGGCAGACCCGATGCACCTGCACCCAAGTGGGCTGCTTGTTCCAGTACCGTGACACTCCACCCACGCAATGCCAACGCTTGGGCAATAGCAGCACCACTCAACCCCGCACCAATAACGGCACAGCGTTGCGCTGTCGTGATGGGCGCTGGGCTTTTCCAAGCGGGGGTGTATTGCAGCGAGTCGTCCCAGCCTGCTTGGCGCATCCATGCTTGCCATTCAGGCGGTGCAGGATCTGCAGGTGCATCGCCGAGGTGTAGCTGGGCCCCCCACTGACTGAGGACTCCCAGGGCTTTGAACATGTGGGCGCTGGCGTGCGCCAGCCATGCATTGGGTATGTGCCATTCGTGGGCGCTGCATTGCAGTTCTTGCAGTGCATCGGCCCATGGCATGTGGCACAGGGTTAGATAAATGAGTCCTGGCTCGATGGTGATGCGGTGAATGCCTGTTGGGAGCTCTTGCAAAGCGGCCAGAAGGCCACTGGGCAAAGTCTGTCGAGCATCTTCTGCTTGCCATGCAGCCAGCCAACTGGCGGTGTTGGCTGGTTCCAGCACGATGACATCGTGCAAACACCTGTTGCTGGACGCTGCTTCATCTTTCTGGGCGATCCAATTCACCCAGTTGTGCAAACAGGTGTGGGGGGTGGGGGGGTGCCCATGCACCCGTATCCATGGTTGGTAAGGCGCAGGGATCGTGCTTTCAGGCACTGGGGGGAACGTAGCCTTGTGCAGCATCCGCTCCGCCGCCAAAGAAATGGTTTTCCATTTGGCGCAGCAAATACTGCCGTGCGCGCGCATCGGCCAAGTTGAGGCGGTTCTCGTTCACCAGCATGGTTTGGTGTTTGAGCCAGTCGGCCCAAGCTTCTTTGCTAACGCTCTCCCAGATGCGTTGTCCAATAGCGCCAGGATAGGGAGGAAAGTCCAGACCTTCAGCGGGTTTTCCAAGCTTGATACAGTTGACGGTGCGTGCCATGAATGTGGTCGTTCAAAATACAAGACTATCCATCTTAGACCAAGCCCCATGAACTTAATGACTCTGTGGAATAACTGTTTCGGCTCTCCACGCCGTGTATTGGCTGCTATCGCACTGTTTTGCGCAGCCTTGTTGGCCTTTGGTATGTATTTGCAGCATGTCGTGGGGCTGGAACCATGCCCTATGTGCATCGTGCAGCGCTATGCTATGGTTTTGATAGCGCTTGTAGCAGGTTTGGCAAGCTCTGCAAGCAAAAAATGGATATACGTTGTGGGTAGTTTTGTGGTTCTTGTACTGGCTGTTGCGGGCGCTGGTGTGGCTGCCCGCCAAAGCTGGCTACAGTGGTATCCACCAGAGTTTGTGAGTTGTGGTCGTGACCTTTACGGCATGATTGAAAACTTCCCATTGCAACGCGCACTGCCCATGATTTTCAAGGGCAGTGGTGATTGCTCCAAAGTGGATTGGACGTTTTTGGGCGGATCAATCGCCAATTGGTCGTTTATATGCTTTGTGCTTGTGGCTGTCACTGCAGCTACTGTGGCATTCAAGCAGTTGCTCAAAGCCCGTTGAATTTTTGTTATTTATCGTTGATTTGTATAAATGTGAAAACATTTGGCATAAATCGATAACGGGGTTAACATGCTGTGGTTAATTGTGTAGTTGGTCACATGCAGTCCCCTCTCATCACAGCGTACTATGTCTCCGCAGGCCTGTTTGCAATACAGGCCTTTTTTGTTGCGATGCTGGTAAGACCTAGCTTGCATGCTACGCAAACCCATTATGTGCGCGTAATGTGGAGCCAAGCGGGAATCAATCTTTTGTTCTGTGCACTCCAGTTGTGTACTGCTTGGCAGTATTCCAGCACTGATTTGGTGTCCGCACTATTGGCACACAAGTGGATGAACACGTTTTATGTCGTTATCCCTCTGTTGGGGGTATTGACTATCGACAAAGTAGTGCGGTCGCCAGAATCGTCTCACTACAGCATTTTCTTTAGAGTGCTGGCAGCTTGGACTATGGTCTTGTTGGCTTACAACTGGTTGTCACCGTATGGCTATCGTTTTGACAGCATCGACGCCTCTGCGCGCGTGCTAATGCCATGGGATGAGTCCTTGTTGCTGCTGCGTGGTGCTCCTTCTGTAGTGATTGATTTAGCGTGGTTGTCAGGTGTTTTTGCTATTTTGTATGTCCTGCGCATGGTCAGCATGGTTCACCATACGGGAGATAAACCAACGACTGTCTATCTGCTGGCTACGGTTACTCTGGTTTTGCTAACCACGGGTATAGATCGAGCCATTGATGCCGGATTGTTGGATTTTCCGTATCTTGACGGCTTTGCTGTAGTACTGCTGTCTTTTGTTTGGTTCGCTTTATTGGGGCGGGATATTCGCAAAAGCTACCAATACTATGCCAGCACCAAAGACAAGCTCTATCGTGAAATTGAGCAGATTAAAAGCTCTGATTTGGTCACGCATTTGCCCAATAGAGCAGGCACGCTGCAGTTGCTCAGACCATTGCTGGATCAGCATCGGGAGAACGGCACAGGCTTAGCGGTCTTTTTGCTTGATATCGACCGCATGGATGTGCTGCGTGGCACTTATGGTCACGAAGCAGCAGATACCTTGTTGTCGTTGGTGGCAACGCGATTGACAGAACAAGTGCGGGATAGTGACTGGGTTGCGCGCGGTGCTGGAACCACCTTTGTTGTGGTGGCAACTGGCATGAAACGTGGCGCGTCTTTGCAGCAGTTGCATAGCCAAGCAGCACTGCAATTGCATGAAAAAATCAACTCGGTATTTGCATTGCCGTTTACCCTAGATGGTCACGAAATACGCCTGAGTAGCTATACCGGAGTTGCTTTGTATCCTGACAACGGCACTACAGCCGATAGTTTGTTGGCGTGTGCTGAGTTGGCGTTGCATGAAGCCAAGAACCAAAGCAGTACGGCTTTACAGGCTTTTTACCCCGAGTTGCGCAAGCAATTACGCAGCCAATTGGAAATGGAAAGTGAATTGCAATTGGCAGTGCAGCGAGAACAGTTTGAACTGCACTACCAACCCCAAGTCTGTGCCGTAACAGGGCGTATCCAATGCATGGAGGCTTTGATACGTTGGCGTCATGCAAGTTGGGGTTGGGTGTCTCCAGCACAATTCATACCCTTGGCCGAAAATTTGGGATTGATTCACCCGATTGGTCATTGGGTGTTTCATACAGCTTGTCAGCAGTTGGTTGCGTGGCGCAAGCAGGGGCACCACGACTTGCGCATGGCCGTCAATTTGTCAGCCTATCAGCTAGACGCTCCGGAGTTGGTGGGCAATATCGAAAAGCTATTAGCAGATTATGGTTTGCCCAGCAATGCCTTGGAGCTTGAGGTAACTGAATCAGTGTTGCTGAAGAATCCGCAGCGAGCCATTGAACGGCTCCAGCGTTTGCGTCAACTGGGTGTGCGTTTGATGCTTGATGACTTCGGTACTGGCTATTCCTCACTAAGTTATTTGCGCGTTTTGCCAGTGCACGGTTTCAAGCTGGACAGGTCTTTTATTCAAAGCATTTCTGACAATAAAAAGGACATGGCTATCTGCTCCACGGCGATTGATTTGGCCAAAGTATTGGAGTTGGAAATAGTGGCTGAGGGAGTAGAGCAGTTCCGTCAAGCCGAGTTATTGCTGGAGAAAGGTTGTAGCAAATTCCAAGGCTATTGGTTCTCTCCACCCTTGAATGCAGACTCAGCAGGCCAATGCTTGCGATCGGTTGCTGCGCATTCATTTGCCCCCACAGGCTCCTTGGCGGCGGTAGAGTGCGGTAGTCCTCCGCTGCAGCCGCAAGCTGCGTAGCCGTTAAAGTTTTTTCACCAATACTTGGCTGCGCCTGTCCCAGTTGTATTTGCGTTTACGCGCTTCGGGTAGCCAGTCTGGATCTACGGGCGCAAACCCGCGTTTGATGAACCAGTGCATGGTGCGAGTGGTCAGCACAAAAATGCTTTCTAGGCCGGATGCTTTGGCACGTTGTTCTATGCGCTTGAGTACGCGTTCACCATCACCTTGACCTTGTACTTCCGGGGACACCGTCAGCGCGGCCATTTCAGCGGTTTTTTCTTCTGGGTAAGGGTAGAGCGCCGCGCATGCGAATATCACCCCATCGTGTTCCAAGATCGTGTACTGGTCAATGTCGCGTTCAATTTCGGTGCGACTGCGTTTGACCAAAGTCCCGTCTTTTTCAAACGGCTCAATGAGCTGCAAGATGCCCCCCACATCATCGGATGTTGCTTCGCGCAGCTCTTCCAGCTTTTCATCCACCACCATGGTGCCAATGCCATCGTGCACATACACCTCTAGCAAGATGGAGCCATCTACGGAGAACGGGATGATGTGACTGCGCTCCACCCCCGATTTGCACGCCGTGACACAGTGCTGCAGGTAAAAACCCACATCGGTTGGCAGGTTGGCAGGGGGGAGGTCACGCAACAAGCGCTCGGCTTGGGCCAGTGGTAACTCGGTGTCTATGGGATTGTCTTCGCCAGCAGGCTCCATAGGCCGCATGCGAATACCGGGTACTTCGGTAATGAAGATCAGTTTGTCCGCCTGCAATTCGGTGGCTACGGAGGTGGCAACTTCTTCCATGGCCAAGTTAAAAGCTTCACCCGTAGGCGAAAAACCAAAAGGCGATAGCAGTACCAAAGCCCCCATATCGAGCGAACGCATGATGCCGGCTGTATCCACCTTGCGCACCAAACCGCTGTGCTGAAAGTCCACGCCATCCACAATGCCCACAGGGCGTGCCGTGATGAAGTTGCCCGATATCACCCGCACGGTGGAGCCTGCCATGGGCGTATTGGGTAGCCCTTGGCTGAAGGCTGCTTCAATCTCATAGCGCAACTGACCCGCAGCCTCTTGGGCGCAGTCCAAGGCCACTTCGTCGGTGATGCGTATGCCACGGCTATAGCGTGGCTCATGTCCTTTGGCTTTGAGTTGTTCATTGACCTGCGGGCGAAAGCCATGCACCAGCACAATGCGCACCCCCATGCTCTGGATCAGTGCCAAGTCTTGTACCAAGTTAGGCAGCTTTCCTGCTGCAATCGCTTCGCCAGCCAGTCCAATCACAAAAGTTTGGTGTCGAAATTTGTGGATGTAGGGGGCTACAGAACGAAACCACGGGACAAAAGTGAAGTTGAAAACAGAGGTCATCGCAATCGGAACGGTGGGATAGAACTGTCAATCAAGGACAATGCGGGCAATGTAGCACGCAGTGTGCGTGCTACTTGTCTGGAGTACTGCAAATGTTGATCGAATTAGAAAGCTGCCAGCTGGTGCTGGTGGATTACCAAACCAAACTCACTCCTGCTTTGTTTGAGTCGCAGTTGGTGTTAGCCAACGCCCAGCGATTGACCCAATGGGCCAACTTGTTGGGTGTCCCTGCTTTTTATACCGAGCAAAATCCTTCTAAGCTGGGCGCGACAGAAGCCCCTTTGTTGCAAGCCTTGCAGGAGGCGAATGCCAAATCTTTGGCCAAGATGCAGTTCAGTGCGGTGGAAGAAGGTTTGGTCGAAATGCTACGCCCAGCGCCCAAAGCCCCACAAGGCAACGCACGCAGCTTGCCCAAACATTTGCAAAAACCTGCTGCTCCTCAGCGCAATGCCGTGGTACTGGCCGGGGTGGAAGCACACATTTGTTTGTTGCAAACAGCATTGGATCTGCTGGAAGAAGAGTTTGACGTGTGGGTTGTTACCGACGCCTGCACCTCGCGCACCGAGCGCAACCGCGACGCTGCTTTTGACCGTTTGGCAGCAGCGGGTGCGGAACTGGTTACCACCGAGATGGTGGGCTTTGAATGGGTGCGTACAGCAGAACACCCGGATTTCAAGGCTATGCAAGCCTTGATCAAATAAGGCGCTTCTAAAAAATGATGCCTGCCGGGTTGTTGGGGTTGCTGGCAGGCTGTGATGGCGCACTTGCTGCAGCAGGTTTACTGTCAGTCGTATTGCCTTTGGTGGCTTGCTCTGTTTCGGCAGCGGGTGCCAGAGGGCTGGCAGCCGGGTAAACGTAGCTGCGAGGCAGCATGGACTGCGCGGGGTAGCCCGCAGCATCCAAATACGAGCGCCATTCGCTCTCGGCATAGCCTTTGAGTTTTTGGCCGCCAATGGTCACGAATGGCATGTTGTTCCCACCGCTCAAACGGCGAAATGCCTCGCCATCGGCTTGCGTGCTCACCGTTCTCTCGGTGAAGGGTATGCCCCGACTTTTGAGCATGCTTCGAGCCATGTCGCAGGGGCCGCAATCTTTGCTGCTGTACAGCACCACAGGATAGCGTCCTGCAGCTTGGCGCAATTCGTAGGGGAGTTGGTTCAGGTTCTCGTTCGGGTTGCTACCCAGCACCGACATCGACTTGTTTTGCGCCGCAGTGGTGGTGGGCTTGTCGGTGAAGGTGATTTTTCCGTCAGAGTCTATGATTTTGTAAACCGTTTGGGCCTGTGCTGAGCCAGCTACCAATAGACAACAAACAGCCAGTAGGCATGCAGCAAGCCCGTTGGTGGGGGCAGTGGTGGTGCCATGTGATGAGCAGTTTGTCATAGTGTGTCCAACTCCCAGTATCGCAGTAGTGTTTTATAAAAATGCCTAGTGCGTTGCTGTGTCTCCCATGCCTTGGTGGCGTAGCAATGCATCCAGCGCGGGTTCACGGCCACGGAAAGCTTTGAAGGACTCCATGGCAGGGCGACTGCCGCCAGCTTCCAAAATGGCTTGGCGGTATTGTCTTGCGGTTTGCGGGTTGATGCCACCCTCAGGTGTTGTAGTTTCCTCAAAAGCGGCGTAGGCATCGGCACTGAGCACCTCTGCCCATTTGTAGCTGTAGTAGCCTGCAGCGTAGCCCCCGGCAAAGATATGGCTGAAGGTATTGGGAGTACGTGCCCAGCGCGGGCTTTCCAGAACGGCTACTTCCAACTTCACCACCTCCAGCAGCGCCATGTAGTTCACGTTGGGGGTGACTTGGCTGTGCAGCAGCATGTCAAAGAGCGAAAACTCGATCTGTCGCACGGTTTGCATGCCGCTTTGGAAGTTTTTGGCGGCCAGCATTTTGTCGTACAGACTGCGGGGCAGTGGTTCGCCGGTTTGCGCGTGGCCGCTCAGACGCTGTAGCACCGACCATTCCCAGCAGAAGTTCTCCATGAATTGGCTTGGCAACTCCACCGCATCCCATTCCACGCCATTGATACCGGCCACATCGCGCTCGTCCACTTGGGTGAGCAGGTGGTGCAGGCCATGGCCGAATTCGTGGAACAGGGTGATGACGTCGTCGTGGGCCAGCAAACCAGTTGGTGCGAAGTTGCACACCAAGTGGGCTACGGGTGTTTGCAACTGGCCAGTGTCAGGGCGTAGCCAGCGGCAGCGCACATCGTCCATCCACGCGCCGCCGCGTTTGCCGGTACGGGCAATGGGGTCGAGGTAGAAGTGGCCAATGAGTTGCGCGCCTTGCGCTGTGGGGCGCTCTAGGCGGTAAAAACGCACATCAGGGTGCCACACTGGCGCGCTATCGGCACTGATGACCACATCAAACAGCTCTTGCACCAAGTCGAACAGACCCGCCAACACCTTGTCGGCCGTGAAGTACTGTTTCACCTCTTGCTCGCTGAAGGCGTAGCGTGCTTCCTTGAGCTTCTCGCCCACGTAGGTCCAGTCCCATGGCTGTGGATCGCTCAGTCCCAACTCGCTGGCAAAGGCGCGCAGTTCTTGCACATCGCGCTCGGCGTAGGGGCGTGCTTTGGCAGCCAAATCGCGCAGGAAGACCACCACATCGGTGGCCGAGTTAGCCATTTTGGGCACCACGGACAGCTCACCATAGTGGTGGTAGCCCAGCAACTTGGCTTCTTCGTCGCGCAGTGCCAGCAGCTCGGTGATGACGGGTGCATTGTCCAACTTGGCCAAGTCTTCGGCACTCATGCCGGGGGCTTGGTCGGAGGCCCGGGTTACATAGGCGCGGTAGAGTTTTTCGCGCAGGGCACTGCTGTGGGCGAACTGCATCACGGGCAGGTAGCACGGCATTTTCAGCGTCAGCTTGTAGCCGTCTTGGCCGTCGGCTTGGGCTTGTTCGCGCGCGGTTTGCAATACATCGTCGGGAATGCCTGCTACCTCGTCAGCGCCCGCGTAGTAGGCAAAGCGGTCGGTGGCATCCAGTGTGTTTTCGCTGAATTTTTGGCCCAGTGCGGCTTGGCGTTCTTGGATGGCGGCAAAGCGCTCGCGCTGCGCTCCTTGCAGTTCGGCGCCACCGAGCACAAAGCCGCGTTTGGCATTGCGCAGGGCTTGTTGTTGGGCTGGGGTGAGTTGTTGCTCATCCAGCGCTTTGTACTTGGCGTACAGCGCCTCGCTAGCACCCAAGCGGGTCCAGAAATCGGTCACTTTGGGCAGGCAGGTGTTGATGGCGGCGCGCAGCTCGGGCGTGTCCATCACGCTGTTGAGGTGGTTGGCAGCGCCCCAGGCCACACTCAGGCGCTCAGTGGCCACATCCAATACGGTGCTCATGGCTTTCCAGTCGGCGGGGAAGTCGTTGGCCGTTACGGTTTGCAGGGCTTGCTCGGCATCTGCCAGCAGGGTGTCGATAGCGTTTTCCAAATGCTCCGGACGGATCGCGTCAAACGCAGGCAAGTGGCTGGTGTGCAAGAGAGGGTTGTTGGCAGCAGAGGCGGTGGTTGTGGTCATGGCGTGTATTCCGTGCGTAATTAGCCTTGTTGGGTGGCCAAACGTTCCACCGCTTCCAAGGTGTTGACCAACAGCATGGTAATGGTCATGGGGCCAACCCCGCCGGGGACAGGGGTGATGTAGCCGGCGACTTGTTTGACGCCGTCAAAGTCCACATCGCCGCAGAGCTTGCCTTCGTCATTGCGGTTCATGCCCACGTCGATCACCACCGCGCCGGGTTTGACCATGTCGGCGGTCAGGACGTTGCGCTTGCCGACGGCTGCTACCACGATGTCGGCCTGGCGCGTCATGGCACCCAAGTCGGCTGTGCCGCTGTGCGTCACGGTCACGGTGGCGTTGGCCGCCAGCAGCATCATGGCCATGGGTTTTCCGACGATGTTGGAGCGACCAATCACCACGGCGTGCTTGCCGCGCAAATCTTTCATGCCGATGGATTCGAGCATCTTCATGCACCCGTAGGGGGTGCAGGCCTTAAAGCCCACTTCGCCCACCATCAGTGCGCCCGCACTGGCGATGTGAAAGCCGTCCACGTCTTTGAGTGGGGAGATGGCTTCAATAACCTTGTGATCGTCGATGTGCTTGGGCAGAGGCAATTGCACCAAGATGCCGTGGATGCTGGGATCGTTGTTGAGTGCTTCCACACGGGCCAGCAGCTCGGCCTCGGTCATGCTGGCGTCGTATTTTTCCAGCACGGAGTGAAAACCGACGTCTTCACAGGCTTTGACCTTGTTGCGCACATAAACCTGGCTGGCGGGGTTGTCGCCGACCAGCACCACGGCCAAACCGGGTTTGAAACCCTTGGCCGATAGCTCGGCAGTGCGCTCTGCGACTTGGGCGCGCACTTGCTTGGACAGGGCGTTGCCGTCGATCAGTTGGGCAGAAGTGGTGCTAGGGGCGGGGGCGGATGGTGTCATGGTCGTCGTACTCTGGAAAAAGGAAAACGCCCGCAGCAGGCGCTTAACGGGCGTGTGTTGCTATAAAAGTGATAGCTGCTACAGCATGTGGAATCAGGCTTTGGGGGCGTTTTGGCCCAAAGCAATCTTGAGCAGGTCGGCCACGGTATTGGCACCCAGCTTTTCCATGATGTTGGCGCGGTGCGCTTCCACGGTCTTGATGCTGATGCCCAAATCGTCGGCGATTTGTTTGTTCAAACGGCCTGCCACGATGCGCTCTAGCACTTGGCTTTCGCGCAAGGTCAGCTTGGAGAGCAGGGCGTCGCGGTTGGCCGCTTGCTGGTGTTCAGCAAAGGCGTCCTTGGCCACGTCTAGCATGCGCTCCACCAGCGGCACCAGTTGTTCTTCGTTGAAAGGCTTTTGGATGAAATCCATAGCGCCTTTTTTCATGCTGTCCACCGCCATGGGGACATCGCCATGGCCGGTAATGAAGACGATGGGCAGCGGTGACTTGGCTTCCATCAGGCGGGTTTGCAGTTCCAACCCGGTCATGCCGCCCATGCGCACATCGGCAATCAGGCAGGCCACTTCGCGGGTGTCGTAGCGGGCGAGGAAGGTTTCTGCCGAGTCAAAGCACCGCACGCGGTAGCCTTTGCCCTCCAGCAACCACTGCAGTGAGTCGCGCACTGCTTCATCGTCATCGACAACGTATACCGTACCTTTTTTTGGAATCAAGCTCATGGGTAGTCCGTGTTCCTCAGTTTTCTGATGCGGTCTCGTCGGGCAGTGCTGGCAACTCGGTAATGGGAATCCAGAACGAGAAGCGGCAGCCCGTTACTTCCTGATGGGCATTGTAGAGGTTCTCAGCCACCATCCGCCCCATATGGGACTCGACGATGGAACGGCACAAACTCAAGCCAATGCCCATGCCGTTGGTCTTGGTGGAGAAGAAGGCTTCAAACAAGCGCTCTTGTACTTCGTGGCTCAGGCCTTTGCCCGAATCGGTCACGCTGAATTCCACCACCTTTTTGCCATCGACCTCCCGCGGTAGCACGCGCAGCTCTACAAAGCGCTGGGTGAGGGCTCGATCGGCTGCGTTGACGGATTCGGCCGCATTGCGCAGCAGATTGACCAACACCTGCTCGATCAAGATGGGATCCACCATCAGTTTGGGCAGGCGAGCGGCCAAATAGTGGCTCAAGCGCACGCGGAATTTGCGCATCTCAATGTCGGCCAACTCCACCGCTTCGTTGACCATGGTTTCAATATCTGAGAGCGTGCGCTTGGGTTCGCTGCGTTTCACAAAGGAGCGAATGCGCTGGATGATTTGCCCCGCCCGTTGCGCTTGGCGGTTGGTTTTTTCGAGCGCGCCCAGCAACTCTTCTTCGGTGATGGCTTGGGCTTCCAAGCGTGCCAGCATGCCGCTGCAATAGTTGGTGATGGCGGTGAGCGGTTGGTTCAGTTCGTGCGCTACGCTCGATGCCATTTCGCCCATGGTGATAAGTCGGCTGACCGATTGGGCTCGCTCGGCTTGCTGGGCTGCTTGTTGTTCGGCTTCGCGGCGCGTGCTGATGTCGGTGGCAATGACCAGTTGCGCCAAGCGGCCATCGACCCAACTCAGGTAACGGGTGCGTACTTCCAGCCATTTGCCCAGTTGGGGAATGTAGATTTCGGCACTCTCAGTATCGCTGTCGGATAGGCTGGTGGTGGGCAGTCCGGCAAAGCTGTCTACCGAATCCTCTCCATCGCCTTGCTCCATGGGCATGCCACCTTGCATGACCAGCTCCAAATGGCCATCGGCCTGCAGGCCAAACCACTGGCGGTAGAGCTTGTTGGCGAACAGCAGCTCTTTGCTGCCCAGGGGGGCGACGGAAATAGAAGCATCCAGTGCTTCCAGCACCGTGGTAAAGCGTTGGTGGGCAGCCGCCAATTGCTGGCGCACGCGGTTGGGCTCGGTGATGTCGGTCATCGACGTCACCCAACCGGTTTGCGTGCCCATGGCATCAATGAGTGGCGAGAGGTACAAGCGTGCGTCGAAGATGGTGCCATCGCGCCGTTTGACCCGCACTTGCATGCCGCCGGGGGTGTGGTTGCCACGCATTTCCTCTTCCAGCATGCTAGCCAGTTGTTCTTTGTCGCTTTCAGGCCAGAAGGGGAAAGGGGCGCTCAAACCAATCAGCTCTTCTTCGTTCCACCCCGTCATTTGGCAAAAAGCAGGGTTGACGTAGGTAATGCGACCTTGCAAATCCATGGCCCGCATGCCGGTGAGCATGGAATTTTCCATGGCGCGGCGAAAATTGGTTTCGGCCACCAAAGCTTGTTGCGCTTTCTGCCGACTGCGGGTGTGACGCCAGTTGCCTATGAGCATCCAAGCGGTGAGCAAGCTCGATGCGGCGAGCAACCAGAACAGACCGCTACCGATCAACCCCTGCGAGGTGCGGTAGGTTTGGGCTTGGATGCGCATGCCTGTCCCCAGCGGCGTGACAGGCAGACTGTATTCGTGGTTAGGGCGACGCCACGGAATCAGGTTGCCCGGATCGCGGCGCAGCGGCACTGCGCGGCCAGCCAACAAATGGCCATCATGGTCGCGCAAGGACACGGCATAGCGGGCGCTGATCTCTGACGGAATGCCATGGCTGAACAAACCATCCACAGATATTTCGGCAATCAATACACCTACAAAGCGGTCACGTGCCACCATGGGGGCAAACATTTGCAGCAACTGGGGGCTGTCCTTGTCTTGCATTGGGCGTGCATACAGGAATAGTCGCGTGCGCCGGGCTTGGCTATAGCCTTCAAAGCGCTGGTTTTGCTCCAGCAGCGGAGCATCGCTGCTCATACCGTGGTGCGAGCGCGTGCGCTGTCTTTCATCCACCCAAGCCATGGCTTGTATCTCGGGATAGCTTTCCATCAGCCCGCGCACCCGCTGGCGAAACACGTCGGCGTCGACTTCGCCCGCACTCACTTCGTGCGACAAGCGTGTGATGCGTTCTTGCGGTTCCAGCAAACGCAGACGCAAGCGTTGCTGGGCGTATTCCACATCGCGGCGCAATGCTTGTTCGTCGCGGTCTATTTCTTCTAGCTGCAAATAGCTCAGTGCTGCCACGATGGCCGCAAAGAACACCAGCACCGTGACCAGGGGCGCGAGCATGGCCAAGCGGTCTTGGCGCGTGGGGGTAAGGCGCTGCCACCAGTGGCGGGCATTTTGCACCTTGGGTAGTAAGGGGATTAGCGGGGGCTTGACCATAGGTGGCGAGTGTAGAGGCTTGGTGCATTGCAGCAATTTTTCAATATGTGAAATGTCTAAGCACGATTTGAAAAATGATGGCGAATACACTAGACTCGCGCCGCTAACCGCATTTTTCTTAGTCAAGAGGAGACCTAGAGATGGCCGCAGAAAACCCACAAACCTTGGGTGGTTCCGACGTGGACAACCAAGAAACCCGCGAATGGATGGACGCCCTGAGCGCGGTCATCAAGAACGAAGGCAAAGAACGCGCACACTTTCTGATTGAGCAACTGCTCGAACACGCGCGCGAGAACAGCATCGACATGCCGTTCTCAGCCACCACTGGCTACGTGAACACCATTGAGCCTGAACAAGAAGCCCACTGCCCCGGCAATATCGCCATCGAAAAGCGCTTGCGCGCCTACATGCGCTGGAACGCCATGGCCATGGTGGTGCGTGCCAACCGCCTCAACCCTGAAGACGGTGGCGACTTGGGTGGCCACATCGGTTCATTTGCCTCGCTGGCTTCTATGCTGGGCGCAGGCTTTAACCACTTCTGGCACGCTGAGAGCGAAAACCACGGCGGTGATTGCATCTACGTGCAAGGCCATAGCGCCCCTGGCATTTACGCCCGTGCTTATCTCGAAGGTCGCCTGACCGATACGCAGTTGGACAGCTTCCGCCAAGAGGTGGATGGCAAAGGCCTCTCCAGCTACCCCCACCCCAAACTCATGCCCGAGTTTTGGCAGTTCCCCACCGTGTCCATGGGCTTGGGCCCATTGATGGCGATTTACCAAGCCCGTTTCCTGAAGTACCTGCACGCCCGTGGCATTGCCAACACCGAAAACCGCAAGGTCTGGGTGTTCTGCGGCGACGGCGAAATGGACGAACCCGAATCCTTGGGCGCTATCGGCTTGGCCGCACGCGAAAACCTGGACAACCTAGTCTTCGTGATCAACTGCAACCTGCAGCGTCTGGACGGTCCTGTGCGCGGCAACGGCAAGATCATCCAAGAACTGGAAGGCGAATTCCGTGGCGCTGGCTGGAACGTGGTCAAGCTGCTGTGGGGATCTGGCTGGGATGCTCTGTTGGCCCGCGACACCTCGGGCAAGCTGCGCCAGTTGATGATGGAAACCTTGGATGGCGACTACCAAGCCATGAAGGCCAACGACGGCGCTTTCATCCGCAAGAATTTCTTTGGCAAGTACCCTGAGACCGCCAAGCTGGTCGAGCACATGACCGATGAAGAAATCTTCGAACTGCGCCGTGGCGGCCACGATCCACAGAAGGTGTACGCTGCCTTCCACGCTGCCCAAAACCGCAAGGCGCAGCCGACAGTCTTGCTCATCAAGACCGTTAAAGGCTATGGCATGGGCAAGGCCGGTGAAGGCAAGAACACCGTGCACCAGACCAAGAAGCTCAGCGACGAGGACATCAAGTACATCCGCGACCGCTTCAACATCCCAGTGCCAGACAGCGAACTGCACAAAGTACCGTATTACAAGCCTGCGGACGATACGCCCGAGATGAAGTACTTGCACGAGCGCCGCAAAGCGTTGGGCGGTTACTTGCCGCACCGCCGCACCAAGGCTGACGAGAGCTTTACCGTGCCCGCGCTGGAAACCTTCAAGGCCGTGCTGGAACCCACTGCCGAAGGCCGTGAAATCTCCACCACCCAAGCCTATGTGCGTTTCCTGACTCAGTTGCTGCGCGACCAGGCTCTGGGCCCACGCATCGTGCCTATCTTGGTGGACGAAGCGCGTACATTTGGTATGGAAGGTCTGTTCCGCCAGATCGGCATCTACAACCCCAAAGGCCAGCTCTACACCCCGGTGGACAAAGACCAGGTGATGTACTACCGCGAGGACAAAGCCGGGCAGATCCTGCAAGAAGGCATCAACGAAGCCGGCGGCATGGCCAGCTGGATCGCTGCAGCGACGAGCTACAGCACCAGCAACCGCATCATGGTGCCGTTCTACATCTACTACTCGATGTTCGGCTTCCAGCGCATTGGCGACTTGGCTTGGGCCGCTGGCGACATGCAAGCACGCGGCTTCTTGCTGGGTGGCACATCGGGCCGCACCACGCTCAACGGCGAAGGCTTGCAGCACGAAGACGGCCATAGCCACATCATTGCGGGCACCATCCCCAACTGCGTGAGCTACGACCCCACCTTTGCGCACGAAGTAGCGGTCATCATCCACCATGGCTTGAAGCGCATGGTGGAAAAGCAAGAGAACGTCTACTACTACCTGACGCTGCTCAACGAAAACTACGCCATGCCAGGCCTGACTGCTGGCACCGAAGAGCAAATCATCAAGGGTATGTACCTGTGCAAACCCGGTGAGGCCAAGGGCAAACAACGCGTGCAACTGCTGGGCAGCGGCACCATTCTGCGCGAATCCATCGCTGCGCAAGAGCTGCTGGCCAAGGACTGGGGCGTGCAAGCCGATGTGTGGAGTTGCCCCAGCTTCAACGAACTGGGTCGTGACGGTCAGGACGCTGAACGCTGGAACATGTTGCACCCGCTGGAAACACCGCGCAAGTCCTTCGTGGAGCAACAGCTTGAAGGCACTACCGGTCCTGTGATCGCGTCGACCGATTACATCAAGAGCTACGTGGAGCAGATTCGCCCCTTCATTCCCAAGGGACGTGCATACAAGGTCTTGGGTACCGACGGTTTTGGCCGCAGCGACTTCCGCACCAAGCTGCGCGAGCACTTTGAGATCAACCGCCACTACATCGTGGTGGCTGCACTCAAGGCGCTGGCAGAGGAGGGCACAGTGCCCGCCGCTAAGGTCGCAGAAGCCATTGCCAAGTACGGCATCAAGGCTGACAAGATCAACCCCCTGTACGCCTAAGCGCGAGACGGAGACACGAACATGGCATTGATAGATGTGAAAGTGCCCGACATCGGCGACTTTGCCGAGGTGGGTGTTATCGAGTTGCTGGTCAAGGTGGGTGACACCGTCAAGGCCGAGCAGAGCCTGATTACCGTCGAGAGCGACAAAGCGTCGATGGAGATTCCTTCCAGCCACGCTGGGGTGGTCAAGGAAATCAAAGTGGCGCTGGGCGACAAGGTCAAAGAAGGCTCGCTGGTGGTGGTGTTGGACGCTGAAGGCGCTGCAACAGTGGCTATGTCTGCGCCTGCGCCCGCCGCTGCCCCTGTGGCAGCTCCCGCAGCAGCTTCTGTGGCCAGTGCGGCTGCAGCGCCCGTGGCTGCTGCTGTGCCCGCTATTAATTCTGTAGCGGCTGGCCCTGTGCAGGTGCATGTCCCCGATATCGGCGACTTCAAAGACGTAGCCGTTATCGAGATCTTGGTCAAAGCTGGCGACACTGTGAAGTTGGAGCAAAGCCTGATCACCGTGGAGAGCGACAAAGCCTCTATGGAAATCCCCTCCAGCGTGGCTGGCGTGGTGCAAGAGATCAAGGTCAAGCTGGGTGACAAGATCAACATCGGCGACCTCATCGCCGTGGTGCAAGGCACCGCCGCTGCAGGCGCTGCGGCTCCTGCTCCCGCCGCAGCTCCTGCGGCTGTAGCTAGTGCACCTGTGGCTGCTGCAGCCCCTGCAGTGGCTTCGGCTCCAGCCACAGCCTCTGCTCCTGCTGCTGTGCCCGCCCACGCACCCGGCGCTGCACCACTGGGCTTGCCCCATGCATCGCCATCGGTGCGCAAATTCGCCCGCATTTTGGGCGTGCCATTGGCCGAGGTGAAGGGCACAGGCCCCAAAGGCCGCATCACCCAAACTGACGTAGAAGGCTTTACCCGCTCCGTCATGGCCGGTGCCGTGCAAACCCAAGCGCAAGCCGCCAAGGCACCTGCTGGTGGTGGTTCTGGCGCAGGGTTGGACTTGCTGCCATGGCCCAAGGTGGACTTTGCCAAGTTTGGCGCCATCGAAGCCAAGCCGCTGTCGCGCATCAAGAAGATCAGTGGTGCCAACCTGCACCGCAACTGGGTGATGATCCCCCATGTCACCAACAACGACTTGGCCGACATCACCGACTTGGAAGCCTTCCGCGTCTCTACCAACAAAGAGAACGAGAAGAGCGGTGCCAAGGTCACCATGCTGGCTTTCGTTATCAAGGCCGTGGTCGCTGCGCTCAAGAAATTCCCCGAGTTCAACACCAGCTTGGATGGCGACAACCTCGTCTACAAGCAGTACTACCACATCGGCTTTGCAGCCGATACGCCCAACGGCTTGGTGGTGCCAGTGCTGCGCGATGCGGACAAGAAGGGCATCATGCAGATCAGCGCCGAGATGGGCGAACTGGCCAAGAAAGCCCGCGACGGCAAACTGGGCCCTGCTGACATGACCGGCGGTTGCTTCTCCATCAGCTCGCTGGGTGGCATTGGCGGTACGCACTTCACACCCATCGTGAACGCGCCCGAAGTCGCCATCCTCGGCCTGTCCAAGAGCAGCATGCAGCCCGTGTGGGACGGCAAGGCCTTTGTGCCCCGTCTCATGCTGCCGCTGTCGCTGTCGTATGACCACCGCGTCATCGACGGTGCATCGGCTGCGCGCTTTAACGCCTACTTGGGCCAAGTGCTGGCGGACTACCGCCGCATCCTGCTGTAAGGAGTCCGGCATATGGCAACTATCGATATCCAAGTGCCCGACATCGGCGACTTC
This sequence comes from Curvibacter sp. CHRR-16, assembly GCF_018474005.1. Classification (GTDB taxonomy): domain Bacteria; phylum Pseudomonadota; class Gammaproteobacteria; order Burkholderiales; family Burkholderiaceae_C; genus Allorhodoferax. Next base: position 48,342 of record NZ_JAHCSH010000005.1, read on the forward strand.
AAGGACGTGGGCGTCATTGAGCTGCTGGTCAAAGTGGGCGACACCGTCAAGGTGGACCAGAGTCTGATTACCGTGGAGAGCGACAAAGCCTCCATGGAAATCCCCTCTAGCCACGCAGGCGTCATCAAAGCGCTCACGGTCAAGCTGGGTGACACCGTGAACAAAGGCAGCGTGATTGCGTCGCTGGAAGTGGATGGTGTATCTGCAGCCAATGCGCCTGCAGCGCCCGCCAGTACTGCTGGTGCAGCTATCAATTCTGCAGCATCCACAGCCGTGGCGGCACCCGCAACTGCTCCCATTTCCGCTCCCACAGCGGCCCAGTTCGGCGGCAGCGCCGATCTGGACTGTGACGTGCTGGTCTTGGGCGGCGGCCCCGGCGGTTACTCAGCAGCATTCCGCGCTGCGGATTTGGGTCTGAAGGTCGTTATCGTCGAGCGCTACGCCACCCTGGGCGGTGTGTGCTTGAACGTGGGCTGCATCCCCTCCAAAGCGCTGCTGCACGTCGCTGCCGTCATGGACGAAGTCAGCCACATGGCCGACCTGGGCGTGGACTTTGGCAAGCCGGCGGTCAACGTGGACAAACTGCGCGGCCACAAAGAAAAAGTCATCGGCAAGCTCACTGGCGGCTTGGCTGCCATGGCCAAGATGCGCAAGGTCACCGTGGTGCGCGGTTTCGGCCAGTTTGTGGGTGCCAACCACCTGCAAGTGGAAGAAACCACGGGCAGCGGCCAAGACAAGAGCGGCAGCAAAAAAGTGGTGGCCTTCAAGCGCGCCATCATCGCAGCAGGCTCGCAAGCGGTGCGCCTGCCCTTCATGCCCAACGATCCCCGCGTGGTCGATAGCACCGGCGCTTTGGCCTTGGCCGGCGTGCCCAAGAAAATGCTCATCGTCGGCGGCGGCATCATCGGCTTGGAAATGGGCACCGTGTACAGCACGCTGGGTGCCCGCCTGGACGTGGTGGAAATGATGGACGGCCTGATGCAAGGCGCTGACCGCGATCTGGTCAAAGTCTGGCAAAAGATGAACGCCCACCGCTTCGACAACATCATGCTCAAGACCAAGACGGTGGCTGCCGAGGCAACGCCCGAAGGCATCAAAGTGCAGTTCGAAGGTTTGGACGGCACCAAGAGCGAAGGCGTGTACGACCTGGTGCTGCAAGCCGTGGGCCGCACACCCAACGGCAAGAAGATCGCCGCAGAAGCTGCTGGCGTGGCCGTGAGCGACCGCGGCTTCATCCCCGTCGATATCCAGATGCGCACCAACGTGCCCCACATCTTCGCTATTGGCGACATCGTGGGCCAGCCCATGCTGGCGCACAAAGCCGTGCACGAAGCGCACGTGGCCGCTGAAGTCATTGCCGGTGAACTGCAAGGCAACGCCGAACTGGCCAGCGCCGCGTTCAACGCCCGCGTCATTCCATCCGTGGCCTACACCGACCCCGAAGTGGCTTGGGTCGGCCTCACTGAAGACCAAGCCAAAGCCCAAGGCATCAAGGTCAAGAAGGGCCTGTTCCCCTGGACCGCATCGGGCCGCGCCATTGCCAACGGCCGCGACGAGGGCTACACCAAGCTCCTGTTTGACGACAGCCCCGAAGCCCACGGCCACGGCAAGATCCTCGGCGGTGGCATCGTCGGCACCCACGCGGGTGACATGATTGGCGAAATCGCCCTGGCCATCGAGATGGGCGCAGATGCCGTGGACATCGGCAAGACCATCCACCCGCACCCCACGCTGGGCGAGAGCATTGGTATGGCAGCGGAGATTGCGCACGGCAGCTGCACGGATGTGCCGCCTCAGAAGAAGTAAGTCAAGCTAACTGCTGCAAGACAAAAGCCCGAACTGGCGACGGTTCGGGCTTTGTGTTTTCTAGACGCCTGGTGTTAACCGCTTTCCCTGCACGTGTTTGGCCTTTGCTTCATCAAAAAACTGTGCGCAATGTTTGCATCAGTTCCATCTGGCTAATAACCTGCGCGCTGTGGCGCAAAGGGTAACAATCGGTCCTAGGGCACACTACAAAGCGTTATTCAATCTTCTGCTCGTCTCAAGCGATGTCTAAGCCCTTGCTCACGGTTGAAGCCGTCGATCGTTAGATTTCAATCGCTACCCAACGCATGCCTTCGTCCAGCTTGACGCCTTGTTCACCTTGCTGATACAGCGGGCTTTTGCGGGAGGTGTAAATAGAAATATGCATGGTTTTTTGCGTTTGTTGTGCAAATAAAGGCATAAAGGTGTAGGATTGCATCATGCTTATCGAGTTTTCGGTCACCAACTACCGGTCTATTTTAGAGCGCCAGACGCTGAATATGGCCGCATCCAGCTATTTCAAAGAGCTGGAATCGCTTAACACTTTCATCCCCGATCAAGATGATGGTGTGCCTCGTTTGTTGCGTTCTACGGTGCTGTATGGCCCCAATGCGTCTGGCAAGAGCACGCTGATTCAGGCGCTACGGTTTGTAGAGGATCAGGTGCTCAACTCGCAAAAGGAAAGCCAAGCCGGGGATGCCATTGATGTGGTGCCTTTCAAGCTAACGGCGGCCTCACGTGCTGCCGACAGCGAGTTTGAAGTGACCTTTGTGGAACAGGGTGTTCGCTACGAATATGGCTTTTGCTGCAACTCCGAGCGCTTTACTGAAGAGTGGCTCATCGCCTATCCACTGGGCCGGGCGCAAAAATGGTTCCATCGGGTGTTCGATGCCAAAGCGGGGAAAGATATCTACAAGTTCAGCACATCATTCCTTGGAGGAAAGGCGCGTCATGACCTTTGGAAAGAACAAACCCGCTCCAATGCCCTGTTTTTTTCAACGGCGATCCAACTGAACAACGAGCAACTCAAGTCGGCGTTTGAATGGTTCAAATTGCGCCTACGCGTGCATGACTCAGTGCGTGGTTTTAGCCCTGGCTATACATTGCGGCGCTGCGCCAAGGATGAAGACCGCCAAAAAGTGGTTGCGTTCATGAATTCGGCTGATCTGTCTATTGCTGATATCCGACTGAAAGAATCCGTGTTTTCGGCAGAGTCCTTGCCAAAGGAACTGCCTGCAGCTATCCGGGACGAGTTTTTAAAGGACATGGCTGGTCGCAAATTGGTGGAACCTCGTTTCGTTCACAAGGACATCAACACTGCCGAGGTCGTGGAGTTTGACGAATCTGAGGAGTCTGACGGTACCCGCGCGCTATTCGCCTTTGCTGGACCATGGCTGGATGTGATTGAAAACGAGCGGGTGTTGGTAGTAGACGAGTTGGACACCAGCCTGCACCCCTTGCTAGTGCACCACTTGGTCAAACGCCTGCACCACGAGGGGACCAAGGCGCAACTCATTTTTACGACACACGACACCACGCTGCTTAGCCAGAAGCTGTTGCGGCGTGATCAGGTTTGGTTCATGGAGAAAGACGATAAAAGTGCCACCCACTTGTACCCGCTATCTGACTTCAGCCCACGCGACAACGAAGCCATTGAACGCGGGTATCTCAATGGTCGATACGGTGGCATTCCGTTCTTGAAGGACTTGGACTTCTATGGGGTCTGAAGATCTTTTTCACAAACGCAAGGCACGCGCAAGCGCAGCCTTGCAGCGGCAAAGGCGCGAACGGGCGCGCAACAAGCGTTATTTGGTCGTCTGTGAAGGGACAAAGACTGAGCCCCATTACTTCCGTGATTTGCTGGATGACTTGGGCATTCGTCCGCAGATCGTTCGCATTGCGCCCAACGATGGAGTGTCTCCAGATCGTGTAGTGGCACATGCGGTGGCCCTGTATGAAGAAGATGCGGCGGCTGGCGATACCTTTGACACGGTGTATTGCGTGTTTGACAGGGACAAGCACACAACCTTCAACGACGCTGTGCAACGCACCAAAGATTTGAGTGCAGCCGGGCAACCGTTTGTGGCGATCACCTCCACTCCATGCTTTGAAGTTTGGCTACTGCTGCACTTTGGCTATACCGACCAGCCGTTTCATGCGGCCGGGAAAAAGTCCGTGGGTGATCAAGTCGTATCCACCTTGAAAACCAAACCGGGCTTTGCAAAGTACAACAAGGGGCAAGAAGGTGTTTATGGTCAATTGAAGGGAAGGCTTAACGATGCACTAACCTACGCAGAGCAACTGCGCAGGCACGGAACGGCGACAAGTAGCATCAATCCTGCAACGGATGTGGATGTGTTGGTGAAGTTGATCCAATCACTGACGGTTAAGTGAACTGGCCGAAACAACGGACGATCGCGAGGTTCGCCCTCCGTTTTGACAACATCATGCTCAAGACCAAGACGGTGGCTGCCGAAGCAACGCCCAACGGCAAGAAGATCGCCGCAGAAGCTGCTGGCGTGGCCGTGAGCGACCGCGGCTTCATCCCCGTCGATATCCAGATGCGCACCAACGTGCCCCACATCTTCGCCATCGGCGACATCGTGGGCCAGCCCATGCTGGCGCACAAGGCTGTGCACGAAGCGCATGTGGCCGCTGAAGTCATTGCCGGTGAACTGCAAGGCAACGCCGAGTTGGCCAGCGCTGCGTTCAACGCCCGCGTCATTCCATCCGTGGCCTACACCGACCCCGAAGTGGCATGGGTGGGGCTTACCGAAGACCAGGCCAAAGCCCAAGGCATCAAGGTCAAGAAGGGCTTGTTCCCCTGGACCGCATCGGGCCGCGCCATTGCCAACGGCCGCGACGAGGGCTACACCAAGCTCCTGTTTGACGACAGCCCCGAAGCCCACGGCCACGGCAAGATCCTCGGCGGTGGCATCGTCGGTACACACGCTGGCGACATGATCGGCGAGATCGCCTTGGCCATCGAAATGGGTGCAGACGCAGTGGACATCGGTAAGACCATCCACCCGCACCCCACGCTGGGCGAGAGCATCGGCATGGCAGCGGAGATTGCGCACGGTAGCTGCACGGATGTGCCGCCTCAGAAGAAGTAAGTCAAGCTAACTGCTGCAAGACAAAAGCCCGAACTGGCGACGGTTCGGGCTTTTTGCTGTGATCACATCGGGGTGGAATCAGAGCCGCCCGACATTGCCTCGGCACATGGGCCGCCGCTGCGCGATGGTCTGCGCGCGGTGCACGCTCAAGCGCCATGGCACACGCCGGAATCGACTTCGGGCACCATGCCACTCCCTCAAACCCACCAGAGCAGACGGGCTTAGCAGCCGCAAACCTGTGCAATACAGGGCTTTATGCGGTTGAATCTCCTATCCGTTTTCGCATGATATGCAGCATGTCTCCGCAGATGTTCGCGCAGGCGACAGACCAAACCGCACAATTGGGGAAATCAAATATGTGGTTCTTTTTAGCAGCCGCGCTCTCACTGTTCGTTGCGAGCGCATACGGTGCAGATGATGTCTTCACACAGCCTTCAGTGCTTTGCGTCGATCGGCTGGTGGAAATCGGCGTTACGGGTGTGAATCCGATGTGGCTCGTCTACGCCTATGAGATCAACCAGACGTCTGAAACGGCTATCAAGAATATTGAATCGATAGAGCAGGATTGCGCTGAGATACGCGAAGTGCTGATGCAAACAAAAGCGAGCTGGCTTCTTGAGGCGGGCTTCAACAGCCAGGCAAAAGCAATCTACAAGCAGCTGATCGAAGCGAGGCCGGATTCCTGGACGATCATGTTGTCGGCCGGGCATTTCCATTCGCGGATGAATGAATATGTGGAGGCTATCGTATTCTATGAAAGAGCGAAGCTGATTGATAACAACTGGCCCATCAACGCCAACCTCGCCGCGCCATACTACAAGGTAGGTCGCTACAAAGATGCTGCGGACGCGTATTGGACGGCTTTGCATATGGATCCCGCCGCAGCTACATGGGATGACGCCAGGGGCAGCTACATGGCGGCGTGCAAGCGGCTGAAAAAGTACAAGAAGTGTCCGCGCTAGTCGTTGCGGTGTGTCGTGTTCCCCGGGGCATCTGTTGGTGATACGCGGAGCTGTTCTGCCTGCGTGCCGTTCGTGCAGCCACGATGCATGGTGGCTGGTGAAGCCTCCTGTGGCGTTCCGCCCGAAGTGTTCGGCGCATTTTCTTCAAGATGAGTTTTCTGCAAGGGGAGGTGGCCGTACTATGCCCGGTCTGCTTCGGTGCAAACCCTTCGGTTCTCGTTTCCCGCGTGCTGCGCATTGCACGCGGGCTTTGGCTGATTAACATGGGGTCATGAGGATGAGCATTGCTGGTCGGTACGTTGTGGGCTTGTGGCTGATCGTGTGGCTGTTCGCTGGTAACGCTTGGGGCGCTGGCGTTTCCGAGCGGACGGCCATTCTCGACGCTGCGCGTCCGAAGGCGGCTGAAGATGCGGGGCAGCCAGTGCGCATCAAGGTCGACAGGCTCAACATTGACTCGGGGTGGGCGATGTTGATCGGGGAGCTTGTGGGCCCTCCGGGCAAAAGGATCGACTGGGCGAAGGCGGCTAATTGCAACCCGGATCTTGACAATATGTTCTGGGCCGTGCTTCACAAGGTGCAAGGTATATGGCAAGTCAAACTGATGGAGATCTGTGCTGCCGAGCCGCCCTATTGGTATCTGGATGCGTACGACAGCGCCGCATGGCCCTGCGGGGTGCTTGCCGGGTTGGAAGCGGGCTATGGCGAGAGTCTGGAGGCGCAGTGCCGCCGTGAGCACAAGGCGCGCCAGCGATGAGGCCGGGCAGGGTGGCATGGCTAGCGGCCACTCTGTCCATTTTGTGAGCAGCAGCCTGTATTGCCGTACTAAATGATGGACGGCCTGATGCAAGGCGCTGACCGCGATCTGGTCAAAGTCTGGCAAAAGATGAACGCCCACCGCTTCGACAACATCATGCTCAAGACCAAGACGGTGGCTGCCGAGGCAACGCCCGAAGGCATCAAAGTGCAGTTCGAAGGTTTGGACGGCACCAAGAGCGAAGGCGTGTACGACCTGGTGCTGCAAGCCGTAGGCCGCACGCCCAACGGCAAGAAGATTGCCGCCGAACTGGTCAGCGCCGCGTTCAACGCATGCGTCATTCCTAGCGTGGCCTACACCGACCCCGAACTGGCAACGGTTCGGGCTTTTTGCTGTGCAGATTCAATCAATCGACATACGCCAAATCCTTGATCACATCGGGGTGGAATCAGAGCCGCCCGACATTGCCTCGGCACATGGGCCGCCGCTGCGCGATGGTCTGCGCGCGGTGCACGCTCAAGCGCCATGGCACTCGCCGGGATCGACCTCGGGCACCATGGCACCCCCTCAAACCCACCAGAGCAGAGGGGCTTAGCAACCGCAAACCTGTGCAATACAGGGGCTCATGCTGTTGCAATTTTGGCCCTGTCGTTGCCCGCTTCGCGCTATGGATTGTGATCAGCTGGTCGGGTTATGCGCAGGTTGAGAAGGAATGCCCGTGTCGTGAGGTATAGCACCATACTGTTGAGCAGATGCCAGAACAGGTGCGTGCCGATGCTGATGTATTCACAGACGGCGAGATCCATTGACCGGAAGATCAGCGAGAGGCTGAACACCCCAGCAGCAAGCGCCAAGGCTCTGGGTTCCTGCTTGCCTGTGCGCCAGTGATAAACGCCCAGCCCAGCTACGAAGAGCCATGCGGAGCCGTAGGATGAGAGGGAACCGTTCAGCCATTGCGCAGGCAGGGCATCAAACCCGTATGTGGTTGCGAAGAAGGCGATGATCCACGCGCCAACTTTCAATGCCGAGAGTCGCGCAACCTGATGCAGGTAGAAAGTCAGGAACAGTACCTGATAGATTGAAATAGGGATGACATCGGCAAACAATGCCCAGCGCACGGCAAAGGTGTGAAAGAGGAAGCTGCCGATACCGACCACGGCAACCATCAGCGTCAACATCCATGCTGTGATAGAGGTTTTAAGGCCTCGGGACCGGAGCAGGCGCCACGCAAAATAGGCTGCGAGCAAGAACCCTGCATTGGAAATGGCGTTGACGGGCTCGGCCCAGAAATCCGGGCTGAGTCGCTCGCAATACAGATCGACGGGGGTGAAAAGGGATTGAGTCATGTGTATAAGCAGCAGAAACAGTGGATAGAGGATAGACGTCCAGTTTTACAGTTTGATGGAGCATGTTGCCATGGCGCTACCCTTGCCCACTGGAGCCGCCCCACATTACCTCGGCACGCGGGCCGCCGCTGCGCGAGCCCAAACGCGATGACACACACCGGGGCTCATGTTGTTGAATTTCCTATCCGTATCCTTTGGTGCGGGTTTTATCTGCCAATCACCCTCGATGCATCCTCTACCGCTGTTTTGTAGCCTTGGTGGTGGCTGTCTTTTTCTTGGCATGCAGGATGTTGCGTTTGCCAGCTACCTCTACGAGTCGCCGGAAGGTAGCGCATTCCAAATGCGACGGCGCCGGACAGTCGGCCACGTGGCGCAGCGTGTCGCGCAGTGCAGTCAGTTCCTTGATTTGGCGGTCAATCGCATCGGCCTTCTGATGCAGCACAACTCGGGGCAGATCCGGCAAACCATTGCTGCCGAACATTCCCGCAATTTCTTCCAGCGAAAAGCCCGCTGATTTGCCCATCGCAATCAGCTTGAGTTGCAAAAGCACTTCGGGTGGAAACTGCCTGCGCAGCCCATTGCGTGCACTCGAGCTAATCAGCCCGATTTCCTCGTAATAGCGCAGCGCAGAGGGCTTGACGGCGCTCTTTGCCGTCACTTCTCCAATGTCCAGAAATTTCATGCTTGACTTCAAGTTGTCTTGAAGTTGCACACTAGCCGAAATTCGAAATTTTGGAAAGAGAGCAGGGCAATGAAACAGGCGCAATCACACGCATCGGCGAAAACACAAACGGGAATCACGATCACTCTGGGGTTGTCCATGCTGCTGGCTTCGCTGGGCACCAGCATCGCCAACATTGCGCTGCCGACGTTGGCCGCCAATTTCTCGGCCCCCTTCGCACAGGTACAGGCAGTCGTCGTCGCCTACCTGGCGGCCTTGACGGTCTCGGTGCTGATCGCTGGCCGACTCGGCGACAGTCGCGGGTTGAAACCGATGCTCATGGCCGGACTTGCTGTGTTCGCTGTTGCGGCAGCACTGTGTGGACTTGCTCCGAACCTGTGGCTGCTTGTTGCTGCGCGGGCACTTCAGGGTGTTGGAGCGGCTTTTCTGATGACGCTCACCATGGCGCTGATGCGCCAGGCAACCAGTGAAGCGCGCCTAGGGCAAGCCATGGGGCTGCTCGGCACCGTCTCGGCGCTGGGTACGGCGCTTGGCCCTTCGCTTGGTGGGCTGCTAATTGCGCAGGTAGGCTGGCGCAGCATATTCTGGCTGCAGCTTCCGCTGGCGTGCATCGCCTTTCTCCTGGCTGGGGTGGCGCTACCGGGCGATCCGGCAAAGGGCGTTACTGCATCTGCAACTGGATGGTCGGTGATGGATCGACGCTTGGCACCCAAGCTGCTCGTCAACGTGCTGGTGGCCGCTGTCATGATGGCGACGCTGGTGCTTGCTCCCTTCTATCTGGGGCTCGCTCTCGGCTTGAATGCAACGCAGGTTGGCCTTGTCATGGCGATTGGCCCCGCCATTTCCATCTTCAGTGGTATTCCTTCGGGACGTCTGGTTGATGCGTGGGGCAGTGGACGTGTACTGGTCCTAGGGCTTGTCCTGTTGGCTGTTGGTGCTTGCTTGCTCGCGTTCCTGCCGAACATGATTGGCATTGCTGGTTACGTGCTTTCCATCGTCATCCTGACTCCGGGCTATCAGCTCTTCCAGTCGGCCAACAATACCGCTGTGCTGGCGGATGCCCCCAAGCAGCGGCGCGGCACAGTCTCAGGCTTGCTCAGCCTCTCGCGCAATATCGGTCTGATTGTGGGCGCGTCTGCCTTGGGCACCGTCTTCTCGCTGGGGGCAGGAACGCAAGACTTTGCGCATGCCACTGCTTCGGCCATTGCCGCCGGGATGCACCTGACCTTTGTGCTGTCTGCTGGCATGATGGTCTTTGCGCTCATAGTTTCATGGGTACGGCCCTTCGGCCGAGCATGACATCAAGCGCAGCAGCTTGTAAGCGCTGTACGGGATCTCGTGGATGCCGGTTTCCCAGTTATGTAAGGTACGCTAAGTGCCCAAACGCATGCAGGGCTTGTTCCTATGGGCCGCATCGGGCCGCGCCATTGCCAACGGCCACAGCAAGACCATCCACCCGCACCCCACGCTGGGCGAGAGCATCGGCATGGCAGCGGAGATTGCGCGTGGCTCTTGCACGGACGTGCCGCCGCAGAAAAGCGCTGCGGGGCACGCCGGAGTGTGCACCAGCCCAAGAACCAGCGCGTACGCAGCAACCCCACTAAGGGTTGCCTTCGCCGCCGCAAACTACTGAAATCAAGGCGTCTTTGATAACTACAACTCATGCCATACTTGGTCTCATGAGCTTGAATTTCCTATCTGCGGTCGAGATCGTGAACCCGCAAGGCGGCGACACCGCCAAGGGCGGCGTGTTTGCGGCTATTGCGCGCGAGTTCGCGCAAGCCTTTCTGGATTAAGAAACCCACCCATCCATGACTGAATCTCTCCTTGTGCTGTTCATGGGTGCCGCTGTGGCCGGCTTTGTGCAAGGCCTCTCGGGCTTTGCCTTTGGTCTGGTGTCGCTCTCCATCTGGGCCTGGTTTCTGGATCCCAAGCTCGCCGCGGCGCTGGCCGTGACGGGGGCACTCACGGGGCAGATCACCGCCGCCTTTACCGTGCGCCGCAAGCTGGACTGGCGTGCGCTTGCGCCATTTCTGCTTGGCGGACTCGTCGGTGTCCCCGTGGGCGTGTGGGTGCTGCCCATGCTCAACCTTCAGCTGTTCAAAGCCTGCCTGGGCGCGATGCTGTTGATCTGGTGCCCTTTCATGCTGCTGGCCACGCGCATGCGCCCGGTGCGCGGCAGCCGGCTGGGCGATGGTGTCGTGGGTTGGATCGGCGGCTTCATGGGCGGCGTGGGCGGCTTCACCGGCGCGATCCCCACGCTGTGGTGCACGCTGCGCCAGCTGCCACGCGACGAAGCGCGCGCCATCATTCAGAACTTCAACCTCGTGATGCTGATCGTGGCCATGCTGCTCTATGTGGCACAGGGCTTGGTGGTGGCCTCGCAATGGATCTCTATCTTGGCCATTGTGCCCGTCGTGCTGATCACCTCGCGCCTTGGCGCACATGTCTACATCGGGCTGAGCGAGGTGCGCTTTCGGCAAATCATTCTGGTGCTGCTCACGCTCTCAGGCCTAGCCATGCTGGCGTCGTCATTGCCGAAACTGCTGTAAACCCTGTGTGGCGTAGGCTTGTTGCCCGGTGATGCGAATTCAATAATGGTTGCTGAAGTGCCCAAGAAAATGTTGGGGGCATCATCGGCTTGGAAATGGGCACCGTGTACAGCACGCTTGGACGTGGCGGAAATGATGGACGGCGTCATTGATGGGCGGCCTGGTGCAAGGCGCTGACCGCGATCTGGTCAAAGTCTTGCAAAAAGATGAAAGCCCACCACTTAGGCTTCAGTCTCAATCAGCATTTCTGCTTCCATGTGTGTGTCGTTGATGCCGTGTTTGAGGATGTGGATGCAGACGAGCTGCTCTTCGCGACGCTGGAACTGATCGACCACATCGCCGCGCTAGTCCCGACGCGACCGAGTCAGCACGCACACCAGAGCAAATAGGCTCAACAACCCCAAACCCTGGCAATTCTGGGGGCTCAGTTTGCATTTCCTATTCCCATCAAGTACCCCCCATTTTTAGTCATCTAGCCAACCTCAAACGGAGGTCGAATGATTACGATTTGCTGCATCGGAAAGAAAGCATGTGACTGTCGTTACCGCAATGTGGATGCTGACCTGCCTCCATTGGTCGTACCAGTGATTTTGCGAAGTCTCAGAGTGGATGGTTAATTGATGACAAACCGCGCGGACTCCGAAAGGACTGCGCGGTTTTTGTTATGGTGCAGCCCCATTCAAAGGAAAACACATGCTGCTGACAGACATTGCCGTTGAGCACACCATCACGCCGCCCAAAGGGGGCAAGAGCGAGTCGGTGGTGCTGCATCCGTTTACCAACACGCAGCGCGATTCGCTTGGCAAGTTTGAAATCGTCCGCACCGTGAGCGAACCGGGGGCTAGAGATGTGAAGCGTTCCACCTTTGTGTCCATGCCTCAATTGGCAGAGCTGTATGCCAAAGGCGTGCTGGACGAACAAGGCTTTGCCGTGCGCATGTGTGCTGCTGGTGGCAAGCACCCCAAAATCACCCCCATCAAAAAGCTGCTGCCAGCCCACATCAAGCCAGGCTCCTCATTTGACTTGGCCGTGAAAGCCGTGGATGTATCAAAACCAGCCACCCGCGAGTTGCGAACCGCGCTGCTGCGTACGAACGTCAAGGTGTAGGTGCGCACTGGTTTAAGCGCATCTTGAAAGATATTCCATGAGGATTGAACCAGTCTGAATCACGGGTTTTTCCGCATTGGCAATAGATCCTCAGGACTTTTAAACTGCGCCCAGTGTGTTTACGTTAACACATCTGCACAGAGGAAAGAAAAACGCATGAAACTTAGCCTAAAGGTTGTGGATAAGGCAGGACAGGTGAGGGCAGAGGCGTCGGCCGACGATGAACTCATCCTTGTCTATGGAAAAGAGTACCAAGACGGTGATCAATTGATTTTGACGGCTTCAGAGTCAGCGCATGTTTATGTGTCTCTGGAAGCTGCGATGGTGCCATCCATCGTTTTCCTGAAGGAGTCGTCTTTTGGCTTCCCCATTCCTTTTGGTGAGAAGCGAATGTCCTACGCGCCGCAAGCGTTCTTGGGCGAATGCCATCGCCTGCATGTGCGCAGGGCGGCACGCTTTGAAATTGGGGCTCGTCGCAACTTGGCGCTCAATTCTTTGGATCATCACGGCAACCAATCGCTTTATCCGCATGCGATAGCCAATGTTGAAACGCGCGGAGAGTCACCGTTTGCGGCGCGTAATGCCATTGACGGTGAAAAAGCCTGTTTCGATCACGGTTCTTGGCCCTTCACCAGTTGGGGGATTAATCGTGATCCGCAGGCTGCATTAACGCTTGAGTTCGGACGGCCCGTAATGGCGGATGAGGTGGTGCTTTATCTCCGGGCTGACTTTCCACACGATGCTTGGTGGGAAAGAGTCAGTGTGACATTTTCCGATGGTGAGACCGTGGATTTGTCACTGCATAAATCAGGTGCCGCGCAGCGCTTCTCTTTTGTCGAGCGAAAGATTGAGTGGTTGAAACTGCATTCGTTGGTGAAGGCAGATGACCCCTCTCCCTTCCCGGCTTTGACGCAGATTGAAGTATGGGGACGCGATCTCTAAAAGTCTCAGAGGTAAGTGCATAGCCTATTGGGCTATGTGGCATGGGATTTCTTATTAGGCAGGTGGAGAAAAAATGAGACAGCTAACACTGGTGTTCTTTTGCTCGATTTTGTGGATGTCTGTAGCCCATTCGGCTGAGACGCCACTGATCACTCCATACACCCAAATGCCTGCAGGCGTATGGATGTCAGATCAAGGCAATGGCTCATACGTTAACCCGATATTGCAAGGAGACTATTCCGATGTCGATGTCATACGGGTTGGCGATGATTACTACCTCACGGCTTCGTCATTCACGAATATTCCAGGTCTTCCGGTACTGCATTCAAAAGATCTGGTGAACTGGAGCATCATCAGCTATGCCCTTGCAGCGAATGTTCCAGAAGCACATCACAGCGTAGCGCGTCGTGGGGGGGGTGTTTGGGCTCCGGCTATTCGGTTTTATAAGGGAAAGTTTCATATCTATTACCCCGATCCAGATTTCGGCATATTTGTGGTGACCGCTCAAGACCCAAAGGGGCCTTGGTCAAAGCCGATTTTGGTCGATAGCACCAAAGGAGCGATAGATCCTGCTCCGTTTTGGGATGATGACGGTCAGGGCTATCTGGCATTTGCTTATGCGGCTTCACGCGCGGGGATAAACAATATCATTGCGCTGAAAAAATTGTCGCAGGATGGAACGGCAACCATCGGTGAAGCGATACCTATCATCGATGGTGGTAAACAGCCCAAAGTGAAAACTTCGCAAGGGGAAAAGCCTTGGTTTACCACGGAGGGGCCCAAGCTATACAAGCGCAAGGGTTGGTATTACGTTTTTGCCCCTGCAGGATCGGTGAAAGGTGGGTGGCAAGGGGTATTCCGTTCAAAATCCATATACGGCCCCTATGAGGGCAGAAACGTAATGGATCAAGGCTCAAGTGATTTCAATGGCCCACATCAGGGGGCGTGGGTAACGACCAGCAGTAATGAGGATTGGTTTATTCACTTTCAAGACACCGATTCCTATGGTCGCAGGGTTTTGTTGCAGCCCATGACGTGGATGGATGATGATTGGCCCATCATCGGAGAGCGTCAAGCGGATGAGACTTTTGGACAACCTGTTACGAGCTATCGCAAGCCCAATCTTCCATCGCAGCGCCGCACCGCAGCGCTCGCCAATGATGAATTTGAAAATGGCTTTCATTTGGGCTGGCAATGGAATGCCAATCCGCAAGCAGACTGGGTAGATACCAGCGTACGCGGTGCGCTCCGGCTCAAGGCCGTATCCTCATCGTCGAACCTTTGGGAAAGCGGCAGCATGCTGACTCAAAAATTGCCAGGCATGCATTTTTCTGCCACGGTGCAGCTTGAGTTAAAACCCAATTTATCAGGTGAACGTGCCGGTCTTCTGGTTCTTGGTTATGACTATGGTTGGATAGGTCTTGAAAATACAGCCGATGGCCTCAAGCTTGTGCAAGTCACTCGACCCCGTGCCAATGCCGGTGGACAAGAAACTGTACTAACTGCGCCCGTCAAGGTGAATGGGCCTGTTTGGGTAAGGGCGTATTTCGAGCCTGTCACCGTTGCTGAACACGCCCCAAGTTTTCCCCACTTTTGGCCATCCATGCTGCGGTCTATCCATGCCAAAGTTTCTTTCAGCTATAGCCTAGACGGCAACAACTTTACAAAGCTAGGTCCTGTGATGCTCACGCAGCCTGGACGATGGGTTGGAGCACAGGTGGGCTTATTTGCTCAAGCCGCTTCAGGGACGCCGTCTTTTGTGGCAACAAGAGTAGGTTATGCAGATTTCAAACATTTTTCTTTCTCGAAATAAGGTTGGGGCTGCTTTGCACTAAGCGGGTCTGGGTATTGGCACGGTTATTCCCTTGCACACTTAGTGTGGTTTCATCAATCTCAATCTCAAAGGAGTCATTCATGGGGCAACAAAATTATGTAGCATCAAGTCAGCGACGACAGCTCTTGCAAGCTGCGCTTGCAGCACCTTTGGTGCTTGGGGCTGGACGCTCTATGGCAGCCACGCAAGATGTCATGGAAATGGAGTCCGAGGCGATGCGCCAGCTACATGCAGCAGCGCTGGCCGAGGGCGGAAAACTGGTGATTTACGCAGGTGGCGATACCCCGGTTCAGCAAGATGCGGTGAAGGCTGCTTTCCAGAAGCAGTTTTCGGGAATCGACATCCAGATCGTGGTCGATTACAGCAAGTTCCACGATGTGCGTTTGGATAACCAGTTTGCCAATAATGCCGTGGTGCCGGATGTCATCCAACTGCAAACCTTGCAAAACTTTCCGCGTTGGAAGCGTTTGGGGCGTTTGCAGGCCTTCAAGCCGACTGGTTTTGAGCACATCCACACGGGTTTCAAGGATGCCGATGGTGCTTGGATGGCGATCGGTGTGATCGCCTTTAGCTGCATGTATGACAGCAGCGTGGTGGGTGTTCCACCGACCAATCCGCAAGCGCTGGTCGATCCGGTGTGGCGTGGCAAGATCGCTTCATCCTATCCGCATGACGATGACGCTGTGTTGTTTCTTTTCAAGCGTTATGCCGAGACCTATGGCTGGGATTGGATTCGCCGATTTGCAGCACAAGAGCCTGCTTTTGCGCGGGGGTCGCATACGCCTCGCTTGGCTCTCACGCAGCAGCAGAAACAGATCGGTGTAGGGGGATCGGGATCTCTGCTTGATCAGAGTGGCAAGATTCGCTGGTTTTTTGCAGAAGGACATCCCTTCTTGGCTTGGGGGCAGCGTGCCGCTATTGTCAAAGGTGCACGCAATCTTAGTGCGGCCAAGCTCTATATGAGCTGGCAGACTTCGCGTGCACGTCAGCAGGTCGCGGCCAATGGTTGGTCTATCCGTACCGATACGCGTACTCCCGATGGTTTGCGTCCAGTTTGGGAATACGCCAACGCCAATCTGCCCGAATTCGTGAGCTTTATGGACGATCGTGCCGAAGCCGAGCGTTGGAGGCAAACTTTTGCGGTGTACTTTGGGGAGGTCAAGGGTGATGCCTCACCTGGCTGGCTGGGGTTGCGTCCAGGCGCGTGATTCTGTCCTGTCCAAGATGCCAAGCATGTCCCTTGGCGCAAACGGCGAGTGACGTGGCGCATCTTGCAACCTAGGATGCGCCTATGCGGTCCACTGTGAGCGCATTCTCGCGACTGACAACGATGTAATGGCTAGTAACTGTCGTGTGCGTGTGAGAGCTTGTCGTTATTTTGACAACTGCCTCATGAGGCTGGTCAATCGAGCAGACGGCGTTACCAATACAGGGTTTTCCTGCTGAACGAATAGATGCATCTGTCTGGTGAGGTGCTGTAAATTTCCTGTAAGGGAGTCTTCGCTGTTTAAGCGCCACTGTTTCGCTAGAAAAGGGGTATCTATGCGCAAGATAAACGTTGTGTTGGGTGCGGCACTCGCTTTCGGGGGGCTCAGTCTTTCGGTTTGGGCACAAGAAATTGTCATTGGACAATCCGTCCCTTTAAGCGGCAGCAATGCCGATATCGGGCGCGACATGCGTGATGGTGCTCTTGCCATCTTCAACCGGGCCAATGCCAGCAACCAGTTGGGTGGACGCAAGATCAAGTTGGTGACGCTGGACAATGCCAACAACCGCCAACGAGCGGCTGAGAATTCTCAGCAATTGATCACCCAGAACGGTGCCCACGTGCTTTTTGGCTATAACTCGGCCACCACCAGCATCGATGCGCTGTCTCAAGTCGTACACAACAACATGTTGTTTTTTGCGCCCTTTAGTGGATCGCCCAGCCTGCGTAGTCATCCGAATATCTATAGCGTGCGAGCCTCTTACCGTGACGAGGTCGCGAAGATCATGGAAAACAAGCGGTCTGTGGGGGCCAACAAAGCGGTGGTGTTGTATTACGACGATGACGTTGGCCAGAGCAACTATGACGCCGTTGCCTCAGTGTTTGTAGAGGCGGGCGTGAGTAAACCCAAGGGCGTGGCAGTTAAGCGAGGGGCACCTATAACCGAGGCGCAAGTGGCTGCTCTGACCCAAGACCAACCCCACTATGTCTTGGCAACGACACAGTTCAATGTTGTTGGTGAATACCTGAAAATATCGACGGACAAGGGGATACCTATACCGGTAGCAGCCCTCTCGTTCGTGAATCCGGATGAACTGGTGGAGTCGGTTGGCAACTTGGCCCGTGGTACTGTGGTTTCGCAAGTGATGCCTTCACCGCGTGCGGCCAATCAAATATCGGTGCCTATCATCAAAGAATGCGCTGAGGCCCTTGCTGCATTAAATGGTGCCAAGTTGAACTACACCAACTTGGAATCGTGCATTGCTGCCAAGGCCTTGGTCGCCATCCTGCGCAAGGCGGGTAACAATCTGACGCGAGAGGGGATTCTCAAGGCCACGCCCACAGTCGGGCGTATTGACCTCGGTGGCTTTGTGCTGAACTACGGGCCTGGACAGCAAAGTGGCAGTACTTGGGTGGATCTGACCATCCTGTCGCGAGGCAGTCGCTTCGTCCAATAACTGATCCCCATTTGCGCTCGAAGTAAGCATGTGGCTTCAGCGCAAATGAGATGCAGAGTAGAAAATTCATAAATTTCTTTATTGACAGAAATTTCTGATGAAATACACTTCATGCCATGGAACTCACCGACATTGCCCGCCGTTTCGTCATTCACTGGGGAGAAATGGGCTCCGCTTGGGGGGTCAATCGCACCGTTTCGCAAATTCATGCCTTGCTCTTCTTTCATGGCCGCCCCATGCATGCCGAAGAAATTGGCGACACCTTGGGCGTGGCGCGCTCCAACGTTAGCACCAGCATCAAAGAGCTGCTGAACTGGAACCTCATCCGTGTTGCCCATGTGCTGGGTGATCGGCGCGACTATTTTGAAACATCGACTGATGTGTGGGAGCTTTTTCGAACCGTCATCCGCGAGCGCAAAGAGCGCGAATTCGACCCCACGGTGCGCATGCTGCGGGACTTGGTTGCAAACGAGAAATTCGAGAAAGAGCCCTCGGATACCCAAGATCGCGTACGTGAAACGCTGCACCTCATGGATTCGCTGGGCAGTTGGGCCGATGAAATGCTGCGCCTGTCGCCGTCCACTCTAGAAAAAGTGTTGCGCATGGGAGCCAGCGTGCAAAAATTTGTGCGTGGAAACGACAGCGGTGGGAGCAAAAGCTAAAGCCCTGCATGGGCTTTTTTTTGACGGAATATTTCTGTTTTTACTGAAATTTCAAAAGGAGATCGTCATGAACATCCTAGTCTGCGGTGCTGAAGGCTTTATTGGACGACACATCAGCGCAGCACTGCGCCAGCAAGGGCATACCGTCTTGCGCGGGATGCGTCGTGGCGGTGACATTGCGATGGACTACACGCATGATGTGCAAGCCACTGTGTGGAGGGATCGCTTGCAAGGCGTCGACGCCGTCGTGAACGCGGTGGGCATCTTGCGCAACAGTCGCCGTACCCCCATGACTGCCATCCACACTGATTCGCCCCGTGCTTTGTTTGAAGCCTGTGCTGTGGCCGGTGTGCGACGCATCGTGCAAGTATCGGCCTTGGGGGTAGATGGCAACCCCACGCTGTATGCCAGCAGCAAACGTGCAGCCGATGAAAGCCTTCTCGCGCTCAACGCAGCGGGCCAAACCGACGGCGTGATCCTGCGACCCAGCATCGTCTTTGGCCTCGGCGGTGCCAGCAGTGAGTTGTTTCTCAAACTGGCCCAAATGGCTTTCCTCATACTGCCCGGAGCAGCCTTGCGGACCAAAGTGCAACCCGTGCATGTACATGATCTCGCCCAGGTAGTCAGCACACTGTTGAGCGCACCGCCCGGCAAGCAGGACACCTTGGCCTGTGTCGGGCCACGTGCATGCACCCTGGCCGAGTTCATCGCCGAGCTGCGCCAGCAAATGACCTTGGCACCGGCACGCGTGTGGCCCTTGCCGGATCGACTTTCACGATGGAGCGCTCGCATGGGTGACCTCATTCCTCTAACACCCTGGGGCACCGAAACCTTGACCCTGCTCCAGCAAGACAACACAGCACCTGCGCAAGCATTTCATCAGTTGCTAGGGCATGCGGCACTCTCGCCTGAATTCTTTCTCACCCCTAGTCAGGAGCTCGCCACATGAGCCGCCATATCCGTGATTTGCTGCGTTGGAGTCTGGTCATAGTTTGGCTCGGTACTGCCTGGGTGAGCTGGATCGAACGCGACGGCATTGGGCGTGACCTGCTGGTGCAGGCCAACATAGCCGAAGTCTGGATAGCTCCAGCGATTTTGGCGGGCATCGCCGTCGATCTGGCGCTAGGTGTGCTGCTGTTGCTACGGCCTCGACGCTGGGTTTACGCTGCGGCCATGGTGATGATGCTCGTCATGACGGCGATTGCTACGATCCTGCAGCCATCGCTATGGCTGCATCCGCTGGGACCGCTGCTTAAAAACATTCCTCTCGCTGCCCTGTTGTGGGCGCTCATGAAGGAGCCGACATGAACAGTTACCTCATCGTCAAATGGCTGCACATCGTCTCCAGCGTCCTACTGGCCGGCACCGGATTTGGTTCGGCGTTTTATCTCTTCTTCGCCAACCGCAGCAAAAGCTTAGAAGCCCAGGTCATTGTGGGGCGCTTGGTCGTGCGGGCTGACTGGTGGTTCACCACACCCACGGTCATCCTTCAGCCCATCACGGGTGTAGTTCTGGCGCATTGGGCAGGCTTTGGTCTCGCAACGCCATGGCTCGTGCTATCGCTGGCTCTGTATGCGTTGGCAGGCTTGTGTTGGCTGCCTGTGGTCTGGTTGCAATTGCAGATGGTGAAGATGGCCGAGCAAGCATTGCACGAACAGACTGCGCTACCCGCACGCTACTGGCTCTATGCTAAGTGGTGGGAACGCCTCGGTTATCCCGCATTCGTCGCCATGGTGGTCGTGTTTTACCTCATGGTGAACAAGCCACCACTGTGGAGTTAAGCGAAAATGCGACCCGTGCAAAATATTCTCAATATCTCCGCTTACAAATTTGTCCCTATCCCTGACGCTGCCGATCTGCGTGATCTGCTGCAAGCCAAGGCGACAGAACTGGAACTCAAGGGCTCTATCCTCGTCGCTGAGGAAGGGCTCAATCTTTTTGTGGCTGGCCCTGAGGCGGCTGTGCGCGACTTTGTGGCAGTGCTGCATGCCGATAGCCGCTTTGCGGACTTAGAGCCCAAAGAAAGTTGGTCTGAGCGACAGCCGTTTCGCAAGATGCTGGTCAAAGTCAAGCGCGAAATCATCCGCATGAACCACCCGGCCATTCGTCCCGCCGAAGGCCGTGCACCAGCGGTGCCACCTGCCACTGTCAAACGCTGGCTCGACCAAGGGCACGACGATGAGGGCCGTCCCGTGGTGACGCTGGATACGCGCAACGCCTTTGAAGTGGACTACGGCACGTTCGAAGGGGCGATTGACTGGCGCATTACCAAGTTCTCGGAGTTTCCTGACGCGCTGCAAGCGCACAAGGCAGACCTAGAAGGCAAAACGGTGGTGAGCTTTTGCACGGGTGGCATTCGCTGTGAAAAAGCGGCCATTTACATGCAAGACGCAGGGCTGGATCACGTCTACCAACTGGAAGGCGGCATCCTCAAATACTTTGAGGAAACCGGTGGTGCCCACTACAAGGGCGATTGTTTTGTGTTCGATGGACGCGAGGCCTTGGCCCCAGACCTGACCGCCCGCAGCAACGGCAACAGCGCCCGTGCTGCTGAAGACAAGCACTTGGCCAACAAGTTGCGCAAGTCGCAATGAGTATGGTGCTCGATTACTTGTGTGGCTATGCCGATAGGATACTGAGCCAATACCGCGATCCCTACCATGGGACCCCTCTTTTTTTCGATGGGGCTGATAGCTTTAGTGGCCGACCTGTCACTTGGAAAAATGTCGATGGCACGGATTGGGAGCCATCCAATTTGGCGTCGCAGCAAAACTTGTTTCGGCTGTTGAGCGCACTGTCGGCGCTGACGGGCAACGGGGATTACAAGAACGCGGCCCAAGCGGCCCTGCGCTGGCATTTCGACCATGCAGACAGCAGCGGCTTGCTGCGCTGGGGCGGGCATTCTTTCATCGATCTCAAGACGCTGCAGCCAGCAGGGCCTGAAAACAAAAACATGGTGCACGAGCTCAAGCACCATTACCCGTTTTATGAGCTGATGTACGAGACCGATGCCAAGGCGACGTCCAAGCTCATCAAAGCGATTTGGAACAGCCATATCTTCAATTGGGATACGGTAGAGCTATCGCGCCACGGCGACTACGGCAAACCCACGGTGGAGCAGGGCTTTTGGGATCAACCGCGCCGTGAGGATTTAGAGGTGCTGCGCGAGGCCAAAGGCCTGTCGTTTGTGAATGTGGGCAACGACTTGATCTACGCCGCTTGCCAAGCGTATTTGGCCGAACACGATCAAGGGGCGCTCAACTGGGCCGAGTTCATGTCTTGGCAGTACGTGCGCAGCCGTTACCCGCACACTGGGTTGGGCTGCTACCAGTTCAACCGCCCCACCAAGCGGGAAGAGCCGCCTACCGACGAAAACGACCCACAGTACACCTTCTCTTACTACGGCGACAGGGCGCAGCGCCAGTTTGGGCCCGAATACGGCGCTGTGGCCATGGAAGCATGGGTGCTGTTCAAGATGGATGAAGAAGCGCTCAACGGCCCCCAAGGTATTTATGGCGATGCCTCGCTGGCGCAAGTCTCCATGGCGCGCCAGCTAGGTGAGTGTGGCCGCAAGCTGATGGATTGGACGGTGTCGGGCCTAGAGGCCTATGCGCGCTACGCCTACGACCCGCAGACCAACGAGATCAAGCCCATGTTTGCCGATGGCAAGGATCTGACTGGGCACAAGGTACCGCGCTATGGTTACTACGGCCAAAAGGGCTGGGAATTGCGCCGCGAAAAAATCGCTCCCATCATGCTACTGACCTATGCCACCGCTTGGGCTGCCAGTGGCAAGGCCACGCTGTGGCCCGCGGTGGTAGCCATGGCAGGCCATTTTGGCTTGGGTGACTGGAACGCCGATAACCCAGCTAAGCCGCAGGCCAATCTGGCCACGACTGCCAGTGATGCGGTCACGCTATTTGCCGTGCTGGAGGTGGCCCGTACGACAGGCGCAACGCAGTACCTGGACTTGGCCAAAGCCATAGGCGCCAATATTTTTCGCCAACGTGCCCACCGGGGCTGGTTGGTGCCCAGTAGCCAGCACATGTATTGCCGTTTTGACGATGCCG
Source organism: Curvibacter sp. CHRR-16 (assembly GCF_018474005.1). GTDB lineage: Bacteria > Pseudomonadota > Gammaproteobacteria > Burkholderiales > Burkholderiaceae_C > Allorhodoferax. Next base: position 70,836 of record NZ_JAHCSH010000005.1, read on the forward strand.
AGCCGCTGGCGCTGGCTGCGCTGTATGCCGCAGAGCAGGGTAGAGCCGATGCGGTGCCAGCCTTTCGCAGCCAAGGTGGCTACATCCATGGAGATGCCTTGCTGCCCGGCATTGGCAAGAAAAATATCACCGATATCAAGTTCATCTACCCACAGCAGTGCGTGGCTTGAGCGGTACGAGAGCAGGATTGACCATGCAAGCCATCATCGATTTCGTCTTGGAGCTGGACAAGCTCAAAGGGGTGACCCGCAAAACCCGCCCGCTGGGTTTGGATCGCCAAGAAAACTCGGCCGAGCACAGTTGGCAAATTGCGCTCTTGGCATCGTCTTTGGCTCCCTATGCTCCGCAGGCCTTGGACATGAACCGCGTAGTGGCCATGCTGCTGGTGCACGACATCGGCGAGATCGACACGGGCGACACCATCGCCTACGCCGAAGAAGGGTGGCAAGAGCGCAAAGCCGCCGAGTTGGCTGCCGTACAGCGCATCTTTGGTCTGCTGCCCTCTGAGCAAGCTGCCCGCTTTTTGGCGTTGTGGCAGGAGTTTGAAGACGCGGCCACCCCGGAAGCCCGTTTTGCCCATGCCGCAGACCGTGCCATGCCGGTCTTGCTCAACCTAGCCAACAGCGGCCAGAGCTGGCGCGAAAACGGCATCAGCTACGAGCGCGTGGTCAAACGCATCCGTCCACCGATTGAGACGGGGTGTCCTGCACTGTGGGCCTATCTCGATGGGCAATTGCGCCATGCCCAAACGCAAGGGTGGTTTGGTGCCTGAACGGTGTATGAATCCCACTTTCATGGGCATGGGTATTGGTCACGCTACTGTCTAGCCACTTTGGTTAAATAGCCTGCAGGACTAAAGAGCAATCACACGAGGAGACACCTATGCAATACCGTCCTTTGGGCCGCACCGGCTGGAATATTTCAACCGTGAGTTTTGGTGCTTGGGCTATTGGCGGCACATGGGGAGCGGTGGACGATGCAGACTCCATGGCTGCGCTGCACCGGGCCTTGGATTTAGGCGTCAATTTCTTTGACACCGCCGATGTGTATGGCGATGGCCGCAGCGAGCGCTTGTTGGCCCGGCTGCGCCAAGAGCGCAGCGAACCGTTTTACGTGGCCACCAAGGCCGGCCGGCGGCTCAGTCCGCATGTGGCCGCCGGTTTTACGCGCGCCAACCTCACGGCGTTTGTGGAGCGCAGCATGCGCAACCTTAATACCGAGGCCATAGACCTGCTGCAACTGCACTGCCCACCGACCGAGGTGTTTTACATGCCCGAAGTGTTTGGTGTACTCGACGACTTGGTACAAGCAGGCAAGCTGCGCCACTACGGCGTGAGTGTGGAAAAGGTGGAAGAAGCGCTCAAGGCAATTGAATACCCCGCTGTGCAAAGCGTGCAAATCATCTACAACCTGTTTCGCCAGCGCCCGGCCGAGTTGCTGTTTGAACAGACGCAAAAACGCGGCGTGGGCATTTTGGCGCGCTTGCCGCTCTCCAGTGGTTTGCTCAGCGGCAAGATGCATGCCCACAGCGCGTTTGCCGCTGATGACCACCGTGCCTTCAACCGCGAGGGGGCGGCGTTTGACAAGGGGGAAACCTTCTCGGGACTGGACTTCGCTGTCGGCTTGCAGGCCGTAGAGGCCATGCGCCCCTTGGTGCCAGCGGGTCAAAGCATGGCGCAAATGGCGCTGCGTTGGATTCAAATGCACCCGGCGGTGACCTGTTCTATACCCGGGGGCAAGAATCCCGCCCAAGTGCAAGACAACGTGGCCGCAGCAGACCTGCCCGCACTGTCCGAGAACACCATGAAGGCGTTGGATGCGATCTACGCTCGCTACGCCAAGCCTTTGGTACACCACTGCTGGTAATGGCAGTGGTTGCCAACGCTCAAGTGTTCGTGCGCAGCATGAAACTTCAGGCTTGTCTGCCGTTGCGGCGCATGATGCTGCTGGCTTGTGCAGGACTGCTTCTTGTGGGGTGCAAAGGCAGCAACCCAGACGTGATTTTTTATGGCGGTCCGGTTTTGACGGTCGATGCCCAAGACCACGTAGCGCAGGCACTGGCCATCCGCGATGGTGTTATCACCGCTGTGGGCAGCTCAGAGGACGTAATGGCCACGCGAGGTGCCGGCACCTTGTTGGTCGATCTCAAGGGCCGCACCCTCATGCCGGGCTTTGTGGCTGCGCATGAGCATCCGTCCATTACTGCCGTTTTTAGTGGTGCGGTTGATCTTTCTGGTTTTCGCTACCGCAGCAATGCGCAGGTGTGGCAGGCTTTGCGGCAAGCGATTGCCGAGCAGCCCAAAGGGGCGTGGATTTATGCTGGTGGGCTTGATGCCATCCTGACGCCAGATTTGAAAATACCCAGCCGCCAAGAGCTTGATGCCATGGCACCCGACAATCCGCTGGTGCTGGTGTCGCAAACCTTGCACTCCTTTTGGGCCAATAGCCGAGCGTTTGCCGAGGCAGGCATCGGCAGGGACTCCCCAGATCCCGGGGCCGGCTCCTATTACGAGCGTGATGCGCAGGGCGATTTGACGGGATTTGTCGCCGAGACCCGTGCTGCAGCGCCTTTGCTCAAGGGACTGAAGTCACCGTGGAAGGTCTACAACCGCTATGTGGATGTGCTCGATGGTTTATTGGCCCGTGGGGTGACTTCAGTGGCGTCACTGGGCTACAACGTGCCGCCAATGCTGGCCAAGGTAGCGGCGTCGCGCCAGCTCAGGCCACGCATTCGGCAGTTTTTCTATTTGGTGGAAGACGAGCTGCAGTATTTGCCGGATATACCCGACACGCAAGACCCGTACTTTCGGGTTCTGGGGCTGAAGTTGTGGCATGACGGCTCGCCCTACACGGGCAGCATGTACACCAGTAAGCCGTATTTAGACAGTCCTTTAGGGCGCACACTGGGGATTCGTGCCGGCAGTCATGGCCAGGCCATGATTGAAGAGGCTGCATTGGTGGAGAAAATTCAACGCTACACCGCAGCAGGGTGGCAGGTGGCCATCCACAGCCAAGGCGATGCGTCCAATGCTGCGGTGCTCCATGCTATAGAGCTGGCAGGTCCCTTGGCGGGAGCGACTCCCTCTGTACGCTTGGAGCATGGTGTATTTTTGCCTGCAGAGCGCATGCAGCAGTTGGCACAGTTGCAGGTAACGCCGTCATTTCACATTCACCACATCAAGTTCTATGGCGATGCCTTGGCGCAGTCTATTGTGGGATTGCAAGCGGCTTGGCAAACATTGCCGGTGCGCAGTGCATTTGACTATGGCGTGCATCCCACCCTGCATGCCGACAGCCCCATGTTCGCCCCCGATGGTTTTGCGCTCATGCAGACGGCCATGAACCGCCGCACAGGCTTGGGGCTGCTGCTCAACCCGCAGCAGGGCATCACCGTGCAGCAGGCGGTGCGGGCAATGACTATTAATGGTGCATGGCAGCTGCGACTAGCCGCGCAGACGGGCTCGCTGGAGGTGGGCAAATGGGCGGATTTGCAAATTGTGGACCGCAATCCCTACGAGAGTTCTGTGGAAACGCTCGACACCATCCGCACACAGGAGGTGTATGTGGGTGGGCGTTTGCAATACCAAGCGATTCATATGGTTCAGTGAATTTTCTGCCCCTGCTTGCACCCTAGTGGCTCCCGATACAAGGCTGAGGATGTTCTCTGCCATGCCATGGGCTTAGTGCACCAGCATCACCGCCAAAACCAGAACCAGCAGGCCGATATAGACCTGTGCGTGCACCCGATCCGGTATGCGGCCAATCCAGGGCGATGCCAGTTTGACCCCGCACAGCGACCCCAGCGTGAGTACCGCAAAAGCCAGCAAGTCCACATAGCCTGCATACCAAGCGCCCAAGGGCGAGGGCAGTAGCAGCCCTGCGGCCATGTAGGAAGCGCAGCCCACCAACCCCACTGGAGTGGTCAGCGGATTGGCAGTGGCCGTTGCGCGGCTCATGCTCAAGCCACGGCGGCGCAGCAGGGGCACCGTCATCACACTGCCACCCACCCCCAAGAACGTGGCGATGGCCCCAATGGCCGTGCCCCCGAAAACGGTTGCCACACGGGGCAAGGAGACAGTGGCGCGGTGCTCGTGCGCGGCCAAGAAACCGCGTCGCAACCAGCAGTCGGCAATGGTGATGCCCAAATACACCACAAAGGCCCAGCGCACGGTGGGCCCAGTGCTATGGGAGGCTAGATACGCCCCCAGCATGGAACCCAGACCAATGAAAGCGGCCAGAGGCCATATCTCGTTACGGCGCAAATTGCCTGCGCGGTAGTGGCGCTGCGTTGCCATGAGTGAGCTCACCACCATCACACTGGTGGAGGTGGCCACCGCGATGTGCATGGCCGCTTGCCCCACTGTGCTCTCGGTGCCATGGCTGATCAGCAGTGCTTGGTACAGCAGCGGCACCACTACAAACCCACCTCCAAAACCAAACAACACGGTGGTGATGCCCGCGATGCACCCAAAAAACGCCAAGGACAGATACAGCATGGCGCTATTGTGACGGCACTGGTGATGGCACTGTGGCATAGGCATTTTTGCTATGGTGCATGGCCTATTGCCTGAATCATTTACCTGAATCACTTTGGAGCTTTTGCATATGCCTGCACCACCTAGGGGTTTGCTACACGATCGTTTGGCCTTGATTACCGGAGCGGCCAGTGGCATTGGCCAAGCCATTGCGCTGGCCTATGCCCAAGCGGGGGCACGGGTGGTCATCACTGACCGTGACGCCAGCGCATGCAGTGACACCTTGGCCCAAGTGCAGGCCCTTGGTGGGCAGGGTTGGGTGTTTGCACTGGATGTGACGGACAACGAGGCGGTGGTGCGTTTGGCGGCACAAGTGCAAGCCCAAGTCGGGGCAGTGAGCATCCTCGTTAACAATGCCGGGGTGATATTGCGCGAGGGACTGGACAGCCCCCAAGCCCATGCCGCTGTACGCCAAGTGATGGATGTGAATGTGCTTGGCGTGTTCAATGTGATGCATGCTTTTTTGCCCGCATTGCGCGCCACTCGGGGCACGGTGGTGAACATCTCTTCGGGGGCTTCTTTTCATGGTCAACCCAATGCGGTGGGCTATTCGGCATCCAAGGCCGCGGTGCGTTTGCTCTCACAGTCCATGGTGGCGGATTTGGCGGCCAGTGGCATCCGCGTCAATGTGATCGCTCCAGGGGTTATTGAGACGCCCATGACCGCCGCAACGCGGGCCAACCCCGAGCGTTTGCAGCGTTTTATGGCCCGCATACCCGCAGGCCGCTTGGGTTTTCCCATGGAAGTGGCGCAAGCGGCGGTGTTTTTGGCCTCCGACATGGCCAGTTACATCAACGGGGTTACCTTGCCAGTGGATGGCGGCTACCTAGCGGTTTGATAGCCGCGTTTGTGTTGTCCCTACAAGGTCACAGCATCGGCACGTTCTTTGAGCAAGGTGGCGCTGCGGTGCAGCGCTGCGTGTTCGTCGTCGCTCAGATCTGGGAACAAATCGCTCAGTACCCCTGCGGCACCCACCACGCGGGGAATGGACAGGGCTACATCGCGTATGCCTGCCACCTCGGGCGTGGCGATAGAGACCGATAGCACATCGCGTTGGTCTTGCACAATGGCTTTGACGATGCGGGCCAAGCCCGCACCAATGCCGTAGTAGGTCGATCCTTTGCCATGGATGATTTTGTACGCAGCATTGCGCACGCCATCATCAATTTGGCTGCGCAAGGTATCGGTCAGTGGTGCGCCAATTTGTGCGGCAAACGAGGTAAGCGGCACCGATCCTGCGCGTGCGCTGGACCACGCCAGTACCTCGCTGTCCCCGTGTTCGCCCAACACATAGGCGTGTACGGATTGCGGCGATATGCCCAAATGGCGGCCAATAAGGCTGCGAAAGCGGGCGGTGTCCAATATGGTGCCCGAACCAATGACCCGCCTAGGATCCAGTCCAGACAAACGGGTGGTGATCTGGGTCATGATGTCTACGGGGTTGGACGCTATCAAGAAAATGGCATCAGGTGCCACTGGCAGCACTTGGGCCAGTACCGCGCGGAATACCGCAGCATTGCGCTCCAGCAGCTCTAGGCGGGTCTCTCCCGGCTTTTGGCTCACCCCTGCGGCCAAGATAACGATACCTGCCCCAGCCAAGTCAGACCATTGGCCCGCGTTCACGACGGTGGAGGACATGAAGGGCACCGCGTGGGCAATGTCCTCGGCTTGTGCGATGGCCAGCGCATGGTTGTGGTCAATGAGCACGATCTCGGTGACCAAACCCATTAGCGCCAAGGCATAGCCCGCTGAACTGCCTACCATGCCCGCACCGACAATTCCGACTTTCATGTGTGTCTCCCTGGTTGCTGTGGCGGCCATTATTCCACCGCCTTAGCCGCCCTACATGGCTTTGAAGCGGTGGGCGTAGAGGCGGCTGACGACCAGTGTGTCGCCGTGTCCGCGCAGGTTCAGAGTCAGGCGGCCTGTGTGGTCGCGGCTGATGGTGTCTATGGCGCTGGCACGCACCACGGTGCCACGGTGGATTTGCCAAAACACCTGCGGATCGAGCTGTGGCAGCAAGTCTTTGAGCGGGGTGCGCAACAGGTATTCACGCTCTGCAGTCAGTACACGCAGGTACTTGTCTGCCGCTTCCAAGTACAGCACGGATTCGATGGGCACCATGTGGATGTGGTTGCCCACGCTGGCCTGCAGCACTTGCAGCGTGGCTTGTGGGGTGGCGGTGCTGGAGGCTTGCTGGGCTTGCAGCAGTCCACACAACTGACTGAGCGTGGTGTTGAGGCTGGCTTGTGGTGTGGTGCTGTCGATCTGCAGTGCTGCTTGTAGCTTGGCTACGGTTTTGCGCAGGCGTTCGGTTTGCACGGGTTTGAGCAGGTAATCCATGGCCTGTGCCTCAAAGGCCTGCACGGCATACTGGTCGTACGCCGTGACAAACACCAAAGCCGGAAAAGGGCGCTCCGGCACATGCGCTGGGGGCCACAGCTCAGCCAGTTCCAGTGCGGCATCAAGCCCACTCATGCCTGGCATGCGGATGTCGAAAAACAGCACCTGCGGCAGCAACTCCAGCGTGGCTTGCACGGCGCATGCGCCATCACCCACAGTGCGTAGCACCTGCAGAGCAGGCCACGCACGGGCCAACTCGGCTTGCAGCGCTTGTGCCAGCAGGGGTTCGTCTTCGGCGATGAGGGCGGTGACTGGTGGCGTGGCGCTGGGCATGGTTGGCACTTCAGTTTTTTATGGGAAATGTGATGCTAACCCTTGTGCCACCTGCTGGAGGCGCTATTAAAACCATAGCACCATGGTGGCCGTAGGTGGTGGCCAATCGTTCGCGCACTTGCTGCAAACCAAAACCTTGGCCTGCAGCGGTGTGCGGTGCCGCTTGCAGTTTGGCCATATCGGCACCCAAGCCAGTGTCGAGTACCTCCAGCGCCAGCATGCCATCGGCAGCCCCAGCGCTGATGCGAATGCTGCCGCCAGCTACCTTGGGTTCTAAGCCATGTTGGATGCTGTTTTCCACCAAAGGCTGCAGCAGCAGGGGTGGCACGGGTTGGGTGCTCAAGGATTCGGGCAAGTCCAATTGGTACTGCAAGCGTGGCCCCATGCGAATGGCCATGAGTTCCAGATAGTCTTGCAAGCGTGCAAATTCATCGGCAAGCGTGTGCTGATGGCCGTCTGTAGAGGCACTGCGTGATGCGGCTAAGGTGGCGCGCAGGTAGGCAATCAGGTGGTCCAGCATGGTTTGGGCGCGAGCCGGGTCCAGCGCGATCAGTGCCCGCAAATTGGCCAGCGTGTTAAACAGCATGTGCGGTTCTAGCTGCGCCTCCAGCAGTTTGAGCTGGGCTTCGCTGGCTTGGCGGCGCGCTGCTTCTAGCTGCTGGCGTTCTGCAGCCCGTTGCTCGCGGCTGACAAAAGCCCAACTGATGACGCCGCTGGCCACCAAACTGATGAACAGCATGCCCATTACGTAGCGCGGTGATGTTTTCCATATGGACAGCGAGTTCGAGCCCAGCAGCGCATCGGTCAGGAAAATGCCGCTGAAGTAGCCCAGCACCACCGCTGCCGGCACTATCCATACCAAGCGGGAGGCATGCGCATGCCAATTGCCCACCCACAGGCAGATGGCGACCTCGATATAAGCCCAAATGCTCAGGCCTATGCAGTGTGAGTACACCAAGTTCTTCACTAGGGTGTGTTGGTCAAACAAGGTAATGCCCATGGCAATGACCGTGTTGAGCAGCAGTACTTTGATGCCACGCTGCACATAGGCGGATGAAAGAAAAGCTGGCATAGGGTTGCCAGTATGCCGCGCCCAGTGCGCTCAGAGCAGGCCCAGCCACTGGCCCCACACCAGCTGACCCAAGTAGCGGTTGGGGAGCAGGGTGAATGCACCAGTGACCACGCATGCGCCGAGATACAAGCCTTGCATGAATCGGCGATGCAGTGCAATGCGGTGGCGGTAGAGCGCCCAGAAGGCCACGCTCAGGCATACCAAGGTAACCGGAACAAAGAGGTGAATCCACGTGTAACCAGCCCAGTTGGGTATGCGGTAGTCACGGATGAATATGGCACTGAGGGCCGTGATCAGCATCAGCGTGACCCACGCATACCCTGCGGCGCGGTGCAAGCGGGTGCGCTGCGTTGGGCCTTTGCGAGCCCAGATGGCCACAGGCCCTATGGCCAGCGCGGCCAGCGCCGCAGTGAGGTGGATGGCAATAACAGGGGTGAGCTGCATGGTCGGGTCTTTCGTAAAGCGATAGCGCCACTGTGCCCAGCGCATCGGCTAAGACCCAGCGCTTTGCGACGAAATGCCGCCAGAGCACCGCCAAATGCTGGGCAATGGCCGCCAGCCGTAGCTGCCGCAGGCCTGCGGGACAGGTAGCAAGTACTAGCAATGCATGCCATACTGGTTCGCAAGTGGCCCCATTGGATATGGCTGTTGGTAGGAGGCATCGCATGCGCAAACTCGCTCGCACCTTGGCTGGCTTTTCCCGTATCTCCTTGCTGCTGGGCTTGCTCAGCAGCGTTGTGGGAGTACAGGCGCAGACCTACACCTTCGCGGTCGTGCCGCAATTCCCGGTAGTGGAAGTGTTTCGCACGTGGCGTCCAGTGCTCGATGCATTGGAGGCCGAAACGGGCCACCAGTTTGAACTGAAAACTTCCGAGACTATTCCCAAGTTTGAAGCCTCGTTCTTGGCAGCAGAGCCTGACTTTGCCTATATGAACCCTTACCACGCCGTCATGGCGCGCCGGGCCGTGGGCTATGTGCCCTTGGTGCGCAGCAAGGAGCCGCTATCGGGCATTTTGGTGGTGCGCAACGATAGCCCTGTGCGCGAGCTGGCAGAACTGCGTGGCAGCACCATTGCTTACCCGGCGCCCAATGCTTTTGGGGCTTCGCTTTACATGCGCGCGCTGCTGGGGGAGCGTTTCAAAATTTCCACCGAAGCGGTCTATGTGCAAACCCATGTGAATGCCTACCGCGCCGTCATTCGCGGTGACAACCCGGCTGCAGGGGGAATTCGCTCGACCTTGGAGCGCGAGCCGGTGGAGGTGCGCGACAAGTTGCGTGTGCTCTATGAGACCCCTGCCACAGCATCGCACCCGGTGGTGGCACACCCGCGTGTGAGTGTTGCCACCCGCACGGCGGTGCGCAATGCCTTATCCAAGTTGGCCAAAACCGAGGCAGGGCGCAAGCTGCTTGAGGGGGTAGCGCTGGACGATTTGGTCGAGGCCGATTACGCGAAAGACTATGCTCCGCTGGAGGCGCTGCGCTTGGAGCGCTTTGTCGTGCAACCCAAGTAAGAGGGCTTGCCTATGCTGCGCACCAAGTCCATGCGCTGGTCACCTGAAAAGGGCCAATGGTCTTTGCTGGCGCAAGTGTCATGGCTGACCATTGCGGTCACTTTGCTGTCCATGCTCTCATATGGCTTGTGGTACGAGTCGCGCATCGCGCACATCAACCGCACTGCCACCGAATCCCAAGCACGCACCTTGGCCACTACGCTGGCCACGGCGGCAGAGCGGGCGGTGATCACCCGCGACAGCGGCGAGTTGGAGGCACTGCTCATCAACATGCGCAACTCACCCCACTTGGTGCAACTGGCGGTGTTCGACCCGCATGGAAAACCCCGTGCCGTGGTGGATGTGGATGGTAACCATGCACCGCGTTTGAACTTTGAGTTGGGGGCCCAAACACCCCCCTCGCAGCCGCAGGTGTTGCAGCTCCTTGTGGGCGATGAAGACACGGGGCGCATTGAGGTGTGGGCTCCTATCCAAGTGGGCAGTTTGGTGGGGTGGACGCGCATCACCCTGGATCGGCAAGGCGAAGCGCAAGCCCGCTCACTGGTGCGCCAGCAAGCAGTCATGTCATCCATGCTGACGGCGGCTTTGACGGTACTGGCCTTGTTCATTTTCTTGCGTACCCGCTTGCGGCCAGTTGCGCAGTGCGCTGCCTTTGCCGATGGCATGGCCAAGAATTTCGGTGCCACTCTGACCGTACCCACCCGCAGCCGTGAGGTGGCGCTGCTGCAAAGCTCGCTCAACTACGCATCGCTGCAGTTGCAGCAGCAGTACCACGACATCGTGGAGCGCAATGAGCGTTTGGATGCCATTTTTGCGCTCAGCAGCGATGGTTTGGTGGTGTTTGCCGCCAATGGCGAGCTGGCCTATGCCAACCCTGCGTTCACCAGCATGGTGAGCATGGCGGTACAACCAGGCCTAACGCGTGCAGCGTTTGATGTCGCCTTGGCCGCGAACTGCGAGCAGCCAGAGCACTACAGCCCTGCCACGGCGAACAATACCGACAAGGTGGTGGAGCTGGCCCTCGTCCGCCCTGTGCGGCGCTTGCTGCGGCGCGAGCACCGGGTCAATGAACGGGGCCAAATGGTGTTGTACTTCCGTGATATCACTGCTGAGGCCGATGTGGCGCGCATGAAGAGCGAATTTTTGACCACTGCCGCGCATGAGTTACGCACCCCCATGGTCAGCGTGTTTGGGTTTGTGGAGCTGCTGCTCAACCGCCAATACCCCGTTGATGCCCAGCGCAGCATGCTGCAAGTCATTCACCGCCAGTCCAAACTGCTCATCAGCATGGTGAACGAACTGCTCGACTTAGCCCGCATCGAGGCCCGGGCAGGCAAGGATTTTGAACTGGCGGTGCAGCCCATCGCCCAGCTCATAGAAGATACCTGCGCTGCCGTGGCCGTGCCCGAAGGCACTCACACCCTGACGGTAGAGCCCTTGCCTGCAGACCTGCTGGTTGAATACGACAGCGCCAAGATGCGCCAAGCGCTGGGCAACGTTTTGTCCAATGCTTTCAAGTATTCGCCCCAAGGCGGCCAAGTGCAGGTGTCGGTGCAGCACAGAAGCACGGCACAGGGGGAGCAAGTTGGTATTGCGGTGCAAGACCACGGCTTGGGCATGACGCCTGAGCAGTGCAGCCATGCGTTTGAACGTTTCTTTCGTGCAGACACGTCCGGCAATATTCCTGGCACCGGGCTGGGCCTGTGCTTGGTCAAAGAAATTGTGGAACTGCACGGCGGGCAGGTGGAATTGCAAAGCACCCTTGGTGTGGGCACCACCGTCACGCTGTGGCTGGCGCGTGCTGTTTAGTGCCCCATAGTTTTATTTGCTGATGGGCTCTGGCATAGTGGGCAGAACAAGGAGTTTTGTCTATGTTGCATTACGTTTTACATGCTGGATCTGTGCCTTGGCAAGATCAGTTGCTGTATGCCGCGCTTTTTATTGCTGCCGTGGTGTTGATTTTTTTGGGCTTTTGGTGGCGCAAGCGCGCATTGCGCCCTAAGCGTGGCGACTTTGCCGCCATGGTGGCACAGAACAACATCGCGCAGGCTGCGGCAGGGCAAGAGCCAAGCGCGGTGGCCGATGCAGTAGAAGCGTTTGAGCAAACGCGCGACACCATGAATACCGTGAAGTCGGGCATTGAGCGAACGCTGTCCCTGCTGTGGGCGTTTTTGGCAGGTTTGCTGTGTCTGATCAGCACGCTGGCTGTAGTTTTTGGCTTGCGCGGCTTCCCCCATATCGACTGGGGGGTAGAAGGCTTTTTTGCCGTGGTGATGGTAGTGTGCGCGTGGTTTACCCGTGCCAGCTGGCGCGATTTTCGCGGGCAGCACTAGCTCGCTTTAGCGTTGCAGCACTATTTGCGCGCTGCCACTGGGGAGCTGCAGTTGCACGGTGCCATCGGCTTCTTGTTGCCATGGGCTTGCACCACTCACTTGGCGCACTGCAAATCCCGGGCGGATGCGCAGGGTAACGGGTTCATGCTGGGTGCTGCTCAGTTGCAGGCTGTTGGCACTGCGTGTTCCCTCGGCGTTGATGGGCGCGCTGGCCGATAGGCTTAGCGCGCCTTGCAGGCTGCGCACTTGCACCAAAGCAAAGCGCAGCGCATCGCCTTGCGGGCTGAAGCTGGCTGCCATGCCTTGTAGCTGCCAGCCTGCCGCATCTACTTGCTTTTCTGCTTCACGGGCTATCAAGATGGTGTCGCTGCCCACGCTGGTGGCAAAGCCTTGCGTGGCCTGCAGGTTCTGCGAAGGGGGGGCACCTGCACCATTGGCCCGCCATGGGTAGAGCAGGGTGAGAAAGTCTTGCTGCTTGGCAGGCGTGGTGGTTTCGATGGTGGTATGCCATTCGTTGGGCATTTTGGCTTGGTAGCCACTGTTTACCGGGGGATCGAAGGCATCGGTTTGCCGCATTGTCAGGGTGTTGGCGGCAGGACTGATGAAGCGCACCGTCAGGCGAGCGTCTTTTTGCTGCTGGGTAATTTCTCCTTGCTCGGGGGCAAGCGCCATGCTGCTTCGGGCGTGCAACTGCCATTGGAATGGGACAGCGCGGGGTGCAGCCGCTTCGTCCAGCATGAGGAAGTAGCGTCGATTCACAAAAAACACATGCCGCAGCGCACGCGTGGCATGGGGGGCGTAAGCGGCGGTGGCATCGCCGCTGGCAAAGCTGAAGGTGTTTCCGGTGGCAAAGCGTGTGATAGCACCTGTGGCGGCGGCGTCTTTGATGCGCTGGCCTTGGTTGCCAAACAGCACGGCGTTTTTGGATTTGGTTTGTCGGCTCCAGCCTATGTGATGGGGGCTGTCGTAGAACTCTCGGTAGCCTGAGTTGATGGCCAGTGGCTGACCATAGGCGTTGAGCACGAAACTGTTTTGGTCGGCAAAGCCATGCGATGCCGATCCCTGCGGGCTGGAGCGGAAACCCAGCATGATGTCGTTGGCGGAATCACCCAGTGCCGAGTGCATGCTGACCACGCCTATATCGTCAAAGTAGCGGCTTTGTGGCAAGTCGCTCAAGGCCACCTCGGGCAGTTTGGCTTGCACGGTGCGAAAGCGCTGCAAAAACGCATCGATGCCATCGTAGGTGTAGTAGCTAAAGGCGGTGGGTGGCTTTTGGCCTAGGCGCTTGGCGTAGGCCAGTGGGTAAGGGTCTTGGTTGAGGATGGCGGCTTTTTCCAAGATCAGCGCGATGCTGCCCGATGGATTGGCGATGTTGTTCAGGTCACCAAAAAACGAGCCCCCATAAGGCATTTGGTTGTACACCCCAAAGTAGGCCGTGTTGCGCCAAAACGGGCGTTGCAGCGGTGCATCAAAGCCTTGCAGGGCCATGCCTTCCAAAAAGCGCTGGTGCTGGGTAATGCCGGTGCTCCAGTAGTTCATGCCCTCGGCCCAGCCGCCAGCAGGGCCACCCCATACGGGAAACTGGCGCAGGTAGTACTCGTAGCTCCAGGCCAGCCATTGCGCTGCAGCTTTGTTCTCATGCAGCAGCACCAAACCACCTTGGCCCAGTGTGGAGATAAAGCGCATTGGGTGGCTGAGCGAGTTGTCGGGGCTGGTGGGGCGCGTCAGGCTGAACTTGGGCTGTATCTGGCTGGCCAGTATGTCCATGCGGGTGTTCAGTGCCCGGGTAATGGTTTGGCGTTCGTCGGGGGTGAGGGCGTCGTAAGCCCAGTCGTAGGCAAAGAGCATGGGCCGCAGCGACTGGATGAATAACTCGTCGTTGGTGCGGTAGGTATCGGCGGTGATGTGCCAACTGGCCAAGTGCATCAGCCAGCGTGCGGCTTCCCGCCCATATGCGGGGTCTTGGGTGAGTAGCCAGGCTAAGGCGTAGCGTTGGCCCCAAGCCGCTGTTTCGTAGGCGGCCTTGTAGCCTGCTTGCCAGAGTTTGTTGCCATCGGCCGTGCCGTTTTTGACGGGGCGTGGCTCGGCAATCAGCGGTTTGTTGTCCAGTGCTGGTACTGCCAGTTGCGCCAGTGCGTTGCCATCTGGCTCTGTGGGCAGTGCGTTCCAAAAAGCACGCAATGCAGGCAAGTCTGTGGGGCGCAACTGCAGACGAGGGTGTTCGTTGGCTATTGCGTGGCGCAGTTCGGCACTGCGGGCTGATACCAAGTCGGCATCGCTTTGGGCTAAAACTGGCAAACCCACAAAAGCAATGAGGCAAAGCAGATGGCGCATAGGGTTGTTTCCTAGGACAGCAGGGCATGGTGTCAATGGGTCGATAGTCCAGACGGACTATTTACCCAGCAGACTGGTCAACGGAACAATCTGCTGCATTTCACTAATGCTCAATATTCAGGGGGAAGTATGCGTCAAACTGGTTTAAAGATGGTTGGTAAGACGGTTTTGGCAATGGCTGCGATTGCTGGTGTCCAATGGGTAGGTGCTTCTGTGGTGGCTGGAGATGCTGTGAAGCTTTCGACTTCGCCCTCAGGCACTTACGCGGGCGCGTTTTCGGCTATTGAGGTGAAAACCAATGGCTCGGCTCTGTCGGGTGAAAAATCGTTCTATACCTTTTGTGTGGAGCTGTACGAGACCCTCTACACCAATACCACTCTGTATGTAAAAAGCGTATCCAACGCCACCCAAAACGCTGTTTCGTCCTATTACAGCCAAACCAACCCGGCTTCTGGCGGTACTGCGACCAGTGACCCATTGAGTGTGCAAACCGAATGGTTGTTTACCCAGTTCAATGTGGACAAAAACTTCCAGTCGAGCATCTTGTCGACTAACGCCAAGGCCAATTCTTTCCAAGTGGCGATTTGGTATTTGGAGCATGAACTCGATTCGTACAAGGTTCAGTCTTGGCATGGTTCATCCACCAACTCTGGGTACGGATATCTTTATACGCAAGACAGTTACGCGCAAACTTTGGTGGCAATGGCCAATGCCGCAGTAAAAAATGGCTGGAAAGACGTCGGTGACCAAGTGCGTGTGCTCAACCTGTACAAAGACAATAAATACACGCAATACGCTCAGGATCAGTTGTACTTCGTGTCTGCTGTGCCAGAGCCTGAGTCGCTAGCCATGATGCTGGTGGGGGTCGTTGGCGTGGCGGGATTCGTTCGCTACCGTAAACGCAAAACTGCTTGATCGAGTCCCCCGCTAGCCAAGTGCCTACAGCAGTTCGTGCCGCATTGCTGTTGAGAAAAGAAAACAATTACAAAAGTGGTGGAAAATGCGGGGTTTCCCCCACTTTAGCCTGTCTATGCAAGACGTAAACCCCTCCAAGATATCTGTCGAGAAGATCGGCGGCACTTCGATGACCGCCTTTGGCGATGTGCTGCGCCACATCATGCTGTATGACCGTTCGCGCATGTATGGTCGCATTTACGTGGTGTCCGCCTATTCGGGCGTGACCAACCAACTGTTGGAGCACAAAAAGACGGGTGAGCGCGGTATCTACGCCTTGTTTGCCGAGGGCAAGGGTTATCAGGATGCGCTGGCAGGTTTGGCTGTTAGTTTGAAAAAACTCAATGCCAACTATGCCGATTTGGGTTTGCCACTGGATGTGGCCGATGCCTTTATCGACCACCGCATTGCCCAAGCGCGTGAATACCTCAATGCCATGCACCATGTGCTGGCCAGTGGATACCTAAGCCGCAAAGACGTGCTGTTGGCTGCGCGTGAAGTGTTGGCGTCCATTGGTGAATCGCACAGCGCGTTTAACTCGGTAGAAATTCTCAAAGCCAACGGCGTGAACGCCATCTTGATGGACTTGGCTGGTTTTGATGACAACGAAGCTTGGACGATTGACGAGCGCATTGCCAACAGCTTCAAGAACTTGGATTTGGTCAACAACGTGATCGTCGCTACTGGCTACACCAAGGGCACCGAAGGCATCATGCGCGAGTTCGATCGCGGCTACTCCGAAGTCACGTTCAGCAAGATTGCCGTGGAAGTACGTCCCGCCGAAGCGGTGATCCACAAGGAATTCCACCTGTCCTCTGCCGATCCCAATTTGGTGGGCTTGGAAAACGCCATTGTGGTGGGGGCCACCAATTACGACGTGGCTGACCAGCTGGCTGATGTGGGTATGGAAGCCATCCACCCCAAGGCCTCCAAACCCATGGAGTTGGCTGGTATTCCGATTCGCCTGAAGAACACTTTTGAGCCTGACCACCCCGGCACGCTTATCACCAAAGACTTTGTGGGCGAGCGTGCCCGTGTGGAGATCGTCACTGGCACCGACAAAGTGACTTTGATCGAAATCCATGACCCCAGCATGGTGGGCACGGTGGGCTTTGATGCTGGGCTGATGGAAGTGTTCTGCAAGCATGACATCAGCTACATCCTGAAGGCGACCAATGCCAACTCCATCGCGCATCTGGTATGGGATAACCAAGTTACGCCCGAACTGGTGGCTGAATTGGAAGCGGCTTACCAACTGGTGACCATCAAGTCCAGTGCGATTGTGTGCGCGATTGGCTCGAACATCGGCATCCCCGGTGTGCTGGCCAAAGCGGCGCAAGCCTTGGCCGATGCGCAAGTCAACGTCAACTGCGTCTCGCAAACCCTGCGTCAGGTCAACATGCAGTTTGTGATTGAGCGTGCGGACTACAAAACCGCGATCAAGGCGCTGAACATGGCCTTGTGCGTGAACTCGGGTGCGCCTGTGCCTCGGGTGTGATAGCGATTAAGACGCTACTGCAGTAACAAGCCGCGCTGATTCCCTTGAGGCAGCGCGGCTTTTTTGTGTTTATTGTGAGCACAGCCCCGTTGTTTGTTGCAAACGTTTGGGCTGGTTCATGCATCGGTTTAGCTACATCTGACTACTTGAAACAATATTCGCCAGAAGCTGAGGCAAACTACTGCGCAACACTGCGAAAAGCAGTCCAAGCCTGTCTCCTCAACATACATTAATTTGCCGCCTCGACACTCGGTTTTGTGCAAGATGAAGCGTTCAACTCTTACCTGTTTGCTTGTGTTGGTGAGTGGGCAGCTGGTGGTCAAGGCAGCGGAGATTGCAACCCCTAACTTGGGCAATGTGCTTCCTCCTGCCCAAAGAGACAGAGTTTGGGACTCATCCCCAGCCCCAATGCCTGCACTCGTCATAGAAGACCCACCTGTCGCTTCTGGCAACAGTCCCACGCAGGAGTTGAGCTTTGAAGTCAAGCAGCTCCAAATATTGGGCAACAGTGTCTTTGACGTGGATACCTTGCACGCCTTGGTTGCTGATGCGCAAGGCAAGTGGCTGACCTTGTCTGAATTGGATTTGTTGGCCAAACGTATCGCTGATTTTTACCATGCACGAGGTTATCCATTGGCGCGAGCGGTGACGCCTGCTCAGATCATCCGCGATGGAAAGGTGCGGATTGTGGTGGTGGAAGCCGCTTACGGACGGATTGCTATCGATAACCAGACCCGTTTGAATGACAAACTCCTCAAGGACATGACGGCGTCACTGCAGCCTGGCAATGTTGTCGAGGCAACGGCCTTGAATCAGTCTTTGCTCATGCTATCGGACGTGCCAGTGGGGGTGAGTGCTGTTTTGCAGCCAGGAGATCGCAGTGGAACGTCGGATCTTTTGCTGCGTTTGACACCGGGCCCAGAGGTAGAGGGCAATGTTCTTCTGGACAACTATGGCAATAGCTATATATCGCCGTACCGAGTTGCCGGGACACTCAATATCAATAATCCGATGCAACAGGGGGATGTATTGACTGTGGGTGTTCTGGGGTCTGCGCAGGATGGTGGGGTGGGCCATTTAAGCTATGGGCGCTTGGGCTACGAAGTGTTGCTCAATGGCCGTGGAACCCGTGCTGGGTTGGCTTATTCATCGTTGGATTACCGATTGGGCGGTGCGTTTAGCACGATCGATGCCCATGGTACTGCCAAGGTCGTGAGCGAATGGATTCGCCAGCCATTGCGACGCAGCAGGGAGAGCAATCTGTATTTCCAAATGCAGTTGGATCAGACAGAGTTGTTGGATCGTATCGATTCATCGGGTGTGCGGACGGATCGGGATATGGAAGCACTGTCGTTGACCTTGAGCGGTGATTACAAAGACCAATGGCTATCCGCGGCGGTGAATACTTGGAGTGCCGCATGGTCTGGCAGTAATTTGTCATTTAGCAATGCAGCTGCGCTAGCGAGTGATGCCGATGCGGCAAAAACGCAGGGTTTTCAAGCCAAGTGGAACTTCAGTGCCTCACGTTTGCAGGAGCTGGGCAGTGCGCATTTCCTGTTGATCTCATTTGCAGGCCAATGGGCTAACAGCAATCTGGATCAATCCCAAAAAATGTCGATCGGCGGCCCTTACTCGGTACGAGCCTACGATGTGGGCAGCCTGTCGGGCGACCAAGGTTACCGTGTCACATTGGAATACCGCTATGACGCTGGCAGTTGGTTGAGTGGGCATGTGCAATGGATTGCATTTGTTGACACCGCATCCGTTGCGATCAACCGCTACCCTTGGGGTACCAGCATGAATACGGGAACACTCAGTGGTGCCGGTTTGGGCTTGAACTGGAGAGGGCTCAACCGATGGACGGGGCTGCTCTATATTGCTTCACCAACCCGTGCAAACTCGGACAATGCCCAAGTGAATGCCCAGAACACGCTGAAGATATGGGTGGAGCTAGGTCGGCACTTTTAAATGGCACCTTGCATCAAGGTGCAAGCACCAATTGCAGGTCGCCATGCAGGTTGACACCCCCATCCCGAATCAACAATACGGGGCCTGAGGTACTGGCAGTTGTTACGACAGTTTTAGCCTGTGGTATTTCCCGCGCAGAATTTTGGGAATCGCTGCTAGCCATAGCTTCTGTGCTGTGTTCTACGATCTGAAGGTTGGGTGAAGTCGGTGCAGGGTTAAAAATGGCGGACTTGGCCAGTTCGCTCAGGTTGCCCACATCCGTGGACGTGGATGTGGGGGATGTTGTATCTGGCAGAGCCAGAATCGATGCTGTGGTAGTTGATGTCGTGTTGGCCAATTGGTAATTGCTTGCCAAACCACCATTACTGCCATCTCCGAGCGAAAAGCTCTGTGTCACTGTTTTTCCGTTGCCCGGGTTAGGGTCATTGAAATTGCCAGTTTGGGTCAGGCTCAGTGTTTCTGCACCCACCAATCCGCTAAGGCTTCCTCCTGTAACGATTGCCGTAGTAGTGCCATCGTAGGTTTTGTCTTGTGCCGTTGCACCGCTCACGGTGACAGTGGCACGGCTGATATTAGCCGTCACACTGCTTGGTTGCTGCAAGTCGTAGTTGTTGGCATCTGCGCCAGTTAAGACGTATCCAGTAGTAATGACGTTTTTATTCAAACCAGCATTGGCATTCACAAACTGCCCTGTGGCTCCCGTTGTATTCAGGCTCAGTGCATCAGTTCCCAGTGCCGTAACAGCCCCACCACTGAGAATGGCCGTGGTAGTGGCATCGTAGACTTTGTCGGCTGCTGTTACGCCATTTACCAGCAGAGGTGCTTTGCTGATGTCGGCGGTTACCCCTGTGGGTTGTACAACCGTATAGTTGCCAGCATCGGCTCCAACAAGACTGTATCCGGTGACCGCTACGCTCTTGGCCGTGCCCACGTTCTTGTCAAGGAAATGGCCTACGCCTGTACCAACGACGCTGACAACATCAGCCCCCAATGGGGTTACGCTGGCTGTGCCACTCAGTGTGGCGGAGGTAGTCGCGTCATAGACTTTGTTTTGTGCGCTGATGCCGCTCACCACCAAGCTGGCCGGGGTGATGTTGGCAGTGCTAGTGCCAGAACTGCTGGCGAGCTGGTAGTTGCTGGCAAGCCCCCCATTGCTGCCATCGGCAATAGCAAAACTCGTGTTCACGGTCTTGCCATTGCCAGCATTCTTGTCGGTGAAGCTACCGCTTTGGGTGAGGGTGAGCGTCTCGCTGCCCACCAAGCCACTCAAAGTGCCCCCGCTCACAGAGGCGCTGGTAGTGCCGTCATAAGTCTTGTTGGCTGCGGTGGCTCCACTGACGGTGACAGTGGCCGCAGTGATGTTGGCGGTGGTTGAGCCAGAACTGCTGGCGAGCTGGTAGTTGCTGGCAAGCCCTCCATTGCTGCCATCGGCAATAGCAAAACTCGTGTTCACGGTCTTGCCATTGCCAGCATTCTTGTCGGCGAAGCTACCGCTTTGGGTGAGGGTGAGCGTCTCGCTGCCCACCAAGCCACTCAAAGTGCCCCCGCTCACAGAGGCGCTGGTAGTGCCGTCATAAGTCTTGTTGGCTGCACTGGCTCCACTGACGGTAACGGTGGCAGGGGTGATGGTGACACTGCCGGTGGCATAGCTGATGTCGTAACCCAACTGGGTGGAATACAGGTTGCCACTCGTTGTCACCGTGTGGGTTCCCACGTCTTTGCTGCTGGCAATCATGGACAGGCTTGCCGTATTCAACAGATTGCTGTTGGACGTGTAGGTACTCCCCAATTCGCTAGTCACATTGGTATTGCCGTCGTACACAGCGGTTCCATTGCCTGCAACTGTCATGCTGGTGAGAAAACTGCGCAGCAAGGGCGATGTTTGGCCATCATAGATACGCCATACAGCGCTGCTGCCGCCTACATTGGAGATATCCCAGCCAATCGCAGACAAGGTGCTGGCAGACTTCAATTGCGCCGCAGTTTTGGTGGTGAAGCCAGCCCCGTTACCACTGCCAACAGGGCCGGATTGTGTTGAGGTGGTTTGATCCCAGTAGAGATTGGAAAACAGTCCATTGGATGCTGCCGTGCGCCGACCAATGAAGCCTCCAATGTTGGAGCCACTGCCTGTGACTGTCCCTGCTGAAAAACTGTTGCGTACCGTTGCCGCTGCTGTCACCCCACCCACGAAGCCGCCAGCGTAGGTGGTTCCAGATGTGCCATTCACTGATGACGTGGTGTAGGATTTTTCGATCGTGCCAGCGGCACTGACCAGCCCGATCAGTCCACCCACATAGTCGGCTCCTTGCACTGCACCTGTGGAGTAACTATTGCTCAGTGTCCCGGTATTGGTCCATTGCCCCACCAGCCCACCCACATTGCTGCCACTGGCAGTCACGCTGCCACTGGCAAAACTGTTGGTAAGGCTGGTTGACGCATCCGTGGTGGACGTTGTGGAGAAAAAGGCCCCGACCAATCCGCCAGCCTGACTGCCTGTTGCTGTCACTGCGCCTGTTGCATAGCTATTGGAGATACTGACGGAGTAGGCACTGACAGAGTTTCCGGAGGCTTGTCCACCAACGAGCCCGCCCACTTGGTTGGCTCCGGATACTGCGCCTGTGGCGTAGCTGTTGCTAATCGTGACCGAGCTGTTTTTTGCAATCACGCCGACCAATCCTCCAACATAGCTTGAGCCCGAACCTGTCACGGAACCAGTGGCGTAGCTATTGCTGATGGTGGCATTTTGAGCCAATCCAACCAGTCCTCCGACACCCACCGTTGTCCCGGTGTTCGTTGTGCTGACCGAAACCCCCCGTGCGTAGCTGTTCTTTACAACGCCGTTCCCTTCCAGTACGCCAACCAGAGCCCCAATGGAAATGCTGGTGGAGGTCACACTCCCGTTGATAAGACCGACATCCCGTACGGTCCCGCCATTCACGTCACCAAACAAACCGGTAATGGCGGTGCTTCCACGGTTGATATTCAGGTTTGAAATCGTGTGCCCTAAGCCGCTGAACGTTCCACTGAAGGCGGAGGCTCCACCGGCGGTTCCGATGGGTGTAAACGCTGCGTTGTTATTGTCGAGGTCACTGCCTAGTACATAGTTCCCCGTGAGTGCACTCCCTATGCCCTGCAGCGCCGCGATAGTGTTGACCACCGTATAAGTCTTAACGGTGCCATCACTGCCCAGCTTGGTGCTGAAGTTGCTCCCCGCTTGCAAGCTGATGCTCTTGCCCGCTGCAATGCTGTAGTCACTGGTATTGCCCGAAGCGACAGCGCTCTGGCCGTAGAGCAAGGCCAATTTGCCACTGGCTCCCGTGGCGGTGATATTGGCGTTGACGTTGATGTTGTTCTGCGCGTTGAGCGAGAGCGTGGTGTTCGCGCCCCAGCTCACGGCGTCATTGATGTTGATGTTCCCCGCCGTACCACTGGCCCCCGTGGTGCTTTGGATCGTGACATTGCCGCCGCCCAAGTTGCTCGACAGGGTGGCCCCTGTGATGTCGCCACCGCTGGCAGCCACCGTAAAGTCCGTCGGATCAATCAGCCAGGTACCGCTGTCACCATGGGTCGCCAAGGTGCTGATCTTGGTGCCATCTGCTACCTTGATCTTGGCCGCGCTCGTCTCGATAAAACCACCATTTCCCCCGTCAGCGGCAGAGGCGTCTAGGGTGCCCCCCACTTCCGTGGTGCCCGCTTCCATGCCACCCAAAAGCACGATGGTTCCGTTGCGGTTTTCGACCGTGCGCGCTTGGATGATGCCCGTGTTGTTTACTACGCTTGCAAGCATGCTGTCTTTGGCTCCCGCACTCATGAGCACGGTTCCGCCGTCAGCCTGAAGCAGGCCTTGGTTTTGGGCCAAGCTGTTGAGGACGCTTTGATCCACTTGCAGGTGCAACAACTGGTTGTCTTGAAAAGTCAGGGTGACTGCATTGCCAGCGCCCATGGCAATGGTGCCCAAGCGTGCGCGCACAACCCCTTCATTGCGGACGGTATTGCCCAAGAAAACCACGTAGCCGCCATCGGCTGCAGTGATGTTGCCTTGGTTGATAACGCTACCAACTCCGCTGCCGCTGAAACTGCGTTCGTTGCTGCCAAGGCTGCTGTCACTCAGATCCAGGGTGCTGGCAACCAAGCTACCCACGTTGATCTGGGCTCCCGAGCCAAACAGGATGCCATTGGGGTTGATGAGGTAAACCTTGCCGTTGGCATTCAGGCTGCCCAGTATCTGCGTGCCGTTGGTGTCCAGGATGCGGTTGACCGCAATGGCATTGCTGTTCGGTTGGACAAAGTTGACGGTTTCGGAGCTTCCGATATTGAAGCTCTTCCACGTCATGGACAGGTTTTGGCTGCTTTGTGTGATCGTCGTGGTAGTTCCAGACTGGCTTACCGACCCTGATCCTGATGTCACCTTGCCATCGATGGGGGCAGCGTGTACTGCGCAAAAACACCAAGCAAGACTAGAGGCCAGTACGCTTGGTAACCAATCTTCAAGCGGGCTGATGCTGTAGTAGGAGCCACGAATGGAGGGCGCTGGCATAGTTGTTATGGATTCAACAAGATAGATAAAACGTGTTGAATCGAATGTCTGTAAAGACTGATAAAAATCAGACTCCACCAAGCTAGCAGGTTTAGTGACTCATCCCCACAGCCTGTGCATTTGTAGTGCACTGGTCAGTTCGCGGTCACTATTGGCCATCCCCTCAATCACCGTTGATGCGCTGATTGGCCTGCGTTCGCGGGTTTGCGAGACATTTATATCCAACGACTAAGCAGATAACTTGGGCGATTTTTTCATTTTTGGACAAGCAAATATGTGTCTTTCATGAAAGGTCTGTGTAATGTTATGTAATGCCATTGGGTAGGGTGGACTGGATACCGTCTATCTTGATCAGGAGTGTTGGAGGTAAAAGTTTTTGTATGGTGGGGCAATTCCCTTCTGTGGTGGATGAGATTTTTGCGCTAACGTTACGAATGGAGCTGGTTGAAATTGTTCCCCCAAGTTGTATCTGCCGCCAGCATGGTCTGGTGGTAATGGGTAGCACCAATGTTGCATCACAGATACAGGCTGTGGTGTTGCCTGCTGGTGCGAAAGAATGCCTTGCCGAAATATTTAGGCCGATAGGCGTCGATTCCACGCACGTTCATGAAAGAAAAATGCTACCGCTTGAACGGTGGGCTCTAGCAGGCTCAGCGTGAGCGACGCGAGCAAATTGCCCGTAACGGCATAGGCCACCATGGCCGCCACACAGATGTGCACGATGTAGTAGCTGCCTGTTTTCATGAGGGTGAGTTTGTTCTGGTAGGCGAGGGTGCGGATGCGGGTCATGGTGTTCTCCTAGTGCGATGGATGCCTTAATGCTATGGCTATCAATGTTTGATTTCCAATTGAAATTGACTACTATCAACATAGCCAACCCCCTGCTGTTGGGAATTAATCAAACGTTTGATTAATGGGCTGCGTAGAATGCAGCGTCATGTCTACCGATCAGCCCCATACCGCTGCGCCTGTAACCGAAGCCTTAGGCGCGCGCAATCGCCTCTTGGATGCGGCCTTATTGCTCTTTGCGGAGAAGGGGTTTGCCAAAACCTCCATACGTGACATTGCGCAGGCTGCCCACACCAATGTCGCTTCCATCAGTTATTACTTTGGTGACAAGGTGGGCTTATACCGCGCGGTATTTGCCGATCCGCGCACCAATCCACCAGTGCCTTTGGAAGTGCTCGATACCGCGGACATGGACTTGGCGCAGGGATTGCGCAGCCTGCTCGAGAGCTTTGTCATGCCGCTCAAGCAAGGCCAAGGCATTCAGCAGTGCTATATGAAGCTGTGTTTTCGGGAGATGCTCGAACCCACGGGGGTGTGGCAGCATGAGCTTGAAACCAGCATTGTCCCTGCTCACATGGCCATGGCACGCATGCTGTGCCGCCACTTGCAGCTCCACGATGCAGATGTGGCAGTGCACCGCTTGGTTTTTGCCATTAACAGTCTGGGCGTCATGCTGCATGTGGGCAATGACTTGTATACCCGCATATGTCCAAGTTTGGTGGATACGCCGCAGGCCTTGGATGCGTACCTCGATAGCTTGGTGACCTATGCACTGGCCTTGGTCGATGCAGAGGCTCGCCGCCGCACGGCCGCCGTGCAGGCAGTCGTGACCTCTACCCCGTTAGCACCATGAAATCCATGTATTCACGCATCTTGTCGCTCTCATCAGCAGCCTTGTTGCTCAGTGCCTGCGCTATCCCAATGCCGGCCACCCAAGTGGAATCGGCAGCGCCACTTCAGTGGCAAGCGCCATTGCCACACCACGGCAGTGTGGGTGCTCTAGCCCAATGGTGGCAACAGCAGGGAGATCCTCTGTTGGTGGAGTTGATTGAGGCGGCTCAAACTGTGAGTTCCGATGTGGCACAGGCTTTGGCGCGTGTTGAGTCAGCCCGCGCTCAGCGCACGAGTGCCAATGCTGCGTTGCTCCCATCGGTAGATGCCAGTGTCAGTGCCAGCCGGGGTGTGAGCCAAATCGGAGTGCCAGTGGCTACGACCCAGACGGCAAGCTTGCAGGCCAGTTGGGAGCTGGATTTGGTGGGGGCCAATCGGATAGCCAGCAATGCCGCTGACGCTCAACTGCAAGGCAACCAAGCCTTGTGGCACAACGCACGCGTCTCCGTCGCGGCCGAAGTGGCCAATACCTACTACGACTTGGCTACCTGCTACCAGTTGCTGGAGGTGGTACGCAAAGACGCTGCTTCGCGCCAAGAAACTGCACGCCTGACCCAGCTCAACGCCAAAGCGGGTTTTGCAGCGCCTTCAACCGCCGCGGTAGCACGAGCCAGTGCCGCCGATGGTGCAAGCCGTGTGACGCAACAGCAGGCTGCATGCGATTTGGATATCAAAGCATTGGTGGCACTCACTGCAATGCCAGAACCCGATTTGCGCAGAAAAATGGCTGCAAACCTTGCTAGTAAAGCTGAGGCTGCTCCTATTTCTGTAGCAAGTGTGCCAGCACAAACATTGGCCCAGCGTCCCGATGTATTTGCCGCCGAACGCGATGTACTGGTGGCCAGTGCCCAAGTGGGCAGTGCCAAAGCACAGCGCTATCCAAGCCTGACCTTGAGTGGTTCGGTAGGGGCTATGCGCTACACCAGTTTGGGGACTGAAACCAATTTGGATACGTGGTCTTTCGGTCCGTTGGCATTGAGTGTGCCCTTGTTCGATGCGGGCAAACGCAAAGCCAATGTGATCTCTGCCGAAGTGGCTTATGCCCAAGCGGTATCTACCTACCGCGCCAAAGTGCGCCAAGCTGTGCGCGAGGTGGAGGAGGCCTTGGTCAATCTGCAAAGTACCGAGGCGCGCAAGCAAGATGCCGCAGTGTCTGCTGACAACTATGCGCAAGCTTTGACGGCCACCCAAGCCCTTTACAACCAAGGCTTGGCCAGTTTGTTAGAGCTGGAGGAGGCTCGCCGCAATGCTTTGTCCGCGCGTTCAGCACAACTGAATTTGGTGCTGGAACGCAACCGTGCTTGGGTCGCTCTGTACCGCGCTTTGGGAGGCGGATTTGAGCCCGATGCAGTCAGCAGTGCCGCCGTTACTGCCAGCACAACACAACCCTGATTTTTTGACTTTTGTGAGAGCAACGCCATGCCTTCAATCTCGATCAAACCCCTTACTCTGAGCCTGCTGGCAGTCTGCATACTCACGGCGCTTGCGTGGGGTGCACTTGCGACCAGCGGCCATGCAGCCGATAAGCCAGCAACTGTGGCCCCCAAAGCAGCGCTCACTGTATCCTTGGTGCAAGCGCAAACCAAGCAATGGCCCGTGCAATTGGCCGCCAACGGCAGTGTGGCAGCTTGGCAAGAAGCCAGCGTTGGTGCCGAGGCAGCTGGTTTGCGGGTGGTCGAACTGCATGTGGGCGTGGGCGATAGTGTCAAGCGTGGGCAGCTATTGGCCAGTTTTGCCGCTGAAACCGTGCAAGCGGATGTCGCTCTGGCCCGTGCCAACCTCAATGAAGCACAGGCCAATGCCGCAGAAGCCAGTGCCAATGCCGAGCGGGCCCGTGCCGTACAAGGCACTGGGGCCATCAGCGCACAGCAAGTGAACCAATACCTCACCCAAGAGGCCACAGCCAAAGCACGTGTCGAGTCCAACAAGGCGCAGCTCGATGCCCAATTGCTGCGCTTGAAGCAAACCCAACTACTGGCTCCCGATAGCGGCATCATTTCCGCCCGCACAGTCAGTGTGGGAACGGTTGTGGCGGCCGGGACAGAGATGTTCAAACTCATCCGTCAGGCGCGCTTGGAGTGGCGCGGTGAAGTGACGGCTTCTGAGCTCAACCGCATTCGCCCCGGTATGGAGGTGCTACTCACATCGCCCAGTGGTGTGCAGGCCAAAGGCAAGGTTCGCATGCTGGCCCCAACGGTGGATACCACCACCCGCAACGGATGGGTCTATGTGGACATACTCACCCCCGTTACAGCAGGGCAGGCCTTGGGCGCTGCTTTCAAACCCGGTATGTATGCACGCGGTGCATTCAACCTTGGATCCACTACCGCGCTGACTGTGCCGCAAACGGCGGTGGTGGTACGCGATGGCTTTAGCTACGTATACAGCGTGGGTGCTGACAACAAGGTGAGCCAGCGCAAGGTGCAAACCGGGCGCGTACTGGGTGATCGCATTGAAGTCCAAAGTGGCGTGCAAGCGAGTGACAAATTGGTGGCCAGTGGCGGTAGCTTTCTGAGCGATGGCGATACAGTAAAAGTGGTTGAAACGCCCGCCAATAGTGCTGTGACAGCTATCAAATAAGGAGCAAGGACGATGAATATCTCGGCCTGGTCCATCAAAAATCCTATCCCCGCAGTCATGCTTTTTGTGATGCTGACCTTTGCTGGGCTTTTGGCATTCAATGGCATGAAGGTGCAGCAGTTCCCCGATTTGGAGTTGCCAACCATCACCATCAGTGCCAGCTTGCCTGGTGCAGCGCCAGCGCAGTTGGAGACGGAAGTGGCGCGCAAGTTGGAAAACGCGATTGCCACTATCCAGGGTTTGAAAAATATTCACACCAAAGTGCAAGACGGTGGGGTCACTATCACTGCCGAGTTCCGCTTGGAAAAATCCACCCAAGAAGCATTGGATGAAGTACGCAGCGCCGTGCAGGGGGTTCGCAGCGATTTGCCCAGCGATTTGCGTGATCCGGTTGTCAACAAGGTGAATCTTTCAGGATCGCCCATTTTGGCGTACACCATCCGCTCCTCGAAAATGGACGATGAGGCGTTGAGCTGGTTTGTGGACAACACCGTGGCGCGCCGTTTGCTCGGTGTCAAGGGGGTGGGCTCTGTCTCGCGTGTGGGGGGAGTGACTCGCCAAGTGGATGTGGCGCTCAATCCCTTGAAGCTGCAAGCTTTGGGCACGACGGCTGCCGACATTTCACGCCAACTCAAGCAAGTGCAAACCGAGAGTGCAGGGGGACGAGCGGATTTGGGGGGGAGCGAGCAGCCCATGCGAACCATCGCCACGGTTCAAACTGCCCAAGAGTTGGCCCGTTTGGAATTGACGCTGAGCAATGGGCAGCGGGTGCGTTTGGATGAGTTGGCAACCATCAGTGATACGGTGGCTGAGCCGCGCGCGCTGGCACTGCTCAATGGAGTGCCTGTGGTTGGATTTGAAATTAGCCGCAGTAAAGGTGCCAGCGAGGTGGAGGTAGGGGCTGCAGTTAAGGTGGTGCTCGATGAATTGAAGGCCCAGCACCCAGACATTGAACTCACCCAAGCGTTTGACTTCGTACAACCCGTGGCCGATGAGTACGAGGCCTCCATGAGCATGCTGTACGAAGGTGCCATTTTGGCCGTCATCGTGGTGTGGCTGTTTTTGCGCAACGTGCGTGCGACTATCGTATCGGCGGTAGCTTTGCCTTTGTCGGTCATTCCAGCTTTTATCGGCATGGGCTACTTCGGGTTCACCATCAATATCGTGACCTTGCTGGCGATGTCGTTGGTTATTGGTGTTTTGGTCGATGACGCCATTGTGGAAGTGGAAAACATCGAGCGCCATCTGGGCATGGGCAAACCCCCCTACCAAGCAGCCATGGAAGCAGCCGATGAAATTGGGCTGGCTGTCGTGGCCACCACTTTCACTCTTATTGCGGTGTTTTTGCCTACTGCGTTCATGAGCGGGATTCCAGGCAAGTTTTTCAAGCAATTTGGGTGGACGGCCGCATTGGCTGTATTTGCTTCATTGGTGGTGGCGCGAGTGCTGACACCCATGATGGCTGCATACACCATGAAGCCCAGTGCACACGAACACAAAGATCCATTTTGGATGCCCGCCTATCTGCGTCTAAGCCATTGGGCGTTGCAGCACCGTTGGATCACCATGGGGGCAGCAGGAGCCTTTTTTATCGGTTCACTCATGCTCATACCGCTGTTGCCCACGGGGTTTATTCCGCCCGATGACAACTCACAAACACAGGTGGTGATCGAGTTGCCACCTGGGGCAACCTTGGCCCTGACACGCGATGCGGCCGAGCATGCACGCCAATTGCTGACCAAGGTCGAGCACATAGAGAGTGTTTACACCACCATTGGCGGCGGTGCTGCAGGGACAGATCCATTTGACACATCGGGGGTCAGTGATGTGCGCAAAGCCACGCTGACCGTGCTATTGACCGAGCGTGGCAAGCGACCTCGCAAGCAAGGCATAGAAAACGCCATACGCGCCGCCATGGCGGCGCTGCCTGGAGTGCGTACCAAAGTGGGTTTGGGTGGCAATGGTGAGAAATACCAGCTGGTATTGACTGGTGAAGATCCGCAGGCCTTGGCCACAGCGGCCACTGCGGTGGAAAAGGATTTGCGCACCATCAGTGGTTTGGGAAGCATCACTTCCAGCGCCAGTTTGGTGCGCTCAGAAATCGCTGTGCGTCCAGACTTTGCCCGTGCAGCCGATTTGGGGGTGACCAGTGCAGCGATTGGCGAAACCTTGCGTATCGCTACTGTGGGAGATTACGACAATGCCTTGGCCAAGCTCAATTTGAGTCAACGCCAAGTGCCCATTGTTGTGCGTTTGGCCGATGTGGCACGCACTGACTTGGAGGTGCTGGGGCGTTTGGCTGTTTCGGGCGTGCGTGGGCCTGTCATGCTCAGCCAAGTTGCCACGTTGGAGATAGTGGGTGGCCCAGCGGTGATTGACCGCCTGAACCGCTCGCGCAATATCACCTTCGAGGTGGAGTTGTCGGGAATGCCTTTGGGGGACGCCACTGCAGCAATTCAGAAGTTGCCTTCTTTGACCAACTTACCGCCTGGCGTAAAGCAACTCACGCTGGGCGATGCCGAGGTCATGGGTGAGTTGTTCGCCAGTTTCGGTTTGGCCATGCTCACCGGGGTGCTGTGCATCTACATCGTGCTGGTGCTGCTGTTCAAGGACTTTTTGCAACCCTTCACCATCTTGGCGGCCTTGCCACTGTCTTTGGGGGGAGCGTTTGTGGGTCTGTTGATCGCCAACCAAAGCTTTTCCATGCCCTCACTGATCGGACTCATCATGCTCATGGGGATTGCGACCAAAAACTCTATCTTGCTGGTGGAGTACGCCATCTTGGCACGCCGTGGTCATGATGGCAGCGATGGGCATCCGGTACGTGCGCCCATGAGCCGTTTCGATGCGCTGATTGATGCCTGCCACAAACGTGCTCGTCCTGTGGTTATGACCACCATTGCCATGGGGGCGGGCATGGTGCCGTTGGCGGTAGGGTGGGGCAGTGCCGATACCAGTTTCCGAAGTCCTATGGCCGTTGCGGTAATCGGTGGTTTGATCACTTCTACGGTGCTCAGTTTGCTGGTGATCCCATCGGTATTCACTCTGGTGGATGATTTTGAGCATTGGTTGGGTCGTATGCGTCAGCGTTTCACCCGGCATTGAAAGGGCTTATGGGATGCGTACCTATTGTCTGCATTGCCACAATGGCGGCACTTTTTGATAAAGGGGCAGACATGAAAATGTGGTCGTATGTTTTGACAGGGGCGTTGGCTGTTGGCTTGGCACTCAGTGGTATGGATGCAGAGGCTGCGCGCCGCATGGGCGGTGGCAAATCCATGGGCAAGCAATCGAGCAATGTGATGCAACGCGATGCCAACCCCTCTACACCGGCTGCACCGAGTGCACCTGCAGGCCAATCGGCACAAGCCGCTAAACCCATGGGGGCGGCACCTGCTGCTGCTGCACCCCGCAAACCATGGGGTGCCATGCTGGGTGGTTTGGCAGCCGGCTTAGGCTTGGCGTGGTTGGCCAGCAGCCTGGGGTTGGGGGCGGCTTTTGGCAATATCTTGCTGGTCGCTTTGGTGGCGATGCTGGCCATGGCCGCGTTGGCTTGGTTTATGCGCCGCCGTGCCCAGCAAGGAGCAGGTATGCAGCGCACTCCTTATGCTATGGCGGGTGCGGGTGCAGCCTATGCACCCAGTCCAGTGCCTGTGGCTACGCCACCTGCATACAACCAGCCTAGCGCTGGCAATGCAGCATCGTGGGGTGCGCCAGCGTCTGGTGGCAGCATGATTGGTTCGCGCTTGCAGTCTGGCAACGTGGGCAACACCAGTAGTTGGAGCATTCCTGCTGATTTTGATGTGCCACGCTTTGTCGACTCTGCCAAGCAAGCTTTTGTGGCTTTGCAAGCTGCATGGGACAAAGGCAATGTCGGCCAACTGCAGTCCATGATGACCGATGGCATGCTGCGCGAGGTGCGCCAACAGTTGGCTGAGCGCGATCAGCACAGCGGTGGTGCGAGCAACCACACCCATGTGGCAGCGCTGCATGCGCAGTTGCTGGGCATAGAAGATTTGGGCAATGAATGGCTGGCCAGTGTGGAGTTTTCTGGCTCCATCCAAGAAGCTCCAGACCAAGCTGCTGAGCCGTTCCGCGAGGTCTGGAATATGGCCAAACCCAAGGATGGCAGTGCCGGGTGGATGGTGGCAGGTATCCAAGCCTTGCATTGAAAAGAGCAGCGCCAAGACGCGCCTTGGCCCGCACAAAAACCCGGCAGTGCCGGGTTTTTTTGTATCTGGCTAGACTGCCTGACAGCAACACCGTGGAGTACCCGTATGCAAAACCGTGTATCTCGCCGTCAAGCATTGCAGTGCACAGGCTGGCTTGGTGCCACTCTGGTAGCGGGGGCTGCCCCCTTTAAGGCACAAGCCAGTAGCGCACAGTCTGTTCTTCCTGCTGCAGTTCAGTCCCTGCTACCTCCAGTGTCCAAGCGGGGCATGGCCCGTATGCGGTTTGTGGGGTTGTCAATTTACGATGCTTCTTTGTGGGTGCCTGCAGGCTTTGAGCCACAGCGTTATGCCGCGTATTCGTTTGCTTTGGACTTGGCGTATTGGCGCAGCTTGCGCGGGCGCTTGATTGCCGAACGTTCTTTGAAGGAGATGCAACGTGCAGGTGCGCTGGATGCCGCAGTGGCCAAGCGCTGGTTGCACTTTATGGGGCAAACCTTTCCCGATGTGCACGAGGGCGATCATCTGACTGGGGTGCACGTGCCTGAGCAGGGGGCGCATTTCTTTTTCAATGGCAAGGCTTTGGCCGCTAGCGATGACGCAGTGTTTGCCGAGTGTTTTTTTGGTATTTGGCTTGCACCGTGGACCAGCGAGCCGCAGTTGCGTAGCCAGTTGTTGGCAGAACTTTGAAAGGACATACCGTGAAACGACGTCTACTGGTCAAGGGCTTGCTGGGTGGTTTGGGTGGTGTAGCCGCATTAGGTTTACAAGGCTGTGCCAGCCAACAGATTGAGCAGTACGCCAATGAAAAACCTGCGCTCGATTTGCGCACGTATTTCAATGGAGTGATTGATGCTTATGGGGTCTTTACCGACCGATCGGGGGCGGTCGTCAAGCGCTTTAGCGTAGTCATGCAGTGCCAATGGAATGGCGCGCAGGGCGTACTGGATGAGGACTTTGTGTACTCCGATGGCACGGTGCAAAAGCGCATTTGGCGTTTGACTCAATTGCCTGATGGGCGCTACACCGGTGTAGCCGATGACGTGGTGGGTACGGCCCAAGGCCGCGCAATGGGCAATGCGTTCAATTGGCAGTACACCTTGCGCTTGCCAGTGGATGGCTCTGTGTACGAAGTGCAGTTTGATGACTGGATGTACCTCATGAATGAGCAAGTCATGCTCAACAAGGCCACCATGAGCAAGTTTGGCGTGCGCTTGGGGGAGGTCACTCTCTCGTTTAACAAGCGCAAGCCTTGAGAAGGCTATGACCGCTTGGCCACGAGCTGGAATTTGATAGTCACTGTGTTTTGCACCTGCAATGCTCCCATCGCCACGCTCAGAGGGGTAATCCCAAAATCTGTTTGTTTGATCTGAAATTCACCTTGGATGGTCAATGTTGACCCTTGCCGTTGTAGTTGTACGGGCACGCTGATTGTGCGGGTGTGGTTTTTGATGCGCATATAGGCCTGTACGGTAGCGGCTTTCCAAGTGCCCTCTATGCGTGCTGCTTGCAGTGTGATGAGGGGAAAATGCTCGCCGTCTAGGAGATCCTCGCGCAGCATATTGACTTTGGTGCCATCTTTGGCCGCTTGCTGCAAGTTCAATGGAAAGTCATCCCCTTCAGCCAGACGCGTTGCATCATCATCGACTATTAACTCATTGACTGGTACTTGGATATCAAACCCACTGTTCGATACGGTATCTCCCAGCCACACACTGCCACGCACCGTGCGTGAGCTGATGACGTGGTTGTGGCCGAGTCTGGCCAAGGTTCCCGCCTTGTAAATGAGCAAGTGCAGTTGGGTCTGGGCAGAGTCGATGGTGTAGAGCGTTTGCTCTTGGCTGGCTGGGGCTTGGTTGCTGACGACTGGGGTGGGGGGCTTGCTGATATTGCTGGGAGCTTGGTTGTTGCCAGTGGTAGTACAGGCGCTGATCCAAAGTACAGCACAGGCAGTGGCTGCATAGCGCGGTATGGAGGTCAAAGCAAAGTAGGGCATCGTGGTGTACTGTGGTGTGGATGATTTGATCCAAAGCATAGCGTGGGCAGGTCGGTTTGTCAGAGCACGTTGGGGGTTGACATGCCGCAAAGCATGGCCTCCAGTGCACTTGTCCAATCCGTTGCGGGAATGTCCCCACTCACAGCAATGGATGATGGTTGCACTGCATCGGTTGGCGTTTCTAGGGGGGGCTACAGGTCGTGCCTTAGTGCAAGCGTTTGTTCGCAGGATCGAGTTCACGCGCTTGCACGTCCACCACGTTCGCTTCAGTTGTGGATGCGTCTGTATGGGAGCGTGTACCCTGCCAACCCCCTGTGCGCCAAGCGTGGGCGGTTTGTTGAAAACGCATGAAAGGGTTGGCTTGTGCTGGGCGACCTCTGAGGCGGTACACCAGCCACACCACCAAGCCCAAGATAGCCATCAATGCCAAAAAGCAGAGCACCAGCAGTGCAACGGCAGTCAACCACAGCACGCGAAGTAAGCGCGTACTTAGCAGCCAAAGAGAGTCAAGCAGGTTGTTCATGAGCACAATTGTCGCTTAGCCATTCAAATGACTTGAAAGCCCTTATCAAATGGCTGTACATGGTGAATCGTCTGAGGGCTGCTAACCTGCGGGCATGCTTCAGATATCTCGTCGTCGTCTTGTGAGCAGCGCTGCAGCGCTCTTGGGTTTGCAATCTCTCACCCCTGTCGAAGCCCTTGCGGCACTGGCCAAGCAGGGGCAGCTACCTGGTTTGAAGCCCAGTGCACGCATGCCAGTGCTGTTTTTGGGGCATGGAAGCCCTATGAATGCGATTCGCAACAACCGCTGGCACCAGTCGTGGGTGGGGTTGGGGCAGCAGTTCGGCGCAGGCAAGCGCTGGCCTAAGCCGCAAATGATTCTTTGCATTTCTGCCCATTGGTTGACGCAAGGGTGGTACCTGACTGGCATGATGCGCCCGCCCACCATTCACGACTTCAGCGGTTTTCCGCAGGAGTTGCAAACCTTGCAGTACCCGGCACCGGGCGCTCCAATCACCGCGCAGGCTTTGGCCGCACAGCTCCAGCAACCCCATTTGACAGGGCGTGCCGCCCTCAAGGTAGACGGCAGTGAATGGGGCTTGGACCACGGAACATGGAGCGTGCTGCGCCCGATGTTCCCGGCAGCGGATGTTCCTATCGTGCAGCTCAGTATGGACTACAGCCGTCCACCCGCAGAGCATGTGCAACTGGGACGGCAGTTGCAGGCTTTGCGTGCAATGGGGGTGCTTATCGTGGGCAGTGGCAATGTGGTGCATAACCTGCGTATGACCGATGACAGCACTGGTTTTGCCAGTCCTTATGACTGGGCGCAGGAGTTTGATGCGCGCAGCGCGGCATTGCTCAGCCGCGGTGATGTGGATGCACTGGCGGCCTTTCAAAGTTGGGGCGCAGTAAGCCGCCATGCACACCCCACCCATGATCACATGCTTCCATTGCTTTATGCCGCCGCCGTTGCTCAGAAGCAAGACAAGGTGCAATTTTTCAATGAAGGCTTTGAGTCGGCATCGATATCGATGCGCTCCGTTATCTGGGGGTAAGTGTTGCAGTGGCGCACGGCCACAAGCTGGCCAAGGCGATGCGCTGCACTTGCAGTCCCACGGGCTCTGTTTGCATGACACACAGCACATCGCCTTTGATGACGGTATGGCCTTGGCACACCCAGTCACTGAGAACATGACGGAGCCTGCCTTGGCCTAGTGCGGTGCTACTGGGGTTATGCGTATGGCCGTGGATCAGCGTATGGCAAGCATGGGTTTGTAACCACTGCGCAGCCAGTGGCAGGTCTATTTCGGAGTACACCGCGTGCGCTTGCTTGTTGGCTTGGCTTTGCTGGCGCAGACTCTTTGCAATATCCACCCGTTCTGCATAGGGGCGCTGCAAGAAATCATGCTGCCACGCTGGACTGCGCACCATGCTGCGAAACGCTTGGTACGGTACATCGTCGGTGCACAAGGCATCGCCATGGGTCAAGAGCAAGCGCTCATCATTCCATTGCACTACCGTGGGGTCTGCTACTAGCTGGACGTGGGCTGCGCGCGCCAAGTCGTCACCCATCAGGAAGTCACGGTTGCCGTGCATCAGATAAATGGGGCGCTCTGGTAGTCGTTGTGCGGCTTGTGTCAGTACGTCCACACACCGGGCTTCAAAGCCTGTAGGGGCGTGGGTCAGTGTGTCATCACCAACCCATACTTCGAAAAAATCACCCAATATGAAAATGGCGTTCGCTGTGCTGGTGAGCATGTACGAGCGCCATGCTTGGAATGTCGCCTCGTCTTCTTCATGCAGATGAATGTCGGAGATGAATTCCAAGCGACTCCACGCTGAAGGCACGTTCAGCACTGGAGTTGTGGGGGGCATGGTCATGCCAAGACGGTGGCTTTTTCAATCACGATGTTCTCGTTGGGAACATCTTGGTGAAAGCCTTTGCGACCTGTCTTCACGCCTTTGATTTGGTCCACGATATCTTGGCCTTTGACCACTTGACCGAACACGGCGTAACCCCAACCGCTTGAGGTGGGGGAGCTGAAGTTCAGGAAGTCGTTGTTGGCAACGTTGATGAAGAACTGGGCCGTTGCCGAATGTGGGTCGGATGTGCGGGCCATGGCCAAGGTGTAGGTGTTGTTCTTAAGTCCGTTGTCGGCTTCATTCTTGATGGGGGCCTTGGTTTCCTTTTGCTTGAATTCTTCGTCCATGCCGCCGCCTTGGATCATGAAGCCGTTGATGACGCGGTGAAAGATGGTGCCGTCATAGTGGCCGCTGGTGACGTACTCCAAAAAGTTGGCGACCGAGGTGGGCGCTTTCTCTTGGTTGAGCTCGATTTCGATGTTGCCGTAGCCTTTGATACTGAGTTCTACGCGGGGTTGTGTCATGGGAATACTCCAAAAAAGATTCAAGGGGTTTGCAAGGACGCTGCTTGGATGATGACCGGCTCTGCGGGTACATCGGCCATATAGCCAAAGCGGGTGGTTCGCACGGCTTTGATTTTTTCCACTACTTCAGTGCCTTGGATGACTTTGCCAAACACGGCGTAGCCATAACCATCGGGCATGGGGGCGTTGAGGTTGGTGTTGTTTGTGACATTGATAAAAAACTGTGCCGTGGCGGAGTTGGGGTTGCCTGTGCGCGCCATCGCCACGGTGTAAATGTCGTTCTTCAGGCCGTTGTTGGTTTCCAGGGGAATGGGGTCATGGGTGGGTTTTTGCTCCAGTTTGGGTGTGAAGCCGCCGCCTTGGATCATGAAGCCGTTGATAACGCGGTGAAATAAGGTGCCATCGTAGTGATGCTCTTTCACATACCGAAGAAAATTTTGCACAGTTTTAGGTGCTTTTTCGGGATACAGCTCAATCACGATATTGCCCATATTGGTTGTTAGCTGTACTTTGGGCAGAGGATCGGCTGCCTGGGTGAATGGTGCTGCTAGCACGAGCAGGCCAGCTAGCGCATGCAAACGCCAACGTTCAATGGTCTTCTTCATTGTGTACCTTCGTAAAAAATCTTCCAATGTTCTTTGTCTCGAATCCAGTACTGGCGCTTTTTCTGGCTAGATCGGGTGCCTTCGTTAATTTCGTCAAAATTGGCGATCATGATGTCATCACGGTCTTTCCAACGCATGAAAGAGGCTTCTTTGAGTTCAATGGATCTGCCCCCCGTTTTGCTGACCTCTTTTTTCAGACTGTCTTTCCAAGTACCCAAATCTTTGCTGGTGTTGTTCTTGAAGTCTTGAGCATAAAACGACATCAGTGCAGACATGTCGCCTGACGCTTTAGCGCTTCGCCATTGCAGCAGGGTGGTTTCAAAGTGCTGCAAGGTGGTTTTGTCTGCATCGGGCTTTACCCACTGAATTTCAGGCGTAATAAGTACCGGCGTGGTTCTGGTTTCCACTGTTTGGATGATGCGCGTGAGGTCTGGATTGGCTAGCACTACGCAGCCATCGCTGGCTTTGGGAGCGCGAGAAAACTGGGTTGGTGGAGTTCCATGCAGCCAAATCCCCCCTCCTGTTTTGCCACGTTTGAGATCCAAAGCATTGGGGTAGTTGATGGGTAGCGCGCCTGCCCCATAGAAGTCTTTGAGTGACTTGGGATCCAAGTAACTGGTAATGAAGTAAACACCCAAAGGCGTGCGTTGATCGCCCTCTACCGATTTATCAATGCCAGCTTTACCAACGGATATGTAGTAGTCACTGATGAGTTCTAGCCCCGTACTGCTGTTTTTGAAGAGGTAAAGCCGCGAGCGTGAGGCGTCAACAGCAATGGCGTGTTTGATGGAGGGGGCCAAGCGCAAAAATTGCACAGGCACAGCGCCTTGTGGTGGACGCTCGCGCAATGCTCGAATTCGGCGTTGGGATTCTTCGCGCAAGTTATTGAGCGCCGTTTGGCTTTCAGCCTGAACTGGGGTGGGCATGTCACCCAACTTTTGCAAAGGACGTACTTTGGCCATTAGCAAGTCGCCATATACCAATTGGCCTAGCTGGAAATGGGGCCATTGACGCACCATTTTTTCCGCTTGACCGAGGGCGTTGTCCATATCAGCTTTGCCGATGAGTTGCAGCACCTGTATGAGATGTGCCTCGGCTTTACCATCTTCCCGCACGGTGTTGCTGACAGGCGTTGCTTGTGCGTGGTTGGGGGGGGCTTTGGCTTGTTTTACAGAGGCGCTGTGTGCGTTGGCGCAGAGCAGAAAAGTGGCTAATGCAACACCATGCAGGATTCTGAAAAAAGACATGCAATTCGTTGTGGGGAGTTAGTTGACCGATTCACGTGTAATGAGCCAACGATCTCCGTTTTTCACCAAGTCCAATGTTTTGTTGCTACTCACTGCTAGACCGCCTGCTTTGTATTCTTGGCGGAATTTTGCACTGGCTCGGTTGTTATGTAGGGTGATTTTGATGCCTTCAACTTTGACGCTGATTGTCTTCTTGCTGGTAATTTTTTGCGTTCTGTCGTCTTCCCAGCTTTTGCGAGACATGTTGGCAGGCGTATCGAACTCTTTGCTGTAGGCAGCAAAGTAGGCTTTCATGTCTTTGTTGGCCCAGGCCTTGGCCCATGCGCGCACGGCCGTTTCAATATCCTTGTCGGGTTTTTGTGCAGTTTTGTCTGTATCGCTAGCGGCCGATTTGGCCGGTGTACCGCTGTTGTTCGCTGCGGTCGCAGGCGTGCTTGGCGTGGTCGTTGGGGTGGTTGCGACAGGCGCACTAACGGGGGCTGACGGTGTTTTTTTGTCGCTAGGGTTACCAGCACCTGCTTGCACAGGCAGCGTGGGGGGAGCTTTGCTTACTGTAGGTGCATTGCTAGTTGGGGCGATGGTGCTGGGTTTGCTTTTGCCGTTGGTATTGGGGCTGAACAGTTCCCGAATCAGGGCCAGTTTAGGCGGCACAACCGTGTTATTGGAGTCCAGTTGCAGTGCCTTGTTGTAGGCTTGGCTGGCCAGCTTGGCATACACATCGCCTAAGTTTTCATGCGCAGTGGCGTAGCTGGGATTGGTGCGGATGGCCATTTCCAGCGCATTGCGTGCTTTGTCGTATTGGCCTTCTCCAGCATACAAAACGGCCAAGTTGTTGTAGGGTTCTGGCAGTTCTGGGTAGTCTTCTGTGAGCCGTGTGAAGGTCGTAATAGCGTCCGATGTTTTGCCGCTGTCGCGTTGCACAACCCCTTTGATGAAACGCATTTGCGGATCACGCGGTTTTTGTGCCAAGTACTGGTCTGCTTTGCTCAGGGCTTCGGCGTATTTTCCATTCTTGGCCAGCTGCGCTACATCCGAGTATTCGTCAGCCAGTGCCCACATGGGGCTGAGAAAAAACACCCCACACAAAAGCGTTTGACGAAGTTGGCGAGGAGTAAACGGATGCGCAAAGTTCATAAAATCTGTTTTTCTAGCGTGTTGCCGAACTGTCAAAGATGGGCTTTATACTGCTAGCCGATTGTATCTGACCAAGTCCACCACAATGCCTTGGCATGGGGTGATTGCGGAGCAGCCTCTATCGGTTTTTTGCCCGTGTCACCGCCAATTTCACTCCCGTTCGCATGTCTCTACGCATTTACAACTCCATGGCGCGCGCTGTGCAGCCATTTCAACCTCTTGTTGCTGGTTCTGTGCAGATGTATGTCTGCGGTATGACGGTTTATGACTACTGTCATCTGGGGCATGCACGCTCCATGGTGGCTTTTGACGTTGTGCGCAAATGGCTGCAGGCCAGTGGCTATGCCGTGACATTTGTGCGCAATATCACCGACATAGACGACAAAATTATTCGCCGTGCTGTCGAAAATGGCGAGTCCATTCGCTCGCTGACAGATCGGATGATCGCAGCTTTGCACGAGGACTCTGTCGCCTTGGGTATTGCCGCTCCAGATCACGAGCCCCGTGCGACCGAATACGTTGGTCAAATGCTGGGTCTGATAGATAAGTTGGAGCAAGCGGGCTATGCCTACCGCAGCCCTGAGGGGGATGTGAATTATTCGGTGCGTAAGTTTGATGGTTATGGCAAGTTATCGGGTAAGAGCTTGGATGAGCTGCGTGCGGGTGAGCGTGTTGCCGTTGCACAGACAAAGCAAGATCCTTTGGATTTCGTGCTATGGAAATCGGCCAAACCGACCGAACCAGTCGATGCCAAATGGTCTTCGCCTTATGGGGATGGGCGTCCTGGCTGGCATATCGAATGCTCGGCTATGAGCGGAGCGCTCTTGGGGGAGACGTTTGATATCCACGGCGGCGGTGCCGATTTGCTCTTTCCACACCATGAAAATGAGATCGCGCAAAGCGAAGCGGCCTGTGGCAAAACCATGGCTCAGTATTGGATGCACAACGGGTTTGTGACCCGCGACAATGAAAAAATGTCCAAAAGCCTGGGCAATTTTTTCACTATCCGTGACGTGCTAGCCCAGTACGATGCAGAAACGGTGCGGTTCTTTATTGCCCGAGCCCATTACCGCAGTGCACTGGCATACAGCGATGTCCATTTGAACGATGCCCGGACAGCATTGCGACGTCTCTACACTGCTTTGGCTTCTGTGCCTAGCTTGGATAGTGTCAACGCAGCCACGATAGATTGGAGTAATCCGTACGCACAGCGCTTTCGTGTCGCTATGGACGAGGATTTCGGTACGCCCGAAGCGGTTGCTGTGCTGTTTGAGTTGGCTGGTGAAGTCAACAAAACGGCATCCCTTGAGTTGGCGATTGTGTTGCGCCAGTTAGGTGGAATTTTGGGGGTTTTGCAGCAAGAGCCCGAGGTGTTTTTGCGTGCGGGGGCATCGGTCGATGCGGCTTATGTGCAAGCGCAAATTACCTTGCGCCAAGAAGCCAAAGCAGCCAAAGACTATGCTTTGGCCGACCAAATTCGCAAAGCCTTGCTCGACAAGGGTATTGTGCTCAAGGACACGCCAGCAGGGACGACATGGGAGGCTGTGTCTTGACGGCATTGTCCAACCCCAGTTACTGGGAGGATGCTTGCAAGCACCTGATCAAAAAAGATCGGGTTATGCGCCGTCTTATTCCACAATTCGGGGATGTGTGTTTGCAGTCCCGGGGCGATGCTTTTGTTACGTTGGCTCGCAGCATTGTTGGGCAGCAAATCTCTGTCAAAGCGGCGCAAGCTGTGTGGGATCGTTTCGAGCGCTTGCCCAAGCAGTTGTGTCCCCAAGAGGTACTAAAGCTCAAAGTTGATGACATGCGTGCAGCCGGTTTGAGTGCACGCAAAGTTGAATATTTGGTGGATTTGGCGCTGCATTTTGCAAATGGCAGCCTGCATGTAGCCAACTGGCTGGAGATGCCTGATGAAGAAATCATCAAAGAATTGGTGTCTATTCGTGGCATTGGTCGGTGGACGGCAGAGATGTTTCTGATTTTTCACCTGATGCGCCCCAATGTGCTGCCTCTGGACGATGTGGGGCTGATCAGCGGGATCAGCAAGAATTATTTTTCGGGTGAGCAGGTCAGTCGCAGTGATATGCGTGAAGTGGCCGCTGCTTGGCAACCGTATTGCACGGTTGCAACTTGGTATATTTGGCGCTCACTGGATCCATTGCCAGTTGCCTATTGAACAAAGGAGAAATACGTTGGCCAAGAGAACTTTTCTCGATTTCGAGCAACCCATTGCGGAGCTGGAAACCAAGATTGAAGAATTGCGGTACGTACAAAATGAGTCTGCTGTAGATATTTCTGCAGAAATTGAGCAACTGAGCAAAAAAAGCCAGCAACTGACCAAGGACATCTACAGCGATTTGTCGCCTTGGCAAATCACCAAAATTGCACGCCATCCTGAGCGTCCGTATACCTTGGACTATGTTGGTGAAATTTTCACCAATTTTGTGGAATTGCATGGGGATCGCCACTTTTCTGACGATTTGAGCATTGTGGGCGGCTTGGCTCGTTTCAATGGCGTGCCTTGCATGGTGCTGGGGCATCAAAAAGGCCGCGATACCAAAGAACGTGGTGCCCGCAACTTTGGCATGAGCAAGCCTGAAGGCTATCGCAAGGCCTTGCGTCTGATGAAGTTGGCGGAGAAATTCGGCTTGCCCGTGTTCACGTTCGTGGATACGCCCGGTGCCTACCCCGGTATTGATGCGGAAGAGCGCGGTCAGTCTGAGGCGATTGGACGCAATATCTTTGAAATGGCGCAGTTGGAAGTCCCAGTGATTACCACCATCATTGGTGAAGGTGGCTCGGGAGGTGCTTTGGCTATTTCTGTGGCCGATCAAGTCATCATGCTGCAGTACTCCATTTACTCGGTGATTAGCCCCGAAGGATGCGCATCCATTTTGTGGAAAACAGCCGAGAAATCCCAAGACGCAGCCGAAGCGTTAGGCATCACGGCACATCGCCTCAAAGCCCTGGGTTTGGTCGACAAAATTGTGAATGAGCCTGTCGGTGGCGCTCATCGCGATCACAAGCAAGCCTGT
The DNA here is from genome assembly GCF_018474005.1 of Curvibacter sp. CHRR-16. Lineage (GTDB taxonomy): Bacteria > Pseudomonadota > Gammaproteobacteria > Burkholderiales > Burkholderiaceae_C > Allorhodoferax. The sequence goes on from NZ_JAHCSH010000005.1 coordinate 113,594, forward strand.
GCTTTTCTAAAGCGAGCTCTCAATGATGCCTATCGCCAAGTGGCTGATTTAAAGACCCAAGAGTTGCTGGATCGTCGCTACGAGCGCTTGCAAAGCTATGGTCGCTTCACCGATACCAAGGCAGGGCGCTAAGCCTTTGCTGCGGTGTATCGCCTATGGCCCAGTCGCTTGACCAGGCTATTGCAGATTTCAACCCCCAGCTCAGTCTGGGGGTTGCTTTTAGCGGGGGTGCTGATTCCACTGCCTTGCTGGCTGCAGCATGGCAGCGTTGGCCGGGGCAGGTGGTCGCACTCCACGTCAACCATGGTTTGCAAGCAGCGGCCGCCCATTTTGAGAACCATTGCAAAGCTTTTTGTGCTGACCATGCAATTCCTTTGCTGATCGAGCATGTGAATGCGCATGCGCAAGCAGGGCAGAGTCCAGAGGATGCTGCTCGCATCGCACGCTACCAAGCCCTTGTGCGCATGGCCAAACAGGCATCTATTGCATCAATTGCTTTGGCCCAACACGCCGACGATCAAGTGGAAACAGTGCTGATGGCGTTGCTGCGGGGTGGAGGGTTGGCTGGTTTGGCGGGTATGCCAACCCATTGGCTGCGCGATGGCATCGAGTTTCACCGCCCTCTGCTCACTGTCGCGGGGGCGAGTGTGCGCCTGTGGCTTGCCACCCATGGACTGCCTTTTATTGAAGACCCAAGCAATACCGATGAGCGTTACACGCGCAACAAAATTCGGCAACGACTGCTGCCAGTGGTCTACGAGTTGTTTCCACACGCCCGTGAGACGATTGCGCGCTCTGCAAAGCATATGTGGTCAGCGCAGCAGTTGCTGGATGTGCAAGCGGCAGAAGATGCAGACAAGGTTCTAGATGTAGGCAATGGGGGAGTGCGCATTCGTGCGCTGCAGCAACTCGCACCAGAGCGGCAGCAACAAGTACTGCGCTATTGGCTGAAAAATGCGGCGTACACCACACCAACTGCAGCCCAGATGCAAGAACTGCTGCGCCAAGTGGCAGCCTGCACCACCCGAGGGCATAGTATTCACATCAAAGTTGGTCTGGGGTTTGTGCAACGCAGAGGGGCGTTTTTGGTTTTTGCGGCATAAAACCGTGCCATAATAACGGCTTGTCAGGAAACGTGACCGAGTGGCCGAAGGTGCTCCCCTGCTAAGGGAGTATGGGGTGTTGAGCCTCATCGAGGGTTCGAATCCCTCCGTTTCCGCCAAATAGCAAGCCCCGCCCAGTGCGGGGCTTTGTTTTTTGCTGTGTTACTCAGGCAATTGGTAGAACTGGCGAATCTTGTCCCATGCCAATTGGGGATCGTCCACGATCTCAAACAAATCCAAGTCTTCAGGCGAAATGACGCCTTCTTCGATCAACAAATCAAAATTGATCAAACGTTTCCAGTATTGGCTGCCAAACAAAATGATGGGTACGGGCTTGGCCTTTCGCGTTTGTACCAAGGTTACGACCTCGAAGAGTTCATCAAGCGTACCGAAGCCACCGGGAAATGCCACCAATGCTTTGGCGCGCATCATGAAATGCATTTTGCGTGCTGCAAAGTAGTGGAATTTGAAGCATAGCGATGGCGTGATGTAGGGGTTGGCGCTTTGCTCGTGGGGGAGTGTGATGTTCAGTCCCACTGAGGGAGCTTGCAGCTCGTGGGCGCCACGGTTAGCGGCTTCCATGATGCCGGGCCCACCACCGGTGCAGATGTACACCCGGTCAGTAGCAGCTTTGTCGGCACTGTAAGTGGCGACAATGCGTGCGAATAAGCGTGCTTGTTCATAGTAAACAGCATTGCGCACCAAGCGTTCTGCGTGTGTGATTTGCTGTGTATTGCCCGAGGCTTTGGCGCTTTGCAGTTTGGCTTGCGCGTCATCAGGGCTTAAGAAGCGTGCGCTGCCAAAAACGACGATGGTGTTTTCAATGCCTTGCTGGGCTTGCTCAAGATCGGGTTTGAGCATTTCCAGTTGGAATCGGATGCCGCGTGTTTCTCGGCGCAACAGAAACTCGGGATCCGCAAATGCAAGGCGGTATGCATCTGCTTCGAGCGTATAGCCTTGATCGGAGTGGCGTTGCAAGTCAGCCCATGCATTCGCGATGCGGGCTTCATTCAGGTTTTGCGTGTTTTCCATAGTGGCATTGTTGGTTGATGCTGGTTGCAACGATACCAACAAAAAAGGCCCCAATCGGGGCCTTGTGGAGCGAATTCACGCAAGCATGTTGCTTAGACGCGTTTTTTGTATTCGCCAGTACGGGTGTCGATTTCAACCTTGTCGCCTTGGTCTACGAAAATTGGCACGCCAATTTCGAAGCCCGTAGCGATCTTGGCGGGCTTCAAGACCTTGCCAGAGGTGTCGCCCTTGACAGCCGGTTCAGTCCAAGTAATTTCACGCACTACGGTGGTGGGCAGCTCAACAGAGATGGCTTTGCCGTCGTAGAACACCACTTCTACCGCCATGCCGTCTTCGAGGTAGTGCAGGGCGTCGCCCATGTTTTCGGCTTCTACTTCGTACTGGTTGTACTCGGTGTCCATGAAGGCGTACAGAGGGTCAGCGAAGTAAGAGTATGTGCACTCTTTCTTGTCCAAAATCACTTGTTCCATTTTGTCGTCGGCCTTGAAAACGACTTCGGAGCCAAAGTTGGACAGCAAGCTCTTCATCTTCATGCGCACGGTTGCCGCACCACGGCCACCACGTGCGTATTCAGTCTTGAGCACAACCATGGGGTCTTTGCCATGCATGATGACGTTGCCGGCGCGGATTTCTTGAGCGATTTTCATAGTAGAACAGAACGGTTTGTCGCCTCGTGCGACTGGTATGCCGCAGCAGCGGCGAAGGGAATTGGCAGGCGCGGGGCATTTGCCAATTCGTGCAAAGCCTTTGATTTTATCGGTTTTCCTCTACAAAAAGCAGTAGCTGCGATGTGAGATCGGTTTGCTCCAACATTTGTTGTCGCGCATCGTGGGCAAATGCTTGCCATTCGGTCATGGCTGGCAAGAGGCAGTCAGGACTGAAATCGTTCCAGCAGTGGTGCAGGTGGCGTACACCAGCAGGGGCATGAAGGGTATCTAGCAGGGCGTTCAATTTATCGGCATGTACCCCATCATCTTGGGGGTAGATTTGCCAGAGCCAAGGCTTGCCTGCCCATAAAGCGCGCACGATGGAATCTTCTCCTCGTACGCAATTGACATCGCAAGACCAGAGCAGTTGGTCATAGGCTTGTTGGGTCATGTGGGGCAGGTAATGCACACGCATGGCCCCTGCAGTGGATGTTGTTAGTAACCCTTGCACTGCTTGGCTGGCGCGTCCGGCTGTTACCAGTAGCAGCTGCGGGGTATCTGCTGCTTGTAGTCGCTCCAGTAGGGTGGCAAGCGCTAGTGGTTCGTAGCAAAACAGGCTCCACACCGTTTCGCCTCGCCAATCGATCTGCCAGTGTTGCAGTTGTTCTTGGCGCGCCAGCCGTTGCCACTGCGTTTGGCGTTGGCACAAGTCGGGTTCGCGCAGCAGGCCGCCAGTGCGCGCTGTCCAGCCAGGGTAGAAGAAAAATTTGTGATGACCTTGTAAGGGGCCGTGCAACACGGGGGAGGGGAGGCGGTGGCAGCGTTCTACATAAGTTTCAGCACTCAGGTATTCCAAGTTGATCCAAATTGGATGTTTTGAGTGTTTTTGCTCGCTAGAGCTTATGGAGTATGCTGCATGCGCTATGAAATTTGTAGCAATTTCACAGCCAAAAGCTTCGATCCATACATCGGCCATCGGTAGCTTGCTCAGTCGGTTCGTATCGTGGGCATGGCTCCAAGGCAAGACGGTAATGCCTGGGTAAGCGCCATGGATAGCTCCTGGTGCCATCCAGCCCAAAGGCGTGGCATCGTCCATCCACAGCCGCACTTGGTGGCCGCGTTCACTCAGATCATGGCTCAAGCGCCAGCAAACGCCAGCATCGCCGTAGTTGTCGATAACGGTGCAGAAGATGTCCCAAAGCATTCTAGGATTGTCCACAATACCGCCATGAGTTCAGAGCATCCCGAAAATCTGTTGCGCGAAGTGGCAGCATTGCCAGCATTGCCAGGTGTGTACCGCTATTTCGACGCCCAAGAGCAGTTGCTGTATGTGGGTAAGGCCATCAACCTGAAAAAGCGGGTGAGCAGCTATTTTCAGAAGGATCATGGCGGCACCCGCATTGGGCACATGGTCAGCAAAATTGTGCGCATGGAAACGACGGTGGTTCGCAGTGAGGCTGAGGCGTTGCTGCTGGAAAACAACCTCATCAAAACGCTGCACCCCAAATACAACATCCTGTTTCGGGATGACAAAAGCTACCCCTACTTGCGCCTCTCAGCAGTTCGCAAGGGCGAGGCATCACCAGACATCAGTGCCGATCAGTTCAGTCGTGTGTCGTACTACCGTGGGGCGGTGGATAAGCGTCACCAGTACTTTGGTCCTTACCCGAGTGCTTGGGCGGTCAAGGAAACCATCGTGTTGCTGCAAAAAGTGTTTCGCTTGCGCACGTGCGAGGATTCGGTCTTCTCCAATCGCAGTCGCCCCTGCTTGTTGTACCAAATCAAGCGTTGCTCTGGTCCATGTGTGGGGCATGCCTCGGAGCAGCAGTACGCCTCTGATGTGCGTGATGCGACGCGATTTTTGAACGGTGAGGCGCAGGAGTTGATGCGCGAGATGGAAGCGCGCATGATGGCCCACGCCGACAAGCTGGAGTTTGAGCAAGCGGCTGTATTGCGCAACCAAATGAGTGCTTTGGCCAGTGTCTTGCACCAGCAATCGGTGGAGACAGTGGATGAGCGTGACATCGATATCTTGGCCGTCAAAGTGCAGGGCGGTCGTGCTTGCGTCAATTTGGCCATGGTGCGGGGTGGTCGCCATTTGGGAGATAGGCCATTCTTTCCGGCACACGTGGAGCAAGTGGTGGAGGAGTGGGATGGTGCAGATGCACTGATGGCAATTGAGCAGCAGGTATTGCAGGCTTTTATTAGCCAGCATTATGTGGACAGTGCTATGCCCGCCGTACTGATTACCAGCCATGCCGTCGATAAGCATTTGTTGGACACTTTGTCGGAGCAGGCAGGAGTGCGCGTAGTACACACTAGTCAGCCCAAAGAGCAGCGTCGCATTTGGTTGGAAATGGCTCAAACCAATGCGGGTATTCAGTTGGCACGTTTACTCGCAGAAGAGGGCTCCCAGCAGGCCCGCACCCGGGCTTTGGTACAGGCGTTGGATTTACCTGTTGATGATTTGGAGCGCCTGCGCATTGAGTGCTTTGATATTTCCCATACATCGGGAGAAGCAACCCAAGCCTCGTGCGTAGTTTTTCACCACCACAAGATGCAAAGCACTGAATACCGTCGTTTCAATATCTCCGGTATACAAGGGGGGGACGATTACGCAGCAATGGAGCAGGTGCTGACACGCCGCTACGCTCGTTTGGCAGAGAAAAACAGCGCAGAAGATGCAGCCAAAATCCAAGAAATGCCTGACATCGTGCTGGTCGATGGTGGCAAAGGGCAGGTCTCCATGGCCAAAAGGGTGTTCGAGTCACTTGGTTTGGACGTATCGCGCATCGTGGGGGTGGAAAAAGGGGAGGGACGCAAGGTTGGCTTGGAGGAGTTGGTGTTTGCCGATGGTCGTGAGAAAGTTTATTTGGGCGCTGATTCTGCGGCCCTGATGCTGGTGGCACAAATACGCGATGAAGCACACCGATTCGCTATTACGGGCATGCGCGCTGCCCGAGCCAAAGTGCGTGTAGGGGGCAGTCAGTTGGAAGAAATTGCAGGGATTGGGCCCAAAAAGCGGGCTCGTTTACTGCAGCGCTTTGGTGGCGTGCGAGGAGTCGCTGCTGCAAGTGTCGAAGACTTGATGACGGTTGATGGCATTTCCCTGCAATTGGCCGAGACAATCTATAAAGCTCTGCGCTGATTGGCGTGCCACAATCCCCCCATGTTTACAACCATTCCAACCATTCTCACGTGGACGCGCATTGCGGCAATTCCTTTGTTGCTCGCGGTGTTCTACATGCCCGCAGCGTGGCTTTCGCTCCCAGATCGCAACCACCTAGCCACAGTGCTCTTTGTTGCGTTTGCACTGACTGATTGGCTTGATGGTTATTTGGCACGCAAACTAAATCAGTCGTCTGCCTTCGGTGCTTTCTTGGATCCTGTTGCAGATAAGTTTTTGGTGTGTGCCTCTATCTTGATTTTGGTTTACCTACAGCGAGTGGATGTGTTCGTAGCGTTGATCATCATTGGTCGTGAGATTGCTATCTCTGCATTGCGTGAATGGATGGCGCAGATAGGTGCCTCGCGCAGCGTGGCCGTACATATGTTGGGTAAAGTCAAAACTACTGTTCAGATGATTGCAATACCTTTGCTGCTTTGGGATGGCCCATTGCTGGGGGGGCTCTTAGCCAAACATGTCGGCGTGGTGATGATTTGGTGTGCAGCGGTACTGACGGTGTGGTCTATGGTGTACTACTTGCAGCGTGCGTTACCAGAGATCAAAGCTCGGGTACGATAGTTTTACCAGTTTGCAAAAAATAGCTTTTTTTCTCGTATACAATGCATGGATCGCTGACAACGACGGTATGTTGAGAAGATAAATCGTCGATTAATGCCAAGAGGTTTTTGTGAATAAGACAGAGTTGATTGAGCACATTGCAAGCCAAGCTGATATTTCCAAAGCAGCTGCTGCGCGCGCATTGGATGCTGCTTTGGGCGCTGTTCAGGCTACTTTGAAAAAAGGTGGCGAGGTTTCTTTGGTTGGTTTTGGTACATTTGCAGTTGGTAAGCGTGCTGCACGAGTTGGTCGCAATCCTCGTACTGGTGCGAGCATCAAAATCAAAGCTGCCAAAGTGCCTAAGTTTCGTCCAGGTAAGGCGTTGAAAGACGCCTTAAACTGAAAAGAATTGGGTGATTAGCTCAGTTGGTAGAGCGGCGCCCTTACAAGGCGTAGGTCGGCGGTTCGACCCCGTCATCACCCACCAATTCTTGCGTAAAACGAGGACTTAGAGAAATCTAAGTCCTCGTTTTTGTTTTTTAGCTTGGGGTTTTTATGTTCGACTTTGTTCGCCGCAATACCAAATTTTTTGCTGCGCCTTTATTTCTGCTGATCATTGTTGCATTTGTCATGGTTGGTGTAGATGGATATAAAGGATTTATTACCAAGGGTGCATCTGTTGCCACTGTAGATGGCAAGTCCATTACTCAGGAAGAATGGGACCAAGCGCATAAAAACGAAGTTGATCGCATACGCGCATCAGGTGTGAACGTTGACCCTAAGTTGCTTGAATCAGAAAAGGCCAAGCAAGCCACTTTAGACCAGTTGATTCAGGCTAAGTTGGTTCAGGCTTATATACAGCGCAACCATTTGGCGACGACAGATGCGCGTTTGGCTGGTGAGTTGCAAAAAATTCCTGTTATTGCAAGCTTGAAAAAAGCGGACGGTACTCTGGATTATGATAAATACAAACAATTGTTGGCAGCCCAAGGTCTAACGCCAACTGCATTTGAGGCTCAATTTCGAAATGAATTAACGGGGCGCCAAGTGTTTGCCGCTTTGGCCGCATCCGACTTTTTGGTTAAATCCAATGCCCAACTGGCATGGCAGGCCTATGGTCAGCAACGAGAAGTAGAGTTGCAATATTTCGATCCCAAGGACTACCTTTCCAAAGTGTCAGTTACTGATGCCGAGGCAAAAGCATACTTTGATGCCCATAATGAAAATTTCAAGTCAGAAGAAAAAGTGGATGTCGAATATTTGCTGCTAAGTGCTGATGCAATTGCTAAACAAGTGGTGATCTCTGATGCTGAACTGAAGGACTACTACGAGAAAAATGCCTCACAACTGGCAAGCAAAGAAGAGCGCAGAGCCAGTCATATTCTGATTGCAGCAGACAAAGACTTGCCAAGTGCTGAACGCGAGAAAGTAAAAGCGAAAGCGTTGGGAATTTTGAATCAAGTCAAAAGCAATACATCCTCGTTTGCAAAGCTAGCAAAGCAGTATTCGGATGATCCTGGCTCTGCAAGCAAGGGGGGCGATTTGGATTTCTTTGCGCGTGGTGCTATGGTGAAGTCATTCGAGGACGCTGTATTTTCGATGGAAAAAGGAAAAATCAGCGATTTGATTGCGACTGACTATGGGTTCCACATTATTCAATTAACCGATATCAAAAAGCCATCCGTACCTAGTTTGGAGTCAATGCGTGCCAAATTAGAGAAAGAGCTGCGCAGCGCACTTGCTCAGAAGAAATTTGCAGAAATGGCCGAAATCTTGGCATCGTCTGTCTATGAAGAGCCTGATAGCTATGTTGGTGCAGCCAAGAAGCTTGCTATTAATCCTGTCCGAGTAAGTGGTTTGGTTAATCTGGCTGGATCAACTCAAGATGCTGTAGCTGGCAACCAGAAGGTTCGAGATTGGATCTTTGGCAATGCAGCTACCGTCAAAACCAATTCGGAACCTATTGATCTGTCACCAACGCAAATTGTTTCAGTGCGAGTACTGGCGCATTCACCCTCTGTGCCACTGGATTACTCCCAAGCCAAATCTGAAGTATATAAATTGCTAGCAAATCAAAAGGCATCTGTATTGGCACGTGATGCAGCAAATGCAAAAGCAATTTTCTTGGGGCAGAAGGATGACCGTATTGGATCGACTGTCACTGTTTCTCGTGCAAGCAAAGACCTTCCAGAAGTGGTTAAGGATGCTGTGATGCGTGTTTCAACGGCGAAGTTGCCAGCCATCCAAAAAGTAGATTTACCCCAAGGAGGCGGAGCTGTCGTGGTTGTGCGCAAGATTTTGGAGGCGCCCAGTAATGCTGGCGGTAGCAATCGAGTAGCACAAGCACGTTTAGCCGCAGAAGGAGATGCTTTCTACCAAAGCTTGAAGACCGAATTCAAGGTCAGTACGAAAAAATAGCAGTGAAGCAAGGCTGCTTTCTCTTTATTGCTTGAAAAAAGTGTATAATTTGAGTCTTCGGTGGCTGTAGCTCAGTTGGTAGAGTCCAGGATTGTGATTCCTGTTGTCGTGGGTTCGAGTCCCATCAGCCACCCCAGTTGCTAAAAGCCCGCTCTAAGCGGGCTTTTTTATTGGTATTTATTGGAAATACTCGATAGAATATAGTTTCTTTTTTAACCCGAGGTCGAATATATGCCTTCTCTAAAAGAACTAATTGAGCAAAAAACGGCTCTTGAGCAGCAAATAGAAATAGCCCGTAAGCAAGAACTCTCGTCTGCTATTTCTCAAGTAAAAGCACTGGTTGCGGAATATCAACTGACTCCAGAGGATATTTTTTCTACTGCTCGAGCTAAGACAACTGGGGTTGCAAAAGGATCAAAAGTGGCACCTAAGTATCGTGATCCAATGACCGGTGCGACATGGACCGGGCGTGGCATTGCGCCAAAATGGTTGGCAGGAAAAAACAAGGAAGAATTCCTGATCAAGTGACGTACGCTGCCTATCGCGTCGCTTAAACCAAGCTATAATGCTAGATTGCCTTGCCGCCCTGCTGACGCTAGGGTGGCTTTCTTACCCGTAGGGGAAATCCTAAAGGAGTGTTATGCGTCATTACGAAATCATCTTGATGATCCATCCGGATCAGAGCGAACAGGTTCCTGCTATGCTGGAGCGCTACAAGGGCGCCATTACAGCTGGTGGTGGCAAAATTCATCGCGTGGAAGATTGGGGCCGTCGTCAAATGGCCTACTTGATCAATAAGCTAGCAAAAGCCCATTATTTGTGTCTGAATATTGAAGCCAGCCAAGCTGTCATGGAAGAATTGGAGCATGCCTTCCGCTTCAATGATGCAGTTTTGCGTCACTTGACGGTGCTGAAGAAAAAAGCAGAAACAGGTTCTTCATTGATGATGAAGGCTGTTGAGCGCGAAGATGCGCGCAAGGCTCAGCAAGCTGAGTATCAAGCTTAAGTTGAATAATATATATGCAGTCTGTGTGCTGCATAAACCTAGTGAAATAGGAGCCCATGATGGCTGGTCCCAAACGTTTCAATAAAGACAAGCGCCCCAAGCGCAATACCCAATCCCTGTTGTTCAAGCGCAAGCGTTTCTGCCGCTTCACTGTGGCTGGTGTTGAAGAAATTGACTACAAAGACGTCGATACATTGCGTGATTTCATTGCTGAAAACGGCAAAATCATCCCTGCTCGTTTGACAGGTACCCGCGCTATTTATCAACGCCAATTGAACACTGCTATCAAGCGTGCTCGTTTCTTGGCTTTGTTGCCTTACTCTGACCAGCACAAGATTTAAGGATAAAAACCATGCAAATCATTCTGCTGGAAAAAGTAGTCAACCTAGGTAACCTAGGTGATGTGGTGAAGGTCAAGGACGGCTACGCTCGCAATTTCTTGATTCCTTCTGGTCGTGCACGCCGTGCTACGGAAGCCGCTAAAGCTGAATTCGAAGCCAAGCGTGCTGAGTTGGAAAAAGCGGCAGCTGAAAAATTGGCTCAAGCGCAAACCCAAGGTGAGAAGTTGGCTGGCAAGACCATCAAACTGAGCCAAAAGGCTGGTGTAGATGGTCGTTTGTTTGGCTCTGTCACCAACTACGATATTGCTGAAGAATTGGCAAAAACTGGTTTTGCTGTTGCCAAAGCACAAGTGCGTATGCCCAATGGCCCTATCAAGGTCATTGGTGACAGTACAGTGAGTGTCGCACTGCACACGGATGTTGTAGTGGATATCACCGTTTCTGTTTACGGCGAAGCTGACTAAGCAGATTTTCTGCTTGCTCGAAAGCCGCTGCTTTGCAGCGGCTTTTTTATTGCGCATTGTGTATTGCGTTTGCATGGTTAGGAGTTGCCTCGCTCAACTGTAGAAGAGGTAGCATGTGCGACTAAGGAATTGACATATGGCGACAGAAGAATCTTCATCCAGAATCACAATAGAAGCTGATCCACAAATAGCGCGTTTGCGTGTACCACCTCACTCCATCGAAGCAGAATCCAGCGTGCTAGGGGGGTTGCTGTTGGACAACCAAGCATGGGATCGCGTTGCTGATCTGCTGCTGGATGCAGACTTTTATCGCTTTGAACACAAGCTGATCTTTGGCGCGATCGCCAACCTGATCAATGCCAATAAGCCTGCAGATGTCATCACGGTTTATGAGTTCTTGCAGGTACAAGGCAAAGCGGAAGATATAGGTGGTGTGGCATACCTCAATGCCTTGGCACAGTATGTACCTAGTGCTGGAAATATCCGTCGCTATGCAGAAATCGTGCGCGATCGGTCGGTATTGCGCAAACTGGTATCGGCCAGCGAAGAAATTGCGACCAATGCATTCAATCCTCAGGGAAAAGTAGTCTCTGAGCTGCTGGATGAAGCAGAACAAAAAATATTCAATATTGCAGAGCAGGGTAAGCGTAATCGCCAAGGTTTTCAGTCAATGGATTCCTTGGTCGTGAATTTGCTGGATCGCGTTCAGGAGATGGCAGATAACCCGAATGACGTCACGGGGGTACCAACTGGTTTTTATGACTTTGACCGCATGACGGCGGGTTTGCAGCCAGGTGATTTGATCGTGTTAGCAGCCCGCCCTTCCATGGGGAAAACGGCTTTGGCTATTAACATTGCCGAGCATGTCGCTTTGAATGAGGGATTGCCCGTTGCCGTTTTCTCGATGGAAATGGGGGCTGCACAGCTAGCGGTTCGTATCGTGGGGTCGATTGGACGCATTGACCAAGGGCATTTACGAACAGGCAAACTCAGCGATGAAGAATGGCCTCGATTGACAGATGCGATTGAACGCTTGCGCACAATCTCTCTCCATATTGATGAAACGGCAGGTTTAAGTTCCTCCGAGTTGCGTGCCAACGCTCGCCGACTGGCCCGCCAATGTGGCAAGCTGGGTTTGATTGTTGTTGACTATTTGCAGTTGATGAGTGGTAGTGGTGGTGACGGTGAAAACCGAGCGACCGAGTTGGGTGAAATTTCCCGTGGCCTGAAAATGCTTGCTCGTGAATTGCAATGTCCTCTTATTGCACTATCGCAGCTGAACCGAAGTGTGGAGCAGCGGCCCGATAAACGTCCGATGATGAGTGATTTGCGAGAGTCTGGCGCTATTGAACAGGATGCGGACATCATCATGTTCATTTACCGTGATGAGTACTACACCAAAGATCAATGCAAAGAGCCGGGTGTTGCTGAAGTGATCATAGCCAAGCAGCGTAACGGCCCAACCGGAACAGTGAAGCTTGCCTATCTGAACAAATTCACCAAATTTGAAAACTTGGCACGAGGATATGGTGAAGGCGATTACTGATAACGCCTTCACCACACTCTAAGCAGATAGAGTAGAGCGTTTAGAGGACTTCACTTGCAAAGTCAGCCAAACGCGAACGCTCGCCACGGGCCAAGGTAATGTGCCCACTGTGTGGCCACCCTTTGAAGCGATCTACGGCATAGGTCAAGCCAGAAGATCCTTCTGTAAGGTAGGGTGTATCAATCTGTGCCAAATTGCCCATGCAAATGATCTTGGTACCCGGGCCTGCACGAGTGATGAGCGTTTTCATTTGTTTGGGTGTCAAGTTCTGTGCTTCATCAATGATGACGTACTTGTTCAAGAAAGTGCGACCACGCATGAAATTCATGCTTTTGATTTTGATCCGGCTTCGAATCAAATCATTGGTAGCTGCTCGCCCCCATTCGCCAGCCCCTGTGTCATTCTTGGCCAGCACCTCTAAGTTGTCGTCTAGGGCGCCCATCCACGGGCCCATCTTCTCTTCTTCAGTACCGGGAAGGAAGCCTATGTCTTCCCCAACACTGACGGTTGCTCGGGTAACGATAATTTCTGTGTAGCGGCGGTCATCCAGTACTTGCGTCAAGCCGGCAGCCAATGCCATCAAAGTCTTGCCCGTACCTGCTGTACCAGTCAGTGTGACAAAGTCCACTTCAGGATCTGTGAGCAAATTCATCGCGAAGTTTTGTTCGCGGTTGCGTGTATTGATGCCCCAGACAGCGTTTTTGAGATGGCTGAAATCTTTCAGTGTTTTCAAAATGGCCGTTTTTCCACGAATCTCGGTAACCCGTGCGTAGAGACTGGGTTCAGATGGGGCTTCAAAATAGACAAACTGGTTGATCAGCAGTTGCGGTACCAGTGGTCCCTCAATTTTGTAAAAGGTGTGGGGGCCTTGCTGCCAGCTCTCGATGTGCTTGCCATGGGTAGACCAAAAATTGGCGGGCAATGCCAATGCCCCAGAGTAGAGCAAGTCCCCATCATCGAGGGCCTTGTCGTTTTGGTAGTCTTCTGCGGCCAAACCGAGTGCACGTGCCTTGACGCGCATGTTGATGTCTTTGGACACCAGCACCACTTCACGGGGAGCATGAATTTGTCGCAGTGCTTCTACCACGCCCAGAATTTGGTTGTCGGCTTTGCCTTGGGGAAGGCTGAGCGGTAGCTTGTAGTCCAGTGCTTGGGTTTGAAACAGTAGTCGCCCTTGGGCATCTTTGTTGCCGGTGCTGCTCAGGTCAAAGCCCAAAGTCATGTCTGCGCCTGGCGCAGCGGCTAGGGCATCCAGCATGCGACTGGTTTGACGGCCGTTACGAGCTACCTCGGTCATGCCCTTTTTATGACCATCCAGCTCTTCTAGCACGATCATGGGCAAGAAAATGTCGTGCTCTTCAAAGCGGAACAAAGACATCGGGTCATGCAAGAGCACATTGGTGTCAAGCACGAACAATTTTTTCGGTCCTGTTGTCTTTTTGCGTGTGACAGGTGCCGTTGCTGCTCGTTTTCGTGCGTTGCTTGGGGTACTGGTTGGCACGTTGTTGCTAAGCACAACTTCAGCAAGTGGTTTTTGCGGGGGGGCTACTACTGCGGGGGGCGCTAGTTCCTGTAGGGTCGACGCTGGTTTTTTGCGACTGACTTTCTTGGTAGCAGGTGCTGCTTGGTTTTCAAAAGCCGAGGCTTGCAGGCGGTCGGCGCGCTTGGAAGGTGCAGATGGCAATGGCATGCGAACCATTATGCACGACTCATACCCCGGTCAAGACAACATGCAAAAAGACAAAAAAATAGCGCCTAAAAAGGCGCTATGGCTTGCATCAGTGTGGTGCCTAAGCTGCTGCTGCGTCTGTAGCAGGTGCGGGGATTGCGATACCTTTTTTCACTGCTTTCACTGCTTTGAGCACTTCTTCCACGTGGCCTGGAACCTTCAGTCCGCGCCATTCTGCTTTGACAATGCCATCAGGGCCGATGAGGAAAGTGCTGCGTTCAATGCCTTTGACTTTTTTGCCGTACATGATTTTGTTTTTCACGACGCCAAACATGTGGCACATCTTCTCTTCGGTGTCGGCAATTAACTCAAAAGGCAATTCGAGTTTGGTTTTGAAATCTTCATGCGATTTCATGTTGTCGCGTGACACGCCAAACACCACTGCACCAGCCTTGGTGAAGTCTTTGTATTTGTCGCGGAATTGCATTGCTTCAGTCGTGCAGCCAGGGGTGTTGTCTTTGGGGTAGAAATACAGCACCACGGTTTGACCGAGATGCGATACGTTGCTGACCTTGATGCCACCAGTGGCGTTGGCTTCAAATTCTGGGAGTGGTTTGTTAACAACAATCGCCATAGGAATATTTTGTAGGTGAGGCAACAGCCCGCAATATGCTGTAGCTGTTTTGCAGCGCGTCCCTGTGACAGAAAGGGGCGGTCACCGCAACCCAGTATTTTACCCGAAATAGGCTATGCCGTTTGGCTATAACGGTAGAAGTGCTGCAATCACTTTGCGGCCCTCCGCCATGAGGAAGTTGTAACTGCGGCATGCAGCCCCTGTATCCATGCATTCCAAGCCCACGCGTTTTTGTCCGAGCTTGGCCATCCAAGGTGCAGGAACCCAGCGCAGTTGCTGGCCTGTCCCAAGAATGATGATTTCCGCTCCCATATTGCCCAGTGCTTCCATGTGGTGCAAATCAAGGTCAGAAAACTGCTGCACATCCCATGCTTGGACGCCGTATTGGCTGCTCACCAGCAGGCCGCCACTGTGCTTTTGGCCACTCACGCCAATCCATCCTGGCCCGTAAGCTTGTATCGAGGGGCCTTGCAGTGTGTCAGGAATCAGTTTCATGGCGGGAGATGGGGGAAAAGTTTGTGGTCAAATTATAGGTTTCCCCCTTAACCCTTACTGCTATCGGAGTTGCCTTGAAAACGATTCAGAAATCCGCCAAATTGGCCAATGTCTTGTACGACGTTCGTGGGCCTATCGTGGATGCGGCGAAGAAGATGGAAGAGGAGGGACAAAAGATCATCAAGCTCAATATCGGCAATCTGGCGCCGTTTGGCTTTGATGCCCCAGAGGAAATCCAGCAAGACATGATCCGCAATCTGCCCAACTCGGCAGGTTATTCCGATAGCAAAGGTATATTTTCCGCCCGTAAGGCAGTGATGCACTACACCCAGCAGCAAGGCATCGCTGGCGTCACGTTGGAAGACATTTATTTGGGTAATGGTGCGAGCGAATTGATCGTGATGGCGTGCAATGCCTTGCTCGACAACGGTGACGAATTACTGGTACCTGCCCCCGATTACCCTTTGTGGACAGCCGCTACCAGCTTATCGGGTGGAACGCCTGTGCACTACCAGTGCGAAGAAGACAACAACTGGCAACCCAATTTGGCCGACATCCGTGCCAAAGTGACGTCACGTACCAAGGGCATCGTCGTCATCAACCCGAATAACCCCACGGGTGTGCTTTACAGCGATGCGGTGCTCAAAGGTATTTTGCAAATTGCCCGTGAATTCGGTTTGGTGGTGTTGGCTGACGAGGTGTACGACAAAGTGCTGTACGACGGTGTGCAGCACACGGCTATGGGTAGTTTGTCTACGGACGTGCTGACATTGACTTTCAACTCCCTCTCCAAAGCCTATCGCTCCTGTGGTTACCGTGCAGGCTGGATGGTGCTCTCAGGTCCCAAGCACATAGCCAAAGACTTTATTGAGGGCTTGACCATGCTGGCCAACCTCAAGCTGGGCTCCAACGTGCCGGGCCAATACGCCATCCAAACTGCGTTGGGCGGTTACCAAAGCATCCAAGACTTGGTCAAGGAAGGCGGTCGCCTGCGTCGCCAGCGCGATGTGGCCTATGAACTCATCACATCCATACCGGGGGTTAGCTGCGTCAAGCCACAAGCGGCGCTGTACATGTTCCCTAGGCTCGATCCCAAGGTCTACCCGATTGAGGATGATCGTGAATTCTTCTTGGAAGTGCTGCGCGAAACGCGCGTCATGCTGGTGCAAGGAACGGGTTTTAACTGGTCCGCTCCAGACCACTTCCGCATTGTGTTTTTGCCGCATGAGGACGATTTGCGTGAAGCGATTGGGCGTATTGCCCGCTTCCTGGAGTCGTACCGCAAGCGCCACGCGACATGATTTTGATTGCTATAGTTTTGATAGCGTAACCAGCCCATCCGACGGGCTCTAGAGACTGAAAACGTATGAAATCGATACAAATTGGCCTGATTGGCTTGGGCACCGTGGGTAGCGGTGTATTCCACGTATTGCAGCGCAACCAAGAGGAAATTCGCCGTCGCGCTGGCCGTGGCATTGAGGTGACGATGGTGTCGCGCCGCAATGTGGAGCAAGCCCGTGCCATTGTGGGCGACAAAGCCCAAGTGGTGGCCGATGCCCGTGCCATCATTGCCAACCCCGATATCGACATCGTGGTCGAGTTGATGGGGGGCTACGAGCTCTCGCGCGAACTGGTGCTCGAAGCCATTGCCGCAGGCAAACACGTGGTGACGGCCAACAAAGCCTTGCTGGCGGTGCACGGTACCGAAATTTTCGCCGCTGCATCGGCCAAGGGGGTGATGGTGGCTTTCGAGGCTGCAGTGGCCGGTGGTATTCCCATCATCAAGTCGCTGCGCGAAGGCCTCACGGCCAACCGCCTGCAATGGGTGGCAGGCATCATCAATGGCACGACCAACTTCATCCTGTCCGAGATGCGTGACAAGGGCTTGGACTTTGAGGTGGTGCTCCAAGAAGCCCAGCGTTTGGGCTATGCCGAAGCCGATCCAACCTTTGACATTGAAGGGATTGATGCTGCGCACAAGCTCACGCTCATGAGTGCGATTGCATTCGGCATTCCCGTGCAGTTCGACAAGGCCTATGTGGAAGGGATCACTAAGTTGGCAGCGGCGGATATCCAGTACGCCGAGCAACTGGGCTACCGCATCAAGCTGCTGGGCGTGACCAAACGCACCGCACATGGTGTGGAACTGCGCGTGCACCCGACGCTCATCCCATCCAAGCGCTTGATTGCCAACGTAGAAGGCGCCATGAACGCCGTCATGGCCCATGGCGATGCGGTCGGCACTACGCTGTACTACGGCAAGGGCGCTGGCAGCGAGCCCACCGCCAGTGCGGTGATCGCCGATTTGGTGGACATCACCCGTTTGCACACGGCAGACCCCGCGCACCGCGTGCCGCACTTGGCTTTCCAGCCCGATGCGATGAGCAACCTGCCTGTGCTGCCCATGAGCGAGGTCGTCACCAGCTACTACCTGCGCCTGCGCGTAGCCGACCAAACCGGCGTGTTGGCCAAAGTCACGGGTCTGTTGGCCGAGTCGGGCATCAACATCGACGCCGTGCTGCAGCGCGCCAGCGGCGATGAATCGGGTCAGACCGACCTCATCATCCTGACCCATGATTGCCAAGAGGCCAAGATGAACACGGCCCAAGCCCAGATGCAAAACCTGCCCACTGTGTTGGCCCCTATCGTTCGTATCCGCAAAGAGGAATTGGCCTGATGTTGTACCTCTCCACCCGTGGTCACCCAGACCGTAAGCGCTTTTGTGAAATCCTGCTCGAAGGCTTGGCGCCCGATGGCGGCTTGTACATGCCCGAGCACTATCCGCAAGTCAGCGATGCCACCTTGGCGCGCTGGCGCGAGGTGTATCTGCAGCAGGGCTATGCGGACTTGGCCTTTGAGATTTTGTCGCTCTACATCGACGACATTCCGGCCGATGATCTGCGCGCCCTGTGCCGCAAGACCTACACCGCCGAGGTGTTTGGCACTGGCGAAATCGTCCCCGTGCGCCACTTGGACGATCCATCGGCCCGCTCTGGCTTGGAGCCGGTACTGATTGAGGCACTGTCCAATGGCCCCACACTGGCCTTCAAAGACATGGCCATGCAGCTCTTGGGCAATTTGTTCGAGTACGAGCTGGCCCGCCGTGGCGAGACGCTCAACATCTTGGGTGCCACCAGTGGCGACACCGGCAGTGCAGCTGAATACGCCATGCGCGGAAAGCAGGGCGTGCGCGTCTTCATGACCAGCCCCAACGGTCGCATGAGCCCGTTCCAGCAGGCCCAAATGTTCAGCCTGATGGATGAGAACATCCACAACATCGCCATCGACGGCGTGTTCGACGACTGCCAAGACATCGTCAAGGCCGTGAGCAACGATTTGGAATTCAAGCGCCAGTACCGCATCGGCACGGTCAACAGCATCAACTGGGCGCGTTTGCTGGCCCAAGTGGTGTACTACTTTGCGGGCTACATCCAAGCCACGCAAACCAATAGCCAGAAGGTCAGCTTCGCCGTGCCCAGCGGCAACTTCGGCAACGTCTGCGCTGGTCACGTGGCCCGCATGATGGGCCTGCCCATTGCCAAGTTGGTGGTGGCGACCAATGAGAACGATGTGCTGGATGAATTCTTCCGCACCGGTGTGTACCGTGTGCGCGGCAGTGCCGATACCTTCGAGACCTCTAGCCCCTCCATGGACATCAGCAAGGCCAGCAATTTCGAGCGCTTTGTGTTCGACCTGCTGGGCCGTGATGCCGCTCGTGTGGCCGATTTGTTTGGCCCGCAGTTGGCCAAAGCAGGGCGCTTTGACTTGAGCGGCGATGCCCACTTTGCCGATGCCGCCAGCCGCTACGGTTTTGTCAGTGGCAAGAGCACGCACGCAGACCGCTTGGCCACCATCCGCACCACCTGGGAGCAGCATGGCATGGTGATCGACACCCACACCGCCGATGGCCTGAAGGTGGCGCTGGAGCACCGTGAACCCGGCGTTCCCATGATCGTGCTGGAGACTGCCCTGCCCATCAAGTTTGCCGCCACTATTGAAGAGGCCATTGGCCGCCAGCCTGAACGCCCAGCCAAGTTCAACGGCATTGAAGCCTTGCCCAAGCGGGTGCAGGTCATGCCGGCCGATGTGGCCCAGGTCAAGGCGCTGATAGCCCGCGTGTGCGCTTGACGGACGGAAAGAGGTAACCTGCACCATGCGCGCTTTGCTTCCCCTTGATGACGTGTTGCAGCGCTTGCACGACATGGTGCAGCCACTAGGGCGCGTGCAGACGCTGCCCACATTGCAAGCCGATGGTCGTGTATTGGCTGAGGATGTGGTGTCACCCTTGCAGGTGCCGGGCTTTGACAACAGCGCCATGGATGGTTATGCCTTGCGCATGGCCGATGTGGCCTTGGCCAGCGGCCCGGCGTCTGTCGGCCTGCCGGTATTGCAGCGCGTACCAGCCGGTAGCCAGCCCCAATCTTTGCAGCCGGGGTCGGCTGCGCGTATTTTCACTGGAGCGGCCATCCCCCCCGGTGCCGATGTGGTGGTGATGCAAGAGCATTGCACGCTAGAGGAGCGCGCCGATCAGCCCAGCTTGTTGCGCTTGCCCGAAGCAGGCAGCCCTTCGGCTGCGCGATTGGGCAACAACATCCGCCGTGCGGGGGAAGATGTGGCACACAACGCCGTGGTGCTGTCGGCTGGCCAGCGCCTTACGCCTGCTGCGTTGGGTTTGGCTGCCAGCGTGGGGCGTGCCAGTTTGCAGGTGGCCGCACGCCCAAGGGTGGCCTTGTTCACCACAGGGGATGAGCTCATCATGCCCGGAGCAGTGGCTCCACACGATTTGCCAGCCGGTGCCATCTACAACTCCAACCGCTTTGTGTTGCACAGCCTGCTGCAGCGCTTGGGTTGTGAGGTGACCGATTTGGGCATAGTCCCCGACACGCTGGCTGCCACCCAAGACGCCTTGCGCGCTGCCGTGGCCGGGCACGATCTGGTGTTGACCAGTGGCGGCGTGTCGGTGGGGGAGGAAGACCACTTGCGCGCTGCGGTGCTGTCCATGGGCACTGTCGATGTATGGCAGATCGCTATCAAACCTGGTAAGCCCTTTGCGTTTGGTCGCTTGCAGCATGCCGGTCAGCAGGCGTGGTTTGCCGGTTTGCCCGGCAACCCGGTGGCCAGTTTGGTGACCTGTTTGCTGCTGGTTCGCCCGCTGCTGCTGCGCTTGCAAGGTTCTATGGAGTCTGCGCTCGATGCTACAAAATTTATAGCTGCTCCAGCCCATTTCATGCGCTCTACAGCCGATAAACGCCGTGAATTTTTGCGTGTGCGCCGCAGTGCCGAAGGTGGTTTGGAGCTGTTTCCCAGCCAAAGCTCGGGCGTGCTCACCTCGACCGTGTGGGGAGATGGTTTGGTGGATGTGCCTGCCGGTCAGACCGTTGAGCATGGCCAACTGGTGCCCTACCTCAGCTTTGCCAGTTTGTGGGCATAAACCCAGTGCAGGCCGTGCTTGGGAGCGCGGCATGCACGGCTGTTGTTTGACTTAAGTCAATCCATTTGTTGGTGGGCCCGCCGAACTGTGCTGGGCTGCGTCACAGTGCGGGTTCTCGATTTTTTGCCCGCATTGAACACCCCATGACGCTGTTGTCCAGCACCTCTCTTTCCAGCAAGCTGATTCGCATTGGGGTCACCTTGTTGCTGTTGGCCTTGACGTCCATAGGCTTGACCTCGTGGGTCACGTGGCAACTGGAGGGTGGCGCTGCCGCCGTCAACGAGGCCGGGCGTATGCGCATGCGCAGTTGGCGCATGGCCAGTGAAATGCAGGCAGGACTGGATCAAGCACTGCGCATGCAGCGTATCCAAGAGATGGATCGTACTTTGCAAACCTTGGAGCAGGGCGATCCTGCCCGTCCGCTTTTTGTGCCCTGGGATGAGAGTGTGCGCGCACGTTTTGCGGCGGTGCAGTTGCTGTGGCAAGCGCAAAGGCCTGAGTGGGTGGGCCAGATGCCGGTGGGACAAGGTCAGCAACAACCGGTGTTGGAGTCAGCCGATGCTTTGGTAGCCGCTATCGATGGACTGGTGGGCGCCATTGAGCAGCATTTGGCCAAGCTGACAGCGGTGCTCAATTTGTTCCAGTTCATCATGATGGCCTTGGCCATTTTTGCCGCTGTGGTGATGCTCTACACCGGCTATCTGTACGTCATCAATCCCTTGGTGCAATTGCAAAAAGGCTTGGGTTTGGTGGAAAAAGGGGACTTTCGTGCGCGCATCGAAGTGGATAGCCAAGACGAATTCGCCTTGGTAGCCCAAGGCTTTAATGGCATGGCGGCGCGATTGCAAGACATGGTCGATGGTTTGGAGGCCCAAGTGCTTGCCAAAACCCAGCGTATTGAGGCGCAGCGCGCTCGCATTGAAACCCTCTATGGCTTTAGCGATTTTTTGGCTGGGGTGAACTCTATCGAAGAGATGTCCCAAGGTTTCTCCCAGCGCTTGCGCCAAGTCATGGGGGCCGATGCCGTCACAGTGCGCTGGTCTGATGAAGCCAACCAGCGGTTTGTGATGTTGGCTTCAGACTGTTTTCCGCAAGAAATGCAAGACCATGAGCACAGCCTGTTGGCAGGTGCCTGTGCTTGTGGCACGCCTGATACCCGTACTCGGGTGATTCCCATCCACAGCTTGGACAGTGCACCCCAGCGTGCGTGTGCCAAAGTGGGTTACGAAACCATGGTCAGCGTGCCCGTGCGTTTGCAGCAGCGCTTGCTGGGTGAGGTGAATCTGTTTTTTCGCCAATCCATGGTGCTGTCCAGCGAAGAAACCGAGCTACTGGACGCCTTGGCAAGCCACTTGGCCAGTGCGCTGGAGGGTTTGCGTGCATCGGCACTGGAGCGAGAGGCCGCCGTCAGCGAAGAGCGGGCTTTGCTGGCGCGTGAACTGCACGACTCGATTGCCCAGTCCTTGGCTTTCCTGAAAATTCAGGTTCAACTACTGCGCCATGCTACCCAGCAAGCACCGCAGCCACAGGTGCAAAGCGTGATCGATGAGCTCGATGCGGGCTTGAAAGAAAGCATCAACGATGTGCGTGAACTCTTGGTGCACTTTCGCACCCGCACCAATACCGATGACATTGAAGCCGCGCTGCAAGAGACCCTGCAAAAATTCCGCCACCAAACCAATTTGGCAGTGGAGTTGGTAGTCACGGGAGCCGGTTTGCCTTTGCCATCGGATGTGCAAATTCAGGTGCTGCATGTGGTGCAAGAAGCGCTCTCTAACGTGCGCAAGCATGCGCAAGCCAGTGCCGTTACCTTGCGCATTGAAAAGGGGCGCAGCTGGACTTTCAGTGTGCAAGACAATGGCACAGGCTATGCGCCTGCGCAGACGATCAGCACCCAGCATGTGGGGCAACACATCATGCATGAGCGGGCGCAGTCCATTGGCGCACACGTGCAGATCTACTCCACCCCAGGTCAAGGCACTTGCGTGCAACTGCAATTGCCAGAACATCCCGTGACCAGCGCTGCTGCTGCACTCAAGTAACCTGCTTTTTTATGTCTCATCCCATCCAGCTGTTATTGATCGACGATCACAACTTGTTTCGCCGCGGTTTGGTGGCTTTGCTCAAACAAGATGGCCGCTTTGATGTGGTGGCTGAGGCTCCCGATTTGGGGCAAGCCTTGCGCATGGCAGGGACGGTGCAGCCCGATCTCATTTTGCTGGACAACCATTTGCCCGGTGTGCGCGGTGTTGATGGGATTGAGCCACTCAAGCAAGCCTTTGCCAAAGCCCGCATCCTGATGCTGACGGTCAGTGAAAACGAAGAAGACTTGGCCGCAGCCATGCAAGCCGGGGCCGATGGCTATTTGCTCAAAACGGTGGAGTCCGACCAACTGTGCCAGGCCATCGTGCGCACTTTGGCGGGCGAGCCTGTCATCAGTCCCGAGATGATGACCAAATTTGTAGCCGCTTTTCGTACCAAACCAGCAGCGCCTCTCGCTAGCGCTGCTGTCGTGCACGAGAGCATGCTGCATGAAGGCTTGTCGGCCCGTGAGCGGGAGATATTGCTGCTACTGGCGCGTGGCGACAGCAACAAACTTATTGCGCGCGAGCTGGATATCGCGGAAACCACGGTCAAGGTGCACGTGCAGGCGATCTTGCGCAAGCTGCAACTGGGCTCGCGTGTGCAGGCAGCAGTATACGCTGCAGCGCAGGGCTTGCTTTGACGCAGCGCAAAAAGAATCCCAACAGCACCCTTACTACTCCTTTGGAACTAGGCCCGCCTCGGCGGGCCTAGTTCTTTTGCATAGGGGGTTCCCATCCCAACGGTGGATGGGCAGCGGAGCCTGAAAAACGGACAGTCATGTCATCTCTAGGAGAAGAAAGATGACCTCTGAATTAAGCAATGCAAGAAAGGCGTGGTCGGTCCTGATCGTCAGCACACTGGCATTCACCGTGTGTTTCATGGTTTGGATGATGTTTGGCGTGATCGGTATTCCGATCAAGAAAATGCTCAACCTCAATGCCACCGAATTCGGTTTGTTGACCGCTATTCCGGTGCTTACCGGTTCATTGATTCGTGTGCCGCTGGGCATTTGGACAGACCGTTTTGGTGGGCGCATCGTGATGGCCGTGCTGATGGCGGTGACCGTGCCCGCCATTTGGCTCATGGCCTACGCCACAGAGTATTGGCACTTCATCGTGATTGGCCTGTTTGTGGGCCTAGCGGGTGGTTCCTTTTCGGTGGGAACACCTTATGTAGCCCGTTGGTTTCCTAGGAGCCAACAGGGAACGGCCATGGGCATTTATGGCGCTGGCAACTCTGGCTCTGCTGTCAACAAGTTTGTCGCACCGGTGATCTTGGTGGCCTTTGGTTGGAGCATGGTGCCACAGGTGTACGCCGCCATCATGCTGGGTACTTTGGTGCTGTTTTGGATGTTTAGCCACAGCAATCCCCAGCACTTGGTGCCCAACACAGTGAGTCTGTCGCAGCAACTCAAGTCGCTCAAAGATCCCCGTGTCGTCAAGTATTGCCAGTACTACAGCATCGTCTTTGGTGGCTATGTGGCGCTGGCATTGTGGATGGTGCAGTACTACGTGGGCGAGTACGGGCTGGACATTCGGGTGGCCGCTTTGCTGGCGGCATGTTTTTCCTTGCCTGGTGGCGTGCTGCGTGCCGTGGGCGGTGTGCTGTCGGACAAATACGGTGCCCACAAAGTGACTTGGTGGGTGCTGTGGGTGAGCTGGATTTGCCTTTTCCTTCTGTCCTATCCCCAAACCGACTTCACCGTCACCACCGTCAATGGCAGCAGTAGCTTCCACATCGGTCTCAATGTGTATGTCTTCACTGGGCTGATGTTCGTCTTGGGTACTGCCTTTGCCTTCGGTAAGGCCAGCGTCTTCAAGTACATCAGTGACGACTACAACCACAACATCGGCGCTATCAGCGGCATTGTGGGCTTGGCCGGTGGCATGGGTGGTTTTGTTTTGCCGATCCTGTTTGGCGCCCTGATGGACCTGACAGGTGTGCGCTCCAGCGCTTTCATGCTGATGTACGGCGTCGTCTGGGTGTCTCTGATTTGGATGTACTGGACTGAGGTACGCCAGGTGGACCCCATGGGGGCGGCCACTGCCAACACCGCCGCCAATCCAGCCCTGCAGCACTAGGAGCTAATTCATGAGCAAGCAAGTAAGCAATCACTCAGTCGATATCGCTGACTGGCAACCCGAAGATGCCCGTTACTGGGAGAGCGCGGGCAAGAAAGTGGCCTATCGCAATCTGTGGATATCCATCCCTGCGCTCCTGTGTGGCTTTGCCATCTGGGGCATGTGGGGAATCATCACGGTGCAGATGCTCAATTTGGGTTTCCCCTTCACCCAAGCCGAACTCTTTACCCTGACAGCTATTGCTGGCATATCGGGGGCCACCATGCGCATACCGGCCTCGTTCCTGATCCGCATGGCAGGGGGCCGCAACACCATTTTCTTGACCACCGCCATGCTGCTGGCCCCCGCATTGGGCACAGGCTTGGCCTTGCAGCACCCTGAGTGGCCGCTGTGGGTATTCCAACTCATGGCCTTGTGGTCTGGCGTGGGCGGCGGCAATTTCGCCAGCTCCATGTCCAACATCAGCACCTTCTTTCCCAAGCGATTGCAAGGCACCGCATTGGGTTTGAACGCCGGTTTGGGCAACTTTGGGGTGACCACCATGCAAATCGTCATCCCCTTGGTCATGACCGTGGGGCTGTTTGGTGTACTCGGTGGCGATGCCAAGGTCTTGGTCAAGGACAGTGGTTGGATCTTCGGCAAGATTGCAGCAGGCACTCCCACTTACATCCAAAACGCAGGGTTTGCATGGTTGCTGTCCTTGGTCCCCCTGGCTGCTTTGTGCTGGTGGGGCATGAACAACCTCAAGAGCGTATCGCCTGCCACAGGCCACCCCGTGTTGGCGTTTGCCAAGATCACCTATCTCTATTCGCTGGCTTTCTTGCCCTCGATTGGCATGCTCTACCTCTACCTGCCAGCACCTAGTGGTTTGGGGGTGCTCAATATGTGGGTGGCGATTCCCTTGGATATCGTGGCCTCACTGCTCATGATGCGCGTGGCCGCATTCGGTGCCATGAAGGAGAACGTGCAAAAGCAGTTTGCCATTTTCTCTAACAAGCACACATGGAGCCTGACAGCGCTGTATGTGGTGACCTTTGGCAGTTTTATCGGCTTTTCCATGGCCTTGCCCCTGGCTATTACGGTGATTTTTGGGGTGCAACACATCGTTGATGTGCAAGGCGTACTGCAACACACCCTGAAGAACCCTAACGCCCCATCGGCTCTGACGTACGCATGGATTGGCCCCTTTGTGGGAGCTGCCGTGCGCCCAGTGGGTGGTTGGATCTCTGACAAGTTGGGCGGCTCCATCGTGACCCAAGTGATCTCGGTGGTGATGGTGGCAGCTTCGGTGGCCGTGGGTTATGTCATGCAACAGGCCTACCACTCTGCAACTCCCGAGCAGTACTTCCCCTTGTTCATGGGCTTGTTCATTGTGTTGTTCGCCGCCAGCGGCGTGGGCAATGGCTCCACCTTCCGCACCATCGGGGTCATTTATGACCGCTCACAAGCAGGCCCTGTACTGGGCTGGACATCGGCAGTTGCCGCTTACGGCGCCTTCATCGCTCCGGTGCTGATCGGCGAGCAGATCAAGGCGGGAACACCCCAATACGCCTTCTACGGATTCGCAGGGTTTTACGCCCTGTGCTTGGTGCTGAACTGGTGGTTCTACCTGCGGGCAGGCGCCGAGATCAAGAACCCCTGAATACCTCGTTTCATACGGAGACCATACGATGAGTCACTTTCTCGACCGCTTGAGCCACTTCTCGGCTCCTACAGAGGGCTTTTCCGGCTCACACGGTTTGACCACCGGTGAAGACCGTACCTGGGAAGATGCCTATCGCAACCGCTGGGCCCACGACAAAATCGTGCGCAGCACCCATGGTGTGAACTGCACGGGTTCTTGCTCGTGGAAGATTTATGTCAAAGGTGGCATCGTCACTTGGGAAACCCAGCAAACCGATTACCCGCGTACCCGGGCCGATTTGCCCAACCACGAACCCCGTGGTTGCGCCCGCGGTGCCAGCTACAGTTGGTACTTGTACAGCGCCAACCGCGTGAAATACCCCATGATCCGCGCCCGCTTGCTCAAGCACTGGCGTGCGGCCTTGGCTGTCTCCAAAAGCCCGGTTGATGCCTGGGCCAGCATCGTGGAGAACCCACAGGCGCGTGCCGAGTGGCAAAAGCAGCGCGGTCTGGGCGGCTTTGTGCGCAGTACTTGGGAAGAGATTAACCAATTGGTGGCCAGTGCCAACGTGTACACGGCCAAGCAATACGGGCCTGACCGCATCATCGGTTTTTCGCCCATTCCCGCCATGAGCATGGTCAGCTACGCCGCAGGCAGTCGCTACCTTAGCCTCATTGGTGGCGTGTGCATGAGCTTTTACGACTGGTACTGCGACTTGCCTCCGGCCAGTCCGCAAATTTGGGGCGAACAAACCGATGTGCCCGAGAGTGCCGATTGGTACAACAGCACCTTTCTGATTGCTTGGGGCTCCAACGTGCCCCAGACCCGTACACCCGACGCCCACTTCTTCACCGAAGTGCGCTACAAGGGGGCTAAGACGGTGGCTATCACGCCCGACTATGCCGAGATCAGCAAGCTGGCTGACTTGTGGATGCATCCCAAGCAAGGCACCGATGCTGCGGTGGCCATGGCCATGGGACACGTCATCCTCAAGGAGTTTTATTTCGACAAGCGCTCGGCCTACTTTGATAACTACGTGCGCCGTTACACCGACATGCCCAATTTGGTGCAGTTGGAAGAGCGCACCTTGCCCGATGGCCGCCAAGTGCTGGTGCCGGGCCGCTACCTGCGTGCCGATGACTTCAACGGCAAGCTGGGGCAAGACAACAACCCCGAGTGGAAGACCGTTGCCATCGATCAAGACGACAAGATCGTGCTGCCCAACGGCTCTATTGGTTTCCGCTGGGGCGCAGAAGGCCGTGCTGACCAAGGCAAGTGGAACTTAGAAGACAAAGAAGCACGCGATGGCGAACGGGTGCAGCTCAAGCTCAGCCTGATGGAGGGGCAAGGCAGCCAATACGACGTGGGTGCAGTGGCTTTCCCGTATTTCGGCGGGGTGGATACGCCCCATTTCACCGCCAACAAGCAAGACGATGTGCTGGTGCGCCAAGTGCCAGTGCGTCGCATCAAACTGGGTAAAGAAGGGCAAGAGCGCTACGCCGTGGTTGCTACCGTGTTTGACCTGACCGTGGCCAACTATGGCGTGGCCCGGGGGTTGGCCGGTGAAAACGCTGCCAGCAGCTTTGACGACGACACCCCTTACACCCCGGCTTGGCAAGAAAAAATCACCGGCGTCAAGCGTGAGCAAGTGATTGCCGTGGCGCGCCAGTTTGCCGACAACGCTGACAAGACCCATGGCAAGAGCATGGTCATCATCGGCGCGGCGATGAACCACTGGTACCACTGCGACATGAACTACCGCGGCATCATCAACATGCTGATGATGTGCGGCTGCATAGGCCAAAGCGGTGGTGGCTGGGCCCACTATGTGGGACAGGAAAAGCTGAGGCCCCAAACTGGCTGGACTGCACTGGCATTTGCCTTGGACTGGGTGCGCCCACCACGCCAGCAAAACAGCACCAGTTTCTTTTATGCCCACACCGATCAGTGGCGCTATGAAAAGTTGGGTGTGGAGGAAATCCTCTCGCCACTGGCCGACAAGCAGCGCTTTGGCGGCAGCTTGATCGACTACAACGTGCGCGCTGAACGCATGGGCTGGTTGCCCAGTGCCCCGCAGCTACAAACCCACCCCATGCAGGTGGTCAAAGACGCCCAAGCCAAAGGCATGGATACCAAGGACTACGTGGTGCAGTCGCTCAAGAACGGCGATTTGCGCATGAGCTGCGAGGATCCAGACCATCCAGCCAACTGGCCGCGCAACATGTTCGTGTGGCGCTCCAACATACTGGGTTCCAGCGGCAAGGGGCACGAATACTTCCTTAAGCACTTGCTGGGCACTACCCACGGGGTGCAGGGCAAGGATTTGGGTGCTGATGAGGCCAAACCGACCGAAGTGCAATGGCATGACAAAGCGCCCGAAGGCAAGCTCGATTTGTTGGTGACGCTGGACTTTCGCATGAGCACCACCTGTCTGTATTCGGACATCGTGTTGCCAACCGCCACTTGGTACGAGAAGAACGACCTCAACACCAGTGACATGCACCCCTTTATCCACCCACTCTCTACTGCCGTGGATCCGGCGTGGCAGAGCAAGAGTGACTGGGAAATCTACAAAGGCTTTGCCAAGGCCTTTAGTGAGGTGTGTGTAGGCCACTTGGGCGTAGAGAAAGAGGTGGTGCTAAGCCCACTGATGCACGACACCCCGGCTGAACTGGCCCAACCCTATGGGGTGGCCGAGTGGAAAAAGGGCGAATGCGACCTCATCCCCGGCAAGACCGCGCCGCAAGTGCAGGTGGTGGAGCGCGACTATCCCAATACCTACGCCCGTTTCACGGCGTTGGGCCCATTGATGGACAAAATTGGCAACGGTGGCAAAGGCATTGCCTGGAATACCCAAACCGAGGTTGGTCAACTCAAAGCGCTCAATGGACAAGTGCACACCGAGGGTGTGGCCAAGGGGATGGCCAAGATTGAGACCGATATCGACGCTTGCGAAGTGGTGCTGCAGCTCGCTCCTGAGACCAATGGTCATGTGGCCGTCAAAGCCTGGGAAGCGTTGAGCAAGCAAACCGGGCGTGACCACAGCCATTTGGCCTTGCACCGCGAGGACGAAAAAATCCGCTTCCGCGATATCCAAGCCCAGCCGCGCAAGATTATTTCTTCGCCCACTTGGTCTGGGCTGGAGTCGGAGAAGGTGTCTTACAACGCGGGCTATACCAACGTGCACGAGTTGATTCCATGGCGCACGCTCACTGGTCGCCAGCAGTTCTATCTGGATCACCCTTGGATGGCGGCCTTCGGCGAAGGTTTCTCCAGCTACCGACCACCAGTCGATTTGAAGACCGTGGGCGATGTGATGGATCGCAAGCCCAATGGGCACAAGGAGATTTCGCTCAATTTCATCACCCCGCACCAGAAGTGGGGTATCCACAGCACGTACAGCGACAACTTGCACATGCTCACGCTCAACCGGGGCGGCCCGGTGATTTGGCTCAGTGAGGACGATGCCAAAAGTGCAGGCATTGTGGACAACGACTGGGTTGAATTGTTCAACACCAACGGTGCTATTGCCGCCCGTGCGGTGGTGAGCCAGCGGGTCAACCCCGGCATGGTGATGATGTACCACGCCCAAGAAAAAATCATCAACACCCCGGGGGCAGAGATCACCGGCACACGCGGCGGTATCCACAACTCAGTGACCCGCATCGTGACCAAGCCCACCCACATGATCGGCGGCTACGCGCAGTTCAGCTACGGCTTTAACTACTACGGAACCATAGGCACCAACCGCGACGAGTTCGTGGTGGTACGCAAGATGCGCAAAGTCGATTGGCTCGATGGTGAAGGCACCAACAGCATTCAGTCCTGATACGCACTACAAGGAGAAACACAATGAAAGTACGCGCACAAATTGGCATGGTGCTCAACTTGGACAAGTGCATTGGCTGCCACACCTGCTCGGTCACTTGCAAGAACGTTTGGACCAGCCGCCCGGGTGTGGAATACGCATGGTTCAACAACGTGGAGACCAAGCCCGGCATCGGTTATCCCAAAGACTGGGAAAACCAAGACCGCTGGCAGGGCGGATGGATTCGCAATGCCGATGGCTCTATCGAGCCGCGCCAGGGGGGTAAATGGAAGTTGCTCATGCGCATCTTTGCCAACCCCAACATGCCGCAGATTGACGACTACTACGAGCCCTTTACCTTTGACTATGACCATCTGCAGTCAGCCAAGGAAAGCAAAGCAGCCCCGACTGCGCGACCACGCTCGCTGATTACCGGCAAGCGCATGGAGAAGATCGAGTGGGGCCCCAACTGGGAGGAAATTCTGGGCGGGGAATTCAGCAAGCGCAGCCAAGACGCCAACTTGGCCAATTTCGAACAAGTGCAAAAAGACATGGTGGGCCAGTTTGAGAACACCTTCATGATGTACTTGCCTCGTCTGTGCGAGCACTGCCTAAACCCTGCTTGCGTGGCCAGTTGCCCCAGTGGCTCCATCTACAAGCGCGAGGATGACGGCATTGTGTTGATCGACCAAGACAAATGCCGCGGTTGGCGCATGTGTGTGAGTGGCTGCCCTTACAAGAAGATTTACTACAACTGGCAGACTGGCAAGGCCGAGAAGTGCATCTTCTGCTACCCCCGCATCGAAGCGGGTCAACCCACCGTGTGCTCAGAAACCTGTGTGGGCCGCATCCGTTATTTGGGCGTGGTGCTGTACGACGCTGACCGCATTGAGCAGGCTGCCAGTGTGGAAAACGACAAAGACCTGTACCAAGCACAGCTCGATGTCTTCCTCAACCCCCACGACCCCGCTGTGATTGAGCAAGCCCGCAAGGACGGCATCCCCGAGGCATGGTTGGAAGGCGCACGCAACAGCCCCGTCTACAAGATGGCCATGGAGTGGAAAGTTGCCCTGCCGCTACACCCCGAATACCGCACCTTGCCCATGGTCTGGTACGTGCCGCCGCTGTCGCCCATTACCTCGGCTGCCAATGCTGGCCATGTGGGCAGCAACGGTGAGTTGCCCGATGTGGCGCAAATGCGCATCCCAGTGCAGTACTTGGCCAATTTGCTTACCGCCGGTGATGTGGAGCCAGTCGTGCGAGCCCTGGAGCGCATGCTGGCCATGCGCGCTTACCAGCGCAGCAAACATGTTGATCAGGTGGAAAACCTGGCTGTGTTGCAGCAAACCGGCCTGTCGGTAGCCGAGGTGGAGGAGATGTACCACGTGATGGCGATTGCCAATTACGAAGACCGTTTTGTGATTCCCAGTAGCCACCGCGAGTACGCCGAAAACGCCTTTGATTTGCGCGGTGGTTGTGGCTTCTCCATGGGCAATGGCTGCTCAGATGGCAGCAGTGACACCAGCCTCTTTGGGGGCAAGAAGCGCCGCACTATTCCTATCCAGTCTGCGGTTTGATGCAAAGGAGCCTATTATGAAAAATAACCGATACACCTTGCGCGCTTTGGCCTTGCTGCTGGGCTATCCCCACGCGTCTTTGCGCGCGCAGCTGCCTGTATTGCTACAAGCTGTGGACGATGAAGGCGCGCTGCCCAGTAGCCGCTGTGCTGAGCTGCGCCAACTGGCGACCGAACTGCTGCGCCATGATCCCTTGGAAGTGGAGGCGCAGTACGTCGAGACCTTTGACCGGGGGCGTGCTACTTCCTTGCATTTGTTTGAGCATGTCCATGGCGATTCGCGTGATCGCGGCCCCGCTATGGTCGATTTGCTGAAAACCTACGAGCAAGCCGGTTTGCACTTGTGCCTCGATGAGTTGCCCGATCACCTGTGCGTGGTGTTGGAGTTTGCCTCTACACAACCCGTGGCAGTGGCCCAAGAGTTCTTGGGCGAGGTGGCCCATATCGTGGCGGCCATTTTCAGCGCTTTGCTGCAGCGTGGTAGCCCTTATGCCGCCGCATTGGCTGCCGTGTTGGAACTGGCTGGGCAGCGCGTGCAAGCCGTTCCCATCACTGCTGATGAGCCCTTGGATGAGAGTTGGGCTGAGCCCGAGGCCTTTGCGGGATGCTCCGCCCGCGGGCAAGCCCGTCCGGGCGAGACGCAACCTATTCACATTGTGCGCAAGCGCACAGACGCAGGAGTAGCCGCATGACCTACCTTGATAACTTCTTGTTTGGCATCTATCCCTACATTTGCCTGATTATTTTTTTGTTGGGCAGCTTGCTGCGTTTTGACCGTGACCAGTACACCTGGAAAAGCGATTCGTCGCAGTTGCTGCGCTCGGGGCAACTGCGTTGGGGCAGCAATCTGTTCCACTTGGGCGTATTGTTTTTGTTCTTTGGCCATACTGTTGGCATGTTGACTCCGCACTTTGTGTACGAGTCCTTCATCAGCGCTGGAGCCAAGCAGTTGGTGGCCATGGTGTCCGGTGGCCTGTTTGGGTTGTTGGGTTGGCTGGGTGTGAGCATCTTGCTGCACCGTCGTTTGAGTGATGTGCGCATCCGCTGCAATTCCAAAGCCAGTGACATCGTGCTGCTGGTGTTGTTGTGGATCCAACTGGCTTTGGGTTTGGCCACTATCCCTCTGTCTGCCCAGCACTTGGATGGCAGCATGATGGTGAAGCTGGCCGAATGGGCGCAGCGCATTGTCACCTTCCGCGCCGATGCACCAGCTCTGTTGGCACAGGCCAGTTGGGTGTTCAAGGCGCACATGTTCTTGGGCATGTCCATTTTCTTGGTCTTTCCATTCACCCGTTTGGTGCATGTGTGGAGCGGTTTTGGCACCTTGGCCTATGTGGTGCGGCCTTACCAGTTGGTGCGCAGTCGCCGCATTGGCATGACGCCACGCCAGCCCATGAGCCACAGCCAATCCCACCGCTAAAGGAGTACCACATGATGGCGTCTATCAATGGAGTGGCCTTGCATGCTGCAGGCGAGCAACTCGATGACTACACCCTGCGCGAGCGGGCCTACAGCGAACTGTTACGCCAGCAAGCGGTACAGGTCGGCTTGCTGGCACCCTGCGCAGGTACGCAAGCGCCCATGCTGAGCGATGCCGATAGGCTGGTGCTGGAGACCATGGTGGATGCAGCCGTGCACAGCCCATTGCCCAGTGAGGATGAGTGTCAACGCTACTATCAAGCCCACTTGGCACAGTATGTGGTGGGGCAGTCCGTGCATGTACGCCACATTTTGTTTGCCGTCACACCGGGTGTGAATGTGCATGCACTGACTGTGCGCGCTGAGCAAGCCTTGCTGGAGTTGCTGGGAAAAAACGTACCGGCAGACCATTTCGCAACGTTGGCGGCGCAGTTGTCCAACTGCCCAAGCAGTGCCCAAGGCGGCGATCTGGGGTGGTTGCAAGCGCAAGACTGCGCGCCCGAATTGGCCAACGAGCTGTTTCACCAGACGCAGGCAGGTTGGGGATTGGGGGTGCATCCCCGTCTGATCCACACCCGCTTTGGTTTTCACATCATTGAGGTGTTGGGACAGCGCAAGGGCAAGCAGGCCGCGTACAGCGAAGTGCGTGAGCGTGTGGCCATGCAGTTGACCTTGCAGTCACGGGCCAAGGCCTTGCACCAGTACATGCGTTTGTTGGTGGGGCAGGCTGAAGTGCAGGGCATCACCTTGGATGCGGCCGATTCTTTGCTGGTGCAATGACCCTAGACCCCCATGCCCCCGATGAGCTGCTGCAACGTTTGCGGCGCTTTCACTCCAGCTATTTTCCCTTGCACCAGCAGCGTTTTCAGGAGCTGGTGGCACAAGGCCAGCACCCTAAGACTTTGTTCATTGGTTGCTCGGACTCGCGTTTGGTGCCTTATCTGCTCACTGGAGCGGGGCCGGGGGAGTTGTTCATCGTGCGCAATGTGGGGGCTTTGGTGCCACCGTATGACGGAACCCATGGTTTGCACGGCACCATGGCCGCGATCGAGTACGCCGTACTGGCTTTGCATGTGGAGCACATCATCGTGTGCGGGCATAGCCACTGCGGGGCTATTCGGGCAGCTTACGAGGGGGTGCCCGATGAGGCGCGAGCGCTGCGGGCGTGGCTGAAGCTGGCGCAAGAGGCTTTGCTGCCCGTGCAATGCTGTCCCGAGGCTTTGCTGCGCACCGAACAGCGCTCTGTCGTGCTGCAGCTTGAGCGCTTGATGGACTACCCCATGGTGCGCCGTGAAGTGGAGGCGGGGCGACTGACCTTGCACGGTTGGCACTACGTCATAGAGGATGGTGAGATTCACGTTTTCGATGCCCAGCAAGCCGACTTTGTGCCGGCTTCCATTGCTCCGCACAGCGGCACGGGGCCTTACCAGCCCTATGTGGAATACGACGGACAAGTGATCACCTTGTCAGATTCTTAGGAACACAATTTATGAATGCTTGTGTGGATGTTGGGCTAGCGCCCCAAACAATCAGCCACGATGTACTGGCTGAGAAATACCTCAAAGCTGGTGAAACGTGCGCTGACGATGTGTTTCGCCGCGTGGCGCGCGCACTGGCCAGCGCGGAAAAACCGGACCAACAGAGCCACTACGAAACCTTGTTTTTGGCCAACTTGCGCGCAGGGGCGATAGGGGCAGGGCGCATCATGAGTGCGGCTGGCACTGGCATACAAGCCACGCTGATCAATTGCTTTGTGCAGCCAGTGGGGGATTGCATCCAAGGGCATGACGACGATGGCTACCCCGGTATTTACGAAGCCTTGCGCGAAGCCGCTGAAACCATGCGCCGTGGCGGTGGCGTGGGTTATGACTTTTCCCGCATTCGTCCACGGGGGGCGCAGGTCAAGGGCACGGCGTCATTGGCATCGGGGCCGTGCAGCTACATCAATGTGTTTGACCAGTCTTGCTCCACCGTGGAGAGCGCAGGTTCTCGGCGCGGTGCACAAATGGGGGTGTTGCGCATAGACCATCCGGATGTGTTGGAGTTTATTACCGCTAAACGCACCCCAGGGCGCTGGAATAATTTCAACGTATCGGTGGGGGTGACGGATGCCTTCATGCACGCCTTGCAAGCCGACCAAACGTGGCATTTGGTGCACCCTGCTTCTCCGGGGGCTGCATTGCAAGAGCAAGGAGCTTACCAGCGTAGCGATGGATTGTGGGTGTATGCCAGTGTGGCCGCGCGCAGCCTGTGGGATACCGTGATGCGCTCGGCCTATGACTTTGCAGAACCCGGTATTTTGTTTTTAGACCGCATCAACCAAGACAACAATCTGGCTTACTGCGAAACCATAGAGGCGACCAATCCCTGTGGTGAGCAACCCTTGCCGCCTTACGGTTGCTGTGATTTGGGGCCCATCATCTTGCCGCGTTTTGTGCGCCATCCCTTTGGAATGAAGGGCGAAGCACAGTTTGACATGGAGGCCTTTGCCCAATGCGTCGCGCTGCAGGTGCGTGTGCTGGACAATGTGCTGGATGTGACGGTCTGGCCTTTGCCTGCGCAACAAGCCGAGGCAGCCGCCAAACGGCGCATTGGAGTGGGCTTTACGGGCTTGGGCGATACCCTGTGCATGCTGGGCTTGCCCTATGACCAGCCCCAAGGCCGCGCCATGGCCGTACGCATTGCCACCTGCATGCGTGACAGTGCCTATGCCGCATCAGTGGCTTTAGCCAAAGAAAAAGGGGCATTTCCGCGCTTTGAGGTAGAGGGCTATTTGGCACCCGGAACCTTTGCCAGCCGCTTGCCTGCGGCATTGCAAAAGGCCATCCGCACACACGGCATTCGCAACAGCCATTTGCTCTCGATTGCACCCACTGGCACAGTCAGCTTGGCGTTTGCGGACAATGCTTCCAACGGTATTGAGCCGGCCTTTTCGTGGACGTATACACGCAAAAAGCGTGAGGCTGATGGCCGCACCAGTGAATACACGGTGGAGGATCATGCTTGGCGCGTATACCGTACGCTGGGCGGAGATGTCACACAGCTTCCGCCTGGCTTTGTCAGTGCCTTGCAAATGGGGGCTGCCGAGCACATTGCCATGATGCAAGCGGTGCAGCCTTTAGTGGACACGGCAATTTCCAAAACCGTCAATGTGCCAGCAGACTATCCCTATGACGATTTCAAAAATCTGTACCGACAGGCTTGGCATGCCAAGCTGAAAGGTCTGGCAACCTACCGTCCTAATTCCATTTTGGGCGCTGTGTTGCAAACGACTCCTGTATCGACAGCAAGTGCTACCTCTGCCACCGTGGACACGGTGTGCACTGCGGCTATAGACCCGATGCGGGCGGTGATTGAGCGGCGGCCACAAGGGGCGCTGCAGGCAGTGGCCGAGAAAGTGGAGTACTGGACGCAAGAGGGCCACAAAACCTTGTACCTAGTGGTGTCCTTTTTGCCAGTCGCTACAGCAGACGGCGTTGGCGTACAAGAGCGTGCTATCGAGTTTTTTATGCCTTTGGGGCAAAGTGGTGAATCGCAGCAGTGGATTACCTCCAGCATGCGCCTGCTGTCGTTGGCTGCCCGTGGGGGTTTTTTAGAGCGCGCACTGGGCGATATGCGCAAGGTGGTTTGGGATAGAGGGCCAGTACGGTTGGGGCATCACACCAAGCAAGATGGCAGCAAAGTGCCGCTATGGCATGACTCGGAGGTGGCTGCCATCGCCTATGCGTTGCAGCAAATCATTGCGCAGCGCAATGCTGGGAATGCGACTGAGCCAGTTGAGGATGAATTGGCATTTTCCGAGGAAACCTCAGACCAAGCCCCTGTCATGGTGGGTAAAAAGTGCACCGAATGTGGTGCGCATGCGGTCATTCGCAAAGATGGGTGTGACTATTGCACCCAATGCGGTTTCACAGGGAGCTGTGGATGAGTTCTGTTATTCAATTGCACGCTGTCTGTGCCCCGTCTAGTGGTTGGGAACAACCGTTTGCCATGCTCAAGGCGTGCCATGAGCGTGTTCAGCGCATGCTGGTATTGCTGCAAAGGTTGCAGGTTCATGTGGGCCAGCATGGTGTGGATGGGGAGGCCATCGAGGCTGCGCAGGATGTGATGCGCTATTTCGACAAAGCCGCCCCCTTGCACCACTTGGATGAGGAGGAGCAAATATTCCCCTTGGCCTTGGTGCACGGAACAGCAGAGGTGCAGCATGCCGTGCAGCGCTTACAGCACGAACATGCAAAGCTGGATGCCATGTGGCAAACCGTCCGCAGTGATTTAAAGCGTTTATTGCAGGCTGATGTGCAAGACCGCGAATTTGTCCGTGCATGGCCCAGTGATCCGGCAGTGGCAGCATTCGTGCTGACCTATACCGAGCATGTGCGGATGGAGGAGGTGCTGGTTTACCCCTGTGTGGAGGCCTTGCTCACGCACACCCAAGAACGAGAGATTGGCAGCGTGATGGCTGCCCGTCGCATGGATCCAGTTGCCAAGGTAGAGCGTTGACGCCATGCATGCGCTTATGGATGTCCAAGGCAGACCTTTGCACGATTTGCGCATCAGTCTGACAGATCAGTGCAACTTCCGTTGCTTGTATTGCATGCCCAAGGCCCAGTTTGGCAAAGGCCACGCTTTTTTGTCTCAATCTGAGTTGCTCAGTGGCGGGGAAATAGAGGCTTTGGTACAGGCCGCTATTCCGCTGGGGGTGCGCAAGGTGCGCCTTACAGGTGGAGAGCCTTTGCTGCGTAAACAGGTGGAGCAGATCATCGAGCGTTTAGCCCGTTTGCAGACGGTCGGTGGGGCACCGCTGGAGATCGCCATGACGACCAACGGGGTTTTGCTAGCACGCAAAGCTGCAGCGCTTAAAGCCGCAGGATTGAGTCGGGTGACGGTGAGTCTAGATGCCTTAGATGACAGCGTGTTTCAACGCATGAACGATGTGGGCGTTCCGGTAGATACAGTGTTGCGAGGAATCGATGCCGCTTTGCATGCTGGATTTGAGTGCGTGAAGGTCAATGTGGTGATACGGCGCGGCTGGAATGACCAACAAATCCTGCCGTTGGCCCACTACTGTCTGGATAAACCCATCGTGCTGCGTTTCATTGAGTTCATGGATGTGGGTAGCAGCAATGGGTGGTCTATGGAGCATGTGTTGCCCAGCGATGAGATCGTGCGCATGCTGCAGCCACACTTTTCTCTACAACGCTTATCGGCCCATCACCAAGGCGAAACGGCAGAGCGTTGGCAGTACAGCAATGCACCGGATGTCTCTGGTGAGTTGGGTTTGATCAGCAGTGTGACGCAGCCTTTTTGTGGTGATTGCAGCCGTGCTCGGATCACCGCAGATGGACAGCTCTTCACTTGCTTGTTTGGTCGGCACAGTACCGATATGCGTGCCTTACTGCGTTCGGGACAAGGGGCGAATCAGCAAGCCCTGGGTGATGCCATCAGGCATATTTGGCAGCGGAGGCAGGATCATTATTCCGAGCAGCGTGGAAAACTAGCGTCCATCCCCCAAGTGATCCATTTTCATCGGCGTGCCGAGATGAGTTATATCGGCGGTTAAATGCGGAGATACTTGGCGCCTTGGCTAGGCTCTGCTCTGTTTTTTGGTGTGCACTATGGCCCTTACTGATTTGTCTGTGACCGATTTATCCCGCAACACGCCTACTGTGGTGTCGCTGCAGTTGCGCTATTTCGCCTCTGTGCGCGAAGCCATGGGCTGCAGCCAAGAAAACTGGTCTACACAGGCCCGTACCTTGGGCGAACTGCGCGATGAGCTGATGCAACGCAGCCCCCAAGCGGCCCAAGCTTTGGATAGACAACGCCCCATCCGGATGGCGCTTAACCACGTCATGGCCGATGAAAGCCAGCCTTTGGTCGCTGGTGCAGAAGTGGCCATTTTTCCGCCAGTCACGGGTGGTTGAGAGTATGAGCACCGCGCTTTCTCCCTTGGTCTATGTGCATATCCAAACGCAGCCTATCGACGTGGCTGCCGAGCAGCAGGCCTTGTATGGCATTGACGGGCGTGTGGGCGCAGTTTGCACGTTTTTAGGCACGGTGCGCGACCGTTACAACGCCCAAGATGCAGCGGGGTCAGTGCAGGGCTTGGAGCTGGAACACTACCCCGGCATGACCGAGGCCGCGATTGAATCCATGGCGCAGCAGGCGATAGCGCGTTTTGGCGTATTGGCTGTGCGTGTGGTGCACCGGGTAGGGCCCATGCAGCCTGCCGATGTGGTGGTGCTAGTCGCGGTGAGTGCAGTGCACCGTGGTGCGGCATTCCAAGCCTGCGAGTTCGTGATGGACTATCTCAAGACGCAGGCACCGTTCTGGAAAAAAGAAAGCACGCCAGAGGACACCCGCTGGGTGGATGCCCGTGCCAGCGACGATGCCGCTTTGCAGCGCTGGGGCATAGCCAGCCATAACAGCAGCGAGTGACTCAGTGGCAGTCACCGCAGTACGCAATAACGACACATTTCAGGGAAACACCATGCAAACCAACACAA
This sequence comes from Curvibacter sp. CHRR-16, assembly GCF_018474005.1. Lineage (GTDB taxonomy): Bacteria > Pseudomonadota > Gammaproteobacteria > Burkholderiales > Burkholderiaceae_C > Allorhodoferax. The sequence continues at coordinate 153,200 of NZ_JAHCSH010000005.1, forward strand.
TGCCTGCAGCAGCCAGTGTGCTCGTAACGGGTGGCGCAGGTTATATCGGTAGCCACACCTGCGTGGAGCTGCTGCAAGCGGGCTACCGCGTTACGGTGTTGGACAACTACTGCAACAGTTCACCCGAAGCCTTGGCGCGGGTAGAGCGCATCACGGGTAAAACCGTGCAGCGCGTGCAGGCCGACATACGCGATGGCGCAGCCCTGCGCGATGCACTGCGCAGCAGCCAAGCCCAAGCCGTTATTCACTTTGCCGGCCTCAAGGCGGTGGGTGAGTCGGTGGCCGAGCCACTGCACTACTACGACAACAATGTGCTGGGCACGGTGCGTTTGCTCCAAGCCATGCAGGACTGCGGCGTAGAGCAAATTGTGTTCAGCTCATCGGCCACGGTGTACGGTGACCCGGTGCGTTTGCCCTATACCGAAGACCACCCATTTGCCCCGACCAACCCGTATGGGCAGACCAAACTGGATGTTGAAAACATGCTGCGCGCGCAAAGCCGCGCCAAGCCCCACTGGCGCATTGCTTTGTTGCGTTACTTCAATCCAGTGGGCGCCCACCCCAGCGGCTTGATTGGCGAGGATCCCCAAGGCGTGCCCAACAACCTGATGCCTTTTGTCGCGCAGGTGGCGGTGGGGCGGCGCCAATCCCTCAACGTATGGGGGAGCGACTACGACACCCCCGATGGCACGGGCGTGCGCGACTACATCCACGTGGTGGATTTGGCCCAAGGCCATTTGCGTGCCTTGGACATGCTGCAGCGCGGTACAGGTGGCCAGTGCACGGCCATCAACCTAGGCACTGGCCAAGGGTGCAGCGTGCTCGATGTGGTGCAGGCTTTTGAGCAAGCCTCGGGCCGCAAGGTGCCCTACCAAATCCAGCCGCGTCGCCCTGGGGATTTGCCTGCCTACTGGGCCGATCCCAGCACCGCGCAGCGCCTGCTGGGCTGGCAAGCCCAGCGCAGCCTGCACGACATGTGTGCAGACACATGGCGCTGGCAGAGCATGAATCCGCAGGGCTACGCCTCCCCCGTTACGGCATGAGTTGGCTGTGATTGAGCCATTGGCGCACCTTTTCTGCAGTGGCGGGACTGCAGGTTTGCATCGGTGGGCGTAGTACATCCTGCACCAGACCTTGCTGGTGCAATGCAGCTTTGAGGACGCTGGGGTTGGGCTCAGAAAATGCCAGATCCAACCACGGCAATAGTTGGCTCCAGAGCTGGCGACTGCGTGGCCCATCGTCGTGTCGCAGACTGTGTACCAATTGGGCAAAACGCTCGGGGTGGATATGTCCTGCCGCACTGACTACGCCTGCGGCTCCCAAGGCCATGGCGGGCAGTATTTGGTGGTCTTCACCGGTAAGCAGGGCCAACTGTCCGTCTTGTACCAGTGCCTGTGTTTTGCGTGCATCGCCTCCACAGTCTTTGATCGCTACTATCCGTGGATGCTGTGCTAGCTGACGTATCGTCTCCAATTGCAACGTGCTGCCTGTTCGGTAGGGGATGTCGTACAGCCATACTGGGGCCGGACTGGTGTCGGCCAAGGTTTGGAACCATGCTATCAACCCCTTTTGCGAAGGGCGTATGTAGCTCGGGGCCGATACCAAAACACCTTGCACTTGCAGTTTGGCTGCCTCCCATTGGCGCAAGCGTGCTTGCAAGTTCTTGAGGTGGTAGCCACTCAGACCCACGACCAAGGGCATTGGGGGCACGCTGTCATGCACAGTCTGGACAATGCGCAGGCATTCATCCTCATCCAAAGACGGGCCTTCCCCGGTGGAGCCGCATAGAACGAGACCTTGCACCCCTTGGGCTTGGTAATGCTGTGCCAGTTTTTGCAGGCTGGTGTAGTCAACCGAGTGGTCGGGTAAAAAAGGAGTAACCAGCGCGAGCCAAAAGCCTGTCGGAGTGAGATGGGAGGCAGACATGACAAAAGTCCTTTCGGTAAAGCCAAAACGCGACCGAATCAAACCGTTGTCAAAGAGGGGGAAACCAAGCCGGGAGGTACATCTGCCGCAGTTCCGTTGCCCATCTGACAACGGAACCAAGCTCCGGTCAGATGAGCGTTGGTTTGGAGGATTTATAACCCGCATGCGCACTGGAGCCACCCAGAGGGAGGTTGCCATGGCAGAACTTGATGCAGATCATGCGTTGCATGCTAGCACATGCTTGCAGTGCTAGTTCCTCTTGAAATACCGTACGGTGTACCCAGCTAGGGGCTAGTACTTGTTTGAGGGACACACCATGCGTATAGACAAACTGACCACCAAATTTCAAGAGGCTTTGGGCGAGGCGCAGTCACTTGCTTTGGGGAAAGACAACTCGCACATCGAGCCAGCCCATGTGCTGCTGGCCATGCTGCGCCAGCAAGACGGCCCCAAGGCTTTGCTGGCCCGTGCAGGAGCTGATGTGACGGGGCTTGCACAGGCTGTGGAGCAAGCGGTTGAGCGTCTGCCGCATGTGCAAGAGCAAGGCACCATGCAGCCCAGCAGCGAGTTGATCAAGCTGCTGCAAGCTACGGAGAAAGAGGCTATTAAACGCGGCGATGAATTCATTGCCAGTGAGTTGTTCTTGCTGGCGGTTACCGATCACAAGGGGGATGTGGGTCGCATAGCCAAAGAGCATGGCCTGACGCGCAAGAGCCTTGAGAGTGCCATTGAGGCGGTGCGTGGCGGTCAAAAGGTTGACAGCGCCGAGGCTGAAGGGCAGCGCGAGGCCTTGAAGAAATACACCCTCGATTTGACCGAGCGTGCCCGTGCGGGCAAGCTGGACCCGGTGATCGGCCGTGACGATGAAATCCGTCGCGCCATCCAGGTGCTGCAACGTCGCAGCAAGAACAACCCTGTGCTGATTGGCGAACCCGGTGTGGGCAAAACTGCGATTGTGGAAGGGCTGGCCCAGCGCATCGTCAACGGCGAGGTGCCCGAGAGCCTGCGCGACAAGCGCGTGCTGGTGCTCGATATGGCGGGCTTGCTTGCCGGGGCGAAATACCGGGGCGATTTTGAAGAACGCCTCAAAGCGGTGCTCAAAGAGGTGTCGCAGGACGAGGGCCGCATCATCCTCTTCATCGATGAGATCCACACCATGGTGGGCGCGGGCAAGGCCGAGGGTGCGATCGACGCTGGCAATATGCTCAAGCCCGCTCTGGCGCGCGGTGAGCTGCACTGTATTGGCGCGACCACGCTGGACGAATACCGCAAGTACATCGAGAAGGATGCCGCACTGGAGCGCCGCTTCCAGAAGGTGCTCGTGGGCGAGCCCACGGTGGAGCAGACCATTGCCATCCTGCGCGGTCTGCAAGAGAAATACGAAGTACACCATGGCGTGGACATCACCGATCCAGCCATCGTGGCTGCGGCCGAGCTGAGCCACCGCTACATCACCGACCGCTTCCTGCCCGACAAGGCCATTGACCTCATTGACGAAGCTGCGGCCAAGATCAAGATCGAAATCGACTCCAAGCCCGAGGTCATGGACAAGCTGGATCGCCGCTTGATCCAACTGCAGATCGAGCGTGAGGCCATGAAGAAAGAGACCGACGAGGCCTCGCAAAAGCGTCTGGAGCTGATTCAGGAAGAAATCGCGCAGCTGCAAAAAGAAGCGGCTGATCTGGAAGAAATCTGGAAGTCAGAGAAGGCTCAGGCCCAGGGCAGCCAGCAGGTGCGCGAAGACATCGAAAAGCTCAAGCTGCAGATCGATGAATTCACCCGCAAAGGTGATTTCAACAAAGTGGCCGAGCTCCAATACGGCAAGTTGCCAGAGTTGGACAAGCGCCTCAAGGAAGCCCAGGCCAAAGAGGCCAAGGGCGAAGGGGCTGTCGGCAACAAGCTGTTGCGCACCCAAGTGGGTGCGGAAGAAATCGCCGAGGTGGTGAGCCGTGCCACGGGCATCCCGGTGGCCAAGATGATGCAGGGCGAGAAAGACAAGCTCTTGCAGATGGAGGGCAAGCTGCACGAGCGCGTGGTGGGGCAGGATGAAGCCATCAGCGCGGTGGCCAATGCCATCCGCCGTTCACGCTCGGGCCTCTCCGACCCGAACCGCCCGACGGGCTCTTTCCTTTTCCTCGGCCCCACGGGCGTGGGCAAGACCGAGCTGTGCAAGGCCTTGGCGGGTTTCCTGTTTGACAGCGTGGACCATCTGGTGCGCATCGACATGAGCGAGTTCATGGAAAAGCACTCTGTGGCGCGTCTGATCGGTGCGCCTCCGGGGTATGTGGGCTACGAAGAGGGCGGTTATCTCACCGAGGCCGTGCGCCGCAAGCCCTACAGCGTGCTGCTGCTCGACGAGGTGGAGAAGGCCCACCCCGATGTGTTCAACATCCTGCTGCAAGTGCTGGACGATGGCCGCCTCACTGACGGCCAAGGCCGCACCGTCGACTTCAAGAACACGGTGATTGTGATGACGAGCAACATCGGCTCGCACCTCATCCAGAGCATGGTGGGCCAGGACTACGAGGACATCAAAGACGCCGTCTGGGGTGAGCTGAAGAACCACTTCCGCCCCGAGTTCTTGAATCGCATCGACGAAACTGTCGTCTTCCATGGTTTGGATGCACAGCACATCGCGAGCATCGCCAAGATCCAGCTACAGCAACTGCAAGTGCGTTTGCAGCGTATGGATATCGCGTTGCAGGTGTCTGACAAAGCCTTGGCCGAGTTGGCCAAGGTGGGCTTCGATCCGGTGTTTGGGGCGCGACCGCTCAAGCGCGCGATCCAGCAGCGCATTGAAAATCCACTCTCAAAACTCCTGCTAGAGGGGCAATTTGCCCCCAAGGATGTGATCGCTGTGGACGTAGATCCCATTAAAAGCCCCGGCCAATTTGAGTTTGGCAAGGCTTGAAGCCGCTAAGCCTTAGGCAGTGCCTAGGGCTTCCTCTACAGCGGCTTTGGCTTCGGCCAAGTCCATGAAAAACCGGGTGGCCTGCGGGCTTGCCTTGGGCAAATGCGCAGGTGGTTGCCAGAGCCGATCACCATGCCAGCTGGCAGTCCAGCCGCCAATGTCTTTGCCTTTGAGGGTGCAAACAGGCTCATCATCAATGAGCGCTACCCATGTAGGGGCGGTTTGTTTCCATGTGACAGTGGCCATGCGAACCTTTGTAGTGGTATGTTGAGGGCATTCTAGAAAATCCTTTCACTCTAGCCAATAGCGTAAGGTTGCAAGGATTTTTAACGTTCTAATGTGCTTGTTATTTTTATCCTTAAAGCGACACTTTAACAATTATGAGCGCTACCCCACCACGTCCCCGTGGACGTCCACCAAAAAATGCGATTGCACTTGATGCCACGGATAAATACCGAGCCCCAGCGTTGGATAAGGGGCTGGACATTTTGGAATTGCTGGCCAGTCAACCCCATGGCTTGACCCGTGCGGAAATCGTCAAGGAAATGGATCGCAGTGCCAGCGAGATTTACCGCATGCTTGAGCGTTTGGTTGCACGCCAGTATGTGCGTCGTACCGCATCGGGTGATCGGTATGCGCTCAGCCTCAAACTATTTGCTTTGGCCAATATGCATCCACCCTTGAGCAGATTGATCAACCAAGCGCTGCCAGTGATGGATGAGTTTGCCCGCAAGTCGGAGCAATCGTGTCATATGGGGGTGTACGACCGTGGCAACGTGCTGATTGCCGCGCAGATACACAGTCCACGGGGATGGAGTTTTTCGGTGCAACGGGGGACCCGGGTGGGCTTGCTCGATACAGCATCTGGGCATTTGTTGCTGGCTTATTCCGATGCGGCGTCTTTTGACCGCATGTTGGCCGAGCACACGCCGGTCGATGGTGAGGTGCCCATCAGCAACGACAAACTGCAGCAAACCATGGAGTTGGTGCGCCAACAAGGTTTCTTGGAGCGCCCCAGTGCCCAGTCTTACGGGGTGGTGGATATTTCCTACCCCATACTGGGGCCCAATAACATCGCTCTGGCGGCGCTGACGTGCCCGTACATTCGCCGTATTGACCAGCATATCGGTCCTGACCAAGCCCAAGTACGGCAGTATTTGAAAGAGGCTGCAATCAGTTTGTCTTTGCTGCAGGATCAAATTTCGTATCTGTATGAATGAAACTTCCTCTCTATCCCCTGCGCATGCATGGGCACTGTGGGGCCGTGTGCCTGACAGAGTTCAGCCATGGGTGGCCCAAGTTTTGGATGGTGCCCAAGCCTCGCTGGTCTTGCTGGGCTCAGATGCCGATAGCCTAGAGCAAGCTGCGCAGGAGTGGCAAGGTCAACTCAGCGCGGTGCGTTGGCACGTGCTGCATGCAGCACATGCACACCAAGATGGGCAGGCCATAGCCCATCGCGTTGGGGCATTACAAGGCTTGGTGGTGTGTATGGCTGAGCACGAGAGCAGCGAAGAGTACGAAGAGCGGCTCGCAGCGCAATTGCAGCTTTTGGTGCAAGCCTGTTTGCCTGCTTTGCAATCTGCAAAGCAGGCCATGCCTGTTGTACTACTAGCAGGGACTGCTGTGTGGTGGCAGCTCAAGGACTGGTTGCAGCAACAGGCCGATGTCTGGCGTGCCCAAGGCCTGCGATTGGGTGCTGTATGCGTCAGTCCTATGACCACCGACGCAGCATGGCAGCAAGCTTGGGCTGGTGCCGTGCAAAACGGTGGAGCGTACGATGCCAGCGGCATGTCGCCTTTGTCGCAATGCCTAGGCATGGAGCTGCATACGCTAGAGCAGGGCAGTGCCACGGTGCGGCTCAGCGCCCGCGAAGCGGTTCGCAACAGCTTTGGGGTAGCCCATGGTGGGGCATTGATGAGTGTGATGGATGTGGCCATGGCCTTGGCTGCGCGCAGCTTCGATATGCGCCAAGGTGTTGTCACTATCGAAATGAAAAGCAGTTTTATGCGTGCCGCTGACCTAGCGCATGGGCATTTGCAGGCTATTGGCAAGGTTTTGCACCGCACCCCCACCTTGGCGTTTTGTGAGGTATCGGTATGGGATGGCAAAGGACAGTGCTGCGCCCATGGAACCGGTACTTTCAAAATTCTGACCCGTTTGGCCAGTGGGCATCGCACGGTACATGGGCTGATGAACGCAGCGGATTAACGCCACGGATAAAAAACGTGGGAAAATGCGCGTTTTCACCAACCAACAGGAATAAGCCAAATGGGCAACAAAATTGTTACTGAAGCTGATCGCAAAGCGACCCCACGTCCTACACCTCTGCCTGGTCAAAGCATCCCTACACCCGGTCGTGGTCAGCGCGTGAGCTTGGAGCGTGGTTCCCACACTCGCAGCAAGAAGCAACCTGGCAAGCGCCATCGCTAAGCCCTGCGCTGCTGCACACAGTGCGCTTGCAACCAAGCGCATAAAAAAAAGCCGCTTAGTACAAGCGGCTTTTTTGCGTCTAAAAATCAGTTTATTTTTTGATGTCCACACCGTAGAAGGTGTGTTTGGCAAAGGGACTGAGCTTGTAGCCCACCACTTCTTTGCGCACGGGCCCCACTTGCACGGCGTGGGCGATGGTAAACCAAGGCGCTTGCTCTTTGAACACCACTTGGGCCTTTTCATACAGCTTGGTGCGCTCTGCCGTGTTGGTCACTGTCTTGGCTTTCAGAACCAAATCATCAAAGGGCTTGTAGCAGAACTTGGCGACGTTAGAGCCATTGGTCTTGGCGGACTCGCAGCCCAACAAGGTATTGAGGAAGTTGTCTGGGTCACCGTTGTCACCGTTCCAACCCAGCATGCCCATTTGGTGCTCGCCTGCTTGCATGCGTTTGCGGTACTCACCCCACTCAAAGCTCTTGATTTCCGCTGTAACGCCCACTTTGGCCAAGTCTGCTTGCATCAGCTCGGCAATGCGGCGTGCGTTGGGGTTGTAGGGGCGTTGCACGGGCATGGCCCACAGGTCGGTGGTAAAGCCATTGGGGAAGCCCGCTGCAGCCAAGAGTTTCTTGGCTTGCTCTGGGTTGTATGCGTCGTCCTTCACAGCCTTGTTGTAAGACCACATGGTGGGAGGAATGGGGTTGGTAGCGGGGATGCCGCTGCCCAGGTAAACCGCATCCACAATGGCCTTTTTGTTGATAGCCATGTTCAGGGCTTTGCGCACGCGCACGTCATCAAACGGCTTTTTGGTGGTGTTGTAGGCCAAGTAGCCCACGTTCAGGCCCGGCTGCTCCAGCACGGTGATGTTCTTGTCGGCACGCATGGCTTCCAAGTCGGCGGGGTTGGGGTAGGGCATGACATGGCATTCACCCTTTTGCAGCTTGGCCCAGCGCACCGAGGCGTCCGGCGTGATGGCAAACACCAGATCATCTATCTTGGCTTTGCCAGCCCAGTATTTGTCGAAGGCTTTGTAGCGGATGATGGCGTCTTTTTGGTATTGCACCAGTTGGAATGGGCCAGTGCCAATGGGTTCTTGGTCAATTTTTTCTGGTGTGCCTGCTTTGAGCAAGGCGTCTGCATACTCTTTAGATTGCACGCCTGCAAATTGCATCGCCAAGTTGGCCAAGAAGGGTGCTTCAGGCTTGTTCAGGGTGATTTTGACGGTGTAGTCATCTACCTTTTCGACCGACTTGAGCAGGCTGTTCATGCCCATGTCGTTGAAATAGGAGTGGTTGGGGCTGGTGACTTTGAAGTAGGGGTCGCTTTCTTTCCACTGGCGCTCGAACATGAACAGCACATCGTCAGCATTGAAGTCGCGGGTGGGGGTGAAGGTTTTGCTGGTGTGCCACTTCACGCCTTTGCGCAGTTTGAAGGTGTATTCCAAACCGTCTTTGGAGACGGTCCAGCTTTCGGCTAGTGCTGGAACGACTTTGGTACCACCGTGCTCGAAGTTCACCAAGTTGTCGTAAATCTGTTCGGTCACGTCAAAAGAGGTGCCCGTGGTGTTCAGGCTGGGCGCAAAGTTTTCTGGGCTTCCTTCAGAGCAGTACACCAAGGTTTTTGCGGCAGCAGGCGCGGCGGCCAGTGCGAATGGAATAGCCAGGGCACCGATTACGGCCCAACGTTGACGGGATGACATTGCTTCACTCTCCTTCAAAAAGCTGTTCAATCACAGCGAAACGGTTGATGTATTGACCTCGTGGCAGGCTACCAAGCGTCCTTGCACCGTTGTGAGGACGGGGCGTTCTTGGCGGCAACGCTCGTTGGCCAAGGGGCAGCGGGTTGAGAACACGCACCCTTGGGGCGGCTTGAGCGGCGAGGGCAGCTCACCTTGTAGCACGATGCGTTTGCTGCTGCCATGCAGTCCAGGCGTGGATGCCATAAGGGCTTGCGTATAAGGGTGCAGGGGGCGCTCGAAAATCGCTTGCTTGCTGCCGTGTTCAACCACTTGGCCCAAGTACATCACCATCACATCATGGGCAATGTGGCGCACCACACCCAAGTCGTGCGAAATGAATAAGTAGGCCAGTTGTAATTCTTCTTGCAGGTCGCTGAGCAAGTTCAACACTTGGGCCTGTATTGATACATCCAGCGCCGATACAGGCTCATCAGCCACTACCAAAGCAGGGTTGAGCATGAGCGCACGTGCGATGGCAATGCGTTGCCGTTGACCGCCAGAGAACATGTGGGGATAGCGGTCATAGTGCTCTGGTCGCAGTCCCACTTTGGCCAGAATGTCACGCACTTTTTGCTCGCGTTCTTGGGCGGTGAGTGGGGTATTGATGCGCAAGGGCGCTTGCAAAATGCTGCCAATACGCTGCCGAGGATTGAGTGAGCCATAGGGGTTTTGGAACACCAGTTGCACCTGTTGGCGCTGTTGGGTTCGTATCTGCGCGGAGGCATTGACCGTGCTCACGCCTTGCAACAAAAGTTGTCCACTGGTGGGCTTTTCTAGCAGAGACACCATACGGGCCAGTGTCGATTTGCCGCAACCCGATTCACCAACTACCGCCAAGGTTTTGCCTGCGTGCACTGCAAACGATATGCCGCGCACCGCTTGGAGTTGGTCTGGCTTGCGCCACAAGCCTTTGCGGATGGTGTAGGTCTGGCGCAAATCCTCGGCCTGTACCACAGGGGGAAGAGTAGAGGTGTTATGCATGGGGTTAAGCATTAAGCAGGCTGAGCCGCAGAAGGGGAGGGAGCTTGGAGCGCAAAGTGACAACGCACACGGCCATCGCTCCACTCCATCAGTTCGGGGCGTTGTGCGCAAGCGCCTTCACGCACGTGCTGGCAGCGTGGCGCAAACAAGCAACCTGCGGGGCGGTCATGCAGACCAGGCACCATGCCCGGTATGGTTTGTAGTCGGCTGTGGTGCGTGCTGTGCTCTGGCATGGCAGCCAGCAATGCTTCGGTGTATGGGTGGGCTGGCGCTGCAAATATGGCTTGCGTGCTGCGTTCTTCCATCACTTGTCCAGCGTACATCACAGCCACTCGGTCGGCCATTTCACTCACCACGCCCATGTTGTGGCTGATCAATACGAGTGCCATGTCGCGTTCTTTTTGCAGGGTTTTGAGTAAATCCAAAATTTGGGCTTGGATCGTCACATCCAAAGCCGTGGTGGGCTCGTCGGCAATGAGCAGCTTGGGATTACAGGAAATGGCCATGGCAATCATGACGCGCTGGCTCATGCCCCCCGAGAGTTGGTGCGGATAGGCTTTGAGGCGGCTTTCGGCTGCAGGAATACCCACTTGCTCCAGCAGTTCAATGCTGCGCGTGCGCGCTTGCTTGGCACTCATGTTCAGGTGCAGCTGCAGGCTTTCTGCCAATTGGTAGCCGACGGTAAAGCAAGGGTTCAGACAAGTGGTGGGATCTTGGAAGATCATGGCCATGTCTTTGCCGGTGATTCGGCGACGCGCACGGGGGCTGCAGGTGAGCAGGTCATGTCCATTGAAAGACATGGTGCGTGCTTGTACGGTGCCGGGAAATGCAACCAAGCCCATCAGTGCCATCATGGTCACGCTTTTGCCAGAGCCGGATTCGCCGACGATGCCCAGAATTTCGCCTGCCTCCAAGTGCAGACTGATGTCTTGTACCGCATGCATCACACCTGCGGGTGATGGAAATTGCACAGACAGGTTGTGAATATCGAGCAATGCCATGGTGTTAGCGTTTGAGTTTGGGGTCGAGGGCGTCGCGCAGACCGTCGCCCAATAGGTTAAAAGCCAATACGGTGACAAGGATCATCAGACCGGGGAAGGTCACCACCCACCAAGCCCGCAGCACAAATTCACGGGCATCGGCCAGCATGGTGCCCCATTCGGGAGCAGGAGGTTGGGCGCCTAGGCCCAAAAATCCCAAAGCTGCTGCGTCCAAAATAGCCGCAGAAATTCCCAATGAGGCCTGCACTATGAGTGGGGCAGCGCAGTTGGGCAAAATTTCCAGCACCATCAGGCGGATGTGGCCTGCCCCACCCATGCGGGCTGCAGTCACGTAGTCGCGCGATGCTTCGCTAATCACCGCAGCACGTGTAATGCGCACGTAATGCGGCAGCATCACCACGGCGACGGCCAGCATGGCATTGAGCATTCCAGGGCCTAGGATGGCCACGATCACGATAGCCAGTAGCAGGCTGGGCAGTGTGAGCAATATGTCCATCAAGCGCATGATGCTGGCTTCCAGCATGCCTTTGAAGTAGCCAGCCAGCAGCCCTAGCAGCACGCCACTGACCATTGACAGGAGCACAACAACGACACCAATCATCAACGACAAGCGAGCGCCGTGCATGAGACGAGACAGGATGTCGCGCCCAATCGCATCGGTTCCAAGCAAATGGGTCAATGAGCCACCCGCTTGCCATGCGGGTGGTTTGAGAAAGACCGAGCTGTCTGTGGCATTGGGGGCGTGGGGCGCAATCCATGGGGCGAGCAGTGCCATGGCAGTCACCAGCAGCACAATGACCAAGCCTGCAACGGCTCCTTTGTTGGAACTGAAATAACGCCAGAAATCAGTCCATGGGCTGCGTGTGCTGCTTGCGGCTGCAGCAACGGGTGTTTGGGAGGGTGTCATGTGCGTGCGTGTCGAATGCGGGGGTTGATCAGGCCATAAGTGATGTCTACCAACAGGTTGACCGTCATGACCACTGCGCCCAGTAGCAGCATGCCGCCTTGCAAAACGGGATAGTCGCGTCGGCTGATCGCTTCAATCAGCCATTTGCCAACGCCGGGCCAAGAAAAAATGGTTTCCGTCAAGATAGCTCCGGTAAAGAGCATGCCCACCTGCAGACCAATGACGGTGAGTACTGGAATGAGTGCATTGCGCAATGCATGCACTGCCACGATGCGGGTGCTCGACAAGCCTTTGGCTTTGGCGGTGCGGATATAGTCCTCGCCCAGTACCTCCAGCATGGCCGAACGGGTCATGCGTGCGATGACAGCCAACGGATTGGTAGCCAATACGATGGCGGGCAACAGCAAGTGCAAGACGGTGGATTGGAAAGCGCCTTCGCTGTCACTGAGCAGGCTATCTAGCAGCAAAAATCCAGTGCGCGGCTCAATGAAAAACTCTACCGCAATGCGTCCAGAAACTGGCGTCAGATCCAGTTGCACCGAGAACAGCAAAATCAGCAGCAAACCCCACCAAAAGATAGGCATGGAATAGCCGGTGAGGGATAAACCCATGACACCATGATCCAAGATGGAGTTGCGTTTGACGGCGGCCAATATTCCAGCAGGCACACCTATCAACACGGCCAGAATGATGGCGCAGATGGCCAGTTCTACGGTGGCAGGAAATAAGGACAAAAATTCTTGCAGCACCGGGGTTTGGGTGATCATGGATTTGCCTAGGTCACCATGCAGTACGCGGCTGAGGTAAATCCCGTACTGGGTGATGAGGGGTTGATCTAGGCCATATTCCTTGAGCAATTGAGCGTGGCGAGCAGCATCGATGCCGCGCTCGCCAGCCAGAGTTTCGATTGGATCACCCGGTATCAGTCGGATGAGGAAAAAGGCGGCCAAAGTCATCCCAATGAAAGTAGGAATAAGAAGGCCAATACGGGATAGAACAAGACGCAGCATGCGTATCCTTAAGCACAAACTAAGCCAAAAAAAACGGGCTGGTTGTAATAACCAGCCCGTTTTATTGCAGGTAAGCAGAATTACTTCAAGTGCTTGCCGATCAAGCCAGCCATTTCAAACATGGAAACTTGTGCTTTGCCAAAAACTTCTTTGAGCTTGGCGTCAGCGTTGATCAGGCGCTTGTTGGTTTTGTCTTGCAGGTTGTTTTTCTTGATGTAAGCCCAGAGCTTGCTCACCACTTCAGTGCGAGGCAGTGCGGCGCTTCCAACCACTGCAGCCAAAGCGGCGCTGGGGGTCAGGGCCTTCATGAAAGCGGCGTTAGGTGTGCGCTTTTTGGCTGGAGCAGCCTTCTTAGCGGGAGCAGCTTTTTTTGCAGCAGCAACTTTCTTAGCGGGAGCAGCTTTTTTGGCTGGGGCAGCCTTGGGGGCTGGGGCTTTCTTAGCAGTAACCATGGTTCAGTGTCCTTAGTCTGTGGAATGAAACGCCAGTGCTATCTCTGGACTGCTACATGCTAATGGCAAAAATAGGCTCTTCCAAGAGTGAAAACGCATTTTCTTTGCTGAATGTCTCTTTTTTTTGCACTGGGTTCGTTCTGGTACCCTCGCAGCATGCTCAAGATACTGCTTTCCAATGATGATGGCTACCAAGCCAAAGGCCTAGAAACCTTGTACTACGCACTGTGCCGCGTTGCCCAAGTGGAGGTGATTGCGCCAGAACAGAACAACAGCGCCAAGTCCAATGCGCTGACCTTGCATTCTCCTTTGTATGTGCGCCAAGCACCGAACGGGTTTCGCTACATCAACGGCACACCAGCAGACTGCGTTCACATTGCTTTGACGGGCTTGTTGGACTACAAGCCAGACTTGATCGTCTCGGGTATCAACAATGGTGCCAATATGGGGGACGACACCATTTACTCGGGCACGGTAGGGGCGGCGATGGAGGGTTATTTGATGGGTATTCCCTCGATTGCCTTTTCACAAGTGGACAGAGACTGGGTGCATTTGGACAGTGCAGTGCGCAAGGCCCAAGAGTTGGTGCGGCAGTTGATAGACCAAAGTCTGCTCAGCGCCAAGCCTTGGCTGCTTAATGTGAATATTCCCAACTTGCCTTACGACGCGTTGAAGCATCCCAAAATTTGCCGTTTGGGACGCAGACACCCTGCTGAGAGTGTGATTCGACAAGTCAGTCCACGTGGGGAAACCATGTATTGGATCGGGGCCGCAGGCGCTGCCAAGGACGATGCGGATGGAACCGACTTCCATGCCACTGTCCAAGGCCATGTTTCTATTACGCCGCTGCAAGTTGATTTGACCGATCACCAGCACTTGGGCTACTGGGCCCAAACCGTGGCGCGTTTGGGGTAAGTGGGCATGTCGCAGTCGGGTTCGTCTAGCAAACCGCGGCCAGCTTTTCCCGCGCGCTTGCCCGTGTCACCAGTGGCTGCTCCAAAGGCAGCATTGAAAACCACCAAAGCGCCAGCACCATCAGCTCCACAAGGTTGGGGAATGGATTCTGCTGCTGTGCGTTTGCGCATGGTTGAAAAAATTGCAGCGCAAGGCGTGAGCAACCCAGTCGTTTTGCGCGCCATGAGCGAAGTAGAGCGCCACTTATTTGTGGATTCTGCGCTGGTGAACCAAGCCTACGAAGACACCAGCTTGCCGATTGGGTTGGGCCAGACAATCTCTAAACCCAGTGTGGTAGCCCGCATGATTGCCTTGTTGCTCGACGTGGCTCCATCTGGGCGCTTGGGAAGAGTGTTGGAAATCGGGACAGGTTGTGGCTACCAAGCGGCGGTCTTGAGTCGCGTAGCCAGCGAGGTCTACAGCATGGAGCGCCTGCAGGGTTTACACGATAAAGCACGCAGCAATCTGCGCCCATTGCGCATTCCCAATATCCACTTGCTATTGGGCGATGGCATGCTGGGCTACCCTGCTGGTGGGCCTTACGCTGCCATCATTTCGGCAGCGGGAGGTGATCAACTGCCCCAACCTTGGCTTGATCAGTTAGCGGTAGGTGGGCGATTGGTGGCGCCCGTTGTAGTCGCTGGTGGGAAGCAGGCCTTGGTTGTTGTGGATAAAACACGGCAAGGGTATTCCCAGCAGTTGCTCGAGGCTGTTCATTTCGTCCCCCTAAAATCGGGGCTCGCTTGAAGGATTTAAGGACATGACAGGATTGCGTTTGCACTGGATGGTGGCCATCATGGCCGGAGCCTTGGCTTTGTATGGCTGCGGCTCCACCCCCGTTAACAAAGCCCCTGTAGAAGATCGCACGGGCGTGGCAGGCAAGCCCAGCGCGGTGGGCATGGATCCACGCACAGCGGCAGTGCACCAGCCCCCAGGCTTTGAGAACGCAGGCAAGCCTGGCTACTACACCATTAAGCCGGGTGACACCTTGATTCGGATTGGCTTGGAAACTGGGCAGAGCTACAAAGATATTGCGCGCTGGAATGGTTTGGATAACCCCAACCATCTCGAAGTGGGCCAAGTGGTGCGCGTTGTGCCACCCGTAGCTGGCTCTGCTGTAGCTGCAACAGCCACTACTGCAGCGGCTGCCCCTGCCGCAACGGCTTCTGACAGCGCGGTGAGCACCAAGCCGGTGGCCAGCAGTGCCGCCAGTACCACGGCTTTGCCAGCAGCAGGCGCAGCCACTAAAACGCCTGCAACCAGTGGAGCAGCCACTACACCGGCTGCAAGCAGTGCGCCATCAGCCGCCGCCAGCACTGCAACGGCGACGCCCAGTGCCGCCTCTAGCAGCAACGCTGCGGCCGATGGCGATCCTTCTTGGATGTGGCCGAGCAATGGGGCGGTATTGGCTGGTTTTGATGAAGCCAAGAACAAGGGTGTGGATATTGGCGGCAAAGCCGGCGACCCTGTGGTCGCCGTTGGCGACGGCAAGGTGGTTTACGCCGGATCTGGCTTGCGTGGCTACGGTAACCTCATCATCCTCAAGCACGACAACACTTACCTGACTGCCTACGCCCACAACCAAACCCTGCTGGTCAAGGAAGACCAGTTGGTCAAGAAGGGGCAAAAAATCGCGGTCATGGGGGACAGCGATTCGGACAAAGTCAAATTGCACTTTGAAGTGCGCAAACAAGGCAAACCGGTCGATCCGACCAAGTACCTGCCCAGCCGTTAATTCCAGCATGTCTGACACTACCCACAACGCGGCCCCCGAGGGGCTGCACGATGCCGCATTGCCTGCGGCCCAGTCTTTCCCAGAAGCTGCTTTGCATGTCAAAGCGCTCGATTTGGAAGCGCAAGGCGTAGCCCACCGCGCTGATGGCAAGGTGGTCTTCATCGAAGGCGCGTTGCCCGGCGAAGTGGTGCAAGCCGCTGTTAAGCGCAGCAAAGCCAGCTTTGAGCAAGCGAGCCTGACGCAGCTTTACCGCGAGTCCTCGCAACGGGTGCGTCCCGGTTGTCAGCATTTCGGCTTGCACGCCGGGGCTTGTGGCGGCTGCAAGATGCAGCATTTGCACATGGGCGCACAGGTCGCAGTCAAGCAGCGGGTGTTAGAAGACAACCTACAGCACATCGGTAAAGTGCGTGCAGAGCGCATGATGCGACCCATAGAGGGGCCGAGCTGGGGCTACCGCTATCGAGCACGCCTATCGGTGCGCTATGTGCGCAAAAAGGGCGTGGTGCTAATTGGTTTTCATGAGCGCAAGAGCCAGTTTGTGGCCGATATGACGGTGTGCCCTGTGCTCGCACCCGCTGTGGAGCGCTTGCTCTTGCCGTTGCGGGCCTTGATTGGCAGCATGGATGCCGCCGAAACGGTGCCACAAATCGAGTTGGCTGTGGGGGATCTGGCAGCTAGCGATGCCGATCATGGTGCCGTGGGGGTGCCGGTCATTGCACTGGTGCTACGCCATATGCAGCCACTGAGCGATGCCGATCGCGCCCGTTTGCAGGCTTTTGCCGCTGCTAATGCAGGCGTGCAATGGTGGTTGCAGCCCAAAGGACCAGACACAATCCACCGCTTAGAGGAGTTACCTGGCCATGAGACAGGGCAACTGGCGTATGCCTTGCCCGATTTTGGTGTGGTCATGCCCTATAAGCCGACGGATTTCACCCAAGTGAATCCGCACATCAATCGGGTATTGGTGGCACGTGCCTTGGCACTCTTGCAAGTGCAAAAGCACGAACGCGTGATTGACTGGTTCTGTGGCTTAGGCAACTTTACTCTGCCATTGGCGACCCAAGCACGCGAGGTGTTGGGCATTGAAGGCGCGGAATCACTGGTGCAGCGTTCGCGTGAAAATTTGCGCTGGAATTTAGAGCGTAAACAGGCTCTACAGCATACTGGTAGTGCCATGTGTGCTACTAATTTTGTAGCAAGAAACTTGTTTGACATGACCCCGGAGATGCTGGCTGCTGATGGGGTGGCTGACAAATGGCTGGTGGATCCACCGCGTGAAGGCGCGTACGCTTTGACGCAAGCACTGGCAGTTTTGTGCCAAAACGAGGCGGCCCGTCCTGCTGCTTGGATTCCTCCGCAGCGGATTGTGTACGTGAGCTGCAACCCCGCAACCTTGGCGCGTGATGCAGGTGTCTTGGTCAATGAAGCGGGTTATCGCTGCGTGCAGGCGGGGGCTGTCAATATGTTTCCGCATACGGCACACGTGGAAAGTATTGCCGTATTTGAGCGCTGAGTCCGCCACACGCACTAGCCTGCAACTGGTTTTTGCAACAGGCTAGTGGTGTGCGCTTTTTCCTGTGGTTTTGTCTGTGCTGGCAGTGTTGGCTGTACCGGTTTTTTCCTTGCTATCGCTGCTGGTGGTGTCTTCTACCCCGTCTTTGGGCGGAAGTTTGATCAGCGGCGGAGCTTTGAGGCCCAAAGGCGCAACGCCTTCGATTTTGTTTTCCCGCATGTAAATGTCCATTTCCCGCCAGCCTGCAAAAATGGCTGCCTTGGATGCTTTGGGATTGAGACCATAACAGTCCTCAATACTGCGCATGGCATGGCGGCATGCACCACCAATCGCTTTGGCATCGGCCTCCTTTTGCACTTCGCGCGGATCTGCCAGCAGGGCTTGCACGCTTTGCAGGTCGCAACCCGCTAGCAGCGTAGACAGTAGCAAAGGGATGAGGCGTTTGGGCATGGCTAAAAAAGGTGGTTAGCTGGCTTATCGGCAGCTTTCAGAAAAGCTTAAATGAAAAAGGCCCTCATGAGGGCCTTTTCTTCGTAGCAATTGCGCAAAGTGTTTCAGTCGCGCTCACCACCAAAAATACCCAGCAAAGCCAGCAAGTTTTGGAACACATTGATGATGTCCAAATACAGTGCCAAGGTCGCGGTAATGTAGTTGGTCTCACCACCGTCAATGATGCGTTTGACGTCGTACAGCATATAGGCGCTGAAAATGCCAATCGCAATCATGGACATGACGACCATCCCGGTGCTCGATGCCACGAATGCGTTGATCAGACCGCCAATGATCAGCATCACGGTGCCCACAAACAGCCATTTGCCCATGCCGCTCAGGTCGCGCTTGATCACTGTTGCCAAACTGGCCATGGCGACAAATACGCCTGCGGTTCCTAAGAATGCTGTGAAGACCAGTTCAAAGCCGTTGCTAAAGCCCAGTACAAAACCAATCAAGCGCGAGAGCATCAACCCCATGAAGAAGGTAAAGCCCAAGAGGACTGGAATGCCCGCAGCAGAGTTTTTCGTGCGCTCAATGGCGTACAGAAAACCAAATGCGCCAGCCAAGAACACAACCAGCCCCATCACGCCGCTCATGGCGTTGCCAATGCCGGTAGCTACGCCAACCCACGCGCCTAGTACGGTGGGAACAAGGCTCATAGCCAACAGCCAATAGGTGTTGCGCAATACGCGGTTGCGTTGGGCGGCGCTGGTCAGGGTGTAGCTGCCATTTAGGGTGTATAGATCGCTCATAGCGTGTACTCCTCAAAAACTCTGCCAAGCAGATGCGGCTATTCTAGGTTTTTTCAAGTGTTGGGTTATTGCCCAAGCAGGGCAATAACCATAGCGATGACAGGTTATTGGTGCACAGGCTGCGTCACAAACACTACTTTTTGCATGCCTGCAGACTTTGCGTGAGCCAGTGCTTGTGCTACGAATTCGTAGCGCACGTCTTTGTCGCCGTGGATGCGCAAAGCAGGTTGGGGTTGCTGCTGGGCTTTTTGTTGGAGCACGGCCTGCAAATCGGTCAGCGCGAGTGGCTGCGAGTCGAGCACATACTGGCCTTGCGCATCGATGGACAACTCCATCGCTTCAGGCTCTTGGTCAGGCTGTTTCACTTGCGCTTGCGGCAGGTTGATGCTGATGCTTTGGTGCATCACGGGGATGGTGATCATGAACACGATCAACAAAACCAGCATGACATCCACAAAGGGAGTCATGTTGATCTCGTTGACCATGCCATCGTCGTTTCCCTCGTCATGAAGTCCGATTGCCATAGGGATGAATCCTGTGTGAGTGAGGGCTTAAACCAAGCGCAGGGCAGGGGAGTTTTTCTCGCCATCCGTGACACGGGTTCCAGTGACGAAGAAAGCATGCAAATCGTGGGCAAAACGGTGCAGTTTGCTCAGCACGAATTTGTTGCTGCGTGTCAGCGCGTTGTAACCCACCACGGCAGGAATAGCTACAGCCAAACCACAGGCCGTCATGATCAGCGCTTCACCAATAGGGCCAGCTACTTGGCCAATATTGGCTTGTCCTGTTTGGCCCATTGCCATGAGCGCGTGGTAAATACCCCATACCGTGCCAAAAAGGCCTACAAATGGCGCTGTCGAACCGACAGAAGCCAGTAGAGCCAAGCCGGTTTGCATGCGGGCTGCACTGTCGTCGATGCTGTTGCGCAGGCAACGGTTCACCCAGTCACTCAGGTCGAGTACGTCGTGCAGTTGTTCTTGTGTGTGGCGGTGGTGTTGGGTGGCGCTTTGACCTGCCAGTGCCAAGTCGGTGAAGAGGTTGTTGTCTGCCTCCCCCAACGTTTGCAGGGCTTGCGGCAAGGTTTCGCTGTGCCAAAAGGCTTCGGTTTTCTTGGCTTGCTGCTTGTAGCGCCAAGCATCAAGCGCTTTGATGACGATAACGGCCCATGAAGCGATAGACATTGCCAGCAGTAGCAACGCTACCGATTTGCCGACCCAGTCCGATTGGAGCCAAAAGCCCATGATTCCTGCTGTGTTGTTCATATGCGGTGTTCCTTTGATAGTAATTAGTCGTTGAGTACGAATGTAAATGGCCACTCGTAGGACATGGCTTCCGGTACGCCATTGCGAGTGCCTGGTTTGAAGCGGCACTTCAGGGCCGCACTGAGTGCAGCCTGATCCAAGCGGGGATAGCCAGAACTGGTTTTGATGCTGGCTTGCGCCGCTTTGCCCGTGGGGTCAATCAACAGGTTGATGACAACACGGCCTGTTTCTTTGAACCGTTTGCTAGGTGCTGGGTATTGGGGGGCAGCACACAAAAAGTCAGCATCGGTAGTGGGTTGCACCATTTTGGGGGCGCTGGCTGGAGGAGCATGTCCCGTGTTGGCCTTGCTGCTTTCTGCTGTTTGCTGACTGTTGTCCATGGTTTTGCTGCTACTAGCCACGGCTGGTGTGGGCGTGGGTGCAGGAACTGCCTCCACCAATTTGGCTTCTGCCACTGGTGCCACCTGGGGTTCAGGGGGACGTGGTTGTGGAGCAGGTGTCAGGATTGGTTTGACGGGCGAAACTGGTTTTTGATTGTCAATGCGAGGCTCCTTAGTAGGCGTGGGAGGCATTGGCACACTGGGACTGGTATCTTCCAAAATGGCCTGCAACAGCAAAGGCTCTTGAATGTCGTCAGGTTGCGTTGATAAATAAGCTACTGCGCCGAGCAGCGCTGCGTGCAGGGCCACTACAGCGCCGATGGAGAGGCTGTTGCGCGTGTTGTGGTTGCTAAGGGTAGTTGTGTTCATGCTTTGCACTAGCTCAAGTCTGCGCCCACATGCGAATGAGGTTGTGGTAAACGCTGGTTAAGCCCACGGTCTGTTCGTTGTCGCCGTACTGCGCGCGCAAGCCAAGGATGTTCATGTCCAAGTCGTACAGCAGGCGGCGTTTTTCGTCGCTACCGACCATGCTTTCAATCCAGAAGAAGCACGCCAAACGCTCCCCTCGGGTTACGGGTTTGACTTCGTGCACACTGGTGCTGGGGTAAATGATCATGTCACCAGCAGCCAGCTTGATGGATTGTTCGCCATAGGTGTCCGAAATACTCAGTTCACCGCCTTCATAGCTGTCGGGATCGGAGAAGAAAACGGTGCAAGAAATATCGCTGCGCACCCGCTCGCCGGTACCAGGCATATAGCGTACCGAGCCATCCACATGCTTGCCAAAGTGGTTCAAGGGCCCGCTATAGCGGTTCACCCGTGGCGGAAACACTTTTTTGGCCAAGGTGGCAGAAAAAAATAATGGAGTTCTGTCGAGCGCACTCAGCACCATTTGGCGAATAGCCGTAGCCTGCGTTGTTTGGTGGTCAAGCTGCTGGTTGTGTTTGACCTCGCGCGCTTGAGGCCCCGCTGTAGGGGCCCCATCGCTCCAAGGGGCATCTTGGAGCAGGCGGCGGATCTCTTGCACTTCTTCTGCTGTCAGGAGTTGTGGAATCCGAATAATCATCTTAGAACTTGACGTTAACCCCTACTTGGATCAGGCGTCCTGCACCCGGCACATAGAAGTTGGTGTAAAGGGCATCTGCATAGAGTTTGTTTAGTGCATTGGTGACATTGCCTTTGATGGTGACCTTCTTGCTGTACTGGTACTCGGTCATCAAATCCAAGGTAGCGTAGCCAGGTACTTTGAACCCGGGGTTGCGGTTCGGTGTTTGCTCGCTGCGGAAGTTGATGCCTGCACCACTGCGCCATGTTTCATTGAAGCTGTAAGTCGCCCATGCCGATCCACTGTGTACGGGCGTCATAGATGGGCGTGCACCTTCAAGTTCGCCGGTAGTTGCAGTGTTGGCATCGATCAATGCATCGGGCATCCACATATAGGACGTATAGATTTCCCAGTTTTTGCCTAATCTGCCTGCGTAATCAAACTCCATACCGGAAGCATGACGCCGACCTGATAGCACCACCTGATTAATATCTGGGTCGGTATTGCGTTCGTTGTATTTGGTCGAATAGAAAGCAGCCCAGCGCAAGCTGTAGTCATGGTTGGGGCTGTCATATTTACCACCAAATTCGATATTGCGGCTTTTCTCTGGGTCGACGCTGACGGTGTCGGCGTTGTAAGAGTAGGTGTCTCCTGATGTGTTGAACGATGTGCCATACGAGGCATAGTAAGACCATTGCTCATTGGGTTGGTACAGCACTCCAAATCGGTGGCTCCATGCGGATATGGCTTGGCTGTATGTGGCAGTTAAGGCACCTGTGTTTTGGTTGAAGGTGTCGTAGCCGCCACGCATTTTGTCAAAGCGCAGTCCACCGATCGCCTTCCACTGCTCTGTGAGGTGCACAGTATCTTGGGCGTACAGTCCAAAGTTGTTGGCACGAAAACCGCCGGTTCTACTGACTGCGCGGGCGTCTTCATCAACCCAAGCCCCATCGTCTGGTGTTCCAACGCTTGTGTTGGGCTTTCCAGAGATTGGACTTGCTGCATAGACATTTTTTTCTTCGTATGCAGCATCTATGCCGCTCAACAGCTGATGCTTGTAGCCCCAAGCTTCAAATTCTTTGCTGTAGTCGCTCTGGAAATAAACACCAGCGAGATCTTGAATTTTCGTATTGTCTCTGTAAGTACCGCCTTGAATTGATCCACGACCAATTAGCGAGTTATCTGAAATATTGTCTTGCGTAGTGGTATTAATCCAGCGGTTAGCTGCTGATCTTAAGTCCCGAGTCGACTTGCCAACACGTACTCGTGTGTGTAGCTCGCTGTTGTCTTCAAAGCGGTGAATATTCCCGCCGGTCAAAAAATTGCCAGTCGTGCGGTTGTAGTCACTGGCCATACCATAGTAATTCGATGGATCAATGTACTGTGCAATGGTGCGTTGTGCGCCACTGTTCACCCATGGAATACCGTAGTTAATGCCGTTGTTGTTGTTGATGCTGTAGAGGTCGAAGTAATTTTCATCCACCTCACCAATCCCAACTCGGTATTCGATGGCCAAGCCTTTTTTATCAATTTTGCTCCCAGCGCCGTTGTTATCGGCCTTTGTGACCATCGCATTGATGCGCAGGCCTTCGTTTTCACCCGTCTGGATGTTGAAGTCACCTGTCACGCGGCGGTAGTTGTGGTTGCCCACCGTGGTATCCACTTCACTTTCATCCCAAGCACGGGCTTTCTTGCTGACTTGGTTGGCTACGCCTCCCGTAGAGCCGCGGCCAAACAACAGCGAAGCAGAGCCACGCAGCACTTCCACGCGCTCCATGTTGAAGGTATCACGTTCATAAAAGGCGGAGTCGCGTATTCCATCAAGGTAAATATCGCCTGCTGCTGCTAAAGAAAAGCCACGCAGTTTGATGTCCTCTTCACCGCCTTCGGACGCTTGGAATGTGATGCCTGCAGTTTGGTGCAACACATCTTTGAGAGTGTCTTGGTTGCGGTCATTGATGAGCTTCTCTGTCACCACTGTCACAGACTGAGGAATATCACGCAAGGCTTGATTGCCCTTGCCGATAGTGGTCCTGCGGGCATTAAAAGTGGCCTTGGGGTCTTCATCTTCTTGCGTGCTTTGGTCGGTAATGGTCACTTCGCGCAAAGCTTTGGGTTCTTCTGCCCAGCTACTATGCCCTGACATCATCAATGCGGCGCCAATTGGGAGAAGTGCGCCCATCGGTACTACTTTTTACATGCTATTTTTCTGCTAAGTTGGTAAAAGTAGTAATGATAACAATTCTTGTTTGTTGCTATGGGCAAACCCTAAATAGGGCTTCGGTATTGCGCTCAGTAAATCAACCGTTCTGGATGAATTTCTTGCAAGATGGTGGTGGCTATTTCTTCGATGGACTTGGTGGTGGTGGATAGCCAACGAATACCAGCACGGCGCATCATGCTTTCGGCCTCACTGACTTCGTAGCGGCAGTTTTCTAAAGAGGCATAGCGTGAATTGGGGCGGCGTTCGTTGCGAATTTCTGAAAGTCGCTCTGGCTGAATAGTGAGGCCAAATATTTTGGCTTTGTGGGGTACCAATGCAGGCGGTAACTGACGGCGTTCGAAGTCCTCGGGAATCAATGGGTAGTTGGATGCTTTGAGTCCATACTGCATGGCCAAGTAAAGCGAAGTAGGAGTTTTTCCGCTGCGACTGACACCTACAAGAATGACATCGCTGACCTCCAAGTCACGGTTGCTTTGGCCATCGTCGTGTGCCAGTGCGTAGTTAATTGCCTCGATCCGCGCGTTGTATTCCTTGCTTTTGCTGGCATCGCTGAAACGGCCAATGCGGTGGTTGGATTTGATGTGCAGCTCGTTTTCCAGTGGTGTCACGAATGTGGCAAACATGTCCAGCAGCATGCCTTTACAGCCTTGCTGGATGACACGCACCACATCCATGTCGACCAAAGTAGTAAAAACAATAGGCCGATTGCCATCAATGTCGGCTGCATGATTGATTTGCCGCACTGCTTGGTGTGCTTTCTCTACGGTGTCGGTAAACGGTAGGCGCACGTGACGCATTTCGGCTTCGAATTGCGCCAGTATGGCGTTGCCAAAAGTCTCGGCGGTAATGCCAGTGCCGTCAGAGATAAAAAATACGGTGCGATGGGCCATAGCAAGAAAAAAGACGATTACAAAGTTGCGCCAAGCATAGTGCATGCAAGGCCCTACAATCGCTGGGTTTGGCGTGATTACCAAGTGGTTACATAAGCCCACAAGAGCAACAACAGGCGCGTTTCCGTGGTAGGCCGCAGTACCGGTTTTTAAACTCTGGAGCATCCTTATGTCACAACGCATCAGTCCTACTGAGCTGGTTATTCCTTTCGAGCGCCTGCGCATGTCAGACGTCGAAGTAGTGGGCGGTAAAAACGCCAGCTTGGGCGAGATGATTGCCAACCTGCCCCAAGGCGTGAAAGTGCCTACAGGCTTTGCCACGACGGCGCACGCATTTCGGGAATTTTTGGCCCACGACGGCTTGGCTGATCGCATCAGCAAGCGTCTGGCTGCCTTGGATACCGAAGACGTTCGCGCTTTGGCGGAGGCTGGTGCAGAAATCCGTTCATGGGTCGAGGCTCAACCTTTCCCTGCTGATTTGGAAAAAGCCATTCGCGATGCATTTGCCACTCTCGCAGGTGACAATCTGCAAGCTTCTTTTGCAGTCCGTTCCTCGGCTACTGCCGAAGATTTGCCCGATGCATCGTTTGCTGGGCAGCAGGAAACTTTCCTCAACGTAGTCGGCATCGAAGACGTGCTACACAAGATGAAGGAAGTGTTCGCATCCCTGTACAACGACCGCGCCATCAGCTACCGCGTGCACAAGGGCTTTGCCCACGATGTGGTGGCCTTGAGTGCCGGTGTGCAGCGCATGGTGCGCTCGGACTTGGGCGCAGCCGGTGTGATGTTCACTATCGACACCGAGTCGGGCTTTGACCAAGTGGTTTTCATCACGGCCAGTTACGGTTTGGGTGAGACGGTGGTGCAAGGTGCTGTGAACCCGGACGAGTTCTACGTGCACAAGCCCATGCTCAAGGCAGGCAAGAAAGCCCTGATTCGCCGCAACCTGGGTTCCAAGCTGATCCAAATGGTGTTCAGCAGCCCCGAAGAAAAAGCGGCTTCTGGCAAGCTGGTGAAAACCGTGGATGTGCCCGCAGAGCAGCGCAACCGCTATAGCCTCACCGATGCAGAAGTGCAGCAACTGGCCCAGTACGCTCTGGTGATTGAGCAGCACTATGGTCGTCCGATGGATATCGAGTGGGGTAAAGACGGTGTCGATGGACAGTTATACATCCTGCAAGCTCGCCCAGAAACTGTGAAGAGCCAGTCAGCTGGCCAAGCCGAACTGCGCTACAAGCTCAAGGGCAAAGGCGCTGTGCTAGCCGAGGGTCGTGCTATTGGTCAAAAAATCGGCACTGGCCCAGTGCGCGTGATCGACAACATAGCCGAAATGGACAAGGTGCAAGCTGGCGATATTTTGGTTACCGACATGACAGATCCCAACTGGGAGCCTGTCATGAAGCGTGCTAGCGCCATCGTCACCAACCGCGGCGGTCGCACTTGCCATGCAGCCATCATCGCGCGTGAATTGGGCATCCCCGCCGTGGTGGGGTGCGGCGACGCGACCGAGACGTTGAAAGAAGGTACGCTGGTCACCGTGAGTTGTGCTGAAGGCGACACCGGCATGATTTACGACGGCATTTTGGAAATGGAAGTGACCGAAGTACAGCGCGGTGCCATGCCCGAGATCGACGTCAAGATCATGATGAACGTGGGTAACCCCCAGTTGGCTTTCGATTTCTGCCAATTGCCCAACCAAGGTGTGGGTTTGGCCCGCTTGGAGTTCATCATCAACAACAACATCGGTGTGCACCCCAAAGCCATTTTGGACTACCCCAATGTGGATGCTGATCTGAAAAAGGCAGTGGAGTCCGTCGCCCGTGGCCATGCTTCGCCCCGTGCTTTCTACGTGGATCGCGTAGCCGAAGGAGTGGCAACGATTGCTGCGGCATTCTGGCCCAAGCCGGTGATCGTGCGTTTGTCTGACTTCAAGAGCAACGAATACCGCAAGCTCATTGGCGGCAGTCGCTACGAGCCCGAGGAAGAAAACCCCATGCTGGGTTTCCGTGGTGCAGCGCGCTACATCAGTGAAGACTTCGGCGAAGCCTTTGCCATGGAGTGTGAAGCCTTGCAGCGCGTGCGCAACGAAATGGGCCTGACCAACGTCCAAGTGATGGTGCCGTTTGTGCGCACCTTGCCGCAAGCCAAGCGCGTGACCGAGTTGCTGGCCAAGCATGGTCTGCGCCGTGGTGAGAATGACCTCAAGATCGTCATGATGTGCGAAGTGCCTAGCAACGCGATTTTGGCCGACCAGTTCTTGGAGTTCTTTGATGGCTTCTCCATCGGCTCCAACGACTTGACCCAGCTGTCCTTGGGCTTGGATCGCGACTCTGGCATGGAGTTGCTGGCTGCTGACTTTGATGAGCGTGACCCTGCGGTTAAGAAGCTGATCAGCCTGGCCATCGAGGCATGCCGCAAGCAAGGCAAGTACGTGGGCATCTGCGGCCAAGGCCCCAGCGACCACCCCGACTTTGCCCTGTGGTTGGAAGAGCAGGGCATTGCCTCTATCTCTCTCAACCCCGACTCGGTGGTGGAGACTTGGCAGAAGCTGGCAGCCAAGTAAGGCGGATATGCCATGCAAGGCGCACTTTGCCTTGCTGTGCGAGAGACTAAAAACGGAGCGTGTAGCTCCGTTTTTTTATGCTGCGCTCTTACTGCGCTGAGGGAGGGTGGCCAGTACCACCCCGAGCAGTGCTAAGCCAAAAGCAATGAGGTCGGTGCTTTGCAGGTGCTCGCCTAGCACAGCCACTCCAATAATGGCTGCTGATATGGGCAGCATCACCATGAACACCCCCGCTCTAGCTGCGGGCACGGAGTGCAGGCCTGACATCCAAAGCCAGACCGTGCCGATGCTGGCCGCCCAAGCGTAAAAGACCAGCAACAACCAGCTACCCCAGTGGATGTGTTGCCATTGGAAATCCCAAGCAAACCAAAGTCCTAAGGGGGTCATGAGCGCCAAGCCCCAGAGGTTGATCAAGGCTGTTATGCGCTTGGGAGACAAACTGCCAGTGAGTTTTTTTCCAATCACTGCATAAGCGGCTTCGCAGACCACGGCGGCAAATACCAGTACGTTGCCCCAAATAGGCAGTGGCACCCCAAAAAAAGCCTCTGAGGCAGATGCAGCTTGCTGTGCATGCTCCTGTTTTGATAGCGCGAGCAGTCCAATTCCTAAGGCCGCGCAGCCAATGGCCATGGCGATGCGAGGGGTGATGCGTTCACGCAGAAAGACCCCACTGAGAACGGCCACCACAGCCGGAATGCTGGACATGATGACTCCTGCTGATAAGGCCGTGGTCATGCTCACCCCAAACAGCATGCAAATGGAGAACAGGAAATTACCAAAGAAAGACTCGAAAAACAGCAGTTGTTTGGTTCGACGGCTTAACGGGGGTTCACTGCTGGGTTTTTTCAACCATGGCAGCATGGCCACAGCAGCTATTCCAAAACGCAACCAAGCGAGCAAAAACACCGGCAATGCAGCCACCAAGGGTTTGGACAAAGCAACATAGCTGCCTACCAAGGCCATGCTGCTGGCTAAGCAGACATAGGCCAGCCATGTTTGGGGGGGAGGACGCGAAGAGGTGCGCGAAAGCATGGGCAGGTTGTTGTGATCCATCAAATAGGGCAGCTTACACCATGCTCAGGGTGGGTTTTGGTGAGGCTGCAAGCCCTTGGAGTGCTGTTACAGTGGGTTCTGCGGTGCGGCTGGCACGCACCGTGCAAGGGACAATCCGGGAGCATGACATGACAGACAAGAAATCCATGAGCTTCAACGATTTGGAGCAGTGGCTCAATGAACGCCGCGTCACCGAAGTAGAGTGTTTGGTGCCAGACTTGACGGGGGTTGCGCGCGGAAAAATTTTGCCACGCGGCAAGTTCACCGAAGACCGCGGCATGCGCTTGCCGCAAGGCATTGTGGCGATGGGGGTGACGGGCGAGTTTCCTGCCAGCGGCCCCTACTACGATGTGGTCGATCCCACAGATCGTGATATGCAGTTGCGGCCCGACCCCAGTACCGTGCGCATCGTGCCATGGGCTACCGATCCGACGGCGCAGGTGATCCACGACTGCTTCGACCACCAAGGCAATTTGGTTCCGTACGCGCCCCGCAGCGTGCTGCGCCGGGTGTGCGATTTGTACGAAGCCGAGGGTTTGATTCCGGTGGTGGCCCCCGAGTTGGAGTTTTATCTCACAGCCCGCAATACCGATCCCAACACGCTACTGCATGCACCCATTGGCCGCAGCGGACGTGCCGAGACATCCCGGCAGGCGTACAGCATTGACGCTGTGAACGAGTTTGACCCGCTGTTCGAGGAGATCTATGAGTTCAGCGACAAGATGGAGCTCAATGTCGATACGCTGATCCATGAAGTGGGGGCAGGGCAGATGGAGATCAACTTCTTCCATGCCCACCCATTGGGGCTTGCTGATGAAGTTTTCTTCTTCAAGCGCATGGTTCGCGAAGCGGCGCTGCGCCACGACATGTACGCCACCTTCATGGCCAAACCGATTGCGGGTGAACCAGGCAGTGCGATGCACATCCACCAAAGCATTGTGGACAAGGCGACGGGGCGTAACCTGTTCAGCAACGAAGACGGTAGCCCGTCGGATGCGTTTATGCACTACATCGGTGGTTTGCAACGCTACGTGCCACCTGCCATGGCCTTGGTGGCCCCGTATGTGAACAGCTACCGCCGCCTGTCCCGCAAAACGGCAGCCCCCATCAACATCGAGTGGGGCTACGACAACCGCACTGTGGGCATTCGCTCCCCCATTTCCACGCCCCAAGCGCGGCGGGTGGAGAACCGGGTGATTGGGGCCGATGCCAACCCCTACGTGGCCATGGCCATGACGCTGGCCTGCGGTTACTTGGGCTTGAAAAACAAGCTCAAACCCAAGCCGGAAATGAAGGGCGATGCCTACTTGTCACCCTATGCTTTGCCACGCAGTTTGGGCGAGGCACTCGATTGGTTGCGCCGTGAGACTGATTTGCAGGAAGTGCTGGGCCAAGAGTTCATCACGGTCTACACCGAGATCAAGGAGCTGGAGTTTGAGGAATTCATGATGGTGATTTCCCCTTGGGAGCGCGAGCACTTGTTGCTGCATGTTTGATCCCAGCCAGTCAACGAAAGCCACACCATGACCAACCCTATGCACACCCCCAGTATTCAAGAGCTCGATAGTGCCCACTATTTGCACCCTTTCACGGATTTCAAAGACCTCTCGGGCCGCGGTGCCAAGGTGGTGACCCGCGCTGAGGGGATTTATGTGTGGGACTCCGAAGGCCACCAACTGCTCGATGCCATGAGCGGGCTGTGGTGTGTGAATGTGGGCTACGGACGGCGAGAGTTGGCCCAGGCGGCGTTCGACCAGATGCTCAAGCTGCCGTACTACAACAGCTTTTTCCAAACCACCAACGAACCTGCTGTGCGCTTGGCGGCCCGTTTGGCCAGCTTGGCACCCAAGGTGGGCGATCGCTCTTTCAACCACGTTTTCTACAGCAGCAGCGGCAGCGAGAGCAATGACAGCAACGTGCGCATGGTGCGTCGTTATTGGGATTTGCTCGGTCAGCCCCAGCGCAAGGTCATCATCAGCCGCCACAACGCCTACCACGGCAGCACCATGGCAGGGGCGTCTCTGGGGGGTATGTCGGGCATGCATGCGCAAGGCGATTTACCCATACCGAACATCGTGCACATCGATCAACCCTATTACTTGGACAAGCGCCAAGAGGGGGAAAGTGAGGCTGATTTTGGTTTGCGCTCAGCGCGCTGGCTGGAAGACAAGATTCTGGAAATCGGCCCCGACAAAGTGGCAGCCTTTATTGCAGAGCCTGTGCAAGGTGCCGGTGGCGTCATCATCCCTCCTGCCAGCTATTGGCCCGAGATCCAGCGCATTGTCGATAAGTACGGCATCTTGCTCATCAGCGACGAAGTGAT
Source organism: Curvibacter sp. CHRR-16 (assembly GCF_018474005.1). GTDB lineage: Bacteria > Pseudomonadota > Gammaproteobacteria > Burkholderiales > Burkholderiaceae_C > Allorhodoferax. The sequence continues at coordinate 183,739 of NZ_JAHCSH010000005.1, forward strand.
TTGTGCCTTTGGTCGTTTGGGCTACTGGTTTGCCTACGAGCGCTTTGGTTACAAGCCCGATTTGGTGACCTTTGCCAAAGGCATTACCAGTGGCTACATCCCATTGGGTGGGGTGATGGTGGGCAACCGCGTGGCCGAGGTGCTGATAGAGAAGGGTGGGGAATTCAATCACGGCTACACCTACAGTGGCCACCCAGTAGCGTGCGCAGTGGCTTTGGCCAACTTGGACATCATGGAGCGGGAGCAACTGCCGCAAAAAGTGCGTGGTGAACTGGGCGCCTATTTCGCCAGTCGCTATGCCGAGCTCAATGCCCATCCGCTCGTAGCCATGGCGCAAACCTGTGGTTTTGTGGGTGGTTTTGTGCTGGTTAAAAACAGCACCACTTTGGAGCGCTTTGCACCAGACTTGTCGGTGGGCATGGTGTGTCGCCGTTTCTGTTTTGAGAACGGACTCATCATGCGTGCGGTGGGAGACCGCATGATCGTGGCCCCTCCTTTGGTGATGACGCCGACCGATATCGATGAACTGATGCGTCGCATATTTTTGGTGCTGGATTTGACGCAAAAAGAGCTGCAGCGCTTGGGTTGGCTGTCCGAGTCCCTATAATCTTTTGCGGGTCTGTTTTTTGCTATCAAAAAACGGACTTTTCCTTTTTTAACGTTGTCTGGAGATTGACTCACCATGAACAAATACCTCTGGTCTTTTGCCTTCTCGGTCGTGGCTTTAGCGGCCTGTGGCAAGAAGGAAGAAGCACCTGCTGCGCCCGCAGCAGCTGCGCCTGTAGCGAGCGCTCCAGCAGCGCCTGCCAACACTGAAGAGAAGGTGTTGAACATCTACAACTGGCCTGACTACATCCCAGAGGGCATGGTGGCCGATTTCGAAAAAGAAACCGGTATCAAGGTCAACTACGACACATTCGAAACCAACGAAGCACTGCAAGCCAAGCTGGTAGCAGGCAACACAGGCTACGACATCGTGGTGCCAGGTACTGCTGGTGGCTACAGCCCCATGCAAGTGGCAGCTGGTCTGTTCCAGCCTCTGAAGAAAGACCAAATTCCCAATTGGGCTAATTTGGATCCAGCCGTGATGCAAGTACTGGCCAAGGCTGACCCCGACAACAAGCACTTGGTGCCATGGGCTTGGGGCTTTACCACGGTGGGTATCAACCGCACCAAGGTCGAAAAAGCTTTGGGCAAGACACCTCTGCCAGAAAACGCTTGGGACTTGGTGTTCAAGCCCGAGTACACCAGCAAGCTCAAATCTTGTGGTATTGCTTACTTGGACACTCCGTCCGAGATCATGTCCGTGGCTTTGCACTACATCGGCAAAAACGCCTACTCCAACGAAGCGGCTGACTACAAAGAAGCCACTGCCATGTTGGGTAAAGTGCGCAAAGACATCCGTTTGTTCAGCTCCACCATGATTGACGACATCGCTGGTGGCAAGGCTTGCGCTGTTATCGGTTGGTCCGGTGACATCAACCAAGCGGCTGCTCGTGCCAAAGAAAATGGTTCCAAGGACGTGATCGAAGCGTTGCTGCCTTCCACTGGCGCGCTGCTGTTCATCGATTCCATGGCCATCACCAAGGACGCCAAGCACCCCAACAACGCAGCCAAGTTCATCGATTACTACCTGCGTGCAGAGAGTGCAGCCCGCATGACCAATGACATGGGTTACCCCAATGCCAATAAGGCTGCGACAGCCAAGGTCAATCCTGAAATCACGGCCAACAAGACCATCTTTGTGGACGCTGATTACATGGGTAAGATGATTCCTCCTAGCAGCTTCTCCAACGAAGCACGTGAGGCATTGGCTGCGGCCTACAACGCCTTCAAGAAGGGCAAATAACATAGTCGGGTACTAGACCGCTAGTCTGGGGCTGTTTGTACTGCGGTATCAACAGCCCCTTTTTCATGCGGTCACACAAGGAAAAGGTCGAACATGCCAGTGCAATCCGGTCAAGCAAATTATTTGGTCACCGAAAAAGTCATCAAGCGCTTTGATGAAACTACGGCGGTGGATGAGGTATCCCTGTCCATCGCCCAAGGCGAAATTTTTGCCTTGCTGGGCAGCTCGGGTTGTGGCAAGTCGACTTTGCTGCGCATGCTGGCGGGTTTTGAAACCCCCACATCGGGGCGCATCATGCTCGGTGGGCAAGATGTGGCCAATTTCCCGCCCTATCAGCGCCCCATCAACATGATGTTCCAGAGCTATGCCTTGTTTCCGCACTTGGACATTTGGGAAAACGTGGCCTTTGGCCTCAAGCGTGAAGGCATGCCCAAGGACCAAATCAAGCAGCGTGTCGGGGAGATGCTGGATTTGGTGCAACTGGGTGCTTACGCCAAGCGCAAACCGCACCAGCTCTCGGGCGGGCAGCAGCAGCGTGTGGCGCTGGCCCGTAGCTTGGCCAAGCGGCCCAAGTTATTGTTGCTAGACGAACCGTTGGGTGCGCTGGACAAAAAGCTGCGCGAGCAGACCCAGTTTGAATTGGTCAACATCATCGAACAGGTGGGGGTGACCTGCGTGATGGTGACCCACGACCAAGAAGAAGCCATGACCATGGCCAACCGCATCGCGGTGATGAGTAAAGGGCGTGTGTTGCAAGTAGGCTCGCCCGAAGAGATTTACGAATACCCCTCCAACCGCTTTGTGGCCGACTTCATTGGTCAGGTGAATATGTTCGAAGGGCGTTTGACGGTGGATGAGCCCGATCGCTGTGCTGCATCGACGGGCATTGGCGATATCCATGTAGGCCACGGCATCAGCGGTACGCTGAACATGCCTGTAGCGGTAGCAGTACGCCCCGAAAAAATCGAGATCAGCAAAGACAAACCCAGTGTGTCTTACAACCTGTTTACCGGCACGGTCAAAGAGATTGCTTACTTTGGGTCGTACAACACCTACATCGTCCTGACCGAATCGGGTCAAAAGGTGAAGGTGACTTGCGCCAACACCGATCGGCAAGAGCAAAGCAGTATCACGTGGGAAGACAAAGTCTTCTTTTGGTGGAACGATACCGCAGCCGTCGTGCTGCGCGACTGAGCGAGGAGGACTGTATGGCTAAGTTGTCTTTGCCTGTACCGGGGCGCCGCTTCGTGATTGGAGTGCCATTTGCCTGGCTGGTGGTGTTTTTTCTGCTGCCATTTCTGATTCTGGCTTACATCAGCTTTGTGGACATGGGCGGCGATATCCACCCCTTCAAGCCTTTGTGGGACAGCGCCACTGGCACTTTGCACCTCAAGTACGAGAACTACTGGTCTATCTTTCGCAGCGCAGAAGATGGCCGTTTGTTCCACACCATTTACATTGAGGCGTATTTGCGCTCGGTGTGGTATGCCTTCTGCACGGCGGCGTTGTGCTTGTTTATTGGCTACCCCTTTGCTTACTTCATGGCGCGCTCGCGCCCCAGTGTTCGGCCAGCATTGTTGATGATGGTGATGCTGCCGTTTTGGACCTCTTTCTTGTTGCGCGTCTACGCATGGAAAGGCATCTTGGCCGATCAAGGCGTGGTCAACCAAGTGCTAATGGCGCTGGGCATCATCCATGAGCCGATTCAGATGCTGTACACCAATGTGTCCATGCTGGTGGGCATGACCTACGTGTACTTGCCTTTCATGGTGCTGCCGCTGTATGCCAACTTGGTGAAGATGGATTTCCGTCTGCTCGAAGCGGCGTATGACTTAGGCACCACACCATTCAAGGCGTTTTGGTTGATCACGGTGCCACTGTCCAAGGCTGGCATCGTGGCAGGCTTCATGTTGGTGTTCATTCCCTGTGTAGGCGAATTCGTGATCCCCTCGCTCTTGGGGGGGCCAGAGAACATCATGATCGGCCGCGTGGTGTGGGATGAAATGTTCACCAGCAACAACTGGCCCCGCGCGACGGCACTGTCGGTGGTGATGATTGGTCTGATTATCGTGCCCTTGTCGCTGTACTACTACTACAGTGGCGAATCGGCCGCTGAAGCCCGTCAATAAAGCTGGAGGCGCTATGAAAAATATAGCAAACAAGCATTTTGGCAAGCTCTGGATGGCCTTGTGCTACCTGTTCTTGTATATGCCCTTGGTGTTCATGGTGGTGTTCTCGTTCAACAGCACCCGGCAAGATGCGCATTTCACTGGCTTTTCGCTGCGCTGGTACGAGGCACTCACGCGTGATACCAAAATCGTGGAGGGCTTCTGGCTGTCTTTCCAGGTGGCTTTGGTGACCGGAGTGCTATCGGCTATTTTGGGTACTTTTGCCGCTTTTGTGCTGGTGCGCTACCAACGCTTTATTGGCCGCACGGTCTTTTCGGGCATGGTCAATGCGCCATTGGTCATGCCGGAGGTGATCATTGGTTTGTCGCTGCTGCTGCTGATGGTGGGGGCGCAGCACTTCTTGGGTTGGCCTGAGCGCGGCATGCTGACCATCATCCTCGGGCACACCTTGCTGGGTATGGCCTATGGCATGGTGGTGGTGCAATCTCGCTTGCAGGAAATGAACCGATCCTTAGAAGAGGCCGCCATGGACTTGGGGGCCAAGCCTTACCAAGTGTTCTTCTTGGTCACTTTGCCCAATATTGCGCAAGGCATTTTGGCTGCGTTCTTGCTGTCATTTACCTTGTCGTTTGACGATGTGGTGATTTCTGAATTTCTCTCGGGACCAGGGGTAAACACCTTGCCACAAGTGATTTTTGGTTACGCCCGCCGCGGTATCAACCCTACTATTTACGCTGCAGCTACTTTGCTCATTGCCACGGTGACAGTTGTGATTGTGGGCTATAGCGTATGGGTGGCACGGCAAACTCGCCGTCGCGAACGGGAGGTGGCTGCAGCCATTCGCCAAGAGTTAGCCAGCGCACCATCGCGCTAAACAAGGAGCGGTTTATGTCATCCAGCGCCAGCTTACAGCTAGACGGTCGCGCATTTATCCATGGTCAACGTTGTGCAGCTCTCAGCGGTCAAACGTTTGATGACATCTCCCCCGTGGATGGGCGCATCATTTGCCAAGTGGCCGATGGTGATGCGCCGGATATTGATGCCGCAGTTGCGGCTGCTCGGCGCGCTTTCAATGACCGCCGTTGGGCGGGGCAAGCGCCTGCACAGCGCAAAAAAATCATGCTGCAATGGGCGGACTTGATTGCTGCGCATGCCGACGAATTGGCACTCATGGAAACCTTGGACATGGGCAAACCCGTGCGCTATGCCAAATCGGTCGATGTGCGCAGTACGGTCAACTGCATACGCTGGTATGCCGAAGCCTGCGACAAGGTGTACGACGAAATCGCCCCCACGGGCGATGCTGCTCTGGCACTCATCACCCGTGAAGCTTTGGGGGTGGTCGGGGTGATCGTTCCTTGGAACTACCCCATGATCATGGCCGCTTGGAAACTGGGGCCTGCTTTGGCCAGTGGCAATTCGGTTGTGCTCAAACCCAGCGAAAAATCTCCGCTGACCGCCTTGCGCTTGGCCGAACTGGCAGTGCAGGCGGGACTGCCCGAGGGTGTTTTTAATGTTGTGCCTGGCACGGGCCCCAAAGCTGGTACGCCTTTGGCACTGCACATGGATGTGGATTGCATTGCTTTTACGGGATCTACGCGCGTCGGTAAGCAAATCCACGTTATGGCCGGCCAAAGCAATCTCAAGCGGGCTTGGACTGAGTTGGGGGGCAAATCGCCCAATATCGTGTTCGCGGACTGCCCTGATCTGCAAGCGGCGGTGGACGCTGCCGCATCGGCCATGTTTTTTAACCAAGGGCAGAGCTGCAACGCCCCCTCGCGTTTACTGCTGCAAGACGGTATTTACGACCAGTTTGTAGAGCGGCTGCAGCAACGCTTGCAGGACTACCAACCTGCAGACCCCCGTTTGCCCGAGACCACCATGGGGGCTTTGGTCGACAACATCCAGCTACAGACCGTGATGGGCTATATCCAAAGCGGGCTGGAGCAGGGCGCTCAACTGTTAGGGGGAGGCCAACAAGCCCTGCAAAACAGTGGTGGCTTTTATGTGGAGCCAACCGTGTTTGCTGGCGTCTCTCCCTCCATGCGCATAGCGCGCGAAGAAATTTTTGGCCCTGTGCTGGGTGTTTTTCGCTTTACCGATGCACAGCAGGCTGTAAGTATGGCCAATGACAGCAGCTACGGCCTGAATGCAGGTGTATGGACGGCAGATATCAACAAAGCCCATACCGTAGCGCGCATGCTGCGTGTGGGGACGGTGCATGTGAATTCTTATGACGAAGATGACATCACGGTTCCCTTTGGTGGTTTCAAGCAAAGTGGCATAGGGCGCGACAAGTCCTTGCATGCATTTGACAAGTACACGGAGCTCAAAACCACGTGGATTAAGCTGCGCACGGTGCTCTGAGTTTGTTGTTGCTTGCTTTCATGGCCTGATTTTCATCAGGCCATTTTTCTTTTTGCATTGCGAAAAATGCAAATTGAAATGCAGTCATCTTCATTCTCTATGGTGATTTGTATTTTTTTAATGTGGAATGCACTGTTAAGTAGTTGATTTTATTGGGTTATTTATTCGTTGCGTTGCTTTTTTATTTTGTCTTATGTCTTATATAAGACATAGAATTGATCCATCATCAACCACTGTGGAGAGCAACATGAGCAATCTGAACAACCAACTGAGCCGTCAGCAGCAGGTAGAAGCACTGGAAAAAGACTGGCAACAAAACCCACGTTGGAAAAGCGTGAAGCGCGGTTACAGCGCTGCTGATGTCGTTCGCTTGCGTGGTTCCTTGCAGCCGGAATACACATTGGCCAAGCGTGGTGCAGAGAAGCTCTGGGACTTGGTCAACGGAGGCGCTAAAAAAGGTTATGTGAATGCGTTTGGTGCCATTTCTGCCGGACAAGCCATGCAGCAAGCGAAGGCGGGCTTAGAAGCCGTTTATTTGTCTGGTTGGCAAGTTGCCGCTGATGGCAACACCAGTGAAACCATGTACCCAGACCAGTCGCTGTATGCCTACGACTCCGTTCCAACCATGGTTCGCCGCATCAATAACACGTTCAAACGGGCAGACGAAATCCAGTGGGGCCGTGGCATCGAACCAGGAAGCAAAGACTTTGTGGACTTTTTCTTGCCCATCGTTGCCGACGCAGAAGCCGGTTTTGGTGGTGTGCTCAATGCCTTTGAGCTGATGAAAAACATGATTGCTGCAGGCGCTGCCGGTGTTCACTTTGAAGACCAACTGGCCGCTGTCAAAAAATGCGGGCACATGGGCGGGAAAGTGCTAGTACCAACCCAAGAAGCAGTGGAAAAACTGATCGCCGCACGATTCGCAGCCGATGTGATGGGGGTCTCTACCATTGTGCTGGCACGCACCGATGCGGAAGCCGCCAACCTCATTACCAGCGACCACGATGCGAATGACAAACCATTCTTAACAGGTGAGCGCACCCAAGAAGGTTTCTACCGCGTGCGCAATGGGCTTGAGCAAGCCATTAGCCGTGGTGTGGCCTATGCACCCTACGCCGATTTGGTGTGGTGTGAAACGGGTACACCAGACCTAGGTTTCGCACGTGAATTTGCCCAAGCAGTGCACGCCGCTTGTCCCGGAAAGCTGCTGAGCTATAACTGCTCGCCCAGCTTCAACTGGAAGAAAAACTTGGATGAAAAAACGATTGCCCGCTTCCAAGACGAGCTGTCAGCGCTGGGTTACAAGTACCAGTTCATTACCTTGGCAGGCATACATATCAACTGGTTCAACACCTTCCAGTTCGCCCATGCATACGCCAATGGCGAAGGCATGAAGCACTACGTCAACATGGTGCAAGAGCCCGAGTTCGCCGCACGTGACAAGGGTTACACCTTTGTGTCTCACCAACAGGAAGTGGGCGCGGGTTACTTCGACGACGTGACCACCGTGATCCAGGGCGGTTCTTCCTCTGTGAAGGCGCTGACTGGTTCTACCGAAGAAGAACAGTTTCACTAAGAAGCAATTGCTCTAACAAAAAAGCCACCCGAGGGTGGCTTTTTATAGAGCTTGGCTGCTTAGAAAGCCATGCGCAAGCCAACACCGTAGCCAGTACCTTGGACGGTGTTTTTGTCAGAACCGTCAGAATTGAAGTTCTTGTTCTTTTCATTCTTCAATGAGAAGTTCACGCTGGTGCTCTTGTTCAGAGGCCAGTGGTAACCAATGCTAACAAGCTCTTTATCGACTTCGGTACTGAAGGCACCGCTCATATCGATGTTTTCGTAAGAGACACGAATTTCACCAGGTCCATATGGAACCTTAGCACCAGCGGTGAAAGTGGTGTTGGACAGGTTGTCATTTTGGCCCAAGCGTGATGTACGAGCCCAAGTCGACATAATTGTCACATTATTGGAAAACTTGTAGTTGATACCCAAACCAGCTGTTTCCATGTCATTCATGGCGGTGGTGTATACACTGTCTTGTTCTTGCTGCCAACCGACTGATAAACCTAAACCTGTACCTGCAGGATTAGCGTATGTGCCATAAAAACCAGCTGAATTAGCTGCTGTTGCAGATTCACCTTTGCGGAATGTGAATCCGGCTGCAAAACCATCAAAAACAGGAGTCTGGTAGTTAAAAGCGTTATTCCATTTGTCCGTGGCGGAAGCTTGGCGACTTCCCATCGATGCATAACTATCACCACCAAATGCTTCATAACGACCGGCAACCACGATGTCATTCAGTGGTCCAGACATGCGTCCCATGCGCATCGTGCCGTACTTGACGCTATTCAAGCCAACCCATGCTTTGTCTTTAAATAGAGCTGTAGAGTCATCTTGAGTCCCGCTGTCGAATTTGGCGCGCAATTCCAAATCAAAGAAGCTATTCAGATCATCGCTAATCTTGGATGTTCCAGAAAACTTGATTCGGCCTGTTGAGCCATCATCTATTGCCTCTTGCGTTCCCGTTGTGTTGTTGGTGGTGCTCAAGGAGTACTTGTTGAGCATTTCCAGATCAATTCGACCAGAAATGCTCATTTGTACTGCATCGTTGCCAGTAGTGATATTGCTCTGGGCATTTGCTGCAGTGGCCACTGCGCACAAAGCCAAAGGAATAAGAGAGTGTTTGAAATGCTGCATGTCAGTTGTCTCACAAAGTTGAACAGACACCGCTAACGTAGTCGGACGTCAGACGATGTATTTCTAGTGTATTACTCGTTGAGAAGTTACTGATTAGTGAAAACCCTTCTGTTGGCAGCAGAAGACAGTCAGTAAAAAGCCCCGCACTAGGCGGGGCTTGAATTTGGTGGGCGATACATGGTTCGAACATGTGACCCCTGCAGTGTGAATGCAGTGCTCTACCACTGAGCTAATCGCCCTGTAATCAGGGAAGACCTAGATTATATACTGATTTCTTGGTGCTTTCGCCAAAGAGTCTTGTTTCCAGTCGCTTTGTCTAGATTGGCCAAAATTTCTTCGTGGGCAGAACACTCTTGCTCGTTGGCTCGCAGAATCGGAAGATCAAATTGGCTGTAATCAATCGCTTCAAGTTCAACGACTGCTTGTGGCGTATCTTCTTCTTCGTCAATTGACAGGGCGTTTTGCCCTCGTGTCATATTGATATACACATCGGCCAGTAGTTCGGCATCCAAGAGCGCGCCGTGCAGTGTACGCCCCGAGTTATCTACTTCTAGTCGATCGCACAGTGCATCCAGACCGTTGCGTTTGCCTGGGAACATCTGTTTGGCCATGGCCAAGGTATCGACAACTTTCGCTACATGCTCGATGAATTTGCCTTTGCCAACCAGTTGGAATTCTTTGTTCAAAAATCCTACGTCAAATGGTGCGTTGTGGATCAGAACCTCATCAGCACCATGCAGGTATTCCAAAATCTGTTCCACCACCTCGTGGAATTTGGGTTTGTCAGCTAAGAAGGCACTGGTGATGCCGTGCACGCGCAGCGCATCGGGATGGCTTTCCCGTTCAGGATTCACATAAATGTGCAGGTTGTTACCAGTGAGCTTGCGATTGACCAATTCAACGCAGCCTAGCTCAATTAGGCGATCACCGTCATTGGGTGATAAGCCGGTTGTTTCGGTATCCAGAACGATTTGACGCATTCAGTGGTTCTCGCGCGCGTGATTGATCGTGTATTTCGGAATTTCAACTACCAAATTGGTATTGCTGATCACTGCTTGGCAACCCAAACGAGACTGAGCGGTCAACCCCCATGCTTTGTCGAGCAAATCTTCTTCCGTTTCGTCAGCGGCATTTAAGGAGTGCAAGCCTTCTTTGATGACCACATGGCAGGTGGTACAAGCGCAACTCATATCGCATGCATGTTCAATTTCTATGCCATTTTCCAGCAATGCCTCGCAAACCGTTGTGCCAGGTGCTGCCTCGATGGTGCTGCCATGAGGACAAAGCGTAGGGTGGGGTAGTACTTGTATGGATGGCATGTGTTAAAGGGTATCAATTTTTTGCCCGGCGAGCGCTTGGGCAATACTTCTGTTCATCCGTGTGGCTGCAAAGTTTTCTGTTGCATGGGCCAAGGCCTCTGTGGCATTTTCTAATTCAGCAGCATTGTTACTGACATTGATTAGCCTTTGTAGGGCGGACATTGCGGCCTCTATATCAGAAAGCTCACTTTCGGTTAATAACTCTGCATCTGCATCCAAGGCGGTTTGGGTTGCGAGAACAAGGCGCTGGGCATCCAAGCGAGCCTCTACCACTGCACGCTGCTGCATATCATTTTCTGCTGTGGCAAAACCATCCTGCAGCATCTGGGCGATCGCCTCATCCGATAGTCCATACGATGGTTTGACGTTGATGCGTGCCTCAACTCCACTGATTTGCTCCTGCGCACTGACATGCAGCAGACCATCTGCATCGACAGTGAAGGTAACCCGTATGCGTGCTGCACCAGCCACCATGGGGGGAATGCCCCGTAGTTCGAAGCGGGCTAGGCTACGGCAGTCTGAAACCATATCGCGTTCACCCTGCACAACATGCAGGGCTAACGCGGTTTGGCCGTCTTGGTAGGTTGTGAAGTCCTGAGCCATGGCGACAGGAATCGTTTGGTTGCGCGGAATGATGCGCTCAACCAAACCGCCCATGGTCTCAATCCCCAAAGACAATGGAATGACATCTAGCAGCAGCAAATCACCCGATGGATTGTTGCCCGCCAATTGATTGGCTTGAATTGCAGCACCCAGTGCGACTACTTCGTCTGGGTTCAAATTAGTGAGTGGCTGCTGTCCAAAATAGTCTGCGACAGCCTTTTGTATGCAAGGCATCCGGGTAGAGCCCCCCACCATAACAACGCCTTTGATGTCATGCTTGGTGAGTTGTGCATCCATCAATGCCTTGCGTACCGCATGCAGGGTGCTGTCTGTCAGTGATCGCACGATGGATGCAAACTGCTCTTGGCTGACTTCTGTCGAATAACGCTGGCTGTCCACAACCCATTGAGCTGTTACCGCTGTTTGGGTGGTGAGCTGCTCTTTGACGCGCTTAGCTTCCTCTTGAATGGCTGATTTATGCTCTGCTGTGGTTGGATTGACGCCAATTAGAGCGCACAACCATTGAGCTAGCAGGCGATCGTAGTCATCTCCTCCCAGTGCTGAGTCTCCACCAGTTGAAAGTACTTCAAATACTCCAGCTGTTAGGCGCAGTATGGATATATCAAAAGTCCCACCGCCCAGATCGTAAATTGCATAGATTCCCTCGGCAGCATTGTCCAAGCCGTATGCGATCGCAGCGGCAGTGGGTTCATTGAGTAAACGCAGAACATTCAACCCAGCCAGTTGCGCTGCGTCTTTAGTGGCTTGGCGTTGGGCATCATCGAAGTAGGCCGGCACGGTAATCACAGCACCATAAACCTCGTCATCGAAACTGTCTTCCGCACGCTGGCGCAGGGTCGCCAGAATTTCTGCACTCACTTCAACAGGACTTTTGTGACCTGCTGCTGTTGCAACTAGAACCATGCCTTTGTCCGACTCCTTGGCTTGAACCAAGTCATACGGCAAAGTTGATGCATGGGGAACATCGCTCAAGGAGCGACCCATTAATCGCTTGACCGAGTAAATGGTGTTTGCAGGATCCGCGCTTCGCGCGCTATGGGCATCCCAGCCAATTTGCCGTTGTTTGGCATCGATGTAGCGAACCACGCTGGGTAGCAAATAGCGGCCTTGAGTATCGGGCAGGCACTCTGCTACACCATGGCGCACAGAAGCGACCAACGAGTGGGTGGTGCCCAAGTCGATACCTATAGCCAAGCGTCTGCCATGTGGATTAGGGGAGTGGCCTGGTTCCGAGATTTGCAATAAAGCCATGCTGTGTCAGACAATCAAAGTGTGTTGATACGGCGCAATACGTCTTGGCGAAATTTGTCGACAAACATCCATGCGCGTACCGTTTGTGCAGCCAGTAGTGGTTGTGCCGGTTCATGGTCCAGTGCATTGGATACCGTTGCTTCACATTCCTTTTGGGCAGCAAGCACATCAGCCAGCAAGTTTTCCAAATCACCTGAGGTAGATGCTCCATCCAAGTCTTCACGCCATTGCATTTGCTGCATCAAGAAATGGGCGGGCATGCTGGTATTGCTCTCTGCTTGGATGGGCACACCAGCCAGTTCGCACATGTAGCATGCCCGTTTGAGCGGTGATTTCAACCGTTGGTAGGCTTCATTCACACGCACCGACCATTGCATAGATAAGCGCTGAGCAATCGAACTGTCGGTTGCAAATTTATCTGGGTGAATTTGGCGCAAAAGGCTTTTCCACTGCTGGTCGAGCACCATTGCATCCAGTGCAAAACGTTTGGGCACCCCAAGCAGGGTGAAATCATTGTCTTGCAGGTTCACACGCGGAAAGATTCGCCACAGCCGCAGCGATCACGTTCATTGGGGTTGTTGAAGCGAAAGCCTTCATTAAGGCCTTCGCGCACATAGTCCAGCTCAGTACCATTGAGGTAAGCCAAGCTTTTGGGGTCTATGAACACCTTGACAGCATTAGACTCGAATACCAAATCTTCGCTCAGAGGTTCATCCACATATTCCAGCTGATAAGCAAGCCCCGAGCAACCAGTCGTTTTAACGCCCAAACGCACACCAACGCCATGACCGCGTTTGGCCATGTAGCGGGTTACGTGGCGTGCAGCAGCTTGAGTCAAGGAGATAGACATGTGGGATTAGCCTTGGTGCTTTTTCTTGTAGTCTTCCACCGCCGCTTTGATGGCATCTTCTGCCAAGATCGAGCAGTGAATTTTGACTGGTGGCAGAGCAAGTTCTTCAGCGATTTGGCTGTTTTTGAGCGCCATTGCTTGATCCAAGGTTTTGCCCTTTACCCATTCGGTAACCAGTGAGGACGACGCTATTGCAGATCCACAGCCATAAGTCTTAAAGCGTGCATCTTCAATCACTCCAGTAGACGGGTTGACCTTGATTTGGAGCTTCATCACATCACCGCAGGCGGGTGCACCCACCATCCCGGTGCCAACGGTGTCGTCACCTTTTTCAAAAGCACCAACATTGCGGGGATTTTCGTAGTGGTCAATGACTTTTTCAGAGTAGGCCATGGTTCTATCCTTGTGTAATCAGTGTGCAGCCCATTGGATGGTGGAGATGTCGATGCCATCTTTGTACATATCCCACAGGGGGCTGAGTTCACGCAGTTTGGCAACGTTGTGGGTAATGGTTTGAATGGCGTAGTCGATATCCGCTTCAGTGGTCCAGCGTCCAATGGTGATACGCAAGCTGCTATGTGCCAGTTCATCGCTGCGGCCCAAAGCGCGCAGCACATAACTGGGCTCCAAGCTGGCCGATGTGCATGCAGAGCCGCTGCTAACAGCCAAACCTTTGATGCCCATCATCAGTGACTCGCCTTCGACGTAGTTGAAGCTGATGTTCAGGTTGTGGGGCACCCGACGCTCCAAGCTGCCATTAATGAATACCTGCTCAATGCTTTGCAACCCCTTCAACAGACGGTCGTGCAGTGCTTGTACACGGGCGTTTTCTTGGGCCATTTCGGCTTTGGCAATCGCATAGGCCTCACCCATGCCCACAATTTGGTGGGTAGGCAGTGTGCCGCTGCGCATGCCGCGCTCATGGCCACCGCCATGCATCTGGGCTTCTAAGCGCACACGGGGCTTGCGGCGCACAAATAAAGCACCGATGCCTTTAGGTCCATAAGTCTTGTGCGATGTCAGACTCATCAAATCGATAGGCAATTGCGCCATATCAATTGCTACACGGCCAGTGGCTTGGGCTGCATCGACATGGAAAATAATCCCTTTGTCTCGACAAACGCTGCCAATAGCAGCCACATCTTGGATGACGCCGATTTCGTTGTTCACAAACATGACGGACGCCAAGATGGTGTCTGGCCGAATGGCAGCTGTGAATTTGTCCAAATCGAGCAGGCCATTGTCTTTCACATCCAAATAGGTCACATCAAAACCTTGGCGTTCCAATTCACGGCAAGTGTCTAGCACAGCTTTGTGTTCTGTCTTGACGGTGATGATGTGCTTGCCCTTGGTTTGGTAGAAGTGGGCCGCACCCTTGAGTGCCAAGTTGTTGGATTCTGTGGCACCAGAGGTCCACACAATTTCCCGCGAATCTGCATTGATGAGTGCTGCTACTTGGTTGCGCGCCTTTTCGATGGCTGCCTCAGCTTCCCAGCCCCATGCATGACTGCGGGATGCTGGGTTGCCAAAGTGTTCGCGTAACCAAGGAATCATGGCATCTACGACGCGTTCGTCACAAGGGCTTGTGGCGCTGTAGTCCATGTAAATAGGGAAGTGGGGCGTAGTGCTCATGGTTTTCTCAGTTTTTAACGAGTGTGTTGCCCAAGGCGAACACCGAATTGGGGCCATTGGCGCGCATGGGCTGTATAGCAGGCATATCGGAAATGGCTTTTTTGACCAGCGGCTTGTTGTCTATTTGCAAGCCCTTGGCCAATTGGTCGTCTACCAGTTTTTGCAATGTGACCGAAGCCAGAAATTCGAGCATGCGTGCGTTGAGGCTGGCCCATAAATCATGGGTCATGCAGCGGGCCCCATCGTTATGGCAATTTTCTTTACCCCCACATTGGGTGGCATCGATGGGTTCATCCACCGAGGAAATGATATCGGCCACCGTGATATCGCTCGCCTTGCGAGCCAAGGTGTAGCCGCCACCGGGGCCTCGGGTGGACTCCACCAGTTCATGTCGGCGCAGCTTGCCAAACAGTTGTTCGAGGTAAGAGAGGGAGATTTGTTGGCGTTGACTGATGGCCGCCAGCGTGACGGGGCCTGCGCTTTGGCGCAAACCCAGATCAATCATCGCTGTCACGGCGAATCGGCCCTTGGTAGTCAGTCGCATCGCAAACTCCTCGGAGGAATTGGTTGATTAAGTTGCTCAAGTATAGCCGATAACCCACCAAATCTGTCGGGTTATGCCGGGTTTTCCCGTGTGGCCAGCAGGGGCAATATTCAGGAGATGATGTCGTGTCCAGTAGCCCCGAGAGTGCGTTCTTTGAGCTGCGCCAATTGGTCACGAATGCGTGCTGCTTTCTCAAACTCCAAGTTGCGTGCATGTTCCATCATGAGTTTTTCCAAGCGCTTGATTTCCTTGGATAGGTCTTTTTCGCTCATATCCACTAATTCGGCCATTTGCAGAGCAGCTTGTTCTTGTCTCTGCGCGGCTTTTTCAGACTTCTCGCTGTAAACGCCGTCAATCAGGTCGCGCACCTGTTTGACAATGCCCTTTGGCACGATGCCGTGCTGGGTGTTGTGGGCTATCTGCTTGATACGCCGACGCTCGGTTTCATCCATAGCTTTGCGCATGGAGTCAGTCACTCGGTCAGCGTACAAAATGGCTTTGCCGTGTAGATTGCGCGCTGCACGGCCTATGGTTTGGATCAATGAGCGTTCTGAGCGCAAAAAACCTTCTTTGTCCGCATCCAAAATGGCAACCAAAGAGACTTCCGGAATATCTAGACCTTCGCGCAGCAAGTTGATACCAACCAAGACGTCAAATTCTCCTAGACGCAAATCGCGAATGATTTCCACCCGCTCTACGGTGTCTATGTCCGAGTGCAGGTAGCGGACTTTGACACCGTTCTCAGTCAGATAGTCGGTCAACTGTTCAGCCATGCGCTTGGTCAGGGTGGTGATCAGCACGCGCTCTTTCTTATCTGCGCGCAGGCGAATTTCTTGCAGTACATCGTCTACTTGGTGGGTGGCGGGGCGAACCTCTACCTCGGGGTCTACCAAGCCTGTTGGGCGTACCACTTGTTCTACGATTTGACCGGAGTGCGTCTTTTCGTACTCTGCTGGCGTAGCAGAGACAAACACCACTTGGCGCATCTTGGTTTCAAACTCTTCAAACTTAAGTGGGCGGTTATCCAGTGCGCTGGGTAAGCGAAAGCCGTATTCGACGAGGGTGGTTTTGCGCGAGCGGTCACCGTTGTACATGGCCCCCAACTGGCCAACTAGTACGTGGCTTTCGTCCAAAAACATGACTGAATCCCGGGGAAGGTAGTCTGTCAGGGTTGGTGGTGCCTCGCCTGGGGCCGCTCCGCTCAAATGGCGGCTGTAGTTTTCAATGCCTTTGCAGTGACCTACTTCGACAAGCATTTCCAAATCAAAACGGGTGCGCTGCTCCAAGCGCTGGGCTTCTACCAGCTTGCCCATGCCGTGGAATTGGGTCAGTCGTTCTTTGAGTTCTTGCTTAATGCCGTCGACTGCCACTAGCACTTGTTCGCGCGGCGTCACGTAGTGGCTACTAGGGTAAACCGTGAAGCGTGCAATGCGCTGGCGTAGCTTGCCCGTTAACGGGTCAAATAGCTGCAATGATTCGATTTCATCGTCAAAGAGCTCCACCCGCAGGGCCAGTTCGCTGTGCTCGGCCGGGAAAATATCGACCGTGTCACCGCGTACGCGAAATGTGCCGCGGCCAAAGTCCAAGTCATTGCGCTGGTACTGCATGCGCACTAGCTGGGTGATCATGTCGCGCTGCCCCATGCGGTCTCCGATGCGCAGTGTCATCACCATTTGGTGGTAGCTCTGGGGATTGCCGATGCCGTAGATGGCCGACACGGTGGCCACGATCACCACATCACGCCGCTCCAGTAGGCTCTTGGTGCAGGACAAGCGCATCTGCTCAATGTGTTCATTGATGGCACTGTCTTTTTCAATGAATAAATCGCGTTGCGGTACGTAGGCCTCAGGTTGGTAATAGTCGTAGTAGCTGACGAAATACTCCACTGCATTGGTGGGGAAAAATTCGCGAAATTCACTATAGAGTTGTGCTGCCAACGTTTTGTTGGGGGCAAACACAATCGCAGGGCGACCAAGGCGGGCAATCACGTTGGCCATAGTGAAGGTCTTGCCGGTACCTGTTGCGCCTAGGAGGGTTTGGAACACCTCACCATCTTGAATGCCGGAAACCAACTTCTCTATTGCTTCTGGTTGATCACCAGCAGGGGGATAAGGTTGGTGCAGTTCAAACGGGGAATCCGGGAACCGCACTACATGTGCGCTAGAGGGGGCTGCAGTGTCGGCGCTCAAAGGGTCGCTCCGTGGCTAAAACTTTCAAGTTTACGGGGGAAGCCCGTAACTCGCGCTGGATTGTTAAAATTCTCCCTTGCTGCACCAAAGGTGTGCAGCAAGACTTATTTTTCAACCATCTACAGGTACACACATGTCTTTGTTCACCGCCGTTGAAATGGCCCCTCGCGACCCGATTCTGGGTTTGAACGAGCAATTCGCTGCTGACACCAATCCCAATAAAGTCAATTTGGGCGTGGGTGTTTACTTCGATGACAACGGCAAGCTGCCTTTGCTGCAATGCGTGCAAGCAGCAGAAAAAACGCTGATGGACAAGCCTGCAGCGCGTGGCTATTTGCCTATCGATGGCATTGCCGCCTATGACAATGCGGTCAAAACATTGGTTTTTGGCGCAGACAGTCCGGTGCTGGCCGAGGGGCGCGTAGCCACTGTGCAGGCGTTGGGCGGCACAGGTGGTTTGAAAATTGGTGCGGATTTTTTGAAGAAACTCAATCCTTCTGCCAAGGTGTTGATCTCTGACCCTAGCTGGGAAAATCATCGCGCGTTGTTCACCAATGCAGGTTTTGTTGTGGACACCTACGCTTACTACGATGCAGCAAGCCGTGGCGTGAACTTCGAAGGCATGTTGGCCAGTTTGAATGCAGCTGCTGCAGGGACGGTGGTTGTCTTGCACGCTTGTTGCCACAATCCTACGGGTTATGACATCACTCCGGCCCAGTGGGATCAAGTGATCGCTGTGGTCAAGGCGCGCGGCCTGACCGCTTTCTTGGATATGGCATACCAAGGTTTTGGCCATGGCATTGCAGAAGACGGTGCTGTGGTGACCAAGTTTGTTGCAGCAGGTTTGAATTTTTTCGTTTCAACCTCTTTCTCCAAGAGCTTCAGCCTCTATGGCGAGCGTGTTGGGGCTTTGTCTGTTGTATGTGCTGACAAAGAGGAGTGCGCACGTGTGCTGAGCCAGTTGAAGATCGTGATTCGCACCAATTACTCCAATCCTCCAACACATGGCGGTGCAGTTGTCGCTGCTGTCTTGAATAACCCAGAATTGCGTGCTTTGTGGGAAAAAGAGTTGGGCGACATGCGTGTGCGCATCAAAGCCATGCGCCAAAAGCTTGTGGATGGGCTCAAGGCAGCAGGCGTTAAGCAAGACATGGGCTTCATCACCAGTCAGATTGGTATGTTTAGCTACTCTGGTTTGAATAAAGACCAAATGGTGCGTTTGCGCTCTGAATTTGGTGTTTATGGCACTGATACAGGTCGTATGTGTGTAGCGGCACTCAATAGCAAGAATATTGATTATGTGTGCCAAGCGATTGCCAAGGTCGTTGCCTAATTGCTAGACCGAACGCCAAGCAAACTGGCTTGGCGTCTGCACTACTTTTGACAGAGGTAGTGCAGCATTAGTTTCTCTTGCTCTCCCGTGGCTTGGAATGCAACACCGCTGATGTAGGAACTGCTTCCGGGTGTTTGTGACTGATGGCGAATATTGCCCAGCAGCCCAATGCTACTTGCGTTGCCTTCTATGGTGACTTGCAACTGCAACGACAAGCAGTCTCCCACGCGCCCCAATGGTTGACCGCTTGAGAGCATGGCGCCGTGTGGGCTCAAATCCACCGTCTGCGCCAATATTTTTTCAGCAGCGGCTTGCACGACTACAGGCCATACGCAAGGAGTGCGCATGGACTGGCGAGCGCGTTGCGCATCCACTGTTGCGGGATAGGCGAGCAGCGCGTAGGGGAATGGCGTGCTGAATATCTGCAAGACTTTGCTGACAAACGAAAATTCGTATACGCCCGTAAAGCCGCGCACGATGCATATGTCGTCTTGCTTGAGGCCCAAGTCTTCTTTTTCATTGGGGCCGAGCATGACCCCCTTGCCATCAATTGCCCCGTAAAACTGTCCCTCGCGTTTACTGGCACCTGCCGCCAATTTGCGAAATTGAATGGCCATGCCTGTGCGCAGGTTGAGGTTACGCAATACAGCCTTTTCTACCGCTTGGGCGTAAGGGCGAGCGGATTCCTCGAAGGGGAGGTTGTCAGTGCTCATGGTTATAGTGCCTTGGCAATAGATGACACCAAAGATGGGCCTTGGTAAATGAGTCCTGTATAAATTTGCACGAGGTCAGCACCTGCTTTTATTTTTTCGCGTGCATCCTCGGCAGAGAATATTCCCCCAACGCCAATGATGGGAAAGTCGGGGCCTAAGCCGACACGCAGTTGGCGTATGACGGCGGTACTGGCTGCTCGCACTGGTGCCCCCGATAAGCCACCAGTCTCAGTGGCGTATGGCAAACCTTCAACAGCTTGGCGTGACAAGGTGGTATTGGTCGCAATCACGCCCCAGTGCTGGTTGGTGGCACCATTTGCAACCCCATATCGCAGCAGCGTATGGGTTATAGACTGAATTTGCTCGGTGTTCAAATCAGGAGCAATTTTGAGAAAAATTGGTTTGCGCTTGCCGTGCGTATGCGCCAAGCGAATGCTGGCGCTGTCCAGTGTGCTGAGCAGCTTGTCCAATGCTTCATCGTTTTGTAGTTCGCGCAAATTTTTTGTGTTAGGGCTAGAAATGTTGACAGTGATGTAGTCAGCATGGGCGTAAACACCCTCTAAGCACTTCAAATAGTCGTCGCTTGCCTTGTCAATAGGCGTGCTGGCATTTTTGCCAATATTGAGTCCCAAAATGATGCGCTGGCGCTGGCGAGCTTGCTGAACGTTGCGCACAAACGCATCCAACCCATCATTGTTAAAACCCATGCGGTTGATCAAGGCGCGGGCTTGTGGCAAGCGGAACAGTCGTGGTTTGGCGTTACCAGATTGCCCCAGTGGGGTAACAGTCCCCACTTCGACAAAGCCAAATCCCATGGCGGCCAATCCATCAATGCACAGGGCATTTTTGTCTAGGCCAGCCGCCATACCAACACGGTTCGGGAAGGTCAAACCGGCTATTTGCACGGGCTTTTGCACTTGCTTCGCTGCATACAGCTTTTGCAATGGGGTGTTTTGCGTATGTTGC
The DNA here is from genome assembly GCF_018474005.1 of Curvibacter sp. CHRR-16. Lineage (GTDB taxonomy): Bacteria > Pseudomonadota > Gammaproteobacteria > Burkholderiales > Burkholderiaceae_C > Allorhodoferax. Next base: position 204,202 of record NZ_JAHCSH010000005.1, read on the forward strand.
AGCAGATGCAGCGTGGTTTCATGGGCCTTTTCAGGGTCGAGAGCAAATAGCGCTGGGCGCAGCAAAGCGTAGGGAAACAGAGACATGGATGTTCTATGGAAAATATGACTGTATTGTCCTTCATCCCTAAGGGGGCTCCAGTGTGGTATCGTCACGCTCCATTTCAAAAACTCTTGAACACGGAGAATATCGTGAGCAATAAAGGTCAACTTTTGCAAGACCCATTCCTAAATGCCCTGCGTCGTGAGCATGTGCCAGTCTCCATCTACTTGGTAAACGGCATCAAGCTGCAAGGCCAGATTGAGTCCTTTGACCAATACGTCGTTTTGTTGCGCAACACTGTGACGCAAATGGTTTACAAGCATGCCATTTCCACCATCGTACCCGGCCGTGCTGTGAATTTGAGCTTGGGTAACGAAGCTGAACCCACTGCTTAATAGCTTTCTACTTTGACTGCTATGGAAAAAACCCCCACAGCCACAGTGCTGGTGGGGGTTGATTTTGGGAAGCCGTTTTTTGACTCCGAACTCGAAGAACTTGGCTTGTTGGCTCAGACGGCAGGGCTCGATCCTGTTGCACGCATCACGTGTAAGCGCAGAGCGCCTGATCCGGCGCTGTTCGTCGGTCAGGGTAAGGCCGAAGAAATTGCCGAGTTAGCTCGGATACATGGTGCCAGTGAGGTGCTGTTTGACCAAAGTCTGAGTCCGGGGCAACAACGCAATCTTGAACGCGCATTGGGTTTGCCTGTTAACGACAGGACATACCTGATACTGGAAATATTTGCCCAACGTGCACGCAGCCATGAAGGCAAATTGCAAGTTGAATTGGCACGACTCCAATACCTCAGCACCCGATTGGTTCGCCGCTGGACCCACTTGGAGCGACAACGGGGTGGGATTGGTACCCGTGGTGGTCCTGGTGAAACCCAAATTGAGTTGGATCGACGGATGATTGCCGATGCAATCAAGCGCACAAAGGAGCGGTTGGCCAAGGTGCGCAAACAGCGTCAAACTCAGCGCCGCCAGCGAGAGCGTCGTGATGCGTTCAATATTTCCTTGGTCGGATATACCAATGCAGGAAAGTCCACGCTTTTTAATGCTTTGGTAAAAGCGCAAGCGTACGCTGCTGACCAACTGTTCGCCACATTGGATACCACCACGCGCCAGTTGTATTTGGCGCAGGCTGGACGTTCAGTGTCTTTGTCCGATACGGTGGGGTTTATTCGCGATTTGCCACACGGTTTAGTGGATGCCTTTCAAGCCACCTTGCAAGAAGCAATAGACGCTGATTTGCTGCTGCATGTGGTCGATGCATCCAATCCTAATTTCCCTGAACAAGTAGGGCAGGTACAGCAGGTGTTGGCGGAAATTGGTGCCCAAGATATCCCGCAGTTGTTGGTTTTCAATAAGGTAGATCGATTGCCTGCCGAGCGCATGCCGGCTGTCATGGAAGATTTTTACGATATTGACGGCCTGCAGGTTCCGCGTGTTTTTGTCAGCGCCATGCGCAATATGGGCCTGGACGTGTTGCGAATCAAGTTGGCCGCTATCGCTGCAACGAGAAATAGCCCTGAGTACGCCGGGGATGCCGCCGAATTCGGCACAATGTAAAGCCTACCTATAGAGGTTAATGCGAATGACTTTTTTTGCACTCAAGCTCCGCCTGGCTGAATGGGGAGCACGGCTACCAGGCATGTTCAATTTGAATGATCCCCGCTGGGGGCGTGGTGATGACAGTTCGTCATCAGGCAAGCCCGTTGTTGGTGATTCATCGGACAAACCAGAAGAACAGCGCCCTATACGCCCGCAGCAAAGCCAACAAGATGGCCCTCCAGACTTGGATGAATTTTGGCGTGATCTGAATCGCAAATTCGCTGCATTGCTGGGCAAAGGGGGCGGTTCTCAGCCGCCTACTCCGGGCAGAAATGGGCCTGTATGGGGAATGGCTGGAACGATCGCTGGCATTTTGTTGCTGCTATGGTTGGGAACGGGCTTTTTTATCGTCCAAGAAGGCCAACAAGCTGTCATCACCCAATTTGGGAAATACAAGTCAACCGTGGGTGCTGGTGTGAACTGGCGTTTGCCGTATCCGATTGAACGCCACGAGACAGTCTTTGTTAGCCAAATTCGTTCTTTGGACATTGGCCGAGACAGTGTGCTCAAGGCCACGGGCTTGAAAGAGTCTGCAATGCTGACTGAGGATGAAAATATTCTGGATATCAAATTTGCAGTGCAGTATCGATTGAGTGATGCGCGTGCTTATTTGTTCGAGAGCAAAAACCCGTCTGAGGCCGTGGTGCAAGCGGCAGAAACTGCTGTGCGTGAAGTAGTGGGCAAAATGCGAATGGATGCAGCGCTGTCAGAAGAGCGTGACCAGATAGCTCCCCGTGTGCGCGAATTGATGCAAAAAATTCTGGATCGCTACCACGTGGGCGTTGAAGTCGTTGGCATCAATTTGCAGCAAGGCGGTGTTCGCCCACCTGAACAAGTGCAGGCGTCTTTTGATGATGTTCTCAAAGCAGGGCAAGAACGCGAACGTACCAAAAACGAAGCCGAAGCATATGCCAATGATGTGATTCCCCGTGCAGTGGGGACGGCGTCTCGATTGAAAGAAGAGGCGCAAGCATACAAAGCCCGTGTAGTGGCTCAAGCAGAAGGCGATGCGCAGCGTTTCCGTTCGGTATTGACCGAATACCAGAAAGCACCGCAAGTGCTGCGTGACCGCATGTACTTGGACACCATGCAACAGATATACAGCAATGTGACGAAGGTGATTGTGGACTCGCGTCAGAACGGCAATCTGTTGTATTTGCCTTTGGACAAAATCATGCAAAGCACCTCATCTGTATCAGTTGGAAGTGCCGTTAGCAACCCTGCATCGGCAACCTCGGATACCAGTGCAAGTGGTGCCGCTGGCACTGCTAGCAACAGTTTGGGCAACGATTCGCGCAGCCGCGACTCCAGCCGCACCCGTGACCGCGATCCTCGCTAGGAATTTGCCATGCAAAAAGCCATTGTTTATGTGATTTCTGCTGTGGTGGCTGTGCTCGTGGCCAGCTCCATGCTATTTGTGGTGGATCAGCGCCAGTTTGGCGTTGTGTACGCATTTGGACAAATCACCGATGTGGTGACGGAGCCAGGTTTGCACGTCAAACTGCCTGTGCCTTTTCAGAACGTCAACTACATTGACAAGCGTCTACTCACCTTGGATAGCACCGACTCCGAGCCCATGCTGACAGCAGAAAAACAGCGTGTGGTGATTGATTGGTATGTGCGATGGCGCATCACAGATCCATCCAACTATATTCGCAACGTTGGTTTGACCGAGTTGGCTGGAGCCACGCAGCTCAATCGAGTGGTGCGTAACGCTTTTCAAGAAGAAATCAACAAGCGTACCGTCAAAGATTTGTTGTCTTTGAAGCGAGAGGCGCTCATGAGTGACGTCCAAAAAGAGGTGTTGAATGCTGTTAAAAGCAGTAAACCTTGGGGTGTGGATATTGTGGATGTTCGTCTGACACGAGTGGACTATGTGGAAGCCATTACCGAATCGGTATACCGACGCATGGAGGCTGAACGCAAGCGCGTTGCCAATGAATTGCGCTCAACTGGCGGAGCGGAAGGTGAAAAAATTCGTGCCGATGCCGATCGTCAGCGGGAAATCATTATCGCCAATGCCTATAAAGAGGCTCAGCAAATCAAAGGCGAGGGGGATGCGCAGGCTTCACGTATTTACGCTGAGTCTTTTGGCAAGGATCCGCAGTTCGCCCAGTTCTATCGCAGCCTAGAAGCCTATAAGGCAAGTTTTGCGAGCAAGTCTGACGTGATGGTCTTAGATCCCTCTAATACGGATTTTTTCAAAGTCATGCGAAACGGTGCTTCCAGCGTTCCAGGGAAAAAGTGACAGCCATACCCGGTAGAATCCGCTTTTTAATAGCTGCACAGTTTTCCCATGTCTGCTTGGGTCCTACCGGATCACATTGCCGATGTGCTGCCTTCAGAGGCGCGCCACATCGAAGAAATACGTCGCAACCTTCTCGACATGGCCCGCTGCTATGGTTACGAGTTGGTTATTCCTCCTTTGTTGGAGCATCTGCAATCCCTACTGTCTGGCACCAGCCAGACACTGGATCTGCAAACCTTTAAGCTGGTTGACCAGTTATCTGGCAAAAGCCTTGGCTTGCGTGCCGACTCCACAGCGCAAGTGGCACGCATCGATGCCCATTTGCTAAATCGCATAGGAGTGACCCGTTTGTGCTATTGCGGGCCGGTGCTGCATACCCATCCTGCAGCTCCCTTTGCTACCCGTGAACCATTGCAATTTGGTGCTGAGTTGTATGGGCATGCCGGTCTAGAGGCGGATTTGGAAGTATTGACATTGGCGTTGGATGCGCTCCAAGCGGTTGGCTTGTCAGAGGTCACACTCGATATGGCTGATGTCCGCGTAGTGCAAGCCATGCTGGACGCAGCGGCAGTACCACAGGGGCAGCGCGAAGCGATTCATGCAGCCTTGAGCGCCAAAGACTCTGAGACCTTGGCCCAGCTGCTTGTAGCTTGTCCTGAATCCATTCGCCAAGGCTTATTGGCACTGCCACAGCTATACGGAGATGCCAGCATTTTGGCTAAAGCACGCACTGTATTGCCAGCGTTGCCAGGTGTTCACGAGGCGCTGGAGCAGTTGCAATGGCTGTCCCTGCATGCGCCAACTGTGCGCACTACCTTTGATTTGGCCGACTTACGTGGATTCGGGTATTACACCGGCATGCGTTTTTCGTTGTATGTGCCCGGCAGTAGCGATGCGGTAGCCCGTGGAGGCCGTTACGACGAAGTGGGGTCTGCTTTTGGCCGTAAACGCCCAGCTGTGGGCTTTAGTTTGGATGTCAAAGCACTGGCCAATGCAGTCGCGCAGCAGCCTTTGCGTGCCGCCATACGCGCACCATGGGGAGAGGAGCCAGCATTGCGCCAAGCAATAGCCCAGTTGCGCCGCCAAGGCGAGACGGTGGTGTGTGTCCTTCCGGGACATGAAAGTGAAGTAGATGAGTTTGAGTGTGATCGTGAGCTGGTGATGGCTGGCGGTCAATGGGTTGTCCAGGCTGTTTAAGCCATTTCCAGCGAGACATTAGCAATGAACGCAGTCAAAGGTCGCAATGTAGTAGTAGTCGGTACCCAATGGGGCGATGAAGGTAAAGGCAAGTTGGTCGATTGGCTGACTGAGAGCGCCCAAGGGGTGGTGCGCTTCCAAGGTGGTCACAACGCCGGCCATACCTTGGTTATCAATGGTGTGAAAACCGCCTTGCATTTGATTCCAAGCGGCATCATGCGCCCCGGCGTGAAGTGCTATATCGGCAACGGTGTGGTGCTGTCGGTGGCCAAGTTGTTGGAAGAAATCGCAGGTCTTGAAAAAGCCGGTGTCGAAGTGCGTTCGCGCTTGCGTATCAGTGAGGCCTGCCCCTTGATATTGCCCTTTCATATGGCCTTGGACTTGGCGCGTGAAGTGGCGCGAGAGAAGGGCGGCAATGCCAAAATTGGTACAACGGGCCGCGGTATTGGCCCGGCATACGAAGACAAAATTGCCCGCCGCGCTTTGCGCGTGCAAGACTTAAAGCACCCAGAGCGCTTCGCGGCCAAACTGCATGAGTTGCTGGATTTGCACAACCATGTATTGACCACGTTCTTGGGGTCAGAAAGTTTCGACTTTGGTGATGTGCTCAAGCCTTTTATGGCCAATGGGCGCATCCAATTTGAACCGGTCTATGCCCAAGCGATGGAGCACGCCAACATCATCCGGAACATGATTGCGGATGTGTCGCGTGAACTCAATGAAGCGCACCGCACTGGGGCCAACCTCCTGTTTGAAGGTGCCCAAGGTACTTTGCTGGATGTGGATCATGGAACATACCCCTATGTGACCAGCAGTAACTGTGTGGCTGGCAATGCAGCTGCTGGATCAGGTGTTGGCCCCGGTATGCTGCACTATGTGCTGGGCATTACCAAGGCGTATTGCACCCGTGTAGGGGGCGGGCCATTCCCTACTGAGTTGGAATGGGAAAAGCCCGGCACACCTGGCTACCATATGAGCACTGTAGGCGCGGAAAAGGGCGTGACTACAGGTCGTTCACGCCGCTGCGGCTGGTTCGATGCTGCTTTGCTCAAGCGCTCTGCCCAAGTGAATGGTTTGACCGGTTTGTGTCTCACCAAGTTGGATGTGCTTGATGGCTTGTCTGAGTTGAAGCTGTGCATTGGCTACGAACTCGATGGAGAGCAAATAGATATTCTTCCTTTGGGGGCCGACGACATTGAGCGCTGCAAACCTGTTTACGAGGTGATGGAAGGCTGGACAGACAGCACCGTGGGTGTGACCCAGTTTGACAAGCTGCCTGTTAATGCACGCCTGTATCTCCAGCGCATTGAGCAAGTCACTGGGGTACCCATTCACTTGGTATCGACCAGCCCCGATCGCGATCACACGATCATGATGCACCATCCCTTTCTGCCTGAATAAGAAGGAGCGCACCGATGTTGACTGAAGACGGAAAGCATTTGTACGTTAGCTATGACGAATACCACAACTTGATTGAAAAGCTAGCCATTAAGGTCTACCAGTCAGGTTGGGAGTTTGACACTATTTTGTGCTTGGCGCGCGGTGGTATGCGCCCTGGGGATATCCTCTCGCGGGTGTTTGACAAGCCTTTGGCCATCATGTCCACCAGCTCCTACCGTGCCGATGCTGGTACGAAGCAAGGCGCTTTGGACATCGCCCGCTACATCACCACGCCCAAAGGGGAAATTGCTGGACGCGTGCTGTTGGTTGACGATTTGGCTGATTCTGGGCACACATTGCGTGCAGTGATTGACCAGCTCAAAAACAACTATCCACCGATTACCGAGCTGCGCAGTGCGGTGATTTGGACTAAAGAAGTATCTGTCTTCACACCCGATTACTCGGTGGAATTCTTGCCCACTAACCCATGGATTCACCAGCCTTTCGAAGGCTATGACGCCATGCGTCCGCAGCAGTTGATTGAAAAATGGAGCGTTTGATTGACTGACTGGGACAGCAAGCTGGATCCACGCACCCAGCTAATTCACCACCCTTATGTTCCTCCTGCGCAATACGCAGCCCCCCAGCCTGGCGTATTCAAGGCATCCACGGTGTTTTTCCCGACGGCAGAAGCTATGCGCACGCGCCGCTGGATGGACAAATCGGGCTACACCTACGGTTTGCATGGCACCCCGACCAGCTACCTGCTGGAAGAGCGCCTGTGCGCCTTAGAGGGCGGCTTGCAATGCCTGCTGGTGCCCAGCGGCTTGGCTGCACTGGGGCTGGTGGCGCTGTCTCTGCTCAAAACGGGCGATGAAGTCCTGATCCCTGACAACGCCTACGGACCCAATAAAGCGATTGCCGAAGGGGAGCTGCGCAACTGGGGCATCACGCACCAGTACTACGACCCTATGGATCCAGAGGACTTAGAAGCCCAAATTTCCAGCCGTACCAAGCTGGTTTGGCTAGAGGCGGCAGGATCGGTCACCTTGGAGTTTCCCAACTTATTGGAAATGGTGCGCGTTTGCCAGCGCCGCAAAGTGCTTACGGCCTTGGACAATACGTGGGGTGCTGGACTGGCATTTCGTCCTTTTGACTTGGATGCCGAGTCTGGCCCGCATTCTGTAGGGGTGGATATTTCCACCCATGCGCTGACCAAATACCCCAGTGGTGGCGGTGATGTACTCATGGGCAGCGTCATCACACGCAACGCAGCACTGCACCACCAGCTCAAGCTAACTCACATGCGTTTTGGTTTTGGCGTGGGCATGAACGATGTCGAGAGTGTTCTGCGCAGCTTGCCCAGCATGGCATTGCGCTACCAAGCGCACGATGCTGCTACTCGCACATTGGCACGCTGGGCTCAAAAACAGCCCGAGTTTGTGCAAGTGCTGCACCCAGCCCTAGAAACATCCCCCGGTCACCAAGACTGGAAAGCTTTGTGTGGCAGTGCAGTAGGCACAGCAGCAGGTCTGTTCAGCGTCATCATCGATGCCTGTTACCCCCAGCATGCTGTCGATGCGTTTTGCGATGCTTTGCGCCTTTTCAAGCTAGGTTATAGCTGGGGTGGCCCCATCAGCTTGGTAGTGCCCTATGAGCTAGAAACTATGCGCACAACATGGCCAGCGCATTTAGCCAAAGGCACGTTGGTACGCTTTTCCATCGGATTGGAAGAGGTTGCCGACCTGCAAGCCGACCTCATGCAGGCTTTGGAGGCTATGCACCAGTCGCTCTTAGCGAGCCGCTAGCAGTTTTTGTAAACTGGGCCACACGTTTTGCAGAATGCGGGGGTGGGCCTGCGCTGTTGGGTGGATGCGATCTGCTTGGAATAACTGCTCTGTATTGGCAGCATTGGCTACGCCATCAAGTAAAAACGGAACTAAAGACACCCTCTCTTGTTTGGCAGTTTGCTCAAAGATTTTGGCAAAGCGCTGGGTGTAATCTGGCCCATAGTTAGGGGGGACTTGCATGCCCACAAGCAGCACCTTGGCCCCAGCCGCTTTGGCTTGGCCCACCATGGTTTGCAGATTGGCTTGTGTCATTTCCAGCGACAAGCCGCGCAGTGCATCGTTGGCACCCAACTCGATCACCACCACGCTGGGTTTGTGCTGCCCTAACAAAGTCGCTAAGCGGCTACGTCCGCCAGCGGTGGTTTCTCCGCTGATGCTCGCATTGATAACCTGAGCGACAATGTGCCGCTGCTGCAGTTGTTGCTCCAACAAAGCCACCCACCCTTTGCCGCGTGGTAGCCCGTATTCGGCGCTCAGAGAGTCCCCCAGCACCAAGATGCGGGGGGTGCTTGCCACGCTGTTAGCGGAGTTGGCATAAGCGGGCAGGGCAGTGGTCATAGCCCACCACGCCGCAAGGGACAACAAGCAGTAGTGCACTATGCGGCGGTATTTTTCAGAGAAAAGCATGGCAGACAACATCATTTCGGTAGAGCACGTATACAAGACGGTGCAAGATTCCACGGGTACTTTGCCCATTCTGCACGACATCCATTTTGGCCTTGCTGCGGGCGAGACCGTGGCGATTGTGGGGGCTTCGGGGTCTGGTAAGAGTACCTTACTCTCCATCATGGCTGGTTTGGATGTTCCGACACAGGGAACCGTCAAGCTCGCAGGTCAAGACATGTTCGCTGTGTCGGAGGACGAGCGCGCTGCTTTGCGTGCTCGGCACATGGGTTTTGTGTTCCAAAACTTCCAACTATTGGCCCATTTGAGTGCGGTCGAAAACGTCATGCTGCCTTTGGAGTTGGTGGGTGTAGCCAAAGCCCGCGAACGAGCGCAAGACATGCTGGCACGCGTGGGCTTGTCTGCGCGTATGAATGCATATCCCAAGGTCTTGTCTGGTGGGGAGCAGCAACGCGTCGCCTTGGCACGGGCTTTCGTGGTACAGCCGCAGGTACTGTTGGCCGATGAACCCACGGGTAGTTTGGATTACGCCACAGGACAAGCTGTGATGGAGTTGATGCTGCAACTCAATGCCGAGCAGCACACCACCTTGGTTTTGGTCACCCATGACCGTGAACTGGCCCAGCGTTGCAGCCGCCGCATCCAAGTTGCAGCTGGGCATGTGACGGCTGACTGATAATCCCCCCATGTCTTCAGCCAAAGTATTGTTCGGCTTTCACGCCGTCGGTGTGCGCGTCAAAACAGCGCCCCAATCCATTGTCGAAATTTATGTCGATCCGAGCCGCCGTGACGCACGCATGCGCCAGTTTGTGCAACGTGCCCAAGAAGCGGGGCTGCGGCTCATAGAAGCTGACGGCATGCGCTTGGCCAAATTGGCAGGCAGTCATGGGCACCAAGGTGTAGCGGCACGGGTCAACCCGATTGCGCAAGTCCATTCGCTGGACGATTTACTCGATAGCCTGCCAGCAGACCAGCCGACCCTCATTTTGGTGCTCGATGGGGTGACCGATCCACACAATCTTGGCGCTTGCTTGCGCGTAGCAGATGGTGCCGGCGCACACTGTGTCATCGCGCCCAAAGACCATGCTGCAGGTATCAATGCCACCGTGGCCAAAGTGGCCAGTGGTGCCGCCGAAACGGTGCCGTATTTCATGGTGACCAATTTGGCCCGCACGCTCAATGAGCTCAAGGAGCGCAATATCTGGGTGATTGGTACCAGCGACCAAGCAACGCATGACGTGTACCAAGTGGATTTGAAAGGGCCAGTAGCCTTGGTACTAGGCGCTGAAGGTGCAGGTATGCGCCAACTCACCAGCAAAACCTGTGACCAGCTAGTGCGTATTCCAATGCAAGGCGCCGTGGAAAGTCTGAATGTCTCGGTGGCCAGTGGTGTGTGTTTGTACGAGGCACTGCGCCAACGAAAAACGGGGTGATTGCTATGAAAAAGATAGCTTCTTCAGCAATGCTGACGGGCTTTGTGGCCATTTTTCTTATGGGATGTACGCAAGAGCAGCAGAACAAAATTGGCCGCGAAATCCAGAACTGGACGGGCACCAATGGCGTGCTGGAGTTTTATGCTGGGGACAAGTTGGTGCGCCGTTTCATACACATCGACAAACTCTCTACCGCTATGGGCACCGAGGATGGCAAGCCACGCCCTTACCGCTACGGTTATGGCGTCTTGGACGAAAACCTCAATATGCAAGCCGATCCCGGTGAAAAGAAGGTGTATTTTGAGGTCAGTGACTACGCTGGCAACTACATATTCTTTGAGGGCCCTCGCTAAAGCGCATGGATGAGCCAATAAACGCCCGGCAATACGCGATGCCCCTTCGCGTGTACTGGGAGGACACTGACGCTGGAGGCGTGGTGTTCTACGCCAACTACCTCAAATTCATGGAGCGTTGCCGCACTGAATGGTTGCGCCATTTGGGGGTAGAGCAGCTGCAGTTGCAAGCTGACACCGGTGTGGTGTTCGTGGTGCTCGATGTGAACATCCGGTACAAAAAATCCGCCCGTTTAGATGACTTGTTGACTGTGGATGTGAGCTTGCTGGAGCAGCGTGCGGCCAGCATTGTGGTGCGGCAAACCGTGCGCAACGGGGATGCACTATTGGCTGAAAGCACGGTGCGTATTGGCTGCGTCGAGCAGGCTAGTTGGAAGCCATGCCGCTTGCCCGATAGCGTGGCTCGCGTACTGATGACTGTATAGGGCTTAGCCGTGCAGGCACACGTTGTTGCGCCCCCGTTTTTTGGCTTGGTACATGGCTGCATCGGCCTGCTTGAGCAATTCGGTGGGGTCTGTGACCTCCGCGTGAAATAGCACCAACCCAATGCTGGGCGTGGTCACCAAATGCGTTTGGTCGAGCACATAGGGAGCGTTGAGGGCGCTTAGCAGTTTGTCACCCACCACCAAGGCATGCTCTTGGGCCAGCGCACGCTCTTGGGCCAACTCTTGAATCAAGACCACAAATTCGTCTCCGCCTAGGCGTGAAACGGTGTCCACCGAGCGCACGTTGTGCTGCAGTCGCTTGCTCACTTCTTTTAGGAGCAAATCACCCACCTCATGGCCTAGCGTGTCATTGATGTGCTTGAAGCGGTCCAAGTCCAAGAAGAGCAGGGCTGCGTGTTCGCTCTTGTGCTGATTTTGGGCAATCGCTTTGTGCAGGCGATCCATCAAGACGCGGCGATTGGGTAGCCCCGTCAAAGGGTCGTGGTAGGCCAAATGGGCCATGGCTTCTTCACTGAGTTTGCGCGCTGTGATGTTGCGGGCTATAGCAATAAAGCGCAGATCTTCGTTGTCTTGCTTTTCTTTGCGCACCACCGACAGTTCGTACCAAGCGGGAGAACCTTGCTCCTCCAGCGCATACTGCAGCCCATACGAAGCGCCATCTTGTTCGGCCTGTCGAATTGCTTGCATGCACACATCTGCGGCATGTTGGGGGAGTGTGTCCACCACCGAGGTGTGCAAGCGGTAGTAGGCCAGATTGGCGCTATTGGCGGCACTGCTGCCTTGGGAGTGGATGGCCAAAAACGTTCCTTGCGCATCGAACTCAAACATCCAATCGGGAACGGCTGCCAAGGTGGCTTGCAATTCAGCCTGCGTGGCGCGCAGTTGGGCTTCTGCTTGCTTGCGCTCCGAGATGTCCATAAGGGTGCCAACCAAGCACTGGGCGCTTCCATTTTTGTCAAACTGCACCGCTTTGCCACGCAAACTGACCCAGACCCAATCACCATGGACGTTGGCTGTGCGGTATTCGCCTTGGAATACACCAGCTTGTGGGGCTCGCAGATGCTGTTGCAACTGCGTCATGACATCGCTCCAGTCTTCTGGGTGTATCCAATCGACCCATGAGCTGACTTCTTGCGATACCGACTCCGGATAGCCCAATATCGCGCAGGTGCGGGCATCCACGCTAAAACCCATATCGGCCCCGATGCGCAATTTCCAGCGGCCTAGGTCAGCCCCCATCAGCGCCAGTTCTAGCTGCTCAGTGGTTTCGCGTAGCAGGTTTTCGGCAGTCTTTCGGTCTTGTATGTCCTTGGAAACCCCCAGTACGCCAATGATGTTGCCATCATCGTCGTGCAGTGGCACTTTGGTCACTTCAAACAGATGGGGGAGCAACTCGTTATCCACCTGCGATTGTTCTTCATAGGTGATAGATGCGTTACGTTGCAGCACCCATATGTCAGTTTGGTACATAGCATCGGCTGTCACTGGATTGATGTGGTCGTGCAGGCGACTGCCAATCAATTTGTCATGCGTGGTGTGCAAGGATTTGACATACGCGTCATTGGCGGCAATGAAGACCCCATCCAAATCGCGCAGCCAGACATTGCCGGGCATGGTTTGCAGCACTTGGCGCAGTAATGATTCGTTTTGTTTGACGTAAAAGCGAGCGATGTACTCTGTGGTGACGTCTTCGAGGGTGCCTTCGCAGTACAGGGGCTTGCCATCACTGTCTTCGACCAAATAGGCATGTTCTCGCACCCACATCAGTTCACCAGTTTTGAGCCGGTACATCTCGGAGTCAAACCGGTACACCTGCTTGTCGCGCATGAGCATGCGCCAGAAGGTCTGCCGACGATCCGGTTGAACGTACGGTGCTTCCGGGTGTTTTTCCAACCAAGCACGCAGTTCTTCCACATTGTTAAAGCCATTGAAGAGGCAAAACGTGGTGTTGGCATGCAGTAAATGTCCATCCGGTGTGAAACGGTACACACCAATAGGCAAGCGCTCAAACAAAGTGGAAGTCGTATCGACCATGGACAAATCTTACATGCTGAAAATGCTGCAAATAGCAGTCCTACTATGTCCCTTAATTGCGGTGTTGTGTTTAGGAGATGCCTATCCAAGAAGGGCTACCGCTTACACTACTCACTTACCCTTGGTTTTTGCATGAGTTCCACAGACATCCTCGATCCGATGACGAAAAAGTCCGTCAAACCCTTGACGGCTTATCGCAAATATTGGGCCCATCGCTTTGGCGTGGCTCCATTTCTTCCCATGTCCCGTGCTGAAATGGACAAGCTGGGCTGGGATAGCTGCGACATCATCATCGTCACGGGCGATGCCTATGTAGACCATCCGAGTTTTGGTATGGCCGTGATTGGCCGCTTGCTGGAAGCGCAGGGTTTTCGCGTGGGCATCATTGCCCAGCCCGACTGGACCAGTGCCGAGCCGTTTAAAGCGCTGGGCAAACCCAATCTGTTTTGGGGGGTAACAGCTGGCAATATGGACTCCATGATCAACCGCTATACGGCTGATCGCAAAATCCGCTCTGACGATGCCTATACCCCCGGTGATGTAGGTGGTAAGCGCCCTGATCGCGCTGCCATTGTGTACAGCCAGCGTTGCCGCGAAGCATACAAGGACGTGCCCATTATTCTGGGCGGAATTGAAGGCAGCTTGCGCCGCATTGCACATTACGACTATTGGAGTGAAAAAGTTCGCCGCTCTGTTGTGGTGGATAGCAAATGCGACTTGCTGCTCTATGGCAACGCAGAACGCGCATTGGTGGAGGTGGCTCATCGCTTGGCCGCCAAAGAGCCCATTGACAATATCACCGATGTGCGGGGCACCGCTTTTGTGCGCCGTGACGATTCAGCAGGTCTGGATGAGTGGTTTGTACTCGACTCCACCGAAGTAGATAGACCCGGGGCTGTTGATGCCATTCCCAACCCCTACCTCATGGAGCAAGAGCAGGCTGCAGCCCAAGGGCAGGTGTGCGATCCGCAAGGTGCAGCCAATACAGCGGTAGCCACTGAAAAAGTGGTGTCAATCCACGGTTTGCAACGTGCCAAGGGCGGCCGCTTGATGACCCCGCGCGAACGCACGGTTATTCGCCTGCCAAGCTACGAGCAAGTCAAGAGCGATCAAGTGCTGTACGCCCATGCCAACCGTGTGCTGCACCTAGAAACCAATCCTGGCAATGCCCGTGCTTTGGTACAAGCGCACGGGGAGGGGGCTACCAAGCGGGAGGTGTGGATCAATCCGCCGCCAATTCCCCTTACCACAGCGGAAATGGACTATGTGTTTGACTTGACCTATGCGCGCAGTCCCCATCCCTTGTATGCCGATAAAAACGGGCGCCACGACGGGGAGACCAAGATTCCTGCGTGGGAGATGATTCGCTTTTCGGTCAACATCATGCGAGGCTGCTTCGGTGGCTGCACTTTCTGCTCTATCACCGAGCACGAAGGCCGCATCATCCAAAGCCGATCGGAAGACTCCATCATTCGTGAAATTGAGGACATTCGGGACAAGGTGCAGGGGTTCACCGGTACTATTTCCGACTTGGGCGGACCCACGGCCAATATGTACCGTTTGCGATGTAAGAGCCCTGAAATTGAGGCTGCCTGTCGTAAACCCAGCTGTGTATTCCCAGACATTTGTTCCAACTTGGGTACCGACCACAGTCATTTGATCCAGCTATACCGCCGCGCCCGTGCGCTCAAGGGCATCAAGAAAATTTTGATTGGCTCGGGGCTGCGTTATGACTTGGCTGTGCGCTCGCCTGAGTATGTACGTGAGCTGGTGACACACCACGTCGGTGGTTACCTAAAAATCGCGCCGGAGCACACAGAGCAAGGGCCTTTGTCCAAGATGATGAAGCCCGGTATTGGCACCTATGACCGTTTCAAGCAAATGTTTGAGAAGTTCAGTGCTGAGGCTGGCAAGCAGCAGTTTCTTATCCCTTACTTTATTGCCGCCCACCCAGGTACCAGCGATGAAGACATGATGAACTTGGCGCTCTGGCTCAAGCGCAATGGCTTTCGTGCAGACCAAGTGCAAACCTTTTATCCTAGCCCTATGGCCACCGCTACGGCCATGTACCACTCGGGACTCAATCCGCTCAAGGGCATTAGCCGCGATAGCTCTCGGGCCGAGAAAGTAGACATCGTGCGCGGCGAAAAGCGTCGCCGCCTGCACAAGGCCTTCTTGCGGTATCACGACTCCAACAACTGGCCCATGCTGCGCGAAGCGCTCAAGGCGATGGGGCGCGCAGACCTGATTGGTAATGGAAAACACCATTTGATTCCGACCTACCAGCCCATGACAGATGGCTCTTACCAGTCTGCCCGTCGAAAAAACAGCACACCTGTCGGTGTTAAGCCGGGACGCCTGCTAACCCAGCACACGGGCTTGCCACCTCGCAAAAAACGCTAACCGCTTCCTCACCATGCACGCAGAACAATTAGGACTCGGGTTTAGCGACCTAGAGCCGGTTTTGGCCTCCACCCCAAAGCCGGTATCCAAAGGCAAAAAGCGCACCGCGCCTGCTGCCATATCGCCTGAAGAGATGGCGCAAGCACTGGAGCAGCACCCTGATTACAAGGTGCTTCGCCGCTTGCAACCGCGTCTGCACTGGGGCGAAATCTCTGCCGACGCAGTTCGTGCCCATGCCCTGCGCCAGGTGGTGATTTTGGATACCGAAACCACCGGCTTGGATACTGCCAATGACCGCATCATCGAGTTGGCTATGTTGCGAGTAGCGGTTGATATGCGCACTGGTTTGCCTGTGGGAGATGTACAGGTCTATGACGGTTTGGAAGACCCGGACATTCCCATCACTGAGGCCGTTACATCCATTACCGGTATTCGCGCCGAAGATGTCCAAGGTCAGCAACTCGATGAAGCACGCATTGCCAACTTGCTGGATGGCGCAGACGTCGTGATCGCGCACAATGCAGCTTTTGACAGACCCTTTGTGGAGCGTCGCTTGCCCCCATTTGCCCAAGTCAATTGGGCTTGCTCGTTGGCCGACGTGGATTGGAAAGCCTCAGGGCTCAAGTCGGCGCGCTTGGAGGATTTGGCAGCACACCACGGGTGGTTTTATGCCGCACACCGTGCAGAGGTTGATTGCCATGCCTTGTTGGCGGTTTTGGCAGCCACGAGCTTGACTGAAAATACGGCCCTACAACACGTATTGGAACGTTGCCACACCCGTTATTTGACGGTGTACGCACTGCAAGCACCATTCACAGCCAAGGACACCTTGCGCCAAGCGGGCTACCGTTGGAATGCTGACGAGCGGTGCTGGACGGTGAATATCACTTCCGATGCCTTGGATGCTACTTTGCATTGGTTGAAAACCAACGTGTATTCAGCCTCTGTGCAGGTGGGTGTGTTGGAGCAATCAGCCCAAGAGCGCTTTACAACACGCTCTTCTGGTATGCGCAAGCTGTGGCTCTAACAAGCGCCGATAAAATAGACCTTTTACTGAAGAAAAAATGATCCACATTACTTTGCCCGATGGCTCTGTGCGCGAGTATGCACAGGCTGTTTCTATCGCTGAAATTGCAGCATCAATTGGTTCAGGTTTGGCCAAAGCCGCTCTTGCCGGTAAGGTGGATGGCCAGTTGGTTGATACCAGCTACACCGTGTCAAAAGATGCAAAAGTAGCCATAGTGACGGGTAAGGATACAGACGGTCTGGAGGTTATTCGCCATTCGACAGCTCATTTGCTAGCCTACGCCGTGAAAGAGTTGTTTCCAGAAGCGCAAGTAACCATTGGCCCCGTGGTGGAGAACGGCTTTTATTACGACTTCTCATTCCATCGTCCATTCACCATGGAAGATTTGGCTCTCATCGAGAAAAAAATGGCAGAACTGGCTGCCAAGGATGAGTCTGTATTGCGCCGTGTACTGCCACGCGATGAGGCGGTGGCGTACTTCCTTTCTATTGGTGAAAAATACAAAGCCGAGATCATCCAAAGCATTCCAGCTGGTGAAGAGGTCTCTCTCTACCGTGAGGGTGCTTTTGAGGATTTGTGCCGCGGCCCTCACGTACCCAGTACTGGAAAGTTGCGTTTCTTCAAGCTCATGAAAGTAGCTGGTGCTTATTGGCGTGGTGATCACCGCAATGAGCAATTGCAGCGTATTTACGGAACGGCGTGGGCTAGCAAAGAAGATTTGCAGAGTTACCTCACCATGCTGGACGAGGCTGAGAAGCGTGACCACCGCAAATTGGGACGTGAACTGGATTTATTCCACTTGGATGAGCACTCTCCTGGCACTGTTTTCTGGCATCCCAAGGGCTGGACTTTGTGGCAAGAAGTGGAGCAGTACATGCGGCGTGTGTACCGCGACAATGGGTATCAGGAAGTCAAAGGGCCTCAAATCCTCGACAAAACGCTGTGGGAAAAAACTGGCCATTGGGACAAGTACCGTGAGAACATGTTCACGACCGAGTCGGAAAAGCGTGACTATGCGCTCAAGCCGATGAACTGCCCCGGTCATATCCTTATCTACAAGCAAGGCATTAAGAGCTACCGCGATTTGCCGCTGAGGTTTGGAGAGTTCGGTCAATGCCACCGCAATGAGCCCACAGGGGGCTTGCACGGCATCATGCGTGTGCGCGGTTTCACACAAGATGATGGCCATATTTTTTGCACTGAAGACCAAATACAGTCCGAAGTCACGGCTTTCACGGCGTTGCTTCAAAAGGTCTATAAAGACTTTGGTTTTACCGACATTATTTACAAGCTATCTACTCGCCCTGAAAAGCGTATTGGCAGCGAAGAAAGCTGGGATCGTGCAGAAAATGCGCTGGCAGAAGGTTTGCATGCTTCTGGTTGTGACTTTGAATACTTGCCGGGAGAGGGAGCGTTTTACGGTCCGAAAATCGAGTACACGCTCAAAGATGCACTGGGTCGTCCATGGCAGTGCGGTACTATTCAAGTGGATCCCAATTTGCCAGAGCGCTTAGACGCAGAATTTGTTGGAGAAGATGGTCAACGCCATCGCCCCATCATGCTGCATCGTGCAATTGTTGGCAGTTTAGAGCGCTTCATTGGCATTTTGATTGAACAGCACGCAGGTGCTTTGCCCGTATGGCTTGCCCCTGTACAGGTTGCAGTGCTAAATATCACCGATTCGCAGTCAGAATACACTCGCAACGTCGCGAGAACACTGCAAGCGCAAGGGGTGCGTGTGAACTTGGATGTTCGCAATGAAAAAATCACACTTAAAATACGTGAGCATTCGTTGCAAAAAATACCTTATTTGCTTGTAATTGGCGATAAAGAAATGGCCGCAGGTCAAGTCGCTGTTCGAGCAAGGGGTGGGGCGGATTTGGGCGTGATGGCCATCGAAACTTTTGCAGAAAAAGTGCTGACCAGTATTCGTGAAAAATCTGTCATTTAATTAATTGTTATAAAGGAATATAGCCATCGCTACCGAATTTCGTGATCGCCGCCAACGTGAAGAGCGCAAGCATCGTCTGAATCGAGAAATCACAGCGCCAGAGCTTCGCTTGGTCGGCCCCAACAACGAGGCCATTGGAGTTGTGAGTTTGATGGAGGCCCTCCGCATGGCAGGAGAGCTGGATGTCGATCTGGTGGAAATTGCTGCCACAGCATCCCCACCAGTCTGCCGTCTGATGGACTACGGCAAGTTCAAATACCAAGAGCAAAAAAAAGCTGCAGAAGCCAAGTCAAAGCAGAAGGTCATTGATGTCAAAGAAGTCAAATTCCGTCCAGGCACGGATGACGGTGACTACAACATCAAGTTGCGCAATATTCGCCGTTTTTTAGAAGACGGGGACAAGTGCAAAATCACCTTGCGCTTTCGCGGTCGCGAAATTACACACCAAGAGCTTGGTTTGGCAATGTTGCAGCGCATGCGTGATGATTTGGGTGATTCCATTGTTGTGGAGCAATTTCCCAAGTTGGAAGGTCGTCAAATGATCATGATGATTGCGCCAGGCAAGAAAAAACCAGGCGCGGCGAGCCAAAGCAAAGTCCAAACAGAATCTACTACAGAGGCCTGATAGGCTATAATGCTTGGCTACCCAGATCTTTGGATCTGGGTGGATTTAGAAGTGACTCAAGGCCAACAAGGCTGGAGCAATTTCCAGACGCCTCGTGAGCACAAAAAAAGGAGCTATTCATGCCCAAGATGAAGACCAAAAGCGCGGCCAAGAAGCGCTTTCGTGTACGCCCAGGTGGCACTGTCAAGCGTGGTCAAGCTTTTAAGCGCCACATTTTGACCAAGAAGACTACCAAGAATAAACGCCAATTGCGCGGAGCAACCAATGTCCATTCGACCAATATGGGTCATATGGCGCAAATGTTGCCCGGCCAAGGCATTTAATTAACGGCGTACAAGGAGAGTTACTATGCCTCGCGTAAAACGTGGTGTTACCGCACGAGCCCGTCATAAAAAAGTTTTGGCTCTGGCCAAAGGTTTCCGTGGTCGCCGTGGAAATGTCTTCCGCATAGCCAAGCAGGCTGTGATGAAGGCTGGTCAATATGCTTACCGTGATCGTCGCACCAAGAAGCGTGTGTTCCGCCAATTGTGGATCGCTCGTATCAATGCTGCAGCACGCCAATGTGGTTTGACATACAGCCAATTTGCCAATGGTTTGAAGAAAGCGAATATCGAGATCGACCGCAAGGTTTTGTCTGACATCGCAATCCACGACATGGCAGCATTTGCTGGTATCGTGGCTCAAGTAAAGGCCAAGCTGGCTGCTTGATGCACGCAGAGCTGCAATAAACTGTAGCGGTTGCGTACCTGAAAAGGGCTAGAGCTTTATGCACTAGCCCTTTTTTACTGATTACTCCATAGAACATGACAGATTTTTCAGCCCTTGTAGAAGAAGCGCACTCTGCTTTTGCAAATACACAAACACCTGCAGAATTAGAAAATGCCAAAGCACTGTTTCTGGGTAAAACAGGTAAGGTTACGGAGTTGATGAAAGGGCTGGCTGCACTTTCTGTGGACGAGAAGAAAACACGAGGAGCTGCTATCAATGTCGCCAAGCAAGCCATTGAGGCAGCATTACAGCAACGCCGCCAAGAATTAGCCGACCAAGAATTGCAGGCACAGTTGGCATCTGAGCAATTGGATGTAACGTTGCCTGGGCGGCGGCAGTCTGCCCAAGGTGGATTGCACCCCATTACATTGGCCCAAGAGCGCATTGAGGCTATTTTTGCTTCTATGGGCTTTGACGTGGCCGATGGGCCCGAAATCGAAAGTGACTGGTTCAGCTTTACATCGTTGAACAACCCCCCCAATCATCCTGCACGATCCATGCAGGATACGTTTTATGTAGATGCGGTTGGTGCGGATGGCAACTATTACAACTTGCGCCCACACACCAGTCCAATGCAAGTACGTTATGCGCAGGCCCATGTGAGGAAACATGGGGGGGATTTTGATATTGCGAAGAACCAGTTATTTGCCGGGGATATGCCCGAGATTCGTGTGATTGCCCCTGGGCGTACCTACCGCGTAGACAGTGATGCGACTCACTCCCCTATGTTTCACCAGGTAGAAGGTTTGTGGATTGGTGAGGCCGTCAGCTTCAAGGATTTGAAAGCTGTTTATCTCAATTTCATAACCCAGTTCTTTGAGACAAATGCTCTGAAGTTGCGTTTCCGTCCAAGTTACTTTCCCTTCACTGAGCCCAGTGCTGAAATCGACATCATGTTTGAATCAGGTCCACTAAAAGGACGTTGGTTAGAAGTATCTGGCTCTGGCCAAGTGCATCCCAACGTGATACGAAACATGGGGTTAGATCCTGAGCGATATATAGGGTTTGCATTTGGCTCCGGAATTGATCGCTTGGCGATGCTGCGTTATGGGGTGAGTGATTTACGCCAATTCTTTGAAGGCGATATTCGCTTCCTTTCGCAGTTTCAATAAAACCTTGTAGCCTACGGGCCTATTTGTCATGCAATTTTCAGAATCTTGGTTGAGATCATTTTGTAATCCCTCGCTATCGACACAGGCGCTGGCCGATGTATTGACGATGGCAGGCATGGAAGTAGAGGATTTGGAGCCTGTTGCTCCTCCATTTCACAAAATTGTGGTCGGGGAAATTAAAGAAGCAGAGCAGCATCCGAATGCGGATCGCTTGCGTGTATGCAAAGTCGATACTGGCGCTGAATTGCTCACCATTGTTTGTGGTGCTTCGAACGCACGAGTCGGAATCCGTGTTCCGTGTGCTTTGGTGGGGGCGGAACTCCCGCCCGGTGAAGATGGTAAACCCTTCTCAATCAAAGTAGGAAAACTCCGGGGAGTTGAGAGTTACGGCATGCTGTGCTCTGCCCGTGAGTTGCGCTTGAAAGTCGAGGACACTGGAGGTTTGCTGGAGTTGCCTCTGGATGCGCCTTTGGGGCAAGACATTCGTGAATATCTACAACTCAACGACACCCTATTTACGCTCAAATTAACACCTAATTTGGCTCATTGCCTAAGTGTTTATGGGGTCGCGCGTGAGCTTGCTGCACTGACTGGTGCCCCCCTTGTGGAGCCTAAAACTAGCGCCATTGCAGTTACTCTTGCAGAGCGACAAGTCGCTCAAATTCAAGCACCGGATTTGTGTGGCCGTTTTGCAGGTCGAATTGTGCGTGGTATTAATCCGAAGGCAATAACCCCTAGATGGATGGTGGATCGTTTAGCACGCAGTGGTCAACGCAGTGTCAATGCACTGGTCGATATTTCTAACTACGTGATGTTTGAGTTGGGGCGTCCTTCGCATATTTTCGACTTAGACAAAATCACTGGCGATCTGCAAGTACGCTGGGGGCGAGCTGGAGAGTCACTGAAATTGCTCAATGGCAGCACCATCACAGTTGATGAACAAGTTGGAGTGGTTGCCGATACCGCAGGACTTGAGTCTCTCGCTGGCATCATGGGGGGAGAGGCCTCCGCTGTTGGTGATGAAACCCGCAATATTTACATTGAGGCAGCATTTTGGTGGCCAGAAGCTATAGCAGGTCGCTCACGTCGATTTAATTTTTCGACCGATGCAGGTCATCGCTTCGAACGAGGTGTCGATCCAGCATCCATACCAGAGCATATTGACCACATCACCCAGTTGATTTTGGATATTTGCGGCACATCAGAGACGCAAGTGGGTCCAATCGATGACCAAGTTGTTAATATGCCGGCCACCAGACAGGTCAACATGCGCGTTAGTCGTGCTGCCAAAATCATTGGCATTGCTTTGACTTGCGAACAGTGCACCGATGTTTTTTCTCGCTTGGGTTTGCCATTCCAAGTTGGCGGTGACGTGATCACAGTCACGGTTCCGTCTTACCGCTTTGATATTCAGATTGAAGAGGATTTGGTGGAAGAAGTGGTGCGCATCATCGGGTATAACAACCTTCCCGACACCGCGCCACTAGCGCAGGTGACAGCACGGATTCATTCTGAGGAAAAACGTCCAATTTTCCAAGCTAAGCGTTTGTTAGCATCGCTTGGATACCAAGAGACCATCAATTTCAGTTTCATTGACTCGGCATCCAATCAACAGTTGGGGGGCGTGGATAAGTCTATTCGCTTGCTCAATCCGATTGCTAGCCAGCTGGATGTGATGCGCTCTAGCATCGTGCCTTCATTGATTCAAGTGCTTCAGTTCAATTTGGCTCGCAAGCAGCCACGCTTGCGCATTTTTGAAGTCGGGCGTGTTTTCTGGCACAACAGCACAATCACAGACTCGCTGGCCACCGTGCGCGGATTTGAGCAACCTATGCGCGTTGCAGGGCTAGCCGCTGGCGCGCATACAGCGATGCAATGGGGTGTGAAGAGTCGTGAAGTGGATTTCTACGACATCAAAGCCGATGTAGAAGCGCTGTTGGCACCTCTTTTCCCCCGTTTCGTTGCCAAATCACACCCTGCTTTGCACCCCGGTCGCAGTGCAGAAATATACATTGATGACCAAGTGATAGGCTTTATGGGGCAGCTGCATCCCTTGTGGGTGCAAAAATATGAGCTCTCTTTGGCTCCAATCGTGTTTGAGTTGGACTGGCAAGCGGTCCTTAATCGCACACTTCCCAAGCCTCTGCCAGTCAGTAAGTACCAATCTGTTCAAAAGGATATCGCTGTACTGGTACCAGCTGGCGTTACTTATGGAGACTTGATGGGAGCGATTTGGCAAGCCCCTACCAATGGTCTCCTGCAAGATGCAACTTTGTTTGATATTTACAAACCACAAGGTGTAGATGTTGCTGAAGCCAGTTGGGCCATTCGTCTTGTATTGCAAAGTGAACAAGGCAATTTGACTGAGGCAGAAATTGAAGCCAGTATTCAAGCAATCTTGGCACAATTGACGGCAGCAGTTGGTGCTCGTTTACGCGCTTAGTTTGTCTAAACACTATGGATTTTTCCTTCGAAAGTCTTGAAACGCCTGCGCTTACCAAAGCGCAATTGGCCGATTTGCTGTTTGAGCAAATCGGTTTGAACAAGCGCGAGGCAAAAGATTTGATAGATGCTTTCTTCGATCAAATCACCGAGTCTCTACTGCATGGTACGGACGTCAAACTCAGTGGGTTTGGAAATTTCCAGATTCGTAAAAAAGCAGCCCGTCCAGGGCGTAATCCGCGTACTGGTGAAGTCATTCCCATACAAGAGCGTCATGTAGTCACGTTCCATCCCAGCGTGAAGTTGAAAGACTCTCTTCAAGTGGTTGAATGAACAAGATCAGTTTCTTTACTTGACGGATCATGTCGTCGTTGCCTGCTATACCCGCGAAACGCTACTTCACAATTGGTGAAGTAGGGGAGTTGTGCGATGTAAAACCGCATGTGCTGCGGTATTGGGAGCAAGAGTTCACCCAATTGCGTCCCATCAAACGCAGGGGTAATCGCCGTTATTACCAACACCATGAGGTACTGATGATTCGGCGTATTCGCGAGTTGTTATACGACCAAGGATTTACCATCAGCGGTGCACGCAACCGGATACAAGAAGCATTGGATGAGTTGGCCCCGCCTACTGCGCCCCATGAGTCGAATGTGGCTTCCAAAACGCTGTTAGAGGAACCAAGGCCAGCAACAAAACAAGACTGGACGAATCTTCGCCAAGAATTAATCGCAATTCGGGATTTGCTCAAATAAATCGGTGTAGAATTCAAGTCTTCGGTGTGTGGCGCAGCCTGGTAGCGCACTTGCATGGGGTGCAAGGGGTCGAAGGTTCGAATCCTTTCACACCGACCAATTCAAAGCGCGTTAGCTAAAAGCTAACGCGCTTTTTCTTTGTATATGCTTAATTTTTCAGTCGCACTTTTGCGCGCTGAATCGCTGCTTCAATCATGGTCTTTTTGACATCCAGTACAGCGGTCTCCGCTATCTGAGAATGCTGTGCAATGTCAGCTAATTTGGCCTGTGCTTTTTCAACCATTTCTTCTTGATGGATGCGCGCCTCTCTGGTTTGTCGTTGCTGACGCAGTGTATAGCGCGCCAATGCATCGGCCGCTTGCTGACTTGACCAAGCCGCCCAGCCAGTTTGCAAACCACTTACCGTATCGGTACGCATGCAATCTACAGGGCATACTGGCAAGCACAATTCGCATCCTGTGCAGACGTTTTCCAATACGGTATGCATGCGCTTGTTGGTTCCAATAATCGCATCCACTGGACACGCTTTCATGCACAGCGTGCAACCAATGCACCAATCCTCATCTATCCATACAACCGTACGAGCCTGTTCTTGACCATAATTGGCATCCAAAGCGACAGAAGCTTGCTGGGTAATATGGGCTATACGCTCAATGCCTTCTTGTCCACCCGGTGCGCAACGATTAATTGCCTCGCCTTTGGCAATCGCTTGCGCATAAGCAAAGCAATCATCGAACCCGCAGCGCTGGCATTGGGTTTGGGGGAGGGCTGCATGTATTTGTACAACCCGTTCTTCAAAATCGCTCATCCAATACTGACTTTTGATTTTTTTGCTGCTGTCACTGGCTTGATTGTGGTTTGGTGTGCCAAGATGAAATCTTTCACTTGAGGGTATACCATTTCGCGCCAGCGGCGGCCGGAGAAAATACCGTAATGTCCAGCACCCTTGGCTTCGTAATGGCGTTTGTGAGTGATTGGGACTTGACTGCACAGATCATGAACTGCTTGGGTTTGACCGGATCCAGAGATATCGTCAAGCTCTCCTTCCACGGACAGTAATGCTGTGGTTCGAATATCAGCAGGCTTTACTCGCTCGAGTTTGCCATCAGGAGAGCGGACATCCCATGTGCCATTGACCAGTGCAAAGTCTTGGAATACGACCCGAATTGTTTCGAGGTAGTACTCAGCATCCATATCGAGTACGGCATTGTATTCATCGTAAAAGCGACGATGCGCTTCCGCGCTGGCATCATCCCCTTTGAGTAGATCCTCAAAATAATCGTAGTGACTCTTAGCATGATGGTCTGGGTTCATTGCCACAAAACCACTGTGCTGTAAAAAACCAGGATAAACGCGTCTGCCGGCACCTGGAAAGCTTTCTGGAACACGGTAAATAACATTGTTTTCAAACCAATTGTGGCTCTTGGTCATGGCCAAGTTGTTCACTGCAGTCGGTGATTTGCGCGCATCGATAGGCCCCCCCATCATGGTCATGCTCAGGGGGGCTTTTTCACCGCGCGAAGCCATCAAAGAAACCGCCGCAAGCACAGGAACTGTGGGTTGACATACGCTCATCACATGGCAGTTGCTATAGTTGGATTGAACATGCCGTATGAACTCCTGCACGTAATTCACGTAGTCATCAAGGTGGAATAATCCTTCTGACAAAGGCACTGTGCGCGCGTTTTTCCAGTCTGTGATATAGACCTTATGGTCTTTGAGCATCGTGCGGACAGTGTCACGTAGCAATGTGGCATAGTGGCCTGACAAGGGTGCCACAATCAGTACCGCAGGCTGGCCTTTCATTTTGGACAAAGTTGCTGGATCATCGCTAAAACGCTTGAAGCGGCGCAATTGGCAAAAGGGTTTGTCAATTTCTATGCGCTCATGTATGGCGACATCGACCCCATCAACATCGATAGTGCGAATACCAAACTCTGGCTTTTCGTAGTCTTTAGCCAAGCGATGCATCAAGGCGTAGGCTGCTGACCAGCGCTGCGCGTAAGGGATTTGTCCTAATGCCGTCAGTGGGTTGTTCAATGACTTGGAGGCGATTTGGGCGAAATCAGCAAAAGGCTCCATCATGGAACGTTGCATTTCGTAGAGCTGATAAAGCATGGAAGAACTCCTGTCATGTGTGTGAGGTCAATATAACAGCATCAAGCAAGAAACATGCGACATCATTATTAACATAATATACATCGTATGAAGTAGCTTCTTGGCAAGAAATCAATTGCTTTGAACTTCAAGATCTAGCGTAGCCTTTGGGCCAAAGTTTCGTTGCAGATCAATGCACCAAGTACGACGCAGCCGCCCACCAATACGGCGTGGTCAGGCACCTCGCTGGCGCCGAGCCAAGCCAACAAGATTCCGAAAATGATTTCCATCAGTTGTAGCAGCGACATTTCTGGTGCAGCCAACACTTGAGCGCAACGCACACTCAACACGCATGGGATTGCCAGTTGGAACAAACCTAAGAAGGACAGCCAAAGCCAATCAAATCCCGTGGCTTGGAAAGGCAGCGCAAACGTGATCGTAAGCAACGAGGAAATAACAGCTCCAACCCAAACGGCTGTCATCAAATCAACATCATCGCCATGGCTATGGCTATGCGCATGCTGCGTCACCGTCCAATTGATGGCACCAGCCAAAGGCACACACAAAGCGATAACGGTTCCAGCGAGACTGATGCGCTGAATCTGGCTGGCATACATATAGGCAATACCTGCTCCAGCGGCGGCAATAGCCACCACAGTGCGAACAGGCAATCGATGTCCAATGAAAATGCGTGCTAATACTGCGGTCAACAAAGGCCCAATCGACATGGTGACCAGCACATTGCCCACACTGGCCATGGTCAATGCCAGCATAAACGCCGTGAACATGACGCTCCAGCACACACCGGAGAGCCAGAAATGCCAACCAGCATGGCGCACGTTGGCAAACACTTGGCGCCCTTTGAGCCATGGCAAAGCCACAGTCAAGGCCAAGACCGTAAAGGCAGAACGCCAAAAAGTGACTTCAAAACCATGGGCGGAATGCAGTTGTCGACTCACTACACCCGCTGTTGCCCACAAAAGCGTCACCAGCACCATGGTGGCAATGGCGCGCGAACGGCTCCATGCCACAGAGGTACTGGTGGACGTGGACATAGTGGCTTATGCGCCTTCGCGGCTAGCGCGCTTGCGCTCGTGCTCTTTCAGGAAGCGCTTGCGCAAACGGATGCTCTTGGGGGTGATTTCCACTAATTCATCGTCCTCAATGAACTCCACGCCGTATTCCAATGTCAATTCGATCGGAGGCGTGATCTTGATCGCGTCTTCCTTGCCGCTGACACGGAAGTTGGTCAACTGCTTGGTGCGGGTTGCGTTCACCACCAAGTCGTTGTCGCGGCTATGTATACCGACGATCATGCCTTCGTATACCGGGTCGTTGGCTTTCACAAACATGCGGCCGCGGTCATCAAGCTTGCCCAGCGCGTAGGTGAAAATCTCCCCGTCATCCATGGAGATCAGCACACCGTTTTTGCGACTAGCGATCTCACCCTTGTGTGGCTCATAGCTGTCAAAAATGTTGCTGATCAGGCCGGAACCACGGGTCAAGTTCAAAAACTCGTTGGAGAAACCAATCAGGCCACGGGCAGGAATGCGGTATTCCAAACGCACACGACCACGGCCATCGGGTTCCATGTTGACCAATTCGCCCTTGCGCTCACCCAGTGCCTGCATCACGCCACCTTGGTGGCCTTCTTCGATGTCTGCAGTCACCATCTCGATAGGCTCGCAGCGTTCGCCATTGATTTCTTTGAACAGCACGCGGGGTTTGGACACGGCCAGCTCATAGCCTTCACGGCGCATGTTTTCCAACAAAATGGTCAAGTGCAATTCACCGCGGCCAGAGACTTCAAAAATACCATCTTCATCGGTTTCTTTGACGCGCAGCGCCACGTTGTGTTGCAACTCTTTTTGCAAACGATCCCAAATTTGGCGGCTGGTCACAAACTTGCCTTCACGTCCAGCCAGTGGCGATGTATTGACGCAGAAGTTCATGGTCAGCGTCGGTTCATCCACCTTGAGCATAGGCAATGGTTGTGGATTGGCGGGGTCTGTCACAGTCACGCCGATTCCGATGTCTTCAATACCGTTAATCAGCACGATGTCGCCGGGACCTGCTTCCGGGGTTTGCATGCGATCCAAGCCCTGGAATGTCAGCACTTGGTTGATGCGCCCTTTCGCTTGCTTGCCCTCAGGCCCTTCCATTACCAGAACGTCTTGCCCAGGTTTGATGGTGCCTTGGCTCACACGGCCGACGCCGATACGGCCGACAAAAGACGAGTAATCGAGCGCAGAAATTTGCAATTGCAGCGGTGCAGTCGGATCGCCAGCATTCGCAGGAACGTGCTTCAAAATGGTGTCGAACAGGGCTGACATGTCAGGGCCCCATTGCTCACCAGGAGCGCCCTCTTCCAACGACGACCAGCCGTTGATGCCGGAGGCATACACCACAGGGAAGTCGAGCTGTTCATCGGTTGCGCCCAGCTTGTCAAACAAGTCAAAAGCGGCATTCACTACCTTGTCAGGGTTGGCACCGGGTTTGTCAACCTTATTCACCACCAAGATGGGCTTGAGACCCAAAGCCAAGGCCTTTTTGGTCACAAAGCGGGTTTGCGGCATGGGCCCTTCTTGCGCATCGATCAGCAGTAGCACGCTGTCTACCATGGACAACGCACGCTCTACTTCTCCGCCAAAGTCCGCGTGTCCGGGGGTATCCACGATATTGATGTGGGTGCCTTTCCAGCTCACGGCGCAGTTTTTGGCCAAAATCGTGATGCCACGCTCTTTTTCAATCGCGTTGTTGTCCATCACCGTGTCAACCACCTTTTCATGCTCGGCAAAGGTGCCAGACTGGCGCAGCAGCTGGTCCACCATGGTGGTTTTTCCGTGGTCAACGTGGGCGATGATGGCGATATTGCGTATTTGGCGGTCGCTCATGGTGTGGGTTCCTGTTCTTTCAAAAATACGGGACTGGCTTGCGCCAGGGTTTGTTCAATTTCCAATGGGGTCAACAAGCGCTGCGGAATCAACTCCCCAGCCTTGATGTGGGCGCTACCCAATAAAGCGCGGGGGTGCTCGGCACTAGCTTTGGCAAACACCGCTACCTGCTCGGCATCTGGCCACTGCCCTCGCCTGCGCATGCCACTCAAAAAACGGCCTGCGTTGCTGGCATCCAATGTGACTTCGGTGTAACCAGGTAGTAGCACATCGACTGGCAACAACTGTTGCA
This sequence comes from Curvibacter sp. CHRR-16, assembly GCF_018474005.1. Lineage (GTDB taxonomy): Bacteria > Pseudomonadota > Gammaproteobacteria > Burkholderiales > Burkholderiaceae_C > Allorhodoferax. Next base: position 233,785 of record NZ_JAHCSH010000005.1, read on the forward strand.
ATCGCTGCTCCTCGCTCATGCTTTCCAGTTGCTCTAGCGTGATACAACGCTCTAAGCCAAAAGCACCGGTGCGTGTGCGGCGCAGCATTTTCAAATGACCGCCGCAACCCAAGGCTTCGCCGATGTCTTCCCCGAGCGTGCGGATGTATGTTCCTTTGCTGCAATCCACTATCAATTTGATAGCAGGCTCAGCAATATCCATAGGCTCTGCAGCCCATTTTAACTGGTGAATACGAACGTTGCGTGACGCTCTTTCGACTTCCTCTCCAGCACGGGCGTACTCATACAGCGCCTTACCGTCTTTTTTCAGTGCGCTGTACATCGGTGGCACTTGCGCAATATCGCCGCGAAAACGCGCCAGTACATGCTCTATCAAGTCTGCATCGACATGCACAGGGCGCTCCAGCAGAACCGCACCTTCCGCGTCAGCAGTCGTCGTTTTTTGCCCTAGACGAACAATCGTTTCGTAGGCTTTGTCGGCATCCAAATGGGCTTGGCTGAACTTGGTAGCTGCACCGAAACACAATGGCAACACGCCTGTCGCCAAGGGGTCTAGCGTGCCGGTATGCCCTGCTTTTTCGGCGCGCAGCAACCACTTGACCTTTTGCAAGGCTTGGTTACTCGATAGACCAATGGGTTTGTCCAGCAAAAGCACCCCGTGTACGGGGCGCCTGGCTACCCGTACGCGTGGTGCCTGCGCCATGTCAGCCCTCTGCGTCTTTGGTGCGAGATGCCACCGCCTTGGCAATCAAGGCGTTCATACCGGCAGCGCGTTCAGGGGTATGGTCAAACACAAAGTGCAGCGTAGGCACGGTGTGGATTTGCAATCGCTTGAACAAGCCACTGCGCAAAAAGCCTGCTGCTTGGTTCAGGCCTTCGGCGCATTCCTGCGGATTGCCCACCAACACGCTGAAAAATACCTTGGCATGGGCGTAATCAGGGGTCACCTCCACGGACTGGATAGTGACCATACCCACGCGGGGATCTTTCAACTCGCGGCTGATGAGCTCGCTCAGATCACGCTGGATCTGATCGGCCACTCGAAAGCCGCGATTGGGTACAGAAGACTTCTTGCGCATGTACGGAGGTTTGCTTTACAAAGTACGAGCGATTTCCTTGATCTCGAAGAATTCCAACTGATCTCCTTCGGAGATGTCGTTGTAGTTCTTGAGCTTGATACCGCACTCGAAGCCTTCCTTGACTTCGCGGACATCGTCCTTCATGCGCTTCAAGGATTCCAATTCGCCAGTGTAGATCACCACGTTGTCGCGCAACAGACGGAAGTGCGCGCTGCGGGTGACAAAGCCCGAAGTGACCATACAACCTGCCACTGTACCGATCTTGGACGCCACGAATACGGTACGGATTTCGGCCATGCCGATGACCTCTTCGCGTTTCTCCGGTGCCAACATGCCGGACATGGCAGCCTTCAACTCATCCACGGCATCGTAAATGATGTTGTAGTAGTGGATATCCACATCGTTGGTTTCTGCCAGTTTGCGAGCGCCCGCGTCCGCACGGGTGTTAAAGCCAATCACGATGGCCTTGGAAGCCAGGGCCAAGTTGACGTCTGATTCACTGATGCCGCCCACACCGGCATACACCAATTGCACCTTGACTTCTTCGGTCGAGAGCTTGAGCAGCGATGCGGCCAACGCTTCTTGCGAACCTTGTACGTCGGCCTTGATGATGATAGGCAAGGTCTTGACGTCGCCAGCACCCATTTCGGAGAACATGTTCTCCAACTTGGCCGCTTGCTGCTTAGCCAGCTTGGTGTTGCGGAATTTGCCAGCGCGGTAAGTGGCGATTTCACGTGCACGGCGTTCGTCGGCCATCACCATGAAGTCATCACCGGCTTGGGGCACTTCGGTCAAGCCTTGGATTTCAACTGGAATCGATGGGCCAGCAGCGTCAATCTTTTGACCGTTTTCATCCAGCATGGCGCGCACACGGCCATAGGTTTGGCCAGCCAGTACTACGTCGCCCACATTGAGGGTACCCGATTGCACCAGCATAGTGGCGACAGGGCCACGACCCTTGTCCAGCTTGGCTTCAATCACCAAACCCTTAGCTGCGGCTTCGACGGGAGCCTTGAGCTCCAAGACCTCGGCTTGCAACAGCACTTGTTCGAGCAACTCATCAATGCCCATGCCTGTCTTGGACGATACAGCCACAAACGGAGAATCACCACCGTATTCTTCGGGCACCACCTCTTCGTTGACCAACTCTTGCTTGACGCGATCGGGGTTGGCATCGGGCTTGTCGGCCTTGGTAATGGCTACCACGATAGGCACCTTGGCCGCTTTGGCGTGCTTGACCGCTTCTTTGGTCTGAGGCATGACACCGTCATCGGCCGCGCAGACCAAGATAACCACGTCAGTCGCTTGTGCTCCGCGGGCACGCATGGCTGTGAAGGCCTCGTGACCGGGGGTATCCAAGAAGGTCACCATACCGCGAGGAGTTTCCACGTGATAGGCACCAATGTGCTGGGTAATGCCACCAGCTTCGCCTGCAGCTACTTTGGCACGACGAATGTAATCGAGCAAAGACGTTTTACCGTGGTCAACGTGACCCATGACTGTGACCACCGGAGCGCGCGGCATGGCTTCGGCTTGGTGGGCTTGGGATTCTTCATCGGTAAAGGCTTCTGGATCATCCAGTGCAGCCACCACCGCTTTGTGACCCAGTTCCTCCACCACGATCATGGCGGTGTCTTGATCCAGCGGTTGGTTGATGGTCACCATCTGCCCCAGCTTCATCAATTGCTTGATGACTTCAGAGGCTTTGATCGACATCTTGTGCGCCAGTTCGGCCACAGTGATGGTTTCTGGAACGTGCACTTCAATGACACGGGCTTCTACAGGCGCTGCTACAGCCACCTCACGGCGGTCATTGCGGTCATTGCGCCTATTCTTGGGGCCACTGCGCCAAGAACCGGCACGCGCACCGTCACTGGCGTCACCACCACGGGTTTTGATTTCTTTCTTTTTCTGCTCGTCGGTAGACCAACTGCTAGAGAGCTTGGCCGAACGCACTTCTTTGCTGGCACCCGGACGGTCAGCAGCCGCTGCACCAGTGGCTGCGCCTTCAGCGGGCTTGGCAGGTTTGGCCGGCGTAGCAGGCTTGTGCAAAGTCCCCTTGTTCGCTGCTTTTTCAGCGGGCTTGGGTTCTTCGGGCTTTTTGGCGACCAACACCTTCTTGGGGGCCGCCATCATGGAACGGATTGCCGCAGCTTCCGCTTCCGCTTTACGCCGACGTTCGCTCAACTCTTGGGCACGGGCAGCATCTTCGGCCGCTTTGGCCGCGTTTTCACGCGCTTGGGCTTCTTTGGCTGCGTCTTTGGCCGCTTGCGCAGCCGCTGCAACGTTGTTCGTTTCTGCGGGTTTGGTCACCGGCTCAGGTGCCGATGCCACCACTTGCTGTTGGGTGGCTTGGGCTTGCAAGCGGGCTTGCTCTTGTGCTTTGCGTTGTGCTTCTTCTGCTGCTTTTCGCTCGGCTTCCAAACGCTCACGCTCTTGCGCCTCTTCGCGCTCTTTGCGACGTTGTGCCAGTTCTTCTTCTTGGCGACGAATCAGCTCAGCCTGACGGCGAGCCTCTTCCTCACGCTTGGCCAGTTCGGCTTGCTGTGCTGCAGCGGCATCCGCCGCAGCTTGTGCGTCCTCCGCGTTGCTGTTGCTTTCATCAGCAACAGCACTTTCTGGCTCATCACGGCGCACAAACGTGCGTTTCTTGCGCACCTCCACTTGGATGGTACGGGCTTTGCCGGTAGCGTCAGCTTGTTTGATCTCTGTGGTTTGTTTTTTCACCAAGGTGATCTTTTTGCGTTCGCCCGAGGCTGTGCCATGGCTGCTTTGCAGGTAGCTCAACAATTTTTGTTTATCACCGTCGGTCAAAGTGTCGGCGGCGGATTGTTTGTTCAATCCGGCTGCCTGCAGTTGCTCGAGCAAAGTGTCGGTCGATTTTTTCAGTTCGTTGGCGAATTCAGCAACGGTCGTACTGGACATAGTGTGCTATTCCTTTCATGGCCGTTACTCTTTGGTGTTCGCGTCATCAGCGAACCAGTGCGCACGGGCTTTCAAAATCAGAGCCTTGGCTTCATCGGCACTTTGGCCAGTGATATCAGTGAGCTCATCCACAGCCAGATCGGCCAAGTCATCACGGGTAGCAATGCCGGCTTCTGCCAACTTGCTGATCAACTCGGGCGTCAAGCCTTCCAAATCACGCAAATTGCGTGATGTTTCTTCCACATCCTCTTCTTGGGCAATTTCCATTGTCAGCAGTGCGTCTTTGGCACGGCTGCGCAGTTCATGCACGGTGTCTTCATCGAAGCTGTCGATTTCCAGCATCTCTTGCAGCGGCACATAAGCCACTTCTTCCAAGCTGCTAAAACCTTCGGCAATCAGGATGTCGGCGATTTCCTCGTCCACATCAAGCTTTTCCATGAACAGCTTGCGCAGGCTGCTGGTTTCATCGGCTTGCTTTTGAGCCGATTCAGCAGCGTCCATGATGTTGATTTTCCAGCCTGTCAGTTCGGACGCCAAGCGCACGTTCTGTCCGCCGCGGCCAATGGCAATGGCCAAGTTCTCTTCATCTACCACCACATCCATAGCGTGGCGCTCTTCATCTACCACGATGGATTGCACGTTGGCAGGAGCCAGAGCACCAATCACAAATTGAGCAGGATCTTCGCTCCACAGGACAATGTCCACGCGCTCGCCAGCCAACTCGTTGGTGACGGCGTTAACACGACTGCCACGCACGCCCACACAAGTACCAATGGGGTCGATGCGCTTGTCGTAAGCGTGTACGGCGATCTTGGCGCGTGAACCGGGATCACGGGCGCAGTTTTTGATCTCCAAGAGACCTTGCTCGATTTCGGGCACTTCTTGGCGGAACAGTTCGATCATGAATTCAGGAGCCGAACGCGACAACAAGATGGGCGCACCACGCAAAGTCAAATCCACTTCCATGATCATGGCGCGTACGCGGTCGCCATTGCGCAGGTTTTCCTTGGGGATCATCTCAGCACGGCGCAGGCGGCCTTCCACGCGACCTGATTCGACAATCATGTCGCCTTTGTCCATGCGTTTGACGGTGCCAACAAAGATTTTTTCGCCGCGCGACATGAAATCGTTGAGCAGCATCTCGCGCTCTGCGTCACGGATTTTTTGCAAGATCACCTGCTTGGCTGCCATCGCACCAATACGACCAATGGTGACGGACTCGATGGGTTCCTCGATGTACTCGTCCACTTGGATGTCGGCAATTTGCTCACGTGCTTCGAACAACAAAATTTCTTGGTCGGGCAATTGCAAACCTGCCTCGTCGGGCACCACATGCCAGCGACGGAAGGTTTCATAGTCCCCTGTGTCGCGATTGAGGGCCACGCGGATATCCACTTCGCCGTCAAAAAGCTTTTTGGTGGCTTGGGCCAACGCAGCTTCCACCGCGCCCATTACCACTTCACGTTCCACGTTTTTTTCACGGGAAATAGCTTCCACCAGCATCAACATTTCGCGATTCATGTCACTACTCTCCTGAATCTTCCAGTTATCAAATGCTCACTCTTGGCCAGCGCGGGTGGCGCGGCCTTTGAAATTCACAATCGGGGCCAAACGGGCTTCACGCAGCTCGTCAAGCGCAAATCCCAAGGCGTTGAGCGGCAGCGGTTCGCGCTTTTTGCTCACTTTTTGCCCGGGCTTTACAGGTGGCTCATCACTCCAGACGATTTGCCAGCCTGTTGAACCATCTGCGGCCAGAACTTTTTCCAGCGTGCCGCGAAATTTTTTGCGATTGGCGGCCACTTGACCACTTGCTTGCGTGCCAATAGGCTCCTTGAGGGTGATGTCAATCACCTCGCCGACAAAGCGTTCAAAATCTTGCTCATGGCGCAAGGGGCGATCAATTCCGGGGGATGAGACTTCCAGGCGCTGGTAATCCACAGCCTCCACTTCCAGCGTAAATTGCAGCTGGCGTGTGACTTTTTCGCAGTCTTCGACGGTAACGAAAGTCTCGGGGGTGCCGCTTTGCCAAGGCATATCAATCGTGATGCGCAACAGGCCCCCAGCGGAACGCTCGATTTCCACCAAGTCATAACCCAGACCAGATACGGTTTGCTCAACGATTGTCTGCAATGCCACGGATACAGCGCCCTTTCAAAATGGTTTGCCCAAAAAAAACGGGCGGTTAGTACCCGCCCGTTTGGTCGTGAAGCTCGAATTGTAACTTAAATATCCTGCATATTCACTAGTCTCATAGGGGTTTTAGCGTTGTCAACGCCAATTCTTCGTGCGCCAAGGCTTTCACCACAGCAGCGTCATGGGTGATGAGCAGGTAGCTCAGGCCTTTGTCGCGTTGCAAGCCATGAAGCAGTAGTAGCACTTGCTGGGCGGTACTGCGATCGAGCGCACTGGTCGGCTCATCTAACACCAACAGCCGAGGCTGCACTACCAAAGCACGCGCCAAAGCCAAGCGCTGGCGCTGCCCACCAGAAAACTGGTGTGGATAGCGTTGTAGCAAGTCTGGCATAGCCTCTATCGTTAGTCCCACATCCGCCAATGCTTGCAGCACGTTTTGCTGGCGTTGTGCGGGAGGCATCGCAGGGAAATGCACGCGCAAACCCTCTTCCACCAGCGCCTGCACCGTCATGCGCGGTGACAGGGAGGCAAAAGGATCTTGGAATACCACCTGCACACAACGGCGCAGCGCGAGCTGTTGCTGGGCATTGCCAGTGCCATCAGTTGACCAAGCAAGTCCACCAATGCGTACCTCGCCATGCATGCGCACTGCGCGCGAATCTTCTAGCAAATGCAGTACAGCCAGCGCCAAAGTGGACTTGCCACAGCCTGATGGCCCAGTCACGGCCAAGGTACGCCCTGCTCGCAATTGCAGCGATACCCCTTGCAACACCGGCACAAACGGGGGCTCCCACCATGCACGCCAACGCGTTTGCATCTGCCCTAGAGCGTTGCGCCAACCGTTTTTGGCGTTGGGCAAGCCCCATCGTAGGGTTGTTTGGGCATATGCCACATGCAAGTCGCGCACCTCCAGCAACATATCCGTGCTGGGCAGCATGGGTTGGACTGGTACAGCGCTGATGGGAGCCAGCAGCATTTGGGTATAGGGGTGCTGCGGCGTGTGTAGCACCTGCGCTGTGGGGCCTTGCTCTACCGCACGGCCTTTTTCCATCACCACCACCTGTTGGGCAAAGTGCGCCATCAGAGGCAAGTCGTGGGTGATGAGCACGATGGCCGTGCCGTACTGCCGCTGTAAGCGCTGCATCAACGCCAGCATGCTTTGGCGCAAGTCGGCATCCAGCGCCGTTGTGGGCTCATCGGCCAGCAAGACCTTGGGTTTGCACGCCAGTGCCATGGCCAATAGCACGCGCTGGCGTTGCCCGCCCGAGAGTTGATGCGGGTAAGTCCTGGCCCGCTGGGTTGGGTTGTCCAAGCCCACGTCTGCTATCAATTCAATAGCTGCTGCAGCAGCATCCACGGGCTTTAGAGCCTGTTTTTCCTCTAAAACTTCGGCAATTTGTTGACCTATGGGCATGAGTGGATTGAGCGCCGTCATGGGCTCCTGAAACGCCATGCCGATGACAGCGCCGCGCAAAGCACGCAGCTGCTCACGGTTTTGCTGCAGCAAATTGATGCGTTGGCCGGCATGCTCCAGCCAGATAGCGCCGCTGACCTGCGCGTGCCTAGGTAACAAGCCCATGATGGCCAGGGCAGTCAGCGTTTTGCCTGAGCCGGACTCCCCTACCAGCGCCAATCGCTCGCCCGCATCCACCGACCAGTTCACACTGTCGATCAGCGTGCGGGCTGTCTGCTCTGGCCCTGCCGGTAAGCGCACACTCAAGTTGTCCACGTGCAGCAGCATCACACGCCCTCCTGCCGAGGATCCAGTGCGTCACGCAAAGCATCTCCAATCAAGGTGAGCAGCAGCAGCGTGAGCACAAGCAAACCAAAGGTGGAGAGCGAAATCCACCACGCATCGATATTGGCCTTGCCTTGGGCCAGCAGCTCGCCCAGTGATGGCGTGCCCGGTGGAACGCCCAAGCCCAAAAAGTCCAGCGAAGTGAGCGCCAAAATGGCCCCACTCATGCGAAATGGCAAGAACGTGACCACCGGCGTGAGGCTATTGGGCAGGATATGCCGCCACACGATGCCCGCATGTGACACGCCCAGAGCCCTAGCGGCGCGCACATAGTCGAGCTGGCGATTGCGCAAAAACTCGGCGCGCACATAGTCCGACAGGCCCATCCAGCCGAACAAACTGAGCAACACCAGTAGCAAACCTACACTGGGCGAGAGTACTGCGCTCACGATGATGAGCAGGTACAACTCGGGCATGGAACCCCAAATTTCGATCAGTCGCTGCAGTGCCAAGTCAGTGCGCCCACCCCAATAGCCTTGCAATGCCCCCATGGCCACGCCCAGCAACACGCCGGTGCACGTAAGCCCCAGCGCGAACAAGATGCTGACGCGAAAGCCGTACAGCAACTGGGCCAGCACATCACGCCCCCGGTCATCGGTACCCAGCCAGTTGTCGCCGCTGGGAGCCGCCGGATTGGGCATGGTGGCGAAGTAGTTCAAGGTTTTGGGGCCGTAGCGATTGGGGGTGTACAGCGCCCAGTTGCCCGGTTGGCTAAAGCGCTGCTGCACAAACGGGTCGGCGTAGTCCGTGGGGGTAACAAAGTTGCCACCAAAGCTTGTCTCGGGGTAGTCATTCCACAGCGGCCAGTACCACTGGTCTTGGTAGTGCACAAGCAGCGGTTTGTCGTTGGACACCAGTTCAGCCCCCAGACTGAGCAGCACCATGGCTGTGAGCAGCCACAAACTCCACAAGCCACGGCGCTGGCGGGCAAAACGCTGCCAAGCGCGCCGCCATGGCGAGGCGGCTGGCACAACAACCGCGGGTACAGACGCCTCGGTAGGCATGGTGGTCAGTGCAGAAGGCTGGGAGGTGAAGCTCATGGGCACACAGGCTTAATCAAACGTGACACGGGGATCCACCCAGGCGTAGCAAAGGTCGGAGATGAGTTTGGTAACCAAACCCACCAGCGTGAACAGATAGAGCGTGCCCATGACCACCGGGTAGTCGCGCCGTATCACACTCTCGTAGCTCAGCAGGCCCAGCCCGTCGAGCGAGAACAGCGTCTCCACGAGCAGCGATCCGGTGAAAAACGCACCCACAAAAGCAGCCGGAAAGCCCGTGACGATGGGCAGCAAGGCATTGCGCAGCACGTGGGCGTAGAGCACGCGCCGCTCACTCAGCCCTTTGGCCTGCGCGGTCAGCACGTATTGCTTGCGAATCTCTTCCAACATGGCATTGCGCGTGAGCATGGTGGTCACGGCAAAACTGCCCACCACCATGGCCAGCACCGGCAGGGCAATATGCCAGAGGTAGTCCACCACCTTGGCCCCCCAACTCAGTTCGGCCCAATGGGGCGATGTCAGCCCCCGCAGCGGAAACCACTGCAACTGACCACCAAACACCACCAAGAGCGCCACCCCCAGCACAAAACCCGGTATCGCATAGCCCAAGAGCACCACCACGGTGCTCCAAGTATCAAAACGCGAACCAGCCCGCACCGCCTTGGCCACGCCCAGCGGCACCGCCACCAAGTAGCTGATGAAAAACGTCCACAGGCCCAAGCTCATGGACACGGGCAATTTGTCCCACACCAAGCTGGCAACCGAGCGGTTTTGGTAAAAGCTCTGCCCCAAATCGAAGCGGGCAAATTGCCAGAGCATGTCCACAAAGCGTTGTGGTGCGGGCTTGTCAAATCCGTACAGCGCTTTGATCTGTTCCAAACGCTTGTCGTCCACGCCTTGTGCACCGCGGTACTGCAAGCCACCTTCGGCCGCCGCACCAGCGCCCGTACCGACTTTGGCTTCGGCCAAGTACTGCTCCACCGGCCCACCGGGTACGAACTGGATCACCACGAATGTGAGCAGCAGCACACCCAGCAGCGTGGGCAGCATGAGCAAAATGCGCTTGAGGGTGTAGGCCAGCATGCAAGGTCTTTATGGTTGGGTTGGTTTGGCCCACCACATGTCCATGGCCCAAGTCTCCACATTGGCATAGGGCGGCATAGCAGGGGGATGGTCTAGGTGCCACGCGTTGTACACCAAGCGGTGGGTGCTGGCGTACCACTGGGGCACCAGATAGTAGCCATGGGCGATAACGCGATCCAAGGCACGGCACGCGCTTTGCAGCTCGGCCTGCGATGTGGCCTGCGTCATGCGGGCAATCAGCGCATCGACCACCGGGCTTTGCACGCCACTGAGGTTGCCCGAGTCTTCTTGGCGCGCTGCGGCGCTGCCAAACAGATCGGCGTACTCTTGCCCGGGGTTGTGCGTGCCGCCAAAGGCGATGGAGGTGATGTCGAAATCAAACTTTTGCAGCCGCTGCTGGTAGAGCGAAAAATCCACCGGACGAAAAACCAACCGCACCCCTATCTTCTCTAGGTTGCGCATCCACGGGGTGACCATGCGTGCACCGGTCTCGGCACTGTCGAGGTACTCCAGCTCCAAAGGCTGGCCTTGTGCGTTGCGCAGAGCACCATCGCGCCACGCCCACCCGGCTTGGGCCAGCAGGGTTTGGGCTTGGCGCAGGTGTTGGCGCAAATCGTCTGGGCTGCGGTTGACTGGGGGCGTCAGCATGGGGCCGACCACCGCGTCGTAGTGGCTGCCTAGCTGCTTGCGCCAGGGCTCCAGCAGGGCCAACTCGGCCGCGCTGGCGAGGCCTTGCGCCTGGCAGACGGTATTGCCAAACAAGCCTTGCACACGGCTGTAGGCGCTGTAAAAGAGCTGGCGATTCATCCACTCAAAGTCCATCGCCAGCGCCAAGGCTTGGCGCACCCGCACGTCTTGCAACAAGGGGCGGCGGGTGTTGAGCACGTAGCTCTGAAAGCCCGTGGGTTGCTGGTGGGTGAATTCGCCCTTGACCAACTCGCCCGTATCAAAGCGCCGCCCAGTGACCCGGCGCGCCCAATCGGTCGCCGAGAAAAAGCGCATCAGGTCAAATTCACCGGCCTTGAGCGCCTCCAGCCGGGCTGTGCTGTCTTGGTAAATTTTGACCGTGATGGCATCGAAATTGCCAGTGCCGATGCGCACATTCAGATGGCGCCCCCAGTACTGCGGGTCGCGTACATAGGTGATGTCTTTGCCAAATACCACCGGGCCTATGCGGTAAGGGCCGCTGGCAATTGGGATGTCCGTCACGATCTGGTCTAGCGGCTTGGGTTTGCCACCCTCCTCGCCCCAGCGGTGGCTAAAGATGGGCATGCTGCCCACCGTCAAGGGCAGTTCACGCAGCGGCTTGTGAAAGCGAAATCGCACTAACCGCTCGGCCAACACATCGGCACCGGCCACGTCTTGCAGCGTGGTGCGCCAGCCGGGCGAGGCTTGCGGGCTCATCAGCATATCCAGGCTGTGCTTCACATCGCGGGCCAGCACTGGGTCGCCGTTGTGAAAGCGCGCCACAGGGCGCAGGCGAAACGTGGCGCTCAAGCCATCGGCTGCCACACTCACATCGTCTGCCAAGAGGCCATAGGCAGATGCTGTTTCGTCCAAGGCTGGTGTGAGCAGGCTCTCAAACAACAGCGCGCCCAAGTAGGCTGGGGCGCTGCCTTTGATGCTGAAAGGGTTGTATTTATCGAACGTCGAGGTGCGCAAATTGCTCACCAGCCGCAAGGTGCCTCCTTTGGGCGCTTGGGGGTTCACGTAGTCAAAGTGTGCAAAGCCATTCGGGTATTTCAACTGCCCCCATAGGGCGTAGCCATGGGCTGCCCATGCCGATGTTTGCAGCACAACCCAAGCAAAGATTAGAGAGCCAACCCAAAATACACAGCGACGCATGCGACAATTCTGCCTTACATCAAGTATTTCGCATGAGGAAGATATGGGTTTTCTTGCCGGCAAAAAGCTGCTCATCACAGGCGTACTGTCCAACCGTTCTATTGCGTATGGCATTGCCAAAGCCTGCCACCAACAAGGCGCTGAACTGGCCTTTAGCTACGTGGGTGAGCGCTTCAAAGACCGCATCACCGAGTTTGCGGCCGAGTTCGATTCCAAGCTGATATTCGATTGCGATGTGGCAGACGATGCCCAAATCGAGCGCATGTTTGCTGATCTAGGCCAACACTGGGGCCAGTTCGACGGCTTTGTGCACAGCATTGGTTTTGCCCCCCGCGAAGCCATTGCAGGCAATTTCTTGGACGGTTTGAGCCGTGAGAATTTCCGCATTGCGCACGATATCAGCGCATACAGCTTCCCCGCCATGGCCAAAGCGGCCCTGCCCTACCTGAACGACAAGTCTGCCCTCTTGACGCTGAGCTATTTGGGCGCAGACCGCATCATCCCCAACTACAACACCATGGGTTTGGCCAAAGCCTCGTTGGAAGCCTCGGTGCGTTACTTGGCCGAAGCCGTGGGTAGCCTGCCCGATGGCCGCAGCATCCGCGTCAACGGCATCAGCGCGGGCCCCATCAAGACTTTGGCTGCCAGCGGCATCAAAGACTTTGGCAAGCTCTTGTCCATGGTGGCTGCAGCGGCACCAACACGCCGCAACGTCACCATTGACGAGGTAGGCAATGTAGCCGCCTTCTTCATGAGTGATTTGGCCTCAGGCGTGACTGCTGAAGTCACCTTCGTGGACTGCGGTCACAACAAAACCATGGGCGTGGCTGAAAACGCCTAAACCCCACCGTGTTAAGCCGCAAAGCGGCTTAACACATGGCTGGTCATGCCCTTGGCCAGCTCTTCTTCCCCATAGAAAACCGTGGTCTGCGCCTCTTGGCGAAGCAAGGTGGTTTCATCTTCACTCTGGGTGCGCAACACAATCTCGATGCTTGGATTGAGTGTGCGGGCGGTCGCAATCATTTGCCGTGCATCCAGTGAATCCGGACTGGCGATAACCAACATGGCTGCATGTGCTATGTGGGCTTGCACCAGCACTTCGGGCTCTGCTGCATTGCCCGACACTGCAGCCATCCCTTGCTTGCGTAAATCCTCCACCAACTCGCGATTTTGCTCAGCCACCACACAGGGAATAGCGCGTTCGTGCAGCGCTTGGGCAATGCGTTTACCCACACGACCATAGCCCACCAACACCACTTGTTGGGACAAATATTTGCGTTCGGTGCTCATTGGCAACTCGGCAAACGGGTCTTGCCGGATCTCCAAAGTACGCGCATAACTGGATCGCTCTAGCACCCAGCGTCGCAGTGGTTCAATAGCGGTGAACAAAAAGGGATTGATGGCGATGGAAATGAGCGCAGCAGCGAGCACCAAACTCATACCTTCGGTGCTGAACAAGCCCAAGGCCTGCCCCAAGCCTGCCAAGATGAAGGAAAACTCTCCTATCTGCGCCAAGCTGACCGCGACGGTAAAAGCCGTGTTGAGCGGGTAACGAAACACCAGCACTAAAGTGGCAGCCGCCAACGATTTGCCCACAATCACAATCGCAACGGCTCCCAGCACATACCATGGTTTTTGTACCAATATGCTGGGATCAAACAGCATGCCGACCGCCACAAAAAAGAGCACAGAAAATGCATCGCGCAGCGGTAAGGACTCCTCTGCAGCACGGTGGCTGAATTCAGATTCGCGCATCACCATGCCAGCGAAAAATGCCCCAAGAGCAAACGAGACGTGGAACAGTTTGGCCGCCCCGTAAGCAATGCCCAGTGCAACAGCCACCACCGCCAGTGTGAACAATTCGCGTGAACCGGTCTTGGACACGTGCCACAACAGCTTGGGCAAGGCTTTGCGCCCCACCACCAGCATGAGGGCAATGAAGGCGCCTACCTGCAGCAAAGTTTGCCCAATAGTGATCCACAATGACTCATGATTGGCTAGCGCTGCAGATTGGCCCCCCAGCATGCCAGCCAAGGGCGGCAGCAAAATCAGCACCAACACGGTAGCCAAGTCTTCCACCACCAACCAGCCAATGGCGATGCGTCCATTCATCGAATCCACCAAACCACGCACCTCTAGGGCTTTGAGCAATACCACTGTGCTAGCGCATGAGAGGCAGAGACCAAAAATCAGCGCATTGCCAACATTCCAACCCCACCAAGTAGCCAAGCCGACCCCCAGCACGGTGGCCAGACCCATTTGCACAATGGCGCCGGGTACCGCCAAGCGTTTGACTGCCAGCAGATCGGCCGGTGAAAAATGCAAGCCCACGCCAAACATCAGCAGCATGACGCCGATTTCTGAGAGCTGGGATGCAATGCCTACATCCCCCACAAAGCCCGGGGTGGCTGGGCCGATCAGAATGCCTGCCAGCAGATAGCCCACCAAAGCAGGCAGCTTGATGCGTTCAGCCGCAAAGCCGAGCACCAAGGCGAAAACAAAGCCCACCGCGACGGTGGAAATGAGTGAGACATCGTGTTCCATAGCGTGCGGCGATTGTGCATGCGCATGCCCGCATCACCGCACTCCTATGGCCTAGATCTGCTAGGGCTATTGCTGTGCACTCTGCCCCAGCAAAGCATCTTTGAGCTTGAAGTCCGCAGGAATATGCCCCAACCAAATGCGCAGCACTGCTTGGAAGAAACCCTCATCCCCCACTGGAGCCCCTTGCGCCACGCCAGCGATGAAAAAGGTGGTTCCCTTGCCTGGCACGTACTCCATGGCAAAAGAATCGCCTGGCGTCAGTTTGGGTTTGCCAGAGAAGACTTCAATCAAACGATTGGTTTCTATGGTGTATTTGCGCACAATTTCAGGGCTGTTGTTGTTGCTCAGCCCTTTGAGGAAAGCCACTCCCAAATCAGTCCCCGGCATTTCGCGCAAGGCAACAAAACTCAAGCGTTTGTTGCCTTGCATATTGAGCACATCATCCACTTTGTTGGTTCTAGCCCCCAAGTAAAGGGCCATGTCGTACACCTTGAAAATGGCTTTGTAGCGCGTGCCTGAACCATTGAGTACCAAAATCTGACCCTGCACGCCGTGGGTTGGCTCAAAAGGCGTGGCTGCATGGGCCGTTCCCCATGCTAAACATGCTGCCAACGCCCATATGCCCAATGCGCGCAGTGGTGTACGAATTCCCATATGGTGTCTCCTCCTCGGAGGTTGTTGATTTATTGTGCTATGCCTTCACGCAGTCGGCGTAATAGCGCACCACGCCATCTTCACCGACTTCGCTGACCAAACCATGGATATCGGTCTCAAAGCCTGGGCACTGGCTGTTAAACGCCCGCGAGAACTTCAAATAATCGACGATCTTGCGGTTGAACACTTCACCAGGAACCAACAGCGGAATACCGGGCGGGTATGGCGTGACCAAACCGACCGACACTCGGCCTTCGAGTTTGTCTATCTCTACACGATCTGTTTTGCGCAACGCTATATGGGAATAGGCATCGCTGGGCGTCATGGCGGGCACCAAGTCGCTTAAGTACACCTCGGTCGTCAAGCGAGCGATGTCGTGCTTGGCGTACATGGCATGGACAAACTGGCACAAATCGCGCAAACCCATGCGCTCGTAGCGTGGATGTTTTTGGCAAAACTCCGGCATGATGCGCCACATGGGTTGGTTGCGGTCGTAGTCGTCCTTGAACTGCTGCAACGCCGTCAGCATGCTGTTCCAGCGGCCTTTGGTAATGCCGATGGTGAACATGATGAAAAAGCTGTACAGGCCCGTCTTTTCCACCACCACACCATGCTCAGCTAAAAATTTGGTCACGATGCTGGCCGGAATTCCCTCTTGCGAGAATTTTCCTGTCAGATCCAAGCCGGGCGTTACGATGGTGGCCTTGATTGGGTCGAGCATGTTAAAGCCGTTGGCCAGCTTGCCAAAACCATGCCAATTGCCCTTGGTGGCTTTGGTTTCGCCCTTGATGATCCAGTCAGCTGCTTGGCCAATACCTTCTTCGGCCAAATGGTCTGGGCCCCAGACCTTGAACCACCAGTCATCGCCATATTCCTCATCCACTTTGCGCATGGCACGGCGGAAGTCCAAGGCTTCGGCAATGCTTTCCTCCACCAAAGCGGTGCCTCCGGGGGGCTCCATCATGGCAGCAGCCACATCGCAGCTAGCGATGATGCTGTACTGCGGGCTGGTAGAGGTGTGCATCAGGTAGGCCTCGTTGAAGAGGTGCTTGTCGAGCTTGACCTTTTGCGAGTCTTGCACCAACACGTGGCTGGCTTGGCTGATACCGGCCAACAGCTTGTGAATGGATTGCGTGCTGTAGACAACGGCCTCTTTGGGACGTGGGCGGTTCTTACCCATGGCGTGGTACATGCCATAGAAGGGGTGGAACGCCGCATGGGGCAACCACGCTTCGTCAAAGTGGATGTTCTCCACATAGCCATCGAGCATTTGCTTGATGGTTTCGGTGTTGTAAAGCACGCCGTCGTAGGTGCTTTGGGTCAGGGTCAGTATGCGTGGTTTAACCTTTTTGGCATTCACGCCTTGCAGCAAGGGATGGGCCTTGATCTTGGCCTCAATCGCTTTGGGCTCGAACTCACTTTGCGGAATGGGGCCAATGATGCCAAAGTGGTTGCGCGTGGGCTTCAAGAAGACGGGAATAGCGCCCGTCATGATGATGGCGTGCAGATTGCTCTTATGACAGTTGCGATCGACGATCACCACATCGCCAGGGGCCACAGTGTGGTGCCACACCATCTTGTTCGATGTAGACGTGCCGTTGGTAACGAAAAAACAGTGATCCGCATTGAAAATACGTGCAGCATTGCGCTCGGAAGCACCAATGGCGCCGTTGTGATCCAGCAGCTGACCCAACTCTTCCACCGCATTGCAGACGTCGGCGCGCAGCATGTTCTCGCCAAAGAACTGGTGGAACATCTGACCGACCGGGCTTTTCAGGAAGGCCACGCCACCCGAGTGGCCGGGGCAGTGCCAGCTGTAAGAGCCATCCTCGGCGTAGTCCAGCAGAGCCTTAAAGAAGGGCGGCTGCACGCTTTCCAGGTAACTCTTGGCCTCACGGATGATGTGGCGCGCCACGAACTCGGGCGTGTCTTCAAACATGTGGATGAAGCCGTGCAGCTCACGCAGGATGTCATTGGGAATATGGCGGCTGGTCTTGGTCTCGCCATACACATAGATGGGCACGTCGGCATTCTTGCGGCGCACTTCTTCGATGAAGTGGCGCAGGTTTAGCACCGCGGGGTCTAGGTCCGGGCCGGGAGTGAATTCCTCGTCGTCTATGGACAGGATGAAGGCGCTGGCACGGCTTTGTTGCTGGGCGAATTGGCTCAGGTCGCCATAACTGGTGACGCCCAGCACCTCGAAACCTTCGGATTCGATCGCCTGTGCCAGAGCACGGATGCCCAGGCCGGAGGTGTTTTCGGAACGAAAGTCCTCATCAATGATGATGATGGGGAAACGAAATTTCATGAATCTCCCTCCAACCAGGGGTAAAAATGAATGGCGACTGGTTCGCCAAAAACCGAAGGCGCGAAGTGTAAGGATTTCTGATGACGATGCGGAGAATTTTTACCAGTTAGCGCCAAAAACCCGCTTCAGCAATTGGCTGGCTTGGCCTACAGGGTCTTGGCGTATGGCTTTTTCTTCGTCGCTGATGATGAGGAACAAGCCGTCGAGTGCTTTTTCCGTCACATAGTTGTCTAAGTTAGCATTTGCTTCACTGATGAGTCCCAATTTCGCTGCCTGTCCAGCATAGGTGTTGTATTTGTCGGCCAATTGCACACGCTTTGTGGCTTTGCTCACTATGGGGCGAAATTTACTGCGCAATGCCTCGCTGCTGGTCTTGCGAAAGTACGCCGTCGCCGCGGTATCACCACCAGTCAAGATGCCCTTGGCATCTTGCACAGTCATTTGTTTGACTGCATTGAGCAAAATGGGTTTAGCTTCTTGAACCGCCGCTTCTGCTGCATGGTTCAAGGTTTGCCGCAGATCATCGGCCTGCTGGCCCATGCCAAAGGTGCGCAGCAGTTGCTCAGCTTTTTGCAAACTGTCTGGCAAGGGAATGCGCACCCGGTCATTGCCCCAAAAACCATTGCTGGCACCCAATTGCCCCACGGCCACAGTAGAAGCTTTGCTCAGTGCGTCTTTTAAACCATTAGCAACCTCTTGGTCTTTCAATGAATCCAAGCCTAGCGCCTGTGCCAGACCGGCCAAGACCAAGAGCAGACTGCCTGCCAAACGAATGCCTATGCGTTGATTAGTCATGCCCCATTGTAGTTTTGCCCCCATGCCTCACAAAGGGAGTATGCGATGACTTTGTGACGCAACAATACAGAAAATTGGGATTTTCCAGTTTTGCGCCTTATTTTCAAGCTAGAATTGCAGGCTCTGGAGCGGTGGATGAGCGGTTTAAGTCACACGCCTGGAAAGCGTGCGTGGGGTAAAACCCACCGCGGGTTCGAATCCCGCCTGCTCCGCCAGATACAAAAACCTGCTGATAATTCAGCAGGTTTTTTTATGCCTGATCGTCTATTCGTCTCAGTCGGCGCGTCCAGTCAAGTCATGGCGTACGATGGGCAAACCACGGCGGGTGTATTCACGCCAGCGGTTGCGTGCTTGCTGACGGTCATGCTCATCCAGACCGACGACCTCAATCACGCGAGCGAAGGCTTCCACGCCTGCAGGCACCTCTTCTGCCAAGTTAAGCAACACCCATGAGGCTCCATTCCTTGGGGTAAACACACTATCGGCAAGCACCACGGCGCAGCGCTCTTGAAAGGCATCCCCGTGGCGGCAATGGGCTATGAAGGCGGTGGACTCAAAGTTCCACAGCTTGGCATCCACCCTGTCCAGCAGACTTTGGGGGCCATGGATCTGAATGCGCACGCCCTTTGCGATCGCTTTGCGCGTCAAACGACAAAGGTAGTTCCATTTGTCAGACGCGCCGAAATGGAAAGCGACTTCGGTCACCGCACCTCCGCTTGGCTCAGCAAGTATTGCAGCAGCAAGGGGACAGGGCGGCCAGTAGCGCCTTTGGCTGCACCACCTTTCCATGCTGTTCCAGCAATATCCAGATGCGCCCAAGGTGTGTCACCGACAAAGCGTTGCAAAAATTTGGCGGCGGTCACCGAGCCTGCGGCTCGGCCAGCCACGTTGGCGACATCGGCAAAGTTGCTTTTTAAGCCTTCGCTGTACTCGTCATCCAAAGGCATGCGCCAGCAAAGATCGGCGCTTTTTTCACCAGCATTTTGCAGCGCCAAGGCCAAGCCATCGTTATTCGAAAACAATCCACTGCGCACGCTGCCCAAGGCAATTACACATGCGCCTGTCAGGGTGGCGATATCGACAATCGCTTGGGGCTTAAAGCGTTTGGCATAGGTGAGTGCATCACACAAGATCAAACGCCCTTCTGCATCGGTGTTGAGCACCTCGATCGTTTGCCCGTCCATGCTAGTGAGCACATCACCGGGTTTGATGGATTTGCTGCTGGGCAAATTTTCACACGCAGGAATAAGCCCCACTACATTGATTTTGGGGCGCAATTGCCCCAAAGCCTCGAAAGTACCCAGCACACTGGCGGCACCGCACATGTCGAACTTCATCTCATCCATCTCAGCAGCAGGTTTGATGGAAATGCCACCACTATCAAACGTGATGCCTTTACCCACCAGCACTACCGGCGCTTTGGACTTGGCTGCACCGTCGTAACGCAACACGATAAAGCGCAGGGGCTCATCGGAACCTTGGGCAACCCCCATAAAAGACCCCATGCCCAGTTTGGCTACTTCTTTCGGCCCTAGGACCTCACAAGTCAGGTTGGCTCGCTTGGCCAAATCTTGCGCAGCTTTTGCCAGCAGGGTTGGCGTAGCGTAGTTGCCCGGACGGTTGCCCCACTCTTTGGCCAATGCCTGACCCGTGACGGTAGCTTGCGCCAATGCCAGTGCATTTTGCAGCGCTTTGGCATTGGGTGCACGCAAACCTATTTTTTGCAAACGCACAGGCTCTGTCTTGCTGCGCGATGCGGTGTATTGGTAGAGGGCATCGGCAAACAGCGCCACTGTTTGGCGCACGAAGTCTTCATCCACTGCTTCCAAACAAGCCACAACGGTGTGGCTGCAAGTGGTTTTCAGTGTGGACAACACAGTTTGCAAGCCGGCCCGTGCAGCTTTCAAACTGGCATCATTGACCGGCAATACATACACCTTGCCAGCAGCAATACCCACAGGCCGATAGACCGATATAAGCGGATTTTTCTTCGGATCCAAATCACCTTGGACTTGAACATCCGCCAACAGTTGGCTGATCGCGTCCGTACTACTTGCCGCGAAAGTTGTGGGCACAAGCAAAACCAAGGCTTCGGCCTTTTCCTTTGCCAGGGTTTTGAGGTTCAAAGCTTGCAAATCAAAGTTCATAATGCGGTTTTCCTTTTCGACAATGTTATTCCATTCATCCGTACGCAAAGAGCTAGCACGCAGTTTTGGAGGCACCTTGGTGGTGTTGTCCACTGTGGTGATGACCATGACGCTTTTGCGTACGGTGGGGGATGCATCACGTGGCACATTCAACCCGGCCGATGTGTTGCTGATCATGGGCTATACCGTGTTATCGGACATGCCCACCATACTGACCTTGAGTCTATTCATTGGCATTTTGTCCATGCTCACCCGCATGTACCGCGACAGCGAAATGGTGATTTGGTTTGGCAGCGGTGCTGGTCTTGCGCGTGTACTGCCCGCTTTGTTGCGTTTCGCTTGGCCGGTGATCTTGATGGTGGCCGGTTTGGCCATCGTGATCTTGCCGTGGGCATTTTCGCGCATCGAAGATTTGCGCTTTGACTATGAAAAGCGTGGTGATATTGCCCGTATCGAACCTGGGCAATTTCAAGAGTCAACCGACGGGTCCCGAGTGTTTTTCATAGAAAAAAACAGCAAAAATCAGCAAGTAGGACACAACGTATTCATATCCACCACCGAAGCGGGCAAAGAAACGGTCACAACAGGACAAAAAGGCAGCATTGAAGTGCGTGGCACGGACAAGTTTTTGCTGCTCGATAACGGCCAGCGGCTAGAACGGTCACCCGGACAGGCCGATGTCACACTCACACAATTTACCCAATACGGTGCCCGCGTAGGACGCAGCGAGCACGCCAGCCGGGATTACGCCCCAACCCAATCGATTTCGACATTGCAAATGCTCGGCTCCTCAGATAAGAGCTATCAGGCTGAATTGAGCTGGCGTTTTGGCTTACCACTGGCAGCATTCAATTTGGTAATCATTGCCCTTTCCTTGGCATCGGCCAACCCCAGAGCAGGAAAAGCCAGTAATTTGGGGATGGCATTTCTTGCTTTCGTGGTCTATTTCAACCTCTTGGTATTGGGCAAAAGCTGGATTGCGTCTGCTCATATCAGCTTGTTGTCCTACCTGTTACTGGTGCATGGCGGTATAGCCTGTATTGCTGGCATTTGGCTGTTTTTGCGCCATCACAACGTTAGCTGGAGCGATTGGATTGCGCGCAGTACGCATCGCCGAGGAGGCAAAAGATGAAAACGCTGCGCAAATTGCTGTACCTAGAGGTCATTCAAGCGGTTGCTTTGGTCACAGCTGGCTTCATGGCCTTGTTTTTCTTTTTTGATGCCGTGGATGAGTTGCAAACAGTCAATCGTTTGCAAGCCCCCGGCTACCAAGCCACCCAAGCCTTGCTCTACGTGGTCATGATGATTCCTAGCCATATCTACGAACTATTTCCTATCACGGTGCTCATTGGAACCATTTTCGTGATGGCCCGTTTGGCCCGCAGTTCTGAGTTCACGATTTTGCGTACCAGTGGATTAGGGCCCGGCCGTGCTTTGCGTTCGCTCACCCTGCTGGGTTTGAGTTTTGTGCTGTTCACTTTCGTCATTGGCGACTACGTGGCCCCACTGGCTGACAAAACAGCGCAGATGCTCAAATCCCAAGCACAAGGACGTATCAGCATCGGTAAAACAGGTGCATGGCTTAAAGAGCGCCAAGCATTCAACCAATTTGCGGTCAATGTGGGGGCCTTGACCCCCGATTCGACCATGCAAGACATCCGCATTTTTGAGTTTGACCGCCGCGGTTTTATCGTCTCACTCACCCAAGCGGCATCTGCCAGCGTGCAAGGCGAAGCTTGGTTGCTCAATGATGTGGAACGCACCGAATTTTTGTCCCCCGATACCGATGCATCGCAGGTCAGTATCAACCGGGTGGATAGCTTGCGCTGGCCAAGCCAGATCAGTGCGGAAATGGTGGCTGCAGCCGTGCTCAAGCCAGAACGCATGGGCACATGGGATTTGTTTCAGTACATCCGCCACCTGACAGCCAATGGACAAACTGCGCAAAAGTATGAAATTCAGTTTTGGAAAAAGCTGTTTTACCCCATGAGTTGTTTGGTGATGGTGGTACTGGCCTTGCCTTTTGCATACCTGCATTTCCGCTCAGGCAGTATTTCTGGCTACACCTTTGTAGGCGTGATGGCGGGCATTAGCTTTGTTTTGCTCAACAACGTCATGAACGACATGGGCAACTTGCGAGGGTGGGATCCCCTGCTCTCTGCCGCCTTACCCAGTCTGCTGTACGGTGGTTTGTCCTTATCGGTTTTCACTTGGTTGGTTTTAAGACGGTAGATTTATGGCTTTTGAGCATGAACAAGCAATCGTATTGCTGGCCCACGGGTCGCGAGATCCCGCGTGGCACCAGTCCATCTTGGCCGTACAAGCGTGCATAGAAGCGCAAGCTCCCAACTTGCAAGTGGCATGCGCGTATTTGGAACTGAGCAGTCCTGAACTAGCCCAAGCCGTAGCGGATTTGGTGCAATGCAACGCGCGCCACATTGCCATATTGCCTTTGTTTTTGGGCATGGGTAAACATGCGCGGGAAGACATTCCTCCTTTGGTGGAGTCCTTGCGCACTCAATACCCCCAAGTGCGTTTCACATTGCAAGCATCGGTGGGTGAAAGCCCGCAGCTAATCGCTTTGTTGGCCCAATTGGCCTTGACCCCTTTTCAGCCTTGAGACTGCTATGAATTTGCACCAATTTCGCTTCGTGCAAGAAGCTGCGCGCCGCAACCTCAACCTGACCGAAGCGGCCAAGGCTTTGCATACATCGCAGCCCGGTGTGTCCAAAGCCATCATTGAGCTGGAAGAGGAATTGGGCATCGACATCTTTGCGCGCCATGGCAAACGACTCAAGCGCATTACCGAGCCAGGGCAGCATGTCTTGCGCAGCATTGAAGTCATCCTGCGGGAAGTGAACAACCTCAAACGCATTGGCGAGCAGTTCAGCACCCAAGACAGCGGCACCTTGTCGATAGCAACCACCCACACCCAAGCGCGCTATGTGCTGCCCGAGCACGTAGCACGCTTGCGCACCTCTTACCCTAAAGTCAGCGTCAGCCTGCACCAAGGCTCGCCCGACCAAGTGGCTCGCATGCTCATCGAGGATGTGGCCGAAATTGGCATCGCAACAGAGTCCTTGGCCAATTACGAAGAACTTGTGACCTTGCCATGCTATGAGTGGCAGCACATGCTGATACTGCCAGCAGACCACAAGCTGGCCAAGCTAGAGCGCATCAGCTTAGAAGATGTAGCGCAAGAGCCATTAATCACCTACCACCCATCATTTACCGGGCGTACCCGCATCGACAATGCATTTCACGCTCGCAAACTCGAACCCCATATCGTGTTGGAAGCGATTGATTCCGATGTGATCAAAACCTATGTGCGCTTAGGATTGGGGATTGGCATTGCAGCAGAAATGTCGGTACACGACGTGCTGCAAGACATGCAAAGCACCCAACAACGTAGCGATTTGGTTGTCCGCCCAGCGGGCTATCTATTTGGTCAAAACGTCACGCGCGTTGCTTTCAAACGTGGGGCCTATTTGCGCGACTTTGTGTACACCTTTGCGGAATACCTCAGCAACCGCCTCAGCCGCAGCTTGATTGCCCGGGCCATGGATGGCCACTCCAGCGACTACGGCATCTGAATTACCAAGTTGCAGGCCCATTTCTGCGGCGAATTTCTGCTTGAATCACTTGGGCTATCTCACTACGCTGTAAACGGTTGGCAAAATCCACCGCCGTCATGCCTAGCTGATTTTTCAAGGTCGGATCAGCCCCTGCTTTGAGCAATAACTCCACGGCAGCTTTGGGAGCATACATGGCCGCCATCATCAGCGGGGTTGTCCCATTGGGGGACTCCGCATCGATGTAGGCATAGTGATCCAACAGCAGTTGGATGATGCCCTCATCTCCTTTGGTCGCAGCGTAATGCAAAGGCGTCCACCCGGGTTTGTTGACATCCACCTCCCGCGCCAAAAGCTGCTGCACCAGCGGCGTCATCCCTTTCAAGCAAGCGAGCATTAGAGGGGTTTCGTCGTTGCGATTGCGCACATCGAGTTGGATATCAGGTGCTTGCACCAGCACCGCCAACACATCCAGCGCTGGACTGGCAATAGCCACAAAAATGGCTGGTATACCCTCTGGATTCACAGTATTGGGATCCATGCCACGGGCCAGTAAATTGCGCATGGCAGGCGCGCTATCGCGTTCAATAGCGGAAAAAAAGTCTTCATACGCACCCGCCTGCACCACGCTGCTGAGCAAACAACAAGCAAGGGCAATACACCAGCGTTTCAGCATACGCGTATGCCTCAGGCAGGTTTGAACAGTTGGTCAAAATTGTGGCTGGTCTGGTGTGCCACCTGCTCCACCGTCAGTCCTTTGAGTGAGGCAATTTGCTCGGCCACATACGGCACCAACGCGGGTGTATTGACCTTGCCCCGGTACGGAACAGGTGCGAGATAAGGGCTATCGGTTTCAATCAACAAGCGATCCATGGGCACCATGCACACCACATCACGCAAAACTTGGGCATTTTTAAAGGTCACAATGCCCGACATGGAGATGTAAAACCCCAAATCCAAAGCTGCTTGGGCTACTTGGGTGTCTTCGGTAAAACAGTGGAACACGCCACCTGCACAGCCAGAAGATCCATCCTCGCCCTCTTCACGCAAAATAGCCAAGGTGTCTTCAGAGGCTTGGCGGGTATGGATTATGAGTGGCTTACCCACCTGCCGCGCCGCCCGAATATGCACCCGAAAGCGCTCACGTTGCCACTCCATCTCGGCCACGCTGCGGCCATTGAGTCGGTAGTAATCCAGGCCCGTCTCACCAATACCCAACACCTTGGGGCGCGCAGACAAAGCCACCAAGCCATCCACCGTCGGCTCTGTGATGTCCTCGTAGTCGGGGTGAACCCCCACGGTAGACCAAATGTGGGCGTTTTGCACTGAAAAACCATGCACCGTGTCGAACTCCTCCAAAGTGGTGCAGATGCACAAGGCGCGTGTTACTTGCGCCTCTTGCATGCGCTGCGCAATCTGGGGCCAGTCAGCTTGGAGCTCAGGGAAAGTCAGGTGGCAATGGGAGTCGGTAAACATGCATGCAAATGCATCGCCACAAACAGGCGATGGCTTCTTAAATGGTTTGGGTCGTTTTTTCTGAGTTCAGATGCACACCCAAAATTTCTTCAATTTTGAGCTTGAGTGCGCGCACTTTTTCATCTTGGGCGGGGAAGATAACCCCCACACCTTGAGCACGGCCACTGGATGCGCGAGCGGGGGTAATCCAGCCTACCTTGCCAGCCACGGGATAACGCTGGATGTCGTCAGGCAGGGTCAGCAACACGTAAATGTCATCACCCAAGTCGTAATCGCGGTTACTGGGAATAAAGATACCGCCATCGGTGAAGACAGAAATGTAGGCGGCATGCAAAGCGGATTTTTCTTTGATCGCCAGTTGAATCACACTGGGGCGGTTATTTGATGCGGCAGTACTCATGGTTTTTTCCCCAGTAAAGGCAGCACTAAAGCAGATCGCGCCTGCTCCATCCAAGCCTCAAGCATAAGGCCAGCATGAAAGGGATGCTCTACGTGACGCCATATCTGTTGTAATTCGCTCGCCCATTGGCGAAGGCGTGCACCATGCACCGGAATGCCTTGCAAATCCGCTGCAGAGAAATAACGCGGAGATGCTCGGCCATGCAGTGCCAACAAATCGTGCGCCAGTTTGTAAAGAGCATCAAGCACATCACTGGCCATCCAGTTGCGCACATCGTCCAGTTGCCCTTTAAGAACCTGCTGTGGAAATGCAGACCAGTTTTGTGCAGTGCGTCCTAGCTGCTTATACCGCCAAGCTTCGTGTGGTAAACCACCTGCAGCGCGCAGCAGAACGGCTGCTTCACTGGCTTGCACCCCCTGATTTTGCAACCAGTGCAAGGCTTCATCCGTTTCAGGCCAACGCATGGTGTGGACTTGGCAGCGGCTGCGAATAGTCGGCAACAGCGCATGGGCAGACTCGGTAGCCAGCACAAAGCGTGTATCACCTGCAGGCTCTTCCAGTGTTTTGAGCAAGGCGTTGGCCGCGATGGCGTTCATCTGCTCAGCGGGGTATACCAGCACCACTTTGCCACGCCCGCGTGCACTGGTGCGTTGCGCAAACTCAACGGTATCGCGCAGCGCATCAACCCGGATTTCTTTGCTGGCCTTGCGCTTCTTGTCATCGATCTCGCTTTGGGCCTTTTCAGACAAAGGCCACCCCTGCTCTAGCATTTGTACCTCGGGCATGAGGACCGCCAAATCCGCGTGGGCGTGTACGCCAATGGCGTGACAACTGCCGCACTCGTGGCAAGCCCCCTGCTCTGTGGGGTTGTCGCACAACCAAGTACTGGCCAGTTGCATAGCCAAGTCGTATTGCCCCAAACCCGATGGCCCCTGCAGTAGCCAAGCATGACCACGCTGGCGCTGCAAGGCTTGCAGCTGCTCTTGCAGCCAGGGCATCACCGTCTTATTCACCGCAACCATCCTCGCTGAACAAGGGCTTGGCACACATCGGCCCACACTTGCTCGCGTGGTTGATCAGCGGCAATGCGCGCAAAGCGTTGTGGATCAGCCTGCTGGCGGCGTGCATAGCCTTGCACCACTTGGTGAAAGAAATCCTCTGGCTGTGATTCAAACCGGTCAGCCGTGCGCGCCTGCACCAAACGGGCAGCTGCCACTGCCGGCGGCAAGTCAAACCAAATCGTCAAATCAGGCTGTAGTACAGCACCTTGTTGGCTTTGCACCCACTGCTCCAACTGCAGCAAAGTAGCCCAATCCACACCACGCCCACCCCCTTGGTAAGCAAACGACGCATCGGCAAAACGGTCACACAGCACCACATCCCCGCGCTGTAAAGCAGGGCGAATCACCTGCTGCACATGATCGCGGCGGGCTGCAAACACCAGCAAGGCCTCGGTCAGTGCATCCATGGGGTGGTTGAGCACGAGCTGACGCAACTGCTCGGCCAGTTCGGTGCCACCGGGTTCGCGACTGCGCGTAACGCTGTAGCCTTGCTGCTGCAACAGCGAAGCCAGCGCATCGATATGGCTCGATTTGCCAGCACCATCGATGCCCTCAAAGCTGATGAAAATGCCTTGGCTCATGGCGCGTCACTTCCGGCTAATTTGGAGCGCTGGTATTGGTTCACGGCGCGGTTATGGTCTGGCAAATTGGTGCTGAACTGGCTACTGCCATCTCCACGGGCCACAAAATACAGCACCCGACTTCCAGCGGGCTGCACAGCAGCCCACAATGCCCCTTTACCGGGCATCGCAATGGGGGTTGGCGGCAAGCCATCGCGGGTGTAGGTGTTGTAGGGAGTGTCTTGCTGCAAATCGGCTTTGCGCAAATTGCCATCAAAGCGCTCACCCAAACCGTAAATCACGGTCGGATCGGTTTGCAAACGCATACCAATGGCCAAACGGTTATTGAATACCGCCGAAATCATGGCGCGATCCGACGCTTTCCCGGTCTCTTTTTCTACGATGCTGGCCAGTATCAGAGCCTGCTCCGGGTTTTGCAGGGGAATGTCCTTGTTACGCGCACTCCATGCGCGCTCCAGTTGTTTGTCCATGGCCAACATGGCCCGTTTGAGTACAGCCAAATCACTCGATCCTTTGGCATAGGTATAGGTATCCGGAAAGAAACGCCCCTCAGCGGCCACACCCGGGCGCTGTAGCGCCTGCATGATGTCAGCATCCGCCATGGCCTGTGTGTCCGGCTTGAGTGCTTGGGCCTTGGCCAGCGCTTGGCGCACTTGGCGAAAATTCCACCCTTCTACCAAAGTCACGCTGCGCAAAGCCTCATCGCCTTGCACCAGCTTTTGCAGCAGTTCGTACGGCGTCGTTCCTGCACTGATTTCGTAGCTGCCAGCCCGAATCGCCCGCGCTTTGCCCGAGATCCGAAACCAGCTATAGAGCAGCACAGGCTCGACATCAATACCCGACTGACGCACCAACTGCGCCACCTCTTTAGGGGTACTGCCCGCTTCGATGGACAAATCCACCACCGCTTGGGCTTGGGGCATGGGGCTACCCAACCACCAGGCTGCAGCACCAACGAACGCCAGCACTGCCAACAAAAGTCCCGTCAACCAGACGCGCACAGCCCTTGCTCCCGTGAGTCCATAAAAGGGGAATCATAATTCAGCCCATGCATACACCAGCCCTTCCTGACACACTGAAAAATGGCCACGCCGCCCTGCCCCACTGGGGGGTACTGGAACTGCGAGGCGCTGACGCCGCCAAGTTCATCCACAACCAGCTGACGCAAGACTTCGTGCTGCTGCGCCAAGACCAATACCGTTTGGCCGCTTTGTGCTCGCCACAAGGTCGCATGCTGGGCAGCTTTTGGGGTATCAAGCCTGAAACCAACTGCGTCCTACTCATTGCGCCGCGTGCGCAAATCGCCCCCTTGTTGCAACGCTTGCGCATGTTCGTCCTGCGTGCCGCGGTTCAACTGCGCGATGCCAGTAGTGACTGGTCGCTCTGGGGTGCAACCACCACGCAAGAAACCAGTAGCACGCCACTAGAAAAGCGCGGCGCAGGCTTTGTGCTGCACTTACCCCCAGCACAAGGCTTGCAACGCCAACTGCATGTGCTGCCAAGCAACAGCGGAGAAACAAACGATTGGCCCAGCCAAGCCATGGACACCGCATGGTGGGATTGGCTGGATGTCATGAGCGGCATTGCAGCCATTTACCCCGAAACCGCCAATATGTGGGTTCCCCAGATGCTGAACTACGAATCTGTCGGCGGCGTGAACTTCAAAAAAGGCTGCTATCCCGGACAAGAAGTGGTGGCCCGTAGCCAGTTCAGAGGCACCTTGAAACGCAGGGCTTATTTGTTACAGAGTGAAATTTTTTTACCATTGGCTAGCCCTGTTTTGGCAGCCGGTGAAGAAGTAGGACACATCGCTGTCTGTGCTGCACATCCCACTAATGGCTACACCTCTATAGCAGTGCTACAGACATCGACCGAAAACGCCGATTTGCAGGCACAAAATCAAGGACTAGAACGGCTCCCACTTCCTTACAAATTACTCGAAGACATTTGACGATTTCCCGATAAATACCCTGATGGCTTTACTGCAGCCTCCATAATTCACCAAGCTGTTACGACACCAACAAGGGTTACGGAAAAATATGTCAACGCCGCTCAGCAAAGAAGAAGCTTTTTCACGTCTGGGATCCATCACGCGTGAAATGCACGAAGCCCTGACGGCTTTGGGGTCAAACCAACTGCACAGCATCGTGCAGGAAATCCCCAACGCCCGTGATCGGCTGAGTTATGTGGGCAAGATGACCGAGGATGCTGCCAACAAGGTGTTGAGTTTGGTTGAGCAGCACAAGCCCGAATGCGATGACCTGGCATCCCGTGGCCTGGAGTTGCGCGACTCCTTGGCCCGCATGGCCAACGATCCCCATATGAGCTTAGACAAAGCACGTGGCTTAATGACCGTGTGCAGCAAGTTTGCCGAGCGGACTGCTGGTTTTGCCGATGGGCAAGCCAATGCGCTCAGTGACATCATGATGGCGCAAGACTTCCAAGACTTGTCGGGACAGGTCATCAAGAAGGTGATCGACATCATCACGCGCACCGAATTGCAGCTAGTGCAATTGCTCATCGACAGCGCACCAGAGCAAGCAACACCCCATATGGCAGCCACAGGAACAGACGATGCGGCCCCAGCTGCATTGTCTGTCGATACCCACGTGCTCGAAGGCCCACAAACGGCCGACCAGGCACTCAAGCAAGAAGACGTCGACGATCTACTGGCTTCGCTGGGCTTCTGACCCCTTGTCACTCTGCCCAGCCCTATAGCCTCTATATGGCTTGCTGTCTCCAGTCGGGCACCCAAATTGCTAGTATCCCGTTCACTGTGTCATGGCAAGGTTGCCATGACACATCCCCACATCTTTCACTCGGTTTTTTGGAGATCCAATGAAAAAAGCACTGTTAGCGCTGGCAATTCCCTTTGTTCTGGTCGCCTGCGGCAAAAAAGAAGAGCCCGCAGCGGCAGCCCCTGCTCCAGCAGCCGCCCCAGCTACTGCAGAGCCTGCTGTGCTAAAAGTTGCGATTGATCCCACCTACGAGCCGTTCACCTACAAGACCCCCGATGGCCAGCCCACTGGCTTTGACGTGGATATCGCCAAGGCCTTGTGCGACCAAATCAAGCGCAAGTGCGAGTTTGTCGAACAAGTGTGGGACGGCATGATCCCCGGCCTGATCGCCAAAAAGTACGACGTCATCATCTCCTCCATGTCAGCCACAGAAGAGCGCAAGAAAGAGATCGACTTCTCGGACAAGTACTACAGCACCCCCAGCCGCATCGTGCTGAAAAAGGGCACCAAGTTCACCGACTTGGCGTCGTTGAAGGGCAAGAAAATTGGCGTTCTCAAAGGCTCTACCCAAGAGAAATACGCTGTGGACAACCTCAAGCCCGTGGGCGTGGTGATCAACTCCTACGAAGCCCAAGACCAAGTCTATTTGGACATCAAATCGGGCCGTATCGACGGCACCGTGGCGGACTATTTGGAAGTCACAGGCGGGTTCCTGTCCAAGCCTGAAGGCGCTAACTACGAATTCATCGGCCCTGTGCTGAGCGACCAGAAATACTTTGCTGGCGTTGCTGTGGCCATGCGCAAGGGCGAAGACAAGCTCAAGGCCGAGATGAGCGAAGCCATCAAGGCCCTCCGAGCCAATGGCGTTTACAAGACCATCAACGACAAGTACTTTGCCAAGTACAACATCGATGTGTACGGCGAATAAATCGCCATAACCGCACACACGGCACTACCAAGGGGCGCAGCAATGTGCCCTTTTTCACACCTTCTCCATGAACGCCTACTACCTCGCCATCCTCCAAGGCTCCTTGCTCACCATCGGGGTGTCCTTGCTGGCATTGTTGGTGGCCATCGTGCTGGGTTTGCTGGGCGCCAGCGCCAAGCTCTCAGGACGGCGCATTCCCCAAGCCATTGCCACCCTGTACACCACCGTCATCCGGGGCGTGCCGGACTTGGTGGTCATGCTGCTGCTCTTTTACGGTGGCACCATGGGCTTGAACAAGCTGATGGAAGCTTTGGGCAGTTCGCGCACCGTGGACATCAACCCCTTTGTGGCAGGGGTGCTGACGATCGGCTTCATCTACGGTGCCTACATGACCGAAACCTTCCGCGGAGCCATCCAATCCATACCGCCAGGGCAAATGGAAGCGGCCTGGGCATTTGGCATGGGGCGCTGGCAAACCTTTTACCGCATCACCCTGCCACAAATGGTGCGCTACGCCCTGCCGGGATTTACCAACAACTGGTTGGTACTCATCAAATCGTGTGCGCTGGTGAGCCTCATCGGGCTCAAAGAAATGACCTATCTGGCCAAGCAAGCCAGTGCGGCCACCCGCTCACCGTTTGCTTTTTTTGTGTTCACCGCTGTGCTGTTTTTGCTCTACACCAGTGTCTCGCTGTGGGCGCTGCGCAAACTCAACCAGCGCTATAGCCTGGGCGTTAGAAAGGCCAGCGTATGAAGTGGCATGTCATTGTGGAGCCGCAGAACCTGCTCATGTACTGGCAGGGGTTGGTGACCACCATGGAGCTGCTGCTGGCCTCTCTGGCTGGTGGCGCCATCTTGGCCTTGATGTTGGCCTTGCTGCTCACCGGGCCTTGGCGCTGGGCGCGCTGGCTGGTCTCGGGCTATACCTACACGATGCGTGGCACGCCCCTGCTGTTGCAGGTGTACCTCATCTACTACGGGCTGGGACAAGTGGAGTGGATCCAAGCGCGCTGGGATGAAGTCTGGCCGTGGACCTATTTCAAAGAGCCCTTTTTCTGCGCCCTGCTCTCCTTCACCCTCAACACCGCAGCCTACACGGCCGAAATGCTGGCCGGGGCAATCCGTGAGACTCCAGCAGGCGAGATAGAAGCCGCCCATGCCTACGGCATGCCACGCTGGAAGGTCATGCTGCGCATCGTGCTGCCCAGCGCCATGCGCCGTTGCCTGCCCGCTTACAGCAATGAGGTCATCATGATGCTGCAAAGCACCAGCTTGGCCAGTGCGGTGCCCAGCATGCTGGATATCACTGCCGCCGCCAGCCGCGTGTACTCCGACTACTTCCTGCCCTTTGAGGCCTACATGGCCGCAGCACTGATCTACCTGCTGGTCACCTTTGTCCTGATGCTGATGTTCCGTTGGGCCGAAAAACGCTGGCTGGCTTTCCAAGGCCCGCGCAACCACTGAAGCCACTTCGCAGCCACCCCATCACCGCTTACCCCTGTTTTTTTGTATGCAACGACATGATCACGCACTTCTGAGCACCAGCCTGGGCACCCAGCGCGTGGTCAGCAGCTTCCACTATGGCCAAGCACTGGCTGGCTACCCCAAGGTCTACATCCAAGCCAGCTTGCACGCCGAAGAAATCCCCGGCATGTTGGTCGCCCACTTGCTCAAGCAAACCCTGCTCGAAGCAGAACAAGCCGGTCGGCTACCTGGCAGCGTGGTGCTGGTGCCCGCGGCCAACCCCATAGGACTGGCTCAGCGCTTGGACTACAAAGCCATGGGGCGCTTTGAGCTGGGCAGCTCCGAAAACTTCAACCGCCACTACCCCGACTTGGCCCAAGCCATCGCCGCACACGTAGCGCCCCAATTGGGCAGCGATGCCGCTGCCAATGTGCGCACCATCCGTGCCGCCGTCGGCCACTACCTGCAGCAGTGGCAACCCACCACCGAACTCGATAGCCTGCGCAAAACGCTGGTAGGCTTGGCCTACGACGCCGACGTGGTGCTGGACATGCACTGCGACTGGGAGGCCACTCCCCACCTCTACACCCTCAATAGCTGCTGGCCCACCATCGCCCCTTTGGCGCAACTGCTGCAAGCCAAAACCGTCTTGGTCACCGACGAAGGCGAGCACTCTTTCGAAGAATGTTTTAGCTGGGTCTGGACCGTGTTGCACCGACAACTCCACACCCCGGAGCGTCCCATCCCGCAAGCCTGCGCCAGTACCACCTTAGAGCTGCGCGGCGAAGGCGACGTGAACTACCCCTACGCCCAACACGATGCGCAAGCCATAGCCGCCTACCTGGCGCATTTGGGCGTTTTGCAAACCAGCGATCCGCTAACCCTGCCTGCTCCCGCATGCCAAGCCACGCCCTTGGCGGGTTCTCAAAGCCTGCGTGCGCCCCACGCCGGGGTGGTGGTGTTCCTGCACCAGCCGGGCGAATTCATCCGCGTGGGGGAAGCCGTGGCCCACATCGTCAACCCCATCGACGACCTCACCACCCCCGTCTGCGCCGAGGTGGAAGGCGTTTTCTACGCCCGCATCAAAGACCGTTACGTCCACGCGCACTGCGAAATCGGCCGCATTGCGGGGGCCTTGCCCTTCAAAACAGGCCCTTTGCTAGGCGTTTGACCCCACTTTTCTCCGTCTGACCATGACCACCTCCCCCATCAAACTGCAAGTCACCGACATCCACAAACGCTTTGGCAGCAACGAGGTGCTCAAAGGCGTGTCCCTCACCGCCCGGGCGGGCGATGTGATCAGCATCATTGGCAGCTCGGGTTCCGGAAAAAGCACCTTTTTGCGCTGCATCAACCTGCTGGAAAAGCCATCGCAAGGCAGCATCGCAGTGGCTGGTGAGGCCCTGCAGCTCCAAGCCGATGCCCAAGGCCAACTGCAGGCCCAAGACTCCAAGCAGTTGCAACGCTTGCGCACCAAATTGGCCATGGTGTTCCAGCACTTCAACCTGTGGTCGCACATGACGGTGCTGCAAAACATCATCGAAGTGCCTGTGCACGTGCTGGGCGTTCCCAAAGACCAAGCCGTGGAAAGCGCCCGCCAATACCTGGCCAAAGTGGGCCTGAGCAATGTGGAAGACCGCTACCCCAACCACATGAGCGGCGGCCAACAACAGCGCGTGGCCATTGCCCGCGCCTTGGCCGTGGAGCCCGAAGTGCTGCTGTTTGACGAACCCACCAGCGCGCTCGACCCGGAGTTGGTCACTGAGGTGCTCAAGGTCATGAAAACCTTGGCCCAAGAAGGCCGCACCATGGTGGTCGTCACCCACGAAATGGGCTTTGCCCGCGAGGTGTCCAACCACGTAGTGTTTCTGCACAAAGGCTTGGTGGAGGAAGAAGGCGATCCCGCCACCGTACTGACCCAACCGCGCAGCGAGCGCTTGGCGCAGTTCTTGAGCGGCAGCCTCAAGTAAGCTCCACCGGCACCCCAGCCATGCGTAGCAGGGCCTTCACGGCGGTGAGAACCTTTCAGGCATTGCGGTCCACCCGCAGGGCCAGCACCACCGAGGTAGTGGTCTTGATCACACCGTCGATTTCGCCGATCTCGTCCAGCAGCGCGTCCAGGCGCATCGTGGTGTCAGCCCGCAGCAGAGCCATGTAGTCGAACTCGCCGCTCACAGAAGCGAGGCGCCGCAACTCGGGCAGACGGGTGAGGCGGGCGATCACCTCGCGCTGGGCCTTGGGGCTGATGGAGATGCCCACGTAGGCCTGCACGCCGCGGTCCAGCGCCTCGCTGCCCAGACGCGCGGTGTAGCCCACGATCACTGAATCGGCCTCCAGTCGCGCTAGGCGCGCCACCACAGTGGTGCGTGCCACACCCAGTTTGCGTGCGAGGTTGGCCGTGCTCTCGCGGGCGTTGGCTTGCAGCAGTGCTATCAGGTCGCGGTCGATCTGATCTTTGGGAGCGGCTGGCATGGGGGCTGCCCCCAGGGCCGGTGTGTCGGGGTAATCTAGGTTTGCGTGCATTTTGTAGCGCTTTCAACCAAGGGTAAACCCTTGGTTTTTAAGCCCTCGATTCAGTCTCTGCTCGCCAGTTATAGTGTTCGGCAATTGCAACCCCACAGGGAGATGCTTTGGCCGGATTTCATTTGCGATTCGTCGGCTCCAAGGAGCTTCCAAAGTCCCTGTCGGACTTTGATGTCGAACAGTCTTTCAAGCTGAGTTCTGGGGACATCGCGGCAATCCGCGAACGCTTCCGGACGGACCGCAGGCTTGGGGCCGCTGTTCAACTGGTGGTGCTCCGAGCAACCGGTCGAGTCCTCGACCGTGCGACCTACCTTCCGCGCACCCTACTCAAGTCTCTGTGCCACTCACTTGGTTTGAGTGAAACGGCGATAGGCTCATTGAAGACCATCTATAAGCGAGTCGCCACCCTCTACGACCATCAAAGATGGGCCCGCGAAGTAGCAGGAATCAGCGATATAGATGATGCTGTTTTGGCCGAGTTGGCATTGGCATTGGCCGAGCTGACGAAGACGGCAGCTTCTGTGGACGACTTGGTTCAGGCTGCAGAGCGATGGCTGTTTGATCGCCGTTATCTGCTTCCATCGGACCGGGTTTTGCGTGACCATGCTCGCGATGCATTTGCCTCCACGGAGGCCATGGCCACGGCAGGAATCAAGAAGGAAATTCCTACTCCCGCACGCAAGCATATGGTTTCCTCAGTGTTCTCACCACGCCGCGGGCGCACGGGTGGAACTATGCTGGAGTGGCTCAAAACGCCACCAGGTAAACACAGCCCCACCACCTTGGCTGAGGTTTCAGAAAAGATCACTTATCTCAAGACGCTGGAAGTCGACAAGTGGCCGCTCAGTCACATCTCCACCGCGCGTATGCGCGCCTATGCCCAAGCAGTTGCGAACCGTCCGCCTTTTGACACCAGGCGTCTGAGCGATGACACCCAGATGCTGGAGGTCACCTGCTTCTTGCGAGTCACCTTGCTGGATCTCACCGACACCTTGATGTACTTGACCGGACGCCGTGTGAATGATCTGGTACGGCATGCCTCTGGGCGGGTCCTCAGCAAGCAGGCGCGTACCGCGGTCGAATACCGGCAGCAGCGAGATGAAATGCGCTTGATCATTCATGCGGAAGGCACAACTTCCGACGAGAAGATCGAAGCCCTCAAGAAGCTCATACCCGCCGATGAGTCCGCTGCAGCAATTGGTCACGCCGCACTGGTACGCCAGTCTCTGATTGACGACACCACCAAGGTGACCTCCCTGCTGAATGTCTTCTCTGATTTGGAGATCAAGGGGGATTCGGCACAACGGCCGCTCAAACAGGTGATGGCCCTGCGAGAGCTTGATGCCAAAGGCATCAAGGAGCTTCCAGTGGACTTTGACGTGAGCATTGTCGACCCAAGCTGGCACGAGCTGCTCAACGACAAAGACCGGAGCAAGGCATTCGCTGCGTTGAAGGCATCAACCATGCTGGCGGTTCGCCATGGTTTTCGGAGTTCTCGGCTTTGGGTCGATCACAGCTGGGACTACCGCAACCGAGAAGATTTGCTTATCCCTCCGGCGCAATGGAAGAAAGACCGACTGCGCTTGATCAGTGCATTGAGTCTGAATGCGGATCCAGAAAAATTCCTCACCCGGTTGTACGCCCACGTGGAGGCTGGCCTGCAAGCCCTGTCCGAAGCGGTAGAAGCTGGTGAAGTCAGTATTGACGAAAGTGGTCTGGTGCATTTGCCCCAGATGGAGGCGTTGGCACAGGACCAGGCCATTGACGCGAGCCGGAATGCGATGTTTGCCAGCATTGGAGAGGTTCAGATTGGCGACATCATTGTGGAAATGGACGCAGCCACAGGATTTAGCGAAGTACTGCTGGGCCGACGCGCAAAGTCCACCCAGGAGCTGGTCTCTTGCTACGCGGCACTGTTGGCCCACGGTACCGAGAACGATGCCAAAGGCGTGGCAGCGATGATTCCAGGCGTCGAAGTCGCTCATATTTCTGCGGCGATGCGCTCCCTGGAGGCGCATGGGCGCCTGCGTCGGGCCAACGACCGTGTCGTGGAGTTCCAGCGTCAGCACGCCATCACGGCCAATTGGGGTTCGGGTACCAAGGCGTCTTCGGACATGATGGCGCTGGACGCTTCCCGGCACCTGTACAACTCCAGAACCGATCCCCGGCGTCGAACCAGGGCGATCGGTCTTTATACCCACGTCCTGGATGTCTACGGGGTTGCCCATGACGAACCTATCGTCCACAACGAACGGCAAGGGTCAGTGGCCGTCAGCGGAGTTGAGGAATACAACGCCATGCAGACAGACGAACGCATGCGGTTGTCTTTGTTGGCGGTTGACACCCATGGCTACACGTTCGTCGCGATGACGTTCAGCAAGTTTCTGGGTTTTGATTTGTGCCCCCAGATGCGAGACCTCGCGGAACGTCGGCTTTACTTGCCCCGGTCAATCAAGATACCCGAGAACTTGGAGCGTATCGCGCTCACGAATGTGTCTGAGCGTGCGATTCACAAGGGGTGGGATGAGTTGCTACGCCTCGTTGCCTCGATTCGCAGCGGTCTGGTGACCCCCAAAGAACTGCTCGAAAAGATGGGTTCGTCGGCCCAAGGTGATCCCACGCACAAGGCGGCGGACCAATTGGGACGCCTGTTGCGCACGCTGTTTTTGTGTGATTACTTCAGCAACCCAGAGTTTCGGCGTGAAATACATACCTTGCTGAACCGTGGGGAGTCCGTCCACCAGTTGCAACGGGCTATCTACTTCGGCCGGTTGGCCGCGGAGCGCGGACGCCGGCGGGACGAAATCCGGGCGATTTCTGGCTCACACACTCTTTTGACCAATTTGGTCATTGCCTGGAACACCATGAAGATGCAGCAAGTCGTCGATCGCTGGCGCAAGGAAAAGTACCCGATTGAAGATCTCTGGCTGCGCCGCATGGGACCAGTTCACTTCGGGCACATCAATTTCCGTGGACTCATGGCATTTGGCGTGGAACGCTATGCCGACGCATTGTTGGATCAGCCACCCCAAAAACGCAGGGCCAGTGGTGGCGCTTAATTTTTAGGCGTTACTGATTTGCGTGCAAATTGTAGCGGTTTGGAAAAATAAACTCATATAAATCAATGACTTACAAGTTCGCCATATTTTGAGCGTTACTGATTTACGTGCAAATTGTAGCGGTTAGCCATTTTTGGGCGTGCGTCGAAGGGATCCCCAATTCGAGGGAAATCGGGCTCCTATGTCCCGCGTTTAGGTAGTTATTTTTTGACCCACAACAACAGCATTTGTCTGTTTATTGAACACATGACCTTTGTACTCAACATCCTGCACAAGGACTATTCTTTACTTGCTGCCGACCGTAGAGGGAAGTCAGATGGGCCAGTCAGTATGTCCGCCGGGGGCATTTCCATCACCACGACAGGTAACACCATCATCGACGGTGTTCAGAAAATCTACCTGAGCAAGAACGCAAACCAGGCCGTTGGGATTGCGGGCACCGTTGGTGATCATGGCTATCTGGAGGCATTTGCCGATGTGAGCGATGGCCAGACCGCATTGGAGTGCGTGAGCGATTTTGTCCATTTGGCATTCGACTTTGATGCCCGAGACCGGATGCTCAATGGCGAGGCGTTGATGGAAAACCAGTCCATCGTGACATTCTTTGACCCGGACAAAGGCGCATTTTTCTCCAGCCTGTACCTGTTCACACCGTTCACCCACGCTGTGCAGCTCTATGCCAGACGGGCCAACGCCAGTCCCATGTTGCTTCACGTCGGTAGCGGCAGCAATAACTTTGAAAAAGCCGTTGGACTGGAGGAAATCAACAGTTTCGTGAAGCGGCTGGCCGAAGGGCTGGACTTGGAGGAGCGATTGACCTGGTTTGAGCAGGCGTTTGCCAAGGTCAGCGCCATTGATACCGGCTGCAGCTCATCCTATGAAGCTGTCATTGCCACCCGGGACGCGCCTCAATTCACCTCTTTGCGCAGCAGCAACCAAATTTCCATTGTGCCCGCTCCACCGCGCAACTGAGACATCACATTTTTTGCGGGATTCAAGCGCGCGCGTTAAATTAAATGCGCACATAAAGCCTTGCATGTCACCAACGGATCTTGCCAAGAACAATCTTGGCCAGGGTCGGCGCTATCGGGCTGGAGACTTCTTCAATGCATGGGACAGGATGTCTCGCACATGGGCCACCCCGCCACCGTGGAGCGGCCCATCATCCAAGATGGAACCGCGGCCGTCTCTGTACCTGATGGTTGTTTTTGGGCGATTCGGTTCGGGAATGCTGTTCAGCTCATTCAATTTGTGAATGGTGTAGGTTCTTCGGCCAATTTTCTGAAGTGCATGGTGCTCTGACATTTTCAGCACCGGGCCGCAGTATTGGCGCTCAGCCAAGACTTCCTCCAGTTCGCCCTGTGAGGCAGTTACCCAGGCCACCATCTCGTCCAATGAAGGCTCAATCATCACCAACATTGGCTTGGAATTTGGCGATAGCCTGCATCATGGCGCGACTCGTTTTGCCCAGGTTCAATAGCGTCTGTTTGTGGTCCGGGACCGGTTGCGTGTTGTCGTTCAAGTACTGTTGAAGTGCACCACAGTAGTCCGAAAACTCATCCTCCATGGCTTCCAGTAGCGTCGCAACCTCCTTGTGGAGGTCTGC
Organism: Curvibacter sp. CHRR-16; assembly: GCF_018474005.1. Classification (GTDB taxonomy): domain Bacteria; phylum Pseudomonadota; class Gammaproteobacteria; order Burkholderiales; family Burkholderiaceae_C; genus Allorhodoferax. The sequence continues at coordinate 273,505 of NZ_JAHCSH010000005.1, forward strand.
GGAAATCAACTCAAGGTTGAAAAAGGATGCACTGAACTCCCCAAAATTGGTGGTGCCTGCAGCCCAAAACTTCTTGGTGTCTTCGGCGGACGAAGTCGTTGAGGGAAGCGTACTGGACAAAGAGATGACGAACTTCACAAAGGGCTCTATGGCCACCGGAGAGACGACTTTACGAAGCCAGAAATCGTCGCTAATGGACTGTTTTCGCGCGCGTTGATCTTTGGCTCGGTTGTACTTGTACGCCAACCCACTCAATATCAATGCCGCAATGCTCGTGATAAGCGACGGGAGCGTCAGTAACCCTTTTTCCCACCAAGCCTCATCTGGCTTGCACATCAGCACGACAGCGGACGTTGGCCCATTAGCCACTTCGCAAGGCATCCCCACCACTAACGTGGTGGACTTGGTTTGTTCAACGGATTTGGGAGCGGAACTGGCAGTCGATGGCGCCTTGGCCGTCGCAGAAGCGGCTTGCTTAGGAGCGCCGGCCTGGGGCGATGTCACCAACCAAGCCTATGCAAACAGGTTTCTTGTCTGCAACGCACGTGCAACGTAGCCGTCCATCACCTCCTGGAGGAAGGCTGGTGCCTGGAAGTTGTAGCGCTTATAAAACGCTTCCTTGCTTCCTGCTTTGACAACGCTAGGGCCAAACAGTCCCAGGAAGAAGGAACTGCTGACAGTGTAGGTTTCCGTGGGAACCACGACGCTCACGGTAGCGCCTTCGGCATCCATGGCATCCAGATGCAGAGTCTCCCGTAGCAGTTCGCCACGTTGGCGGCCTGTATAGACGGGGCCGTTGTACTTTGCGAGATCAATCACAGTGATGACTTTTTCATTCATTTGCCTTCCCCCTCACTAGTGCTGAGTTTGGCAGTCGAAAGTGGAAATTTGATGCTCAGTATAGTCCCAGGGAAGTAAACCCCCTTCAACTCGTGGACAAACCTACTATCGGGTCTTTGGTGCAGATCATTAGCCTTATTGAAGGCGATGATCCTTACACCGTTCTGATTCGGCTCCATTTTGTAAGTTCCATCGAACTGTACATGGGTGGATCCTGAGACCAAGGCCATACGGGCTTTGGAATCGGGGAACTCTTTGGTGCATTCCGCGTGCACCTTCTGAAAAAACTCAATCAGGTCCACACTGCCGTTGCCTCTGGTGTCTGTAGTGCTGTTGTTTTTGGTGCTGACATGTCCCTGCAACGCAATCAGTGTGTACAGGTCATCTGGGCGCCAACCAGCGGTAAACAAGCCCCCCTGTTGGTGTAAATCAATGTAACTCTGAACCTGATCGCGTGTGTAGTGGCCGGCAGGTAGTGCCTCAAAAGTCTGGGCAATTGTCCTTCCAAAGCTAAAAATCACGATTTCACAGAGCGGAACAGCCAAATGCGTATCCAAATACCCCTGGATGGACCAGTCCAGCATGCCCGCATGTTCTTCTGCATTGTCAATGACCTCTCCGATGTACTGGCAAAGTCGGTGTCGAGCTGGCGGAGTCAACGTCTTGGAGACACGCTTGAGGCAACCGTTAATGTGATCAGCGAATTTTTGGGTGACTCGTGATTTCAGATCCGACTCATTGGGGCGAACGGCGCGGATGTAGTGTTTGCATCGCCAATCGAAGACCTCCAGGCCCGCAGCCTCTTCGGGAAGGGGGTACTCATGTTTGACCTCCAACTTCTTGATGACTCCCATAGCCCGCACAAACCGGCGTAGCCCCGGGTCGGATGGATAACTTCCGCTCCAATGCAAGCGGCGCCCGGTTCGACGGGCTTGCACCCGCAGCTCGTCCACCAGTACATCCAGAATGGCGTTAGCACCAAGGTCGTAGCTCTTTGCCTCGCTCAAATTGATCGCGATACGCCTGAAACGGCGCACCAGGAGCTGGCGGGCCAACGGGATCAGCGCATGCAAAGTCCCTTCGGGATTCTCAATCAAGGAAAAAACCGCGGGTGCCTTGAATGTCACCTTGCCTTTGAGAATCTCTTTGGCAACGGTATTGCCTGCAACCATCTCAATGATTCGGGAGCGCGTTCCAAAGTGCTTTCCGATGATTTCGTGGTGGGATTCCTTGCGGCGCTTGTCGCGCCAAATGCGGTTGGCGCGCCTACCGAGCTTGGCCTGGTTCTTGTTGCGCAAGTACAGCGGTACGTCGATTTTCGCTAAATGCTTCATTGGCGTTTTGGATGTTTTTTAGCCTGGACGCGCAAGCCTTTGCCATGACGTCCTCCCCGGAAAGCATTCTGCATCCCAATTCGTCCATTCAAGTCTTCGACGCGCGTACCCCAAGAATTTCCGATGATTGGAGGCGCGCGAGGGAAGACGAGACGAGTGCCGCAGCAGTTGCAAGAAGCATGTTGGCGTCGTCTCGGCTGTAGTATTCCGCGGTACCACGGTCATCCACGTGATGGGCAAGCTGCGTGTAATGCCGAACGGCTTCCATCAAAGAAAACTCTCGTTCGAGCTTCGTCATGTCGCGTTTGGCAGACTTCAATTTCTGTGCTGTGGCGTCAATCGCCGGCTTTTCACCAGCCGCCAGTGCGGCGCTTTCGACGGCTAGGCGGCATTCTGAAACAACGGCGTCGAACCGCCCGTCTACCAGGTGGGCATGAGCCCGTCGAATCCGACCAACGGCTTCCGTTAGGACATGGTCCTGTGCACACTTTGGCAGGGGAATGCCAATGACCATGTATTCAGGTCCTTGTAGCTCCTTCAAGACCTTTGCCCAGTCGCTGAGGTTCAGCCTAAAACTGATCTCATCTTGCTGTGGCCAGACTCCAGTCGGACCATCTGCCAAGGCAGTGAATCGCAATTTCAGATTGAGGTCATCTCCACCGCGCATTTTTTCCAGCGCAAACAACTGGCCTTCCGCGAGTGGGAGTTCAAATATCAGGCGCCTTGGGTTTTGGCCGCTCTTGGTGGCCAGTTCCAGGGGAACTTCAGGTTCTGCAAAGCCCAGAAACGACGGAGCCTTACCGGCATCGCCTTCTACATTGATCCGCAACTGGAAATTGCGCAGCCTGACCCCCGCCAATGCAGTTTCGGGGACATGAAAGGCAATGGACAAACACAGCAGCGAAGCACCAACCCCTGCACGGCCAAAAACACCCGTAACTTCAATGTCTGCTACGGAGTAGCCGTTGTAGCTGAATGACACAGGATGGCGTTCCCTTTTTCAGCGCTTGCGGTTGGACTGCGAAACCACCGAGCCGGCCAGTTTCTGGGTTGTGGCACTGGCGGAGTTGCTGCGCAAGGCCTTTGACGCCGTAGCTTCGATCGCTGCGCCAGTTTGCTTCCCGGTACGTGCCTGAGCCAAGGCAGAGGCAGCAAGTTGCTTCTGCACCAGTGAAGCATTGCCGCTTTGGAGTGTCTTTCCTGCAAGCGAAGCCACAGAAGGTGATGTTTGTTTTGAATTGGTTGCCATATAAAGACCCCGTTTCTATTTGGAGAGAAAGCGCAACACCACTGTATATGGTGTTCTGATGCAAGGCAAGACACTACCTATGGTGTCCAAACACCATTTCTGTAGTTGAAGCGCCGACGCATCCATGTACCCGCCTTCGATGGCAGTGGGTTTTATGGAGCCGCCCCTCCCAACACGGCGGGATGGTTCAATGACAGTGTCGTGTTCCCGCTTTCCGATCGTTGTGACAGCCGTCTTTGTCGGTCCCGCCAGAGTGCGCAAAAACGAGGCTGGATACCAGCAAGAGCGCGAACAAAACGATTTTCTTCATGATGCTATGGCTGACGATTTGAGCAAGCGCGGTCCGCAAGACCGTTCCCGTGTGAACGTAAACGAACCCTGGGAAGTCAAGCATTGGTGCACAGAGTTCAAATGCACGGAAACCCAGTTGCGCGCTGCAGTAAAGGCTGTGGGCGTCATGGTCGCAGACGTCCGGCGCCATCTTTCCAAATAGCCCCACCCAGGCAAGAAAAAGCCGCCAAGGTTGCGCATTGTTAAGAGGCGTGGCGGCTATGTTGAGCAAATTATAGAGTGCCGGCTTCTGGTGCAGGTGTTGTCGCGCTGAGGCGCTGCAGCATGCTGGCCACAACGCCTTCTTGAGCCAATACAGCAGCCTTTGCTACAGCCAGATCCAACTCCAGACCCTGATTCACCCCCTGTAGCGCTGTGAATTTGGCCTGTATTTCGCCGACGTTGGTCGTCAGCGTTTGATTGGCAGCAGCTTCCACCACCAGCTTTTGGCCCAACTCTTCGGTTCGCCGCTGTTCGAACGCCAGCGCATCTTTCAACGGCCGTAGCTTTCTGAGCTCTTCTTGGGCCTGATGCAACTCGGCTTGTACCCGCGTCAGATCTCCAATCAGTCGGACACCTTCTTGCTGGGCCCGCATGAGTTCCTGCTGCTTGCCGGTCAGGGTATCGGTCACCTTGCGCAGTTCGGACTGCAAATACTGCACTTGCTGGTCATGTTGGCGCTGCTCCTGCTCCCGCTGTTCTTTGGCGGAGGTGCGGAAGTGCTCCAGCGCTTCGCGGGCATGCTGGTGCTTTTCCTCCAGCGATTGCCGGTGCCGTTCTTCGGCCTCCAGCCGCTCCTGCAGGCCCAGGACTCGCTGTGTGAGCTGCGTGACCTCCAGGGTCTTGCTGGCCATTGCCTCCTGGGTCTTGGTGTGATCTGCCTTTTCGGTAGCGAGGTTGCGCTGTGTCTGCTCCAGTTGGGTGCGGATCGTCTGCCCCTCTGCCTTTAACGCGGTACTTTCTTTTTGCGCCCAGGCGAGACTGGCTGCGCTGACGGCCAAAGCCTCGGTGGAACGCGCGTCAGCCTCTTCATTCAGCCGTGCGGCCAAGCGGCCTACCAGGTCCTGGATGGCCTCGCTGACGGCCACTTTGGTGCCGGTTGTTCCACCTTCTTCCTCTTCAATTTCCTTCAAATACCGGTGGATGGTGGTCTTGGATCCGGTACCCAATTCCGCACGTATGGCGTCGATGGACGGGTTGATTCCAGTGGCCAGCAGCTTGCTGCGTGCCCGTACAACCTCAGATTTGTAAATTCCTGACCTGGCCATGACCCACCTTTATTTGATACTAATTACATACCACGATAATACATACCAAAACTATCGAATGCAAGATTGAAAATTCAGAAATATTGAGATTTGATAATGGTGGATTATCAAATGTGATGGGTCATTTTTCTGTTTTGGACGGCCCAATGACTTCGCGCCAAATCCCAACCCTCATAAATCTGGCTTTGGCTTTCAAATATTTGATCGATTCGGCCAAATCATGCACTCGCAAGCCTCCCAGTTCTGGATCGGCCACTCCGACGCTGCTTGGAAGCGCCTCATCCCATCCCTCGAACGCAGGCCAGGGCATCAGCAGGTGTTCACCGCCTCGGTGTTGAACCCGCACCCAAGCGGTACCGTCCCGCATTGGGAAATAGGCAATGGAAGACAAGGGTTTGGCCCAGGTCCAAGGGATTCCGAAGCGTTGTGCATCATCTCGATAGGGCCTGGCGCTTGGTTCCACCAAAGGCTTGCGGTTATGAAAAGCAGCATGCAGTGCTCGCACCTTCTCTTGCATGATCTGGGCGTGCATCTGCTGCTCTTTCTCCAGCAGGTCCAGAAGAGCCGCAGTGTTGCCCCGCAGAAGTTCACGCTCTGATGGCGTCAAAAGGCGTCCACTCCCGCCGCCAAACTTGGCCTTGCCAAGTGCATTGGCCCCACCAAATCGCTTGGCAAAGCATGTCGAGCCCAGCACCGTCAACTTGCCGTTTTCATCGATAACATGTATGGCTCGGTATACCCCATGGGCACAGCCCGGTTCTTGGCACTGAACTCGGGCTTCTTTTTCGACCTGCAGTATGGCAACCAGCCTTGCATTGGGGTTTGGACTCTGTGTCATGCTTAAGGTGCCAAAGTAGCTACTAACCGCTAAGTAGCTACTTAATGAGTTTCAAATAGATCTGTGCTACCAATGATCACTGGTCAGTACCGACAGTTGATACACGGATTCATCGCGCCAAACCTGCGGAAACAGCGGCGATGATCCCGACGCCAACAACAGGGATGAGCATGTACGACATGGCCAGGATCCGCTCAGCCCCTTTCGTCAAAAGATACAGCAGGACCACAAACGCGGGATAAAGAATCCATACGGAAGACTCCTTCGTGGGAATCGATGAGGTTGCAGGGACGGTTGGTTTCGCCGTCAGATAAAGCATTCCTAGGTATGAGAACACCAAGTAACCCAAATCGGAGATTCGGGTCAAAGGTTTTCCGCGTCTTAGAAGCAATGCACGAATAAGCGCTCCGTGAAATAACCCCAAAAGCACAGCGCAATCAACGAAGTTCTCCGGGAATGTGTGCGCGAAAACCTTTGTGAGCAGCTCGGCAACCGGCTGAGAAAGATTGCTGCGGTAGAACACCAGTGCGTCGAGTACGAAGCCTTTCCACTTAAAAACGACCTCTGACAAGGACGCCAGCGAACTGGTCGCCAGAAACAACGCGACACTAAGGAACACCTTCACTCTCCATGGTGAACGATCCCAGTGCTGCGTAACCTCGTCAAAATCTGCTTTGAGTCCCATACTCAAGAATGACCGTGTCGATGGTGGATATCAGGGAAATGCCTGTGATGATGGTGCAAGATGTCATGCGTGTGGGGGTGCACATGGGCCTTGTCGCCACTCCACTCAAAGTCATGTGTGTGCTGGTGGTGCGCATCGTGTGAATGCGAGTGCGTATGCTGCATGGGCTCATGGGCATGCATGTGGTCATGGATTTCCGTCAAATGCAGCCATACACCTATCCCCATAAGCGCAGCTGCCGCCCAGAATGCAAGTCCGGTGGGCTCTCCCAACATCAGTAGTGCCACAGCGGCTCCAATAAATGGAGCGGTCGAAAAATATGCGCCTGTGCGCGCAGTACCCAGTCCACGCAGGGCTAAAACAAACATTGCCAAACTGAATCCGTAACCTAGTAGGCCCACGGTCATCGTCCCGCCAATGGTTGCAAAGCCAGGCATAGGAACATCCAACATCGCAGCCATCGCAGTGTTCACCAAGCCTGCGACCACTCCTTTGCTGCTGGCAATGAAGAGCGCGTCCGACGCAGAGACCTTCCGGGTCAGGTTGTTGTCGATAGCCCAGCACAAGCAGGCGACCCCAACCAACACCGGCCCGGCCCAGTCTAAGGAATTGGAAGTCTGGCCTGGCCACGACAGCACAACACCGCCAGCCACGATGGCCACCATGCCCCATACCAAACGTTTGTCAGCGCTCTCCTTGAAAACCAGCCAGGCTATGGTGGCAGTCAAAACAGCTTCGAGATTCAGCAAGAGGGATGCGCTTGATCCACTGGTGCTTGTGAGACCAAACATCAAGGCCAAGGGCCCGAATACACCGCCAAACAGGATGGCTCCGAGCAGCCAAGGCCACTCCCCTGGCGGCAGTTCAGATGCTCGCCACCCACGATCACGAATCAAGCGAATTAGACCTAACCCGATTCCACTGCCCAAGTACAGCAAACCTGCAAGAAGGATGGGCGACATGTCACCAACCAGCAATTTGGCAAACGGTGTACTGGCACCAAACAAGATGGCGGCCCCCAAAGCAAAAAGTGCAGCCCGATTTGAAAATATCATTTGAATATGCGCGATGGGTGTGTTCGGTGCGGCTGAAACGGCGAGTTCAACCCAGATGAGTGTGGCGTTCGATCTTGGCCTCCGTCTCCATGGACGCAAGGCCTTGCAAAATTCCACAGGAATCGACCGCCTGTTCTGACGCGCAGCGTTCGCGTAGCTCCCGAAGCTGCTTCTTGAGATGTGTGAGCTCCTGAATTCGCTCATTCACATGAGCAATGTGCTGGTCAAAGACATCGTTGATGGCGCCACAACCGTCCGCAGGCTGATCCGCCAGTTCCAATAGCGTGTGGATTTCCTGCTGGCTCATATCGAGCGCCCGGCAATTGCGTATGAACCGCAGGCGCTCAAGGTGTTCAGGACCGTAAATCCGAAAGTTCCCCTGTGTACGCGCGGGCTCAGGGAGCAGGCCCGCCTTTTCGTAATACCGAACCGTCTCCACGGTGCACTGCGCCACTTGGGCCAATTCGCCGATTTTCATGAAGGCCTCCAGAAATGTCTTGACTCTATAGTAACTACAGGTTGTGTAATTTGGACATATTCAATGGAAAGTCCTTATGTCCGCCTCCCATAAACACGATTCGCACGATCACGATCACCAAGATCATGGCCATGGGCACGCCCATTCCCATGATGATGCTTGTTGCGCTGCCCCATCCGTCAAACTGGAAGAACCGGGCAAGGCCAGCTCTTGTGCGACCGACTGCTGCAGCAGTGAGGCGTCGGCTACTCAGCCATTGGTGCCACTGGCAAAGCCCGCCCGCAGTGATGGGGGCGTTCAGACGCCGATTCGCATCATGCAGATGGACTGCCCCACCGAAGAGGGGCTCCTGCGCAAGAAGCTGGGCGGCATGGCCGGCGTAAGCGGACTGGAGTTCAACCTAATGCAGCGGGTCTTGACGGTCACCCACGCACCGAAAGACTTGGAACCCATTCTGGCCGCCGTGCGCTCCCTCGGCTTCACCCCAGAAGTCGCCACTGAAAACGCCGCTTTGGAAGAGCCGACACCGGAACCTGCCAAACCTTGGTGGCCCTTGGCGTTGGCCGGCGTGGCCGCGATAGCCTCGGAAGCGGTTGAATGGGCCGGGTTACCCACCTGGATGGCTGCTGTGCTGGCATTGGTTGCAGTCTTCGCATGCGGGATCACGACCTACAAAAAGGGCTGGATTGCCATCAGCAATGGAAATCTCAACATCAATGCACTGATGAGCATTGCCGTCACGGGGGCGCTCTTCCTGGGACAGTGGCCAGAGGCCGCCATGGTGATGGTGTTGTTCACCATTGCTGAGTTGATCGAGGCCAAGTCGCTCGACCGGGCCCGCAATGCCATTCGCGGCTTGATGCAACTGACGCCGGAAACTGCAACGGTGTTGCAAGCCGATGGCTCTTGGAAAGACATGGCCGCCAAATCGGTTGCGGTGGATGCTCGTGTCCGTATCAAGCCGGGCGAACGCATCGCCCTGGACGGAAAAATCGTCACCGGCCGTTCGACCATCAACCAGGCGCCCATCACCGGGGAAAGCCTCCCCGTGGAAAAAACCGAGGGCGACCAGGTGTTTGCCGGCACTATCAATGAGTCTGGTTCGTTTGAGTACCTGGTGACTGCCGCTGCCAACGACAGCACCCTGGCGCGCATCATCCACGCAGTGGAAGAAGCACAAGGCGCGCGTGCACCCACCCAGCGCTTTGTGGACCAATTTGCCCGCGTCTACACCCCTGTGGTGTTCGCTATTGCCCTGGCGGTGGCCATCCTGCCGCCACTTCTGCTGGGCGGGGTGTGGTTTGCGTGGATCTACAAGGCACTGGTGTTGCTGGTGATTGCTTGCCCCTGCGCTTTGGTGATCTCTACCCCTGTCACCATCGTCAGCGGCCTGGCCGCTGCAGCTCGCCAGGGCATCCTGGTCAAAGGCGGTGTCTATCTGGAAGATGGCCGCAAGCTCAAAAGCATTGCCCTCGACAAAACCGGCACCATTACCCACGGCAAACCTGCGCAAACTGACTTTGTGACGCTCAGCGCAATGAATGAGGCCGAACTGCGCAGTCTCGCTGCAAGCTTGGCCGGCCGTTCAGACCACCCCGTGTCCAAAGCCATCACCGAGGCGGCCAAGCGTGACAACGTTGTGCTGCGCAATGTGGACGGGTTTGAGGCATTGCCGGGTCGAGGAACCAAGGGTTCCATAGATGGAAAGCTCTTCTATTTGGGCAACCACCGCCTCATCCACGAACAAGGCCGTTGCTCCGAAGCATTGGAAGCTCGCCTGTCTGTGCTGGAAGAGCAAGGCAAGACCGTCATTCTGCTGGCCGACGACCAGGAGGTGCATGGCATGTTTGCCGTGGCTGACACCGTCAAGGACAGCAGCCGCCAGGCCATCGCTGAACTCCACGACTTGGGTATCAAGACGGTCATGCTGACCGGCGACAACGCCCATACCGCCAAAGCCATTGCCGATCAAGTTGGAATCGACGAAGCCAGGGGCGATCTGCTGCCGGAAGACAAGCTCAAGGTGATCGAAGGCATGCTCGGTCAAGGTGGCGCCGTCGGTATGGTGGGGGATGGCATTAACGATGCTCCTGCGCTGGCCCGGGCAGATATTGGCTTTGCCATGGGTGCTGCCGGCACCGGCACCGCCATTGAGACTGCCGACGTGGCCTTGATGGACGACGACCTGCGCAAATTGCCCCGTTTTGTACGTCTCTCCCGCAGCACCCATGCGCTGTTGGTACAGAACATTGTTCTGGCACTCGGCATCAAGGCCGTGTTCCTGGTTCTGACCCTCACGGGCGCAGGCACGATGTGGATGGCCGTTTTTGCGGACGTGGGTGCGAGCTTGCTGGTGGTTGGCAACGGACTGCGCTTGCTTCGCAAGTGAAGTTTGTATGGCCTGATTCAGACAATCCCTAGGTAAGAGAACGGAACCAGTGCAATGAGCTTTTTCGACAGACTATTCGGCGGCCATGGCGGCGGTCACGGTGGCAACCACCATGGCCATCATCGAGAGGAGCACCACGCGCCACGTCACGGTGGCCATGGCGACAGCTACGGGAGTCGGCCTCCGAACCTTGGTGGAGTCGCTTGCGCAGCCTGCAACACCCTGAATGCAGCAGATGCCAAGTTCTGCCAATCCTGCGGGAAGTCCACGCAGCCTGCCCGGTGCACCCAGTGTGCGGCCACGCTGATGGTGGGGACCAGGTTCTGCGGGCAATGTGGGAAACCAGCCGGCTGATAGTTCGGGGGATTGGGGAATTGAAGCTAGAATTTCTTCGATGTCTGGGAAATACCGCGCTCTTTTCCTATTGGCTGTCATTTTTTGGCAGTCACTGGCAGTCCTTAGCTCCTTGAGTTTGGTGCAGCACGCGCGGGAAGACTCCCTTCAGACACCTGGTGAGGCACATGCGTTTTATCAGCACCACCTTGATCAAACGGCTCACAAAACAGGTGAGGCGGATACCGCTTCTCATGCCCATGTCGGCGCTGTTGCCGATATCGCCGCGGTCATCGGCGATGAACCCGTAAAACTGCCCGTGTTTCGCCCTCAGTACGCAGTTGGTGCGCTTGCGGTCGCGAGGCAAACGCCGGTTTTGGCTGGGCTTCTCCGACCTCCACGAGCCCTCTCCTGACATCAAGCTCCATCGCCACCTGAGTGGCTTTGGACCTTGATTCATCCCCTTAGACACGGCGCAGATCGCCTGTTTCCGTGTCTCCCTAATGTCACAGATGGATTGCCCTGCAACGAGGGCCACTGTGCATTTCTGCATTGCCCATGCGGCGCGTTTCGCGCCTCTCTCCACGGACAGAGTCCGCACTCCGGCCCCGCTGCCACCACTTGCTCCAGACTAGGAATTTGAAATGTTTGTAATCGTCGGATGGCTTATCTGCATCGCCTGCGTGTTTGGCGTGTTCATTATTCACGGTGGCAACATCAGCGTTGTGCTCAAGGCATTGCCGTTTGAGCTGATAACGATTGGCGGTGCCACGGTGGGAGCCTTTGTCGCCAACAACCAGATGAAGGTCATCAAGGCCACCATCAAGGGCCTGGGGTCTTGCTTCAAAGGAAGCAAGTACACCAAGGACCGCTACATGGAGCTGATGGCACTCCTGTTCGACCTCCTTCAAAAGGCTCGCAAGGAAGGCCTGATGGCCATCGAAAAAGACGTTGAAGAACCCGAGCAGTCAGAGATTTTCAAGAAACATCCCAATGTGGGCTCTGACCACCACGTCGTGGAGTTCGTCACCGACTACTTGCGCATGATGGTGTCGGGCAACCTGAATGCCCACGAGATCGAAAACATCATGGATGGCGCCATTGAAGCGCACCATGTGGAGGCCCATGCAGCCGTCGCTGCCATCCAGCGTATTGCGGGCGGACTGCCTGCATTCGGGATTGTGGCTGCGGTGTTGGGGGTTGTGAACACCATGGGTTCAGTGGGTCAGCCGCCGGCAGTACTGGGGGGGATGATCGGCTCTGCCCTGGTGGGAACATTCCTGGGGATTTTGCTGGCCTATGCCTTCGCCGAGCCTTTGGCAGGCCTGTTGGAGCAGAAGGTTGAGGAAGGCGGCAAAGAATTGCAATGCATCAAGACCATTCTGCTTGCCAGCATGCAAGGCTACAACCCGTCCACAGCGGTAGAGTTCGGCCGCCAGATTCTGTTCTCCACCGAGCGCCCCACGTTTTCGGAGCTGGAGGCACATGTCAAGAAGAAGTAAAACGGGTGGGGACGACCTGGCATCAGGGGTGAAGCCCACGAGGCGGGATGCGGCCATCCAAATGGGCGGCCGTCTCCTGTTGGTCTTAATCGGCGTACTGCAACTGGTTGCGATTGTTCAATCCGATTCGCCTGCGGACACGGTGCTTCACGGAGTTTTTCTGCTGGTACTCATCGTGTTAGGGACACGAAAGACCAAGAGTCCCAAAAAACTGCGTGGAAGACAGTGAGGCAGACAACGCGTGTTTGCCACTCCGACGGGCACGATTACTTCGGCTTGGTCAGTGACACAGGCGCATGCACGTAAACGACTTCGCGCGCACCATCCGCACTCTGAAAGATCAGCGTGATCTGTACCTCAAACCCTGCGCGGATCGGTTTTTTAACGTCCACGAGCATCAAATGGTAGCCCTCCGGTTTGAACTCCAGAGTTTTGTCGGCGTGCAATTGAAGATCGACCACGGGGTGCATCGTCTTGCCGCCTTTGTCCTGAGCCGCCCCATGCACTTCTACAGCTTCTGCGGACGACGATCGGGCTGAGATGAGCTTCGTGTCTTTGGGTGACAAAAGCTGCATATAGACCGGCGCTGATCTTTCACCGGGATCACTGGGACGCGCCCAGGCTTCGGTGGCGACGACTTGGGCCCGAGCCGTCACAAAGCACAGTTCGACAAGAACCAATAGCGCAATTTTTCGAAGCAGTTTCATCGATCAATGCCCACCCTGAAATAGGTCATGCAGGCCCATCAGCGGGAAAAATTTGCAGCCCGTGCAGCAGCAATCACTTGGAGTACTTCGATCGAAGGCGCCATCGCCCGGAACGCACTGATCTCCGCGCGGCCAGAGTTGCCAATTGGCAGGCGCCTGAACAGATGCCCCAAGGGAACCAGTGCGATTCTAAAAAGCTGCCCCAGTACCTCCTTCGGCATGCGTCTTTCCCAGGCCAGCGAGAGCATCAAACAATGGACTTGCAAGTGCGGAAAGAAGCGTGTCTGCCCCACGATATGGGCGGCTTCCAGCAACAACCAACGCTGCCCATCCGGCTCATGGGCGGCACTTCGGTAGTGCTCAATCAGGCGCTGGTAAGTATCTGTACTGTAGAAGTTGCTATTGGCTGGTATTGGCATGGCTGGATAGTTCCGAGTCTTGATGAAATCATCGGCATAGATTGTTCAACCTGTAGTAGCTACAGAGTCAATTGGTTTTCCACTGGGGCTATCCGATCACGCCTTCATAGATGATCTTCCAGGCATTGCTTCGCCATTGCCAATACTGGCGCACGGTACGGCCGGTCTTTTCTCCAGCCGCCAGTTCGTCAAAGGTTGCGATCATGGTGTCGGCATCGTCCGTCCAGCGAATCAGTGAAACGTCTTTGAGTTCCACGGGGCGATCACCCCGTTGAGCAATCTCCGAGCGCAGCGAGGAACTGAAGTGGACCAAGTCCTTGCCCTCGGCATTGAAGTCATTGGCATAAAACCGCATCATGTCTGCCTCGCGGCCCGGTCTTTTGGACTGGGCCCAGGACTGGAGCGTTTCTGTGAAGGACTTCTTCTCTGCGCCCAGGTGAGATGGTTGGACCCAGCGAAAGTTGCTGCCGATCAACACGGGCGTGGTACGGATCTCGACGGTGTTGATGATCCGCAGAAGATCGGGATTGGCCACGGCCACACAACCATCCGTCGCCTGGGGCGCGCGGGTGAACTGGGTGGACGGGGTGCCATGCAGCCAAATACCACCCCCAGTCTTCCCACGGCGCAGATCCAGTATGTTGGGGTAGTTCACCGGAAGCGCTCCAGACCCATACAGGTCCTTCAAGCTCGTGGGGTCCAGGTTGCTGGTGATGAAGTAGGCTCCTAAGGGCGTCCGCTGATCACCTTCCACGTTCTTCCCAACACCGGCCTTGCCCACGGATATGTAGTAGTTGGCCAGTAGCCGGGGGCCAGCTTCGGTGTTTTCGAACAGATAGAGACGCGCTTTTGCCGTGTCCACCGCGATGGCGTGCTTGTTGCGCTTTGCCAATGCAACGAACTGCGCCGGAATCCGATCGGCGGGAGGTGGCTCCTTGATGGCCGCAATGCGGAGTTGAGACTCCGCTCGGAGTGCCTGCAGATTCTTTGCGCCGGCTTGGGCAAGATCAGCAGGCACATCCCCTATGCCTTGGATTGGGCGTGACCGTGCAGAGAGCAGATCGCCCAGCACCAACTGCGCCAGCTGGAAATGGGGATAGTCGGCCACCAAAGAGGAGGCCAGCTTCAACGCATCCTGCGTATTGGCATTTCCAATCTGGCGATACACCTCAATCAGCCGGGCTTCGGCCAGACCATCGCGGGGCTGCTCAGCTCGCGCGGCAGGTTTTGGCTTGGGTTTTACCTTCTTGTCAGTTGTTCCAAGCGCCTCGGTGCTGATGCCCATCACCAGACAAAAGGCTGCAGACACATGCAGTAGCCGGGTTCGGCGCAAGGGCCTAGCCCAAGGTCGTTCTTTCGAATCCATTCACGTCTCCGGCATTACTTGTAAGCAAGAAGCTTCTTGATATCACTGGCAATGACTTTGGCTTCCGTGCCGTAGCTGGAAAAAAGGCGCACCTTGCCCGTGGTGTCGAAGATGTACTTACCGGCCGAATGGTCCATGGTGTACGAGGTGGGCGTTTTGCCAGGGACCTTGCGGTAGTACACCTTGAAGGAGTCAGCCAGTCCTTGGAGTTGAGCTGGTTCAGGCCGCAGGGCCAGAAATGTCGGGTCAAAGTTCCGCATGTACTCGCTGAGCAAGCGCGGCGTGTCCCGCTCGGGGTCCACGGTGATAAACAGCACCTGCAGCCGATTGCCAAGATCTCCCAGAAGTTCTTTGACGCCAGACATCGTGCTCATGGAGGTCGGACAGACGTCCGGGCATTGGGTGAAACCAAAGAAGATCACTACGATCTTGTCGCGGAAGTCAGCCAGACTCCTTATGTTTCCGCCGTGGTCCATGAGACGAAAGTCCTTGGCATAGTCCGCACCGGTGATGTCGGTGCTCTCGAACTTGGGTGGCTGGGGTGAGCATCCGTTCAAAGCGAATCCAGTTGCGATACCCAAGGCCGCAGTAGCGCAAAAGCTACGGCGAATGGGGTTGAAGTGTGGAGTGTGGGTGTCCATGGCGCAGAGCTCCGCTTACTTCTTGATCTTGGCGACTTCTTCTGCCACCAAAGACTCCAACTGAGCAGCACCAAAGCTGGGCAAGCTTCTGCCGTTCACAAAAAACGTAGGCGTCTTGGTCACCTCCAGCGCGGTCAAGTCTTCAACATCCTGTTTAAGCGCTGCGGCCACCGCAGGGGATTGGGCATCAAACAAGGCCTTATTGAGGTCTACGCCGACCCGAACAGCCGACTGGTATGCAACGTACAAATTGGGTTCCCCATGGGATGCCCATAGAGGTTGGTCGGCCAAAACGGCATCCAGGACTTCCCAGTATTTCCCCTGGACCTTGGATGCCTCCAGCATCTTGACCACGAGGTCTGAATTCCTATGAAACGGCGCGTAGCGCACCACCAACCGTACGTCGTTGGGGTACTTTTTCAGCAGTTCTTTGACGATGGGATAGAACTCGCGGCAGGTCTCGCAAGCCGGGTCAAAGAATTCGACGATAGTGACCGGCGCATTGACCGGCCCCAGGACCGGGGAATGCATGCGGACCAAGCGCGCCTCTGCCTGGCTGACCTTGTCTTGCTGCGAATTCTTCACCCGCTGTTGATAGGAATACATGCCAAAGGCGAAAAAGCTCAGTACAACGGCCACCAAGACGGCGACGGTGATTTTTTTGGAGTTCATTTGGATGTTTTCTTGAGATAGTGAGTAAGCAAGACCAAGATGGTCAGAAAAGCTGCAACTGAGAGCCAGGGGATCTGCAGTCCCCCGAGGATTGCCAGTTCCTGGTCGGCGCACGAGACGCCCGCACTACAAGGAACCCAGATCTTGGGTATCAAGTCCGCAACGAGCAGGCAGTGGTATGCCGCAAAGCCGCTGCCGACGATGGCAAATGGCATTGCATAGACCGCACTACGGCGGTCATCGTTGAAACACCCTATGCCCAGGATGATGGCCATGGGAAACATGCAAATCCGCTGGTACCAGCACAGGGTGCACGGCGTCATCAACATGACCTCGCCAATGAACAGTGCACCTAGGGTTGCAAGGACGGACACGATCCAGGCCAGTAGCAGTACACGCCATGGCGCCTTCATGCCCCAGTCTCCGGCAACTGGCTCTTGGATGTGGATTGAAGCTGCAACTTGAGGCTCAGGATCAGCCAGGCCAATACAGCTGCGACGACAAAGATGTCGGCAAGGTTGAAGGCCGGCCAATGCAGCCCTCGCCAATGCAAATCCAGATAGTCCACCACTGCGCCCGACTGAATGCGATCGATGAGATTTCCACCCCCGCCGGCAACGACAAGCGCCCCTACCTTGCGCTCAAAGGGGTCTGTTCTGCGCATCAGCGAAGCAAATGTGACTCCGATGACTACAACGACCCCAATGGCGATGAAGAAGTACCGCTGCCAGCCACCGGCATCTGCCAGGATGGAGAAGGCAGCACCGGTGTTGAGGACGTGGACGAGGTTGAACCAGCTGGTGACTTCAATCCCAGATCCCAGTGCAATGGTGTTGGCAAAGTAGGTCTTGGCGAGTTGATCTGCCGCTACCAGTAGCGCGACAAACAAGAGCCAAACCAGGCGCGGGTATCGGAATAGCCCGATTGAAGGCATAGGAACAGTTCCAGGAATGTTGGTATTCCCAGCCTTGTGGGCTGGGCCAATGCATTCGGCGTGCCTGGATTGAAGTACGCCAACCAGCAGTGCGAGAACGCACCGTGGCGGGGTATTGAATGCGCTTTGCGAGGATGGCTAGCCAGTGCCAAAAAGCGACTGACCAACCACCCAAGCGAAAGCTAACCCCCGGTTAAGACCGGGAGAGCCACTGAGGGCGATCTGGAACCTTAAGCGGAAGTGAGGCCAAGACGCGATCGGCGCTTGGCTCAATGACGGCAATGCCAGGAAGGACTGAACTACCGACAGCGGTGGCCACTGCCAAGGAGCAACCCGCATGGCAACTGCCACAGTCCAAATCAAAACCTTTGGATGGGGACTTGTCCGACTGGGAGAGCTCCCCTGGCTGCACCTGATGCTGGTGGCCATGGTGTCCCAGGTGCTTGGTAGCTACGCCAATTTCGTGCTGGCAATAGCCAGCCGTTGCAGCCAAAGCGAACTGCATCGGAATTACCAGCAACAAGAAAACGGCAAGCCATTTGCGCATGGGCAACATTGTAGTAGCTTCAAGTTTTGAGTGAACCACAAGGAATAGCGATCAGCAGCGGCGAGTACCTGGTCTGAATAAAAAAAGAGCCCCGAGGGGCTCTGAACTTAATTGCCAAAAACTGCTGTCAACATTTCGGCAGCATTTATTTTAGACTCCTGACGCCAACTCACTTGACCGGACGACCATAGTGGTCGCGAATCACCGAAGACAGCAGTGCGACTTCGTCACTGTTCATCGTGATCGTTGTCCCGTCGGCCGCAGTCATGGTTTCACCCGCATTCATCCGGGTGGGACGACCGTACTTGTCTTCCATTGCCATCTTGCCATTCTTGAACTGATGAACGACCGAGCCGTCCTTCAACGGAATCGATTTGTCGATGGCGAGATCCATGGAGAAGGCGGAGGCAAAGGGAACGGCCAAGGCCAAGGCGAGGACAGATTTGCGAATGGACATAATTCAAACTCCTTCAATGTGAGTAAACCCCACGAGGTATTTCGTGGGTACGATGCAATCGCTGCACCGTTGACTCCAATGTAGAAATTTGCCCCCAACACAAGCATGACCTGCACGTTACAAGTACGTCATGTTTTGGTCAAGCACTGCCGTGGTCTTGTCGGTCCGAATCAGACCGGCGCGTTGGTATTTGCTGTCAGGCCACTGGCTTTGGGAAACCGCAGCGTGAAGCGCGTCATGCCGGCCTCGGACGAAACCGCAATCCCACCGCCATGCGTATCCATGATGGCGCGTGTGATGGCCAGGCCCAACCCCGCGCCATCACTCTCGGGATGGGTTCGAGATTTGTCCACCCGGAAAAAGCGATCAAAGAGACGCGGTTGCATATCCGGGCTGATGGTGTTCCCAGGATTGGTGACGCTCACCTCCGTCCAGTCATGCGTATATTCAATGTGGATGGAGACCGTGGAGTCCGGCGTAGCGTGACGTATCGCATTGGAAAGCAGGTTGCTCAGTGCGCGCCTCAGCATCAGACGATCACCACTGATCGCGCCACTGCCAGTCAACTCCAGGCGAATATCCTTGTCCGTTGCCAGTGCTTCGTAGAAGTCGAACAAGGCCTGCGCCTCGACCTCTACCTCAACAGTCTCTTGGCTTGGCAGTGCCAGACCGTGCTCCGTTTTAGCAAGGAAGAGCATGTCCGACACCATTCTGGCTAGACGTTGCAGCTCCTCTGAATTGGATGCCAGCACGTCCTGGTAGTCTTCGTTGCTTCTCTTTGTCGATAGCGTGACTTGGGTTTCCGTCAGCAGATTGCTGATCGGCGTTCTGAGCTCGTGTGCCAAGTCTGACGAAAACTCTGAAAGACGACGAAAGTCTTCCTGCAGGCGGTCCAGCATGTCGTTCAAGGTGCTGGCTAGGTCCGCCATTTCTACCGGGACGGCTTCGACCGGCATGCGCTCTTCGAACTTGTTCGAGGTCACGGCTTGGGCACGCGTTCGCATGATCCGCAGTGGCGCCAATCCGCGGTTTGCAGCAAGCCACCCCAGCAATCCGCTGAACAGCGTGGCGAGAGTCACATAAAACACCAACGTCGTCTGAAAATGCGCCTGGAAATGATCGTGCGACTTGGTGTCCAAGGCTACCCACACTGCCAAAGGCTCATCCCGTTGGAAATCTGTGGCGATCAGCGTGCCCAATGCGCGGTACTGATGCCCTGCGTCTTGCCAGTTGGATACGCTTTGCGTGCGCAGGTCCCGCCCGATTTGGCTTGCGTACCTGTCAGGTATCTTGAGCGGGGCAGTCTCATACAGAATCTTCCCATTGACCTGGACGGCAACGATCAACCCTTCATGGCTGTGCAGTACTTCGTTAAGGCGATCTTGAAAATCCTTCCGTGACGTTGCCTTCGTTGCGACTTCCTGGACAAGGTGGATTTTGTCCTCCAAGAGGCTGCGGTCTAGGTCCTCGAAGTGCTGATTCATCGCGAGCGAGGTCACCCCTCCCAGGCCCAGCAGAACGGTAGCTGATGCCAGTGTGTAAAACAGGGTAAGACGGGTGGTGAGTGAGAAGCGCTGCGTCATGGCGTGGTCAGCGGATTTTCCAGAACATAGCCCATGCCACGTACCGTCTGGAGCAGCTTGGGCTCGAACGCGTCGTCAATCTTGCTGCGCAAGCGCCGCACCGCCACTTCAATGACGTTGGTATCACTGTCAAAATTCATATCCCAGACCTGCGAGGCGATGAGGGAGCGTGGCAAAACCTCACCTTGCCGACGCATCAGCAGTTCCAGCAAACCGAATTCCTTGGAAGTCAAATCGATGCGTTTGCCCGCACGCGTCACGCGGCGGCGCAGTAGATCCAGCTCCAGGTCGGCCACTTTCAAGGAGGTTGCCTCGACGCCGGACTTGCCCCGCCGCAAGATGGTGCGAACACGGGCCAGCAGCTCCGCAAACGAAAACGGTTTGACCAGGTAATCATCTGCGCCCAGCTCCAAGCCTTTGATCCGGTCCTCAACCTGGTCCCTGGCGGTCAGGAACAGCACGGGAACCTCGTTGCCTTTGCGACGCAGATTGCGCATCACCTCCCAGCCGTCCATGCCTGGGAGCATCACATCCAGGATGATGAGGTCATGTTCGCCTTCAAGGGCAGCGTGCAAACCGTCGTTTCCGTTGTGGAGCAAGTCCACGATAAAGCTGGCCTCCTTGAGGCCTTGGCGCAAGTATTCGCCCGTTTTGGGCTCATCTTCAATGATCAGTATCTTCACAGTCGGCGTCCTTTTCCCGAGTGTGCACCGACGGGCCTAGTCACCGCCGAAGATTACAAATTTGTAATCTGAACGACAGGTTGGCGTTGGGACTGCCTCGATAGAGTTCAGCCAGTTTCACACAACCCCAAAGGACTCTCATGCACCGTGTTCCGAACCAGCGACGCAAACCGCTACGGTTGGCAACGCTCGCTTTGTGCGCACTAGCTGGTGTTGCATCCGCCCAGCCGACCACCCAGGAGCCTGTGGAGCAAGGCTCCATGGATTGGCGCAAAGCCAATGAAGCAGTCTCCCAATTCAAGCGGGGACATGCGGATGTTCTCAAATGGGAGCAGGCCAACGACACCGCATCCAAGGAAATTTCTGCCGTAGCACCGGACTTTTGGCTCAAGACGGCCGACGCCGCTGTTCGGCAAGCATGGCGTGCACGCCCCGAACTGGGATCGTCCTTATCCCAGCTGGGCGCAGTCAACCAGGAGCACATTGCCCAAGGGCGTTGGCTGGAGGTTGATCCTGCCGTACGTCGCCATGTGGATGAATTTGACGCGATTCTCGACACAGCGGTGGATGCCCGCAAGGCCTGGTGGGGGGCCGTGGCCGCCCAAGCCAGCCTGAAGTCTCAGCGCGACATGCAAGAGGCGTCTTCCGCTGCTGCCGAACTGGCCCGTCGCATGGCGCGCGTTGGAAATTGGAGCCGTATGGAACAGGCCCAGTCGCAGTCGAGGCTGGGTAGCGTCAAGCTGCAAACACTGAAGGCAGAGGCTGAATCCAAACAGGCCCATATTGCCTTGCTCAAGGCACTTCGGCTGCAGGGGACTGCATCGAGCGTGGGCTTACCAGATACCTTGCCAGAAGTAACCACGCCAGTAATCACCGCAGAAACCATTCAAAAAGGGCTGAAGGCCCTTCGTCCAGTGCTCCCACGTGCCGAGGGCATGCGCGTCCAGGCAACGGCAAAGCAGGCTTTTGACATCTATGAGGCCAGCTACGCAGCTGCCCGTCTGTCGCAAGAAGAGCAGACATTGCGCCAGTTCGTCTACGACGAAACCGTGCTTCGGTACAACGGAATGTTGCTCAGTGTCTGGGATCTCCTGGCAGAGACCGGTGCCCAGCTGCAGGCCAATGTGTCCGCGATCAATGCCAAGCGCGACCTCCTGATTGCCGAAGCTGATTTGCAACTGGTTTTGCAAGGCGGAGCCCCGGCCAGCTTCGTGGGCGTGGGCTCTGGCGCCACGGCTGAGAAATAACTAGGAAACACCATGGATCAAACCAATTCCCGTCGCCGATTTTTTGCAGGTGCTGCTACTGCTGTAGCGGGTATGGCGGTGGCTCGCTCTGCGCTGGCCACCTTGCCGGAACCGGTCATTCAGACTTCCGTGAATACAGCGCCACCGCTCATTCCTACGACCGGGCGTCCCTACAACCCTGTTGTGACTCTGAATGGCTGGACGCTGCCATGGCGTATGAACAACGGCGTCAAGGAGTTTCACTTGGTCGCCGAGCCCGTTGAACGGGAAGTCTCACCCGGCTTCAAAGTCAATATGTGGGGCTACAACGGCCAAAGCCCAGGTCCCACCATCGAGGTGGTGGAAGGCGACCGGGTACGAATCTTCGTCACCAACAAGCTTCCTGAGCACACAACCATCCACTGGCACGGTCAGCGACTGCCCAGCGGCATGGACGGTGTGGGTGGCCTCAACCAAAAGGCTATTCCCGTTGGCAAGACCTATATGTACGAGTTTGTCGCGCGCCGGCCGGGGACATTCATGTACCACCCGCACGCCGACGAAATGGTGCAAATGGCCATGGGCATGATGGGCTTCTGGGTCACGCATCCCAAGGAAAAACACCCCCATATCAGTGATGTGGATCGGGACTTCTGCTTCCTGCTGAACGCCTTTGACGTGGAAGCTGGGACCAAGACGCCCAAGATCAACACGATGACCGACTTCAACATCTGGTCTTGGAACAGCCGCGTATTCCCGGGCATCGACACCCTCAATGTGCGCCACAACGACCGGGTCCGCATCCGCGTGGGCAACCTGACGATGACCAACCACCCCATCCACGTCCATGGACACGAGTTCCTGGTCACCGGCACGGACGGGGGGCCAACGCCACCAACCTCTCGCTGGTACGAAGTCACTACCGATGTGGCCGTCGGGCAAATGCGCCAGATTGAGTTCGTTGCCGATGAAGAAGGTGACTGGGCCATGCACTGCCACAAGAGTCACCACACCATGAATGCTATGGGGCACACCGTGCCCACCATGGTGGGGGTGGACCACCGGGGATTGATCAAGAAAATCCAGAAAGTCACACCCGATTACATGCTCATGGGCGAGCGCGGCATGGCCGACATGGGTGAAATGGAAATGCCCATTCCCGAAAACACGGCCCCCATGATGACCGGTCAAGCCCAGTTTGGTCCCGTCGAAATGGGTGGCATGTTCACTGTGCTCAAGGTGCGCAAGGACCAAAAGCCGGGGGACTACAGCGACCCGGGCCCGTACCAATTCCCTGCGGGCACTGTGGCTCAGGAATTTACGGGTGTGCTCCCTGAACCTGCGCGGCTGCGCTCAGAGATCGCCTCGGGCAAGCCCGCGAACGACAAACCAACCCCTACCACCGTACTGAATGCGCGCAAACCGTCGTCGCACTCCGGTCACTGATCTCGTACACCACTGTTTTTTAACCCAAGGAACCCACCATGAAGTTTGCAAAATTTGTCTCTTCCATCATCGTTGTCGCCAGCATTGCGGCTATTTCCACTGGAGCCCTGGCCAGCGGCAATCACGCCGGCGGCCATGATGAAGAGTCCGCCATCGGAAAAGCTGGCGTTGCCGCCAAGGCCACTCGCACAGTGACCGTGGAGATGGCCGATAGCATGCGCTACACCCCCTCTGAGATCCAGGTCAAGAAGGGTGAGACCATCCGCTTTGTAGTGAAGAACGTGGGTAAGGTCCGGCACGAGCTGAGCTTGGGCACGGAGAAAGAGCTGCTGGAACACTTGGAACAAATGAAGAAGTTCCCCGGCATGGAACACGATGAGCCCAGCAAGATCACACTGGATTCCGGCAAACAAGGTGAAATCGTCTGGCAGTTCACCAAAGCTGGAACCGTCAACTTCGCCTGCTTGATGCCTGGTCACTATGAGGCTGGCATGAAAGGTCAAGTGAAGGTCGGTGCCAAGTAAGCGGTACAGCGACCTCTAAGAAATTCGTTCCCATCCATACAGGAGTACTCAACATGACACGTATCCCACACGCTCTCGCAGCTACTGCCACCGCTTTGTTGGCCTTGGTCAGCATGCCTGGCGTTGTCCACGCGCAGATGGACAACGCAAAGATGAATGAGACACAAATGACCTCCATGACCGACGGCGAGATCCGCAAGGTGGACAAAGACGCCGGCAAGGTCACGATCAAGCATGGAGACATCAAAAACCTGGATATGCCTGGAATGACCATGATTTTTGTGGCCAAAGAAAAGTCGCTGCTGGACAAGATTCAAGCAGGTGACAAGGTGAAGTTTGCCGTGATCAACGACGGCGGCAAGCTGGTGGTCACCGAGATCCAACCCGTCAAGTAAGACTTCCTGTACGCAAGTGAGGCTTGCAGGCAGTTTCCGGAAATAACGAGGCGCCGTTGTGGCGCCTTGTTATTTGTCAAAGCCGGAATGGTGTTTTGTCGTCAAACTACTAAGGAGCAAACCATGGGCACTCAATTCAAGACCAGACTACAGCGCCGAATGCTGCTCGGATCTGTTTTGATACTGGCACTGCCTTGCGTACATGCCGCCAGCCATGGAGCCTCTATCGAGGTGTGGAAAGACCCTAACTGTGGATGCTGCAAGGACTGGGTGACTCACCTGGAGAAATCCGGCTTCACAGTGAAGGTCAACCAAAACGGCAACGATGTGGTCCGCGAGCGCTTGGGCATGCCCAGGCAATTGGGTTCCTGCCACACGGCCGTGGTCGGTGGTTATGTCATTGAGGGGCATGTGCCGGCGAATGACATCAAACGGCTTCTGAAGGAGAAACCCACAGCCATCGGCTTGTCTGTACCAGGTATGCCAGTGGGCTCACCTGGTATGGATGGGGCGGTTTACGCCGGACGCAAAGGTGCCTATGACGTCCTGCTGGTAGCCAAGGATGGCAGCTCGCGCGTCTACCAGGGTTATCGCTGACTTGGAATTTCTGGGCTCATAGTGGCCTTCGTAGGTTTACAGGGAGAAAGAAGCATGGACCATTCGACACACGCAGGACACCACGGGCACCATCAAGCAGGGTCTTCCAACGATGAGAGTCCGCTCAAAGACCCCGTGTGCGGAATGAAGGTCACTGTTCAGTCACCTCATCGCTCCGAGCACATGGGGCACGACTTCTTTTTTTGCGGCCCCAAATGCAAGGCGAAGTTCGACGTCAGTCCCATGCAATACATGGGAGGGATTCAAGAGAAGCCGGCCTCACAGCCCGCGGCGACGGGGACGGTCTATACCTGTCCCATGCACCCCGAGATACGGCAAGACCATCCGGGAAGCTGCCCCAAATGCGGCATGGGATTGGAGCCGGTCATGCCGTCGTTGGACGACGAAGAGAATCCTGAACTGGCTGATTTTGAACGCCGTTTTTGGTGGACGCTGCCTCTGACAGCCGTTGTGTTTGTGCTGGCCATGTTTGGACACCGATTGCAGTGGATGGACATGGCAGTACAGAGCTGGGTGGAGTTCGCGCTGGCCACGCCCATCGTGGTGTGGGCCGGTTGGCCATTTTTTGTCCGGGCCGCGCAATCCTTCGTCAATCGCAGTCCCAATATGTGGACGCTCATTGGCCTTGGTACAGGGGCGGCATACCTCTATAGCGTAGTGGCCACCCTTACTCCAGGCGTGTTTCCTGATTCCTTTGTCTCGATGGGTCGGGTTGCCGTGTACTTTGAAGCGGCGGCCGTCATCATTTCATTGACTCTGTTGGGTCAGATGCTGGAGCTCAAGGCCCGTTCCCGAACCTCGGCGGCTATCAAATCCCTCCTGGGCCTGGCTCCCAAGACGGCACGACGCATCAAGCCCGACGGGACAGAAGAGGACATTGAACTGAGCCACGTCCATCTTGGCGATCTGCTGCGTGTACGCCCTGGTGAGAAAGTACCAGTGGATGGGGTGGTCACAGAAGGCAGCAGTGCTGTCGATGAATCCATGCTCACTGGTGAGCCGCTGCCAGTTACCAAACGAGTGGGCGACAAGGTCATCGGTGCAACCCTCAACACCAGCGGTTCCCTGGTCATGAAGTCCGAAAAAGTGGGATCGGACACTGTCCTTTCTCAAATCGTGCAGATGGTGGCCCAGGCGCAGCGGTCCAGAGCGCCCATGCAACGCATGGCCGATGTGGTGGCGGGCTACTTCGTGGTTGCCGTAGTGAGTATTGCGGTTCTGACGTTTCTCGGCTGGGGCCTCTTCGGCCACCAACCTAGCTGGGTGTATGGCCTGATCAATGCGGTTGCGGTGTTGATCATTGCCTGCCCATGCGCCCTGGGTCTTGCGACTCCCATGTCCATCATAGTTGCAACGGGCAAAGGCGCCGTCAATGGCGTGTTGTTCCGTGACGCGGCCGCCATTGAGAACCTGCGCAAGGTGGACACCCTCATCATTGATAAAACTGGCACTTTGACCGAAGGTCGCCCCACGTTCGAGAAAGCAATCCCCAGTGATGGGTTGGATGCTGACGAAGTTCTGCGTCTGGCGGCCAGCCTGGACCAAGGCAGTGAGCACCCGTTGGCTGCGGCCATTGTGGCGGCGGCGCGCGAGCGCAAGCTGGTGCTGGAAAAACCAGAGAACTTCGAGTCTGGTTCAGGCATTGGTGTGCAGGGTCACGTGGCCGGCCGCCATTCGGTGCTGGGAAATACGGCCCTGATGCAGCAGATCAATGTCTCTGTGGATAGTCTGAAAGTTCAGGCCGAAGCCTTGCGTGCTGAGGGTGCCAGCGTGATGCACCTTGCCATCGATGGAAAACTAGCCGGTCTGCTTGCCGTGTCGGATCCAATCAAGGCCAGCACGATGGAAGCCCTGGCTTCCCTCAAAGCCTCCGGCATGCGCATCGTGATGGCGACCGGTGATGGCGTCACCACCGCCAAGGCCGTGGGTGCCAAGCTTGGGATTGATGAAGTGCATGGCGAAGTCAAACCTCAGGACAAACTAGCCTTGGTGGAGCAGCTGCAAAAGCAAGGCCGAATCGTGGCCATGGCCGGTGACGGGATCAATGACGCGCCGGCTCTGGCCAAGGCCGATGTGGGAATTGCCATGGGAACGGGCACGGATGTGGCCATGAACAGCGCACAAGTCACTTTGGTCAAAGGCGATCTACGTGGGATTTCCATAGCACTCGCACTGTCCAATGCCACCGTGGGCAATATGAAGCAAAACCTGATGTTTGCTTTTCTGTACAACGCGTTGGGGATTCCGTTGGCCGCTGGCTTGCTCTACCCATTCACCGGTTGGCTGCTATCGCCCATGGTCGCCGCCTTGGCCATGAGCTTCAGTTCAGCATCCGTCATCGGGAATGCCCTGCGTTTACGGGGCAAAACGCTGTAGCGGGAACCCTGGTTTGGCGTTGAACTTCCACTTCGGGTTTAATCAGATCGTGCGCACCGTTCGTCTCATTCTGTTGATGATGCTCAGCCTGGCAATCCCATTGGCGGGATATGCGGGCTTGGGCGTGCCGAAGATGCCTTGCCCCATGGAAATGGCCGCCATGGCAGAACTTCAGCTCAGTGCCGACATGGAGCAGACACCCGTAGCCAAAATGGGCAAGTGCTGCAATGACATGGAAACCCTGCTCAAAACGGGCAAGACCTGCAAGGTAGGCCAAGACTGCAAGATTGGCAGCCTGGGACTTTCCGTCCATTTCCCCGCAATCCCCGAAGTTTTCAGCAAAGACACCCTCTTGGCCCGTCTGAACGACCGTGCCATAGAGCCTCGACCCATCCCCATCTGGCGTCCGCCAGCCTGACCCCAACCCCTTGAATCCGTGCCTTGCCGTCTTTGTGCGGCCAGGTCGTCGCGCGCAAGCGCAATATTTCAGGAGTTGGGACATGCATTGTTCCGTTCACCCCCTTGGGCACCGTGTCAGCCGCAGGTTGATTGCATTTGCCTTCCCGCTCACAGTGGCCGTGCCGCTATGGGCCACGCCACTGTCCTTTGAGCAGGCCTTGTCCCTGGCTATCCGGGGAGCGCCCACCCTTGCAGCATCCCAAGCCAGGGTGGATACCGCACGTGCAGCAGCCGTTCCGGCTGGAGAGCTGCCAGACCCCAAGCTCGCAGTCGGTGTCGAGAACCTGCCCGTCGCAGGGCCAGATCGGTATAGCTTGACTGGTGATTTCATGACGATGCAGCGTATCGCCTACATGCAGGACATCCCCAATCGCAGCAAACGGGAAGCCCGTGTTGCAGTGGCCCAGGCCAAGGTCCAGCAAGCCGAATCTGCACAGCAGCTCTCTACCTTGACCGTGCGCAGAGAAACCGCCGTGGCCTGGATCCGCCGCTATGCCTTGGAACGACAGATCGCACTGTTCGACGGTCTCTTCCAACAAAACAAGCTCCTGGAATCAGCGGTCCAGGCACAACTGGCCGGTGGGCGCGGCGCCATCGCCGACGTATTGATGCCCAGGCAGGAGGCGGCCATGCTGGCCGAGCGCCTGGACGAGCTGCGAACTCAGCGTGCACAGGCCATTGCCGCACTGCAACGCTGGATTGGAGCTGCCGCCGGTGAATCGCTGGAGGGCGAACCGCCCAGTTGGGCACTGGACCGTGAGGCGTTGGCCCACCGCATTCAAGACCATCCCGATGTCAACCTGCTCAGCAGCACCAGCCGTGTGCTGGATGCCGAGCTACAGGAAGCGCAGGCCGCTAAAAAGCCAGACTGGGGTGTGGAGCTCGCCTACCAGCGCCGCGGGGAGCAGTTTGGCGACATGGTCTCCTTCAAAGTAACTTTTGACCTTCCAACGGCACCAGCGAAGCGCCAGGATCCGCTCATCGCGGCCAAGCAGCTGGAGCGGATGGGCCTGGATGCAGAGCTGGAGCTTGTGCGGCGTGAACACCTGCAGGAACTTGACACCGAGTGGGCGGAACTGGCGCGCCTGAACCTGGCCGTGGAACGCAACCAGACTGTTCTGCAACCCCTCATGCGCGACAAGGTCGCCCTGACGCTGTCCGCCTACCAGGCCGGCAAAGGCAGTCTGGTGGAGCACCTGAACGCACGCCGGGAATCTCTGGAAACCCAACTCAGGCTGTTTGCCCTCCAAGGAGAACGCCAAGTGCTCAGCGCACGCCTTCACTTCACCAACGATGCCCCACTGACCGGAGGTGCGCAATGAGCTTCACACCCATGCAAAAGAATCTGTCCCTCACTGCAATTGGCTTGGTGATCTTGGCCCTGGGCGTTGCGGGAGGTGCTTGGTGGACCAAGCGCAGCTCCAACATGGCACCGGCCACTGCCGAATCTGCCAAGTCTGAACGCAAAGTGCTTTACTGGTACGACCCCATGAAGCCGGATGCCAAGTTCGACAAAGCGGGGCCATCCCCGTTCATGGACATGCAACTGGTGCCGCGCTATGCCGACGAAGGTGGCGCGGACACGGCCGCACTGACCATCTCCACACGTGCCAGCCAAAGTTTGGGAATGCGGGTTGCCACAGTCGTGCAACGGGACCTCTCCGGCACGGTGGAGGTCGCTGGAACCCTGCAACTCAGCGAGCGGGATGTCAGCATCGTCCAGGCCCGCACCGGTGGCTTTGTCGAGCGCGTTTACGCCCGTGCGCCTGGGGATGTCATCAGCGCAGGCAGCCCTCTGGCCGACGTCACCAATCCGGAATGGGTGGGTGCACAGCAAGAGTTCCTGGCCGTCAAAGCCATGGGAGACGCCACACTGACCCAAGCCGCACGCCGGCGCATGGCGCTGCTAGGCATGTCCTCCAGTTTGATCCAGCGCGTGGACAGCAGCAATCGCACCATGGCGTTGACCACCATCACGGCGCCTGGTTCGGGCGTGATCTCGGAGTTGATGGTGCGCCAGGGCATGAGCCTGAGCCCCGGTATGACACTGGCCCGGATTACCGGGTTGGGCACGGTCTGGCTGGAACTGGCCGTGCCGCAGGCCCAGGCATCTACCCTCGACATCGGGCAAGCGGTGGAGGCCCGTCTTTCTGCCGCACCTGAAACCCTCCTCAAGGGCAAAGTGACATCGGTGCTCGCAGAAACCAACCCGGACACGCGAACCTTGCGCGTCAGGGTCGAACTTCCCAATCCGGGCCAGAGGCTGCGTGCCGGCATGTTGGCCACAGCGACCTTGCACGGCCCCACAGAGTCGGTCCTGCTGGTGCCCTCCGACGCCGTGATCCGCACCGGCAAGCGCGCATTGGTCTATCTGGCCGAGGACGGAGGCCAATACAGACCGGTTGACGTACAGCTCGGTGCGGAACGTGATGGCCAGTTGGTCATACGCCAAGGCCTCAGTGCGGGCCAAAAAGTGGTGGCATCGGGGCAGTTCCTGCTGGACTCGGAAGCCAGCATGCGAGGGATCGTCCCTCCATCGAGCCTGTCATCCACCCCGATGAATACTGCTGCCCCCAGGCTGGAGAAGGTTGCGGCCTTTGAAACACAGGGGGTGATCGAGGAACTGGATGCCTCCAACATCAAGCTACGCCACGAACCCGTGCCAGCGCTCAAATGGCCGGCCATGACCATGGGCTTCAAGCGCGCCAAGGAGTTGCAGTCGTCTGGCTTCAAAGTTGGGGACACCGTGCAGTTCCAGTTCAGGGCTGTCGGTGACGAATACGAGGTGGTGGCGCTCAAGGGGGTGAAGCCATGATTGCGGCCATCATCCGCGGGTCGGTCTCAAACCGCTTTCTGGTGCTGCTGGCCACGGTGTTTTTGGCGGGTGCGGGCCTCTGGGCCGTGCGTTCCACCCCCATCGACGCCTTGCCGGACCTATCTGATGTGCAGGTCATCATCCGCACCAGCTACCCCGGCCAGGCGCCTCAGATTGTGGAAAACCAGGTCACCTACCCGTTGGCCACCACCATGCTGTCCGTGCCGGGAGCCAAGACGGTACGGGGCTTCTCGTTCTTTGGGGACTCCTTCGTCTACATCCTGTTCGATGACGCCACCGATCTGTACTGGGCGCGCTCTCGCGTCCTGGAATACCTCAACCAGGTACAGGGACGACTGCCTGCAGGTGCCAAGTCGGCCCTGGGGCCCGATGCCACCGGTGTCGGCTGGATCTACCAGTACGCCTTGGTGGACCGTACAGGTGGACATGATCTGTCCCAACTGCGGGCATTGCAGGACTGGTTTCTGAAGTTCGAACTCAAGACCCTGCCCAACGTCGCTGAAGTGGCCAGTGTGGGCGGCATGGTCAAGCAGTACCAGGTCGTGCTGGCCCCCCTCAAGCTCAATGGCTACGGCATCACCTACGAGCAGGTGCGCCAGGCACTGATGAACGGGAATCAGGAAACGGGCGGTTCGGTGCTGGAACTGGCCGAAGCCGAGTACATGGTGCGGGTCAATGGCTACCTGCGGACCCTTGACGATTTCCGGGCCATCCCACTTTCCAGCCGCGGCGGCATTGCAGTTCGGCTTGGGGACGTGGCGACGGTGCAAGTCGGACCCGAGATGCGCCGCGGCGTGGCCGAACTCGACGGCCAGGGAGAGGTCGCGGGAGGTGTGGTGCTACTGCGCTCCGGCAAGAATGCCCAAGAAACCATCCGTGCTGTCAAAGCCAAGCTGGCCGAACTGCAAAAAAGCCTGCCACCCGGAGTGGAGGTCGTCACCACCTACGACCGCAGCGCCCTGATTGAGCGGGCCATCGACAACCTGTCTGCCAAGCTCGTGGAGGAGTTCGTCGTGGTGGCGCTGGTATGTGTACTTTTTCTGGGCCATCTGCGATCTGCGTTGGTTGCCATCATCTCGTTGCCACTGGGCATCGTGGCGGCCTTTGTGGTGATGCACATCCAAGGCATCAACGCCAACATCATGTCCTTGGGCGGCATTGCCATTGCCATCGGAGCCATGGTGGACGCGGCCGTGGTCATGATCGAGAACGCCCACAAGAAGCTGGAGGCCTGGCAGCATGCCCACCCCGATCAGGTCTTGCAAGGACAAGAACGGTGGAACGTCATCACCGAAGCGGCCGTTGAGGTCGGGCCGGCTTTGTTTTTCTCATTGATGATCATCACCTTGTCGTTCATTCCGGTGTTCACACTGGAGGCCCAAGAGGGTCGCTTATTTGGCCCCTTGGCATTCACCAAGACCTATGCGATGGCAGCGGCGGCCGGACTCTCTGTGACTTTGATCCCCATCCTGATGGGGTACTGGATCCGGGGGCGCATCCCGGATGAGCAGCGCAACCCCATCACCCGGGCCCTGATCGCGGTGTACCGCCCCGCACTGGAGTGGGTGCTGCAGTGGCCCAAAGTCACTTTAGCTATTGCCGTTCTGGTCTTTGCCACCACGCTGTGGCCGGTGAGCCAGTTGGGCGGGGAATTCCTGCCTCCCTTGGACGAAGGGGATTTGCTCTACATGCCTTCAGCCTTGCCGGGGCTGTCGGCGCAGAAAGCGTCGGAGCTGCTGCAAATCACCAACCGCATGATCAAGACCGTGCCCGAGGTGGAACGCGTGTTTGGCAAAGCGGGTCGGGCGGAGACGGCCACCGACCCTGCGCCCATGGAGATGTTCGAGACCACCGTGCAGCTCAAACCCCGGGACCAGTGGCGCGCCGGTATGACGCAGGAGAAACTGATCGAAGCGCTGGACCTGGCTGTCAAGGTGCCCGGCCTGTCCAACATCTGGATTCCGCCGATCCGCAATCGCATCGACATGCTCGCCACCGGGGTCAAAAGCCCCATTGGCGTCAAAGTCAACGGGACTGACCTGGCCACTATCGACCGCATGGCTAGCCAGATCGAGCAGGTAGCCAAAGGCGTGCCCGGGGTGTCCAGTGCTTTGGCTGAGCGGTTAACTGGAGGCCGCTATGTCGATGTTCAGATCGACCGGGTGGCCGCCGGGCGCTATGGACTGAACATCAATGACGTGCAGGCTTTGGTGTCGGGCGCGATTGGTGGCGAGAACGTGGCAGAGACCATTGAAGGATTGGCGCGCTTTCCCATCAATTTGCGCTACCCGAGGGAATGGCGAGATACCCCCGAGAAGTTGGCCCAGCTTCCCATCCTGACACCCATGGGGCAACAGATCACCCTTGGTACGGTGGCCAAAGTCAGGATCACCGATGGCCCGCCCATGCTCAAAACTGAAAACGCGCGCCCCTCCAACTGGGTCTATGTGGACGTGCGTGGGCGAGATCTGGCTTCCGTCGCCAACGATCTCCGTCAGGCGGTGAGCCAGCAGGTCAAGCTCGAACCAGGGGTCAGCATTACCTATTCGGGCCAGTTTGAGTTCCTGGAGCGCGCCAATGCCCGGCTCAAGGTCGTGGTACCGGCCACCTTGCTGATCATCTTCGTACTGCTGTACCTGACCTTCAACCGACTGGATGAGGCTGCGCTGATCATGGCCACGCTGCCATTTGCGCTGGCGGGTGGGGTCTGGTTTCTGTACCTGATGGGCTACCACCTGTCAGTGGCCACCGGCGTGGGGTTCATCGCGCTGGCGGGGGTAGCGGCAGAGTTTGGCGTGGTGATGCTGCTCTATCTCAAGCAAGCCTTGGCCGAGCGAACTATCCTAGATGAAGCCCCCGGAGTTGTCATGGTTCTGGATGCCATTCGCGAAGGTGCAGTGCTTCGAGTGCGCCCCAAGGCCATGACGGTAGCGGTGATCCTGGCGGGCCTGATTCCCATTGTCTGGGGAAGTGGTACTGGCTCGGAGGTGATGAGCCGGATTGCGGCGCCCATGCTGGGAGGAATGATCACGGCGCCACTGCTGTCACTCTTCATCATCCCAGCCGCCTACCGGATGATGCGTGTGCGCGCGGCACGCAGACGCGATTAGTTCAGGGGAATCACCAGTTTTTTGTCAAAGAGCGGATTCTCAAACTGAAAGTCCCCCTTGGAGGCTGCCAAGGCCCGGTTGCGGACGTACCCCGCGGGGTTGGCCACCACACGGCACCGGCCAACTTGGTAGTCAAAGGAGTCGTGCACATGGCCATGCAGCCACAGGTCAACGTTGGGCATCAACGCGGACAGATCGCTCACGTACGCCCCGTTACGCTTATCTCCCACATACCGAGGGTGGACAGACAAGGGATGGGGGCCATGGTGGGTAATGACCACAGTTTTCCCGTCAAATGGCTTCGCTAGTTCCTGTGTCAGCCAATGTCGGGAGGCCGCATGCTGATCCAAGGCATCCTGCGGCGTAAAGGCTTGCGAGCCCGTTTGGATAAAGAAGTGGTCTTGGATGCGCTGCTGCACGTCTTCCATGACGTGTGCCTGTGAATACATGGATCGCAGACGGTAGTCGGTCCACATCGTACAACCCAGAAAACGCATGCCACCAAGGATCAGAACATCCTGCTGAAGATAGTGGATTCCGGCCGCCGCCGCGGATTCTCGAAGCCGGTGTTCCACAGCGTCCAGAGAATCTCCGTAAAACTCATGGTTGCCGGCTATGTAGATGATGGGGACATGGCTTTGCGCAGCCCACTGCGCAAATGTGTCGATGGCCAAAGTGCCTTTGTGGATATCTCCTGCCAAAACCAGAACGTCTGCGGCCTGGGCCGGACAGATCAACCGCTCTTCAGGCCAACGCGTGTGCAAGAGGTCCAAATGCAGGTCGGAAGCGAGCTGAATGTTCATGGACCGGGCTGACACTTGCAGTCGCAGCAGACCTGCGGATGTTGCGGATAGCAGCTCAAAAGTCAGTTCAGTTGACGAGTTTGAACTTCATCGCATCCAGCTGGAACTCGTCGGCATTGTGTCCAACGAACGAAGCGGAATACAACTCCCCGGTTGTCGTTTCAAAGACATCCATGGGGCTGTGTTCGGTATCGGGTTCACGACCGGACCAGACAGCGCCAATCTGATCCATTTTCCAGTTGTCGGTCCCGTTCACATGGCCCGGAGTGAGGATATGCACGGATTTCAACCGAATGCCACTCTCAGGCCCCAAGCCAATCAGCTGCTCCACACCGCTGAACTCTGCAAACAGTATGGTGCGGCCGCAGGCGAACTCTTCGTCCTCCATTGTTTCGGATTGCTCAAAGTAGGCCAGAAACCAGGTTTGTTGCAAGGCAAGCTCGGTTGCCGTCCAAACAGTCTCGTCGGGCTCACAAAACAGGGCTGAAATAGGAGAGCGAAATGGGGCGCGAGTGAGGAACATAGAGACTCAAAATGAACACTATAGATTGTAGCCCTATAGAGGTCATTGCTAATTAATCGGTGAGCATGTCAAATGCCACCAAACCACGAAACAACTTCGCCACCGCGCTACGATCCGTCCGTCGCTCCAAGGGGTTGAGCCAGGAGGCTTTTGGCCTGGTTTCAAGCCGAACTTATGTCAGTACCCTGGAGAGAAAGATCCAATCTCCAACGCTGAATAAGGTGGATGTCTTGGCGGAAGTCTTGGGCGTTCATCCTTTGACCCTGCTCGCCAGGTCCTACCTCCGTAAGACGGACGCAACCTCGGTGGACAAGGTGTTGGCCCTCGTCGCCACCCAGATTTCGGAGCTCGACAAGTAGCTATTCGTAATTCTGGAAAGTCCAAACGCGCGGTGCTTTCCATGGAGCCAGGCTGTATAGACTAGTGCAGTCGCCATCGGAAGCACCGCCATGCTCTATTCAAGCCCAAGCCACAGGGCAACTGCAGCCGTACAAGTTATTTTTCTGGATTTTGATGGGGTGATGCACCCTGAGTTTTGCCATGAATCCAAGCACTTTGTGCACCTGGATATCTTTGAGGCGGTGATGCGTACAGCCCCCCACGTTGAGCTGGTGATTTCCAGCACATGGCGCTACAAACGATCCTTGGAAGAACTCAAAGCCTTGTTTTCGGACGATGTGGCGGCGCGGATAGTTGGCGCTACGCCGCCATACGCACAGCTGGAGGATGTTCCCGATGTGCTGGTTGGCTATGAGCGCGAGGCCGAATGCAGGAATTGGTTGGAGCAACATGGACGCACAACACGAGAGTGGCTGGCCGTGGATGACCGGTCCTGGAATTTCCGCCCCTTCAATCCCCATGTTTTCCTTGTGGACGGAGATGTGGGACTGGATGTGAGCGCTGCAGCGAAACTTGCGGCCCGCATCCATGGTGCATTGGCCTGATCATTGCTGTCACGGTTACTGTAATGTCTGTCCGAAGCACTACCGACTGATGCCATGAGCAACGTTGACGACTATCTCAAAGCCGCGGAACGCCAGAACACGCTGTTGAGCTACGCCTCAGCGATCCGGCATTTTGAGGAGGAATGGAAAGGCCTGTTGCCGGCCAGCAGCGATGCCATTGCCCGATACCTGGCGGACTATGCGGCCACGCTATCAGGAAACACGCTGCGCCACAGGCTGGCAGCGCTGTCACGGTGGCACCTGGACCAAGGCTTTGCCGATCCGACCAAGACCACCACCATCCGGCAACTTCTCAAGGGCATCCGCACCGTGCACAACACCCCGGAAAACCGGGCGCGGCCACTGGATCTGGAGGTCTTGGAGCGGGTGGACGGTTGGCTGGTGGAAAGCATTGAACGGTCCCAGCGTCAAGGTGACAACGCTTCGACGCTGAGATTCACCCGTGACCGCAGTCTGATTCTGTTGGGGTTCTGGCGCGGATTCCGGTCTGATGAGTTGGTCCGCCTCACTGTTGAAAACGTCCAAATCGTGTCTACCGAGGGGATGACCTGCTACCTCGAGCGCAGCAAAGGTGACCGTCAGACCTTGGGCAAGACCTACAAATGCCCATCCTTGTCCAGACTGTGCCCGGTAACGGCATTTGCCCAGTGGGTCGCACTGGCCAAGCTTGAGCATGGACCGGTGTACAGGGGTGTTGATCGGTGGGGCCACCTGTCGAGTAAAGCCATGCATCCCAACAGCCTGATTCCGCTGCTGCGCACCATGTTGTCCCTAGCGGGTGTACCGGAAGTGAAGGAGTACAGCAGTCACTCTTTGCGGCGCGGCTTTGCCGGCTGGGCCCGCGCCAGTGGGTGGGATATCAAGGACCTGATGGAATACGTGGGGTGGCAGGACATCAAGTCGGCCATGCGCTATCTGGATACACCAGACGCTGAATTGCAGAACAGGTTTGAGCAAGGTCTACAGAAGGGCAACCCCAAGAATGAGTAGAAAAATACCTGCAAAGTTGCTTCAGCAGATCTATCACGCTCTTTCTGAAAAGAATCGCCGCTTCGGTGACTTTGCCCAATACGCGCCTCTCGATGACATCATCGTTGCGCGCGGGTGGGTCTACAACATTGAGTTGGAGGAATTGCTTCTTGCAACAGATTCGCGGGTTGCGCATCTGGACCTGAATCGGTTGACGGAATACCTTGAGATCCCATGGCGCACGGTTTACAAACGTCCACGGTACCTGTCCGCCGGTGCTGTGGCCATCAATGCGCTCACTCTGGCCGACGCAGCATGCCTGTTTGTTCGGATGGAGGAAATGGGGTTTGACAGTCATCCCGAGCGCTTGGTCGAGCATGGGCTCCGTGCCCAAAGGGACCTGACGCATATCACGGATAGCGAATGGACTTTGCTGTCTTACCCGAAGCGGCGCCTGAAAGAAGAGTTTTTTGCCCAATCGGATGGGCAGAACGATGATGGGGAGTGGGTGCCACACAACTGGAAAGACGCGCAGGGACGCCACATCGAATTCACCTTGGTAGGGAAACTGCCCCACCTATTGACGGTTAGAGGGCCCAAGTACAGAAGGCCTGCGCCCCAGGTAAGCACCACCTGTCCAACCTGTGGATGCCGCTATACCAAGGGCGACCCGGAAGGCGCGCTGTTTCACCGGTCAGAACATGCCCGGGTAATGCGGTTCATGAATCCGCGGCCACTCGCAGCGTTTCAGACCAGACTGGAAAAGCATGCCGATCCAGAGTTGGTGATCGGTGATTCACCCATATGGATGCACCGAGAGGTCCATCAACGCGCGCTCCAGTTCA
The DNA here is from genome assembly GCF_018474005.1 of Curvibacter sp. CHRR-16. Lineage (GTDB taxonomy): Bacteria > Pseudomonadota > Gammaproteobacteria > Burkholderiales > Burkholderiaceae_C > Allorhodoferax. The sequence goes on from NZ_JAHCSH010000005.1 coordinate 310,910, forward strand.
AACGCGAATTTCAGTACGACTTCCTTCAATGGGAAGGGTCCCTAAGGAAAAAGAACCTTCGCCCGGAAAGTCACGGCTATCTGTTCGCGGATCACACTGACACATATGGGCCAGGCACGGCAATAGGTGCCTGCGCCTTCTGGCATGAAGGTGAGAAATGGCGGATGCGTTGGATCTGGGTGTGTCCATCCATGCGTCGCACTGGAGTCTTGGCCAAGCGTTGGGCAGAGTTTCTGCAACGGTACGGTGATTTTGAAATCGACACACCGCTGTCAGAAGCCATGGCGGTGTTTGTGAAAAAGCATGGTACTGCGAAGCAAAAACAGTATTTGCAGGCCCAGCCACCGACCGACTCCTCTGACCTGTAGCCATACCAATATGCAGTTGCCACTCGCACCGAGCCACGAAGAAATCGTCACCAAGTTCAATGTGGAGATTCTGAAGTCTCCAGGTGATCTAGTTCTGAGAAACGGCGATATCGCGGTGACCAAAAGCGGCGATCTGATGCTGAACAACGAGCACTACAGCGCGATGCGTCGGTTTGTCAGTGCATGGCGATTCAACGCGCCCATGCTCAAGTCACTTTTTGACCTGACCATGGTCGTCAGTTCGCGGTCCCAGGACTTGAAAAGAAGCCTGGACCAGGGTGTCGACTACCGACGTGATCCGAGTCAAAAACCATTTCCGCCCGGCTCGACATCTTTCAAACGTAGGTTCGCGTTGACCGAGGAAATCGCCGCCAATATGTTGGGTTCTGAGTCCTGCGCCGGCGCAATACTGCTGAACTTGACGGGTTTCCTCCAAGCTCTGAAAGATGACATCAATGCAGGTCGCCTCGACTGGGAGGGCACTGCGCCATTGATCCATGGGCATTCAGTGGGGGTTATTTTGGTTGCGACCTCAAATTACTTTCGGCATTGGGACGAGTGGAGAAAAACCTCGCCGCCGACAACCAGACAGGCAACGTCGATGGATGTTCTGAACGCCGTTTTACACAGTGCCGGGTTGAAGCAGCGCAACCATCGACTCATGGGGGTCGAGGGGATATGCACAAAGATCTTGGATGTTCTGAGCGATGGTGATTTCGAAATACTCTCTGAGAGGGTCTTCGCATTCGCCAATGGGTTGAAGCCCGGCCCATAGGCGGCAGCTTGGAGCGATCCGCAAAATTAGGGTTTACCCTTGCCTTAAATCGCTACAAATTGCACCGAAACCGAGATCACCCCGTGTCGCTGGTGCTCTTGCGGTGCTCCATGGAAAACCCTTGTGTTATTGATTTCGTCAAATTTACTCGACGAATCGTCAGTTCAGAAAGAAATTACGTCGAACTTGCAATTTCTTTCGTCAGCGCCTTTGCCTAGACTTCACTCAAATCAAGCTTCCAACTATTGAAAGGACTTCCCCATGAAAGTCGCACTGCTTGGCGCTGGACACATTGGCCAGACCATCGCCCGCCTGCTGCACGCCACGGGCGATTACCAGGTCACCGTGATCGACAAGAACCCCAATTACCTGGGCGTACTAGCCGCCGAGGGCATTGCCACCGCCAAGGTCGACACCGAGAACCAGGCCGCTTTGGCGGCCCAGCTGCGTGGCAAAAATGTGGTGGTCAACGCACTGCCCTACCACTTGGCCATCACCGCTGCCACACTGGCATTGGAGTGCGGCTGTCACTACTTTGACCTGACCGAGGACGTGGCCGCTACCAAGGCCATCAAGGATCTGGCCAAGAACGCCAAGACCGCCTTCATGCCGCAATGCGGACTAGCGCCGGGCTTCATCGGCATCGTGGCCCACCACCTAGCCAAGCAGTTTGACGAGGTGCGTGATGTGCAGATGCGCGTCGGCGCACTGCCTGCCTTCCCGACCAACAAGCTCAAGTACAACCTGACCTGGTCGGTCGACGGACTGATCAACGAGTATTGCCACCCCTGCGAGGCTATCCACGGTGGCGAGTTCATCTCGGCCCTGCCGCTGGAAGGCCTGGAGCACTTCAGCCTAGACGGCACCGAATACGAGGCCTTCAATACCTCGGGTGGCCTAGGCACCCTGTGCGAGACCTGGGCCGGCAAGGTACGCAACCTGGACTACAAGACCGTGCGCTACCCTGGCCACCGCGACCTGATGCAGTTCCTGCTGGAAGACCTGGCACTGGCCAGCGACCAAGACAAGCTGAAGGACATCATGCGCAAGTCGATGCCCGCCACCATGCAGGACGTGGTGCTGGTCTTTGTGACCGTCTCGGGCATGAAGAACGGCACCCTCTTGCAGGAAGTCTTCGCCCGCAAGATTTTTGCCGAGCGTGATGCCAAAGCGCCGCTGTCGGCCATCCAAATCACCACCGCTGCTGGCATTTGCGCCGCGGTAGACCTGTTCCGTGAGGGCAAACTGCCACAGTCGGGCTTCATCCGCCAGGAGGAGGTCGAGCTGCCAGTCTTCCTGGACAACCGCTTCGGCAAGGCTTATCAGCAGTCGCGTCAGGTCGAATCACTTGGCTGAATGGACAATTGCGTCATGAACACTCAACAAATCCCCAACCTGCTGAACGCCTGTGGCGTTCCCGCTGCAGCCTATACCGGCGGCACCCTGAAGGTTCGTTCGCCAATCGACGGCTCCGCCATCGGCGCAGTGCATCAGGCCACGGCCGATGACATGCACGCAGCCGTCACGCGCGCGCACACCGCCTTCTTGGCTTGGCGTGCTGTGCCCGCACCCAAACGCGGCGAGTTGGTGCGCCTGTTCGGCGAAGAGCTGCGCGCCCACAAAACCGATCTGGCGCGCCTGGTTTCTATCGAGGCCGGCAAGATCGCCAGCGAGGGCGAGGGTGAAGTCCAAGAGATGATCGACATCTGCGACTTCGCGGTCGGCCTGTCGCGTCAACTGCATGGCCTGACCATCGCCAGCGAGCGTCCTGGCCACCGCATGATGGAGCAGTACCTGCCGCTGGGTGTGGTGGGCATCATCTCGGCCTTCAACTTCCCCGTCGCCGTGTGGGCCTGGAACTCGGCACTGGCCCTGGTCTGTGGCGACACCTGCGTCTGGAAGCCCAGCGAGAAGACGCCGCTGACCGCGCTGGCCACGCAGGCCCTGTTCGACAAGGCTCTGGCGCGCTACACGGCCACGGGCTTCGCGGCCCCGTCCCATCTGACGCAAACGCTCAACGGCGGCGCAGCCGTGGGCGAGGCCCTGGTCGATGATCCCAAGGTGGCACTGGTCTCGGCCACCGGCTCGACCCGCATGGGCCGCGCGGTCGGTCCGCGCGTGGCGGCGCGCTTTGGCCGCTGCCTGCTGGAGCTGGGCGGCAACAACGCCATCATCGTGACCCCTAGCGCCGACCTGGACCTGGCGGTGCGCGGCATCCTGTTCGGCGCCTACGGCACGGCAGGCCAGCGCTGCACGACCACGCGCCGCGTGATCGCGCACGAGAGCATCCATGATGAGCTGGCCATTCGCCTGGACCGCGCGCGCGCCCAGCTCAAGATCGGCAGCCCCATCGAAGCTGGTCACCTGATCGGCCCGCTGATCGACCAGCAGGCCTTCGACGCCATGCAGGCCGCGCTGGCCGCTGCCCGTGACCAAGGCGGGCTGGTCAGCGGTGGTGCCCGCGCACTGGTCGACCAGTACCCGAAGGCTTGGTATGCCGAGCCGGCCCTGGTGCGTATGCCCGCGCAGACCGAGATCGTCAAGCACGAGACCTTCGCGCCTATCCTGTACACGCTGAAGTACAAGTCGTTGGACGAAGCCATCGCGCTGCAAAACGAGGTGCCGCAAGGCCTGTCCTCGGCAATCTTCACCAATGACCTGCGCGAGGCTGAACTGTTCATGTCAGCGTCCGGCTCGGATTGCGGCATCGCCAACGTCAACATCGGCACCTCGGGCGCCGAGATCGGTGGGGCCTTTGGCGGCGAGAAGGAGACCGGCGGTGGCCGCGAGTCGGGTTCCGATGCGTGGAAGGCGTATATGCGCCGCACCACCAACACGGTGAACTACTCGCGCGAATTGCCGCTGGCGCAAGGCGTCAAATTCGATATTTAAACATCCCCTGAGACACCCTTCAGCCCAAGGCTTGCCGCAGCGCCTTGGCAGCCTCTTGGTGTGCTTGCTGGGCCGTGGCAATGGCACGGCCCATTTTCATGAACTCGTGCACCACACCGCGGTAGATTTCCAGCTCCACTGGCACCCCGGCCATGCGCAGCTTGTCGGCGTAGGCAATTCCTTCATCCACTAGCGGGTCGCATTCGGCCAAGCCCATCCATACCGGGGCCACGCCGCTCAAGTCGGCCTCCAAGCCATCGTCTGTCACCCCATCCAGTGGGGCAAAGCGCCAGTCATTGCGGTCGGCTGGGCTGCGGATGTATTGCTCAAAAAAATACGTCACCAAATCGGCATCGAGCAAAAAGCCCTTGGCAAACTGGTGGTGCGAGGCACTGTTTTGGTGCCCCATCAGCCCCGGGTAGAGCAGCAACTGCAGCGCCAGAGGCACACCGGCATCGCGCGCGGCAATGGCACAGGCTGCCGCCAGCGTGCCCCCTGCACTGTCGCCGCCCACCGCCATGCGCTGCCCATCCAGCGCCCACTGGCTGCCAAGCTGGCCAATGGCTTGCACGCTGTCCCATGCGTCCTCAAACGCGGTGGGAAAGCGGTGCTCCGGTGCCAATCGGTAGTCCACCGACACCACCGCACAGCCCGACAAATGCGCCAAACGGCGGCACAAGCCATCGTGCGTGTCCAAGCCCCCCACCACAAAGCCGCCGCCATGGAAGTACACCAGCACGGGCAGCACACCCGGCACATCGGCGTACACGCGGGCAGCAATTGGGCTGCCATCGCGCATGGGCAAGCTAATGTCTTGCACACGCTGGATTTTTTGCACGGCAGGCTCCAGCACATTGGCTGCAGCGGCATAGGCGGCGCGAGCTTGCTGCGGCGTCATGGCCTGCATGGGCACGCGCTCTACGCGGTGCAAGCGCTCTAGCACTCCGCGCATGGCAGGGCTGAGCAAAGCGTGGGGATTGGGGTGGTGTCCCATAGCAAATACGGTGCGGCTTACAGGGCTTGCACACGGCCCATGTCGGGCTGGTGCACCCATTGGGCGAATTCATCGGCCAACTGCTGACTGGCCGCCACCGCCTCTTGCCAGAGCTTGGCGCGGCCTTGCCAATCGTTGCCAAAGCGCATGAAGTCGGTGCGATCGGGCAGCTTGCCACCGGGCAACTGTGCTACCCACGCCGGGTTGGGTGCCAGCAAGAGCGTGGTGTCCAAAAAATGCGTGGCCTTGTGCCGCCAGCGCAGGGCTTTGTCCAGCCAGCCTGGCACCACGTGGCGCTGGAAATGCGGGTACAGCACCAGTCCATCGGACTGCGCGGCGTAGTTCAGGTGCAGGTGGTAGTCGGTAATGCCACCGTCCCAGTAGGCCCCTGTCGGCGCACCCGGTATATGGTGCACCGCCTGCAAGTAAAACGGGATGGAGCAACTGGCCAGCACGGCTGCGTGAAAGTTGTGCGGCTGCAGCGCCAGGTGGCGGGTGGGATAGTCGCTCGCCACAAATGGCAGGGGCGATTGCCCAGCAGAAAACACCACCCGCTCCAGCCACACGCCCAAGGCGCGGCGGTGTACGGCATTGCTGACAAAGGCCCCCAGATAGCCCGCTGGCGTGCGCCAGCGCTGCTCACGCCCCAGCACATGCCGTCCGCGCGATGTGACCACGTGCAAGCGCCAGCGCGGGTGCTGCAACAACTGCTCCACTTGCCCAGCGCTGAAAAAGCCGTGCAATTCTTGGGCAAAGTCACGTGTCACAACGGACGCAGGCACGCGCTTTTGCCCCGGCTCCAGTTCGTAGTGCTGGTGGATGTAGTCGTGCTCCAAGCGCTCAAATGCGGCCTCTACATCACCCATACAGGCCGCTGCCATGCGCCATGAGCCAATGGATGCACCTATCAAATCAACGGGTTGCGCACTGTTGGCCAACCAATGGCCAAAAATAAAACGATCCAGCCGCCCCAGCATCAGCCCCTTGGGGCCGCCCGCCGCAGCGGCCACGGTGCGCACCATATGGGGCTGCAGCCCTTCTTGCTGCAAGCGGCGCAGGGCCTTGGGGCCAGCATACAGATTCAGGGCATGCATAGGGAATCAAAACATCAGGAGTGAACAATCCAGTCAAACGGGTCTTGGCGCATCACCGTTTCCAAGTTCAAACCCAGCGCAACACCCACGGTATCGGGGTAGCTCACCACAATGGCTTTTTCGGACAACTGCGCCAACTCGGCACGGGCGCGCCAGGTGGCCAAATGGATGACCCCTGCCAACGGCTCATAAACCCCGTGGTCAAAGGGCGCCGGCTGATGCTCCAGTGCATCCACGATGGCCTGTGGCAATCCCCACTGCTCGGCATAGCCAGCACTCACCGCCGCAAAGCAGTAGCCCAGCTTGTGGCGCTCGTAGTGGGTACGGCGCAAATCCAGAGGTGCTGCGTGGTTACTGATTTCTGCGCACACCGCAGGGATATTCAGGTGCATGCCCAATTCACCCATGGCGTGCAGCAAACCAGCGGTGAAGGCGTGCTGCGGGTTTTGGCGCGACAGCCCAGCCAAACTGCGCGATAAGCGCGCCACATGCAGGCTGTAATGCCAAAACTCTTGCAGCACGATACCCGGCACCGCCTTGAGCGAGGCGGCACTGGCCGCCTCTTGCGCCATGGTGCGTACGTGGCTCAAGTCCAGCAGCGCCAAGGCCTGCGTGACACTGCCCACCTCCGCCTGCATGCCAAAGGCATCGCTATTGGCCAGTCGCAGCAGGCGCGCTGTCAGCGCTGGATCGGTGCTGATCAGTTGGTTGATGCGGTTGAGGTCTATATGCGGCTTGCCCAACTCGTTGAGCAACAGCGCCACCACCTTGGGTACGCTGGGTATGGTGAAAGGCTGTTGCAGCAGTTGGTCGAGTTGCATGGCCGCTCAATAGAAAGACATCACCCCATCTTAGCGCTTGAGCTTGGCAAAAGCAGCCGCCATGGCCGATTGGCCTGCCCCATCGTCGCGCCCCTGCTTGCCACCGCCGTGGCTGCGCTCGTTGCGGCTGGCGGGTTGGTAGCGGTTGTCACCACCACGGTCACCGCGTCCAGCACCATCGCGGCTGCCCGCTGGGGCGGCCCCAATCTTCATGGACAGCGAAATGCGCTTGCGCGCCACATCCACTTCCAGCACCTGCACTTTCACGATGTCGCCCGTCTTGACCACCTCGCGTGCATCGTTCACAAACTTGTGCGCCAACTGGCTCACGTGCACCAGTCCGTCTTGGTGCACGCCCAAGTCCACAAAGGCCCCAAACTGCGCCACGTTGCTCACGGTGCCTTCCAAGACCATGCCTTCCTTGAGGTCGACGATGTCTTCCACGCCGTCGTTGAAGCGCGCCACCTTGAAGTCCGGGCGCGGGTCGCGGCCGGGTTTTTCCAGCTCACCCAAAATGTCTTTGACCGTGATCACGCCAAACTGCTCGTTGGCAAACAGCTCTGGGCGCAGGGTTTTGAGCATGTCGGCGCGGCCCATCACCTCGGTAATGGGTTTGCCCCCCGTCTTGCTCAAAATTTGCTCCACCACCGGATAGGTTTCGGGGTGAACGCCCGTCATGTCCAGCGGGTTGCTGCCGCCGCGAATGCGCAAAAAGCCCGCCGCTTGTTCAAAGGTCTTGGGCCCCAGGCCCGTCACCTTGAGCAAATCCTGGCGGCTGCCAAACGCGCCGTTGGACTCGCGCCAGCGCACCACCGCCTTGGCGACAGTGCCCGACAGGCCCGACACGCGGCTGAGCAGCGGCACGCTGGCCGTGTTCAGGTCTACGCCGACCGAGTTCACGCAATCTTCCACCACCGCGTCCAGCGTGCGCGCCAGCTCGCTCTGGTTCACGTCGTGCTGGTACTGGCCCACGCCAATGCTCTTGGGGTCAATCTTCACCAGCTCGGCCAGCGGGTCTTGCAGGCGGCGGGCAATGGAGGCCGCACCGCGCAGGCTCACGTCCACATCGGGCATTTCTTGGCTGGCAAACTCGGACGCGCTGTACACCGACGCCCCTGCCTCGCTCACCACCACTTTCTCGATGGTGCGCTCGGCCTTGGCCGCTAGCTTGATGAGGTCTGCAGCCAGCTTGTCGGTCTCGCGGCTGGCGGTGCCGTTGCCAATGGCGATCAGGTTCACGCCGTGCTTTTCGCACAGCTTGGCCAGCGTGAAGAGGGAGCCTTCCCAGTCGCGCTTGGGCTCATGGGGGTAGACGGTGGCGGTATCCACCAGCTTGCCCGTGGCATCGACCACGGCCACCTTCACGCCCGTGCGGATGCCGGGATCCAAGCCCATCACCACACGCGGGCCAGCGGGAGCCGCCAGCAGCAGGTCGCGCAGGTTGTCGCCAAACACCTTAATCGCCACCTTCTCCGCCTCCTCGCGCAGGCGGGTGAACAAGTCGCGCTCGGTCGAGAGGCTCAATTTCACCTTCCATGTCCACGCCACGCACTTGCGCAGCAGGTCGTCGGCGGCGCGGCCTTGGTGGCTCCAGCCCAGCTTGAGGGCGATGCGGCCTTCGGCCAAAGAGGGTTGGCTTGCTATTCTTTTTGTAGCTGCCACAGCTTGTCCCACGGGCTCTGCAGCCGAAATAGCCTCAGGTGTGATGAGCTTCACATCCAAAATATCTTGCGCCCTGCCCCGGAACACCGCCAGCGCCCGGTGGCTGGGTACGCGGCCAATGGGCTCGTCGTAGTCGAAATAGTCGCGGAACTTGGCCACATCGGGGTCGTTCTCGTTCTTGCCAGCCATCAGCTTGCTTTGCAGCAGGCCTTCCGTCCACAGCCATTCGCGCAGGTCTTGCACCAGCGCTGGGTCTTCGGCCCAGCGCTCGCTCAGGATGTCGCGCACCCCGTCCAGCACCGCTTGCACGGTGGTGAAGTCGTCCCCGGCTTCGGTCTTGGCAGCCAGCACATAGGGCTGGGCAGCGTCTTGTGGGTTCAGCGCAGGGTTGGCCAGCAGTGCATCGGCCAGTGGTTCAATGCCTGCTTCGCGGGCAATCATGCCCTTGGTGCGGCGCTTGGGCTTGAAGGGCAGGTAAATGTCTTCCACCTCTTGCTTGGTCGCGGCGGCGGCCACTGCGGCCACCAGCGCGGGGGTGAGCTTGCCCTGCTCCTCGATGCTCTTGAGCACCGCTTGCTTGCGCTCGGTCAGCTCGCGCAGGTAGCCCAAGCGCGTGTCCAGCTCGCGCAACTGCACATCGTCCAGCCCGCCAGTTACTTCTTTGCGGTAGCGGGCAATAAACGGCACGGTAGCCCCGCCGTCCAGCAAAGCCACAGCGGCTTCGACTTGGGCCACACGGACCTGGAGTTCTTGCGCGATCTGCGCAACGATGGATTGCATCACCATAGAGCTGACAAAGGTGGTTAAAAAACAAGGGCGCGAGTGTGCCACAGCCTGCAGCCAAGGCTGGTGCCATCTGCAAGTTCGACATGCTCATCGCATAACATGTTGTATCGAACAGTCAACCAAGAATCTAAAGAAAAAATCTTGAAATTTCCAGTTTCTGATAATAATTTCAAAATCCTGAAGATTTTTTCTTGCTAAAGGGACTGTGCAGAAATGAGTGAAGTTGGCTACGCTTGGATACAGAGCGCACTGGCAGCCCCTGACTTTTTGGGTGCGCGGCGGGCACGGTTGGCATCGATAAGCCGTGTCGAGCGTGCTGCCGATGGCAGTTTGCTGGTACCGCACAAGCTAAAGCCTGAGCCTACCCTGCTGCAACACGCACTGTTCGCCCTCAAGTACGAGGGAGTTGAGTTGGGGCTGCTACTGCACACGCTGCAGCAGGTGTCGCCGCAAGACTTGTCGGCACTGGTGCTGGCCGCCCCCAACAGCATGTATGGGCGCAAGCTGGGCTATTTGTGGGAGCGCTGGCACGGGCGCAAGTTACCGGGCTTGGATGCGCTGCAGGTGGCGGCAGCTTATGTGCCGCTGTTTGACCCGGATGCCTATTTTGTAGGGTCGCCCCAGCGGGACTCGCGTTGGCGCATGGAGTACAACGGCTTGGGTGAGTGGGACTTTTGCCCAGTTGTGCGCAAGACGCCTGCTATAGCGGAGCTGGTGCAGCAAAACATACTGCAACAGGCGCAGGTGTTTGCCCAGTCGGTAGGGCAAGCGATGTTGGAGCGGGCATTGGCATGGGCCTACCTGAGTGAGACGGAAGGCTCGTTTGCCATAGAGGGCGAGGCACCCAGCCACAGCAAGGCCACTTTATTTGCAGCACTACTGCGGCGTGCACATGATCAGCGCCCCATCACACAGGAGATGCTGGTGGAGCTGCAAAACGCAGCCATATCCAATCCGTTTGACAAGGCGGTGCAGTTCCGCACCGAGCAAAATCGCCTGCAACGCGACGTGCGGGGCGCTGCTGGTGTGACGTATGTGCCACCTGCGCCGGATTTGGCTGCGCAGCTGATGCAGGGGTTGATGCGTTTTGGCAATCAACGCCCCGCAACGCTGGATGCACTGGTTCACGCAGCAGTGGTGTCGTTTGCTTTTGTGTTTATTCACCCGTTTATGGATGGCAATGGGCGTTTGTCGCGCTTTTTAATTCACCACTGCTTGGGACAGTCTGGCTTGCTGCCACAGCAGTTTTTGTTGCCTATCTCGGTGTCCATGAAGCGGCACGAAAGCGCCTATTTGCAGGCGCTAACGGCATTTAGCAAACCGGCGCGTGCGCTGTGCGAAGTGCAGTGGGCGGGGGATGAGCACTACAGCTACGAGTGGGCGAGCGGCGCAGCCATTTGGTTCAGAACCATGGACTTGACCGAGGCGGTGGCCTTTACGCTGGAGATGGCGCAGGCTTCGCTGAGTACGCACTTGCGTGAGGAAGTGGAGTTCTTGGCGCTGTTTGACCGGGTACAGCGCTACATAGATGCGCGCTACGACCTGCGCAACAGCGACCTGAGCACGCTGATTGTGACCATCCACCAAAACGGGGGCACGCTGTCGAACAACCGCCGCAAGCGCTTTGCCGAGCGGGTACAGGCCCATGTACTGGATGCCATAGAGCAAGCGGTGCAACGGGCTATGAAAGGGCGCGCACTAGACACCGAGACAGACGACGAAGTCTGAGGGAATGGCGAAAGCATCAAAGCCCCCTGCTCTGTGTTGGCACAACAGAGACAAAGGGCTAATGCTTCTAGCGCGGCTTACAGATCAAAACGATCCGCGTTCATGACCTTGACCCAAGCGGCGACAAAGTCCTTGACCATTTTTTCGCGGTTGTCGTCTTGGGCATACACCTCGGCGTAGGCACGCAGAATCGAGTTGGAGCCAAACACCAAATCCACCCGTGTAGCCGTCCACTTGGTTTTGCCGCTGCTGCGCTCGACGATGTCGTAGCTGTTGCGCCCGGTGGGCTTCCAGCTGTAGTTCATGTCGGTCAGGTTGACGAAAAAGTCGTTGCTCAGCACACCGGGGCGGTCGGTGAACACGCCATGCAAGCTGCCGCCGTGGTTGGTGCCCAGCACACGCATGCCTCCCAGCAACACCGTCATTTCCGCCGCAGTCAGCCCCATCAACTGGGCGCGGTCTAGCAGCAGTTCTTCCGGTTTGACGGCGTAGTGCTGTTTGAGCCAGTTGCGGAAACCATCGGCCACGGGTTCGAGCACAGCAAACGACTCGGCATCGGTCTGCGCTGGACTGGCGTCACCGCGTCCAGGGGCAAACGGCACGCCCACGGAAAAACCCGCTGCTTGGGCAGCTTGCTCCACGCCCACGTTGCCACCGAGCACGATCACATCGGCCACGCTGGCACCCGTGCTGGCTGCAATCTGCTCGTACACGGCCAGCACCTTGGCCAGACGTGGTGGCTCGTTGCCAGCCCAGTCTTTTTGCGGGGCCAGGCGTATGCGCGCTCCGTTGGCACCGCCACGGTGGTCCGAGCTGCGGTAGGTGCGGGCGCTGTCCCACGCGGTACTGACCAGTTCCGCCACCGTGAAACCAGCAGCGGCAATCTGGGCCTTCACAGCCGCCATGTCATAGGTGCGTGAACCGGCTGGCACAGGGTCTTGCCAAATAAGGTCTTCCTTGGGCACTTCGGGGCCTATGTAGCGGGCTTTGGGCCCCATGTCACGGTGGGTCAGCTTGAACCAAGCGCGGGCAAACACGTCGTCAAAGTAAGCCTGATCGGCAGCGAAACGCTCGGAAATCTTGCGGTACGCTGGGTCGAACTTGAGCGCCATGTCGGCATCGGTCATGACGGGCATGGTGCGGATGCTGGGGTCTTCCACGTCCACGGGCATGTCTTCGCTGCGGATTTGCACGGGCTTGTACTGCCATGCGCCTGCCGGGCTCTTGGTCAGCTCCCAGTCGTGGCTGAGCAGCATCTTGAAGTAACCGTTGTCCCATTGCGTGGGGTGAGTCGTCCATGCGCCCTCTATACCGCTGGTCACGGTGTCGCGGCCTACGCCACGGCCTTGGTGGTTCATCCAACCAAAGCCTTGGTCGGCAATGTCAGCGCCTTCGGGTGCTGGGCCGAGTTTGCCCGCATCGCCGTTGCCGTGGGCTTTACCAACGGTGTGGCCGCCAGCGGTCAGTGCAACGGTTTCTTCGTCATTCATGGCCATGCGGGCGAATGTCACGCGCATGTCTTGGGCGGTTTTGAGTGGGTCAGGCTTGCCGTCCACGCCTTCGGGGTTCACGTAAATGAGGCCCATCATCACCGCAGCGAGCGGATTCTCCAGTTCGCGCTCACCGCTGTAGCGGCTGCCCTCCCCGCCGCTCTTGGCCAGCCATTCTTTTTCAGAGCCCCAGTAAATGTCTTTCTCGGGGTGCCAAATGTCTTCACGGCCAAAAGCAAAGCCAAAGGTCTTGAAGCCCATGGATTCGTAGGCCACGTTGCCCGCCAGAACGATCAGGTCGGCCCAACTGATGCGATTGCCGTATTTTTTCTTAATGGGCCAGAGCAAGCGGCGTGCTTTGTCCAAGTTGCCGTTGTCAGGCCACGAATTGAGGGGGGCAAAGCGCTGGTTGCCCGTGCCGGCACCACCGCGCCCATCGGCTATGCGGTAAGTGCCTGCAGCGTGCCAGGCCATGCGGATCATCAAGCCACCGTAGTGACCCCAGTCTGCAGGCCACCAAGGCTGGCTATCGGTCATCAAGGCGGTCAGGTCTTTCTTGAGCGCGGCAACGTCGAGTTTTTTCACTTCCTCGCGGTAGTTCAAGCTGGGCAGCGGGTTGGTCTTGCTGTCGTGCTGGTGGAGGATGTCCAGGTTGAGCGATTGCGGCCACCAAGCTTGGGCTTGGTTGGCGTGGGTGGCCGTGGCATTGGCGCCGTGCATCACGGGGCATTGGCCGGAAGTGCTGGTTTTGTGGTCCATGGGGTGCTCCTGCGGGTAGTTGTGGAATATGAAAAAGAACGCGACACGCTCAGTAAGCCAAAGCCATACAGGCCAGCATGGTCGCTAAGCGGAACCACCCACTGGACTCTTGCAAGTCGGTGTGTGGATCTATCTGGCTAAAGGGTTTCATGGCAGCTCCTTGTGTGAAGGTGCGCTTATTCTTGATCGACCTATCAATATGCTCAACTCAATTAATTAAATCTATTCAATAGCCTTGCCCTATGGTCTGCCAGGCGGCATGCACCAAGATGGCACAGCCCTTGCTTAGCAAGCACCGTGTTTTCTTCGCAATTGAAAGAATGGAAAGGTATTTATGTTGCAACGCCGCGCGCTGATCGCTTCTTTGGGTTTATTGGGTTTGGTGGCCAGTGGGTCAGCTTGGGCTGATGACGCTCTGACCCGTGTGATGGGCAAAAAGCAAATCACCATCGCCATCCCTACCGACTTTCCCCCCTATGGCTTTGTCGGTGTTGATCTCCAACCCCAAGGTTTGGACATCGACATGGCCAAGCTGATCGCCACCAAGCTGGGCGTCAAGATTGAACTGGTGCCCGTGACCAGCGCCAACCGCATCCCTTATCTGCAAACCGGCAAAGCCGATTTGGTCATCTCCACCCTGGGCAAGAACCCAGAGCGTGAGAAGGTCATCGACTTCACCGCCGCTTACTCGCCTTTCTTTCAAGCCGTGTTTGCCAACAAGTCGGTCGCCATCAAGGGCGTAGCCGACCTGAGCGGCAAGACAGTGGCCGTGACCCGTGGTGCAATCGAAGACTTGGAGTTGACCAAGATTGCCCCGGCCAACGCCGACATCAAACGCTTTGAAGACAACAACGCCACTGTGGCCGCCTTTGTGTCGGGCCAAGTGCAAGTGCTGGCCACTGGTGCCTCGGTGGCTGGCAACATGATGGCGCGCAACCCACAACTGGGTGCTGAGTACAAATTCACACTCAAAGACTCGCCCAACTTCATTGGCGTAGCCAAGGGTGAAGACAAGCTGCGCCTGAAGGTCAACGAAATCATTGTCGCGGCCAAATCGGCTGGCGAATTGGACAAGCTGGCCCAGAAGTGGCTGAGCCGCCCCGCTGGCACCCTGCCCGAATAAGCCATGGTGCAACTGGACTTTGCCGCCGTTTTGGTGGAGTGGCCCCAGCTATTGCGTGGGGCGGGCGTGACGCTGCTGCTCACGGGCATCAGCGCCACCCTGGGCTGCTCGTTGGGCGTAGCCGCCGGATGGGCGCGCGCCAACGGCCCCAAGCCACTGGCTTGGCTGGTGGCGACCTACGTGGAGCTGATCCGCAACACGCCGTTCGTGGTGCAGCTATTCTTTTTGTTTTTCGGCTTGCCCAGTCTGGGCTTGCGCCTCACACCCGAGATCGCCTCGGTACTGGCCATGATCATCAACTTGGGGGCCTACACCGCCGAGATCACCCGGGCTGGCATCGAAGCCACGCCCAAAGGGCAAATAGAAGCCGCCCACAGCCTGGCCATGAACGGCTGGCAAACCTTTGTGCATGTGGTGCTGCCACCTGCTCTGGCACGGGTCTGGCCTGCGCTGGTGGGGCAAATCATCATCGTCATGCTGGGCTCTGCGGTGTGCGGACAAATCTCCACCCCCGAGGTGAGCTACGTGGCCAACCTGATCCAAAGCCGCAACTTCCGCGCGTTTGAGTCCTACCTCATCGTCACGGCCATTTACCTGCTGCTGGCCATTGCCGTGCGCAAACTGCTCAACTGGGCAGGGCCGCGGTTTTTGCTGGGCCACGCCCCCAGCCAACGGAGGACTTGAGCATGGTCGAATTCACCCTCTGGGACATAGTGCGCAACCTGCTGATAGCCGCACAGTGGACGGTTTATTTATCGCTGCTGGCCTTTGTAGGCGGTGCTGCGGTGGGCTTGGCTCTGCTGCTGGCGCGCCTGCGCGGCGCGGCTTGGGTGCAGCGTGGCTTGGATGCTTACATCCAGCTTTTCCAAGGCACCCCCCTGCTCATGCAGTTATTTTTGGCTTACTTTGGCCTGTCATTGGCGGGGCTGGATGTGTCTGCTTGGACGGCTGCTGCACTGGCGCTCACGCTCTACAGCAGCGCCTACATGACCGACATTTGGCGCGGTTGCGTGCAAGCCATCCCCCGTGGCCAGTGGGAAGCCGCCCAAAGCTTGGCGCTGGACATGGGGCAGACGCTGCGCCATGTGGTGGGGCCGCAGGCCCTGCGCATCGCCATTGCGCCTACCGTGGGCTTTTTGGTGCAGGTCATCAAAGGCACCGCCTTGGCCTCGGTCATTGGCTTTGTGGAGCTGACCAAAGCGGGTTCCATGATCAGCAACGCCACCTTTGCCCCATTCAAGGTGTACGCCTGCGTGGCCTTGTTCTATTTTGTTTTGTGCTGGCCCCTGTCGGCCTGCAGTCGCATGCTTGAGAGGAAATTGCGCCGTGCCCACTGAACCCATCGTCTCCATCCGCCAGCTCACCAAGCACTTTGGCAGCAACCAAGTGCTCAAGGGCATCGATCTGGACGTGCAGCCCGGCGAAGTCGTGGTCATCATTGGCAAAAGCGGCTCGGGCAAAAGTACCTTGCTGCGCTGCATCAACGGACTGGAAACCTTCGGTGGTGGCAGTCTGCAAGTAGCCCAGCAAGCGCTGCAACACAAGGACAAAAAAGCCATGTTGGCACTGCGCCAGAAGGTGGGCATGATTTTTCAGGGCTTTCACCTCTTTCCGCACCTCAGTGCCGGGCGCAACGTCATGCTGGCCCCCACGCTGGTCAAACACAGCGACAAAACGCAAGCCCAAGAACAAGCACGCCAACTGCTGGCGCGCGTGGGCTTGCAAGACAAGTTCGATGCATGGCCCGACCAACTGTCGGGCGGTCAGCAGCAACGCGTAGCCATTGCCCGTGCACTGGCCATGAACCCCAGCGTGGTGTTGTGTGACGAAATCACCTCGGCCTTGGATCCTGAACTGGTGGGCGAAGTGCTGCGCGTAGTGGAACAACTGGCTGAGGAAGGCATGACGCTCATCATGGTCACCCACGAAATGGGCTTTGCCAAAAAAGTGGCTGATCGCGTGGTCTTTATGCACGCCGGTCGCATCCACGAGATGGGCCACCCCAGCGAACTTTTTACCAACCCGCAGACTGCAGAATTACAGCAGTTCTTAGCCGCTTTGCATTAATTCACGCCCTACAATCCCCCGTTAGAGTGAACATTTCATGACCGAGGACACGAATGCCCATCCCAGATTTCAGCCCCACTCCAACCAACGTATCTGGGCGCAGCACTGCCATCTGGGGCACTGCCTTGTTTGTAAGCTGGTTGTGGTTGCTCATGGCCATGCTGCAGCTGCACAGTGTCAGTACCGCTCCTGCAGGAAAAGAGACACTGGCAGCACTGGAGTCGGCATGGACGCATGCCACGGTGGCTTTATTTTTTACCGCTACGCTAACGATAGCGTCAATTACCATTATACGCCAAACGTGGCTACGTTCGTTGGGGGCAACGCCAGCAGCGGTACAAACATTGGCCCAACAGGTCACCCAAGGCCACTGGCAAATGTCGCATGCGCCACAGCCAGGTTTGGTAGCCACAGGTTCAGCCATGGCCAGCCTGCAAACCATGCAAAACCGTTTGGCCGACTTGGCGAGCGAAATACGCAGCCAGGTGGAAACCGTGGCCACCGAAACCGTGCGCTTGGCCAGCAATAACCTGGAAGTGGCCAACAGCTTAGGCCAGCAAAGCGAACTGCTGCAACAAGGCAACGATGTACTGGGCCACATGCAAGACAAAGTGCGCATGCACGCCGCGCACGCCAAAGATGCTCAGCAGAGCATTTCCTTCTCCACCAACGTGGCCGAGCAAGGCACCGCCGTGGTGCACGAAATGACACGCACCATGGACGCGCTCAGTGAGTCCTCGGGCAAGATCAATGACATCATCGGCGTGATCGATGGCATAGCCTTCCAAACCAACATCCTGGCTCTGAACGCCGCCGTAGAAGCCGCCCGTGCTGGTGAACAAGGCAAAGGCTTTGCCGTGGTGGCCAGCGAAGTGCGCCACTTGGCACAGCGCTCGGCCAGCGCCGCCAAAGAGATCAAGGCACTCATCACCGACTCGGTGCAAAAAATCGCCGCCAGCGCCAAACTGGCCGATCAGGTCAGCACCTCCATGGACGAAATCGCCGCCAGTTCGCGCCAAGTGACGCAGTTGATGGATGGCATTACCAGTTCCAACGAAGCGCAAACCCAGAGTTTGGGCCAGTTGCGCGAGGTGATTCACCACTTGGATGCAGTCAACCAAAACCACGTGCAAGTGCTGCAGCAAGCCATCAACGATGCCACCCAGTTGCAGGAATACACCCAGCAACTGCGCCAAGCAGCAGCCCACATGCAGGTGGCGGGCTTGCCCTCCCCCGATCAGCTCCCTGCCCTGCCAGTGGCCCGCGCCACCCGCCCCTTGGTGGCCAAACCCATTGTGCATGCCGCCATTGCCGACCACAGCAGCCGCAGTGCAGCCTCCACTGCTGGCGTGCAGATCAAAGTGGTTACCGCGCACGAGCCGCCGTTCAACTTCACCGACTCGGCCAACAAAAACGAAGCCAGCGGCAACGATGTCAAAGGCTTCTCGCCCGATGTGGTGCGTGAAATCCTCAAGCGCACTGGCCACAAGGCGGAATTGGAAATCACCTCGTGGGAGCGCACGGTCGAGTCCATGAAAAAAGACCCCAATGTGGCGCTCTACTCCATGGCCCGCACGCCCACACGGGAAAACGTGTTCGCGTGGGTCGGCCCCTTGGTCAACAGCAACTCCATCCTGTATGTGAAAAAAGGCAGCGGCATCACCATCAAGAGCCTGTACGACGCCCGCAAACTGCCGAGCATCGGCGTATTGGGTGGTGACTCCAAAGAGCAGTTCTTGGTCAGCAAAGACTTCACCAACCTCGACTACTCCAACGACTGGCCGACCATCTTCCGTAAGCTCCTCGATGGCAAAGTCACCGCCATTACCATGACGGATACTGACTTGCCCGTGATGGCCCGTGAAGCGGGCTTAAGCGCGGAGGACTTTGAACCCGCGTGCGACCTGTTCGTCACCCGCTTGTTCATCGGCATGTCCAAAGCCACCGATCCTGCGGTGGTGCGCAGCTGGCAAGATGCGCTGGACGCCATGAAGCAAGACGGCACCTTTGCCCAACTGGCCGAAAAATGGGCCAAGCACTGGAAAACCAACTGGGTGGTACGCAACGGGGCGATTCAGGCGGGGTAATCAGCGTCTCTTCGCGACACACATGAAAAAGGGGCCTTGCGGCCCCTTTCTTTTTGCTGGCACCGGCAGGCTTAAGCCACCCATTTGCGGGCGTTGCGCCACAACTGCATCCAGGGGCTGAACTCGCTCTTATCGAGGCTAGTCCAGCTCATTTGCACGTTGCGGAACACGCGCTCGGGGTGCGGCATCATGGCGGTGAAGCGGCCATTGGCCGTGGTCACCGCCGTCAAACCGCCCGCGCTGCCGTTGGGGTTGAACGGGTAGACCTCGGTCGGCGCGCCGCTGTTGTCCACGTAGCGCATGGCGGCAATCGCCTTGTCCGCGTTGCCACGGTACTTGAAGTTGGCATAGCCCTCGCCGTGCGCCACGGCAATGGGCAAGCGCATACCGGCCAAGCCGCTGAAGAAGATGCTGGGAGACTCCAGCACTTCCACCAAGCTCAGGCGCGCCTCAAAGCGCTCGCTTTGGTTGGTGGTAAAGCGCGGCCAGTCTTGCGCGCCGGGGATGATGTCGGCCAACTCGGCAAACATCTGGCAGCCGTTGCACACGCCCAGACCAAAAGTATCTTGGCGGGCAAAGAAAGCCTCGAACTGCTCGCGCAGCCCGGCGTGGAAAGTGATGGAACGCGCCCAGCCAATGCCAGCGCCCAAGGTGTCGCCGTAGCTAAAGCCACCGCAGGCCACCACCCCCGCAAAGTCGCGCAGTTGGGCGCGGCCAGTTTGCAGGTCGGTCATGTGCACGTCGTAAGCGTCAAAACCTGCTTCGGTGAAGGCGTAGGCCATTTCCACGTGGGAGTTCACGCCCTGCTCACGCAGCACCGCCACTTTGGGGCGGCTGCTCAGCACAGCAGGGGCTTGTTGCAGTAAAGCGGTCACGCTCTCAGGCAGGTAAACATGCATACCAGGGTCGGCTGGCGCACCAGCGGCGCTGTGCTCGGCATCGGCACAGGCAGGGTTGTCGCGCTGCTGGCAAATCTTCCAGCTCACGGCATCCCACACTTGGTGCAAGTCGCTCAGGCTGGCTTTGAAAATGCTCTTGGCATCGCGCCACACCTGCAGCTCGCCCTTGCCCGCATCCACGGTGTCGTGGTCGGGACGGGTTTTGCCAATCACGTGGCTGTGGCGAGACAGGCCATGCTCGCGCAGCACGGCCAGCACGGCGTCGCGCTGGTCCGCACGCACTTGGATGACCGCACCCAACTCTTCGTTGAACAAGGCCTTGAGCGTCAGTTCGTCACGGCGGGCGGCCACTTGGCTTGCCCAGTTTTTGCTGTCGCCCGTGTCCATGCGGCTGTCGCTGATGCCGTCGCCTTCGGTGACCAGCATGTCCACATTCAGCGCCACGCCCACATGGCCGGCAAAGGCCATTTCAGCCACCGAGGCCAGCAGGCCGCCGTCGGCGCGGTCGTGGTAAGCCAGCAGCAGGTTTTGGCGGCGCAGCGCGTTGATGGCATTGACCAGTTTGACCAGCAGTTGCGGATCGTCCAAGTCAGGCGCTTGGTCGCCCACTTGGCTGAGCACCTGCGCCAAGATGCTGCCGCCCATGCGGTTTTGGCCTTGGCCCAGGTCGATGAGGATGAGCGTGCTGTCTTGTGCGGCGTCCAGCTGCGGCGTGAGCGTGCCACGCACGTCGGTCACGCTGGCAAAGGCGCTGACGATGAGCGACACGGGCGATGTGACCTTGCGCGCGCTGCCGTCCTCGGCCTTCCACTGGGTGCGCATGGACAGGCTGTCCTTGCCCACAGGGATGGACACGCCCAACGCCGGGCACAGTTCCATGCCCACGGCCTTGACGGTGGCGTACAGCGCCGCGTCTTCACCGGGTTCGCCGCAAGCGGCCATCCAGTTGGCCGACAGCTTGACCCGTGGCAGCTCGATAGGCGCTGCCAACAGGTTGGTAATGGCTTCGGCCACCGCCATGCGGCCCGATGCGGGTGCGTCCAGGGTGGCCAGCGGAGTGCGCTCGCCCATGCTCATGGCTTCGCCAGCAAAGCCGCTGTAGTCGGCCAAGGTCACGGCCACGTCGGCCACGGGCACTTGCCAAGGGCCGACCATCTGGTCGCGGTGGGTCAGGCCACCCACGGTACGGTCACCGATGGTGATGAGGAAACGCTTGCTCGCCACCGTGGGGTGGGCCAGCACGTCGATCACGGCTTGCTGCAGCGCTACGCCTTCCAGATTGAGCGGCGCGAACTGGCGCTCCACCGTTTGCACGTTGCGGTGCATTTTGGGTGGTTTGCCCAGCAGCACGTCCATGGGCATGTGGACGGGGGATTCGTTCCCTTTGTCTTCCAGCACCAATTCACGCTCTTCGGTGGCAACCCCCACCACCGCAAAGGGGCAGCGCTCGCGTTCGCAGAAGGCTTTGAACTGCTCCAGCGACTCGGGCGCGATGGCCATGACGTAGCGCTCTTGGCTCTCGTTGCACCAGATTTCTTTGGGGGCCAAGCCGGACTCTTCCAGCGGTACGGCGCGCAGGTCAAAGCGGGCGCCACGGCCTGCGTCGTTGGTCAACTCGGGGAAGGCGTTGGACAAACCGCCAGCGCCCACGTCGTGGATGGCCAAAATGGGGTTTTTATCGCCCAGCGCCCAGCAGTGGTTGATGACCTCTTGCGCACGGCGCTCTATCTCGGGGTTGCCGCGCTGCACAGAGTCAAAGTCCAGCTCAGCGGCGTTGGCACCCGTGGCCATGGAGCTGGCCGCGCCGCCGCCCATGCCGATGCGCATACCGGGGCCGCCCAGTTGAATGAGCAGCGTACCGGCGGGAAATTCAATCTTGTGCGTCAGCTTGGCGTCGATGGTGCCCACGCCGCCCGCGATCATGATGGGCTTGTGGTAACCGCGCTCGATGGTGTCCACATTGGACGCAGCGGTTTGCTCGTACTCGCGGAAGTAGCCCGCCAAGTTGGGGCGGCCAAACTCGTTGTTGAACGCCGCGCCGCCCAAGGGGCCCTCGATCATGATTTGCAGCGGGCTGGCAATGTGCTCGGGCTTGCCCACGGTGCTACCCCACAGCTTGGAGACGGTAAAGCCGCTCAAGCCCGCCTTGGGCTTGGAACCACGGCCTGTCGCGCCTTCGTCGCGGATCTCCCCCCCCGCACCGGTGGACGCCCCTGGGAATGGACTGATGGCCGTGGGGTGGTTGTGCGTTTCCACCTTCATGAGCACGTGTTGCAGCGCGCTCTCAGCCTGGTACTGCGGGGAGGCTTCGGGTGTTAGCCCGGCCTTGGCCATGAAGCGCTGCACCTGGTGGCCTTCCATGATGGAAGCGTTGTCCGAGTACGCCACCACCGTGTGCTGCGGGCTGGTCTGGTGGGTGTGGCGGATCATGCCAAACAGGCTCTTGTCCTGCGCTTGGCCGTCGATGGTGAACTGGGCGTTGAAGATTTTGTGGCGGCAGTGCTCGCTGTTGGCCTGCGCAAACATCATCAACTCCACATCGGTGGGGTTGCGGCCCAGCTTGGTGAAGGCGGCCACCAAGTAGTCGATTTCGTCATCGGCCAGCGCCAAACCAAACTGCGTGTTGGCCGTTTCCAGCGCGGCGCGACCACCACCCAAAACGTCCACATGCTCCATGGGCACTGGCGACAGAGGGGTAAACAACTCCAGCGCTTGGCTGCGGGCGGTCACTACGCTCTCGGTCATGCGGTCGTGCAAGAGTGCGGCGGCTTGCTGCAGTTGCTCAGGGCTCAGGCTGGGTTTGCCCACAGGCTTACCCAGTACTGCACTGGCCACACCCGCGACAAAGCTGCTGTCAAAGTGCAAGCGGTATTCCACCAAACGCTCGATACGGCGCACGGCCAAGCCGCAGTTGTGGGCAATGTCGGTCGCCTTAGAGGCCCAAGGACTGACCGTGCCAAAACGGGGGCTGACCACCAGCACTGCGTCGGTAGTTTGCACGCTGGCGGTGTACGGATCACCATAGGTCAGCAGCGCTTGCAGCTGCTCATGTTGGGCGGCGCTGATGGCTGTTTCAGACGCCACCAAGTGCACAAAACGGGCGCTGATGGCCTCTATCTTGGGGTGGATGGCTTGCAGTGCGGGCAGAAGTTGCTGGCTACGGAACGCGCTAAGGGCATTGCCGCCCTCCAGGGTAGAGATGTGCAGGGTCACGGTGGTGGCCTAGTTGGGGATAAAGGGGGTTAGCCCTCGATTTTATCCGCCAGAAAGCCACCACTTTGGTGAGCCCACAGCCGAGCGTAAATACCGCCTGCCTGCAGCAACTGTTCGTGCGTACCCTGCTCCACAATGCGGCCTTCGTCCATGACGATCAACCTGTCCATGGCCATGATGGTGGACAAACGGTGCGCAATAGCCACCACGGTCTTGCCCTCCATCAGTTTGTAC
The DNA here is from genome assembly GCF_018474005.1 of Curvibacter sp. CHRR-16. GTDB lineage: Bacteria > Pseudomonadota > Gammaproteobacteria > Burkholderiales > Burkholderiaceae_C > Allorhodoferax. The sequence continues at coordinate 333,902 of NZ_JAHCSH010000005.1, forward strand.
AGGCTGTCTTGGATGGCCACCTCCACCTCGCTGTCCAAGGCGCTGGTGGCTTCGTCCAGCAGCAAAATAGGCGCGTCCTTGAGCATGACGCGGGCAATGGCAATGCGCTGGCGCTGCCCGCCAGAGAGCTTGACACCCCGCTCGCCCACTTGCGCGTCGTAGCCACTGCGCCCCTGCGGATCGGTTAGCTGGGCGATAAAACCATCGGCCTCGGCCCGAGCGGCTGCAGCACGCAAGGCGTCGTCGCCTGCGTCGGGGCGGCCATACAAAATATTCTCACGCACCGAGCGGTGCAAGAGCGAGGTATCTTGCGTCACCATGCCAATTTGGGCGCGCAAACTGTCCTGCGTGGCGGTGGCAATGTCTTGCCCGTCAATCAGGATACGGCCGGACTCCAAGTCATAAAAGCGCAGCAACAGGTTCAGCACCGTGCTCTTGCCCGCGCCGGAGCGCCCCACCAAACCGATCTTTTCACCGGGGTGAATGGTCAAATCCAGCCCATCCACCACGCGCCGCGCCTCTGGCCCGTAGCGAAAGCACACCTGCTCCAGCCGCAGTTCGCCGCGTTGCACCTGCAGCGGTTTGGCATGGGGGGCGTCAAGCACCTTGCGCTCACGCGACAGCGTGGCCATACCGTCTTGCACTGTGCCAACGTGCTCAAAGAGCATGGCCATCTCCCACATGATCCAGTGCGACAGCCCATTGAGCCGCAACGCCATGGCCGTGGCCGCTGCTACGGCCCCCACACCCACCAAACTGAGCGACCAGCGCCACAGCGCCACGCCAGTGATGCCAATGACCAGCAGCATAGACAGGGCGTGGATGGTGATTTCAAACCAACTGACCAAGCGCATTTGGGCATGTACTGTGCCCAAAAACTCGTGCATAGCGCCCTTGGCGTGGGCGGCTTCGCGGGCATCGTGCGCAAACAGCTTGACGGTGGTGATATTGGTGTACGCATCGGTGATACGCCCCGTCATGAGGGAACGCGCATCGGCCTGGTTTTTGGCCACCTGCGCCAGCCGTGGTACAAAAAAACGCATGCCCAGCACATACAGGCCCAACCACCCCAGCAAAGGCAGCAACATCCAGTGGTCAAAGCTGCCCAGCACCGCCAGTAAAGTGATGAAATAGATGATGACAAAGACCAAAATGTCACTCAGCGTCATCCACACATCGCGCACTGCCAAGGCAGTTTGCATCACCTTGGCGGCCACGCGGCCAGCAAACTCGTCTTGGTAAAACGACAGGCTTTGCCCCAGCATGAGGCGGTGGAAATTCCAGCGCATGCGCATGGGAAAGTTGCCCGCCAGACTTTGGTGCTTGAACAGGGTCTGCAAAGCCACCGCCCCCACACTGCTCAGCAACAGTACTGCAATGCCGAGCAAACGCGGCCCCTCTTGCGCCCACCACTGATCGGCAGGTACACGCGCCAGCCAATCGACCAAACTGCCCAGCATGGCAAACAACCATGCCTCAAACATGCCAATGAGCGCGGTCATGAGCGTCATGCCCAGCAGATAGGGCCGCACTCCTTGGGTGGCAGCCCACATAAACGGCCAAAACCGGGTGGGTGGCTTGGCTGGTAGTTCGTCGGGGAATGGATTAACGAGGCGTTGGAAGAATTTGAACATCCCGGCAATCTAGCATGGCGCATGGGTGCATTGGCTTAGCCGATGCGGAGGGAAATGCAATTGGGACAGGTCAAGCACGTCTTCCAATTTTTCGTTCTTGAGGCTTAGGGGGCTGCATTGTGCTGACGAATCCAGCCGCCAAGCGGGCGCTATGCGGTAAGTGGTGGTAGCGATTAGCATCTTGTGAATCAAATGCACTGATAAGCTTGGGGCCACGAAATGTGGCGCGACAATAAGACCACTCCTTAGACGTGCGAGATGGTAGGTATTTTTAGAGAACTCATATGGCCACAAAAATTGAATACGCGTCAGTAGACGAGTTGTACCTCGATCCGACAAACCCGCGGCTCGGGCGAAAGGTCGCCTCCAAGACTCTCAAGCAGGACAAGATTCTTGAGGTGATGCAAGGCTGGACGCTGGACGAGATAGCTACATCGTTTTTGGAAAGCGGTTTCTTTCCCCAGGAGGCACCGACGTCCCCCCGTTTTCAGTAGCACTGGGCTTTGGAGTCCGGGGTTAATTTAACTGGTTTTGCATCAACGTCTTGGCGTAGGCTGACGGCGTCAAACCGCCAAGGGATCTCTTAGGCCTTTCTTCGTTGTATTCCCTGCGCCAGGATTCAACGACCACTCGGGCATGCTGCAAGCTGGTGAACCAGTGCTCGTTCAGGCATTCG
>NZ_JAHCSH010000006.1 GCF_018474005.1 Curvibacter sp. CHRR-16
CAATAGGCAACGACACAGATCACGCAGTGATAGGCAAGGGGAAGAAGGAATCAGGTTTCGTGGTCAATCGCTGCGCGATTCACCACGATGGGATTCTGTTTGACAAAGGTGGGGAAGCCCTTGTAGTTTGACGTGAGGGGCCGCCGTAGCGGCGAAGCCGCGAAGGGAACCCACAAGCGCAGCTTGTGGGCGGTCCCTCTCGACGGAATTGTTAGCCACGAGCCGCAACCATTTCGCAGAAGTAATTGCTCCAGACTTCGTCAGCCTGCCAAATCTCGGACGCCCATTGATGTGCGGACTCCACCGACCAATTTTCCACGAGGACAAGATAGATTGCCATAAACACCGACACTCGCTTGTTGTGAGCGCAATGGACGAGTGTTTTTCGATCCGTTGCTTTCTTCATTGCAGCAAGAAATTTCTTGAAATCTTCTTGTGTTGGGGCTGCAAACTGAACTGGAATGTGGAGGTATTCGATACCTTGGCTTTCCAGAATTGTTGGCTCTTCAGGTACCGAGTATCGAGGATCATTGTGCAACCCAAGGTTCACCACCAATTTGAATCCTTCTCTCGATAAGTCGGAGAGTTGATCGGCCTTTGGCTGGCCTGCGGTGTGGAGTAGCTCATTAATCTTTACGTACTTGACGACTTCGGAAATGGGCATGTTTTTCTCTCGTGGCTAACGTAATGTATTTCGCAAAGTCTGCAAATTATTCTGGTCGCTGCGTATTAATCTGGTCATGAAAATCCCCCAAGAATGGCTTGAGCATTGGCTTATCGGCCTTGATACTGTATGCATATACAGTTATAAAGTTGCCTATGAAACACCGCAACCCACCACTGCAGTCTACCCGTTTACTGGACCAAGTACGTGAACGGATCCGGTATCTGCATTACAGCTTTAGTACCGAAAAAGTATATTTGTACTGGATCCGGTTTTTCATCCGCTGGCATGGTCGCGCTGGGCAGATGAAGCATCCACGCGAGATGGGGGTGCCAGAGGTGGAAGCATTTTTAACCATGCTGGCCACAGAACGAAACGCCTCCTCCTCGACCCATAACCAGGCGCTTAGCGCTTTGCTGTTTTTGTACCGCGAGGTCTTGTGCGTCGATCTGCCGTGGATGGATGGCATCAACCGCCCAGCCAGCAAGCGGCGCATACCCAGTGTATTGACCAAGGATGAGGTGGCTGGCGTGTTGGCGCAGATGGATGGCATCACTGCGTTGTTGGCACGCTTGCTGTACGGCACAGGCATGCGTTTGATGGAAGGAGTTCGGTTGCGCATCAAAGATGTGGACTTTGATCGCCACGTCATCATCGTGCGCGAGGCTAAAGGCGGCAAAGACCGCGTGGTGATGCTTCCACGTACCCTCGCTCCCGCATTGCGGCTGCAAATGTTGGCGGCACGTGCGCAGTGGGAAACTGACCGCCAAAGCCAACGCTGTGGAGTAGAAATACCCCACGCATTGGAGCTTAAGTATCCCAAGGTCGGCCACACTTGGGGGTGGTTTTGGTTCTTTCCGTCACCTACTTTGTCCATTGATCCACGCAGCGGAGTGGAGCGCCGTCACCATTTGTTTGAAGAGCGTCTTCAGCGTGCGCTCAAAAAGGCCGTAGCGCAGGCGGGCATTCATAAACCGGTTTCTGTGCACACCCTACGCCACTCGTTCGCCACCCACCTGCTGCAAGCGGGCACTGACATTCGCACTGTGCAAGAGCTACTGGATGTGCGCCCCTACTTCTTGCGCAGCCCCTGCGTATCCTTAGCCAGCTGGGTGATCTTGTCCCACTCGCCCTTGGCCATGGCGTCGGCGGGCACTATCCACGAGCCGCCTACGCAGACCACGTTGGGCAGGGCCAAAAATTCGGGGGCGTTTTGCAGCGTTACGCCGCCGGTGGGGCAAAACTTCACGTCAAAAAACGGGCCGCTCCAGGCCTTGAGCATGGCGGGTCCGCCGGCTTGCATGGCGGGGAAGAACTTCAGCTCGGTGTAGCCGTCTTCTTGCGCCATCATGATCTCGCTGCCAGTGGCCACGCCGGGCAGTAGCGAAAGCCCCAAGTCGCGGCAGGCTTGGCCCACGGCGCTGGTGTAGCCGGGGCTGACGGCAAAGCGGGCACCAGCGTTGGCAGCGGCTTGGGCGTCTGCCTTGCTACGCACGGTGCCAGCACCCACCACGGCTTCGGGCACGTCGCGGGCGATGGCTTCCATGCAGGCCAAGGCTTGCGGGGTGCGCAGCGTCACTTCCAGCATGCGCACGCCGCCCGCCACCAGGGCGCGGGCCATGGGCACGGCGTGGGCCACGTCGTTGAGCACGATGACGGGGATGACGGGGGCGTCCTGCATCACTTGCAGGGCGGTGAGTGGTGTGGTCATGGTGGTGTTGTCTCTGGTTCAGTTAAATCTATTACAGCCCGGCATTACAGCCAGGTGCAAGCGCCCTGCTCGGCGGCCAGTGCGTTGCGGCGCATGTTGGCAAACAGCTCGCGGCCCATGCCTATGCCATTGGCGGTGCGCAGGCTCTCGGGCATGGTGGCCAGGGGGCGGGCGTCCCATTCGGCAGCGCTCACCAGCACTTGCAGCGTGCCAGCGGGGGCGTCCAAGCGGATCAAGTCGCCGTCTTGCACCTTGGCCAGCGGGCCACCGCTGGCAGCTTCGGGCGATACGTGGATGGCGGCGGGCACTTTGCCCGATGCGCCGCTCATGCGGCCATCGGTCACCAGCGCTACCTTAAAGCCCTTGCCCTGCAGCACGGCCAGCGGGGGGGTGAGCTTGTGCAGCTCGGGCATGCCGTTGGCTTGCGGGCCTTGCCAGCGCACCACGCACACCACGTCACGCTCCAGCTCGCCCGCGCTAAAGGCTTTTTGCAGCGCCTCTTGCGAGTCAAACACGCGCGCAGGCGCTTCGATGATGTGGCGCTCCTCCGGCACGGCAGACACCTTGATAACGCTGCGGCCCAAGCTGCCCTGCAGCAGCTTGAGCCCGCCTGTGGCGCTGAATGGCTTGCTGGCTGGGCGCAGCACGCTGTCATCTTTGCTGGCACCGGGGTCGGCCCATTGCAGGCTGCCGTCAGCCGTAGCGTGGGGCACGGTGGCAAAGGCGCGCAGCCCTTCGGGGCGCACGGTCAGCACGTCGCCGTGCATGAGGCCTGCATCCAGCAGCTCGCGGATGATGTAGCCAGGGCCGCCTGCGGATTGGAAGTGGTTCACATCGGCGCTGCCGTTGGGATACACGCGGGCCAGCAGGGGCACTACGTCGGACAGAGCCGAGAAGTCATCCCAGTCGATAACGATGCCCGCCGCACGGGCCACAGCCACCCAGTGGATGAGGTGGTTGGTACTGCCGCCCGTGGCCAGCAGCGCCACCATGGCGTTGACGATGCAGCGCTCGTCCACCAACTGACCTATGGGGGTTTTGCTGCCCAGCACGGTACGCACGGCTTCGCGGGTCAGCTCTGGGCGCAGACCGTTGGCAGGGTTGATGAAGGCTGTGCCGGGCACGTGCAAGCCCATGGCTTCGAGCAGCATTTGGTTGCTGTTGGCCGTGCCGTAGAAGGTACAGGTGCCTTCGCCGTGGTAGGCGGCGCTCTCGGCCTTGAGTAGCTCGGGGCGGCCCACCAAACCTTGGGCGGCTTGTTCGCGCACCTTGGCTTTGTCATTGTTGGACAGGCCCGATGTCATGGGGCCAGCAGGCACAAACACGGTGGGCAGGTGGCCAAAGTGCAGCGCACCGATCAAGAGGCCGGGCACGATCTTGTCGCACACGCCCAGCATGAGGGCGCAATCAAACACGTCGTGGCTGAGCGCAATGGCAGTGGACATGGCGATGGTGTCGCGGCTAAAGAGGCTCAGCTCCATGCCGGGGTTACCTTGGGTTACACCGTCACACATGGCAGGCACGCCGCCAGCCACTTGCGCAGTGGCACCGTTGTGGCGGGCTTCGTCTTTCACCACGTCCGGGTAGTGCTGGTAGGGCGCGTGGGCTGACAGCATGTCGTTGTACGCCGTGACGATGCCGATGTGCGTGGGGCGCTGGGCTACCACGGCAATGTCGCCCAGCCCACTGGCGCGCACCTTGTCGTCTTGGGGCATGGCGGCAAAGGCGTGGGCCACGTTGGCGCAGCCCATGCGCACCGCACCGGGCTTACGGGCTGCGGCTTGCTCCAGTTGGGCCAGGTAGCTGCTGCGGGTGGCTTGGCTGCGCTCCACGATGCGCTGGGTAACGGCTTGCACCACAGGGTGCATGGTGGGGGCGGAGTTGGGTGCTGTCATGGTGATCCTGTAACCAAATTACAGCGAGCATGGTAACTCGCCACACCCCGTTTACACCCTAGGGCCGTTACTAAGCGGGTACGAACATCGACAGGCAGGAAACGTCCATTCTGTGTATCTTTATTAATAAGAAATTAAATTCACAAAATTAAACCTATTGCATAACCAACATACAATTTAAAAGAATAAATACAGGAGAATTTGCAGTGAGCAACGCTTTAATCAGCGATTCAAACCAAATCCAAGCACCCAAAACGGGCTTGTGGAACAGGCTATCGCTCAGAACCCGCTTTTTTGCAGCAGCAGCCATTGCGTTAGCGGCAACAGTTCTCTTGGTGGTCGTTTTCCAATCCATTCTTACCAGCCAGCAGCAACGCAACCGCCTAGAAACCTATGAATTGCCAGCGCAATTGCAGTCGGTAGCGGGACGCATCCAATCCCAGCTCAATTTGGCCATAGCAGGCTCCGAAGCACTGGCCAACAACACCTTTATCCATGCTTGGATAGCCGCAGGTCGCCCGGCCGACCAGCAACCCGCTATTGAAGCGGCCATGGCGCAAGTACAAAAATCACAAAAAGCCGTGGTGGTGTCCTTTACCGTGAGCACTCCCGATGGCCCTCAGTACTACCACTACTCCGATGGGCACTTTGCGACCCGCACATTGCAAGCATCAGAAGCCAAAGACAGTTGGTACTTCAACTTCATCAAAAAACAAGCGCCTTACGAGCTGAACTTGGACGTGGACAGCATCGGCAACAAGCTGCTGATGTTCATCAACTACCGCGGCATACCCAACGCTGCCGATGGCAAATCACCGTTGATGGTGGCCGGTGGTGGCATGGGCATGAACCAACTCTCCGAGCTAATCCGCAGCAACAAGGTGGGCGAATCTGGCAGTGTGATGCTGGTGCGCAGCAACGGTGTGGTGGATGTACACATCAACCCCGCGCTGGCTGGCAAGCTTGATTTGAGCAAGGAAGACACTTATGCCGCGCTGGTAGACCAAGACTGGAAACTGGTGCGCGACAAAGGCAGTGCGGTGGTGGAAAGCCAAACCAACGGCGTGCCCGTCTATTTGGCGGCCATGTACCTGCCAGACCTGAACCGCTACTTGGTTGCCGAACTGCCTGCGGCAGAACTGACCCAGAGCGTGGCCCATGCGCGCTGGTATGCACTGGCTGCAGGCATGGTGCTGTTGATGGTCGGCCTAGCCATTTTGTACCCTCTGTCTGGCCAGCTACTGCGCCCACTGCTTTCTTTGCAGCAGCAAATGGCGGAAATCACCGATAGTCTGAATCTCAATACCCAATTGCGCTCAATAGACCAAGCGGAAATTGGCAGCATTTGCTCCCAGCTCAATCGGTTTTTAGAGCGTCTGCGCGTTGTGGTCGGTGGGGTTAACGACAGCACGGATAGCATTCACACCCGCTCCTCCACCATTGCCCACGGCAACCGGGAGCTCTCTGGACGAACCGAAGCACAAGCTGCGATGCTGGAACAAGCGGGCCAAAGCATGCAGCAGCTCACCAGCTCGGTGGAGCAAAACGCACAGAGCGCCAACCAAGCCAGTGCGTTGTCGGCCGATGCATCCGACATTGCCACCCAAGGCGGCGAGTTGATGGCCCAAGTGGTGGAAAACATGCGCTCGATTGCGCAAAGCTCCGAACGCATCACCGACATCATCAGCGTGATCGACTCCATCGCATTCCAAACCAACATCTTGGCGCTCAACGCTGCGGTAGAAGCCGCTCGCGCCGGCGAGCAAGGGCGCGGCTTTGCGGTGGTGGCAACTGAAGTGCGGGGACTGGCTCAGCGCTCTGCGAATGCAGCGCAAGAGATCAAGCAACTGATTTCGGAATCCTCCCAGCGTGTGCGCACCGGCGCTGACCGCGTGGAAGAAGCGGGCAATACCATGTCGCAAATCGTAGCGACCACGCGCAAAGCATCCGAGTTGATCCAAGCCATTGCAGTAGCAACGCAAGAGCAGGCGCGCAGCCTGAGTGAAATCACCCAAGCATCGGCGCAAATGGAAGGGGTGACCCAACAAAACGCTGGCATGGTGCAAGAAGTCGCTACGGCCGCCGAGCACCTAGAGCAAGAAGCTGCCAAGCTGCACAACCTGATGGGCCAATTCAAACTGAGCCGCTCAGCAGCGCCATCAACGACATGGCTAGCGTTACGCTGACCAAGGCCACCAGCGTGGAGACAGCCACGCTGGCAGTCACCAAGTCTTCGGCCTTTTGGTAGCGCTGCGAGAACAAAAACACATTAGCTCCAATGGGCAAGGACGCGGCAACCACCAGCACCGTAAGGGACAGGCCGCGCAAACCAGCCGCATAACCCACCAGTGCCATGAGCGCAGGATGCAGCAGGGTTTTGACCGCCGATATGACCAAAGCACCCCGCAGATTGGCGCCAATGGACGCATTGGCCAAGGTCACCCCCACCAGCACCAGTGCCACAGGGCCGAACGAATTGCCCAACAACTGCAGGGGGCGATCCACCACATCGGGCAGACCCCAGCCAGTTTGGGCGTAAAGCAAACCTGCCATGATGGGCATGGGCACCGGGTGAACCACCGCATTGCGCACCGCCAACCACACCGATTGCAAAGGGTGCCGCGTTGGGCCAGCGCTGGCTGCACTGTGCTCGCGGGCGCTGAGCAGCTCCAACACCACGGTAGCAAAAGTGAGCAACACCAAAGCGTGCAGCGATATGAGGGTAAAGAGCAGCACCAGCGCTTGCTGCCCATAGGCCAACCCGACCAGCGGGATGCCAATCATCACCGTGTTGCTGAAGGTGCCTGACAGGGCAATCACCGCCGCCCGACTGCTAGCCCCCTGCACCAGCAGCATGGCAATGAACAAGCCCGCTGCCACGGCAAAATAGAGCGACACAGGGGCAAAGTCCAGCTCTTGCACCCGCACATTGCACATGGTGCGAAACAGCAGCGCTTGGGTGAGCACCAAGAAGACCAGATTGGTCAAATCGCGCACCGCCTCTTGGCGGATGAGCTTCATCTTGCCTGCCACAAATCCCACCACGATGAGCAACACCACAGGCAAGAGCGAAGAAACTACCGGATGATCCAAAGCCAACAAAACTACCCCCATTGTTCCAAGCAGGTACACACCTGCTTCAGGCCCCAAGTATGCCGCCCGCACCGCTACACTTGGGCGCATGCGTGACCTCCCCTCCTCTATTGCCGACCTGCGCAAAAGCTACGAACGCGCAGAGTTGGATGAACAAGCCTCCCATGCCAACCCGCTGCTGCAATTTGACCAATGGCTGCGCGAAGCCATAGAAGGCCAAATCCCCGAGCCCAACGCCATGACGCTGGCTACAGTGGGCAGCAACCTGCGGCCCTCCACCCGCGTGGTGCTGATCAAAGGCTATGACGAGCGCGGCATTGTTTGGTATACCAACTACGACAGCCGCAAAGGCCAAGAACTGGCTGGCAACCCGTTTGCCGCGCTGCAATTCCATTGGGTGGAGCTAGAGCGCGTGGTGCGCATAGAGGGCCGGGTAGAAAAAGTCAGCGCCGAAGAAAGCGATGCCTACTTTGCCAGCCGCCCGCTGGACTCGCGCATAGGCGCTTGGGCCAGCCCGCAGAGTCAGCCCATCGACTCACGCACCCTGCTGGTGACCAATGCGGCCAAGTACGCGGCCCAATTTTTGCTGCAACCGCCGCGTCCCCCACACTGGGGCGGCTACCGCCTAGTGCCGGATCGATGGGAGTTTTGGCAAGGCCGCAAAAGCCGCCTGCACGACCGCCTGCGCTACGAGTTACAAGGCTCGGGCGAGGCAAGCCAGTGGACGCGCCAGCGCTTGGCACCTTGATATACCAGCCCGCCCTGCAAAACCCACGTATACTTTTCCCCAAGTTTTTGGTGCTCTTGGGCCGTTCGGCGCACAGAGTGAAACGGGAAGTCGGTGCGTGGCTGTCTTAGCTACCGTCACCAAGCCGACGCTGCCCCCGCAACGGTAGGCAAGCCAAGTTCAACCCACTACGCCACTGTGCAGCACTCTGCATGGGAAGGCGGTTGAACCGGAACAGCGCACAACGCCGCTGCTCCACTTGCAAGCCCGGAGACCGGCCAAGAGCAAACAGGTTGACATTGCGGTGGGCGATTGACCGACTCTGAACTCTCTTTACAGCTGGGCTGATGGCTTGGCTGCTTTGGCTTTTAGCGTTGCGTTGGCGGCATAGCTACGCCCCTCAGCAGTGTCTGGTTCAACCACCAGAGGCTTGGCCATGCCCGGCCGTCTCTGGTTTGTGGGGATACACCGTGCAGGGAAGCGTTTGGTTTGTAGGTGCAGGGCCGGGAGACCCGGAGCTCATCACCGTCAAAGGCCGCCGCCTCATCGAAGAGGCTGGGGCCATTTTGTTTGCAGGTTCCTTGGTCAACGAAGCCATTACCCGCTGGGCACCCGCAGACTGCGAAGTACTCGACAGCAAAGACATGACCCTGCCCGAGATGGCCGCTTGGCTCATCGCTGCAGCACAACGCCACACTACCGTGGTGCGCCTGCAAACGGGTGATCCTGCGCTGTACGGTGCCCTCATCGAGCTGGTGCAGCCGCTGGACGCGGCCGGCGTTCCCATCCAAGTGGTGCCGGGCGTGTCTTCGGCCATGGCGTCGGCCGCAGCAGCGGTAGAGAGCTTCACCCTGCCCGAGGTGACGCAAAGCGTCATCTTCACCCGCGTGGAGGGCCGCACACCCATGCCAGCGGGCGAAGACCTGGCCACGCTGGCCCAGCACCATTGCACGCTGTGCATATTCCTCTCCATCACGCTGCTCTCCAAGGTGCAAAGCGAACTGCGCGCTGCGGGCTGGGCCGAAGATGCGCCCATCGTGGTGGTGCACAAAGCCAGCTGGCCCGATGAACAAAAAATCATCCGCGGCACACTGGCTGACATAGCCCAGCGCTGCCGCGATGCCAAGGTGGTGAGCCAAGCCATGATCATCGCCAGCCCCACGCTGGGCGCACGCCATTGGCCCGAGCTGGTCAAGTCCAAGTTGTACGACCCCAGCTTTACCCACCGCTTTCGCAAAGCCAGCGTCCCCACCCCCGCAGACAATAGCCCCGCCAGCCCCCAGGAGCCCGTATGAGCGACCACCACCATCCGCACGACCACGCCCATGAACATGTGCATCACCACGCTCACCATGTAGTACCTTGCCACAGCAGCGTGGATGCACCGCACACCGTGCTGCTGGTGGGCCATGGCTCGCGCGAGACGTCGGGCAATGACGAGATAGAGCGCTTTGCCCAGCAGTGGCGCAGCCAGCGCCCGCACTGGCACATCGAGGTGTGCTTTATCGAGTTTTCCGACGCCACCATGAGCGTAGGCCTGAACCGCGCTGCCGAACACGCCAAACAGCAAAGCGTGCCCGCTGCGCAAACGGTGCATGTAGTGCCGCTCATCCTGAACGCCGCTGGCCACGTGAAGATGGACATACCGCAGGCCATAGCCGGGGCGCGCCTGCGCCACCCCGGCGTGCAGTTTGCTTACGCCCCGCACCTGAGTGCCTGCGACGAAATCCTGACCGTGCTGCGCCGCCGCCTGCGCAAAGCCATGAACGAGCTGGATATGCCCGACCCCACCAACACCGGTGTGGTGCTGCTGGGCCGTGGTTCGTCTGACCGCCAAGCCAACGGCGACATGGCCAAGATGGCGCGCTGGATCATGGAAGAGACCGACCACGAGCTGGTGGACTTGGCCTTTACCGGCATCACCCACCCACGGCTGGAAAAAGTCGTGCAGCGCCAGGTGCTGCTGGGCATGAAGCAGGTGGTGGTTCTGCCCTACTACCTGTTCACCGGCACGCTGGTGCAGCGCATCGACCGCCAAGTGGAGCACCTGCGCAGCCAATACCCCACCGTGCGCTTTGCCTGCACGCAGTACTTTGGCTTTGAAAAAGAAATATTCGCCCTCTTGGAAAAGCGCGTGACCGAGCTGCAAGATCCGCAGCACGCCATGCCCTGCGACGGCTGCAAGTACCGCCAGTTTGCCCAGGACAACGGCATGGGCGGCCACCACCACGACAATGGCCACACGCACCACCACCATGACCATGCACACGATCACCAGCACGATCATGCGCATGACCACGCCCATCCGCATCCCGTGGGAGTGCCCGCATGAGCACACCCATCCAAAGCCAGGGCAACACCGTCACCGAACAGCTCACCCAAGCCGGGCGGGCCATCGAGCACGACTCGTTTGCCACCATAGACCGCGAAGCAGGCCCACACCACTACGACAGCGGCCAGTGGGCCGTGGTGCGCCGCATGATCCACGCCAACGCGGACTTTGACTTCAACGGCCTAACGGCCTTTCACCCCGCTGCCGTACAGGCCGGGGTGGACGCCATCCGCTCACGCAAGAGCCGCATCGTGGCCGATGTGGAGATGATTTGCGTGGGCCTGTCCAAACCGCGCTTGGCCCACTTTGGCATGGGCACGCACCAGTTCATCAGCGATGAGGACGTGATCGCCACCGCCCACGCCGAGAACACCACCCGCGCCGTGCAAGCCATGCGCAAAGCGCACCGCCACGGCCTGCTGGATGGGGCCATCGTGGGCATAGGCAATGCGCCCACCGCCCTGCTAGAACTCATCCGCCTGATACAAGAAGAAGGCGCCCGCCCGGCGCTGGTGCTGGGCATGCCAGTGGGGTTTGTATCAGCCGAGGAGTCCAAAGACCTGCTGGCGCAGTTCCAAGACGCCACGCCACCTGCACAGCAAGTGCCGTGGGCTATCATCCGGGGCCGCAAGGGTGGCTCCACGCTGGTGGTGGCCGCCATCCATGCCCTGCTGGGCTTGGCCGAAGCGCAGGAGCGCCAAGGGTGAGTGCAAACAAAGCAGCAGCCCAAGCCCCGGCAGAAAAACCTGCCAGAGGCACGCGCACCGGGTTTACCACCGGCGCGTGTTCGGCTGCGGCTGCACGGGCTGCCGTGCTGGGCCTGCTGCACGGCCATGTGCCTGAGACGGTGGAGTGCCTGCTGCCCAATGGCCAGCTGGTCACCTTTGCCGTGACGGACGGCCATGTGCAAACAGAACAGGACAAGGCCAACGCAGACGAGCGCTGTTGCGCCGCCCATGCGGTGGTGGTCAAAGACGCGGGCGACGACCCCGACTGCACCGACAAGGCCCGCCTGACGGTGGACGTGCGCCTGCTGCCCGACCAGCCCGGCGCTGTGGTGCTGGCTGGCGGCCCCGGTGTGGGCGTGGTGACCCTGCCCGGCTTGGGCCTGGAGCTGGGCCAACCGGCCATCAACCCCGTGCCGCGCCGCAACATCGAAGCCAATGTGCGCGCCGTGGGCGCCAGCCTGCTGGAGCGCTACGGGCTGCGCATCACCATCTCGGTGCCACAGGGCGAAGAGATGGCCAAAAAGACCACCAACGCCCGACTGGGCATCTTGGGTGGCATCTCCATTCTGGGCACCACAGGCATTGTGCTGCCCTACTCCACAGCGGCTTTCAGAGCCAGCGTGGTGCAAGGCGTGCACGTAGCGGGCACTTTGGAGCACAGCACCGTGGTGCTGACCACGGGCGGGCGCACCGAGACATTTGCCATGCGCGAGTTGCCCCACTTGCCGCCCACCGCCTTTGTGCAGATGGGCGACTTTTTGCGCTACGCGCTGGGTGCGGCGGTCAAGGCGGGCATACGCCATGTCGTCATCGGCGGCATGGTGGGCAAGCTGACCAAAATCGCTCAGGGTGAAACCATCACCCACGCCAACCGGGCTGAGGTCAACACCGACCTGCTGGCCGACATCGCCGCCAGTGTGGGCGCGCCCGAGGCCGTGTGCGCCGCCATCCGTGGCAACGAAACCGCCCGCTTTGCAGGCGAACAAATGGACGCGCTGGGCTTGGGCGAGGCCTTTCACACTGCACTGGCGCAGCGCGTCATCAGCACCCTGCGCGAACGCTACCCCGACCAGTTCACCCTGCAAGTGCTGGTGTGCGACTTTGACGGCAAGCGCATCGCGCAAGCCGGTGACAGCACACAACCCAACAACGACACCCCCGACATTCCTCCCCCTCACCCATGAGCAACGTGATCACCCCCCATACCACGCGCGGCTTTCCTCGCTGCCAAATACTGGGCGTGCTGGACGATGGCCACGCCAGCCTGAGTGCACAAGCGCTGGCCCACTTGGCCAGCGCGGACGTGCTGATCGGCGCTGGCCGCACCCTGGCCCTGCTGCAAAGCGCCTGCCCCGCCCATGTGCAAGTGCGCGACCTCACCGGGGCGCTGAGCCAAGTGCCCGAGTGGATACGCCAAGCGCTGGAGCAAGGCCAGCGCGTGGTGGTGCTGGCCACGGGCGACCCGCTGTGCTACGGCATCGCCGCCTACCTGGCCAGCCACCTGTGCGTAGAAGCCTTGGAAATAGTGCCCAATGTGTCCACCATCCAGCTGGCCTGCGCCCGCCTGAGCCTGCCGTGGCAGGACATGCGCCTAGCCTCCGTGCACAGCGCCGATGCAGGCGAATGGAGCGTGGGCGCAAGCCCTGAGCACAAGCTCTACGCCCTGCTGCAAGACATCCGCCAGTACGACCGCTTGGCCGTGCTGACCAGCCCGCACAACACCCCCGACCGCTTGGCCCGCATGCTGCTGGCCGAAGGCCTGCACGACGACTGGCACTTGGCCGTGGCCGAGCGCCTGTGCCAAGCCGACGAGCGCGTGTGGAGCGACCTGAGCGTGGAGCAAGCCGCGCAGATGCAGTTTGCCCAGCCCAACGTGCTGCTGCTGTGGCGGCACACGCCGCGCCAGCACCCCGTGGTGCTGGGCCTGCCCGATGCCAGCTACGAGCAACGCCAGCCCGACAAGGGGCTGATCACCAAACAAGAAGTGCGCGCCGTGTCGCTGGCACGGATGCAACTGCGCGCCAACAGCGTGGTGTGGGACATTGGTGCAGGCTCGGGCTCGGTCGGGCTGGAAGCGGCCCGCCTGTGCCCGCGTGGGCATGTGTACGCCATCGAGAAAAACAGCGAGGACTTCGCCATCGCCCAGCGCAACCACCGCCGCATGGGCGTGAGCAACTACACGCTGGTCAACGGCAAAGCCCCGCAAGGGTTGGAGACGTGGGCCGACCCGCATGCCGTGTTCATAGGCGGCTCGGGCGGCGAACTGGCGGAATTGATCAAGCTCATCCTCAAGCGCCTGCGCCCCGGTGGCTGGCTGGTGATGAACTTTGTCACACTGGAAAACCTGGCCACTGCCACGGCCACGCTGGCTGAACTGCCTGCCCAATGGGACGTGGTGCAACTGCAAGCGGCGCGCAGCAAACCCATACTGCATATGCACCGCATGGCTGCCGAAAACCCCGTGTGGGTGGTGTGCGCGCAAGCGGCTGATGCCAACGCGTCCGCAGCCACGGATACCGCAGGAGGTGCTGCATGAGCACCACCAACACTCCAAGCCCAAACTGGGGCAAGCTGATCGGCGTATCCCTCGGCCCCGGGGATCCCGGCCTCATCACCCGTGCGGCCTGGGCGCAACTGCAGCGCCGCGACACGGTGTGGACTTACCCCGTGCGCAGCGGCAAAACGCCCAGCTACGCGCTGGACATTGCGCTGCGCGCCGAACTGCAACCGGTGGACGGGCACATGGCGCTGCTGTTTCCCATGACGCACGACGGCGAGAAGCTGGCCCGCGCGTGGCTGCGCGCCACCGAACAAGTGCTGCCACTGCTACAGCAGGGGCGCGATGTGCTGTTTTTGGTCGAAGGCGATGCCAGCACCTACGCCACCTTTGGCCACTTGGCGCGCACGGTGCAAACCCACGCGCCTGCGGTGCAGGTGCAGACCATCGCGGGCGTGAACTCTTTCACCGCCGCCTGCGCCCAGCGCAATGTGCCGCTGGCCGAGCAAGACGACACCGTGGCCATCGTCCCTGCGGCCTACGGCATCGGCGCGGTGGACAGGCTGCTGCCCGACTTTGACACGCTGGTGCTGATGAAGATCAAGCCCCTGCTAGAAGACCTGCTGGACTGGCTGGAGCGCCGCCAACTGCTGGAGCACGCCACGCTGATAGAGCGTGTGGGTGCACCCGACGAGCGCAGCCTGCACGGAGCCGAACTGCTGAGCCTGCGCGGGGGCAAAGTGAGCTACCTGTCGCTGCTGCTGCTGAAAAACCCTGAGCGCGTGCGCGGCGAGCGCATCCAAGGCTGCCTGAAGAAAAAAGACACCGTGACGCCTGTCACCTCCAACCCATCTGACGACGAATGAGCACTACTGCCCCCTCCACTGCCGATACTGCCGCTCCCACCGATACCCACGCGGTGCGCGTCTGCATCGTGGCTATTACCCGCCACGGCGCTGCCATGGCGGGCCAACTGGCCCAGCAACTGACCGACGCCCACCTGTGCGTGGCTGAAAAATTCGCCAGCGGCTTGCCCGCTGGCTTGCCCAACACCGTGCACGCCTACAGCGGCGCGTTCAAAGACGAAATGCCACGCCTGTTTGCGCAGTACGACCAGATCGTGTTCTTCGTCTCGCTGGGCGCGGTGGTGCGGCTCATCGCCCCCCACCTGAAAAGCAAGGACGAAGACCCCGGCGTGCTGGTGGTGGACGATGCTGGGCAGTTTGTCATTCCGGTGCTGTCGGGCCACGTGGGCGGGGCCAACGCCATGGCCGAACTGGTGGCCCACCTGCTAAAGGCCACCCCGGTGCTGACCACCGCGTCGGACGTGGGCAAAACCATCCCCGTGGACATTCTGGGCCGCGAGCTGGGCTGGAAGGTCGAGGCGCCCAAGATCAACATCACCCGCGTATCGGCCCATGTGGTCAATGGCGAGCCGATTGCTTTTGTGCAAGAGGCTGGCAGCCCACACTGGTGGACGCGCCCCACGCCACTGCCCGCCAACATCCACCGCTTTGACACACTGGAGGCGGTGGACTTAGCCCGTTTTGCCGCCGTGCTGTGGGTGACCCACCACCCCGTGAGCGATGCCCTGTGGCAGCAACTGCACGAAAAGCTGGTGGTGTACCGCCCGCCACAGGAGAGCGTGTGAGCGAAGTGACTGCGCCTGCCACCGTAGCGGCCCCTGCCCTGTACCTCGGGCTGGGTTGCGACCGCGGCACCAGCTTGGCCACGCTGGAGCAAGCCGTGCGCGATGCGCTGGCGCTGGCCAGTGCCAAGCTGGCACAGGTACAAGTGCAGGTGCAGGCTGTGGCGAGCATCACCCTCAAAGCCGACGAAAGCGGCCTGCTGGCATTGGCCCAAGCCCATGGCTGGCCGCTGTGCTTTTACACCCCGGCAGAGCTGGCCACTGTGCCCGTGCCCAACCCGTCTGAAACCGTGCGCCGCTATACCGGCACACCCTCAGTCAGCGAAGCCGCTGCGCTGCTACTGGCCGGTCACCACACCGGTTTGTCCCACGCCCTGCCCGCCAGCCATTTGCTGGTGGAAAAACACAAACACCTAGGAGCCGATGGCAAGAACGCCACCGTATCTGTCGCTGTATCTCTTTTCTCTGACCAACCTTAAGGAGTTTTTATGCACATCGAAATCGGCATCCTTACCGACGACAAACTGCTCTACGCAGGCGTGGCCGCTACCGCTTTGGTAGCCGCCCACTTGCCCACCGTGGTGCGCAAGCCCGCCAACCTGCTGCGCACTGCGTTGGCAGCGTTTTTCTTCTCGCTGCTGATGCAGGCATGGCACTTGCCTATTGGCCCGTCCGAACTGCACATGGTGGGCGCTATGCCGATCTACCTGCTGTTTGGTTTTGTGCCCACCCTGCTGGGCTTTGGCGTGGGCTTGTTTTTGCAAGCGGCGCTGTTTGAACCGCAAGACATGCTGCACTTGGCGGTCAACTTCCTGAGTCTGGCTGTTCCATTGATGGCAGTGCACCACACCCTGGGCCAACGCCTGCAGCAACTGAGCGTGCGCAAGGTGTTGCAACTGGATGGTGTGTACTACACCGGCGTGACGCTGATGGTGGGTTTCTGGCTGTCCATCAGCACAGAAACCACTGCATTTGCTCAATGGGCAGCTTTTGCGGCCAGCTACATCAGCTTGGTGCTGCTGGAGCCTGTGCTGACCATGGGCATAGTTGCATTGGGTAGTCGCATGCAAGGCAAGGCACCCCGCCTGCTGCAATGGGCGCTGGATGAAGCGTGGCTGAAACGCACGGCAGTTACAGCATGAGCAACGAACGCATGACCCAACCCGGCAAGATCATGCTGGTGGGCATTGGCCCCGGCAGCGTGGAACACATGACCCAACGGGCCCGCGAGGCCATTGCCGAAGCCGACACGGTGATTGGCTATGTCACCTACATCAAGCTGGTGGCCGATTTGCTGGAAGGCAAAGAGATCATCCGCAAATCCATGACCGAAGAGCTGGACCGCGCTGTGGAAGCGTTGGAGCGGGCGCGTCAGGGCAAAAAGGTGGCGCTCATTTCCTCGGGCGATGCGGGGGTCTACGGTATGGCCGGACCTACCTTTGAAGTGCTGTTCCAAGCCGGGTGGAAGCCACCGCGGGAAGGCGATGGCGCACCGCAAGATGTGGAGCTGGAAGTGGTGCCAGGAGCCTCGGCGCTGAATAGCTGCGCAGCCCGGGTGGGTGCACCGCTGACGCACGACTTTTGCGCCATTTCGCTCTCGGACTTGCTCACGCCTTGGCCGACGATTGCCAAGCGCCTGAACGCTGCGGCGCAGGCCGACTTTGTGGTGGCGCTCTACAACCCCAAGAGCGGGCGACGCACACGCCAGATTGTGGAAGCGCAGCGCCTGTTCTTGTGCCACCGCGACCCCAACACGCCGGTGGCCATCGTCAAGAGCGCATACCGCCGCCGCGAGCGCATCGAGATGACCACCTTGGCCCATATGGTGGATGCCGACATTGGCATGCTGAGCACGGTCATCATTGGCAACAGCAACACCTTTGTGCAGCACGGCCTGATGGTGACGCCACGCGGCTACGCCAACAAGTACGACCTGCAAGACGGCCAAGCCCACACGGGCGAGCGCCCCGGTCGCTCCCTGTCCACAGGGCTGAACGGCTGGCTGGACAACCTGTTTGCTGACCACGATGCGGGCGACAGCGTAGAGCTATTGGCCCAGCGCTTCGGTTTGCCTGCTGGCTACATCCACCAAGTGCTGCAAGAGCCGCTGGAAGTGAGTGCGTCCCCCCACGAGACGGAGGCGGCTGACGAAGCTTGATAAGGAGGGGGTGGCTTAACCCTACAAATGATATTAATTCTCATTTGTGTAAAATTCGCCGTCTTTGGAAAGAAATACAAGCACTCCATGTCGGCCAGCATTGCCACCGCCTCCTCTGCCTCACTCGAACAAATGTACCGATTGGAGTGCGGCTGGCTCACAGGCTGGCTGCGCGCCAAGATGGGGGTTCACCCCGACCGTGCAGCCGACCTGACACAAGACACTTTTGTGCGCGTGCTGCTCGATACATCGCGGGCCGAGATTCGCCAACCCCGCAGCTACTTGGCCACCATTGCACGCGGGCTGGCCATCGACCTGTTCCGGCGACAAGACTTGGAGCAAGCCTATGCCGACTATCTGGCGCACACCAGCCTAGACACCTACCCATCGCCAGAAAGCCAAGCACTGGTGCTAGAGGCTTTGCATACCGTCGATCGCTTACTTCAAGGGCTCAAACCCAAAGCACGCGAGGCATTTTTGCTCTCGCAACTGGAGGGTTTGACCTATGCCGAAATTGCCAAAACACTGGACTTATCGGTCTCATGCGTGAAAAAGTACATGGTGCAAGCTGTAACCCATTGCCTGCTTCACCCCGACTTGCAAGCCTATGCCACCGAATGCTGACCACCAGGTTCTGCAGCAGGCTGCGCACTGGTACGTGCAGCTAGGCTCCCCCGACTGCACCGACCAAGACCGCCACGCTTGGCAAGTTTGGTTGGAGCAAGATAGCCGCCACGCACACGCGTGGCAACGCGTACAAGCGCTGCACCAGCACCTAAGCCCCATACCCAAAGGGATGAGCGGCGCGTTGACCCGCCGACCCAGCATAACGCGACGCCATGCCATCGGTGGTTTGGCTTGTGCACTGCTCGGCTGGGGAACTTGGCAGATAGTGGAACGCCAAACCGATTGGCTAGCCCCCAGCCAGCGCTACAGCACCGAGCGCGGACAACGTCAACGTTGGGTACTGCCTGACGGCAGCCGAGTGCTGCTCGATACCAACAGTGCTGTGCTAGTGCGCTATGGAAACCAGCAACGCACCGTGTACCTAGAGCGAGGACGCATCCAGATAGAAACCGCTCCAGACACCGCGGCAAACGCTCGCCCCTTTGTGGTAACCACGATGCATGGTTCGATTGTGGCCTTGGGCACCCGCTTTACCGTGCAACAAGAAACGGGCTACACACGGGTGGCTGTGCAAGAGCATGCGGTGCAACTGCAACCCGTGACAGGAGCCCCGCTGCGCGTGGAAGCTGGGCAAAGCGCTGATTTAGAGCGCGGCGATGCCCGCATGCGGGCCACCATGCCCGAGGCTACAGCGTGGACTACAGGGCGGCTGCTAGCGCTGCAACAACCGCTGGCAGTGTTTGCACTCGAACTATCGCGCTACAGCCAACGCCCATTCGAAGTTGACCCTCAAATAGCGCAGTTGCGCATCTCTGGTTCTTTTTCATTGGATGACCCGCTGCGCTCAATGCTCACCGCCTTGGACAGTGTGCCGGCTCAATTGGTAGAGCACACGCATTACTGGCAAATCACCCCGCGCTAAGAGCCATCACACCTGCACTGTGTCCTTTTTTGCATCTCGTTCGGCCCCACCCCTGAAGACACATCGATATTTTGGAGGTTGGGTTCATGAAGTGCTGCAGTTTGTTGGACATTCGCCGCGGATGCGCATGCATGCTGGTAGCCGCCGGGGTGGCAGGCCCTTGCTGGGCACAAACATCCGCAGGCGCTAGCTCTGCAAGCCCACACATCGACAGCACCAAGGCGTACGCCATACCAGCGGGCCCATTGCTGCAAGTACTGATGCGCTTTGCCGCCGAAGCAGACATCAATCTGTCGTTTGATGCGGAACTGCTGGCCAACAAACAATCGACCGGACTGCAGGGACGCTATAAGACCTATGAGGGCTTGAGCACACTGCTGCACGGACATGGCTTGCGGGCACAAAGCACACAACATGGCTTCACGGTGGTGAAAGACCAAGACACCCGTCGCACTAGCCAAGAAACGGTGGGTGAGCTGCCTACCGTTACCGTAGTAGATACAGCCATTGGCTCCACCAATGCCCTCTCCCGCGAGATGCTGCAAAGCCTGCCCAGCCTCAATGGCGACTTCACCAGTCAACTCAAAATCAATCCCAACATCCAGTTTGCGGAAACACAGCTGTCATCCCAAACGGGGGGGGAAATCAGCCCGGCCGAGATCAGCATCCACGGCTCCAAGCCATACCAAAATGAAATACTGCTCGATGGCTTTTCGATTGCCAACGACATCGACCCTGGCAGCAAAGGGGTGACCTCTACGCAAGACCCTGAGTTCATTCCTGCGGGCTCACAGGCTTTGGCGGTAGATGCCGATTTGCTATGCAATGTCACCGTCAAAGACAGCAACGTATCGGCCGAATACAGCCGTTTTACAGGCGGCGTGGTAGAGGCCGAGCTGTGCAAAGCCCGCAAAGCCTTTGGCGGCAAAGTATCGGTGGGCTATAGCGGCTCCAACTGGACACACTTGATCATTGATCCCGCCCAAGAAGCGGAATTCAACAATTCCTCCAGCGCCGACAACCAACCCCAATTTCGCAAATGGACTTACAAAGCCAGCGTCGAAACCCGCCCCAGTGCGGATTGGGGCTTGGCCATTAGCACGGTGCGCCGCACCTCTGACATTCCCCTCATCCAATACACCGCCACAGGTCAAACCAATACCCAAACGCGGGTCAATGACACACTGGCGATCAAAGCAGATTGGAGTCCGCAAGGCAGCCGCGACAGCGCGGACTTGACTATGGTCTATGCACCCAGCGAAGGGCGCTATTTCATCAAAAACGCCAAGGACAGCGACTACACCTTGGTCGGTGGCGGCTTGGCTTTGTCCGCCCGTTTGGTACGCGGGTTGGAAGCACAAACTCTCACACAACAACTCAGCTTCACACAAACACAGCAATCGCGCCAATCCGACACCGATTACTACACCCCCTGGCGCTGGTCCACCGCCAAAAACTGGGGCGATCGGTCTTTGTCCAGCAACGCGGTCACCACCACCAGCATTGAGGGCAGTTTTGGCAATGTGGAGCAGCAGCTCCAAACGTGGAATTACAAAATCAAATCCCAGCTCGATAGCTGGGATTGGGGCAAAGCCCAGCACCGCATGAGCACAGGCTTGGATCTCAAGCAGCAAAATGCCAAATACCAGCGCGTCAACGACTTCACCCAGTATTACGGCAACCCTACGCAAATCACCGCATGGACCAGCTCTCTGACGCAAGCCGGTTGTGCACTCGATATCCATGGTTGCTCCACCTCCCCCACGCTAACCAGTGGTAGCTTGGGCCAATACTTTCGCAACCGCTACGTGTACAAGGCCGGTACGCTGGATGTCGATGCCCAATCCTTCGGTGCGTTTGTAGAGGATCAAATCCGCTGGAACGACTGGACGTGGACACTGGGGGCACGGGTGGACTACGACTCTTTGGTAGATGACACCAATGTGGCACCTCGCAGCAAAATGGACTGGGATGCCACAGAGGACCTGCGCCTGACTGCTGGCTTGAATCGCTACTACGGGCGCTCCCTCATGGCTTATGCCTTGCAAGAGCGTGTGCGCAGTCTGCGCTACACGCAAACACGCAATTCCGGTTCACTCACTTGGAATACAGCAACGCAAAACCGCCCTGCCAACCGCTTGCAAGACATCGACAGCCCTTACGACGACGAGTTGTTCCTGGGCATGCAGTGGAATTTGCAAACATGGGGAACTTGGGAAGCGGGCCTTACAGGGCGTGAAGGAAAAAACCAAATCGTCAAAAAAATCTACCGCAACCAAACCGGATGCGACGCCAACCAGTGCTATGTGTACACCAACAGTGGGGGCAGCACGACGGTGGATTTCACGTTGGGTTGGAGCAGCAACGAGCATTGGAACTGGGGCCCGACCGAAACCACTGCATGGGCCTCGTTCAACAAAAGCGATGTGCGCAGCAACTACAGCACCTATGCGGACACCTACAGCGCCACGGATGACGAAATCGTCCAATACAACGGTCAGTTCATGCGCTATGCGGACATGCCCGCAGACAACTACAACCGCCCGTGGACTCTGCGCTTAGCAGCAATGACCAAAGTGCCACGGCACGATCTCACCATCACCAACGTGCTGCGCATTCGCGCCGGTTATGAGCAAATGACACAGACGGGCACCACCACCTACAACGACACCACCGTCGATGTCTGGTCTAGCACCAAGCTGGCAGAGGCGGTAACGCTGGACACCGTGCTGCAGTGGACCCCGTATGTCCGCAAAAAACAGCAGCTGGATGTGAAGCTCACGATAGAAAACATCTTGGATCGCGCCAATATGACCACCACCACGAGCAGCTATGCCACCTATGAACGCGGACGTACTTTTATGCTGGAGGTGGGTTATGTGTTTTGAGTCCGTGTCTCGCTGGTTGAAGCAAAGCGCTGTTTGGACATGCTGGGCGCTGCTAGCCATCCATGGCAGCCATGCCGGTGCACAAACCCCACTCCAATGGGATGCCAAGGTGGTGCGTGGTGAACTGCCCAATGGGCTGCAATACTTTGTGGTTCCCAACACCGCACCGCACAAGGCAGTGCAAATGCAGCTATTGGTAAAAGTGGGGTCACTGGATGAAACTGCCCAGCAATCCGGGGTTGCACACATGGTGGAGCACATGGTGTTCCATGAAAGCCAAGATTTCCCCCAAGCACTGCATGGGCGCATTCAAGAGCTGGGTTGGCGCATTGGTAGCCAAGTCAATGCGGTCACCAATTACGAGCGCACGCTCTACATGCTGCAATTGGAAGGCGCGCAATCGCAGCAGTGGGACGAAGGCCTGCACTTGCTCTCACAAATAGCGGGCGGGGCCCGCATCCTTGGCCCCAGCTTGGACAAAGAGCGCCGCATTGTCTTGGAAGAGTGGCGCGGCAAACTAGGCATCACTGAACGCATGGAACGCCAGCGCCGCGAACTACTGCGCGCAGGCTCACTCTACCCAGAACGCCCCACCATCGGTAGCGAAGCAGGTATACGCCACCACAGTGCACAGACCTTGCAGCAGTTCTACCGCACCTGGTATCACCCCAACAACATGGCTTTGCTGATTGTGGGAGAGGTGGATGTTGCGCAGGTACAGCAACGCATTGCGCATTGGTTCGCTGCTTGGCAACGAGCCGACCTACCAGCGCGTGCTAACCCTGACCCCGTGCTAACGCCCGGTTTACGCATCGCCCGCATGCAAGACCCCGAAAGTGGCTCCAGCCAAGTGGCGTGGGTATACCGCTTCCAGGGCGATGAATCCGCCACCGAAACAGGCTTACGAGAGCGCTTATTGGATATGGCGACCAATGCCCTGTTGGTACAGCAAGTACGGCGACTCAACACCCAACTACCCACTGACGTAGAAAGCCTGACCACAGCCAAAGGCCAAATAGGGCGCACAACATTCACCTTGGCGTTGGCAGCCAGGGTATCGGTCAATGGGCATGCACAAGGTTTGCGCACCCTCTTAGAGACATTGGAGCGGCTGCGCCGGGATGGTTTCTATGCCAGCGACTGGGACAATCTGCGCACGCAATACCAGCAAAGCAATGCCCAAACCGTACTGCGTGCTCAGCAACGCGATAACCAGCAGTGGATTCAGCTTTTGGCAGAAGTGGTGACCCAAGAACGGATACTGCAAGATCCGGTGCAAAAGCAAACCATGGTGCAAAACGCGCTGGACTCGCTCACCCTGCAAGACATCAACCACCGCTTGCGCACATGGCTTGCCAGCGCGGATCAATTGCTTTTCATGATGGCACCGGGCACTACCGAATTGCACCTGCCCACGCACAGCGCCGTGCAAGACCTGCAACACCAAGTAGGCCAAGCCAACTGGCCTGCTTTGCCATTGGCCACGCAAGCCCAAACAAACACCTCCGCACTGCCCACACCGCCAGAGAGCCAACTGTCAGGCAGCGTGCTAGCGCGTCAACGATTCGGTGATGTGGTGCACTGGCAATTGAGCAATGGCGACCAACTGGTTTGGCTGCAGCGTGCCAATCAAGGACAAACGATGTACTTTGCCGCCGAATCGGCAGCAGGCTATCGACTACCGGGTCACGCAGCATGGCAAAACCAACTCGCCCAGCAACTGGGCGCACAAAGCGCGCCCCAAGGGTGGAGCCAAGAGCAATTCACACGCTGGCTGCAGCAGCAACCCCGCCTTGACAGCACGCAAACCGCCACGGCATGGACATGGCAATCACAAACCAAGGCCAGTCAATTGCGCCAGTTATGGCACCAATACTGGCTGCGCCAAAGCATGACACACATCAGCGACACGGCCTTGCTAGAGAGCACGCGCAGCTTGGCACGCCAAATCAGCCGCAGCAGTACCAGCAGCAAAGACCAAGCGGCCTTGGCCATGGCTGCCATGCGCTGGGAACTGCAAAGCCAAGATGCCCCACCCGACGCCCTGAGCCTGCAAAATTTGCAAGCTAGCAGCTTGCAAACCCTGTGGGCAGCACACACGGCTCTGCCAGTCACTTACTACCTGAGTGGACAAGCCGATGAACAAGAAGTGCAGCACTGGGCCGAGCGCTACTTGGCCAGCCTGCCACGCCGCCAAACAGACCCACCAGCACCTACCGCCCAAGCGCTGCCAACACACCGAGGGACGCAAGAACAAGTGCTGTCCATTGGGTTGGAGCCACAGGCCTCGGTACAAGCCTATGGGGCCACGCCGATGGTGTGGGATCCACTGGTTGCTATGCGTGTCAAAGTGCTGTCACAGGCGCTCTACCGCGCACTGCGCCACGAACTGCGCGAAAAAGAGAACGGCATTTACCGCCTGCGTTTTAACCTCACGCTCAACCCCAGCACCCAGATGCTGGAGAGTGAAATAGCCTTCACAGCCGATCCAGAGCGCATGCCCCAGCTATGGCAACGCGCCCAAACCTTGCTGGCCCAACCGGCCAACTACATCGACCCAGCGCAACTGCCAAGCATCAGCCAAACCCTGCAGCAATCGGAAGCACAGCGCCAGCTCGACGATGCCAGCTGGTTTTTGCGCCTGCAACTGAGCTGGCAACACTACCGCGACGCCCGTTATCTGCAACAAGCCCCCCAACTGGCTGCTCAACTGAGCAGCAGCAGCGTGCTGGACTTGGCCCGCACCATCGACCTGCGCCGTGACTTGGCCAGCGTGCTGGTTTATCCCCGCCCTTGAGACTGTTTCTGCATGGACACTTTGCGCAATTTTTATTCCTTGGCCCGCCCCTTTTGGGGCGATAAGAAAAACTGGCGGGCTTGGTTACTGTTGCTCAGCATCATTGGCCTAGGGTTGGTGCTGGTACGCATGAACGTGTGGTTCAGCTTTTGGAACAAAGAGTTTTATGACGCCTTGGCTGCGTTGGATACGGACAAAATTTATCCCCTGTTAGGACAGTACTGCTTGCTCATTGCCGGGGCTGTGTTGGTGGCGGTATACGTCGATTGGCTGCGCAAGCTGCTCATCCTGCGCTGGCGTGAAGCGCTCACTGCCAGCCTGATCAGCCAATGGTTGCAGCACCACGCCTTCTACCGCCTAGGCTTGCAAAACGAACCCGACAACCCCGACCAACGCATCGCTGAAGACGCCAACCTCTTGGTCACCGACAGCTTGGATATCTTGCGCTCCTTTATCAACGCAGTAGCCAAAATCGTGTCCTTCGTCGGCATGCTGTGGGTCATGTCCAGCCAATTGATGCTGCCCTGGAATGGTCAAGACCTGCACATCCCGGGCTATCTGGTCTGGTTCAGTTTGGGCTACGCCTTGTTGGGTGCGGTCATTACCCACGCCATCGGTAAGCGCTTGTTCCAACTGAACTGGGAACAGCAACGCAGCGAAGCCAGTTTTCGCGCATCCCTGCTGCGCAAACGCGACCATGCCGAGCAAATCGCCCTGTATGGAGGCGAAGCACGCGAGCAACAACACTTGCTACACCAATTTCGCAGCATTGCCAGCAATTGGGTCGCCCTCATGAACCGCGAACGCATGCTGGGCTTTTTCACCGTCGGCTACAACCGGGCCAACTCGATGGTGCCGCTGTTTGCTGCCATGCCCGCGTTTTTGCACAAGTCCATCAGCTTTGGCGACATGATGCAAATCAGCACCGCCTTCATGCAAGTGAGCACCGCCATGAGTTGGTTTGTGCAAGCCTATGACGAACTGGCCAAACTCTCGGCCACTATCCAGCGATTGGCCCAATTCCAGCGTGCCATTGGCAGCGAACACCAGCAATGGAAACCACCAAGCACTGCACCCCAACTGCGCACCAATGCCTTGGTAGTACACAAACCCAATGGCATGGCGCTGCTGGCGCCGACCACGCTCTGCGCCCAAGCAGGCCAATGGTTGCACCTGCATGGCCCCAGCGGACTGGGCAAATCCACCCTGTTGCGCACCCTGAGCGGCATCTGGCCCTACTACCAGGGGCACTACAACACTCACGCGGGGCGCACCTTGTTGCTGCCCCAACAACCTTACTTGCCCGAAGACAGCTTGCGCGCCCTGCTGCAATACCCAGCCCCCAGTTCCACAGTAGTGGACAGCGCCATACTGCACCGAGCTTTGAGCTTGGTTGGTTTGGCTCACTTGCACGACCATTTGGAAACACACCAAGAGTGGCAGCGGGTGCTATCGGGCGGAGAGCAGCAGCGCCTGTCCATCGCCCGGGCCTTGGTCTACCAGCCCGACTGTTTGCTATTGGACGAAGCCACCAGCCAACTGGACGAAACTGCCAGCCTGCAACTCATGCACACCCTGCGCCAGCAGCTACCCCAATGCGCTGTGCTGGCCATTACCCACCAAACGGTGCTGCATCCCGTGTTTGACGAGCGCATCAGCTTGCAGCCAGCCAGCACCCAGGGTCACTAAAATCCCCCGCTCACCATGAGCGAAACATCCTCCCCATCCGTCAACACCACCGCCCCTGCCCCGGCAGAGGTGGTGAAACCCAAAATTGGCAGCTACCGCCGCCATTTGCTGATTTGCACCGGCCCGCGCTGCACCCAAGACGGACAGTCACAAGCACTGTTTGACAGTCTGGGACCCAAGTTCAAAGCCGCTGGGCTGGACGCGGGCGATCTGCGCGTCAAACGCTCGCGTGTGGGCTGCTTTGCCGCCTGCAAGGGCGGGCCTATTGTGTGCGTGCAGCCCGATGGCACGTGGTACTACAACGTGACCGAAGCCAATATGGATCGCATCATCCACAACCACTTGGTTCATGGCGAAGTGGTGGCCGATTTGGTGTTTCATCAGGGGCCCGATGGTTCTGGTGAATCAGGCAAATCCTGCGGAGACGCAGCATGAGCCTGTCCAATTTGTCGGTGCAAACACCGGGCACAGTGTCACTGGTAGGGGCTGGCCCCGGTGACGTGGAACTGCTCACACTGCGCGCATGGCAGCGCCTGCGCATGGCCGATGTGGTGCTGTACGACAACCTCGTCAGCCCCGAAGTGCTGGCGCTGGTCAACCCACAGGCCAAGCAGGTGTACGTGGGCAAGAAAAAGTCCAACCACACCCTGCCGCAAGAGGACATTTGCCAGCTGCTGGTGGACGAAGCGCGCCAAGGCGTGCGCGTGGTGCGCCTCAAAGGCGGTGACCCCTTTGTGTTTGGCCGCGGAGGTGAGGAGCTGGAATTTGTCGTACAGCACGGTATTGCCGTCGAGGTGGTGCCCGGCATCACCGCCGCACTGGGCGCGGGGGCGGCGTTTGGCTTTCCACTCACCCACCGTGACCACGCGCAAAGCTGCCTGTTCGTCACCGGCCATGTGCAGGACAACGGTGTGCCGCTGAACTGGCCCGCCTTAGCCCAGCCCAACCAAACGCTGGTGTTCTACATGGGCATCACCGGGCTGGACGAAATCGCCACCCAACTGCAAGCCGCTGGCCTGCCCGCCACCACCCCTGCTGCCTTGGTCTACAAAGCCACTTGGCCTGAGCAGCGCATGGTGGTGAGCAGTCTGCAGCACTTGGCGCAAGACGCGCAGCAGCACGCCATCAAGCCCCCTGCTTTGCTGGTGGTGGGGGGGGTGGTGAGCTTGACGAACATCAAGCGCTAGGGCTACACCCTCTCCTATGCTGCAGCTTGGTTGCAGGACAGGAGAGGAGACGCCATGAGCACCATCAACCCACCCACACTACCCATACGCCGCATCGCCATCAGCACCGGGGGTGGCGATGCCCCAGGGCTCAATGCCGTGATCCGCTCCGTGGTGCTGGCCGCTACCCGTTTGGGCTGGGAGTGCATTGGCATCCGCGACGGCTACAACGGAGTGCTGCAGCCCGACCAGTACCCGCATGGCGGCACGCTGGTGCTGGACCGCGAAGCCGTGCGCGGCATAGCCCACTTGGGTGGCACCATTTTGGGCTCCACCAACAAAGGCAACCCCTTTCACTACCCCGTGCGGCAAGCCGATGGCAGCGAGCGCGATACCGACCGATCCGACGAATTGCTGGACTGGTTCGCCCGCCACGGCGTGGACGCGTTGGTGAGCATAGGCGGCGATGGCTCGCTGACCATTGCCGATGGCTTGCAGCGCAAAGGCTTGCGCGTGGTATGCGTACCCAAAACCATAGACAACGACTTGGACAAAACCCAAAACACCTTTGGCTTTGACACCGCCGTGGCCTTTGCCACCGACTGCTTGGATCGCCTGCACAGCACGGCGCAAAGCCACCACCGCGTGATGGTGGTGGAGGTAATGGGCCGCTACGCCGGCTGGATTGCGCTGCATGCGGGCATGGCCGGCGGGGCACACGCCATACTGATCCCCGAAATCCCGTTTGACATAGAAGCCGTGGCCGCCAAAGTGCGCACGCGCGAAGCCGCTGGCCGCCACTACACCCTGGTGGTGGTGGCCGAGGGTGCCCAACCCCAGCAAGGTGAGCGCGCCGTGGCGCAGGCCGCCCGCATAGGCCAAGCCGAGCGGCTGGGCGGCATAGGCGAACAAGTGGCCGAGCAACTGGCCACCCTAACGGGCAAAGACACCCGCACCGTGGTGCTGGGCCACCTGCTGCGTGGCGGCAGCCCCACCGCGTTTGACCGCATCACCTCGCTGCGCTTTGGCAGCGCCGCCGTGCGTGCACTGGTGCAAGGCCTGTCAGGCGTGATGGTCTCCTTGGCCTACCCCAACGTGGTCTACGTGCCACTGGGCGAAGTAGCTGGTCGCATGAAAACCGTGCCTGCCGACAGTGACACCTTGCGAACGGCACGGGATATTGGAATTTGTTTGGGGGAGACCGCACTTAGTGCTGCCGAACGGTTGTCTGCTGCGGGGGGGTAGCGCACCGGATATGGCGAATATTCCACGACGACAATACTAGTGAGCAACTAATTTGCACAAAGATAATTGGCATGGGATGCAGCTTTGCTCCGTGCTAATCGCCAATGAAGGAGAAGACAATGTTTTGCCCCACCTGCAACACCCAAAACTCCGCCACATCAGTTCGCTGCTTCCAATGTGGCACCACACTGATAAACGAAGCAGTCCAAAGCAAAGCCTCCCTTGACGCAGAGAAATCCTTGGATGCACGACTCTATGGCCACATAGGTGCTATTGCAGGTTTTGTATTGGGCATGGCTGCCAACGCAATAATTCCCGGTGTTCTTTTGGAAACTCGCTACACCCCAATAGCCAGTGCAGTTTTAGGCTTTGCAATCGGGCGCTTTTTCGCATGGCAACGGTGGAAAGATTGGCACTAAAACGCCTCAATCGACCGCTTTGGCCCCCGTCATGCGGTAGTACAACCCATAGGGATCGTCTTCCAGCACAGCGAATTGGCCTTCCACGACCACGGGGGCCATGGTGTATTTGATGCCACGATCCATCTTCACTTCAATCATGCTCTCAGGACCACCGGGCAAGCAAAAAGGGCACGTCAGCGGCACGGAGCTGACCAAGAAATGGGTTTGTTTCTCGCCCGGCTCCAGGGGCATCATGTAGCCCTGCACACGCAAGGTTTTGCTGTCCAGGTACTGGATGTCATCGGGAAACACGGGCAGCAAGCGGTTTTTGATGCGCTTGGTCTTGACGGCGGTGAGCAAGCTCCAAGGCAGCACATCGTTGCGCTCTTTGAGGGCGGGAAACAGGCTGTGCTGGCTGTACACACCCGCACCAGAGCCAAGGCGGGTGGCGTCGCCCACTGCAGCGGGGGCGGCGTTTGCACCGCCTGCTCCAGCCCCTGCTGTGGCGTTGGCTGCCGAGGACTGGGCTTGCGCGTCGCCACTGGTACTGCCCAACATGAAGGTAACGCCCAGCACCATGAAAACCAGCAAGCCAAGGCTGGCGACGATGGTTTTGATCAATGCAATCATGGCGGCCCCTCAAGAAAATGGTCTAGCACAAGCCGCAATGGTACTCAGTGCTCGTGTTTCATGCCGCAGTATTTGCCAATGGCGATGCCTTTGCAGGCCATTTCAAGCTGCTTAAAGCAGGTTTGCTCGTCTTTGCCTGCTTCGCGGCATTTGGCGGCGGCTTCGTGGGCGGCGGCGATGGCACGGTGGCGGGCGATGTCTTGCTGGGTATCCGCATCGGACTCTTTTGCTACAGAAACTGTAGCTGCTCCAGCAATCAGCAGTAGGGCTAGAAGGCGTTTTGGCATATAGGACATGGTTGCTTCTCCGGTTCAGGGTGGTGGATGGATGGGGTTAACTGCGCTGCAACTGCTGCAGCACGCTGATGCGGTACACGCTCCACACCGGCAGCAGCGCCGCCAGCAGGGCTACGGCCAGTGCCACCACGGGCACCAGCCACAAAGTACTGAGCCACGCTAGGCCAGCGATGAGCAGGGTTTGGTCCAGCGCCATTTGGTGGGCCAGCAGCCACGCGCCGCCCTGCCCCAGCAGCAAGCCCAGCGCAGCCGCCAGCATGGCCAACCAGACCGCCTCAGCCAGCAGCAAGCCAGCCAGTTGCGCGGGCGATGCCCCCAGCATGCGCAGCAAGGCTAGGTCGGCCTGGCGTTCGCGCACGGCGCTCCACAGAGCGATAAAGACGCTCATGCCCGCCGTGGCCAGCATGACGATGGCAAAGCCCTGCAGCACGTCGGTGCCCAGCCCCATCATGTGCAGCAAGCGGGTTATCTCAAAAGCGGGGGCGGCCGCTTGCATGTCGGTCTGCGCATTGACCCAGCGTGGAAAGGTCACGGCTGCCAGCGGCGTGTTGTAGCGCACCAGCGCCATGGTGACTTCGCGCTCTTCTTGCAGCACTTTGAGGTCGTCGGCATCGTTGGCGGTGGCCGCTTCGTGCACTTTCCACACGCTGGCGGTGTCGGTGAGGATGAGCCTATCGACCACGCCGCCGGTGGGCTTGAGCACGCCCACGATGTCGTACGGGAACTCACCGTGCACATGGCCGCCCATGCCCAAACCGTGGCTGCCCACAAAGCGGTCACCCAGCTTCATGCCCACAGTTTTGGCCACCGCTGCGCCAATGACCGCTTGCATGGGCCCGGTCCACAGTTGGCCCTCTTGCAGTTCTACGCCATAAAGCTGGGCGTAGTCGGTGCTGGTGCCGACGATGCGAAAGCCACGGAAGTTGTCGCCCAAGCTAATGGGGATGACTTGCTGCACCTGCGGGTTGCTGCGCAAGGTGCTGAGCGCTTTGAGCGGAATGTTGCCCGGTGGAATATCGATGTGCAGCACCCCGCTCAGAATGAGCTGCATGGGGCTGCCTTTGGCACCCACCACGGCGTCGATGCCGTGCAAATCGCGCTTGAAAGCCTGGTCGATCTGGTTGATGGTCATGAGCACAAAGGCCATGGACGCCAGCCCGAGCGAGAGCAACACCAAATTGAGCACCGCCGACAGCGGCCGTGACCACCAGTAGCGCCAAGCGAGGATCCAAGTTTGCATCATGGCGTATTACTCAATTGCTATTATTTTGATAGCGCACCCAGCTTGAAGGACATGCTGTGCAGGCTGTTTTGATCTATATCTTGGGCACGCAGCCAGTGCGCCACGCGGGCGTCGTGGGTGGCAATGACCAAGCTGGCATTGAGCCGCTGCGCGGTTTGGTAGAGCAAACCCAGTGCGGCGTGGGCGGAGTCGTCGTCCAAGCTGGCGGTGGGCTCATCGGCCAGCAGCACCTGCGGTGCCTGCAGCACGGCGCGCGCCAGTGCCACGCGCTGCGCTTGGCCGCCCGAGAGCTGGGCCGGTTTGCGTCCCGCCAGCGCGGCCACATCCAGCACGTCCAAGGCTCGGTGGATGGCCTGTTGGCGCTCGACACCGCTTTGCTGGCTGCGCGCCGCCCACTGGGCCAAGGCCAGGTTTTGCTGCACCGTCAGCGCCGGGCTCAGGTGCAGCTTTTGCGGCAAGAAGCCAATGGCACGGGCACGCCACGCATCAGCCTGCTGGGGGGCCAGTTGGGCCATGTTTTGCCCGGCGACCACAAATTGCCACGCATCGGGCGCGGCCAAGTCCGGTGCCTGCACAGGCATCAAACCCGCCACCAAAGCCAACCAGGTGGATTTGCCACTGCCAGAGGGGCCACTCAACAAGAGGGTGTGGCCTTGTGGCAGGTCTATGTCGGGGAAGGACAGCGCGTGCTGGGTGCCGGGGTAACGGTGGGACAGGCTGCGGGTGGTAATCATTTTTCAGCGCAATCCACGCACAAACCGCGTACGGCCACATCCACGTGCAAATCGCGGTAGCCCAGCGACCGCAGGGCCTCCACCGCCATTTGGCTGGCGCGCTCCAATGCCTCTTGCTGGTCATGCAGCGCTTCTGAAAGCGGTTTGTCTTGGTGGCAGCTCTGGCACTCAAAGTGGGGCAAAGCCAGCACGCTGGCAGGCATGCTTTGGTAGCGGCGCACGCGGTTGGCATCGACACGGCACAGCAGCAAGCCTACTTGGGTGAGGCGATCTACCAAGCGGTAGAGGGTGACTTTGTCCACGGCCACGTCCGGGTCGGCACTCAGCGCATCGAGCAACTGGGCGTGGGTAAAACTGGTGTCGGGGTGGGCCAAGAACCAGCCCAGCACGCGCCGCCCCATGGTCGTGCGGCGCAGGCCGTGGGCAGCCAGCAGGGCGTTGATGGGATCGTTGGCATCGGCAGTCATGGCGCAAGCTCCGGGTTGGGGCAAATTTGTATTGCAACAAAGTTGCGATAAACTATACCGCAATTAGGTTGCAATTTCTAGCATGAATTCTCACCCCCACGATCACCACGCGCACCCCCACCATACCCACGCTGAGCACCATCACCCAGTGGCGGCCAGTTGGCTAGAGCGTGCGCAAGACTGGCTGCAATCACAATCGTTTTTGGCACTGGCCAGTTGGCAGCGGGTGCTGCTGATCTGCCCGGTTCTGGCGCTGCTGTGGCTGGGCGTATGGTGGGCGATGGCGTGGGTCAACCCCGACATGGGCCATGCCAGTGAGGCTGGAGTCACCCCATGACCCTGACCGCCATGGCCGCCACGCCGCCACAGTACACCATTGCCACCTTGCGCAACTTGACGGTGAGTTACCACCGCCACCCTGCCCTGCACCACCTGCACGGGCATTTGCAGCGCGGCACACTCACTGCTGTGGTGGGCCCCAATGGTGCGGGCAAAAGCACCTTGCTCAAAACGCTGGCTGGTTTGCTGCCGTTTGAAGGGGAACTGGCCCTGCAAGTACCCCGCCAAAGCGTGGCCTACTTGCCGCAAGCGGCGTCGTTGGAGAACCAGTTCCCCATCAGCGTGCGCGACTGCGTGCTGCTGGGTAGCTGGCAAAGCGCTGGGGCGTGGGGCCGACTCTCCTTGGCACAACGCGCCGCCGCAGACCGGGCGCTGCAGGCGGTGGGTTTGCAGGGCTTTGAGCAGCGGCTTATCGGCAGCCTCTCGGGCGGGCAATTCCAGCGCATGCTGTTTGCCCGGCTGATGATGCAAGAGGCCGATCTGATCTTGCTGGACGAACCCTTCAATGCCGTGGACACCACCACCACCGCGGCGCTGATGAATTTGCTGCACCAATGGCGGGCCCAAGGCCGCTGCGTGGTGGCCGTGCTGCACGATGACCACTTGGTGGCCGAGCACTTTGACCAAACCATCTTGCTGGCCCGCGAATGCGTGGCTTGGGGCAAGACACGCGATACCCTGACGACCCAGCACTGGCAGCGCGCCCGCGCCATGGCGGAAGCATGGGATGAACACGCAGCAGACTGCCAGCCAGGCACCGCACCAGTACATGCGCACACAGCACAGGAGGCGGCATGAGCGTGCTCAACGACCTCTACACCAACCTGTTGCAACCGTTTGGTGAATTCGCCTTCATGCGCCGTGCCTTGGTGGCATCGGTCGCCCTGTCAGTCAGCGCAGCGCCTCTGGGCGTGCTGCTAAGCCTGCGCCGCATGAGCCTGATGGGGGACGCGCTGAGCCACGCGGTGCTGCCGGGTGTGGCTATTGGTTTTATGGTGGGTGGGCTATCCATCACCGCCATGGCACTGGGAGGCATGCTGGCAGGCATGCTGGTGGTGGCTTTGGCGGGCTTGATTAGCCGCGCCACCACACTCAAAGAAGACACCAGCCTTGCCGCCCTCTACCTGCTGGCGTTGGCGCTGGGGGTGATGCTCATTGCCAGCAGCGGTAGCCAGCGCGATGTGCTGCACATCTTGTTTGGCCGTGCGCTGGGGGTCGATGACAACGGCTTGCTGCTGGTAGCGGGCGTGGCCACGGTCACCATGCTGTCACTGGCCATGCTCTACCGTGGTTTGGTGCTGGAAACGCTGGACCCACTGTTTCTGAGCACGCAAGACCACGGACGCCTGAGCACGATTGGCTGGCAACAGGCTTTCTTGATGCTGGTAGTACTCAACTTGGTCGCAGGCTTTCAGACACTGGGCACGCTCATGGCCGTGGGCTTGATGGTGGTGCCAGCTGTCAGTGCTCGCCTGTGGTGGCCCACCTTGACCGGACAAATGGTACTAGCAGCCCTGCAAGCGGGTTTGGCCAGTGTGGCAGGACTGCTGATTTCTTACCAATGGGACACACCCACGGGCCCCACCATCATCGGCTGCACTGGCGTGCTGTATGCGCTGGCATTGCTGCTGGCACCCGATGGATGGCTGCGCCGCTACCTGCAACCATGGCAAGCACCACGCCACCGCGTGGGCTAGATAGCCCGACTGTTTTTCTTTTCTATCTGAGAGTTACACCATGCAACACCACTTCCTATCCCTGCCTGTGTCACGTCGCCACTGGTTGCTGCGCACGGGCGCTGGCTTGGCTGCAGGCAGCATCGCGCTGGGCGCAGCCTCTGGCAGCATGGCCCAAACCACGCTTGCAACCAAGCTCAAAGTGCTGGTGAGCTTTAGCATCTTGGCCGATCTGGTCAAGGTCGTAGGGGGCGATGCGGTCGAGGTCAGCTCCTTGGTTGGGGCCAATGAAGACGCCCACGTATTCGAACCCAAACCCAGCCACGCCAAAACGCTGCTGGGCAGCCAATTGCTGGTGGTCAACGGTTTGGACTTTGAGCCGTGGATGACCAAGCTGGTGCGCTCTGCCAGCTACAAAGGCAAAACGGTGGTGGCCAGCCAAGGCGTCAAACCACTGACCATGCAAGAAGATGGTCACACGGAAACTGACCCACATGCATGGCAAAACCCACTCAACGTCATTCTGTACGTCAACAACATCGCCCAAGCACTGGCTAGCGTTGACCCAGCACATGCAGCCGACTACCAAGCCCGCGCGCAAGCCTATGTGCAACAGCTACAAGAGCTCGATAGCTGGGCACAGAGCATGTTCAAAGAAGTGCCCAAAGCGCAGCGCAAGATCATTACCTCACACGATGCGTTTGGCTACTTTGCGCAGCACTACCAAATCCAGTTCTTGGCTGCCCAAGGTCTGAACACCGAGAGCGAGCCCAGCGCTCGCCAAATTGCCAAACTGGTGCAGCAGATGCGCCGCGAAAAAGTGCGCACCGTGTTTTTGGAGAACATGAGCAACCCGCGTTTGATCACCCAACTGAGCAAAGAAGCAGGTGCCCAAGTGGGCGCTACCCTGTACGCTGACGCCTTGTCCGCGCCCGATCAGCCAGGAGCCACGTATTTGGGAATGATGCGCCACAACATCGACAAACTGGCACAAAGCCTTAAGCCATAAGCATCCTGTTAGGAGTAGTATTTGCGTATGGTCAAACGCAAGGATCCCCTCTGGAAAACGGTTTTAAAGCTCACCACAGGCGCTATCGCCATAGCCCTGTTGGTGTGGCTGGTTCTGTGGTATTTCGCCCAAGCGATGAAAGACCAACCGCTGTCGGTGGATAAAAAAGTGAAATCCGGCCCCGTGAGCGATTGGGGCATCGTGAGTGATTCGCCACTGAGGCGGTGATTTATAGATAGTTGTGCTGCGATAGAAAGTTGTTGCAAAATGCAACAATGCTTCTGCCAAACCTACGCGATTCCCTTAAAAAACTGTTTCTTGTGGCCACGCTTTGCCTAATGGGGTGTGGCGCCAACCAAGCTCAAAGCACGAATACACGCACTTTGCGCATGATTATTGGTTTTCAGCCAACAGTCACTGAACAGCAACTGCCCGCAATCACACGAGAAATCTGTCAAGTAGTCCCAACAGAAAAAATAGAGCTTGTTACTGGACTAACAGACTCTCGAGCTGTCTTTGTTCTTTTCATTCAAGGTCAAACTCAGGCAGATTTGGAAGAGCGCCTCTTAAAACTGCCTTACATCCGTTTCGTCGAAATAGACGGTTTAGCATTCCCTACACGATAGCCATGCCTATAAATACCAAGACCGTTCTTTGTACTGCGCTTGCCTTTTGCCTTTACAGCACCATCAGTGCTCAGCAGCCAAACACTGCACCTAAGCTATATGCAAAAGCACAAACCAGCGAGAAGCAATATTCTCGACTCATCATCAAATTCAAGCAGACCGCAAGCACAGAAAAACTCGCAGCATCCTCGCTTGGCATACAAACACGCATTGCCGAGATAGCATCTACAGGAAAGCTACAAGCACAATCAACACAACAAACTGTTGGCTTGCAATATGTTCGCCCCTCAACAACGCTTCAACACGTTGTCAAAACCGACAAAGTGATGACGCATGCAGAGTTAAAGCAAGTTGCAGAACAAATTGCAAAACAGCTAGATGTCGAATACGTCGAGGTTGACGAGATCCTGTACCCAACCAGTTTTACTCCCAACGATAGCTACTACGCATCAGATTTATGGGGGATGAAATCCAGTTCTAGCGCAACAGGTGGGGCTAATTTCATCAGTGCATGGAACCGAACCGTTAACAGCACGGGAGCTGCTCTTAATGGATCGGGGGTAATTGTTGCTGTGCTTGATACAGGCTACCGACCTCACAGTGATTTAAGTTGCAATCTTCTCAGTGGCTACGATTTTGTTTCTGCAGACTCCACTGGAGTCTACACAACAGCCAACGATGGAAATGGCCGCGATTCTGATGCTTCCGACCCTGGTGATTGCACCAGTTCAACCACTTCATGCAAAAAGTCAAGCTGGCATGGAACACACGTTGCAGGAACTATTGCAGCAGTGGGAAATAACTCAAAAGGGGTTATTGGTGGTGCCTATGGTGCCACCATATTACCGCTGCGGGTTCTTGGGGTAGGTGGTGGGTATACATCCGATATCGCTGACGCAATCCGATGGGCCGCTGGCCTCAGCGTTAGTGGCATCAGTACGAACAGCAACGTAGCCAAAGTAATCAATATGAGTTTGGGAGGTACATACAGTTGCCCCACCACCATGCAATCTGCTATTACAGCAGCTATCAATGCTGGCAGCAGTGTTGTCGTCTCCACTGGAAATGAAAGCAGCACTAGCCTTACTAGCTCCCCAGGCAACTGCACGGGAGTGATTGCCGTAACAGCTCACACTTCAGCTGGCTTACGCCCCTATGACAGCACAGAGGGCTACTGGGCCAATACAGGAACAGGAACCACGATCAGCTCGCCAGGCGACACCATTCGCTCCACCTACAACAGCGGTACTTATTCGCCCGGATCAGATGCTTATGCCGATAAGTCAGGCACCAGCATGGCAGCTCCGCATGTCTCAGCGGCTATTGCACTGATGCTACAAGCCAATTCGACACTAACACCTGCCCAAATTAAAACCATTCTGCAAAACACAGCGCGCTCTTTTCCATCAGGTAGTTATTGCGCCAGTGTGTCGACCTGCGGTGCAGGTTTGTTGGACGTGGATGCTGCCATCAGCTCTTTAGGCACAACCACCGCCACAACCAGCCT
Organism: Curvibacter sp. CHRR-16; assembly: GCF_018474005.1. GTDB lineage: Bacteria > Pseudomonadota > Gammaproteobacteria > Burkholderiales > Burkholderiaceae_C > Allorhodoferax. The sequence goes on from NZ_JAHCSH010000006.1 coordinate 37,716, forward strand.
CAGTGTGGCAGCCAATACCAATACCTGCCCCACCAGCATCAGCAGCACAACCAGCAGCACAACCAGTAGCTCTAGCAGCGGTGGAGGTGGTGGAGGTGGCAGCTTGGAATGGACCGATGCAGCGCTACTGGCACTGTTGGTAGGTCAAATCTGGTACGTGCGTCGTCGTCGCTCAAGCAGAAGCAACCATAAACCGCCGACCAGCAAGCATTAAGACCATAGCAGTCAATCCACCACTCACCCCGGCCACATGGGCTGGGGTGTAGATAGGCACTACGCTGGAAAGTGCAGGCAGCCCAAGCAGCCATTGGGCCTGCCACAGCAACTTGAGACACAGCACCACCAACGCAGTAACGGCCACACCACGCTGATTACCCACTCCGATACACCACAACAGCAAACCAGCAAGCCAGCCGTGCAAGGCACCTGAGATACCAGCGTAGTAGAGGCACTGCGCGTCCCAAGCCAAGACCGCTGCCACTGCAAACATGGCCGCTAGCAGCGCAACAAAGCTAACCAATGCTGGAGCCATGTGTTTGGCAATCCACGCCAGCAACGCCGCTGCTGCGGCATTGCCCAGTGCATGCGCCCAGCTCAGGTGGACAAATTGCGAAGCAATGAGCTGCCACGCGGCATAGCTGCCGTCGGCAGCGCGAACAAAGCGCCAAGCAATCCATCCCGATTGCTCCAAACCTTGCAGCACCAGCAGGCACAGTACGGCCAGTGCAGCCACTGCCTGCCAGGGTCGCATGACTTGGCGCAGGAACTGCATGGCGTGTGTGACTCGGTTTGGTGTCTAGCTGCGCTGTGCGTTCTTTACAGCACCCAATCGAGCGCTTGCATATACGCTGGCTGCACCATCAGGGCATCCCAGCCCACTGCTGGTTTGCTAGGCAGCAAGGCACGGCGGCGCTCTTCACTGGTTTCGCTGGCGTGCCACTCGTTCTTGAGCAGGGCTTCGGTCAAACCGGCAATCAGCTCATCAACAGGCTCGCCCTTGCCGACCGACTGGTTACACAGGAGAACCAAGTCGCAACCCGCTTGCAGCGCGGCCACGGCGGCTTGGGTATAGCTCACCACTTGCCCGTCCAAGCGGCGTGCGCCTTCCATGGACAAGTCGTCGCTGAAGATAGCGCCGGTAAAACCCAACTGCCCACGCAGAATGTCGCCCAACCACTTGCTGGAAAAGCCCGCTGGGCGTTTGTCTACCTTGGGGTAGATGACATGGGCAGGCATCACACTGCTGGTGACGCTGCCCAGCCAGCGGTAGGGGGCGGCATCGTCGGCCAAGATGGCTTTGAGGCTGCGTTGATCCACCGGAATTTCGGTGTGCGAATCGGCCGCCACAAAGCCGTGCCCGGGAAAATGCTTACCGCAGTTGGCCATGCCGCTTTGCAGCAGGCCATGCATGAGGCTCTTGGCCAGCAGACTGACCACACGCGGGTCGCGGCCAAAGGAGCGGTCGCCAATCACCCCGCTGCTGCCGTAGTCCAAATCCAGCACCGGGGTAAAGCTCATGTCCACGCCACAGGCGCGCAGTTCTGCCCCCAGCACATAACCGCAGGCGCTGGCCGCTTGGGTGGCGTCCAGTGGCCCGGCCTTTTTGCTGGACGCCGTGCCAGCGGGTTCGGCCAGCCACATCTCACCCAGCGCACGCATGGGCGGCAAGTGGGTAAATCCATCGGTCTTGAAGCGCTGCACACGCCCGCCTTCGTGGTCCACACAAATGAGCAAATCAGGGCGCAGCTTTTTGATGCTCTGGCACAGCGCAGTGAGCTGGGCCCGGTTTTCCCAGTTGCGGGCAAACAAGATCAAGCCCCCCACCAAGGGGTGCTGCAAGCGTTGCTTGTCCACTTTGGATAAGCTGGTGCCTGCTATGTCGATGATGAGCGGAGCATGGATGGCAGAAGCGATGGTCGATGGCATAGGTGGTTCAGGATGGAATGCTAAAAAAGCTATACAGGCGGCTGCGCGGCAGGCCCTGTACCGCTGCGGTACTCGACCACGCAAAAACTGGCGGCGTAGTCGGTTTCGTCGGTCACGGTGATGTGGGCTTGCAATTGGTGGGCCTCAAACCAGTCTTTGAGTTCTCCATGCAACACGATGACAGGCTTGCCCGAGGCCTCATTGGCTATTTCGCACAGTCGCCAAGTCATGGGCATGCGCATGCCCATGCCTATGGCTTTGCTAAACGACTCTTTGGCGCTGAAACGCGTAGCCAAATAGCGCAAACCGCGCTCAGGCCAACGGGCGCTGCGGGCTTGCCAAGTGCGCAACTCGGCATCGCTGAGCACCTTGCGCGCAAAACGCTCGCCGTGGCGCTGCACGCTCTCGCGGATGCGGCGCACATCGCAAATATCGGTACCAATGCCGTAAATCATGGTCGGTGGTTCTCAGGCCAAGCAAGCCAAATAAGCCTGCACTGTGGCGGCATAGCCCAGCTCCAGCGCGTCACCGATGAGGGCATGGCCTATGGAGACTTCCTGCAAGCCCGGCACCGCTTGGGCAAAGGCACGCAGGTTGTGCAGGTTCAGGTCATGACCGGCGTTGATACCCAGACCGGCATCCAAGGCCGCTTGCGCCGCTTGGGAAAAACGCTGCAATTGCGCGGCCTGATCGGGCGTCCCCCATGCTGCAGCGTAGGGTTCTGTGTAGAGTTCTATGCGATCAGCCCCCAGCGCTTTGGCAGCGGCCATGGCGCTGGGGTCGGCATCCATGAACAAGCTCACGCGCAGCCCCAAAGCTTGGGCCTGGCTAATCAGTGGACGCAGGCGCTGCGCGTCTTGGGCGATGTTCCAGCCATGGTCGCTGGTGAACTGGTCTTCACTATCGGGCACAAAAGTGACCTGGTGCACCGGCAGACCACGTGCTTTGAGGTCGCGCACCACATCCATGAGGTTCTGGAAGGGGTTGCCTTCAATGTTGTATTCGCGGTCCGGCCACGCCTGCAGCAGCTCGGCCAGTTCCAGCACATCGTGGCTGCGGATATGGCGCCCATCGGGCCGTGGATGCACGGTAATGCCCTGTGCCCCAGCTTGCAGGCAGAGCAACGCAGCACGCGTCACGCTGGGAATGCCCAAATGGCGCGTGTTGCGCACCAATGCCACTTTGTTGACGTTGACGGAGAGATGGGTTTTCATAGACACAAGCCTTACAAAGCACACACTACAGAGCGTGCAATTCGCGCATTACTTGCCGGGTGCGCAGCTGCCGAACTCCGCAATGGTAGTGCAAGCAGTGCCGCAACAAGGGTTTGAGCGCACTGGGCATATCGGTACACGCCGTCAGCGTAGCCAGCCAAGCATCGGGGGCATTGAATGCCGTTTGCAAAGCCAGCCAGTGCGCGCCCAGCATGGCATGGGCATCGTGCTCAGTGGCTTCGCGCAGCCCCCCTTCTGGCACCAGCGTGTAGGGCATGTCTGGCTCTATCGGTGCAAGCGTATGCGTCTGCTCATGCAACTGGGGTAGCAAACCCAAGCGGTGCAAAAGCAGCAACTCGAACCCGCGCAGAACGGGCTGCAGCAAACGCGAATCGCCCTGCGCCAATAGCTGCACCACACGGGCATAGTCGTCGTACAGCAGGGTATGCGGGTCATCGCGCGCCAGCAGGGTTAGCAGCAACTCATTGAGGTAGCAACCGGCCAGCAACGCATCGCCCCGGGGCATGACATGCCCGCCCTGCCATTCGGCACTTTTGAGGGTGCGGATTTCTGCATCCCCGCCGTAGGTGATGGTGATGGGCTGCAACAACAACAGCACCGCCCGAAAGCTGGAGGTAGGCCGCTTGGCCCCTTTGGCCACCAAGGCCACGCGGCCATGCTGGCGCGTGAAAGTTTCCAGAATCAGGCTGGTCTCACTCCAGTCGTAACGGTGCAGCACAAAGGCCGATTCGTCCGCCACGCGGTAAGTGGAGCGTGCGCCAGCCATGCGGTGCCGGGCTTACTCGTAGCCGAAAGAGCGCACGCGGGCTTCGTCGTCGGCCCAGCCGGAACGCACCTTAACCCACAGCTCCAAGAAAACCTTGGCATCGGCCAGCGTCTCCAGCTCTTGGCGCGCTTCCATGCCAATGCGTTTGATGCGCTCGCCCTTGTCACCAATCACCATGGCCTTGTGCCCATCGCGCTCCACGATGATGGTGGCGGCAATGCGCAGCAGGCGTTTTTGGCCTTTGCGCTGGGGTGGCTCTTCGGCAAATTGCTCGATCACCACGGTGGAGGTGTAGGGCAGCTCATCGCCCGTGAGGCGGAACAGTTTTTCGCGCACCAACTCACTGGCCAAGAATTTTTCGCTGCGGTCAGTCAGCTCTTCGGGGTCGTACCAAAAGTCCTGCTCGGGCAGGTAGCGGCCGCAGACTTGCAGCAAATGCAGCACGTCTTTGGGATTTTTGGCCGACAGAGGGACAAATTCCACAAACGGGTATTTGGCCTGCATGCCCTTGAGCCACGGAGCCAGCTCAGCGCGCTGCTTGACGTTGTCGAGCTTGTTGGCAATGAGCATGACCGGGATGTCTTTACCCAACAGCGAGAGCACTTTTTCGTCCGCCCCGGTAAAGCTGCCCGCTTCCACCACAAACAGGATGAGGTCCACATCGGCCACCGCACCCACTACGGTTTTGTTGAGCGACTTGTTCAGCGCGTTACCGTGCAGAGTCTGAAAGCCCGGCGTATCGACAAACACGTATTGCACCGCGCCTTCGGTACGCATGCCCGTGATGCGGTGGCGCGTGGTCTGCGCCTTGCGCGAGACGATGCTGATTTTTTGCCCTACCAAGGCATTGAGCAGCGTGGACTTGCCGACATTGGGCTTTCCCACGATGGCCACGAGACCACAGCGGGAGGGTTGTTCAGTGTTTTCAATTTCTGAAGCCAATGGGCCTGTAGAGCTTGCTGCATCTACTGGAGGCGCTATATTTTTAGGAGCATTCATGTTTTATTCCTCGCTTGGATGGTCTGCAGCATGGCCGCTGCAGCGGCTTGTTCAGCGGCCCGGCGCGATGCCCCCAAGCCGCGTTCGGTCAGGCGCAAATCGGGTACCACGCATTCCACATCAAAGTTCTGCTGGTGTGCCAGCCCGGTCGTCGCCACGATGGTGTAGACGGGCAAGCGGTATTTGCGGCCTTGCAACCATTCTTGCAAAGCCGTTTTGGGGTCTTTGTCGCGCGCTGTCATGCTGGTGGTGAATTCCACCTTGGCAAACAAGTGCTTCACAACAGCATGTGCCGCATCAAAACCGGCATCCACATAAACAGCACCAATAATGGCCTCTAGGGCATCGGCCAATATGGAAGCACGGCGTGCACCGCCGGAGCGCATTTCCCCTTCCCCCAAGCGCAGCAGCGTGGGCAACTCCAAGCCCAAAGCGAGCTTGTGCAGGGTTTCTTCACGAACCAAATTGGCCCGCACGCGGGATAGGTCGCCCTCTGGCAGCTGTTGTAGCTGCTGGTAGAGCATGTCTGACATGACCAGCCCCAACACAGAATCGCCCAGAAACTCTAGGCGCTCATAGTGGTCGGAACTGAAACTGCGGTGGGTAAGTGCCCTTTGCAAGAGCTCGGGCTTGCGAAAACTGTGCTGCAGCCTGTGCTGCAGACTTGCCAAACCATCACTACTCACTTGGATTGGCCAGTGTATTTGAGCGTCAAGTAAGCAGGCCCGACCAAATGGATTTCACGCTGGTACGCAAAGCTGACATTGTTCTTCTCATTCACGCGGGTAATGACCAAGTCTTTGCCGCTGATGGATTTGATGTCGTTGATGTCCGCTTGCTTGTCAAAAGCCATGCGGGCATCGGTGATCGACTCCGCTTGCCGTGCGGCATCGACCGCACGCTGCACAGCGATGTACTCCACTACCGTGGGAAATGCTTGCGCGAGGACTACGCCCAAGCAGGCAAATACCGCGCCATAAAACAAAAGACCGATGAAACCAATACCACGCTGACGTGCCGGGGATTGCCGTGCCATTGCTGTACTCCTAGTTGTATGCAGTAGCGAACTTAATGGAAAGACCCAATCCGCTTGAGGTTACCGAAATTCATCCAGACAAAGAAGGCCTTACCGACAATATTTTCGTCTGGGACAAACCCCCAGTAGCGAGAGTCCAACGAGTTGTCGCGGTTATCACCCATCATGAAATAGTGCCCTTCAGGCACTTTGCAGCGCACACCCGTGTCAAAGTAGCTGCAGTTTTCCATGCCCGGAAACTGGCTCACGCCCGCCACCATGGCGGGGCGATTTTTGTCATTCAAAATGAAATGATGCACTCCCGCTAGCTGCTCTTCAAATTGGCTGCTGTAGCTATTGGATGAGTCGTCCAAATAGTCCGGGATCGGACTGGTAGGCACCGCCTGGCCATTGATGGTCAAGCGCTTGTTGATGTACTCCACCGTGTCACCAGGCAACCCCACCACACGCTTGATGAAGTCTTGATTGGGATTGGGGGGGAAGTGGAACACCATCACATCACCCCGCTGTGGGGGGGTTCCTTGGGTGATCTTGGTGCCCAACACTGGCAGGCGGATGCCGTAGGTGAATTTGTTCACCAAAATCAAGTCACCAATTTGCAGCGTCGGAATCATGGAACCCGACGGAATCTTGAACGGCTCGAACAAGAAAGAACGCAAAACGAACACCACTACGATGACGGGAAACAAGCCTGCCGTCCAATCCAGCCACCAAGGCTGCATCAGCAACCGTTGCTTAGCAGGTTCCAGATCCACGTTATCGTAAGCAATACCTTGCTGCTCTAGCCCTTGGCGGCGCATTTGTTCTGCCTCTTGCAGCTGCTGGGCAGCCAAACGGCGCTGGGGGGCAAAGTGATAGCGCTCTGCCAACCAGTAGCCACCTGTGACAACGGTAGCCAAGAACAAAGCCAATGGGAAATTACCTTCTGTCCAACCTTGGAATACCGCCACGCCATAGAGTGCAAAAGCGCCCAAAACCACCGCCGTAGCGGCTTGCATAATTTTGTCAATATTCATTCTTCCACCTGCAAAATGGCCAAGAAAGCTTCCTGGGGCACTTCTACTGAGCCGATTTGTTTCATGCGCTTCTTACCCGCTTTCTGCTTCTCGAGCAGCTTGCGCTTGCGGGTAATGTCACCGCCATAGCACTTGGCCAGCACGTTTTTGCGCAAGGCCTTCACGGTTTCACGGGCGATGATGTTGGCGCCAATGGCGGCCTGGATCGCCACGTCGTACATCTGGCGGCTGATGATCTCGCGCATCTTGGCCACCACGGCGCGCCCCCGGTAAGCCGACTGGCTGCGGTGCACGATGATAGAGAGCGCATCGACCTTGTCACCGTTGAGCAGGATGTCCACTTTCACCACATCGGATGCGCGGTACTCCTTGAACTCGTAGTCCATGGATGCGTAGCCACGGCTCACGCTCTTGAGCTTGTCAAAGAAGTCCAGCACGATCTCACCCAACGGCATCTCGTAAGTCAGAACCACTTGGCGGCCTTTGTAGGCCATGTTCACTTGGATGCCACGCTTTTGGTTGGCCAGCGTCATCACCACGCCCACGTATTCCTGCGGCATATACAGGTGCACGGTCACGATGGGTTCGCGAATTTCGGCCGTCTTGCCAACCTCGGGCATCTTGGAGGGGTTTTCCACCATGATGACTTCGCCATCGTTGCGCATCACCTCATACACCACGCTGGGCGCTGTGGTGATCAGATCCTGATCGAACTCACGCTCCAAGCGCTCTTGCACGATTTCCATGTGCAAGAGCCCCAAGAAACCACAACGGAAACCGAAACCCAGCGCTTGCGACACTTCGGGTTCGTAGTGCAACGAGGCGTCGTTGAGCTTGAGCTTCTCCAGTGCATCGCGCAGGGAGTCGTATTCGCTGGCCTCGGTGGGGTACAGCCCTGCAAACACCTGCGGCTGAATTTCCTTGAAGCCCGGCAGCGGCTCTTGCGCGGTAAACGCTGCGCCGCCCGAACCGGCCTTGATCAGGGTCACGGTGTCCCCCACCTTGGCCGCTTGCAATTCTTTGATGCCGGCGATGATGTAACCCACCTCGCCCGCTTCCAGCGATTCACGCGGCTGGTTGGCGGGCGTGAACACGCCCAGCTTTTCAGCGTTGTAACTAGCCCCTGATGCCATCATCTTGATGCGCTCACCCTTGACCAATCGGCCGTCCACGACACGCACCAGCATGACCACGCCCACATAGGCATCAAACCAGCTGTCGATGATCATGGCGCGCAAGGGGCCATCGGGGTTACCACGGGGCGACGGTATGTTGGCGACGATGGTTTCCAGGATGTCGTCGATACCCAAGCCAGTTTTGGCCGAGCAAACTATCGCTTCAGTGGCATCAATACCAATCACGTCTTCGATTTCACTGCGCGCGTTGTCTGGGTCGGCATTAGGCAGGTCAATTTTGTTGAGTACGGGCAACACTTCCACATTCAAATCGAGCGCGGTGTAGCAGTTGGCCACCGTTTGGGCTTCCACGCCTTGGCTGGCATCAACCACCAGCAATGCACCTTCGCAAGCCGAGAGGGAGCGACTCACCTCGTAAGAAAAGTCCACGTGTCCGGGGGTGTCGATCAGGTTCAGGTTGTAGACCTGACCGTCCTTGGCTTTGTATTGCAGGGCCGCCGTTTGCGCCTTGATGGTGATGCCGCGCTCTTTCTCAATGTCCATGGAATCGAGCACCTGCGCCTCCATTTCGCGCTCTTCCAGACCACCACAACGCTGGATCAGCCGGTCGGCCAAGGTCGATTTGCCATGGTCAATGTGGGCAATGATGGAAAAATTTCGGATGTGCTTCATCAACGCTACGCTTTGTCGGTTACGGCCCTGCCGTGGGCGATCTTGCTAGGAAACAAAAAGGGCGCGTCGTTGGCAGACACGCCCCGCCGGGATGGGCCCTGTTGGGCTAAATGGGGCGATTTTAGGCTATAGCGCAGCCGCCCCGCCCCTGCGCCTTACTTGCTCACAGGGCGAATCACCGTGAATTGGCTCCAATCCCCACGGCGAAACAACACGCTCACGGCTTTGTTCTTGTCTTGTTTGGACAGCACCTCCTCCAGCTCCTTGACACTGGCTACTGGAGTATTGGCCACTTGCACAATCACATCACCGGGCTGCAGGCCACTGCGTGCGGCAGTGTCGGTGATAGCGGTCAAACGCACACCACCCGTTTTTAGCTCTTTTTTCTGTGCATCAGTCAAGTCAGCCACCGTCAAACCCCACGTTTTGGTCAACGCCGAGGAGGGTTTGGGCTTTTCCACAGCAACAGGCGCACTGGCCGTTTTGTCAGTGCTCAACTCCACCACATTGACTTGCAAGTCCATGCTCTTACCACGGCGAAATACGGTGATGGTGTGAGTGCTACCCGGTGCTGTACTACCAACCATGCGCGGCAAATCAGACGCTTTCTCGACTGCCTTGCCATCGAACTTGGTAATGATGTCACCCGCTTGCACACCGGCTTTTTGTGCTGGCGATCCCTCTTCGACGACCTGTACCAAAGCCCCCATGGGTTTACCCAAGCCAATGGAATCGGCCACTTCCTTGCTCACTTGGTCAATCTGCACCCCGATGCGCCCGCGCGTGACCTTGCCATTGGCACGCAACTGATCGGCCACCCGCATGGCCTCGTCGATGGGGATGGAGAAAGAGATGCCCATGAAACCACCAGAGCGGGAGTAAATTTGGCTATTAATGCCTACCACTTCACCACGCATATTGATGAGCGGGCCTCCCGAGTTGCCGGGGTTGATGGCCACATCGGTTTGGATCAAGGGCAGGTAATCTCCGGTATCGCGCTGTTTGGCACTGACGATGCCTGCAGTAACCGTGTTTTCTAGGCCAAAGGGCGACCCAATAGCCATCACCCATTCACCGACGCGTAGACGCGATACATCCCCCACTTTTACAGCCGGCAAACCTGCTGCATCGATCTTGACCACCGCCACATCGGAGCGTTCATCGGCACCCAAAATGCGGGCCTTGAATTCGCGTTTATCGGTCAGCGTGACCACCACTTCGTCTGCCCCTTTGACCACGTGGGCATTGGTCATGATGACGCCATCGCTGGTCAAAATAAAGCCCGAACCAACGCCCGTGGGTTGGACTTCCTCGCTGTCGGGCTGCTGCTTGCGCCGTGGTGTTTGCTGCTTGGGCACATTGGGCACGGGGATGCCAAAGCGGCGGAAGAATTCCAGCATATTGGGATCCATACCGTTCTGGGCCGTGTCGCTGGTGCTGACTTTTTCCAGTGTGCGGATATTGACCACCGATGGTCCCACTTGATCGACCAAATCGGTGAAATCGGGCAAAGCGCGGTTTTGCGCATGCGCTGCTTGAATGGTCATCAGGCTGGCCATGCTGTAGGTGCAAACCAACGTCAACCCGGCTAGCCAACGGCGGGTACTGGCAAAACTATTCCATTGCATCGTATGAACTCCCGTAATAACTCTCACTGCAAACGCTCTATGCCTTGCGCCATTTGGCGCAAGGTTGCCATCGGCACTTCGCCCACGGCGGTGATCCACCAGTTGTTGTGCCGCCGTGTCCAAATATGGGTGGAGCCTCCTGTCTCAAGCCCCCCCTCCCGGGTATGGCGTAGCGGATCAAAACGCTCCACAAAGACCGACACCGTGGCCAAACCATCGGAAAAAATCCATTGCAGCGCTGTGCTGCTGTCAGTTGAAGCCGCCATGGGGGTGGGCCGTATATACGCTGCAGATGTCTGGAAGCCCACCACCGTTTGCGTCTGTTTCCAGCCTTGTGCTTCTGCATTGGTTTTGGTGACTTCGCGCTGCACCAACCGAAACCCCTCTGGCAGTTGCATTTGGGCGGCCAAAGCAGCGGGGCTAAACGGAACGCCCATTTGCAACTCTGAGAATGCTGCTTGCTCCAGAATGCGCCCCTCCGCATCCATGGTTTGCATGCGCAGCACCATGCCTGTGTGCTTATCTGCCCACACGGTATAGCCGTAGCGCAGTGCATCTTTGGGAGCGATGCGCATGACCTCGGTTGTCATACCCGCAATGCGCTCCTCGCCCAAGGGTTTGAGTTGGTACCACTGCCCTACTTGGGCATTGCCCGGGCGTAGTTGCAAAGGATAGTCCTTGAGAGACTCACGGCTCTCCACCACCGCTATTTGATTTGCGGGGAACAAAGTCATCACTTGCTGATTGCGGCGCAAGGTAATGCGGGGTTTGCCTGACAGCGCCTCGATTCGCTCCACCTGCAAATCCCCTTCACTGGCATGAATGATGCGTGCCGAATACATGCGTCCCGATGAGGAGACCACAAAGGTTCCCACATAAGAGTTTTGGCGTGAAGCATCGTAAGTACGCTTGAGCCATGTTTGCAAATCGACCGCATCCTGCGCCCATGCGGCGACAGAGAGACAGCACAAAACCACCAACAAAACCCAGCGACTGCGCATGGCAATGCTCATGGGCTACTCCACTCCAAAGTTGCGTTGCGGATAAAACCAGCGGGCATTTGCAAAGCCGAGTGTCCACCGACTTCTTGATGTGCTTCCAAAAGAGCATCCAACTCAGGATCACGCAGCATCACGGCTTGCTCACCATTGCCTGCCGCTGAGGCCAACTCTTGCCCTCCCACACCACGGCCAACCGTTTGGGTACCCCAGACGTACCACCCGACAGAAACCACCAGCACACTGGCAGCAACACCACCCAGCCAACGCCATGTCTGGTTGGCCGCAGGACGACTGGCCCAATGTTTGAAACGTGCTTCTGCTGGCACAGGAGCCGCCTGAATGGACTCCATAGCCTGCGCTGCGAGCAACTGCCCCTGCAACTTAGTCCAAAAAAGTTCGCTGTCTTGCAGCGATGAGGCAGGCAGGGAATCACGCAGCACATCACCAATAAGCAGGTAGCTAGCCACCTGCTCTTGCGCGTGCGCATCTTGGGCATAGGTGTGCAAGAGCTGGCGCGTTTGCTGCTCGGACAACGCTCCATCGAGCAAAGCACTCCATTGCTCATTGAGCGGTTTATTCGAAGCGGTTATTGTGTCTTGCATACCCTCACCAGCGCTTTCCTGTTTGTTTGTCCAATAGTGGTTTGATCTTGGCCGAAATAGCTTCCCGAGCACGGAAAATACGCGAACGCACCGTCCCGATAGGGCAACCCATCACTTCTGCGATGTCGTCGTAGCTCAAACCCTCCATCTCACGCAATACAACAGCCTGTCGCAAGTCCTCTGGCAACGCATCCAGCGCCTGATTGACTGCTGCCGCAATTTCTTTGGCAGCCAGTTCAGATTCCGGTGTAGCCTCAGTACTTGGTTCTGGCTGGTTGGAAAAAGTTTCATCGTCATCGGCACCCGGAGTTTGCCAATCCAATTGCACCGGATCACGGCGTTTGTCCATCAGGGCCTTTTTGGCCGTATTGACCGCAATGCGGTACAGCCAGGTATAAAACTGCGCCTCGCCACGGAACTGCGGCAAAGCGCGGTAGGCACGGATAAACGTCTCCTGCGCCAAGTCCTCCACCCAATCGGGATCACGCACCAAACGGGCGATCAAGCGCTGTACACGCCGTTGGTATTTGAGAACGAGCAAGCGAAATGCCTGTTGATCGCCCTGCACGGTCAAGGCGACCAATACTTCATCCGGATCTCCGGCTTGGGCTTTGATATCACTCATGGGTTTGGGCGAGGATGAGCGTAGAGCGCAAGCTGTGCCAATGTGCAGGGCTATACCAATCTGCCTGCAGCACCAGCCAACGCCAACGACCTGTTTCGGAAACGGTTCTCAGCAGCAACAAACGCTGCCAGTCGCCGTCTATGACTACGTACTGTAACCCAGCTCCACCATGCTGCCAGCCTTGCCCAGTCCACGCCAAAGTGGCAGGCTGGGTGCGGAACCAAACCCAATAGGCCTGCAGCGTCAACCCGGTTTGGAGCAACAGCAGCAACAGGGCTGTCACCCACGCCAAACCGGTGTAACAAGCCAATGCAATCGCGGCATAACCTGCAAGGGTGATGAGCGCCAAAACAAAACCCCACCAGCAAGATCGGTAAACGATCCATGCAGCGTGGGGTTGTGCAGTCGCGAGCAGAGCGTTAAATGCGCTTGAACACCAAAGTGCCGTTGGTGCCACCAAAACCGAAGTTGTTTTTGACAGCGTAATCAATGCGCATGTCGCGAGCGGTATTGGCGCAGTAATCCAAATCGCACTCAGGGTCTTGGTTTTGCAAATTGATGGTCGGTGGGCTCTTTTGGTTGTGCACCGCCAGCACCGTGAAGACCGATTCCAAACCACCCGCACCACCCAGCAAGTGGCCCGTCATGGACTTGGTGGAGTTGACCACGACCTTCTTGGCATGGTCGCCCAGCGCCGCTTTGATGGCGTTGGATTCGTTCACATCGCCCAATGGCGTGGACGTTCCGTGGGCGTTGACGTAATCCACTTGATCCGCATTGATGCCCGCGTTGCGCAACGCCAGCACCATGGCACGGCGTGGGCCATCCATACTGGGCGCCGTCATGTGACCGGCATCGGCACTCATACCAAAACCAGCGACTTCGGCATAAATTTTGGCACCGCGTGTTTTGGCGTGTTCGTACTCTTCGAGCACCAGTACGCCGCTGCCCTCACCCAGCACAAAACCATCACGGTCTTTGTCCCACGGGCGTGAAGCGGCTTGGGGATCATCATTGCGAGTGGACAAGGCGCGCATGGCCGCAAACCCACCAATTCCCAACGGCGAAACGGTCGATTCGGTACCGCCAGCAACCATCACATCGGCATCACCGTACTCGATCATGCGGGCCGCTTGGCCAATGCAGTGCAAGCCCGTGGTACAAGCGGTGACGATGGCCAAGTTAGGGCCCTTGAAACCATAGCGCATGGAAATGTGGCCCGACACCATGTTGATGATGGAAGCAGGTACAAAGAAAGGCGAAATGCGGCGTGGGCCCCGGTTGGTGTATTCGGCGTGGGTTTCCTCAATCATGGGCAAACCACCAATGCCCGAGCCCACCATGCAGCCAATGCGCACAGCCAAATCATCGGAAAGTGCCTCACCGATGGGCAAACCGGCATCCACCACAGCCTGCATGGCCGCTGCAATACCGTAATGGATAAAGGTATCCATGGTGCGAGCTTCTTTGCTGCCGATGTAAGACTCCAACTGGAAGTCTTTGACTTCACCTGCAATCTGGCAAGCCATGGCAGACGCATCGAATTTGGTGATGCGACCAATACCGGACTGGCCAGCAAGCAATTGAGACCATGCTTCGGTCACGGTGTTACCCACCGGACTGATGCAACCTAAACCTGTAACTACAACGCGGCGACGGGTCATAACAGTCAGTAATGTGCTGATCGGGGAAAAATGCCTTGCAGAAACGCAAGACACTGGAAATCTGGGGAAATCGGGCAGCACAACGCCGCCCCGATTTCTGGTTGATACAACGCTGGCACAGCGTTGTCCGCCTGATTAGGCCTTTTGGTGTGCTTTCGCGTAGTCGATGGCGTTTTGCACAGTGGTGATTTTTTCAGCATCTTCGTCAGGGATTTCAATGCCAAATTCGTCTTCCAAAGCCATCACCAATTCCACGGTGTCCAGGGAGTCGGCACCCAGATCGGCCACGAAGGCTTTTTCGTTGGTGACTTGAGACTCTTCAACGCCGAGTTGTTCGGCAATGATTTTCTTGACGCGTGCTTCGATATCGCTCATGGTTCCCTCTAAGGGTTGTAAAAGAAAAGAAAGTCGGATTCTACCTGCGCTAGAGCGGATTCTCTAACTGGGTCAAACCCGATTCGATTGCAGGGCGCATTGTAGTGCCCCGCCCTGACTCACATATACATGCCACCGTTGACATGCAACTCTTGTCCTGTCACGTACGCAGCTTCCGGGGAGGCCAAGTACGCCACAGCATGGGCCACATCCTGGGGACTGCCCAAACGGCCCAATGGAATTTGCCCCAACAAGGCTTTGTGCTGCTCGTCGCCCAAGGCGGCGGTCATGTCGGTGTCAATAAAGCCAGGGGCAACGCAGTTGACCGTGATCTGGCGCGAACCCAACTCGCGCGCCAATGCTCGGGTCATACCGGCCACACCCGCTTTGGCAGCCGCATAGTTGGCTTGCCCGGGGTTGCCCGAGGCCCCCACCACCGAGGTGATGCTGATGATGCGACCATAGCGTTGTTTCATCATAGGGCGCAGCACGGCACGGCTCATGCGGAACACGCCTTTGAGGTTGGTGTCCTGCACAGCATCCCAGTCATCATCCTTCATGCGCATGGCCAAGGTGTCACGGGTAATGCCTGCGTTGTTGACCAGAATGTGCAAAGCGCCGAATTCTTTCACCAAAGCATCCACCAAAGCCTCGCCTGCAGCGCCATCGGTCACATTGAGCACGCGGCCATCGCAACCGGGAAACTCAGCCAAGGCGGCTTTGATATGGGCAGCTCCACTCTCGCTGGTAGCAGTGCCCACCACCTTGACACCGCGCTGGGCCAATTGGCGCGCAATAGCAGCGCCAATACCGCGCGAAGCGCCTGTTACCAAGGCCACTTGCCCTGTTATTTGCACATCACTCATGCCAACAATCCTTTCACTTCTTCCAATGTTGTGGGGTCGTACAACGCAGCCGCTTGCATCTCGGCATCGATGCGCTTGACCATACCGGCCAATACCTTGCCGGGACCACACTCAACCATGGTCGAAACCCCACGGGCTTTGATAGCCTGCACGCATTCGACCCAGCGCACTGGGCCAAAGGCTTGGCGGTACAACGCCTCGACGATGGCGACTGGCTCGGTGTTGATCGCCACATCGATGTTGTTGACCAACGCAATGGCCGGAGCTGCCAAGTGCAGGGTTTGCAAATGGGCTTTGAGTTTTTCCGCCGCAGGTTTCATCAAGCTGGAGTGAAATGGCGCCGATACAGGCAATGGCAAGGCGCGTTTGGCACCAGCAGCCTTGAGCACTTCGCACGCTTTATCCACAGCCGCTTTGGTACCGGCGATGACAGTTTGCGCTGCATCGTTGAAGTTCACAGCCTCCACAACCTCAGTGCTATTAGGGCCAAAAGAGCTTGCTGCTTCTGCACAGCCTGCTATCACTTTGATAGCATCGAGCCCCAAAATGGCAGCCATAGCTCCCACACCCACAGGCACTGCATCTTGCATGGCTTGGGCGCGCAAACGCACCAGCGGAGTCGCTTGACTCAAAGTCAGCACACCTGCGGCAACCAAGGCGGAGTACTCGCCCAGCGAATGGCCTGCCACCACTTGCGGGACGACGCCCACTTCGTGCATCCAGACGCGGTAAGCCGCCACACCAGCAACCAGCATCACCGGCTGGGTGTTGGTGGTCAGCGCCAAAGCCTCTTTGGGGCCTTCGTGGATCAAGTGCCCAATATCCTCACCCAAAGCGTCGGACGCTTCTTGCACAGTGGCTTTGACAACAGGGTGATCACCCCATGCATCCAGCATGCCCACCGACTGGGAGCCCTGACCGGGAAATACAAAAGCAAAAGGTTTCATCGTGTGTCCTTATAAAGTCAGCAGCACCGCACCCCAAGTAAAGCCACCGCCCACGCCTTCGAGCAAAGCAGTTTGTCCAGCTTGAATGCGACCCGAGCGCACCCCATGATCCAGCGCCAAAGGAATGGAAGCCGCCGAAGTATTGCCGTGCAAATCGACCGTGACCACCACCTTGTCCATCGGCATCTTGAGCTTGCGCGCTGTGCTTTGGATGATGCGGAGATTGGCTTGGTGCGGTACCAAGCAATCGATATCGGCTTCGGTTTTACCCGCCTTGGCCAATACCGCGCGGGCTGCATCTTCCAGCACCCCCACCGCTAGTTTGAATACGGCTTGACCATCCATCTTGAGCAATGGATCACCCAAAATATGGCCATTGGCCACATGGCCCGGCGTGCACAAAATGCCCACGTGCTTGCCATCGGCGTGCAAATCGGTGGCCAAAATACCAGGCTGCTCTGACGCTTCGAGCACCACAGCCCCTGCGCCATCACCAAACAACACGCAGGTGGTGCGGTCTTGGAAATCGAGCAAGCGCGAAAACACTTCAGCGCCCACTACCAACGCTTTGGTGGCACTGCCGACGCGGATCATGGCATCGGCCACACTGAGGGCATAAATAAAGCCACTGCAGACGGCTTGCACGTCAAACGCTGCCCCCCCAGCCGCCCCCAGTTTGCTCTGCAAGATGCACGCAGTGGACGGGAACACCATGTCCGGTGTCGAGGTGGCCACGATGATGAGGTCAATGTCTTGCGCGGTGCGGCCTGCGGCCTCCAATGCATTGCGAGCAGCATGCAAGGCCAAGTCGCTGCTGAAAACGCCATCGTCTGCAAAGTGGCGATTGCGGATGCCCGTGCGCTCCACAATCCATTCGTCCGATGTTTCGACACCTTGGGCAGCCAATTGGGCAGCCAAATCAGCGTTGGTCAGGCGGCGTGGGGGCACATAACTGCCCGTGCCTGTGATACGGGAAAAAAGTCTCATGGTATTTGTCTTGTACGGCGCAACCTTACGGCGTGCCAGTTTCAGGGCGTGACCACAGTTGGCTCAGGCGGGGCTTGCACAGCGGCCGCATTGGCGGCAATGCGCTGCTGCAACTGCTCAAGCAACTGGTTGCGGGCCGCATCATACGCCCGCTCCAAGGCATGACCGAAGGCCACAGCATCGGCTGATCCGTGGCTCTTGAACACCAATCCGCGCAAACCCAGCAAGGCTGCGCCGTTGTAGCGACGGTGGTCGTAGCGCTGCTTGAAGACCTGCAAGACAGGCAAGGCCACCAAAGCTGCCAACTTAGTCCAAATGCTGCGGGAAAACTCAGCCTTCAAAGCATTGCTGAACATAGAGGCTAAACCTTCGCTGGTTTTGAGCGCCACGTTGCCCACAAAACCATCGCAGACCACAATTTCCACCGTTCCTTTGAAGATGTCATTGCCTTCCACATTGCCGAAGAAATTCAGCGCGCCCGCTTGTCCAGCTTGACGCATCAGTTCACCGGCCTGCTTGATGACTTCATTGCCCTTGATGACTTCTTCACCAATATTGAGCAGCCCTACCGTGGGCGCTGCACTACCACTTTGGGCTGACACCAAGGCCGACCCCATGAGGGCAAACTGCAGCAAATGCTCGGCCGTGCAGTCCACGTTGGCGCCCAAATCGAGCATAGTGGTGGCTTTACCCAATGCATTGGGGATTTGCGATGCAATAGCGGGGCGCTCAATCCCATCCAAGGTTTTGAGCACATAGCGGGAAATCGCCATCAAAGCGCCCGTATTGCCCGCTGAAATAGCGACTTGCGCGGCACCGTCTTTGACCTGCTCGATGGCCACGCGCATCGATGAATCTTTTTTCTTACGCAGCGCCACTTCCAGCGGGTCATCCATAGCGACCACTTCGCTGGCCTGCACATGGCGCACCCGCGCATGGCTAAAGCCCTGCAGCACATCGGGCAAACCCACCACAATCAGGTGGGCATCGGGATGGTTATCCAGAAAAGCCCGGCATGCAGGCAAGGTAATTTGAGGGCCATGATCGCCCCCCATACAGTCCACAGCGATGGTGATCATGCGGTCAAACCAGGTCAGAAGAGGGAGTTGGCGGCAAGAAGCTAGGCTGCAAGCCTAAATGCCAAAAATGACAAAAGCCCGTCGCTACAAGGGTGCAGCTTCGGGCTTTGGTAGTTAGAAGCCTAATTAGGCTTCAGACTTGGTCTTCAAAACCTTGCGACCACGGTAAAAACCGTTGGGGCTGATGTGGTGGCGCAGGTGGGTTTCGCCAGTAGTGGCTTCCACAGCGATACCAGGAACGGTCAGCGCATTGTGCGAACGGTGCATACCGCGCTTAGAAGGAGACTTTTTGTTTTGTTGAACTGCCATGATCGGCTCCTGAGCATGAGTGCTGCACAGGGATAGGCAACACATCGGTTAAAAGGGTTAAGCCGCGAACCAAGTACTTTTCAGCACGCGAAGCCCGCCATTATAGACCAAACTAGACCGAACTAGGAACCCCCCTTTTTGAACTGCTGCAAAACGGCAAATGGGTTGGGCTTTTCGCTCTCGCCTTGGTCAAAGTCTTTGTCTTGCACCGCCATACGCACAGGCTGTGGGCACACGGCATGCATGGGAATGGCGGGCATGTCCATTAAAAATTCATCTTCTGCCAGCTCTTGCACGGAAAAAGTTTGGCTGATGACCAGCACATCTTCTTCCGACTCCTCGTCCTCGATTTCAGCCAACTCTTCGGTAGCCACAAAGCGGAACTGGCGATCCACCTGCATGGCCATGTCGACTGGCTGCAAACAACGCTGGCAAGTTTGGCGCAAGGTGGCGGTGCTTTGCAGATGCAACCAGGGTTCTTGCGCACCGGATGCATCAGCCTGCATCCACCCACGGGCTTGTATGTACACCGCCACCGATTGATCGGTAGGCAAAGTTTCGCGCAGCAAACGTGGCATGTCTGCCAGTGGCACGGTGGCTTGCAGTTGCCCCTCTTGTTTGGCGAACTGAACGATGTTGAGGCTTTGGACAGAGTATTCGTGCTTCATAGGCGGCAGTGTAAGAGAATCGCCCCCCATGACCGCAACATCCCCCGCCCCAATCCTGACGCCCCCAGTGGTGCTGGGCTCCACCTCGGTGTACCGCCGCGCTTTGCTGGAGCGCCTGCGCATCCCTTTTAGCGTAGCCGCCCCCCACGTGGACGAAACCCCACTGCCCGGCGAAGCCCCCCAAGCCTTGGCCCAACGCTTGGCACTGGCCAAAGCCCAAGCCGTCGCCGCCCAGCATCCCCATGCCGTGGTGATTGGTTCCGACCAAGTAGCCGACCTGAACGGCGAGCCGCTGGGCAAACCCGGTACGCACGAACGGGCTGTCGAACAACTGCGCCGCATGCGCGGGCAAACCGTCATTTTCCAAACCGCACTGGCAGTGGTGTGCCAAGCCACGGGCTTTTGCCAACAAGACATTGCGCAGGTGAAAGTGGTGTTTCGCGACCTGAGCGATGCCGAAATCGAGTTCTACCTGCGGACTGAAACGCCGTATGACTGCGCGGGCAGCGCCAAGAGCGAAGGGCTGGGCATCAGCCTGTTGGAGCGCATCGACAACGACGACCCCACCGCCTTGGTCGGGTTGCCACTGATTCGCACCTGCCACCTGCTGCGCGCTGCCGGAGTTCCCCTGCTGTCGCCCACCCCCTCTGCCAGCGCATGAGCACCACCAAACACCCCAGCCCCGGTCGCTTGCTGCTGGTGCCAGCCCCACTGGACTTTGGCTGCGAGCCCCAAGGGCCGCTGCAGCACACCCTGCCCGAGGCCACTTTGCAAGCAGCAGCCAACCTGCGCCACTGGGTGTGCGAAAACGCCAAAACCACCCGCGCTTTGCTCAAACGCCTCTCGGCCACCCACCCACTGCCCTGCCCGCTGCAGGAGATGCAGATCCAAGAATTACCACGCCAAGTGCACAAAAAAGGGGATCACGTCACAGGTGATCGCTCTGGCCTATTCGATGCCAAACCACTGTTGCAAGCCGCTCTGCTGGGCCACGATATAGGTTTAGTCAGCGAAGCGGGTATGCCGGCCGTGGCCGATCCAGGCAGCTCCGTGGTGCGTGCAGCCCATGACCTAAGCCTGACTGTGGTGCCCTTGGTAGGCCCCGTCTCGCTACTGCTGGCCTTGGCTGGCAGCGGTCTCAATGGCCAAGACTTTGCCTTCGTGGGCTACATCCCCACCGATGCAACCGAACGCAGCAAGCGTTTGCGCGAGTTGGAGCAGCGCGCCCTGCAAACCGGGCAAAGCCAGCTGTTCATTGAAACACCCTATCGCAATAGTGCCTTGCTGCAAGCCTTGCTACAAAGCCTCAAACCCAGCACCCGCTTGGTATGCGCCAGCGGACTGACGCTGCCCCAGCAAAGCATTCGCAGCGCCACCGTGCAGCAATGGAAGCAACGCAGCTGGCAACTGGACAACGCCACCCCCGTGGTGTTTGCCTTGGGCGCCTAGGGTTTTGCACTGCTTCGATAATGGCAACTGCCTATCAACGCCCCTCCCTCCAAAGCCTCGCACTGAAAGCCTAAATCATGAGCCCATACTACGAACGCCATATTTTTTTCTGCCTCAATGAACGCCCCAACGGCGAAGACAGCTGCCACCTGCACGGAGCCAAAGAGGGCTTTGACCACTGCAAACGCATGGTCGCCGCAGCCGGACACGCTGGCAAAGGCAAAGTGCGCGTCAACAAAGCCGGCTGTCTGGATCGCTGCGCGGGTGGCCCAGTGGCCGTGGTCTACCCCGAAGGCACCTGGTACACCTTTGTCGACAAAAGCGATGTGGAAGAAATCGTGCAAAGCCACCTGATCGGCGGCCAAGTGGTCGAGCGGCTGGTATTGCCCGAGGACGTGGGGCGCTGAGCATGGTGGAGCAACTGTTGATCCAAGGCCCTGCGGGGTCTGTGCAAGTCGCCATCGATACACCCGACGGCTGGCAGCCCGGACACGGCACGGCCATCGTGGCCCACCCCAACCCCGCCCACGGCGGCAATATGGACCACAAAATCGTCCACACCCTCAACCGGGCTTGGGTGCTGATGGGCTGGCGCGCGGTGCGCTTCAACTTCCGCGGTGTGGGCCAGAGTGAAGGAGCCTTCGATGACGGCAAGGGCGAAGTCAATGATCTGATGGCCGTGGTGCAGCACATCACCCCCACCGGACCATTGGGCCTATCAGGCTTTTCCTTCGGTGCGTATGTCACCAGCCACGCGGTGCAGCGCCTGCATGCCAGCCGTGCAGCCGACATGCGCTCCATCGTACTGGTAGGCACAGCCACTAGCCGCTTCACTGCCGCCACCATTCCCAGCGACCTGCACCACCGCACCCTGGCATTGCACGCCGATGACGACGAGATCGTCCCCTACGCGGGTACGCTGGCGTGGGCGCAAGCGCAAAAGCTGCCCCTGCTGGTGGTTCCCGGTGGTGGTCACTTCTTCCACGGTCAGCAACCCTTGCTGCGTGAGCTGGTGCTGCGGCACTTGCGCGGCACGCTGACAAGCTAGGCTACAAGCCGCCTGCCGGGTCGATAAAACTGCCGGTAACGAAAGACGACTTATCGGTAGCAAGCCACACAATGGCCTCTGCTACTTCGTGTGCCTGACCACCCCGCTGCATAGGGATTTTGCTTTTCAGTCGGTCTACCCGCCCTGGCTCACCGCCGGCTGCGTGTATGTCGGTGTAGATCAACCCTGGGCGCACGGCGTTGACACGTATGCCCTCGGCAGCCACCTCCAAAGCCAGCCCTCGGGTCAAGGTGTCCACAGCGCCTTTGGATGCGGCGTAGTCCACATACTCGTTGGGCGAGCCGCTTTTGGAAGCCCCCGACGACACATTGACAATGACCCCTCCTGCGCCGCCATAGCGGGTGGACATGCGCATGATCGCTTCTTGGCAGCACAAAAAACAGCTCAGCACATTGGTGCGAAACACCGCTTCAAAACGTTCCACACTGATATCTACCAATCGGCTTTGTGTGTGCAAAATACCTGCGTTGTTCACCAGCACCGATACCGTGCCCAGCGCCTGCTCAACCGCATCGAACATTGGCTTCACCGCCGCTGGCTGTGACACATCAGCCTGAACCAAGAGGCCTATACCACCCGCTTGCTCAATATCGTGCAGCACCGCCTGCGCTGCTTGCGTGTTGGAGTGGTAGTTGATGGCTACGGCATAGCCATGCGCGGCCAATAATTTGGCGGTAGCCGCGCCAATGCCGCGACTGGCACCCGTGACGATGGCGACTTTGCGTCCGGCTGCGTTCATGCTTGCTGGCCCGTCTCTGCGCATGGCGTGTGCGCTGCCCGCTGGGCACAGCGGGGGCACAAACACGCTAGACCCACTTTGTCAGCCGGTATTTGAGCCAGCGCATTGGCCGACACTGCTACACGCTGGCACCAGCAATCGAGGGCCACTTGGGCTGAACTGGGACTGGAAACGCTCTGCCCTGTCGCGGGCTGCGCTGCAGCCACCATGGCGCAGGCATTGGCTGCGCCACACAAAGGACAGATATCGGCGCTCACTGCAAGGCAGGCAGTTTTCCGCCCATGGCTTTGACAGCACCTTCACCAAAGGCTGCACCAAAGCGTTTGGCCAGGCGTTCGGCCACGTTGTCTTTGCGGGTGTAGTCGATGATGTCTTCGGCCTTCACCACCTCACGCGCCACGTAGTCCAAGCTACCTAGCTGGTCAGCCAAGCCCATTTCCACGGCTTGCTGGCCCGTCCAAAACAAACCGCTAAAGGTTTCTGGCGTTTCTTTCAGGCGTGCGCCACGGCCTGTTTTGACCGCTGCGATGAACTGCTGGTGGATTTGATTGAGCATCTCTTGGGCATAGCCCCGTTGCTTGTCGGTTTGGGGGCTGAATGGATCCAAAAAGCCTTTGTTCTCACCCGCCGTGAGCAAACGGCGCTCCACGCCCAGCTTGTCCATCAAACCCGTGAAGCCAAAACCATCCATCAACACCCCAATACTGCCGACGATGCTGGCCTTGTCGACAAAGATTTTGTCCGCAGCCGAGGCGATGTAGTACGCCGCCGATGCACAACTCTCCTCCACCACGGCATACACCGGGGTGTCTTTGTGCAGACTGCGCAAGCGACGGATTTCGTCGTAAATCATGCCAGCCTGCACAGGGCTACCACCGGGCGAATTGATGAGCAATACGATGGCTTTGGCGTTTTTGTCCTCAAAGGCGCTGCGCATGGATGCATTGACAAACTCCGCACTGGCTTGGGCGCCGCTGGCAATCTCACCTTGCACCGCCACCACCGCTGTGTGGGGGGTATTCAGGTTGGTATCGCTGGCATTGCGCTCCCAGCCAATCACCACCAGCACAATGGCAAACGCCAACCATGCCAAGCGGATGCCGTTGCGCCAACGGCGGGCAATGCGCTGCTCAGCCAAAGAACCCAAGGCCAGTTTTTCCAGTACCGCCCGCTCCCAGCCGGGGGCGCTACCAGTCTCAGTGGCAGCACCTGCCAGGGAAGGGATAGGGCTTGGCTGCGCACTGGCATCGGCATGGATATCCGTGCGCTTATCGTCATCGGTGGGGCTTGTCATATTAAAAAGGGATGGGTTTCAAGTTGTAAGCAGTATGCCAGTAGACCATGTCACCGACTTCCGTGGTGGCAATTGGAACCAATGCCCCCCGGCAAGGGCCGCTGCGGCAGCGCCCTGTGCGCGGATCGTACTGGGCACCATGGGTGGCACACATGATCCAGTGACCAGTCATGTCAAAAAATCGGTTGGGCTGGTAATCCATCTCCATGGGGACATGGGAGCAGCGATTCAGGTAGGCATACACCTTATCGGCATAGCGCACCGCAAAACCAAGGCAAGTCTGGCCACCATACTGCACATCAAACGGCACCGCCAACCCACTGTTGAGCAAAGCAGAGGATGG
Organism: Curvibacter sp. CHRR-16; assembly: GCF_018474005.1. Lineage (GTDB taxonomy): Bacteria > Pseudomonadota > Gammaproteobacteria > Burkholderiales > Burkholderiaceae_C > Allorhodoferax. The sequence goes on from NZ_JAHCSH010000006.1 coordinate 62,147, forward strand.
GCACAGCGCAATCGACTGCGATTGGAACGGTGCATCCTGCATGTGCAGCACCTCAACTCAAGCGTTGGTCAGCAGCCACTGGTGCAAATCAGCCACCGAGTGGGCGATGTACAGCGGCTTGAGCGCAGCAAAACCACTGGGCTCATGGGCTCCATAGCTCACCGCCACGCTGGGACAGCCAGCGTTGAGTGCCAACTGCAAATCATGGGTCGTATCGCCAACCATGAGCAAACGCTCGGGGGTGATATCCAGTTCAGCCATCAGTTCTTGCAGCATCAGCGGGTGGGGCTTGCTGGCGGTTTCGTCCGCGGTGCGCGAGGCGTCAAACACCCCACGCAAGCGCACGCTGTGCAGGGCTTCGTTCAAACCCGAGCGGCTTTTGCCGGTGGCCACGGCCAACAGGTGCTGGCGGTCTTTCAGGTCTTGCAGCATAGGCAGCACGCCATCGAACAAGGTAATGTCGTTCTGGTGCGCCATGTAGTGGAAACGGTAGCGCATGCCCAAATCGGCATGGCGCTCAGGAGGCACATCGGGCGCTGCGTGGGCCAAAGCCTGCATCAACCCCATGCCAATCACATAGGATGCTTGGCTGTCGCTGGGCACGGTGCCGCCCACATCGGCCACGGCCAACTGGATGCAACGGGTAATGATGGCGGTCGAATCGAACAGCGTGCCGTCCCAGTCAAAAGCGATAAGGTCAAATTGGCGCGGGCGTTCGGTCATGGAGTCTCCGGTAGGGATGCGGCGAATTGCTGCAATTCTGGGGCCAAGGGGCACAACAGCTCCATGGCTTGGCCTGTGGTGGGGTGGGTGCAGCGCAAGCGCCACGCATGCAAAAACATGCGCTTGAGGCCACCACTCTGGCGTGCCAGCGCTTTATTGAGTTCAAAGTCACCGTATTTGTCATCGCCCGCAATGGGCATGCCTTCGCTGGCCAAGTGCACGCGGATTTGGTGTGTACGCCCGGTTTTGATGGTCACCTCCAACAAGGTGTAGTCACCCAAGCGTTGGCGAATCTGCACCAGTGTGAGCGATGGCATACCTTCGGGATCGTCCTTGGCTACCGCCCGCACCCGGCGCTCCCCATCGGGCAACAAATATTTATAGAGCGGTTTGTCCAGCACCTTTTTGTTGGCGGGCCAAGCACCTTTGACCAGCGCCAAATAGGTTTTGCCAGTCGAGCGCTGGCGAAATTGGTCCTGCAGGTGGTTCAGGGCACTGCGTTTTTTGGCCACCAACAAAATACCGCTGGTTTCCCGATCCAAGCGGTGCACCAGCTCCAAGAACTTGGCTTGCGGGCGCGCCATGCGCAACTGCTCAATGACGCCAAAGCTCACACCCGACCCACCGTGCACAGCCACACCAGCGGGCTTGTTGACAGCAATGAAGGCGTCGTCTTCAAACAACACATCAAACTGCCGCGCTGGCGCAGCAGCGCTGGCCACCAACGCAGCCCCTTGGGCCACCTGCTCGGCTTTGGCTTGGGCGCGCTCGGACACGCGCACCGGGGGCACGCGCACTTCGTCGTCCAGCTCCAGACGGGTGTCGGCGCTGGCACGGCCTTTGTTCACGCGCACCTCACCGCTGCGGATGATGCGGTAGATATGGGTTTTGGGCACGCCTTTGAGTTCGCGCAGCAGGAAGTTATCCAGCCGCTGGCCGCTGCTGTTTTCATCCACGCGCAATCGGCGCACTGAAGCGGCCCCTATAATGTCTTTCACTAGTGTTGCAAGATCAGTGGTTTAAGCGTCTGGAGTTTAGTCGACGCGCTAGCTGATGCGGCACTGGTGGAGTCGATGCTGCTGCAGGCGCTGCCAGCAAACCCCAAAGGGCCAATTGCCAGGGGTGGCTGACCCGCTCGCAGTCAAGCGGACGCATGAAAGCTTTACATAACGGAATACCCCAATTCGCCAGCTTGACTCTGGCGAACGGAATGAAAAACGAGATGCTGGTGTTGTTCAAATTAATCCTGTGGTGCCTGCACGGCGAGAAGCGCGTGCAAAAAAGCATTTTCAGGCCTGCAACACCCGCTCCATCTGCACTGGCTGCTACATTTTTGCTAGCAAAAACCACTGCTTTCAACCTCGTCCACATCCCTGCGCCCCCACTGCTAGGCGCCGCCCTCAGGGTGGCGTGAGCGGTTATTGGCAATTCCTGCAGCTTTTGTTCGTCGGCCTTGCATCCTGTCGCCCGTAATGGGCTGTTATTTACGTAAGGAATGCAATCCATGAAACGGATGCTGATCAACGCCACGCAGGCAGAAGAACGCCGCTTGGCCATTGTGGACGGGCAAAAACTGCTCGACTACGAAATCGAAATCGAAGGACGCGAGCAGCGCAAAGGCAATATCTACAAAGCCGTCGTCACCCGCGTAGAACCCTCGCTGGAAGCCTGTTTTGTGGATTACGGCGAAGAGCGCCACGGCTTTTTGCCTTTCAAAGAAATCTCCAAGCAATACTTCGCCCCTGGCGTAGCGCCTAGCCAAGCACGTATCCAAGACGTCATCAAAGAAGGCCAAGAGCTGCTGGTGCAAGTGGAAAAGGAAGAGCGCGGCAACAAAGGCGCAGCCCTGACCACTTTTGTGTCTTTGGCTGGCCGCTATGTGGTGCTGATGCCCAACAACCCCCGCGGTGGTGGCGTATCGCGCCGCATCGAAGGTGATGACCGGGCCGAACTGAAAGAAGCCCTCGATCAGCTCGAATACCCCAACGGCATGTCCATCATTGCGCGCACCGCCGGCATTGGCCGCAGCGCACCCGAACTGCAATGGGACTTGAACTACCTGCTCAAGCTCTGGAGCGCCATTGACGGTGCCGCCAAAGGCTCCAAAGGTGCCTTCCTGATCTACCAAGAATCGAGTTTGGTGATCCGCGCCATTCGCGATTACTTCAACAGCGACATCGGCGACATCCTGATCGACACCGACGACGTGTACGAGCAAGCGCACCAATTCATGGCCCACGTCATGCCCGAACACGTGGCCAAGGTCAAGCGCTACCGCGACGACGCGCCGCTGTTTAGCCGTTTCCAGATCGAGCACCAAATCGAATCGGCCTACGCCCGTACCGTGCAACTGCCCTCGGGCGGTGCCATCGTGATCGACCACACCGAAGCGCTGGTATCCATCGACGTCAACTCAGCGCGAGCCATCAAGGGCGGCGATATCGAAGAAACCGCCACCCGCACCAACTTAGAAGCGGCTGACGAAGTGGCCCGCCAAGCACGCCTGCGCGACTTGGGCGGCCTGATCGTGATCGACTTCATCGATATGGAAGAGAGCAAAAACCGCCGCGAAGTGGAAAACCGCCTGCGCGACGCGCTGCGCCAAGACCGTGCCCGCGTGCAGTTTGGCTCTATCTCCAAGTTTGGCCTCATGGAAATGAGCCGCCAACGCCTGCGCCCCGCACTGGCCGAAGGCGCATCCTGCCCCTGCCCCCGTTGCGGCGGCTCTGGACACATCCGCGACACCGAAAGCTCCGCACTGCAGATCCTGCGCGTCATCCAAGAGGAATCTCTCAAGGACAACACCGCTTGCGTGCAAGTGCAAGTGCCGGTGGAAGTGGCCAGCTTCCTGCTCAATGAAAAGCGCAACGAGATCACCAAAATCGAACTCAAGCAGCGCATCAGCGTGCTGATGGTGCCCAACAAGTCGCTCGAGACTCCCAACTACAAGCTCGAACGCCTCAAGCACGACGACCCCCGTTTGGACCACTTGGAAGCCAGCTACCAACTGGCCGAAGTGGTGGAAGACCCCACCACCGTCACCCGCCGCTCCCAAGAGCCCACCAACAAACAAACCCCAGTGATCAAGGGCGTGCTGCCGGACGCACCCGCACCCGTGGTGCCAGTTGCGCCCGTTGCAGCCAAAACTGCCTCCAACAAGCCTGCAGCCCCCGCTGCGGCACCTGCCAGCGCCACAAGCAGCGGCGGGTTCTTTGGCTGGATCAAAAAGCTGCTCGGCCTTGAAGCCGCACCAGCCCCTGCCACCACACCAGCCAAACCCGTTGGCAAAGACGGCAAGGATGGCCAGCGCGGCCCACGCGATGCCCGTGGCGAACGCAGTGAACGCAATGGCCGTGGTGAGCGCAAAAACAGCGAGCACGGTGAACGTGGTCGCAACGGACGTGATAGCCGCGATGGCCAACGCCCAGCACGCGACGGCCAAGCCGACGCCACCAGCGACACCCGCCCAGAAGGCCGCAATCCACGCGCCCAAAACGGCAATGCCAACCGCCCCGAACGTGGCGAACGCGCAGACCGTGGCGAGCGCAATGATCGCGGCCCACGTCCCCCCAAGGGAGAGCGTGGTGAACAGCGGCCCGATACACGTGCCGAAACACGCACAGACACGCGTGCAGAAATCACACCTACAGCGCCAAACCAAGAAGTCGGTGTACCCGAGGCACGCAGCGAACGCCCCGCGCGTGGTGAACGTGGCCGCAATGGCCGTGGCGACCGTGGTGAACGCGCCCCACGCCGCGAGGAAGCAGCCCCCGCCGAAGCTGTGGTGGACAACACCGCCGTAGAAGCCAATGCTGCACAAACCATGGCCGTAGCGCCCGAAGGTGAAGGCCACAGCCCCGTGCTGGAAGGCAACCGCGAACCCCGCCGCAGCCGTGACCGTTATGGCCGCCGCCGTGGCGACCGTGGCGCCCGTGGCGAGCGCACTAGCGATGCAGTAGATGCTACAGAAACAGGAGCAGATGCAGCTTATTCCACGGGCTCTGCAGCCGAATTGACTACACAGAGCACAGAGACAACACCTGCTGCAGCCCCCCAAGCGACGGCACCTGTGTCAGCCCCTGCCGTGCCTGCTGCTCCAGCGCTAGCCCCCGCGCCCGTGGAGACTGCCCCTGTGGTAGCAAGCGCAGCAACAGTGCCCGCAGCACCCCTGCCTGTAGTGAGCCGCTACACACTGCCAGTGACTGATCTGCAAGGCATTGCCCAAGCCTCTGGCTTGGAGTGGGTGAACTCCGACGCCGCCAAGGTAGCTGCTGTGCAAGCTGCCATCGCTGCCGAGCCTAAGCCGGTGCACGTACCGCGTGAGCGGCCCCCGGTCGTAGAGCTGGACGAAGGTCCGCTGGTGCTGGTGGAAACACGCAAAGACCTGCGCAACCTGCAACTGCCTTTTGACCAGGTTTGATCACCTGCAAGACCAGCAAAAAGCCGACCCAAGGGTCGGCTTTTTTGTGGGCCTAAAACAAATCCACCCCACCACGGCGCGGTTGACCGGGCTTGATACCCCGGCTGACCAACTCAGCATGGTGGTGAATTTGGTTGCCGCCATGCTGACGACCATACTCCATGGCATCCTCGGTGCGCTCCAGCGCAGCAGCTGGCGAGTCATCGGGCGTGACGCGGGTGTAGCCCGCCGAAATGGTGATGTTCTCCACCTGCGGGAATGTGAACTTCTCCACATTGGCACGCAAACGCTCAAAAGCGGCGTGCACCAAGGCATCTTGCGGGCAGTGCATGAGCACGGCAAACTGATCCCCACCCAAGCGGTACAGGCGGTCATAGGCTCGGAAAGTGTTGCCCAAAATACGGGCAATGAGCAGCAGCACCTCTTCGGCCAGCAAATGGCCATGCTGCTCGGACACTTTGCTAAAGCCATCGACCCGCAAGGTGCCCAACCAATAGTTGGGCGGCACGCGGTGGCGTCGCTCTTGCTGCGGCTCCAGCGTGGACTGCAATTGGGCCAAGCCCGTGGGTTTGACACCCAACTCGTCGAGCACCGCTTTGTAAAACGTGTCATCCAGTGCTTGGCGGTTGAGCAAGCCGGTCAATCCATCGCGGTCGCTGTAGGCCAACAACTGGTACATGCTGCGAAAAACGTGGCGTAGCTGGTGCACCAAGTGCAATTCGTCTGCGGGAACCAGCGCATCGGTGTGCAACTCCAGCACACCGAGCTCTTCGTCGGGGTTGGGAGCAAACAGAGGCATGTAGGTAATGCGGGGACCGTCTTCTCCCGCCCAGGCCACCGTATGCTCGGCATTTGTTTCCAGCGCCCGCAAACGGTCACCATGCTCTTCCAGCAAGGGCAACTGCTCAAAATCCACACGCAGTGGATCGACCACCTTGCCACCGCCACGCACGTCCAACGAAGCCACTTCCAGCCATCGTCGGGAGCCATCCTCGCTGAGTACACGGCTCACAACCACGCGCTCAATAGGCAGCAAATCCACTACGGCTTTGCAAAGCGTTAGTTCCAAATGATCCCGATCGCGGTGATCGGTGAGGAAAATGAGGTGTTCGGTCAAGGTAGGCATGCAGCCATGATAGTCCTGCAAGCCCAATTCGTCACCCCGGGTGCTGCCCGGGGGGCCAAAGATCAATGCCCGCTGCGGGCAGCTTCGCGGTAGGCCTGCTGGGCTGCGGCCATGTCTTGGCGTTGCTCGGCCAATTCGGCCAAGGTGTTCCAAGCGTGGCGGCGCAAAGTGCTGTCCTTGAGGCCATGCAAAGACTGGCGGATCAGCTGCTGGGCCTTGCCCCACAGTGCCAAACGCATGCACACCATGCCCGCTAAATACTGCCACAGCGGATCGCCGGGGTTGGCCATTTGCACCTGCTCCACGCGCTGCAGCCATTGTTTGTCCAAGCCATCGGTCTCGCTATCGGCTTCTTGGCCAAATGAACGCTCGACCAATCGCACCAACTGCACCCGGTGACTCAAAGGAAAACCACCCTGTACAGCGCTCTGCGCTTGGATTGCTTGCTCCCAAATTGGTAGCAAACACTGGCGAACCCAGGCTGCAGGCATACCCACCACCAGTCCACGCTCAGCAGCCTGAAAGGCGACATCGGGAATGGTTTTCTCACCACTGGTCAGTTGCTCCCATGCACGCTCCAGTTGCACCGTGTCGTAGGCGTGGCGCAGCAGTTCGAGCACCAAACCACGCACAATGCCCGTGGCCGCCACACTGGAGAAAGCACGGTGCTTATTGAGCAAGCGCACCGCCTCCAGCGCCTGCTGGATTTCTCCACCTTGGCGGGCCGCTTTGAACTTGAGGCGCAATGCCAGCGTGCGGCGGGCGGCCCCCAAAGGCAATTTGTCCAACCAGTCCAGCGATGCACGGGCATCACGGTTTTCAAAAGCCCAGCGGGAGGCCCGCAAAATCGTGCCCTCTTGCAAGTCCTGCGACCCCAAACCCTCATTGCGCTGCTGGGCATGCTGCAAATGCTGCTCGCGTCGCGTGTGGTCTTGCACGGCGTGCGCGCTCTCGGCGGCAATCAGGTGCGCCACGATGGCCAAGCGGGGCCAATCAGCGCTGGGGGTATCGCCATCGACGGCACCATGGTTACGGGCCACCTCTTCCAACTCCACCACGCGCTCTGCGGCTTTGCGGGCACGCACAAAGCGACCAGCGATCAGGTACTGCAAAGCATCCAGCAAATCGGCCAGCATGGCGCGCTCACGCTGCAGCGCGCGCCAGCGCCGGGCCTGCTGGGGCAAGCCCCCCACCCAGCCCATCACACTGAGCAGCACATGCACCACGACAAAGGCCAAAAGCAAGGCCACGATGACGAGGTTGAGCGACAAATCCACCCGGTAGGGTGGCCAGTACACGGTCACAGTGCCGGGGTTGCTCCCAACCAGCACGGCCAAGCTGACAGCTACGGCAAAAAGCACCAAAAACCAAACTGCTGCACGCATAGTCACCGCCCCGCCGCTGCGGTGGCCAAAGCCGCCAAAGTGTTATCGACACGCGGCAACTGCAGGGTGCGCGCTTGGGCTTGCAACTGTTGCAAGGCATCGCGTGCCAGTTGGCTCTTGCGGGCATTGGCATCGAAATAGCGCTGCAGCATGGTGGCTGCCAGCGCCAAATCCGTGCGCACCACCTCGTTTTGGCGTGACAACAAGCCCAAGCGGGCATTGAGCAAGCGCAGCTTGAGGTTTTCGCGCACAAAGTAGGCTTGCTCGGGTGCCAACAGAGCGGCCTCGGGCGCATCAATGCGGCTCACCCGCACCAGCGCCTGCAACTGGCCTTGCAGCTCTTGCCACACACCTTGCCACCACTGACTAGAAGGGAACTCGGCACTGGCCGCAGCGCGCGCGCCCTTGGCGGACTTGGCCGTTGTGGCGGGCGCTGCATTGGTAGCGTTAGCTGTGTTGGCGCTGGCTGCCAACGCATTGGCTACGGGCAGCTCATCGACCAGCAGCACCAGCTCGTCCAGCTTGACCAAGAGCGTGGGCAAATCGGCGTAGTTGGCCGAGCGGATCTGGTCCAAATCCTTGGCCACCGCGCGCTGCACCGGAGCCAAGCGCGGCTGGGAGAGGCGGTTCAGGCGCTGCGCGGCCGACTGCAAGCTGGCCACGAGGGGATCCACACTGCCCGTCAGCTGGGCTTGCTGCATGGCAAAGCGCACCGCCGCTTCGATGTCCACCACTAGGTTTTCATCGCGTGAGCGCGACAGGCTTTGCATCAACTCTTCTAGCTGGCTGCGCTGCAGCGCAGCCTCGGCCAAGCGGCTCTCGGCCAAGGCGAGTTTGGAGGCCGTATCGAGCACCATGTCTTGCGCTTGCTTGGCCTGCAGGCGGGCCTGGCTGGCCTGCTCTAGTGCCGCCGTGGTTTGCTGCTGCCACTGGGTTTGCCATGCGCCAATCTTGGCCCACAAGCCCACGCCCAAACCAAGGCTGGCCACCACGCCCAGCGTCATCCACGTGCTGGGCCGCACCGAGCGAATCACCTGCAAGCGCTTGCGGCGCGGGACCTCGGGTGCAGCGGGTGGCGAAGCAGGCGCAGCGGCCTGCGCTGGGGACGTGACAGCGGGGGATTCATCGGGGCTTGTGCTCATGCGTTTGATTCTAGCCCTGCCACAGGAGCGGCACGACTTGCTGCGGCAGTGGTGAAGCTGTTGGGCTCGTACTCTTATAGTCTGTTGCAACAGCTTGTAAAGAGCTGCCGCAAGCGGGCTGAAGCTGTTGTCCAGTGTGGGGCGTTGAGTACCAAAGAGGATGGATATGAAACGAAGCAAACAAAAAACGACGCGCGGGCTTGCGCGGGCGATCAAGGCTGCAAACGACACGCAATGGAAGGACGCAGCATGAGTGCAATGAATCATCAAAACATCCCGGCGCTTAATGAGACTGGTGGGTCATCGACTGGCAGCGACCTTGCGAAAAAGCACTTTATGCACTCCAAAAAACTCGTGCTCATTGGATTGGTGTGCTTGAGCATGAGTGCCTGCGGCCCGAGCGAGAAGCAGAAGGCGGCGAACGCGGAGAGAGAGCGCATTGAGTGCCTAAACACGATATGTCAAGGCGATGTGCAGCCAGAGCGGGACTACACCAAGGATGAATTGCTCAAGCTCAACGGGCAGTGGTTTATTGGGCCGCAAGAGTATTTCACGAGTGGGAAAAATGGAGGGGGGTTTTATTGGCCAAGCAAGACTCCCTCATACCGTGGCGGGGACTATCCAGAAATGGGAGAAGACTTTTACCAAAAAGCCATCGAAATATTTCTCCGTGGCCGCGCAAGGTGGCCTGATCCCCAAGCCGTAACCCCATGGATTAACAAAGGCTGGGAGGGGAGATTTGAAGAGTTGCAGAAAAAAGGCTACCGAATTGAGCGGCAGCATCTGCGGCCAGATTTAGAACGTGTGCGCTTCTTTGACACGCAAGGAAAGTCCTATCGATCAGAGTTTTTCATAGCAACCAATGAAAAAAAACCTCTCGGCATGCACGTTCCGGGAATTGGTTGTGACGCACCAACCGGCAACCCAGTAATCGATGTGGATGCAGGGTGCACAGGAGGCTTTTTCTGGCAGCCTGAAATTTACGTTGATTTCCGACTCCATGCGAAACACGCCAGCGACTGGCCCGAGATCTACCAAGAAATCATCCGCGTTCTCTCCTTACTCAAGAAAGCATAACCATGACCACATTGACTACTGAACAACTAGCACAACTAAGCGTGATGCGTGCACAAGCGCAAGCCGATGCAGCTGCTGGCATCAAGTCCTACTACAAGATATATGCCCAAATTGCTGACTGGCTGGAAGCTGCTGGCACACCCCTAACCGATACCGCGTTGCGCTGGCTACGCGGGGCAACACAGGCCAATAAAGGTGAAGGTGCGATCAAAATCGCAAACGACACGCAATGGAAGGGGGCAGCATGATCACGATTCCACTGCTAATCATTTTCGCTCTCTATATTGCTTTGATGCTTTGGATCAGAAAGCGCTTTGATTCATCGCTTGCGCGCCGCGCAGTGGTGCTGGTTTTTGCATCACCCTTTATCTACTGGATCGGAACCTACCAGTACATGCACTACCGCCATGAGCAGGATTGCGCTCGCGAGGGCGGCTTGAAGGTGTTTGTTCAGCCTGAAAAGGTGGATCGGATTCAATTAGATCCGAAACACTTTAATGAGCCTACTGCGGAATGGCTTTTGAATCGCAACTACCCCAATCTCAAAGCCGTAGAGGCGTGGGATGGTACGTATGACGGAACTGGAACCTATGGCAGGAATGGCCATCTTTTCACATACACACTCGATCCTGCAACGACATCGCTCCCCGAAAAAGAGCGGAAATTCATCAAAACCCCCCTGACAAACCTCACAGATGGCCTATATGTCATCAGCAAGGTTCCAAAGTGGAGTCATGAAATCTCCAAAACCACGACAACCCTGTCGCGCAATGGGAGGTTATATGCCTCCGCAACTTGGTTCTATCACTACTGGTCAAACAACCAAGCTATGAATATCGGGTGGCAATGCTTTGAACGCGTAGATGAAACACAGCAACTAACGAGTCTTATTTTGAAATAATTTTGAAGGAATCAAAATGAACACAACCCAACTCAAAGAGTTTGTACAGCTTGGGCAAGCCGCCTATGCGGACTTTTCTGTACTCGAAGCGACAGTTGCGCTTCAGAAAGCCGCCAACGGCACCTTCGCGGCAGGAGAAGCAGATCAATTTCTTAGTCGCTACGGTGTTCTGGACCAATACACCGATCCTGGGATCAATGGCTTCAGCGCCACCGTGTTTCAGGACAAAGACAACCCCAACCGCGTCGTGCTGAGCTTTCGGGGAACGGAGTTCAAGGGTGACACATGGCACGACCTGTTTCTGAGTGATCTTCAAATTGGGTTTGATGGCTAGGAGTTGCAAACCACTTCATGTACAAGCTCACCGACTACCTAGCCGCATAGCCCGTGCAGTAGCACACAGTCATACCCCCTCCATCGCCCGCCACACCGCCTGCGGCAGCGGCTTGCTCACCACCACCTGCTGCCAGCCGCAGGCCAGCGCCTGCTGGGCTATGCGTTCGTGCGTGACGACGGCGCGGGCGGTGCCAGCGTGTTGGGCTACGGCCTTAGGCGGCAGCAGGTCGTGCAAATGGCGCAAGGCCTGCGAGCTGCTGAAGACCCACACACTCTGGCCATCGGCCAAGGCTTGCACGGCTTGCTCTTGCTGCGCGGCAGTCCACACCGGGGTGCTGCGCTCGTAGGCCACCACCCAATCCACGGTAGCGCCTGCGGCGTGCAGTTGCTGGGCCAACCAGTCGCGGCCGCTGCCTTGGGGTGTGGGGTTATCGCCTGCAGCGGGTTCGGCTACTTCGTCCTGCCCGCGCACGATGAGCACGCGCCAGCCGTGCTGTACCTGCCCCCCCACCAAGGCCCACAGGGCTTCGGAATCGAATTGCGCTGCCGTATCGGGCGGGCACACGATGCGGGATGCTCCCACACCGCACTCCAACAAGGCTTGGCGCGTGCCAGGCCCGGTAGACCATGCCATGCAGGGCCAAGGCTGTGGCGCGGCCAGCGCCCACAAGGCTTGTACGGCCATGCGGCTGACAAACATGACGGCGTGGTAGTGGCCTTGCTGCACACGCTCGGCACAGGCGCGCACCGTGGCTTGGGCGGCGGCATCGCGCACGGGGCACAGGGCTATCAAAGGCCACTGCTCCACCTGCAAGCCAGCTTGCTGGAACACGGGCAGCCACGCGGCAGACTGCCCGGCAGGGCGCGTCAGGATGACACGCATGCGCGCAAGTCCTGCCCCACAGCCTGGCCCAGCGCGATGGCTTGCTCCAGCGTCTGCACGGTGGCTTGGCCTTGCACGTGCAGCAGGGGGCGCTGGCCTTCGGTGTCACCCCAGGCGGCGCGCAAGTGCAGGGTAGTGCCTTGCCACACCGCGTAGGCGGCCAGCGGCACGGAGCAGGAGCCGCCCATCACGCGGCTGACGGTGCGCTCGGCAGCCACCGCCATCCACGTGGGCAGGTGGGCCAAGGGCTGCAGCACGGCCTGCACGTCGCTGCGGTGCTGGCAAATCTCAATGCCCAGCGCACCTTGCCCGGCGGCGGGCAGCATCTGTTCGGGCTCCATCACAGCGCGGATGCGCTCGGCCAGCCCCAAGCGCTTGAGGCCTGCAGCGGCCAAGACGATGCCGTCGTACTGGCCTTTGTCCAGTTTTCCCAAGCGGGTATCCAGGTTGCCGCGCAGGGGTTCGTAGCGCAAGTCGGGGCGCAGGGCGCGCAGCAAGGCGACGCGGCGCAGGCTCGATGTGCCCACCACCCCGCCCGCAGGCACATCGAACACGCTGGCGTATTGGTTGGAGACCCAGGCATCGCGCGGGTCTTCGCGCTCCATGACGCAGGCCAGCGCAAAACCCTCGGGCAGTTCCATGGGCACGTCTTTGAGGGAGTGCACGGCCAAGTCGGCACGGCCTTCTTGCAGGGCCACTTCCAGCTCTTTCACAAACAGGCCCTTGCCCCCCACTTTGGAGAGGGTGCGATCCAAAATTTGGTCGCCCTGCGTGGTCATGCCCAGCAGCTCCACGCCCAAGCCTTGCTGCTGCAGCAGAGCTTGCACATGGCGGGCTTGCCACAAGGCCAAACGGCTCTCGCGGGTGGCGATGGTCAGAGCAGCAGCCGCAGCCACTGGCGAAGAACTAGGAAGGGAAGTCGACACCTTGTACCTTGCTTGTAATAGGAAAACGCTCAGGCGATGCTAGCATGACCCTTTCCCCCTGAACCACGACCTAGCGCAATGAAACCCACCGCCAAACCAGCCCCCAAACCCGCCACAAAAGTGGCGAGCAAGAACAACGAACGCCCCTTGGTGGAGGACATCCGCCTCTTGGGGCGACTGTTGGGTGACGTGATCCGCGAGCAAGAAGGACAAGCCGCGTTTGACTTGGTGGAAAAGATCCGCACGCTGTCGGTGGCGTTTCGCCGCGATGCCGACCACGAAGCGGACAAAGCACTGAAAAAATTACTCAAAGGCCTGAGCGAAGACAAAACGGTGAGCGTGATTCGCGCCTTCACTTATTTCAGCCATTTGGCCAATTTGGCCGAAGACCGCCACCACATCCGCCGCCGCGACTACCACGAGCGGCTGGGCAACACCCAAGAAGGCAGCCTGGAGGTGGCGGTATCGCGCCTGCGCTGGGCCGGCATTCCGTCGGACACCATCACCCACACACTGGCCAACAGCTATGTGGCCCCAGTGCTCACCGCCCACCCCACCGAGGTGCAGCGCAAGAGCATATTGGACGCCGAGCGCGACATTGCCCGCCTGCTGACCGAGCGCGACGAGATTCGCCTGCGCAGCCAGCTGGTCACCACCACCAAAGACGCCCTCACCCCCAAAGAACTGGCGGCCAACGAAGCCCAACTGCGCGCCCGCGTGGTGCAACTGTGGCAAACCCGTTTGCTGCGCCTGACCAAGCTGACGGTAGCCGATGAGATTGAGAACGCGCTGAGCTACTACGAATCGACTTTCCTGCGCGAAATTCCACGCCTGTACGCCAACTTGGAAGCTTTGCTGGGCGACGTGCCCGTGGCCAGCTTTTTGCGCATGGGCCAATGGATTGGTGGCGACCGCGATGGCAACCCCAACGTGAGCGCCCAAACGCTGGAATACGCCCTGCGCCGCCAAAGCGAAGTGGCCCTGCGCCACTACCTGACCGAGCTGCACTACCTGGGTGGGGAGCTGTCCACCACCTTGCTGCTGGCCAGTTGCACACCCGAGATGCAAGCGCTGGCCGACAGCTCACCCGACCACAATGCCCACCGCGCCGACGAGCCCTACCGCCGCGCGCTCACCGGCATGTATTCGCGCTTGGCCGCCACGCTGCAACTGCTGACAGGCACTGAAGCCGCACGCCACGCCCTGCCACCGCAAAACCCTTACCACCTGCCCGAAGAGCTCTTGGCCGACTTGCGCACCATCGAGGCCTCGCTGGCACACAACCATGGCGCGGCCTTGGCCGATGAGCGCCTGCGCCCGCTGATCCGCGCCGTGGAGGTGTTTGGCTTTCATTTGGCTACGGTGGATTTGCGCCAAAGCTCGGACAAGCACGAAGAAGTGGTGCACGAATTGTTGGCCACAGCCCATGTGCATGCCAATTACAGCGGCTTGGACGAGATGGCCAAGCGCGAACTGCTGCTGGGCTTGCTCAACGATGCGCGCCCGCTGCGCGTGCCCGAGGCACCCTATAGCGAACACGCGGAGAAAGAATTGGCCATCTTTGCCATGGCCAAGACCCTGCGCCAGCGCTATGGCAAAGACGCTATTCGCCACTACATCATCAGCCACACCGAAACGGTGAGCGACTTGCTGGAAGTGGTGCTCTTGCAAAAAGAAGTGGGCTTGGTGCATGGAACCCTGAATAAGCAAGCCGTAGCAGACCTGATCGTGGTGCCGCTGTTTGAGACCATCGAAGACCTGCGCAACGCCGCGCCCATCATGCGCGACTTCTACGCCCTGCCCGGCGTGGTCGATCTGGTCAAGCGCAGCGGGGCCGAGCAGGACATCATGCTGGGCTATTCGGACAGCAACAAAGACGGCGGCATCTTCACCAGCAACTGGGAGCTGTACCGCGCCGAGATCGCGCTGGTGGAGCTGTTTGAGCAACTGCAAGCGCAGCACCACATCCAGCTGCGCATGTTCCACGGCCGGGGCGGCACAGTGGGCCGTGGCGGTGGCCCGAGCTACCAAGCCATTTTGGCCCAGCCACCCGGCACGGTGCGCGGGCAGATCCGCCTGACCGAGCAAGGTGAAGTGATTGGCTCCAAATACGCCAACCCCGAGATTGGCCGCCGCAATCTGGAAACCTTGGTAGCCGCCACGCTGGAAGCCACGCTGTTGCAGCCCACCAAGCCAGCCACCAAGGCGTTTTTGCAAGCCGCTGCCGAGCTGTCGCAAGCCAGCATGGATGCCTACCGCCAACTGGTGTACGAAACACCGGGCTTTACCGAGTATTTCTTCAGCGCCACGCCGCTGCGCGAGATTGCTGAGCTCAACATCGGCTCACGCCCTGCATCGCGCAAAGCCAGCCAGCGCATCGAAGACCTGCGCGCCATTCCCTGGGGGTTTAGCTGGGGCCAATGCCGCCTGACACTACCCGGCTGGTTGGGTTTCGGTTCGGGGGTGCAGCACTTCATCCACGCCGCAGGGCCTGACAAGGTGGATGCTCGCATCGCCTTGCTCAAGAAAATGTACAAGCAGTGGCCGTTTTTCCGCACCCTGCTCTCCAACATGGACATGGTGCTGGCCAAGAGCGATTTGGCACTGGCCTCGCGCTACGCCGAACTGGTAGAAGACGCCAAGCTGCGCAAGCGGATTTTTGCCGCCATCGAAGTGGAATGGCATGCCACGGCACAGGCACTGGAGCAAATCACGGGGGAGAAACACCGCCTGTCCAACAACGCGTCCTTGGCCCGGTCGATTGCGCACCGTTTCCCCTACATCGACCCGCTGCACCACTTGCAGGTGGAGCTGATTCGCCGCTACCGGGCCGGCCAAACCGACGAGCGCGGTCGCCGGGGTATCCACATCAGCATCAACGGCATTTCGGCTGGGCTGCGCAATACGGGTTGATGGACCTTGATCCGCAGTGCTGCCCCTAGAGGGCAGCACTGTTTGCTTGGCTTGTTAACCCACAGCTTCTACGCCGTTTTGCGGATGAACTCCAGAAACTCATCTGGCAGCATTGGCTTGGCAAAAAAGTAACCTTGGGCAAAGTCGCAGTCCGCTTCCACCAGAAGGTCTCGTTGCACTGAGTTTTCTATGCCCTCGGCGATGATTTGTATGCCCAACTCATGGCCCATGCGGATAATGGCCTTGCACAAGGTTTCCGTCTTTGAGCCAGGACGCAACTCGCGCATGAAGGACTGGTCTATTTTCAAGAAATCAATGTCGTAGCGGTGCAAGTAAGACAGTGATGAATACCCGGTGCCAAAATCATCCAATGACAGGCGCAAGCCCGATTGGCGCGTAGTCTGCAACTGCTGCCGAACCCATTCGGAAGCATCCAACAGCAAGCCTTCGGTAATTTCGACGACGATGGCATCGGGCGCCAGATTAATGGAGTGCAAGTACTCCACCCAATCCGCGCCCTGAGGGACCTTGCGTTGAAACTGGAGCGGTGATTTGTTGACCGAAATCTGCATCAATGGATCAACCTCACTGCGCCACTGGCGAACCGTTTGCGCAGCCGTGCGAAAAACCCATTCGCCAATCTCCTCAATCAAACCGATGGACTCAGCCAAGGGGATGAATTCACTGGGAGGGATCGCCCCTTGCTGCGGATGATTCCATCGGATCAACGCTTCTGCCTTATGAATAGCCCCAGACCGAAGATCCACGATGGGCTGGTAAACCAAGTGAAATTGCTGCTCGCGAACCGCGATATGCAGGTCATGGGCCATGCGCAAGCGATTGCTGGAACGCTCCTGCAAGGCCTGCGTAAAAAAGCAAAAGCGGTTTCTTCCTTGCTCTTTGGCCTCGTACATCGCCTGATCCGACAATTTCAGCAATTCATCGAAAGACTCTCCGTTCTGCGGATACAAGGTCACACCGACGCTAACCGAAACAAAAATGCACTGACCACTCAAATCGAAAGCATCGTCCATGCAACTGACGATTTTATGGACGATGTCCCCTACATAGGTGTCGGACACTTGGTCAGTCAGGATGATGGCGAACTCATCACCCCCCATGCGCGCCAAAGTGTCCGATGCACGCAAGCAAGCACCAATGCGCTTGGATGCAGCGACCAGCAACTGGTCACCCACGGCATGCCCCAAGTTGTCGTTGACTTCCTTGAAGTGATCCAAATCCAGTATGAGCAATGCCAGTCCATGGCCACTGCGCTTATGGCTCTTGACCGCCTGCTCCCAGCGGTCTCGCAGCATGCGGCGATTGGGCAATCCGGTGAGGGCGTCAAAGTTGGCCTGCTGCCAAATAAGGGCTTCGGCTTTCTTGTGTTCGGTAATGTCGTGGGCAACGCCGTAGATGCCGATTGTCTTTCCCGTGGCATCACGAAGCGGCATCTTCATAGAGACATTCCAGGCCTCGGTGCCATCGTTCCAGACTTCGTGATGGAGCTGATTGAATATCGGTGTACCGGTGCGCATGATTTCCAATTCTTCGCGGCGCGTTTGCGCGGCGTGCTCTGCCGAGTAGAAATCTGCATCCGATTTGCCAACCGCTTGCTCCGGGCGATCCAAACCATAGCGTTTGGCCAAGCTGGCGTTGATGCGTATAAAGCGACTCTTGAGGTCCTTGAAAAAGATCTGATCGGGCACGCTGTCCATCATGGAGTGCATCAAATCGCGCTCGTATTGGGTCGCCATGTCCTGCAAGTATTTGCCCGTGACATCCCGCCACTGCGACACGATTCCAGTGCAGCTACCCAAGGGCATGAAACGATAGGCAATGCGCTCCAGCCAACGCCCATCCTTGAGTTTGAAGTAGCGCGACTTGGGCTCATCCAGACCGAGCTTGAGAAGACGCAACGCAAACGCATCCTCCTGCGGATTGGCCAGCAAATCGGCCTGGTATGCAAAGCGCTCACTGGGGGTCATCCCATAGGCACTTTGCTCGGTAAACCCCCATATCTCCAAGTAGTGCTGGTTCACAAATTGCAAAACATAGGCATCGTTCATCAGCGCAATTCCATCTGGATGGGATCGCAACAGTTGTTCTGCCCAATGGTGTTCTTGCATGCGGACCTCCTTGGGGGGGCACTTTGGTTAGGCTAACAACATCCTAACCCAACAGATCCCATCTTGAATTCCCCCTAAAAGCGGTGCATGTACACCACGGAAATGCGCTCGTAGCGTTGTTTGTCCACCAGCGGACTATCGGCCATGGATTGGCCTAGCTGGTGCATTTGGTAGTCCACCATGAAACCGTCGTTGCGCGACACGGGCATGATGGCATTGAGCCCCACCCACGATGCGGTGGCAGCGCCAGGCGTGTACACCGGGCGGCTGGCACTGGCCTCGTCTGCCCGTACACCGTAGTAATAGTTCACGTAGTCGTTGCTGAGCCAGCGCA
Source organism: Curvibacter sp. CHRR-16 (assembly GCF_018474005.1). Taxonomy (GTDB): domain Bacteria; phylum Pseudomonadota; class Gammaproteobacteria; order Burkholderiales; family Burkholderiaceae_C; genus Allorhodoferax. The sequence goes on from NZ_JAHCSH010000006.1 coordinate 80,442, forward strand.
CATGAACCGAGGGGGTAAGCTGCAAATAGCCAATGCGAAACGGTTTGGCGTAGCCCATGCGCACTTGGTAACCGTTGCCGTTGTGGGCTGCATCGGTCTCTATCGTGGCGGTGACTTGGCCCCAGTCGTTCTTGTAACGCACCGAGGGGCCAGCCCACCAACCAGGCTCACGTTTGCTGGTGCCATCGAGCACGGTAGCGGTGGCATTGTCATGGGCTTCAACATTGATCCAGCCCACATGCACGCTCCAGCGCCAGTCGCCATCGTGCAGGAAGTGGTAGCTGGCATTGGTGGTGGTTACATCCAGCGTTTTGCTGCGGTAGTGGATGAAGGGGAAACCTCGCTCCAAGTTGTTACCACTCTCACCTTTGAACACGGATGAGCGTTTGGTGTAGCCGACACCCAGTAAAAAGAACTCGGCCGTGGGGTCTGGAACACTGGTTTGCGGCTCGTTACCAGCAGGGCTACTAGGTGCCGAAGGCGTCTGGGCGTGTGCGGCAGCCGCAACAACGCAGCACAGCAAAGGCAAAAACTTCATACAAACTTGATTAAGACAAGCCCACGTCGTGGCGCTGTTGAAGCAGTTCACGCACTTGGGGCAACTGGCGACGGGAAACCGCCAGTATCGCATTCAAACCGCGCAAACGAAGTCCCCAAGTGTCTTCACCGATGGCTGGGTCTTGGCGACTGGCCTCTATCCAATCGCGGCTCCCTGGGCGCAGCAAAGCATCGACCGCTTGACGAGCCACCAAGGCATTGCGGTGGATGCGCAAGAACCGTTCACCATAGTGCTGCTCCAACTCCTGCAAGGATGCATCCAGGATGTACTCACGCTGGGCGGTGACGACGGTGATGTATTTGAGCTCGGCCTTGAAGTACAGCACCTGCGACAAGGGCACCAACTCTATCCCTTGTCGAGTCGGTATATGCAAATACTCTTCTACAGGAGAATCGGGCTGCAGAGCTTGCTGGACGGGCTGTACGCGCTCTACTTTTTGTAGCGCCGCCTGCAAACGCTCTAGGCGCACAGGTTTGGTCAAGTAGTCCACGGCCTCAATGTCAAAGGCGCGCACCGCATGCTGGGCATGGGCCGTGACAAAGATCACCGCCGGGCTGGGCTGGCCGTTGGCGCGTTGCAGGTGCAACAGCTCTGCCAAGCGCATGCCGTCACCACCGGGCATGGCAATGTCGAGCAAGAGCAAGTCCACGGGCTGCTGCTCCAACACGTTGAGCACATCCATGACGCTGGCCGCTTCGGCCACGATCTGCATGGCAGGCTGGGCAATGTCCCCCAAGAGCACGCGCAAGCGGTTGCGCGCCAGTGCTTCATCATCGGCAATCAGTACACGCAAGCTCATAGCGGGAACTCCAAGCGCACTTCATAAATGCCATCACGCAAGCGACTGCGAAAGTGGGCCTGCACATCGTGCAGCAGGGTTAAGCGCTCTTGCACATTGCGCAGGGCCAAACCATGGCCTGGTTTACCTGGCCCCGCTGGAACGCTGTTGCGTACTTTGAGCACCACCGAACCACCGCGCACACGGGTTGAAATTTCTACCTGTGCGCCCTGCAAGCTGGGTTCAACGCCGTGGGTGATGGCGTTTTCGACCAAAGGCTGCAGCAGCAAAGGGGGTACTTTGGCTGCATTGGCCGCTGGATCCAAATTCCAGCGCAGTTGCAAGCGCGCCCCAAAGCGGATGTGTTCAATGGACAAGTAGCGCTCTGCCAGCTCAATCTCTTGCGCCAAGGGCACACTGCTGTCGCTGTCTGCCAAAGCTTGGCGAAACAAGTCACTCAAGTCTTCCAGCAGCCGTTCGGCTTGCGCGGGTTCAGCGCGCACCAAGGCGATGGCGCTGTTCAAGGTATTGAACAAAAAATGGGGCCGTATGCGGGCTTGCAAACCAGCCAAACGGGCAGCCGTGTCAGCAGGCTGGCGGGCCTTGCTGCGCCAGACTTGCAATTGCCACAGCCCCAATGCCAGCAAAGCCCCAGCAGCAGCTACAGCCGGTACGTTGGGCTGTAGCTGCGCATCCATCCACGCCAACAGCACCACTGCCAGCATGGCGCACACCGCACCTAAAGCGGCCATAGCACTGCCTTGCAGCCATTCAGACCAATGCGCCATGGGTTTGCTGGCAGCACATGCCAGCAACAGCCACAGCAAGGTTGCAGGCAAGCTTGTGCCTGTGAGAAATGCCCACTGCGGCACCCACAATTCCCAATGAACGTAGACAATGGCACACACCACCGCCAAGGTGACATGCACCAACACCACGCTGCGCAAAACCACACCCAAATCGCAGCCACTGAAGTGATGCACAGGCACGGGTGCTTCGTCCAGCACAGACCAACCTGTCAGGTCTGCGCGCTGGGTCGATAGAATTTCACTGTCTTTCATGGCCATAGCGCCCATTTTCCCCGAGCCTTTCATGTCCCACAATCAATTCGACAACAAGTCCCAAGCCTGGTCTGCTCTCTTCTCTGAACCGATGAGCGAGCTTGTGAAACGGTACACCGCCAGTGTGTTTTTTGACAAACGACTGTGGCAAGCCGACATCACAGGCAGTTTGGCGCACGCGGAAATGCTGGCAGCGCAAGGCATCATCGCGGCCACAGACTACGCCGCCATCCAAAAAGGCATGACACAAATTTGGAGCGAGATAGAGGCTGGCGCTTTCGAGTGGAAGCTGGACTTGGAAGACGTGCACCTGAACATCGAAGCCCGCCTGACCCAGCTGGTGGGCGATGCGGGCAAGCGCCTGCACACGGGCCGCAGCCGCAATGACCAAGTGGCCACCGACGTGCGCTTGTGGCTGCGCAGCGAGATCGACCTGATTGGCGGCTTGTTGACCGACTTGCAACGCGCCTTGGTGGATGTGGCCGAGCAGAACGTGGACGTGATCCTGCCCGGCTTTACCCACCTGCAAGTGGCCCAACCCGTGAGCTTTGCCCACCACCTGCTGGCCTATGTGGAAATGTTCAGCCGTGACGCCGAGCGCTTTGCCGACGTGCGCCGCCGCACCAACCGCCTGCCGCTGGGCAGCGCCGCCTTGGCCGGCACCACCTACCCGCTGGATCGCGAGCGCGTAGCCCGCACTCTGGGCATGGTGGACGATGCAGGCCAGCCCCAAGTGAGCCAAAACAGCCTGGACGGCGTGAGCGACCGCGACTTTGCCATCGAGTTCACCGCCGCTGCCAGCCTGACCATGGTGCACATCAGCCGCTTGTCGGAAGAACTGATTTTGTGGATGAGCCAGAACTTCGCGTTTGTGAAGATTGCCGACCGCTTCACCACCGGCAGCTCCATCATGCCGCAGAAGAAAAACCCCGACGTGCCCGAACTGGCCCGCGGCAAAACCGGCCGTGTGGTGGGCCACTTGATGGGCCTGATCACTCTGATGAAAGGCCAGCCACTGGCCTACAACAAAGACAACCAAGAAGACAAAGAGCCGCTGTTTGACACCGTGGACACGCTCAAAGACACGCTGCGCATCTTTGCCGAGATGATCGGCGGCCAAGTCAACCCGGCTACGGGCGAAAAGAGCGGCGGCATCACCGTCAACGCAGCGGCCATGCGCGCTGCAGCGCAAAAAGGCTTTGCCACCGCCACCGACTTGGCCGACTACTTGGTGAAAAAAGGCCTGCCCTTCCGCGATGCGCACGAGACCGTGGCCCATGCGGTGAAAGTAGCCAGCGACCGGGGCGTGGACTTGAGCGAACTGCCGCTGGATGTACTGCAGCAATTCAACCCCCACATTGCCGATGACGTGTACCAAGTGCTGAGCTTGGAGGGCAGCCTCAACGCCCGCAACGTGATTGGCGGCACAGCCCCCGTACAGGTGCGCCAGCAAATCACGCGGCACCGCCAACGCCTGGGCTAAGCAACGCAAAAAACACCCATAACGAGGAGACTTGCATGCCCGTGATCACCAACATCGAAGACCTGCGCGTACTGGCCCACAAGCGGGTGCCGCGCATGTTTTACGACTACGCCGACTCCGGCTCGTGGACTGAAGGCACTTACCGCGCCAACAGCAGCGACTTTGCCCGCATCCAGCTGCGCCAGCGCGTGGCCGTGGACATGAGCAACCGCAGCACCGCCACCACCATGGTGGGCCAGCCTGTGGCCATGCCCGTGGCATTGGCTCCCGTGGGGCTGACGGGCATGCAGCACGCTGACGGCGAGATACTGGCCGCCAAAGCCGCACGCGACTTTGGCGTGCCCTTCACCCTGTCCACCATGAGCATTTGCTCCATCGAGGACATTGCCGAACACACGGGCGCGCCGTTTTGGTTCCAGCTCTACATGATGCGCGACCGCCAGGCCATGGCGCAGATGATCGAGCGCGCCCGCGCCGCCCGCTGCAGTGCCTTGGTGCTCACGCTCGATTTGCAGGTGATTGGCCAGCGCCACAAAGACCTGAAAAATGGCCTGACAGCCCCCCCCAAGCCCACGGTGCGCAACCTCCTCAACCTGATGACCAAACCGCGCTGGTGCTGGGGCATGGCCCAGACCAAGCGCCACTGCTTTGGCAACTTGGTGGGCCACGTCAAGGGCGTGAGCGACATGCGCTCCCTCTCGGCTTGGACCAACGAGCAGTTTGACCCCACCCTGTCGTGGGCCGATGTGGCGTGGGTGAAAGAGCGCTGGGGCGGCAAACTCATTCTCAAAGGCATCATGGAAACGGTGGACGCCGAACTGGCTGCCCAGCATGGTGCCGATGCCATCGTGGTCAGCAACCATGGCGGCCGCCAGTTGGATGGCGCACCCAGCAGCATCGCGGTGCTGCCCGAAATCGTGCAAGCCGTGGGCGGCAAAACCGAAATTTGGCTCGACAGTGGCATCCGCAGTGGGCAAGACGTGCTCAAAGCCCGCGCCTTGGGCGCTCAGGGCGTGATGATTGGCCGCGCTTTTGTCTATGGCTTAGGTGCCATGGGGCAAGCAGGCGTCACCAAGGCTTTGCAAATCATCCACAAGGAGCTGGATGTGACCATGGCTTTTTGCGGCAAAACCCGCATCGACGATGTGGATGGATCCATCTTGCGGTGACTGAGCCGCTGCCACGCCGCATAGCGCATCTGGACATGGATGCGTTTTACGCGTCCGTCGAGTTGCTGCGCTACCCGCAGCTCAAAGGGCTGCCGGTGGTCATTGGTGGTGGCAGGCGCTCTGCTGACGACGCCCTGAGTAGCGCCTATCCCACAGGCCAAGAAAACCGCATTCCACTGGCAGCCTTTCCGCGCTTGCGCGACTACACAGGGCGTGGCGTCATCACCACGGCCACCTACGCAGCACGCCAGTTTGGTGTGGGGTCGGCCATGGGGCTGATGAAAGCAGCCAAGCTGTGCCCCGATGCCGTCTTGCTGCCGGTGGACTTCCCGCGCTACCGCCACTACTCGCAGCGCTTCAAAGCCATCATCACCGACATAGCACCGTTGATGGAAAACCGGGGCGTGGACGAGGTGTATATCGACTTCACCCACGTGCCCGGCGGACAGCGCGAAGGCGGGCGGGTGCTGGCCCGCCTGCTGCAAAAGTCGATTGCAGACGACACGGGCCTGACCTGCTCGATTGGCGTTGCGCCCAACAAGCTGTTGGCCAAAATGGCCAGCGAGTTCAACAAGCCCAACGGCATCGCCATCGTGCACGAAGCCGACATACCGACCCTGGTCTGGCCCCTGCCCTGCCGCAAGATCAACGGTATTGGCCCCAAAGCCGATACCAAGTTGCAGCAACTGGGCATCCACACCATTGGCGAGTTGGCCCGGCGCGATGTCGCCGAACTCATGGAGCACTTTGGGCGCAAAACGGGCTATTGGCTGCACCAAGCAGCGCATGGGCAAGATGACAGCCCGGTGGTGACGCACAGCGAGCCGGTTTCTCTGAGCCGGGAAACATCATTCGAGCGCGATTTGCATCCGCGCCAAGACCGGGCCGAGTTGAGCAGCATCCTCATTGCCTTGTGCGAGCAACTGGCCCATGACGCCGAGCGCAAAGGTTACGCCGGACGAACCGTTGGCATTAAAGTCAAATACACCGACTTCACCGTGGTAACACGCGACGTTACCCATGTGAATACCGTTGCTAGCAGCACTGAATTGCTGCACTGGGCCAGACAGTGCCTGAAGCGCGTTCCGTTGGAGCGCAAATTGCGGCTATTGGGCGTGCGCTTGGGCAATTTGGTATCCAAAGAAGCACCTGCAGCCATCGACCTGTTCGCAAGCAACGGGAATAGCCAATCATCCCCCCTTGCATAGCCGCTTTTGCTGGTACAAACCCTGTTGGCTATATCACTGATATACGATATCGTTATTGACCCCTGTCAAAAACTGTTTTCTTACAGATTTCAACACCTGCTAACCCAATGTTAGGCGTTCTTCGTTAGCCTATTTTTATCCACATGCACAGGAGCGTTTGATGCGCCAAAACTTGCCTGTTACCCAACAGGAGTACAACTATTCCGATGGGGCGATGCTGGTGTCCATGACGGATACACAGGGTCGCATCACCCATTGCAACCCCTCATTCGTGGAAACCAGTGGCTTTGAGATGCAAGAACTCATTGGTCAACCGCACAACATGATTCGCCACCCCGACATGCCCGAACAGGCGTTCAAAGACATGTGGCGCACCATTGGCAGCGGTTCGCCATGGACGGGTTTGGTCAAAAATCGCCGCCAGAATGGCGACCACTACTGGGTGCGAGCCAATGTCACCCCGCTCATGAAAGACGGTAAGCCACAGGGCTACATGTCAGTGCGCACCAAACCCAGCCGCAACGAAGTGCAAGCTGCCGAGCAGTTGTACGCCCAAATGCGTACCGAAAAAGAACGCGGCGTGGAAACCATGTACTTGCAAGCTGGCAAATTGCACTACCACGGTCTGCGCAAATTCTGGGGCTGGATACAGTTCAAGAGCATCAACCAGCGCATCACACTGGCTTTGCTGGCCATGATTGCGCTGGGCTGCGTTCCTGACTTACTGGGAATGAGCGGATCGAGTGGCTTTGCTGCGCAACTGATCTGCTTGTTGCTGGGTGCTGGCGCAGTGGTCTATACCTTGTACAGCAGTTTTTCCTCGGCCATGGACGATGCACAACGCTTTGCCAGCGCGATATCCAGTTGCAACTTAACACTAGCCCCGCTGAGCGACGACTACCCAGAACCCGTATCGTCTTTGGTACAAGTGCTTAACCAAACCCAGATCAACCTGCGCGCCGTGCTGGCCGATGTACGCACCAGTGTGCATTCGTTTGGAGACACCACCAATGAAATTGCCTCGGGCGGCATGGATTTGGCCAATCGCACATCAGCCCAAGCGATCAGTTTGGATAAAACCAGCAACGCCATGGGCGAGTTGTCCAACAACGTGCAGCACACCGTCGCAACGGCTGAGAACGTTGCGGTGAGTAGCCAACAATCTATTCTCAGTGCACAAGACGGATCGCATGCGGTGGCGGAAGTAGCACGCAATATGCAACAAATTGACCAAGCATCCAACCGCATGCGCGACATCATTGGCGTGATCGAAGGTATCGCTTTTCAAACCAATATCTTGGCCCTCAATGCCGCCGTGGAAGCGGCCCGTGCAGGGGAGCAAGGGCGTGGTTTCGCGGTGGTGGCCAGTGAGGTGCGTGCACTGGCGCAGCGCAGCGCCAGTTCAGCCAAAGAGATTCGGGATTTGATCGCCCAAACGGCGGACCAAATCTCGGTGGAATACAAGCAAATGGTGGAAGCCGGTCAGAAGATTGATGCACTGGTCGCATCCGTCAGCACCGTGGGCAACATGATTCAGGACATCATTGGCGCGAACCGCGAGCAAGCCGATGGCATTGCTACTGTGAATGCATCGATTGGGGAACTCGATTCGGTAACGCAACAGAACGCAGCGTTGGCCGAAGAGTCTGCAGCGGCCATTGCCGCCTTGCGCAACAACGCGCAAGCCATCATGAGTTCACTGCAGGTCTTCACCATGCGCTAAGGCCATTTACTGCCGTGCCAAGCGCACATTGGGCGGCAGTGCTTGCGGGTGGCTGGTGCGCCATGGATTGATGTCCAAACCACCACGCCGGGTATAGCGTGCATACACACTCAGCTTGATAGGCTGGCAGCGTGCCCAGATGTCCATGAAGATGCGCTCCACACACTGCTCGTGGAACTCATTGTGGTTGCGAAAACTCACGATGTACTGCAGCAAGCCTTCATGCGCTATCGGATGGCCCGTGTAGGCAATTTGCACACTGCCCCAGTCCGGCTGGGCTGTCACCAAACAATTGCTCTTGAGCAAATCACTGGTCAGCACTTCGCTTATGGGGGCTTGCGCGGTATCTGCCTGCAGCAAATGGGGTGCCGGTTGGTAGTGGGTGCACTCGACATCCAAGCGATCCAAGCTCAGGCCATCGAGCGTTTGCACTGTTTCACCCACAAATCCATCGGCAGGCAACAACCGCACCCCCACCGTGGCGGTTTTGTCCGCACCACGCCAAGCGGCTTCACTGATGTCCTTGCGCAGCATCTCTTGCACTGTCTGGGCATCTGGCAAACGGGTATTGTTAAAACTATTGAGGTAGAGTTTGAAGGACTTGCTCTCGATGATGTTGGGAGTCTCTGCTGGAATGGTGAAATGCACCAATGCCACTTGCGGTTTGCCGCGCATATTGAGCCAGCTCACTTCAAACGCAGTCCACAAATCAGCCCCGATGAATGGAGCTTGTCCAGCAATGCCGATTTCACTGCGCTTGGTTTGGCGCGCAATCGGAAACAACAAAGAAGGCGTGTACTGATCGATGTACTCGCTGCGCTGGCCCAGTTGGGACGCTTCGGGCGAATTTGCCAGGGGGGGGTGGTTCATGGGTGTATTGCTGTGCATGGCGCCATCGTAGCGTGCTGTGACACGTACTTTTTGGCAAAAAAATGGCTTTTGTGGCATGCACCCGCGAAAGCTTGCTACAATAACTGCTTTCGCGGCTGTAGCTCAGCTGGATAGAGTACTTGGCTACGAACCAAGGGGTCGTGGGTTCGATTCCTGCCAGCCGCACCAAACGATGCCCCTCAGATAGCAATATCTGAGGGGTTTTTCGTTTGTGCCTGCGATGATGGAGATGGACGCATGAGCAAAGCATTCACCAAAGAATCCGACGACCAAGATGACGACGATCTGGCACTGCCCGCCCTGCCTGCAGGCGGCAAAAACTACATCACCCCCGCAGGCTACGCTCGTCTGCGCGGCGAGTTGCTGGAACTGATTGACCAAGAGCGCCCCAAGATCGTGGACATCGTGCATTGGGCGGCCAGCAATGGCGATCGGTCTGAGAACGGTGACTACCTGTATGGCAAAAAACGCCTGCGCGAGATAGACCGCCGCATTCGCTTCCTGACCAAACGCTTGGAAATTGCCGAGGTGGTGGATCCGAGTGTGCACTATGGCAAAGAGCAAATCTTTTTCGGCGCAAGCGTTAGCTACTTGGAAGACGGTGAAACCGAGCGCTGCATCACCATCAAAGGCATAGACGAGGCCAATAGCGCAGCGGGCGAAGTGAGCTGGATTGCCCCCATTGCCCGCACCCTGCTCAAAGCACGCGAAGGCGACGTGCTCAAGCTGGTGATGCCCGAGCGCACCCTGGAAATTGAGGTGCTGAGCGTGCAATATCCATCCCCGCCAAATTAGCGCTATAATCGAAGGCTTCGCGGCTGTAGCTCAGCTGGATAGAGTACTTGGCTACGAACCAAGGGGTCGTGGGTTCGATTCCTGCCAGCCGCACCAAACGATGCCCCTCAGATAGCAATATCTGAGGGGTTTTTCGTTTCTGAGAGCAGCTAGTCCTTAGCGATCACCAGCCGCTTGACTGATCAAGCGCTCAGCTTTGAGCACTGGAGGGCAACGACGCAAGCTGCGCAGGACGGCATCTAAATGGGAGGTATCGCGCACTGCCACCGTAAAGCGCAAATCACTGGCCGCTTGGATGGAGTCTTGCCCCATGTCGATGTGCACAATATCGCCCTCTGCGGCAGCCAAAGCAGCAGCCACTTTGGCCAATACCCCTTTGTCGTTGCGCACCGTGACCAACAAGGTGACAGAAAATGAGCGCACAGGTTCATCCGACCACTCCACGCTGATAAAACGCTCAGCATCCTTGGCTTGCAGCTTGCGGGCCACGTTGCAACCATCTCGGTGCACGGCCAAGCCTTCGCCTTTGCCGAGGTAACCCACGATGGAATCACCCGGTACAGGGCGACAGCAACTGGCGAACTGCACCGAAGCATTCTCGCTACCATCGACCACAATCGCACCAACCGGCGCAGTTTCGTGGGCCATGAAGCGCTCGCGGGTGATCAACAATGCATCGGGCTTGATACCCTCTTCGGCCAGCAAACTGGCCATGCGCTTGGCCACGATGTGGGCGATGCGCTTGCCCAAACCTATATCGGTGAATAAATCGTCGCGCGACTTGTTGCCCGTGAAGCGTAGCAGCTTGTCCCACATCGCGCTGTGATTGGCGCTGTCTTCTGGCACGCTCTCCAGCCCTTCGGCACGCAATGCCTGGGCGAGCAACTTGAATCCCAAGGTAGTGGACTCCGTTTGCGCCATGGTTTTGAGGTGGTGGCGTATCTTGGAACGCGCCCGGCCTGTGCGCACAAAACCCAGCCAAGCCGGATTGGGCGCTGCACTAGGGGCTGTAGTCACCTCCACCACATCGCCATTTTGCAACTCAGTGCGCAAGGGAACTTGGTGACCATTGACACGGGCAGCAATCATTTTGTCCCCCACATCGCTGTGTACGGCGTAAGCGAAATCCACCACTGTCGCCCCCCGCGGTAGAGCCATGATTTGTTGCTTGGGCGTGAATACGTACACCGCATCGGGGAACAGATCGACCTTGATGTGATCCCAGAACTCTGCTGCATCGCGCGTTTCGTTCTGGATATCTAGCAATGATTGCAGCCACTTGGCACCCAAATGGTCGTCGGAGCCACCATCAGGGTTATTGGTCTTGTACAGCCAGTGCGCAGCCACCCCGGAATCGGCAACCAAATTCATGGCTTCGGTACGCATTTGGAATTCGATGTTGATGCCCGCTGGCCCCACCAAGGTGGTGTGCAAAGACTGATAGCCATTGGTTTTGGCAATGGCAATATGGTCTTTGAACTTGCCGGGCACTGGCTTATAGAGTTGGTGCAGCAGCCCCAAAGCGGTGTAACAGTCGGTCACCGAGGGGACGATGAGGCGAAAACCATAAATATCGGTCACCTGGGCAAAGCTCAGGTGCTTGGTGTCCATCTTTTTGTAGATGGAGTACAGCGTTTTTTCACGCCCAGCCAAGCGCACAGCCATACCCGCATCTGCAAATACCCGCTCCACCTCTTTGTGCACGGTTTGAATGAGGTCACGGCGACGGCTACGGGCCTTGGCAACGGCCTTAGAGAGCACGCTGTAACGCCAAGGCAGCAAGTGGCGGAACGACAGCTCTTGCAACTCGCGGTAGGTTTGGTTCAAACCCAGTCGGTAGGCAATGGGCGCATAAATTTCCAGCGTTTCGGACGAAATGCGCCCCCATTTGCTGCGCGGCATGTCCGAGAGCGTGCGCATATTGTGCGAACGGTCGGCCAATTTGATGAGGATGACACGCACATCACGCGCCATGGCCAAGAGCATTTTGCGAAAGGACTCGGCTTGGTTCTCTTCGCGGGTGTTGAACTGCAGCTTGTCCAGTTTGGTCAGCCCATCGACCAGCTCGGCTACGGGGCTGCCAAAGCGCTCGAGCAGCTCGCTTTTGGTGATACCGCAGTCTTCCAGCACATCGTGCAACAAGGCGGCCATCAAAGCCTGGGCATCCAACTTCCAGTCGGCGCACTGCGCAGCTACCGCTATGGGGTGGGTGATGTAGGGCTCACCACTGTTGCGTAGCTGGCCCAAGTGGGCTTCATCGGCCAGGCGGTAGGCCTTGCGCACCTGCTCCACATCGCTGGGAGACAGGTAGTCCAACTTGTCCACCAAAGCGGCAAAACTGGCGGCTGCCGCAATGTGCGCAGCATTAGCAAGGTGCGCGCCGCCAAAAGCGGCATTCGGTGCGTTGGTGGTACTGTGTTCGACTCGGCCCATAGCGTAAATGTAGCGCCTAGCAGGCGCTACCGGACAGTTGGGCCATGCCTTCTTTGGCGTGATTAATGGCGGAAATGGCGCACACCGGAGAACACCATGGACACGCCACGCTCATTGGCAGCGGCAATCACCTCGTCATCGCGCATGCTGCCACCGGGTTGGATGACGCAGGTCGCGCCGTGGTCGATGACCACATCCAGCCCGTCACGGAAGGGGAAGAAGGCATCGCTGGCCACGGCTGTGCCTTGCAGGCTCAGGTTGGCGTGTCCGGCCTTGATGCTGGCAATGCGCGCGCTGTCCAAGCGGCTCATCTGCCCTGCTCCTACACCCATCGTCATACCGTCCTTGCAGAACACGATGGCGTTGCTCTTGACGAACTTGGCCACCTTCCAAGCGAACAGCAGGTCTTGCAGTTCTTGCTGGGTGGGTTGCTTGATGGTCACGACCTTGAGGTCGGCCAGAGTCAACTCGTGGTTGTCCGCCGTTTGCAGCAAGATGCCCGAACCAATGCGCTTCATGTCCATGGCATTTTGGCCCTTGAGCCATGGCGTATCACCGCCAGCGGGCAAGTCGATTTGCAGCAAACGCACATTGACCTTGGACTTGAACACTTCCAGCGCTTCGGGCGTGAAGGCTGGCGCCATCAGTACTTCCACAAACTGCTTCGAAATTTGTAGCGCAGCAGGCCCATCCAGCGGGCTGTTCAGGGCGATGATGCCGCCAAAGGCGCTGGTTGGATCGGTCTGGAATGCCTTGCTGTAGGCCTCCAGCGCATCCTTGCCGACGGCCACGCCGCAGGGGTTGGCATGCTTAACGATCACACACGCGGAACCTGTGAAACTCTTGACGCATTCCCACGCCGCATCGGCATCGGCCAAGTTGTTGTAGCTCAGCTCTTTACCTTGTAGCTGCTTGGCCGTGACCAAGGAGCCGGGGGCGGGTTGCAGGTCGCGGTACAGGGCCGCTTGCTGGTGGCTGTTCTCACCGTAGCGCAGGTCTTGTACCTTGATGAAGCGCCCATTGCTCTGCCCGGGAAAGAGTTGCAGCACGGGAGCGGCTTCGTCAGCAGGCACTGCATCGCCTTCGGCCAAGGCGATGGCCGACAGGTAGTCGCTGATGGCACCGTCGTACTGGCTGATGCGATTGAACGCGGCAATCGACAGCGCCAGCTTGGTCTTGCGGCTGACTTCGCCTTGCGCTTGCAACTCGGCAATCACGCCAGCGTATTGGGATGCGTCGGTGAGCACCGCCACGTCTTTCCAGTTCTTGGCGGCGCTGCGCACCATGGCGGGACCGCCAATGTCGATGTTCTCGATCGCATCGCCCAACGTGCAATCGACTTTGGCCACGGTGGCCTCAAAGGGGTAGAGGTTGACCACCAGCACGTCAATGGTGTCGATCTGGTGCTCGGCCAGCGCAGCCATGTGGGCTGGGAAATCACGACGGGCCAGCAAACCACCGTGCACGCGGGGATGCAGGGTTTTGACACGGCCATCAAGCATCTCGGGAAATCCGGTCATATCGGCCACTTCGGTCACGGGCAGGCCTTGCTCGGCCAGCAACTTGGCCGTACCGCCAGTGGACAGCAGGCGCATGCCTTGCTGGTGCAGGACGCGGGCCAGCTCGACGATGCCGGTCTTGTCGGAAACGGATAACAGGGCAGATTTCATATGAGGTTGTGCTCCAGCAATTTCTTGCGCAGGGTGTTGCGATTGAGGCCCAGCCATTGGGCGGCTTTGCTCTGGTTGTGGTCGGCGCGCGCCAGCACCACTTCCAGCATGGGTTTTTCGACTGCGTGCACCAGCATGTCGTAGATGCCGTTCGCTTCGATGTCACCCAGATCTTGAAAATACGTCTCTAGACTGGCACGCACACAGGCGTCCAGACGATTAGGCTCGCTCATGCGGCTAGCTCCTTGGTGTTGTTATGGTCAGTGGTCACCTGCGCTGTGGCCGCATCCAACGCGGTACGGACTGGCAGTCTGTCCATCTGGGCATCGAGTTCAAGCAAAAATTGCTCCACCGCCTGCACCTGCTCGTGGCTGGTTTGCAGGGTGTTCATGTGGCGGCGAAATTCCGCCGCACCTGGCAGGCCTTGGATATACCAGCCAATGTGTTTGCGTGCCGATCGCACGCCCGTCAATTCACCGTATAAGGCATAGTGGTCGTGCAAATGCTCAACCAATTCGCGGCGTACCTCGCTGACCAAGGGAGCGGCCATTAGCTCGCCAGTGGTCAAAAAGTGGGCAACCTCGCGGAATATCCACGGGTAGCCTTGGGCGGCACGCCCAATCATGATGGCATCGGCCCCGGTCGCGCGCAGCACAACTTGGGCTTTGTGGGGACTGGTGATGTCGCCATTGGCCACCACAGGTACTTGCACCGCCGCTTTCACGGCGGCGATGGTGTCGTACTCGGCCTGTCCACTGTAGCCCTGCTCGCGCGTGCGGCCATGGACAGTGAGCATTTGCACCCCGGCAGACTCGGCCTGGCGGGCGATGGACACCGCGTTTTTGTGCGACTGGCACCAACCAGTACGCATCTTGAGAGTGACCGGCACATTGTGGGGGACGCAGGCTTGCACCACCGCTTGCACAATGCCTATGGCCAAGCCTTCGTCTTGCATCAAGGCTGATCCAGCCCATTTGTTACAGACCTTTTTGGCTGGACAGCCCATGTTGATGTCGATGATCTGCGCCCCGCGGTCAATGTTGTAGCGCGCGGCGTCGGCCATCATCTGGGCATCGGTTCCGGCAATTTGCACCGCAATCGGCCCAGGCTCGCCCTCGTGGTTGGCACGGCGAGAGGTTTTGAGGCTGTCCCACAAATCGGGGCGGGATGTGACCATCTCACTGACGGCATACCCTGCGCCCAAGCGTTTGCACAATTGGCGAAAAGGCCTATCCGTCACCCCTGCCATAGGGGCGACAAAATAAGGGTTAGCCAACTCGTACGCACCAATGCGCATAGAACACAATACCAATAAGGGGGATGGAAAAAAACTGCCCCTGCAAGAGGGGCATGGGCGCGATTTTACCTGCCCCGCACAACACTGGCCCAACCCTAGTAAACACTAACGCATGGACGCTTGGATCAGCCCTCTTTTGCACTGGCTTGCCGTACCAGACAACAGCCTTTTGGCCGTATTCGTGGTGGCTACCTTGTCGGCTACTTTGCTGCCTATGGGGTCGGAACCGGCGGTGCTGGGGGTGGTATATGTCAACCCCCATTTGTTTTGGCCCACGATTGCAGTGGCCACAGTAGGCAACACCTTGGGCGGTGCCTTCAATTGGTGGTTGGGCTATCAGGCCCAAAGCGTGCGCCGCAAGCACCTGCCCCCAATGCAAAAAAACCAAGAGTTGCGCGCTTTGCGTTGGTTGCAGCGCTTGGGCCCCAAAGCCTGTCTGCTGGCATGGCTGCCACTGGTGGGCGATCCTTTGTGCACGGTAGCAGGGTGGCTGCGTTTGCCTTGGTGGCCCTGTGTGGTCTACATGGCCATCGGCAAAGCCTTGCGCTACGTGGTGATGACGGCCCTGGGCTTGGGACTTATTGGCGGGTAAGCACCAGCACGGTTCCCACCACGGTGAGGACAGCGCCCACCCACGCGCCACGTGCAGGGGGTTTGCCTTGCACTAACCACAACAGTGGTAGCACCATAACCGGTGTCACCGACGACAGCACGCCCACCAAACCCAAGTCTCCGCCATGCAATGCCAGCATAACGAGGGTCATGCCCAAACCCATGCCAACCCAGCCACTGAGAACCGTCAAACCCAACGTTTTGCCGCGCAGAGGAACCTGGGCCCGAACCATCTTCCAACCCGAAGCAAACAAGACCCAATGGACTGCACATGTCGCTCCCGCACGGACGGTGGCTGCGGTCAGCGAATCCACACCCGACAACAGAACTGGTTTGACCATGGCCGAACCGACAGCTTGGCACAAGGCCGCCGTCAACCCCAATGCCACGCCCCAGTGCCAAGAGCCACGCACTGTTTCCAAGTGGTGCGACTCGTCGCGACGGCTCCCCCACGCGATGGCAACCATCACACCACCGACGACCAATATCCCACCCAACACCGCTTGCAGGCCCATGCGCTCATCACGCAGCCACCACCCCAATAATGCGCTGAACAAGGCATGGGTGGCGTACAGAACTCCGGTACGCCGTGGGCCCAAACGATTCATGCAGGCAAACATCGCGGTATCGCCAATGAAAATGCCTGCCACGCCACTGCCCACTAGCAGTAGCCATGCCGTAGCATTCAACTGGCGCCAGCTGCCCAGCCACAACAACAGGGGAATGAAAACCAGCAACAGCGCTGTGATGCGCCAGCGGGTAAAAGCCAATACACCCAGTTGGCGCGAGGGTTGCGCCGATAGCAATGCCGAGACCGCCCAACTGGCCGCTGCCGCGAGGGCAAACCAGTCGTATGTCACGCCATCACTGCCAGCAGCATGGATGGAAAGGCTTAGGAGCTGAACAAGAAATTCATCACATCGCCGTCTTGGACGATGTACTCCTTGCCTTCGGCGCGCATCTTGCCCGCCTCTTTGGCACCCTGCTCGCCCTTGAAGGCGATAAAGTCATCAAAGGCGATGGTCTGGGCGCGGATGTAGCCTTTTTCAAAGTCGGTGTGGATCACGCCCGCGGCCTGAGGGCCTGTGTCGCCCACGCGAATGGTCCACGCACGCACTTCCTTCACTCCAGCAGTGAAATAGGTTTGCAAGCCCAGCAGCTTGAAGCCGGCGCGGATCAAGCGATTAAGGCCGGGTTCGTCTTGGCCCAATTCTTTGAGGAACTCGATGCGGTCTGCGTCGTCCATCTCGGACAACTCGGCTTCGATCTTGGCGCAGATGGCCACCACGGGCGCGTTTTGCGTGGCGGCGTATTCCTTGAGGCGATCAAGGTAGGGATTGTTCTCGAAACCATCTTCGCTGACGTTGCCCACAAACATGGCGGGCTTGGCGGTAATGAGGAAAAACTGCTTGAGCAGGGGCAACTCTTCTTTGCTGAACTCGATGGTGCGTACCGGCTTGCCTTGATCCAGCGCGGCTTGGCACTTTTCCAAAATCGCCACCAGTTTGATCGACTCTTTATCGCCTGAGCGAGCGGTCTTGGTCACGCGCTGCAGGGCCTTCTCGACGGCACCCAAGTCCGCAAGGCACAGTTCGGTTTGGATCACTTCGATGTCGGCAATCGGGTCCACTTTGCCAGCCACGTGGATCACGTTGTCATCGGCAAAGCAGCGCACCACGTTGACGATGGCATCGGTTTCGCGAATGTGGGCCAAGAACTTGTTGCCCAAGCCTTCACCATTGCTGGCACCTGCCACGAGACCTGCGATGTCCACAAACTCCACAATGGCTGGCACCACACGCTCAGGCTTGACCACGCTGGCCAGTTGATCCAGTCTGGGATCCGGAACCTCCACAATCCCCACATTGGGTTCGATGGTGCAGAAGGGATAGTTCTCGGCTGCGATACCGGCCTTGGTCAGGGCGTTGAAAAGGGTGGATTTGCCCACGTTGGGTAGACCGACAATGCCGCACTTGAGGCTCATGGAATGCTTTCTGAGAATTCGGAAAAATCCGACGATTTTATTTGATTCGCTGCTTCTCTAGCTTGCGCGCCAAGGTACGGCGGTGCAAGCCCAAGCGGCGGGCTGTTTCGGAAATATTGAAACCCGTTTCAACCAGCGTCTCGTGGATGCGTTCCCACTCCAAGGTTTTGATGGAGGTGCTCTGGCGTGCCAGTTCCACATCCACCTGTCCTTCGACCCGACTGAATGCCGCCTCTATGTCATCGGTATTGGAGGGTTTGGCCAAATAGTGGCACGCCCCCAGCTTGATGGACTCCACCGCTGTAGCAATGCTGGCAAAACCTGTGAGCACGACGATGAGCATGGAGGGGTCATACTGGTGCAAACGCTGCACACACACCAAACCCGAGGCCTCATTGTTGAGCTTAAGGTCAACGACTGCATAGTGTGGATCGAAGGTTGCGAGCTTGTGCTCCAACTCGACCAAGTTGGCCACATGTTCTACCCGATAACCACGGCGCGTGAACGAACGCGCTAGGGTGCGCGCAAAGTCCGCATCGTCCTCCACGATGAGCATGTGTTTGGAGTCCAAGCTTGCGTCCATGGTTCAAATAGTAAGCGCGGACAAAGGGATACTCAAGCGCACCAAGGCACCGCCTTCTGGCAGATTGTGAACCTGCATCTGCCCCTCCAAGGTTCGTACAACATTGCTCACCAAAAACAAGCCCAGGCCGCTGCCGGCCCGCCCTTTGGTGGATTGGTAGGGTTTGCCCAATGCCTGCAAGATGGCGACAGGGAAACCAGGCCCTTGGTCGCGCACGGTGAGCACCAAACTTTGCATTTCTTGCTCTACGTGCAAATGCTGCCCCTGCGGGGATGCTTCCAAAGCGTTATCAAGCAGGTTGCACAGCATTTGCTCCACCATGCTGTCACCAGCAATCGCCAGCGCTCCATCCATGGCATGGCTGTAGCGAAATTGCGTGGCATGGCGCGATGACTGCCAGCGCTCCACAACCCCCTGCAGGAAAACACCCAACGTCGTGCGCTGCGACCCTTCACCACGCGCCTCACCCGCGGAGAGCAAAATGCCACTGACAATGCGTTTGCAGCGCTGCAGTTGTTGCTGCATTTCCTCAACCTCTTGGCGCAATTCAGAGTTTTGCTGCAGGACAGGCATGCGCTGCCAGTCTCCCACTATGACACTCAGGGTAGCCAGCGGGGTTCCTAACTCATGGGCCGCGCCGGAAGCCAGCAAGCCCATGCGCACAATGTGCTCGTTTTCAATTGCCTGCTGGCGCAAAGCGGCCAATTTGGCATCGCGCTGGCGCAAGTTGTCATTGATGCGGCGAATAAACCACGCCAGCAAACCTGCATTCAGTGCAAAACAAACCAATAGGCCTTGGTTGTACAAACTGCGCCAACCGTGGTCATGGTCCAAGGGAATACCCAAAGGTTCTGCCTTCCAGGCCAGTAGGGTCAAAGCCAGAACCGTAACACCCACCATGCACCAACTCCACCTCGACTTGAGCAACACGGCGCCCAAAATGACTTGCAACAGGTAGATAAAAGCAAAGGGATTGGTCAGGCCGCCGCTCCAATACAGTTGCCATGTGAGGGCTGCTACATCCACCAGCAGAGCCACAAAGAGCGCTCTGCTGCTCACGGAAGGACTTTCGCGCCAACGCACGTGGCTAATGGCATTGAAAATAGCCAAGAACAGCACCGTGGCTCCCATAGCCCACAACGGCAAGGGCACTTGGAACAGTCCCACTGCGATGGCAATGGTGACAATTTGCCCAACCACCGCGATCCAACGTAGCTGGATCAACTGCTGCATATTCTTATGACCAAAGCTGATATCCAAATCAGCCAAAGGCTCAGTCATGTTCTGCATTGGCAATAGCGCTGCGCTGACGCCAGACAAAAACAGCCCCCCAAGCAGCCATGAAAGCCATGGCAAACCAAGTCAGGGCGTATTGCAAATGGTTATTCGCAAATCGCACCACCGTCAAACCACCCACAGGAGCAAACTCCGACTGCGCTGAACTCGTGAACGACGAGTCCGCATCGACAAAGAGAGGGGCTACGTGTTGCAAACCCGCTCGGCTGGACAGGGCGGCTATGTCACGCGAATACCAACGATCCTTCTCCGCCTGGTTGGCACGCAATACAGTTCCCTGAGGTTCTGTCTTGCGCACTAGACCCGTGATCTGCACCACTTCTTCAGGATCATGGGGTAGCACGCCTTTGTTCTGCTGGCTAACGTAGCCACGGTTCACCCAAACCACGGCTCCATTGTTTTGCACCAATGGCATCATGAGCCAATAGCCAGAACCCAACTCGGTAGCGGCCACCACCCACGCACCGCGCTCCGACAACCAACGCCCTGACACCTGCACACGCCTGTATTCAAGAGCAGATGCATCCACTGGCGCGGGTGATAACAAAGACAGCAGAGGCACGGGTTCTGCACGCAACCGCGCCTCCACTTTGGCTATCAAATCCAGTTTCCAGACACGCCTCTGCAGCTGCCATGTACCCAGTGTCATGAACACCAAGACCAAAAACAGCAATACTAAAGCAAGAACCGCCGCAGCAGTCCTTTTCGGGACGGGCTGCAGCGGATCGCGAGAAGATGGTGAAGATGTCACCATATCAGCCATAGAACGCCGTTAGGGTTTGACCCGCATCTCATGCTCGGTCATGGGCATCATGTTGGTGTTGAGGTGGTACATCACCCACAACGAACCCGACAAAACAATGATGACCAGCAGTGCCGTAAACATAAGTGCCAACATATTCCAACCACTTTCCGATTTGCTGTCCATGTGCAGGAAGTAGACCATGTGCACCACGATTTGCACGACTGCAAATGCCAGCAAGACAACAGAAGTCACTACCGAACTGCTAAATACTTTGCCCATGACTAACCAGAAAGGAATGGCTGTCAAGATAACGGAAAGAACAAAACCGATGACATACCCGCGCAGGCTGATGTGTGGACCTGCATCGTGGCCATGGTCATGATCATGGCCGTGGTGGTTATCGTGACTGCTGCTCATGGCAGAACTCCCATCAGGTATACAAAGGTGAAAACGCCAATCCAGACCACATCCAAAAAGTGCCAGAACATGGACAGGCACATCAAACGACGGCGGTTAGCGGCATGCAAACCATACTTGCCGACTTGCACCATCAGCGTAATAAGCCACACGATACCGAAGGTCACGTGCAAACCGTGTGTACCCACCAAAGAAAAGAAAGACGTCAGAAATGCACTGCGTTGTGGACCTGCGCCTTCGTGGATAAGGTGAGCAAACTCGTACAACTCCAAAGCCAAGAAGGCGGCGCCGAGCAGCCCCGTGATAGCCAGCCAAATCAAAGTGGGCTTAACCTTGTTGCTTTGTGCTTGCAACATGGCAAAACCGTAGGTGATGGAGGATAGCAACAGGAAACCTGTGTTGACCGCTACCAAAGGCAGGTCAAACAAATCAGCGCCCGATGGACCCGCTGCATAGCTGCGACCCAGCACGCCGTATGCGGCGAACAGAATCGCAAAGATGAAGCAGTCGCTCATCAAGTAGAGCCAGAAGCCCAGCAAAGTGCCATTTTCTGGGTGATGGTCGTGCGCAATATAGCGCGCGGTGTTCGGTGCAAAAGTGGTATCAGACATGGCTGGCCAGCAATCGTGTACGTTGTTCTTCCGTGCGCACCACATCCTCTGCTGGAATGTAGTAATCACGGTTGTAGTTGAAGGTATGGATGATGGCTGCTGCAATAGTGGCAACAAATGCTACACCTGCGATTAGCCACATGTGCCACACCAAAGCGAATCCCAACAAAGCGCTCAAAGCGGCAATGATGAAACCAGCACCGGTGTTCTTGGGCATGTGGATATCAACAAACCCACCCAAAGGACGCTGGTAGCCGTTTTTCTTCATATCCGCCCATGCATCGAGATCGTGCACCACAGGCGTAAACGCAAAGTTGTAGTCCGGTGGAGGCGAAGAAGTCGACCACTCCAATGTGCGGCCATTCCATGGATCGCCGGTCACATCGCGCAGCTGCTCACGCTTGAGGAAGCCGAAGAATATGCTCGCTATAAAGCTGGCAATACCCAAGGCAATCAAGGCTGCACCGAAGGCGGCAACAACAAACCAGATCTGCAGTGAAGGATCATCAAAGTGACTCATGCGACGGGTCACACCCATCAGACCAAGTACATACAAGGGCATGAATGCAAAGTAGAAACCAATGCACCAGAACCAGAACGAGCACTTGCCCCAAAAGGGATCAAGCTTGTAACCGAAAGCCTTGGGGAACCAGTAGGTGATGCCCGCAAACATACCAAACACCACACCACCAATGATGACGTTGTGGAAGTGCGCAATCAGGAACAAGCTGTTGTGCAACACAAAGTCAGCAGGAGGAACCGCCAACAACACGCCTGTCATGCCACCGATAACGAAGGTCACCATAAAGCCCATCGTCCACAACATGGGGACTTCGAAACGAATACGGCCACGGTACATGGTGAACAACCAGTTGAAAATCTTCGCCCCGGTCGGAATGGAGATGATCATCGTGGTGATGCCAAAGAAGGTATTCACACTGGCACCTGACCCCATGGTAAAGAAGTGGTGCAACCAGACCAAATACGACAGTACTGTGATGCATACGGTCGCATAGACCATGGACTTATAGCCAAAGAGGCGCTTTCCAGTGAAGGTGGGTACGACCTCTGAAAACACACCAAACGCCGGCAAGATCAGGATATACACCTCGGGGTGGCCCCAGATCCAGATCAAGTTCACGTACAACATGGGGTTACCACCCAAGTCGTTGGTGAAAAAGTTAGTGCCGACGTAGCGATCCAAGGACAACAACGCCAAGGCTGCCGTCAAAATGGGGAAGGTCACCACAATCAGCACGTTGGTGCACAAGGATGTCCAAGCAAACACGGGCATCTTCATGTAGTTCATGCCTGGCGCACGCATCTTCACGATGGTGACAATCAGATTGACCCCCGACAACAGAGTGCCGACACCAGCAACCTGCAAGGCCCAAATGTAGTAATCCACCCCTACATCCGGACTATTCAAGATGCCTGAAAGCGGTGGATAAGCCAACCAACCAGTTTTGGCAAACTCGCCAATAAACAGCGATGCCATGACCAAACCAGCACCAAATGTAGTCATCCAGAAGCTGAAGTTGTTCAGGAACGGGAAAGCCACATCGCGGGCACCAATTTGCATGGGCACCACGTAGTTCATCAGACCTGTCACCAAAGGCATGGCCACAAAGAAAATCATGATCACGCCGTGTGCGGTGAACACTTGATCGTAGTGATGCGGGGGCAAAAAGCCGGCCTGGTCACCAAAAGCAATTGCTTGTTGGGCACGCATCATGACGGCGTCAGCAAAACCACGCAGCAGCATGATGACAGCCAAGACGATGTACATGATGCCGATGCGTTTGTGGTCGATGCTGGTCACCCAATTGCGCCAGAAAGGTCCCCATAAACGGAAATACGTCATCAAGGACAGGACAGCCAAGCCCCCCAAAGCTACCGCAATGAATGTGGCAACCAAAATAGGCTCATGGAAAGGAATGGAGTCCAGTCCCAAGCGGCCTAATAGCCAATGGTCTGTATGGTTTGATTCAAGCATAAAGGTCTCGTCTAAAACGGATTCAATGGCTTACTGCACAACACTGAAACGATCAGCATCAGCGGTCGTACATGCCTGCGCGGTGACATAGCGGCGCGTCAATGTGGTGTTGGTGCCAGAGCCCTGTACAGGCTTAGTGACCACATCAAACGCCGTCAAGCCCATGCCGCCTTTGGCATCAATCGAAGCCATCTCGTGCATGCACAACTTGTCAGATTCGACACAGCGGTTCAGTACTACATCAAATAGCTGGGGCTCTACCGTAGCAAAACGCTGCACCGGCACACGCTCACTGGGTTTCTCCAATGCCAAGTAGGTCGTGCGATTGAGCTCACCACCTGCTTTTTTGGCTGAATCCACCCATTGCGCAAAACCTTCTTCACTCACCGCACGGAAGGTGAAACGCATGTGTGAGAAACCTGCACCACTGTAGTTGGCAGAGAAGCCCTCAAAATCGCCAGCTTTGTTGATAACCGCATGCAGTTTGGTCTGCATGCCGGGCATAGCGTAAATTTGTCCAGCCAAGGCAGGCACATAAAACGAGTTCATGTTCGAGGACGACGTCAACTTGAAGTTAATGGGCCGATCTACGGGAGCGGCCATCTCATTGACTGTCGCAATACCTTGTTCAGGGTAAATAAAAAGCCATTTCCAATCCAATGCCACAACCTGTACTTCCAGAGGCTTCACATCGGCTGGCAAGGGCCGCTGCGCATCAATACGATCCAATGGTCGATAAGGATCCAGAGAGTGCGTGGTAATCCAAGTCAAAGCAGCCAATGCAATGATGATCAGAATCGGGGCTCCCCAGATCACCACTTCTAGCTTGGTGGAGTGATCCCAATCGGGGGTGTAAGTCGCCTCTTTATTGGCAGCACGATAGCGCCATGCGAACAGTAACGTCAACACGATGACCGGCACAATGATCAGCAGCATCAACAGCGTAGAAACCGTGATGAGATGCGCTTGTTGCTGCGCAATGTCACCCGACGGATTCATCACCACAGTATTGCAACCGGTCAATAAAGCTGCAGATAAGAGCAGCAAGCTACTGGAGCGCTTGATAAATGTCATAGCAATAGTTTAAAGAATGCGCTTGTAAACCACGAACCGTATCACCAAATGTTCTTGTGAACAATTGGACGTTTTGTCTCAGTTGTAAGGCTGAGTTGCAGCCTCCACGGCTTGAGAGCACAAAAAACAAAAGGCCTGATTGCTCAGGCCTTCGTATAGTGGCGGAGTGGACGGGACTCGAACCCGCGACCCCCGGCGTGACAGGCCGGTATTCTAACCAACTGAACTACCACTCCTGGTAGATAGCTTTTGCCTGCATCACACAGGCCAAGCGCTACAAACTTGGCGACCCTACGGGGATTCGAACCCCGGTACTCACCGTGAAAGGGTGATGTCCTAGGCCTCTAGACGATAGGGTCAAAACCTTTGGACTAAATCCATCTCGATTGGTGGAGGTAAGCGGGATCGAACCGCTGACCTCTTGCATGCCATGCAAGCGCTCTCCCAGCTGAGCTATACCCCCATTGCTTTGCAAGTATGTCTGCATCGCGTCGAGACAGAAATTATATACCGCGTTTTCAAACCTTGGCTAGCTTGTCGAGAACTTTTTTTCTGTCACTTAACTCAAGCATCGCATCTACAGAAGGCGTTTGGGCAATGCCATAGACCAACACACGCACAGGCATGGCCAATTGCGGCATCTTCAGTTGGTGGGCTGCCAACACTTCTTTGAGTGCAGCTGCAATCGCCGCCTTATTCCACTCAATTGCTTGGAATTTTTCAGCCAAGGCTTGCACAGCCGGAGCAATCGCAGGCGTGATGTGTTGCTGCCACTCCGCTTCGCTGGCGGGCACATCCCCGTAGAAACGTTCCAACCAATCAGCCAAGGCGACCAAGGTTTCGCAACGGTCTTTGAGCAAATCACACAAAGCGGACAAACGGTCATCGAGCTGCAAGCCACGCTGCTGCAAATACGGCGTTACTTTCTGCGCCAGCACCTCTCCAGCCAAGGCCTTGAGGTGCTGGGCATTGACCCAACGCAGTTTGGCTTCGTCAAACTGGGCGGCACTGCGGCCCAAATGATCCAGATCGAACCACTCCAAAAACTGCGCGCGACTGAATATCTCATCATCCCCATGACTCCAGCCCAAGCGAGCCAAATAGTTCACCATGGCATCGG
Source organism: Curvibacter sp. CHRR-16 (assembly GCF_018474005.1). GTDB lineage: Bacteria > Pseudomonadota > Gammaproteobacteria > Burkholderiales > Burkholderiaceae_C > Allorhodoferax. The sequence continues at coordinate 105,947 of NZ_JAHCSH010000006.1, forward strand.
GCAAAAAGCCCGCATCGCGGTACCACGTTACCGGCTTAGCGCCATGGCGTTTGCTCATCTTCTCGCCCAGCTCATTGAGCACGGTAGGCAAATGCGCATACACCGGTGGCTCCTTGCCCAAGGCACGGAAGATGTTGATCTGGCGCGGGGTATTGTTCACGTGGTCATCACCGCGAATCACGTGCGTGATGTCCATGTCGATATCGTCCACCACCACACAAAAATTGTAGGTCGGGGTTCCATCGGGACGGGCAATGACCAAATCGTCCAGTTCGTCGTTGGAAAATTCGACGCGGCCCTTGACCTTGTCATCCCAGACGACCGAGCCACCTTGCGGGTTTTTGAAACGCAGCACAGGCTGCACGCCCTCTGGCACAGCGGGCAGCACCTTGCCGGGTTCGGGACGCCATGTGCCGTCGTAGCGCGGCTTCTCTTTGTTGGCCATTTGGCGCTCGCGCAAGGCATCCAACTCTTGCACACTCATGTAGCACGGGTAGACCAAGCCTTGGGCTTGCATCTCGGCCAGCACTTGCTTGTAGCGCTCCATACGCTGCATTTGGTAGAAAGGACCTTCATCGTGGCTCAGGCCCAACCACTCCATGCCTTCCAAGATCACATCCACCGCCGCTTGGGTGGAGCGCTCCTGATCGGTATCTTCGATGCGCAGAATGAAATCACCCTGCTGCGAGCGGGCAAAAGCCCAAGGGTACAAGGCCGAGCGGATATTGCCCAGATGGATAAAGCCCGTGGGAGAAGGGGCAAAACGGGTACGAACGCGGCTCATATATTTCTCACTTTACCGAGGCCAGCGTGTTCAGGCCTCGCAACAAATCATTGTGGATATCGTCCAAATGCTCTAGGCCCACACTCATGCGAATGAGCCCCTGTGCAACCCCAGCCGCCTGGCGCTGCACTTCGGTCAGTCGGCCATGGGAGGTAGTCGCAGGGTGGGCCACCAAGGTTTTGGTGTCGCCCAAATTGGTGGACAGTGACAGCACCTGCATTTGGTTGAGCACATGGAAAGCGCGAGCGCGGCCCAGCTCAGGCGTGTCCGCCTTGACCACAAACGACAACACTGCTCCGCCCAAACCATTTTGCTGACGCAAGGCCAAAGCATGCTGGGGATGGCTGGACAAACCGGGGTAATAGACACGATCCACCGCAGGGTGCTGCTCCAACCACTGGGCCAACGCCAGGGCTTGAGCAGACTGAGCCCGCATACGAATATCCAAAGTCTCCAGCCCCTTGAGCACGGTCCAAGCATTGAAAGGCGCCAAGGTCATGCCGGCGCTCTTGAGCACAGGCAAAAACTTCTCGGTCATCAACTGCTGACTGGCACACAAAGCACCCGCCATCACGCGCCCTTGTCCGTCCAAAAACTTGGTACCCGAATGCATGATGATGTCCGCCCCCAGTTCCGCAGGACGCTGCAGTGCTGGGGTGGCAAAGCAGTTGTCCACGGCCAGCAAAGCCCCTGCCGCGTGCGCAATATCGGCCAAGGCAGCGATGTCACACACCTCGGTCAAGGGGTTGGTAGGTGTTTCTGCAAACAGCAACTTGGTATTGGGGCGCACCGCTGCACGCCATGCATCCACATCGGTTTGTGGAACAAAGCTGGACTGCACGCCAAACTTGGCCAAATCCGAGCCAATGAGCTTGATGGTGGAGCCAAACATCGACTGCGAGCACACCACATGGTCGCCCACTTGCAGCAAGCCCATGCACATCATCAAGATGGCCGACATGCCCGACGCGGTAGACATGGCCGCCTCAGTGCCCTCCATGGCGGCAAGGCGCTGCTCGAAACTGGCCACAGTAGGGTTGCCATAGCGGCCGTAAGTAAAGCCCTCTTCCTCACCAGAAAACCGGGCAGCTGCGGCTTCTGCCGATGGCTGCACATAGCCACTTGTCAAGTACAGTGCTTCAGAGTTCTCACCATACTGGCTGCGCTCTACCGCTTGACGCACGGCCAAAGTAGAGGAGTGCAAGGTGGTTTTTTCTGCTGCACTCATGCGCCATCCCCCCCTGCGTTGGGCAGCGCCAAACGCGATGTATCGGCATCGTCTTCCGAGCCACCCACACGCGCTGCATTGAGCGCAGCGATATCGTCCACGGTCACATCACCCGTGATGTACACCCCGTCAAAGCAGGATGCATCAAAGCCCTGCAATTTGGGATTGGCCGCAGCAATCGCCTGCTTCATGGGCTCCACATCTTGGTAGATCAAAGCATCGCAACCAATGATGGCGCGGATTTCTTCCACCGAGCGGTTGTAGGCCACCAGCTCGTTGCTGGTAGGCATGTCAATGCCGTAGACGTTGGGGTAGCGCACTGGCGGCGCAGCGCTGGCCAGGTACACCTTGCGTGCACCGGCGTCACGCGCCATTTGCACGATTTCTTTGGAGGTAGTGCCGCGCACGATGGAGTCATCCACCAGCAGCACGTTGCGGCCCTTGAATTCACTGGCAATGACGTTGAGTTTTTGGCGCACCGACTTTTTGCGCACCGACTGCCCCGGCATGATGAAGGTACGACCCACGTAGCGGTTTTTCACAAACCCTTCGCGGTACGGCTTGCCCAACATTTGCGCCAACTGCTGGGCACTGGGGCGTGACGACTCGGGAATGGGAATCACCGCATCGATATCGGTCGGGGGCACGGTAGAAATGACGCGCTTGGCCAAAGTGGCTCCCATGTTCAGGCGGGCTTGGTAAACGGACACACCATCCATCACCGAGTCGGGGCGTGCAAGGTACACATACTCAAATACACAAGGCATGAGTTTGGGGTTCTCTGCGCACTGCTGGCTATACACCTGTCCATCGAGCGAGATAAACACCGCCTCGCCAGGCGCAATGTCACGCTCCAGCAAATGTCCCGTACCTTCCAACACCACCGATTCACTGGCTAGCATCCGTGTACCGTCAGCACCCTTCCCCATGCACAGCGGGCGAATGCCAAACGGGTCGCGAAAAGCCAGCATGCCATGGCCCGCAATGTGGCAGATAACCGCGTAAGAGCCCTTGATGCGCTTGTGCACTTTGGCAACGGCAGCAAACAAGTCTTGGGGTTGCAAGGGCAAGCCCCGTGTACCCAATTCGATCTCGTGCGCTAGCACGTTGAGCAGCACTTCCGAATCGCTCTCGGTATTGATGTGGCGGTGATCGTGGTGGAACAGCTCCGCCTTGAGCGCTTTGGCATTGGTCAGGTTGCCGTTGTGCACCAACACCAAGCCAAAAGGGGCATTCACGTAAAAAGGCTGGGCCTCTTCCTCGCTAAAAGCATTGCCAGCCGTGGGGTAGCGCACTTGCCCCAAGCCACTATTGCCCAACAAGGAGCGCATATTGCGGGTGCGGAACACATCCTTGACCATGCCCTTGGCCTTGTGCATGAAGAATTTGCGATCCTGCTGCGTCACGATACCAGCGGCATCTTGCCCGCGGTGCTGCAACAGCAGCAACGCGTCATAGATGAGCTGGTTCACGGGCGACTGACTGACTACCCCAACGATTCCACACATAAAACACCTATTTCTACGCGAGAGACAATGCTCTCAGTTCAGATCCACAGCATTTAGACGTAAGGCCTAAACGCCTCAGGCATGAGGGGCTTGCACCAACCCAACACGGTTTGACTCCAATGCGGCCCTGTCGCTTGCGTCCAGAAAGCGGCTTCGCGCAGTGGCGTCATCCCCACCAGCACCGTGAGCACCAGCAGCATGAGCACCGCCCGCAGCACGCCAAACAAGGCGCCCAAGGCTCTGTCTGCTGGCCCCATGCCCACGGCAGAGACCAGCTTTTTGGCTATCCACGCCAGCAAACCACCGGCAAACACCACCACCACGAACACCAGCACAAAACCCAAGGCCACCCGCAAGGTCTCGCCTACTGCCATGATTGGCAACTGCGCTGCCGCCTGTGGCCCCAGCCACTGGGCCACCCAAAAAGCTGCTGCCCAGCTGAGCAAGGACAGGGTTTCGTACACCAAGCCGCGCCATGCACCCAGCAAGGCCGACCCTGCTAGCACCGCCACAAACAACCAGTCCACTGCTGTCATGGTTGCGGGCTCACAGCTCCAAAATGGCTGCAGGCAGGTTGAGTTTTTTGATCTTGTCAGCCACCTTTTGGGCTGCAGCCTTGTTGGGGAATGGGCCTATGCGCACTCGGGTGCGCTTGCCATCGCTACCCCCCACCACTTGGGCATAGGTTTTGTAGCCCGCTTTCTCCAGCTTGGCGCGCACTTCGCGCAACTTGGCCGCGTCGGTATAAGCGCCCACTTGCACCACATAGCGCCCCGCATCAGCAGCGGCTTTTTTGTCGGCTTTGTCGGCCTTTGCTGCAGGCTTGCTGTCATGCGCTGCATCGTGCTTTGCATCGGCCTTGCTGTCGGGTTTTTTCTCGGCTTTGTCCGACTTGGCCGGACTGATGATTTCTTCTTTGCCTGCCACCTCCTTGGATGCATCGGCCTTGGCAGGCGCAGACTGGGATGGAGAGCTAACGCCAGCGCTGGACGGTGCCAAAGGAGCGGAAGTAGGCGAACTGGTTTTAGCGGCGTCGCTCGCCGGTGCGGATGGTGCCGCTGCCGGTGCAACACTGGGCAGCACAGCAGCCGACGATGGTGCAGGTGCCGTGACCGCAGTTGCTTTGCCGTCTTTGTCTGGAATTTGGATTGGAATGTCCACCGCTATCGGGCGCGGCTGGCTGTCAAACAGCAACGGAAAGCCAATCACCCCTGCCAACACCAAAATGGCCGAGCCCATGAGGCGATGCTTGGCGCGCTTGCGCAACACATCGACGCTTTCCACAGCGTTGCTGGTCTGGAGGGTTTGATCACCCCCCTTGCGAAACTTGAAAAAAGCCATGGATGGGGACTCAGGATTGAACGTGGGGGGCTTCTAGCCTGGGCAGACCGTTTTCCAGTATGCCGCCCACGGTATAGAACGATCCAAAGACAACGATTCTATCAGCCGGGGTGGATGCAGCCAGCGCGGCCTGCAGGGCAGCACTTGGGCTACTGTGGGCGCTGGCTTGCGTATCGTGGCGCGCATTCATGGCTTGCCAACGCGCCTGCAGTTCTGCCCCCGACGCAGCACGCGGCGTAGGCAGATCACTGAAATACCACTTGTCCACCAGCGGCAGCAAGCGCTGCAACATGGGCTGCAGGTCTTTGTCGGCCATGGCACCGCACACCGCATGGGTGGTGGGAAAAAAACCCATGGCGTCCAAATTGGCCGCCAGCGCCGCCACCGAGTGCGGGTTGTGCGCCACATCGAGCACCAACGTGGGCTGGCCCGGCACGATTTGGAAACGCCCCGGCAACTGGGCGAATGCAAACCCGTTGCGAATGGCTTGTGCTGGCACCGGCAACACCTCGCGCATGGCGGTCAGCGCAGCCAACACGCCCGATGCGTTGACCAATTGGTTGGCCCCACGCAACGCTGGATAGCCCAACCCGGCGTAGCGACGCCCACGCCCCGCCCAAGCCCACTGCTGCTTGTCGCCACTGGCATTGAAATCGCGCCCGACCTGCCACAGGTCGGCACCGATTTCCAGCGCATGGTCGATGACGGTGTGTGGCGGTAGCGGATCGCTGACGATGACCGGACGCCCCGTGCGCATGATGCCGGCTTTCTCATAGCCAATGGCTTCGCGCGTGTCGCCCAACAATTCCATATGGTCTAGATCGATGCTGGTGATGATGGCGCAGTCGGTGTCGATGATGTTGACCGCATCCAACCGACCACCCAGCCCCACCTCCAAAATGACGGCATCGGGCTTTTCCCACGCGCTCACCAACAAACAAGCCAAGGTGGTGAACTCAAAATACGTCAGCTCAATTTCTGCCCCCACTTGGGCTCTGGCGCTTTCTACATGCGCCATAGCCGCTACTAATTTGGTAGCAGCAACCGGATCACCGGAGAGGCGCAGACGCTCTTCAAAGTGCACCAAATGCGGCGAGGAATACACCGCCGTGCGGTAACCCGCCTGCAGCAAGATGCTCTCAAGCATCGCGCAAGTCGAGCCCTTGCCATTGGTGCCCGCCACCGTGAAAACCGGGCACGGCAACTTGAGCTGCAAGCGCTGAGCCACCGTGCGTATGCGGTCCAGCCCCAATTCAATGCCGTGAATGCCCTTGGGATGCTGGCGCTCGCAATACGCCAGCCAGTCTTGCAAAGTGGATTGTTCGGTCGGTGTGGGATGCATTGTCATAGGGTGCGATTGTCACCCGAGCCCAAAAAAACAGCCCGCAGTGCGGGCTGTTTTTTCATGCGAACCCCACTCAGGCTTGCTGCTTGCGGCGGCGCACTGCAACGCCCACGACCACCAAACCCGCCGCCATCATGGCCAGTGTGTCCACTTCTGGAACAGCACTGACAACCGCCCCAGCGGATGCGGCTTGGGGGACGAATGCCCCACCAAAATTGCCTTGGAAGCCCTGAAAACCACCAAAGCCACCACCCACTCCACCTGCAAACGTATTGCCCAAACCATTTCCACCACGATTCCCAGAACTGGAGAACGATCCGTTGGAACCACTGAAACTGAAGCTGAAACTGCTTCCAGAACCCGAGGAGCTGTTGCTGTTGGAGTGGCTATTGCTGCCCGTGGGGTGGGTATCCGCAGCATGGGCGGCCCAAGAGGTAAACGCCATGCTGGCTACTAAAAAGAGAGATAAGAAACGCAAAGGCATAGTGTGTAAGAAAAACAAAAGTGTTTTTGTATGGCTCCCTATTGTCTCTTTAATTATATTTGCAATATTTAATTCATTGGCAAAAAAAATACTGCCACATCTTATGCAGGGGTGTCACTGGCACAATCAAACCCATGATTACCGTCTATGGCATCCCCAACTGCGACTCGGTGAAAAAAGCCCGCACTTGGCTCACAGAGCAAGGGCTGGACTACACCTTCCACGACTACAAAAAGCAAGGCGTTCCTGCCGACTTGCTCACCCAGTGGGTGAGCGAACACGGTTGGACAGTGCTACTCAACCGCAAGGGCCCCACATGGCGCAAGCTGCCGCCCGAAATGCAAGCCACCGTGGTGGACAACGCCAGCGCCGTGGCCGTGATGTGCGCGCACAGCAGCACCATCAAGCGCCCGGTCATCGTTTGGGGCAGCGGCGCAGTGAGCGTAGGCTACGACCCCGACGTGCTGCAGCGCTGCGCCCATGGCTAATGGCCCAGCCGACTAAAATGCCCGGTTTTATTCGCACACTGTTTTTCAGCCCATGACTACTACCGCTATCGACGGCGTTTCCGTCACCACCAAGGCCAATGTGTATTTCGACGGCAAATGCGTGAGCCACGGCATCACGTTTGCAGACGGCACCAAAAAGTCGGTCGGCGTCATCTTGCCCGCCACCCTGACCTTCAACACCGGCGCGCCCGAAATCATGGAATGCGTGGCTGGCAGCTGCGACTACCAACTCGACGGCAGCGACGTCTGGGTGACCAGCGGCGTGGGCGACAAGTTCAGCGTGCCCGGCAATGCCAAGTTCCAAATCCGTGTGACCGAAGGTTTCGACGCCTACCACTACATCTGCCACTTCGGTTAATCCGCCAGCTAAGCAGCCAGCTTTTGCTACAACTTTTATAGCTACTCCAGCTTGCCACACAAGCTCTAGAGGCCAAAAACATGTCCAACACCATCCTGCAAAACATCCCCACCGGCCAGAAAGTCGGCATCGCTTTCTCCGGCGGCCTAGACACCAGCGCCGCCCTCTTGTGGATGAAGAAAAAGGGCGCCCTGCCCTACGCCTACACGGCCAACCTGGGCCAGCCCGACGAGAGCGACTACGACGCCATCCCCCGCAAGGCCATGGAATACGGTGCCGAGAAAGCCCGCTTGGTGGACTGCCGCCCCCAGCTCGCTGCTGAAGGCTTGGCCGCGCTGCAAGCCGGTGCGTTCCACATCACCACCGCTGGCTCCACCTACTTCAACACCACCCCGCTGGGCCGCGCCGTGACCGGCACCATGCTGGTGGCCGCCATGAAGGAAGACGACGTCAACATCTGGGGCGACGGCTCCACCTTCAAGGGCAACGACATCGAGCGCTTCTACCGCTATGGCCTGCTGACCAACCCCGCGCTGAAGATTTACAAGCCTTGGCTGGACCAAGCCTTCATCGACGAGCTGGGTGGCCGCGCTGAAATGAGCGCCTTCCTCAATACCCACGGCTTTGGCTACAAGATGAGCGCCGAAAAGGCCTACAGCACCGACAGCAACATGCTGGGTGCCACCCACGAAGCCAAGGACTTGGAGCACCTGAACAGCGGCATCCGCATCGTCAACCCCATCATGGGCGTGCCGTTCTGGCGCGACGACTGCGTGGTCAAGGCTGAAGAAGTGAGCGTCACCTTCGACGAAGGCCGCCCTGTGGCCATCAACGGCGTGGAATACGCCAACCTGGTGGACCTGTTCATGGAAGCCAACCGCGTGGGTGGCCGCCACGGCCTGGGCATGAGCGACCAGATCGAGAACCGCATCATCGAAGCCAAGAGCCGCGGCATCTACGAAGCGCCCGGATTGGCGCTGCTGTACATCGCTTACGAGCGTTTGGTGACCGGCATCCACAACGAAGACACCATCGAGCAGTACCGCGACAACGGACGCAAACTGGGCCGCCTGCTGTACCAAGGCCGCTGGTTCGACAGCCAGGCCATCATGCTGCGCGAAACCGCCCAGCGCTGGGTGGCCCGCGCCATCACCGGCACCGTCTCACTGGAGCTGCGCCGCGGCAACGACTACAGCCTGCTCAACACCGATTCCCCCAACCTGACCTACGCGCCCGAGCGTTTGTCTATGGAAAAGGTGGAAGACGCGCCATTCGACCCCGTGGACCGCATCGGCCAACTGACCATGCGCAACCTGGACATCAGCGACACCCGCGCCAAGCTGGGCATCTACGCCAACAGCGGCCTGCTGTCCCTGGGCTCTGTGGGTGAAGACTTCTTGAAGCTGGGCAAGTAAACACGAACCGGCTTGGGCGACACCCAAGAGAAAGCCCGCCGCAGCGAAAGCTGGGCGGGCTTTTTTTTAGCAGAACCCCTTCAACATTTACTCAGTACCAATTGATTCAACGTTTGGTTTTGGCAAAGGTGTGTGTGGTTAATCTTTGGAAATTCAGTGTAATTCTTGTGATGCTGTTCGGTTCCGTTTTTCCCCGAAACACTCAAGCCAGCGAGATTACTACTCGCCTCCCCCACCAATCCGTCATTTTCGGCGCCTTTGAAGTAACGCTGAATCATCCAGTTAACCGTTTGATTCACCAGCCAATTCGTTCCTATCCGCAGCTCAGGCAAACCACCTGAAAAGCTGTGAAACTCAACTTGCCCACTTGGCCGTGTTGAATTCAGAACATCCAAAAAAGGAGTTCCTGAAGTAGTGTCTTGTTTGGTTAATTGGAGTGCAGATTTTGCTGCGTATCCATAGCCACCATGAACTACTCCAGATATCCGCTCTCCTGCAGCAACCATTAACCCTAATAGCGCTTTTTTAACAAGCGTCCCATCGTGGGGGGAGCCAATGGTGAGCGCCTTGCGTACGAAGTTGTGACCGGAACACATAGCGACAAGCGCGCGTGTAACTAGTCCCCCCATGCTGTGCCCAATAACGACAATTTTATTTTTTTCAAGCGCACCCTGTGTATTGGTATTAAAAATGGCCAATAACCCTTGTAGCGCTTGTGCAGCTGAATCAATACCGTCGTAGCAAGGATAGTTGTATGCGATTGACGTGTAGCCTGCCAGAGCAAACTCCTCCATGATCGGCACCATATAGTCAGCGTTTGCCGTGAAGCCATGGATGAATAAAGCGACCTTACCGTCGACAAAATCCTGCCCGGTGGCTGGACGAAAATACTCTTTAGAACTCAAACTAACGTAAGTTAGGAGCCTGGCGCCAACTTTAGCCGCATGCCGCTGGTTAGTTATCACCGAAATGTTCATCACTGCACCTCCAACCCCATCAGCTGCACCACTGAAACTAAGCCTTGCAGGACCGTGTCCTCACTCGATGGTTCATCATCTGGATCCAGAAGACTCCACATCCCGAAAGGCCGAAGCTCCATAACACCAAGCTCATTCCGCACGAAAGTACCTACCGTGCGCATTGCGCCACTCGGGAATTTTGCAATCGCTGCGAAACTGAAATCATCAGGCACCCAACCAGGAAGTGACAACTCAGGCAAAGACACGGGAAGCGCGTCCTCCTCTCCCAAATACGCAATCAGCTCATCAATGTGGTCAAACTTTCCAAATGAAAACTCCACTTCGAATGGTTCTATGCGCATCTGCTCCCGCATCCATGGTTGAAGCTGCTCTTTAAGTATTGCAAGCTCACCAACTGTGAGTGACTTGACGCGTGTTGTTGGAGACGACAAAACCCTATCCACGATGCCCAACGGGGGCAGCCCTTTGACAATCCGAACGGATTCCAAACTGACGCGGACAATGCGCTTCACGAGGTCAACGATGTAACGAGGGTCAGTAGACCACTCATTGGGATCATTCTTGATGCCACTAGGCTTGTCCACGGAAACGGCATAGCGCTCCATGATCCAATCTATAGCCGACTTACCATTGACCACGTAGTCATAGGCTTCGAGTGGAATGTCGCGCAGGGTCAGATGCGGGTTGTATACGATCACGGACTTATCTGGCTTTCCGTCCTTTTTACCGAAGGTCATCTTGTCCACCTGAAAGTCGCCCGCCTCCATCACGAGGCGCTTGCTTTCCTCGGTCAGCGGATAGGGCTCGACGTTTTCGTAGTTCAGGTGCCATTCGCCCAACCTCTGCCCTGCCGTGCTGAACGCGCGGAAGTCCATCACAAAGGGAATCCGGGGCACCATCTTTTTGAGGTCGGTGCCGAATCTCGCCTTGTACTCGGGCGAGTGCAAGATGCCGTAGACGTACCAGAAGATGTCTTCCTTGGTGATGGCCTGGTCGGCATACTGTTTGCGGAATACTTCGAGCGCCCAATCCGTTATTGCGTCTCGGCGAACGTAGCCCTCGGCATCAGCCCTGCCATTCGCTCCGAACATTTCGCCCTGATCTTGAGAATTTTCAGCAACAGCCTCATACCAGTACATCGGGAAGCACTGGCCAGTGTCATGCATATGATAGTTCGGCACCGAGTCCGCGATAAGCGCCGAAAAGCCCTTTGCGGCGCCAATGCCGGATACGGCGATAACCACGTTCTCGTGGCGCGGCGTCGGGAACAGTTTGGGCTGTTGGTACACACGCTCATTGAAACGGCGATTGAAGTACAGCCACTGCTTCGTGAAGGGGCGGTACATGCTCTGCGTCAGGCATGCAGACTCAAACTCGTAGACTTTGCCGCGCCGCACGTCCTCTTTTAGGTTGTGCGTCCAGCTAACCCGCTTCGGGTCGGAGTCAATGACGGACTCAACCTCAGGCCAATCGTCTTTCGCCTTGCCTTCACAGAGCTTGGCGTACCTTGCTCGGTCTTCATTGAAGGCGTCGATCATGCGGCGCATGTTCGACTCCAACGTCTTCTTGCTCAGGTTGTAGGCCCAGGCATCGCGCGCACTCAGCAAACCTTGGGAGTACACATCGAAGACAACCTTGCCACCGCAATCGTCCTTGTCGCCGAGCGGAATGAACGCTTCGAAAGCAGGGTCTCGTTGATTGACCCAATCTCCTTCGGCGTTCGGGGAAAGCGTGCGCCACTCCATGCCGTCGATGCTGCCAAAGCGCTCGATGATGTCCAGCTTCTCCTGCTGCGTGAGGTAGTCGCCGATGTCGTGGTAGCGCAATACGCAAGCCCCTGTGTGGGCTGGGTCTTTGACCATGATGGAGACGACGACGGGAGTGCGCGAGCCCTCTCCAAAGATGCCTCCCCCTTCCTTGCGACGGTCTTCGCCCTGGGTGCGGGCATTGCCGCGAAGATTGAAGATGTAGAGGTGGCTGTAATCATGCGTCAGGCACTTGCGCAGGCCATCCATGTTGTTCGCGTCCAAGAACGAACCGTTTGTAACGAACGCCACGATGCCCTTCTCGCCGATGCGGTTGGATGCCCAACGGATGGCGCGGATGTAGGAGTCGTAGTTGTTTTTGACCAGCTTGGCGTTGGACTGAGCGGCATAGGACAGTCGAATGCGCTCATCTAGCGTCGGATATGCGAGGTTCTTGTTGTTGTCGTTCTCGCTATCTTGCTGCGCCGAGTAAGGCGGGTTCCCGACGATCACGCGAATGGGCTGGGCAAGCTGGCGCTCCACCCGCGCGTTGTTCTCGGGCAAGATCACCTTGTCCACGAGGTCGTTCTCCTCCGTCATCTGGAAGGTGTCGGTGAGCACCATGCCATCGAAGGCTTGGTAGTCGCCCATGACGCCGTGGTAGGCCGTCTCGATGTTGATGGTAGCGATGTAGTAGGCCAGCAGCACGATTTCGTTGGCGTGCAATTCGTGTGCAAATTTGTGCGGCAAGGCTTCCTTGCCAATCAGGCCTGACTGGATCAAACGCACAGGGAAAGTGCCCGTGCCCGAGAAGGGGTCGAGGATTTGCACCCCCTCGCTGCCCAGCGATTCGCCAAAGTGTTTGCGCAGGGCCGCATCGGCGCTGCGCAGGATGAAGTCCACCACCTGTACCGGTGTGTAGACGATGCCTAGACGATCCGCCATGCGCGGGAACGCGTTGTTGAAGAACGTGTCGTAGAGGTTGCGGATGATGTCCTGCTTGGACTTGTCGCTCTTGGCGAGGGCTACGCGCTCGCGCACGTTGTCGTAGAACTTTTGCAGCCCTTCGGTCTCCGAGCCCACGGCAGCAGCATCCAGCTTGTCCACGATGCCTTGCAGTGCCCGACCGACCACATTGCGATTGGGGAAGTCCGAACCGACAAACAAGGCCTGAAAGACGGGCAACGTCAGGATGTGCTGCGCCAACATTTCCACGGCGTCCGCGCGGCTTACAGTAGGGTTGAGCGTGTCCTGCAAGCCTTTGAGGAAACGCGCAAAGTCCGCCGCGAGCACGGGTGAACTGTCGATCAAGGCATTGATGCGAGCGATCAGCCGTTCGGCAACCTGACCGATGCCCTTAGCCCACTCGGCCCAGTATTCGCGGTCGCCCAGCTTCTTGGGGATGGCCGCGTACACCGCCTCATTGATGGCGTCGATGGGCAAGGCAGGGAATTCGAGCGGCAGGTCGGCCTGGTCGCCACCCTTGCGGTCGTCGCCACCCTTCTTACCCGGGTCGGTGATGACCTTGATCTTGCGGCGGAACTCGGCCTCATCCACCAGACTTTCATCGTGCGCGCGGAGGGCCTTGATGACCTTCCAAATGCCTTTGAATTGAGGGTCGCTGTCGATGTAATTGTTGTAGTCCTTGACGCGCTCAGAGGGGATGCAGACGGGCAGAATGATGTAGCCGAATTCCTTGTCATCTGCCTGGCGCATGACACGCCCCACCGACTGCACGATATCAACGATGGATTCACGGGTGTCGAAGAACACCACGGCATCTAGGGCGGGAACGTCGATACCTTCGGATAGACAGCGGGCGTTGGACAGAATGCGGCATTGCCCCTCGCCCGCGTCGGCTTTGAGCCAGTCCAACGCGCTCTGCCGTTTGAGGGCGTTCATCGTGCCGTCCACGTGGTCAAGCTGGCAGGCCACCATCCCCGAAAGCGCCTCATCTTCTCCCTGATGTGCGGCGCGGTAGGTTTCGACCAGTTTCCCGAAGGTCTCCTGCATTTGCTTGGAGTCCTTGATGGACTTGGAGAAGGCTACGGCGCGGCGCATGGGCACCACATCCTCTGCCAAGGCGTCCTCTTGACCATCTTCACCCACAAGCACGAGGCCCCGCTTCGACAGCCCCTTCCAGCTACCAATGATCTTGGTGGCGAAGTTGATGTCGATAGCCTTCTTGTCGTCGAGCTTGAAGGCGTTGTTGAAGTTGTTGGCGAGCTTGGCCATCTCAGCTTCTTTCACCGCCACGATCAGCACCTTGTATTCGGCGAGCAGGTCTCGATCCACGGCCTTGCCGAAGCCCAGGCGGTAGAACTCCCGCCCGTAGGTCTCCTCATCGTCCATGGAGAAGAGAACGGCATCGGCCTCGTTGGCCTTGGTCTTGGACTTGTCCGCAAAGATGCGCGGCGTGGCGGTCATGTAAAGTCGCTTCTTGGCCTTGACGATGGCGTTGTCGTGCACCTTGACGAACTCGGACGGGTCTTCGCTCGGCAGTGTTAGGCCAGTGGTGCGGTGTGCCTCGTCGCAGACGATCAGATCGAACTCGCCCAGTCCTGCCTTCTGAGCATCAGCCACCACTTGAATAGACTGGTAAGTCGAGAAGACGATGGTGCGGCGATCCTTCGCCAGCGCCGATGCGGCCTTGCTAAGCTTCTTGGCATCGGTGGTTGCGGGATAGGCGATGTCATGCGTACTGATGTCTTCCTCGTCGCGCCCCACCTTGGAGTCAGAGCAGACGACAAAGGCATGGAAGGGATCAGTGCTTTCTGCCGTCCACTCGCGCAGCGACTGCGCCACCAGCGAAATCGACGGCGCGAGAAACAGCACGCGACCATTGGCGGGTACTTCGTTTTCCATCAACCGCAGCGCGGTGAGGGTCTTGCCCGTGCCGCAGGCCATGATGAGCTTGCCCCGCTCCGCCTCTTTGAAGCCATCGGCGACACCAGCGATAGCCTCTTTCTGATGCTTGCGTGGTTCCTTCTTCTTCCTGAGCTTGATGTCCTTGATGTTGGACAGGCTGAACTGGCTCCAGTCGACGGGGCTCTCCGCCAAGTCCTTGAACCAGAGGCGCGATGCGGGGATGACCTGATCTGAGAGGGCATCGTTGGCATGCTTGCTCCACTTATCGGTGGTGGAAACAACGATGCGGTGGGCAAAACTGCGCTCACCATCCTTGGTCGCAAACTTCTTGCCCGAGGCCGTGAAGAACGAGTCGATGTCAGCCTTTTGCAGCGAGTAGCTGGGGTCATAGAACTTGCACTGGATCGCCCAGTAATCGCCTGTGCCACGCTCACGGGCAACAAGGTCGATGCCGACATCGGTATCCCAGCGATCAGGCCACTCCTCCCACAGCCAAACATCGGCAAGGCGGTCGGCGTACTGGGGGTCAACCAACAGGTAGCTGGCAATCAGCTTCTCGAACTGGGTGCCCTTGTCTTTGTGGCTGCGGGTGGCTTCTGCTAGCTCATCGAGTAGCTCTTGAAAGGTCATACTAATCTTCTCCGATTTGCACGAAATCAATATCTATCTTGAATAGTTAATTCTTCTGGCTTGCCATTAAGTTAATGCAAACAACCCCTGATGCTCTCGGCAATACTGCAACCCGCCAAAGCGCTTGGCGAACCTCCAGCAGTACTTACCCTCATCAAAGCTGATCTTTGCATGGCAGTGGGCGCAAATTAGCTTCTTAGCCAATGACGCATCAGCCTGAGCGGGTGCTACCGCCGCGGGGGCAGCATTAGGCGCAAGGGCTGCTGGTTTGGGTTGCATAAAGTCCGGCAGCGCCAGCAAGTCCACTGGGCGGTGTTGGCGCTTGAGCTTTTCGCCCCACTCCTTAATGGTTTCAGGGCTACGCATATTCAGCAGTGCTTTAAGCACACCGCCTGTACTCGTGGCATTCACCAACTTTTCATGCCATGTCGGGAACTGGTCTGCTTTGATAAGAAAGCTGGTATCAAACGCCTTGGGGTCTGGTCGCTCAATAATGGCCTTAGGGTGAAGCATGACCACGTTGTGAAACTCCGGCAACTTGTCAGTGCGGGTGCTTATCTCCAGACGATCCAGCAGCTTGCCCAATATGCGGGCATGACGACGACTTTGCTCGTAGGGGGATGCAATACCGTAGCGGTCTTTGCCATAGCTGACGGTGAATTCCCCATGGGCGTTTACCTGCAAATCTCCACCATAGCTCTTGGTTTCAATAAGCACCATGTACCCTGTGCGATTGATAACCAAATGGTCTATCTGGGCCACTTCGCCGTCCACCACCAGCCGCAGGTCATGCAGCAGCACATTGTTTTGGCTGTCTTTGTAGTGGCCATCCAAGTAAAAGGCGGCAGCACGCTCGCCGTCAATTCCGGTTTTGCAGCGTCGCAACTCGTCACGCAGCCATTCCTTCTGCCGCTCATCCAGTAGCTTTGACTTTTGCAGATCTTCCAAAAGCGCTAAGCGCTTGTTTTTATCGTCGGCTGACTTAATCAGCATAGATTGCACTCCCACTTAGGGTGCTGACTATAGCGTCTGGCTTTGTTACATTTGATCAACAACATTCAACACCCAGCATTAACAGCACTACTTCTTGACACAAAAAGAGAGTGCAAGCACGCTGGTTTGGGACAACAAGGCTCTCTATAGTGGCAGTCGTATTCATACCATGCGGCTCTACCTAGGAGGTTTTTATGCATGCCTTATTGCGTCGTTCTGTTTTGTTGGGTGTCATTGGCACGGGACTGACCATGGTGGCGGCCCACAGTGCGTGGGCACTGGAGCCCGCCAAAGGCAAAGTGATCCTGACAATCAGCGGCAAAATTGGTGAGACCAACGCCCCTACCGGGGCTTTGTTTGACTTGTCCATGCTGGAAAAGCTGCCCCAGCAAACCTTCTCCACCAACACGCCATGGGATAAGGCACCTGTCAAATTCAAGGGGCCTCTACTGCGCGATGTGCTGGCAGCAGTGAAGGCCAATGGCACCACACTCAAAGCCATGGCGCTCAATGACTACCAAACCACCATCCCCGTAGAAGATGCAACGCGTTTCAATGTCATCGTGGCACACCAAATGAATGACAAGGCAATTCCCATCAGCACCAAGGGACCACTGTTCATCATTTACCCTTACGATTCGCTAGAGGAATTGCGGGCTGCCAAATACTACGAACGTTCTGCTTGGCAGCTCAAATCATTGACTGTGGAATAAACACCAACCTGTGAGCATGTGGCGCACCACCAATCGGCATAAACAATATTTGATTGTTCTCACGCTGGGCAGTGGTCTGCTGGCTTTGGTGATGGCTGTTCTGTTGGTGCTGCAGTTGATGCAGAACCGCGTTCTCGAGAACGTTAATCGACAGCAGATGGATTCGGTAACTTTTCTTACCTTCCAGTTTGAGCGCGAATTTTTGCGCATGCGCCACCAAGTCATCTTGGCCAGCATACAAAAGCCGATCGACACTTACCAACTGCAGTTGCGCTATGACATTTTGATAAGCCGCTTGGTGCTGCTGCGCGACAGCCCCACGCTAGCCATCTTGGCAGAAACCCAAGAATTCCAGCAAATTCTGCCCAAGCTGCTGCAGTTGCTCGATGGCATAGAACCCACCATACGGCAAGAGCGTCCAGTCCCCAGAGATTTGGCTCGCATCGTCACTTTGTTCGATGCGCTAGGGCCCGATGCGCAGCGTTTGAGTTACTTGGCAGCTGAACGCATCTCCACCTATTTGGAGCAAAAAAACAAAGAGCTAATGCACCAAAACCAAGAAATCATCTGGCTGACAATCACACAGTTGGTGATCTTGGTATTGGCCACTATCAGCTTGGCACTGCGGCAACGCGCACAAGAAAAAGACCGACAAGCACTAGAAGCCCTGACTGAAGAGCTGCGTCAAGCACGCTGGCGCGCTGAAACTGCCAACAAGGGTAAGAGCCAATTTTTGGCCAACATGAGCCACGAGCTGCGCACCCCATTCAACGGCATGCTAGGCATGCTCAGCCTGCTCGAAAACACCCAAGTGAGCGCAACGCAGGCGGACTACATCCAAACAGCCAAAGCATCGGCACAGCATTTACTCACCGTGCTCAACGATATTTTGGACATTTCGGCACTGGAGTCGGGCAAGATGCAGATTCGCCCCGAAGCCGTGCAACTGCCCAATTTACTGCGCGATGTAGAACGCCTCATGCGCCCCCACGCCAGCGGCAAAAACATCCAGTTTGTGGCTAGTTGGCCCGACGACTTGCCTACTTGGATACAGTGCGATCCAACACGGCTCAAGCAAATTTTGTTCAACCTATTGAGCAATGCAATCAAGTTCACCGAACAAGGCAGTGTCAAGCTGACAGTCACTTGTGAGCCTGCAAACCAGACCTTGCACCATTTCACTTTCACAGTGGAAGACACCGGCATAGGCATGAACCATGAAGCGGTGGAAAAACTATTCCAGCGCTTTTACCAAGCCGACGGCGGTATGGCGCGCAAGTTCGGCGGCACAGGCTTGGGCTTGGAGATTTCGCGCAGCTTAGCCCGCATGATGGGTGGCGACATCGCCGTGCACAGTGTGGAGGGCCAAGGCAGTACCTTCCGCTTAGACTTGGACTTGCACATGGTAGAGGCACCTGCCCAAGCCAAAGGCAATCCACTACAAGGCCAACTGACAGCACCGAACAAAGACCCAAAGTGTTCGCCCCTGCGGGTGCTGGTGGCAGAAGATCACCCCGTCAACCGCAAATTTGTGGGCATCTTGCTCGAAAAATTGGGCTGCGAAACCACTTTCTGCGAAAACGGGGAACTGGCCGTGCAAGCCGTGCAAGACAGTGACTTTGACATCATCCTCATGGATGTACACATGCCAGTAATGGACGGTCTTGCCGCTACACGTGCCATCCGTGCCATGGAAGCCCCCAAGAATGGCATTCCCATTGTGGTGCTAACCGCCGATGTAATGAACGAGGCACAAGACCAAGCGCTGGCCGCTGGTGTCAATGACTTTGTGGGCAAGCCAGTACAAATCAGCCAACTCAAAGCGGCCATGCAACGATGCCTCACCACACCATCGGCTCAGGCTCCAACATGATGCCAAAGCGCTCGTAAACGCTGGTTTGTATGGCCTTGGCCAAGGTCATCACTTCGCCCCCTGTGGCCCCATTCCCGTCGTACCCACTACCGCGGTTGACCAGCACCAAGGCCTGCTTCTCATAGACACCAGCATGGCCCATGGTTTTGCCTTTCCAGCCGCACGCATCAATGAGCCAGCCAGCGGCCAACTTCACGCTGCCGTTGTCTAGGCGGTAATGCACCACTTTCGGGTCACGGGCAATGATGTCTTGGCACTGCTCTTCGGTCACAGTGGGGTTTTTGAAGAAGCTGCCCGCATTGCCCACCACCTCGGGGTCGGGCAGCTTGCTGCGGCGCACATCGCAGACCCAGTCGTAAATCGTCCACGCATCGGGCGCATGGTTGCCGCTTTGTTCCATGTGGCGCTCTAAGTCGGCATAGCCCAGCACGGGTTTCCAAGGTTTGGGCAGGCTTAGGCGTACCCGCACAATCATGGCGCGGTCTTTCAGGCCCATGCGACCAGTGTGCTTGAACACCGAGTCCCGGTAGCCAAAGCCGCATTGCGCCGCATCGAGCGTGAAGAGTTCACCCGTTTGCAAATCCACCGCATCGAGCGAATGGAAACGGTCTTGCAACTCCACCCCATAAGCACCAATGTTTTGCACCGGGGCGGCACCCACGGTGCCGGGTATGAGGGCCATGTTCTCCAAACCGGGATAGCCCTGCTGCAGCGTCCAGCGCACCAAACCATGCCACGACTCGCCACCACCGGCCTCCACAATCAAGGCCTTGTCGGTCTCTTCGAGCAAGCGCAGCCCCATAACCTCTGACTTGAGTACCAAGGGTTCCACATCGCCAGTCAGCACAATATTGCTACCGCCGCCTAGCACCCGCTTGGGCCAGTCACGCCAATGGGGGTTTTGTAGCAGTTCTTGCACATCTTGGTGGCTAGCAACGCGCACCAAAGACTGGGCTTTGGCCACAATACGAAAGGTGTTCATGCCCTGCAAGGACACGTTTTTCTCGACTAACATCCGGCAATTGTCGCACCCACGCCCTGCCCGCTTGCGCTAGGCTGGGTGCAGTTGTATTTTTCACCTGCTACCTTCTTACGCTATGCCTTCATTCGATACTGTGTGCGAACCCGATATGGTCAAGGTCAAAAACGGAGTGGACAACACCGCCAAAGAGATTGGCACCCGCTTCGACTTCAAAGGCACCTCGGCCAGCATCGAAATCAAAGACAAAGACATCACCATCGTGGGCGATGCCGATTTCCAACTGGAGCAAATTCTGGATGTGCTGCGCAACAAGCTGACCAAGCAAAGTGTGGATGTGCGCTTTTTGGACATTGGTGACCTGCAAAAAATGGGCGGTGACAAAGTCAAAAAAGTGGTCAAGGTGCGCAGCGGCATCGAGTCTGAGCTGGCCAAAAAAATCCAACGCCTGGTCAAAGACAGCAAGATCAAGGTGCAAGCCGCGATCCAAGACGAAAAGGTGCGCGTCACCGGTGCCAAGCGTGATGACCTGCAAGCCACCATGGCCCTGTTGCGCAAAGAAATCAGCGACGTACCATTGGACTTCAACAACTTCCGCGACTAAGCCACTAGCACCCGCCCTATGAAGCTACGCGATGAGAATGCTTTTGAAGATCTGCTCAGCCAGTGGTCAGATCTGGAAGCAGGGCTGGGCGTGGTGCTCAACAAACCCCAAAGTGCCCAACAGTTTGCACACCGCATCGTGCAGTACGACCGCTGGATGCAAGGCCTCATGCTGCGCGATGCGGACACCGGCCTGTACCTGCTGTTTCAGCTAGCCACCAACTCACACCAAGGCTATAGCACCTCGCACGCTTTGGTGTGTGCAGTGCTGTGCCATTTGGTGGTCAACCAACTGCAGCTCACCCTCAAAGAACGCAACAGCCTAGTGCATGCAGCCCTGACCATGAATGTGGCCATGACCGCTGTGCAAGACCAACTGGCCGACCAAGACGGCAAACCCACTGCCGAGCAGCAAGACGTGATACGCCTGCACCCGGTCAAAGGGACGATGCTCTTGGCCAATATGGGGGTGACCGATGAAGACTGGTTGGAAATCGTGGCCGCGCACCACGACGACAAGCTGTTCAACCAACCACAGCAGGTGCTGACCAGCAGCCAGCGTTTGACGGTGGTTCTGAACATTGTGGATCGCTACGCGGCCATCATCAGCCCCCGTCGCAGCCGCGCGGGACGCAGTGCAATCGAATCCGCCCAGTCCATCTTGGGCACTCCAGGCACATGGGCGCACACCGTGGCTAAAACCCTGATTCGCACCATCGGCTTGTGCCCACCGGGCACCTACGTCAAGCTCGATTCGGACGAAACCGGCATTGTGGTCAAACGCAGTTTGCAGCCCAACCAGCCGCTAATAGCCATACTGACAAAACCCGATGGCTCGGTAGACACCTACCCACGCCTGCACAACACCTCAGAAACCTACCCCCGCATACGCACAGCCGTCTCGACATCGAGTATGCGCATGCAGTTCAACCACTTTTACATTCTGCAGCTAGGCGCGCAAGCCCTGTAAGGGACAGCGCCGCCTGCCACTGCACGCCAAGAACTTGGCATTCAACTTTTCTTTTTGCTGCCCAGCTTGGACTCCGTGCCTTGCACCAAGCGCTGGATATTGGCCGCATGGCGGGCCACCAAGAACAAAGCCATGACCACCACCGCCGCCATGGTGTAGCGATCCAGCACCCACAAAGTGCCATCACCCAAGCCATACCAAACCACGGCCAACACCGCTGCCGACAACGAAGCCAGCGAGGAGTAGCGGAACAAATACGCCACCACCAACCACGTGAGCAGCGTGCACAAACCCAACCAGGGGCTGAAAGCCATCAACACCCCTGCTGCGGTGGCCACGCCTTTGCCGCCTTCAAAACGGAAGAACACAGGGTACAGGTGACCCAGAAACGCAGCCAACCCGGCCAGCGCTTGGGCATCCACATCCAGCCCCGCCCAGCGGGCCACCAGCACGGGCAACCAGCCTTTCACGGCATCCAGCAGCAGCGTAATGACTGCGGCTTTTTTAGACCCTGAGCGCAGCACATTGGTCGCGCCCGGATTCTTGCTGCCATAAGTGCGCGGGTCATTGAGCCCCATCACGCGACTGACGATGACCGCAAACGACAAAGAACCCAGCACATAGCCGCCCAGTGCGGCACCCATTAACCAGCCCCATTGCATAAGCATTGCTCTTTCTTATTCGTCCAAAAGGGCGCACTGTACCGCTTTTGCACCCAACAACTGCACACACACCTGCGGATCGATGCTGACCAAAAACCCCCGGTTGCCGCCATTGATGAGGATTTGCGGCAGCGCCAAAATGCTCTCCTCCACATACACTGGCATCACCTTGCGCGTGCCAAAAGGCGAGGTGCCGCCCACTTGGTAACCGCTGTGTCGGTTGGCCACATCGGGGGTACAGGGCTGTACGGACTTGGCCCCTATCTGGCGCGCCAAATTTTTGGTCGACACCTTGCGGTTGCCATGCATCAACACCACCAAGGGCTTGGCGTCTTGGTCTTGCATGATGAGCGTCTTGACCACGTGAAA
The DNA here is from genome assembly GCF_018474005.1 of Curvibacter sp. CHRR-16. Classification (GTDB taxonomy): domain Bacteria; phylum Pseudomonadota; class Gammaproteobacteria; order Burkholderiales; family Burkholderiaceae_C; genus Allorhodoferax. The sequence continues at coordinate 128,304 of NZ_JAHCSH010000006.1, forward strand.
CGGATCCCAGCCCAGCACCAGCGCACTGTGCTGCGCGCCACCATGCTCCACGTAGTCGTACACATGCTCACCAAACACCACACCGTGCGCACGCAGCATGGCGGTGGCACGGGTTTCGGAATTTTTTTCTTTTTTTGCCATTTGGAGTTTAGTTTATCGAATCGTTAGGAACGTCATACAAGTCAAACCATGTCGACATTTGTTGCGACTGACCACCTCCAAATGAATGCTCGACTGTCTTGCGTGAGAAACTTTATTTATTTGCTTAGGAATTTATGCGTTTCGTTCTTTACTTAGCTAGTTTGTCAGCCTTTGTATTTGCAGTCCGATCCCTGCTGGGTATGCTGACTTGGTATGTCCTGTACTTGTTCGGAATGACGCTTGCGGGGCCATTTACACCCATTACTTCAATTGCCTTGCACACCACAGGCTACTTGCCCTATGCGTTTCCGGTAATGCGTCTGTTTATTTGGTTCAAACTAAGAAAAATATCCACACCAAAAACATTTCAGGGGATTCCATTTAGAGTGGCCTGTATCGCTGCTGCCATAGTTGCTGCAGTAGTTGTAGGCTATGTTTTTGTTGCCACCGTCTTTGGTAGCGCTGGGCTTTCTGGCATCCCGCTAGCAATGATCCTGATGGTTTGCGGATTTTTTATAGTTATTTCCATGCCATTTGTCGAAATACGAGATTGGTTGGCATTTTTTCGAGAGACGCGTCAAGTTACTGATTAGAAAAACCTTCTAAAAGCACCAACAACCACTAAACATTAATCTGCTGCTTGAAATTTCCGCCTCTTAGCAGAGGGAGCATGGGTGCAAACCGATTGGAATCGATTAACTCGCAATCATGCACTAACACCCCGACAATCCCGGACATGAAAGCATTGCACGATACCAAACTCTCCATGCTCGATCTGGTAGCCGTGCGCGAGGGCGGCACGGTGGCCGACGCACTGGCGCTGGCCACCCAAACCGCGCAGCATGTGGAGCAGCTGGGTTTTAGCCGCTACTGGCTGGCCGAGCACCACAACATGCGCAGCATTGCCAGCTCGGCCACGGCCGTGCTCATCGGCCACATCGCGGGCCACACGAAAAGCATCCGTGTGGGTTCGGGCGGCATCATGCTGCCCAACCATGCACCACTGGTGGTGGCCGAAGCCTTTGGCACACTGGCCGAGTTGTACCTAGGACGTATTGATCTGGGCCTTGGCCGCGCCCCGGGCACCGACCCCCACACCATGCGCGCCCTGCGCCGCAACCGCGTGGAGACCGAGGAAGACTTCCCGCGCGAGGTGGCCGAACTGCAGCAGCTTCTGGCCCCCGCGCAAGAAGGCCAGCGCCTCATTGCCAACCCCGGCGCGGGCACGCAGGTGCCCATCTGGCTCTTGGGTTCCAGCCTGTTCTCAGCCCAGCTGGCTGCGCAGCGCGGTTTGCCCTATGCCTTTGCCTCGCACTTCGCACCGCGCCTGATGATGCAGGCCATAGAGCTCTACCGCAGCACATTCCAGGCCTCGGCCACGCTGGCCAAGCCCTACGTGGTGATTGGCGTGCCCTTGGTGGCTGCGCCCAGTGACGAAGAGGCCGAGTACCTGGCCAGCAGCATTTACCAGCGCGTCTTGGGCATCATCACGGGCGACCGCAAGCTGCTGCAGGCACCGGTGAAGGACTTTATGGCCACCCTGCATCCGCAAGAGCGCGCAGCCATTGAAGACTTTCTTGCCCTGGCCGTGATCGGTGGGCCAGACAAGGTACGCAGCGATTTAAAGACCTTGGCCGAGGCCACCGAAGCGGACGAATTCATGCTCGTCTGCGATGTGTTCGAGCCGCGCTGGCGGCTACGGTCGCTGGAAATTGCGGCGCACGCGATGAGGGCTGGCCAAGCTGCCTGATTTGCTGCTATACTCGCAGTCTCGAACAAACACAGGCGCGTAGCTCAGCTGGTTAGAGCACCACCTTGACATGGTGGGGGTCGTTGGTTCGAGTCCAATCGCGCCTACCAAATACAAAAGCACCCTTCGGCAACGACGGGTGCTTTTTTCTTTGCCGCTCTGTTATCCCTACAATCTCGGCCACCATTTCGCCACTTTCAGGCGCCTTCGCGCCCGCTTGAACCATGCCCCAAAACACCACTGGTACCCAGGCTAGCGCCCAGCGCGTTATCAAAAAATACCCCAACCGCCGCCTGTACGACACGGCCACGTCCACCTACATCACGCTCAGTGATATCAAGCAACTGGTGATGGAGCATGCCCAATTTGCAGTGGTCGATGCCAAAACCGGCGAAGACATCACGCGCAGCATCTTGCTGCAAATCATTTTGGAAGAAGAAGCCAATGGCTCGCCCATGTTCACCACGCCAGTGTTAGCCAGCATCATTCGCTTTTATGGCCACGCCATGCAAAGCATGATGGGTGGCTATCTGGAGAAGAACATGCAAATGCTCATGGACATGCAAAAGCAAAACCCCATGGTGCAAGGCATGATGGGTAACAACCTCTTCCAACAAATGCAAGAAAACCTGCACAAACAAACCGAGCAGTTTTTCAACAGCATGGGCATCAAACGCTGAGCGTGCACTCGTTTTTCTGACATCGTATGACTACCACCGACACCCCCACCCAAGCCGCCCCCAAAGTAGGTTTTGTGAGCCTGGGCTGCCCCAAGGCGCTGACTGACTCTGAGCTGATCCTCACGCAACTGAGCGCCGAGGGCTACCAAACCTCCAAGACCTTCCAAGGCGCGGACTTGGTCATCGTCAACACCTGCGGCTTCATTGACGATGCCGTCAAGGAAAGCCTGGACACCATTGGCGAAGCGCTGGCCGAGAACGGCAAAGTCATCGTCACCGGTTGCTTGGGTGCCAAGGCAGGTCAGAGCGGTGGCAACCTGGTGCGCGAAATGCACCCCAGCGTGCTGGCCGTGACCGGCCCCCACGCCACGCAAGAAGTGATGGACGCGGTGCACACCCACCTGCCCAAACCGCACGACCCGTTCCTAGACTTGGTGCCCGGTGCCTTTGGCGAAGCGGGCCTCAAGCTCACGCCCAAGCACTACGCCTACCTCAAGATCAGCGAAGGGTGCAACCACCACTGCACCTTCTGCATCATCCCCAGCATGCGCGGCAAGCTGGTGTCACGCCCCATTGGCGATGTGCTCAAAGAAGCGCGCGCCCTGTTTGAAGGCGGCGTCAAAGAGTTGCTGGTCATCAGCCAAGACACCTCGGCCTACGGCGTGGATGTGCAGTACCGCACGGGCTTTTGGGATGGCCGCCCGGTCAAAACCCGCATGCTCGAACTGGTGCAGGCCCTGGCTGACCTGGCTGAGCCGTTTGGCTCCTGGGTGCGCCTGCACTACGTCTACCCCTACCCGAGCGTGGACGAGATCGTGCCACTGATGGCCAGTGGCCGCGTGCTGCCTTACCTCGACGTGCCGCTGCAGCACAGCCACCCCGACGTGCTGCGCCGCATGAAGCGCCCTGCCAGCGGTGAAAAAAACCTCGAGCGCATCCTGCGCTGGCGCGAGGCCTGTCCGGAGCTGGTGATCCGCAGCACCTTCATCGCCGGTTTCCCCGGGGAAACCGAGGCCGAGTTCGAGCACCTGCTGCAATTTGTGCAAGAAGCCCAACTCGACCGCGTGGGCTGCTTTGCCTACAGCCCAGTGGCAGGCGCTACCGCCAACGAGCTGCCTGACCAACTGCCCGCCGAACTGCGCGAAGAACGCCGCGCCCGCTTCATGGAAGTGGCCGAAGCCGTGTCCACCGCCCGCCTGCAGCAGCGCGTGGGTGCCACTATGCAAGTGTTGGTGGATTCGGCCCCCAATATGGGCCGCCGTGGCGGTGTGGGCCGCAGCTATGGCGACGCCCCCGAGATCGACGGAGTGGTTAGGTTGCTGCCTCCAGAAAAAATCAGCAAAACTCTGAAAGTTGGCGAATTCACCAAGGCCCGCATCGTGGGAACCGAAGGCCACGACTTGGTAGCCCAACCGTTCTGATAAATCCAATATTTCGAGGCAGACACCTATGACCCCCGCAGAGATCTTGGCCCAGTTTGGCCCCCGTGAATCCATGGAATACGACGTCGTCATCGTTGGTGGCGGCCCCGCTGGCTTGTCCACCGCGATACGCCTGAAGCAGCAAGCCCAAGCCGCAGGCCAAGACATTTCGGTGGTGGTGCTGGAAAAAGGCTCCGAGCCCGGCGCGCACATCCTGTCCGGCGCGGTCATGGATCCGCGGGCTATTACCGAGCTGTTCCCCAACTGGCAAGAACTGGGTGCGCCGCTGAACCAAGCGGTGTCGGGCGATGATGTGCTGTTTCTGTCCGAAACCAGCGCCACCCGCACGCCCGACTGGCTGGTGCCGCGCAACTTTCACAACCACGGCTGCTATGTGGTGTCGCTCTCCAACGTGGTGAAGTGGCTGGCCCAGCAAGCGGAAAACCTGGGCGTGGAAATTTTTCCCGGCTTTAGCGCTGCCGAAGTGCTGTACGACGAGCAAGGCCACGTCAAAGGCGTCGCCACGGGCAATCTGGGCATTGGCAAAGACGGCGAGCCGACCGACAACTTCCAGCTCGGCATGGAACTGCTGGGCAAATACACCGTGTTCGCCGAAGGCGCACGCGGCCACTTGGGCAAGCAACTGCTGGCGAAGTACAAGCTGGCTGAGGGCAAAGACCCGCAAAGTTTTGCCATCGGCATCAAAGAACTGTGGGAAATCCCGGCCGACAAAGCCCAACCCGGCAAGGTGGTGCACACCGCAGGCTGGCCCATGGCGGACGACACCTTTGGCGGCGGCTTCCTCTACCACTTGGAGGGCAACAAGGTCACGCTGGGCTTTGTGATCGGACTGGACTACAGCAACCCGCACCTGAGCCCGTTTGAGGAAATGCAGCGCTGGAAGACGCATCCCGCCATCCGCGCCCACATCGACGGCGGCAAGCGCATTGGCTATGGCGCGCGCGCCATCAACAACGGCACGCCCCAAGCCCTGCCCAAGACGGTGTTCCCCGGTGGCTGCTTGGTGGGCTGCGACGCGGGTTACCTGAACGCCGCCCGCATCAAGGGCAGCCATGCTGCCATCAAGAGCGGCATGCTGGCTGCTGAGGCCATTGCCAGCGCCTTGGCCGAGGGGCGCGCGCACGACGAACTGAGCGCCTACCCCGCAGCCTTTGAAGCCAGTTGGCTCAACGAAGAGCTACAACAAAGCCGCAACTTCAAACTCTGGTTCAAGAAGAGCCCCTTGCTGGGCAAGCTCATGGCCGGGGTGGAGCAATGGCTACTGCCCAAGCTGGGCGTGACCAATCCCCCCTGGACGCTGCACGCCAGCGAGCCCGATCACGTCAAGCTCAAGCCTGCCAAGGACTGTCAACCCATCACCTACCCCAAGCCCGATGGCAAGCTGACTTTTGACCGCCTCTCCAGCGTGTTCATCAGCAACACCAACCACGAAGAAAACCAGCCTGCGCACCTGACGCTCCAAGACGCCTCCGTGCCCGTGGCCATCAACCTGGCCCAATTTGGCGGGCCCGAGAGCCGCTACTGCCCCGCTGGTGTGTACGAGTTCGTGAAGAACGACGACGGCAGTGACCGCCTGCAGATCAACGCGCAAAACTGCGTGCACTGCAAGACCTGCGACATCAAAGATCCGACACAAAACATCAACTGGGTGACCCCCGAAGGCGGTGGCGGCCCCAACTACGCGGGCATGTGATGCCCGCGCCCCACTCCGCCGCACTGGATGCAGGGCTGCTGCAAGCCCTGCGGCTGCTGGGCAACGGGCCACGGCGCTTGCTGGGCATCGTGGGGCCACCGGGTGCGGGCAAGTCCACCTTGGCCGAACTGGTGTGCGCCACGCTCAACACAGCCCACGCCCACCCACTCGCTCAACTGCTGCCCATGGATGGCTTTCACCTAGCGCAGAGCGAGCTAGAACGCTTGGGCCGTGCCCAGCGCAAAGGCGCGCCAGACACCTTTGACGCCAGCGGCTACGCAGCCCTGCTGCAGCGCTTGCGCCAGCAAGCGCCCAGCGAGGTGGTCTACGCCCCCGACTTTCGCCGCCCGCTGGACGAACCCATTGCCAACGCGCTGCCGCTGTGGGGCACCACCCCTTTGGTCGTGACAGAAGGCAACTACCTGCTGCTGGCCGAGGATGGGTGGGCCCCGGTCGCCCAGTGGCTGGATGAGGTGTGGTACCTAGAGGTCGATGCCGCCATACGCTTAGAGCAACTGGCGCAGCGCCACCAGCGCTTTGGCCGCACGCGCCAAGAGGCGCTGGACTGGATTGCCAGCACCGACGAACCCAATGCCAGGCGCATAGAAGCCACCGCCGTACGTGCCCACCGCACGGTGCTGTGGGATGCCGCTGCGGGCCTGTATCGGCTGCGCTAAGAGCGCCAACACCAGGGAAAAGCCCGCACCCACTGCGCCAACCTGCTCGGGTGGCTGGGCTGCCGCTACAATCGCGGCTTCGTCAGGAGAGAGCCGCCGCCCCAGCTTCAAGCCAAGCGGGTTGCGTGGCCGCCGAAGGCGCAGGGTGCTGATCGCAGCGCCCAAACGCTCAGGCAAAAGGACTGGCAAACGCAGCAGCGGCGCAAGCCCTTACTGCGCTCCCCTCTGGAGAGAGGTTTCCAACGCGAAACCCACCGAAGGAGCAAGCCCACAAGCCCCGCACCACGCTGGGCCGGGTGAATCTCTCAGGTAAAGCGGACAGTGGGGCCGTCCATGGCATCGGTTTTTGCCATGGAATGTTTGCCCTATTTCTGGAGTCCGCCATGACCGCCGCCGCTTTGCTACAAACCCCTTTGCACGCCCTGCACCTGGAGCTGGGTGCCCGCATGGTGCCTTTTGCAGGCTATTCCATGCCCGTGCAATACCCCGCTGGCTTGATGGCCGAACACCACCACACCCGCCAAGCGGCAGGCCTGTTTGACGTGTCGCACATGGGCCAGCTGCGCATCAGCGGAGCCGACGCCGCCGCCGCTATGGAAAGCCTGATGCCCGTGGACGTGATCGACCTGCCCGTGGGCAAGCAGCGCTACGGCCTGCTGCTGACCGACGAGGGCACCATCATCGACGACCTGATGTTCTTTCGCGAGTCTGCCGATAGCTTCTTTGTGGTGGTCAACGGCGCATGCAAGGCGGGCGACATCGCCCACATGCAAGCGCGCATCGGCCAGCGCTGCACCCTCACTCCCCTGCCCGAGCAAGCGCTGCTGGCCTTGCAAGGCCCGCAAGCCGTGGCCGCGCTGAGCCGCCTCGTACCCGGGGTAGAAAAACTGGTCTTCATGACGGGTGGCACATTCAACTGGAACGGCACCAACCTGTTCATCACCCGCAGCGGCTACACCGGGGAAGACGGGGTGGAAATCTCCGTCCACCAAGCCCACGCCGACGCATTGGCCCGCGCCCTCTTGGCCCAGCCCGAGGTCAAAGCCATTGGCTTGGGTGCCCGCAACTCGCTGCGCCTAGAGGCAGGTCTGTGCCTGTACGGCAACGACATCGACACCACCACCACCCCGGTGGAGGCCAACCTGCTGTGGGCCATGCAAAAGGTGCGCCGCGCCGGGGGGGCCCGCGAAGGCGGCTTTCCTGGTGCTACAAAAATCATAGCTGCACTAGCAGATGCAGCAAGCTCTACAGGCCAAAACACCTCCAAAGTGCGGGTGGGCCTGGTAGCGCTGGAGCGCGTACCGGTGCGCGAACATGTGGAACTGCACAGCGCGCAAGGCGAACGCATTGGCGAAGTGACCAGCGGCCTCTTGGCCCCCACAGCCGACCAGCCTATTGCCATGGGCTATGTGCCCCGCAGCCACAGCGCCGTGGGCACCCGTGTGCTGGCCATGGTGCGCGGCAAGGCTGTGCCCATGGAGGTGCGCCCCATGCCCTTTGTGCCCAACCGCTACTACCGCGGCTAAACAGCCGCTACAGTGCCAGCCAGTGACTTGGCTGGTTGCTTGAACCGTTTTTCTTTTTGACCTGATTAACCGGAGTTTTTTCATGAGCCTCAAATACACCCCCGACCACGAATGGATCTTGGTAGAAGGCGACATCGCCACTGTGGGCATCACCCACCATGCGCAAGACGCGCTGGGCGACGTGGTGTTTGTCGATTTGCCCGAAGTGGGCGCCAGCATTGACGCCAAGGCCGTGGCCGGCGTGGTCGAGTCCGTCAAGGCCGCTGCTGACGTGTACATGCCCGTGAGTGGCACCGTGACCGAAGTGAACGAAGCCCTGCGCGCCGACCCTGCTTTGGCCAACAGCGACCCACTGGGTGCGGGCTGGTTCTTCAAGGTGCAACTGTCCAACCCCGCCGAACTGGACGGCCTGATGGACAAGACCAGCTACGACAGCTTCGCGGCCAATAACTAACCGCACTGAGCCTCGACCCCGCTACCAGCCCCTAGCCCTTTTTGCCGCCGTTCAAGCACCATGTCCAATCCTGTCACCCTTGACCAGCTGGAAAACGCCAGCGAGTTCCACGCCCGCCACATTGGCATCAGCGCTGCCGACGAAGCCGCCATGCTGGCCGCCATCGGCGCGCCCAGCCGCGAGGCCCTGATCGCCAGCATCGTGCCCGAATCCATCCACCGCCACGACCGCATGCCCATCCCCGAGGCGGTGACCGAAGCGGCCGCGCTGGCCGAGCTCAAGGCCATTGCCAGCAAAAACCAAGTGCTCAAGAGCTTTATTGGCCAAGGCTACTACGGCACGCACACCCCCGGCGTCATCTTGCGCAACATCTTGGAAAACCCCGCTTGGTACACCGCTTACACGCCCTATCAGGCCGAGATTTCCCAAGGCCGCATGGAAGCGCTGGTGAACTTCCAGACCATGGTGTGCGACCTGACGGGCATGCCCATTGCCAACGCCAGCATGCTGGACGAGGCCACGGCTGCGGCCGAAGCCATGACGCTGGCCAAGCGCTCAGTCAAGGCCAAGGGCAACGTGTTCATCGTCAGCGGCGACTGCCACCCCCAAAGCATTGAAGTGGTGCAAACCCGCGCCAAGCCGCTGGGCATCACCGTCAAAGTGATTCGTGGCTCTGACGAGTGGCTGGCCGCGATTGCTGCGGACGACTACTTTGCCGCCTTGCAGCAATACCCCGGCAGCAGCGGCTGGTTGGCCGACTGGCAAGCCAGCGCCGACCTGATTCACAGCAAGGGCGCAGCCTTGATTTTGGCGGCCGACTTGCTGGCGCTGACCCTCATCAAAGCGCCCGGCGAGATGGGTGCCGACATCGTGGTGGGCACCACCCAGCGCTTTGGCATGCCCATGGGCAACGGCGGCCCGCACGCCGCCTACATGGCCTGCCGCGACGAGTACAAACGCTCCATGCCCGGCCGCTTGGTGGGCGTGAGTGTGGACGCACACGGCAACCCGGCCTACCGCTTGGCGCTGCAAACACGCGAGCAGCACATTCGCCGCGAAAAGGCCACCAGCAACATCTGCACCGCGCAGGTACTGCCCGCCGTCATCGCCAGCATGTACGCCGTCTACCACGGCCCCGAGGGCTTGAAGCGCATCGCCCAGCGCGTGGCACGCTACACCGCCATTTTGGCCGCAGGCTTGCAGCAACTGGGCGTGAAGCTGCTGCACAGCAGCGCGTTTGACACCGTGACCGTGGACTGTGGCAGCGAAGCCGCTGCCAACGCCGTGCATGCCCAGGCGGTGGCTGCGGGCGTGAACCTGCGCCGCTTTGCCGGTGGCCGTACGGCCATGGTGGGCATCAGTCTGGACGAAACCACCAGCCGCGACGACATCGCCCAACTGTGGGCTTTGCTGGCTGGCGTGGGCACGAACACAACCCTGCCCAGCGTGGCGCAACTGGCTGACAGCGCCATCAGCCTGATCCCTGTGGAACTGCTGCGCACCAGCAGCTACCTGTCGCACCCGGTGTTCAACACCCACCACAGCGAAACGGCCATGCTGCGCTACATCCGCCAACTGTCAGACAAAGACTTGGCACTGGACCGCAGCATGATCCCGCTGGGCTCTTGCACCATGAAGCTGAACGCGACCAGCGAGATGATTCCCATCACCTGGCCCGAGTTCGCCCACATCCACCCCTTCTGCCCTGCCGAGCAGCGTGCTGGCTACACCGTGCTGGACGAGCAGTTGCGGGCTTGGCTGTGCGCTGCCACCGGCTACGCGGGCATCAGCCTGCAGCCCAACGCGGGCAGCCAAGGCGAGTACGCAGGCCTGCTGGCCATTAAGGGCTGGCACGACAGCCGTGGCCAAGGTCACCGCAATATTTGCCTCATCCCATCGAGCGCGCACGGCACCAACCCGGCCAGCGCCCAGATGGTGGGCATGCAGGTGGTAGTGACCCAATGCGACTCCAACGGCAACGTGGACATGGCCGACCTGCAAGCCAAGTGCGAACAGCACAGCGCCAACTTGGCCGCGGTGATGATCACCTACCCCAGCACGCACGGCGTGTTCGAAACCACCGTCAAAGAGCTGTGCGCCTTGGTGCACCAGCACGGTGGCCGTGTGTACGTGGACGGCGCCAACATGAACGCGCTGGTGGGCGTGGCTGCACCCGGCCAGTTTGGCGGCGATGTGAGCCACCTGAACCTGCACAAGACCTTCTGCATTCCCCACGGCGGTGGCGGCCCCGGTGTCGGCCCCGTGTGCGTGGTGGAGGACTTGGTGCCCTTCTTGCCCGGCCATGCGGCAGCAGGTGCGGTGAGCAGCGCCACCCCCGCAGTGTCCAGCGTGGGGGCTATTTCAGCAGCGCCCTTGGGCAACGCCGCTGTGCTGCCCATTAGCTGGATGTACATCCGCATGATGGGCCCCGACGGCCTGCGCGCGGCCACCGAGACCGCCATCTTGTCGGCCAACTACATCAGCGCCCGCTTGCGCGAGCACTTCCCCACGCTGTACGCGTCCAGCAATGGCCGCGTGGCGCACGAGTGCATTTTGGATTTGCGCCACTTCAAGGACAGCTGCGGCGTGATGGCCGAGGACGTGGCCAAGCGCCTGATGGACTATGGCTTTCACGCGCCCACCCTGTCCTTCCCGGTGCCCAACACGCTGATGGTGGAGCCCACCGAGAGCGAGACCAAGTACGAGTTAGATCGCTTCATCGCCGCCATGGTGGCCATCCGCGGCGAAATCGCCCAGGTGGAAGCGGGCCAGTGGAGCCAAGAGGACAACCCGCTCAAGGCTGCGCCGCACACGGCAGCCGCCGTGATTGGCAGCTACTGGAAGCACGCCTACAGCCGCGAGCTGGCCGCCTTCCCGGTCGCTGGCCTCAAAGCCAACAAGTACTGGCCCACAGTGGGCCGTGTGGACAACGTGTACGGTGACCGCAACCTGTTCTGCAGCTGCGTGCCCGTGAGCGAATTGGCCGAGTAAACACAACCAGCAGCACAGAAAGCGGCAGCACCATGGCGGTTTCGGTATTTGACTTGTTCAAGATTGGCATTGGCCCCAGCAGTTCGCACACCGTGGGGCCGATGCGGGCCGCACGCCAGTTTGTCGGCAAGCTGCAGCAAACCGGTGAACTGGCCCGCGTGCAGACCGTGCGCTGCTGGCTGCACGGCTCGCTGGGTGCCACGGGCAAGGGCCACGCCAGCGATGTGGCGGTGCTGCTGGGCCTGTGTGGCCACGAGCCCGATACCGTGGAGGTGGACACCATCGCCCCCACGCTGGAGCAGATTCGCACCGACAAACGCATCGCCCTCATGGGCGAGCACAGCGTGGCCTTCAATGCCAAGGAGGATTTGCTCTTCATGCGTGCACCGCTGCCCTTTCATGCCAATGGCATGCGCTTGGTGGCCTATGACGCAGCAGGGCAAGAACTGAGCAACCGGGTGTTTTACTCGGTGGGCGGTGGCTTTATCGTCACCGAAGAGGCGGCAGCCGATGGCAGCCGCCACAAGACCATTGCCCCGGACACCACGGTGCTGCCGCTGCCGTTTTCCACTGGCGAGCAACTGCTGGCGCTGTGCCAAGCGCACAACCTGAGCATTGCCCAGGTGATGCGGCGCAACGAACACCACTGGCGCAGCGATGCCGACATTGACAGCGGACTGCAGCGTATATGGCAAGTGATGCAAGACTGCGTGCGCCGAGGCTGCCAAACGCAAGGCCTATTGCCCGGCGGTTTCAAGGTCAAACGCCGCGCGCCCGAGCTGCACCAAGCTTTGTGCAGCAACCCCGAAGCCGCGCTGAAAGACCCGCTGCAGGTGCTCGATTGGGTCAACCTGTACGCCTTGGCAGTGAATGAAGAAAACGCTGCGGGCGGGCGCGTGGTCACTGCGCCCACCAACGGAGCGGCGGGCATTATTCCGGCCGTGCTGCACTACTACACGCGCTTTTGCCCCGGTGCCAGTGCAGCGGGTGTGGTGGACTTTTTGCTCACCGCAGCGGCCATCGGCATTCTCTACAAAGAAAACGCCAGCATCAGCGGAGCGGAAGTGGGCTGCCAAGGTGAAGTGGGCGTGGCCTGCAGCATGGCAGCAGGCGCGCTGTGCGCGGTCATGGGAGGCACACCCCAACAGGTGGAGAACGCCGCCGAGATTGGCATGGAGCACCACCTGGGCCTGACCTGCGACCCGGTGGGCGGCTTAGTCCAGATACCCTGCATTGAGCGCAATGCGATAGCATCGGTCAAAGCCATCAACGCAGCACGCATGGCCTTGCGCGGCGATGGCACCCACTTTGTCAGCCTGGACAAAGTGATCAAAACCATGCGGGAGACTGGAGCCGATATGAAAACCAAGTACAAGGAAACCGCGCGCGGCGGCTTGGCCGTCAACATTGTGGAGTGCTAAGGCCTCCCGCACGCAGCACCGACCATGGGCAAGAAACTGCATGTCCTGTTGGCAGAGGACAACCTCATCAACCAGCGCTTGATCACCGGCTTGCTCAAGCAATTGGGGCACACCGGCATGGTGGTTCCCAATGGGCAAGAGGTGTTGCGTTGCTTGGAGCAACACCGTTTCGATGTCCTGCTGCTGGACAATATGATGCCCCTTATGGATGGGTTAACTACCCTTAAACACCTGCGCGAACGGGAAAGATCTGCTCGCACTCGGCTGCAGGTCATTGTGGTGACTGCCGATGATGACCCGCAGTGCCAAGCGGAGTTCATGCATGCAGGGGCTGATGACTTCTTGATCAAGCCTGTTCAATTACACAGCTTGCAGCAGGCGCTAGACAAAACCCAACAGCGCGCATAAAGCCCAACCATTGCTTGCAGTTTGTTGCAGCAAACGCTAAGCACTAACGCTAGGATCAACCGAACATTTCTTGGCAGATAGGATTCGGGGGGACATGCGTGACGCGGCCAATCCAAGTAAGAAAAAAAGTACCAAGATGGTTAAAACCAGCCGTAAGTTTGATGAATCGGCTACGCATGTCGCACAAGCTGGTACTGGTCGTGGGTTTGGTGCTGATTCCATTGGCCATTACCAGCAGCATTTTGTTTGCGCGCAACTTGGAGCAGTACCACTTCACGCATCTGGAAATGAAGGGCGTACATGCATCGATTGATGTGATGCACACCATCACCATGCTGCAAAAAAAACGCTTGCAGCAAATAACCCACGGCGATCCGCAACTGCCTTCTGATGGGTTCAGCACGCCCCCTCTATCACCCACCTTGGCCCGCATTGACGATGTACTGCAGCGCAATGACTGGCCGGGGGCTCGCCAAGCGTTTGCCACCATCCAACCCAAGGTGGTGCAACTGCTCGGTGAAGGCAGCAACGAAGACTTCCAAGCCTACTCGGCAACGATTGCCAAGCTCAACCAGTTGATAGGGCTGGTGGCAGAGGAGTCTGGGCTGATTCTGGACCCGACCATGGAGAGTTATTTGCTGCAAAACCTGCAGCTGTCACTGGCCCCGCCCTTGGTGGAAGGCTTGAGTCAATCGCGCTTGACTTTAGCGAGGTGGGTACTGAACAAGCTAGACACCCCTCAAGCGGAAAGCCTGCTGCAGCAAAAAAGCCTGCAAACCGCGGTGTGGCACGAGCAAATGGTGCAGGCCGTGCAAACACGGGTTAAATATGTGCCCGGTGTGTCCCTTGCCGCTATAGAGCCCCACTTCCAAGCCTTAGAAAAATACCTGCAAGCGCTACACACCCCTCTGAGCAGCAAAGAACATGCACTCGCTCTGTTCCAACAAAGCCTGCCCTTGCTTGCCCAAACACGCGAATACAACCAAGGGGGGAACAAACGGTTGCTCAATACCCTGGAGCAAAGGGCCAACCAAGAAATGCGCCAACTGACCACCACTGGCCTCATCAGCATCCTGTGCATCGCCATAGCGGCATACCTGATGATGGGGTATTGGATCGCTACCGTGCGCAGCGTGCAGCAACTTGAGGCCGCACTCAAGATGGGCAGTGAGGGGGATTTGACCTATCGGGTGCAGGCCGAAGGAGAGGATGAGATGGCCCGCATCAGCCAGTATTTGGAATCCATGCTGGAAAGTCTGTCGGGTTTGGTCGCCGATGTGCGCAGTGCTACCAACTTGGTCAGTGATGTAGGCATGCAACTGGTACAAGACAGCCAGTTGCTCTCCGAACGCACCCAAAGCCAAGCTATCAGTTTGGAGCATGCCACCAGCAACGTGAGCAAGGTCAGTGATACCGTAGCACGCAATTCCGAAGCAGCCCAAATGGTGAGCATGATGACGCAAAGCCTGCACGCAGAAGCACAGCATGCCAGCACACTCATGAACTCGGCCGTACAGGGCATGGATGGGGTGAAAAGCTCTTCAGACCGCATGAGCGAAATCATCACCAGCATCGACAACATTGCCTTCCAAACCAATTTGCTGGCGCTCAACGCGGCGGTAGAAGCTGCACGTGCCGGTGAGCAAGGGCGTGGTTTTGCAGTGGTGGCAGCTGAAGTACGTGGCCTGGCCAAACGCAGCCAAAGCGCTGCCAGCGAAGTACGCCAACTGATTGCCGATGCTTCCAGTCGCACAGGTGTGGCTGTACAGCAGATTCAGCAAGTAGGCAGCATGATGAATAGCTTGGCCACGGGTATCAGCGAGATTTCGCAAAACGTGCACTCCATGGCTGAGGGCAGCGTGCGGCAAAGCCAAGCTTTGGCCGAGGTGGTGAAAACCGTGACCAGTTTGGACCAAGTGACGGTAGATAACACGCAATTGGTAGACCGCACATCACACCGCTCCAATCGGCTCATCCAACGCTCACACGAGTTGGTGGATGCGGTCATGCACATCGGGCTGCGGCGTGGCACAGCCGATGAAGCCAAAGCCATGGCTGAAAAAGCGCAAGCTCACTTGCATGCAAACAGCCTGCACAGCGCCGCAACAGCCATGCACAACCCCACAGGGGAATTTCGCTACAAAGATTTGTATGTCTTTGCCATGGATCGTGAAGGGGTATTCCACATTTATGGCCAAGACAGTCAGCGAGTAGGCCAAACCGCATGGGACTTGCCAGGTTTGAATGGGGATGATTTGTTGGCCCAAGCATGGAACCGCTGCGACCTCAGCGGTGGAGGATGGGTCGAGTACGACATCATCGACTACCAGAGCAATACACTGCGCGGCAAGATTACTTACGTGCTGCCAGTGAATAACAATTTGCTGGTCGGGTGTGGTGCCTATCGCACCGGACTTCGCAGCCTGACAGCAGAAGAGGCCAGCGTCATCATCTAAGCGCCATTGGCACAAACAAGCACTCAGGCGCGCGCATCAAAAGCCAGCACAGCACTGGCGATATCCCCTAATGGCAGCACATCGTCCACGGCTTGCAGTTTGATGGCTTCTTTGGGCATGCCAAAGACGACACAAGTTTCCTCGTTTTGGGCAATGGTGCGCCCCCCTGCGTCGTGGATGGCTTTCATGCCACGGGCACCATCGTCCCCCATGCCGGTCATGAGGATGGCCAAGACATCGCGCCCGGCGCATTCCGCCATTGAGCGGAACAGCACATCCACCGAGGGTTTGTGACGGTTCACAGGCGGCCCATCCATGACATGGGCGTAATACTGTCCAGCGTTTTTGCGGAGTTGCAAATGGCGCCCTCCAGGCGCTATGAGCACCAAACCACGCTCCATACGATCACCATCGCGCGCTTCACGCACTTGCATGGCACACAAACCATTGAGGCGCTGCGCCAGCATGGCAGTAAAACGCTCGGGCATGTGCTGGGTCACTGCAATGGAGGGAGCGTCCGATGGCAATTGCAACAGCATGGCCTCCAATGCTTGCGTTCCCCCGGTGGAGGAGCCGATGACAACGGGTTTGTTCATGGACAGGGCATGCACCCCTGCCGTGCGAGCCGCCCGCATCGATCGCTGCATAGGGAGCACTGCTGCAGGCGTGGCATGGCGCAAGCGAGGGTGTGAACGGGCGGCGGCCTTGAGCACGCTGATCATTTCGTGGCGCGACTCTTCCAGGTGCGCCCGCACCCCCAGCGCGGGTTTGGCCAGCACAGCGACGGCACCGCTGGACAAGGCCTCCAAGGCCACGGCACTGCCCTCGGTAGACAGGGATGAGCAAATCACGGTGGGAATGGGGTTGTTGGCCATGATTTGGCGCAAAAAGGTCAGCCCATCCATGCCGGGCATTTCGATATCCAGCAAGAGCACATCAGGGCGTTGCTTTTGAATCGCGGCCTGCGCTAGCAAGGGGTTGGGGGCAGATCCCACCAATGCGATATCTGCCTGACCAGACAGGATATGGGCCAACGCTTGGCGCACTACGGCGGAGTCATCCACCACAAATACCTGTATGGTCATGTTCAGGCTGTCTCCAGTTGTATGGCATCGATCTGGGGTGGTTGGGAACCGACTACCCAACTGAGCTTGCGGTAGCAACGCCCGCCCAAACAGGCCTGCACGGGTGTCATACCCCAGTGCTGCAGTGTCGCTTGCAGCCACAGAACATTGTGCAAACTCACATTGTCTTCGTCGGCGATGGAAGCAAACATGTTGCCGCCGCCATAGGCATACGCGTGGCAATAGCGGGGGGTGATACCCACCGACAACAACAACGCCTGCATGCGCTGCAAGGCCACACTGCCATAGGCAGTGTTGTGCAACTGGTCTGCCGGAGGGCGCGAAGCGTGCACGATGTGGCACATGCACCCCACGGTGCGGCGGGGGTCGGTCAAGATGAGACTCACACACGACCCTAGCAAGGTGCGCAATTGATCTCCCGCATGGGCCAACACCACATCGCCGGGCATGAGGTCGTAGGTACTCATGCTGCCTCCTTTTTGCGAAAAACGCCGGGGCGTACCACGTCCAAGGGGGTACGGCAGACCACACGCCCTTCAGCCGTACCAACAAAAAACAAGCCCCCAGGGCGCAGTGTTTGCAAAACCCGATCAGCCACCTCCTGCTTGGTCGGCGCATCGAAGTAAATCAACACATTGCGCAGGAAGATGGCATCAAACAGCCCCCAATCGGTATCGAGTGGCTGACACAGATTGAGCTGGCCAAACTGCACATGCTGGCGCAGTTTTTCTTGCACCATGACCAGCCCATCAGACTGCCCATCGCCACGCAAGCAATAACGCCGCAAACGGTCTTCGGATACGGCACGCAAACGATCTTGGGGGTATATACCTTCTTTGGCGGCCAATAAAACCCGGTGGCTGATGTCGGTGGCCACAATGCTCCATCCACTGGAGGTTTTGCCACTGACTTGCAAATCCATAAGCAGCATGGCAATGCTGTAGGGCTCATCACCGTACGAGCAGGCTGCACTCCAAACCCGCAATGCCCGCTTGTGGCCCCAGCGGGTAACGTGCTGCTCCAGTACCTGAAAGTGCTCCGGCTCGCGGAAAAAGTAGGTTTCATTGGTGGTGAGCAAGTCCAAAGCGGCTTGCATTTCACCATGGGCATGGGGGCCGCACAGCACATCGGCATAGGCCTCAAAACTATCCAATCCCAACTGCTGGATGCGCCCCGCTAAACGTGACTGCACCAAGAAACGCTTGTTTTCGGAAAAACTCAACCCTGCTGCGCGGTACATCACATGCACCAGCCGCTGAAATGCGTTGTCGGTGAGTTGCAAATCGGCCACCCCGTGTTTACTGGGTGGCTACCAGTTGGGCCATTTCGTCCATGCTCAAAGCGCGTTCAGTGTCCAAAATGCCAACGAATTGGCCAGCCACTTTGGCGACCCCCTGCAAGTAGTCCCGATCTATGCTGGTACCAAAGTTGGGCGGGGACTCAATTTGGCTTTGGCGCACTTCGATGACTTCGCTCACCGCATCGACCATGACCCCCAAATCCAGCCGCTCCCCTTCGCGCGACACGTCCAAAATAATGATGCTGGTTTTTTTTCCCAAGGGTGTAGGACTGCGCCCCAAACGGGCTCGCAAATCAATCACGGGAACCACCGATCCACGCAAATTGATCACCCCCCGCACAAAGCTGGGCATGAGGGGAACCACCGTCATGGAGGCATGCTGGATGATTTCACGCACACGGTTGATATTCATGGCGAACAGCTCGTCGTCAACCCAGTAAGTCAAGCACTGCAAGATGGTGTCAGGCTGGCCTTGTAGCAGCAACTTGGCGTAGTCCATAGGTGCACCTCTTTTTTAATGGCAATGAATGCATGGTTTTAGCGTCCGTGCTCTGCAGGGCTCAATTGCTTAGGTGGCTGCATGGCTAAGTCAGCCAAGCCCACCACATCCACAATGAGTGCGACTTCGCCACTGCCCAGCACCGATGAGCCCGAGATACCACGCAGGGTTTTGAACAAGCGCCCCAACGGTTTGATGACGATCTGGTTTTGCCCCAGCAGGGTATCGACCTCTATGCCGTATTTGCCTTTGGGTGACTGCACCACCACCACGCTGGAGCGCGTACTGCCACTGGCTTCCAAACTATAGAGGGCGCGCAAACGTACCACTGGCAAAACAGCACCACGCAACTCGACGCAATGGCGGTCTGCGTCGTCTTGGTGCACTTGGTTGCTCTTGGCCTCAATGACCTCGACCACCGACTCCAGTGGCAACACAAATTTGGATTTACCAATCGCCACCAAAAAGCCATCGATGATGGCCAGCGTGAGGGGCAAACGGATGTCCACACGCAAACCTTTGCCCGGTGTATTGACCAATTTGAGACTGCCGCGCAGCGCTTCAATATTGCGCCGCACCACATCCATGCCAACACCGCGCCCAGACAAGTCGGTGACTTGCTCGGCGGTGGAAAAGCCGGGCTCAAAAATGAGCATATTGATGTCGTCATCGGGCGGCACTACGCCTTGCTCTACCAGCCCTCTGTCCCATGCACGCTGCAGTACTTTGTCGCGGTTGATACCTCGGCCATCGTCTTGAATTTGGATCAGGATGGCACCGGTCTCATGGCGCGCGCGCAGCACCAAATGCCCCTCGGCTGACTTGCCAGCAGCCACGCGGTCATGCGGCGTTTCCAAGCCATGATCGAGTGCATTGCGCACCAAGTGCATGAGGGGATCGGCAATTTTTTCGACCATGGACTTATCCAATTCAGAGTCGCCACCGTAGATATCAAACACCACCTCTTTGCCCAACTGGGCAGCAGTGTCGCGCACGACGCGCTTGAAGCGGCTGAACGTCTCGCCAATGGGCACCATGCGCAAGGCCAAGGTGCCGTTGCGAATTTCTTCGATGAGGTTGCCCATTTGCAAATTGGCTTCGAGCAAAGCCACCTGTTTGGTGGTGCGCGCCATCAAGGTGGCACCAGCACTGGCTATAACCAGTTCACCAAGCAAGTTGATGACGGCATCGAGCTTGTCCGCTTGCACACGGATGTAACGCTCGTCCCCTCCTGCCGCACTGGCTTCGCGCATTTTTTGCTGCTTACCCAAGGCGGCAGTGACCACCGGCGCAGGTATGCCTGCTTGGCTGGTCAGTAGTTCGCCCAGTTTGGGCTTGTGGGACTCCTCGCTGGTGCTCTGAGCATGCAGGAGTTGGGCGACTTTTTCAGGTGCTAGCACCCCCGCCGTCACCATCAAATCACCCAAGCGAGGGGTATCGGGCAGGTTTTCTATGGCTTGCACCATTTGGCTTGCTGTGGGTGGCAGCATCTCTAGGCTGTACTGGCAATCGTCCTCCACAAAGCTAAAGGCCTCACGCAGTTCTGCCTCTGCGGCTGTGCTCTGCAACTCCAGCACAAAGCCAATGTGGCAGTCTTCAGGGATCAAATCAGTCAGAACAGGAATGCTGTCGCACAAGGCTTGCACCCTGAGGACAGTGCCGAGAGTGGCCAAATAGCGCAGCACGGCCAAGGGATCCATGCCATTGCGAAAGGTCTCTGGCCCAAACTGGGCTTGGATGCGCCACACTGGCTCGTGTACGGTGCCACCCAAGTCTGGCATGGCGCTGCGTTCTGGCGTACTGCTTGGCGGCGCAGACACAGAAGACGTAGCCAATGCGGCGGGGGCGATTCCTACAGCACTATTGACCACTCTATTGAGTTGCTGCACTAGCAATGCACGCAAAGTCTGCTCATCATCAGTGTCCAGCGAGTCGTCCGATGCAGCCTTGACCAGCAAGCGAATGTGGTCATTGCTCTGCAATAGCAAAGTGTTGGTGTCGGCCGTGCATTGCAATTTGCCATCGCGCATTTTGTCGAGCAAGGACTCTACGTGATGGGTGAATTCGACCACTTTGCTCAACCCAAACATGCCTGCCGATCCCTTGACCGTATGGGCGCAGCGAAACAGGGCATCGAGCAAATTTTTGTTATCGGGCTGATCCTCCAACTCCAATAACAAAGATTCCATGGCGTCGGTCTGCTCGACTGCTTCGCTCATGAAAGCGGGCAACGCTTGGGCTATGAAATCGGCATCGCTATTGCTCACGGAAACTCCCAGTGGGTTGATGCATCCTCAGACACTTTCTGGTGTGAAGTCTGTCCTGGTGTGTTGCTGCAAACAGGCTTGTAAACCGTAGTCTTGGCAGGCTTGCTGCAGCACATTGCTGGGCTCTACCAAGTGCCATTGGTACGCGGTTTTTCCCAGTGCCACCAATATCTGCAAGCCCGCCGCATCCACTTGGGCTACTTGGTCTGCATGGACATGCAGCACTGGTGCCTGAGCATCGCTTTGGTGAACTTGCTGCAGGCATGCCAGCAGGGCCTCATGGCATTTCTGAGCCGAGTAAATATTGAACTCTGTGGGCAACTCGAATATGGGCATAGTGGCCTCCAAGCTGTAGCGCTAGAACTGTTCCCTTTAGGGGCAAAGCTTGGACACTGCGTTGAGCAACTGGGTGGGGGCAAAGGGCTTGACCATCCACGCTTTGGCACCTGCTGCTTTGCCTTGCTCCTTCTTCTCCTCTTGGCTCTCGGTCGTGAGCATGAGAATGGGCATGAATTTGTAGTTGGGCAAAGTCTTGGCAGCCTTCACAAATTCGATGCCGTTCATATTGGGCATATTCACATCGCAAATAGTCATGTGCACTTGACGCCCATCGAGCAAGGCCAGTGCGGCCTGACCATCGCCAGCCTCTATCACTTGGTAGCCACTGGCAGTCAGTGTCATGTTGACCACTTGGCGCAAACTAGCTGAATCATCAACAACGAGTATGGTTTTGCTCATGAATTCTCTCCATCAGAAGAAATGGGGGTCTTGGGTTCCGTTATTCGCACCATCTACGGCGTGGTTTGAGTGATCGTTGTGCTGGTCATTCATGGCGTATTCCCCACGCAAACGTGCCAGCCATGCATTGGCGTCTGGAGGTGGGGCATGTGCATCTTGCAGTTGCTCTACCAAGCGCGTGATGTCTTGCTCTAGCAGTGCTAAGCGTTGACTCAAACGGTCTTGGTACTGAAAAGCCTCCAGTAGCTGGTGACTACTGCCTTGCATAGCTGTTGGCATGTTCTGCCCCAGTTGCTGGCAATGGTCACTGACCTGACGCTGGAACTCGGCAAAGGCCACCAACATGTTGCTCACAGCCTCATCGGAATGGCGACGCACCGACGCAATGTGGCGATGCCAGACAGGCAGCAATTGCTGCGTCAGTTCAAGAATTCTGTCGGCGCGCTCTGTGGCAGCGCTATGCTGCACTGGCGTGCTTGGTGAGCTTGCTGATTCAATCATTCACTCCCATCCCTCTCACAGTAGAGTCGCCGCCGATAATTTGGCTTTGACGCTGAGTTATGGGTCATATGTAGCAAGGTATGTCCGTAACGTGCGAGCAAGTGGTAACCAGATTCTTATTCCGGCGCTCCTTCATAACCGTTTATTGCAAATGACACAGAAAACCGACAACTGGCTGCAAACAGCGATCGCACGCATCAATGCAGATTACCAACGCAGCGCCGATACGCACCTCATCCCACTGCCGATACCGCATTTGCAAACAGCAGGAATCGATCTGTATCTGAAAGATGAGTCCACGCATCCCACGGGGAGTTTGAAACACCGACTGGCGCGCTCATTGTTTTTGTATGCCTTGTGCAATGGCTGGATACACCAAGGCACAACCGTAGTCGAAGCCAGCAGCGGCTCCACGGCCGTCAGTGAGGCCTACTTTGCGCGCCTGCTTGACCTTCCTTTTGTGGCGGTGATGGCGAGCACCACATCCAAAGAAAAAATCGCCTTGATTGAGTTCTACGGAGGTCGTTGCTTGCTGGTGAACGATCCCAGCCAAGTCTACGCAGTGGCCCAAGCAGAAGCCGATCGCACCGACGGCCATTACATGGATCAGTTCACTTACGCGGAGCGGGCCACGGACTGGCGTGGCAACAACAACATTGCGCAAAGCATTTTTGAGCAGATGCGCAGTGAGCGCCACCCCATTCCCCAATGGATAGTGACTGCCGCTGGAACCGGTGGCACCAGTGCCACGATTGGTCGTTTTATCCGCCTACAGCGTTATGACACCCACTTGTGCGTGCCAGATCCTGCTGGATCGGTGTTTCTGGAGTTTTACCGCAGCCGCAATGCTGCGCTAACAGGATCTGGCTCGCGCATCGAAGGCATTGGCCGTCCCCGTGTGGAACCCAGCTTCGTTCCTAGCTTAGTGGATCGCATGGAGGAGGTCAGCAACCTGCGCAGCGTGGCCGCTATGCGTGAGTTGTCTACCTTGCTAGGGCGTCGCGTAGGCCCTAGCACTGGCACCAATTTCGCTGTCATGCTGGAACTGGCCCATGAGATGCGTGCCTGCGGCCAACGGGGTTCGATCGTTTCGCTCCTGTGCGATGCCGGTGAGCGCTATGCACAGACCTACCACGATGCTACTTGGGTTGTTCAGCAGTTTGGCGACTGCACCGTAGAGCAAACGCACATTCGCAGCCTGCTTGGCCGATAAGATGCCTTGTCAGTGCAATGGCATGTGTTTAGACTCGTCATGCTTTAGCAGCACCTTGTCATGGCAGACGGCGTTGTTTCCTCCACCACCCAAATCAACCAGGCTCAGCAAGCCCGGTTGATGCAGTTGCGCCTGCAAAAGGCGCGTAATGAAGCGGAAAACACGGAGAAGCAGACGCAGGATCTGAAAAATGATCTGCGCATCACCGAATACAAAAACTCCACCGCTCGCAGCACTGAGCGGGTTCTGATGCTACAAAACATGCTGGAAAAGGGCGATGGACAACTGCCTGTTGCAGCCAACGGTGTAGAAAAAACTTACTCCAGCACCACACCAGACACTCCCCGCTACCAACCTGGCGAGCTATACCACCGGACTGCATGAAATAAATTTTTTGCATAACCATGCAAGAGATTCGCCTTGGACATTCACGATCCATCCTCCTACAGTCCGCTTCGTGCTTACACCAAAAGGAGACTGTATGAGCCAAGTTCGTGACCATGCCCTTACAAAGACGCTGGCCGCTTCGTCGACACACGCCCTGCCTTCTTACCTGAATGCGGACGACTTGGGCCCATGGGGCATTTATTTGCAGCAGGTTGATCGGGTGACGCCTTATCTGGGCCACTTGGCGCGTTGGGTTGAAACCCTCAAGCGCCCCAAACGCATGCTGGTAGTGGATGTACCAATTGAGCTGGACAACGGCACTATCGCCCACTTTGAAGGGTATCGCGTGCAGCACAACACATCGCGTGGCCCCGGTAAAGGTGGTGTGCGTTTTCACCAAGACGTCACGCTGTCAGAAGTCATGGCTTTATCCGCATGGATGAGCATCAAGAATGCAGCGGTAAACGTACCTTACGGCGGCGCTAAGGGCGGTATTCGTGTCGATCCCAAGACCTTGTCACGTGGTGAGTTGGAGCGTTTGACACGCCGCTACACCAGTGAAATTGGCATCATCATTGGCCCCAGCAAAGACATTCCTGCACCAGACGTCAACACCAACGACCAAGTGATGGCCTGGATGATGGACACCTACTCCATGAACGTAGGAACTACAGCAACAGGCGTAGTCACTGGCAAACCGATTGACCTTGGTGGTTCTTTGGGCCGCCGCGAAGCCACTGGCCGTGGTGTATTTACTGTCGGCGTTGAGGCTGCCAAGCATATTGGCCTTGATATCAGCAAAGCGCGTGTTGCCGTACAAGGATTTGGCAATGTGGGCGGTATTGCAGGCAAACTGTTTTCCGAGGCTGGTTCGCGCATTGTGGCGGTGCAAGACCACACTGGCACCATCTACCAAGAGTCTGGCTTGAACGTGCCCGCCTTGCTAGCGCACATCAAAGAGCACGGCACACTGATCACTTTCCCTGGGGTGGAGGTCATTGCCAACGATGCGTTTTGGGACGTTTCCTGCGACATCCTGATCCCTGCGGCTTTGGAGCAGCAAATCACGGCCACCAATGCGGGCCGTATTCAAGCCAAGTTGGTGATTGAAGGTGCGAACGGCCCTACCACGCCGCAAGCTGATGACATCTTGCAAGAACGTGGCGTACTGGTTGTACCCGATGTTGTGGCCAATGCAGGCGGCGTAACCGTGAGCTACTTTGAGTGGGTGCAAGATTTCTCCAGCTTTTTCTGGAGCGAAGACGAAATCAATGCACGTTTGGTTCGCATCATGCAAGACGCTTTTGATAGCGTATGGGCTGTATCGCAACAGCACAAAGTCACACTGCGCACAGCTACTTTCATCGTTGCCTGCCAGCGCATCTTGCACGCTCGCGAACTGCGCGGTCTGTATCCCTAATCTATAAGCCGACGCACCAGCCAAAGCCTATGCAGCGGTTGGTGTCAGTGCTAGTGCAAGTCGTTTTTCAATCCATCGGGAATGGGGAGGGGCAGCACCTCGACCCCCTCATCCCATAACGCGTGCACTTGTTCTGCCGAAGCTTGCCCACGAATTGCGGCTACTGGTTTTTCTCCATAGTGCATTTTGCGGGCTTCATCAGCAAAATGTTCTCCCACATCGGTAGTATTGCGCACCACCGCTTTGGCGATTTCCAGCCATGCACGCTGCAACGCTTGTATCGCATCGCTGCCGCCATGCAAGGTGCTAGGCATCGCATCGCCCGCCTGCACGGCAGGGGACTGACTTGGCGACTCTGCAGGTTTATGGGCACCCAAATTCAAACGCGGCGCGCTAAGGCATTTATGAATGTCTTTGCTGGCACAAAAAGGGCACTCCAACAGACCTCTGTTTAGCTGCTGGGCGAAGTCATTCTCAGAGCTGAACCAGCCTTCAAAACGATGGCCCATGGGGCACTGCAAATCGAGTACCTTCATGGGAAAACCTTTCCCGCAGCATCCAACCACTGAACTTGCACGCGCCCAGCCAAATAATGCTCCAGCCAAGTAAGTCCAGAAACCGTTTTAGCATCCGTCAACTCACCGCGCAAGAAATGATCTTGCAGTGCTGTCACCGACATCGGCAATAGCGTCAGAAACTCATCGGCATCCAATGACTGCTGCCCTTGGGTCAAGCCACGCGCCAGCCAAATATCAATACGTTCGGTGGAATAGGCTATGCAAGGATGAATGCAGCCTAAATGGGCCCAATACTGAGCGCGATAACCTGTTTCTTCCATCAACTCACGCTGAGCGCAGTGCAGCAAATCTTCATTGGGATCTAGTTTGCCTGCAGGAAACTCTATCAAATGCGAGGCCACAGGATAGCGATACTGCCTTTCCATGAGTACCGTCGGATTTGCGGCACTCGTTTCATCCAGCAAAGGAATGATCATGACCGCGCCTGGATGGATGCAGTATTCGCGATAGGACTGTGCACCCGATGGCAATGCCACCGTATCGCGGACTACACGCAAAAAATGCCCTTGCAGCAAGTCTTCCGTCTGAACGCGCCGCTCTGTCAAGTCCGGCAAATCTATATCGTGGGACACACTAGGCTCCAACACAGAGAGTTAGGGACGCCACAAATAGCGATAGACAAAGCCAGGGAAGGAAAAAGCCGCATACACAAACCAAGTCGCGGCCCAGAATACCCAACCTTGGCTGGCGTTTTGTCCTAAATACCGCTCAAAAGTCATCCCCAACGCCAACACGATGGCGTATCCAGCAAACCAGCCCATCCATCGGAAAAAACTGGCACGGACTTGGGCCCAAGCTGGCAGTAAGCGCACTGGTAATACCAAAAAGATATTGGCTGCGACCAGCGCAGCCAATATCAGTACCCAGATCAACAAGCTCTGGAATGATTGCAAGGTTTAACCACCAATCAATGACTTCATAGCATCGGCACAAACTGCCATCAAACCTGCGGGAAACATACCTAGCACTATCAGCGCCAATCCGTTGATGCTCAGTACAGCATTGAATGAGGATCTGACAGGGGCAACAGGTGTTGTCACTGTGGGTTCATCAAAGTACATGACCTTGATCACACGCAGGTAATAAAAAGCACCAATTACGGACATCAGCACAGCAAAGATAGCCGTACCCAGCGCCCACGCACTTTGGCTAGCTAGTAAAGCCTGTAATACGGCCAATTTGGCATAAAAGCCAATCATGGGAGGAATACCTGCCAGCGACAACAAGGCCACCGTCATGATGCCTGCATGCATAGGGCTGCGCTTATTCAAACCAGCGAAATCGGCAATGCGCTCATTTTCATTGTCTGCACTGCTCAATGCCAGCACTACACCAAAGCTCACCAAGGTAGTAAGGACGTAGGCCACAACATAGAACATGGAAGAGCTGTAGGCGTTGGCAGCATTGGCATCATCCCCATTGTGGACACCCGCGATGAAACCAATCAACACAAACCCCATTTGGGCAATAGTTGAAAACGCCAACATGCGTTTGAAGTTGTCCTGTGCAATGGCTGCCAAGTTGCCGACGATCAAGGAGGCAACCGCCAAGAACAACAGCATTTGCTGCCAGTCGTGCGCCAAGGGAAGTAAGCCTTCGACCAAAAGGCGCACCAAAATCGCAAATGCAGCCAACTTAGGCGCACCGCCAATCATCAGAGTAATAGCTGTTGGTGCACCTTGATAAACATCCGGAATCCACATATGGAAAGGAACGACCCCCAGCTTGAAAGCCAAACCAGCAGCAACGAAAACCAGCCCAAAAACCAACACTTGGTGTTTGATTTGCCCAGTTGTGATGGCCTTGATGAACTCTGGTATCGACAAAGTGCCAGAAGCGCCGTACAGCATAGACATGCCGTAGAGTAAGAAACCTGACGCCATAGCACCCAAAACAAAGTACTTCATTGCCGCTTCAGTTGCCAGCACATCATCGCGGCGCAATGCAACCAATGCATAGCTAGACAAAGTCAGCAACTCCAAGCCCAAATAAATGGTGAGAAAGTTGTTGCCACTGATCATTACAAAGATACCCAGCAAGGCAAACAAACTGAGTGTGTAAAACTCCCCGCCTGTTTTTGTCATGGATCGCACGTGTAGATACTCACGCGAGTACACCCAAGTGATGAGCATTGCCACTGTTGCAAAAACCTTAGACCAAGCGGCAAAAGCATCCACCACCACCAAGCCACCGAAAGCGTATACCGCTTCTGTGCTTGCAGTTTTGGGTAGTAACAAGCATCCCACTACCAACAACACAATTACCGAAATACCAAAAGTCAAGTTGCGCTGGTCACTTTGCTTGCGCAAATCGATCAAAGTCAACAAAGACGCCATCACGAAAAGTACGGCCTCTGGTAATACGGAGAAGAAACTGATTTTGTCCATCATGAAAATCTCACTTCAGCCAAGAGCTCAATTCAGCTTGCTAACAGCCACATGCTTAAGCAGCTGCTGAACAGAAGCATCCATTACGTCAGTGAAGGGTTTTGGCTGAATACCCATCCAAAGAACTGCCAAGGCCAAAACTGTCATCACCAGCATTTCACGTGCATTGATATCGGTCAGACCACGTACATCATCATTCTCAACAGGACCTAGATACACCCGTTTGTACATCCATAAGGTGTAGGCAGCACCCAAGATCAAGGCTGTTGCTGCCAAGAAACCAATCCAAAAGTTGTATTTCACTGCGGCCAAAATAACCATCCACTCCCCAACAAAACCAGCTGTGCCTGGCAAGCCGCAGTTCGCCATCGCAAACAACAAGGCAAATGCTGCAAACTTGGGCATGGTGTTGACCACACCACCGTATGTTGCAATTTCACGGGAATGAACACGGTCATAGAGTACGCCGATACCCAAGAACATAGCACCCGAAACAAATCCATGGGACACCATTTGCACCAAGGCACCGGACACACTCAAAGGATCGAACATGAAAAAGCCCAAGGTAACAAAACCCATGTGGGCGACCGATGAATAAGCAACAAGCTTCTTCATATCTTGCTGCATCAAGGCCACCAAGCCAACATAAATCACTGCCAGCAAAGACAAAAGAATCATCAGCCATGCCCATTCGTGCGATGCATCGGGGGCGATAGGCATAGAAAAACGCAGGAAACCGTAAGCACCCAACTTCAGCATAATCGCTGCCAGCACTGCAGAGCCCCCAGTAGGCGCTTCCACGTGCACGTCTGGCAGCCAAGTGTGCACGGGCCACATCGGCACCTTGACTGCAAAGGCTGCAAAGAACGCAAAAAAGAGATAGGTCTGTGCAGAGGCAGACAAGGGCAGTTTGTGCCAAGTCGCCAAATCAAAACTGCCATTCGAGTGGATGTACAGATAGATCAATGCAATCAGCATCAATACAGAACCCAGCAAGGTGTACAAGAAAAACTTGAATGCGGCGTAAATGCGGTTAGGACCACCCCAGACACCAATGATCAAATACATCGGAATCAATGTGGCTTCGAAGAAGATGTAAAAGAGCAGCGCATCTTGGGCCAAAAAGACGCCAACCATCAAACCGCTCAAAATCAAGAACGCCCCCATGTACTGGTGCACGCGCTCCGTGATGACTTCCCATCCAGCTACCACGACGATCACGGTGATAAAAGCAGTCAGCAAAACAAACCACAGAGAGATGCCATCTACACCCAAGTGGTAATTCACATTGAAGCGGCCAATCCATGGCTCGTTCTCGACCATTTGCATACCGGCTTGCGCGGTATCAAAGCCCATGTACAAAGGCAAAGTCACAGCAAAACTGGCCAATGCGGCAATCAGCGCAATCCAGCGCACCGCTTTGGCGTGCTCATCACGCCCCAAGGCTACTATCACCAAACCCAAAGCGATGGGCAACCAAATAGAAAGGCTCAACAAACCCATTCTTATTCTCCTATGCGAGCCAGACAAAATAGGTGAGCAACACAAACACCCCCACGATCATCATTAGGGCATAGTGGTACAGATAACCAGTCTGTACGGTGCGAACACGACTACTGAAACGGGCTACGAGCTTCCATGCGCCATTGACGATAAAGCCGTCAATAATCGTTTTATCCCCTACTGTGGACAAGAAGCTGCCCGCACAGCGTGTGAGACGTGCAATCACGTTTTCGTTGAACCAGTCCATGAAATACTTGTTCTCCAGCACGATGTACAGCGGCTTTAGCACTTCCTTGAGTTTGGCGGGCACTGCAGGCACAACCATGTAAAGCACGTAGGCAACTACCACGCCGGCCAATGCCAGAGCAAATGGCAAAGTGGTCAGTGCATGCAAAGCCATGCCTGCTGCGCCGTGGAATTCAGAGGCCAACTCTTCCATCGCGGGGTGTTTTTCCAAATCAATGTGGAGCACATTGACAAAGAAGTCACCGTACAGCATGGGCTGGATAGCAAAGTAACCAATCAGCACAGAAGGAATGGCCAATAGCACCAAGGGTAGCGTCACCACCCAAGGCGATTCGTGCGGCGCATGTGCATGGTGGTCATCGTGACCATGGTGGTCGTCATGGTGGTGAGCGTCCGGATTCTCGTCATACCGCTCTTTGCCGTGGAAGACCAAGAAATACATGCGGAAAGAGTAGAAAGCCGTGACAAACACGCCAGCCAACACGGCGAAGTTAGCAAAACCAGCTGCGGGCAAGTGACTCAGGTGCACTGCTTCGATGATGCTGTCTTTGGAATAGAAACCCGAGAACAGGGGCGTACCAATCAACGCCAAGGAACCCAGCAAGCTGGTGATCCATGTGATGGGCATGTGTTTCCACAAACCTCCCATGTAGCGAATATCTTGGTTGTGGTGCATGCCGATGATGACCGAGCCAGCCCCCAAGAACAGCAAGGCCTTGAAGAAGGCGTGGGTCATCAAGTGAAAGACAGCTACAGAATAAGCCGATGCACCCAATGCAACGGTCATATAACCCAATTGGGACAAGGTGGAATAGGCCACTACACGCTTGATGTCGTTTTGGATAATACCCAAGAAGCCCATGAAAAGTGCCGTGATGGAGCCGATCACCATGATGAAGTTCAAGGCCACGTCGCTGAGCTCATACAGGGGAGACATGCGTGAGACCATGAAAATACCAGCCGTCACCATGGTCGCAGCGTGGATCAGCGCAGAAATAGGCGTGGGGCCTTCCATCGAATCAGGCAACCATACATGCAACGGGAACTGGGCCGATTTACCCATAGCCCCTACGAACAAGCAAATGGCAGCGGCAGTCAACACAGACCAACCTGTGCCAGGCATGGTGGTAGTCGCCAATCCTTGCAGCTTGGGAAAAAGCTCCGCGTAGTTGAGCGTGCCAGTGTAGGTGAGCAAAATACCGATACCCAAAATGAAGCCAAAGTCGCCCACACGATTGACCAAGAAGGCTTTCATGTTGGCAAAAATGGCGGTCTTCTTGTTGTACCAAAAGCCGATCAAGAGGTACGAAACCACGCCCACTGCTTCCCATCCGAAGAATAGTTGCAGGAGGTTGTTGCTCATCACCAGCATCAGCATGGAGAAGGTAAACAAGGAGATGTAGGAGAAGAAACGGTTGTAGCCCTCGTCTTCTTCCATGTAGCCGATGGTGTAGATGTGCACCATCAGCGAGACGAAGGTGACCACGCACATCATCATTGCTGTCAGGCTGTCAACCAAAAAGCCGACCTCCATCTTCAAGCCCCCAACACTCATCCACGTGTAGACCGTCTGGTTGAATGTAGGCCGACCTTCCGAAAGAATCTCTATCAACACCAAGGCTGATAGAACAAAGGCAACCAGAACACCCAATATGGTGATGCTATGGGAGCCACGACGCCCCAAGACATTTCCGCCCATTTTGGTACCCAAAATACCTGCCGCAATAGAACCAACCAGCGGAGCCAGTGGTATGGCTAGCAAAGTCTGCATTGACAAAGCACTCATTCTGTTAGCCCTTCAAGGTATTCAATTCATCCACGGAGATGGCAGACTTATTCCGGAATAGGAGAACCAAAATGGCCAAGCCAATAGCTGATTCAGCAGCAGCAACAGTCAAGATGAACAACACAAATACTTGACCATCTATATCGGCCAAGTAGCGCGAAAAAGCCACGAAGTTGGTGTTGACTGCCAATAGCATCAACTCGATTGACATCAACAGCACAATCAAATTGCGACGGTTGAGAAAAATTCCAATAACCGACAAGGCGAACAACAAGCCGCCAAGCGATAAAAAATGACCCAGGGTTAATGTCATTTACCTTCCCCTTCTGCGCTGGTCTCTGTAGAAACTTCAGGCGCTTTGGCTGTAGCAGCCATCGACACCACTTTCAAGCGATCACGCTGGCGTGCCATTACTTGTTTGGCAGGATCTGCATATTTGCTGTCCTTGCGTGTGCGCAAAGTCAGGGCTATAGCAGCAATCATGGCGACCAACAAAATTGCGGCAGCTACTTCCAACGCATAGAAGTAATCAGTGAACAAAACCATGCCCAATTGCTTGGTATTGGGCAAGGCAGCCGCAGCAGCATCAGGGTTGACTGCAATGGTCGTTTGACGGAAATTGCCCAACGACAAAATCGCTACTTCCACACCCATCAAACCACCAAGCGCAGCAGCGACAGGGAAATGCTTCCAAAATCCAACGCGCAATGCCTCCACATTGATGTCGAGCATCATCACAACGAACAAGAAAAGCACCATTACAGCGCCTACATAAACCATCACCAAAGCGACCGATAAGAACTCGGCACGCAACAGCATCCAGACCAATGCCCCTTGGAAAAAGGTAAGCACCAAATACAGGGCCGCATGCACGGGGTTTTTGGAAGTAATAACCTTGAACGCGGCAACCAACATGACTGCCGAAAAAATATAAAACAGAGCTGTCTCAATCGACATATAGGTAGTCCTTGATTAGGCTGCTTCAGCGGTATTTCGCATCCATTGCCTTATTGGCAGCGATTTGCGCTTCAAATTTGTCACCTACAGCCAGCAACATGTCTTTTGTGAAATACAGGTCACCGCGCTTCTCACCGTGGTATTCAAAGATATGGGTTTCCACAATTGAATCTACAGGGCAACTTTCTTCACAAAAACCGCAAAAAATACACTTCGTCAAATCGATGTCATAGCGTGTAGTACGACGCGTTCCATCGTCGCGTTGTGCAGACTCAATGGTGATGGCCATTGCAGGACAAACCGCTTCGCACAACTTACAGGCAATGCAACGCTCTTCACCGTTTTCATAGCGGCGCAGTGCATGCAAACCACGAAAACGTGGCGAAAGCGGCGTTTTCTCCTCCGGGAATTGAACCGTCACTTTACGACGGAATAAGTACTTACCCGTCAGCCACAAACCTTTGAACAGCTCCACCAAAAGCAGGCTGTAAAGGAAATCCTTTATCGAAAATTGGTTGCGCATGGTCGTCATTTCCAAATATTCAAAGGGGTTTGCATCCAGGCGCCTACAACAAGCAACCACACCAAACAAATCGGGATGAACACCTTCCAACCCAAACGCATGATCTGGTCATAGCGATAGCGGGGGAAAGTTGAACGAATCCAAATAAACAAACTAATGAATGCAAATGACTTCAGACCCAACCAAATCCAGCCAGGTATCCATGCCAAAGCATCAACTGGAGGCAGCCATCCACCTAAGAACATGACGGAGGCCAGCACGGAAACCAACCACATGTTCGCGTATTCGGCCAAATAGAACATGGCATACGACATGCCCGAGTACTCCACCATGTGACCTGCAACAATTTCGGCTTCACCTTCGACCACATCGAAAGGGTGTCGATTGGTTTCAGCCAAACCAGAAATCACATAGATGACAAAAATGGGCAGCAATGGCAGCCAGTTCCAAGACAAAATGCCAACACCATGCTCGGCAAACATGCCCTTACCCTGTCCCAAGACTATATCGGTCAGATTCATACTGCCCGACACCATCAATACAATCAAGAAGCAAAAGCCCATCGCAATTTCATAGCTGACCATCTGGGCTGAAGCACGCAGCGCTCCCAGAAAAGCGTATTTCGAGTTAGAAGCCCAACCAGAAATCACGATCCCGTATACCTCCATGGAGGTAATGGCCATAATGAAAAGCAAACCCGCGTTGACATTTGCCAAGGCCAAATCCGGACCAAATGGCACGACAGACCAAGCAGCCAACGCTGGCATGATGGTCAACACAGGGCCGATAAGGAACAAGCCTTTGCTGGCCATTGCAGGTACCAAAATTTCTTTGGTCAGCAATTTGAACGCATCTGCAATGGGCTGTAACAAACCGCTTGGGCCTACGCGGTTTGGCCCTAGGCGAACTTGCATCCACCCCATGAACTTGCGTTCCCACAATGTCGTGTATGCAACCGCACCCAAAATGGGAAGCAATACAGCCACAATTTTCAAAACAGCCCATATCACAGGCCATGCAATCGCCGCCCACCAAGGAGCCGCGATCAAACCAGCACCCAAGCTGTGCAATTGATCAATCATCAGATCACTCCCTTGGCAATACCTACTTGTCCATCTGCAGTCAGTTGCAGTGATTGCGCTCTACGCACCAATGCATCCAACTGATAGATACTGGCACTCAATGGAGCCGTAGATGCTGGACTCATATCGATAGACGCAGTGTTAGCGCAGCTCAAAAGATTGGCTGGAAGCAAACCATCAACATCAGCGGGCGTTTTTTCCAATGCTTTTTGCAAAACCTCTTGGCTTGAATTGAAATCAAAACCGGGCAAGTCCAACAAATTTGCCAGTACGCGCAATACTTTCCACGCCGGACGTGTTTCAGCCAAAGGTTTGACCACCGCATGGAAACTTTGAACACGAGCCTCTGCATTGACAAAACTACCAGAGGTTTCGCTGAATGGTGCTATTGGCAACAGTACGTCACTAAACTCCATGTTGCACTGGAAAGGGCTCAGGGTGACCACCATGTCTGCAGCGTCCAAGGTTTTCGCCCATTCCGCGTGCTTGGCAACATCTCCCACGATCTCCGTATTCAGAAGGAACATTGCCTTCATACCCGCTTGCAGCATCTGACCTGCATTCAATCCTGAACCTTGGGGCTCGGCTTTAGCCAGCTGAGCGCCAACAGTGTTGGCAGCCTCTGTCAAGTAGCCCACTGTCGCGCCAGTTTGGGCACCAATCCAATTTGCCAAAGCCAAAAGACTTGCTGCTCGCTCATGGTGCGCCGCGGCATTACCCAGCAAAATCGCATTTTGTTCACCGGACAACAAAGCGCGAGCCGTTTGCGCAGCAAAATCGCTGATAGCACCGACAGCCACAGGCGCATCAACAGCCTTGTTTTGGGCAACTGCCGCAGCCACTTCTGCCAATGCCTGCACCCATTGCTGATGCGATACAACATGTGCAGACTCAATGGACATAGCCCACTCTGGAGCAACATCCACCACAGCAAAGACCTTCGCTCCCGCACGAACCGCTTGGCGTACACGCTGCGCAAACAACGGATGATCTTTGCGCAAATTGGAGCCAACCACCAATACCGACTGCAGTGTGCTCAAAGAAGCTATGGAGCGCCCCAAAGTGCGCAGGCCGGATGTTTTAACAAACTCCAATGCACGCAAACGATGATCAATATTGTCACTGCCTGTCAAACGCAGTAGTTGCGCCAACAAATACTGCTCTTCCAATGTGGAGTGCGGGCTGACCAAAGCACCGATTTGACCTGCGCCATGTTCGCTCTTTATCGAGCGAACACCATTGGCGACATACTCCAATGCAGTTTGCCAGTCAACCGATTTCCATTGACCACCTTGCTTGATCATCGGAGTGGTCAAGCGATCCGATGTATTCAACGCCTCATACGAGAAACGGTCACGATCAGCAATCCAGCATTCGTTGATGGCATCGTTTTCATATGGAACCACACGCATGACTTTGTTGTTCTTCACTTGAACAATCAAATTCGCACCTGTTGAATCGTGTGGGCTGACCGACTTGCGACGAGACAACTCCCAAGTGCGCGCCGAGTAACGGAATGGTTTGCTTGTCAAAGCACCAACAGGGCACACATCAATCATGTTGCCAGACAATTCCGAGTCGATCGAATTACCCACAAATGTCTCAATCTCAGCATGCTCACCACGGTGTGACATGCCCAACTCCATGACGCCAGCTATCTCTTGACCGAAACGCACGCAGCGTGTGCAGTGGATACAACGACTCATCTCTTCCATCGAGATCAGCGATCCAACATCCTTGTGAGCAACTACACGTTTTTCCTCTTCGTAACGCGATTTGCTTCCACCATAGCCCACGGCCAAATCTTGCAATTGGCACTCACCGCCTTGGTCACAAATAGGGCAATCCAACGGGTGGTTGATGAGCAAAAACTCCATCACGGACTTTTGCGCTTTAACCGCCTTGTCGCTTTTGGTGCGCACAATCATCCCCTGTGTTACAGGCGTAGCACAGGCAGGCATGGGTTTGGGCATTTTCTCCACATCGACCAAGCACATACGGCAACTAGCCGCGATACTCAATTTCTTGTGATAGCAGAAATGCGGAATATAGGTGCCAGCCTTCTCAGCAGCATGCATCACCATGCTGCCTTCTTGCACCTCTACTTTTTTGCCGTCAAGCTCGATTTCAATCATCTTGTGACCCACTCAGTCAGGCATTGCTACCAGTCGTGCATTTTTTGTTCTGCACGTGGTCTTCGAATTCATGGCGGAAATGCTTCAGCATTGCACGCACAGGCATAGCAGCAGCATCCCCCAAAGCACAGATCGTGCGCCCTTGGATGTTTTCTGCCACGTTGTCCAACAGATCCATATCACCGGGCCGGCCTTCACCACCCTTGATACGATCCACCATGCGAGAGAGCCAACCCGTACCCTCACGGCATGGCGTACATTGGCCACACGACTCGTGCATGTAGAAATAGCTCAAGCGCTGCAATGACTCCACCATGCAACGGGTTTCGTCCATCACGATGACTGCGCCAGACCCGAGCATGGAACCCGCCTTAGCGATTGAGTCGTAATCCATGGTGCATTCCATGATGATGTCTGCAGGCAATACAGGCGCTGAAGAACCACCAGGAATCACCGCTTTGAGCTTGCGACCACCTTTAACACCGCCAGCCAACTCCAAGAGTTTTGAAAATGGAGTGCCCAAAGGAATTTCATAATTGCCAGGACGTTCCACATCACCACTGACAGAGAAAATTTTGGTACCCCCGTTGTTGGGCTTACCGCATGCCAAGTAAGCTGCACCGCCGTGGCGAATAATCCATGGCACTGCCGCAAAGGTTTCTGTGTTGTTGATGGTTGTTGGTTTGCCATACAAACCAAAGCTGGCTGGAAATGGCGGCTTAAAGCGTGGTTGACCTTTTTTGCCCTCCAGCGACTCCAGCAACGCTGTTTCTTCGCCGCAAATGTAGGCACCAAAACCATGCGCGGCGTATAACTGGAAGCTAAAGTCAGAACCTAGGATGTTATTACCCAGATAGCCTGCTGCACGGGCCTCTTCTAAAGCCGCTTCAAAACGCTCGTAGACCTCGAAAATCTCACCGTGGATGTAGTTGTAGCCTGCAGTGATGCCCATGGCATAGGCCGCAATGATCATGCCCTCAATCACGATGTGTGGGTTGAACATCAAGATGTCGCGATCTTTGCACGTCCCTGGCTCCCCCTCATCGGAATTGCAGACCAAGTATTTTTGACCAGGGAACTGACGCGGCATGAAACTCCATTTCAAGCCAGTCGGGAAGCCCGCGCCACCGCGTCCACGCAATCCAGATTCTTTGACAGTGGCAATCACTTGGTCTTGGCTCATGCCTTCAGAGCCATCTTTGCCCAATATCTTGCGCAACGCTTGGTATCCACCGCGCGCAACGTAATCATTCAAAGACCAGTTGGCACCATTCAAATCGGCATAAATTTGTGGATTGATATGGCGATCGTGAAAGCAAGTCTCAACCCCAGAGGAGGAAAACTGCTCCAGCACTTGGGATACGTTCATGCTTGTCCCTCCGCAGTACGCAAGCCATCCACCAAGCGATCCAGTTTGTCATGACTCATGAAACTGCACATCTTGCGATCGTTCACCAACATCACTGGTGCATCAGCACAAGCACCCAAGCACTCGCTTTGCTGCAATGTAAAAAAACCATCGGCTGTCGTTTCGCCCATATGCACACCCAACTTTTCCTCCAGATGCCGCAAAGCCTCATTACCACCACGCAGTTGGCATGGAAGATTGGTGCAGACATTGAGCTTGAATTTGCCAACCGGTTTTTGGTTGTACATGTTGTAGAAAGTGGTGACCTCGTGCACAGCCATAGGTGCAATACCCAAGTACTGGGCTAAATCACGCTCACTTTCAGCACTCACATACCCTTGTTCTTGCTGGATGATGGCCAAGCAAGCCATCACTGCCGATTGGCGCTGCTCGGCCGGGTATTTAGCGACCTCGCGGTCAAATCTTGCGCGTGTAGCTTCAGAGATCATCGGTCAATCTCTCCAAAAACAATATCCATGGTTCCAATAATGGAAACAGCGTCCGCCAGCATATGGCCTGCAGACATTTCATTGAGTGCCGACAAGTGCACAAAACCGGGAGGACGAATCTTCAACCGATAGGGTTTGTTTGCGCCATCACTGATGATGTAAATACCAAACTCACCCTTAGGGTGTTCAACAGCAGCATAAGCCTCGCCTTCGGGGACTTTGAACCCCTCTGAGAAAAGCTTGAAGTGGTGAATCAACTCCTCCATGCTTGTCTTCATGGCTTCACGGCTAGGTGGAGCTATCTTATGGTTATCGGTAATCACCGGACCAGGATTGACGCGCAACCAGTCCACGCATTGTTTGATAATGCGATTGGATTGGGTCAACTCTTCCATACGAACCAGATAACGATCATAGACATCGCCAGTCTTACCGACAGGAATGTCAAATTCAAGTTGATCGTAGACCTCGTAGGGTTGCTTTTTGCGCAAATCCCAAGCAATACCAGAGCCACGCAGCATAGGTCCGCTAAAACCCAAGTTCAATGCACGCTCAGGTGAAACCACACCGATATCTACCGTACGCTGCTTCCAGATCCGGTTCTCGGTCAAAAGCGTGTGGTATTCCTCGACGTACGTTTCAAAACGGCGTGTGAAATCCTCAATGAAATCCAACAAGGAACCTTGGCGATTGCTATTCAGGTAATTCACACCCGCTTGATTGCGCACCTTACTAGCCTTGAATTGCGGCATGGTGTCGGGCAAATCACGGTACACACCACCAGGACGGAAATATGCTGCGTGCATACGCGCACCAGATACCGCTTCGTACATATCGAAGAGGTCTTCCCGTTCACGGAAGGTGTACATCAGCATCGTCGAGCTACCAATGTCGTTAGCGTGAGAACCCAACCACATCAAGTGATTCAAGATACGGGTAATCTCCGCAAACATCACACGGATGTATTGCGCACGAATAGGCACCTCAATGCCAAGCAGCTTTTCCAAAGCCAAGCAATAAGCATGCTCGTTGGACATCATGGACACATAGTCCAGACGATCCATGTAAGGCAGTGCTTGGATGAATGTTTTGCTCTCAGCCAATTTTTCAGTGGCGCGGTGCAGCAAACCAATGTGTGGGTCTGCACGTTGGATGACTTCACCATCCAATTCCAGCACCAAGCGCAACACCCCGTGTGCTGCAGGGTGCTGCGGACCAAAGTTCAAAGTGTAGTTTTTAATTTCTGCCATGGCTCAATCTGCTCAGTGCAGGTCCCCATAGTGCTCTTCACGGATGATGCGCGGTGTGATTTCGCGCGGCTCAATCGATACAGGCTGGTAGACCACGCGCGCTTGCTCAGCGTCGTAGCGCATTTCGACGTGTCCAGACAATGGAAAATCTTTTCGGAATGGATGACCGATAAAACCGTAGTCGGTCAAAATACGGCGCAAATCGGTATGGCCTTCAAACACAATGCCGTACAAGTCAAATGCTTCACGCTCCAACCAACTAGCTGATGACCAAACACCCGCAACCGATGACAGGATCGGAAAGTCATCGCTGTCCAGGAACAACTTGACGCGCAAACGCTGATTCAATGCGATCGACATCAACTGAACCACTACAGCAAAGCGCGGGCCTTCATAAAGTCCGGCACCATACTCGGAATAATCAACGCCGCAGAGATCAATCAATTGCTCAAACTGGCAACCAGCGGCATCGCGCAAAACCTGCGCAACATCCAACCAATTGGCAGCTGATACTTGCAATTCAACTTGATCAAAAGTTGTAGAGAGGGCTTTAACCTTATCCCCAACAGCGGCGCGCACTGCAGCCTCTATGGCTGCCGGAGTTACTGCATACGTAGACATGTGCTTCCCTTATGCGCGCGCAATAGTTTGGGTGCGGCGAATTTTTTGCTGCAACTGCAAAATGCCATACACCAAAGCCTCGGCAGTAGGAGGACAGCCTGGCACATAGACATCCACCGGCACGATGCGATCACAGCCGCGTACAACCGAATAGCTGTAATGGTAGTAACCACCGCCGTTAGCACAGGAGCCCATACTGATAACCCAACGAGGTTCCGACATCTGGTCGTAAACCTTGCGCAAGGCAGGAGCCATTTTGTTGCACAGGGTTCCAGCAACAATCATCAAATCGGACTGACGCGGGCTGGCACGGAAGACCTCTGCACCAAAACGGCTGAGGTCATAACGCGCCGCAGCTGCGTGCATCATTTCAACGGCACAGCAGGCCAATCCAAATGTCATAGGCCAAATAGAACCCGTCTTGGCCCAGTTCATCACCGTGTCGTAGCTCGTGGTGACGAAGCCTTCTTTCAACACACCTTCAATCATTGCATTACTCCCAATCCAGGGCGCCTTTTTTCCACATGTAGACAAACCCAATGGTCAGCACTACAACGAATTCAACCCCGACCAAAAAGCCCCACATACCGAGCTCCTTCAGGGTAACAGCCCAAGGAAACAGAAAAGCCGTTTCCAAATCAAACAAGATGAAAAGGATAGCAACCAAGTAATAGCGCACATCGAACTTCATGCGCGCATCTTCGAATGCCTCGAAGCCGCATTCATATGGGGAGTTTTTGGCTGCGTCAGGCTTGTTAGGCCCCAAGATGTAACCAATCAATTGGGGCAAAACGCCCATGGCCACACCAATCAAAATAAAGAGAAGCGCGGGGAGATATTGTTCGAGGCTCATCGTGTGTACAAGACCTTCGTTACGCCCACCTGCAGCATGACTGAAGCGAGCTTTATTTGTTGGTGCCGTCGGCGAGACTCGAACTCGCACAGCTTTCGCCACTACCCCCTCAAGATAGCGTGTCTACCAATTTCACCACGACGGCTGCTCTCAGTCCGTGAACTTGCGTGAGGATTGCCTTACAGCATTAGCTCATTCACAAGCATGAGAGTTTACTCTGAAATGCCCCCTCTTAATGAAGGAATTGCAGAGAAAATCACTTGGCTGGAATCTGATCCACTGCCTTAGCAGGCTCAGTGGGTACGACTGGCGCAGCTTGCTCTGCTTGTTGTGCAACGGGGGCCGCAGTCGCTGGTACAGAACCCAGCACAGAACTCGAGTTATCGGGGCGCACACCACCGACAAAAGCCAAAGCCAAGGTGCACACAAAAAATACCGCAGCCAGCACTGCCGTTGTACGCGACAAGAAATTGGCACCACCAGTAGCACCAAACAAACTACCAGAACTGCCGCTGCCAAACGCCGCACCCATGTCCGCACCCTTACCGTGCTGCAACAAGATCAAAAAAATCATGCCCACTGCGGACAGCAGTTGGATTGTCATGATCAGTCCAGACAAAAATCCCATCACTCACTCCTT
Source organism: Curvibacter sp. CHRR-16 (assembly GCF_018474005.1). GTDB lineage: Bacteria > Pseudomonadota > Gammaproteobacteria > Burkholderiales > Burkholderiaceae_C > Allorhodoferax. The sequence continues at coordinate 169,771 of NZ_JAHCSH010000006.1, forward strand.
CAATTCATTCACTGCACAGCAGCCACAATGGACAAAAATTCTGCTGCTTTAAGAGATGCACCACCAACGAGTGCACCATCCACATCCGGCAAGGCAAACAATGCCGCAGCATTGGCTGCATTGACACTGCCACCATACAAAATGCGCACCCTATCTGCATGGGCCGTAGCAGCCTGTAACTGCGCCCGTAGGACTGCGTGTATTTCTTGCGCTTGCTCTGGCGTAGCCGTTTTGCCAGTACCAATCGCCCAGACCGGCTCATACGCAACCACCACCTCGCTTACACAATGTTTGTTGTGGTGAATCACTGCGGCTAGCTGACGCTTGACCACCTCAAACGCATGACCCGCCTCGCGCTCTTCCAAAGTTTCTCCCACACACACAATGGGAGTCACACCACAAGCCAAGACGCGCTGCGCTTTCAACGCCACCAGCGCATCGGTTTCCCCATGGTATTTGCGGCGCTCTGAGTGCCCTACGATGGCATAACGCACCGCCAAGTCAGCCAGCATGGCTGCAGATACTTCGCCTGTGAATGCCCCAGCCTCTTGGGCCGAGACATCTTGGGCACCAAGCTGTACAACACTGCCTTGCAACAGCGCTGCCACTTGGGCCACATACACAGCTGGTGGGCACACCAACACATCACAGGCTGGCGCAGTGCTTGCAAGACCGTGGACAAGTTCAGACAACAGATCTACATTGGCAAGCTGACTGCCATGCATTTTCCAATTGCCCGCAACCAGTTTCTTTTTCATGCAAGACACCTCTGGCAAAACTTATTGAGCCGCCTCTGGTGCTGCAACCGGCGCTACTGAAGCAGGCTTATCCAGCAATGCCTTCATGGACAGCTTGACGCGACCCTTTTCATCGGTTTCCAACACTTTGACCTTGACTATTTGACCTTCGGCCAAATAGTCAGTGACCTTTTCCACACGCTCATGGGCAATTTGGCTGATGTGCAGCAAACCGTCTTTGCCGGGCAACAGATTGATAAGCGCACCGAAATCCAAAATCTTGGTTACAGGCCCCTCGTAGACCTTGCCTACTTCCACTTCTGCAGTGATGGCCTCAATGCGGCGTTTGGCTTCATCGGCCTTTACCCCGTCTGTAGCGGCAATCGTGATGGTGCCATCTTCGGCGATGTCGATTTGGGTACCGGTTTCTTCGGTCAAAGCACGAATCACTGCGCCACCCTTGCCGATCACATCACGAATTTTCTCGGGATTGATCTTGATGGTGTAGAGCTTGGGCGCGAAGTTGGACACTTCGGTCTTGGCTTCGCCCATGGCATCTTGCATCTTGCCCAGAATGTGCATACGAGCTTCTTTGGCTTGGGCCAAGGCCACTTGCATGATTTCTTTGGTGATACCTTGGATTTTGATGTCCATCTGCAGCGCGGTAATGCCGTTGGTGGTACCTGCCACCTTGAAGTCCATGTCGCCCAAGTGATCTTCATCACCCAAGATGTCAGTCAGCACCGCAAAACGGTTACCTTCTTTGATCAAACCCATGGCAATACCCGCAACGTGCGCCTTCAGTGGCACACCTGCATCCATCATGGACAAGCATCCACCACAGACGGACGCCATGGAAGAGGAACCATTGGATTCGGTGATTTCAGACACCACGCGCACGCTGTAGGGGAACTCTTCCTTGCTGGGCAGCACCGCTACCAACGCACGCTTGGCCAGACGACCGTGGCCGATTTCGCGGCGCTTGGGTGTACCCACACGGCCTGTTTCGCCTGTGGCAAAGGGAGGCATGTTGTAGTGCAACATGAAGCGCTCTTCGAATTCGCCAGCCAAAGCGTCAATCTTTTGCGCATCGCGCTCGGTGCCCAAAGTGGCAATCACCAAGGCCTGAGTTTCACCGCGGGTGAACAATGCAGAACCATGGGTGCGGGGCAGCACGCTGTTGCGGATTTCGATGGGACGCACCGTGCGGGTGTCGCGGCCATCAATGCGGGGTTCGCCCGCCAAAATTTGGCCACGCACAATCTTCGCCTCGATCTCGAACAGCAGGCCTTCGACGGCCACGCTGTCGAATTCCACGCCATCGGCGGTCAAACCAGCCATCACGTCGGCATAAGCAGCACGGCAGGCTTGGGTACGGGCTTGCTTGTTGCGGATTTGGTAGGCGGCCACCAGCTTGTCTTTGCCCAAGGCCTCCACCTTGGCAATCAGGGTTTCGTTCTTGGGGGCAGGCTGCCAGTCCCAAGCGGGTTTGCCAGCGTCACGCACCAATTCGTGGATGGCGTTGATGGCAACCTTGCCTTGGTCGTGGCCAAACACCACCGCACCCAGCATCACTTCTTCCGACAGTTGCAGGGCTTCGGACTCCACCATCAGCACAGCAGTTTCGGTACCCGCCACCACCAAATCCATGGCCGAGTCTTTGCGCTGGGTTTGACCGGGGTTGAGCACGTATTCACCGTTGATGTAACCCACGCGGGCCGCGCCAATGGGGCCGGTGAACGGAATGCCAGAGATAGCCAACGCAGCGCTGGTAGCGATCATGGCGGGAATGTCGGCATCCACTTCGGGGTTGAGCGACACGGTGTGCACCACCACCTGCACTTCGTTGAAGAAGCCTTCTGGGAACAGAGGTCGAATGGGGCGGTCGATCAGGCGGCTGGTCAGTGTTTCGTATTCACTGGGACGGCCTTCGCGCTTGAAAAAGCTACCGGGAATCTTGCCCGCTGCGTAGCTCTTTTCGAGGTAATCAACGGTCAAGGGGAAGAAGTCTTGGCCCGCTTTGGCCGACTTGGATGCCACCACCGTGGCCAACACCACGGTGTCATTGACGTTAACCAGCACAGCACCCGTGGCTTGGCGGGCGATTTCGCCGGTCTCCATCGTGACGGTGTGTTGACCCCATTGGAAAGTCTTGCTGACTTTGTTGAACATGCTCATGGTTTATCTCCTTGTTGAGCTAGCGAGATGTACGCCACCTCGATTGCGCGGAGCCCACACCACAGTCCACGATGCCATTCCATAGCTGCACGCTTTTTTGAAGCTATGGAATGACACAGCGCCGCTCTGTTTGTGTGTGTCCGATTGAATAATTGAAGTAAAAAACGCCTGAGCTAGACCACTAACTCAGGCGCTTTTTAGCATTCGCGACCTTGCTTACTTACGCAGGTTCAGCTTGGCGATCAGAGCAGAGTAACGGGCTGCGTCTTTGGCCTTGAGGTAGTCCAACAGCTTGCGGCGACGGCTGACCATGCGCAACAGACCGCGGCGACCGTGGTGGTCCTTGGCGTGGGTCTTGAAATGGGGAGTCAGTTCGTTGATGCGTGCGGTCAGCAGAGCAACTTGAACTTCGGGGCTACCAGTGTCGGCAGCGGCGCGGGCATTGGCCTTGATAACTTCGGCCTTGACGCTAGAGGCGATCATTTTCATTTCCTTCAATAGGGCAGCCTGCCGCTACGCGCGACGGGCAAGTCCCAGGTTTTCAACTTGCGCCAGCGGCTGGAACTGCTACTGGCGTGCGCTTGCACCATGCAAAGCCCGGAGATTATAGCCCGAATCGCCCAACCGGAGTACTTACTCACATGCCCCAGCCCCAGCCAAGGGTCGAAGCAAATAAATATTCCGGGGTCAATTTCAAGGCCCGGCTGCGAAAAATATTCTTCCTTGCCTTCCGCTTGAAAAGCCGCGGGGCCGGGCCTAGTTAGACCTCATGGCGCAGCGCTCACCGCAGCGCCAAGGACTGAACCACTTAACCAGGAGTACGACCATGCTGTTTGTCCCCGTCATCCGCCACTCTGCCTTCCACCCTTCGCTGCGCGCTTTCGACCGCTTCTTCAGCGACACCGCCCCTGCCACTGAAACCCAAGCCAATGCAGACACCGCCGCCTTCGAACTCACCTTTGATGTGCCTGGCGTCTCCCGCGAACAGCTGTCCATCGGCATTGAAGGAAATGTCATCCGCATTGAAACCTTGCCCGAAGCCAAGCGCCAGTACAAAGCTGCCTACGAGCTGGCGCAAGACATTGATGTGAGCAAGAGCGAAGCCAAGCTCGAAAACGGTGTGCTGACGCTCAAGCTCGCCAAGGTCGCGCCGGAAAGTAAGGCGGTGAAGCTGACGATCAACTGATCTCGCCTCGACGACGAAACAAAAAAAGCCGCGAACTTCGCGGCCTTTTTATTCGATCCAGTAAAACCTGCCTCGTACGACGAGTCTATTTACGGCAGTGCGAAGCGGAGACATTCATGCCGAATCTCTTCAAGCGCATTCAGCAACGCTGCCAAATCCACAGATTCGCCACGAAACGTCAGTGTCTGAGTCACAGGGTTATAGGCCCGATGATCATTTGGGGGATTGTTCCCCCAAATCGAACCGAATGAGTTAACGATCGAATCTCTGTAGACCGCAGAGCCATGCTTTATGAACCAGTCTTCAATTCGTTCGTCGTAATGTTCAAAATGATTCCGGAACTTTCGATCAGCAAGCAAGTTGTCATCATCAACATTTAGCAACCTCCGTAGCCTCATTCCCCGCTCCGTAGACAGCTTCCGTGAAGGCCAGAGAATCTTGGAGACATTCGCAGCAGCAGCAAGGATTGATTGGATTGAGCTCCAAACTTCGAGTTCATCGAAATGATCGTTAGTAGCCCTCAGACGCTCAGAAGCCAGTTTCGCAATCTTTGCCTGCTGCACGATTTCGCCAATAAAGACCATCTCGGCAAGCGTCTCCATATGACTCGTGCCTACTTACTTAGGCCGACTGACTGAGCATATCCAGCGGCCAGCGCGGCTTCACGTCAAACGCATAGGTGCGTGTGGCCTCCTGTTGCCCCGCCTGCAAACGCATCGCCGCGGCCATGGCGATCATGGCGCCGTTGTCGGTGCACAGGTGCAGCTCGGGGTAATGCACACGCACTTTGCGTTTGGCGCATTGCGCGTTGAGCTGTTCACGCAAGTGGCGATTGGCGCCCACACCACCGGCCACCACCAGGCGTTTCATACCGGTCTGGTCCAGCGCCGCGAGCGACTTTTTCACCAGCACCTCGACGATGGCCGCCTGCGTGGAGGCCGCCAGATCGGCCTTGCGCGCTTCAAGATCAGCGCCTAGGCGTTGCGACTGGGTGAGCACCGCCGTCTTGAGACCGGCGAATGAAAAATCGAGGTTACCGCTGTGCAGCAGGGGGCGCGGCAGCTTGAAGGCATCCGTCTGCCCCTGTTCAGCCAGCTTCGAAAGCGCTGGCCCACCGGGGTAACCCAAGCCCATGAGCTTGGCCGATTTATCGAAGGCCTCGCCTGCCGCATCGTCAATCGTCTCGCCCAAAATCTCGTAGCGGCCCACACCATCCACACGCATCAGTTGCGTGTGGCCGCCCGACACCAGCAGGGCTACAAAGGGGAATTCGGGCGGATCCGCACTCAGGAACGGCGAGAGCAAATGGCCTTCGAGGTGGTGCACGCCGAGCACGGGTTTGCCCAGCGCTGCGCCCAAAGCACAGGCTACACCAGCCCCTACCAGCAAGGCACCCGCCAAACCAGGGCCTTTGGTGTAGGCCACCACATCCACATCGACCATGGCTTTGCCGCTGTCGTGCAGCACCTGGCGCGCCAAAGGCACTACCCGGCGGATGTGGTCACGACTGGCCAGTTCGGGCACGACACCGCCGTAGGCTTGGTGCATGGCAATTTGGCTGTGCAAGCCATGCGACAGCAGCAAGGGTACGCCCTGCTGCTGCGTTTGCACCAAGGCCACGCCGGTTTCGTCACACGACGATTCAATCCCCAGAACCAGCATGCGTGCTGTCACTCGCGGAATGCGTGAACGTCGCCGGGGCGGCGCAGCATCTTGTTCACTTCATCCAAGTGCAACTCTTCTTGCACGATGGCTTCGCGGGCGTACTCTTCCAGCAAAACGGACTTGCCTTCTGCAATAGCCAGCAACTTGTAATAGGCGGCCAACGCGGTTTTTTCGTGCTCCAAGCTTTCGCGCAGGATGTCGCCAATGTCGTGCTGCTCGGTTTCCAGCAAAGCACCGATCTTGAGCGATGGGTGGCCCCCCATTTGCGTGACCAACTCACCGGCTTTGTGGGCGTGGTCCAAACTCTCGGTGGCATTGCCCTTGAGCCATGACACGATTGGAATGCGGTTGTAGCCGTAGACCATCAAAGAGTAGTGGGTGTACTTGACCACGCCAGCGAGCTCCAACTCCATGATGTGGTTAAGGGCTTCGATGGCGCTTTTGCTGTCGATTTCGTTCATGTCTGTATTCCTTCCAAACTTCGTAGCAGGGACGAAGTACTCGGATTTTCCACAAAAACGCACTGCTTGCCGTGGCGTTTGCAATAGTCTTTTACGCGCCAGTAGGCGTTGTGGCTGATGCAACCGGTTTGGCAAATCACCAAATCGGCCGATGCCAAGCTGCTTTCCAAGCCACTGCTACTGTCCTCCAGCCCCCCGTCGTGGTGCACAAACTGCCCCCCCATGCGCTCGACCGCATCGCGGTAACTGGCCACATTGCCACTGCGCCCACCGACGCACAGCACGGTTTTGTCCATCCAATGGATGGGATGCTCCACCACCGGCTTGGCAGGGGCTACTGGCTCTTGCTGGGCCGCACGCCCCAAGGCCTCTGCACGTTGTTGCCATTGGTCACGCTCGATGGAGAGGGCATCCAATCGACGGCGCAAATCGGCCAACTGCCCTTGCAAGGTGTTGTTGCGCTCTTGGGCTTGGTCCAGCTTGCGCTGCAGTTTGTCGCTTTGCTGGCTATCTGGGCCTTGGGCACGCAAGCTGGCCAACTCCCCTTCCAAATAGTGGATGCGGGTGTGTTGGTACACGCCTTCGGCGCGCTGCTTGAGCAAATCGGCCTGCAAACGATCCACTTCTTGGCTTTTTTCTTGGATGGTTTTGCTGCTGCGCTCTTGGGCCCGCGCCAGCTCGCGCATCAACACCCCATTTTCTTGTGCCAAAGCCTCCACACGGTGGATATCCACCCGCCGCGCAGCCCCTGCTTGGTGCTGAATCATGTGCATATCGCGCAGCAGCACTTCTTGGAATACCTCATCGCAACGTGGATGGGTCAAGGCCGCCCAAAACGCACCGGCCACATCACCCGCCTCAATGGCCTGCGTCCAGCGTTGCGACAACTCCAAGGTGGTTTTGATGCCTTTGTACGACTGGATGGTGATGGCATAGCGCCTGTCGAGCTCATCTTGCAGTGCGTCGGACAAGCGGTTGCGCTTCATACATTCAGCCACCGCCCCCACATGCACTTCATAGTCATCGGCCATGACACGGCCTGCCAACACCTTGTTAACGATCTTGCGCAACACATCCAGTGGCAAGCACACCCCCACCACCGGGCAATGGCAGGAATGGGGTAAATCCCACAAGCGGCGGCGGCGCGAGCCAGTGTGGGGTTTGTGTTCCGGGTTTTCGCATGCATCGCACATAGATATCTCCTCTGAATGCGAGCATTCTATATGCGAATAATTCTTATTTGCAAACTTGCAACCAAACTTGGCTGCCATTCACGCCTGTAACAAGGCAAAGCCCCGACAATCGCCCCATTCAAAATCACAGAGTGGCGCATAGGCGCCCCAAGCACTGACAAGGATTGCGCATGGCGATTGCACACTACATCAAAGAGATTGGACGCGGCAAAGAAGGCGCTCGCCCCCTAAGCCGAGAGCAGGCCGCTGACCTGATGGGGCAAATTCTGGACGGCCACGTCAGCGACCTGGAACTGGGCGCTTTTTGCGTCGCCATGCGCATCAAAGGGGAAGAGCCTGCCGAGATGGCGGGCTTTTTGGACGCAGCCCATCAGCGCATGGCCCGGCTAGATGCCGCCGGAGCCCCCACCATCGTCATCCCCAGCTACAACGGTGCCCGCAAACAACCGCTGCTAGTGCCACTGATGGGTTTGCTGCTGGTGCAAGCCCTGCAGCAGCACGAACACACCCGCCACTGCCGGGTATTGATCCACGGCTGCGCCACCGAAGACAGCCGGGTTTTCATAGAAAAAGTGCTCGCAGAGCTTGCCACACAAGCTCAATCAGCTATAAAAACCATAGCAAAAGACCCACACCAAAGTGATACCTCGCTGGCAGTCGGCATGCTGCACTTTGCCCCCACCGAATCCCTGAGTCCCGCTTTGGTGCGGTTGCTGCAGGTACGTCGTAGCGTGGGGCTGCGCAACCCAGCGCACAGCTTGGTCAAACTCATGAATCCCACCACCGGCCCCATGGTGCTGGTGAGCAGCTACACCCACCCCGAATACGCCACCAGCATGGCCGATACGCTGCAACTCATGGGCAATACTGCGCTGCTGCTGCGCGGCACCGAAGGCGAGGCCGTGGCCGACGCCCGCCGCCTCCCGCCCATGCATGCGCTGCTGCACGGTACCTCCCTGCAACGGTACGAGGCGCAAAGCGGCTCGCTGGACGCACTGCCCACGCTGCCCAGCTTGGACGCTGCTGCCACAGCCCAATACACCCTGCAGGTAATGGCAGGCGCACTGCCAGCACCGGCCCCCATTGCGACACAGGTTGAGCGCATCGTGCGCTTGGCCCACGACATGGTGGCTGCATGAGCCACAAGCAAGAGTGGGACGCCATCATCGTCGGCGCTGGCGCAGCGGGCTTGTTTTGCGCAGGCGTGGCAGGCCAGCGCGGCTTGCGCGTGCTGCTCATCGACCACGCCCCCAAAGTAGCGGAAAAAATCCGCATCTCTGGCGGTGGGCGCTGCAACTTCACCAATCTGCAGGTGAGTGAGCGCAACTACCTGGGAGCCAACCCGCGCTTTGCCAAATCGGCCTTGACGCGCTTCACGCCCGCCGACTTTGTGGCGCTGGTGCAGCGCTACGGCATTGCGTTTCACGAAAAGCACAAAGGCCAGCTGTTTTGCGACCGCTCGGCCGACGACATCATCCAAATGCTGCTGACCGAATGCGACAAAGGCCGCGTCGAACGCTGGCAGCCCTGCAGCGTGCGCAGCGTACGCGCCCTGCCTGTACCCCATGAAAATGGCCAGACAGCGCATGGATCAAGCTGCATGCGCTATGAAATTGATAGCGATCGCGGTGTGCAACGCTGCCATTCTCTGGTCGTGGCCACAGGTGGCTTGCCCATTGCACAGATTGGTGCCAGCGACTGGGGTCTGCAGTTGGCCAAGCAGTTCGGCATCGCAGTGCAAGCCACACGCCCAGCGCTGGTGCCCCTCACGTTTGATGCGCAGGCATGGGCACCCTTTGCCGCGCTGGCCGGTTTGTCACTGCCCGTGCGCATCAGCACCGGCAGCAAAAAGCAGGCGATGCAGTTTGACGAAGATTTGCTCTTTACCCACCGCGGCCTGTCGGGCCCGGCGGTGCTGCAAATTTCCAGCTATTGGCAAGCGGGCACCCCCATACGCCTGAACCTGCTGGCTGGGCAAGACAGCAGCGAGGCTGCCCAGCTAGAGGACGCTCTGCTGCAAGCCAAGCGCCAAGGCTCGCGCAAGCTCATTGCCAACACCTTGGCCCAGTGGCTGCCCCAGCGCTTGGCCGACACCTGGGTTGCGCAAGGCCAAGCACTGGGGCACCAATGGGAACGCCCCGTGGTGGAAGCCAGCGACAACGCCCTGCGTGCGTTGGCCGAGCGCCTATTGCGTTGGGACATTAGCCCCAGCGGCACCGAGGGCTACCGCAAAGCCGAAGTGATGGCGGGTGGCGTGGACACCAGCGCCCTGTCCAGCCAGAGCATGGAATGCCAGCAACAGCCCGGCCTGCACTTCATTGGCGAGGTGGTCGATATCACCGGCTGGCTGGGAGGCTACAACTTCCAGTGGGCCTGGTCCAGTGCATGGGCTTGCGCGCAGGCCCTGGAGGCACAGTAGCGTCAGTTTGGCGTCAGTTAACGGCTTTTACCCCCGCTAAAGCGGGTTAACCCTAGCGCATGGAGCTGGGGGCTACGGCATCATGGTTTATCGTTGGTTTACTCTCCATAGCAAAAAACTAGTCGTGTCCGCACTCTCAGCCCTACTCTCCCGCGTGCGCACCACGCGCGGCACCATCCAAGCCCTGAACAAAGGCCGTGCCGAACTCGATGCACCCATCAACCGCATCACCCCGCTAGGGCGCGCCGTCGCCACCTTGTTGCAGCGCACGCGCACGCTGGTATTGCACGCCCGGGGGGGCAGCATTCGCACCGCCATTGCTGCAGCCCATCTCAAGCGCCAAGTGGACATGAGCGCGCAAAAAGCCAGCCACCAGCGCGACCAAGCCAAGCAGTTGCGGCAAGAGGCGCAGCGCGTGATTGTGTTGTCAGAACAAGTGGAGAACGGGGCCAGCGCCATTTCGGACAAGTCGGCGCACAACTTGGAAGCGGCCATGACCTCCATGCACGAGCTGCAGGCCATGCAAGAACGCCTGCTGCACATGGAGGCGAGCATCGCCAGCTTCAGCAGCACCGTTCAACAGCTAGCCCAAGGCGCCAAAGCCATTGGCGAAATTGGCACCATCATCCAAAGCATTGCCATGCAAACCAATTTGCTGGCCCTCAACGCCGCCATCGAAGCGGCACGCGCAGGCGATGCGGGCCGTGGCTTTGCGGTAGTGGCCGATGAGGTTCGCAAACTGGCTGCCCGTGTGAACGACCAAACCACCGAAATCAGCGAGCACAGCCGCACCATGACGCAATTGGTGGCCACCACCAGCACAGGCACGCTAGCCATCAACGACGACATCACCGCCAGCGTGCGCGATGCGAGCTCAGCCACCCAGCGCTTTGGCGCTTTTGTGCACGACATGCAGGCCATGAATGGCACCATAGACACCATCGTGCAAGCCATGCAAGAGCTGACCCAGATCAACCGCAGCATGAACCAGCGCATCGAGACCGTATCCAGCGCTGCACAAGAGGTCGCACAGGCCATGACCGAATCGGCCCAGCGCGTGGACGAATTGCGCCACGACACCGAGGACATGCAAGGTGTGCTGGCCGAATTTCGCACTGGCGGCACAGTTTTTGATGCCCTGCTCACCACCACCCAATCCTTGTGCCGCGACACCACCCGACTGCTCGACAAAGCCCGCACCCAGGGGGTCGATGTGTTCGACCAGCACTACCAGCAAATCCCCCAATCCAATCCACCGCGCTACACCACAGCCTATGACCGCCATGTAGACCAAGCCTTGCAGGCCCTGTTTGACCAAACACTGGGGCAACTGGATGGCTGCGTCTACGCATTGGCGGTAGACAACCAAGGCTATGCCCCTGCGCATAACAGCAAATTCTCCAAAGCGCCTAGTGGGGACCCCGCGGTGGATTTGGTGCAGTGCCGCCACAAACGCATCTTTGACGACCCGGTGGGCAAAAAACTGGCAACCAATACCCAGCCTTTTCTATTCCAAACCTATATGCGTGACACCGGAGAGGTCATCAACGACCTCTCCATACCCGTCTACTTGGCGGGACGCCACTGGGGCGCGGTGCGGGTGGGCTTTGACTCACGCCGCCTGAACGACAATTAGCGCACCAAGCAGGGCCGCTTGTTGTCGAACTTCCAGCCCGGTATCAGGTATTGCATGGCTATGGCATCGTCACGCGCGCCCAGACCATGCTCCAAATACAAGGCATGGGCCTTCTCCACCTCGGCCATGTCGATCTCGATGCCCAGACCGGGCTTTTTCGGCACATCCACATAGCCCTCGCGGATTGGCAAAGGCTCTTTGGTCAAGCGCTGGCCGTCTTGCCAGATCCAGTGGGTGTCGATGGCTGTGACCTTGCCCGGCGCAGCCGCGCCCACATGGGTGAACATGGCCAGCGAAATGTCAAAGTGGTTGTTGGAGTGCGACCCCCAAGTCAGCCCCCAATCGCGGCAGGTTTGCGCCACGCGCACGCTGCCAGCCATGGTCCAGAAATGCGGGTCGGCCAGCGGAATGTCCACGCTTTGCAGCGCCAGCGAATGCGCCATTTGCCGCCAATCGGTCGCCACCATGTTGGTGGCTGTGGGCAGGCCTGTGGCGCGGCGAAACTCGGCCATCACCTCGCGGCCACTGAAACCCTCTTCGGCACCGCACGGGTCTTCGGCATAGGCCACCACGCCATGCATGTCGCGCATCAAACGAATAGCGTCTTGCAGCAACCAGCCCCCGTTGGGATCTAGCGTGATGCGCGCTTGCGGAAAGCGCTCGTGCAAGGCGCGAATGGTCTCCACCTCCTCTTCGCCACGCAACACACCGCCTTTGAGCTTGAAATCGGCAAAGCCATAGCGGGCATGCGCCGCCTCGGCCAAGCGCACCACCGCCTCGGGCGTCATGGCCACTTCGTGGCGCAGGCGTTGCCAGTCATCGGCATGGGGGCCTTCACTACCGGGGGCAGCATAGGGCAAGTCGGTCTTGGTGCGGTCGCCCACATAAAAAAGGTAACCCAGCATTTGCACGCGCTCGCGCTGCTGGCCTTCGCCCAGCAAGGCGGCCACGGGCAGCCCCAAAAACTGGCCTTGCAGGTCAAGCAGGGCCGACTCCACCGCCGTCACGGCATGGATAGTGGTGCGCAAATCAAAGGTTTGCAGGCCTCGCCCTCCAGCATCGCGGTCGGCAAATTGCGACCGCATGCGCTGCAGCACCGCGTTGAGGTTGCCAATCGATTGCCCCTCCACCAAGGGGCGTGCATCTTCCAGCGTCTGGCGAATTTTTTCACCGCCGGGCACTTCGCCCAAACCGGTGTGGCCTGCGCTATCGGTCAGGATGACGATGTTGCGGGTGAAAAACGGCGCATGCGCGCCAGACAGGTTGAGCAGCATGCTGTCGCGCCCAGCCACAGGGATCACGCGCATGCTTTGAACGATAGGTGCGGTCATGTCAGTCTCCTAAAACGCCCCCAAGCAAGGGGGGCATGCACCAAAGCATAGGTGCAGGGCTGCCCGTCAGCGGTGCAAAAACTGGCTAGACCGATGCAAATATTGGTTGCAACCCCACTCACCCCTGCAAAAACACCGGCAGCACTTCGGTCAACACCCGTTGCAACACCGGGTTATCCGCCCCAGCGCGGTAGCACACCAAGGACTGCACCGCACAGGGTGCTGCGGTTTGCACCGTGCGCAAGACCACACCGGGCAACTGCAGCTTGGCCAGTTGGGCCGGAATCAAAGCCACCCCCAATCCCACCCCCACCAGTGCCAGCATGGTGTGCACTTGCGAAACGTACTCCACCACCTGCGGCTGCACACCTTGCGCATCCAGCCACGACTGCACCACACGGTGAAAGTACGCCGACTCTTGCGGCGCATACATCAGCACGGGACGCTGGTGCAGGGCCTCTAACGGCACGGCATCGGGCCACTGCGCGGCGTGCTGTTGTGGAACAGCCAGCACCCAACTGTCATCGTGCAAATAGCGGTGTGCGTGGGCATGGATGGAGGGGTGTGGACGCACAAAGGCCAGATCAATCACTCCACGGCTTAAACCGTCTAATTGGGCTGCGGTGGGCAACTCGCGCAGCTGCCACTGCACGCCGGGCATGTGGCTTTTGATGCGCGCCAACACTTGTGGCACCACACTGCAGCCAAGGCCTGCGGTAAAGCCCAGTGTGATGGCTCCCGCATCTCCATGGGCCACGCGCCGTGCTGCAGCAATGGCCTCGTGCGACCACTGCAAAATGCGTTGGGCTTCGGGCAAAAACGCCTTGCCTGCGGGGGTAAGCTGCACCGCACCGCGACCACGCTCGAGTAGCTGCGCACCCACGGCGTGTTCCAGCAACTGGATTTGCCGACTCAGTGGGGATTGCGTCATATGCAACTGCTTGGCGGCACGGCCAAAGTGCAATTCTTCGGCAACGGCGACAAAACATTGGATTTGGCTGATTTCAAACATGCCTGAACCGGAAAGAGGAACCCTTGCTATGCGCCAACAAGCGGTTATAATGCTCGGCTTTGCTGGCACATCCCTGTCTGCCATACTAGTTAAAGACGACAGGAAAAACCGCTGCACGTGGCGAAAGGAATTGATCTTACCCTTCGACTGGCGACAGCACCTATGGAAACATTACGTAATGACAACCATCCGTGTTAAAGAAAACGAGCCGTTTGAAGTTGCTCTGCGTCGCTTCAAGCGCACTATCGAGAAACTGGGTTTGCTGACTGACTTGCGCGCTCGCGAGTTCTACGAAAAACCCACTACCGAGCGTAAGCGCAAGAAAGCAGCCGCCGTGAAGCGCAACTACAAGCGCATCCGCAGCATGCAATTGCCCAAAAAGATGTACTGATTTTTCAGTTACAGCGGGCAATCAAGGCTCGACAAGCTCGCCAAGGGACGCTTTGGCGGGCTTTTTTATTTTTATTCCTCTAGGAGCACACCATGGCCCTCAAAGACCAGATCACCGAAGACATGAAAACCGCCATGCGCGCCAAAGACAGCGAGCGTTTGGCCACCATCCGCCTGCTGCTGGCTGCCGTCAAGCAAAAAGAAGTGGACGAGCGCGTGGTACTGGACGATGCGGGCGTGGTTGCACTGGTGGACAAACTCATCAAGCAGCGCAAAGACAGCATCGCCGCCTTTGAATCGGCAGCCCGCCAAGACTTGGCCGACAAAGAAAAAGCCGAAATGCTGGTGCTGCAAGCCTATTTGCCCGCTCGCATGAGCACCGAAGAAGTACAAGCCGCTGTGGCAGCTTTGGTAGCCGAACTGGGTGCCTCGGGTGCTGGTGACATGGGCAAGGTGATGGGCGCAGCCAAAACCCGTTTGGCTGGCAAAGCCGATATGGCTGCCGTGTCCGCTGCTGTCAAGGCTGCGCTGGCTGGCTAAGCCCCGCGCCGCCAGCGAGCATTTGCCCCCTGTAGGCACCCCATGGCATACAGCGTCAAAGAAATTTTCTACACCCTGCAAGGCGAAGGCGCGCATGCCGGTCGCCCGGCGGTGTTTTGCCGCTTCGCCGGATGCAATCTGTGGTCAGGCCGCGAAGAAGACCGCGCCAGTGCGCAATGCCGCTTTTGCGACACCGACTTTGTCGGCACCGATGGCACAGCCGGGGGCAAATACAGCAGCGCGCAAGCTCTGGCCCAAGCCATCGCCCAGCACTGGCCCGCAGGCCACAACGGGCAGCGCTTTGTGGTACTGACTGGTGGCGAGCCCATGCTGCAAATCGACCCTGCGCTGGTAGATGCCTTGCACTCGCAAGGCTTTTATATTGCCGTAGAAACCAATGGCACGCTGCCTGCCACACCGGGCTTGGACTGGGTGTGTGTCAGCCCTAAAGCGGGCACCACCATCGTGCAACGCCAAGGGCACGAGCTCAAACTGGTCTACCCGCAAGATGGGATAGACCCCGCCGAGTGCGCCAGTTGGGCGTTTGAGCACTTCCGGCTGCAGCCACTGGACACGGCCAACCCCACCCTGCGCCAGCAACACACACAAGCCGCAGTGGACTATTGCATGGCCCACCCCCAGTGGAGTTTGAGCCTGCAAACGCACAAAATCTTGGCTATCCGCTAAGCGCTGCCACCCTATCCACCCGCACCTTATGCCGCACACGCCAGCCCTCGCCCACAGCACCAGTTGCGTCACCCTCCCGTTTGAGGCAGCGCGCCGCGTGGCAGAACTTTCGGCCCAGCACCCCGCACAGCGCGTGCACGGTCACCACTTTCAGGCCACCGTGCACGCGCTGCAACACACGCTCAACCCGGCCTATAGCAGCGGTTACCAAGAAGCCCTGCAGACTCCATGGCAAGCGGCTATTGCCCGGCTGGACTACCAACCCCTGCACGAGCTATTGGCTGCCAGCGACGACACCGCCATTGCCCTGCATTTGCTGCAGCAGGGCGCACCGCACGCCCAAGCGGCGGTGAGCCTGGCCAGCACACCCGATCAAGGTGTGCACCTGCAGCCTGCTACAGGGCAGTACCGCTACTGGCGGCGCTTCCAGTTCCATGCTGCGCATTACCTGCCCAAAGTCCCTTTGGGCCATAAGTGCGGCAACCTGCACGGACACCAGTTTGCGGTGGTGCTGCAAACCCGCCACGACAACCCGGTCAGCCCAGCCAACAGGACTTACGATGACATGGCGGCCCGCTGGGTGCTGTTGCACACGCAGCTAGACCACGCCTACCTGAACGACATCGCTGGTTTGGAGAACCCCACCAGCGAGCTGCTCTCGCGCTGGATTTGGGAGCGCCTAGCCCCCCAGTGGCCCGAGTTGGAGCATGTGTGCGTGTACGAAACCGCCTCCTGCGGGGCCTGCTACAACGGCCAGCATTTCCGCATCTGGAAAGACTTCCACATGGACAGTGCCGTGCGCTTTGAGCAAGCCCCCGACGGCAGCCGCCGCGCCCGCCTGCACGGCCATACCTACACCGTGCGCCTGCACCTGCAAGCCGCACTGGATCAAGTGCTGGGTTGGGCCGTGGACTTTGGCGACGTGAAGCACCAGTTCCAGCCCCTGTTCAAAGCCATGGACCACCACCATCTGGGCCAACTGCCGGGCTTGGCCAACTGCGACAGCGGCACCCTGG
The DNA here is from genome assembly GCF_018474005.1 of Curvibacter sp. CHRR-16. Classification (GTDB taxonomy): domain Bacteria; phylum Pseudomonadota; class Gammaproteobacteria; order Burkholderiales; family Burkholderiaceae_C; genus Allorhodoferax. Next base: position 186,222 of record NZ_JAHCSH010000006.1, read on the forward strand.
CACGCTGGGTGTACCAGCAGTTCCAACCCAGCCAAAACGCGCTGTGCCAAGTGGACGTGATGGAGACTCAGGGCAGCGGCGCACGCTACCACCCCCATGCACCGGCCTTGGCAGACTTGCTGCTGCCACTCTAGAACCCTTGTATGACCACGGCGCAGCCCCCCGCCAAGTGGCTTGAACTTTTGCGCTGCACCCCCATCTAACGGCTACTAGTGTTTTGGAGTACACCGCTATGCGTATTGCTTCCCCCGTGCGCCGTGCCATCACCGTCTCGGCTTTGGTGGCCGGTATGGCCTTGGGTCAAGCCGTTTGGGCTGCAGAACCCACCATGAACGACATCTACGCCAAAGCCCAAGCAGGGCAATTGGCAGAAGCCCAAACCATGGTGCAGCAAGTACTGGTAGCCCACCCCAAGAGCGCCAAAGCCTACTACGTGCAAGCCGAGTTGTTTGCCCGCCAAGGTTTGTTGGACAAGGCTCGCCAAGCGCTCGCCACTGCCGAACAACTGGCCCCCGGCTTGCCGTTTGCCAGCGCCCATTCCGTTCAAGAACTGCGCTCCCAATTGCAAGGCACCACCCGCGTGCAAAACACCCCTGCTACAACGCCGAGCCCTGTCAACACCGCGCCTACCTCCACCAACAAAAGCAATAGCTGGCTGCTGCCCGTTGGGTTGACGGCACTGTTTTTCATAGGTGTCATTCTGTGGATGCGCAGCCGTCGCCCACAAGTGCAAACAGTAGCCAGCTACAGCGGCACGGGCTACGACAGTGGCGCAGGCATGAACACGCCAGCCCCTTACCCTGCAGCCCCCCAGCCCGGCTATGGCTACAACCCCCACTACAACAATGGCTATGGAGCCCCAGCCCAACCCAGCATGGGTAGCCGCATCGCTGGAGGTTTGGCCACCGGCTTGGCGGTAGGCGCTGGCGTGGTGGCCGCAGAAGCCATTGGCCGCAGCATCATGGGCGGCAACGAGGCCCATGCAGCGCCCGCCCCCCACCTAGACCCCGTACCCACCTATGCACCGGACGTGAACGCCGACATGGGCGGCAACAACTTCGGCATCAACGACGCCAGCTGGGACAGCGGCGGCAGTGGCGGTGGCAGCGACTGGGAATGAAAAAGGGACCTCGCGGTCCCTTTTTTGCAGCCTGCTGCATGCACTCGGCCTGAAGAGTAGATCAGCTACCCGCCACCTTCATGCGGTTGATGAGGATAGAACCCACCGTCTTGGCACCGTAGTTGTAGGTGTCCGCCCCCACGGCTTCTATGCCTTTGAACATGGCTTGCATGGTGCTGGCAATGGTGATCTCATGCACGGGATAGGCGATGCGGCCCTTTTCCACCCAGAAGCCACTGGCACCGCGGGAATAGTCGCCCGTAACGTAGTTGACGCCTTGGCCCATGAGTTCGGTCACAAACAGCCCCGTTCCCAGCTTTTCCAGCATGGCATCGAGGTTGTCAGACGCCTTGGTCAAACGCGAAACAAACTGCAGGTTGTGTGAACCACCGGCATTGCCAGTGGTACGCATGCCGAGCTTGCGGGCTGAATAGCTGCTCAGGAAATAGCCTTGCACCTTGCCCGCATCCACCACCTTACGCTGGCGTACTTGCACACCTTCTTCGTCAAACGGTGAACTGCCTTTGCCACGCAGCACAAAGGGGTCTTCGTCGATGCTGATGTGTTTGGGAAATACCTGCTTGCCCAAGGAGTCGAGCAAAAACGTGCTCTTGCGGTACAGCGCCCCCCCACTGACGGCCTGCACAAAAGCCCCGAGCAAGCCAGCAGCCAGTGTGGACTCAAACAGCACCGGACACTCGGTGGTGGCGATCTTGCGCCCGCCCAAACGGCTTAGCGCACGCTCGGCGGCATAGCGCCCCACCGCTTGGGGCGAGGCCAATTCGTCGGCACTGCGCATGGAGCTGTACCAAGCATCGCGCTGCATGTCTTTGCCTTTGCCCGCAATGGGCGATACGGACAGCGAATGGCGTGAGGTGGCATAGCCGCCGCGAAAGCCATTGGTATGGGCGCTGAAAAAATGCGACTGCTGGGCCGACACAGCGGCTCCTTCGCTGTTGGTGATGCGCTTGCTCACCCCCAAAGCAGCAGCCTCGCATTCCAAAGCCAATGCGGCAGCCTGTTCGCTGCTAATGGCCCAAGGGTGGAACAAATCCAAATCGCGCTCGCGCTCTGCTACCGGAGCCAAATCGGCCGTATCGGGCAAACCAGCAAACGGGTCTTCTGCGGTGAAGCGGGCAATATCGTAGGCCGCGCGCACGGTTTGCTCAATGGCCGCATCGGAAAAGTCGGAGGTACTGGCATTGCCCCGGCGCTGGCCCAGATAGACCGTAACGCCCAGACCTTTGTCCCGGTTGCGCTCCACGTTCTCCAATTCGCCGTTGCGCACCGAGACACTCAGGCCACAACCTTCTGATACCTCTGCCCCCGCATCGCTGGCACCGAGCTTTTTGGCAAAGGCCAAAGCGGCATCGACACGGGACTCAAAAAAAGCGCGGCTGTAGGCAAAGCCGCTGGCGGGGGCATCAGCAGCTAAAGCTGCAGCAGAGGAAACAGTGGTTTTTTTCATGGCCCGGCTATGATAGCTGGCTATGTCTCGCAAACCGAAAAAAGGCTATTACGTGCGCGGTCAGTTCGTTGCCGAGGGCAGTGAACTCGACTTGGAATACAAGCGCGAACTCAAAGGCACGGATGAACCCACCCGTACCGACCTCAAAAAAGAAAGCGAAGCCCTGCAGCAGCTCGGCACCGAGCTGTTGACGCTGCGCGCCGATTTGCTGGACAAATTGGACCTGCCCAGCAAGCTCCAAGATGCACTGGCTGAAGCCAAGCGCATCACCAACTTCGAAGGCAAACGGCGCCAAATGCAGTTCATTGGCAAGCTGATGCGCCAGCTCGACCCTGACACACTGGAGGCGGCACGCGCAGCATTGGTCGAGCAACACCTGCCCAGCGCCCAAGAAACAGCGCTGCTGCACCAGAGCGAGCAATGGCGCAACCGCCTGATCGCCGAGGACGATGCCTTGGCCATCTGGCTGGAACACCACCCCAGCACCGATAGCCAACAACTGCGCTCTCTGATTCGCCAAGCGCGCAAAGACGCCAAACCCGAAAAACCCGGTGCGCTGCCACGCCATGGCAAAGCCTACCGCGATATTTTTCAATTGGTGCGCCAAGCATTGGGGGCCGGTGATGCCGAACAGGGCGAGGACGCATGAGTACCACTGCAGCCGTGGCAGCTTTAGCCAGCACCTACGACACGGTGCGCATAGGCATAGTCTCCATCAGCGATCGCGCCAGCACTGGCGTCTATGAAGACAAAGGGCTGCCTGCCTTGCAAGAGTGGCTGGGCAAAGCGCTGTGCAATCCCATTGTGTGGGAAGCACGCTTGATTGCCGATGAGCAAGCGCTGATAGAACGCACCCTCATCGAGCTGACTGATGCTGGATGTGCGCTGGTGCTGACCACTGGCGGCACCGGCCCTGCGCTGCGCGATGTGACCCCCGAAGCCACGCTGGCCGTGGCCCACAAGGTCATGCCCGGCTTTGGTGAGCAAATGCGCCGTATCAGCTTGGAGTTTGTGCCCACGGCCATTTTGTCGCGCCAAGTGGCGGTGATTCGTGAGCGCACCCTCATCATCAACCTACCCGGACAGCCACGCGCCATTGCTGAAACGCTGGAGGGCCTCAAAGACAGCGACGGAGTCCCGATAGTCGATGGTATTTTTGCTGCCGTTCCCTACTGCGTGGATTTGATAGGCGGGCCCTACATCGAGACACACGCCAACGTTTGCAAGGCATTTCGCCCCAAGAATGCCGTGCGCCCTCCTACCAACGCTTGAAAAGCATGCACACTGCCGACAACCCTGCCGCGCAGTGGGGCCAGCAATTTCCCCAGTTGCGGGCACAGGCCATCGTGGATTCCAACGGGATGGTTTGGCTACCATTTGACGCCGCCAATACCCAGCAATCGCCCCATCAGTTTTCGCCTTTGTCTGCCTGTTATGACCAGGTCTGCTGTGCCAACCGCACAAGCATTGATTTGGACTTTGGCAACATAGGCCGTCTGTTGATCATCAACGGCTTTGGTTTGGCATTTGGCGATTCCGTTATTGGGATCACCGCCTTACACGCATTGCTTCAGCGCCACCCACACTTGCAGGTCAGTCTATGGCGAAGTTCCACCTGCCCTGCTTATGTAGAGGCTCTGTACAACTACCTACCCAAGTCGGTTTCTGTCACCGCCCTGCCACAGCCTGCAGAACGACTGGCGGCGTTTGATGCAGTCATCGATTTATCAGACTTTTTGTTTTGGCAGTCGTTCAACGACTTGCCCATGATTGACTTTTTCTTGCATGCAATAGGCTTGCCCTATGCAGACATTCCTGCCGCAGAGAAAGCCAATAGCTGGCTCGCCAGCATTGCACCTGTTCATGACTGGCGGCGCGAGTTTGGCGACTATGTGCTGTTTTGTCCGCATGCCAGTGTTGCCCTGCGCTCCATTCCAGAGCGTTGGCATGCTCCCATGGTTGAACGCTTGCATGCACAGTTCGACCTCCCCGTACTGGGATTTGCCAACTTGGATCTGCCTGGATACCGCAATGTATCCGCCCTCTCCACCACGATTGCGCAATGGCTGGATTGGGTTCGGCATGCGCAGCACGTCGTCAGTGTAGACAGCGCCAGTATCCACTTGGCAGCGGGGTTTGGCATACCCAGCACTGGCTACTTTGTCAGCATCCCTCCGCAACTGCGCACGCGTGACTATCCCTTGTGCCAAAGCATCTGGCTTGATGCTCAACAGCGTTTGACAGGCTTGCACGAATCCAACGTTCACGACGTGATCATTTATGCAGAAAGTTTGTGGCCTGAAGCATTGAAGTTAACAATTTAAACAAACACAAAAGCCACATATCACGTTTGCACTAACGTCAGACGAGTGATTTCACCTATTTGTACTTCTTGGTAAAAAAACACAATGGAACTCCCACAGTTACTACGAGGAGTTCTTCATGTTTTATCGCCAAAAACTGGCGCAGCGCATGCTCGCAGCAAGCCTGATTACAGCCAGTATGACTGCAGCCTTTGCTGCCGACGCCACCCGTGAAACCGCCCCCGCTGGCGGATGGGCTAGCCAAAACGGTGGCACTACCGGTGGCTCCACCGCCGCTACCGCAGACGTCTACCTCGTCTCCACCCCCACCGCCCTGCTGGCCGCTTTGAGCAACGCTGGCTCTCGCGCCAAGATCGTGCGCATCTCTGGCACGATTGACATGACGTCATCAGACAACGGCGGTGCTTTTACCAGCCATTCCGATCAAAACGTGCGCAGCAAAATCGCCGTTCCCAGCAACACTACCATCATCGGCGTTGGCTCTAACGCCACCATTAAGAACGCCACAATCAACATCGATAGCGTCAGCAACGTGATTGTGCGTAACCTCACCATCATCAACCCTTGCGATGTGGCCCCCGTCTGGGATCCGGACGATGGTGACACTGGCAACTGGAACTCCGAATTCGATGGATTGGTTGTCTCCAATTCCAAGAATGTCTGGATTGACCACAACGTGTTCACCGACAAGCCTTTGACCGATGACAAGCTGGAAAAGGGCAATGGCAAGATCAAGCAGTGCCACGATGGCGCTCTGGATGTGAAAAAAGGCTCTGACTACGTGACCATCTCCTACAACGTGTTCGACTCCCATGAGAAGAACAACCTGATTGGCCACTCTGACAGCAACACCTCTGACGATGGCCACTTGACCGTCACTTTCAACCACAACTACTTCACCAATGTGGCTGAGCGTGCTCCCCGTGTTCGCTTTGGCAAGGTGCACGTCTACAGCAACTACTTTGTTGGTGACCGCAGCGCCAGTGTGTACGCCTACCAGTACAGCATCGGTCCAGCCTACAAGGCCAAGATCATTTCTGAACAAAACGTGTTCAATGTCACTGGCGCAACAACTTGCGCGCACGTGATCAAAAATCCAGGCTCTTCGAGCAAAACTGGTGCGATCACTGACACAGGCTCCTTGCTCAACGGTTCTGCACTGAACTTGGCAAGCAATTGCACCAACTTCTCCCAAGCCAGCTGGACAATCCCTTATAAATACACCCCCACATCCGCATCAAACGTTGCAACAACGGTTCCTGCGAACGCTGGTGTTGGAAAAATCACAGTGAATTAACCTTAAAAACAAGCTAACAACTGCGAAAAGCATGGCCAATCAGCAATGATTGGCCTTTTTTCTTCGATAAATTCGATTTGTCAATTGGTATTTACTCCCGTTTGTAATCTTTTGTTTCAAATGAAAATAAAAGCTCTTTTACAGGAGTTGTTAATCATGCTCAAACTTAAAAAGTTATCGGTAAGCTTCATCGCTGCCGGTATTGTTTCAACAGCCATGGTGAGCGCCTTTGCTGCCGACGCCACCCGTGAAACAGCCCCCGCTGGCGGATGGGCTAGCCAAAACGGTGGCACTACCGGTGGCTCCACCGCCGCTACCGCAGACGTCTACCTCGTCTCCACCCCCACCGCCCTGCTGGCCGCTTTGAGCAACGCTGGCTCTCGCGCCAAGATCGTGCGCATCTCTGGCACGATTGACATGACGTCATCAGACAACGGCGGTGCTTTTACCAGCCATTCCGATCAAAACGTGCGCAGCAAAATCGCCGTTCCCAGCAACACTACCATCATCGGCGTTGGCTCTAACGCCACCATTAAGAACGCCACAATCAACATCGATAGCGTCAGCAACGTGATTGTGCGTAACCTCACCATCATCAACCCTTGCGATGTGGCCCCCGTCTGGGATCCGGACGATGGTGACACTGGCAACTGGAACTCCGAATTCGATGGATTGGTTGTCTCCAATTCCAAGAATGTCTGGATTGACCACAACGTGTTCACCGACAAGCCTTTGACCGATGACAAGCTGGAAAAGGGCAATGGCAAGATCAAGCAGTGCCACGATGGCGCTCTGGATGTGAAAAAAGGCTCTGACTACGTGACCATCTCCTACAACGTGTTCGACTCGCATGAGAAGAACAACCTGATTGGCCACTCTGACAGCAACACCTCTGACGATGGTCATTTGACCGTCACTTTCAACCACAACTACTTCACCAATGTGGCTGAGCGCGCTCCCCGTGTTCGCTTTGGCAAGGTGCACGTCTACAGCAACTACTTTGTTGGTGACCGCAGCGCCAGTGTGTACGCCTACCAGTACAGCATCGGTCCAGCCTACAAGGCCAAGATCTATGCCGAACAAAACGCGTTCCAAATTACTGGCGGCTCCACTTGTGCCCATGTCATTAAGAGTCCCGGTGGCTCCAGCAATGCAGGGGCATTCAGTGACACAGGCTCTTTGCTCAATGGCTCGGCACTGGATATGTCCGCCTGCAGCTTCAGCAAGCCATCGTGGACTATTCCCTACAAGTACACCCCCACAGCTGCAGCAAATGTAGCCACCACAGTACCAGCCAATGCAGGTGTAGGCAAAATCACCGTGAACTAATCTGAATTAGCCAGCAAGTTCACACTACCAAGGCCAGTCCTCAAGGACTGGCCTTTTTGTTTTGTACTATCGGCGAACAAGCAACCAAGCTCTATTGCATATGCCACTGCCCATTTCACTGCAACACCCATTCCATGCCATGCTCTTGGGCTACGCACTACTTAGTCTCACCCCCACAGCCTTGGCCGACGATGAAGCGCGCCAAGTGGCACCAACCGGGGGATGGGCCAGTGTTAACGGCGGCACCAACGGTGGCGCAGCCGCCAAATCGACCGATGTATACACCGTCACCAGTCCCAGCGCCTTGCTCCAAGCTCTGCGCCAAGCTGGGGAGCGCCCCAAAATCATCTGGGTAGCTGCCCCCATCGACATGACAGCCGCTGACAATGGAGGGGCCTTTCAATCCCACGCAGACCAAGACGCACGCGGCAAAATCAGTATCCCGAGCAACACGACCCTGATTGGCGCTGGTGACCAAGGGCACATCCGCAATGCGTTCATCCTGATTGAAAACGCCAGCAATGTCATCGTGCGCAATCTCTCCATCACCAACCCTTGCGATGTGGCACCCGTATGGGATCCCAACGATGGCAAAGACGGCAACTGGAACTCCGAGTTCGATGGCATCACCATCGACAAGTCGCACCACATCTGGATTGACCACAACACCTTCACGGATCTGCCCATTAGCGACGCCAATTTGCCCGTAGAAAACGGCAAAACCAAGCAATGCCACGATGGCGCTTTGGACGTGAAAAAGGGCTCGGATTTCGTGACTATCTCCTACAACGTGTTCGACTCACATGAAAAAAACAACCTGATTGGCCACTCCGACAGCAGCACCGTGGATGAGGGCCACCTCACCATTACCTTGCACCACAACCACTTCACCAACGTGGCTGAGCGCGCCCCCCGCGTGCGCTTTGGCCAAGTGCACGTGTACAGCAACTATTACGAAGGCGATCGCAAAGCCACGGCCTACCACCACCAGTACAGCATAGGGGTGGGCTATAAGGCGCAAATTCTGTCCGAGCACAACGCCTTTCGCATTACCGGGGCCAGCCAGTGCAGCCACGTGGTGAAAAACCCCGGGTCAGCCAGTAAAACTGGCGCCATCAGCGACACAGGCTCACAACTCAATGGGGCCGACCTCAACTTGGCCAGCAACTGCAACTTCGCCCCTGCCAACTGGACTATTCCCTACGCCTACACCCCCACGCCCGCGGCCCAGGTGCCCAGCACCGTGCCAGCACAAGCCGGGGCGGGCAAGCTGCTGATACGTTGATCAAGGGCGCTCGAACACTTGTACCAAGAGCGCCGCCCCCACAATCAACGCTGCGGCCAAGACGGTGTGCCAGCCCCACGGCTGGCCGCTGTGCCAGAGCATAAGCAGCGTCGAGAGCAAAGGCGTGATGAAAGCCAACACGCCGATGCGGCGCGGATCGCCGCGTTTGAGCGCAGCATCCCACAAAAAGAAAGCGCCACCCAGTGGCCCTAGACCGAGCAGGACAATACCCCAAGCATCGGCCACCGTCAGCGCCACGGGGGCCTCCCACCACACATGGCATAGCAAAGACAGCAGGCCAGAGACCACCGCAAACGAACCGACTGCCGCCGTCTCAAACCGTGCGACACGGCGTGTCCACAAGGAATAGCTGGCCCATACAAACGCCGAGGCCGCAGCGTACCAATACCCCACATGGAAACCGCTCGCTGGCCCATCCGATCGCCCCACTATTGCCAGCGCAGCACCTGCAAACCCCATCAGCGCAGCCAGCACGTGCACAAGGCCAAGGCGAGTACCGGGTAGGAACACCGGCGACAGCACCACAATGCCCAACGGCCACAAGTAGTTGATCAAATTGGCCTCCACAGCAGGGGCTGTGCGCAATGCCATGAACAGCAGCCAGTGAAAACCAAACAGGCCATAAACACCCAGCGCCAGCGTGGGCCAGGGCACCGAGCACCTGCGCCACTGAAAACGCGACAAGGGCAAAGCCAACAAACCACCCAGCAGCAAGGCCAACCCGGTCAAAAGAAAAGGGGGAATATGGGCCAAAGACACACCCAAGAGGGCCAGCGAGCCCCACAAAGCGATCGCTGACAAGGCCAACAAGTCCGATTGGATAGCGGTTTTCATAGGCCCCCACCTTAGCGAAGCAATCGCTAGCGCAACGCTGGTCAGGGTATACAAAACGCTGATTAAGGCGGGTTTAGTGTCGACGGCGCGCTGCAGCCAAAACGGCTGCGGACTGATAACCCACCCTGAGCGCCGCCTCGTGCGCAGACAAGCCTTGCTGGCGCAGCACTTGGCCCTGCTGCAAGCGCAACTGCCGAACCCATTGCATGGGCGAGCAGCCCAACTCCTGCTGGCAACGGGCGCGCAATTGGCTCTCACTCAGATTCACCCGCTGGGCCAAGTCAGCACACGTCAGGGGCAACGACAAACGCATACCCACCCACGCCTGCAAAGCCACCCAATCAATCGATCTGGCTTGGCGAGACACCGGCTCCGGTTGGCCTAGGCGTGCACCAGCACCACCAGCCCCCCGGCTACTGGGCATCCACAGTTGCGACAACAAATACGCACCATGCGTGGTAGAGACAGGCAAGCCTGCCTCCATCGCTCCCACCAGGGCCTTGACCAGTTGGTAGGCAGGTTGGCGCACGGTTGGACTGCGCAAACAGGCGGCCCAATGCGCCTCGTGGGTGTCCAAGACCCAACAGCGGCTGCCTCGGCGAGATTCAAAATCGTGCCGCTCCCCAGGATGAATCACGTAGCCAGCACCGGCTGACAAGCAAAGACCACGCCCCTCTACCTCCAGTTCCAGCACGCCATCAAGGGCCCAGAGGATTTGGAAATGGCCATGGCTGTGGCTCCCGCGCGCGGCACTGTAGTGCCGCACACTCATGGAGTCCAGTTCAGTCATGGGCAAGGGCTATCTATTTGCCAATCAGCTCGTTGAGCTTGTCGGCTTCAAAACACTCTTGGCGGGCAGCATCTTGCGGCACGCAGTCGGACTCGGCCAAACGGGCCGAGAGCTGCTCGATGGCTTTCCACAGCATGGCAATTTGGTGCTCTTGGCTGCTGGCGTTGTCCACCAAACCGCGCAGGGCTTGGCTCACCGGGTCATCCTCCTGCGTGATGCCGTAGGCAGTGAACTTGCGCTCAGTCTGCGTCACATCAGCGCTCACGCCCTCTTTGCTGGGAATGATGCGCGCTGGAATACCCACCGCCGTGGCCCCTGCAGGCACGGGCTTGATGACCACGGCATTGCTGCCGATCTTGGCACCATCACCCACCTCAAAGCCGCCCAGCACCTTGGCCCCAGCACTGACCACCACATCGCGCCCCAGCGTGGGGTGGCGCTTGGCACCTTTGTACAGACTGGTGCCGCCCAAGGTCACACCTTGGTAGATGGTGCAGCCATCGCCAATCACAGCCGTCTCGCCCACCACGGTGCCCATGGCATGGTCAAAAAACACGCGCTGGCCTATCACCGCACCAGGGTGGATCTCGATCCCGGTGAAAAAGCGCCCCATGTGCGAGATAAAGCGCCCCAGCCATTTGAAGCCGTGCGTCCAGCACCAGTGCGCAGACCGATGCAACACCACGGCATGCAAACCTGGATAACAGGTCAGCACCTCCCAAGCGCTGCGGGCAGCGGGGTCACGCTCTAGGATGCATTGGATGTCGGATCGGATACGGGCAAACATAGTAGTAAGTCTACCCCTTGGCAGGTAAGCTCTTTTGCAGCATGGCCTTGGCAATGCCGCGCAGGATATGGATTTCCTCTTGCGTCAGCTGCGCACGGTTGAACATGGAATTAAGCCGGGGCATGAGCTTCTTGGGTGCCGCCGGATCCAGAAAGTCGATGGCCAACAGCGCCTCCTCCCAGTGCTGCAGCATGCCCGCCACCTGCTGGGCATCGGCCTGCACCGGCGGCTTGGTAGCCTGCTCCACGCCATAGCCGCCCAGCGCCAAGCGCCACTCGTAGGCAATCACCTGAATGGCCGAGGCGATGTTGAGCGAGCCAAACTGCGGATTGGTCGGAATCGACAAGCAGGCATGGCAGCGGTACACATCCTCGTTGCGCATGCCGTGGCGCTCCGAACCAAACAAAAACGCCATGCCCTCTGGCGCACTGGATTCAGATACCCCATCGGCCACTAGAGCAGATGGGTATTGCTGGAGGCGCTCACTTTTTAATAGCAACTCAAAATGCTCACGCGGGCTGCGCGTGGGCGGGCCAAAGTCACGCGGCGTCATGGCTGTGGCGCACAAGTGGGTCATGCCCTCCAGCGCCTCATCCAGCGTATCGACCACGCGGCAGTTGCGCAGCACGTCCAACGCACCGCTGGCGCGCTGGATGGTTTCTTCGCGCCGCAGCACATTGGGCCAGCGCGGGGCTACCAGCACCATGTCGTCAAAGCCCATGGTCTTGAGGGCACGGGCTGCCGCGCCCACGTTGCCAGCGTGGCTGGTCTGGATAAGGATGAATCGGGTTCGCATGGTGTTGGTGTTTTGGTGCAAGGCCGCTAGAATGGTGGGCTATTTTCCGCGCTTTCTTGGAATATTTCTTCGATTGCCGCCGCTGTATCGCCAGCGATTTACAACCGTTCCTCCCCACACAATCTATGTCGCTCAATCTGCATCCCATGGTCAACGTGGCCGTGAAGGCCGCCCGTTCCGCTGGCTCCATCATCAACCGCGCATCGCTCGACCGAGACGCCGTGCGCATCTCGCAAAAAGGCGCCAACGACTTCGTCACCGAAATTGACCAAGCTGCAGAGCAAGTGATCATCGACACCCTCTTGGGTGCCTACCCCGGCCACGCCATCTTGGCAGAGGAAAGCGGCCGTACCCAAGGCTCCTACGACTCCGAATACGTCTGGATCATCGATCCGCTGGACGGCACCACCAACTTCATCCACGGCCTGCCCGTGTACTGCGTCAGCATCGCCTTGGCCGTGCGCGGCAAGGTCGAGCACGCTGTTGTGTACGACCCCACCCGCAACGACCTGTTCACCGCCACCAAGGGCCGTGGCGCTTACCTGAACGAGCGCCGCATCCGCGTATCCAAGCGCACCATGCTCAAAGACTCGCTCATCTCCACCGGCTTTCCCTTCCGCCCCGGTGACGACTTTGAAACCTACCTGCGCATGATGGGCGAAGTGATGCAACGCACCCACGGTCTGCGCCGCCCGGGTTCTGCCGCGCTGGACTTGGCCTACGTAGCCGCTGGCTACACCGAAGGCTTCTTCGAAACCGGCCTGCAACCTTGGGACGTGGCAGCAGGCTCCTTGTTGGTGACCGAAGCCGGCGGCTTGGTGGGCAACTTCACCGGTGAGCCTGACTTCTTGGAACAGCGCGAACTGGTAGCAGGCACGCCCCGCGTGTACGGCCAACTGGTCGGCATCCTGAGCAAGTACAGCAAGTTCGCCAGCACCGAACAAAAAATGGACGTGGCCGCAGGGCGCGGAACGCTGAGCGTCAATGGTGGAGAGGCTGCGGACGACGCGGCATAACCCCGTACACGGAGCGGGTTGCGACACGCTCCACCCCAACCCCATTTGGCGCTTCTAGCGCCATTTTTTATGCCCAAGACATGTACGGAGTGAATAGAGTTGGCTGGGGGTGGGAAATGCTTGGCAGCACATCAGGCCTTGGCAGAACCACCAGCATAGTGGCGCACCAAATAGTCATGGAACATGGGCACGGTAAAGGCCACATCTCCGTGTGATGGGCTGTAAATCATTCCCTTGCTGATCATCTGCGCACGCCGTGGCCCCAGGCTTTGCTGCGTTTCTTTCAATGCATCCGCTACGTCTGACGATCGGTAGGGACCGGGCCCCAGCTTGGCCATGGCAATGGCGTATTCGCGCTCCCTGGGGGTCAGCCTATCAAAGCGCACTTTAAAGAACCCTTCATCCAATCGCCTTGTCGCCTCCAGTGCGGCAGCGGTAGCGTCTTTCAAGGTGATGGGCGCTCCTTGGGCGATATTCCAGCATTGGTAGCCCCACTCCTGCAAAAAGTAGGGATAGCCTTTCGTTCTTGCCACAATCTCCGCTATGGCATCGCTATCAATGCGCTCCCCTTCACCCTCTATAGGCTGCCGAATCGCAGTTTCTGCATCCACGGGATTGAGCGGCCCGACTTCCGGGTAGTGGAAAAGGCGTTCCGCATAGGATTTGGCGTCGCCCGAAAGTGCCGCCACTTGGGGAAGGCCGGCACCAAAGAACAATACCGGCAGCACGCGTTGGTTGACTTTGTGGATGGCAACAATCAACGCGGCCAAGTCTTCGGTGCGCAAGTACTGCACCTCGTCAATCAAAAGCGTCCATGCCTTACCTGCTGCTTTGGCGGCTTCGCCCACGCGCAAGAACAACTCCGGCAAATCTGCCTGCATATCACCTGTATCCGCAACCCCCTCCTCCGGATCAACCGAAATGGAGGCATCCCCATACGTCAGCTTGAAGGCAGAGGCAAAGGAGCGAAGCGCCCTCAGTGCTTGGTGGGCTTTGGCCTTCGCGGCTTGCGAAGCGGAGAGCTTGCGCAAGGCTTGATTGATCTTGGGCACCAGCAGCTCACTGAGCGCTTTGCCCTCGGGCGCCTCTATGGACGATGTGATGTGCCCGGCGTCTTCTGCGAGTTCTTCAATTTTGTTCAGCAACACTGTTTTGCCGACACCCCGCAGGCCGATCAGCATTTGCGACCGGCAGGGCTTGGCCAGCAAAGCGCGTTGAATGGCTGTCTGCGCATCTTCAATGATGGCTTCTCGCCCAGCAAGCTCTGGCGGCCGACTGCCCGCTCCGGGGGCAAACGGGTTTCTCACTGCATCCATGGTCACTCCTGTGAGCACACAGCTCTACCAATAACTAGCAAAGTATAAGCATGTATAAGTCAATTTCTTATACAAAAATATACGATGCTATAGATTGATAGTTTCACTCCCCCTCTAACGGCAGCATGCCACTGGCCTGCTCGTCGGGCAGCGCTTCCACTTGGCGCAGGGCGCGATTCATCACGTTGGTGCGGGTTTGCGCTTTGTCCAGGGTGTTGAGCACGGTTTGGGTTTGGTCGCGCACCTTGGCCAGCACGTCGCCAAACTTGCCAAACTCGGTTTTGACCGCGCCCAGCACCTGCCACACGTCGCTGGCGCGCTTTTCCAGCGCCAGGGTGCGAAAGCCCATTTGCAGTGAGTTAAGCATGGCCAGCAAGGTGGTGGGCCCAGCCAGTGTGACGCGGTGCTCACGCTGCAGCGCTTCCATCAGGCCAGGGCGGCGCAGCACTTCGGCATACAGCCCTTCTGTGGGCAAAAAGAGCATGGCAAAGTCCGTGGTGTGCGGTGGCTCCAGATACTTCTCGGCAATGGACTTGGCCTCTAGCCGGATGCGTGCTTCCAGCGCCTTAGCGGCCAGCTCGGCAGCGGCGGCGTCGGCGCGGCTTTGCGCATCCAGCAGGCGTTCGTAGTCTTCGTTGGGAAACTTGGCGTCTATGGGCAGCCACACTGGCTCACCGTTGTCTGCGCGGCCGGGTAGGCGGATGGCAAAGTCCACCGGATTGCGGGTGCCGGGGCGGGTCACTACCTGGGCGGCGTATTGCTCGGGTGCCAGCACTTGCTCCAAGAGGCTGGCCAGTTGCGCTTCGCCAAACATGCCGCGGGTTTTCACATTGGTGAGCAGGTGCTTGAGGTCGCCCACGCCTTGGGCAAGGTGGTGCATTTCGCCCAAGCCTTTGTGCACTTGCTCCAGCCGATCGGCCACTTGTTTGAAACTCTCGCCCAAACGCTGCTGCAGCGTGGCTTGCAGCTTCTCGTCCACGGTGGCGCGCATTTCATCCAGCTTGGCGGTGTTGCTGGCTTGCAGTTGCAGCAGTTGCTGCTCCAGCGTTTGGCGCACTTCACTCAGGCGGCGGGCGTTGGCCTCGCTCAGGCCCATGAGCTGCTGGGCCAGCGTGTCGGCCACCGTCTTTTGCAGCAGAGTGATTTGTTGGCCGATGGCGTCCATTTGCGCGTTTTGCGTGCGCACGGCTTCGGCGCTTTGCTGGATCACCAACTGTTGAAACGTGGCGATGCTTTGCGCCTGCTCTTGGCGGGCTTGGCGGGCGCTGTCGTGCAGCTCTTGGCGCAGGCTGCGCACGGCCTGCATGGACGTGAGGGTGAGCACCAAACTGACCACCACAACCAGCAGTAACAATGCCAGCAGGCTCAGGGCTATGGGATCGAGTGCCATGGCGGTTTACGCCTTCGCTGCCCGGTGACTGGCCAGCGCATTGGCCAGCTTATTGACCGGGGTGATGGCTTTGCCTTCCAGCAAGTAGGACTGCAGGTTGCGCGCCGCCAAGCGGGCCATGGCCAAGCGGGTGGCGGTGCTAGCGCTGGCAATGTGCGGGGTCAGCACGGCATTGGGCACGGTGAGCAAATCGGGGTGAACGGAGGGTTCTCCCTCGAACACATCCAGCCCCGCTGCGGCAATGCGCCGCTCGCGCAGGGCGGCGGCCAGTGCGGCGTCGTCCACAATGCCGCCGCGTGCCAAGTTAACCAGCGTGGCGGTGGATTTCATGAGCACCAACTCTGCCGCGCCTATGGTGTGGTGGGCAGCAGGCGAATACGGCAGCACCAGCATGACGTGGTCGGCCTCACGCAGCAGCGTGTTTTTGTCCACCCAGCGGGCCTTGAGGCGCTGCTCGGTGGCGGCATCGAGCTGGCTGCGGTTGTGGTAAATGACCCGCATACCAAAGCCGTGCGCAGCCCGCTGGGCAATGGCCTGCCCAATGCGCCCCATGCCGATGATGCCCAGCGTAGCGCCGTGCACATCGGGGCCGCAAAACATGTCGTGCCGCCAGCCTTTCCAGCGCCCTTCGCGCAAGTAGCGTTCGCTCTCGGTCACGCGGCGGGCGGTGGCCAGCAACAAAGCAAAGCCAAAGTCAGCCGTGGTTTCAGTCAGCACGTCGGGCGTGTTGGTGCCTTGCACGCCGTGGGCGGTCATGGCCTCCACATCAAAGTTGTTGTAGCCCACAGCCATGTTGGCGCAAATGCGCAGGTCTGGGCAGGCCTCCAGCAGGGCGGCATCGATGCGCAGGCTGCCGTTGGTCATCACACCGTCTTTGCCCTGCAAGCGGGCGATCAGCTCGTGCACCGGCCAGAGCACGTCATCTTGGTTGGATTCGACGTCGAAAGTCGCCTCCAACTCGCGCAGCGCGGCGTCGGGAATGGCACGGGTGACCAGTACGCGGTGGCGTCGCTGGGCATTGCTGGTGTGGGTGGTGGGCACGGGACTGGTAATGGTGGTCATGCGCTGGTATCGGTTACGGCTGGCGGGGCGATGTCGAACACTTGGCGCAGGTAGGCCAGGTAGTTCTCGTCGTCACACATGCTTTTGGAGGGAGTGTCGGAGAGTTTGGCCACAGGTTGGCCGTTGCAGCGCGTCATCTTGATGACGATTTGCAGCGGTTCATAGCCCAAGTCGTTGGTGAGGTTGGTGCCAATGCCAAAGGCCAGCTGGCAGCGTCCGTGGAACTGCTCGTACAGAGCAATGGTGCGGGGGATGGTGAGACCGTCGCTGAAGATCAGCACCTTGGTGCGCGGATCTACGCGGTTGCGCTGGTAGTGCTCCAACATGCGCTCGCCCCACTGAAACGGGTCGCCGCTGTCGTGGCGCGCACCGTCAAACAGCTTGCAAAAGTACATGTCAAAGTCGCGCAGGAAGGCGCTCATGCCATACACGTCTGAGAGGGCAATGCCCAAGTCTCCCCGGTACTCACGCGCCCACGACTCAAACGCGAAGGTCTGGCTGTCGCGCAGACGCGGGCCCAGGGCTTGGGCTGCTTGCAAATATTCATGCGCCATGGTGCCCAGTGGGGTGTAACCCAGTGTGCGGGCAAAGTGCACATTGCTGGTACCGGCAAACTGGCCTTTGCCAGTGCCTACGGGTTTGACTACGCCCAGATGTGACGCCAAGGTTTGCAACACCTCGTGATGCCACTGGCGTGAAAAGCGCCGGCGGGTGCCGTAATCGGCAATTTTCAGGGCGCTCAGGCCCACGCCTTTGAGTTGGCTGACTTTCTCCTGCAGGCGTACACGACCTTGGGCATAGTCAGGCTGCAACTGGGTATTGCGAAAGTACACCTCGTTGATGATGGCCAGCAAGGGAATTTCAAACAAAATGGTGTGCAGCCAAGGGCCTTCTATCTCTAGTGACAGCTCGCCATTGGGCATCGGCTGCAGGCGCACGTATTTGGGGTTGAGGTGGAACAGCCCCAAAAAGTCCACAAAGTCGCTCTTGATAAAGCGCAAGCTGCGCAGGTAAGCCAACTCATCGTCCGTAAAGCGCAGCGTGCACAGCAGCTCGATCTCACGCTGAATTTCATCGGCAAACTGGGCCAAGTTGACGCCGGGGTTGCGGCACTTGAAACGGTATTGCACCTGCGCCCCCGGGAACTGGTGCAGCACCGCCTGCATCATGGTGAACTTGTACAGGTCGGTGTCGAGAAGACTTTCAATAATCATGGGCGCTGTGCTGGCATCAAACGGCAGGACTTAGTCCAACCACTGGGTGAATTGGGCCACGGGTTCGCGTGGGGTATGGAAGGTGTTGACCAATGCGTCGGGGTCGGCATAACCCAGTGCCATGCCGCACACCAGCATCTCCTTATCGCTGGCGCCAATATGGGGCAACACGATGCTGGAAAAGCCATTCCATGCCGCCTGTGCACAGGTATGCAGCCCCTTGCCACGGGCTGCCAGCATGATGTTTTGCATGAACATGCCATAGTCCACCAGCGAGCCCCTGCCCATGATGCGATCCACCGTGAACATGAGGCCCACGGGGGCATCGAAAAAACGGAAATTGCGCTGGTGCTGGGCGTGCATCTTGTCTTTGTCGCCCTTGCCAATGCCCAAGAGTCCGTACAGGCTCCAGCCGTTTTCACGGCGGCGGTCTATGTAAGGACTCACCCACTCTTTGGGGTAGTAGTCGTATTCCTCTTTGTACTGCTCAGCCAAGTCGGGGTTGGCCCGCACGGCATCGTGCGCTGCGCACACTTTGTCCACCAACTGATCACGACTGCCCCCCTGCAATACATACACCTTCCACGGCTGGCAATTGGTGCCAGAAGGTGCTCTGCTGGCCAAGGCCAAGATATCTGCAATGTCTTGCCGCGCTACTGGCTGCGGCAAAAAGGCACGGATGGACTGTCTGCTCTCAATGGCTTGCTCTACGGTGCTCATGGATATCCCACTGGTTGTATTCACTGTGATGCTCACTGGTTTGGCATTGTGCCAGCGCCAGCAAAATAGGCTTTTTAGGGTAAACGGACTAAATTTGCTGCACTGCACAAAAATCACTTGCAGCAGAAAAAATACGGGAACATAATTCGCTCCATGCTGCAGTGCAGCACAAACCACCCAACCCTGGAGGATTCATCATGTTGACAGTAGAGCAAATCATGGCAGCCCACAAAGCTAATCTGGAAACCCTGTTTGGCCTGACCAACAAAGCGTTTGAAAGCGTTGAGAAGGTAGTTGAGTTGAATCTGGCTACCTCCAAAACCGCACTGAACGAAGTCGCGGGACACACCCAAACCCTGCTGAGCGTGAAAGACGCGCAAGAACTGTTGGCCTTGCAATCGAGCTTGTTGCAGCCCTTGGCAGAAAAAGCCGCTGCTTACAGCCGCCACCTGTACGACATTGCCAGCACCACCCAAGCTGAGTTTTCCAAAGTGGCCGAAAGCCAAACAGCTGAAGCCCAGCAAAAGTTTGCCAACTTCGTAGACAGCACATCCAAGAACGCGCCCGCTGGCACAGAAACTGCTGTAGCTATTTTGAAGAGTTCCGTTGCAGCCACCAACAATGCATTGGAGTCTGTGCAAAAAGTGATCAAGCAAGCCACTGAAATGGCCGAAGCCAATTTCAATGCGGTGAGCAGCACTGCCACACAAACAACCAAAGCAGCGACAACTCGTAAGCGTTAATCAGACAGGTTAGTGAGAGTTAAGGTTTTTTTCCAAACTTTCACTAGTCGACGAGGGAAAACCCTGAGATAATAAGACCCAGTAAGTACCGATTTTTCAGTTGTCTCCTCGGGTCCTTTCGACACCATCAGTGGTTCAGGGATCCTTTCAAAGCCTCGTTGCAAAACGAGGCTTTTTTTTATCCGTCACTATGCCGCTCACTTGGTTTTGGCATCGATGGCCGCTCGCAATTCGGGTAAGGCCTTGAGCATGGCTTGACGCCCTGCTTCGATAGAGCGCTTGCGCGCAGTGAAATCAGAGCTTCCAATGCCTGTGAGTACGGGGCGCACGACCACATCGGCTTTTTGCAATTCAAACTGGTTGATGCTTTTGCCCATGATGGTGAAGGTCTGCAACAGCACTTCCAGTGTTCCATTGGTGGGGGCACCTTCCGGTGGGCTCGAAATATCGACCGCAATGACCAAATCCGCTCCCATTTTGCGTGCGGCACTCACCGGCACAGGGGCCACTAAGCCACCATCCACGTAGTCGTGCCCGGCAATTTTCACTGGCTGAAAAACACCTGGCACCGAGCTAGAAGCACGCACCGCTGTGCCAGTATCCCCGCGGCGAAAGAGCACTTCATTGCCTGTCGACAAATCTGTAGCCAAGATGCCCAATGGAACAGGCATTTCCTCCATGAGTTTGTTGCCTACTTGGTTGTTTACAAACTTGGCCAACGCCTCCCCGCGGAGCAAACCACGGTTAAACAGGGGCAAAGTCCAGTCGGCAATCGTGGACTCATCCATGCCTTCTGCAACCTGTTGCAACTGCCGACCAGTTTTGCCGCTGGCATACAAAGCGGCTACCAAACTGCCCGCCGAAGTGCCCGCAACCAAATTGGGGGTAATCCCGTTTTCTTCCAACACTTGAATTACCCCGACGTGGGCAAAACCACGGGCCGCACCGCCCCCCAAAGCTAAACCCACTTTGGGTGGTGTGCGCACAATGGGTTGTGCAGGAATAGCAGAAACCGTGGAAGAGTTGGCAATTTTGTCAGCCGATGGTGCTGTGGAACACCCGGCTAAAACCACGACACAAAAAAAGAGCGCCGCCCCAAAGCGGCGCTTAAATACCGATACCGACATACTGTTTAACTGGCTGCAGCCTCTTCAGTTTTCGATTTACCCTCTTTCTTGGGCAACGGTTGGATATCCAGCTGCACTTTGGCTTCCGCACCTTCGGGCTCTTCCAAGTCCACAGTAAGACGACCACCATCGACCAAACGACCAAACAGCAACTCGTCAGCCAAAGAGCGACGGATAGTGTCTTGGATCAGGCGCTGCATGGGACGCGCACCCATGAGGGGATCAAAGCCCTTTTTGGCCAAATGCTTGCGCAGTTTGTCCGTGAAGGTGACTTCCACTTTCTTCTCACCCAACTGGTTTTCCAGTTGCAGCAAGAACTTGTCCACCACACGCAAGATGACAACTTCGTCCAATGGCTTGAAGTTCACAATGGCATCCAAGCGGTTGCGGAACTCCGGCGTGAAGGTGCGCTTGATATCGCCCATTTCGTCGCCTGCCTGGCGTGGATTGGTAAAACCGATGGTCGCCTTGGTCATGGTCTCAGCACCCGCATTGGTCGTCATGATGATGATGACGTTGCGGAAGTCAGCCTTGCGCCCGTTGTTGTCGGTCAGCGTGCCATGGTCCATGACCTGCAGTAGGACGTTGAAGACATCAGGGTGTGCCTTCTCCATCTCGTCCAACAGCAGCACGCAATGCGGCTTCTTGGTGACGGCTTCGGTGAGCAAACCACCTTGATCAAAGCCCACGTAGCCGGGAGGCGCGCCTATCAGGCGACTCACGGCATGGCGCTCCATGTACTCGCTCATGTCAAAGCGCACGAGGTCAATACCCATGATGTAGGCCAACTGCTTGGCCGCCTCTGTCTTGCCCACACCAGTGGGACCACTGAACAAGAAAGCGCCAATGGGTTTGTCGGTCTTGCCCAAACCAGAACGTGCCATCTTGACGGCAGCGGCCAGCATGTCCAATGCCGCGTCTTGACCGAACACCACACTCTTAAGGTCGCGCTCCAAGGTTTTGAGCTTGCCGCGGTCGTCGCTGGACACATTGGCAGGGGGAATGCGAGCAATCTTGGCCACGATCTCTTCCACCTCAGCCTTGCTGATGGTCTTTTTGCGCTTGCTGGCTGGCAAGATGCGCTGAGCAGCTCCGGCTTCATCGATCACATCAATCGCCTTGTCAGGCAAATGGCGATCGTTGATGAATTTGGCACTGAGTTCGGCCGCCGCCTGCAAAGCGCCCAAGGCGTATTTGACGTTGTGGTGCTCTTCGAAGCGGGACTTCAGGCCCTTCAAGATTTCCACGGTTTGGTCCACCGTGGGCTCGACCACATCGACCTTTTGGAAGCGGCGGGACAGCGCAGCATCTTTTTCAAAAATGCCACGGTATTCGGTGAAAGTGGTAGCGCCGATGCAGCGCAGTTGACCACTGGAGAGCGCAGGCTTGAGCAAATTCGACGCATCCAAGGTGCCGCCCGATGCAGCGCCCGCACCGATCAGGGTGTGGATTTCATCGATAAACAGAACCGCATGGGGCTTTTCCTTCAAGGCTTTGAGCACTGCTTTGAGGCGTTGCTCAAAATCACCACGGTATTTGGTTCCGGCCAGCAAAGCGCCCATATCCAAGGCGTAAACCGTGGCTTCTTGCAGCACTTCAGGCACGCTGCCTTGGGTGATGCGCCATGCCAAACCCTCAGCAATCGCAGTTTTTCCTACGCCGGCTTCGCCCACCAACAACGGGTTGTTCTTGCGGCGGCGGCACAGGATTTGCACCACACGATCCACCTCGAACTCACGGCCAATGAGGGGATCTATGCGGCCTTCTTTGGCCGACTGATTGAGGTTTTGGGTGTACAGATCCAGCGGCGAGGCTTTTTCGTTGCGTTCAGCACCAGCCTCTTCGCTCTCTTGGTTGCTCTCTGGCGCTTTGGGGGGCTCTTGCTGGTCGGTCTTCTTGATGCCGTGGGCAATAAAGTTCACCACATCCAAGCGGGTAACCCCCTGTTGGTGCAAGTAATAAACGGCGTGGGAGTCTTTCTCGCCAAAGATTGCCACCAGCACGTTGGCACCGGTCACCTCTTTTTTGCCACTGCCAGTGCTCTGCACGTGCATGATGGCGCGCTGTATCACGCGCTGAAAACCCAAAGTCGGTTGGGTATCCACTTCTTCAGTGCCGCCAACCTGCGGGGTGTTGTCTTTAATGAAAGTGGATAGCGATTTGCGCAAATCATCGATATTGGCAGCACAAGCAACCAATACGGCTTGGGCGCTGGGATTATCCAGCAGCGCAAGGAGCAAGTGCTCTACCGTGATGAATTCATGTCGCTGCTGCCGGGCTTCCACAAACGCCATGTGGAGGCTGACTTCAAGCTCTTGGGCAATCATATGAACTCCTTTTCGCCTTGCTCTGAAACTCTAATGTAGCGGCATTTGGGGGCGTCGTTGCCTGATTTCAACAACACCTTGTTCAGCCCGGGGCTGGTTCACAAATGCACTGCAGCGGATGCCCGTCACGGTGTGCTGCTCGCAGCACCAGTTCTGTTTTGGTTTGGGCAATATCTTTTGGATAAATACCGCAAACCCCGCGACCCTCGGTATGAATTTTGAGCATGATTTGTGTCGCTGCTTCCAAATCCTTGCCAAAAAGTTCTTGCAGCACAGCAACGACGAACTCCATGGGGGTGTAGTCGTCGTTGAGCATGACGACTTGGTGCATCGGCGGAGGTTGGGTACGCAGCGTAAGGCGATCAAGCACCAAGGCTTCATCGTCCGACGGCCCCGGTGTGTGACTGGGAGGAATAGGTTTTCGACTGGCCATGCAAGCATTGTATGCAGCCTCGGCTGCTGCTTGCAGGAGTTGGTTTCAAACCGTTTGCGCAGAGGGTAATTGGTAATCCTTGAGCACGTCTCGCAGTTTGTTTTTCTGCATTTTTCCTGTGCCGCCCAGTGGAATGCTGTCCACAAACACCACATCGTCTGGGATCTGCCACTTACTCATCTTGCCTTGGTAAAAGGCCAACAAGTCGGCGGTCTCCAAGGCCATGCCGGGCTTTTTGACCACCACAACAATGGGACGCTCGTCCCACTTGGGGTGGGGCACCCCAATGCAGGCAGCCATGGCCACTGCAGGGTGGGCCATGGCAATGTTCTCCACATCGATGGAACTAATCCATTCCCCACCCGATTTGATGACGTCTTTGCTGCGGTCGGTAATTTGCAAATAGCCATCGGCATCGATGGTGGCCACGTCGCCACTGGGGAACCAACCATCTTGCAAAGGCGAAGGGTTGTCGCTGCGGTAATAGTCCTTCATAACCCACGCCCCTCGAACTAACAAGTCACCTGGCGTCTTGCCGTCATGCGGCAGTGGCTGGCCATGTCCATCAACTATTTCGATGTCCACACCAAACACGCCACGCCCTTGTTTGATGCGCAAGGCATGTTGTGCTTGCACATCCAACCCCATGTGTTTGCGCTTCAAGGTATTGACGGTACCCACAGGGGATGTCTCAGTCATTCCCCAAGCGTGGCGTACATCCACACCGTAGTCTTGGGCAAAGGTGCGCAGCATGGCTGGTGGGCATGCAGAGCCGCCCACGACGGTGGAGCGCAGAGTATTGAAGCGCAACCCTTGACTTTGCACGTATCCCAGCAGCATTTGCCACACTGTGGGCACACCAGCCGCCATGGTGACTTGCTCCGCCTCCATCAGTTCGTAGACAGATTTGCCATCCAAGGCAGCGCCCGGGAAAACCAACGTAAAACCTGTGAGCGCTGCGGCATACGGCAAGCCCCATGCATTGACGTGGAACATAGGTACAACGGCCAGCACCACCTGTTGGGCACCCAGCCCCATGGCATCGGGCATCGCAATGGCCATGGCATGCAATACGGACGAACGGTGGCTGTACAGAACGCCTTTGGGGTTGCCCGTAGTGCCGCTGGTGTAGCAAAGGCTGGAGGCAGTGTTCTCATCCAATTGCGGCCATGCATAAACAGTAGGATGTCCGGCAATCCACTGCTCATAGCTCACCAGATTGGGGATACCGCTGTCTACAGGCAGTTTGTCTGCATCACACAAAGCCACATAGTGCCGAATGCTGGGCACTTTGCTCTGCAGGGCTTGCACCAAGGGCAGGAAACTCAGATCAAAGCACAGCACCTCATCCTCGGCGTGGTTGCAAATCCATGCCATTTGCTCTGGGTGCAGGCGGGGGTTGATGGTATGGAGCACACGGCCAGAGCCGCTGACACCGTAATACAGCTCGAAGTGGCGGTAGCCATTCCACGCCAAGGTGGCGACACGGCTTCCAGCAGGAATATTCCACGCATCCAAGGCATGGGCCGCTTGGCACGCCCTGTTGGCCACTTGGCTGTAGTCGCTGCGGTGGATATCCCCTTCGACACGCCGCGAAATGATGGGGGTGTCTCTATGCTGGGTTCTGGCAAATTCCAACAACGACGAAACCAAAAGAGGATAGTGTTGCATCAAACCCAGCATGTAGTGTCTCCTTGATGTATCTGGTTTTATATCCCCCGCCCAAGCACCCGATTGCGAAACTCCGTTGGTAGGGCATCGGCAAGGTCTTTTAAAAACGCTGCCTGCAAATCATGCCCACGCTTCATATCAGCATCTATGCTGGAAACCCGCACCAACATGCCATCAGGAATCAAACCTTGGAGGCCCAATTCGAATTGGGCAATCTTTTGATCTAAGCGTGAGACAGTTGCTCGATCACCAACCACCATCCAATAAGTAATGGGTTCATTGCGGTTGCCTTGTTTGGCCATCAGATACCGCGTAGGCACAGCTCGATCACTCAATACCAACTGACCGGTGAAATTACTCAATATTTGGAACCCCTGCGCTGGGTAACACACCTCTGGCATGTGAGCCCGAGTTGCATCAGACTGATCCCCCCCATAGGCGACAGACAACATGATGCGCCGACCATTGCTATTGATATAAGTGCGCGTCAGCGTTTGGTTATAAATGCTGTTGAGCAATGCCTGCGTTTCAGGCGAAGGCTGCACAATGCGAGCAAACGGATCCACAGTCCAATCGGCAAATGCAGCAGGAAAAATCTTTTCCAAATCTGGTTTACCCAACACATCGGCCATGTGTTTACTTGGTGTCATGTAGTGAGCCACTGCTGATGCAGTCACCGCTGACAACAACACAGCAACAGCGCGTCTACGAGTGGGGCTCATACTGCTTTCTCCCGAAAAAACAAACCCAAAACGTAGTCAGTACCCAAGACGAGCACCAAGCCCACTGCAAATAGCAACATGCCAGCGAAGCCATGAATGAAGCCCTGCCCAGCTTCATTGCCCATGTGGTATGTAACGAGCACCAAAATCATGACACGCACCACATTGGCAGCAAATGCTATTGGTATCACGGAAATAGCCAGCAGCACATTGCGTTTGACCGATTTGTATTGCATGAGATTCATGTACAGCAAGCCCAGCGCCTCTAAAGTAAACATAGAGTTCAAGCCCGCACACGCATCTGCCACGAGCAATTGGTACGGCCCCACATTCAAAATGACACCAACACGACTCACCGGATAGCCGATTTGGTACAGCAAATCCGACGCCACAATAGAAACGGCCATTTTCAACGGCGCAGTAACAATAGCCACCAATGCTTCAGGGTAAGGTGTCATGAACACCAAGAAGAACAGTGGGAACCACACCAAGCGCAGAACCCGCGCCCCCCAGAAAAGCAAAATAAAAGCCAGCACCACACCCACTTGTGAGCCGACCTCGAGCATCAAGAACGACTGTGATTTGCCTATGATGTAAGCCAACAGACTCAGAGCAAGCACTGCACTACCCCAACCGATTTGGGGTGCTTTGGGCAGAGCAGCTACAGCATGCCGAGCACGAAAAAACAGCCACACACTGACTACAAAAATGATGGGGCCATGCCCCTGCTCATCAGTAACCCAAATGGTGTGGGCCAAATTCCAGTAGCTTTGGGCATACATCAATACCAGCGCTAGAGCCAAGAAACCCAAAGTCCATGGATCGCTTCCGCTTGGCAACCAACCGCCCCCCCCAGAGGGTGTTATGTCTTTTGCATCTGTAGTCATATATTTTCATCCCGTGCATCCATTATTGGCATGCCAGCGATCTTCCCTTAAAACGATAATGTTACTGTTTTCCACACAGACCCCAGCAGGGAGCAATTTGGCAATGACCCCCCAGCAGCGTAAGCTCCATTACATCTATGGGCTGCCTTTCGATGCCATCACCTTGGATCAAGCTGTCAGCACGGTATGGAAAGCCATATCAAATCGGCAACCACTTTTCATATCCACGCCAAACCTCAACTTTCTGATTGCCAGCCAACAAGACGAAGCATTCAGGGCCTCCGTACTTGCCAGCGATTTAAGCTTGGCAGATGGCATGCCCATCGTTTGGCTAGCGCGCAAACTCAAACTCCCCATTACCGAACGCGTTGCAGGCTCCGACCTATTTGCAGCACTGCGCACTGGGCCTGTCCCCACAGGCTGCACTGCGCTGCGGGTTTACTTTTTTGGAGGCCCCGATGGGGTTGCTGAGCGCGCGGCACAAGTTATTAACAGCACCAGCAGCTCCATGCAGTGCGTTGGTTGGGCCTCACCCGGGTTTGGTTCCGTAGAAGACATGAGCAAACCTGAAACGATTGCAGCCATCAACGCTTGTAATCCAGACTTTGTCGTGGTGTCTCTCGGCGCAGCCAAAGGCCAAGCATGGATCATGCGCAACAAAAATCAACTCTCGGCCCCCGTCATCAGCCACTTAGGCGCCGTGGTGAATTTTGTCGCGGGCAATGTATCCCGAGCGCCGCGCTGGATGCAGCGCACCGGATTGGAGTGGTTGTGGCGAATTAAAGAAGAGCCACAGCTTTGGAAGAGGTATTGGCGTGATGGGCTTGGTTTGGCAAAACTTATATTAAGCAAACCAAACAAACGCTAATTAAGAATTGCCCCCATACTCCGAGTAGAGCTTGGAGTTAAGGGCTTCAACAAGAAATCATTCCAGACAGGAACAGAGACACCCGAGCTCAACGCATACGTGCTCACTGCAGGCGTAAAGTCAACTGCGGCAGATGGAGATGAGGAACTCCATGGCTTGCTAGAGTTGACTTGCAAGTCGGTTGAATTATTAATTAAAACATAATCCGCAGAGCTTACAGTTGACGGCCCCATAAACGTGGCCCGTGGATCTTGGGTATAACCATTTTTAGTATTCCCAGGAGCATAGGCAATATTATTTTTCATAACAGTGCCTGTTGCCTGCCCATAAATAGAACTCTTTGATATCCCAATAGCCGTATATCCATTTACATAACTTGATCCATCCGATTTATAAAATGTATTATTATACAAAAAAGAGGAACTAGGGGCCGGCGTGTAATTTGAATTCTTACTCTCCACAATCATTCCAAACATTCCACCAACCGAAACCACAATATTATTTCTAAAAGTGAAATTATTAGCAACCGCAGAATAAGTAGCAGAATAATTATAGGATTTTATTAAATTTCGCTCAGCAACAATATTGCGCAACCGTTCGCCCGAATTGGTATTGGTCACCACCAACGACAACCCTGGGCTCTGAGATGTTGATGAGTTGGGATAACCATTCAAAATATTATCTGAAACAACCACATTTTCTGTCCATACGCCATTCCATGTGCCATTGTTAAGCTCGGTACTTGTCAACCCTGAATGAGATCCTCTAATTGTTAGCGCATGTCCTCTCGCCTGCGCACTCACTATGGTGTTATTGGATATTACAGAATTAATAACACCCTGGAGTCGCACAGCATGATCTTGCGTTCCACCGTATACACTATTTCCCACGAATGCCAAATACCGAGGATCCTCCATATAAACAGGTATTGGCCCACCCAAACTATTATCCCACGGATCGCGGATTATAGAATCAAAAATATAAACACCAGAAGAAGATCCATTAACCCAAATATTATTTCGCAACTTCGATATATCTGATCGCAAAATCAACGTATTAGAACCACCAGAAATAAAAACACTAGCAGCCTCAGCAGCGGCTGTGTCAGGACTTGCCTTAGATGCAGTTGCAGAAAAATCCACATCAACAATTCGCCAATCTGCAATTGACGATGGAATATAAACTGCTCCGCCACTGTCATTCATATTAACAACAGGATTAGCACCAGTCCCGTAAGCAGTTAACAAACCAGGCCCTGCTTTGGGAACAAAAGAAGAAGTCGTAGTCCAACTATCACCTCTTTTGAGCAAAATTCTTTTATATGTATTTGACAGATTGGTCAAATCACTCCAACTGGTCACCAGCTGTACTGCAGCTCCACTTGGACAACCACCAGTATTAGCGGTGGGTGTGCTAGTGCTGGATACACATAAAGTTTTTCCAGAAAAAACCGTGTCAGGATCCGTTACAACCACACTGACCGTCTTGGTCATGGTTGTAAAGCCATCATATGAAATGACCTTCACCGTGTAGGTGCCTGCAGTTTCAAATACATGCGCAGTCACCGGCCCGTAGGCTACGTTTTTACTCGAACCCGCTTTGGCACCATATGTCCATGTCCCTGCCCCGGTATCCCCAAAATCCCATGTGTATTGCACTTCATGAAACGGGCGACTAGTGGCTGTGGATGTAGTTCCAATGGTGTCAAAACTAATCGCCAAAGGTGCTACGCCCGTTAGACGGGTCGCATTCAATACCAAATTATTGGTAACGGAGGTACTGCCTCCCCCCCCATCCCCGCCCGCAGCTCCACCACAGGACATCAAGAGCACGACATGGGCTATCAGAATGACACGCAAAAAATGCGCTGTGGTCGAAAACATGGTGCTTCTCATAATAGACAGCGGGAACAAATGCTACGCCGCCTTGTCACCTCTATCGACTGTTTTGCCCAAGACTTTTGCTATTTGTTGTAATTCTTTCCCGCTAGCACGGTTCGATATATATCAACAACCTTGCCAGCCTTGACTGACCACAGGTAGTTTGCACGGACTTTGGCAATAGCCGCCAAACTCATGGCTGCGCACATAGCATGGTTTTGCACCATGGCCTCCATGGCTTTGCGCACATTGGCAATCAGCACTTCCCGTGGAGCCATATTGACCAATATGCCGCACTGTTCATCTACCAGTTCTGCAGGCCCACCGTAGTCCACTATGACGCAGGGCAAACCCGATGCCATGGCTTCCAGCACCACACCGCCACCAAATTCACGCAAGCTTGGAAAGGCCAATGCATGGGCCTGCTGCATTTCTGCTGCCAAATCTGTCTGCTGCACCCAGCCTGCAAAGCGTACTGCATCCCCTAGCCCGCGCTGTTGGGCGAGCTTTTCCAGCGCCTGACGCTGGGGGCCATCCCCCACTACCAGCAGCTCGGCTTGTCTGAGCAAGTCTGAGCCTGCCATGGCTTCCAGCACCAAATCCACCCCTTTGTAAGGAACCAAACGCCCCACCGTAATAAAGCGAAAACGCCCACTCGGCGCCTGCCACACCCGGCCCAACGTGAACTTGGCCGGATCAATTCCGTTTTCTGGCATATGCCAAGTTTGACCACGAAATACAGCTGGGATTTCTGTGGCAGTGTGTTTACTACCCGCAATGACTGCCTTCAGGTGTTTGTACGTGGAGCGGAAATACGGCAACAGTCGGTATGCCTTGCGCAGAGGTACCAGCCACTCTTTTTCCTGTGCACGCAGTTCAGGGTAATCTTTAGGCCAAGGTAAGCCCCCATTGATGGGCCCCAGCACCATGGGTGTTTTGATCCACTTGGCCAAGGGGCTGCCCATGGTTGGACTCAGGGGGGTGACACGGTGCACCACGTCAAACTCGTCCGCCGTCAACGCCTGCTTGAACTGCTGGTACACCTTGTACTCAAACAACATATAACTTGGCCAACCCAAGGCCGTACCGATTGTCCAGGACAAGCCGTCACTGCGCAGCAATTTGCTCAGCTTGTGCAAAGGCCTGGCCAACGCCTCGTTGTCGATGCAACAAAGCGTCACCATGCCCGCAATAGGATCCGCACGCAAAGCAGCCTCATTGCGCACGTGACTTACCAAAGTAATGTCCAAATCCTCCCTCTCAGCCAGTGCCCTGACTAGGTTGTAGCCAACCAATGGGACACTGGTAAACGTTGGATTACACGCCTCTGCAATCAACAGAACTTTGAGTTTTTTCATTGCGTGGTCAACGTTGGATGAGGGCATTGCGCGCATCAATCTCAGCCACTGCCTTGGCCTTGCCAACCAGCAGCGCACGTGCTTGGTAGGTGCGCAAAAAGCGACGGAACTCCAAGTCGTTGTAACGCGGCTTGCCTTGCAGAGCACTCTTTACCCAACCCCACAACATGGCCGCAGAGCCCAATACATAAGGCTTTTCAGCTATCTTTTTAATAGCACTTGCCAATATGTACAAAAAGCCCGTACCCATAAAGTACTGGCCATAACCATGGCGCATACGCCCTGTGTAGATGCTTTGCTGGCTACTACCCATGGGGCGCAGGTGCACAAAGCGTAACTCCGGTTCGTCCCAACTGCAGGCGATCAAGCCCATCATGCGGCAGCGGTGGCAGTCAATGCCATCCCACATCACTTCCCGAACAAAGCCACCCATGGCCTCGAAGGCGCTTACACGGTAAAACTTGGTCATGCCCAAGCTGGTTTCGTCGCCATGGCCTTCGTTCACCAGTTGGTCACCCTGCTCCACATAGGCTTTGCCGCTGCAAGTGGCTATACGGGGGTTGGCGTGCATGCGTTGCATGAGAATTTCAAAATAGCGCGGAGGCAAGCGCAAATCCAAATCCAGCTTGCACACAAACTCAAAGTCCGTTGGCGTAACCGCTGCATAGCCTGCATAAAACGCATCTACCACCCCCGGCCCCACAGCGCGGTGGCCGCGGTTAGTGCGCGTTACCACCTTGATCCACGGGTGCTTGGCGGCGTACTCAGCCAGTATGCGCGGGGTGTCATCAGTTGATCCATCGTCCACTATGACCCACAAAGCAGGTAATACCGTTTGGGCCACCACCGTGTCCAAGGTTTGGCGCATGTATTGCGCCTCGTCACGGCAAGGGGAAATAAGCAAATAGCCTTTTGCGTTTGTCATGCGGAAATTTGTTGAATCAATCGGTTGATATTGCTGGCTTGCCCAAACTCTTGCTTCACATGCTCTTGGGCATGCGCCACAAGGCCGTGCCCCATAGCAGCACCAGAAATCAAGCGCGCAATTTGCGTTGCCAAGCTGGCTGCATCATTGGGTTCAGCCAAGAGGCCCGTCTGTTCATGCACCACCAACTCTGGAATGCCGGACAAGCGGGTAGACACCACCGGCACCCCTTGGGACATGGCCTCCATCAGCACCACGGGGATGCCATCCATGTCGCCATGGCTGTCTTGTTTGCAGGCCAGCACAAAGGCGTGGTGCTCACGCATCCAGTCGGCCACGGCGTGGTGGGGCAAACTGCCCACAAACTGCACATGCTCTTGCAGTTGCAGGCGCTGCACCAGCGCTTGCATGTCGGCCAGCAGGGGACCATCGCCGGCCAAGCTCAGGCTCACATCCATGCCTTGCTGGCGCAGCAGGGCCACGGCGTTGATCAGCACGTCAAAGCCTTTTTTTTCCACCATGCGCCCCAGCGACGCCAGTTTGTAAGGGCCATCTGCATCATGCTCCACTGGCGGGCGGGCGGCAAAGCTCACACCACAACGCACCACGGCCAACTGCTGCTCTGGTATCCCTAGGCTGAGCAAGTAGCGGCGGTTGTAGTCAGAAATGGTGAGCATGCGCTTGGCACGTGCCGCCTTTTGCGGCAGCAGCAAGCCTTCTTCAAATATGTCGTTGGCATGGGCCATGACCGTAAAGGGCACCCCTGCCATGGCACTGGCGTACATGGCTATTTGGGTAGGTACGTGGGCGAAATGCACGTGCAAATGGGTGCAGCCACGCTGGCGCAGGTGTTTGGCCAGCGTGGCTGCGGCCACAAATTGGTAAGCCAGCTTCCATGTTTTCAAGCGCCAAGGGCGACACTGCAGCATATCTGCCAATAGCCACGCAGCAGCTTTGCGCCAGCCAGCCAGCAGCCAAGGCATGTCGGTCAAACCGCTCAGCACCACCTGCAGCGGGCCACCCGCGTACAAATGGGTCACGCGCTGGGCCAACGCTTGCTGAGCTGGCACAGGCTTGGCAGGTTGGCGCACCGAAAAAGGCTCCACGGCCACGCCAGTACGCTCCAGCGCCAGCAGCTCCTCGTACACAAAGGTTTCAGACAAGGCTGGCATGGCAGGGGACAGGTAGGCAATGCGGGTCATGCGGCTGTGTCCTTGGCCTCTATGTCTTTTACCCATTTGGCAGGTGAACCGGCCACCACGGTGGCGGCAGGCACGTCTCGGGTCACCACGCTGTTGGCCCCCACTACCGCACCATCGCCAATGGTCACACCTTTCAATATGACTGCACCACGCCCAATCCACACATTGCGCCCTATGCGTATGGGTGCAGATACGTGGGGCTGCAAGCGCCGTGGCGTATCTAGCCGGGTGCCATGGTTGGCATCGCGTATAGAAACGTATTCGCCTATCAGGCAATCATCACCTATGTCTATGTGGGCATAGGAAACCAAGACGCAGCCTTGGTTGATGCGCACATGGTTACCCAAGCTAATGCCCCCTGCTTCGTTGGTATCCAAAAACACATCGCGCCCCAAGCGGCAGTGACGCCCTGTTTGCAGGGCTATGCGCTTGGGCGTGTGCAGCGGGCCATCAAACTGGGTGGTGTAGGACACAGGCAAGCGCGAGTGGGCCCGCAACCACACATAGCGCCATAGACGCAGCAGCAATGTCATGGGCGTACCCCATCCAGTGCCTGCTGGGCAAACAATTCCACAGCCACCATGGCACCTAACTGGCGGGTGTGGTTGGCACCATGCAAATGCTGCTGCCACAGGGCTTGTGCGGCGTTGTGGCTCCACAGCCCACGCTGCTGGGCAGATGCGCCCAACACAATGTCTTGCACGGCGCTGCGCCAAGGGCCGCGCATCCATGCCCCCGGGTCTGCCACCTTCAGCGCTGGGAAGGGATCCACACCCAGCACCTTGCCCACTTTGTTGACGACGCGGTGCAAGGCCATGGATGCCAAATTGGCGTGGTAACCCCAGCCGGGTGGAATCTGGGTACGCTGCCACGTGGTTGCCGCTGACCGCGGCGCTATGCGGCGCATCACATCCAAGTACAGGCGGTGTTTGAACTTGTATTCCTGCTTGACGGTGGTGACCGCATCCACAAAATCGCGGTCAAAAAACGGGGCGTGTGACTCCACGCCAGAGCGCAGCAGCATGGTGCCGGAATTGGTGTTGCGGAACACCCGGTTCTCGTACAGCCAGTCGTTAACCCGTTCTATGGGGCGAGCACCGCTGTGGGCCGCAATCGAGTGGGCCCACAGCTCTCCAGCAGCCGCTGTGCCAGGCCGCCTGACAGAGGCCATCAAGCCGTCAACCAGAACATCCTCTTGCGGTGACACGCGCCAGCGCCAGATAGACCGGCCCAATTGTTGTAGGTCTTGCATGCCCAACCATTCACGCTTGATGAAGTTGCCACCCAAAATCGCATCGCCCGCCAAGCCATTGAGCACTACATCGCAATGGCTGGACAGCAAGGGGATAAAGGGCAGCATGTACATGCTTTCCACCCCAAAAGAACCCGCCGTCAAGGCCACACCTTGCCCCCACAATGGAGGAAAAGCCTCGGGCTGCCAGTGGCGTACGGTGTGCGGAGAACCCACGCGCTGTGCGAATTCGGTGGCACAAGCGATGTCGCGGCAACCATCCAAGCCCCACGTGAAGCTGGGCACCTGTTCGGGATGCCGACACAAATCCAAAATAATGCGCGAATCCAAGCCCCCACTGAGCGTAATGCCCAGTTTGCCTGCTGCGGACTCTTGGCGTTTGACTGCGGCAGACAAGGTATCGGCCAGCAAAACGGCCGTGTCGTCGAATGACCGCGTTGCGTGGCCTTGGTGCTGCATCTGCCAATAGCGGCGTTCAGTCAGAGTGCCTGCGGCCGCACCCAAAGGCTGGGTCAACACCGTAGCGGGAGGCAGCAAGTCCACGCCCTCCAGCAGAGTCATGCGGTCAATCAACTCACCAGAGCGCAGCAACATGTCTATTGCGCTATGGCTCATGCGTTTGTCCGGCATAAAGGGCCAGATGCAGCGCATCTCGCTAGAGGCAACCCAATACGCGCCCGCTTGGTAGAGGTAAATGGGGTAGTGGCGGTAACGGTCGGTGAGCAAACGCAGTTCGCCTTGCGGACTGACACTGACAGCCGCAAAAGAACCGTTGAGGTGCGCCAGCACAGCGTCTTGCCACGCAGGCTGCGCCAATTGCTCCAGAGCCTGCTGTGTGGCGTCACCAGAATCTTCTACACATTGCCCCAGCCATGCCAAGGCATGCCCATGAACATGCTGCAGCGTTCCACTCAGGGGAAATTCGCCGCTGCTGCGGCGCCAAACCAGCATTTGCCCACCTGGGAAAGCCTGCACCTGCACTTGGTGGCCAGCCTGCACCACTTCGGCCTGCACACCGCTGCAGCCTGACTGCAGCAGCGGCATGCTGTGGGCGGCCCATACAACTAAAAATCCTGCCATGTTGTTATCCGTTTTTTAGAGGGCGTGCTCTGCTCGCAGTTGCTGAAACTGTCCCACTGCAGCCGGCAAGCGCATGAACTGGCAATGCAAACCATACAGAAAAGCGCTGCCCAAACTGGTGGCACGTGTCCGTACAGACCAAGCTATGCGGGCGGCCCTTACCGACCACCAGCCCAGCAACGCCACGATGGCACCTGCGCCCGCTGCTACCCCTAGGCCCAAAGCCCCAACTGCCAGCCATACCAGTGGCTCGGCAAAATTGCGCACCGTTTCTTTGAGCCACATTTTTTCAGGCTGCTGGCGGTATCGCTTGGCAATGCTGGCGTAAGCCCGGCCATTGACCACCCCGCGCCGCCAGTACTGGCCAAACGTGGTCATGGCCAAGTCGTGCAGCACCATGGGCACATCCAAGCAGACAATGCGCCAGCCACTTTGGCGCACGCGATAGCACAGATCAGGCTCCTCTCCGCAGCGCAAGGCTTCATCAAAAAAGCCATGCTGCTGCAACACCGCCAAACGCCAAAACGAATTACCACCGCACAAACGGCTGTAGCCTGGTGGTATGTGCCAGTCAAAACTGCAAGCGCGCATGTAGATGCTTTGTTCGGGGAACATTTCTATGCATTGACCAAACACACACGCCACTTGGGTTTTCTCTATGGCTTGCAGGGCATGCTCCATCCAGCCAGTTTGCATCACGCTGTCCCCGTCAATTAACTGCACAAACTGGCCTGTGGCGTGGCGAAGCCCCAAGTTGCGCGCTTTGGCGGCTGATGGCTTATCGGTTTGCAACTGCAGCACTTGCACGCCAGCTATGCTTTGGGCAATGGCAACGCTGCGGTCTTTGGAGCCGCTGTCGACATAAAAAACTTCCAATTCATACCCTACAGGGCAATTGGCAAATACGGCCGTCAAGGACTGCGCCAAACGGGCTTCTTCGTTCAACCCAATCACCACCACCGATATGCGCTGCGGGTTATTCATAACTTGGATATGCATACATCAGCGGGTGGGCTTGGTACCCAAGCGGGTTTTAATGCAAAGCTGCAAGAACAACTGCGCATGCTTGGTGCCGCTGCTCAGCTGATGCCAGCGACTAGGACGCAGTAAGTGCTTGGCTGTTTGCACAGCATCGGCTAGCAAGCTCAAACCAATATCCAGCAGTAGGCCATGCAAGCCATGGTTTTTGCGCATGTACAAGATTTCACTCTCCACTTGCAGGGCAGAAAGCTGCTTGCCACTTTTGGTAATGGCTCCGCTGCTTTTGGCACTCTCGCCGCCTAGGTGCACCACGGTGGTGTGGGGGTAGAAAACCACCTTCCAACCGGCCTTTTTGGCTGCAAAGCAATGGTCTACCTCCTCAAAATAGAGGAAGTAGCGCGGATCAAAAAGGCCTACTTGGTCAATCACCTCTTTGCGCACCAAGTAATAGCAGCCGACAACCCAATCGCACTCGCGCACGCTGGCATGATCCCAATCCATGTCATCAACTAGCTGGGTGCTGGGAAACAGCTTATTCAACCCAGTGCGCTGTACAAACAAGTTCCACGGCGTAGGAAAGAAACGTGCACAGGGCTGCAAGCCACCATCCGCCCCCTCCAGCCGAACCCCCAAAATGCCGCAGCGGGGATTCTGATCCATGTAGGCAACGGTTTTTTGCAATGTGTCTGGGGACACAAAAGCATCGGTATTCAAAAGCAACACATAACGGCCGTGCGCATGTGCCAAGGCTTGGTTGTTGGCACGGCCAAACCCTACGTTATGGGTGTTCTCTATGAGTACATCGTGAGGAAAATGCTGCTGAATGTAGGCCGCAGACTGATCGGATGAAGCGTTGTCTACAAAAATGCATTCAACCGATAAACCTTGGCTTGCTGTTTGGAGTTTTCCAACAGCTTCGCCCAGCAAATGGGCGGTGTTATAGCTGACGATGATGGTGGATACGTCTACCACTGAGAACCTGACTTGATATGTGACGCCTACCATTATGATCGAAGCATTCAAGACACTAGAACAACAACCATGACAGGGAATAGAACGCTCAAGCAGCGCATCATCCAAGCGGGCATTTGGACCATAGGGGGGCATGCATCAAGCCAAGCACTGCGTCTGCTTAGCAACCTGCTGATGACACGCCTGCTGATGCCAGAAGTTTTTGGTGTCATGGCTATTGCACAAGCATTCCTCATCGGCCTGTCACTATTTACCGATGTGGGACTTAGCCAAAACATAGTCCGCAGCCATCGCAGCACAGAAACCCGCTTTGTTAACACCGTCTGGACACTGCAAGTATTGCGCGGTGCCTTTCTATGTTTGCTTTGCATAGGGCTCGCCTTGGGACTGTATGTGCTGGCTCATTTAGGGCTATTCCCGGCTGGCAGCGTATACACACACCCTCAACTACCAGGTGTTTTGGCCATACTGTCACTCAATACACTGGTGACTGGCTTTGAGTCGACTAATTTGGCAATGGCCAGCAGGAGTTTGAATGTACGCTTAGTTACCTCGTTAGAGCTTTGCAGCCAATTAACTGCCTTATTGTTTATGGTGACATGGGCATACTTCTCACCATCCATATGGGCGCTTGCCGCTGGCTCGGTCGTTGGGGCCAGCACCAGAATATCGCTAAGCCACCTAGTTGCGCCAGGGATAAGAAACCAATTCGCCTGGGACAAAGCCGCTGTACATGAGGTACTGGACTTTGGAAAATGGATATTTATTGGCTCTATTATTGGCTTCATCGTGATGAATGGTGATAAGTTCATACTAGGAAGCCTTACCAGTGCTGCATCACTTGGCATCTTTTCATTAGCCGGCTTTCTTATCAGTGCAATACAGCAAGTTTTTTCAAAACTTGCTGGCAGCGTTGCTTTCCCAACATTCTGTGAAGTGGCCCGAACCCACCCAGAAAAGTTGCAAGAAAAATATTACAAAATACGCCTGCCAATTGATGTTTTAAGTTTATTTTTGGCCGGCCTTCTTTTTTCCGCCGGCCATATTGTGGCAAATATTTTGTACGACCATCGCTATGCAGATGTGGGTCACATACTTGAAATCATGAGCATTTGTTTGCTTGAAATTCGCTATAGCATTACTGGACAAGCACTGTTAGCACTGGGACACTCCAGAATAATCACACTTTTAACATCCATACGATTGCCTATAATTATTTTTTCCATCCCGGTTGCTTACTATTCCTATGGAATAGAAGGTGCCGCATGGGTTTCTGGCGGCAACAGCTTGGCAACCATTCCACTCCTCTTGTACTTTGCTTATAAACACAAGCTCCTTGATGCAAAAAAAGAGTGCATGACATTACCAATCATAATAATTGGCTATTTATCTGGCTCACTGGCCAGCTCGACATATAACCTTATGGTTAAATAAATCATATGCCACTCGTTTCAGTAGTTCTATCCATCTACAACGGCGAGAAATATCTTGCACAGGCAATTGACTCTGTTTTGCAGCAAGATTTAAAGGGCTTTGAATTATTGTTAGTCGACGATGGCAGTTCAGATGGAAGTCTAGGCATCATTCGCCAATATGAAAAGCAGGATACCCGGTGTCGTGTTTTGACAGGGCCCAACCAAGGTTTGATTGGCAGCCGTAACCTTGGTATAAGCCAAGCGCGTGCTGAACTCGTGGCATTAATGGATCAAGACGATATTTGCATGCCAAACCGGCTGTCCAAACAGTTGCGCTATATGAACGACCACCTTGAATGTGTGGTTGTAGGCTCCAAAGTGCTGCTTATTGACCCCGATGGTGAGCCTATTGCACCCATGCTTTTGGGTGAAACGCACGAAGCTATTGATGCAGCCAATATGTCGGGGCGTGGTGGTGCCATCGTTAATCCCAGCTCGATGCTGCGCAAGTCAGCTTTTCTTGCTGTGGGCATGTATCCCAAGGACTTTGTGCATGCCGAGGACATTGACATGTTTCTGCGTTTGGCTGAAGTGGGACGTGTTGCCAATATTCCAGATATCTTGCTGCACTATCGCCAGCACCTTGCAGGCACGGGTTACCAGCACAGGCAAAAGCAACAAGCATCTGCCATAGCCGCAGTGCAAGCCGCCTGCCAACGGCGAGGACTTGTGTTCAACGCTCACGAACTGGCAATTACAGCGACAAACGAGGTAGTAGTCATTGGAGACGTGTACGCCAAATGGGCTTGGTGGGCACTCGATGCGGGTTATGTTAGGACTATGCGCAAATATGCATTCAGAGCGTGGCTGACTGCGCCCTATAAAACGACCTATATCAAGCTTATGCTTTGCGCCTTGCGTGGACACTAACCCGATGCAAAACAGCATTACAAATACTGCAGCGCCTACCTGCTTGGTACTCGGTGCCAGAGGTTTTATTGGCTCTCATCTCACTGATGCCTTATTGGCTCATGGTGCCCATGTGCGTGCATTCGATCGCCCCGGAATTCAAACCGTAAAAGGGGCCGTGGAAGACAAGCGCCCGGGCCTGACAGTGCTGGAGGGTGACTTGGTGAGCACCAAAGACATTGAAGCTGCACTGGAGGGAGTGGACGTGTGCTACCACCTTGTCTCCACCACACTGCCACGCTCATCCAACCTAGACCCCGCTTACGACATTGAAACCAATTTACTTGGCACATTGCGCTTACTCGATGCAGCCGTACGCCAAAAAATAAAGCATGTGGTGTTTACGTCGTCAGGCGGCACGGTGTATGGCAACCCTATCGCAACGCCAATCGCCGAAACCCACCCGACAGAGCCAACCTGCTCATACGGGATCATGAAGCTGGCTATAGAAAAGTATCTGGCGCTCTACCAGCAGCTGCATGGCTTAGGCAGTACAGTGTTTCGACTGGCAAACCCCTATGGGGAGCGACAACGCATTGAGGCCAGCCAAGGTGCTGTAGGTGTTTTCTTGGGCAAAGTGCTGCGCCAAGAAACCATAGACATATGGGGGGACGGATCTATCGTCCGCGATTATTTGCACATCTCGGATGTGATTAGCGCCCTGCTCCTTCCCACCATAAAGCCCCCAACCTCGCATGGTATGCATGTGTTCAATATTGGTTCAGGCCAAGGACAATCGATCAACGAATTGATTGACACCATTCGTGCTGTGACAGGCCAAACAACTGACGTTCGCTACCTGCCTGGTCGTGGGTTTGATGTACCTGTGAATGTCCTGGACATTTCAAGAGCCAAGACGGTGTGGGATTGGCAACCACACATTACGCTGAAGGCAGGCATTGCTCGCACATGGCAATGGATGCAGACCGAATACATGGATAAACGATGAATTCCGCTCTCATAAAACTTGGCAATGCTTTGGCTTATTTGCGTGAACACGGCCCACGGGAATTTGCAGATCGACTGCGATATGGCCCCAAGGCTGATCTCGTATCACGCTATGGCTACGCGCTGTTGGGTAATTTTGAGCAGCACCCAGATACCGCGGCTGCGCCAGCCAATACCGTGAATTGGTTTCTTTCTGGGTTCTCTGCCACGTCTGGCGGTCACATCAACATCATGCGCTTTGTGCACGCGCTGGAGGCCCGCGGCTATGAATGCCGCATTGTGATTGCGGAGGGGGAGTGGATGCGCGATGCGAACGCAGTGCGCCAGCAAATGATTCAAGCCTTCGGCCCTATGCAAGCACAGGTCTACCTGAGTGCGCAAACCGCCCCTCCCGCGTACGCCAGCATTGCGACGGGCTATGACACGGCTTATTACGTGCGTGCATTCACGTCTACCCACAAGAAATTTTATTTTGTACAAGACTTTGAGCCATGGTTCTCAGCGCCCGGCAGCAACCATACCTTGGCTGAAGCCACATATCGATTTGGTTTTATTGGGATAACTGCTGGCAACTGGTTGGCGGAGAAACTAGCAGCAGAGTACGGTATGGAAACCCACCCGTTTGGCTTTTCATACGACGAAACTCTGTACACAAACCAAGCGCGCACAGAGCATGAAGAGAAACGCGTATTTTTTTATGCACGCCCTGAAACTGAACGCCGGGCATTTGAGCTAGGTGTGCTGGCACTGCATCTTGTTTACCAACAATGCCCCCAGCTAAAAGTGGTATTTGCTGGGGGTAACTTAGAGCGACAAAAGTTTTCTTTCCCATGTGAGGTGCATGGCAAATTAAATGTGCGTGACCTCGGTGCCCTGTACAACAGCTGTGATGCAGCATTGGTGTTGTCGATGACCAATGCCTCACTTTTACCAGTGGAGTTAATGGCCTGTGGAACACCCGTGGTGAGCAACACGGGGGCGTGGGTTGAATGGCTACTCAATGGTGACAATGCACAACTCGCGTCTGCAGAGCCGCACGCATTGGCCTCTGCACTGCAGACCGTGCTGAAAGACAGCAACACGTGGCAGCGTCTTCATCGCGCAGGCTTAGCAACAGCGCAGCAAAACTCTTGGGGACAAGAGGCAGACAAAGTGGCAAATGCATTCAGCAGCCATGGGTGCAAGCCAGCAACTAGCTAGTAAGTATCCGTGCTTTGGTGGCTTGAGCAATGGTTGCAGCCGCCAGACCACCGAGTACCCAATACATAACCGGTATGAAGGTTATGCTGCTCACGGTGTAAATGGTAACCATAATGCAGAAAAATATGGCCATTAAATTTGCAGCCAAAGAAGAATACGCATTATTTCGAGAAAAAACAACTTTAGCCAAATCAACTAAAACCACAACAAAATAGCCAACAAACAAACAAAGCCCTATCAAACCACCAGACAGCGTAACTGCAACATACGAATTAACAATATCAATAATGCCATTGGCTCTTAGCACCTGCAAGTCATCTGCCTCCATATAATCATTAGAGCCAAACCACAGGCTTCTTTGGATCACAGGGAGTGCATTTTTCAGCAAATCCTCCCGATAGGTTACGGACATTGGATCAACACTGCCAATTAAAGGCAACTTATCCAACAACTTCTGTCCTATTGGCGTCAACAAAAGAACAAAAATAGCCAACACTACAAATGGCAGTTTTTTTAATGCGTATTTTCTGAAATTCTCAGAAAGAAAAAAGAAAGCCAGCAAACCAGCAAAACATCCGACCCATGGACCACGAGAAACCGGGGCGTACAAACCCAGCAAAAACAAACCCAGCACAACCATTTGAATTTTTGTATTTTTAATGGATTCCGCAATATAAAACTGCAAAATGAAAGCCACAGCCATCAAAAAACCCAACACTATCGGCTGACCAGTACTAGCCAAAGCACGCAGGGAATCTTCCCGTCGCAAATAACCACCATAGCCCCACGCATCAACACCCAAGGCATAAGAAACACGCGAATACAAAAGCCAATGCTTGGCATACTCAAAAAAACCTATCAAACCCAGAACAACCAAACCAAGCAGGATCATTTTCAAGACATCCTCGATTTGACTCCTGTCACGCAAACACCTGCTAAAGACATAGTAGGGAATGACAATATCGACACACACCATAAAAAGCATGCGTATTGCTCCGGTAAAAGTCGTTTCACCGAACAATGGAACGGTCGCATACAAAACATAAAGCAGTAAGAATCTATCAATCCAAACAACTGCAGTGCTCTTTAATGGAGTTGACTCCTTGTATGCAGCATAAGCCATTGGCACAAAAACAACCAACACCATTAGCCGAAAATAATTTAAATCGAAAAAATAATTAACCAAGCCAAAACCAGGAATTTGCTCAGAAAACAGTGGTACGGCAAAGAGCACACATGCAGCCAGTGCGAGCGGGTTTTCGTCTTTCTTTCGAGCCCGCCAAAGAACATACGCCGTCAAAAGAACAAAAAGCCAAAAATTATGTGCAAGAAAGGCTGCACTGGTAATCATGTACCAAGCGCGCACGCGCACAGGAAGCACCTGCCTGTTCAGCCCAAGCTCTGGTGCATACTTGTTGGCAAAGTAAAAAACAAAAGTGGCGATAAGCATCACCACTATGTAAGCACGAAGTATTTCTGGCATTGCTTGTTTAGTTATCCGCCAACATCAATTAATGGTGGATCATTGAGTACGGAGCCCACAATATTGATTTGGCTTTGCTTTAGCTCCGCAACCAAACTATTGAAATCAGCAAGCTTGGTCTCGTTGGCGCGAGCAACCAGCATAGCGGCCCCTGCTTTGGCAGCCACAATCATGGCGTCAGACCCTGTTGACGCAGATGGCGTGTCAATCAAGACAATGTCGTAACTTTTCCCTGCCCATTCCAATAACTGCTGCATGCTATCGCGATTGAGCAATTCAAGCGGATTGGGTGGTACGGGCCCCGCTGGGATAACGTCTAAACCCGGCATAAAACTAATCGCTTTAAGCACCTGACTCACCTCAGCTCTTTCTGCCAATAGACTAGAAAAGCCCAAAGTGTTGTCCAGTTTAAAAAGGCTGTGCTGACGCGGATGGCGCATGTCGGCATCGATCAGCAGAGTTCTTTCCCCCATCTGTGCAAAGACGATTGCCAAATTGGCGGCTAGATA
The DNA here is from genome assembly GCF_018474005.1 of Curvibacter sp. CHRR-16. Lineage (GTDB taxonomy): Bacteria > Pseudomonadota > Gammaproteobacteria > Burkholderiales > Burkholderiaceae_C > Allorhodoferax. The sequence goes on from NZ_JAHCSH010000006.1 coordinate 229,943, forward strand.
ACTCCCCCCCTCTGCGCGTCCAGCACCGACTACTGCGAGTTGGGTGTTGGTGGCTTGATCGAACCAGCGCAGTTTGAGTTGACTGCGAATCGCCCGCAGCTGATCCACCTCGGCACTGAAAGGCGCATATGCAGCCACTAGATCGGAGTGGGTTATGCGGCCGCTGCTGCGTGGCAAGTAGGCGTAGTCGTACTGGTATGACAGTGCATAACGGATATCGGCTTCACTGATGAGTCCAAGCTGTATTGCAGCCTCGCCGAAGCGAATTTTTTTAGCCCGTTGCAGCTCGGCTACCCGCTGCGCATCTGCTTTAGAAATGATGCCTGCGTCGACCAGAATGTCGCCCAATGGACGCTTGGTACGGTTTTCAACAGCAACCATGTCTTTTTCTGTTGTAGTCACATCAAATCTCCCATACGACTGGTTACTTCAAAGTCTTTGCGCTGTTTGCGTTGGGTAAAAAACTTCCGCAATAGCTGCAACTGCTTGCGCAAACCATAACCGGCACCTTGGCGGTCAATTACGCCCAGTACCGGCACTCCCTCAATTGCAATATCGCCGACAACACGTACTTTGCGGTTCAGCATTTCAAGACCTAAAGCGACAGCAAATGCTGCCCCCAAAGCTGCTGCCAAACTCGTTGCTAAATACTTGGGACGATTGGGACGAGATGGCTCGGTCGGTTCTACTGCCGGACTCAAAATGGAAACGTTGGCTTGGTCCGCTTGCTTCTCCAAATTGAGTTGATTACTGCGCGAAAGAACAGAGTCATACATGCGCTTGGCAGCCTCTACGTCTTGCGTGAGCAGGGCAACTTGGTCGCGCTCCTCTTTCATAGAAAGTACACGCTCTTTTTGCGCTGCGATGGCCGCTTTCAATTCTGCTTCACGTAACGAGGCTGTGGTTTTGGCAACGCGTGTTACCCCAGATGCGCGAGCTATTTCACTGGCCAGTTGGTTTTTAAGTTCTGTCAACTGACTCTCAAGCTGCTGGCGCTGTGGGTGATTGGGGCCCAAGTTGACGCTCAAGGCGGCAAGAGAATTCTCTGTTTTATTGATATCGGCCTTCAACCCCTGAACCAAAGCACTGGTTTGCACATCAGGCGACAGGTCTGTACCCGATGTTTTTTGGCGGCTGGAAATGTCCATTTTCTCGCCCTGCAATGCAGCCAACTGGGCATTCAATGCATCCAGTCGCTGGCTTTCTGCGTCCACACGTTGATCCGATCCCGAGACGATATTCTTATCGCGCTGATATTCGGTCAAGCGCGTCTGTGCTTTATCAACCGCATCGCGCAAATTTTTGAGGCGATCCTCGAACCAATCAGCGTACTGGCGTACGGGCTCCACACGCAGGTCAATGACCAAATCCACGTAGGACTGGGCATACGTATTCACCACAGCAGTAGCAAACTTAGGATCTGCAGCCTCAAAGGTAAGGCGTATGACGTTACTGTTTCGCAGGGGCTCTACCGTCAGGCCACGACGCAGCAAGTTGGCGTAGTAATTCTCCAAGGGCGTGAGGCCTTTGGTCGCCTCTTTCCACTGGTCAACCAATGCAGGAGTCTCGGCAACTCGTAAACGCTTCACCACACCAATGGCGACACGCTCGCTCTGCAAAATAGAAACTTGGGTGGAAATATAGTTGCTAGCGATAGTGACTGAGCCAGCGATAGGATCGATGCGCGTATCGAGCAGAAGGTCTGTACTGGCTTGATAAGTTTTGGGGACAGTGAATGTGTAGGCGACACCACCGAGCAAAGCCACGACAAATGCCAACGCAGATAAATAGCGATGGGCAAAGAGTATCAGCAGAATTTGTTTGGGATTCATGGCTGCCTTAACTTAGAAAAGACTTTCACGCACGTAAATAACGTCGTCTGGACGCACCATGTCACTGAGCTCTGGAGACATTTCGCGGACTTTGCCATCTGCATCTTGACGGAATAGCTTGAGGCGCTTTTCGGTGCCACGCTGTGTAGGCCCCCCAGCTGTAACCAAGGCCTGAACAAAGGTCATATTGCGCTCAATGCGGTATGAACCAGGGCGTTGTGCTTCACCGTAAACATAAAACACCGGTGCACGATGCACATAAACGACCTCACCGCCTTGTATTGGAATGTCGCTGGCAGCCTTACCATCCAAATAAAGTGACGCGACATCTATCTCTTGGCGCCATGGCTTGCCGCCACGCTGGCCTGTGATGATGACCGTGTCCGAACCTGTGGGCAAGATCCCCCCCGCCAATGCCAACACGTCAGACAGACGTGCATTGTTGTACTCCAACGGGAACTGTCCAGGTCGCCCCACCGCACCAAGAATAGACACCACTTTGCGACGCGCTTGGGTAACAGTGATATTGACTTGTGGACTGCGCAGAAAGCCCCCTGATTTCAGGGATTTGACCAACACCGCCTCTGCCTCAGGAATGCTCAGTCCAGCCAAACGCAGCGTGCCAACCAAGGGGTAGCTCACATCGCCAGACTCCAAGATACGCGTTTCAATGCTGAGATCCGGACTCTGGTACACCTGCACCTTGATTACATCACCAGGGCCCAGCTTGTCTTCAAAGGTTTTGTCTTGCGCGAAAGCCAAACCAGCAGATGCCACTATGCAGCAAGCACCCAGCCAACGCGCGCATTTAGTCATGAGTTGTGTATGCATCATTTCAATCCCTTAAGACCTTTTTCAAGATTCAGTGGCTGCGCTGTTGCGCCTGCATCTTCTTTTCCAGACTTGGAGCGCGCTTCTGCTCTGGCTTTTGCACGTTCCTCTTCTGCAGCCTGAGCAGCCGCTTGCTCTTGGGCTTTTTGCTTGGCAAATGCTTCCGCATCTTCTTTGGCTTTTTGCTCTTGCTGCGCCTTGGCTTGTTGAGCAGCCTTAAGCTCTTCTTCCGCTTTGGCCTTTAATGCGGCTTCACCACCTTTGAATTCACCAAAATACTCAATTTTGGCTTTCGCCTTTACATCGGCCTTAAATTGCTTGATAGCAGCAACACCACGCTGATTAAAGAGATACGTTTTAATAAGTGGCAGTGCCTGTGCTTCACTAACAGGCTCAGATTTAGACGCGTTCACACGCATGATGACGTAGCTACTGCCTTCGCTATGAAGTGCCATTTGTCCATCTTTGAGCATGGCCAGTTTGGGCAAAATCTCCAGTGGCAGCTGCTCTGCACCACGCACTCCAGAGTTGGCGGCAAACTTGATGTCGTGCTGCTTGAGCCAAGTCGATATATCTTCGGCAGACTTTGCGTTATTGACAGCTACCCTCAATGCACTCTCATCTATATCGGCCTTAGGAAAAGTAATTTCTTGCAAGTTATAAATGCGGCGTTCTGCAAAAAGAGCCGGATTATCTGCGTAATATTTTTTGGCTTCGTCATCAGTGGGCTGGGCTTGCGCCGATGCAATTTGCTCCATAGCGGCCCTAGCCAAAATTTCGCGTTTTGCGGCCTCAATTGCTGCAACAACCTCCGGAGAACGATCCAATTTTTTATCGACAGCTGCATTAATAGCGATTTGCTGATCAACAAGCGCAGATAATATTTCTGCCTTTACTGCCGTCAATCGTTCCGGAGCAACACCAGAAGCCTTGCTCAAAATAGCATTCATTTGGTGCACGGTAATTTCTTGGCCATCTACCGAAGCAATTACTTGCGTAGCGCCGCTGTCGACTTTTTTTCCACATGCAACCAGTGCACTTGCCAACACACTGGTGACTGCTATCGCAACGAGCGTGCGATGCATAGTTTTTAGTTTGTTCATATCAATCCCTGCAATTTAAAAGAGTAATTCAATAGAAATAAATATTGGCTGTCAGATCAATTTGCTCTGCATGGTAGTCAACCCCTGCAACGTTGCTTGATCTACTAGAGTCGGTGTAGGACAAAACAAAATTCGCCATCTTTCTTGGCTGCCAGTTATATGACAGCGTAATGTCCTGGGTAGTATCTTGTCTGGTGGATGAAATACCATTTGGACTGCCCTTGTCGGCGCGCACTGTATTTTTGTATGTCAGGCCTAAGCCGCTTTTGCTTGAGATATGCCACATGGGAGCCAATACAAACACATCGTTTTGTGTATAGGTCGTCCCAGTTGTTTGATAACCAACCGCATCACGCTGCCACGAGCTTGCCATCGACAGCTTGCCAGAGATGCCCCAGGTCAGGCCAATACTGGCACTGGGGCCGTCAAAATTGAATTGAGGCGTCGAATCAAAACGTTGCCTTGTTTGCCCCAATTTCCCCGTTAGCCAACTTCTCCCCCCGACTGCGATGCGCGTAGACACTGTTGCGGCATCGTAAGAAAAGTCGCTATTGGAAACCCCTTTGCCCGATTGAAGACCCACATCAATCGAATTACTTGACCCTGAAACAAACCGCGCACCCAACTGCGCACCAGTTGAACGGCTGTCCGTTTGACCCACGACATTTTGTTCGTTCGTTGTACGGCTATTCACAAGCCCAGAATAGAACTGCCAATAAGAGCCCAAATCGTATGCCAACTGAAACGACGAGGACTGCTTCGTATTTTTGTTGCGCTGAGACTGGTTGCTGCTATCGGAAGGTGTATTGAGCGTCTCGCTCTGCTGCGAACCCAATGAGCCATGCCAACGCGGTGTCAGAGTCCACAACCATGACAATTGGTAATTCTGCGCTGTGTAATCAAAGTTGCGATTGTTTTGATGCTGGCTAGCAGCAAGGCTTGCATCAAGGTCAAACGTTTGCTGGCTTACTGGCAGCGAGACTTTCACCCCCACTGTCTCAGTGGTAGTTTGCTCGGATTTGGCGTTGGCACCGCTGGTGCGCAAGAAGTTGTTGGTGCTGGAGGAGCTCAGCCCGGCACGATAAGTGATGACATCACTGCTTTGTGCGTGTGCGCAGGCAACCAAGGCAACCCAAGATAGGCATGCCAAGCGCGCAGGAGAAACACATAGGAACATGCCAATCAAACCAAGGATGTGAGCGCCGCCATGTTGGGCGAGGTAGCCACCTGACGCAATTTGGCGGTGGCTGAACTCAGCAACATAAGCATTAATTTGTTGCCAAGGCGAGGATGATCCACGAGCAGTGCATTGAAACTATCCATGGACAACACCGCAAAATCACTGGGCTCCAGAGTCGTGCAAGTTGCAATGCGCGCTTTGCCGTCAATGAATGACAGTTCACCCAAAATATCACCCGGATGGATTGTGCTGTGCAATGTTTTGCCATCCATTTGGCGCTCAATAACGGCACTACCAGTTACCAAGAACGCCATGAATTGACCTTCATCGCCTGCTCGCAAAACGGCTGCTTGGCGCGGCAAACCATAGACCTCTAAGTAATTGCTCAGCAGAGCGGCTTCCGGCTCACTGAAATTATCGAATAGATGCTTGGGTTTGACAGCATCCATGAACTCATTCACAAAGTCGCTAGCCGTCCCCAGTGGCTCGGAGGCTGGTTGCAAATCCGCAAAATTGGTTGTCATAGAGTCCTGTTAGATGCCTGCTTGCGCAGAATGAGGCCGTTCAATTATCTGGATGTGCTGTGACATCAGCAAGAGTCCGATTGGACTATTCATAGAGTCCACATGAAAATCAGTACGCCTGCCTATCGTTCACAACCAATTTGATGGTTCTAAAAATAATATATAAATCCAAGCGCAAAGACCAATTTCGCAAGTAATCCAAATCAAAATCAATGCGTCCCTGCATTTTATCCAAGGTCTCAGTTTCCCCTCTGTACCCATTCACTTGAGCCCACCCAGTGATACCGGGCTTCACTTTATGACGCACCATGTAGCCCTTAATCAATTTGCGGTACAACTCATTATGAGCAACTGCATGGGGGCGAGGCCCCACAATACTCATACGGCCTTGCAAAACATTGATGAATTGGGGTAACTCATCAATGGATGTTTTCCGCAAAATACGCCCAAGAGGCGTTATTCGAGAGTCATTTTTGGTCGCTTGTTGAATCTTTGCACCATCCTCAACAACCTTCATGGAACGGAATTTATATACCAATATTTCCTTGCCATCCAAACCATAACGACGCTGCTTAAAAAGTATAGGACCAGGAGAAGTCCATTTTACTGCTACAGCAACCACCAACAAAATAGGAGATATCAAAAACAAAATAATTAACGACAAGACAATATCGCTAATCCTCTTTATTACTCCACTAGCACCTGTAAAAGGGGTTTCACACACCGATATAACAGGCATCCCGCATACGGTGCCGGAACGCCCCTGAATAAGATCCGTCACAAACATGTCGGGAACAAAGAAAATAGATGCTGTTGTGTCCTTGAGTTCATCCAGCACTTGCAATATGCGAGGTTGTGAGGCCATGGGCAGCGACAAATAAATGATCTGGACATCATTGGCACGCACATACGGAGACAAGTCAGCCATTTTTCCCAGCAACTGATAGTGCTGATTTTTGGGCAAACGGGTCGGTGTCCGATCATCAAAAAAACCCGCGAATTCCATTCGAAGGTAAGGACTGCTAGACAAGCGCTCAGCCAATGCCAAGCCTTGCTCGTTCATACCCACCACGATGGCTTTCTTGACCGGCCCCTCCAGTGCCAACAAGAAAGGAGCGACAAAGCGCAGCGTCAAATGCCCCAGTAACAGGAGCGCAGGCGTAGACAGCAACCACACCAGCATGGCATTGCGAGAAAACTCTTTGTGGTAGCCAGTTCCAAGCCCCGCCAACAGCAAAAGACCGGCTGCCCAAACCCAAGAGAGCCAGACATCCACCAACAACTGCCTCCATGACGAGTTGAGCCGCGGCTCACCTGGAAAAGTGATCGAAAACACAATGACCGACAAAATCAGGTAAGCGCCATTGACACCCTTGTCAAAAAACCATGCGCAAACCCACAACAAAACCACCCACGTCAGGGGTTCCAAACTGGCCTCAATGGCACTTAAAAACGTATCGCGTCCAACGGAGTCCGACTCATTGCGAGCCGACAGCATTGCTGCTGATTTGTTTCGTTCAACCATGTCGTGATGCTGTCTCGCTGCTGGGTGTGTACTTTTCGCGGTATGCAGCCACGGCCTGGGCTCTATTGAGCACATCGAGTTTTTTAAAAATACGCTGCATGTGATTTTTAACCGTGAACGCGCTAACGTTGAGGATACTGCCAATTTCAGAATTGGTCTTACCGAGCCCCACCCAGTGCATGATTTCTGCTTCGCGATCACTCAAAACACCACCGTCAGCATCGTGCGCCACCTCAACTGGCGCAGGTTTGCTCGGATGCTGATGGGAAAGCAGCTCTACCTGCCGCATGGCAGCATCAATGTAGGGCAACAGCATGCGAATAGTTTGCTTATCGCTGTGCCGACGCTTGGGGTAGCGGCTGAAAAACATGTACAAACAGTCGTGACGACCGCGTTGATCGTTGATGCCGTGGACCAGCGCTGAATTCATCGTTGTCATGGCATCGGCAATGGAGCCTGGCTCCATTAGCCCCTCCCATGTCACCCCCTCGTGACCGACATTGAGAAAAAATGGCTCTCGATCCTGCATTGCCCATTGCTCGAACATGCCCTTGAGCAAGGGTGCAAGTGACTTTGCCGTAGCGTTTTCCGTTCGAACGCCTGGCATGGCAGAAATGATGTCGTAATAAATGAGGCCTAGATGAAAGTCCCCCCAAGCAGCAATCAAAATTTCGTGCGTGAGGTAATGCTGCAAGCTGCCTTGCAACCAAGTCATCAAATCCAAATGGTTCCGCACCGCGAGAACTTCATTCAGCAGGGCATTAAAGCGCTGAAAATCCTCTTGGCTTGGCTGCGATTCATCCCGCTTGAATAGCATGGTTTTTAATAATAATAGTTGGTGTGTGACAGGGCTCTATATTAAGGGGAAGAGCTTCTCCTTACCAAGCGCAACGCATGGTTAAACGATGTCACCAAAGCAAAAAAAGGCGTACCAAGGTACGCCTTCCAATCTTCGCGAAAAGATTCAATTAAGCAGATTTTTTGCGGCGACGCACGATCGCACCAACCATCCCCAAACCGGCCAACATCATGGCGTAAGTTTCAGCTTCTGGAACTGCTGTAACACTCATCAAAGTGTAGTCAGACTGGCTGGAGCAAGTATTGCCAGTTTTGCAAGTACCGTTAACCGCGGAGAACACCAAGTTTGTGATGGCCTTGCTGCCAAAAGGGTTAGAAATTTTCCAAACACCCGCTGTATTGCCTGTTGCAGGAGAGAGGTTGGTCACAGAGCCAGAACCAGTCCACGAAGCGTTGATGATGTCAGCTGCAGTCAGGTAGTAAGTCGCAGAAGTACCGTCCAAGAAAGTGGCTGTGATCTTTGCCTTTTCCATCACATCGGAGAATTCTGGGCCATCAAACAACAAGCCGATCACAAAAGATTCAATGTACTGAGCGCCGCCTTTGAATGCAGCTACGATGCTTTGGCCCACATCAATTTCAGCACCCGAATTGCCACCAGTAACCCCAACGCCCGTTTCACTAGCCCAAGTCTTCTTGGCAAAAGTACCAGCGTCTTCGCCATTCCAAGCGGTGTATGTAGCCAAGCTGGTGTCATACGTATGCACGCCAGTAGCGAAAGATGAACCATAGTCAGTAGCCGCATAAGCACTACCAATGGACAAAGCAGCCAGTGCCGCCGCAACAAAAGTTTTAGATATCTTCATATATTCCCTGATCGGTTGATGGTTTCTAAAAACAGTCGCAGAGCTTCTGCTGACCTTGGACGCAAGTCTCTTCGTGATGCCCTATGGCAGCAATAGTCCGATCGGACTAATTGCCAGCGCGGCCATAAAATTCCTACTTTGGCAATGGGGCAATCTCGGACTCAAGTTCTCAATAATCCGCACAATCGACCCATGTTTGCCCCCCATCCGCGCCATGCGCCCCACCCTCCCCTGCCCACAGCATCCAGCCCTTGGGCTTGGGATGCACCTGCACACTGCTACCCCAGCCTGGGCGATGCGTTTGTTGCACCAACCGAACCCAGCCCACTGCCCAGCCCCTGCTGGGTTGCTCACAGCGAGACAGCCGCCCAACTACTGGGGCTACCGACCGCTTGGCATAGCGATGGTCTGCTGCAAGGACTGTCCGGCAACGCCGTGCTAGAAGGCAGCCAGCCATACGCCACGGTGTACAGCGGACACCAATTTGGTATGTGGGCAGGCCAACTGGGCGATGGCCGCGCATTGCTGCTGGGCCAAACACAAGGCTGGGAGGTGCAGCTCAAAGGGGCTGGTATGACACCGTTTTCGCGCATGGGCGATGGGCGCGCCGTTTTGCGCAGCAGCATCCGCGAATTTCTGGCCAGTGAGGCCATGCATGCACTCGGTGTGCCCACCACACGGGCGTTGTGCATCACAGCATCCCCCCAGTTGGTGCGCCGCGAAGAGGCGGAACCCGCCGCCGTGGTCACCCGCTTGGCACCCAGCTTTGTGCGCTTTGGTCATTTCGAGCATTTCAGCGCCAGCGGTCAAATCGATGCGCTGCGCGCTCTGGCTGATTGGGTCATAGAGCACCACTACCCAGCATGCGCCAGCCAACCCAGCCGCTACGCAGCCTTGCTGGCTAACGTTGTAGAACGCAGCGCCCAGCTGGTGGCGCACTGGCAAGCGCTGGGCTTTTGCCATGGCGTGCTCAACACCGACAACATGAGCATCTTGGGGCTGACCTTGGACTATGGCCCCTTCCAGTTCATGGATGGGTTTGACCCGCAGCACATCTGCAACCACAGCGACGAGCGAGGCCGCTACGCTTTTGGCAACCAACCCAACATCGTCTACTGGAACCTGCTCTGCCTAGGACAAGCCCTGCTTGCCTTGCTGGCGCAAGAATGCAGCGAACAAGGCCATAGCGACGCCAACAAAGCCGCCACCGATGCTGCCTTGGCCGCCATAGACAAGTTCAAACCGGCTTGGGCACAAGCGTGGCAAATCCAGCTCTGCGCCAAACTGGGCCGCGCCCCCAGCCCCGCAGCCCAAGCGGTGGCGGAAAAAGCACTGCCCCTGCTGGCTGCAGAACGGGTGGACTACACCCTTTTTTGGCGCCGCTTGGCACGCTGGGCCGCTGGCCTGGCCCCGCGTGACAGTGTGCAAGACCTGTTTCTGGACAGAACTGGCATAGACGCATGGTTGCTATCATTTTCAGAGCTAGACCAGCTTACTGGGTGTGCCCTACAGCCCGATTTGATACTGAACAGCAACCCCTGCTTGGTGCTGCGCAACTACATGGCCCAAGAAGCCATCAGTGCTGCCGAGCAAGGCGACTACAGCGTTGTGCAGCAATTGCACCAAGCCCTGAACACGCCTTATGCTGACATTGGCCCCGACGCCCCGGCGCACCTGCAGCGCTGGGCCGGATTTCCGCCCGACTGGGCGCAACACCTGCACCTGAGTTGTAGTTCATGAGCGACCACCCCATCCAACGCAGCGCCCAAGAGTGGCGCGACCTGCTGGCCGACAAAATCGCCCGCAACGAGGCCGAGCCATTGGCCTACGCCGTTACGCAGCAAGCCGCCACCGAGCGCCCATTTACCGGCCGCTACGAGCAACACTGGGCCCACGGCAGCTACCACTGCGTGTGCTGTGGCGCGCAACTGTTTGACTCACAGACCAAATTCGACGCCGGTTGCGGCTGGCCCAGCTTTGACCAAGCCCTGCCCGGCGCCATCAGCGAGCGGCGCGACATGAGCCACGGCATGATCCGGGTCGAAACCGTGTGCAGCCAATGCGGCGCGCACTTGGGCCACGTGTTTGAAGATGGCCCCACCGATACAGGGTTGCGCTACTGCATGAACTCAGCCTCGCTACACTTCCAACCCTCATGAAACAGTTTCTCGACTTCATTCCTCTCGTCCTCTTTTTTGGCGCGTACAAGTTTTACGACATCTACGTCGCTACTGGCGTGCTGATGGCCGCTACCGTGCTGCAAATGGCAGCCATCTACGCCATCGACAAAGAACTCAAGACCATGCACAAAGTCACCTTGGCCTTGATCTTGGTCTTTGGCACCCTGACCTTGGTGCTGCATGACGAGCGCTTTATCAAATGGAAGCCCACCGTGCTCTACACCGCCACGGCCTTGGGTTTAGGTATCGCCATGTGGGGCTTCAAGAAGAACATGCTCAAAGTCATGATCGGTGCCCACTTGGAACTGCCCGAAGCCGTGTGGCACAAGCTGTGCGCGCTGTGGATTGGCTACGCCCTCTTCATGGCCGTGCTCAACGGCACGGTGGCCTACTGGTTTACCACCGATGCATGGGTCAACTTCAAAATTTGGGGCTACGTCTTTCCCATCGCCTTCTTGGTCGGTCAAGGCATTTACCTCACCCCTTATTTGAAAGAGCAAGCCGCCACGCAAGACAAACAGGGCGCGGACAAGGACACTTCGCATGACTGAGGCCATGCAGCCGCCACGGGCTGTGGATTTGCAGCAACGGCTACAAGAACGCTTGCAAACCACCGTGCTCGAAGTGCTGGACGAAAGCGCCCAACACCACGGTCACAGCGGTGCCAACGGCTTGGGCTACGGCACCCACTTTCGGGTGCGCATCGCCAGTCCGCACTTCACTGGCAAAAGCCGGGTTGCGCAACACCGCCTTGTGTATGATGCGCTGCAAGACTTTATGGCCCTTGGGCTGCACGCACTGGCCATTGAAGTTGTGGCGTAGGAACTTCCTGCGCGCCAGCTACTCCACCATCTTTTGTTTCGCTTGAAAGAGGACTTTTCCCCCATGAAACGCAATCTGCTCTCCAGCTTGGCCATTGCCAGCCTGACCCTGTGCCTGGGCGCATCAGCAATGGCGCAAAACATCGCCATCGTCAACGGCAAAGCCGTGCCCAAGAGCCGCGTAGATGTGCTGGCCCAGCAGGTTGCCCGCTCTGGCCGCGCCATCACCCCCGAAGTAGAAACCCAACTCAAAGAAGAAGCCATCATCCGCGAAATCTTCATGCAAGAAGCGCAAACCCGCGGTGTGGACACCTCTGACAGCGTGAAGAGCCAACTCGAACTGGCCCGTCAAACCATCATCATTCGTGAGTTGTTTGCCGACTACCAAAAGAAAAACCCCGTGACCGATGAACAAGCCAAGGCAGAGTACGACAAGTACGCCTCCGCCAGCGGCGGCAAGGAATACCATGCCCACCACATCTTGGTCGAGAAAGAAGACCAAGCCAAATCCATCATCGCCCAGCTGAAAAAAGGTGCCAAGTTTGAAGATTTGGCCAAGAAACTGTCCAAAGACCCAGGCTCTGGCAAGAACGGTGGCGATCTGGACTGGGCCAACCCCGCCAGCTACGTGAAAGAGTTCTCCGATGCCTTGATGGCGCTGAAAAAAGGTGAAGTCACCACAACGCCCGTCAAGAGCCAGTTCGGCTACCACGTGATCCGCTTGGACGACACCCGCGAACCCAAGTTGCCCGACTTCAACCAAGTCAAGCCACAGATCGTCCAGCAACTGGAACAACAAAAACTGCAACAGTTCCAAGAGGAACTGCGTGCCAAAGCCAAGGTGGAATAAGCCCGCGCTACGGCATCCCCCAAAGCCCAGCAGCTCCCCAGAGCGCTGGGCTTTTTGTTTTGGTGTTGACACATTTTTTTCTTGAAACCAACGTAGATTAGGCGCCTCTGATTGTTTGTTTTTGATTTGAATTGGAGCTCCTCATGAGTGACCAGCGACAAGCCCCCAACATCAATCGCCGCGGCTTTATGGGAGGCGTTGCTGGCGTAGGCATAGGCATAGGCAGCACACTGATCGCGACAGAAGCAAAAGCGGCATCCCAGCCTCCATACAAAAAGCTGCTGGGCAAACAACTGGATGCGGCCCTGCACAAACACATCCAAACCGTGGTGGTGATTTATGCCGAAAACCGCAGCTTCAACAACCTGTTTGCCAACTTCCCCGGCCTGGAAAAGCCACTCTCAACACTCCAAGCGGGCGAATTCCAACAACGTGACCGGGATGGCCAGTTACTGAATCAACTCCCCCCGTATGGGGCGGCGTGGTGCAAGCAGGCCCCCAAAGCATCGAGGGCGTGCTCTACGAAACCGCTCAGCAATACCAAAAGAACCTGCCCAATGCGCCCTTTGCACTCAAAGGGCCCCAAGGCGAAGCGTTGCCGCTAGGGCTTGTCACCCGTGACCTGGTGCATGCGTTCTACCAAAACCAGATGCAAATCAATGGCGGCAAGAACGATGACTATGTAGCGTGGGGAGACTCGGGCGGCTTGGTCATGGGGCACTATGGCCAAACCCGCTACCACCTGCGCCTGTGGGACATTGCCAGCGAGTTTGTCCTGTGCGACAACTTCTTCCAAGGGGCTTTCGGCGGTTCTTTCTTGAACCACCAGTACCTCATTGCCGCCAAAGTGCCGTTCTATCCCAATGCCAGCAACTCGCCAGCACGCACCCAAATTGCCAAACTGGTGAGCGATGACCCGCGCGACACCCGCTTGGCCTTGGCCAGCGATTCAGCGGCCAGCGCCATGGATGGCCCCGCCAAGTTTGGCCCCAGCGCCCTCACCCCCGATGGCTACGCCGTCAACACCATGGCACCACCGTACTGGCCCACTTGGTCGCGCGACCCCAACCGCCCCGACTATGCCCTGCCCGCCCAACCCAATGTGCTGGTGCCACAGGTGCACGAGCACATTGGCGACAAGCTGACCAAAAAAGGCGTGGACTGGGCTTGGTACGCTGGCGCTTGGCAAGCCACCATAGATACCTACAAAGACTCCAACGGCATCCCCAAAATTCCGAACTTCCAGTACCACCACCAACCCTTCAACTACTTCAAGAACTTAGGGCCCGAGTTTCCTGAAGAACGCAAAAAACGCCTGCGCGATGGAGGCTTGGGAGATGAGGACACGACCAACCGCTTTCTGGCCGATGCGCAAGCCGGACGCTTGCCTGAGGTGACTTTTTACAAACCGCAAGGCAACCTCAATCTGCATGCGGGCTATGCCGATGTGGCCTCAGGAGATCGCCACATAGCACACGCCATCAAAGTACTGCGCAACAGCCCGCAGTGGAAGAACATGGTTGTCATCGTCACCGTTGATGAAAACGGGGGCTGGTGGGACCATGTAGCACCACCCCAAGGAGACCGCTGGGGACCGGGTACGCGTATTCCGGCACTGGTCATTTCGCCCTTTGCACGCAAAGGGACGGTCGATCACACCATCTACGACACGGCATCCATCCTGCGTTTGATCACCCGCATCCATGGTTTGGAGAAGCTAGAGGGATTGCAAGAGCGTGACGATGCCATGGTGGCGCGCGGTCAAAAGCCCATGGGCGATTTGACCAACGCCTTGCACTTTCCCGCTTAAACGGTCTTGCGCCTGAACACCAAACTCGTCGCCGAAGAAGCTGCCTTGTCCAAAGCGTAGCCGTCTTCGGCGAAGTCTTTCAGGCCCTCTACCGTCATCACCTGCTGCTGCGCCACGAAACGCGCCATCAGCCCCCGCGCCCGCTTGGCGTGGAAGCTGATGATTTTGTAGACGCCGTTTTTGTAGTCTTGGAAGACGCACTCCACCACATCGGCTTGCAGCGCCTTGCGATCCACCGCCTTGAAATACTCTTGCGAAGCCAAATTGAGCAACAAGCGGCTGCCCTGCTCTTGCAAGCGCTGGTTCAGATACGCAGCAATGCGCGTGCCCCAAAACTGGTACAGGTCTTTGCCATGCGCCCCCGCCAGCGCTGTCCCCATTTCTAGCCGATAGGGTTGCAGCCAGTCCAGCGGACGCAGCACGCCGTACAAACCGCTCAGAATGCACAAATGCTGCTGCAGCCACTGCAGTTGCGCAGCCGTCAGGGTTTTGGCGGCTAGCCCATCGTAGACATCGCCATCAAAAGCCAGCACCGCTTGGAGTGCGTTGTCCGGCCCTGACACAGGCGACCATGCGGCATAGCGCGCCACATTGAGCGCGGCCAGCTTGTCGCTCAGATCCATCAAACTGGCCACCTGCGGCACCGACAAGGGGCGCAGCAGGGCGATGAGCTGCTGCGACTGCGCGGTGAACAGCGGCTGCGTGTGCGGCAACTGGGCCAGTTCGAGCTTGTCAGCCAGTGGGGTTTCATAGTCCAGCGACTTGGCTGGGGACAACAGCATGAGCATGGGCAAACCTATTCAAACCACGTGGTGTATCGCAAAGGCGGGCAGTGTAGCGACAATGCGGGCATGACACAGACCCGCCCCACAAGCCCTGCCGCCGCTGCCCCATTGACCCACTTCAACGCCCAAGGCGATGCCCACATGGTGGACATAGGCCACAAACCCGCCACGGCCCGCAAAGCCGTTGCCAGCGGCAGCATCGCCCTACTCCCCGATACGCTGGAGCGCATCACCAACGCCGCCGTCGCCAAGGGCGATGTGCTGGGCGTAGCACGCCTGGCCGGCATCATGGCGGCCAAGAAAACCAGCGACCTCATTCCCCTGTGCCACCCCATCGCGCTGAGCCACGTGGCGGTGGACTTCCAGCCCCAAGCGGGTGCTTGGCCAGACGACATGCGTAGCGCCGCCATCCACTGCCGCGCCACTGCCGAAACTGTGGGCGGCACGGGCGTAGAGATGGAAGCGCTCATGGCCGTGCAAGTGGCGCTACTGACCATCTACGACATGTGCAAAGCCGTGGACAAAGGCATGGAAATCCGCGACGTGCTGCTGTGCGAAAAACACGGCGGCAAAAGCGGCAGTTGGGTGCGGGACAAAGCATGAACCGCATGCCTTGGCATCCAGCATTGGGGTGCGCTCTGCCCATCGTCCAAGCGCCCATGGCAGGCGTGCAGGACTACCGGCTCGCCGCCGCGGTATGCCAAGCCGGGGGCTTGGGCTCTTTGCCCGCTGCCACGCACACGGCTGAGAGCTTGCGCCAAGAATTGCTGCGGCTGCACCACGCCTTGGGTGCCGATGGCAACACGCCAACGCAGCAGCCCTACAACCTCAACTTCTTTGCCCACACCAGCCCCACACCCGATGCGATCCGCAACGCCCGCTGGCACGCACTGCTACAACCCTACTACGCCCAGTGGGGCCTGGTGCAAGACACAGGGCCAGCTAGCGCTGGCCGCCACCCTTTTGACGCCGCCATGGCCGACGTGGTGCAAGCCTTCCGCCCAGCGGTGGTGAGCTTTCACTTTGGCTTGCCAGCCCCTGACTTGCTAGAGCGGGTGCGGCGCAGTGGCGCACGCATTTGGTCTAGCGCCACCACCGTGGCTGAGGCGCGCTGGTTGGCCGACCACGGCGCAGATGCCATCATTGCCCAAGGCTTGGAAGCGGGTGGGCACCGGGGTATGTTTTTAAGCACCGACCTGCACACCCAGCTAGGCACCATGGCTTTGCTGCCGCAGGTTTTGGACGCTGTGCCCATCCCCGTTATTGCCGCCGGAGGCATTGGCGATGCGCGTGCAGTGCAAGCTGTGCTGTCCATGGGTGCCTGTGCCGCCCAAGTGGGAACGGCCTATTTGCTGTGCCCCGAAGCCACCACCAGCCCCTTGCACCGCACTGCACTCCAGCAAGGCGATACGCCGACGGCACTGACCAATCTGTTCACTGGCCGACCCGCACGCGGTTTGGTCAATCGGCTGATGCGCGAACTGGGGCCGTTGCGCGAAGACATTCCACCCTTTCCCTTGTGCACAACCGCTCTTGCACCCTTGCGCCAAGCGGCTGAACCACAAGGCTGCAGCGACTTCACACCGCTGTGGGCAGGGCAAAACACGCATGCATGCCAAACCATGGCGGCAGGCCTGTTGACGCGCCAATTGGGCGAGGCCACAAAAACTGACGGAGCTCTCTAAATTGGCGTAAACCCTGCTGTGCCCTCAAATGCACTTTTCCATACTGCATTTCCACCTAATTACACCCAATGGGAGGCATGCATGCTGAAAAAGCGTTTCTTTCGCCACGGGCTCATGATGATGGCATTTGCATTCATCTGCACCACCGCCTTTAGTACCAATTACTCCCTGTGGATCCATGGCCGCAAAAGCAGCCAAGACACCACGGCCACAGGCACGTACAGCAACTTTGCCAGTTATTGGGGCCCTGCCAGCGCCAGCGCCGGGGTCAACAAAATTGCCGTGAATTGGGATGGTTACAGCCACATATCCACCCAAAACTCGGTCATTCGCAACGCGCTGGATTGCTATTGCACAGGCGACAACTGGTGCTATGTTGCCGCGCACAGTGCAGGTGACTTGCAAATTGGCTACGCCCTATCGCTCTACGGCAGCAGTACACGCAATGTGAAAACCCCATCGCCAGCATCCAACGGCACTTGCAGCAATGTGAGCAGCGGCGCCACCCAAACAGGCTGGAATATCAAATTTGTGGACATTGCAGCGGGTGCTGGCGGCGGCTCCGAACTGGCGGACGTGGGTAGCTGGACGACGTCATCGGGTTTGGTGCAAGACCTCAAAACAACTACCGCACGAGCGCTGTACGACCACAACATCACACAAGGCGTATGGTTCAACATGTATGCAGGAGCCAAAGGCACGCTGTACTCGGCCATATTGCCCGGCCAAGACGACGAAGCGGTGGCCTATCACTCGGCGGGAGGGGTGGCTGGCAGCGCTGGGCGTAGCCTGTGCAACCCCGGGGATTGGTTCTGCAGCAACCTCACAACTGGCACATCCGCCAACCAAGATGGCTCGACCAAGTGGAGTTACCACAGCGTCGCGTTCCGCGATACCAGCGAGTCCTATAACCACTACACCAACCAAAACTGGGAGGGTGTGGTGAGCTTGGTGCGTGCACACATGGCCAGCAATGCCCTATGAAGCTGCGTCGTCGTCAAAACGGTATCAGCGCATGGTCACTCGCCAGTGGACTTGCTGTAGCAGCAGGTCTACTGTGGTGGCTATGGGCCACCAGTGCGGCAAGCGAAGCCTCCTCAGCCAATAGCACCGCACAAGACGACCATGCCACATCGGCACCGATGCCAAACGCCTCTGCGTTGGAGCGCAGAGGCAATGCAGCATTGGCCCAACTGTCCCCGCAGCAAGAGCGGGTATTGCAAGCACGCCAAAGACTGCAGGCCTATCGGGAGTACTCACGCTACCCGGTGCAGTCGCGCCCGATTGACGAGCATCCTGAGCAAATCCTGCCCTTTGCGGACATACAAAGCAGCGTGCCACTGCAAAATAAGAAAGGACAAGCCAGCGGCATTCACCTGCTAGTGACACAAAACCGTGTTTTTTTGAGCGGGGCCGATACCGCTCGTTTCACCGTCGCACTGGTAGACAGCCAAAATCGCCCTTTGCCCGCCATCGTGCAAAGAGCCGTGGCCCGTGGCCTGCAAACCGATGGCAGCAGTACGGGCATGGTGAATTTGGCATTCAATGACAGCGGCACCCAAGGCGACTCCGTTGCGGGAGATGGGGTATACAGCGTGCAATGGCAGCCCAGCAGCAGTGGCTTTGCCAATTTTGAAGGCACTATCCGCACCGAGGTCTACCTTTTGGGCACCGAAGACACAGGCCCTGGGCAAACCTATTTCGATCTGGTTTACACCCCGCTAGTACCAGCCACTTGGCTGGGCCAATCGTCCGAGCAAATGGAAAACGGTTCGTTGGCTATCCAATTAGCCGCCCAAGTCAATGAAGCGGGAACCTACATCGTGACAGCCCGTGCCTATGACGCTCGCGGCAAAGCATTTGCACTGCTCACGGCCCGCAGTCCTGTTGCCACAGGGGTGCAAAACATTCGCTTTTTGCTGTTTGGAAAGTTGCTGCGTGACTACCAAATCCACTTCCCCATCACACTGCGCGATGTGGATGGTTTCTTACTGCGTGAAGACCACTTCCCCGACCGCGCCTCCATGCCCCGCTGGGCGGGTGTTGCGCACACCAGTGCCAACTATGCACTGGAAACTTTTTCGGACGCGACCTGGAGCAGTGAACAACGCACTCGCTACCTCAACGAATACGCCAAAGACCTGCAAGCGGCCGAGCAAGCATTGCAGTGATGTCCGCCATGGACGCCAGCCGAGGGCCTGGCCTCGGTAAAATCCCGCCCTTGCTCTGGAACAACCCTCCCATGTCTGACACCACCAACACCACGCCTGCACAGCCAGGTTTGCAATCCCTGTCCAAATCGTTCGAGCCCGCTGCGCTGGAAGCGCACTGGGGCCCCGAGTGGGAAAAGCGCGGCTACGGCATCGCTGGTTTCCGTGGCACAGGCGCGCCCGATGCCGCCGCCGCCAACGCGGGCCACAACTTCGCCATCCAACTGCCACCGCCCAACGTGACCGGCACGCTGCACATGGGCCACGCGTTCAACCAAACCATCATGGACAGCCTGACCCGCTACCACCGCATGGCAGGCTACAACACGGCGTGGATTCCCGGCACCGACCACGCGGGCATTGCCACCCAAATCGTGGTGGAGCGCCAGTTGCAAGAGCAAGGCGTGAGCCGCCACGATTTGGGCCGCGAAGCCTTCCTGAAAAAAGTCTGGGAGTGGAAGGAAAAGTCCGGCAACACCATCACCACCCAAATGCGCCGCATGGGCGACACCGTGGACTGGAGCCGCGAATACTTCACCATGGACGACAAGCTGTCGCAAACGGTCACCGAGACCTTTGTGCAGCTCTACGAGCAAGGCCTCATCTACCGTGGCAAGCGCTTGGTGAACTGGGACCCGGTGCTCATGAGCGCCGTGTCTGACCTCGAAGTCGAGAGCGAAGAAGAAGACGGTTCGCTCTGGCACATCGCCTACCCCTTGGCCAACGGTTCGGGCCAACTGGTGGTGGCCACCACCCGGCCTGAGACCATGCTGGGCGACGTGGCCGTGATGGTGCACCCCGAAGACGAACGCTACAAACACCTCATCGGCCAGCAAGTCACGCTGCCGCTGTGCGGTCGCACCATCCCCGTCATTGCCGACGAGTACGTGGACAAAGCATTCGGCACCGGCGTGGTCAAGGTCACCCCCGCGCACGACCACAACGACTACCAAGTGGGTCTGCGCCACAAGCTGCCGATGATTTGCGTATTAACGCTGGACGCCAAGATCAATACCGAAGCGCCTGCGGCTTACCAGGGGCTGGACCGCTTTGCCGCGCGCAAACAAATCGTGGCCGATCTGCAAGCCCAAGGCCTGCTGGTGGAAGTGAAAAAACACAAGCTCATGGTGCCGCGCTGCGCCCGTACCGGCCAAGTGGTAGAACCCATGCTCACCGACCAGTGGTTTGTCGCCATGAGCAAGGTGTCTGACCAAGACCCCACAGGGAAGAGCATTGCCCAAAAAGCCATCGACGCCGTGGCCAGCGGCGACGTGAAGTTCGTGCCCGAGAACTGGGTCAACACCTACAACCAGTGGATGAACAACATCCAGGACTGGTGCATCAGCCGCCAGCTGTGGTGGGGCCACCAGATTCCCGCGTGGTACGACGAAGACGGCAAGGTCTACGTGGCCAAGAGCGAAGCCGACGCCCAAGCACAAGCAGGCGCTGGCAAGAAGCTGACCCGCGACCCGGACGTGCTCGACACCTGGTACTCCAGCGCGCTGGTGCCCTTCTCCAGCCTGGGAAAAGAAGCCAGCGACCACGACCTGTACCTGCCCAGCAGCGTGCTGGTGACAGGCTACGACATCATCTTCTTCTGGGTGGCGCGCATGATCATGATGACCACCCACTTCACCGGCAAAGTGCCGTTCAAGCACGTGTACATCCACGGCTTGGTGCGCGATGCGCAGGGCAAGAAGATGAGCAAGTCCGAGGGCAACGTGCTCGACCCGGTGGACTTGATCGACGGCATCGCCCTCGAACCGCTGCTGGAAAAACGCACCACCGGCCTGCGCAAGCCCGAGACAGCGCCCACCGTGCGCAAGAACACGCAAAAGGAATTTCCCGAAGGCATTCCCGCCTACGGGGCCGATGCGCTGCGCTTTACCTTTGCCGCACTGGCATCGCTGGGCCGCTCCATCAACTTTGACAGCAAGCGCTGCGAGGGCTACCGCAACTTCTGCAACAAGCTGTGGAACGCCACCCGCTTTGCGCTGATGAACTGCGAAGGCTACGACTGCGGCTTGGAAGAGCACAGCACCGACCAATGCGCTACGGGCGAGTACCTGCAGTTCAGCCAAGCTGACCGCTGGATCGTCTCGCTGCTGCAGCAGACAGAAAGCGAAGTGGCGCAAGGCTTTGCCGATTTCCGCTTGGACAACGTGGCCAACACCATCTACGACTTTGTGTGGAACGAGTTCTGCGACTGGTATCTGGAAATCGCCAAGGTGCAAATCCAGTCCGGCACACCGGCGCAGCAACGCGCCACCCGCCGCACACTGATCCGCACGCTGGAAGTGATCCTGCGCTTACTGCACCCCATCGCCCCCTTCATCACCGAAGAGCTGTGGCAAAAGGTCGCCCCTGTGGCGGGTCGTGCTGGTGCCTCCATCAGCGTGGCCGCCTTCCCTGTGGCAGCGCCTGAACGCATTGACCAAGGCGCCATCGCCCAAGTCGCCCGCCTCAAGTCCGTGGTGGACGCCTGCCGCAACCTGCGCGGCGAGATGGGCGTGAGCCCCTCTGCCCGCCTGCCGCTGTTTGTGCTGGCTACGCAAGCCGACGATACCGCCTTCCTGCGCCAGTGGGCACCGGTGCTGCAAGCCCTGGTCAAACTGAACGAAGTGCGCTTCTTCGACACCGAAGCCGAGTGGGCCGCCGCCGCCCAAGCAGCGCCAGTGGCCGTGGTGGGCCAAGCCCGCGTGTGCTTGTTCGTGGAAGTGGACGTAGCCGCCGAGAAAGCCCGTCTGGGCAAGGAAGTGGCCCGCCTAGAGGGCGAAATCACCAAGGCCAACGGCAAGCTGTCCAACGAGGCTTTTGTGGCCAAGGCTCCACCAGCAGTCATTGAACAAGAGAAAAAGCGGGTGGCCGACTTCTCTGCCACGCTGGACAAGGTGCGCGAGCAGCTCAAGCGATTGGGTTAAACCCCGCAGGTGATTGAAGATTCCAGGGGAACTCTGGCCAAAACGGCCAAGATTCCCTTGATCTGGCTCTATTGGCCCGACGACAAATACCGGGGCCCCGATGCGCCCAAGTTGGGCGCACAAAGCGTGGGCGAGCAATGGCGACAAAGCGGAGGTTCCTGTGTTTGCACAGCTGCCGACAGAGAAATAGCGTCTGGGAATTTTTACCAAATAAGCCTCTAGAGCTTATGCAGCAAGCTCAAGCAGCTATCAAAACCATAGCAGCATCATGACAAAGCACTCGATGGCAGTTCTGCTTTGTATCGGGTGGCAAGGTCCATAAAAGCCCTCGCGGCCGGCGATAGTTTGTCACGCTGCAAAGCAGCCAGCCCTATCTCCCGTGGACGAGGGGGCGACAGGCGACGGTACACAACCCCTTGCGGGGGCTCCGGCAAAGCCAAGCGCGCAGCAATCGTCACCGCATCCGCGGTTGCGACAAATCCCAACATAGAACTGAGTTGTTCAAAACGGTAGAAGGTTGTGGGGACGACTCCAGCGCTGGCAAAAAAGCGATCAATGTGGGAGCCCGATCCTGCCGATGTACGGATAAATGGCAGCCCTTCAAAGTCTTGCGCACGGATGGCCTCTTGCTTAGCCAACGGGTGCGCGGCAGGCAGCACGGCCACAAGCTCATCCGTGACCAATGGAACGGTATCAAAGCGATCCTCGGGCAGCACGACGAAGCCAATTTCCGCTCGCCGCTCCAATAAGCAATACACCACTTTGTCATCCACCACTTCATCAATGTGCACCTCCACCATGGGATGGGCTTGGCGAAACCGCGCCAATAGCGGCGGCAACAAACGCAACGAGGACGTGGCACCAAATGAGGCTATGCGCAGGGTGCCGCGGGTAATACCGCGCTCTAGGCCAGCCTCCTGCTGCAAAGCTTCCTTCTGCTGCAAGATGTCGTTAGCACGCGGCAGCAAGCGCTCACCACTATCGGTCAAGGTGATGTTTCCGACATCCCGCTTCAGCAGCATCACACCCAGCTCCGTTTCCAGTTGCTTGAGGGCGTGACTCACACCACTTTGGGTAATCCCCAGAGCCGCTGCCGCCCTGGAAAAACTCCCCAGCTTGGCCAACACAGCGAATATTTCCAATTGGGTGAATGTCATGATTAATTACTCATTCGACTATTAGTCAACATAAGTGAATAGTAGTGCCCTATGAAACACTTTTCTTATTCCACTCACTTGGGTTTACTGGGTATGGCTGCGCTTTGGGGGGCCTCATGGCCTTGGGGGCGATTGGTAGCCCAAGCGATGCCTGCGCTGGCTGCGGCCAGCTTGCGCTTCGGTTTGGCTAGCCTGCTTCTACTCGTTTGGCTTCACCACAGCAAAGGGTTGCAAAGTTTGCGCACACTCCAGCGCCGTCAGTGGTTGGGATTGGCTTTTGCATCGTCAATAGGTGTATTGGCTTACTCGATTTTCTTTTTACTCGCCTTGCAAAAAGTGCCTGCTGGCAAAGCGGCCATGGTGGTGGCGCTCAACCCTGTAGTGACCTTGTTATTGGCAGTCGTGCTGTTTCGTGAAGCTGCCAACTTCACGATGTGCATGGGGGTGGTGTTGGCCGTGATCGGTGCGCTGTATGCCTTAAGTGGGGGGACATGGCTTGCTATGGATCACCCGCATTTTGGAACTGGTGAATGGCTGCTGCTTGGATGCTCTGCGTGCTGGGTAGGCTACACACTGGTGGGTCGATTGGTTTTGACGCGCATTGATTCGCTCACCACCACGGCTATGACGGCGGTCTTTGGCACCGTCTTCTTGCTCACTGCCAGCTTGCTGATGGAAGGAAGTGCCGCTTGGGAACGCTTAGCTACCGCTCCTGTGGGGGCATGGGCCAGTTTGGTTGCACTTGCCGTGGGAGCCACCACCTTGGCTTACGCGTGGTATTTGGAAGGAGTGAAAACATTGGGTGCCGGTGCCGCCGCCGCTTATATGGCATTGGTTCCGGTTTTTGGCCTGATGTTCTCCAGTTTATGGCTTGGTGAAACAGTCACGCCATCTCTGCTGGAGGGTGGTGCGGTGGCAATCCTTGGAATGCTGCTGATGAACAGAGGCCGTATGCAACTGGCTTTGAAAAAAGCATAAATTGGCCTGCATAGCTTATGCAGCAAGCTCAGGCAGCTATCAAAACAATAGCAATCCGTTCATGCTGCGTTGGTCTTATTTGAGAAACAAATCCCTATCCGGCGCAAAGTTGGCATGCAGCGGCAGCAGCGCGCCGCCCAGTGCGTGGGCTTCACTGCCCACGCTGCCCGCCACCAACTCCACAGGCCACAGGCCTTCCCAGTGGTAGCGCTGCAGGGCGCTGCGGGTTTGGGCCAGCAGGGCTTGCAGCATGGGGCGAGAGAAAGCGCCGTCCAGCACCACGGCGTCTACATCCAAAAAGGCAGTGCCGTTGACCACGCACAGGGCCAAGCTGTTGGCGGCCTGCTCTAGCCACACTTGGGTGATGGCGTTAAACGGGGCTTGCAGCGCGCGCTCGTCGTAGGCGGCATGGGGGTCTAGGCCTGCCGCGCGCAGGCGCTGCTCCAAGTCCCACAGCGAGGCGTGCTCCAGCATTTGGCGCGGAGCAGGCTGGCCCGCTTGGGCTTCGCCCAAGGCCATGGACGCGACCGCACCCGCGTTGCCATGCATGCCACGGTGCAGGTGTGAATGCAGCACCAAGCCACCGCCCACAAAGGTGTCCACGTACAGGTACAAAAAGCTCTTGATCTCGCGGCCACGGCCGCTGACCAGTTCGGCCACACAGGCTGCCAGTGTGTCGCGGGCGTGGCTCACGGGCAGGTCGGTCACGCTTTGCACGGCTGCGGCCACGTCAAGGCGGTTCCAGTAGTCGGCCGTGCTGGCGGGCAGCCCTTGCAGCAAATGCCAGCCCCCCATATTGAACGGGGCTGCCACGCCAACCCCCACCAAGCGCGATTGCAAGGGGCCCAACTGCTGGCGCATGTGCTGGATTTTTTCAGCAATGGCGGGCAGCAAGGCGTTTTCATCGGGGATGTCGTACTCCAGCACCGTGCGCTGGCGCACATGGCCCACAAAGTCCACCAACAGGCAGTCCATGCTGCGCCGTCCGACCTTGATGCCGATGGAGAACGCCCCATCGGGGGCCAACGCCAGTGGCACCGAGGGTTGGCCTATGCGGCCACGCACGGGTTCGTGGCGCTTGAGCAAACCATCTTCCTCCAGCCGGGCGGTGATCAGGCCCACCGTTTGCGCGGTCAGGCCGGTGAGGCGGGCTAGCTCGGCCTTGGGGCAACTGCCTTGCAAGCGGATGGCTTGCAGTACCACGCGCTCGTTGAACTGCCGCATGCCCAGTTGGTTGGAACCACGGGGCTGCAGCACGGGAACGAGCTGTGGCACGGGGGGGAGCATCAGGCCAAGACCTCGGCAGGCAGTTCGTCAACGGACTTGGCCCCGGTCATCACGGCCACGGTGTCGCTCATGCTGATGCGCTTGGGGTTGACCACAGCAGCGCGGCGGCCCAAGCGCTGGATGTGGATGCGGTCGGCAATCTCGAACACGTGCGGCATGTTGTGGCTGATGAGGATGACGGGCAGGCCTTTGTCGCGCACACGGCGGATCAACTCCAGCACCATATTGCCCTCTTTCACGCCCAGCGCGGCGGTGGGCTCGTCCATGATGACCACGTGCCGGGCAAATGCCGCAGCGCGGGCTACGGCCACGCACTGGCGCTGGCCGCCGGACAAGGTTTCTACCGCTTGGGTCATGGATCGGATGCCGACTTTGAGTTCGTTCATGCGCTCCACCGCCTGCTGCAGCATGGCTTTTTTGTCCAATATGCGCAGGGCGCGGGCGAGCGGGTTGGGGTAGTACAACTCGCGGCCCAAGAACAGGTTTTCCGCAATCGTCATGGCCGGGGCCACGGCCAAGTCTTGGTACACGGTTTCGATGCCGGACTGGCGCGCATCGATGGGGCTGCGAAAGTGCACGGCTTGGCCATCGAGCAGCAGTTCGCCTTCGTCGGGCACGGTGGCGCCCGACAGAACCTTGATGAGCGAGGACTTGCCTGCCCCGTTGTCGCCGATAACGGCCAGAATTTCGCCTGCGCGCAATTCAAAATCCACGCCATCCAAAGCGGTGACTTGGCCGTAGCGTTTGACGACGCCTTTGGCCTGCAATACCAGCGGGCTGTCCACAGGGTTGGTAGTGTGTTGGGCGCTCATTTAGCGGGCTCCTTTGCGCGACATTTGATCCAACAGCACGGCCAGAATCACCAAAATGCCGGTGATCAGGGTCTGCACCACCGAGGCCACGCCCATGAGCGTGAGGCCGTTGCGGAACACGCCCACGATGACGGCCCCCACCAAGCTGCCCAGCACGATGCCACGACCGCCAAACAAACTGGTTCCGCCCAGCACCACGGCGGTGATGGCGTCCAGGTTTTCGGTTTGCCCAGCTTGGGGGTCACCCACGCCTGTGCGGCCAATGGACAGCATGGCAGCCAAACCGTAGAACACGGCCGCACCGACATAGACCAGCACCAAGACTTTTTCTACCCGGATACCCGTCAAGCGAGCGGCTTCGGGATGGTTGCCCACGGCGTACAGGTGGCGGCCCGGTGCCGTGTCACGCAAGAAGCGCCACACCAGCACGTACAAACCGACCATGAGCAAGGTGCCCCAGCTGATTTCGGTTCCTGCAAATTTGAAGGTATCGCCCACAGCGGTGAGCGCTGGGGGCAGGTTGACCACGGTTTGCGAGCGGGAATAGAGCTGGTTCACGGCAAATGCAATGTTCATCGTGCCCAAGGTCACGATGAAGGAGGGCAGCTTGAAACGGGTGACCAGCAAGCCATTGAGCAAGCCAAACGCCGCTGCCACCAGCAAACCACCGCCCACGGCGATGACAGGGTGCAAGTTGGCCTCCACGGCCAACTTGGCCATCACCATGGCGGCCAGCGACATCACCATGCCGCAGGACAGATCAATGCCTGCGGTCAGGATGATGAGCGTCTGACCAATTGCCAAGACCCCCACCACCATCACTTGCTGCAGAACCAGCGAAAGGTTTTCGCCGGTAAAGAAGCGGTCTGATTGCGTGGCAAAAAACGCGCTGGCCACTGCCAACGCTATCCAGGGCCCCAAGGCCCCCCAAGGAATGTGACGGTGTGTCGAGGTCATGGTCTTTACGGTGTAGTCAATTACTTGTTACCCCAGCACAGATCCAAGCCGACCTTGGTGTCTTTGCTGTCAACGCCCTTGACGGCTTTGCCGGCAATCAGCGTCACGCCGGTGTCGACATAGCCAGAGGCTTTCTTGCCCGATTTGGCGTAGTCCACCCCTGCGGCCACACCCATGGAGGCCATCTTGAGCGGGTATTGCTGCGAGGTCGCGGCGATCACGCCAGCAGCGGTGTCTTTGATGCCTTGGCAACCCCCGTCAACCGACACGATGGTCACGCCCTTTTCCTTGCCGGCTTTCTTGAGTGCGTTAAAGGCACCGGCTGCTGCTGGCTCGTTGATGGTGTAGACCAAGTTGATGTCGGGGTTCTTTTGCAGGCAGTTTTCCATGGCGGTCTGGCCCTTGGCGGTATCACCAAAAGAGTCGGCCATGCAGACCACGGAGGCGTCTTTGGACAGTTCGTTGGACTTGGCGTCCGCCGCGTTCAGGCCAAAGCCCTTCATAAAGCCGTTGTGGCGCTGGGCACCCACGGGGTGACCGGGGAACAAGTCCAGCGTGGCAATCACGGCTTTCTTGCCACCCAGTGTGGCCTTGGCGTATTCGCCAATCAACACGCCGGCTTTGTAGTTGTCGGTCGCAAACAGAGCATCTGCACCCTCAAACGGGCTGTCCAGCGCAATCACTTGCACGCCCTTGGCTTGCAGCTTTTTCACGGTGGGGATGATGGCATCGCCGCTGGCGGTGATGAGGATGGTCTTGGCACCTGCGGAGGCCATGTTTTCCATCGCGGCGATTTGGGTGGCGGTGTCGCCGTCTTGTTTGCCTGCTGCGGTCAACAGTTTGGCACCCAGCTTCTTGGCTTCGGCTTCAGCGCCTTCTTTCATCTTGACGAAGAAGG
This sequence comes from Curvibacter sp. CHRR-16, assembly GCF_018474005.1. GTDB lineage: Bacteria > Pseudomonadota > Gammaproteobacteria > Burkholderiales > Burkholderiaceae_C > Allorhodoferax. Next base: position 257,953 of record NZ_JAHCSH010000006.1, read on the forward strand.
GGTTGGTTTCGGTCTTGGTAATCAGACCAATGACTGGTGCATCGGCAGCGTGGGCGATACCTGCGGCGGCAAAGCTGGCAACCAGTGCCAAAGGCAACAACTTTTTCATGGTTAGCTCCTCGAGAATGCCCTCTGCGGGGGCGGTTGAACAACGCCGAACTGGGCGTGGAGCGGACTTTAATTAATAAATCACTTTGTTTTAGTTATGTAAAACCCTGAGTCGAGGCCATTGAATCGACAAAAAAAGACCCCCTGCTGGTGGGCAGGGGGTCTGGCGCAGGCGGAGGGTGCTTAGCGGCGGCGCAGGGTATGGATGAATACTTCCCCTTCGCTCTCTTGGGCGATCAGTTCATTGCCCGTTTGGCGAGCAAAGGCCTCAAAGTCCCGTACCGAATTTTTGTCGGTGGCCACCACCCGCAGCACTTGTCCGCTGTCCATCTCTGAGAGCGCTTTTTTGGCGCGCAAAATGGGCAAGGGGCAGTTCAGACCACGGGCATCTACTTCTTTGTCGGCTTGGATAGTCATAAAAAACGTTGTGCTGCAGTGCTACTTAAGCGGGAAAAACGCCTGTGGACAAATAGCGATCGCCACGATCGCACACCACAAACGCGACCGTCGCATTGTGCGCGTGGCGGGCGATGCTTTGCGCCACCCAGCACGCACCTGCCGCCGATATGCCGCCAAATATGCCCTCCTCGCGCGCCAAACGGCGGCACATGTCTTCGGCATCGTGCTGGCTGACGTACACCAGTTCATCGACCAAACTGGCATCGTAAATGGCTGGCAAATACTCTTGGGGCCATTTGCGAATGCCGGGAATGCGTGACCCTTCTTGCGGCTGTGCTCCGATGATGCGAATGGCCGGATTTTTTTCCTTCAAAAAGCGCCCCACCCCGGTGATGGTTCCCGTGGTACCCATGGCGCTCACAAAGTGGGTGATTTGTCCACCAGTCTGCTCCCAAATTTCGGGCCCCGTGGTTTCGTAGTGGATGCGCGGGTTGTCCGGGTTGGCAAATTGGTCGAGCACTTTGCCCTTGCCTTCGCGCTGCATTTGCTCGGCCAAGTCGCGGGCGTATTCCATCCCCCCGCTCTTAGGGGTCAGAATCAGTTCAGCGCCAAAAGCCTTCATGGTCTGCGCCCGCTCGATGGACAAGTCCTCGGGCATGATGAGCACCATGCGGTAGCCCTTGATGGCAGCCGCCATGGCCAGCGCAATGCCGGTGTTACCCGAGGTCGCCTCGATCAATGTATCGCCCGGTTGGATCTCGCCCCGCTCTTGGGCGCGGCTGATCATGGACAGGGCTGGACGGTCTTTGACAGAGCCCGCTGGGTTATTGCCCTCCAGCTTGGCCAGCACCACCGTGCCACGGGCTTGGTTTTCGGCGGCTTGGATGCGCTGCAAGGCCACCAACGGCGTGTTGCCAACAACTGTTTCAAGAGTTTTGTATTTCATGGCCATAAATGTGCCATAATTCAGGGCTACACCAAACAACCCGCCCGGGTGGTGAAATTGGTAGACGCAGGGGACTCAAAATCCCCCGCCGCAAGGCGTGCCGGTTCGATTCCGGCCCCGGGCACCACATAATAGCCAGAAGAGTCCAACGACCTTCTGGCTTTTTTCTTATGCGCTTGCCGTCACCACTTCCACCGCAATCCCGCCTCGCTTTCCTTGTGCTGCTGGCTGCTTCCTTGGTGGCGGCTGGGGCTCTGTATGCATTTCCCCAATGGGACTTGGCAGCAGCCAGTGTGTTTGCAGATCCCTCGCCTCGCATTGCGTCTGCGCAGTGGTGGTGGGTGCAAGCGATTAACGACTGGGCACCTTTCGTTTTCCGTGTCTTTCTGGGACTGTGCTTTGTCGTGTGGCTGCTGTCTTTTTGGCGCGCTGCATGGCGTCGCTGGCGTTTGCCACTCATCTTCATCGTGCTCTCGGGCATTCTGGGCCCGGGTCTGATGGTGGGGGTGGTGAAGGAGCAGTTCAACCGCGCTCGCCCTTACCAAGTGCAGGAGTTTGGTGGCACTGCCCGCTTCACGCGTGCCGCACAAGTGAGCGACCAATGCGATGTGAACTGCTCTTTTGTCAGCGGCCATGTGGCCTGCGGCTTTTTCTTTAGCACGCTGCTGCTGGTGCTACCACACCAGCGCAAACGATGGCTACTGCTAGGCACTGCCGCTGGCCTAGTGATTGGTTTTGCCCGCATGTCAGCCATGGGACACTGGCTCAGCGATGTGCTGTGGGCCTACCCCGTGACACTGCTCTCCTCGTGGTTGGTGTGGTGGCTGCTGCAATTTTGGTTTCAGCGCTCCACAGCCTCTGCCCAGCCGTCGACCACAGTGGGGTAACGCAAGCGCAACCCCAATTCGCGCTGCATGCGTTCGTTGTGCATGCGCCGACTGTCTTGCATAAAACTCCACTGCATGGCTGAGACTTGCCCCTGCAATTGAGCACGCGTGGCTCGCGGGGGACGGGGCAACCCCAGGGTGTCGGCCACAGCATCCAAATAGTCTCCCATCTTGAGCTGGGTGTTGTCATTGACGTTGTAGTTGCGCTGGGGCGCTGCCCGCCATAAGGCCAGCCAACAGGCTCGGGCCAAATCATCGGCATGGATGTGGTTGGTGTACACATCCTCGGCTGCATGCAAGACAGGCAAGCCTTGCTGCAGGCGCTGCTGAGCACCACGCCCTTTGCCCTCTGCACTGCGGTTGGGAGCATAAATTCCGGGTATGCGCAGCGCACTGGTGCGCACCCCTGCACGCAAACCCCATGTGTGCAAGGCGCGCTCCGCCTGCCAGCGACGCTCGCCACGGGGGCTACGCAACGATGCAGGACTCGACTCACTCACCCATGCCCCCGCCCAATCCCCATATACCGCGCTGGTTGAACCATAGACCACACACCGCGGGGAACTTGCCCTGTCCATGGCTCGCACAAAAGCACCCATGCGCGCATCGGCCGAACCATGATTGGGCGGCGGAGCAAGGTACAGGACCCGTTGGGCCAAACCGGCCAATCGCCGTACGGATGGCGCATCGTCCAAATTGCCCAGCAGTGCATGCACACCTTGGGCACGCAAGGTTTGCTGCTTGCTCGTCGACGTTGTCAGCACCAGCCAACGCACATTGACCAAGCGCTGCTCCAATACACGCTGCCCCACATCGCCACAACCAACAACCAATACCCGGGCTTGGCGAAAACGCCGTGGTAGTGCACGGCGTGGGGTTCTTGTGGATGCAGAAGATGGCAAGGTGGCAAAAGCGTAGCGATGCATGACAGGGCACAATTGAGGGTTTGATTTGCCAGAGGATAGCCAATAACCATGACCACACACACCTCGCCTTGGGATATCCATGTAGAGCCCAGCGGTCGTCAGTTTCAAGCACTGGAAAGCGAAACCATTTTGGATGCCGCTATACGCCAAGGCATTCCACTGCCCTATGGCTGCAAAGATGGCGCTTGCGGCTCGTGCCGCTGCCGCAAACTCAGCGGCGAGGTCGAGCACAAGAGCTACCACAGCAATGCCATGAGCGATGCCCAGTTGGCAGATGGCTGGGTATTGTGCTGCCGCGCAGTGGCACTCAGCCCTGTGGTGCTGGAGTCCAAACAAGTCACCTCAGCAGATGCGTTTCCAGTCAAAAAAATGCCCACGCGCGTGGCCAGCATGGAGCGCCTAACACCCGATGTAATGCGTCTGCTATTGCAGTTGCCTGCCAACGATTCATTCCAATATTACGCGGGCCAATACATCGAGTTTTTGCTGCGCGATGGGTCACGCCGCAGTTATTCCATGGCCAATGCCCCAAGCTCTGCCAACCAAATGGAACTGCACATTCGGCATATGCCCGGCGGGAAGTTCACCGACCACGTATTTGGCACCATGAAGGAAAAAGAAATCCTGCGCATGGAAGGGCCTTATGGCAGTTTTTATCTGCGTGAAGACAGCGATAAACCAGTGGTGCTGCTGGCCTCGGGAACAGGCTTTGCCCCCATCAAGGCCATTTTGGAGCAATTGATGGCACGCCCCTCTAAACGTGCTATTGCCCTTTATTGGGGCGGCCGTCGGCCCGGTGACTTGTACATGGAATCGTGGATTGCCCACGCAGCGCAACAACTGCCCACACTGCACTACACCCCGGTGGTGTCCAACGCGCTGCCCGAAGACAACTGGCAAGGCCGCACGGGCTGGGTACACCAAGCAGTGCTACAAGACTTGCCCGACCTCAGTGGGCACCAAGTCTATGCGTGCGGTGCGCCAGCGATGGTGCACGCCGCACGCACCGACTTCAGCGCCATAGGGCAGTTGCCGGAGTCGGAGTTTTACGCTGACGCTTTTACCTCCGAGGCCGACAAAGCACTGTCTTAAAAAGACTCCCAGTCGTCATGGCTGTCAGCCACTTTGCTGACCGCTGGACGACTGGTATCCACCTTGACAACAAGGGGCTTGGGCAATGCGGCTGTGCTGGCGGCTTTGGACACAGGCTTTACAACGGGTTTTGCAGCCAAGGACAGGCGCTGCGTTGCAGCGGGCTTGGCTGCCATAGGCAGCGGCTTGACAAGCGCTGCTGCAGATGCAGTGATGCTGCCCATGGCATCGAGCTTGAACGTCGACACCGCACGCACCAACTCGGAGGACTGACTCTGTAACGCAGAGGCTGCCGCAGCCATTTGTTCTACCAAAGCAGCGTTTTGCTGCGTTGTTTTGTCCATGCTGAGCACCGAGTTCGATACATGGCGCATGCCTTGTGCTTGTTCTGCACTAGCGGCACTGATTTCTTGCATCAGAGCGGTCACCCGTTGGATAGAGCTCACCACCTCGGTCATGGTAGAGCCAGCTTGATCAACCAATGCACTGCCCTGCTCCACACGGGACACACTGGCTGCAATCAAGGTTTTGATTTCTTTGGCAGCTTCTGCACTGCGCCCGGCCAATGCACGCACCTCACTGGCCACCACAGCAAAACCGCGGCCTTGCTCACCAGCACGGGCTGCTTCCACCGCAGCATTGAGGGCCAAGATATTGGTTTGGAAGGCAATGCCATCAATCACTGAAATGATGTCGGCAATGCGGCTGCTGGCTTCGTTGATGCCTTTCATCGTCTCTACGACCTGGGACACCACCTCTCCACCGCGTACAGCCACGCCAGAGGCACTTTGCGCCAACTGGCTTGCTGTTTGGGCCGATTGGGCATTGTGTGCCACGGCATCGCCCATCTTGGCAATAGCCGATGTGGTTTGCTCCAGTGAACTAGCTTGGCTTTCTGTACGGGCTGACAAATCTTGGTTGCCTTGGGCAATCTCACTGCTGGCGGTAGCCACTTGGTCAGCGCTGCTGCGCACCCCAGAGACGACACTGCGCAAAGACAGCTGCATGCGGTTCAAGGTGTCCATGATGCTGCCCGCATGCGTTTGCACAACGGAGTGACTCAAATCACCTTGCTCAATCTCACGCGCCAACTGCACGACTTCCTGTGGGTCGGCACCAATTTGCTGAATCACCGAGCGTGCTATGAGCCACAGCAGCACAGCCACTACCGCAGCCATCACCAGCCATGTCAGCAGGGTTCCCCACACGGCGACATCGGCAATAGCGCTACCCGAAGACATCGCCTGATCCGACATAGACGATGCAGCTTTCACCATGGCATCGTTGGCTTTCCAGTGCAAATCGTAGGCTTTCTGGATTTCAATCATCGCCAAATTCACCGAAGAAATGTCATTCGCTTTGAGCGAAGGAACCACTTCTTTGTTAATCAGGTCAAAAATGATCTTGGCCTGCTTTGCGGCCAACTCCAAGGGCTCTTTGACCTCTTGGGGCAAGCTCTGTTGATCCCAAAATTGCTTGCGATCCCAAAAGTCTTTTTGCAGTTTGGGCAACTGGGCAAACAGTTTTTCCTGCTCAGAACTAGGGGCGTTGATTGCTTGAGTGGTCACCAAATAGGTTTCCACAATGAACAAAGGCGGGGGCAAGATATCTGCCGTCAAATCTTTGGCTTGGACTATTTTTTGGTAAACAGGACCATCCAACTTCAGTTGGCTTAAGGCATAAAAAGTCCACCCGCCAAACAAGAAAAAGCCTGCCAGCACCACGGCTGCCAGCACCATAAAACGTTGTCCTAAGCGCATACGACCTCCGAATTTGTTAATAACATCCAACAATAGTTATGGCATTCGGATAAAAAAAGGGGGCAAAACTGCCCCCTTGGTTATGCCAGCAATTAACGAATCACCGACAGGTTTTCCATCTTGCCGCCCTTGATAGTCTTCAGGGTCAGAGCACCATTCTTGATGTCACCCTTTTCGTCAAAGGAAATGGCACCAGTCACGCCTTCGAAGTTTTCTGTCTTGGCCAGTACCGGCAGGTACTTGGCTGGATCAGAAGAGCCGGCCTTGACCATGGCTGCCACCATCAGGTTGACCGAGTCATAAACGTAGGGGGCGTACACCTGAACGTCGATACCAAAGCGGGCCTTGAAGCGCTTGTCAAAGTCAGCCTTGGCTTTGGCGAACTTGCTGCCTGGCTCGACACCACCAGCTTCCGCGCAGTACACCACGCCGTCAGCCACTTCGCCACCAGCCAGCTTGGGCAGGTCAGCAGAGCAGATACCGTCGCCGCCCATGAACTTGGCAGTGATGCCCAAGGACTTCATCTGACGCAGCATGGGGCCAGCAACAGCGTCCATACCACCGAAGAACACGACATCAGGCTTCTTGCCCTTGATAGTGGTCAAGATGGCGTTGAAGTCAGTAGCCTTGTCTGTGGTGTATTCACGGGCAACGATGTCGCCACCAGCAGCTTTAGCAGCCTTGGCAAACTCTTCTGCCACACCTTGACCGTACGCAGTGCGGTCATCGATCACAGCAATGTTCTTGCCCTTGAGATCCTTGACAGCGTAACGGCCCAAAGTACCACCCAGCGCTACGTCATCAGCCACCACGCGGAAGGTAGTCTTGAAACCTTGGCGTGTGTACTTGGGGTTGGTCGCAGAAGGAGAAATTTGGGGAATGCCTGCATCGCTGTAAATCTTGGAAGCAGGGATGGATGTACCAGAGTTCAAGTGACCCACGACACCCAGCACCTTGGCATCAGCCAGCTTCTGAGCCACAGCAGTACCTTGCTTAGGATCTGCAGCATCGTCTTCAGTCATCAGCTTGATAGTGACTTTCTTACCACCGATGGTGACGCCCTTTTTGTTGAGCTCTTCAACGGCCAAGATAGCGCCGTTTTCATTGTCCTTGCCCAAGTGAGCGATGGCGCCACTGGTTGGACCTACGTGAGCAATGGTGACCACCTCTTGGGCATTGGCACCATAAGCAGCGCTGATCAGCGCAACAGTTCCGACAACTTTGAAAGAGAATTTCACTTCAATGACTCCTAAAGAATTGACCCGCTGAATAGTTAAACGTGGGCATTTCAGCAGATCGACAAAACCCCCACGTTATTCACCCAGATAAGCTGCTCGAACCTTGGGATCGCTCAACATATCCGACGCTTTACCAGTCATGGTGATAGCACCTGAATCCATCACATAGCCGCGGTCAGCAATCGACAACGCACGGCTGGCGTTTTGCTCCACGAGCATCACGGTCATGCCTTGGCTGTACACATCTTTGACCACTTCAAAAATCTTGTCCACCATGATGGGCGACAACCCCATAGAAGGCTCATCGAGCAACAGCACCTTGGGGCGGCTCATCAGAGCGCGGGCCATGGCCAGCATCTGCTGCTCACCACCGGACATGGTGCCTGCCAACTGATCGCGGCGCTCGCGCAGACGGGGAAAGATGTTGAACATTTTTTCCATGTCGTTCTCGATCTCTGCCTTGTCGGAGCGGATGTAGGCACCCATTTGCAGGTTTTCCACAATCGTCATGCGGGTGAAAACGCCACGGCCTTCGGGCACCATGGCCAAGCCTTGCTTGACCAATTCCCAAGGGCCTTGCCCCTTGATGCTCTTGCCCAAATACTGCACATCGCCAGCATTGAAAGGCAGCACGCCGGTAATGGCCTTCATGGTGGTCGTTTTGCCAGCGCCGTTGGAGCCGATCAACGAGACCAACTCACCTTCGCGCACTTCCAACGTGACGCCCTTGACTGCCTGAATTCCACCGTAGGACACCTTCAGGTCTTTGACTTCGAGTAATACTTTTCCTGTCATGACTAATCCTTAGTGTCCACCAGTGCCCAAATAGGCTTCAATCACTTTTTCATTCTTCTGCACTTCTGCAGGAGTCCCCTCAGCAATTTGCTTGCCATAGTCGAGCACGGTCACGCGATCGCACAAGCCCATCACCAATTTCACATCGTGTTCGATGAGCAAAATGGTGCGGTTGTCTTTGCGAATGCGGTCAATGAGCTCGCGCAACATCACCTTCTCGGTTGCATTCATACCAGCGGCGGGCTCGTCCAGCGCAATGAGCTGGGGATCGGTCGCCAGTGCTCGGGCAATTTCCAAGCGGCGTTGGTCACCATAGCTCAGTGTGCGGGCTTTGAAATCGGCCAATTTGCCAATACCAACGTAATCCAGCAACTCTTGGGCACGCTTGGCAATCCCTGCCTCTTCTTCCTTAAAGGCCTTGGTACGCAACAAGGCACCGAGCAGACCCGAATGGGTGCGGATATGGCGGCCCACCATCACGTTTTCGAGCGCCGTCATTTCGGCAAATAGACGGATGTTTTGGAAAGTCCGCGCAATACCCGCCTTGGCCACGGTGTGCACAGCGGTTGGCTGGTAAGGTTTGCCAGCTAGCTCGAAAGTGCCGCTGTCAGGCGTATACAAGCCTGTGATCACGTTGAAGAAAGTGGTCTTGCCAGCCCCGTTGGGACCAATCAAACCGTAGACCTGACCGCGCTCAATGCGCAGCCCCACATCGGAGAGTGCCTGCAAGCCACCAAAGCGCTTGGACACCCCGGAAACGTTCAATACTGTATCTGTCATAGTCGAATGTCCGTTGGTTTAGTTCTTGGCGTTTTGCAAGGACTTGCCATGCTCGGGAGCGGGCCACAGACCACGGGGGCGCAGCAGCATTACTGTCACCATGGCCAGTGCGATCAGCAATTGGCGCAGGATGGAGGCATCCAAACGACCTCCGGTCAACTCCTGCAAGGGGCCAGCCACGTAGCGCAGCACTTCGGGCAAAGCGGCCAACAGCACAGCACCCAAAATCACACCGGGCAAATAGCCCACGCCACCCAGCACCACCATGGCTACGATCATCACGGACTCCATGAGGGTGAATGATTCGGGAGAAATAAAGCCTTGGAAGGAGGCAAACAGCACGCCCGATACACCACCAAAAGTAGCGCCCATGCCGAACGCCAACAGCTTGGTGTTGCGGGTATTGATACCCATGGCCTTGGCTGCGATTTCGTCTTCGCGAATAGCCATCCATGCACGGCCAACGCGCGACAGTTCCAAGCGGTGCGAAATGATCACACTCAGTGTCACCAGTGCCAAGAACAGGTAGTAGTACTGGCTTACAGAGGCCAATTCAAAGCCACCGATATTGAGCTTTTTGCCCAGATCCCAGCCAAAAATGTGCAAGGAATCAATGGAGCCAATGCCACGGGGGCCGTTGGTGATGTTCAGCGGTTGCTCCATGTTGTTCATGAAGACGCGGATGATTTCACCAAAACCCAAGGTCACGATGGCCAAGTAGTCACCACGCAAACGCAGGGTTGGCGCGCCAAGCAGCATGCCAAATAAACCTGCGACGGCAGCCGCTACAGGAACAATGAGCCAAATAGAGACGTGCACACCGTTGGGATACAACTGCGCAAAGTACTCAAAGTTCTCTTGCAAATGGGGCGAGGCCAGCAAACCGTAGGAATACGCGCCCAAAGCGAAGAAGGCCACATAACCCAAGTCCAGCAGACCGGCGTAACCCACCACGATGTTCAAGCCAATGGCCAACAGCACGTACAGCAAGGCCATATCGATGATGCGCACCCATGCATTGCCAAAGTTTTGCAGCACCAGCGGAATGATCAAGAGGGCAATAGCCCCGAGGAGGTAAGGAATCAGTTTGGTTTGTTTCATAGGAATCTTTTCCTCAGGCACGGTCAGCCACACGCTCACCCAGCAAGCCAGACGGACGCAAAGTCAGCACAATGATCAGCACGACGAAAGCAAAAATATCGGAGTACTGGCTACCCAACACACCGCCTGTGAGATCGCCGATATAACCAGCGCCAAAAGACTCAATGAGGCCCAGCAAAATCGCACCGACAACTGCGCCGGCCAAGTTACCAATGCCACCAAACACGGCAGCCGTAAACGCCTTCAAACCAGGCAAAAAGCCCATGGCGTGCTGCACGGTGCCGTAGTTAGACGCATACATCACACCAGCGATAGCCGCCAGCACAGCGCCAATGATGAAGGTAGCAGAGATGATCAAGTCAGGTTTGACACCCATCAAACTGGCAACGCGTGGATTCTCCGCAGTAGCACGCATAGCGCGGCCGAGCTTGGTGTAATTGACCAACCACATCAGAACCGCCAACGAAACTGCCGTCACCACCAAAATCATCACCTGTGTGGGAGTGATGGTTGCACCCGCAATATCGATAGGAGTGCTAGGCAACAGAGTGGGGTAAGACTTGTAGTTGGGCTTCCAAATAATCATGGCCAAGGTTTGCAACAAGATAGACAAACCCATGGCCGTGATCAGCGGAGCCAATTTAGGACTATTGCGCAGCGGGCGGTAGGCGATCTTCTCGATCGCAAAGTTCAGTGCACCTGCCACCACGCAAGCGATAACAGCCGAGAGCAACAGAATCAGCACACCAGGCGCGCCGGGCATGGCTTCACGCATAAAGCCAATGCAGGTCCAGCTGGTCAGCGCACCCACCATCATCACTTCGCCGTGGGCGAAGTTGATGAGGTTGATGATGCCGTACACCATGGTGTAACCCAAGGCGATCAAGGCATACATACTGCCCAACACCAGACCATTGATGATCTGCTGTATAAAAATATCCATATAACTTCTCCGAAGATGAACCAGCCTCCACGACTAAAGGCTGGTAGATTGATCGCCACACGTTGTGAATGTGACGCTTCCTAACGAATAACCGCCCATGCACACAGGCGCTCGGGCGGTTAACGGCACGGCATTGTAGTCAGCCACCTCTTAGAAGAATCGTGCCAGCCCGCAGTGGTTTTCCCTAAAAATTTGCCATCATCACATCTATTGATGCAACATAAGCATCACTGATTAAAAGGCGTATGCATTACGAAATACGCATACAGCATAAACACCCCCTTTTTCCTCTAAAAAACAGGGAATTGCCGCCTAAAAACACGCCAGCCACGAGCCAATTTACAAAAAACAAAAAGGCTTTTGAAGAGCGCCGTATACCGCAAACCAAATTGGGGCGAACCTTATAAATTGCGCACCAAACTGGGTTTTTTAGACAAAGATTCAGCGCTTGGCGTCTTCATCCCACTGCCGTAGCTGCGCCAGCTTGTCGGCAATCTTGATCTCCAAGCCGCGTGGCACGGGCTGGTACCAATGCGGCTCAGCCATGCCATCGGGCAGGTAGGTTTCGCCCGCCGCATAGGCATTGGGTTCGTCGTGGGCGTAACGGTATTCGTGACCGTAGCCCAGTTCTTTCATGAGCTTGGTGGGTGCATTGCGCAGGTGCACCGGCACTTCGCGGCTCTTGTCCTGCTTCACAAAAGCACGTGCGGCGTTGTAGGCGTTGTAACCCGCATTGCTCTTGGCCGCCATGGCCAAGTAAATGACAGCTTGGCCCAAGGCCAACTCGCCTTCGGGGCTACCCAGCCGCTCGTAGGTCAGCGCTGCATCGTTGGCAATTTGCATGGCGCGGGGGTCGGCCAAACCAATGTCTTCCCACGCCATGCGCACGATGCGGCGTGCCAAGTAACGCGGATCAGCCCCACCATCGAGCATGCGGGTGAGCCAGTACAGCGCGGCATCGGGGTGCGAGCCGCGCACCGACTTGTGCAGCGCCGAGATTTGGTCGTAGAAGTTGTCACCGCCTTTGTCAAAGCGGCGGGCGTTGAGCGAGAGCGCGTTTTGGATGAAGTCGGCATCGATGCGCTGCACCCCAGCAGCGCCCGCCGCGGTTTTGCATTGCTCCAGCAGGTTGAGGAAACGCCGCGCATCGCCATCGGCGTAGCCAATGATGGTGCTCACGGCCAGCTCGTCAAACTGCAAATCCCCCAGCGCCTTGGCTTGGGCACGCGCCAGCAGCTGGGCCAACTCCTCATCGGTCAGTGACTTGAGCACGTACACCTGCGCCCTCGACAGCAAGGCCGAGTTGACCTCGAACGAGGGATTCTCGGTTGTCGCTCCGATAAAGGTGACCAGCCCGCTCTCTGCATAGGGCAAGAGGGCGTCTTGCTGCGACTTGTTGAAGCGGTGGATCTCATCCACAAACAAAATGGTGCGCCGCCCCTGCGACAGGTATTGCTCGGCCTGTTCCATGGCGGCGCGAATGTCCTTCACCCCCGAAAAGACAGCCGACAAGGCAATGAATGCACAGTCAAACGCCGTGGCCGTCAGGCGCGCTAAAGTGGTCTTGCCCACACCGGGCGGCCCCCAGAAAATCATGGAGTGCGGCGTGCCCGACTGGAACGCCAGCCGCAGCGGTTTGCCCTCGCCGAGCAAATGGCTTTGGCCAATCACCTCGTCCAAACTGCGCGGGCGCAGTGCCTCGGCCAGCGGGGCTTGGGGTTCTTGGCTGAACAGGTCGCTCATAGACACGCTCGATGGAGGTATCTTCCTGATGCGCTACTGGCGCACCACATCCGCCCCCGCTGGGGGCTTGAACTGAAAGGTGCTAGCGGGCACAGCGGCATTGGCCTCGAAGTTCTGAAACGTCAGCACCGACCGCTGGCCAAAGCTATCAGCGATCTCCAGCACCGCCAGCAGATCGCCTTTAAAGCCCACACGCAACTGCTGAATCTGCCCGTCTTTGGCCTTGGGAGTGGCTTGCAGCCAGCTCAAGCCGTCTTTATCGGGCTGCTCTTGCAGCACGAAATCGCTTTGCAGGTCTTTCACGTCCACAGCAGCAGCCACCAAGGCAGCGGGCGTGCTCGACAGCGCTTGGCTTTGCTTGCGTGCCGTGACTTGGTTCAAGTCCACGTCGTACAGCCAAATGGTCTGGCCATCGGCCACGATGGTTTGCTCAAACGGTTGGCGGTAGTCAAACCGAAAACGCTGGGGCCGCACAAAAGAAAAACTGCCGCGCGAAGTTTTGCTGCGTGCGGCCTGCCCGTCTTTGGGCGGCGCGGTCACCACCTGCACAAAATCGGCCTTGCCCGATTTGACAGTACGCATAAAGTTTTCCATGGCATTAAGACCTGCAGAGCTTGCTGGATAAGCTGAAGCAGCTATCAAAACCATAGCAGACCATTGAATCAAACGCTTCACCGTGGGTTCTCCATTTACTCGGTTCGATTGGGTACCAGTATCTCGCGCTGGCCACTGCCACTCATGGCGCTGACCAATCCGGCTTTTTCCATGTCTTCCACCAAACGGGCCGCGCGGTTGTAGCCAATTTTGAGGTGACGCTGCACCAGCGAGATGCTGGCTTTGCGGTTTTTCAGCACCACTTCCACCGCTTGGTCGTACAGCGGGTCTTGCTCGCCGCCCGCAGCGCCTTCTCCATCGGGGCCGCCTTCGCCATCGACCGTACCACCTTCCAAAATGCCCTCTATGTAGTCAGGCTCGCCCAAGCTCTTGAGGTAGCTGACCACGCGGTGCACCTCGTCGTCGCTCACAAAAGCGCCGTGCACGCGAATGGGCAGCCCCGTGCCGCTGGGCATGTAGAGCATGTCGCCCATGCCCAGCAAGGCCTCGGCCCCCATTTGGTCGAGGATGGTGCGGCTGTCGATCTTGCTGCTCACCTGGAAAGCGATGCGGGTGGGGATGTTGGCCTTGATGAGGCCGGTAATCACGTCCACACTGGGGCGCTGGGTTGCCAAAATGAGGTGGATACCGGCAGCACGCGCCTTTTGCGCCAAGCGGGCAATCAGCTCTTCGATCTTCTTACCCACCACCATCATCAAATCGGCCAATTCGTCGATCACCACCACGATGTGCGGCAGGCGGTTGAGCGGTTCGGGGCTCTCAGGCGTCAGGCTAAAGGGGTTGGGCACCAGCTCGCCACGGGCGGTGGCATCGTCGAGTTTGGCGTTGTAGCTGGCCAGGTTGCGTACGCCCATTTTGCTCATGAGCTTGTAGCGCTTTTCCATCTCGGCCACACACCAAGTCAGGCCATTGGCGGCTTGCTTCATGTCGGTCACCACCGGACATAGCAGGTGCGGAATGCCTTCGTAGACCGACATTTCCAGCATCTTGGGGTCGATCATCATGAGGCGCACATCGCGCGCTTCCGCCTTGTAGAGCAAGGAGAGGATCATGGCGTTGATACCGACCGACTTGCCTGAACCGGTGGTACCAGCCACCAGCACGTGGGGCATCTTGGCCAAATCGGCCACCACCGGGTTGCCTACGATGTCTTTGCCCAGCCCCATCGAGAGCATGCTTTTGGCCTCGTGGTAGACCTGCGAGCCCAAGATTTCCGACAAGCGGATGGACTGGCGCTTGGCATTGGGCAGTTCCAGCGCCATGAAGTTTTTGCCGGGAATCGTCTCCACCACACGAATGGACACCAGACTCAGGCTGCGCGCCAAGTCTTTGGCCAAGTTGACGATTTGCGAGCCCTTCACACCCGTAGCAGGCTCAATCTCATAGCGCGTGATGACAGGCCCCGGCTGGGCGGTGACCACACGCACTTCCACGCCAAAGTCTTTGAGCTTTTTCTCAATGAGGCGGCTGGTCATTTCCAGCGTGTCCACCGACACCACTTCTTGGCGCGCACTGGCGCCGTCCAACAAGCTCACTTGGGGCAACTTGCTGTCAGGCATATCCGAGAACAAGGGCTTTTGTTTCTCCTTCTGCACCCGTGGGCTTTGCACCACCTCGCGCAGCACGGGCTCAATCACCACCTTGGGCGGGGTGCGCACTGGTACGGGTGCAGGTTCTGGAACCACTTTAGGGGCTGCATGGGCTTGCACGGGCTCCAGCTCAAAGGGCACATCGTCCAGCACAGGCTCCACCGGGGCCGCGCCGCCATGCTCTTGCATGTACACCTCTTCGCGTTCACGCATGGCCTGCATGCCCAGTTCGCGGTCTTGCTCCAGCTCGCGCCGCTCTTGGCGCGACGCCAACAATCCATCCACCCAAGCGCCCAGCCGTTCGGCCAAACGGCCCCATGCAAACCCCAGCACAGCCGCCATGCACCACACGCCCAGCACGATGGACACCAAGGCCGATCCGGCAAAACCCACCCAGTTGGTCAGCAAGCCACCCAGCCATTGGCCCAGCACGCCGCCACTGCCATTGGGCAGCGCGGCATCCCAGCGGTATAGGTGCGCCCATTCCAGCGTGCTGCTGGCGCATAGCAAACCCAGCATGGCCAAGCTCCAGCGCAAGCGCGGCCATGTGGTCACTGTCTCTTCGGCACCACGCCAGCGGCTGGCCAAAAGCGACAACCAAGCGCGTCCAGCGCCCAAAACCAGCCACCAAACCGAGAAACCGCCCACAAAGTAACTGATATCAGCCACCGCAGCACCCACGCGACCCGCGTAGTTGCTCAGCACCTTGTGCCCCCCGGAGGTGGTCCATGCCGGGTCACGCAAGTCGAAACTCAGCAAGGCCAAAAGCCAAAACACCAAGCCCACAAAACCCAGCAGCAGCGCCAGTTCGCCGCCATAGCGCACGCCCGCAGCAGGGGGCTGCGGCTCGGGGGAGGATGTCTGCAATGTGTGCAATGAATAGGTCATGAGCAGGTCTTTGGCTTGCTTTCTACAATGGATACCCAGCGGATACACCGAATAACGAACTGTACACGGCAGACCTGCCCAGAAAAGAAAGACGCATTGCATGACCCAGAACACCGCCCCCCAACACGCCAAAGTCCTGATCCTTGGTTCCGGCCCTGCGGGCTACACCGCCGCCATTTACGCCGCACGAGCCAATCTGCAGCCCATGCTCATTACCGGCATTGCCCAAGGCGGTCAACTCATGACCACCACCGAGGTGGACAACTGGCCTGCTGACGTCAACGGCGTGCAAGGCCCCGAGTTGATGCAGCGCTTCCAAGAGCACGCCGAGCGCTTCAAGGCCCAGTTGGTGTTTGACCACATCAACAAGGTGGACTTGAGCAAACGCCCCTTTACCCTGCAAGGCGACAGCGGCCAATACACTTGTGACGCCCTCATCGTAGCCACCGGCGCCTCGGCCAAGTATTTGGGCCTGCCCTCAGAGTCGGACTTCATGGGCCGCGGCGTATCGGCTTGCGCCACCTGCGACGGCTTCTTCTACCGCGGCGAGGTGTGCTGCGTCATTGGTGGCGGCAACACGGCGGTGGAAGAGGCGCTCTACCTCTCCAACATCGCCCGCAAGGTGTACTTGGTGCACCGCCGCGACAAGTTCAAGGCCGAACCCATCTTGGTGGACAAACTGATGGAAAAAGTAGCTGCTGGCGTGATCGAACTCAAAACCCACTTCACACTGGACGAAGTGCTGGGCGATACCAGCGGCGTGACAGGCATCCGCATCCGCCACACCGAAGACAGCCACACCGAAGACGTGGAACTCAAAGGGTGCTTCATCGCTATCGGCCACAGCCCCAATACTGAACTGTTCCAAGGCCAATTGGAGCTGGAAGATGGCTACATCGTGACCCAAGGTGGCCGCAAAGGCTTTGCCACCCAAACCAGCGTGCCTGGCGTTTTTGCCGCTGGCGACGTGCAAGACCACGTGTACCGCCAAGCCATTACCAGCGCTGGCACGGGGTGCATGGCGGCCTTGGATGCCCAGCGCTTCCTAGAACAAGAGTAATGGGTTAGAATAGCGGGCTTTGGGTTACCGCCACCCATTTCATGGCGAGGTGAAGTGATTGCGATCGACGGTTAGTGCGCCTTGGCGCGCCAAGCTGCCGGGCCAGTGATCACTGTTTTATCGGAGTGTCCATCATGGCACGCGTATGTGAAGTAACAGGCAAAAAGCCTATGGTGGGAAACAACGTTTCTCACGCCAACAACAAGACCAAGCGTCGTTTCTTGCCTAACCTGCAATACCGTCGTTTCTGGGTTGAATCGGAAAACCGCTGGGTTCGTCTGCGCGTTTCTAGCGCCGCCCTGCGTCTGATCGACAAGAACGGCATCGACTCTGTGCTCGCCGACCTGCGCGCACGTGGCCAAGCTTAAGGAGTAAAGCACCATGGCAACCAAAGGCGGACGCGAAAAAATCAAGCTGGAATCCACAGCTGGTACTGGTCACTTCTACACGACCAGCAAAAACAAGAAAACCATGCCCGAAAAAATGTTGATCAAGAAATTTGATCCCGTTGCTCGCAAGCATGTGGACTACAAGGAAACCAAGCTGAAGTAATTCAGTTTTCCTGCTGCGACACAGCAAAAAGCCCGCTTCTCACGAAGCGGGCTTTTTTATTGGCTACGCCATTGGGCTGCTGCCCCGCCCGATAGGGCCAATGCACCGAGATAGGGTGCAATTGGCATTGCGAATGCAACAAATGCAAGGGATGGCCTGAGTGTGAAATAGGTCTACGCGAAGTTGTTTGCGTTGGTTGTGTTTGCCATGCTTGCGCTTTATAGCCCCAGCGCCTGCAGCAATGCCTTGCGGTCCTCGTCGGACTTGTATTGCTTGAGCCAGTGAGGGTCACTCGACAGGTGACTCCACGTCTTGCGACCTTGTTTGGCGTTGTCCAAATTGTGCTTGCGCCAGCGGTAGTGATCGTACAAGCCCAGCACGTTGACGGCATAAGCCTGAGCCAAGGCGGCATTGCCGCTGATCACGACAAAGTTTTCGTCGTTGGATTGGCTGGCTGTCTTAGAAAAGTTGTGTGAGCCCGTCACGATGGTGGGATTGGGGCCAAAGGCATCAATAACCAGCACCTTGGAGTGGATGATGGCATGTCCAATGGCATTGAACTCGCTGCGCGTCACTTCATCGACCCACGCGCTAAACCCTTCGGCAATACCTTGAGGCTCCACCACTTTGAGGTTGAAGTTCGGTGCTTTTTGACCATTGTTGACCAGACCGACATCGACGGTATCAAGCGCTGCCTTGGGAAAGGTATTGGCAACCCCACGCACGAAGATTTCATCGCCCCTAGCGAGTGCGGCGTTGAAGATGTCCGCGCCAGGCATAAACATCGCAAACAGCAGGCTTTCTTTTGCCCCTGAAATCAGATCCAGCAAGCCAGCGATATCCACGGATTGTGTTTTCCTGGTCGGTACCGACGTGAACTGCGCGTAGGCGTAGGCGTTGTTCTTGAGCGCATGAACCTTGGGCGGGCTAACTGCATTGCCGGCACGAAGTTCGGCTGTTTTGGCATCGCCTGCGGCGCGCAGCCGCTCCCATGCTTCTCGGTAAGTCTGCGCCAGCGAAGCGTTATGAATCAGGATGCCGTTGTTGGCTTGCGTGCACAGGCCAGTCGGTTGCCAATTGGCGCTTCCTGTCCAGACCGATTGGGGCACGTCCTTCCTTGAAATTACCAGGAACTTGTTGTGCCCGAGAAAAGTGGGGGCCGACATGCGGTCAATGACATTGGCACCCGCTCTTTGCAGTGTGGCGCGCGCGTCGGCATTCTCATCGTCACCTTTGGTTTTGATTGCCCCATTGGCCAGAACGATGTTGAGTCGCTTGCCCACCTGCACCAGCTTGCCTAGCAGCTCCGGATCGTTGAGCTCAAACAGCGCTGCGTGCAGGGTCAGTGAGGCATCTTTGATAGCCTGATCTAGCAGCAGCAAAAGGCCCTTACGCAACTCGCCTGCCAAGAATATCCGCACCTTGTCTTCGATGTTTTTGATGTGGGTTTTGATGTCTGCGGCATTCCAGCCGTTTTCTTTCATCATGCGGCCAATGAATTGGGAGAGAACCACTCCCCGATTGAAGTAGGCAAAAACATCATCGCCACACTGCGCACTAAGCTTGATGGGCGCAGTCCATTCGCTGGTTGGCCCATCCGTCAGGTTGTCAGGGGTACCAACCCGTGCAATGACGCGGTAGGAGACGGTGTCACCGGTGTCCGCACCGTGGTCTGTCCAGGTCAGACGTTGAAACGGGAATTGTGTGGACGGCGCAGAAGGCGGTACGGGACCATCGCTGAAGCCAACGCGGTTCTGCAGGACTTCGGCCTTTCCATTGCGCTTGCGCTCGATAGCGAAGCCCAGGCAGTTTGGAATCTCTGCCTGCGGCTTCCAAGCCAGAAAAACGTCATCACAGTTATTGAATCCCAAGAGTCTGATAGACATAAGGCTTCCTAAATTGATGTGTTTTGAGGGGCAGTGTTCTATCGTTGCGCCGCAGTGGCGCTTCCATTTTTCCAGTTGTCTTCACTTGCTAGTAAGCAAGTGTATTTTTGATCTTATTGACTAACTTATTGACAGCAATGAAGATTCTTCATGCTTGAAGATAAAAATCAAGAGTGAAATACAAGCAAGCCATACTTCATTCCGTCATTTTTACGACCTCAACTACACACAAGGTACCGTAATTCAGTTTTCCTGCTGCTACACAGCAAAAAGCCCGCCTCAAATGAAGCGGGCTTTTTATTGCGCCGATACAAAGTCGGCAAACGAAACACAGGGAGGAGCCCCTCCCTGACTGCTTAGCTCAAGCGGGCAGCACGCAAGCGCAGCGAGAACTCGCGCAAGGTGGCGATGCCGCTTTCTTCTGCACGATGGCACCAAGCCTGCAAATCTTTGGCCAATTGTTCGCGCGACAAACTGGTGTTAAGCCACAGTTGGCGCAGCTCTTCGCGCATGGTCACCATCTTGTCCAGCACAGGAGATGCCGCACGCGCTTGCTGCAGCGATGCTTCTGCAGAGCTGGGCACTTTTTCTGGGTCACGGTGCAACCACCGCTTGGCGGCCTTCAGCACCGCGACATCGCTGTTGACCAAGCGCAGGTGCCCCAGCTCCAAGCGCGCGGCTTGGCGCAGGCCCTTGGCATAGGCCGCCATGATTTCATAGCGGTGGGCAATCAGGGCTTCCAGTGTTTTTTCGTCGGCCACGGGGCGCACTTCGCCAAAAGCAGCACGGGGCGGGGTCTTTTTAACCTTGGCCAAACTGAAGAATTGCAAGATGCTGATGTACATCCAGCCAATATCGAACTCGTAGGGCTTGACCGACAGCTTGGCGCTGGTGGGATAGGTGTGGTGGTTGTTGTGCAACTCTTCGCCCGCAATGATGATGCCCCATGGCGAGACATTGGTGCTGCCATCGGCGGCTTCAAAGTTGCGGTAGCCCCAGTAGTGACCAATGCCATTGATGATGCCGGCAGCGGTGATAGGCGTCCACATCATCTGCACAGCCCACACTGCCAAACCAGCCACGCCAAACAGCAGCACATCCAGAATCAGCATCAAGGCCACGCCGCCCCAGCTCACGCGGGAGTAGACGTTGCGTTCGATCCAGTCATCGGGGGTGCCATGGCCATAGCGGCGCATGGTGTCAGCATTTTGGGCTTCTGCTCGGTACAGCTCAGCACCGCGGGTGAGCACCGTTTTGATGCCATAGACATAGGGGCTATGGGGGTCTTCAGCCTGCTCGCATTTGGCGTGGTGCTTGCGGTGGATGGCAGTCCACTCTTTGGTCACCATTCCAGTAGTCATCCACAGCCAAAAACGGAAAAAATGCGCTGGCAGAGGGTGCAAATCGAGCGCACGGTGGGCCTGATGGCGGTGCAAATACACCGTCACGCCGATCATGGTGATGTGCGTCATCACCAACGTAAAGAGCACCATTTGCCAAGCGCTCAGATCCCACAAACCGTGGATCAGGAAGTCAACCAACGCGTTCATTCAACAACTTTCTCAAAAATCCGCATTGCGGATGGAGTGGGCATTCTAGGTCGCACACTGCTCCAACGCCACACGACAAACCCTGCCCCAGAGGGGTTTCTGCGCTAGCGCAAACAAGGGGAACAGCGACAAACCAGCTTTTGCGCCTTAGCGGCGCTGCCACACGGCGGCAAAAAAACCATCGGTTTGGTGCACGTGGGGCCATAGCCGCAGGTAGAGCTGCCCATCGTCACCACCACTGCACAGACTGGCCGCTTGCTCCACCTTCAACTCAACCAGCAAGGCCCCGGCCGACAGCGGTACAAAGTCCGGATGCGCAGCGCCAAAGGTTTGGGCGATCATCTCGTTTTCCTCCGGCAGCACACTGCAGGTGGCGTACACCAAGCGCCCGCCCGATTTCACCATGCGGGATGCGCTCTCCAAAATAGCCGCCTGCTTGACCGCCATTTCTTGCACGCCCTGCAGGGATTGGCGCCATTTCAAGTCCGGGTTGCGGCGCAAGGTGCCCAAGCCCGTGCACGGTGCATCGACCAAGACGCGGTCCATTTTGCCCGCCAGTCGTTTGACACGGTCATCGCGCTCATGGGC
Organism: Curvibacter sp. CHRR-16; assembly: GCF_018474005.1. Classification (GTDB taxonomy): domain Bacteria; phylum Pseudomonadota; class Gammaproteobacteria; order Burkholderiales; family Burkholderiaceae_C; genus Allorhodoferax. The sequence goes on from NZ_JAHCSH010000006.1 coordinate 279,399, forward strand.
AATGGCGGCAGGATGCACGTTGGACAAACCACTGCGCGCCAAGCGCGGTTTGAGCGCATCCAAACGGTGGGCCGAAGTATCGAAGGCATACAAACGCCCGGTACTGCGCATGGCAGCCCCCAAAGCCAGCGTCTTGCCACCTGCCCCTGCACAGAAATCCACCACCATCTCGCCCCGCTTGGCATCAACCAACATGGCCAAGAGCTGCGAGCCTTCGTCCTGCACCTCGATAGCGCCCCGGGTGAATGCATCCAACTTGGTCAGCACGGGCTTGCCTTGCAAACGCAACCCCCATGGCGAATACGGCGTCGGCTGGGCAGCGATACCCGCTGCCTTGAGCTCTTTTTGCACCGCTTCGCGCTTGGCTTGCAGGGCGTTGACGCGGATATCCAGATCAGCACTCTGATTCAGGCTGTTGGCCAAAGCGTCGAACTGGGTGCCCACCTGGGCTTGCAGGGCATCGGCCAGCCATTGGGGCAGGTTGTGGCGGTGGGGAGCCAGCAAGTCGCTTGGCTGGACTGCGTCACAGCGGTCTAGCCATTGTTTCTCGGGCTCGCTCAGGGCGGATTTGAGAAAGTCGCGCGGGCCGTGGAAACCCAAAATGGCCAAACGGCGCTCCTTGGGACCCGAGCCTGAGGCTGCCATGTGGTCGAACAAGGCTTTTTTGCGCAGCACTGCGTAGGCGGTTTCGGCCAAGGTGGCGCGCTCACGCGGCCCTAGCTGGCGGTGTTCACGGAAATAACGGGAAACCACTGCGTCAGCGGGGTGGTCGAGTTTGACGACGAGCCGCACCAGTTCGGCGCAGGCGTCCAGTAAAGCTTTCGGATGCATAGGCCCAATTGTCCCATGCCGTCACACGCAGCACCGCCCATCACCCTACAGTTTGCAGCCACATGGCCGATATAGCGGGCAAGGACAGTTCCGTCTTGCAGAAAGAAGGCAAACCATGGCCATTAGCCCCGTGCGCGATGCCAGCGCCGTGCAGCGCAGCAGCGACATCCAACCCGCTCAGATGCAGGAGCGCATTTACGCACTCACCAATGGTGCGCCCGCAGGCTGGACAACGTCCGATACAGACGATGAAAACGCGGCTGACGCACATGGTGTGAGCGCGCAGGACGCGGTCATCAGTAGCCAAGCCGATGCAGGCAGCGCTTACCAGTTACTGGGCCCGGGCATATCCACACTGCAGTTTGCCCAATGGCACAACCCAGAGGACGAAGACGACAACGTCACCCAAGCCGTACTGATCGAGCACTCCATCAGCACCATCGAACAAATCAGTGTCACGCCGATAGAGATTCGCCAGTGAGGCGAAAGCCAGCACGGGTCAGGCTTGCTCTAGCCAGCGACGCACTGCCCGGGGGTAGATGATGTGCTCTTGTGTGAGCACCCGCGCCGCCAAGGTCTGCGCGGTGTCATGGGGTAGCACGGGCACGACGGCCTGCTCCCATATGGGACCATGGTCTAGCTCCGCCGTCACGCCGTGCACCGTGGCCCCGGCAAAACGGCAGCCCGCGTCGATGGCACGCTGGTGGGTGTGCAAGCCCGCAAATGCGGGTAGCAAAGAGGGATGAATATTGAGCAAACGCCCTTCAAAGCGCTGCACAAAGCCGGGCGTAAGGATGCGCATAAAGCCAGCCAGCACCACCAAAGCGGGCCAATTGGGCTGGTCGTAAGCTGCCACCGCATCGGCCAAGGCGGCATCGAACGCTTCGCGGCTGGGGTAGGCCTTGTGATCCAGTACCTGAGTGGCTATGCCGTGTTCATGTGCCCATTGCAAACCACCGGCATCAGCCTTGTTGCTCAACACCAGCGCCACGCGGGCATGCCACTTTCTCTCCCATTGTTCCTGTTGGGCAGCCCGTACGATGGCGGCCATATTGGAGCCACCACCAGAGATCAAAATCACAATATTGCGCATACCGGAAACCTAGTAGAGAAAATGGCGCAAGGCCAGCGTCAGGAGCGCGCATTATCCATACGCCACCCTTGAGCCAAGACAAGAAAACGCCCTGCGGCACGCCTACACTGGAGACAACATGCTGCCCGCCTACATCACCCACCCTGCTTGCGCCCGCCACGCTATGGGCGCCGACCACCCCGAATGTCCCGAGCGCTTGGCAGCCATCCAAGACATGCTGCTGACCAAAGGGCTGCTGGACTACATGGCCCCCTACGATGCTCCAGCTGCCACCGACGCCCAACTGGCCCAAGCCCACAGCTTGGGCTACATCCGTGAGTTGCTGGCCTTGGCCCCCGCAGAAGGCTTGGTGCGGATTGACCCCGATACCGAGATGAACCCGCACACCCTAGTGGCAGCCCGCCATGCTGCAGGGGCTGCGGTACTGGCCACCGACTTGGTGCTGGAAGGCAAAGCCCCCAGCGCATTCTGTGCAGTGCGGCCACCGGGTCACCATGCCGAGCGAGGTCGCGCCATGGGATTTTGCTTTTTCAACAACACCGCTGTGGGCATACGGCATGCGCTGAATATCCATGGCCTCAAGCGCGTGGCACTCATCGACTTCGACGTCCATCACGGCAATGGCAGTGAGGATATTTTTTGCGACGATCCGCGTGTGCTGATGTGCTCCATATTCGAATTGGGCTTGTATCCCTTCAATGGCGAAGAGCCCCGCGGAGACAACATGGTGAATGTGGGTTTGCCAGCACGCTCTGGCAGCGCCGCGTTCCGGGATGCAGTGAGCACCCACTGGATACAAGCGCTGGATGCATTTGCCCCGCAGCTGATTTACGTTTCGGCTGGATTTGACGCCCACCGTGAAGACGATATGGGCAATTTGGGCCTGACCGAAACCGATTACGCTTGGGTGACCGAGCAGATAGTGGAAGTGGCGCAACGCCATTGCCATGGACATGTGATTTCATGCCTAGAAGGCGGTTATGCGCTCAACGCCTTGGCTCGCAGCGTGGCCGAACACGTCAAAGTACTTATTGGCGCCAACTGAGAGTCAACACCAAGGGAGGACTCCATGGACAAACACTTTCTCACCCCGCTCTTTAGCCCCAAAACCATTGCCGTATTCACGGGCTCCAAAGATCGCGCCGCCGAACAAACACCCCAAGCACGCGCACTGGCAGCGGCACTCAAAGCACAAACCTTTCAGGGCAAGCTGCTGTTTCTAGACATCGGGGTGACGGGCACGCTGGCCGACTTGGCCAAAACCCGCGCCGACTTGGCATTGATCGCCCTGCCACCGCTGGAACTGCCCGCCGCCTTGGAGCTTGCAGCCCGCATAGGCTGCAAAGCGGCCATCATGGTGGGCACAGGCATACCGGCCAATATGGCGGCAGACCTGCAACGCCAAGCGAGCCAAAACGGCATCCACTTGCTGGGCCCCAATGGACTGGGCATGCAGCGCCCCAGCTTGCAGCTCAATGCCAGTTGCGCTGGCCCCTTGGCACAACCGGGCTCACTGGCCTTGGTGTCGCAAAGTGGGGCGCTGACGGCCTCTATGCTGGACTGGGCAGCCAACAACGGCGTGGGCTTTTCCAGTGTGGTGGCGCTGGGTAGCCATTCGGGTGTGGACATTGCCCAAGTGCTGGACTTCCTCGCCAACGACCCACAGACCCAAAGCATCGTGGTCTACGTAGAAGGCATTCGCAACGCCCGCCACTTCATGAGCGCGCTGCGCATGGCCGCCAACGCCAAACCAGTGGTAGTGCTCAAGTCAGGGCGGCACAACGCCGGCACCCAAGCCGCACAAACCCACAGCGGCAATATGGGCGGCAGTGACCACGTGTTTGACGCCGCGCTGCGCCGGGCAGGTGCGGTGCGCGTGCGCTCGTTTGTGGAGTTGTTCTCGGCGGCCAAATGCTTGGCCTCGCGCTACCGCCCCGTGGGCAAGCGCTTGGCCGTCATCACCAACGGCGGAGGCCCTGGGGTGCTGGCCACCGACTGGATCACCGAAATCCAGCTGGAACTGGGCATCCTGAGCCCCGATATTGCGGCTGAACTCAAGCCACAGATCAACGCAGCAGCCTCGCTGCGCGACTTGATCGACCTGTCCGAAGACGCCACACCCGAGCACTACGCCAAAGCGGTGCAAGCTGCGGTGAAAGACCGCAATGTGGATGGTATCTTGGTCATCTACTCGCCCAAACCTGGGCAAGACGCGGCCGACATAGCCCGCGCCGTGACGCACACGCAAGCCAACAAGGTCAAACCCTTGCTCACCTGCTGGATGGGTGACTCCAGCGTCGTCAGTGGCCGCAAAGAGCTGACCAACTCCACCCTACCCAGTTTCCGCACGCCCGAGGCCGCAGTAGGCGCGTTTGGCAACATCGCCAGCTTCTACCAAAACCAACAGCTGCTGCAGCAAACGCCCATGCCCATGTCCAGCCAGACCAAGGCCGACGTGGAAGGTGCCCGCTTGGTGTTAGAAAGCGTGCTGGCCGAGCGCCGCAAAGTGCTTACCGAGATGGAGTCCAAAGCCCTGTTGTCGGCCTTCCAAATCCCGGTCACGCCCACCATGCTGGCGCGCAGCCCGACCGAGGCCATGATGATCGCCACGCAAATGGGATTTCCGGTGGCGCTCAAAATCGACTCACCCGACATCACCCACAAAAGTGATGTGCACGGCGTGGTACTGAACCTGACCAACGCCACCAGCGTGCGCGACACCTACCAGAGCATGGTGCAGGCCGTACGCCGCCACCAGCCTGATGCACGCATCAACGGCGTGACCGTGCAAACCATGGCCCGCGCCCACCGAGGGCGCGAAATCTGCATCGGCCTGCTGACCGACCAGCCCTTTGGCCCGGTTATCACCTTTGGTGCTGGCGGCACCATGATCGAACTGATTGGCGACCACGCCATGGAGTTGCCCCCACTCAACCAGTTCTTGGCCCGGCGCTTGATTGAACGCTCCCGGGTGGCCGAGACCTTGGGCGCGTGGCGCGGCTTGCCACCGGCCAGCATAGAGGCGCTGGAACACATTCTGCTGCGGGTGTCCGAAATGGTGTGCGAGCTGCCCCAACTGCGCGAAATGGATATCAACCCCCTCATCGTGGACGAACACGGCGCAGTGGCGGTGGATGCGCGCATTGCCATCGACCACGCTCCACAAGGGTTGGTAAGCCGCTTTCACCACTACCACCACCTGGCCATACTACCCTACCCCAGCCAGTACGAACGCACCTGGCCCCTATCGGGCGGGGGCGAATGCACGGTGCGTCCGGTTCACCCGGACGATGCACAGATGCTGCAAGCCATGGTGAAAAATCTGTCTGATGAAAGCCGCTATTTCCGCTTTGCATCCACCATCAAAGAGCTGCCCCCCAGCATGCTGGCGCGCTTCACCCTCATCGACTATGACCGCGAAATGGCGCTGGTTGCCGTGCACAACGAACAGCATATTGACGAGCATGGTGATGTGCAGGTGAAGCAGCGCATCATCGGGGTGTCGCGCTACGTCACCAACCCCGACCAAACCAGTTGCGAGTTCTCGCTCCTAGTGGCCGACGACTTCAATGGCCGCGGCTTGGGCTCACGCTTGATGCAATCCATCATGGATGTGGCGCGCGACCAAGGCCTGAGCGAGATCGTGGGCCTAGTCCTGTCCAACAATCCCAACATGCTCAAACTCATGCGCAGCTTGGGCTTTAGCGTCAAGAGCGACCCGGACGACCCAGATTTCAAAATCGTCTCGCACCCGCTCTAGGAACAGCATCTACGGGAACTTTTGGCTGAGTGCGCACCTCCATAGCAGCGTTGTTTTTGTTGTTATGGAGGCGTATTCGCGATGTCACATTCCACCATTTCTACTGCAAACAAAGTACCCTCGCTCTACCTCAAGGCCACGGCCATCGGCGTGCTGGCGGCCGCATGCACGCTGGGCGGCTACGCCCTGTCGCAGCACACCAGCCCTGCCAGCGCGCAAGCGGCTACCGTGCCCACCGTTGCTGCCACCAGCAGGGCGGGCATGAATCTGCCGGACTTCAGCAGCATCGTGGAGCAACAAGGCCCGGCCGTAGTGCACGTGAGTATCAGTGGCAAGGTCAAAACACGCAGCCAAGGCAATCCGTTTGGTGGCTTCCCGTTTGGGCAAGTCGATCCCGACGATCCATTCGCAGAACTGTTCCGCCGCTTCCAAGGCCCTAGCCAGCCCCAAGAGGCACCGGTTTCGGGTTTGGGCTCGGGCTTTATTGTCAAGTCCGACGGCGTGGTGCTGACCAACGCCCACGTGGTGGCCGATGCCGATGAGGTGACAGTCAAGCTGCAAGACAAGCGCGAATTCAAGGCCAAGGTGGTAGGCATAGACCGCACCTCGGACGTGGCTGTGCTCAAGATCGATGCCGACAACCTGCCCACGGTGCGCATAGGCAACCCGAGCAGCACCAAGGTGGGCGAATGGGTGCTCGCCATTGGCTCGCCCTTTGGGTTGGACAACACGGTGACTGCGGGCATCGTCTCGGCCAAGTCGCGCACCCTGCCCGACGATGGCTACACCCCGTTTTTGCAGACCGATGTGGCCATCAATCCCGGCAACTCGGGCGGTCCGCTGTTCAACCTCGCGGGAGAGGTCATTGGCATCAACTCGCAGATTTACAGCCGAAGCGGGGGCTACCAAGGCCTGTCTTTCGCCATCCCGATTGACGTGGCCATGAAAGTAGAAGGCCAGCTACTGGCCCACGGCAAAGTGGAACGGGGCCGCTTGGGCGTCATCATCCAAGATGTGTCCCCCGAGGTGGCCAATCTTGCAGGACTCGACAAACCCACGGGCGTGCTGGTGCAGTCGGTCGAAAAAGGCGGCCCAGCCGATAAGGCGGGCTTGCTGCCGGGCGATGTGATTTTAAAGTTTGAAGGCAAGCCACTGGACACCAGCGCCACCCTGCCTGCCTTGGTGGCCGACCAAAAACCGGGCACCAGCATCACCCTATCCATCTGGCACCGCGGCAAACCCAAGGAGGTGAGCGTGAAGCTCGGGGAGCAGAAGGCTAAAGGGTAAGCGCCCCACTAGCCTTGTGCGGCACGCCAACAAAAAAGCGCCCTTGGGCGCTTTTTTGTTGGAAAAACGATTATTTATTGCGGGCAGGTTTCTTTGCCTTCTTGCACCATCCGCTCCAGCTTGGAACAGAACACAAGGCTGTTTCCTTGATTGGGTTTTTGGCTTTGGACTCCAGCGCTCGCGTACATCGGATCAAACAAGAAGTCCATGTCTGGAACATCTTTGAATGCATCGGCTGGTTTGCTGTACTCAATCGCCAAAGCAACTCCGTCGCGAAACTTATCCGCCCACTGAGTGAGCTTTTCTATAAAGCGTTGCTTTTTAGGATCTGTATTGATGGCTGATGCAGACCACTCGGACAAGCGCCCCCCTCAAGCCCTAGCTGCATCAAATTGATGACCATGATCACACTGTAGAAGCGATTTCCCTCTCGAGTATTGAGAATGTCCAACCGCATGGTACCAACTGCGGCATCTGACTTTTGAGAGTCATCCTGTGTTATTGGACGCACTAGCACACAGTTATCAAATACCCCCATGGATTTTTTGACTTTATAGATGATGGTGGGATCAACACTGCTACACACGTTATAGGTGTAATAGCCATTAGTCTCCACCGAATTGATACTTGCGGTCACATACTGCGTGGCAAAGTACCGCCCGTTTATAGACGTAGTGAGCACTGCATTGCCAATCCCTACGTCCATGTTGTTGGTTTTGACTTGACTCGAAGCCACAAACCACTTGCGACCACCTTGGTAAATGGCGCGCCCCCCTGCTACATCGCCAGGTTGTAGAAAGGTTTTGACTGCGTCGTTTGCCCCCTCTTTGGCAAACAACTCGCCTGCCCCAGCGCTTTGCACTACAGCGCAAAGCAGCAAAACCGTCATGCTTTTGCAACTCAACCAGCCATACTCATTTCATACTAATTACTACTAAAAAAAACGTTTCAAAACAGCAAGTGTACGTCCAGCAGAAGCCATTTCCTGTTCACAAAAGATATCGGAATCACAAAAAAAACGTTAGGCAACCCAACTAAAACCGCCCAATTTCCCCACTTTCCTTGCTGTTTTTATTCTCTGAAAGATCAACAACTTACGTTATGAAAACACTCATGACACGATTCATTCACCATGCGTACGTTTACAAAATGTTTCCAAAACAAGTTAATTGATATACATTTTGTGGGCCACCAACACAAACAAGGAGGTATTCACACAAAGCGTCTTAATCCAAACGACCCAAAGCACGTCCACAGTCATACGGCACTGCGGATGGGTGCAGCTAGCAGGCCAAACCAAACAGCCGCCAGCCAAGCTGCAAAGATGATCAATCTCGAACTGAAGAGGGAAATATGAAAAACCTGTCTAAAAAGATATTTGGCGCCCTGCTATTGGGCGGCCTGATGATGGTGTCTCACGCCCAGACGACAACCGTGTCTGGAACCAAAGATTTCGCCGGTGCATCCTTGGGAACAAGTTGCGATGAAGGCGATGAGAACCAAGCCCCTGTGGTGCTGGTCAAGGCCGGTGGCACCGTCAAAAATCTTGTCATCAAAGCCGGTGGCGGTGCGGATGGCATTCATTGCGAAGGCACATGCAAACTGGAGAACGTAGTTTGGGAAGATGTGTGCGAAGACGCGGCAACTGCCTTGGGAGGCTCTGGCACTACCATGACCGTTACCGGTGGCAGTGCAAGCAATGGCGCAGACAAAATATTCCAACACAATGGGGTTGGCGGCGCCGTAAGCATTAGCAACTTCACGGTTAACGGCAGCAACGGCAAGCTCTACCGCTCTTGTGGCAATTGCCCCAAACAAGGCAAGCGCACCGTCAGCATCAGTGATGTTACTGTGAATGGAACCCTGAAATCTGGCATGGCTGCAGTGAACAAAAACTACGGTGATGTGGCAACCATTCGCACAATTCGCTGGAAAAACTGGAGCTCAAGCAGTACCAGCGAATCGAATGCTGCTTGCATTCCATTCAACGGCGTTACCAGTGGCGATGCAGAAAAGTTGCCAATTGCGTGGGATACCACCAATTGCAACGTGAAAAAGTCTGACATCACAAGCTTCTAATACGACCGCGCTTGGACCGATGGGCATGCTTATGCAGCCCATCGGTTTCACGCCTCAATCTTGACTTTGCAAAAATGCTCCAACAAAAAGCAATGGTCATGGTGGTATTTGGGTTGCGACTGCTGCTCGTGCTTGCTTCTAGCACCATGGTTGTACCGACATATGCCCAAACCTCATGGAACGCACGGGTCATCAATCCCACTTGGCACTTGCTGCACACCGATGTCTGCAACTCCGTGTTGACGGCAGGCAGTGATGGCACGATCTGGCGCCTACCTAGCCCATCCGGAGCGGCGTGGGAAACATCGCAAACCGCCCACAATGGGCGCGTGGTAGGAATACTCCCATACCAAGGCAATCTACTGGCGATTGGCACACGCGGTTTGCTCTTGCACTCGCAAGACTGCGGACAGCATTGGACTGACCTGAACAACGCATCCTCAGAAGATCTCTTAGCCGTAGCAAGCGATGGCACCGACGTACTCGTTGCAGGTGACGGGCATCTGCTGCTGCGAGCACGCGCTTCATTGACGACCTGGCAGCAACTTGCATCCCCAGCACTGACCCCACGCGCACTGGTAGCGACACAGATTCGGCACGGAGCCACCCAATGGTGGCTTCTAGACCAGAACAGTGCATTATGGTCGTCCAATGATGCCGGGGAGCAGTGGCACCCTGTCCCGGCCGCCCCCAAAAACGGGGAAACACTCACAGCCAAAGACGGCATCCTTTTCATGGGCACGGGGGATGGTTCCGTCCACATGCAAACACCAGCAGGACAGTGGCGAATTGCCAAAAGCCTATCCCAAGGCACACTGGAGCGTCATGCACTGGACCCCAACGGACTCCTATGGATGTGGGGAAAAGAAGGGGCTTGCGTATGGACAACCTCCACCCAATGGCAGCGCTGTCGATTGCCCACAGGCAGCGGTTTGGTGACATCTTTCGCGGCCACCCCGGACTCTGCGGTATGGGTAACAGCCGCCGAAAATGGTCTGATTTACCGCAGTACCGACAAAGGCCGCCATTGGCATGCGGTGCGAGGCAACGGCGACATTGGAAGAACCATCAATGCGATCGCATGGGACGGTGCGCACCAACGGTTCATTGCCGCAGGTGATGGGGCTCGTTTGTTGGTCAGTAGCGATGCAGGGAAATCATGGAATACGCTGCATACAGCCCCTCCGGGTTACGTCAATGAACTAGAACCACTGGCCAACGGCGATCTGCTGGCAGCAATGAACGATCGCTGGATGGCTCGATCCGCAGATGCAGACAAGGGATGGTTACTGCACCAGTTTGTCGCACTCGACAAACCGGCATATCTGACCCATATCACCCGTGACCCCAACAGTCCGGCCGTGGTGGTCAGTGGCTCTCAAGGGGCCTTGATTTACAGCGCCGATGGTCGACATTGGCAGGCCAGTCCTACTGGCATTGACAGAGGCTACTTGGCCACGCTGATGCGGCCACAAGAGGGCATGCTTTTGCTATTTGGCACGCCACACCATGGTCTGCAAGTGAACTTAGCCACTGGCAATAGCACGGATGTGCCTCTCCCCAATACAGGTACGCTGTATGGCGGATTTCAAGACCCCGAGCGGCACGTTGAATTCCTGCTGGGAGAGCGAGGAACCGTGCTGCAATCGATCCCGAGTAGCGCAAGCTGGCACTCAACCCAAGTGGGAAAACACACACTGCGGGTCGGCACACCGACACCCGATGGCAGTGCACTGCTTGTCGCCGGAGACAGTGGATCTCTGTACAGGGCTGCGTGGTCTGCAAATGGCACCTTAGAGCCATGGCAAGCAGTGGGAGATGGAACAGGCCAATGGCGCCATGTTGTACTGGATCGTGCTCGCAATGCGGTGTGGCTCATCGGCATGAGAGGGGACATGCGGCAATCGTTGGATCAGGGCCTCACGTGGCACAAGATTGCCATGCCCACCCAATCGCATTTGCGTCAGCCTGTCTTCGACACCAAACGTCGTGTCTGGTGGCTCCCTGGCCGTGATGGAACGCTTTTGCGCGGCAACGAGGATGGAACCGAATGGCACACGGTGTTTACCCACACAACCGAGCACCTCAAAGGCGTTCTAGTCCATCCACAAACAGGTCATGTGTATGCGTGGGGAGCGCGCCTTGTCAAAATAACCGAGGAGCAGCAACCATGACAGGCATCCGTACATCTTGGTTGGTATTGCTCATGGCATGCACGCTGGGTGGCTGGTGGCTGTTGTGGGAACCCGCTCCTGAGCAATCGCCTGTGGCGATGGAATCTTCTTGGGAGCCAATTGAACAACTGGCTCCAATGGACTCAATTTCTGACTCCCACGCGCCATTCAACAACACCAGTGCGATGGCACCACCCGATGCATGGGATGTTTGCAGTTTGGGAAAAATCCATTTCAATAACCCAGCAACACCGCTTGGCCAAGGTAGCGAACCCAGCGGGGGATTCGATGCGCTGCCCAACACCGTTGGACGTGATGCGCTGAACCAGCTAGAGGCCCAAACCATTGAGCGCCTAATGGCCGGCACACCGCGTCAGCGCGTAGCCGCTATGGTGATGACCATGCCCTCGCCGCAATCAGCCCCCCCATTGCGTGCGCAATGGGCAAGCGCCATGCTGCAGCAAGCCCAAAACAGCGGAGATCCAGTAGCACTGACATGGGCAGAAGCTGCATGCAGCTATACCGCTGATGGCCCTATGTGCCGACAGAACCTGATCCGCACTCGCATAGCTTTAGATCCCACCAATGGACGCCATTGGCTTGCACTCGCAGAAGAAAACGCCCAACTACAAGACGAAGCATGGAGAGGCTTACTCAATGCCACACACTGGACAGATGACAAAGGCGTATTTCAGTCCTTGGTATACAAAGCCATTCCACTGCAAGCCCCCATGTATCTACGGCGCATGATGGACAGCAAAGTCAACCAATACGAGTCTCAACTACCCCAATTGGGCGAAAGCTTTCTGGTGGATCGCTGCAAGGCTGCAGAGGTCGGCGTCTGTGAGCCACTGGTCCATTTGATGACACAGCCCAGTGCAGGCCTAGACGCATTGGCATCTGCAGCGAATCTTGCGCGCGCCCTAAACTGGTCTGGGCAACGCAAAAAACCCATCGAACAAATGCTGCGGGTGCGGGTGCAGCAAGCAGTTCAAACCCCCTTTGAAAACGCTGACCCACTGTCATGCGACAGCTTGCGCCAATGGGAGTTGCGCAAGCAGCGCGCAGAGTTTGCCCAATAACTCATTAGTAAACCCAGCCCCAACGCAATGATGTCAAGCCCGCAGCAATTGCGCCAACAACAATTTGGCACTAGAGAGGTTGGTGGCGCAAGGCACGTCGTGGACGTCGCAAGCGCGCACCAAGGCATTGATGTCGGGCTCATGGGGCTGCGGAGTCATGGGATCGCGTAAGAAAATGAGGGCATCGAGCTCCCCCACCGCCAAGCGCGCACCTATTTGCAAATCGCCGCCCAGCGGGCCGCTGAGCATGCGCTCGACGGTGAGGCCCACTTCGCGCTCCAAGCGACCACCCGTGGTGCCTGTGGCACAGATCTCGCAGTCCTGTAACTCTGCTGCAAAGGACAGGGCCAGTGCCACCATGGTGTCTTTCTTGCCGTCGTGTGCGACCAGTGCGATACGGCGTTTTGTCGTTGTGTGGCCTGTGGCCATGGGGTCTCCTCGGGTATCAACGCGCCCCAGCAACAGGGCGTCAAATCAGTAGCCGCGACGAACGCGGCACATGCGCCATGAGGAATTCCATTTGGTCGGCCAAGATACGGCGGTTGCGCAAAATGAAGTCTTCCCACAGGCTGGGCACGTAGGGGGTGTACAGCAGGGGCATCTTAGCCTGCTCAGGGGTGCGATTGGCCTTGCGGTGGTTACAAGCGCGGCACGCGGTGACGACGTTCATCCAGTTGTCGATGCCATGTTGGGCAAATGGAACGATGTGCTCGCGCGTCAAGTCGTCTTCGTGGAAGTGATCGCCGCAGTAGGCGCAGACATTGCGATCACGGGCAAACAGCTTGGTGTTGGTCAGACTGGGACGCAGATCGAAAGGGTTTATTTTGGGCACCCCGCGGGTGCCAATGATGCTGTTGACGTGGATAACACTTTGCTCGCCGGTGATGGCATTGTGGCCACCATGGAACACGGCAACCTCGCCACCCGACTCCCAACGCACCTCACCCGCAGCGTAGTGAATCACTGCCTGCTCTAGCGAAATCCAAGACTGGGGCAAGCCCTGGGCCGACAACTTCAAGACTTTCACGCATCGCCTCCATCAACGGTTGAACCAACCACCAACTCCGATCCGTACGCTTGTCACGCGTCGCTGCGTCACAATATACCGTTTTTCCATGACAGACTGCGTTACAGGGCTACAACCCTGTGCTGAGGCTGCTATCAAAAAGATAACAACGCATGCAAGTATTTCGCGGCTTTCACCACCCCGGCATGGCCCAAGCCTGTGCTGTGACGATTGGCAACTTTGACGGTGTGCACCGTGGCCACCAAGCCATGCTGTCTCTGCTCAAAGGAGAAGCGCAGCAGCGCAGCATCCCCAGTTGCGTGCTGACCTTCGAACCACACCCACGCGACTACTTCGCCCAACTCTACGGCAAACCCGAACTGGCTCCCGCCCGTGTGGGCACGCTGCGCGACAAGCTCAGTGACTTGGCCGCCTGCGGGGTAGACCAAGTGGTGGTACTGCCTTTTGATGCCCACTTAGCCCAACAAAGCCCGCAAGCCTTTGTGCACGAAGTGTTGCTAGAAGGCCTGGGAGCCCGCTATGTGCTGGTGGGCGATGACTTCCGTTTTGGCCACCAACGGGCGGGTGACTACGCCCTGCTGGACGCCATGGGCGACGCCCACGGCTTTGACGTAGCACGCATGAACAGCTACGAAGTGCACCGACTCCGCGTATCGAGCTCTGCCGTGCGCGAAGCCCTGAACGAGGGCCGCATGCAAGATGCTGCCCGTTTGCTGGGCCACCCTTACTGCATCTCGGGCCACGTGGTGCATGGGCGCAAGCTGGGGCGCATGCTGGGTGCCAGCCAAGACGGTGCCAGCGACGGCTTTCGCACCCTGAACCTGCGCTTTGCCCACTGGAAACCCGCAGCCAGCGGCATTTTTGTGGTGCTGGTGCATGGCTTGGGCAGCCACCCTTTGCGCGGCGTGGCCAATCTGGGCGTACGCCCCTCACTCGACCCCACCGACGTGAACGGCGGACGCGTGCTGCTGGAAACCCACTGCCTAGACTGGCCCGCCGAGCTGGGCTCGGAGGGGGCCTACGGTAAAATCATCCGCGTGGAACTGCTACACAAACTGCACGACGAACGCAAATACGACAGTCTGGATGCCCTGACCCGGGGCATACGCCAAGACTGCGACGATGCACGCGCTTGGTTTCCCGGCCGAATTTGACTGGGCTGGGAGCCCCACCAAAGTCTCCCCTGCGTACTTGGCCCCGCGCACCTGTTTTGACTAGCCCCGGCTAGACCTGCCATGACTGCCGCAAGAACGACTGAGCGGCAACTTCTGCCCAGCGACGAAAGACCCCATGACTGACGCATCCCATTCTTCTACCAAAGCCGCTCCCAGCGTGTACCGCGACACGCTCAACATGCCCGACACCGCCTTCCCCATGCGCGGTGATCTGCCCAAGCGCGAACCGGCTTGGGTCAAAAACTGGAACGAAGAAGGCCTGTACAAAAAGCTGCGCACCGCACGCGCGGGTGCACCGCTGTTCGTGCTGCACGATGGCCCACCGTATGCCAACGGCAAGCTGCACATCGGCCACGCGCTGAACAAGGTGCTCAAGGACATGATCGTCAAGAGCAAGCAGCTCGGCGGCTATGACGCGCAATACATCCCCGGCTGGGACTGCCACGGTCTGCCCATTGAGAACGCCATCGAAAAACTGCATGGCCGCAACCTGAGCCGCGACGACATGCAGGCCAAGAGCCGTGCGTATGCCACCGAGCAAATCAACCAGCAGCGCGAAGACTTCAAACGCTTGGGCGTGCTGGGTGACTGGGAGCGCCCCTACCGCACCATGGACGTGAAAAACGAAGCAGGCCAGATTCGCGCCTTCAAGCGCGTGATCGAACGCGGGTTTGTCTACCGTGGTTTGAAGCCCGTCTACTGGTGCTTTGACTGCGGCTCGTCTTTGGCCGAGTTCGAGATCGAATACGCCGACAAAAAGAGCGACACGCTGGACGTGGCTTTTGAAGCCAACGATGCCACTGCGCTGGCCAAGGCCTTTGGCCTGAGCCAACTCCCCGAGTCACTGGCCAATGGAAACAAGCAAGCCTTTGCCGTGATCTGGACCACCACCGCGTGGACCATTCCAGCCAACCAAGCACTCAACGCCCACCCCGAGCTGGAATATGCACTGGTAGACACCCCGCGTGGCGTGCTGCTGCTGGGCAAGGCGCTGGTCGAGAAGTGCCTGGAGCGCTACCAACTGCAAGGCGAAGTGATCGCCACCGCCAAGGGCGAAGCCCTGCGCGGCTTGGTGTTCCGCCACCCGCTGTACAGCACGGCAGCGGTCGAGCAAGGCGGCGCGTTCAGCTACAAGCGCTTGTCGCCACTGTACTTGGCCGACTACGTGAGCGATGCCGACGGTACCGGCATCGTGCACTCCGCCCCGGCTTATGGCGTGGATGACTTCAACAGCTGCATGGCCCACGGCATGCGCTATGACCAAATCCTCAACCCCGTGCAGGGCAACGGTGTGTACACCGACGAGCTGCCCCTGTTTGGTGGCCAGCACATCTGGAAGGCCTGCGCCCGCATCATCGAAGTACTGGGCGAGAGCAACCGCTTGATGGCGACACACCCCATCACCCACAGCTACCCGCACTGCTGGCGCCACAAGACGCCGGTGATCTACCGCGCAGCGGCCCAGTGGTTCATCCGCATGGACGAAGGCGCAGGCGTGTTCACCAAGGACAAGGCCCCCAAGACGCTGCGCCAGTTGGCGCTCGATGCGATTGAGCAAACCAGTTTCTACCCTGAGAACGGCAAGGCGCGCCTGCGCGACATGATTGCCAACCGGCCCGACTGGTGCATCTCGCGCCAACGCAGCTGGGGCGTGCCAGTGCCGTTCTTCTTGCACAAAGACAGTGGCGAGCTGCACCCGCGCACCATGGAGATACTCGACCAGGCGGCCGACATCGTGGAGCAAGGCGGCATTGAGGCCTGGAGCCGCGTGGCGGTGCACGACATCCTGAACCAGCCCGGCGATGATGCCGACAGCTACACCAAGAGCACCGACATTTTGGAAGTGTGGTTCGACTCGGGTTCGACCTTCTGGCATGTGCTGCGTGGCAGCCATGCCAAGGCCTACCCCAATGGTGCCTTCCACACCGAAGGCCCCGAGGCCGACCTCTACCTAGAAGGTCACGATCAGCACCGCGGCTGGTTCCACAGCTCGCTCTTACTGGGCTGCGCGCTGTTTGACCGCGCGCCCTACAAGGGCCTGCTGACGCACGGCTTTGCCACCGACGGCCAAGGCCGCAAGATGAGCAAGAGCTTGGGCAACACCGTGGTGCCGCAAGAGGTGACCGACAAGCTGGGTGGTGAAATCCTGCGCCTGTGGGTGGCGGCGACCGACTACTCGGGCGACCTGAACATCGACGACAAGATTCTGGCCCGCGTGGTGGATATCTACCGCCGGGTACGCAACACGCTCAAGTTCTTGCTGGCCAATGTGAGCGACTTCGACCCTGCGCAGCACAGCGTGCCTGCTGACCAGTTGCTGGAGATCGACCGCTACGCTCTGAGTCGCGCTGCGGCGCTGCAAGCGGACATCTTGGCGCACTACAAGGTCTACGAGTTCCACCCCGTGGTGCACAAGCTGCAGGTGTACTGCGCCGAGGACTTGGGGGCCTTCTATCTGGACGTGCTCAAAGACCGCCTCTACACCACGGGCAAAGACTCGCTAGCACGTCGCTCGGCCCAAACCGCGCTGTGGACCATCACCCACACCATGCTGCGCTGGATGGCTCCATTCCTGAGCTTTACCGCCGAAGAAGCCTGGAGCGTGCTGCGCGCCGAAGGCAAGCTGCCCGCCAGCAACCAAGAGAGCATCTTCTTGGACCAATACCTGCAACTGGGCGAACCTGACGCCGCACTGCTGGCCAAGTGGAGCCGCATCCGCGAGCTGCGCGAGTTGGTCAACAAAGAAATAGAAGCGCTGCGTGCGGCAGGCCAAGTGGGGGCGTCGCTGCAAGCCGAAGTGACACTGACCGTGGACGCCAATGACCACGCGCTCTTGAGCAGCTTGGGTGCGGATCTGAAGTTTGTCTTCATTACATCTGCTATCAAATTAATAGCTGGATCAGCACTATCCATCAGCGTTAGCGTCACAAAAGGCACCAAATGCGAGCGCTGCTGGCACTACACCGATGATGTGGGCAGCCACAGCGATCACCCCACCATTTGCGGTCGCTGTGCCAGCAATTTGGCAGGCCCCGGTGAAACCCGGAGGCACGCGTAATGGCTCGCTCTGCAAACAAAACAGGCAGCGGCAAGGCCGGTGCTGCACGCTGGCTGCAGTGGCTACTGCTGTCGGCCGTGGTCATCGTGCTGGACCAGTTCACCAAAGTGCTGATTCTGGGCTACTACCAGCTGGGGGGCAGCACGCGGGTGACGGACTTTTTCAACGTGGTGCGGGTGCACAACCACGGCGCGGCGTTCTCCATGCTGGCCGACCAAAGTGGCTGGCAGCGCTGGTTCTTCACGGTGCTGGGCTTGGCCGCCGCCGGCCTTATCGTCTGGCTGTTGCGCGCCCATGCGGGCCAAAAGCTCTTTAGCGCGGCGCTGGCCTTGATTTTGGGTGGCGCGCTGGGCAACGTGATCGACCGCCTGCTGCACGGCTATGTGGTGGACTTTTTGGACTTCCACTGGCGTGGCATGCACTTCCCGGCTTTCAACTTGGCCGACAGCGCCATCACGCTGGGGGCGATCTGCCTCATCGTCGATGAGTTGCTGCGGGTGCGAAAAAGCAAGTAGACACGCGCAATCAGCGTGTTCTGGCAATAAAAAAGGGCGTCTTGATGACGCCCTTTTTTGCTGTTTTTTGCTGGTACTGGGCCAAGCTTAAAACAAGAAACCTGCCGACAAAATCTGCTCACTCATCCAAATAGTTTGGTCGGCTGAGCCCTGATAAACCGGCACTTTACTCAGGCGACCGTAGGCGAACTTTTGCGTCAGCTCGGCATACCAGGTTTTGTAGAAGGTGTAGCGAAAGCCCACTTCCACACCGGCAGTCCAGCCGTTGAGCTGCCACCAGTCGTTGCTCTTAAAGCAGCAGATGTTCTCATTCTTTGGGCCCACTTCATTGCGGTTGCCCAAAATCACGTTGTCGGCATGGGGCAGCAAAATACCAGCCCCTACGCGACTGACCAACTGCAGCTCACCGGGCTGGTGCTGAGGACCATAAAGGTGGGTGAACCATACGGCGTTGAGCATGATGTGGTTCAAGCCATTGTGCAGCTCGTAGTCGAAATACTGGTCCGTCAGCACTTGGTCGCCACCCGTTAATGGCTGATTGTTTTGGGTACCACTCACCCGCGCCGTCTGGCCAATGGTGGTGTTGTACTTGGTGTGGTCAATGTTGAGCTCAATCGCAAAGGTTTTCTCTGCGTTCATGAACTTGCCGAGACGGGCGTTGTTCTGCGGGGTGGTGAAGTCCAAACTGAACAAGGATTTGATGGTGTCCCCAAAGTTGGCCGGAAAGTCTGTTGCTTGGGCTTGGTGCACCGTAAAGTCATTGCCCAAACCGGGTTGGGAAACGTGGATATCCGACGGTGCGTACTGCTGGCGGCTATAACCCCACGAGAAGTACCAGTTGTCCTTGTCACCGTTTTGAATGGCTTTATCAAAGTTCACCTTGGGGCTGCTGGGTGCATCAGGGGCGGTTTGGGCCTGCGACCAAGAAGGCAGGGACAGCGACACCAAGGCGGCCGCCAGCGTGCATACAAAACGGGTTTTCATGGGGAGAAGGAGCAAGTTCTGGCCGCTAGGGGCACCTACAGCAGCCGAAAAGGTAAAGCGAGCATGATATTTTAACGCTCCCAGTCCTTCAAGCTGTACAGCACCATTTCATGACCTCCAGCAAACTTTCCCCCAGCACGGTAGCCTTGTTGATCATCCCGCCCCTGTTGTGGGCGGGCAATGCAGTGGTGGGCCGCTGGATTGCGCCGCAAATCTCGCCTCTGCTACTGAACCTGTTGCGCTGGGTGTTGGCAGGCATCATCGTGCTGCCGTGGGCGTGGCGGGTGCTGCGCCGTGGCAGTGCGTTGTGGCAAGACAAGTCGTGGTTCACGCGCCTGAGTTTGCTGAGCATTGGTGCCTATAACGCCTTGCTGTATTTGGCATTGCAAACCTCCAGCCCCATCAACGTGACCTTGGTGAGCAGCAGCATTCCATTGTGGATGTTGTTGCTGGGGTGGCTGTTTTTTGGTGCCCGCGTGCAGTGGCACCAACTGTGCGGTGGTTTGCTATCCATGGCCGGGGTACTGGTGGTACTGAGTCGCGGGGATTGGCAAGTGCTGCTGCACCTCAAATTGGTGGCAGGTGATGGCTTTGTGTTGGCCGCTGCGATTGCGTGGGCCATCTATAGCTGGATGTTGGCCAAACCCAGCGAGGCATCGCAACCAGTGCGCGCCCAGTGGGCCGACTTTCTGCTGGGCCAAATTGTCTTTGGACTTGGATGGTGTGCGCTCAGTGCGGGCGGCGAGTGGGCAATGGGCGCCAGCGTATGGCAGCCCAGTTGGGGGTTGTGGTTGGCGCTGGCCTACATCGCGGTGGGACCTGCTGTTCTGGCCTATGCCTTGTGGGGCTTGGGGGTGAAGCGGGCCGGCCCAGCTGCAGCCAGCTTGTTTATCAACCTCATGCCCTTGTTCACCGCTTTGCTCTCCCTGCTACTGCTGGGCGAACACCCACAGCTCTACCACGGCACCGCGTTTGTGCTGCTGGTGGCGGGCATTGTGCTGTCCTCGCTCCAATCCAGTCGCCCATGAGCCGAGGGCGACCACGGGACTCACTGTGTCAGCACCATAAAGACTTCGGTTTGGTAGTCGGACTTTTTCAGGTAGTCGTTGAACAGCGGGGCCAACCGTTTGTACAGCACCGATGCATCGCCTGCTGGCGCGAATTGCGTGCCTTGCTTGGTGGCTGCTTGGCGGGCACTCTCAACTTTGGCCGTCCAGCGCTCGCGCATAAACAGTGCAGATTGGCGTCCAGCGTCCATCACTGCGGTTTGATCGGCAGGAGAGAGCTTGGCCCACGCTTGCTGGGACAGCGCCAAAACCTCGGGTGCTACCGTGTGGTTGGTGAGGTAGACGTACTTGGCCAGCTTCATATGCCCCGTGCTTTCGTACGATGGCAGGTTGTTTTCAGCGCAATCGATCTTGCCATCACGAAAAGCATCGGCCACTTCCTTGAATGGAATCACCACCGGATCGCCCCCCAGTAGCTTGACCATGCTGATCGCCGTTTGGGACTGCTGCACACGGATGCGCTGCCCCATCAAATCTTTGGGCACCCGCACAGGTTTCACGCAGTAAAAAGAGCGTGCTCCACCGTCGTACCACCCCAGCACGACAATCCCGGCTTTGCGCAACTTGTCTTCAATGCGCTTGCCCAAAGCACCATCCATATGCTGGAACATATGCTGCGAATCTCGGAACAAAAATGGCCGGGTCAGGACATTGACCTCGGGCACGATGTCGGCCATGGGAGCCAAGTTGAACTCGCCAGCGTCGACTTCCCTCGTCTTGAGCATTTGCACAGCCTTGGGCTGATCACCCAATACACCGTTGTTAAAGAGCTTGATGCGAACGCGGCCTTGGGTCTGGGCTTGCACCTTGCTGGCAAAATTCTCCAAAGCTTCGGTGACTGGATAGCCCTCGGGGTGGATGTTCCACACCTTCAACTCCACCTGCGCAATGGCTTGGGAGCAAACCATGCCGAGCAGGAGAGAGGCGATGAATTTCTGCATGCGAAGTACCTCTGGTACACAAAGCAGCAGTATCGCAAACCCCCACCTCCGCTCGGGTAAACCCGAGGGAAATTGTCGCTTAATTGTTACAAAACAATTACTGCGACAGCACCATAAAGACCTCGGACTGGTAATCCGACTTTTGCAAATACTCGTTGAACAACGGCCCCAATCGCTTGAACAGCACAGAGGCATCCCCCATGGGCGCAAATTGCGAGCCTTGCTTGAGTGCGGCTTGGCGCGAGGTTTCCACCCGGGCATTCCAGCGCTCGCGCATGAAAAGCGCCGACTGACGGCCAGCCTCCATCACGGCCACTTGGTCTTGGGGGGAGAGTTTTTTCCATGAGGAGGCCGTGATAGCCAACACTTCGGGAGCGACGTTGTGGTTAGTCAGGTAGACATACTTGGCCAGCTTCATGTGCCCAGTCGATTCGTAGGAAGGCATGTTGTTCTCGGCGCAATCAATCTTGTCATCCTTGAAGGCGTCGTACACATCCTTGAACGGCAGGACAACTGGCGTTCCCCCCAACAACTCCACCATCTTGATAGCCGCCTTGGCTTGGCCGACGCGGATGCGCTGGCCCACCAAATCTTTGGGGGTTCGTACGGGTTTGACGCAATAAAAAGAGCGAGAACCACCGTCGTACCACCCCAAAACCACGTAACCGGCTTTGAGCAATTTTTCTTCTATCCGCTTGCCCAAAGCCCCATCGATATTGGAAAACATGTGCTTAGAGTCGCGAAACAGAAATGGGCGTGACAGCACATTGACTTCTGGCACAGCATCGGCCAAGGGGCCTATGCTGAATTCACCTGCATCCAACTCACCCGCTTTGAACATTTGGATGGCTTTAGGCTGATCACCCAAAACGGCGTTATTGAATAACTTGAACTTCACCCGGCCTTGCGTTTGGGTTTGCACACGGCCTGCGAAATTTTCCAATGCCTCGGTAACGGGATAGCCTTCGGGGTGAATATTCCACAGACGAAATTCCACCTGCGACCAAGCCTGAGAGCACCACAGCACCAGTGGCACCACACTCCACATTGTTTTTTTCATGGGTGACGCAACATTCAATAGGGTTGCGGGGGCCTCAACCTTTGCGGCTAACCACAAACACCCCCAAGAGCACCAATGTAGTTCCAGCCAACACCCATGGGGTAAGCGCCTCTCCCAATAGCCAAGCGGACAAGAAAAGAGTAGACATGGGGCCGATCATGCCCATTTGCGCCGCCAAGCCCGCCCCCACACGCTCAATCGCTAGCATGACCAACAGCACGGGCAACACGGTGCACACGGTGGCATTGAGCACTGACAAACCCCATACGGCGCTGGGGATGGCGGCCAAGCTTCCCAATGGCCGCAAGAGTACAAACTGGAGCAAGCACAACAAGCACGCCACCGAGGTGGCCAAACCGGCCAAACGCAAAGATCCCAGTCGCTGTACCAGCTGTCCGCTGTAGCCAAGATACAACGCATAACTGATAGCGCTACCCAACACCAGCAGCATACCGAGCCACACGTTGTCACCTTTGAACGACACTTCGTGTCCAAAAACCAAGACCACCCCAGCGTAACTGAGCGCCATCCCCACCCAAGCAGCGGGCGCGATGCGCCGCCCCCAGAACAGCGCACCCAGCACCAATACGAGAGTGGGATTCAAGTACAAGACCAAGCGTTCCAAGGATGCCGAGATGAACTGCAAACCCGCAAAGTCCAAGAAACTGGCCAAGTAGTAGCCCGTAAACCCGAGCCATAACACCCCCAGCCAGTCTTTGCGTGTTAGCGCGGCCAGCACCTGCCCACGGCGGCGCGCCTGCCGATGCGCCCACCACACCAAGGCGGTAAAGCACGGTAAAGCGAACACCATGCGCAGCATGATGAGCGTCACCGCATCGACACCATGCTGGTAGGCCAACTTGACAATGATGGCCTTGCCACTGAACGCAATAGCCCCCACAGCCGCCATCAGGATGCCAAGAGTCGTTCCGCTTGCTATATTTTTAGTAGCGGCTTGAGCAATACCCATAAGGCTTAGCGCTTATTTTTGGACATAAACCGCTGCACAACCGTCCAGACCAACACCAGCACGGCACCGCACACGACGCCCAAACCACCTTGAATCAGCCAACTCCAACTGCCCTCCAGCATGGCGTGGGGCAAACCAGGCAAACCATGGGCCAAGATGCCACCACCGACCAAGAACATGGCCGCCGTACCCACAACGGTGAGGCCCTTCATCAACACTGGAGCCGCATTGACCAAGCCTGCCCCGAAGCTGCGCACCCAAGCGGGGGCAGACTCACGGCGCATCAGCAGTAGCCCCATGTCGTCGAGCTTGACGATGGCCGCCACCAAACCATACACCCCCACCGTCATCAGCATTGCAACACCAGAGAGCACCGCCAGCTGGGTTAGCCAATTGGAGTCCTGCACGGTGCCCAGCGTGATGGCAATGATTTCTGCCGACAAGATGAAGTCGGTACGGATCGCCCCTTTGACCTGCTCTTTCTCCAAAGCGCGCAGGTCAGCGGCAGGATCAGTGAGCGCAGCCATCAGAGTGCTGGCATGCTCATCATCCTCCTGTGCGGTGTGCAGCCAACGGTGCGCAACCTTTTCGAATCCTTCGAAACACAAAAAAGCGCCTCCCAGCATCAGCAAAGGCACAATGGCCTGAGGGAGTAAGGCGCTCAGCAGCAGCGCTAGGGGTACCAGCATGGCTTTGTTCCACAGAGAACCTTTACCAACCGCCCACACCACGGGCAACTCTCGCTCGGCGCGAATCCCGCTGAGCTGCTGCGCATTGAGCGCCAAGTCATCCCCCAAAACACCTGCCGTTTTTTTGGCCGCCACCTTGGACAGCAATGCCACGTCATCCAAGATGGTGGCAATATCATCTAACAACACCAAAAGGCTAGCAGCCATACACATTCTCCTTGTCAAAGGGCATTGTCGCAGCCCCCGCGCAAACCCCAGTGGATTGGGCCTAATGCTTGCTACAGAATGGACATGACTAGCATGCAGCACAGCGACCTGCCGACCATTTTGGACATTGAAGCTTCTGGTTTGGGTAAAGGCAGTTATCCGATAGAGGTGGGATACGTACTGCCCAATGGCAGCGCCTATTGCACCCTGATAGCACCGCAACCCGAATGGACACAATGGGACAAACAAGCTGCTGGACTGCATGGCATAGGCCGTGAACAAATTGAGCGCTGCGGAAAACCGGTGCAGGAAGTGGCCCAACACCTCAACACCGTACTGGCAGGACAAACCGTGTACACCGATGCATGGGCCAATGATTACAGCTGGCTCAATGCCTTGTTTGAAGCGGCCAATGCCCAACCCCGGTTCAAACTGGAGAGCCTGCGCTCACTGCTCACGGAAGAGCAAGCCGCTGTATGGCACAGCATCAAAGAACAAGTGCAACACGAGACTGCACTGGTACGACACCGGGCCAGCACCGACGCCAAGCTGTTGCAACTGACGCTGCAACGCCTGCGCCGACAAGCCCCTATAACGAGGAGACAACATGGCGATGACCTTGCATATGGAGTTGGGTTACGAATTGACCGTGCGCGCGCCAGCGGATGAAGTATTCCAAGTCTTGGCCGATGTGCCCGCCAGCGCCAGCCTGTTTCCACGCTTGCACCAACTGGAAGACTTGGGCAATAACCGCTACCGCTGGGTGTTAGAGCGCATAGGCATTGCCTCAGCAAGCCTGCAGCCTGTGTATGCCAGCACCTACCACGCCGACCCCGACAAAGGCACCGTGCACTGGACGCCCATTGCAGGAGAAGGCAACGCCTTGGTGTCAGGTACTTGGACGGTCAGTCCCAAAGGCACTGGCACGCAACTGGAGCTGGACTTGGAAGGGGATTTCACGCTGCCCTTTCCGAGCCTCATGAAAAATGTGATCGGCCCCATTTCTGAGGCCGAATTTGAAAAGCAAATCGAACAGTACATCGCCAACCTTGCGCAACGCTTTGGCGGCGAAGCCTGATCGACTTGCGCAGGACGATTAGCTCAGCGAACGCTTGAGGCGGATTTCTTCGATCTTGCTCAAACCCACGGCCACGGTTTTGGCCGAGTTGAGTTCGCGCTTAAAACCAGCCAGCTCAAAAAAGCGCAGGGCACGTTCATTGCCCAAAGGAACCCACACGCTGACGTTGGAGCAGCCTTCGTCTTGCAGGCCTTCACGGGCTGCATCCCACAAAGACAGACCAACGCCACGGTCCCAATGGCTGGGGTTGACGTAGAGCGCCCACACCTCGCCCATGGTGGGTGGGGTGCCTTTGTCGCGTGAACGGTCAAACCCCACAAAGCCGACGATCTTGTCATCGTCAATGGCCACTTGCACTTGGGGTTCGGCGTACTCAATGGCCTCACGCCAGTAAGCTTGGCGCTTTTCCAGTGGCATCACGGGCAGGGGCGCATCCCCCAGCATGGTTTTATAGGCTTCGCGGATGGTTTGGTTTTGCAATTCGGCGATGGCTTTGGCATCGCGCAGGGTAGCGGGTCGAACCTTATAGCTGGTCGTACTTGTCATGTTGCAACTGAAACGAAACGGGGGTCAGAAATTTCGGAAAAAGACAGCGATTGTCGCAGTTTTCTAAAACACTCTGCTAGCCCCCTGCGCAAGGGGGTAAGTTTGATATAACCCGAGTATGCGCACCTACACCCTACTCCCCCTGACAGCAGCCCTTGTTTTGGTGGCGTGCTCCCCACTGACACCCGTCCACCACAAGACCTACCAACTGACCATTTTGCACACCAACGACCACCATGGTCGGTTCTGGCAAAACAGCAATGGCGAATACGGTATGGCAGCCCGCAAAACGGTGATCGACCAAATTCGCCAGGAAGTAGCAGCACAAGGCGGCTACACACTGCTGCTCGATGGGGGCGATGTGAATACCGGCGTACCTGAATCCGACATGCAAGATGCAGTGCCCGACTTCAAGGGCATGAACCTGCTGGGCTACGACGCCATGGCCGTAGGCAATCACGAATTTGACAAGCCCATCAGCGTGCTGGAAATGCAGCGCAAACTGGCCAATTTCCCCATGCTGTCGGCCAACATTTACCGTGGTGAGCAACGCATGTTTGCGCCTTACAAGATGTTCAACCTAGACGGCCTGCGCGTGGCCGTATTGGGCTTGACCACCGAAGACACCCAGCGCATGGTCAGCCCCGAAAATGTGCAAGGCATCGAGTTCCGCAAGCCGCAAGCCGAAGCGGCCGCCTTGGTTCCCGAACTGCGCACCAAAGCCGATGTAGTGATCGCAGCTACCCACATGGGGCACTACGAAAATGGCAACCATGGCACCCAAGCAGAAGGCGATGTGGAACTGGCACGCGCCGTCAAGGGGCTGGACATGATTGTGGGAGGACACACGCAAAACCCAGCCTGCATGAAGGCCGAGAATGTGCTGGACCGCGCCTACGTGCCAGGCACCCCTTGCCAACCCGATCGCCAAAATGGCACTTGGATTGTGCAAGCACACGAATGGGGTAAATACGTGGGGCGCGCTGACTTCACCTACCGCGATGGTGTATTCACACTGGTCAAATACCAGCTTATCCCCATCAACCTCAAACGCAGCGTGACGGGTGCCGATGGCAAGCCACAGCTGCAGACCTACACAGCGCCTATTGCAGAAAACACCGACATGCTGGCCTTGCTCAAACCCTACCAAGAGCACGGCCAAGCTTTGCTGTCCCAACCTGTAGGCAGCGCCGATGCCCGCATCGAGGGAGATCGCTCGGTAGTGCGCAACCAACCAGCCGCATTGGGTGTACTGATTGCTCGCTCCATGATGGAGAAAACGGGAGCCGACTTGGCCATCGTCAACTCCGGGGGTGTGCGCGACTCTTTGCCTGCCGGTCAGCTCACCTACCGCCACGTACTGACCGTGCACCCCTTTGGCAACACGATCGGTGTGGCACGCCTGTCAGGCCAAGAGCTGCTGGACTACCTCCATGCTGCCGTGCGCATGTCGCCCGGATCGGGGGCCTTCCCGCAGTTTGCGGGGGTAGAACTGGTCATTGAGGCAGGCAAAGTGCAAAGTGCCCGCATTGCTGGAAAAGCACTAGACTTGCAAGCCAGCTACCAATTGGCCATTAACAACTTCATGGCCCAAGGTGGCGATGGCTACCCGAAACTGCAGCAACACCCAAGTTACCGCGATACTGGCTTTGTCGATGCCGATGTGCTGCGCGCCTATATCCAAAAACACAGCCCTCTCAAAGCGGCCGACTACGCACCAGGCAATGCGGTGGTGCGTCGCTAAGTTGACCCCTAGGATGGCATGAGCAAACGACGTAAAAACCGCCTAACCAGCATGCGCTGGCGGCGGCTATGGGGTACTGCGGGAACTGCGCCTGCCGATGTCACCGACAGCATGCTGTTTGATGGCTACGCCCCTGCGCAAATGATCGAGGATTTGCGCAAATACCAAGCCGAACTGGAAATCCAAAACAAAGCGCTGCGTTACTCCCAGCAAGAGGCTGAAGGGGCATCGGAGCGCTTTGCTACGCTGTTTTCCAATGTGCCTTTGGCGCTCATGGTGGTCGATGAGCAAGGGCTGATTCTGGCCAGCAACGCCATGGCGCTGCGCTTGTTCCAGCCCACCGAGCAAGACCCGCCACTGACCTATATATTGCCGCTCATTGGCCTAGAACACGCCGATGAAGTGGCTGTCGCCTTCTTGGCGGCGCGCAACGAAGGCACCAGCGAGGTCCACGAGGTGGAATTTCGCTCTGGGGCACAAGGCCACTTCACGGGCGACTTGCACATTGCGCGCATCGAAAACCCCAGCGACGAACTGGCCAACTTCATTTGCGCCGTCATCGACCAAGCGCCTCTGCTGGCTGAGCGGCGTGCGCTGCAAGAAAGTGCAGCCGTATTGCGTCAACGCAATGAAGACTTGCTGATGAGTGAAAACCGCATGGCGGCTATCATCAATTCGTCCTTGGATGCCATTTTGTGCATTGATGACAAGCAGTGCATCACCATCTTCAATCCGGCAGCCACCACGCTGTTCGAATGCCCTGCCGATCATGCCTTCGGGGCCCCACTGCGCATCTTTTTGCCCGAAGTTGCCGAGCAACTAGAAACAGGCAGTCTGCCGCCCCAAGCCATGTTGGGCGAGTTCACAGCCAAGACGCTCACAGGCAAAGAAATTTTTGTCGAAATCAGCGTCTCCATGGAACGCCGTCGCCGCCCACGCATGCCACTGCACTCGCAAGAGCAAGGCACGAATGTGCTGCGCAGTCAGTTGCAGCAAAACAGCCCGGTAACCACCATCTTTGCGCGCGACTTGACTGCCCGCAAACTGGCCGAACGCCAGCGCGCAACGCTGGAGAACCAGCTGCGGGAATCACAAAAAATGCAGGCCATGGGTACCATGGCTGGTGGTATTGCGCACGATTTCAACAACATCCTGAGTGCGATTTTGGGCAACGTAGAACTTGCCATGCAAGACACGGCCGCTGATGCGGCGTCCTTGGTCAGTCTGCAAGAGATCGAAAAGGCCGGTCGCAAAGCGCGCGACTTGGTGCGCCAGATTCTGACCTTTAGCCGCAACGAACCACCGCGCCGCGCCCCCACGCAAGTCACCGAAATCGTAGAAGACACCGCCCGACTGGTGCGAGTGACACTACCACCCGGTGTGGACTTTCAATTGCAGCTACCGACAGAGAGTCCATGGGCCTTGGCCGATGCCACCCAACTAGAGCAAGCCTTGCTCAATTTGTGCACCAATGCCATCTTGGCCATAGAGGGCAAGGGAAAGGTGCGGGTGGTACTGGACACGACCCACTTGCTGCAATCGGACTTGGATCGACTTGGTCTGCCCCCCAAAGTCGGCCCCTATGTGCGCATCTCGGTACACGATACAGGCACCGGTATGGATGAGGCCACCATGCGACGCATTTTTGAACCCTTCTTCACGACCCGCGAAGTGGGCAAAGGCACGGGGCTGGGGTTGTCCGTGGTGCACGGCATCATGCAGACACACCACGGTTGCGTGGATGTCAACTCCACAATGGGCCAAGGCAGTTGCTTTAGCCTCTATCTGCCAGCCATCAGCCCCCCCGCCTCTGTCTGCAAAGCCCTGCTGGCGCCGACGGACATTCGCGGTCAAGGCAAACGCGTGATGTACGTGGACGACGACCAAGCCTTGGTCTTTTTGCTGGTGCGCGTGCTCACTCGCAAAGGCTTTGTGGTCACCACCTTTACCGATCCGCACGAGGCCTTGGCAGCATTGGCGGCCAATCCGCAGGGCGTGGACTTGCTGGTGACGGACTACAACATGCCAGGCTTTAGCGGGCTGGACGTGCTACGCCAAGCCAAGCAATTGCGCCCTGATATGCCCGTAGCCTTGGCCTCGGGCTATGTGACCCCTGATATTGAACGGCGAGCCAGAGAGCAAGGGGCCGATGCCCTGATTTACAAACCCAACGACGTGAACGAGCTGTGCGAAACCGTGCAGCAACTGATGATTCAGCATGCCACACCATAACTCGGCCCCCGAAACCAGCACCTACACCCCCCCGGTGGGCGGCGAGCAATGGCTGCATGCCGATGACCATCTGGTGGTGGTTTGTAAGCCAGCTGGCTTACTCAGTGTGCCTGGCCGTGGAGAAGACAAGCAAGATTGCCTAAGCAGCCGGGTGCAAGCACGCTACCCGGATGCATTGGTGGTGCACCGCTTGGATCGCGATACTTCTGGCATTGTCATCATGGCCCGGGGGCTAGAGGCACAGCGCGCACTCAATCTGTCGTTTGAAAAACGCTTGGTGGACAAGCGCTACGAAGCGTTGGTCGATGGCATCTTGCCCGTTGAGGAAACTTGGCAGGAGATTGATTTACCCATCGTGGTGGATTGGCCCAACCGACCTCGCCGCATCATTGATGCAGTGCATGGCCAGCACGCCCTGACCCGCTGGCGCTGCTTGGGCCATGTGGCGGCCTTGGAGGCCAGCCGCGTGGAGCTTGAGCCCTTTACGGGGCGCACGCACCAATTGCGGGTGCACATGCAAGCCCTCGGGCACCCGATGCTGGGCGATAGCTTGTACGCACCACCAGCCGTGCTGCAGCGTGCACCGCGCTTGTTGCTGCATGCGCGCTACCTGCAAGTGCCTCATCCGCACACAGGTACTTTGCAGACTTTTGAAGCGCCGCCCCCCTTTTAGCGCATGGGTCTTATAGGCTAAGCAGCGACGTTGCACGCAGCCACCTACAATGGTGGCGTGAATAGCTCCTCCCATCCCTTGCTGAACGCAGATTTGCATTGCCATTCGGTCATTTCCGATGGCACGCTCACCCCCGAGGCCTTGGCCGAACGTGCTCAGCGCAACGGGGTTGAGCTATGGGCACTGACCGACCACGACGAAGTGGGCGGCATTGCCCGGGCGCGGCAGGCGGCTCGCGACTTGAAGCTGCCCTTTTTGTCGGGGGTCGAGGTATCGGTGACCTTCCTGCGAAAGACAGTGCATATCGTTGGCTTGGGTTTTGATGACACCCACCCACTCTTGGTACAAGGCTTGGCCAACACCCGCGGCGGCCGTGCAGCGCGGGCGCAAGAAATGGCCGCCGGCTTAGCCAAAGTGGGCATTCAAGGTGCCTACGAAGGTGCGCTGCAATTTGTTGGCAACCCAGATTTGATCTCGCGCACGCATTTCGCCCGATTTTTGGTCGAGCGCGGCATTTGCCAAGACACGCACGAGGTCTTTCGCCGTTACCTGACGGAAGGGAAACCGGGCTTTGTTCCCCACCAGTGGGCCACCTTGCGTGATGCTGTGCAGTGGATCCATGTCGCTGGTGGTATGGCGGTGATTGCCCATCCAGGGCGCTACGGATTCACCGCCAACGAAGAATTTGCGTTGTTCACAGAGTTCAAAGCACTGGGAGGTCGTGGAGTGGAGGTGGTGACTGGCAGCCACACCACCGATGAGTACGTGACCTACGCCGACATGGCGCTCGAATTTGGTCTACTCGCCTCTCGTGGGAGCGACTTCCATAGTCCCGATGAAAGCCACACCGAACTCGGAACCCTGCCCTACTTGTCCGGCAGGCTCACCCCAGTCTGGGATGCACTGTCCAACCGCATCGTGCATTAGCCATAGACGCCCCTGAACCCATGGCGCAGCTATTTGACATTCATCCTGATAATCCCCAGCCACGCTTACTCAAGCAGGCTGTTACTTTGCTGATGCAAGGTGGTGTTTTGGCGGTGCCCACGGACTCCAGCTATGCATTGGTATGCCACTTGGACGACAAAGCCGCAGCCGATGCAATGCGCGGCATTCGAGGGGTGGATGAGAAGCACCACCTGACCCTGCTGTGCCGTGATCTCAGTGAGCTTGCCCATTTCGCGCGTGTTGACAACCGGCAGTACCGACTGCTCAAGTCCTGCACTCCGGGTGCGTACACCTTCATCTTGCCCGCCAGCAAGGAAGTTCCCCGCAGAGTTAGCCATCCTTCACGCAAAACCATTGGTCTGCGGGTTCCCGAACACAAGGTCCTCAATCAGCTGCTAGAGCTACATGGATCTGCTCTTCTAGCTACTACTTTGATAGCAAAAGGTGAGACCGATCCACTCAACGATGCACAAGACATCCGCCAGCGCTTCCAGCACCAATTGGCTGCCGTGGTCGACGCAGGGCCTTGCCCGCTACAGCCCACCACGGTCGTGGACTGGAGTGGTGACACGCCTATCGTGGTGCGCGAAGGGGCTGGTGATTTGCAGCGCCTTGGACTGCCATAAAGAAAGACAAACTGTGGATATTTCCGATCTCATCCAAACCATTGCTGTCTATGCCATTCCCGTACTGTTTGCCGTGACGCTGCATGAGGCAGCGCATGGCTATGCGGCGCTTTACTTTGGTGACAACACAGCCGCTAAGCTGGGGCGCCTATCGCTCAATCCAGCTCGTCACATAGATCCCGTGGGGACAATTCTCATCCCCCTGCTGCTGCTGTTTGCCACCAGCGGCAATATGCTGTTTGGTTACGCCAAGCCCGTACCAGTTCGCTTTGGCAATTTGCGCCACCCCAAGCGCGACATGATCTGGGTTGCGTTGGCCGGCCCAGCTGCTAACTTGGCAATGGCTTGGCTATGGGGGGTAGCAGCCATGGTGTTGCCCGCTGTGGGCGTGCAAGAGCCGTTTTTCCTCAAAATGTGCAATGGCGGTTTAGTGGTCAACATCGTTTTATTTGCCTTCAATTTGTTTCCGCTGCCACCGCTGGATGGTGGACGTATCTTGGTGGGACTATTGCCCTTGCGTGCCGCGCTGTGGGTGTCGCGCATTGAGCCATGGGGCTTCTTCATTGTCATGGGCTTGGTGCTGGCAGGCATTCTCAGTACGCTGTGGATGCGCCCCGTCATGGGGATAACCTTCTCATTGGTTCAGCTATTGTTAAGCCCATTGCAGGTGCTATTGAATTGAGCTTTTTGTTATGACTACCACTACGCGCTTCTTAACTGGCATTACGACTTCTGGCACGCCCCATTTGGGCAATTACGTGGGCTCTATTCGGCCAGCGGTGCGCGCCAGCCTGACCCCGGGAGTCGAGAGCTTTTACTTTTTGGCCGACTACCACGCGCTGATCAAAATCGATAATCCGGAGCGGATTCAACGCAGCACCTTAGAAATTGCGGCTAGCTGGCTGGCCGCAGGCTTGGATCCATCCCATGTCACCTTCTATCGGCAATCTGACATTCCTGAGATCCAAGAGCTCTGCTGGTTCTTGACCTGTGTCACAGGGAAAGGGCTGCTCAACCGTGCACACGCCTACAAAGCCGCAACTGACAAGAATGCAGCAGCTGGGACTGAATTGGATGACGGCGTGACTGCTGGCCTTTTCATGTACCCCGTCCTAATGGGCGCCGACATTCTGATGTTCAATGCCCACAAAGTTCCCGTTGGCCGCGATCAGATTCAGCACATTGAAATGGCTCGTGATATGGCGGCCAGCTTTAACCACCTGTATGGTGAGCATTTCACGCCCCCCCAAGCTGTCATCGATGACGCAGTAGCCACCTTGCCAGGACTTGATGGACGCAAGATGAGCAAAAGCTATGACAACACCATCCCCCTGTTTGCCCCACGTGAGCAATTGCGCAAGCTGATTTTGTCCATCAAAACCGACTCGCGTGCGCCGGGCGAGCCCAAAGAGCCAGAAGGGAGTGCGTTGTTTCAAATTTACCAAGCCTTTGCCAGCACTGAAGAAACCGAAGCACTGCGCGCTCACTATGCCGCGGGTATTGCGTGGGGAGAAGCAAAGGAGTTGCTATTTGAGCGCATAGACCAAGAAATAGCGCCCATGCGCACAGCCTATGAAGACTACATTGCGCACCCCGAAAAGGTAGAAGCCATCTTATTGGCCGGCGCTGCAAAAGCGCGCCAAATCACATCGCCATTTATGCAAACGCTGCGACACGCAGTCGGTCTGCGTCGCTTGTCCGTCGCCAGCAGTAACAGACAAAAAACAGAGAAAAGCAAACTCCCTAGTTTCAAGCAATTTCGTGAAAAGGACGGTCTTTTTTATTTCAAACTCGTCTCGTCCGCTGGCGAAGAATTGCTATTGAGTTCCGGCTTTGCAGATCCCAAATCCGCTGGAGCAGCTATACGCCAGCTGGTTGAACAAGCAGATGAAGCAAAAACACTTTTCCAAACGCACGGATACCACGTTCGCGCAGACGAACTGGCTTTGCAAGCTTTGAAGGAACTGCAAGACACCGTGTAAGTTGCATGAAGGTCTGTATTGACCCAGCGGAAACTGCACAGGTCATGCTGCTAATGCGTAGGCCTCAGCAGGTGTTTTCATCCCCAGTGCCTGATGTGGGCGCCGGTGGTTGTAGAAACCAATCCAATCTGCAATGACTCG
>NZ_JAHCSH010000007.1 GCF_018474005.1 Curvibacter sp. CHRR-16
CGAGTCATTGCAGATTGGATTGGTTTCTACAACCACCGGCGCCCACATCAGGCACTGGGGATGAAAACACCTGCTGAGGCCTACGCATTAGCAGCATGACCTGTGCAGTTTCCGCTGGGTCAATACACGATAGCCAAACCGCCTGCGCTCAAGCGTGGTCTGTCGGATTCTCTCCTCAAGGCTGGCGTTGAGTGCACTGGCCACGGGTGGGTGGCGGTAGCTGTCTCGGGATAGCCCCACAAGGCGGCAGGCGTTGCGTTCTGAGAGGTGGTGCTCCAGCACCATCATGCGCACTGCCTCACGCTTGTCTTGTGGGGCTAACGCTTTACCCCGAAGACGCTCTTGAGCGCATGGATGTCCAAGTGCGCCTCGGCCAGTAGGCGCTTGAGTTTGGCGTTCTCCGATTCAAGTTCGCGCAGGCGCTGGGCGTCCGAGACCTGCATGCCGCCGTACTTGGCACGCCACTTGTAAAACGTGGCCTGACTGAAGCCACCGCTGCGGCACAGCTCGGGGATGACCATGCCCGCTTCGGCTTGGCGCAGAAAACCAATGATTTGCTCTTCGCTGAATCTGCTCTTCTTCATGTCCGTCATTCTCCTGGGTTGACGGACTTCTCTCGTTTACCGTGGTAAGGCTGGCAGGGGGCAGGTCAAAACCTGTCGCGGCCATGGAGTTAGCGAGCCTACCTATTACAAATGGAAAAGCCAGTTCTCGGGCATGACGGTGCCGCACCTGTCACAACTGCGTGAATTGCAGGATGAAAAAGTCCGTCTCAAGCGCATGTACGCTGAGCTAGCCTTGATGCACAACGCCTTAAAGGATGTTGTGTGCGAAGCGCTAGCCAAAGCTCTGACCCCGCAGCGTCGCGAGATGGTTGTCCAATCACTGATGGCCGACCACGGTATGAGCCAGGACCGAGCCTGCAGTGCCAGCGGCATTGCCCGCTCCACGCTGCGCTACCAGCCTGTACCACGCGACGACTGCGGGGTTATCACCTTCATTCAGAACCACATGGCACTGAACCCGCGCCATGGATTTGACCTGCTCTATGACAGCGCCCGCCACCAGAAACAGCTTTGGGGCAAGACAGTGCTGTGACGCGTGTACTGCCGAACCTGCCACGATGCGGCAAGAAGCGCCTGCCTGCACGAATCAAGCAGCCTCTGGAGACAGCGAGCCAGCCGAACCAGGGCTGGAGCTGCGACTTCATGTCCGATGTGCTGTGGTCAGGGCGGCGCTTCAGGACGTTCAACGTCATTGATGAATACAACCGGGAGGGGCTGCGTATTGAAATCGACACAAGCTTGCCAGCAGCGAGAATGATACGTGCATTGAATGAATTGGTCAAAGTACGTGGAGCGCCGCAGTCCATTCGCTAGGACAACGGCCCCGAGTTCATCGCCCATGCATTGTCTAAATGGGCGCAATCCTAGGGCATTGCTCTCAACCATATCCAACCCGGAAAGCCTACGCAGAACGCCTATGTCGAAATATTCAACAAGACCTACCGAACTGAGGTGCTGGACTGCTACGTGTTTGATTCCCTGCAGGAAGTGCGTGATATGACCGAGGTCTGGCTGCACTGATACAACCACCAGCGACCCCATGAGTCGCTGGGCCGTATTCCGCCGATCGAGTACCGTGTGAAACAATTGCCAAACCTCTAGTTCTGACTAGTTCAGGAATTCGAGGGGGCTTCACCGGGGCGATTCAGATTTCAAACCGCTCAGTTTATTCTGCTTTGAAACCATGGGGATTCATGGACTGCCAGCGCCATGTATCACGCATCATTACCTCTAGGTCACGCTTAGCCTTCCAACCCAGTTCACGCTCTGCTTTGCTTGGGTCTGCATAGCAAGTAGCAATATCACCTGGCCGACGCGGAGCCACACGATAAGGCACTGGTCGGCCACTGGCCTTTTCAAAAGCACGCACTGCGTCCAGCACGCCATAGCCCCGCCCTGTCCCCAGATTCCATACGTGGGCACCGATATAGGTATGTAAGGCCTCCAAGGCACACAAATGACCTTCTGCCAAATCCACCACGTGGATGTAGTCGCGCACTCCAGTGCCGTCTGGCGTGGGGTAGTCGTTACCGTACACAGCCAATTCCGGCAGTTTGCCGACAGCCACCTGCGCAATATAAGGCAGCAGATTATTGGGAATATCATTCGGATCTTCGCCGATGAGGCCACTTTCATGGGCACCCACTGGATTAAAGTACCGCAGTATGGCAATACGCCACTGGGAATCGGCCGCCGCTAAGCCCCGCAGTATGTCTTCCACCATCAGTTTGCTGCGACCATAGGGATTGGTGGGCTGGCTAACGGGACAAGTCTCTGCTACGGGCATTTGCGCCTGCTCACCATACACCGTGGCCGATGAGCTAAACACAAAGTTGAACACCCCCGCCTCAGCACATGCCTGCAGCAACACTTGACTGCCGTGGACATTGTTGTCGTAGTAGATCTGCGGTTGCGTCAAGCTTTCGCCTACCGACTTGAGGGCCGCAAAGTGCAGCACGGTATCTATCGCATGGTCTGCCAACAAGCAGTCTAGTAGTACACGGTCACGAATGTCTCCGTGCACAAAGATCGGTGCCCGACCTGCCAGACGCGCAACCCGCGTGAGAGACTCGGCTGTGCTGTTGCAAAGGTTGTCCAACACAAGCACCTCAAAACCGGCTTGCAGCAGAGTAAGTGTCGTGTGAGAACCGATGTAGCCAGCACCGCCAGTGACAAGTATCATCTTTCTATCAGAGAATAATTAAGCAAATTAATTATCACATCCTAGACGATCATATGGCTGTTTCGCAAATAAATGAGGGCGTCATGCCAAGCCTTCATCGCCTGCATAGGGGTTTTGCTCTTAAGTGAGGACTGTGCTGAAGCCCCCTCGAAAACCTGAGCCAGCCGGAAGTAGAGAATTCCAACCAACGCAGTCTCTACATGAAGAAATCCAGATTCAGTGAAAGCCAGATTGTTGCCATCCTCAAGGAGGTCGAACTGGGAGCAAAGGTCGGCGAAACCTGTCGCGGCCATGGAGTTAGCGAGCCTACCTATTACAAATGGAAAAGCCAGTTCTCGGGCATGACGGTGCCGCACCTGTCACAACTGCGTGAATTGCAGGATGAAAAAGCCCGTCTCAAGCGCATGTACGCTGAGCTAGCCTTGATGCACAACGCCTTAAAGGATGTTGTGTGCGAAGCGCTAGCCAAAGCTCTGACCCCGCAGCGTCGCGAGATGGTTGTCCAATCACTGATGGCCGACCACGGTATGAGCCAGGACCGAGCCTGCAGTGCCAGCGGCATTGCCCGCTCCACGCTGCGCTACCAGCCTGTACCACGCGACGACTGCGGGGTTATCACCTTCATTCAGAACCACATGGCACTGAACCCGCGCCATGGATTTGACCTGCTCTATGACAGCGCCCGCCACCAGAAACAGCTTTGGGGCAAGACAGTGCTGTGACGCGTGTACTGCCGAACCTGCCACGATGCGGCAAGAAGCGCCTGCCTGCACGAATCAAGCAGCCTCTGGAGACAGCGAGCCAGCCGAACCAGGGCTGGAGCTGCGACTTCATGTCCGATGTGCTGTGGTCAGGGCGGCGCTTCAGGACGTTCAACGTCATTGATGAATACAACCGGGAGGGGCTGCGTATTGAAATCGACACAAGCTTGCCAGCAGCGAGAATGATACGTGCATTGAATGAATTGGTCAAAGTACGTGGAGCGCCGCAGTCCATTCGCTAGGACAACGGCCCCGAGTTCATCGCCCATGCATTGTCTAAATGGGCGCAATCCTAGGGCATTGCTCTCAACCATATCCAACCCGGAAAGCCTACGCAGAACGCCTATGTCGAAATATTCAACAAGACCTACCGAACTGAGGTGCTGGACTGCTACGTGTTTGATTCCCTGCAGGAAGTGCGTGATATGACCGAGGTCTGGCTGCACTGATACAACCACCAGCGACCCCATGAGTCGCTGGGCCGTATTCCGCCGATCGAGTACCGTGTGAAACAATTGCCAAACCTCTAGTTCTGACTAGTTCAGGAATTCGAGGGGGCTTCAGTTGGTCTTGGGCGTTCGAGACTGTGTCAGGCGGCGCTCAATGCCCAAGACCTGACAAGAGTTGGTCAAACTCATGATTGCCCGTAGCTTGGCGTGCACAGCTTACAAATAGCCTGTTATTAAACTCCTTGCCGTTGTCGGTGAGTATCTTCTATATCCGTATAGAACAAGCCTTGTGCAGAGCATTCAAAAACAAACGTACAGCTTCGGCTATCTCATGGCTTTTGACCTGCACAAACACCCAGCGTGTAGCCTTATCAATGGCCGCAAACAGATAGCGCCTGTTGGTTTCATCTGGCATCTGACGCAGATAGTTCACATCCACGTGCATAAAGCCTGGTTCGTAGCTATTGAAAGCTTGATAGGGGTCTTTAGGCTTGAGGGAGTTGAGGTTATCCATTCCGTCCTCACAACAAAAACGGCCCCGAAGGGCCGTTTTACATGGCTAGCCAAGAAGCAACTCAGGCCACGGTCTTGGCGGTTTCTGCATACTCCTCGATCTGGTCGAAGTTCATGTAGCGGTACACACTGGCCTTGTCGGCGTCGATGATGCCCATTTCCTTGAGGTATTCCTCTTTGGTGGGCAAGCGACCCAAGCGCGATGCGATGGCAGCCAACTCGGCAGACCCTAAGAACACATTGGTGTTCTTACCCAAACGGTTGGGGAAGTTGCGGGTCGAGGTGGATATGACGGTGGCCCCTTCACGCACTTGGGCTTGGTTGCCCATGCACAGGCTGCAACCAGGCATTTCAGTGCGCGCACCAGCGGTGCCGAATGCAGCGTAATGGCCTTCTTTGATCAGCTCACTTTGGTCCATCTTGGTCGGTGGAGCGACCCACAGCTTGACCGGAATGTCACGCTGGCCGCCCAGCAGTTTGGCGGCGGCGCGGAAGTGACCGATGTTGGTCATGCACGAGCCGATGAAGGCCTCGTCGATCTTGGTGCCGGCGACGTCGGACAAGAACTTGGCATCATCCGGATCGTTGGGACAGCAGACGATGGGTTCCTTGATGTCAGCCAAATCGATCTCGATGACGGCTGCGTACTCGGCATCCTTGTCGGCTTCCAGCAGGTCGGGCTTGGCCAACCAGGCTTCCACCTTCTCGATGCGGCGCTGCAAGGTTTTGGCGTCGGCATAACCGTCGGCGATCATGTTCTTCATCAGCACGACGTTGCTGGTGAGGTATTCCTTGATCGGCTCGGGGTTGAGCTTGATCGTGCAGCCTGCAGCAGAACGCTCGGCCGATGCGTCGGACAACTCAAACGCTTGCTCAACCTTCAGGTCTGGCAGACCTTCGATTTCCAAAATACGGCCCGAGAAGATGTTCTTCTTACCCGCTTTGGCCACGGTCAAAAGACCGGCTTTGATGGCGTACAGCGGAATGGCGTGCACCAAGTCGCGCAGTGTCACACCGGGTTGCAAATTACCCTTGAAGCGCACCAAGACCGACTCGGGCATGTCCAGAGGCATCACGCCTGTTGCCGCGCCAAAGGCCACCAAGCCAGAACCGGCGGGGAACGAGATACCGATGGGGAAACGGGTGTGGCTATCGCCACCAGTGCCCACGGTATCGGGCAACAGCAAACGGTTGAGCCAGCTGTGGATCACGCCGTCACCGGGGCGCAGGGCCACGCCGCCACGGTTGGAGATGAAAGCAGGCAGCTCGCGGTGGGTTTTCACATCCACAGGCTTGGGGTAGGCGGCAGTGTGGCAGAAGGACTGCATCACCAAGTCAGCGCTAAAGCCCAAGCAGGCCAAGTCTTTCAACTCGTCACGGGTCATGGGGCCTGTGGTGTCCTGCGAGCCCACGGTGGTCATCTTGGGTTCGCAATACGTGCCGGGGCGAATGCCTTGGCCTTCGGGCATGCCGCACGCACGGCCGACCATTTTTTGTGCCAAGGTGAAACCCTTGCCACTGTCCTTGGGGGCCACAGGCAGGCGGAAAGCGGTAGAGGCTGGCAAGCCCAGGAATTCACGGGCCTTGGCGGTCAACGAACGGCCAATGATCAGGTTGATACGGCCACCAGCGCGCACTTCGTCCAGCAGCACATCGCTCTTGAGCTGGAACTCGGCGATGGTTTGACCGGCTTTGACGACCTTGCCGTCGTAGGGCAACACGTCCACCACATCACCCATTTCGAGCTTGCTCACATCCACTTCAATGGGCAAAGAGCCAGAATCTTCTTGCGTGTTGAAGAAGATGGGCGCGATCTTGCCGCCCAAAGTCACACCGCCAAAGCGCTTGTTGGGCACAAAGGGGATGTCTTGGCCAGTGGCCCAGATCACGCTGTTGGTAGCGGATTTGCGACTGGAACCGGTGCCCACTACGTCACCCACATACGCCACCAAGTGGCCTTTTTTCTTCAGGTCGTCGATGAACTGCATGGGGCCGCGCTTGCCATCTTCCTCGGGCTTGAAAGCCGCGTCGGGACGGGTGTTCTTGAGCATGGCCAAGTAGTGCAGCGGAATGTCGGGACGGCTCCACGCATCGGGTGCGGGAGACAGGTCGTCGGTATTGGTTTCACCGGGGACTTTGAAGACCGTGATGGTGATGCTCTTGGGCACTTCGGGACGGGTGGTGAACCACTCGGCATCGGCCCAGCTTTGAATCACTTCTTGGGCCTTGGCATTGCCTGCCTTGGCCTTGGTGGCCACATCGTTGAAGTAGTCGAACATCAGCAAGGTCTTTTTCAGACCTTCAGCAGCCACAGAGGCCACCTCGGCATCGTCGAGCAGCTCGATCAGGGGGTGCACGTTGTAGCCACCCACCATGGTGCCCAGCAGCTCAGTGGCTTTGGCCTTGGAAACCAAGCCCACCTGAATGTCACCGTGAGCGACAGCAGCCAAGAAGCTGGCTTTGACTTTGGCCGCATCGTCCACACCGGGAGGAACACGATGCGTCAGCAAGTCCAGCAAGAAGGCGTCTTC
Source organism: Curvibacter sp. CHRR-16 (assembly GCF_018474005.1). GTDB lineage: Bacteria > Pseudomonadota > Gammaproteobacteria > Burkholderiales > Burkholderiaceae_C > Allorhodoferax. The sequence continues at coordinate 7,003 of NZ_JAHCSH010000007.1, forward strand.
GCCAGCGGGAGGATTTTTGATCAGTTCGATCAGCTCGGCTACTTGCTTGGCATCCAGCGGCAGCGGTGGAATGCCCAATGCAGCGCGCTCGGCGGCATGTTGGCGGTAGGCTTGCAGCATCATTTTCTCCTTACAAAAAATCGGTCTTCAATCGTTTTTACGCGAAATAACTCTGGGCATGTGCGGGCATCACGCGTCCGCCATGGTGGGCGCGTTGCAGCACATGCCAAAAATAGCGGTAACTGGCCCTGTCATGCAGGCGACCCTGCACGGCAATAGGCGCCCAATCTGCCGCCTGCGCTATGCGCAGCACGTCAGCCGCTTGGGCAATCTCATCGTCACTGGGCGCAAAGGCCTGAACGATGGGTTCTATCTGGTCGGGATGGATGCTCCACATGCGGCTATAGCCCAATGCCCTATGGGCATGGCTGGCAGCGGCACGCAGCACATCGGGACGGCGAAACTCGGTCACCACGCAGTGCGACGGCACCTTGCCATACGCGTGGCAAGCACTGGCAATCTCCAGCTTGGCGCGCAGCACCAGGGGGTGGTGGAATTGATCCAGATCGGTCGAACCCAACCCCGCCACGCCCATGGCCGACTGGGGAATGGCTCCACCGTGGGCCGACACAAAATCCATCAAACCAAAGCTGACCGATTGCACGCGGGGATGGGCGGCAATCTCCCACACATGGCGCACTGCCAGCGGGGACTCGATCAGCACATGCAGGGGCAAAGGCGCTGCCAAAACGGCACCTGCTGCAATCACAGCGGCATCGATATGCGCCACTGCCGTTTGCACGTCGCGCACCGACTCCACCTTGGGCACCATGACGTAGGCCAAGTGCCCGCCTACAGCCCCGACAATGGTCTGTACATCATGGGCAAAGGCCGGGTGATCCAAGGCGTGCACCCGCACACCAATGCGAGGCACTTGCTCAATTGCTACAAATTCAGGAGCAGTCACAGCAGACTGGATAAGCTCTACAACGGTTTTTGCATGCCTAAGCTCATCCCCTACCGGCGCACCATCTTCGCAATCGAGCGTGACATCGAACACGCACACGCCCATGCGGGCCGCCCACTGCGCCTGCAATTGCAGGCTTTTTTCCATGCGCGCCGGAACGCCGCTGTAGTGGTCGCACACCGGCAAGACATGCGAGCCGCCTTGGGCTTGTAGCAGTACGTCTTGCGGATGGGTCACGCCAGCGGCTCCGGGTTGCTAGGGCTTACAGCAAGTGCTTGACGCCGTCTTTTTCGCCTTCGAGCTCAGCCAAAGTCTTGTTGATGCACTCTTGGCTGAAGGCATCGATAGGCAAGCCTTCGACGATTTTGTACTCGCCGTTGGCGCAGGTGACGGGGTAACCAAACATAACTTCCTTGGGAATACCGTATTCGCCATTGGAAGGAATGCCCATAGTGACCCACTTGCCGTTGGTGCCCAAGGCCCAGTCGCGCATGTGGTCGATGGCGGCGTTGGCAGCCGAAGCAGCCGAGGACAGACCACGTGCAGCGATGATGGCGGCGCCACGCTTGCCGACGGTGGGCAAGAAGAAGTCGCGGTTCCAAACGTCGTCGTTGATGGTTTCTTTGACCGACTTGCCGTTCACAGTGGCAAAGCGGTAGTCAGCGTACATGGTGGGAGAGTGGTTGCCCCAGACAGCCAGCTTCTCGATATCGCCCACAGCGCAACCAATCTTGGTGGCGATTTGGGACGCAGCGCGGTTGTGATCCAAACGCAGCATGGCGGTGAAATTCTTGGCTGGCAGATCGGGGGCCGACTTCATGGCGATGTAGGCGTTGGTGTTGGCAGGGTTGCCGACCACCAGCACCTTGACGTTGCGCGAAGCCACGGCATTGAGCGCCTTGCCTTGGGCGGTGAAAATTTGGGCGTTGGCGGCCAACAAGTCAGCACGTTCCATACCGGGACCACGGGGACGGGCGCCGACCAGCAAAGCGTAGTCAGTGTCTTTGAAAGCCGTCATGGGGTCGCTGTGCGCCTCGATGCCAGCCAGCAGCGGGAAAGCGCAGTCTTCCAATTCCATGATCACGCCCTTCAAGGCGTTTTGGGCTTTTTCATCGGGAATCTCGAGCAGTTGCAGGATGACGGGTTGATCCTTGCCCAGCATCTCGCCAGAGGCGATACGGAACAGCAGGGCGTAACCGATTTGACCAGCAGCGCCAGTAACGGCAACACGCACGGGTTTCTTGCTCATGATGAACTCCAATGAATGAGTAGTAGGAATAACAGCGTAGAAGTGTACCTGCGAACGAATAACAGCGTCAATTTATCTTATGTCTGATATAAGATATGATTCCAGTGACCCCTATCCTCTACAGACATGGCCAGCACACCCCCACCCTCCCACAACGCCAGCAACCCTGTTGCTGCAGGGGATGCTTTGCCAGCCAGCAGTGGCTTGGGCACCCCTGCATTCAGCCCTTTGTACCAACAAATCAAGGCGCTACTGTTACAAAGCTTGCAAAGTGGTGAATGGAAACCCAGCACCGCTATCCCGAGCGAAATAGAACTGGCTGGGCGCTACAAAGTCAGCCAAGGAACAGTGCGCAAAGCCATTGATGAACTGGCCGCCGAAAACCTGCTGGTGCGCCGCCAAGGCAAAGGCACATTTGTAGCTACCCATGCCGAGCAGCACGTGCGCTACCGATTTCTGCGCCTGATTGCCAACAATGGCGACACCGAAGGCCCGGCCGAGCGCCGCATCGTGGACTGCAAGCGCCTGCGTGCCAGCACTGAAATAGCCAAGGCACTGGCTATCAAACCCAGCGACAGCGTGCTGCAAATCCGCCGCGTACTCTCTTTTGCCGGACAGCCCACCATTTTGGAAGACGTTTGGCTGCCCGCAGCCCCCTTTAAAGGCCTCACTGCCGAGCGCTTGACCGCCTACCAAGGCGCGATGTACGAACTGTTTGAAAAAGAATTTGGCGTGCACATGGTGCGAGCGGAAGAAAAAATCCGCGCCGTACTGCCCGATGCGGAGCAAGAAAAACTGTTACATATCAACAGCCCAACCCCCTTGCTCAGCGTAGAACGCATCGCCTATACCTACAACGATGCGCCCATGGAATTCCGCCGCGGTCTTTACCTGACTGATACGCACTACTATCGCAACGAATTGAGCTAGCGGCATGCAATAAAATTTTGCCCCGTTGCCATGCGCAATTACCTATCAGTTACATAAACCCTGAAAGTACTTCATGTCCGAAACCACTCTTGCAACCAAGTCTTCCCGACCTGAGTTCCGCAACATCAACGCCCTGAAGGATTTGCCGACTTACCGCTTTCCAGCGGCCAGCATCGTCTCCATCCTGCACCGCATCAGCGGCGTCATCATGTTTGCATTGCTCCCTTTCATCATCTGGATGTTCGACACCTCGGTGTCTTCCGAGATTTCGTTCATGCGCTTTACCAGCCTGTTTGCTGCAGGCGTGGGTTTTGTGCCCGGCTGGTTCTTCAAGCTGGTGGCTTTGGCCATCATCTGGGCTTACCTGCACCACCTGATTGCTGGTTTGCGCCACCTGTACATGGATGCGACCCATTCCGTGAGCAAAGAGTTTGGTCGCTCCTCGGCCATCGTTGTATTGGCCAGTAGCCTGCTGCTTACCGCCTTGCTGGCGCTCAAGCTCTTTGGCGTGTATTAATTCGAAAGGGATTCCCAATGGCTGTTAATTACGGATCCAAGCGCACCGTTGTCGGTGCAGGTTACGGCATGCGCGACTGGTTGGCTCAGCGCGTGACCGCGGTGCTCATGGCCCTCTTTACCGTGCTGGTATTGGCCCAATTGCTGTTTAGCCGTGGCCCTATTGGCTACGACACATGGGCTGGCATCTTCTCCAATCAATTCATGAAGACCGTGACTTTCGCGGTGATCGTCGCCTTGGCCTACCACGTGTGGGTGGGCGTGCGCGATGTCTGGATGGACTATGTCCAGCCTGTGGGCATCCGCTTGGCATTGCACGTGCTGACCATCGTCTGGCTGCTGGGCTGCGCAGGCTGGGGCGTGCAAGTTTTGTGGCGCCTCTGATCCCCTTCACCCGACCCATTTACGGACACATCTCTCATGTCGCAAAAAATCTCCAAACGCAAATTTGACGTCGTGATCGTCGGTGCCGGTGGCTCAGGCATGCGCGCCTCGCTGCAACTGGCACGCGCTGGTCTGAACGTCGCCGTTCTCTCCAAAGTATTCCCCACCCGCTCCCACACCGTGGCTGCGCAAGGTGGCGTGTCGGCATCTTTGGGCAACATGTCCGAAGACAGCTGGGAATACCACTTCTATGACACCGTCAAGGGCTCCGACTGGCTGGGCGACCAAGACGCCATCGAATTCATGTGCCGCGAAGCACCCAAGGTGGTGTACGAGCTGGAGCACATGGGCATGCCGTTTGACCGCAACCCTGACGGCACCATTTACCAGCGTCCGTTCGGCGGCCATACCGCCAACTACGGCGAAAAACCCGTGCAACGCGCTTGCGCAGCCGCTGACCGCACGGGCCACGCCATGCTGCACACGCTGTACCAAGCCAACGTATCGGCCCGCACCTCGTTCTTGGTGGAATGGATGGCGCTGGATCTGATCCGCAACCCTGCAGGCGATGTAGTGGGCGTGACCGCGCTGGAAATGGAAACCGGCGACGTCTACGTGCTGCAAGCCAAGACCGTGCTGCTGGCCACTGGCGGCGCAGGCCGCATCTACCAATCGTCCACCAACGCCTTCATCAACACCGGTGACGGCTTGGGCATGGCTGCCCGCGCAGGCATCCCGCTGCAAGACATGGAATTCTGGCAATTCCACCCCACTGGCGTGGCCGGTGCTGGCGTGTTGCTGACCGAAGGTTGCCGTGGCGAAGGCGCGATTTTGCTCAACAGCAACGGCGAGCGCTTCATGGAACGCTATGCCCCCACACTGAAGGATTTGGCACCGCGCGACTTCGTATCCCGCTGCATGGGCCAAGAAATCTTGGAAGGCCGTGGCTGTGGCCCCAATAAAGACTACATCCACATGAAGCTGGATCACTTGGGTGCCGAAACCATCCACAAGCGCCTGCCCTCGGTCTACGAAATCGGCATCAACTTTGCCAACGTCGACATCACCAAGCAGCCTATTCCCGTGGTGCCCACCATCCACTACCAAATGGGCGGTATTCCGACCAACATCAATGGCCAAGTGGTTGAGCGCTCGGGTGGCGAAGACAAGCCCATCAATGGCCTGTATGCCGTGGGCGAGTGCTCCTGCGTGTCGGTGCACGGTGCCAACCGTTTGGGCACCAACTCCTTGCTGGACTTGCTGGTGTTCGGCAAAGCCGCTGGCAACCACATCGTGGCCAACGTCAAGCCTAGCCAAGAACACCAAGACTTGCCCGCCAACGCGGCCGACTTCACCCTGTCACGCTTGGCCCGTTTGGACAACTGCAAAAACGGCGAGTACGCGCAAGACGTGGCCAACGACATGCGTGCAGCAATGCAAGTTCACGCAGGCGTGTTCCGCAGCCAAGAGTCTATGGATGAAGGCGTCAAGAAGATCGCCGCCCTGCGCGAGCGCGTGGCCAATATCGGGCTGAAAGACAACTCCAAGGTGTTCAACACCGCGCGCATTGAAGCGCTGGAAGTAGAAAACCTGATGGAAGTGGCACAAGCCACCATGGAAAGTGCCGCAGCCCGTACCGAATGCCGTGGTGCCCACTTGGTGCGCGACTACGAACACGACATCAACCACGCCACCTGCCCACTGGGTCGTAACGATGCTGAATGGATGAAGCACACCCTCTGGTACTCCGAAGGCAACCGCCTGGACTACAAGCCCGTGCGCAGCAAGCCTCTGACCGCAGAGACTGTTCCACCCAAGCCCCGCACATTCTGATCGCAGCGCGACGCAAAGGATTTACAAAATGGAAAAACGTACCTTCCACATCTACCGCTACGACCCCGATAAGGACGCCAAGCCCTACATGCAAACCATCGAGTTGGAGCTCGAAGGCAACGAACGCATGCTGCTGGACGCACTGATCAAACTCAAGGCTGTAGACCCCACCTTGTCGTATCGCCGCTCCTGCCGTGAAGGCGTGTGCGGATCGGACGCCATGAACATCAACGGCAAGAACGGTCTGGCCTGCTTGACCAACTTGCGCACGCTCAAGGGTGATATCACCCTCAAGCCACTACCAGGCCTGCCCGTGGTGCGCGACTTGATCGTGGACATGACCCAGTTCTTCAAGCAGTACCACTCGATCAAGCCCTACCTGATCAACCAGACTCCTGCGCCCCAGAAAGAGCGTCTGCAGTCCCCCGAAGAGCGCGACGAGCTCAACGGCCTGTATGAGTGCATCTTGTGCGCTAGCTGCTCTACCAGCTGCCCTAGCTTCTGGTGGAACCCCGACAAGTTCGTCGGCCCGGCTGGTTTGTTGCAAGCCTATCGCTTCATTGCCGATAGCCGCGACGACGCCACCGGTGAGCGCTTGGACAATCTGGAAGACCCCTACCGCTTGTTCCGCTGCCACACCATCATGAACTGCGTTGACGTATGTCCCAAGGGGCTCAACCCCACCAAGGCCATCGGCAAAATCAAGGAACTGATGGTGCGTCGCGCCATCTAACAAAGGCTACGCGATATGACTGCTGTGCTGGATGAGCAAGACATCAATAGGCTGCGCTGGCGCTGCCGCCGCGGCTTATTGGAGAACGACATCTTCATTGAGCGTTTTTTTGCCAACCATGCACAGCAGCTCACTCGCCCACAGGCCGATGCCCTGCTGGCACTGATGGAGCTTAGTGACAACGACCTGCTGGACTTGCACCTGGAACGCAAAGCCCTGCAGGACGTGGCCCCGCAGCTAGATCACTCCGACGTCCGAGATGTTCTAACAAAGTTGAGACAACCACTTCTAACCTGAAAGGCACCTATGAAACTCGCTGACAACAAAGCCACCCTGTCATTTAGCAACGGAAGCCCCAGTGTCGAATTGCCGGTGTACCAAGGCAATATCGGCCCCGACGTGATCGACATCCGTAAGCTTTATGCCCAGACAGGCATGTTCACTTACGACCCTGGCTTCTTGTCCACAGCGTCGTGCCAATCGGCCATCACCTACATCGACGGCGACAAGGGCGAGTTGCTCTACCGTGGCTATCCCATCGAGCAACTGGCGACCCAGTGTGACTTCATGGAAACCTGTTACTTGCTGCTCAAAGGCGAGTTGCCCAACGCCACCCAAAAAACCGAATTCACCAAGACCGTGACCATGCACACCATGGTCAACGAGCAAATGCAGTTCTTCCTGCGTGGTTTCCGCCGCGATGCCCACCCCATGGCCGTGTTGACCGGCCTGATCGGTGCCATGTCGGCCTTCTACCACGACAGCACGGACATCAACAACGCCGAACACCGTGAGATCGCTGCTATCCGCCTGATCGCCAAGCTGCCCACCTTGGTAGCCATGGCGTACAAGTACGGCATTGGCCAGCCTTACATGTACCCCCGCAACGACTTGTCCTACTCGGGCAACTTCTTGCGCATGATGTTTGGCACACCGTGCGAAGACTACAAGGTCAACCCCGTGATTGAGCGTGCGATCGACCGCATCTTCATCTTGCACGCAGACCACGAGCAAAACGCCTCTACCTCCACCGTGCGTTTGTGCGGCTCTTCTGGCACCAACCCGTTTGCCGCTATCGCCGCTGGCGTGGCTTGCTTGTGGGGCCCTGCCCACGGCGGTGCCAACGAAGCCTGCCTGAACATGCTGGAAGAAATCCAAGCCATGGGTGGTGTAGCCAAGGTGGGCGAATTCATGGAAAAGGTCAAGGACAAGAACTCCGGCGTCAAGCTCATGGGCTTTGGTCACCGCGTGTACAAGAACTACGACCCCCGCGCCAAGCTGATGCAAGAAACTTGCAACGAAGTGCTGGCCGCTCTGGGCTTGGAAAAAGACCCACTGTTCGCATTGGCCAAGCAGCTGGAAAAGATCGCGCTGGAAGACGACTACTTCGTCCAACGCAAGCTCTACCCCAACGTAGACTTCTACTCCGGCATCGTGCAACGCGCCATTGGCATCCCTGTAAACCTGTTCACCGGTATCTTTGCCTTGGCCCGTACCGTGGGTTGGATTGCCCAACTCAACGAAATGATTGCCGACCCCGAGTACAAGATTGGCCGTCCACGCCAGCTGTTCGTGGGCTCCGTCAAACGCGACGTCACCCCCATCGGCAAGCGCTAATCCAGCGCGCCATCGGCTCCCAGCCCCACTGCCTCGGCACTGGGGCTTTTTTATTCCACACTCCCCCAATCCGTGCATTCAGACCCTTCCTTGCGCCCCGTCATGGTCGCTGCCATGGGCGTAGCCCTGTTCTCGGCACTCGATGCCATGATGAAAGCCATCGCCAGTACCTATCCCCTGGCGCAGTCCACTGGCATGCGCTACTGGGCTGGGGCCTTGGTGGCTGCAATGTTCTACCGTTGGACCAGCAAAGAGTGGCCCAGCCAACAAGCGCTGGTGCGCAGCATCCCCCGCGCCATCGTCAACCTGATGGCGGGGACAAGTTTCTTTCTAGCGGTCTCTCGCCTGCCCTTGGTCGATACGATTGCCTTGACCTTTTTATCGCCCCTGTTTTTGGCTGCGTGGGGGCGGATTTTTCTGCACGAACACTTGCACCCCCAAGCGTTACTGGCCATGCTGGTGGGCTTGGTCGGCGTGGGCGTGGTGGCGTATGGACAGGGTGCTGGGCAAGGGGCCATCCAAGGGCAGCCACTCGACCTGCTGGGCCTAGGTGCGGCGATTGCCACGGCGGCCCTGTACGCCCCCTTTCCTTGGTCATGACCCGGGGTCACAGCAGCCAAGACTCTTTGGGCACCTTGGTGCTATTGCCTTACCTAGTAGGGGCACTCCTGACCACGCCTACTATGCTGCTGGCGTGGCAACCCGTCCCGCTGGAGCACGTGGCACTGTTGGTCGGTATAGGCGTAGTGGGCACTGCAGGCTTTGCATGCATGGCATGGGCATACTCCAACGCGCACGTCAACCGCTTGGGCTTGCTGGACTACACCGGTTTGGTGTGGGCTTTGGTCTGGGGCTATTGCTTTTTCGCAGAACTGCCATCCCTCTGGACACTGGCTGGTGCAGCCTTGATCATGGCAGCTTGCGCCTCCACCCTGAACCTTGCCAAAACCACCGATTGAGCAGCAGACTGGCCCACCACCAAGCCACGGCCTACTAGCCACGACTGGAAAATAACGAAGAAAGCCATCGTCAAATGCGAATGCAAAATCCATCACTTAGTTGGAAAATAGCAAAATACATCGCCATTTACGATGACTACGACCCGCAACCTCAGCCGCCATCTGGATCTCACGACGCTGCAGCTCTTTGCTGCCGTGTGTGAGCTGGGCAGCATTGGCAAAGCGGCGGAGCGGGAGCTGATCGCCCCGTCGGCCCTGAGCAAGCGGCTCAGCGATTTAGAGGCCACGCTGGGCACCCCGTTGCTGGAACGCCATTCACGTGGCGTGCACCCTACCCCTGCCGGGCACAACCTGCTGCACCACGCCCGCAGCATGCTCTTTAGCCTAGAGCGCATGCAAGCCGAACTGAGCGAGTACGCCCATGGCGTGCGCGGCCAGGTGCGGGTGCATGCCAGCATTTCGGCCACGGTGCAGTTCTTGCCCGAAGACTTGGGCACTTTTGTGCAGGTGCACCAAGGCATCAAGATCGATTTGGAAGAACACCTGAGCAGCGAAGTCCTGCGCGCCGTGCAAGAAGGGGCAGCCGACTTTGGCGTGTGCAACACCGCCGACGGCGTGGGCGAGCTGCAAACCCGCCCCTACCGCCAAGACCAGTTGGTGCTGATTGCCCCCAGCGCACACCCGTTGGCGCAACAAGAGCGCATCGCCTTTGCCGAGGCACTGGCGTACGACCACGTGGGCTTGCACTCCAACAGCTCCATCTACCTGGCCATGCGCCAAGCCGCCACCGCCTTGGGCCAGACCATCAAACTGCGCATCCAAGTCACGGGCTTGGATGCCATGTGCCGCATGATCCACAACGGCTTAGGTCTAGGCGTGATGCCCCTGCAAGCCTTTACCCTCATGCACAGCACCAGCGACCTGCGCGCCATAGCCCTGACAGACAGCTGGGCGACCCGCCGCATCGACCTCGTCGCCCGCGACTTCCATACCCTGCCGCGCTCGGCGCGTTTGCTGGTGGAACATTTGACCGCCATGACGCCTCCAAGCAGCAGCAGGGGGTAACACCCGCCTCTCCTACAATCGATTTGCAACAAGGAAAACCATGGGACGCACCCTCTACGACAAACTCTGGGACGAACACGTCGTCCACACCGAGGAAGATGGCACCGCCATCCTCTACATCGACCGCCATTTGGTGCACGAAGTCACCAGCCCGCAGGCTTTTGAAGGCCTGCGCCAAGCCGGTCGCAAGGTCTGGCGCGTCAGTTCCATCGTCGCCACGGCTGACCACAACACCCCCACCACGGGCTGGGAACAGGGCTACGACGGCATTGCCGACCCCATCAGCAAAGAGCAGATCACCACACTGGACAGCAACATCGCCGAGTTCGGCGCGGCGGCTTTCTTCCCCTTCATGAGCAAGCGCCAAGGCATCGTGCACGTGATGGGCCCAGAAAACGGTGCCACCCTGCCCGGCATGACCGTGGTCTGCGGCGACAGCCACACCAGCACCCACGGTGCATTTGGTGCGCTGGCACACGGTATTGGAACCAGCGAGGTGGAACACGTCATGGCCACCCAAACCCTGCTGGCCAAAAAAGCCAAGAACATGCTCGTCAAGGTGGAAGGCCAATGCGCCCCCGGCGTGACGGCCAAGGACATCGTGCTGGCCATCATCGGCAAGATCGGCACCGCAGGCGGTACGGGCTACACCATTGAGTTTGCTGGTTCGGCCATCCGCGCCCTGTCCATGGAAGGCCGCATGACGGTGTGCAACATGGCCATCGAAGCCGGTGCCCGTGCGGGCTTGGTGGCCGTGGATGACAAGACCATCGACTATGTAAAAGGCCGCCCCTTGGCCCCCGGCTACAACGCACCCAGCGCAGAGGCCGCCGCACTGGAATGGGAGCAAGCCGTGGCCCACTGGCGCACCCTGCACTCTGACGCAGACGCCCACTTTGATGCCGTAGTGGAACTGCGCGCCGAGGACATCGTGCCGCAAGTCACTTGGGGCACATCGCCCGAGATGGTGCTGGGCGTCGATGGCCGAGTGCCCGACCCCGACAAAGAGAAAGACCCCGTCAAACGCGGTGCCATGGAGCGCGCCCTGCAGTACATGGGCTTGGAACCGGGCAAAGCGCTGAACGACATTTTTGTGGACAAAGTGTTCATCGGCTCGTGCACCAACAGCCGCATCGAAGACATCCGCGAAGCCGCTGCCGTGGTGCAAAAGCTGGGCCAACGCGTGGCAGGCAACGTCAAGCAAGCGCTGGTGGTACCTGGCTCCGGTTTGGTCAAAGAGCAAGCCGAGCGCGAAGGCTTGGACGCCATCTTCAAGGCCGCTGGTTTTGAATGGCGCGAACCCGGCTGCTCCATGTGCTTGGCCATGAACGCCGACCGCTTGGACAGTGGCGAGCGCTGCGCATCGACCAGCAACCGCAACTTTGAAGGCCGCCAAGGCGCGGGTGGTCGCACCCACTTGGTCAGCCCCGCCATGGCCGCAGCCGCTGCCATCCACGGGCATTTTGTGGATATCCGTCGTTTCGCCTGAATGGGCTTTAAGCACTAGGAGTTTGGTATGAAATCCCTGTTGACTGTCGTATGCGCTGCAGCCCTGCTGGCTTTGGCTGGCTGCAACACCATGAAAGGCATGGGCCAAGACATCCAAAAGGCCGGCGAAAAAATAGAAAACGCAGCGAGCAAGAAATGAAACAATTCACCGTAGAAAAGGGGCTTGTCGCCCCCATGGATCGGGAAAACGTCGATACCGACGCCATCATCCCCAAGCAGTTCCTCAAATCCATCCGCAAGACCGGCTTTGGCCCCAACTTGTTTGACGAATGGCGCTACTTGGACGCGGGCTACCCCGGCCAAGACCCCGCCTCGCGCCGTCCCAACCCGGACTTTGTGCTCAATCAGCCGCGCTACCAAGGTGCCAGCATTTTGCTGGCGCGCCAAAACTTTGGCTGCGGCTCCAGCCGCGAGCACGCCCCCTGGGCGCTGGACCAGTACGGCTTTCGCGCCATCATCGCGCCCAGCTTTGCCGACATTTTCTTTAACAACTGCTTCAAGAACGGCCTGCTGCCCATCGTGCTGAGCGAGACACAGGTGGACGCGCTGTTCAACGAATGCGCCGCCTTCCCCGGCTACCAGTTGACGATCGACTTGGAGCGCCAGCTCATCGTCAAGCCGTCCGGCGACAGCATCCCGTTTGAGGTGCAAGAGTTCCGCAAATACTGCTTGCTCAATGGCTTTGACGACATTGGCCTGACCCTGCGCCAAGCCGACAAGATCAAAGCATTCGAAGCCCAACGTTTGGCACAAAAACCCTGGCTAGCCCGCACCATGCAAGCTTGACAAGCTATCAAAACCATAGCAAACACATTATGAAAATCGCAATTTTGCCGGGTGACGGCATTGGTACAGAAATCATGGCCGAGGCGGTCAAGGTGCTCAAGGCGCTGAACCTGCCGCTGGAAATGGAAACCGCCTTGGTAGGCGGCGCTGCCTACGAGGCGCACGGCCACCCCCTGCCCGAGTCCACCCTGAACCTGGCCAAGTCGGCCGACGCCGTGCTGTTTGGCGCGGTGGGCGACTGGAAATACGACAAGCTGGAGCGCCACCTGCGACCCGAGCAAGCCATTTTGGGCCTGCGCAAGCACATGGGCCTGTTTGCCAACTTCCGCCCCGCCATTTGCTACGAGCAGCTGGTGGGTGCTTCCAGCCTCAAGCCGGAGCTGATTGCGGGCTTGGACATCCTCATCATCCGCGAGCTGACGGGCGATATTTACTTTGGCACCCCACGCGGTCGCCGCACAGCCACCGACGGCCTGTTCCCCGGCACCGAGGAAGCGTTTGACACCATGCGCTACAGCCGCCCCGAGATTGAGCGCATTGCCCACGTGGCCTTCCAAGCCGCCCGCAAGCGCAACAAAAAAGTGACCAGCGTGGACAAGAACAACGTGCTGGAAACCTCGCAACTGTGGAAAGACGTGATGGTCGAAATCGGCCAGCAGTACCCCGATGTGGAGCTGGAGCACATGCTGGTGGACAACGCCGCCATGCAACTGGTCAAAGCGCCCAAGAAGTTCGACGTGCTGGTGACTGGCAATATGTTTGGCGACATCCTGAGCGATGAAGCCTCCATGCTGACAGGCTCCATTGGCATGCTGCCCAGCGCCAGTCTGAACAGCAAAAACCAAGGCCTGTACGAGCCCAGCCACGGCAGCGCACCGGACATCGCAGGCAAAGGCATTGCCAACCCACTGGCCACCATCCTGTCCGCCGCCATGATGCTGCGCTTTAGCCTGAACCAAGAGGCTGCCGCCCAGCGCATCGAAGCCGCTGTGCAAACGGTGCTGCAACAAGGCCTGCGCACCGCCGACATCTACAGCGAAGGCACCACCAAAGTCAGCACCAGCCAGATGGGTGATGCGGTGGTGAAAGCGCTAGCAGCCTGAAACTTTTAGGGTACTACCGTAACAAGGCAGAATGCAGGCCCACAGGCTTGCTTCTGCCTTTCTTGTATCTGCACCATGAAACGTTGGTTCACACTCCCCAAAATCATTCTGGCCGTGGTCGTCATGGCCATCGCAGCGGTACTGCTGCAACGCTGGTTAGCCCCAGCCCCCAATGCGCCCCAAGTCAATACCTCTGCGGTGGACAAAGGCAATTTGGAAGAAACCGTGCTGGCCACTGGCACGTTTGCCGCCATCAAGCAGGTGAACGTGGGGGCCCGTGTATCGGGGCAGATCAAAACCCTGCGCGTGAAGCTGGGTGATGCGGTGAAAAAGGGGGATCTGATTGCCGAGATCGACTCCACCACCCAGGAAAACACGCTGCGCGACGCGCAGGCCTCGCTGCAAAGTGCGCAAGCTGTGCTCAAGGTCAAGCAAACCACGCTGCGTCAAGCAGAACTCACCGCCAAACGCCAACGCGATCTGCTAGCGGCACAAGCAGGAACCCAGGCCGATGTAGAGACAGCCGAAGCCGCGCTGGACACGGCTAGGGCCGAATTGACCGCGCAAGAAGCCACAGTCCAGCAAGCGCGCATTACCGTGGACACGGCGCAAGCCAACTTGGCCTACTGCACCATCACCGCGCCCATGGATGGCACCATCGTGGCGGTAGCGATTGAACAGGGACAGACCGTCAACGCCAACCAGTCCTCACCCACCATCGTCAAACTGGCGCAACTGGGCACCATGCTCATCAAAGCCAAAATTTCAGAAGCCGACATTCCCCGCGTAAAGCCGGGCATGCGAGCCACCTTCTCCCTGCTGGGCGACCCCGATAAGCAATGGAACACCAAGGTCTACGCCATAGAACCGGGCGACACCACCACCACCGATACCAGCACCACCACGACCAGTAGCTCCTCCAGTAGTTCTGCCATCTACTACAACGCACTCTTCCAAGTAGCCAACCCCGAACAAGACTTGCGCATCAACATGACCGCGCAAATAAGCATTGTTCTGGCCGAAGCCAAGGAGTCCCTGCTCATACCCAGCACGGCACTGGGCAAACCGCTTGGCAATGGGTGGTATGAGGTGAAAGTACAGACCAACGACCAGCAGCTGCAAATGCGCAAAGTGCGTATTGGCCTGAACAACCGAGTGCGCGCCCAAGTGTTGGAAGGCCTGCAGGCGGGCGAGAGGGTCGTCACGAGCGAAGCCAAGGCGGGTAACAAAAGCACTAACCAACGCGGCGGCCCACCCGGATTCTTCTGAGCATGAGCGATCTTCTCGTCTTATCCGACCTGTGGCGTGAATTCCCCGCAGGCGACAGCACCGTGGCGGTGCTGCGCGAAGTGAACCTGACCATACGCGCAGGGGAAATGGTGGCCATCATGGGGCCATCGGGTTCGGGCAAATCCACGCTCATGAACATTCTGGGCTGCTTGGACAAACCCAACCGTGGCACCTACCGCGTCGCGGGCAAAAACACGGCGGACATGCAGCCCGATGAGCTGGCACAACTGCGGCGTGAATACTTTGGCTTCATCTTCCAGCGTTACCAACTATTGGGCGATATGACGGCTTTGGGCAATGTGGAAATGCCTGCCATTTACGCTGGCTTATCCGCACCCAATCGCCACGCGCGTGCCAAAGCCTTGCTGGAGCGCTTGGGTTTGGGCGAACGCCTAGGGCACCGCCCAGGCCAACTATCAGGGGGGCAGCAACAGCGGGTATCGATTGCCCGTGCCTTGATGAATGGCGGCAAGGTCATCCTGGCTGATGAGCCCACAGGCGCGCTCGACCAAGCCAGTGGCCGGGAAGTCATGACCATTTTGAAAGAGCTGCATGCGCAGGGCCACACCATTATTTTGGTCACGCACGATGCGCATGTAGCGCAGCACGCTGATCGCATCATCGAGATTCGCGATGGCCGCATCGTGGCCGATCAACGCAAGGAATCGAGCACTACCACAGCCACAGCGATCCGCACACCCGACACATCTCCGCCACCTGCACAGGGTAGTGCCCCCCGCCCTTGGTGGCAGCACTGGGGAAACTGGTGGCAATCCCAAGCCTTACTGGAAGCAGCACAGATGGCAGTGCGCGCCATGCTGGGCCACAAGTTGCGCACCCTGCTCACCATGCTGGGCATCATCATTGGCATCGCCTCGGTGGTGTCGGTGGTGGGCTTGGGAGAAGGCTCCAAGCAAAAAGTGCTCTCCAACATCAGCTCCTTGGGCACCAACACCATCAGCATCATGCCAGGCAAAGGCTTTGGCGACCGCACGGCAGGGCGCATCCGCACCCTGCGCAATCGCGATGCCATCGCCATACGCCAGCTGGACTATGTAGACAGCGTGACCCCGGTAGTCACCATCAGCAGTGGTCTGCGCTACCGCGATACCGATGTATCGGCTTCCATCAGTGGCGTGGGTGAAGACTTTTTCCGTGTGCGCGGCTACACCTTGGAGCAAGGCCAAGGCTTCTCTACCGAATCGGTGCGCCGCCAAATGCTGGAGGCCGTCATCGACAGCAATACCTACAAAAGCCTCTTTCCTTACGGCGACGAGGCTTTGGGTCAAGTGATTGTGGTGGACACAGTGCCCGTGGTCATCGTGGGTGTCACCGCCCCCAAAAGCAGCCCCATGGGTAACGATGACTCGCTCAACATCTGGGTGCCCTACACCACGGCCATGTCGCGCATGACAGGGCGCGACTACCTGAGCAGCATCACGGTGCGCATCAACAGCAAGGCATCCAGCGCTGCCGCTGAACAAGGCATTTACGATCTGCTGGCACAACGGCACGGCAAGGTGGACTTTTTCTTGATGAACAGCGATAGCATTCGCCAAACCATCGAAGAGACTTCGATGACCATCACTTTGCTCATCTCCGCCATTGCCTTCATTTCCTTGCTGGTGGGTGGCATTGGAGTGATGAACATCATGCTGGTGTCGGTGACCGAACGAACCGGCGAAATTGGCATTCGCATGGCAGTGGGTGCACGGCAAAGCGATATCCTGCGTCAGTTCCTCATTGAAGCCACGCTGGTGTGCATCATCGGCGGCACCATGGGCCTGCTGTTGGCCTTGGGTGCTGGACTGGCGTTCGCCTATTTCTCGAGCAACAATTTCAGCATGGTGATTTCCACCACCGCAGTGGCAGGAGCTCTGGGCGTTTCCACAGCAATTGGAATGATTTTTGGCCTACTGCCAGCCCGCAGTGCCGCCAAACTCGACCCAGTCGAAGCCCTCGCTAGGCCTTGATGCATGGGGGCCGAGAGGCGTTTTGCGAATCCCCCGCTACAATGGGGGCATGTTTGCCGTGAGCCCCCTCTCCCCTAAGACCAGCAAAATAGCTTGCTTGGCTGTGGCTCAGTGCGCAACCATCTCCAAAACCACGACGATTAAGGGCTAGCTCAGCCTGGTTCGTCGTGCGCCCTCCCCGGCCAGACGAGCCGGGCAAGCAGGCCCCTTACGTGGACTGTTTTTAACTTGAAAGGGCGTTGATATGAGCAAGTTGGTAGGTTTGGTCGGCTGGCGTGGCATGGTCGGCTCTGTGTTGATGGATCGCATGGCCGCCGAGCGCGATTTCGATCTGATTGAACCGGTTTTCTTTTCCACTTCCAATGCAGGCGGCGCAGCCCCCGCAATGGCCAAAAACGAAACCAAGCTGCAAGATGCGCACGACATCAACGCCCTCAAGCGCTGCGACATCATCATCAGCTGCCAAGGCGGTGACTACACCACCGAAGTATTCCCCCAACTGCGCGCAGCAGGCTGGAATGGCCACTGGATTGACGCTGCATCGACCCTGCGCATGAAAGACGACGCTGTCATCGTGCTCGACCCCGTGAACCTGAATGTCATCAAAGACTCTCTGTCCAAAGGCGGCAAGAACTGGATTGGCGGCAACTGCACCGTGAGTTGTATGCTGATGGGCGTGGGTGCTTTGTACAAGGCCGGTCTGGTGGAGTGGATGTCCACCCAAACTTACCAAGCGGCGTCTGGTGGTGGTGCGCAGCACATGCGCGAACTGCTGACCCAGTTCGGCACCCTCAACAGCGAAGTCAAAGCCTTGCTGGACGACCCCAAGAGCGCCATTTTGGAAATCGATCGCAAGATCATCGCCAAACAACGCAGTCTGAGCGCCGCTGAAACCGCCAACTTCGGTGTGCCACTGGGTGGCTCTTTGATCCCTTGGATCGACAAGGACATGGGCAATGGCGTGAGCCGCGAAGAATGGAAGGGCATGGCCGAGACCAACAAGATCCTGGGCCAAGGCGAAGGCTTTAACAGTGCAGCCATTCCAGTGGATGGTTTCTGCGTGCGCATCGGCGCCATGCGCTGCCACAGCCAAGCATTGACCTTCAAGCTCAAAAAAGACGTGCCCGTGGCTGATATCGAAGCCATGATCGCCGCCGACAACCAGTGGGTCAAAGTGGTGCCCAATACCCGTGAGGCCACCGTCCAAGACCTGACACCTGTAGCAGTCACTGGCACTCTGACAATCCCCGTTGGTCGTGTACGCAAAATGGCCATGGGCCCTGAGTACGTTGGTGCCTTCACCATCGGCGACCAGTTGCTGTGGGGGGCCGCTGAACCCCTGCGCCGCATGTTGCGCATTTTGTTGGACGCGTAATCTGGCACATCCCTAACCGTGCTTGTGCGTTGTCACAGGACAACATTGCAAGCACGGCACACCAACAATCCCCGCCTTGCCAGACATAAAGTCCTGCCTTAGCTTGTCAAGCTAAAACATTGCTGTTATGGTACTTTTGGTATGTATTTACTCAAGCCCCGGAGCATCTATGCGCCATTTAATCCACAGGCTTGAGGCTGTCGGAGGCTTTTAAATTGAATTCCATGTCCCCTCGTTGGCAAAAAAGTGCTGTCGCCATCGCGACTTTCATGGTTCTGGGCCTTCCCAATGCGCATGCACTGTCTTTGGGCAGATTGACCGTGCTTTCTGGCTTGGGCGAACCTCTGCGCGCAGAGATTGACATCGCAGAACTCAGTCCCGAAGAAGCCGAAACCCTCAAGGTAGGGCCAGCTTCTCCCAACGCATTTGTTGCTGCAGGCATGGAATACAACCCAGCCATGACCAACTTGCAGGTTTCCTTGCAACGCAAGGCAGATGGCAAACCATACTTGCGGCTGAGCAGCGACAAAATGGTCAACGAACCTTTTGTGGATTTGTTGCTGGAAACTACTTGGGCCTCTGGGCGCATCGTCAGAGACTATGTGATGCTGTTTGACCCCCCGCATCTGCGAGCCAATGCTGCACCAACCTTGGCACAAGCCACCACCGCTGCACCCCCTGCAACAAGCAGTGCAGGTGCAGCCAAAGACAACGGCAAGCCCAACAACAGCACCGCCAACGCCAGTGCGACAGCACGTGCAAATACCAACAGCAAACCAGCTACAGCCAAGAGCCCTACCGCATCTGATACGCCACCAGTCAATAGCAAATCGGCCCCTGCCAGCAGCGGTGATGCGGTGACGGTAAAAAATGGTGACACGGCCATCAAGATTGCCGAACGAACCAAGGCTGATGGTGTTTCTTTGGATCAAATGTTGGTTGCACTGTTGCAAACCAATCCCAATGCCTTTGTTGCATCCAACCTCAACCGTTTGCGCAGTGGCGCTGTACTGAACATTCCCAGCAGTGAAACCGCACAGTCTGTCAGTCCTGCTGAAGCCCGCAAAATTGTGGTGGCGCACAGCAAGGACTTCGACAGCTACCGCCAAGGTGTGGCAGCCAAGGCTTCCGAGGTTGCTACGGAGTCTGCTGGGCGCGAAGCTTCCGGCACTATCAAGTCGCAAATAGAAGACAAAAAGTCAAACACGACCCCCGACAAACTCACCTTGTCAAAAGGCTCTGTACAAACACAAGCAGCGGACAAAATTGCCAAAGAAAAAGAAAGCAAACAACTCAACGAACGCAATTCTGAGCTCAATAAAAACATTGAAGAGTTGAACAAAATCAGTGCTGCTGCAGGCACCTCTGCACCTGCCAAAGCACCAGCCCCCCCCACACCCGCTCCTGCACCAGCGGTAACAGCAAGCCCAGCACCTGCCCCAGCTGAGCCACCTCCTGCGCCAGCGGCACCCCCTGCACCCGTTACCCCTGAGGCAGCTCCGACACCACCCAAAGTAGTAGCGCCTCCTCCGCCCCCTCCTGCTGAGGAACCATCCCTTGTAGACACATTGCTAGAAGATCCATTGATCCCCGCTGCAGGCGCAGGTCTGCTGGCGTTGATCGGTGGCTATATTGCTTTTCGCATCCGCCAAAAAAAGAAAAGTGAGCAAGGCAATGACAGCTCCTTCCTAGAAAGCCGTCTTCAACCCGACTCCTTCTTTGGTTCCACTGGTGGTCAAAAAATTGACACCAACCAAGAGGCAGCAGCCTCGTCCATGGTTTATTCCCCCAGTCAATTAGATGCCGCTGACGATGTGGATCCTGTGGCTGAAGCCGATGTGTATTTGGCCTATGGCCGTGACTTGCA
Source organism: Curvibacter sp. CHRR-16 (assembly GCF_018474005.1). Lineage (GTDB taxonomy): Bacteria > Pseudomonadota > Gammaproteobacteria > Burkholderiales > Burkholderiaceae_C > Allorhodoferax. The sequence continues at coordinate 27,159 of NZ_JAHCSH010000007.1, forward strand.
GGCCGAAGAAATCCTCAAAGAAGCTGCACAAACCCAACCCGGCCGCATCGCCGTCTACACCAAACTGATGGATATTTATGCCAAACGCAAAGATGTCCAAAGCTTGGAAGCAACGGCTCGCGAATTGCTCAAGTACACAGGTCAACAAGGCGATGATTGGGCGCATGCCTGCAAACTGGGTCTGTCGGTGGACCCCAACAATCCGCTGTACCAAACCACCGATGTCGACACCATCGACATCGATGTCCCCCCCGCACTTGACGCAGATGAAGGATTCAGCAGTACCAAAGGCAATACCGGCTCAGCGCCACTGAGCTCGGTGGATTTGGATTTGGATTTGGACTTTTCACCTGAAACCGCCGCCAAGAGCAGCGCAGCCCCCAGCAACCAAGTGGAATTCACTATGGATGCGCCCGATATCCTCTTGGATGAACCGGAAGAACCCAGCCCAGCATCAAACGATAGCAAGTCCACATCGCCAATCGAGTTGCCATCTACCTTCATGGATCTAGACATGGCCGGCATGTCGCTGGATCTGAACAGCGCGCCAGCCCCGTTGGCATCAGCACCAGACTCCGTGTCCGACAACCCACTGGAAACCAAACTGGCTTTGGCCGATGAATTCATGTCCATCGGCGATGAAGATGGTGCCCGCGCATTGATCGAAGAAGTGCTGGCGGAAGCCTCTGGGGATATGCGCAGCAAAGCCCAACAAGCGTTGGCCAACCTCAAGTAACACTGCGTGAGGGTTGCGTTAGGAGTTAGCTACCAAGGCCAGGCATACAGGGGTTGGCAAAGCCAACCCAATGTGCCGACGGTGCAAGATGCACTGGAAAAGGCTTTGGGTCGTTTCACATCCACCAAAATCGGTACCCTGTGCGCAGGGCGTACCGATGCGGGCGTGCACGCCCTGATGCAGGTGGTTCACTTCGATACCGACTGCGAACGCACTCCCTATTCGTGGATACGCGGCACGAATGCCAACTTGCCTCGGGACATAGCGGTGCAATGGGCCGTCATCACCAACGAAGGCTTTCATTGCCGTGCCAGCGCACTGTCTCGCCGCTATGCCTATGTGCTACTGGACTCTCCCATTCGCCCCAGCATGGAGCAAGGTCGAGTCGGCTGGACCTTCAATCCACTGGACGCCGAAGCAATGCGCCAAGCAGCCCAACACTTGCTGGGTGAGCACGACTTCAGCTCTTTCCGGGCCGCCGAATGCCAAGCCATCAGCCCCATCAAAACCATGCTGGAAATCAGCATAGACAAACGCGGCGCCTACTGGCGGTTTGAGTTTGAAGCCAATGCCTTTTTGCACCACATGATCCGCAACATCATGGGGTGTTTGGTCATGATTGGCCAAGGCAAGCGCCCCCCCAGTTGGATGCTGGAGGTACTGCAAGCCCGTGACCGCAAAGTGGCAGCCCCCACCTTCTCCCCCGATGGTTTGTACTTCCTAGGCCCGCGCTACGCCCCCGAATGGGACATGCCAGAGCGCACCCCGGCTTTTGACTACCTGCCATAAAAACGCCAGAACACACACCATGACGCAGCGCACCCGTATCAAGATTTGTGGCTTGACCCGTGAAGCCGATGTGGACGCAGCAGTTGCGGCAGGGGCCGATGCACTGGGTTTTGTGCTCTACGCCAAAAGTCCCCGCGCAGTCAGTTTGGAGCGCGCCCAAAAATTGGTACGCCGCCTGCCACCCTTCGTCACTCCCGTACTGCTGTTTGTGAACGCCTCAGTGGATGAAGTACAACAAGCCCTGCAGGCGATACCCCACGCTTGTTTGCAATTCCACGGTGACGAAACACCAGCGGACTGCCAAGTGCTGACAAACCAGTACCGCCATCCCTTCATACGCGCAGCCCGTATTCCGTTGGGCGATGCGGCCAGCGGCTTTAACCTCGTACAATTTGCGCAAGATTATTCGCATGCACAAGCCATACTGCTCGACGCCTTGGTAGACGGGTACGGTGGCGGTGGAAAGACATTCAATTGGTCACTGCTTCCAACAAACGTGGACGCTCCCCTCGTCTTGAGTGGTGGGCTCACACCTGCAAACGTGGGCGATGGCATAGCCCAGCTCAAGCCACGCTGTAAAGCGCTGGCTGTGGACATCAGCTCGGGCGTAGAAGCCACAGACGCTGATGGCAAACCCCTCAAAGGCATCAAAGATGCCAGCAAAATTCACCAATTCGTAGCTGCCGTTCGCGCTGCCGACGCCTTGTAATCACCTAAGGCCGCAGTCCGTGCGTGCAGCCCTGCAGGAGTTGCACCATGTTTGAATACCAACAACCCGACCTCAAAGGCCACTTTGGCCCCTACGGTGGCAGTTTTGTCTCCGAGACACTGACACACGCCATCAAAGAGCTCAAAGATGCTTATGCGCGCTACCAGAACGACCCGGCATTCCTGGCCGAGTTCCAAGACGAGCTGGCGCACTTTGTAGGCCGTCCTTCCCCCGTGTACCACGCTGCACGCACCAGCCGCGAAGTGGGTGGCGCGCAAATTTTCCTCAAGCGCGAAGACCTCAACCACACCGGGGCACACAAGATCAACAACGTGATCGGCCAAGCCTTGCTGGCCAAGCGCATGGGCAAACCCCGTGTGATCGCCGAAACCGGCGCTGGCCAGCACGGTGTGGCCACCGCTACCATTTGCGCCCGCTATGGTTTGGAATGCGTGGTCTACATGGGCAGCGAGGACGTGAAACGCCAAAGCCCCAACGTGTACCGCATGAAACTCTTGGGCGCCACCGTCGTGCCCGTAGAAAGCGGCAGCAAGACGCTGAAAGACGCGCTCAACGAGGCCATGCGCGACTGGGTGGCTAATGTGGACAACACCTTCTACATCATCGGCACGGTGGCCGGCCCCCACCCTTACCCGATGATGGTGCGGGATTTCCAAAGCGTCATCGGCAACGAATGCCTAGTGCAAATGCCCGAGATGCTGGCGCGCGCTGGCTGCCAAACCGAGCAACCCGATACCGTGGTCGCTTGCGTGGGGGGCGGTAGCAATGCCATGGGCATTTTCTACCCCTATATCGGCCACGAGGCGACCAAACTGTACGGCGTAGAAGCTGCTGGTGAAGGGCTGGACAGCGGCAAGCACTCGGCCAGCATCCAGCGCGGTGCACCCGGCGTTTTGCACGGCAACCGCACCTATGTGCTGCAAGACGACAACGGGCAAGTGACCGAAACCCACAGCATCAGCGCGGGCCTCGATTACCCCGGCGTCGGCCCGGAGCACGCCTACCTGGCCGATATTCAGCGTGCCCAGTACGTTGGCATCACCGACCAAGAGGCGCTACAAGCCTTCCACTACCTGTGCCGAACCGAGGGCATCATCCCCGCGCTGGAAAGCAGTCACGCCGTGGCCTACGGCATGAAACTGGCCAAAACCATGCGCCCGGATCAGTCCGTGCTGATCAACCTATCTGGCCGTGGCGACAAAGACATCGGAACCGTGGCTGACTTGTCCAAGGCCGACTTCTACTGTCGCCCCAGCTGCCGTGGCCAATCGGTCAAAGGCGGCGAAGCCCCCATCACCATCGTGCCAGGAGCATCCGCATGAGCCGCATTGCCAACACTTTCCAAAACCTGCAAGCGCAAGGCCGCAAAGCACTCATCCCCTTTGTGACTGCGGGCTTTCCGTATGCCGACATCACGCCCGAACTGATGCACGCCATGGTGGCCGGTGGTGCTGACGTGATCGAGCTGGGTGTGCCCTTCTCCGACCCCAGCGCTGACGGCCCGGTGATCCAGCAAGCCGGCGACAAAGCCTTGGCTTTTGGCATTGGCTTGGTGCAAGTGCTGGACATGGTGCGCCTATTCCGCCAAACCAATACCAGTACACCCGTGGTGCTGATGGGCTATGCCAACCCGGTAGAGCGCTACGACCAAAAACACGCGACAGCCGGTGTGCCTAGCGCCTTCGTGCGCGATGCAGCAGAGGCAGGCGTCGATGGCGTGCTGATCGTGGACTATCCACCCGAGGAATGCGAAGCATTCGCTGCCAACTTGCGCGCCCATGGCATGGATTTGATCTTCTTGCTCGCTCCCACCAGCACCGATGAGCGCATGGCCCAAGTGGCCCGCATCGCCAGTGGCTATGTGTACTACGTATCGCTCAAAGGCGTGACGGGTGCTGGCACCTTGGACACCGCAGCGGTGCAAGCCATGCTGCCCCGCATTCGCAAGCACATCCATATCCCAGTGGGTGTAGGTTTTGGCATCCGCGATGCGCACACCGCCCAGGCCATCGGATCGGTGGCCGATGCGGTGGTCATAGGCAGCCGCATCATCCAGTTGATTGGTGACAAAAACCGTGCAGAGGTAGCCCCTACAGCCCAGACGTTTATGCAGGGGATTCGCACCGCATTGGACAATGCATCGTCGTAAACCACTGAGCACCCCATCGTCTATGCCCAAGCCCACATTGCCACAGTCAGTACCAACATACCGCATGCGCTCCTGCTTTGGGGCTGTGGGCTTGGCTTGGGGGCTTGGGATAGCAGCACTTGGCTTGAGCGCCTGCGCCAGCCGTGCTCCGGCCACTTTGAGCGAGTCAGTGCCACAAGGCAGTGCCATTCCTGACCAGTTAGGCCCCGCCGACGGCCCCGTTGCCACCCTGAGCCCCACTGCATGGCGCGACATCGTGACCGATCCACGTTTGGTACAACTGGTCGAACAAGCCCTGCAAAACAACTTGGACTTGCGCACCGCAGCCCTGAACATCGATGCCGCCCGCGCCAGTTACCGCATCAGCGAAGCCAACCAGCTGCCTACGCTCAATGCCTCGGCATCGGTCACCCGCTCGGCTACCGGTGATGCATCGCCCACCAACCGCTACAACGTGTCCTTGGGCCTTGCCTCGTGGGAGATCGACCTGTGGGGACGCCTTGGCCAACTCAAGGCCGCTGCCTTGGCCAGCTACATGGCTACCGAAGAAACCAAGGCCAGTGTGCAAACCACCCTCATTACCGAGGTGGTGCAGGCTTGGCTGACCCTGGCAGCCGACCAATCGCTGGCACGCCTGTCCCAAGAAACCTTGGCAGCCCGCCAGTCCACCTTGGAACTCACGCAGCGCAAAGTGGACTTGGGAGCCGCCTCGCAATTGGATTGGGCCACCGCCCGCGCCAGTGTCGAGACCGCCCGCGCCTCCTTGGCATCGGCCCAGTCCCAAGTGGAACAAGACCGCAATGCCCTGCGTTTGCTGCTGGGCAGTGAGCCCGCAGCCAAACTGCTGCCCACCGACCATGAAGACACCCAGCTCGTGGCCCTGCCACCTGTGCCAGCCAACTTGGCATCCACCGTGCTGCTGCGCCGCCCAGATGTGCGCTCTGCCGAGCGCAGCCTGCAAGCCCAGCAGGCCAACTTGGCCGCTGCACGCGCCGCGTTGCTGCCCACCATCAGCCTGACCAGTTCGATAGGCCAATCCAGCAGCACACTGGAAGACCTGATGAAAGACAGCGCCCGCACTTGGAGCATTGCCCCATCCATCAGCTTGCCGATTTTTGATGGCGGTACCAGCCGCGCCAACGTTCAAGCAGCTGATGTGAAGCAACAACTGGCGCTGACCAGCTACCAAAAAACGCTGCAAAACGCCTTCCAAGAAACCGCCGATGCCTTGGCCGTGCGCCGACATCTGGGCGAACGCTTAGCCGCGCAGCAAGCCCAAGTGCAAGCTTACGAGACCGTGCTGCGCCTGACCGAGAAGCAGCGCGAACTGGGGGCGGCATCCACCGCCGCTGTGCTGACCGCCCAGCTCAACCTGTTTTCCGCCCAGCAAAGCCTGATCAGCCTGCGCCTGACCGAACAGAGCAACCGCCTCACGCTCTACAAGGTCATGGGCGGCGTCTAAAAGCCATGCGGCATAATTCGCCCCTTCCGATTGCAACGGGCGCAAGGTGCCCAGCACTTCCAGGAGTACCTATATATGAGTTGGCTTGAGAAACTGCTTCCCCCCAAAATCCAACACACCGATCCGGCTGACCGCCGGGGTGTCCCCGAGGGGTTGTGGATCAAGTGCCCCAGCTGCGAGAGCGTGCTGTACAAAACCGACCTGGAGCAAAACCAGAACGTCTGCCCCACCTGCTCGCACCACCACCGCATTGGTGCCCGCGCCCGTTTGGACGCCTTTTTGGACGCTGAAGGCCGCTACGAAATCGGCCAAGAGGTGCTGCCAGTGGATGCGCTCAAGTTCAAAGACAGCCGCAAATACCCTGAGCGCCTCAAAGAGGCCATGGACAACACCGGCGAGACCGACTCCCTGATCGTGATGGGTGGTGCGGTGCACGGCATCAGCTTGGTGGCGGCGTGCTTCGAGTTCGAATTCATGGGCGGCTCCATGGGCTCGGTAGTGGGTGAGCGTTTTGTACGGGGCGTGGAAACCGCCATCGAGCAAAAAGTGCCCTTCCTGTGCTTTACCGCAACAGGTGGCGCGCGCATGCAAGAAGGTCTGCTGTCCCTGATGCAAATGGCCAAAACCAACGCCGCGCTGACGCGCCTGGCCAAAAAAGGCCTGCCCTACATCAGCGTGCTGACCGACCCCACCATGGGCGGCGTCAGCGCGGGCTTTGCCTTTGTGGGGGATATCGTGATTGCCGAGCCCAAGGCCTTGATCGGCTTTGCGGGCCCGCGCGTGATCGAGAGCACCGTGCGCGTGAAACTGCCCGAAGGCTTCCAACGCGCCGAATTCCTGCAAGAAAAAGGTGCCGTGGACTTTATTTGCGATCGCCGCGAACTGCGCAAAACCGTGGCCGACTCGCTGGCCATGCTGCAACGCCTGCCCGCCGACGCGGTGATGTAAAGCGATTTACCCATAAAAATGGGCCGCAAGGCCCATGCAATAAGCTGGAGCAGCTATAAAAACCATAGCACTCCAGTTTTTTTATGCGCCGTACTCGGCCCTATCAAGCCAAGCGCATCAGCACTTCGGCCTGCAGGTACTGCTGCACCAATAAGGCAATTTGCAGCAGTACCAGCAAGGCCAAGGGCGACAAATCCACTCCCCCCATCAAGGGCAGCACTCGGCGAATGGGGGCCAACAACGGTGCCACCAAACGCTGCAGCACATCTGTCCACGGCGACTGGGTGGGCACCCACGAGAGCACAGCGTGCATGAGCGTGAGCACCACCAAGCCAGTCAGTGCCAAGCGCAACAGCCCCATGAGGGCCAACCACGGCAGCGACACGGCGTGGGCCTGCAGGCCTTGGAGCAACCACAACACCGCATACTCGACCAACTGCGCCAAGAAAGCGGCCAGCAAGCTGGCCATATCCGAACGCCCCACGGCAGGGATCACGCGGCGCAGGGGCAGCACGATCCAATTGGTCAGTGCAAAGATCAACCCCGCCAAGGGATTGCCCGAGCGCACCGACAGCGGAATGTGCTGCCACTGCATGTACCAGCGCAGCAAGCACAGGGAGGTAAAGAGGCCGATGACCACTTCAAGCAAGAGATTGGCTATGGAGTACAGCATGGCTTAGCAAGCAAAACAGTGCATGGAAGGTTGCGCATCATACGGCGGCTGCGCACAGCCCCACTTACAATGGTGGGTTCGATTGCTAGTCCCTAGCCCCAACCTTTGTACACCGCCATGACCGATACCACACAGACCCCTGTTGTCGATGAAAACCAGCTGATCCACGAACGCCGCGAAAAACTCAAGGCCTTGCGCGAGGCTCAGGCTGCCGGTCAGGGCGTGGCTTTCCCCAACGACTTTGCGCCCACCCACAAAGCGCAAGAATTGTTCGAGGCGTGGAATGACAAAACCCCCGAAGAACTGACCGCCAGCTCGGTGAGCGTGAAAGTGGCTGGCCGCATGATGCTCAAGCGCGTCATGGGCAAAGCCAGCTTCTGTACCGTGCAAGACGCCTCCTTTGGCGTCAGCGGTGGTCGCATCCAGCTCTACGTACGCGGTGAAGACGTGGGCGCAGAGGTGTATGCCGCCTTCAAGCACTGGGATTTGGGCGACATCGTGGCCGCAGAAGGCACGCTGTTCAAAACCAAAACAGGCGAACTCTCCATCCACGCCACCAGCATCCGCCTGCTGACCAAAAGTCTGCGCCCCATGCCCGACAAGTTCCACGGCATGACCGATCAGGAGCAGAAATACCGCCAACGCTACGTGGACTTGATGACCGACGTGGACGCCCGCAAGCGCTTCGTGGCGCGCAGCAAGGCCGTGAGCGGCATGCGTGAATTCATGGTGCAGCACGGCTTTTTGGAAGTCGAAACGCCCATGCTGCACCCCATTCCCGGTGGAGCCAACGCCAAGCCCTTCATCACCCACCACAACGCGCTGGACCAAGAAATGTTCCTGCGCATCGCGCCCGAGCTCTACCTCAAGCGCCTGATCGTCGGTGGCTTTGACCGCGTGTTCGAAATCAACCGCAACTTCCGCAACGAAGGCATCTCGGTGCGCCACAACCCCGAGTTCACCATGATGGAGTTCTACGCGGCCTACTGGAACTACCGCGACCTGATGGATTTCACCGAAGCCTTGGTGCGCGATGCCGCACAAAAAGCCGTGGGCACCTTGCAGCTGACCTACGGTGGCAAGAGCGTGGATTTGGCGCAGCCCTTTGAGCGCCTGACCATCGTGGACGCCATCCGCAAGTACACCGAAGCGGGCGACAACGTGCTCAGCAGCGCATGGCTGATCGAGGCCCTCAAGAAACTGGGCATGAGCGAAGAGAAAGACCGCCTCTCCACCCGCAGCTTGGCCAGCCTGCAAGTGCTGTACTTTGAGGAAGTGGTGGAAGAAAAGCTGTGGCAGCCCACTTTCATCATGGAGCACCCCACCGAGATCAGCCCCTTGGCACGCGCCAACGACCAGCGCCCCGAAGTGACCGAGCGCTTTGAGCTCTACATCACCGGACGCGAATTCGGCAACGGATTCTCCGAACTCAACGATGCCGAAGACCAAGCCGCCCGCTTCCAAGCCCAGGTGGCTGCCAAAGACAGCGGCGACGACGAGGCCATGTACTACGACCACGACTACGTGCGTGCGCTCGAATACGGCCTGCCGCCCACCGGCGGCTGTGGCATTGGCATCGACCGCTTGATGATGCTCTTGACCGACAGTGCCAGCATCCGCGACATCATTTTGTTCCCTGCCCTGCGCCGCGAAGCCTGAAACTACCACGCAAACTGCATGGAGCCCTCTGCCGCACTGAGCAGACAAGCCGGGCCCGATAGACCAGACCTCCTGCGCCAGGAGGTACTGGCCGATATCTTCGAGACCACGGCTGCACGCTGCCCAGAACACACCGCTTTGCTGTGGCAAGGCCAAGCCCTGCGCTATGCCGAGTTGAACCAGCGCGCTGACCGCGTTGCCCACCATCTGCTGGCCGCAGGCGTGCAAGCCGGTGACGTGCTGGGCCTGTACCTGCAACGCGGTATCGACCTGCTCACGCTGCAGTTGGGCATTGCCAAAACCGGGGCAGCATGGTTGGCGCTGGATGCCGATACGCCCGCAGAGCGCATCCACACCTGCCTACAAGATGCCAACGCCCGGGCCTTGCTCAGCCACCATGCCCAACGAGACAAGCTACAAGGGGATAGCGCGCCCCTGCCCTGCCCCACTTGGTGGGCAGAAGACTTGCTAGCACCACCCCAGCCGCCAACAACACCGCTGCTGCGCCGCAATGGCAACCCATCCACCACCGTGCGGGGCCACCACCCGGCCTACCTGATCTACACCTCTGGCTCTACGGGCAAGCCCAAGGGCATTGCCATCAGCCAAGCCAGCATTTGCCACTTTCTGCGCAGTGAAAACAGCCAATTGGGCGTGCGGGCCGATGACACGGTCTACCAAGGCTTCTCGGTCGCGTTTGACATGTCGTTCGAGGAAATCTGGATCAGCTACCTCGTAGGGGCCACGTTGTGGATAGCCCCCAAAGACATCGCCACCGACGCACAGCGCCTGCCGCAAGCCCTGCGCGACAACGGTATCAGCGTGCTGCACGCCGTGCCCACGCTGCTGTCGCTGTTCCAAGACGATGTGCCCAACCTGCGCCTCATCAACCTCGGTGGTGAGATGTGCCCGCCAGCGCTGGTAGAGCGCTGGGCCCAACCGGGGCGGCAGATTTTCAATACCTATGGCCCCACCGAAGCCACGGTATCGGCCAGCTTGGCCCTGTTGCAAGCGGGCCAAGCCGTGACCATTGGCCAGGCGCTACCCAACTACGAGCTGTTGGTCATCCGCCACCCCATGCCCGAAAACGGCGTACCCACCCTGCTGCCCCAAGGTGAAGTCGGCGAGCTGTGCATCAGCGGCCCCGGTTTGGCGATTGGCTACGTAGGCCGCCCTGAGCTCACCGCCGAGAAGTTCGCCCTCAACCCCTTTGCTACTGGCGAGCACAACCAACGCCTGTACCGCACAGGCGACTTGGCCCGCTTGGTCGAGCACGGCCAAGTGCACTGCTTAGGCCGTACGGATGACCAAGTGAAGATACGCGGCTTCCGTGTCGAACTGGGTGAGATTGAGGCCGTGTTGGCCGCCCAAGCCGGTGTAGGCGCTGCCGCCGTGCAACTGCGCCGCGACAAGGACATCGAACTGCTGGTGGCGTTTGTGGCACTCGATGGCCAAGCAACAGCCCAAACAGCCCAGCTAACCCCAGCATGGCGGCGTGCTTTGGCAACCCAGTTGCCCAGCTATATGGTGCCCAGCCACTACGAAGTGCTGGATGTTTTGCCACGACTGACATCGGGCAAGATAGACCGCAACGCCCTCAAGCAATTGCCGCTACGCCCTGCCACCCCAGAGGACGACAACGCCAACGATGCTCCACACAGCGCAACAGAAGCGGCGTTGTTTGGCGTGCTGCACTCCCTCTTCCCTGGTCAAAGCTTGCGCCGCACTGCGGACTTTTTCGATGACTTGGGCGGTCACTCTCTGCTGGCCGCCCGCGTCGCTTCTGCGCTGCGGGCGCAGCCAGGCTTGGGCCATGTGGCCGTGCGCCATATCTACCAACACCGCACTCTGGGCGCTATAGCAGCTGCCATTGAGGCCAGTGCCCCCCCATATGCACCCGATGCAACAGCACCCGCAGGCCAAACCGGCAATGGCACCAGCTCGGCCCCAGAAGGCGCAGCAGCATGGCAACCCACCCGCGCTTTGGTGTGGCGTCGTGTGGCCTGCGGTGGCGGCCAGTTGCTGGTGCTGCCACTGCTGATTTGCTTGCGTATGGCGCAGTGGTTGGCGCCTTTTTTCACCTACCACATGTACACCGGTGACCCCGGTGACTCCACCCCACGCGCCATTGGCTTGGCGGTAGCAGCTTTTTTGGCCAGCACGCTGCTCGAATTCGGCGTGGCCATTGCCGCCAAATGGCTGCTGCTGGGACGCCTGCGAACTGGCCGCTACCCGCTGTGGGGGTGGTTGTATTTCCGCTGGTGGCTGGCAGACAGGCTGATCGAATCAGCGCCCGCCTATTTATTCAGCGGCTCCAGTTTGTACGCACTGTGGTTGCGTTTGCTAGGAGCCCATATTGGGCGCGATGTACTGATTGGCTCGGCGGTTGTGCGGGCACCAGATTTACTGCACGCGGCCGATGGTGTGAGCCTGGGCAATGCCGTGAGTCTGGAAAATGTGCGCGTGCACCACGGCGAATTCATTGTCGGCCCCATCGTGCTGGAACGCGATGCCTACGTGGGCTCTTATGCCGTGCTGCAAGAAAACACCCGCTTAGGCGAATCTGCCCATTTGCAAGGCCAGTCTTGCCTGCTCAGCGGTCAACGCATACCAGACCAACGGGTGTGGCAAGGCTCTCCAGCCCAGGACTGCGGTGCTTTTGACTTAGCCCAAGCCCCTGCCCGCCCAGACTGCAGCCCTGTACGCCGCGCACTGGAGGGGGCTTACTACCTGCTAGGCGCTTTGCTCATGGCCACGCTGTTTTTCATACCGGTTTTCCCCACTTTTGTGCTGATCGACTGGTTGGACGAATACGAGTTGCCCCTAGGCTGGCTCGGTGATGGCGTGAGCTACCAATTGGTGAAATACTTTGTGCTCTCCTTCCCGGCGGCTGCGGTACTCATCGTCTGCACGGCTTTGCTCTCGGCCGCCATTCGCTGGCTGGTCTTGCCACGCCTGCGCCCTGGTTGCTGGTCGGTGCACAGCAGCGTGTACCTGCGCAAATGGTTGGTGAACCAAATCCAAGAAAACAGCTTGAATGTGCTGCACGGCATTTACGCCACGCTGTACTCGCCATGGTGGTATCGGCTGCTGGGTGCCAAGGTTGGGCGCGAGGCGGAAATATCCTCCGCCTTGGGCTTGGTACCCGACATGCTGACGCTGGGCGATGAAACCTTTATTGCCGATGCCGTGATGCTGGGCGATGAAGAGATCGACCGCGGCTGGATGCGCATGCAGCCCACTGTCATTGGCCAGCGCAGCTTTGTGGGCAATGGCGCTTACATCCCTGATGGCACCACCTTGCCCGACAACGTGCTGGTGGGCGTGCTCTCCACCGCCCCCGCCAACACGCAAATGCGCAGCGGCCAAACATGGCTGGGCTCCCCGCCCATGCACCTGCCTGCACGTGAGCAAACCCAAGGTTATCCAGCACACCTGACTTTTGCTCCCTTGCTGTGGCGACGCCTAGCGCGTGGGGCCATCGAGGCTTTTCGCATCGTGGCACCGCATGCCATCGTGATATCGGTGGGCTACACCATGGTGCTGGATATTCTGCCCATTGCGGCCGATGGTGATTGGCTCACCACGCTGAGCTATCTGGCTGCATGTGGTTTGCTATATGGCTGCGGCGCTCTCATTTTTGTAGCAGCGTTGAAATGGATGCTGATCGGGCGCTACCGCCCACGCAATGCGCCCATGTGGACGCTTTTTGTCTGGATTTCAGAAGCCATCACCAGCTTGTATGAAGGCTTTGCCATCCCCAACTTCATGCGCTATCTGCGTGGCACCCCATGGCTGCCATGGGCCATGCGCATACTGGGGGTGCGCATTGGCAAGCATGTGTACATGGACACGACGGATATCACCGAATTCGACTGCGTACAAATCGGCGACTTCAGCGAGCTCAATGGCCAGTGCTGCCCCCAAACGCACCTGTTTGAAGACCGTGTGATGAAAGTCGATCACGTTCAGCTTGGCTCTTTTACAACATTAGATGCGCGCAGCATCGTGCTTTACGGTGCCCATGTGCAAGAAGGTGCCCACGTCGGGCCACTTACCTTGGTCATGAAAGGCGAAAGCCTGCCTGCCAATACACGCTGGCAAGGTTGTCCTGCAACCATCGCATAACGATATACGTTTAACGCTCGCATTCACTATGCGAATGCAATTCATTATTAAAAAAAAGTTACTGTCTTATACACCTGTCATGAAATAGCGCTACATTTGCAAAAATACAAAATCCCAATTGACATATCACGCAATTGGGACATTCCCCTAACTTTCGTTGGATGCACTATGACTAACACCTTAGGCAATGGGAAAACAGCCCTTATTCTTGGCGGGGGAGCACCGAACTCCACCCTGATAGCAGGTGCATTGGCTGCGTTTGTCGACTACGAATTGGAGTTCGACGTCATTTCTGCATCGGGTGCCGGCGTCCTGATGGGCTTGCTTTACACAGCCCCCAAAGATGGCAACCCACGCGAAGCACTAGAGCGCTGGGCTGACGTTGGGGTTAGCGACAACCTCTACAAGCTATTCCCCGTTAATTACAAGGTTTTCCAAAAACCTGGCAACCAAGCCGAGGGGTTTCGCTCCGCTCTATCCCCGCTGATGGCGGGCCACAACACATCCCCCCTAGAGCACCCCATGTTGGGCATGCTGACCCAACCCATGCAAGCCATGGCCGGGGCTTGGAGTGACTGGGCACAGCTCATGTTTAGCGCCATGTCACCCAGCAACCTGAGCTCCAAAAGTTTGGGGCTGTGCGCACACTTGCCGTTCTTAGAGCAATCCGTCAACTTTGATGCAGTCTCCCGCATGGGGCCCGAGTTCTACATCAACGCCTTCAACATCGAGCAAGGCCAGATGACGATTTGGAACAAGCAAGAAATCACACCGCTCCACGTACGGGCGGCACTGTCCTTTCCTTTTTTGTACGCCCCCACTGAAATCGATGGTGAGCACTACATCGAAGGTGCGGCGCTCGACACCCTGAACTTTGAGCCCTTCACCACCGACGCCAAGGGCCAGCAACGCCACCCCGAAGTGGACACTTTGGTGGTGCTAGACATTCTGGGGGACCACCGCTTTATACGCAAACCCCGCAATCTGTACGACGCCTGGGTGCGTTCCATCATCACGCCGTTGGTGAAAATTTCCAAGGCTGAGCAGCGTTTGTTCGAGCTTGAACACAACCGTGATCCCCTTACGGGCAATAGCAAGCGCCAAATACTGCGCGTTGATTTGCTCGATCGCATTCCAAAAAAACACTGGCCTTCGGTATTGGACTGGTCGACATCCAATATGCAAACCCTCTTCCAAGTAGGCTACCAAGCTGGCTTGGACTTCTGCCGTGAGCACGGCTCCTCGCTCGGTGCCATCAACGCACCCCCTTCTTTGGCTGCATAACTTTTACATCTACAAAACTCGTTGGATTAGCCATGACCATTGTCAGAAAACTTGCTATTACCCTTCTCATAGCCCTTGCAGGCCTGCTGTTCGTAGGCTTGGATGGTTTGATCAAACTAAAAAATGCCGAACAGCGCTTGAGCCTGATCCAAGAACGCTTGATACCGAGCATGGAAACCATCAATGCCGCCAAAGGGTATCTGGCTGACACACGTTTGGCAGGGTATCGCCTCTCGGTGTTCTCCAACCTGCCCGACAAATCGGCCTTGGACAAAGCCTTGGCCGATGCCAACAAGGCACTCGATGACGCCATGGAGAAATACGAAAACGAGCGCATTTACGACGAAACCGATCGCAAATTGCTGCAAGAAGATAAAGCCAACATCGCGGCTTACCGCCAAGCGCTCATTCCCTTCTTTGCAGCAGCCCATGCCGGCGACATGGACGGGGTGCGCGCCACCCTGTTGGCCGGCACCCCGCTAGCCCTGTCTGCAGCAGCCGTGAAAAAAGGGTTTGACAAGCACGTGGAATACAACCGCAAGCTGATAGAAGAAGTGCGCCATGAGAGCCAAGAGGCCTACGACTTTGCCTTCAATACCTTGATTGCTTCTGTCGTATTGGCAATTGCCATCACCGGTGTGCTGGGCTACTCCATCCATCGCAACATCAGCACAGGCTTGAGCAGCATGCAAGCGGGGTTTGAGTACATTGGCCAGACCTTGGATTTATCGCGTCCCTTGGCCATTGATCGCATGGACGAGATTGGTCAGACCGCCAATGCATTTAACCAACTGCGCCAACGCATGATCGATGTCATCCACACGGTACGCAGCGGTTCTGACTCCGTCACTGTGGCAGCCAGTCAAATTGCTGCTGGCAATACCGATTTGGCGTCTCGTACCGAAGAGCAAGCATCGTCGCTAGAACAAACAGCCGCCAGTTTGGAGCAACTGACCGACGCGGTGCGTTTGAACACCGACAACGCACGCCAAGCCAATCAACTGGTGCAAGAAACATCCCAGCTAGCCTCACAAGGCGGCAATGCCGTGCGCCAGGTGGTGGAGACCATGAACTCCATCAACGTGTCATCGCGCAAGATTGTGGACATCATCAGCGTCATCGATGGCATTGCCTTCCAAACCAACATCTTGGCCCTGAACGCTGCGGTGGAAGCAGCCCGCGCAGGTGAGCAAGGTCGGGGCTTTGCAGTAGTGGCCAGCGAGGTGCGCAGCTTGGCGGGTCGCAGTGCAGTAGCGGCCAAAGAAATCACCGATCTCATCAACGACTCCGTTCACCAGATCGAAAGCGGCACGCAATTGGTCGAGCAAGCCGGTGTGACCATGCAAGGCATTGTGGATGGAGTGCAGAAAGTCACCACGGTAGTGGGCAAAATCCACACGGCCAGTGAAGATCAAAGCATGGGAATCTCTGAAGTGAACAACGCCGTCAAACTCATGGACCGTGTAACCCAGCAAAATGCTGCACTGGTCGAAGAAGCAGCGGCGGCAGCCAAAGCCCTGGAATCCCAAGCCACGACGCTGGAACATGCCGTTGGCGTGTTCAAAGTAGTCGCTTAAGTCGCCTAAGCCTGCCCAGTACATCTGGGGCAGGCTTAGTGCCACAAGAGGCTAGACCACTGGCATTGTTGTGTTGGGCGACAACAATGCCCCCATCAAAATGGATCCAAGGCTGCAGTGAAGCGGCCCGATCCATTGAGTGCCCCTAAGGTGTATTGCTGCCAACCCGGATAGGCTTCGGGCTCCCAGTACAGCACACCCAAACCATTGCCCCCCAAGGCTGAAACGCGGCTAATCAGGTCTGTGATCATGGATTTGGCAGCCGCTGCTTGCTGCCAGTCCATGCCCGTTTCAGCCACCACCACCGGCTTGCCGTAGCGCGACACCATATCGGCCATATTGGTAGAGAGCGACGCATTCAAGCTCGTCCAGTTACTGGCGGTGGGGTAATGGGACATGCCAATAACGTCGTACTTGGCACCATTGGTTTTCATGCCATCAAAAAACCAACGGAAAGTGGTGTTGTCGTGCCCGTTGGCCAAGTGCAATATCACCTTGGCACTGGGGAAAACCGCTTTGACGGCGTTGTAGCCACTGTTGATGAGTTGAACCAGATTGCCAAAACTCGATCCCGACGCCTTGCCTTCAGGCCACAACATGCCACTGTTGATTTCGTTGCCCACCTGTACCCAATCAACCGTCACACCATTGGTTTTGAGGTAATTCAAAATACCTTGGGTGTGTGAATACACATCGGTGGCGAGTTCACTGATGGTTTTATGACTACTCCATGCAGAAGGTTTGGTTTGGTGCCCGGGATCAGCCCACGTGTCGCTGTAATGGAAAGTGAGCATGATTTTTTGCCCCATGGCCAAAGCCCGCTTGGCTTTGTAGAGCGTATCAGCCCCATCACACCAGCCCCCCGAGGGATTGACCCACACGCGCAGGCGTATCACGTTCACGCCCAAATCGGCCAACAAGCGAAAGGGATCTGTCTTGACACCGGAAGCGTTGTAAAACGAATAACCTGCTGATTCCTGTTGACTGACCCAACTGACATCAGCCCCTTTGATAAAGGTCGCTGCAGCAGCGGGCTTGGCCACCAACAGGGCCGCTGCCGCTCCAGCATTAAAGCCAATCCAGTCACGGCGCGTCCAACTGCGCGGGGTTTTGCATGCATTGTGTTGTGCTGCCATTTCCCTTGTCTCCTTTCTATGTTGTGGAGGGAATGGCAGAAATTGTAGGCAGTGTAGATAAAACGTTTTATCAAGGGAAACGAGGATCTCGTTTACCCGGTATCGACGGGCGTTTACTGCCTTTTTCAGGGTTGCGTCCATCGGGCCGCGGCACTTTTTTGAAACGAATCGCACGATCCAATTCGATCGCTTCTTTGCGCAACTGCCGTTCGGCATCGAGTTTCTTGCCCTCAACCAGCCATTGGTCGAACTGCTCAGGCGTTTCCAGCGAAATGCGCCCCAAAAGTCCACTGCGAAAGTCGTGAATCAGCAGTTCAGCCGCTTTTTGCTCGTTGACCACCCCACCCGATTGCAAGGCTCCCCGGGCGCGGCCTACCGCTTGCAGCCAGTCTTCGTCTTTCCAGTCCATGCACTGCTCGGGGCTGACCTTGTAGCGCGCCTGTAGCTGCGGGGCGTAATGCACGCGCAGGTAGTTGAGCATTTCCAGCGCCACCTCTTGGTCGTCAAAAGCATTGCGTCCCACCGCGCCACTGGCGGCCAGGTTGTAACCACTTTGCGCCACGATGATGCGCGGCCACAGCACACCGGGGGTGTCAAAGAGGTAGAAATCATCGGCAATGGTGATGCGCTGCTCGGTGCGCGTCACCCCCGCTTCATCGCCTGTTTTGGCCGCACGGCGGCCTTTGAGGGTGTTAATGAGCGTGCTCTTGCCCACGTTGGGAATGCCACAAATGAGCACCCGCATGGGTTTGCTCATACCGCCCCGGTTGGGGGCTAGCTCAAAGCACGCGGCTGTCAGTGCCTTGGCCGGGCCCGCCATACTGGCATCGAGCGCAATGGCGCGCATACCGGGTTGGGTGTTGTAGTGGGCCAGCCAAGCCTTGGTGCGCTCCGGGTCGGCCAAATCTTGCTTGTTGAGCACCTTCAGATTGGGGCGGTCTTTGGTGACGTGCTTGAGCATGGGGTTGGCGCTGGAGCCAGGCAAGCGGGCATCCAGCATCTCGATCACCACATCAATGTGCTTGATGCGATCCTCAATCGCTTTGCGCGTGAGGTGCATATGTCCGGGGAACCACTGTACTGCCATGCCTACTGTCCTGTGCTACTGGCGCGGCGCGCCAAAAAAGGCGCTCATTGTCCCCTAATCAGCGTCGCACGCGCCCATCACCGCTGAGCATGGACAACTCCACAAACTTGGACGCCACGTGGTTGCTGCTGCTAAACCCCACAGCAAAACCGCCCACAGAGATGTTGTTGAGCGACTCCAAGCCGGCAATAAGCCCCTCGGGCGACAGCGGTTTGGCCAACTTCAAGCCTTCGATCAACACCCGCGCAGCGATATAACCTTCCATGCTGGAATAGTTGGGTTTGGCATCGCCCGCGTATTTGCGCAAAGCGTCTTGGTATTCCTTGACGATGGGCAAAATAGGCGCATACGGATAGGGCATGACTTGGGTGACCCGCACACCGGCTCCTTCTGACCCCAGTTCATCGGCCAGCGCCTGCGTGCCCACGAACGAGATATTGAAAAACACGCCGCCATACCCACCCTTGCGGGCCGCACGGATGAACTCGGCGCAGGCCTTGTACACACTGACCTGCACCACCGCATCGGGTTTGGATGCCAGCACATCCTTCACGGCTGCGGCCACATCCAAGCTGTTGCGCTCGACTCGGCCTATGCCCACAGGTGCCAATCCGCGTGCTTGCAAGGCCTTGGTCACACCGCTGAGCCCCGCTTCGCCGTAGGCGTCGTTTTGCATAAAAACGGCGATGCGCTTGAGGCCCAGATTGGTCAGTTGCTTGATGATTTCTTCGGTTTCCTGGTCATACGAGGCGCGCACGTGGAACACATTTTTGAGCCGTGGCTCGCGCAGCGACATAGCCCCTGTGAACGGCCCCAAAAATGGTTTACGGCTGTCTTTGATCAAGGGCAATGCGGCCACCGTAGTAGGCGTGCCCACATAGCCGAACAAGGCAAACACATCGTCTGCAATGAACTTGGCCGTATTGGCCTTGCAGCGCTCGGGGTCGTAGCCATCGTCCAAGGTGCGCAATTCAATCGTGGTGCCGTTGATACCGCCTGCAGCGTTGAAGGCATCAAAACAGGCTTTGGCACCCAGCGCCATCTGAATACCCAACTGAGCAGAAGGGCCGGACATAGCCGCCGATTGCCCCAGCACAATGCGCCCCCCTGAGGCACGACTGGCCCAAGGAAGCGCGAAACCTGTGGCTCCCAGCCACTGAAGAACTTGACGGCGATTACTCTGCATGCAGCACCTGTTTGTTATTGGTTAATAGTGGGGCAACGTTGCCCTTTAGAAAAGGCTTGCGCGGTTCAAGAATGTCAAGAACCATGCCAACGAACTGTTTCATCATAGCCATGCATCGGCAAAATACCAGAAGACTGAAAGTTTTTGCATATGCACACACAACGCTTCAAATTCCGCGCCCGTTTGACGGTAGGCGATGCCATCGCCCTAGGCCCAGGCAAAGTGGCGCTGCTTGAGGCGTTGCAGCAATACGGTTCCATCTCAGCGGCCGCCCAGTCTTTGGGCATGTCCTACCGCAGGGCGTGGTTGCTCATTGATGAACTCAATCGCTGCCTGCGCGAGCCAGCGGTGCAGTCTGCAACAGGCGGAAGCAAAGGCGGAGGCAGCCAACTCACCCCGACAGGTTTGGCCATCGTGGCGCTTTACCGTCGCATTGAAGCAACAGCCGAACAAGCCTGCACGGACGATATCGCCGCCTTGAAAGCCTTCATGCAGTCCTGAGATAGACCTGCATGCTGCCGTTGCGAGGCCTTTCGGCGCATGCGTTATATTCGCATAAATATTTCGACTTAGCCAAGGACTGCCATGCACGCTCCCACGACCAAAGTGCCCATGTACCGCCTACTGCGGGCCATACGGCAGCACTCAGACTGGTTCCGCATGGCGTGTATGGCATGCGCAGTCAGCTTGCCTTGGCTACTGAGCACCCATGTCTGGGCGCAGAACAACACGGCGTCTCGCAGCATCACCGTATCGGCGGCCGCCAGCCTGACCAATGCCTTCAAAGACTTGGCCGTTGACTTTGAAGCCAGCCATCCGGGTGTGAAAGTGCAATTGCAGTTCGCTGCCTCCGATGTGCTGCTGGCCCAAATCGCCAAAGGTGCTCCCGTGGATGCGTTCGCCAGCGCCGACCAAGACACCATGGACAAGGCCCAAGAACAGCAACTGCTGATGGCAGGCACACGCCGCACCTTTGCCCGCAACACGCTGGTGCTGATCACCCCCATCAATCCCAGCGTGGTCGTAAAAACCCCACAAGACCTGCAGCGAAATGCCGTGCAGCGCTTTGCCATGGGCAAGCCCGAGACCGTGCCCGCTGGCCGCTACACGCAAAACGCGCTACAAGCCAGTGGCCTGTGGCCCGCTGTGCAAGCCAAAGCCATCTACGCCCAAAACGTGCGCCAAGCCTTGGACTACGTAGCACGCGGCGAAGTAGAGGCCGGCTTTGTGTACGGCAGCGATGCCGTGGCCCTGCGCGACAAGGTGCAAGCCGTAGCCACCGTGCCCACGCCACAAGCCATCCTCTACCCCGTGGCGTTGGTCAAAAACAGTACCACCACCCCAGCCGCCGACCAAGCCCGCGCAGCACTGGCCCAGCAATGGCTGGACTACGTGACCAGCCCCAGCGCATGGCCCGTACTGCAGCGCTACGGCTTTAGCCGCCCTTGATCAACCCAAGCCCCACTGCAGGACGCGCTGTTGCTCTCCGCCTCTTCCGCCCTTACGGTCCTCTCTACCAGTAGCACCATCTGGCCCGCGCTGAGCCTGTCCCTGCAAGTGGCGCTGAGCGCCACTGCCATCAACCTGCTGCTGGGTGTGGCCGTGGGCTGGCTGCTGGCGCGCTACCGCTTTCGGGGGCGCGAACTGCTCGATGCACTGCTCACCCTGCCCATGGTGCTGCCGCCCACCGTGTTGGGCTACTACCTGCTGGTGCTGTGGGGCAAACAGGGCTGGCTGGGGCAGTGGCTGCACCAGTGGTTGGGCGTGCAGCTCATCTTCACCCGCAGCGCCGCCATCATGGCGGCCACGGTGGTGACCTTTCCACTCATCATGAAAGCCGCCCGCACCGCATTGGAGCAAGTGCCTGCCCCGCTGGAAAACGCTGGGCGTGTGCTGGGCCTGGGCGAATGGGCGGTGTTCTGGCGCATCAGTCTGCCACTGGCATGGCGCGGCATTTTGGCGGGCAGCTTGCTGGCACTGGCCCGTGCGCTGGGCGAATTTGGCGCCACGCTCATGGTGGCAGGCAGCATTGCGGGCCAGACGCAAACCCTGTCGATTGCCATTTACGAAGCCGTGCAGGCCGGGCAAGACGATGCAGCACACCTGATGGTGCTGGTCATTTCCGCCACCTGCGTGGCACTGCTCCTGCTGGCACGCCGACTGGCACCTGAGCGCCTGTAAAACCAGCCAACTCCCCCTGCGAGCCCTGCCCCATGCCCACCGACCACCCTAGTCCCGCCCCCCACAGCAGCGCTGCCCCCCCGGTGTGGCAAGTTGCCGTGCACGCCGATGGCGCGGCTGGCCTGCACAGCGCGCTGGATGTGGTCTTTAGCAGCCCAAGCCAGTGCACGGTACTGCACGGCCCATCGGGCGCAGGCAAAAGCCTGACCCTGCAAGCCATAGCCGGGCTACTGCCGCTCAAAGCACACCCAGCAAACAGCACCAGCCGCCCGAGCCGCATTGCCAGCCAAGGCCGCCTGCTGCTCGATAGCGCGCAGGGCCTGTGCCTGCCCGCACGCCAACGGCATATGGGCTATGTGTTCCAAGACTACGCCCTGTTTCCACACCTCTCGGTGCGGCAAAACGTGGCCTTTGGCCTGCCGGACAGGCTGCACCTGCTCAACCCCAGCCCACGCCTGCGCCACCCACAGGTAGAGCACTGGCTGGACACACTGGGCCTGCAAGACGTGGCCGGGCAATACCCAGCCACCCTGTCTGGCGGGCAGCGCCAGCGCACGGCATTGGCCCGTGCGCTGTGTGCCCAAGCGCGTGCGTTGCTGCTGGACGAACCCTTTGCCGCACTGGATGCCACCCTGCGCCAGCAACTGCGCGCCGAGCTGCTGGCCCTGCTGGATCGCACCGGCATACCGCTGCTGCTGGTCACCCACGATGCCGACGACCTGGCCTGCTTTGGCCAAACCCGGGTGCGGCTGGAACACGGGCGCGTGCAAGACATTGCCCACACGTCATAAAGCCTGCTATCAATTTGATAGCTGCCACAGCAATACCAGCAAGCTGTTGCGGCTTATTGTCAACATATCCGCAGTGGGCTACGTTACACCAACACCCTGCTTGGGCACCGCCCCACACCTGAACCAAAGGCCTGTATGCGTTCGTATCCGTCACTGCGTTTCTCTTTGCGCCTCACTGCAGGCGCTGTGCTCTGCGCCACCCTGTCCACGGCCCAAGCCCAAACCCAGCCCCCGGCGATCAACAGCAGCCAAGACGACCAGCACGCCCTGGCCATCACCATTTACAACGAGAACCTGGCCTTGGTGAAAGACCAACGCCAAATCCACCTGCCCAGTGGCACCAGCACGCTGGCGCTGGGCGATGTGAGCGCCCGCATCCGCCCCGAAACCGCGCTGCTGCGCCACCTGCAGCAGGCCGATGCCCTGCGCGTGCTGGAGCAAAACTTCGACTTTGACCTGCTCACCCCGCAAAAGCTGCTGGACAAATCGATGGGCCGCAGCGTGCGCGTGCTGCGCACCAACCCCGCCACCGGGGCCGACACAACGGAAACCGCCACCGTGCTCTCCACCCAAGACGGGCTGGTGCTGCAGTACGCCGACCAACGCATAGAAAACAGCCTGCCCGCCAACGCCCGCGTGGTGTTTGCCGACGTGCCCAGCACCCTGCGCAGCCGCCCCACCTTGTCCATGCTGGTGAACATGCAGGCCAATAACCGCGCCACCAATCAGGCCTACACCCCGCACACCCCGCAGGACGTGGAACTGAGCTACCTGACCAGCGGCCTAGGCTGGAAGGCCGACTACGTGGTCGAACTCAGCCCCGACACCCACGCCAGCGGGCCACAGCTCAACCTCTCGGGCTGGGTGACGCTGACCAACACCAGCGGCACCAGCTACCGCAACGCGCGCCTGCAACTGGTAGCGGGCGACGTGAACCAAGTCGCCCCACCCGAGCGCCAACTGCGCACCTTGGCCATGGCGGCGACCACCGCCAAAGTGGCCGATGGGGTGCGCGAAGAGTCGCTCTTTGAATACCACCTGTACTCACTCCAGCGCCCCACCACGCTGGAGAACAACCAAACCAAGCAAGTGGCCCTGCTATCGGCCAGCGGCGTGCCTGCGCGCAAGGTGCTGCTGCTGCAAGGCCAAGACTATTACTACCTAGACGGCGTGGTGGGCAATGCAGGCGCGAGCAACACCAACTTGGGCGAGCGGTTCAAGGTGAGCGCTTGGCTGGAGTTTGACAACACCGAACGCGCCCAGCTCGGGCTGCCACTGCCCAAAGGCGTGGTGCGCGTGTACCAACGCGATGCGGCGGGCAGCGCCCAATTTCTTGGCGAAGACCGCATAGACCACACCCCCGCCCAGCAGACCGTGCGCTTGCGCTTGGGCAACGCCTTTGACGTGACCGCCGACAAAAAGCAAACCGACTTCAAGAAACTGCCCGCCAACGCCGCTGGCAGCAAGTACCGCTACAGCTACGAGAGCGCCTACGAGCTGGTGCTGAAAAACGCAAAAAAAGAAGCCGTGACCGTGACCGTGCAAGAGCCCGTCCCCGGCGACTGGCAGATCATCCACAGCAACCTGCCCAGCACCAAGGGCAACGCCCACACCGCCACCTGGAGCGTGACCGTGCCTGCGCAAGGGCAGGCGACGTTGAGCTATCGGGTGGTAGTGAGGATGTGAGGCTTAGCTGCTAGTGCGGCTGCAACTCCAGGAGCCCGAATATGTGGTCGAGGAGATTGTGTTAGTCCACGTTCCAGAAGCACTGCCCACTTGGGTAAAGCTGCCAGAGAAAGTGGCCCCGGATGACGCAGCGCCAGACCCCGTAATCGAGGCAGTCCCTGTAGAACTGAGAGTGCCACTCACGGTAAAGGTGAAGTTAGAAAATTTGCTGCTGCTACCACTGCCCGAAACACTGCCATTGCTCACGGTCATGCTCACGGTGCCATTGTCCGTACCACTGTAGGTGCAGCTGTAGGTGCCATTCATCAAGGCTTTCAAGCTGCTTTGCAAATGGCTTGCAGCATCAGTGGCCGTAACCAAGGTAGAAGACGAATTCACTTTGCTGACCAAGGTTTGTGCATCTGTATCAAACGAGGCACTGCTGAAGTCCAAGGTATCGCTGCTCAAGGTGGTGCCCGAGGTGCCCAAGCCAATGCCATTGCTTGCATCACCGTCGGTGTCCAATGTCATCAAGAAACGAACAATGTTTTGAACGGTTGAGTTCGTCTCGTCTGATGCGCCAGACACCAAGCTAACTGGGGTCACCACCGCTTTGGCTGTGCTGCTACCCAAGGTGACACCGCCGACTTTGAACGTACAAGTACTGCCTGCAACGTAAGAAAAATTGCCGCTGGCATTGGTTTGACCACTTTGCGTCCCACAGGTGTAGCTCAGGCCTTGAACTTTGGCATCCACAAAAGTGCCCGTGAGGACATTGCTGGAACTGCTGCTATCGCCACCGCCACCGCAAGCAGTCAGTACAGCAGCCACAACTCCCAAAAGCGTAAAACGACTCCAATTCATCATTTCCCCCTAGCAAAAACCCTTATTCTATTTTAAATGTATCAAATTGGAATGTTTTGATACAAATGAAATCACAGTTAACGTCCGCCTCCAAGCCCTGTAGCGAACTGGTCGGGCTGCAGGCGGTTATCTAGGGCACGAGCCCCCTCGGACAAAGCGGTAAACGAAAATCTGTAGGCATTGGGATGCATCTGTGCAGTTCCAACTCCGGCATTTTTAGTGCCTTGGGTATGCCCAATGCATATCAACATAAATTGGGTTAGCACTTTTTATTAACAGTGATACACACTGGAACAGCTACAGGACTCACACGGCGCGAGTTGGCCGGCGCTGCAGCCGAGGTAAATGCTCGGCTACAGTGCGATAAATCCCATAGAGCCCTTATGCACATCAGTCACATCAGCCGCATGCGCCACTTAGCATTGGCCGGTATTTTGTTCTGCTTCGCCTCAGTAACTACCGCAGAGCCAGAGGGTGGCGCCAGCCTTCTTAAACGCGACCAGTCAGTCATCAATGCATTCCAAGTCATGTGCACGCTAGAGCTGCCCAAGTTTGAGACGATTGCAACTAAGGCTGAGGCCATGCAGATGCGACCTGTAACTGAGAACAAACTCCCCGCACCGGGGGGAGTCATCGCACGGCTCAAGGTATGGAGCAATGGCCTGACAACTGGAGCAGTTGTACTCACACTCGAGGAAGTAACCGGCCCCAAAGGAACCGTGACAAGCTGCGCCGTAGTAGCAGATATTCAAGACACAGAAGCTCTGCGAAATGAAGCGATCAACACCCTGAAACTAACCGCCATAAAGTCACCGGAATCAGATCGCGATGGCAGGCGTTCATTTATCTGGGAAGGTGCGTATGGATCAGAAACTACGGTGGTTATTCAAGACTTCAAGCCATCTGGAAAGCCGGGCATCATGCTCAAACTTGAATCAAGGCAAAAGCCATAACCCCCTCGAATCCAGACTGACTCACGCACGATGCACGTTGTCACCCTCTCCGCCCAAGATGCCCCGCGCTACAGAGCGCTGATGCTGCACGCTTACGAAGCGGCTGCCGATGCCTTCACATCCACAGCTGAAGAGAGAGCTACTGAGCCTGAATCGTGGTGGATCATGCGCCTTGCTGACCCCAAGGCCATGAGCGTTGCCTTTGGCGCTATAGACAATGGGAAATTAGTCGGCACCGTTACGATTGAATTTTCAAGCAAGCCCAAGACTAGGCACAAGGCGCACCTCATCGGCATGTTTGTCATGGAGTACGCCAGAGGCACTGGCGCAGGCAAGGCACTGCTTGCAGCCGCACTCGAAGCGGCCAAGGTCAGACCTGAGGTACAAGTCATCACCCTGACCGTTACTGAGGGCAACTTACCTGCAACGCGTCTGTACGAATCCGCAGGGTTCAAGGTGTTTGGTGTGGAACCCATGGCGGTTGCCACGCCGGGCGGATTCAAGTCAAAGGTGCATATGTGGCTTGAGCTGCCGCACTCCCCTCACGCCACCAAACTCTCCGGTGCCAGATAGTGCTGCAAATACTCGTCAAACGGCAGCGTGTCGGCGGCCTCTATGGCGCGCTGTTTCTCCAATGACTGCTCTGCGCTGGCTTGCCAGTGCGCCAGTTCGTCGGGGGCGAGTGCTGGCTCGGTCATGGCCGCATGCGTGCGGGCAGACTGGGCTTGCACCCACTCTGTGTGCGATGCGCCCTGCTGCTGCATGCCGGCTAGAACTTGGGCCGATGGCAGTTGCTCGGGCGTGTCCATCAGGCGGCTGGCGGCTTGCCATGCTGGCACGTAGCCCGCGTCCACACCCTCCATAGCCTGGGCCAGTGGCTGCAAGGCTTGCAGCACGCTGTGCGCCCAGTCGCGCAGCAGCACGCTCTGGCCGTTGCGCTGCAGGGTGAGCTGCGGGTCGCGCCCGCGCTCGGCCACGGCTTGCTGGTTGGCCAGCAGGTCGGCTATCTCTTGCGGACTGTCGGGTGCACTGGGCGTGGTGGCGCAGTGCAGCAAGAACAGGTCGATGAGGCGCAGCGCTTGCGCGTCTATGCCCAGTGGCAGCAGCGGGTTGAGGTCGAGCAGGCGCACCTCCACGTACTCCACCCCGCTTTGGCGCAGGGCGTGCAGCGGGCGCTGGCCCGGACGGGTGACGCGCTTGGGGCGGATGGTGCTGTAAAACTCGTTTTCTATTTGCAGCAGGCTGGTGGCCAGTTGCTGGTATTGGCCGTTGGCGTCTTGCACACCGTGTGCGGCGTAGGCCGCGTAAGGCCGGGTCAGCGCTTGCTCCAGGCTGTGGGCATAGCCTTCCAGACTGTTGTAGCTGACGCGCAGGCTGGCTTGTGCATCGCTCTGGTAGCCCAAGCGGCCCATGCGCAGCGACGTGGCGTGCGGCAGGTACAGGGTGGTGTCGGGCGCAGCCGGAAAAGGCTGCAGCACGTGCTGGCGTCCGGCCACAAAACTGCTGCACACAGCAGGCGATGCGCCCAGCAAATACAGCAGCACAAAGGCATGGCGGCGGAAATTGCGGATGAGGGCGAAATAGTCCGCACTGCTCAGGCCGGGCAAGGACCAGTTGTAGTGAATGCCCGATATGGTTTGCATGCGCCGCCCGTAGCGCAGACCCAAACCATGGCGGTACACGGTTTTGGAGCGGCCACTATTGGACGTGCCGTAGTAGCCCAGTGGTATTTGGTCGTCTGTTGGCAGGCAACAGGGCATGCTGGAGACCCATATCTGCTCGCCCTGAGGCAACTGCTGGCACACAAAGCGCTGCACGCGCTCCAGCTCGGCCAAGCACGACTCCACCGTGGGGTGCACACCGGTGATGAGTTCGAGCTGGGATTCGCTGAAGTCGGTGGTGATGTGCGGGTGCGTGAGGGCCGAACCCAGCGCCACGGGGTGGGGTGTTTGGGCCAAGGCAGGCAGCGGGCCGCGCGCGTCCACGCGCAGGCTTTCCTTCTCCAGCCCTCGGCGCATGCCGCGCAGGCGCTCGGTGGACAGCAGGCTTACATCGGGGGTGAATTCGGTAGGGGTCAGCATAGGGGGGCGAACGGTAACACCATGGGCACAACCTTGCCAGAGCAAGGTTTCGCGAAAGGCTTTAGCCAGCAGTTTGCCGTTTACGGGCTGTGGTAGCGGCGGCGGCCACACGCATGGCGGCTTGCAGTTCGTGCTGACCTTGCTCCATGCCTTGGCTGGGCACCATGTCTTGGGTCCGCTCCAGCACGTGGCTGAGCTGCTGTTGCAAGCGCTCGGGCGCGGCACCATCCATGCCTATCCATTGCCCTTGCGTGAGGGTGATATGCGCCGCCTCCACATGGCCAGCCCCGGCGCACAAGATGGTGCGCGTGGGCGCAGACGGTGCCAGCAGGGTGAGCACGGCGGGCACCACGGCTTCGGGCTGCAGGTGGGCCAGCATGGCCTCGGGCAGCAAGCCTTGGGTCATACCAGTAGCGGCAGTGGGGGCAATGCTGTTCACATGAATGTGGTGTTTGTGCCCCTCCAGTGCCAAGGTTTGCATGAGGCCGACCAGTGCCATCTTGGCGGCGCTGTAGTTGCTTTGGCCAAAGTTGCCATACAAACCGCTGGATGAGGTCGTCATGACGATGCGGCCGTAGTTTTGCGCCTGCATGATGGGCCACACGGCTTTGCAGCAGTGCACGCTGCCCATGAGGTGCACGTCGAGCACGAGGCGAAAGTCCTCCAACTCCATCTTGGCAAAGCTTTTGTCGCGCAATATGCCCGCGTTATTGACCAACATGTCCACCCTGCCCCAACGCTGCACCACTTGCTCCACCATGGCTTGCACGGCGGCGAAATCGGTCACCGACGCAATTGGGGCCATGGCCTGACCGCCTGCGGCTTCTATGTCAGCCACCACAGCATGGGCGGCATCGCCCACGTCGTTGACCACCACTTTGGCCCCTCGGGATGCTAGCGCCAGCGCATAAGCACGCCCTAGGCCTGCACCCGCGCCAGTCACAATGGCCACTTGCCCGGCAAAGTCGATACGATCACTGCGGTGTTCGCTTTGGGTATCGGTTATCACGCTTGTCACACAGATCTCCTTGTATTTATGCCTGCACACTGTAACCCCGACCACCACGGCAGCACCGCCACGGCCCCCATAGTTCCCCGGCTTGCCGCTAGCGTTGTGCTGCTGCGTGACAGCCCAGAGGGTTTGCAGGTGCTCATGCAACGCCGCCCCAACGATGCAGCTGTACTGGGTGGTATTTGGGTGTTTCCGGGTGGTAAGGTGGATGCGACAGACTGTGTAGGCGACAGCACCGCCAACGGCCTTGCCACTTTGGCCTGCGCAGCAGTGCGCGAACTGCAAGAAGAAGCCGGCGTTTTTTTGCCCGATACCAGCCCGCACAGTCTGCGCCCTTGGGCCCGTTGGGTCACACCTGAGCGGCCCACCATGGGATCCTATCGCTACGACACGCAGTTTTTTGTAGCACCTATGCCCACTGGGCAAGAAGCTGGTTGCGCCAACCATGAAAGCGAAGAAACGCGCTGGATCAGCCCACGCCAAGCACTGCAAAGCCATGACTCGGGCGACTTTGCACTGATGCCACCACAATATGTAATGCTGCTAGAGCTAGCAGCGCACCCCGACACCGCCAGCGCTTGGGCCCATGCCCTTATGCGGACTAGCTGGGCAAGTCAAGCCATCTTGCCAACCGCTGGCACCACTACCTGTGCAGTGGTGGTGCAAATGCCTGCTTGGCTGACTGCAATGCCAAGCATACCGACGGCACTGAGACTGCAACGCCAGGCTGATTATTGGCATATCACTGCATGCTTTGAAACAGAACTTTACGAAAATAGCATTAACGTTTTTTAACGTAATAAAGGATAAATTTAGCAATCACCGCACAAAACTCGCGAATCTTTGGCAGATACTGGCTAGAGTAAAAACAGAACAGTTGGAGATTGCATATGCTGCGCAACGCACGAATTGGCACCAAGTTGGGCTTAACCATGGGAGTGGTGATTGTGCTGGGATGGCTTAGCACAGCATTCAGCCTCTACCAACTGGTACAGATCAGTGATAACGCCCACACTATCTTGCAAGACCCTCTGAAGGTGGAGCGCTTGATCAGTGACTGGTATCGCAACACTTATGCAGGGGTCAAACGCACAGCGGCGATTGTCAAATCCAGCGACGACAGCCTGATGCAATACTTCGCGCAAGAGCAAGCAGAGTCCAGCAAGACCATTGATGAAATCCAAAAGGCCGTACAAGGCTTTATCAACACCCCAGCTGAAACAAAGCTCTACGAAGAGATTGCGGACAAACGCAAAGCTTATCTAGCAGCGCGCAACAGCATCTTGGCGCTCAAAAAAGAAGGCAAATTCGACGAGGCCAACCAAGTGTTCAACAGCCAGTTTGAGCCGTATTCCAAGGAATACATTGCCAAGGTGCAAGACTTGACCGAAATGCAACGGCAAACGGTCAACGACTTGGAGAAGGAACTGCAGCAGCAACGCAGTTTGGCAATCAGCGTCGCCCTTGCATGCCTGCTGCTCAGTTCAGTACTGAGCCTAGTATTCGCTTGGCTATTTGCCAAAGGCTTACTGCGCCCGCTGTATGCATCACAAGCCTTTGTGGAAAAAATTGAGCAAGGCGACCTGACCGCCTCCATCCATATCCAATCGGGTGATGAAATTGGCAAATTAACCCAATCCATGCAGCGCATGCAAAAGGCGCTGATTGGTCTGATCAGCACTGTACGCACAGGCTCAGAAAACGTGGCGGGCGCGAGTGCCGAAATCGCACAAGGCAATCAAGACTTGAGCATCCGTACTGAAAAGCAAGCCACATCGCTGCAAAGCACCGCCAGTGCTATGGAGCAACTGTCCTCTACCGTGCAATTGAACGCCGACAATGCCCAGCAAGCCAACCAACTGGCAGTGAGTGCGTCCAACATCGCAACCGAGGGGGGTGATGTGGTGCATGAAGTGGTGCAAACCATGCGCGGCATCCACGAAGCCAGTCAAAAGATAGCGGACATCATTGGTGTTATCGATGGCATTGCGTTCCAAACCAATATCCTGGCCCTCAATGCAGCAGTAGAAGCCGCCCGCGCTGGCGAACAAGGCCGTGGCTTTGCGGTGGTTGCCAGTGAGGTTCGCAGCTTGGCGCAACGCAGTGCCGATGCGGCCAAAGAAATCAAACAACTCATCCAAACCAGCGTAGACCGCGTTGAGCAAGGCACCGCACTGGTCGACAAAGCGGGGCAAACCATGGATGAGGTGGTCAGCAGTATCCGCCGCGTAACCGATATCGTGGGAGAAATCAGTGCTGCCAGCAAAGAGCAAAGCACTGGGGTCAACATGGTGGGCGATGCGGTGGTGCAAATGGATCAAACCACCCAACAAAATGCCGCTTTGGTGGAGGAAATGGCTGCGGCTGCTTCCAGCCTGAAAAACCAAGCCTTGGAGTTGGTGCAAGCTGCGGGTAGCTTCAAATTGCCCAACCAATTGGCCCACAGCACAACCCAAACCCAATGGGATAAACCGAAAATCATTCCATCGGCTCAAACTAGCAAGCGATCTGCAATCACCCCATCTGCCCGACCAGTTGCCATGCAACACGCAACAGAAGGCTCATGGGAAACTTTCTAAGCCCCTCTATTAACCGGAAGTTACTGATCTTTATCGCTAAAGGAATTGAATTTGCCTCACAATAGTTTCCGCATATAGGTTGTCGTTTGGATTCAAGGATTCCTTGGACAAGCCGATAGATTCCAAGAAGGAGACTAGAGATGGGTAACTTGAAAATCAAGACGCGCCTTTTTGGCGGTTTTATTTTTGTGTTGTTGTTGGGCCTAATTCTCAGCACTTACAGCGTTGTACAAATGAAAGGTCTCTCCAAAGACCTCAACGCGCTGGCCAGTGATGGAATGATCAAAAACAAGCAGTTCAACGAGATCAAAAACCACATGCAAGATGTGGCGCGGTGGTCGCGTGAGTACATGATGTACGAAGAGCCCGCCGTGATTGAGGCGTTGAAAAAGCAAATTGCCACAGCGCGGGCTGAAAACAGCAAACTCATCAAAGAGTTGGAAAGTAGCGTCACCAATCCAGAGATTCAGGCACTGCTAGAAAAAATCAAAGACAGCAGTAAAAAGTACGACGATGGCTTGGATTCATTGCTTTTGGCTGCTGACAACTCCTTCCGAGCAGGTGCCATTGCCATCATGGCTACCACGCAAAAGCAGATGCAAGATGCGATGTTCAAAGCCATCGATGAAGCCATCTCGCTGCAAAACAACATTGCCAACGACTTGGCTACTGGCGGTGAAAACACGGCCAACATTTCCACAGGCATCATTGGTGTGGGCGTTGCTGTGATGCTGATTGCAGGCCTTTTGATGGCCTACACCACCACACAAGCCATCGTATCCGCCCTCAAACAAGCGGCAGAAGCAGCCAGCCACATTGCCAAAGGCGACTTGAGCCACCAAATTGTGAACAACCGCCGCGATGAACTGGGTGAATTGTTAGATGCCATGGCGGCTATGCAAGCGTCCTTGACGAGCTTGGTCACCGCTGTGCGTACTGGCGCGGACTCGGTAGCCACTGCCAGTAGTGAAATTGCCCAAGGCAACCACGATTTGTCTGCCCGCACCGAACAACAGGCCAGCGCATTGGAGAAAACTTCCTCCAACATGCAAAACCTCAACTCCACTGTGCAGCAAAACGCCGACAACGCACGCCAAGCTAACCAGTTGGCACAAAACGCCAGCTCTGTTGCGGTAAACGGTGGCGATGTGGTGTCCCAAGTAATTGAGACCATGAAGGGCATCAACGAGGCCAGCCGCAAGATTGCTGACATCATCAGTGTGATTGATGGCATTGCGTTCCAAACCAACATCTTGGCTCTGAACGCCGCGGTAGAGGCCGCCCGTGCTGGCGAACAAGGCCGCGGCTTTGCGGTCGTAGCCAGTGAAGTGCGCAGTTTGGCAGGGCGATCGGCCGAGGCAGCCAAAGAAATCAAAACACTGATTGGCAACAGCGTTGAGCGGGTAGAAAAAGGCTCGACCCAAGTCGATCAGGCGGGACAGATCATGCAAGATGTGGTTGCCAGCATCCGCCGCGTCACCGATATCATGGGCGAAATCAGTGCTGCCAGTATTGAACAAAGCACTGGCGTATCGCAAATTGGGCAAACCATCAGCAGCATGGATTTGACCACCCAACAAAATGCCGCCTTGGTGGAAGAAATGGCTGCGGCAGCATCCAGCCTCAAAAGCCAATCGGGTGAGTTGGTCAATGCGGTGAGTGTCTTCAAAATCAGTGGTCACCACACGCCCGTCCAGATCAGTAGCCCCAGCAAGCCAGCAACCAGCGCTGCTGGCCCCAGCAGTGCAGCCAAAGCCCCCCCAGCAGTGGCAAGCAAAACCAGCTCAAGTTCTATTAGCAGCAAGCTGCCTATTCGACCTGTGACAACCAGCCGCATTAGCAAGCCAGCTCCTGCTCCTGCCCCTGCGAGCTTGCCCAAACCATTGGCTACCACTGCCTCCGAAGATGACTGGGAAACGTTTTAAGGTTTGATATGGGTTTGCAGCCACGCGTCCATGTCACTGGGACGCGTGAGTGTGCGAACCGCATCAAAAGCCGTTTGGGCTTCGGGGTAGTGGCGGCGCAAATACAACAGCCATTGCTTCACACGCCCCGCTTGTTGACGCTGCTCCAATCGCGTCGTGGCCACTGTCCAAAAAGCATGCATCAATGGTGCCAAATCCTGCCACGACCAATCAGGCCCAGGCTGCCCCAAGTTGCCGCTAGCACTGCCTAGCTCGGCCAATATATTGCGCGCCAGTGCAGGTCTGGCCACCATGCCACGCCCCAACATCAAGGTATAGCAACCACTTTCTTGCACTGCTTGGCAGGCGTCATGGGGTGTCCACATCTCCCCATTGACCACAACAGGTATGCGTACCGCTTGACGCACATCTGCCACCCTATGCCAGTAAGCCGGCGGTTTGTACCCTTGGGCTTTGGTACGGGCATGCACCACCAATTCAGCAGCGCCTCCCGCTTCCAGAGCCTGTGCACAATCCAACGCCAACGCATCATCCATGTAACCCAAACGCATCTTGGCCGTTACAGGAATGCTCCTAGGCACCGCCTGCCGCACGGCATCTACGATGCGCTGCAACTGGTCTGGAAACTGCAGCAACATGGCCCCACCACCGTGGCGATTGACCACTTTGGCGGGGCAACCGAAATTCAAATCGATGCCCGGTGCCCCCATCTGGGCCAAGCGCGCCGCATTGTCGGCCATGCAAATGGGGTCAGAACCCAATAATTGGGGCCACACAGGAACCCCAGCGGGCGTGCACGCACCAAACTCCAGTTCAGGCACGGTACGCAGCAAGGATTTTTCAGGTTGCAGGCAATTGGTGATGCGAATGAATTCCGATACACACTTTTCCACCCCACCGACGCGGGTCAAGATGTCGCGCAACACAAAGTCCAGCAAACCCTCCATTGGGGCCAGATAAATGCGAACCGGTAACCCTAGTCCGATTGGACTATTGGGTTTGCTTTCGGATACAGCTACCATGGAGTCCATTCATAAAATTTCTGTAAGGGAAACGGCATGCGCCACAACATTTTGCGCACTATGACAGTGGCTGCTATGGCAGCGATTGTTCCATGGGGAGTCCATGCCGCTGGATTGTCCTTCAGCGAAGGGTTGAGCCAATTCAACGTGATTGTCCTCGGCGATGCACAGGTCAACTCCCACGTGGATGGTCGTACTTATGTAGGAGGTAACCTGACGGGTACCGGTGACTTTGTACAACACCCCAACGGCTTGGCATCCTCCAGCTACTCTGGCCTGACGGTCATGGGCAATGCCAAGTTCAACAGCGTCAATGGTTTGGGAACCTATGTTGGTGGTAATTTAACGGGTGGAAACGTCAACAGTGGTGCTGCTCGCATTAAAGGCAATGTGAGCAACTCCAACATCAATGGCAGCAGCAAAGCGGCTATTGGTGGAACCATCAAATCCAGCAACATCAACGCAGGCCAACTCTCCGGCAGCAACAAGACCTCTGCGCTCAATAGCGCTGCTGCCGTCGCCAGTTCAACCGACTTCAGCACAGTGTTCAATCAAGGTTCCAGCTTCTTGAGTGGACTCAAAGACACGGGTGGCAGCGTTGTGTTTAGCAACAACAACTCCAAAGTCACCTTCAACGCCAAAGCGGGGGCTGATGGCTTGGCAGTTTTCAACTTGAGCAGCATTGATGACAAAGTTTTCGCAGCTGGCGAGTTTTCCTTCAATCTGAATGGTGCTAAGGGCATCATCTTCAACAGCGACAACGCGAAAATCACCATTTCTGCGAACTTTTTGAATGGCTCGGCTAGTTTGGGCAACCAAATGCTGTGGAATTTCTACAAAGCCACTGATGTGACGCTGAACAACCAATTTGGTGGCAGCATCGTGGCTACCAATGCCAAGTTGACCAACAACAACAACATCGAAGGTACCGTGGTCGTCAAAACCTTGTACCAGAATGGAGAGATCCACTCCGATCCTTTCTGCGAACCCATTCCCTCGATTCCAGAACCTTCCACTTACGCCCTCATGGCTTTGGGCGTAGCGATGGTTTCTTTGGTCGCAGCCAAGCGCCGTTCTGCATAAAAACATCGTCAGCGCTACAAAAAAAAGCCACCGCAAGGTGGCTTTTTTACTGGAACAAGCGAATGCCCTAGCGCCATCGCGTCGCCATCAGTGGCGAATCAGGTGATCAAAGGCAGACAGCGCAGCCTTGGCTCCATCACCTGCAGCGATGATGATTTGCTTGTAAGGCACAGTGGTGCAGTCACCCGCCGCAAACACGCCTGGCAGATTGGTCTGGCCCTTGGCATCGACCACGATTTCGCCAAACTTGCTCAACTCCACCGTGCCTTTGAGGAACTCGGTGTTGGGCACCAAACCAATTTGCACAAACACGCCCGCCAGTGGCACGGTGTGCTCGGTGCCATCGGCACGGCTCTTGTACTTCAGACCATTGACCTTGCCATCGGCACCCGTGATTTCGGTCGTCTGCGCATTGGTATGGATGGTCACATTGGGCAAACTCTGGAGCTTGTTGACCAACACGGCATCGGCCTTGAGCTGGTCATTGAACTCGATCAATGTCACGTGCTTGACCACACCTGCCAAGTCAATAGCCGCTTCCACCCCCGAGTTACCGCCACCAATCACCGCCGTGTCCTTGCCCTTGAAGAGCGGGCCATCACAGTGCGGGCAATAGGCTACACCCTTGGTTTTGTACTCGGCTTCGCCGGGCACGTTCACATTGCGCCAGCGGGCACCGGTGGACAAAATGACGGTCTTGCTCTTGAGCACACCACCGCCAGTGAGCTGCACCTCGATCAAACCACCGGGCTGGTTGGCTGGAATCAGCTTGGCCACGGTTTGCAGCGTCATCACATCCACGCCATATTGACGGGTATGGGCTTCCAACGCGGTGGACAGTTTGGGGCCATCAGTCTCCAAGATGGAGATGTAATTCTCAATCGACAGGGTGTCGTTCACCTGTCCGCCAAAGCGCTCGGCCACCACGCCAACGCGGATGCCTTTGCGCGCTGCATACACCGCAGCGGCTGCCCCAGCAGGGCCACCACCGACCACCAGCACGTCATACGGTGCTTTGGCGCTGAGCTTTTCGGCTTCGCGTTGGGCGGCACCGGTGTCGAGCTTGGCGACGATTTCTTCCACGCTCATGCGGCCAGAGCCAAACACTTGGCCGTTGAGGTAGACCATGGGCACCGCCATGACTTCACGCTCGGTCACTTCCTGCTGGAAGGTGCCGCCTTCGATCACCGTGGTTTTGATCGCGGGGTTCAAAATCGCCATGAGAGAGAGCGCTTGCACCACGTCGGGGCAGTTGTGGCAGGTCAGGCTCATGTACATCTCAAAGTGGAAGTCCCCCTGCAGCGCCTTGATCTGCTCGATCGTCTCGGCTTCCACCTTGGGTGGGTGGCCGCCCGTCCACAGCAAGGCCAACACCAGCGAGGTGAACTCGTGACCCAAAGGCAAGCCAGCGAAACGCAGGCTGCTACTCGATCCAATGCGCTGCAGCGAGAACGAGGGCTTACGGGCGTCCATGCCATCGGTGCGCAAGGTGATCTTGTCGGCACGCAGGCTGGCAATGGTTTGTAAGAGAGACAGGGTGTCGCGGCTGGCCTCGCTATCGTCCAAAGACGCCACCAGCTCGAACGGTTGGGTGACACGTTCCAGGTAGGCAGCTAACTGGTCTTTGAGGGCTTGATCGAGCATGGCAGATATCCTTTCAACGGGCACTAATTACTATCATTTTTATAGCGCTTTAAGCTTATTAGACGGGCGCTACAGGTCAATTTGGGCACAAAAAAGCCGGACGGCAAAACGCAAGGCGTTTTGACGCTGTCCGGCTGGTGGATGCCCTCGTGAGGGCACCTTGGTAGCCGTGTTACAGGCGTGGTTTAGATCTTGCCGACCAGATCCAAAGAAGGAGTCAAAGTCTTGGCGCCTTCTTTCCACTTGGCGGGGCACACTTGGCCGGGATTGGCGGCGGTGAACTGAGCAGCCTTGAGCTTGCGCAGGGTTTCGGACACGTCACGGGCGATTTCATTGCTGTGGATTTCAGCGGTCTTGATCACGCCTTCGGGGTTGATGATGAAGGTACCGCGCAGTGCCAAGCCTTCTTCAGGGATGTGCACACCAAACGCGTTGGTCAGTTGGTGGGTTGGGTCACCAACCAGTGGGAACTGGGCCTTGCCCACAGCGGCAGACGTTTCGTGCCACACCTTGTGGGAGAAGTGGGTGTCGGTAGTCACGATGTAGACCTCGGCACCGGCCTTTTGGAATTCAGCGTAGTTGTCAGCAGCGTCTTCGATTTCTGTGGGGCAGTTGAAAGTGAACGCTGCAGGCATGAAGATCAGCACAGACCACTTGCCTTTGAGGGATTCATCGCTCACGGTGATGAAGTCGGCTTTGCCATTGCGGCTCAGGAACGCTTGGGTTTTGAACGGTTGAACTTGTGTGTTGATCAAAGACATGGGGTTTTCCTCTTCTCTGTTGGGTTAGACGAAGTTCGTTTTGCGAACAAGACGAAGTTTAAAACAGCTATCGATTTTTAGCAGTTGATTAACCTGATCAATCGGATTGGTAAAAACTATGGCCTCGCACAGGAGGCCATAGCCGAGACCTATCAGACGGGATGGCAGGGCTGGTGTCAGAGCGCTTTGCCCTCGAACAGCTTGTGGTGCAAGCGGCGCAGTGACCACCACACCCCCCCCACCACCACCGGAATAGCCAGCGCAGCGGTGCCCTCGGCACTCCACGGCCAACCCAGGTAGTGCGCCCCCTTGGCCAGGTAACTCACCAGCCCCACGATGTAGTAGCTAATGGCCGCCACCGACAGCCCCTCCACCGTGCTTTGCAGACGCAACTGCAGGTCGCCACGCTTGTCCATGGCGGCCAGCAGTTGCTGGCTGCTTTGCTGCTGCTCAATCTCCACCCGCGTGCGCAACAAATTGCTCATGCGCGAAATGCGGCCCGATAACGCCTCCTGTCGGCGTGCCGTGGATTCGCAGGTTTTGCGCGCTGGCGTCAGGCGGCGTTGCATGAACTCGGCAATGGTTTGCACGCCACCCAAGCGGGTTTCGGCAATGTCGTGAATGCGGCTATCGACCAGCTCGAAATACGCCGCACTGGCCGAAAAGCGCGAGTAGGTAGCCGCATGCTGGCTCTCCACCTGCCCGGCCAAACGGGTCAGCTTGTCCAGCAATTCGGGCTCACTCTGGCGGGTGGCATCGCGAATGGAACCCGCCAACTCAGCCAGCTCGCGCTCGGCACTGGCCAGCACACCGCCTGCCGCACGCGCCGCAGGCAGCCCCAAGAGCGCCGCCATGCGGTAGGTTTCAATCTCCAGCAAACGCTGCACCAAACGGCCCAAGCGGCGCGATGCCGCCGCCTCGGCCAACACCACCATGCGCGAGAAACCATCGGCATGCACCGCAAAGTCGGTATAGACCTGCGCGAAACCGTTGTCCACCTGCGAAGCCACTAGGCTGTCTTCGTGCAGCATGCTCTTGAGCAAATGACCCTGCTCAAAGGCCTGCTGCGTCAGCGTCCACACATGCATGGCGCACAAGCACGTCCCAGGCAATGCGGCCAGCCACTCCTGTGGCACGCGGTCGGTGGCCGCTTCGGGGCTACGCCCATCCAACTCAGGATGGCTGGGCGCGGCCATGAAGGTCCAGCTCACAAATTCGCTGTGCAATTCCCAGCGCAAGCGGTAGCGCCCCAAATCAAGCCGCAGGTGGATGCTGGACGCATCGGGTGCGCTCTGGTGGTGGTCGTGCGCCAAACGCGCCAAGTGCGCCCGACTGGCTTCGCGCTGACTGGCATCGCACACCATGACGATGTGCGAGATCAGCTGCGGCACCTCCATCATTTCGGGCGGACGGGCGTGCACCTCGTTGTGCAGCGCCATGCGCTCAGCATGCTGGGGAATCAGGGGGCTCTCTTTCACAGTACTCACCATCACAACTCCTAGACCTGCAACGGTGGCGTGGCGCTAAGCACCTCGTCCAACACCGTCAGGCCCTCTGCCACACGCAAGGCCCCTGCCAGCCGCAGCGGGCGCATACCATCGCTGATGCCTTGGCGACGCAGGTTGTCTATGCTCGGTTCGGCGTTGACCTTGAGCTTGAAATCCTCGGTCACTGTCAACAACTCGTACAAGCCCATGCGGCCCATAAAGCCCGTCATGCGGCAATCCACGCAACCCACCGCCTTGTAGGGGCGGTAGTTGCCATTCAAATTCCACGGCTTGATGACAGCGGACAAATCTTCCAGCCTCGCCTCGCCGTCCACCTGCTTGCAACTGGGGCACAGCGTGCGCACCAAGCGCTGGGCCAGCACACCCAGCAGTGTGGCGTTGATGAGGTAGGACGGAATCCCCAATTCCATGAGCCGCGTGATGGCGCTGGGCGCATCGTTGGTGTGCAAGGTCGAGAACACCAAGTGGCCCGTCAGTGCCGCTTGAACCGCCATTTCGGCCGTTTCCAAGTCGCGGATTTCCCCCACCATGATGATGTCCGGGTCTTGCCGCATGAGCGAGCGCAAGCCCTGCGCAAAGCCAAAATCCAACTGCGGCTGCACCTGGGTTTGGTTGAAACTGGGCTCAATCATCTCGATCGGGTCTTCCACCGTGCTCACGTTCACCTCTTCGGTGGCCACGCGCTTGAGGGTGGAATACAGCGTGGTTGTCTTGCCCGAACCGGTAGGGCCGGTGACCAAAATAATGCCGTGCGGGCGGGTTACCAGTTGCTCCCAGCGCGTCGCATCGTGTGGGGTAAAACCCAACTCGTCCAACCCTTTAACGGCGTTGTCGGGGTCAAAAATCCGCATCACCATCTTCTCGCCAAAGGCTGTGGGCAAGGTGGAGATACGCATTTCCACCTCATCGCCACGCGGGTTGCGGGTTTTGATACGACCATCTTGTGGGCGGCGTTTTTCGATCACATCCATGCGGCCCAAAAGCTTGATACGCGCCGTCATGGCGTTCATCACGCCCAGCGGCAATTGGTACACAGGATGCAGCACGCCATCGATGCGAAAGCGGATCACGCCCTGCTCGCGCCGCGGCTCCAAGTGGATGTCACTGGCGCGCTGGTCAAAAGCGTACTGCCACAGCCAGTCCACCACCTGCACCACGCCTTGGTCGTTGGCGTCTAGCTGCTTGTTGCTCTTGCCCAGTTCCACCAGCTGTTCAAAGCTGGCATTGCTGCTGGTATTGCCTGTGCGGTTGGCAGCGCGCACCGATTTGGCCAGCGCATAAAACTCCGCCGTGTAGCGCACGATCTCCTGCGGGTTGGACACCACACAGCGCACGCTGCGGCGCGTTTGTCGCTCCACCTCGGCCATCCAGTCGGTGATGAAAGGCTCGCCCGTGGCCACCACAATCTCGCTGGGGGTCACGCTCACAGGCAATATGCGGTGGCGCTCGGCATAGGCTGCACTCATGGCATCGGCCACCTTGCCCACATCCACCCGCAGCGGGTCTATGCGCAGATAGTCCAGCTTGGCACGCACAGCCAGCCATTGGGTGAGCAACTCCACATCCAGTGCTTTGCCGTCACTGGCGCGGCGCATGGCCACGCTGGCCAAGCGCACCAGCGGGTGCTGGGCGCTCTCGGCCACCGAGCAACGGGTGATGGTGCGTTGCGCCTCATCGCTGCTGATAACCTTGTCTTGCTCCAACCAATTGACCAGCAAACGCCAGTTCAAAGGGCCGTTGTAATAGGTAGTGCTCATGGCTGTACAGGCTTGAAGCCGCGAACCCACTTCACGGCGGGCAAACCCCAGCGTGCGGTGATGGTTTCGGCGCGTTGCATCAAAAGTTGGCGTTTCGGACGACTGGGGGT
This sequence comes from Curvibacter sp. CHRR-16, assembly GCF_018474005.1. GTDB lineage: Bacteria > Pseudomonadota > Gammaproteobacteria > Burkholderiales > Burkholderiaceae_C > Allorhodoferax. Next base: position 68,639 of record NZ_JAHCSH010000007.1, read on the forward strand.
GCGCTGCGCTAGCACCACGGTATTGCCTTCGCGCGTGGCTTTGAAAGCCCACACCGCATCGGCACCGAAAGCACTGGCTATGTGCTCCACACTGCGATCGAAGCTGGAGCTGCGGCCAAACAAATTGACCGTCATGCAGCCCTCATCGGTCAGCATAGCGCGGCAATCGGTATAAAAATCGGAGCTATCAAGAACAGGCGCTGCCGCCTCTTGGTCATACAGATCCACATGCAGTGCATCGACCACGCCGTGCCAGTGTGGCTGGCGAATTTCCTCTGCAGCATCGGCTATCAGCACCTGCATGCGGGTGTTGTTGGCAGGCAACTGGAACCACCCACGGCAGGCATGCAACACCCTTGGGTTGAGCTCAATGGCCGTGGTCTGTCGCATGTGCAGCACCTTGCTGCAGTGTTTGGTGAGCGATGCCGCTCCCAGCCCCAGTTGCACTGCTTGGCGCTGGGCCACGGTGTCGGGCTCCACGAACAACAACCACGACTGCATGCGTTGCACGTATTCGTGCACCAGCCGGTAAGGCTCGTCTTGGTCCATAGAGCCTTGGATCCAGATGCTCTCTAGGTGCAGGTGGCGGATATTGCCTTCGTCGGAAAAAAAGACTTCCGGCAAATCAGCAGTCGAGGTGATTTGGGGGGAACTTGTGCGGGGGGAACGTGCCATGCGCGGTTTATAGCAGGGCGCGCAAGCGCGGCAGGGCCTCAAGTGCGTTCTGTGTCGTGGCATGCGCCAGTTCGTCTAGCGGCATGTTGCGCAACTGCGCCAGTACCTGCGCAATGCGCGGCAACTCGGCGGGTTCATTGCGCCCCTGTGCTTGGCCCGCAGCACGTTGCTCGGCCGTGGCATACAGCCAGTGCGGCGGAATATCGGGCGCATCGGTCTCCAGCACCAAAGCGTCGAGCGGCAGATCAGTGGCCAAGCGGCGCAAATTGAGCGCCCGCTCGTAGGTGAGCGCGCCCCCAAAGCCGAGCTTGAAACCCAGCTCAACAAACGCCTGCGCCTGCTGCACGCTGCCACTGAAAGCATGGGCAATACCGCGCCAACGGCGGGCTGTGCCAGCGGTGTTGAGCGATGGTTTTCCCATGCGCGCTACCGCCCGCAGGTGCTTGAGCACCGCATCGACCGAGCGGCGGCTGTGCACGATGACGGGCAGTCCCCGCTGCCATGCCAGCTCCAACTGGGCCCGGTACAACTGCTCTTGGCAGTCGCGCCACGGGCTTTGCTGCAGCAGGGGTTCAAAGTAATCCAACCCAATTTCACCCACCGCCACCAAGCGGGCATCGGCAGCGTGCGCATCAAGCAGCGCTGCCATCTGCTGCACTACGGCAGGCATGCCCTGCTCAGGTGTGGTCGTGTCACCCAGTGCTTGCAAGGCCTGTGGCACAAACAAGGGGTGCAACCCCAGGGCATAGGCGTGGTCACCCGTATGGGCCAGATGCAGCACGGCGTTGGTGTGCTCGGCCAACACAGCAGGTATCACGCACAGCCGCACCCCCGCATCGCGCGCACGCTGCTGCACGGCTTGCACATCGGACGCGAACTCTGGAGCATCCAAATGGACGTGGGTGTCTATCCAAGGGCTGGTGGAACTCATGGGAAACGCTTATACGCTACTGGCACTGCACTTGCTTAAATGGGGCATGAAAGTTTTGTTAGACCTGTTTGGGGGTGTGGCCCTGCTGCTGTGGGGCTTGCACATGGTTCACAGCGGCATCGTGCGGGCCTTTGGCGCCAGCATACGGTCATGGATGGGGCGGCTGCTCAAAACCCGCTTACACGCCTTTGGAGCGGGCTTGGGTGTCACGGCTTTGCTGCAAAGCAGCACCGCTACCGCCCTCATGCTCAGCAGTTTTGCTGCCAGTGGTTTGGTGGCGCTCATGCCTGCACTGGGCGTCATGCTCGGGGCCAACGTAGGCACGGCGCTGATTGTGCAAGCGCTGTCGTTTGACGCCTCTGCTATCTCTCCTTTGCTGCTGCTGATCGGCGTCATGGCCTTCAAGCGCAGCCAAAGCAGCACCGGCAAAGATTTGGGCCGCGTCGCCATTGGGTTGGGGCTCATGCTGCTGTCCTTGCACATTCTGCTAGACAGCCTCGAACCAGCCGAGCATGCCCCCGTGGTGCGTGAATTGTTCGCCGCCATCACTGGCGATACGCTGCTCACCGTATTGATAGGCGCAGTGCTGGCATGGGCCGCACACTCCAGTGTGGCAACAATTTTGCTCATCATGTCCTTCAGTTATTCCCATTTTGTCACCCCACACGCCGCATTGGCACTGGTGCTGGGCGCCAACGTGGGCAGCGCTATCACCCCCTTCATGGAGAGTTTGAGCAGCAGCAACCCCGCACACCGCCGACTGCCCATGGGCAACCTCATCAACCGCGTGCTGGGCTGCCTGCTGTTCATGCCCCTGCTGGGTTTACTGCTCAAGCTGCTAGATCGGCTCGAATACAACCCGGTGCGCTTGGTGGTGGATTTTCACACCCTGTTCAATGTAGTCATGGCATTGGTGTTTTTGCCCGTACTGCCTGCTTTTGCCCGCTTGCTAGAGCGTTGGCTGCCCGATGAGCAAGCGCAAACCGACCCGGCACAGCCGCTGTATTTGGACACGGGAGTGACCTCCAACCCGGCGGTAGCACTGGCATGCGCCTCGCGTGAGACGCTGCACATGGGCGACATCGTGCACGGCATGCTGCAGCAGTCGATGAAAGCCATGATGGAAAACGACCGCAAACTGGTCATCGAAGTGTGCCAGCGTGACAACGTGGTGGACAGCCTGCACGAAGCCATCAAGCTCTATGTGGTCAAGGTGACCCAAGACAGCCTGGACGAAGCCGACAGCCGCCGGGCCATGGAAATTTTGAGTCTGGCTATCAACTTGGAGCACATTGGCGACATCATCGACAAGAGCCTGATGGAGTTGGCCACCAAAAAGATCAAGCGCCAACTGGACTTTTCCGACGAAGGTGCTGCCGAGTTGGAGGCCTTCCACAACATCATCCAAGACAACCTCAAGCTGGCGCTCAACGTGTTTTTGACGGGCGACGTGAAGTCCGCGCACCACCTGCTGGCTGAGAAAAAACGCGTGCGCCATCTCGAAATGGTGGCTGCCGAGAACCACCTCATGCGCTTGCGCCAAGGGCGGGTTGTCAGTATCGAGAGCAGCTCGCTGCACTTGGACATCCTGCGCGACCTCAAGCGCATCCACTCCCACATCTGCGCCACCGCCTACCCGGCGCTGGAAGCGGCAGGCCAGTTGCCTAAACCAACTGACCGTTTTGTAGCTGCAGCTGGCGCTGACAGCGCTGGGCCAAACTCTGGTCGTGCGTAACCAGCACAAAGGCTGTGCCTTGCTGGGCAGCCAAGTCCAGCATGAGGGCAAAAATACCGTCGGCCGTGCTGCGATCCAAATTGCCCGTGGGTTCATCGGCCAGCACACAGGCCGGCTGGGTGACCAAGGCCCGCGCTATGGCCACGCGCTGACGCTCGCCGCCCGATAGCTCCGCTGGGCGGTGCAACGCACGCTTGCCCAAGCCCACCTTTGCTAGCATTTTTGTAGCACGATCAGCAGCATCTGCCGGCTCTACACGCCGAATAAGCCATGGCATGGCCACATTTTCCAGCGCCGTGAACTCGGGCAACAAGTGGTGAAACTGGTACACAAAGCCCAGGTTCTGGTTGCGCCAGTCGCCCAGTGCTTTGGCATTGAGGGCCGACAAATCCTGCCCGCGCCACAGCACACGACCCGTGCTGGGCGCATCCAAGCCCCCCAGCACGTGCAAGAGCGTACTCTTGCCCGAACCCGATGCACCCACAATGGCCAGCGTCTGCCCCGCCTGCACCTGCAAGTCCACCCCCTGCAACACTTGCACATCCAGTGCGCCTTGGGTAAAGCGCTTGCCAACACCTTGGGCTTGCAGCAATGGGGTCTCGGGTGGTGTGGAATCTCTCATGGGGGTATTACTCATAGCGCAAAGCCTCTGCAGGGTGCACGCGGCTGGCGCGCCAACTGGGATACAACGTGGCCGCAAAGGCCAGCACGATGGAAATGACCGTGATGGGCACGATGTCGCCCGCCTGCGGTTCGCTGGGCATTTGGCTGATCAGGTAAATGTCTTTGGGTAAAAAGCTGGTGTGTAAAGCGTGCTCAATGGCAGGCACGATGACGTCGATGTTGAATGCAACCAACAGGCCAAAACCCAAGCCCAGCAGCGTGCCAATGACGCCCACCAGCGAGCCTTGCACCACAAAAATGGCCATGATGCTGCGCGGGCTGGCGCCCAGTGTGCGCAGAATGGCGATGTCCGAGCGCTTGTCGGTCACGGTCATCACCAAGGTGCTCACCAAATTGAACGCTGCCACCGCCACGATGAGGGTGAGGATGATGAACATCATGCGTTTTTCCACCTGCACAGCGGCAAACCAGGTGCGGTTCTGGCGCGTCCAGTCACGCAGGTACAGGTCACCGCTGAGCATGCGGCTGAGTTCCTGCGTCACGCGCGGGGCATCTTGCAAGTCGGTCAGCTTCAGGCGCACGCCAGTGGGGCCTTCCAGCTGAAAAATGCGTGCCGCATCTTGCCAGTGCAACAACACCAGCGCCGAGTCGTATTCGTAGTGGCCCGATTCAAAAGTACCCAGCACCTCCATTTGCTTGAGGCGCGGCACCACGCCCGCTGGCGTTACTTGCCCGCTGGGAGCAATAAGGGTTACCTTGTCGCCCTCGCGCACACCCAGTGCACGTGCCAGCTCCAGCCCCAGCACCACGCCAAAGCGGCCCGGCTGCAAGCGCTGCAGCACGGTTGCTTGCTCGCCCGTAGCCACATCGGACACTTGGCCTTCTTGGGCAGGGTCTATGCCGCGCACCATGGCACCTTTCATGTCCTCACCACGGGCCAACAGGGCTTGGGCGGCCACAAAAGGCGCAGCGCCCACCACCTCGGGGTGCTTGCGCACTTCTTGCAGCGTCAAGGCCACATCGGGTAAAGCTTGTCCGTTGGGGGCAAACACCTCGATGTGCGAGACCACGCTGAGCATGCGGTCGCGCACTTCTTTTTGGAAGCCATTCATCACGCTGAGCACGATGATGAGCGCTGCCACCCCCAAGCAAATTCCCAGCATGGACACACCGGAAATAAAGGAAATAAAGCCATTGCGCCGCGTAGCGCGGCCTGCGCGGGTGTATCGCCACCCGATCTGCCATTCGTAAGGGAGTTGCATGGGGCGATTATGCTTTTTGCAGTTTCATGTTGATGCGGATGAACGCTCCGCTTTTGTCTTTGATGGTCAAAAACTCTTTGAACGCCGAGGCTTGCACCGACGTTGGTGAGCGCACAAAGGCGTTGTCCTGCACCACGTTGTCACCCTGAAGCAGTGACCAAGGAGATAGGTCAGGTTTTTCGACCAAACCAAAAGCAGTCTATTCGACCACAACAGGCATCTATAGCAGGAGAGGTTCAAAATACTCAAAAAACGTTATGTATACCAAAAAAATAAAGTAATACGAAAACGGAATTAAAGTTTTTGCTACATTTGGCAACAAGGGACTTCAACGGGAGGAACGTTGTACCGCAACCGTTGCAGCTAGGTAAGACTCAAACACTGAAAGGGCCGCATCATGAAAGAACCGAGAACCATTGTTTTTTTCATCAACCCACCCAACAGCAACGATCTGGATACCGATGCTGTACTAAAGTCTAACGACATTGTCGTATCTAAGGGAGTTCAACATACTGACTGGGCCAATTTCCCCCATCTAGGCATCCTGTCCCTAGCCTCTTATATTGATGCATCGCCGGGCTTCGAAGGTCATTACATTGACGGTGTGATTCACCCGCTCGACAACATCATCGCAGTCATTCGCAAAAGGACAAGCAGCACACTAGCCGTCTGCCTCAGCGCGATTACGGCCAATTACGAAGCGGCGATTCAGATCGCGCGTGCAGTCAGAAACCTAGATCCAGAGATCGCGATTATTTTCGGTAACGACCATTTCACGGCATTAAGCCGAGAGATACTCACCCGTCACCGCGACCTGATCGATTGTGGATTCGTCGGCAACGAAGTGTATGCCGGCCTATTTGATTACCTAAAAGATCGGCAACAATCGCAAGATAACGGCATCTACCCCAGTTCAGTTCGATTCGAATCTGAAAGAATAGTCGCTGATCCTACGCTTCAAGAAGCCGTGAACCGCATTATCGACTACAACTTAATTGATAGGACTTTGCCGCATACTGCCGTCTACACGGAGAATTTCACACGACGCTTGGGTAAAAGAATCCAAAGCCTGACAGGGAGACGGGTACGCAAAGGTGTTCCCATCGAAATCGGGCGGGGCTGCATCAAATTCAGTGGCGACGATGCCTGTTCATTCTGCTCAATCCAGTACGGAAGCATGTGGAAAAATGAACTGCCCGCGAATCATGCATGGGCGGCAATCCACAAAGCATGTGGTTGCCGGATATGATTATTTATATGTCACAGCAGACGAGTTGCCACTCACGTTTGCACGGTTGATGCTTGACATGGCGATGTCTCCACCAGCCTGGTGGTGTTCATTGTCGTCGGATGAGCGTCCAGTGTTAGTCGGCTACGCGCGAGCAGATGGCATGGAGAAAGAGCAAGTGCTGAAAGCAATGCAGGAGATCGGCTTTCGCATTCTGTTCGTTGGTGTCGACGCGGGTGCTTCACGCTCTCTGCAGGCACTTAACAAACCGTTACGAAACAAGGACCCTGTGGCTGCTGCACAGCGGATGGTCGACGCCAATCTACGAGCGCTACACAATGCGCGTGCGCATGGCGTGGCGATTAAAGCGGGATTCGTACTGGGGCATTTGGGAATGAACAAGGCATTGCTGGATGAGAATATTGAAACATATATCGATTTTCTGAAGGCTGGACGGGATGTGATCATCAGTGCGGACATCGAATTATTGTCACCAGAGCCGGGTTCAAAGGATTTTCGCTATCTGACTAATCCAGATGAGGCCGAGACAAGGGCAGCTCAATTAGGGCTTGCGATAGGAAGCCGCGCTTTGCGACAAAATGTAGCTGAACGTTACCGGAATATTGATATCTTTGATCGAGAGACTGCCATCGACGATTATGTCAGTGTGTTAATGCCCGAACTATCTAAGGAGCAGCTCGCAATTGCACGCGACCAAGTGCGCAGTGAATGTAACCGACTCGGCATAGTGATCGGAGACGATCTCTGATGCCACTCGAACAAGCCTTGTTTTTTACTTTGACCTGCATAGGCTTCGGTTTCATTCCGGGGCCCGCACTGCTACAAACCGTGTCGCTAACACTTCAACACGGGCGACGGGCCGGATTCCTTTCCGCACTTGGTATCCACATTGGAGCCTTTTTCCAGATCTGCATCATGGCACTCGGTGCGGTTACTGTACTAAAGACATCTCCGATGTTGTATCAAGTGCTCAAGGCAGTTGGTGGTGTTTATCTGATCTGGCTTGGTATCCAGCGCATGTGCACTCCCAGCGAACATGACAAGGCGATCAACATGCCACAGAACGTCGTATCGTCAAGCGCATTCATCGAAGCATCGAACCCTAAATCGGCGCTGTTCTATTTTTCGTTCCTACTGCAATTCACCGCGCCAAGTACGTCGCTTGAACTCGGCTGGCAACTATTTTTGCTCGGTTCTTGCGCAAACCTTTTGTTTTCAGTCGCTGACGTGTGCTGTATTTTGCTCGCCCATCCATTGCATTCCCGCGTCACTTCTGGCAGCAGGACTCTGCGCATCTGTCAGTTATTCGCCGGAATGCTGTTTATAGTGCTTGGGGCGATTGCGATAGTTGGTGATTAGCACGGGTGTATCGCCACCCGATCTGCCATTCGTAAGGGAGTTGCATGGCGGGATTATGCGGGAGGCCTGCGATACAACGCTTGCTCAGTGCAGGGAGCTTACACACCAACCAGCTTCTTGAAAGAACCCAATACGGCGTCACCATTAAAAGGCTTGACGATCCAGCCTTTGATACCGGCCGCTTTGCCGCGCTCTTTCATAGCGGGGGAGTTTTCGGTGGTGAGCATCACAATGTTGACGCTTGCATTGCCCAATTCAGTACGCACTTTCTCGGCCATGGTCAGGCCGTCCATATTGGGCATGTTGACGTCACAGACGATGAGCTTGATAGCTGCATCGGCCTTGAGCTTGGTCAGACCATCACGACCATCGACTGCGTAGCTCACATCAAAGCCATTTTTTTTCAAGAAATCACCCACTTCATTGCGAACGGTGCTGGAGTCATCCACTACAAGAATGTGTGCCATGGTTAGATCCTTTCAAAATGTCAGAAAAATTCGAGTTCCCCGGCTGCCACCAGGTGATTCAAGGATTGGTCGTTTTCATGAAAATCCTCGGGCGACCAGTTGAGGTTGAAAGCAAAGCGCTGGTAAATCACCAAAGGCGCTAGCGCCGCGTTGCCTGGGTCGGTCAATACACACTTGAAGCACAACTGCGGGTTGACCGAACCAAAGGAGATGTACCGGTGCATGTGGTTGATGACGATGGGCACCTGCGCCAGATGCGCCTCGATTGGCTTGATGGCGCTGTAGCGGTTTTTGAAAGCCCCCCAAATCAGGTTCGTAATCTCACCCAATATGCCGTTGAGGTTGCGAAAGTCGTCGCCTTCGTCCTGCGCAATGTGCGTTTTATCGCTTTTGACCAGCGCGAGCAAAGGGGCTTCTTCGGCTTGCAAAGTCATGTAGCCGCGGCACCAATTAGTCTCAACGGGAATCAGGGTGAAAATTTCACCAAAAATCAACCGATCGCGCACGATGCAGGGCGTCTCTATGCGCACCTGCAGCCCCTTGAACTGGCTTTGTAGCGAGGTCAGCGTCATCTCTGCAATGCCGGACACCAATTTGGCGGGGTACACCAAGCTGAAGATAGAGGTCTCTATCACATCTTTGAGTGCATCGATGTTCTCCAAGGTGTAGGTACAGGCAAACGGTTCGCGTTGTGCCCCAGAGAGAGCAGCCAGACTCTGGGCAGATTCACAGCGCAGAAATAGCGGCAGTTCTGGCCTGATTTTGTGAATCTGGTGGCCCAGTTCTATCCCCTCTCGGGGTTTGCCAACCAAATCTTCGGCCATCATGATGCCGCCCAGATCCACATTGGAGCGCAGCACGGCCAGCAAATTTTCCTCGCGCACCTTCAGCGGTTGGAGATTGTTTTCCGTGCAGAAATGGTTGATGTGTTCGAGGGCTGGCGGGCTGTTATCGAGTACCAGCACTTTACTGATCAGCGTGTTGTGACTTGTCATAGCAGTGGTTTCCAGTGCAGTTAAAAAAATTCCAGCTCTCCAGTGCTCTGCGGCGCTTCGACCGTTGGCAGTTCGAAGTCAATATCCTGGTACTCGGTGACGCACAAGCTGGCCCGCAGTCGCACGCCCGACTGCAGGTGCAACACAAAGTGCTGCAAATGCCCGTAATGCAACAAAGAAAAATGCTCGGCACAGCGGCTATCCATCATGTTGGGTGTAGACATACCAATGTGCTCAAACACACGGCCCAATTCGCGGTTCAAAGTGCCACAGCACAGGTTGCCCCGCTCGGCAATGGCATCGTGGAACATCTGCGCATCCATGTGCTCAGACTGCACACGGGTGAGCGCTGCATAGTGGTTGCGGGTGACGGCATCGCGGTTGAAGTAAATCAGCACCATTAGCCGGAACTGGTAGGTGGACACCGACAACATCACCACTTCCTGCTCGCTCACCGGGGCAATGTCTGGCACAGGTTCAAGGCTCAGCACGGTGTCCTGCGACCCGACCAAGGCACTGCGCATGCTCAACAAAACCATGTCGTTGAGCGCCTGTTTGGCACGTTCGCTAATCATGGTTGACCTTGTGATTGCAGCACCACCAAGGTCTTGCGGTTGATCAGCTCCAGCCCCGTGACAGCACCGATGATCATCTTGCCGCCCGCCTGCATGTCCTGAAAGGTTGCGGTAGTTATCAGATCGTTCGCATACAAGGCACGCCGATAGTCTTTGGACAGCGCCTCTGCGCGGCCCGCTAGGCTGCGCATTTCTTCAGCCACGATCGCAAAACCACGCCCCATATCTCCAGCGCGAGCCGCCTCGATGGACGCATTGAGCGTCACGATGATCATCTGCTGCACGATGCGCGCGAAATCATCGTTTTTGGAGTGCATACCCTTGTTGTGGGTCAGCAAGATATTCATGTCGGCATGCCAGCGCTCAAACGTCTTGCTCACATCCAGCAACTCACTGATAGCGGTAGCCAGCTGCTCACAGTGCCCGCCCGCATGGCTTTGCATGTGCTGCGCCTGTTTCATCACTTGCTGCAAGGCGTTGTTGCGGTCGTGTTCCAGTGCGCAATATTCCAACTGCAGTCGATCATTGACTGCACGCAATTGCTGGTGCATGCCAGCCAATTCATCTTCAAGCGCATTGATCGTTTCTTGCAATTGGGCACTTTCGGCTCGCGATTCGCCCAGATACACGGTGTTTTTAGCCGTCTGTTGCCGGAGTTGTCGATAGAACCAAGCCCACACACCTGCGCTCAAGACAATACCCGCCATGAAGGCGATCAGCATTTCTGTCATGTTGTGCCCCTGTATTCAGAGGGTTCGGGTCAGCACTGCGAACTTCGCAGGCAGTGTGATAACCGTCTCAAAAGGACAGTACTGGGCCTGCGCATCACGGCTGGCCAGCTCCAAGGTGATATCCCCACCCAGCTCTTGAATAAACCCCCGCACAGCATCCATGCCCACACCCCGGCCAGACACTTCGGTGACTTCGTTGGCTGTTGAAAAACCTGAGGCAAAAATCAGCTGTGCGATGTCGTGTGCTGAAGTCTGCGCATCAGCGTCCAACAGGCCTTGCTCGATGGCTTTGCCTTTGATGCGTTGCAAAGCCAGCCCACGGCCATCGTCCTTGAGGCGCAAGGTCAATGCGTGCGCATCAAGATGGGCACTCAAGGTGATCTCACCTGCTTGCGGCTTGCCCATCGCCACGCGCTCCGCAGGCAACTCCAGCCCATGGTCCAAGGCGTTGCGGTACAGGTGCATGAACACATTGCCCAAGGTATTGGCCAACTGGGTGCGAACCAAGATGCCCGCTTCCTGCACGACTACCTGGGGCGCATCCTTGCCCAGCTCCTTGGCCAATGAGGGCAAGGATTGGATCACGCCACTGAGCATGCGGGACAAAGGCTCTGCCCCCAGTTGCTTGAGTACATCCCGCGCCTCTTGCAGCGTAGTGCTTTGTTGTGCGGCATCTTGCATACCCGCTTTTTCCAGGCGTTCAATCAGGCTGTTCACCACCTCTTGGGGAACCTGCACAAATGGGGTGCTACTCGCGTGACGTCCCCCGACCTTGCGACCCAGTGTCACATCGTTGATACGCGCATAGTGCGCCACCATCTCGGCAACCTGTTTGAGCTCGGTTTGCAGCAATGGCGTGTCCCACGCCTGTTGGCCGTGGCGGATGCGGTCATAGCGCTCCTCCGCCTGGTGCACCAGATCGGTCAACTGCAGTAGTCCATAAGTGCGGGCATTGCCTTTGATCGTGTGCATATTGCGAAACAACACAGCCACAGCATCTTGACGTGCGCTTTCCGAAGCAGCCTCAACGGAGTCAATGAGTGCGCCGTTTTCTGTCAAGAATCGATTGGCACTGTCAATGAACTCCTCAAACTTCTCTTGGTGCACGCCCAGTATCTCGCCTATGAGTGCCAACTCTTTCTTCTGGGCATCTGCCGCTTGGGTCAGCGCACGCAGATCGGTAACGTCACGCAGGCACAGCAGCAAGCGCAGCGTGGTTCCCGACTCATCGGTGATGGGAGACCAATTCAAATCCAAAATCTTGGTGCGCCCATCGGGCATGGGCTTGACGATTTCGTGGGGCAGCAGGTGAACGTTGAACTCGAAGTTCATCACATCCTCACCAATACAGGCGCTGATGGCTGTCTCCATCTGGTTGAGCGCATCCAGCCCCAAGCCACTGCCATCAAACACCACGTGCATCACGTTGCGGCCAGCAATGTCATTGGTTTCCAGCACCGTCTTGAGGTGCTCAGAAAACTCAGGGTGGATGATGCCGCCGCCCTCTATGGTCAAAATGCCCTGCGGGATGTAGTGCAGCATGGCGTGGATATCCGCTGTCTTCTGCCGGATTTTTTCGTTGCTTTGCTGGATTTTTTCGATCATGGCGTTGAAGGCCACAACCGATTTACCGATTTCATCCATGCGTGCCACGGGTACCCGGTGCGTAAAGTCTTGGCTGGTGGCAATCTCGGTCATCTTGGTTTCCATGTCGCCAATGGGGTGGATCACCTGGCGATAGAGCAGCAAGCCCATGACCCCCAAAGCCACAATGGCCAACAAGGTCACCACAGAGAGTGTGCTGGTCGTGGCGCGCAAGTTGCCGTTGACTGCAGCAATGGCGTCGTCTTTGCTACGGCGTTTTTCTACCTGCACGGTTTCAATCACGCTTATCTGCTCGCGCAGGTACTGATCCACCGTGGCCGCCATGGTGGCTTGTGCCAACTCCTTTTGACCTTGCAGCATAAAGTTAGCAGTGTCATCAATGGAGGCGAAGTAGTTTTGCAAACTCTCTTGGGCCTGTTTGATCAAGCCGCGCTGGATGTCGTTGTCGGCAGAGACCATCTGGTCGTCTAAGGCACGCTGTAGATCGGCTTTTTTCTTTTTGAGTTCTTCGTGCATTTGAAGGATCGCCGCCTTGTCAGGCGCATCCACCATGCCCATGGTGGCGATCTGCACATCCTTCAACTGCCCCATCAGTTCCACCGATTTCAGGCTGCTGGGCACCACCCCCTCTGTCACTGACTGAACCTCTTTGCTGCTTCTGGTGTTTTGCAAGACTGCAAATCCACCCGTAAAGAGCAGGGCTAAAAAGCTCAAGCCGATGAGCAAAAGAATGCGTTGACGAATATTCATGGCAACAGTTCGCCTGAGGCGATAAATTGGAATGTGAATCAGCTCTCTACCAAGGCCAGAGCGGAAACGAAAGAACGACTAACTTTCGGACTCCATGATTCAGATTTCTTGTGGCATCCATATTTCAGTCTTGCGAAAATTGGATGTCCAAAGCTCCACGCAGAAAGCAGCCCCATGCCCATCCACGCACTCAGCCACCTGACCTTTGTCGTGCGCGATTTAGTGCGCACGGCCCAGTTACTGACAGACGGTTTGGGGGCCCAGGAGGTTTACGACAGCGCTGCGCACCAGTTCTCGCTCTCGCACGAGAAGTTTTTTCTGCTGGGTGGCGTGTGGCTGGCCTTTATGCAAGGTGAACCCACCGAGCGCAGCTATCGCCATGTGGCGTTTAGCGTGCCCGAAGACGAGTTGCCAGAGTACGAACGCCGTTTGCGCGCTGCAGGTGCCGAAATCAAACCACCCCGCCCACGGGTAGAGGGCGAAGGCCAGTCGCTGTACTTTTACGACTTCGACAACAACCTGTTTGAGCTGCATACGGGCACACTGGCGCAACGGCTGGCGCGCTACCAGCGCTGAAAAACAGCGGTGCACGGCACCCGCCATGGCCGACAATACGCCCCATGTCCGCCCAGCCAAGCCCACTCATCATTGCCCACGCAGCGCCCAGCAGTGACGCGTGCCAAGAGGCGCTGCCACTGCTGCGCCTGCCCCACTTGGAACACCTGCTGCCGCTGCTGCACCACACCCCCTGCCCCCGCTTACCCGCGCTGTGCCACAACAGCCCGGCCGAGCACCTGCTGGCGCAGGCGTGGGGCTGGAATAGCGCCTTCACCGCCGATGGCTTGCTGCCCTTTGCCGCCCATGTGGCACAGCAGCGGGGTTTACCCACCCCGGCGGGGCAAGGCTGGGCCTTCATCACCCCCTGCCACTGGGACATACAGACCAGCCACCTGACCATGGCCGCCCCCGAACTGCTGCAACTGAGCGACGACGAGGGCGAAGCCCTGCGCCAAGCGATGCTGCCCTACTTTGTGGAAGACGGCCTGAGCCTGCACGCCCTGCCCCGCAGCGATGCCAGCGCCCCCTTGCAATGGCTGGCCTGCGGCGCTGCGTTGCACCAACTGCCCACCGCCTCGCTGGCGGTGGCCGTGGGCAACACCATTGACGACTACCTGCCACGCCAGCCCCAAACCCGCAGCCTGCGCCGCCTGCAAAACGAGATGCAGATGCTGCTCTACAGCCACCCGGTGAACGACACCCGCGCCATGCAGCAACACCGGGTGGTGAACTCCTTCTGGATCAGTGGCACAGGCGAGTGGCCTGCCAGTAGCGGCGCGCCGATCGACGTGTCCCCAACAAGCCCCCCCGTTGCATTGCACACCGCGCTCCAAAACGCCAGCCAGCAGCACGACCCCCGTGCTTGGCACGATGCCTGGCTGGGACTCGATGCAGAACTGATTGCCCCGCTGGTGGAGCGTTGCCGCGCAGGCCAAGCCGTAGACTTGTACCTGTGCGGCCCGCACAAAGCCCTGCACCTGCACCGCACGGCGGGCGAATCCGGCCCCCACCAGCCACTGGCCCAGCGCCTGCTGCGTTCCCTGCCCTGGCACACCCCCCAACCGCAGGCTGTGGCCTTGCTGCAAAGCCTGCTCTGAACACCCCATGCACCTGAATTAATGCACCTGATCCCACGCTCCGCCCCTGCCCAGACCGCCCAAACACTGGAACAACAAGGCATACACCCCCTGCTGGCGCGCCTGTACGCCGCCCGCGGCGTGCGCCACCCCGACGAGCTGGACGACGCACTGACCAAACTGCTGCCCCCAGACACCATGAAAGGCGCTGCCGCCGCCGCCCGCCTACTGGCCGACGCCATGGCGGCCAATCTGCGCTTGTGCATCGTGGCCGACTACGACTGCGACGGTGCCACCGCCTGCGCCGTGGGCGTGCGTGGCCTGCGCCTGTTGGGCGCACAGCAGGTCAGCTACCTCGTACCCGACCGCGTGGTGGACGGCTACGGTCTGACCCCCACCATTGCCGAGCGGGTACATGCCCAAGGGGCGGACGTGCTCATCACCGTGGACAACGGCATTGCCAGCATTGCTGGCGTGCAGCGCGCCAAAGAGTTGGGCCTGCAGGTGCTGGTGACCGACCACCACTTGGTCGCTACCGACGAAGACGGCCACGCCCTGCTGCCTGCAGCGGACGTGATCGTCAACCCCAACCAGCCCGGTTGCGACTTCGCCAGCAAAAACCTGGCGGGCGTGGGCGTCATCTTTTACGTGCTGCTGGCGCTGCGCGCCGAGCTGCGCCAGCGCGGTGCCTGGCCCACTGGCCAGCAACCCAAGCTGGACACCCTGTTGCCACTGGTGGCACTGGGCACGGTGGCCGATGTGGTCAAGCTCGACGCCAACAACCGCCGCCTGGTATCCCAAGGCCTCAAACGCGTGCAAAGCCTTGCTATGCCTGCTGGTCTAGCTAGCCTTTTTGTAGCAGCCGGACGCATCCCCGAGCGCGCCAGCGCCATGGACTTTGGCTTCGCACTGGGGCCGCGCATCAACGCAGCAGGCCGATTGGCCGACATGACGCTGGGCATCGAATGCCTGCTGACGGACGATGCCGCCCGCGCCACCGAATTGGCGCAGACGCTCGACGGCATCAACCGCGAACGCCGCGAGGTGGAAGGCCAGATGCGCGAGCAAGCGCTGGAAATGGCCGAGATGCTGTTCGACGAAGACGAGGAGCCGCCCCCGGCCATTTGCGTGTTCGACCCCGACTTTCATGAAGGCGTGGTGGGCATCGTGGCGGCGCGTATCAAAGACAAGCTGCACCGCCCCACCTTTGTGCTGGCACCCAGCAGCGCACCGGGCAAGGAGCACGAGCTCAAGGGCTCGGGCCGCTCCATTCCAGGCTTTCATTTGCGCGATGCGCTGGACTTGGTGGCCAAGCGCTACCCCCAAGCCATCTTGCGCTTTGGCGGCCACGCCATGGCTGCGGGTTGCACCGTGCACGAGGACTACCTGCACGAATTCGACCAAGGCCTGCAAGAAGTGGCCGCCGAGTGGCTGGACGCCGCAACGCTGCAGCGCCGCCTAGAAACCGACGGCCCCCTGCCCGCCCAATGGCGCACGCCCGACATGGCCAGCACCCTGCAACGCCAAGTCTGGGGCCAGGGCTTTGCGCCCCCCACCTTCAGCGAGGAGTTGGAGGTGGTGAACCAACGCATCGTGGGCGAGAAGCACCTGCAGCTCAAACTGCGCCACCACGGCGAGGTGGTCGATGGCATTTGGTTCAACCACACCGCCAGCCTGCCCAGCCGCGCCCTACTGGCCTACCGGCTCGATGTGGACGAATGGCAAGGCGTGCAGCGCACGCGCTTCATGATCGAGGGCATGCACAGTGAGTGACACCAACACGGACGTTCACATCACGGTGCTCAGTGGTGCATCGCGTGGCTTGGGCTTGGCCATGGCGCGCCAGCTCTTGTTGCCCGGCCAGCACCTGCTGTGCTTGGCTCGCCGCCCTGCTGGCGAACTGTCCCCCATGGCGCAAGCCCAAGGCTGCGTGCTGGAACAATGGGCGGTGGACTTGGCCGAACCCACCATGGCCGCCGAGCGCCTGCACGACTGGCTGCTGCGCCAGCGCGCACAACTGCACGCTGCTGGCAAAACGGTGGCCAGCGTCACCCTCATCAACAACGCGGCATGGCTGCCGCCTGCACTGCCCCTGTCCCTGGTGGCCCATGCCGACGTGCAGCAAGCCCTGCGCGTGGGCTTGGAAGCCCCCATGCTGCTGACTGCCAGCCTGCTGCACGCCACACGTTCTTGGTCAAATGATGGGCCCCATGACGGCGCAAGCCCGCTCAGCACCGCGCCTGTGGTGCGCAAGGTGCTCAATATTTCCTCCGGCTTGGGGCGCAGGCCCATGGCATCGCAAGCCACTTACTGCGCCCTCAAAGCCGGGCTGGACCACTACACCCGCTGCTTGGCGTTGGAAGAAGCCCTGCAGCCGCATGGTGCCAAGGTGTGCTCCCTCGCCCCCGGCGTGGTGGACACCGACATGCAGGTGCAACTGCGCAGCAGCGCCACCAGCACCTTCCCCGACCAACCGCGCTTTGCCCAACTGCACACCCAAGGCCAACTGACCACCCCCGACGAAGCCGCCCGCCAAGTGCTGGCCTATTTGGCACGCACCGATTTTGGTGACCAACCTGTTGCCGATGTGCGGGGTTAAGTAGGCAGCCTGGAGTGCTGCCACTAAAACCGGGCGCCTCTACGACTCTTTTGCAGCGCACAATGGGCTTTTGCTCACCAACCGATTGCAAGAGGAGACAAGTACATGAGCCGTGAAGTCGTCGTCGTCAGTGCCGTGCGTACCGCCATTGGCACTTTTGGAGGTAGCCTCAAAGACGTGCCCCCCACCGAACTGGGCGCGCTGGTAGTGCGCGAGTCACTGGCGCGGGCGCAGGTCGACGGCAAGGATGTCGGCCATGTGGTGTTTGGCCATGTGGTCAACACCGAACCCAAAGACATGTACCTGAGCCGGGTGGCTGCCATCCACGGCGGCTGTGCCGAGGGCACCCCCGCCTTCAACGTAAATCGCCTGTGCGGGTCGGGCTTGCAAGCCATTGTGTCGGCCTCGCAGTCCATTTTGCTGGGCGATGCCGACATTGCGATTGGCGCTGGGGCCGAGAACATGAGCCGCGCGCCGTTTGCCAGCCTGAACATGCGCTGGGGTGCCCGCATGGGTGACACCAAGATGGTGGACATGATGATGGGTGCGTTGCACGACCCGTTCCACACCATCCACATGGGCGTGACAGCCGAGAACATTGCCGCCAAGTGGGGCATTAGCCGGGCCGAGCAAGACGCGCTGGCCGTGGAAAGCCACCGCCGCGCCCAAAAGGCGACCGAGGCGGGTTATTTCAAGGAGCAGATCGTTCCCGTCATGCTCAAGAGCAAAAAGGGCGAGGTGGCCTATGCCACGGACGAACACTTCCGCGCCGACTGCACCTTGGAGGACATGTCCAAGCTCAAGCCGGTCTTCATCAAGGAGAACGGCACCGTGACGGCGGGCAATGCCTCGGGCATCAATGACGCCGCCGCAGCGCTGGTGCTCATGGAAGCGGGCACCGCCAAGGCACGGGGTCTGCAGCCCATGGCGCGGCTGGTGGCATACGCCCACGCCGGGGTAGATCCGCAGTACATGGGCATTGGGCCGGTTCCGGCCTCGCAACTGGCGCTGCAAAAGGCCGGCCTGAGCGTGAACGACCTGGACGTAATCGAAGCCAACGAAGCCTTTGCCGCCCAGGCCTGCGCGGTGAGCAAAGACTTGGGGCTAGACCCGGCCAAGGTCAACCCCAATGGCTCGGGTATTTCGCTGGGCCACCCCATCGGCGCTACGGGTGCTCTCATCACCGTGAAGGCTTTGCACGAGCTGCAGCGCATCCAAGGCCGCTATGCACTGGTGACCATGTGCATCGGCGGTGGGCAAGGCATTGCAGCGATTTTTGAGCGCCTGTAAATGCCAGCCTGAAGGGCTATTGGCTCCCGTCAGAACAAGTCCACGTCCATGCCTTCGTTGACTTGTTCGACGATCTCCCCTTGGGCCACCAAGTCGCGGTAGCTGCAGACTTGGTTGCGCCCATGGGTTTTGGCGTAGTACACCGCCTTGTCTGCACGTCCAAAGGCTTGACTGGGGATGTCATTGGAGGTGAGATCGGACATGCCTATGCTGACCGTGATATTCCCAACCTGCGGAAAGCGATAGCCCTCAATAGTGGTACGCAGGCGCTCCAGCCCAGCCTTGGCGTCATCCGATGCATCACAGCGCAACAAGATGACAAACTCTTCGCCACCAAAGCGGTAGAGCTGGTCGTAGTAACGAAAACACGAGCGCATGATGCGCGCTACCAGCAGCAGCACTTCATCGCCAATGAGGTGACCGTAGTTGTCGTTGACGCGCTTGAAGTGGTCAATGTCCAGCACTGCCAGCCACGCACCGTCCGACGTGCTGCGGGTGCGGCGCTCTTGCCCTAAGTGCTTGTCATGGGCTTGGTCTTGTTCTTGTGCGGCCTTGAAGAAAGCCGCATCGAAGGTTTTGCGGTTCAGCAATTCGGTCAGTGCGTCTTTCTCGCCATAGTCGAGCAAGCTGAGCACATTGCAATAGAGACGGAATACGCCTTCGAGCAAATGACGGTCTATGGGGCTGAGCGCACTTTGGGTACTGATTTCCAGCAGCACCGGGGTTACGCCCAGCATGGGAAATACGGTGGTGTGGGGTAGTTCCTCACTCGTTTGCACCTCGCCACTGAGCAAGGCCAAATGCCACAGCGGGTGTACCTGCAAAAGTGGCAAAGCCGTCCATTCAGGACGGCTTTGCATGCGCTGCGGACTGGTTTGGCCGCTTTGTTGGCTCACCACTTGCAGGCAGCGGCGATCTTGGCCTTCACCCAACACCCGGTACAGCGCGATGGCATCAATTTGCTCAGGCAAACTCTCAGCAATGATGCGCAGCAGGGCCAAATCGAGTGCATCCCTGTCGCGCAACCCACTCATGGTTGCCAAATTGTGAGCCAATGATTCCATGGCCCATGGTTATAGCAAGTATCACGCCTCGAGAAAATGATCGCGTCGCAAAGTAATCACCAGTGTGTCGCGGAAACCACCCAGCTCAGCGGGTTGTATAGGTGTGGACTCGTGCACCACCTTGGCGTCATCAAGCAGCAACAAAGACCAAGGTTCGCTGAGCGTGAACCGCAGGCCTGCCGGTTGCAGGCTGTCAAACACCCGGGTTTCCCCTCCCTTGATACCGTGGCGCTGCAACAAAAACACCGCCACCATGTCTACGCCATCGCGGTGCGCACCTTCGGGGGTGGGTCGGCCTATGCCATCGGTGGTGTCGATGCGAAATTGGTGCGCCTCGACGTACCAAGTGCGTGCACCATAGAGCTGATCGGCAGCCTGCGTGAGCGACACCAGCAAGCGACTCCACTCAGGGTGCTGTACCAAATCGGCTTGCAGCGGTGCGAAATGGCGCGAAATGCCGCCATGCAAAGCGTTGTACTCCACAGGCTGCCAGTGCGGACGGTGGGGAACAGGCTGCACCTGCTGCTGCGCCACCACAAAGCTGCCATGGCGTCGACGCCGATAACGTCCTCCATCGCGCAGGTAGTCATCGGGCGGCAAGTCGTCCCAGTAGGGTAGCCATGCTTGCAAGGTCGCAGGTTCTACGCCGCTGAGCGCACTGACTTGAGTGGCCGACAACACAGCATAGCCTTGCTGCTGCATGGTAGGAACCAAAAGATCAATGCTGGGCAGAAGGGGGGGAGCAAAAGTTTTCATGGTTAATCACATTATTCCGCACGTACTGAGCAGGCCGACTGGATCAAATCAAGCAATAGCAAAAACAGCTATTCTTGGCGCATGAGTTCCGCTACAGCCATCCCCCCCACATCCATGCCATCCACCGATCGCTTTCCCATCGCCCCGTGGGATGAAGCCTCCTTGGTGCAATGGCCCGATATGGATGCCCATCACCTGCACTTGGTCTCGCTGCTAGAACGGGTGCCACACACGGCCGACGACGATTTGATGCCCTTGTGGGCCCATATCCTGCATTCAACGATCGAACACTTTGGCGACGAAGACCGCTGGATGCAAGAAACCGATTTCCCCGCCCAGCACTGCCATATGGGGCAACATGCCTTGGTATTGGACATGCTGCGCGAAGTGGAGGCCCGTGGTCATGGTGGTGACTTAGAGATCGTGCGCCACATGGCCCACGAGTTGAGCAACTGGTTACCCCAGCACATCGACATGATGGACGCTGGCTTAGCACTGCACCTGCAACGTCTGCAAGCAGGCCACGCACCGGATGTCGATGCACACACCTGCGGTAGCGAATCCTCATGCGGATAAAGCATTTGCATAGCTGAAAAAACTCTGCATCGCACCCTTTCGGTGCTTCTACAGTTCGAACCCGTTACAGCATTCCCATTGAGAACGGAGTTCGACCGCATGTTGCATTACAAAACCACTATGGCTATCGCTATCGCAGCCTTGGGCACCCTGAGCGCCCAACCAGCACTGGCGGGCAAAACACTGGAATCCATCAAAAGCAAAGGCCACATTAGCTGCGGCGTCACCAACGGGGTACCTGGCTTCAGCGCGCCAGACTCGGCAGGCAAATGGGGCGGACTGGATGTAGACATCTGTCGCGCAGTGGCGGCAGCCACGCTGGGCGATGCAGACAAGGTGAAATACGTTCCCCTGAGTTCGCAGGCACGCTTTACGGCACTGCAATCGGGCGAGATTGACATCCTGTCGCGCAACACCACCGTGACACTGAGCCGCGATGCTTCGCTGGGACTGACTGCCACTGCCATTGTTTACTACGACGGCCAAGGCTTCTTGGTGTCGGGGACAAGCAAGATCAAGAGCGCCAAGCAACTCAAAGGCCAGACCGTGTGCGTGCAATCGGGCACCACCAACGAGAAAAACTTGTCCGACTATTCGAGGGCAAACAATCTCAACACCAAGCCGGTCGTTTTCGAAAAATTCGACGCGGCAGTTGATGCCTACTTTGCTGGCCGCTGCGTGGCATTCAGTACCGATGCATCGGGCTTGGCCTCCATCCGCGACAAGTTCGCCAAAAACCCAGCCGACCACCAAATCTTGCCCGAACTGATCTCCAAAGAGCCTTTAGGCCCCTTCGTGCGCCGAGGTGATGAGGACTGGGCTGCGATTGTCAAATGGACCATTTACGGCCTGCTGGAAGCCGAGGAATATGGCATCACTGCAAGCAATGCAGACAAACTCAAGAACGAGTCCAAAGACCCCACCATAGGTCGCATCTTGGGCAGCACAGAAGACACTGGCAAATTGCTGGGACTGGACAAAGAATGGCTGTACCGTGCAATCAAAGCTACAGGCAACTATGGCGAAATTTTTGACCATAACGTAGGCCCCAACTCGCGACTGCAACTGCCCCGCGGTCTGAACAAGTTGTGGAACCAAGGTGGCTTGCACTATGCAGCACCCATTCGGTAATACCTCACGCAACCGAATTTGCACCAAAATAATGCAAAAAAACTGGCATTACTTTTGCGTGCAAAAACGTTGCCGGGTATTTGTTTATGCATTATTTGCATCAAACACCCTAGGAAACCCGCATAACTAGGGGCCCGACCGGGCATTAGAGTACGCCCCCGATACGTCTGCTAAGGGCACAAGCCTTGGTAGCTGTTTTTTACATGGAGAACTGAGCATGATGAAACTGAAAAACTTGGTAGCTGCAGCCGCAGCTTTAGGCGCTGTCGTAGCAACACCCGCTTTCGCAGGCAAAACTGTGGACGCAATCAAAGCACGTGGCCAAGTGGTTTGCGGTGTCAACACTGGTCTGGCTGGCTTTAGCGCTGCCGATTCCAACGGCAAATGGGCTGGTTTGGACGTGGACGTGTGCCGCGCCGTAGCTGCCGCCGTATTGGGTGATGGCGAGAAGGTCAAGTACGTTCCCCTGCAAGCACAAGCTCGCTTCACGGCTTTGCAATCCGGCGAAATCGACATCCTGTCGCGTAACACCACTTTCACACTGACACGCGACGCCTCTTTGGGCCTGTCCACTACGGCTGTGACTTACTACGACGGCCAAGGTTTCTTGGTTCCCGTCAAGAGCAAGATCAAGAGCGCCAAGCAGCTCAAAGGCCAAACCGTGTGCGTGCAATCAGGCACCACCACCGAAAAGAACCTGACTGACTTCTCCAAGGCCAACGGTCTGGGTATCAAGCCTGTTGTGTTTGAAAAGTTGGAAGCCGCTGAAGGTGCTTACTTCTCTGGCCGCTGCGTGGCTTACACCACCGACGCATCTGGCTTGGCTTCTACCCGCAACAAGGTTGCCAAGAATCCCGATGACCACATCATCTTGCCTGAGCTGATCTCCAAAGAGCCTCTGGGCCCCATGGTGCGCCGTGGTGATGACGACTGGACAGCCATCGTCAAGTGGACTGTGTACGGTCTGTTGGAAGCCGAAGAATACGGTATCACTTCCGAAAACGTGGACAAGCTCAAGGCTGAATCCAAAGACCCCTCCGTTGGCCGTATTCTGGGTACAACCGAAGACAGCGGTAAGCTGCTGGGTTTGGACAAGGAATGGATGTACCGCGCTATCAAGACAACCGGTAACTACGGTGAAATGTTCGAGCGCAACGTCGGCCCCAAATCGCCTCTGAAGCTGCCACGCGGCTTGAACAATCTGTGGAACAAGGGTGGCATCCAGTACGCCGCACCAATCCGCTAAGCATTGACAACTTTCTGGGCTCACAAGGCCCAGCTTTCAAGGGCAGCTGAACCATCGGCTGCCCTTTTTCGGTATGAATAGCCTGTGTTTTTTATTTACTAAGCAAGGGGTTTTGGCATGACGTCCCCCTCCTCATCTCCCAAACGCAAGTGGTCTTGGCGCAGCCAAGCCTTCCGTGGCTTGGTCTACCAAATTATTGCGATCCTAGCCATCGTGGCTGTGGTGTGGGCTTTGGCCCATAACACCTTGGTCAATATGCAGGTGCGCGGCATCCAGAGTGGCTTTGACTTTCTAGCCAGCTCGGCAGGGTTCGATATTGGCGAAACCCTGTTTCCGTATGATTCCGCTGAACCTTACTGGCGCGCCTTTGTGGTGGGGCTCTTTAACACCCTGCGTGTGGCGGTGGTGGGCATCATCCTCACCACCATTTTGGGCACGCTCATTGGTGTGGGCCGTTTCTCGCGCAACCCGCTGATCCGCGGCCTGTGCTCCGCCTATGTGGAGTTCTTCCGCAACATTCCCGTGCTGCTGCAGCTGTTGATGTGGTACTTATTGTTCACGGAAATTTTGCCCGACTCCACCGAACCACTGCAGCTAGGTCCTGTTTTTATCAGCAAAGGGGGGATTAACTACCCCGTTCCAGTGTGGTCTCTGGGCCAAGGCTTAGCAGTGCTGGGCTTGGTGCTGGGTGTCGTTCTGGCTTGGATTTACCGCAAGCGTGCTATGCGCCGCTTTGAACAAACCGGTAAGTTGCCTAGCATGGTGCTGGTGCCCTTGGCCATTGTGCTGGTGGCCGCTTTGGCCGGCTGGCTCGTTGGTGGTGCGCCCACTGCTTGGAATGTTCCGATCAAAGGTGAATTTGCCATTGAGAACGGCTCTGCCCTGACACCTGAGTACATGGCGCTGCTGCTGGGTCTGACGATTTACACCGCTTCCTTCGTATCGGAAGTAGTGCGGGGCGGCATCCAATCGGTCTCCCAAGGCCAAGCGGAAGCGGCTGCCGCTTTGGGCCTGAGCCGTGGTCAGACCATGCGTCTGGTCATGCTGCCCCAAGCGCTGCGGGTGATCATTCCCCCACTGACCAATCAGTACCTGAACCTGACCAAGAACTCTTCACTGGCCGTGGCCATTGGTTATCCCGATGTGGTGGCGATCGCCAACACCTCCATCAACCAGTCTGGTCGCGCTGTGGAATGCATTGCCATCATCATGCTGATTTACCTGACCACCTCATTGAGCACCTCAACGCTGATGAACTGGTACAACAGCCGCGCTGCTATCAAGGAGCGCTAAGCGTATGAACACATCCACTTTTACTCCTATTGCACCGCGCCCCGCACCGAACCGCAGCACCGGGCCTGTAGCTTGGGTGCGCAAGAACCTGTTTGCCAGCCCATCTGCAGCCATTGGAACCATATTGGTTGCATTGACTTTGGCATTGGTATTGCCCCATTTGCTGCGCTGGGGCATTGTTGGTGCCACATGGGTTCCCAACTTTGACAGCTGCCAAGCCAACCGCGATGGCGCATGCTGGGGCGTCATCGCGGAAAAGTACCGCATCATCATCTTTGGTCGCTTCCCGCTTGAAGAAGTCTGGCGCCCCCTGGTTGCGACACTGCTGCTGTTCACCTTGCTGGTGGCCAGTTGCATGCGCCGCTTCTGGAAGCCCGCCTTGGGCGTGGCTTGGATCCTGGTCTGGGCAGTTTTCTTCACGCTGATGCACGGCAACGTCTTGGGCATGAGCTTGGTGGAAACCGACCGCTGGGGCGGCTTGCCATTGACGCTGATGCTCTCCTCGCTGTCCATGGCCTTGGCTTTCCCCTTGGCCTTGCTGATCGCTTTGGGTCGCCGCTCCAATCTGCCTGCCATCAAGACCTTTTGCACCATTTACGTGGAGCTGATTCGTGGCGTGCCCCTGATTTCGGTCTTGTTCATGGCCTCGTTCATGTTCCCCTTGTTCATGCCGCAAGGCTTCAACATTGATGTGCTGGTCCGCGTGGTTGCTGGTATCACCCTGTTTGCCGCCGCCTACATGGCTGAGGTTATTCGCGGTGGTTTGCAAGCCATCCCCAAAGGCCAGATCGAAGCGGCCGCCACCTTGGGTCTGTCCTACTGGCAAACCCAGCGCAAGATCGTGCTGCCGCAAGCCTTGTCCATGGTGGTGCCCGGCATCATGAACAACTTCATCTCGACCTTCAAGGACACCTCTCTGGTCACCATCGTGAGCTTGTATGAACTCACGGGCTCTATGAGTATTGCGCTCAACGCCGATGCCGACTGGCGTCCCTTCAAGATTGAAGGCTACATCTTCATCGCCCTGATTTATTTCGGCTTCTGCTTTGCCATGTCCCGCTACAGCCTGTGGATTGAAAAACAGGTCAACAAGAGCAAACTGCGTTAAGGATTCATCCCATGTCTGAACCCATCATTACCTTCAACAAAGTCAACAAGTGGTATGGCAACGATTACCACGTGCTGCGCGACATCGACCTGACCATCACCAAGGGCGAGCGCGTGGTGGTCTGCGGCCCCTCTGGCTCTGGCAAGTCCACCCTGATCCGCTGCATCAACCGCTTGGAAGAACACCAACAAGGCCAAATCATCGTCGACGGCACCGAGCTGACCGACGACATCAAGGCCATTGACCAGGTGCGCAAAGAAGTTGGCATGGTGTTCCAACAGTTCAACCTGTTCCCCCACCTGACCGTGCTGGAAAACCTAACCCTCTCGCCCATGTGGGTGGGCAAGGTACCCAAGAAAGAGGCTGAAGAAAAAGCCATGCAACAGCTTGAGCGTGTACGCATTGCCAGCCAAGCCAACAAGTACCCACTGCAACTCTCCGGTGGCCAGCAACAGCGCGTGGCCATTGCCCGTGCACTGTGCCTCAAGCCCAAGATCATGCTGTTTGACGAGCCCACTTCGGCGCTCGATCCCGAAATGATCAAGGAAGTGCTGGACGTGATGATCGAGTTGGCCAACCAAGGCATCACCATGGTGTGTGTGACACACGAAATGGGATTTGCCAAGGCCGTGGCCGACCGCGTGATCTTCATGGATCAAGGCCAGATCGTGGAACAAAACACGCCGCACGAGTTCTTCAACAACCCGCAGAACGAGCGCAGCAAAGACTTTTTGTCCAAGATTCTGGGCCACTGACGCCAGTCGGGCCTCGGTTCACCTTGGTTGGGCCCACGCACAAAAAAACCCGCCTCGGCGGGTTTTTTTATGGGGTCAACACCCGCATCAGGCCTTGGCCAATTCTGCTTCGATAGCCTGCACCAAGCGCGGATCGTCACCAGCCACATCGGGCGAGAAGCGGGCCACCACTTGGCCCGAACGACCGATCAGGAACTTCTCAAAGTTCCACAGCACATCTGTGGGGCCACCGACGATGAGGTTTTTACCAGCCAGACGCTCGCGGAATGGACCTTCGCCCGTGGACTGGGGCACCAGCGTGGTCAGCTCTGCATACAGCGGATGCTGGTCTGCACCGACCACCGAAATCTTGGAAAACAGGGGGAACTGCACTTGGTAATTGAGTTGGCAGAACTCCGAAATTTCTGCCTCAGTGCCTGGCTCTTGGCCCAAAAAGTTATTGGCCGGAAAGCCCAAAATCTCCAGTCCTTGGGCTTGCTTGGCAGCGTAGAGCTTTTGCAAACCTTCGTACTGGGGGGTCAGACCGCACTTGGAGGCCACGTTGACCACCAGCAGTACTTTGCCAGCGTAGGCTTGCAAGGTGGTGGCGCTGCCATCGATGCGTTTGAGGGGGATTTGGGATAGCGTATTGCTCATGTTTCACTCCTATTGAAAAACTATTTGGCCATTTTCTCGTTGATCCAACGCTGCAAATCGAGCCACATCTGCCGCACCTCGGCAGCCTGGGGCATGCGACTGGCGCTGGACAACTCAATCGTGACCACGGGGATACGGCGGTGAATACCGCCGTAGTTGCCCAACGAACCGGGAAAGATGCCAATTTGATCCAAATACAAACGGCCCAAACGGCTGGGGGGAACAAAGGGGCCATCAAAATCCAGCACCGCATAGGGGGCGTGGACGCTGACAATCAAATCGGGCTTGAAACTGTCCATTTGCGACAGCACAAACTGGGTTTCTGGCTCGGATGCCGCTTGGTTGCCGGGCCAGCGACGTGGATCTTTCTTGGTACGCTTTTCCCAGTAAAGCTTGGCATCACGCTCCCAATTAGGGGTGGGAAAGTTGCGATTCAAATCCACACCATGGGCATTGGTGCGACGCGAAGGCTTTGCAAACAAACCGTCAGGGTTGATGACAGGAATAAAGCGCCAATAAATGCGCATGGGGGCTTCAGCAGGCGGCGTACGGGCTTGCTCCAACCAGTCGTACACCAAGCCCCCCGCTGTCATTTCATCCCCATGGATGCCACCAATGACCAATACCCGCAAATCGGGCTTATCCACCGCCACATCGGTACCCCAAATACTGCGTCCCTGCACGGTGCGCGCTTTCATGTCTTGCAGTCCAGCGGCCACGCACTGGGCTTCTGTCAGGCCAGGTATCTTGGAGGAATAATCGTGGCAAACTCTCGCTGCCTGTGCGCTAACTGCTATAAAAAATGTAGCTAAAAGCGCAATAACGGTGTGTTGCAGAGGCATATTTGTCATTGTAGATGCCTGTACCTCTTGCCCGGCAATTGGCTCCCATTACCCCCACAGCAAGCACGTTATGCCGCATTCTCTCCGCCGAATCCTGCTCTCCCTGCGTGAATGGATTGCCTCCTCCATTCCTTTGGTTGTTGCCGCTATTGCTTTACTGTGGCTGGCCTACTGGTGGCTAGACCCAGTACCCCCGAAAACACTGCGACTGGCCACAGGCCCCGCGCAAAGCGCGTATGCCGAATTTGGTCAGCGCTACACACAAGCCCTGCGCGCCAACGGCATTGAAGTGGAATTGGTGAGCAGTGAGGGTGCTGCCGACAACTGGGCCAAACTGCAAGCAGGTGATGTGGATGCCGCTTTCATACAAGGGGGTAGCAACCAGCGTAGCGAGGACGATAGCGCACTGCTAAGTTTGGGTAATTTGTTCAACGAGCCCATCTGGGTCTTTTACCGCCAAAGCGCGGTACGAGATGCCCAAGGACAAACTGTGCGTTTGCAACAAGTCGCACAGTTGCGCAAACTGCACATCAACATTCCGCCCCAAGGCAGTGGGGCTCCCTACCTACTGGGTCAATTGCTGGATCTCAACCGCATGGATCCAGCACACCTGCACATCAGCCATTTGGATCAAACCCCCGCCACCGTAGAGCTGCTCAACCAAAGACTGGATGCTGTGGTCTTTGTATCTGCCCCCGAGGCACCCATTGTGCAAATGCTGCTGCAAACTCCTGGCATTGGTCTGATGGACTTCCCCCAGCAAGAAGCCTATGCACGGCGCTTGGGCTTCATCACCCCTGCGACCTTGCCCAACGGGGTGGTAGACATCGCCAAACGCATGCCACGCCAAGACGTACGCCTGCTGGCAACGACCACCAGCCTGTTGGTGCGCGAAGACGTTCACCCTGCTCTGCGCCAACTGCTAGCCCAAGCGGCCGTAGGCATACACGGTCAATCGGGATGGTTCAACCGCGCGCACGAATTTCCCAACGGTAACACCAGTGAATACCCACTGGCCTCCGAGGCCGAACGCACCTACAAAAATGGCACGCCATGGTTACAGCGCTACCTGCCCTTTGGGGTGGCCAACTTGATTGAGCGCATGTGGTTGGCACTGGGCATCATCGTGGCGGTACTGATCCCCTTGGGCAAGATCGCCCCACCGTTGTACGCATTCCGGGTGCGTTCCCGGGTATTTCGCTGGTATGCACAACTGCGCCACATCGAAGAACAACTGAGCAGCGCCTCTGCCGAGCAACGCCAAGCACTGCTCGCAGAACTCGATGCACTGGAGCGGCGGGTAGAGAAAATCATCCTACCGCTGTCTTACACCGACGAACTCTACAACCTGCGCCACCACATGGAGCTGGTGCGCCAACGTCTGCTCAAGGCTTAGTCTATAGGCTATTGCGCATGGCCTGCTGGGCCACAGCGTCCAAAGCCCCATCCACCAAAGAATGGTCCGCTACGACCATCAGTTGACCATTGCTGACCAACTTGTCGTGGGTGCGGCGTGTCATGGACTGGGTCTTTCCTTGGGCCGAAGTGAACAAGAAGAGCGTGCCGTGGGGGCTAGCCCATGTAAGCTGGGTTCGTATCCATTGCCCCCCCACAAACAACTCAATCCAAGTACCCAAGGGCATCATGGCGATTCCGCCTTCAATAGCCCGGGCAGCATCCATATCGGCGATCTCATCACCATCGTCATCGGCAATCTCTACTGACTCGACTTCGCTGATCTCCACGAAATTGGACTGCTTGGCCTCTGCAGGCGCCAACCATGGTTCCGCTTGATCCAGCGAGGCAATATCCACTTTCTCAATCGGCTTGCTCGCGGTGGTAACAGCCTTAATCCCCTTCAAGCTGGAGAACACTTTCTGGTGTAAACCCATCAGTGCTTCTAAAAACTCGCCCGTTTTGTCAGCAGGGTAGTCAATGCTCTCCAAACCATCGCGCAGGGTGCCCAAGAGCACCGGCACCAAACGGGTCAACTTGCTCACATTGCGCAACGGCAATTCTGGGTGCGAACTCCACAACAAGGCTGAAATGAGTGCTTGGTATTTGTTGGCAGGCTCCGAGCGCTGACCATGCACCAAGCGGGCTTGGGCCACCACTTGGGCCCATGGCCCTAGCAAAAATCGCGTCACCACACTGGGTACTTTGTGGATATCGGGCAGGCGCTGCACATCTTCAGCAATCTTTTGGGCCAGTACATGGCGTTGCTCCGCTTGCTGCAATGCCCTGACTGCGCGCTCTTTGGCCTGCGCTTGGGCTTGTTCACGGGCCTGCCAACGGGCCAACAACCCCGTCAGCACACGCTCAAACGACTGGGCGTTGTAGGAAGCATCGGTATTGAGCAAGGAAACTGCTGCCTCAATACCTGACAAAAACTCCGTATAGCCCTCCGCCTTTTCAGAACCAAAGGCCAAACTGCGTTGAGACACCTCGTTGAGCAGCTGACGGGCCGGGTGGTTGCGATCCGTGAATAAACGTGGCTCGGCCATGGCCAGCCGCATGAGAGGGGGCTCCAGTTGGCGCACCACGCGCTGCACGCGCGGCAACAGACGTCCGTCTTGGGCCATGGTTTCCACCATCATCTGCACCACTTCCAAGCTCAAACGCTGGGCCACATTGCTGGCAGTGGCACGAATCCCCTCCTTCTCGAAGGCCAAAATGCGTTCTTCTTCTTCAAATGGAAATTCATCCACCACCTGCTTGCTGCGTTGCTCTAAGCGCTCGAGCATGGCTTCGGTCTGCTGCATTTCTTGCAACGCCTCCAAAGCTGCAGGCACCGTGCTTTGGAACTCGGTGATGACGGGGTAATCGTTGCTGCCCGAAGCCTCAAATTGGCGGGCAAAATTTTGCGCAAAAGCCTGTACCCGACTCGTAGGGCGTGGCACATCCTCCATATCGCCCGCCAACAAGCTACGCAAACGCTCAAGCGTCAGCAATGGATCGGCTGCCACACGGGAACCACTGCTAGTGCGAGGGGCACTGCCAGCACTGCGGCCCGCAGCCTGTGGCGCAGAAGCAGCCATACGGGAGGCCACCACCTGTTGGGTCAGCCCCCCCATGGGCTGAGGAACCACTTGACGCCCCACTGCTCGTTCGTAAACGCCAGCAGATGACACCACCTCAAAACCTGCAGGCTCTACACCCTTGTCCTTGAGCAGTTGAATCCATTCGGTATACAAAACCCGCAACTCTTGCGCCAAAGTCAGCCCCATCGAGTTGAGCCACTCCAGCCGGGTCGGCAACGGCATTTCGGTGCCGTTGATAGCCCCCTTCAAAGCCTGCAAATAAATCTCAGGGCGAAAAGGATTGGCGTCTTGGCGAACAGCCGTCAGACCTTGCAAGGGGGGTACCAAGGTGTTGAGCTCAGAGAGCAAGACTTCCAGCACCGCCAAGGCGTTTTGCTGAACGCGGGCGTTGACCACGCTTTCTTGCACCTGCTCTTCATCCATGAGTTCGAGCTGCTCGAACGACATGTCCGACAAAGAAAGCTTGGGAGCTGCAACCGCACTGGGCTTGTTTTGCACAAAAGCTTGTCTGAGCTGCTGTGGAAACTGCACGGTCAATTGCTCTTCATTGCGCTGCAACTGCAGCAAGGCGTCATTCACGATGTTGCGTTCGCGAATATCACGCCCCGTATCGAGTCGGTTTTGAAACTCCCGCTTGGCTACGATAACCATACGCCCCATGAGTGGCCCGGCAGACTGTACCGCTTGCTCTAACAAAGACTGGTAGAGCTGCGGATATTCAGGTTTCGGAGCCACCATGGAACACCCTCCTACGGGAGAAAAACAGACGATTACTTCAATGCCTTGTAGCGTACACGCTTGGGCGCAGCGCCTTCTTCACCCAAGCGTTTTTTCTTGTCAGCTTCGTACTCTTGGTAGTTACCATCGAAGAAAGTCCATTGGCTGTCGCCTTCAGCAGCCAGAATGTGAGTCGCAATACGGTCCAAGAACCAGCGGTCGTGGCTGATGACCATCACGGTACCCGCGTACTCGAGCAAGGCATCTTCCAAGGCACGCAGGGTTTCCACATCCAAGTCGTTGGAGGGTTCGTCCAGCAGCAACACGTTGCCCCCTTGGATCAAGGTCTTGGCCAAGTGCAAGCGCCCACGCTCACCACCGGAGAGCATGCCCACTTTTTTCTGCTGGTCGCCACCGTTGAAGTTGAAACGGCCGCAGTAGGCGCGCGAAGCCATTTGGAACTTGCCGATGTTGAGCATGTCCAGCCCGCCAGAGACGTCTTCCCACACAGTCTTGTCGTCGGACAAAGCATCGCGGGACTGGTCTACATAGGCCATCTTGACGGTAGAGCCCACCACCACCTTGCCCGCATCGGGCTGCTCGCGGCCCGCGATCAGCTTGAACAGCGTGGACTTACCGGCACCGTTGGGGCCGATGATGCCAACGATGGCACCCGCAGGAATGGTGAAGCTCAGGTTGTCGATCAGCACGCGGTCGCCAAAGGACTTGGTGACGTTGTGGAACTCGAACACCTGGGTACCCAAGCGGTCGGCCACAGGAATGAAGATTTCCTGTGTTTCGTTGCGCTTTTGGTATTCGTAATCGCTCAATTCCTCGAAGCGGGCAATACGTGCCTTGCTCTTGGCTTGGCGGCCCTTGGCGTTTTGGCGCACCCAGTCCAGTTCCTTCTTCAAGGCCTTGGCGCGGGCTTCTTCGCCCTTTTGTTCGGCTTCCAAGCGGCTTTGCTTTTGCGTCAACCAGTCGGAGTAATTGCCCTTGTAGGGAATGCCATGACCACGGTCGAGTTCCAAAATCCACTCAGCCGCATTGTCCAAGAAGTAGCGATCGTGGGTAATAGCCACCACAGTGCCAGGGAAACGTTGCAGGAACTGCTCCAGCCAGTCCACCGATTCGGCGTCCAAGTGGTTGGTCGGTTCGTCCAGCAGCAGCATGTCGGGCTTGGATAAGAGCAAACGGCACAGGGCGATACGGCGCTTTTCACCACCGGAAAGCACGCCCACTTTGGCGTCCCATGGAGGCAAGCGCAGCGCGTCAGCAGCGATTTCCAGCTGGTGCTCAGAATCGGTGCCAGCGGTAGCGATGATGGCTTCCAAGCGCGCTTGCTCGGCAGCCAAGGCGTCAAAGTCGGCATCGGGCTCGGCATAGGCGGCGTACACCTCTTCCAGTTTGGCCTTGGCAGCAAATACTTCGCCCATGGCCTCTTCGACGCTCTCGCGCACCGTGTGCTCGGCATTGAGTTGCGGCTCCTGCGGCAGGTAACCGATCTTGATGCCGGGCATGGGGATCGCTTCACCCTCGATCTCCTTGTCCACACCGGCCATGATCTTGAGCAAAGTGGACTTACCGGAGCCGTTCAGACCCAGCACGCCAATCTTGGCTCCGGGGAAAAAACTAAGCGAAATGTCCTTCAAGATCTGGCGCTTGGGCGGCACCGTCTTGCTGACACGGTTCATGGAATAAACGTACTGAGCCATGGTGTTTTAGTCTGTTGAATGTAGGTAAACCTCGCATTATCCGGGTTAGCGCCTTAGCGCCGCCCGCGATGGGCCTGAATATCGTTTTGCAACGCCACTTGGGCCACCGCATCGAGAGCGTTGTCCATCACATGCCCATCGGACACCAAACGCAGCAAACCCAGTCCGCGCAAGCGCGACATGGTGCGACGCGACATGGTGTGCGACAAACCGCCAGAAGACACAAACATGAACAGCGTCCGGTGCGGGCTGGCCCAGTTGAGCTGGGCACGCAGCCACTGCCCATTCCATGCCAAATCGACCCATGCACCGGGCATGAGTTGGTCGGCAGACCAAGCCGCTTGCAGCGCAGGATCAGGCTTGGACAGTACGTGCACACCTACAGGCGGCACGTACATGGAATGGTCGGAATCGGAATCCGACTCGCCATCCAACGGCGCAGAAGCTGAAGCTCTCCACATATCCTCCGCATTGACAGGGGCCAATAACTCTTCTGGCAAATCGACCACTGGACTGCTTGACTCAATCGACCTAACAGCAGAACTAGACACAGGCTGCACCACCGCCGTCAGTGTTGGTAAAGGTTCAAAAGTGGTACGCGCTGCATCAAAAGCCTGTTCGTGCACCGCAATCATGGCATCCAGAAACTCTTTGCTTTGCTCATCGGGATACGCAATGGTCTGCAAACCTTGACGCAAGGTCATGAGCATGCGCGGCACCATGCGCATCAGCCGACCCGGATGCTTTTGCACCTTGGCTAGCTGTGTACTCCAAATCAGTTTGCGCACCAGTTCTTGGTAGCTTTCGAGCTCAGCGATCGCATCGCTGCCCCGCATCTCAGCCATCGCTACCACCTGGGCCCAAGGGCCACGCAGGAACTGCTGCACAAACTCAGGAACGGGTCGCGCACCAATCAACTCTGCATGCGACTGAGACCACTTGGCCGCCAGCAAGTTGCGCTGCTCCTGCAACACCAGTTCTTTGGCTTGGGCTTCGGCACGGGCGCGCACCGAAGCTTCTTCCACCGACCAACGCTCCTCCAACAACTGCAAATGGTGGGCAAAGGCCGCTGCATCGGCAGGCCCATTGCACAGCGACTGAACCGTAGACTCCAACATCGACTGAAAAGCCACATAGCCCAAATCGTTGCTATTGCGAAAACCCAAGCTGCGGTGGGTGATACGCTCCAAAAACAAGCGCGCTGGGTGTTTGCGATCACTGAAAAAACGCGGGTCTTGGTCTGACAAAGTGTTGAGCACCCCCTCCAAATCGGCCAAGCTCAAACGCACATGCAGCGGAATACGGCCATCTTGGGCCAAGTGATCCAACATGAGGTGTACTACCTCTTGCCCCAATTGCTTGCCCAACTGCCGCCCTAGCATGCGCTGATTGCGCTCTTGCGCCTCTTCCAAAGACTGGGGTATATCGTGCTGCCCAGCCTGTTGCGCGCGCTGGCTCAAGCGCTGCATCATGGCATCCACCAGCTTGAGGTCTTCCAACGCCTCAACCGAACTGGGCACCGTGTGCGTAAAGTCTTGCTGCACTGGCCAGAGGTGGATTTCTTGCGTCAACAAGCGGCGCAGCTTGTCCATGGTGAGCAAAGTACGCTGCACTTTGGTGGGGGTGGTATCAGGCTTGCCAAACGCATTACCAGCTTGCAATGGCTCCACACCCATGGATCGGAGCCACTCCACCAACTCAGCATAGAGCTGCGACAGCGACGCCCCCAGCAAATTGGCCAGCATGACTTGCAAGCTGCTGTTGTGGGCATCTTCTGCTGACATCGAGTCATGCAACGCTTGGCGCAGGGCATAAGCATAATTTTCTGGCCGTACAGGGTTGAATTGCCCTTGCACCGTGGCCCACCCCATCATGCTACTCATCAAGGAGTGCACCTGCCCTACGCGGTCTTGCACACACTGGCATACCGTTTGCTCTGTCAGGGCCTGCTCAATGTTGGCATCAATCTGATCATCTTCCAGCAGCATGAAATCGTCGAACCGCACAGCCGCTGCTGGAGTAGTTTTTTTGCTCCCACCATGGCGCACTTGCTCTTGCAAGTGCATCTGAAAGCACGCCCGAAACACTGGTCGTTGCGCCAAAAATCGGTGCAACACGTCCACCGCCACAGTGGACGATGCCACAAAGTAAGCCAGTGGTTCAGCGTTGGCCTGTTTGCCCGAGGTGAAATGGTTTAGCTGCGTCTGCACCCCAGCGTACAAGTCGTCCAAAAGTACCGGCGTTTGCTCCAGCACCATGTCCAAGCAAGTAGAGAGACTGAGCTTCTCTACTGCCATGTCTTTGGCAACGCCCAAACGACGCAACTGGTATTTCTTCATAAAGCGTTGAGGGATGTGAATCAGTACTTTTCAAGTGTAGCCACAAGCGTTACACAGTGGTATACGCCACGCAACAGTGCTTCGTGCGACAATCGACCCCGTTGCAGCCCTTCAGTTAGCTGCAACCCGGCCCGCTCAGTCATTCACCATGTCAGCATGACTGCTTGCCAACGGGTCGATGGCTGGCAAGCCCTTACGCTTGCACCAGCGTTTTGTTAATCCATCTGCCTTTGAACTGAGCGCACCACCCGGTGTGCACTGGCCGGTAAACCCAAGCACCCGGGACGGGCGCATCCTTACATTTATGACATTTGAAGAACTGCAATTGGCGCCAGCCATTGTCAAAGCCGTACGCGAACAAGGCTACGAGAATCCCACCCCAATTCAGGCCCAAGCCATTCCTTTGGTTTTGGCTGGCCACGACCTGTTGGGCGGAGCCCAAACAGGGACTGGTAAAACAGCCGCATTCACACTGCCCATGCTGCACCGCTTGGCCATGAGCCGCAGTGCCAACAACCAATGGGGCGGCATCGGCATACGTGCGCTGGTACTCACCCCCACCCGCGAGCTGGCTGCCCAAGTGGAAGAGTCCGTTCGCACTTACGGCAAGTACCTACAACTGCAATCCACTGTGGTGTTTGGCGGTGTGGGCATGAACCCACAAATTGACCGCATTCGCCGGGGCGTGGACGTGTTGGTAGCCACCCCAGGGCGTCTGCTGGATTTGCAGCAACAAGGCATGCTGGATTTGTCCACCGTGCAAATCTTGGTGCTGGACGAAGCTGACCGCATGCTGGACATGGGCTTCATCCACGATGTGAAGAAGGTACTGAGCCTGCTGCCCAAAGACAAGCAAAGCCTGCTGTTCTCGGCCACCTTCAGCGACGAGATTCGTGCACTGGCCAATGGCTTGCTCAAAGAGCCACAAAGCGTACAAGTGACACCGCGCAACACCACCGTGCAGCGCATTCGCCAAGTCATCCATCCCGTGGGCCGTAGCAAGAAAAAAGACCTGTTGCTGCACATCATCCAAAGCAACAACTGGAACCAAGTGCTGGTGTTCACCCGCACCAAATTTGGTGCCAACCACGTGGCTGACTTTTTGGCCAAAAACGGCGTGACCGCCATGGCCCTGCACGGCAATAAGAGCCAATCGGCCCGCACCCAAGCGCTGGCAGGCTTTAAGAGCGGTGAACTGCGCGCCTTGGTCGCCACCGACATTGCTGCACGCGGTATCGATATCGACGAACTGCCGCACGTGGTGAACTACGAAATCCCCAACGTGTGCGAAGACTACGTGCACCGCATTGGCCGTACAGGTCGCGCTGGCGCCGAAGGCCAAGCGCTGAACTTCGTCTGCTTGGACGAAGAAGGTTTTATGCAAGAGATCGAGCGCTTTACCAAGCAAACTATCTCCGTCGAGGTGGTGGAAGGCTTTGGCCCCGAACCCGATGAGCGTGCCGAACCCATTGCCATGGGCCGCCAAACCTTGTGGGGTGGCGCTGGTAAACCGCCTAGCCGCGATGTGATGCAGGCTGCTGCCAAAGCTGCACGCCAAGACATGATGCAGCGCATCCGCGAAAAGCGTGGCGACAAGCCTGCAGGCCACGGCAAACCCAAACCACAGGGCAGCGCACCGCGCCAGCAGGTGCCCGAGTTTGCCGATGATGGAACGCCCGTGACAGGCCATGCAGGCCAACGCCCACCCCGCCAAAACCACGGTGACAAGCGCCGCAACGGTGGTGGCGGACAGCAGCCCTATGCCAACAACGGCAATGGAAACGGCACCGGCCAAGGCAAACCACGCCAGCGCAACAATTTGGAATACCAACCACCCGCCAACTACACCCACGAAGGTCGCACCCAGCGCCCCAACGCCAACGGCCAACCTGACCCCATGCGCACCAGCGTGGACAGCATGGCCCGCAGCGGACGCCGTGGCAATGGCAAACCAACCTACGGCGCTTATGCTGGCGGCCCTGGTTACACCGGTGGTTTGGGTGGTGGAGGTGACCGACCACGCCGTCCCGGCGGCCCCGGTCGTGGTGGCAACAAACCACGCGGCCCAGCGGGTTACTGAGCCACAGCTTGCCGATTACGCGCGCACAAACAGTGTAATCAACGGGTCTGGGCCTACCTGACGGCTCCAGTGCCCGTGCACGGCGGGGTCAAACGTCGCGCCTTCAGGCAATAGGTCAGCCGAATAAAAGTGCTGACCGGGCGAGAAGATGCGCGACTCACCGTGTACCCCAATTTCCATTTGCCCTTGCAAGATAAAGCACCACTGCGTGTGGCCAGAGCAATGCCATTGGCTGCGAAAGCCCACCGGACTCATGCGCAGCTGGTAGCCGCCGCTTGCAAACACCTCTGACAACATGGACTGGGGCGTGCCCTGTGCCAGCGCTATGGACTCTTCGCGGAATTTCGCAAAGCCGTCATGGTCGGTATACAAAATAGTTTGGGTAAATGTAGTCATACAACTTATAAACAGACAGTTACAAAAAATAGGCACACGATGCATTGTGTGCACATCGTTGGAGAAATTTCATGAATCGTATCGGTATTGGTAGCCGTTTGGCACTGGGCTTTGCTATGGTTTTGCTACTCACCAGTGTGATTGCGGGTATCAGTTTATGGCGACTGCGGGATACAACGCAGACCACCTTGCAAATGCTGCAAGTACCCCTGAACAAAGAGCGTTTGGTCAGCGACTGGTACGCCAACGTCAACTCCGGCGTGCGCCGCACGGCAGCCATTGCCCGCAGCAGCGATGCATCGCTGGCTACCTTTTTCGCCGAGGATGCCGCCGAAGCCTCCAAGCTGTCGAGCAAATACCAAAAAGAAATTGAAACCCTGCTCAACAGTGATGAGGAGAAAGCCGTTTTTGGCCGCATTGGCGAAGCACGCAAAAAATTCGTGACAACGCGCGACGCCATCAGCGAACTGAAAAAGCAAGGCAATGAGGCCGAAGCCCTGCGACTACTGGAAGCAGACTTTCAACCTGCCGCCAAAGCATATTTGTCAGGCATGCAAGACTTCCAGGCCCTGCAACGCAAGCAACTCGATAGCCAAGCACAAGACATCCAGTCAATCAACGGCACCAGCTCAGCTATTTTGTTGGTACTGAGTTTATCGGTGCTGGGCTTGGGGGCCGTGGTCTCATGGGTGATCACGCGCAGCATCACCAAACCCTTGCACGAAGCGGTACAAGCAGCCCAACGGGTGGCAGCAGGTGATTTGAGTGGCAATCTCAACACCGACCGCACCGACGAAACCGGCACCCTGCTACACAGCCTGCAAGACATGCAAAACCGCCTGACCGACTTGGTGCACAACGTGCGGGGCAACGCGCAAAGCGTGTCGCTGGCCAGCACCGAAATTGCCCACGGCAATTTGGATCTGAGCCAACGCACCGAAAACCAAGCCAGCGCCGTGCAAGAGACCAATGCCACCGTAGGCCAGCTCAACCAAGCCATCCGCGCCAATGCCGACAGTGCCCAGCACGCCAAGCAACTGGCCTCCGAAGCCACCACCGTGGCCAACAAAGGCGGTCAAGTGGTAGAGCACGTGGTGAAAACCATGCGCGCCATCCACCAAAGCTCCAACAAGATTGGCGACATCATCAGCGTGATCGACGGTATTGCCTTCCAAACCAACATCTTGGCCCTGAACGCCGCCGTGGAAGCGGCCCGCGCCGGCGAGCAAGGCCGTGGCTTTGCCGTCGTGGCCAGCGAAGTGCGCAGCTTGGCTGGACGCAGCGCTGAGGCCGCCAAAGAGATCAAGACCTTGATCACCCACAGCATGGAACAAGTAGAAAACGGCTCCAACCAAGTAGACCAAGCCGGGCAGACCATGCAAGAAATCGTCAGCGCCATCCAAAAAGTGAGCAGCATCATCACCGAAATCAGCGCAGCCAGCGCCGTGCAAAGTGAAGGCGTGAGCCAAGTAGAAGCCATGCTGACGCAGATGGATCAGGCCACGCAGCAAAACGCTGCTTTGGTGGAAGAAAGCGCCGCCGCTGCAGACAGTCTTAAAACCCAAGCCCAGCAGTTGGTAGAAGCCACTTCCGTGTTCCAACTCCCTGTCCACACAAGCCGCCAACTGGCGTTGGCCGCTTAGGCAATCAGCAGCGCTTTGGGTCAACCTTGGAGTAAGCCATTGGACTCCAAGGCATTGATTTGCCGATCATGCATGCGTGTTAACAGCAACAACGAGGCCATGGCCCCGATGAATGCAAAAAACATGTCTGACTGGGTATCCCAAGGGTCGCCTTGGGTACCCAAAAACTCATCAGCCCCCTGCCCCAGTGCCAGCGCAGCCCCCCACTCAATGAACTCGTAAGAAGCGCTAATGGCCAGCGCCACGCACACCACCAGAAAAGCCAGCATCTTGCCGCGCGCCACATGCTGGCCACGCACCAGTATTTCACGCACCACCAAGGCAGGCACAAAGCCTTGGGCAAAGTGGCCTATCTTGTCATAGGGGTTGCGCGACAAGCCCAACCAGTGCTGCAAGTCAAAGCCCAGCGGTACTCTGGCGTAGGAATACGCACCACCCACCAACAAAATGACCGCATGCACAAAGATCAGCGCATACAGCAGTGTCGTCAGTGGAAAGCGCTTGTAGGTCACCCACATCAATGGCACGGCGATGAAAATAGGGCACACCTCCATGAACCAAGTCGCTTGGTCATAAGGGCGCACACCAGACCACACCAACAAGGCAGCCAATACCACCAGCGCAGCCAATAAAAACGGAGAACGGGTCATGAATCAAGCTCCTTTATGCCAAGTGGGCTGCCCTTGCCTATTTGCTACGAGCACCAGCCAAAGCCAAGGACGTGGTGGAACCCACAATGGCACCCGCAAAGATTTTGGCAATATCCAAAAAGCCACCGGATGCAGCGGCCAGCTTTGATGTGCCTGAAGGGTCTTCGTGCAAAGCCACCAAGCCCAATACCGCAAAAGCCAAACACAGCAGCGCGCACACCAACGTGAAGGGCGGGAAGTAATCCAAAAAACTTCTTTTCAGGGTGGCAGAACCTGCAGCGCCGCGCACCACTTCGTCCATGGCTTGGTTCAGGTTCTGCAAAGTCACTGGTGTGGTGCTGGCCAACTCTGCGGCTCGGGCGGTGATTTGATCGCGCAGCGCATTGAGTTCATCGTCCAAACAAGTGCTCAGGCTTGGGGGAATAGTGGCAGTGGTCGGTGTGCTGCTGTCTGTCATGGTTACTCCTAGAGTGTGTGAATTTTTGTAGGGCGATGAAATGCTTATCCACAGGTAGTTAGCTGCAACGACTCACCCTGCAGAGGGGTAAAGCTTTAACCAAAACAATAACAAAAGCGCTGCACTAACTGCCCAAGCGCATGTTGCCCCAAGCAAAGTGGCAATCAAACTAACACGGATGCTCAAAAAATAGACCGCTAGCAAATAGATGGCATACGGAAACAAAGAAAAAAGCCCAAAAAGGGCTGTCAGCCTCAAATCCCCCGCACTGCGCTCGCTACCCACTATGTAATGCGCAATAAGCGCAAAAGTAGGAAAAAGAGGAACCAATCCAGCGATAAAAAAAACCTTGGATTTGGAGAGCAATGCAATCACCAAAACAGCCATTGCACCTAGAAGAGATTTCAGAAAAAGTGCCATGCTCAATTCTTTGTCATTCAAAAAAATACTTGGATCAATAACCTGACTGTGCGCTGCATGGTACAGACGCCGATAACTCTTGCTGCTCAACGAACGCATGTTCAGCAGCCGCTTGTAAAGATTGGCGCGTCAGTGACGCAGATTCCATGTCGGCACGGGACATTCACGATCCCACTTTAGATGCCGGATATATTGAGCAGCAGGCGCTTCCCCCAAAGCTAAACTATCGATCAGTTTCTTGCGCTTGTGGGGGAGTCCATATACGAGCGGTTAGGCCGCATTCGCGGTACCTTTGACAATGGCCCAGCGTTCGTGATCTCGCCAGCGACCGCCGATCTTGAGGTATGCGGGAGAGAAGCCTTCCTTCTGGAAGCCGCACTTGCGCACTAGCGCGATGGAAGAGGCATTGCCAGGCTGGATGTTCGCTTCTAAGCGATGCAGTTTGAGGTCGCGGAAAGCGTGCTGCACTACAGCTCGGAGACCCTGCTGCATGAAGCCTCGTCCCGCGAAGCCCGAGAACGCGAAGTAGCCCAGATATCCGCTCCGAAACGCGCCGAGCACGATATTGGTCAAGTTGATGGCCCCAACAAGTTCGCCGGAGCTAGCGATGTGTACGACGAAGCCGTGATTCAGCTTTCCGTCAAAGCGCGCAACATACCTATTGAACGCATCTTCGTCACACGGTGCCGTTACCCACGGCTTGTGAAGGTCACGACTTGCGCGGCTGGCAGCCACGAAGAGCTTCGTGTCGGAAATCGCTATGGGACGAGTGGTGATGCGGGTGGTCATGCGGCCTAGCGTTAGCCGTGAGTGGACCGCAACGGCGCACTCAGAATTGAAGAATGGCGACCAAGCAGGCAGCCGTTGTGGGTCCAATCGACGAACCTGTTAAACCGCATCGCCATTTTCTTTCCTCTTTCGATACTCAGATATTTCAATGTCCCCATCAATCAACGCCTGTACATCAGCGTCAGGATGCCTAGGAGCGATAGCCTCGCGAGCTAGTGATCGGACAGTGCGCCAATCCCGAAGTGCAAAGTAGCCGCCCACGACGCCGACCAGCAGCACTGACCAAAATGGCGCGCCTACAAAGATGAGAGTGATGCCGCAGCACCAGAGCAATATATAGATGATGCTGTTGAGGCGGATACGCTTGCCTGCCTTTGCATCAGTTTCGTGAGCTAAGGAAACCATTCTTGCGGTTTAACGTTTGACGTGAGGGGCTGCCGTAGCGGCGAAGCCGCGAAGGGAACCCACAAGCGCAGCTTGTGGGCGGTCCCTCTCGACGGAATTGTTAGAGCGCAATGGCAAACGCATCGCAATTGCGGGGTGAAAAATCATGGGGTTGCAAAGCACGCATATAAATTCTGGGCACGCGCAGGACCTGGCAGATGACCTGTCATGATGTTTCCCGGTAGCGTAGAAATGTAGTTCAGTAAAACCCCAATCTGCTGTGGATTCGAAATTATTCCAATATTCCTGATCGCCTTTATCGCGTAGCAGTCTGCATTGACCTCCGAGTTTTGCATTGGATGAAGGGCATGGTGCGCGCACTCATGGGCGTACCAAAATTGACGTACATACTCCGGCAAAGGGCCGACTACATTCGGGTTTATAACGATAATCGGTTGGCCGTTTTGCATGGTGTGGGCGACTCCAACATTATTTAACGTCGGATCTGGAATGTAGGGCACGGGAATCCCTGAGAATGATGAACACGGCAATGGCTGGGCGAATGCTGGAATTACCGCGAAAAGCAATAAAACAGTAAGCACTAAATTTTTCATATCAGCCCCCTAAGTGTTTGCTAATTGTGGATAGTTTGCGCTCTAACGAATGAAAGGGACTTCCCCGTCCCAAGCGAGCCGCGTGCCCATAGGGTTGCGGTTTACGGCAACAAAGTGCCACGATGGAGAGGCAAAACTGTTCATCAACTCACTTTAATGGAAGGGGAAG
>NZ_JAHCSH010000008.1:0-77500 GCF_018474005.1 Curvibacter sp. CHRR-16
TGGTGACAACGTCTCCATCACTGTGAAGCTGATCGCTCCTATCGCTATGGAAGAAGGTCTGCGTTTCGCTATCCGTGAAGGTGGCCGTACCGTGGGCGCTGGCGTGGTCGCCAAAATCATCGCTTAACAAGCTCGTAGGGGTATAGC
Source organism: Curvibacter sp. CHRR-16 (assembly GCF_018474005.1). Lineage (GTDB taxonomy): Bacteria > Pseudomonadota > Gammaproteobacteria > Burkholderiales > Burkholderiaceae_C > Allorhodoferax. The sequence continues at coordinate 148 of NZ_JAHCSH010000008.1, forward strand.
TCAATTGGCAGAGCGTCGGTCTCCAAAACCGAAGGTTGTAGGTTCGATTCCTACTGCCCCTGCCACCTGGTTTGGCAAGCAATGAAAAGTAGGCCCGCTCAATGTAGCGGGCTTGTGCGTATTGAGAGATAAGCGTTTTATGGCATCAACACAAGTTCAAACAGTACATACCTCTGCAGACAAAGCCAAATTGGCGGCTGCAGTGTTGCTCGTGCTGGCGTCTGTTTTGGGCTTCTATTGGCTACCGCAGCAAGAAGTGTGGGCCAAGTGGGCTGTTTTGTTGGTGGGCCTAGTGTTGGCTGCTGCGGCGTTTTTCTGGACACCACAAGGTGGTGCTTTGATTGGTTTTGGTCGTGAGGCTTGGAAGGAGTTGCAAAAGGTCGTGTGGCCTGAGCGCAAAGAGGCCTTCATGATGACTGCTTATGTGTTCGGTTTTGTATTGTTGATGGCCATTTTTCTGTGGGCGTCTGACAAGACCCTAGAATGGTTGATTTACGACTTGATTCTGGGATGGAAGAAGTAAATGTCCGATCTGCTGAGTAACCAATCTACCGAGGCTGCACCGGCAGCCTCCTTGTCGTCTGTAAAAACTGATTTGCGCTGGTACGTTGTGCACGCCTATTCCGGAATGGAAAAGGCTGTAGAGCGCAATATTGCAGAACGTGTTGCTCGTTCGGGCATGCAAGACAAGTTCGGTCGCATTTTGGTGCCTATTGAAGAAGTTGTTGAAGTAAAGAATGGTCAGCGGCGTACGACTGAGCGCAAATTCTTCCCCGGCTATGTGTTAGTAGAAATGGTGATGGATGATGACACTTGGCACTTGGTGAAAAACACCAGCAAAGTGACGGGTTTTGTCGGTGGAGCCAAAAACCGCCCAGCACCAATTGCTGAATCTGAAGTCATGAAAATCATGAGTCAGATGCAAGAGGGTACGGATAAGCCCAAGCACAAGATTGAGTTTGTGATTGGTGAATTGGTGCGTGTCAAAGAAGGTCCATTCACGGACTTCAATGGCTCTGTAGAAGATGTCAACTACGAAAAAAGCAAGTTGCGCGTTTCGGTGACCATCTTTGGCCGTTCCACCCCTGTTGAGTTGGATTTCAGTCAGGTCGAAAAAACCTGATGCACAACCAGTCGTTTGGCGACTTAATGGGCTGGTTGTTGGTTTCAAAGTCGTAACCCCGGGGAGCTGAGTGTTGCTCAGCGCATGTACCCGCAAGGAGTGAAAATGGCAAAGAAGATTGTCGGCTTTATCAAGCTGCAAGTTCCCGCCGGTAAGGCAAACCCATCGCCACCAATCGGCCCAGCACTGGGCCAACGTGGCTTGAACATCATGGAATTCTGCAAAGCGTTCAACGCGCAGACCCAAGGTGTTGAGCCAGGCTTGCCTTTGCCTGTGGTGATCACTGCATTTGCAGACAAGAGCTTCACATTCGTTATCAAGACCCCCCCAGCAACCGTGCTGATCAAAAAAGCAATCAAGCTGGACAAGGGTTCTTCGCGTCCTCACGCTGAAAAAGTTGGCAAGATCACCCGCGCTCAGCTGGAAGAAATCGCCAAAACCAAGATGAAAGACATGACTGCGGCCGATCTGGATGCAGCAGTCCGTACCATCGCTGGTTCTGCCCGCTCCATGGGCGTGAACGTGGAAGGAGTCTGAGATGGCTAAGCTGACTAAAAAACAAAAAGCCCAACAAGGCAAGGTCGACAGCACCAAGCTGTACGCCCTCAATGAAGCCCTGACTTTGGTCAAAGAGTGCGCCAATGCCAAGTTCGATGAATCCATCGATGTGGCTGTGCAACTTGGTGTGGATGCTAAGAAATCTGACCAAGTGGTACGCGGTGCAGTTGTATTGCCCAACGGTACTGGCAAAACCAAGCGCGTAGCCGTGTTTGCACAAGGTGCTAAGGCAGAAGAAGCCAAGGCTGCTGGTGCAGATGTAGTAGGTATGGATGATTTGGCTGCCCAAGTCAAGGCTGGTGATATGCCTTTTGACATCGTCATCGCCGCTCCTGATGCCATGCGCATTGTGGGTACATTGGGCCAAATCTTGGGCCCACGTGGTCTGATGCCCAACCCCAAGGTTGGTACCGTAACTCCTGATGTGGCGACAGCGGTCAAAAACGCCAAGGCTGGTCAGGTTCAGTTCCGTGTTGACAAAGCCGGTATCGTGCACAGCACTATTGGCCGCCGTTCTTTCGATGCAACTCAGTTACAAGGTAACTTGGCTGCGCTGATTGAAGCTTTGAATAAGGCCAAGCCAGCATCGAGCAAGGGTCAATACCTTCGCAAGGTTGCTGTGTCCTCCACCATGGGTGTGGGCGTGCGTGTGGACGTTCAGTCCATCGGCGCTTAATAGGCACGAAGGCAAAGAATGAGAGGGCGTAAGCCCTCTGTGTGGTGGGCTGGCTGCCCCAAAGTGGCCAGGTCATCCAAGACCGTTGGTGCACGCAAGTGCTTAATCCATTCCAACGCAGATGGCGCACCCGCTGCCAATGGAATGCAAATTCTGTGAACAGTTGGTCGCTGAACATAGGCGCACCGTCTTGTTGAACAAGCGGTGCATTAACTAGGAGTAGAACTTGAGTTTGAATCGCAGTGAGAAAGAAGCGGTCATCAATGAGGTGTCCGGACTCGCCGCAAAAGCTCAAACGCTCGTGATTGCGGAATACCGTGGCATTACGGTGGCCGACATGACCAAGCTGCGCTCTACCGCTCGCAGTCAAGGTGTAAGCTTGAGTGTTCTAAAGAACACTCTGGCGCGCCGTGCTGTGACTGGTACCAGCTTTGACGTGGTGGCAGACCAAATGACCGGTCCGCTGATCTATGGCTTCTCTGAAGATGCGGTGGCTGCAGCTAAGGTTGTGGCTGACTTCGCAAAGACCAACGACAAATTGGTTATTCGCGCAGGCGCATACGGCGGAAAAGCTTTGGATGTGAACGGCGTGAAAGCATTGGCCAGCATTCCTTCCAAGGAAGTGTTGTTGTCCCAATTCTTGGGCTTGTTGCAATCCCCTGTCGCCCGTACCGCACGTGTACTGGCAGCCTTGGCCGAAAAACGCGGCGAGGCAGCTGCTGCCTAATTGGCCGCAGTACAACCATCAAAACAGAGTTAGGAATACAAAATGGCATTCGATAAAGACGCATTCTTGTCCGCTTTGGACACAATGACCGTATTGGAACTCAATGACCTGGTGAAGGCCATTGAAGAGAAATTTGGCGTGAGCGCTGCCGCTATGGCTGCTCCTGCTGCTGGTGGCGCTGCTGCTGGTGGCGCTGCTGCTGCTGAAGAAAAGACCGATTTCAACATCGTTCTGACTGACGCTGGCGCCAACAAGGTTTCCGTGATCAAGGCTGTGCGCGAAATCACCGGTCTGGGCTTGAAAGAAGCCAAGGATCTGGTGGACGGCGCTCCCAAGACCGTTAAGGAAGGCGTGGCCAAGGCTGACGCTGAAGCCGCCAAGAAGAAGCTGGAAGAAGCTGGCGCCAAGGTCGAACTCAAGTAATCGACTTTGTTCCCATGAGGCAGGGTGTCGAAAGGCTCCCTGCCTTTGCTGCTTGAAAGAGCACACCCGTGAGCGAATGGTGTTTCATTCACGAGTGTCTTCTGTCTAAGACTGCGGAAGATGCCTTGGTTCGGGCAAAGTGCAATGCTTTGCTGTCAGCCAGTGGTTGGTAGCGGCCAACCGCCAAGCCAGAGGGGCACACACCCTTCAGTCTGTTGTTCAGGGACCATCAGGGTTACTGTTTTGTCCGGAGATCGCATGGCTTATTCATACACCGAGCGCAAACGAATTCGCAAAAACTTTGGAAGTCGTGACAGCGTGCTAGAGATTCCTTATCTGCTGCAAATGCAGAAGGATGCATACACCACATTCCTGCAGGCAGACGTGCATCCACGCAAGCGCATTGCAGAAGGTTTGCAGGCAGCGTTCGAAGCGGCATTCCCCATCGTCTCGCACAACGGTTTTGTCGAGATGAAGTTTCTCGAATACAACTTGGCCAAGCCAGCGTTTGACGTACGTGAATGCCAAACCCGTGGTTTGACTTTTGCATCGGCGGTGCGTGCCAAGGTGCAGCTGATCATTTATGACCGCGAATCCTCCACCCCCCAAAACAAGGTGGTGAAGGAAGTGAAGGAGCAAGAGGTCTACATGGGCGAAGTGCCTTTGATGACCAACAAGGGCTCATTCATCATCAACGGTACCGAGCGCGTGATCGTGTCCCAGTTGCACCGCTCTCCCGGTGTCTTCTTCGAGCACGACAAGGGCAAGACCCACAGCTCGGGCAAATTGCTGTTTAGCGCCCGCATCATTCCTTACCGTGGCTCTTGGCTCGACTTTGAATTCGACCCCAAAGACCTGCTGTATTTCCGCGTGGATCGCCGTCGCAAGATGCCCGTCACGATTTTGTTGCGCGCCATTGGCCTGAACAACGAATCCATCTTGGCCAATTTCTTTGTCAATGACAATTTCCGCTTGATGGACAGCGGCGCCCAGATGGAGTTCGTGGGTGATCGTTTGCGTGGTGAAGTGGCGCGCTTTGACATCACCGACAAGTCCGGTAAGGTGATTGTTGCCAAAGACAAGCGCATCACAGCGCGTCACACGCGCGAGCTGGAGCAGTCGGGTGCAACCCACATCACAGTTCCCGAAGATTTCTTGATTGGCCGCGTTTTGGCGCGCAATATCGTCGATGGAGATACCGGTGAAATCGTGGCCAAAGCCAACGAGGAGTTGACGGAAGCGCTGCTGAAGAAGTTGCGCAGCGCAGGCATCAAGGAAATTCCTTGCCTGTACACCAACGAGTTGGATCAAGGCGCTTTCATTTCCCAGACGCTGCGTTTGGACGACACGGCTGACGAATTCGCCGCGCGCGTAGCCATCTACCGCATGATGCGTCCCGGTGAACCACCGACAGAAGATGCTGTGCAAGCCCTGTTCCAGCGCTTGTTCTACAACCCTGAGACCTACGATCTGTCGCGAGTTGGACGTATGAAGTTCAACGCCAAGATGGGGCGCACAGAGTCTACGGGCCCCATGGTCTTGACCAACGAAGACATTCTGGATGTGGTCAAGATGCTAGTGGACTTGCGCAATGGTCGCGGTGATGTCGACGATATCGACCACTTGGGTAACCGCCGTGTGCGCTGTGTCGGCGAATTGGCCGAAAACCAATTCCGCACTGGCTTGGCGCGCATCGAAAAGGCTGTGAAGGAACGCTTGGGTCAAGCTGAGCAAGAGCCTTTGATGCCGCATGACCTGATCAACTCCAAGCCCATTTCTGCGGCTTTGAAGGAGTTTTTCGGTGCATCGCAGTTGTCCCAGTTCATGGACCAAACCAACCCGCTGGCCGAAATCACGCACAAGCGCCGTGTATCCGCATTGGGCCCAGGTGGTTTGACCCGCGAGCGTGCTGGCTTTGAAGTGCGTGACGTGCACGTGACCCACTACGGTCGCGTGTGCCCGATCGAAACCCCTGAAGGTCCAAACATTGGTTTGATCAACTCCTTGGCGCTGTACGCCCGCTTGAACGAGTACGGTTTCATCGAAACCCCCTACCGTCGCGTGCTGGATAGCAAGGTGACTGATCAAATTGATTACCTGTCTGCAATCGAAGAAGGCAAGTACGTGATCGCCCAGGCCAACGCGGCTTTGGATGATGCAGGTAAGCTCACCGGCGATTTGGTGTCAGCGCGTGAAAAGGGTGAATCCATTTTGGTTAGCCCAGACCGTATCCAGTACATGGACGTATCACCTGCGCAGATCGTCTCGGTGGCTGCTTCCTTGGTTCCGTTCTTGGAGCATGATGACGCGAACCGTGCGCTGATGGGGGCTAACATGTCCCGTCAAGCGGTGCCAGTACTGCGTCCTGAAAAGCCGATGGTCGGCACTGGCATCGAGCGCGTAGCCGCTGTCGACTCCGGCACTGTGGTAACTGCCTTGCGCGGCGGTATTGTTGACTACGTGGATGCCACCCGTATTGTGGTGCGAGTGAATGATGCTGAGACTGTGGCGGGTGAAGTGGGGGTGGACATCTACAACCTGATCAAGTACCAGCGTTCCAACCAAAACACCAACATCCATCAGCGTCCTATTGTTAAGCGTGGTGACACCTTGGCCAAGGGTGACGTGATTGCCGACGGTGCATCAACCGATTTGGGTGAAATTGCGATTGGTCAGAATATGCTGATCGCCTTCATGCCTTGGAACGGCTACAACTTCGAAGATTCGATTTTGATCAGCGAGCGCGTGGTGGCCGAAGACCGCTACACCTCCATCCACATCGAAGAACTCGTGGTCATGGCGCGTGATACCAAGTTGGGCGCGGAAGAAATCACACGTGACATCCCGAACCTGAGCGAGCAACAGCTCAACCGTTTGGACGAGTCCGGCATCATCTATGTGGGCGCGGAAGTGCAACCCGGTGATACGCTGGTGGGTAAAGTCACCCCTAAAGGTGAAACCACTCTCACACCAGAGGAAAAGCTGCTGCGAGCCATCTTCGGTGAGAAGGCTTCCGATGTGAAGGACACCTCGCTGCGTGTGGATCAAGGTTCACAAGGAACTGTGATCGACGTGCAAGTGTTCACCCGCGAGGGCATCCAGCGCGACAAGCGTGCGCAACAGATCATCGACGATGAACTCAAGCGTTTCCGTCTCGATCTGAATGACCAGCTGCGTATCGTGGAGTCCGATGCGTTTGACCGTATCGAAAAGCTCTTAATCGGTCGTGTGGCCAATGGCGGCCCCAACAAGCTGGCTAAAGGCACCAAGCTTGACAAGGCGTACCTGCAATCCGTGGACAAGTTCCACTGGTTTGACATCCGTCCAGCCGAAGAAGAAGTGGCAACCCAGTTAGAGTCCATCAAGAACTCGCTGGAGCAAACCCGCCACAGCTTCGATTTGGCTTTCGAAGAAAAGCGCAAGAAGCTGACACAGGGCGATGAGCTGCCAGCAGGCGTGCTCAAGATGGTCAAGGTGTACATCGCTGTCAAGCGTCGCCTGCAGCCTGGTGACAAGATGGCAGGTCGCCACGGTAACAAGGGCGTGGTCTCTAAGATCACTCCAGTGGAAGACATGCCTTACTTGGCCGATGGCACGCCTGTGGACATCGTGCTCAACCCGCTGGGTGTGCCGTCTCGTATGAACATCGGACAGGTGCTGGAAGTGCACTTGGGATGGGCTGGTAAAGGTCTGGGCCAACGCATTGGTGACATGCTTCAACGCGAAGCAGCTACTGCAGAGATTCGCTCTTTCATGGAGAAGATCTACAACGGCACCGGCCGCAAGGAAGACCTCAAGCAGTTGTCCGATGATGAAGTCCGCGCCATGGCCCAAGAGTTGACGAATGGCGTGCCATTTGCTTCTCCCGTGTTTGATGGTGCTTCTGAAAAAGAAATCGGTGACATGCTGCAATTGGCGTATCCCGACGATGTTGCCAAGGCCAAGGGCCTGACTGCCACGCGCACCCAAGCGCAGTTGTACGATGGTCGCACTGGCGATGCATTCGAGCGCACAACCACCGTCGGGTACATGCACTACCTGAAACTGCACCACTTGGTGGACGACAAAATGCACGCCCGGTCTACGGGACCCTACAGCTTGGTTACTCAGCAACCGCTGGGTGGTAAGGCGCAGTTCGGTGGTCAGCGTTTCGGGGAAATGGAAGTGTGGGCACTCGAAGCCTACGGCGCTTCCTACATCCTGCAAGAAATGCTCACTGTCAAGTCCGACGACGTTCAAGGCCGTACCAAGGTGTACGAGAGCATCGTCAAGGGTGAGCACTCCATCGAAGCTGGTATGCCAGAGTCGTTTAACGTGTTGGTCAAGGAAATCCGTTCCTTGGGCATCGACATTGAGCTGGATCGCTCTTAATCGTATTGAAGGGAAAGAGTCACATGAAATCTTTGCTCGACCTGTTCAAACAGTTCACTCCCGATGAGCATTTCGATGCCATCAAGATCGGTATGGCTTCGCCCGAGAAGATCCGCAGCTGGTCTTTTGGCGAAGTGAAAAAACCCGAAACCATCAACTACCGTACCTTCAAACCTGAGCGTGACGGTTTGTTCTGCGCCAAGATCTTTGGTCCTATCAAGGACTACGAATGCTTGTGCGGCAAGTACAAACGCCTCAAGCACCGCGGTGTTATCTGCGAGAAGTGCGGTGTGGAGGTGACCCAGACTAAAGTGCGCCGTGAGCGCATGGGTCACATCGATCTGGCTGCTCCATGCGCCCACATCTGGTTCCTGAAGTCGCTGCCAAGCCGTTTGGGTTTGGTGCTGGACATGACTTTGCGTGACATCGAGCGCGTGCTGTACTTTGAAGCATATGTAGTGACCGATCCCGGCATGACTCCGCTCAAGAAGTTCAGCATCATGTCCGAGGACGATTTCGACGCCAAATTCCGCGAATACGGCGACGAATTCCAAGCCAAAATGGGCGCCGAAGGCATCAAGGAGTTGCTGCAAGGCATTGATATCGACTCCGAAATCGAACGCCTGCGCAATGACCTGACAGGCTCTGAGCTCAAGGTCAAGAAAAACAGCAAGCGCCTCAAAGTGCTGGAAGCGTTCAAGAAGTCCGGCATCAAGCCCGAATGGATGATTCTGGACGTACTGCCCGTATTACCACCGGATCTGCGTCCGCTCGTTCCTCTGGATGGTGGTCGCTTCGCCACTTCCGACCTGAACGATCTGTACCGCCGCGTGATCAACCGCAACAGTCGTCTGCGCCGTTTGCTCGAGTTGAAGGCCCCCGAAATCATTGCCCGCAACGAAAAGCGCATGTTGCAAGAAGCCGTGGACAGCTTGCTGGACAACGGCCGTCGCGGCAAGGCCATGACTGGGGCCAACAAGCGTGCGCTCAAGTCTTTGGCTGACATGATCAAGGGCAAGAGCGGTCGTTTCCGTCAGAACTTGCTGGGCAAGCGCGTGGACTACTCCGGTCGTTCCGTGATTACCGTGGGTCCCACACTGAAGCTGCACCAATGCGGTCTGCCCAAGTTGATGGCACTGGAATTGTTCAAGCCCTTCATCTTCGCCAAACTGGAGACTATGGGTATTGCCACCACCATCAAGGCTGCCAAGAAAGAAGTGGAAGCTGGTACACCCGTGGTGTGGGATATTTTGGAAGAGGTCATCAAAGAGCACCCAGTGATGCTCAACCGTGCGCCTACGCTGCACCGTTTGGGCATCCAAGCGTTTGAGCCCATCCTGATTGAAGGCAAGGCTATCCAGTTGCATCCGCTCGTTTGCTCTGCGTTCAACGCCGACTTCGACGGTGACCAGATGGCTGTTCACGTACCTCTGTCTGTGGAAGCGCAGATGGAAGCCCGTGCTCTGATGATGGCCTCCAACAACGTGCTGTTCCCTGCCAACGGCGAGCCCTCCATCGTGCCTTCTCAGGACGTGGTGCTGGGCTTGTACTACGCTACCCGTGAAAAAATCAACGGTAAGGGCGAAGGTTTGGTGTTTGCGGACACTGCTGAGTTGCAACGCGCTCTGGACGCCCGTGAAGTCGAGTTGAACAGTCGCATCAACGTGCGTCTGACCGAGTGGGTTAAGAGTAAAGAAGACGGCGAATTCACGCCGGTGACCAAACTGTGGGAAACCACCGTCGGTCGCGCTTTGTTGTCCGAAATCCTGCCCAAGGGTCTGCCTTTCAGCAACCTGAACAAGGCGCTCAAGAAAAAGGAAATTTCCAAACTGATCAACGTGTCTTTCCGCAAGTGCGGTTTGAAGGCCACGGTGGTGTTTGCGGACAAGCTGCTGCAGTCGGGTTTCCGTTTGGCAACGCGCGCGGGTATCTCTATCTGTATCGACGACATGTTGGTGCCGCAAGAGAAGCAAAACATCATTGAACGCTCGCAAACCGAAGTGAAGGAAATCGAGCAGCAGTACGTTTCCGGTTTGGTGACAGCCGGCGAGCGTTACAACAAGGTGGTGGACATCTGGGGCAAGTCGGCTGACGAAGTGTCCAAGGTGATGATGGCCCGTCTGTCCAAAGAGCCTGTTCTTGATCGCAATGGCAAGGAAGTGCAGCAAGAGTCCTTCAACTCCATCTATATGATGGCTGACTCCGGTGCCCGTGGTTCTGCAGCCCAGATCCGCCAGGTGGCCGGTATGCGCGGTCTGATGGCTAAGCCAGACGGCTCGATTATTGAAACGCCGATTACTGCGAACTTCCGCGAAGGTCTGAACGTGTTGGAGTACTTCATCTCCACACACGGTGCCCGTAAGGGTCTGGCCGATACGGCCTTGAAGACAGCGAACTCCGGTTACCTGACCCGTCGTCTGGTCGATGTGACGCAAGACTTGGTGGTCACGGAGCAAGATTGCGGCACCTCCAATGGCTCGCTGATGCGCGCTATCGTTGAAGGCGGTGAAGTGATCGAGTCTCTGCGCGAACGTATTTTGGGTCGTACAGCCGCTGAAGATGTGCTGCACCCCGAAAACCAAGCGGTATTGGTCAAGGCTGGCGAGATGCTGGAAGAGGACCAAATCGAAGAGCTCGAAGCCGCTGGTGTGGACGAGGTCAAGGTGCGTACATCGCTCACTTGCGACACCCGTTTCGGTATTTGCGCCAAGTGCTATGGCCGCGATTTGGGCCGCGGTGGTTTGATCAACCAAGGCGAAGCCGTGGGTGTGATCGCTGCCCAGTCCATCGGTGAACCTGGTACCCAGCTGACCATGCGTACATTCCACATTGGTGGCGCGGCTTCGCGTGCAGCCATTGCATCCAGTGTGGAAGCCAAGTCCAACGGTGTCATTGGTTTCAACGCCACCATGCGTTATGTGACCAATAGCAAGGGCGAACTGGTGGTGATCTCCCGCTCCGGCGAAGTCATCATCCACGACGAGCATGGTCGTGAGCGTGAACGCCATAAAGTACCTTATGGTGCAGTGCTGACCGTCAAGGCAGATCAAACCATCAAGGCAGGTACCGTGCTGGCCAATTGGGATCCATTGACTCGCCCGATCATCACCGAGTTCGCTGGACAGGTGAAATTCGAGAACGTGGAAGAGGGTTTGACCGTTGCCAAGCAAGTGGACGAAGTTACTGGCTTGTCTACTCTGGTGGTTATCGATCCGAAGCGCCGTGGCTCAGCCAAGGTGGTACGTCCCCAAGTCAAACTGGTGGATGCTTCCGGTCAAGAAGTCAAGATTCCTGGTACGGACCACTCGGTAACCATTGGTTTCCCAATCGGAGCCTTGGTGCAGGTGCGTGATGGCCAAGACGTGGGGCCTGGCGAAGTGCTGGCTCGTATCCCAATCGAAGGCCAGAAGACTCGCGACATTACCGGTGGTCTGCCTCGCGTGGCCGAGCTGTTCGAAGCCCGTTCGCCCAAGGACAAGGGTGTGCTGGCTGAAATGACCGGAACGATTTCGTTTGGCAAGGAAACCAAGGGCAAGATTCGCTTGCAAATCACCGATCCAGAAGGTCGCGTCTGGGAAGAGCTGGTGCCCAAGGAAAAGAACATCTTGGTGCACGAAGGCCAGGTGGTCAACAAGGGTGAGTCCGTGGTGGACGGCCCAGCCGATCCGCAAGACATCTTGCGTTTGCTGGGCATGGAAGAGCTGGCTCGCTACATCGTCGACGAAGTGCAGGACGTGTACCGCTTGCAAGGCGTGAAGATCAACGACAAGCACATTGAAGTGATTGTTCGCCAGATGTTGCGCCGTGTGGTGGTCGAAAACACCGGTGATTCCAACTACATCGCTGGCGAGCAAGTCGAGCGCTCTGAAATCCTCAACACCAACGATGCGTTGCGTGCAGAGGGCAAAACGCCAGCGACTTACTCCAACCTGCTGTTGGGTATTACCAAGGCTTCCTTGTCGACCGACAGCTTCATCAGCGCGGCTTCCTTCCAGGAAACCACCCGCGTGCTGACGGAGGCTGCCATCATGGGCAAGACCGACGAGCTGCGTGGCTTGAAGGAAAACGTGATCGTGGGTCGCTTGATTCCTGCTGGTACCGGTTTGGCTTACCACGATGCCCGTAAGGCGCGTGAGTCCATGGACGATGCAGAGCGCCGTGCCATTGCTGATGCAGAAGCGGCCGAGTTGAGCCACTCAGCAGCCTTGGCTGATGACAGTGACGCGGCTGAGTAAGTACCAATCCACTGGCCTTGGCTAAGGCCAGTGTGAACCAGATCATCCCCAAGTTGTTTGCGCGACTTGGGGATTTTTTTATAAGACGCCCTTTGTTGTCACTATGAACCAGTCCGACATACCAAGCATGCTTACCGTTTCACGCATGCACGCGCCCGCCCTATCCGTGCAATTGAACGTTGTGGTTAATGTGCTATTGCAAGTGCGTGCGGGTACCTCAGGTCGTGAAGCACTTGACGGCGTGTCTGCAGATCTAAGGCCGGGTGTCCAAGCCTTGGTATTTACAGTGTGGCGATATTGGGCACGTGGTCAATTTGTACTGCGTCAGTTGGCAAGTAAGCAACCCAAACCAGCGGTGCGTGCTTTGTTGGAGGCAGTCTTGTCTTTGCTGACTGCCGACGACGGAATGCCATACCCGGCGTTTACCTTGGTGAACCAAGCCGTACTTGCGAGTAAACAGCATCCGCATATGCGGGGAGCCAGCAGTTTTGTGAATGCATGCTTGCGAAACTATTTGCGCCAAGCTGAGGCATTGGAAGACTTGTGGCGTGCGGATGAAGAAGCGTTGTGGAACTTTCCGCGTTGGTGGATTGCTCGGGTGCGCCAAGACCACCCCACGCAGTGGCAGCAAATACTGCAAGCGAGTAATCAGCAAGCACCGCTCACGCTGCGTGTCAACGCACGGTGGGGTACTGCTGCCACTTATGCGCATCAGATGGCCAAGCCCTGCCGTTTGGTGGCGCACAACGGTGTGCAGTTGGATCAGGCCCAAAGTGTTCCCCAACTGCCGGGCTATGCAGCAGGAAGCATTTCAGTACAGGACGCTGCAGCCCAGTTGGCCGCCCCCTTGCTTTGGCAAGCCAGCACACAGAGCGGTGCTCGCCCTGTGCGGGTGCTGGATGCCTGTGCAGCCCCAGGAGGAAAGACGGGGCATTTGCTGGAGTTGGGGGCAACATCCGTGGTGGCTTTAGAAAAAGATGCGAAGCGAGCTCGGCGCATTGGTGAAAATTTGCAGCGCTTGGGCATGCAAGCACAGGTGGTGGTGGCCGATGCAAGCAATCCCGCTGCATGGTGGGATGGACAGTTTTTTGATGCCATCTTATTGGATGCACCATGTTCGGCGGCCGGCATCGTGCGTCGCCACCCGGATATTCGCTGGCTACGCCGAGAAGAAGATATTGCCGCGCTGGCAGAACTGCAGCGTCGCATATTGCACGCGTTGTGGAAAGTTCTCAAACCATCAGGGCATCTGTTGTACGCCACATGCTCTTTATTCCGTCAAGAAGGAGAGGACACCATACAATGGTTCACGCAAGCCATGCCTGATGCGGTGCGACTGCCGGCTCCCGGGCATATGCTGCCGCAGTTGCCAGGCGCTTCTGGTACGTGGAACAACATGGATTTGGGTGCCCATGATGGGTTTTATTACGCACTACTGGCAAAAAATGCGCATTGAGTGGCGGTGTTTTCTTGCCATGGTTCTGTTGACCATGCCGTTCTTGGCTTGGGCTCAAGTGCGTTCGGATGTCACTACTACCGAAGTGCACCGCGATGCCAACGGCATCACGTTGTCTATGACCGTGAGTTTTGACATCCCTAATGCTTTGCAAGAAGCGTTGCAAAAAGGGGTTCCATTGAGTTTTGTCGTGCAGGCTGACTTGGTACGACAGCGTTGGTACTGGTTTGACAAAGTGGTGACCAGCAATGCACGCCAATACCGATTGAGTTATTTGCCCTTAAGCCGTGTTTGGCGTTTGGCCATTGGCAAACCCGGCAGTGCTGCCAATTTGGCATTGAACCAAAATTACCAAGAGCTCGATGAGGCGCTTGCTGCCATACGGCGTATCGCTGGTTGGAGTGTATTTGCTGCCGATGAGTTGGATCCCAATCAGGCATACCGACTCAACGTTCGCTTTGCATTGGATGCAACACAGCTGCCGCGACCTTTTCAAATATCGATTGCTGGAGAGCCTGACTGGAATATCAGCTTTGAGCGCACCTTGGCAATAGAAGCCGAAAAAGCCAAATAAGCGCTATGCAACAAGACGGCCTTTTTTTCTCTGGCAAGGCGCGCTATTTGGCCTACGTGGTGCTGCTGGTGATTGGCAGCTTGTCATTTTTGCTGTTTCTCATGCTGATGGAGGCAACAGGCAATGACAGTTTGTTTGAACGCAATTACCAGTTGCTTTTTGTCGCCAATACCAGCATTGCAGCTTTACTAGGCGGGCTGATTCTGTTCTCTGGGTGGCGGCTCTGGCTGCGCTTGCGCCAAGGTCGCTTTGGCAGCCGATTGCTGTTGAAACTGGCAATGGTGTTTGCGTTGGTGGGGGTTGTGCCAGGACTCATCATTTATGTGGTCTCCTTTCAGTTTGTGTCGCGCTCAATTGAGACGTGGTTTGACGTCAAGGTGGAGCGAGCTTTGGATGCAGGCTTGAATTTGGGGCGTTCTGCATTGGAGGTAGTGCAGCAGCAGGTTGAGGGGCAAGTACGTCAAGCTGTACAAGCACAATTCAACAACTGGGGGGTGGACGATGCACCTTCCACGCTAAGTAAATTGGCCGATCAGTTGGAACTCAGCCAAATGCAGATCATCGCGTCCAATGGGCGTGTGGTTAATAGCGTAGCCAGGGATGCGTTGTCATTGGCACACGGCATATTGCCAAGCAGCGCCCAAATAAAACAGGCACGACGAAACAAGTCCAGCACGTGGTTTGTGGGCTTGGAGGATGCCGCAGATGGTGTGGCTGCATCGCCCCAAGTGGCGGTACTGGTGGCCCTGCCAACCATATCTTGGCAGCTTTCGGCAGAGGAGCGCTATGTTTTGGTGCTAAAGCCGCTACCTAAAAGTTTGGTGACCAATGCACTTGCGGTGGAAGTGGCAAATCGGGAGTATCAAGAAAAAGCGCTAGCACGCAAGGGCTTGCAACGCATGTACATCGGTACTTTGACTTTGAGTCTATTCTTGGCTGTCTTCAGTGCCATCATGTTCGCCATTTTGTTGAGCAACCAAATTGCCAAGCCATTGCTTCTTTTGACAGAGGGTGTCAACCAAGTGGCAGCTGGCGATTTAACGCCCAAGTTGATCCTGCCTGGCAAAGATGAGTTAGGTGGGCTTACCCGAGCATTTGCGTCTATGACGGAGCAATTGGCCGAGGCGCGGGCCACGGTAGAGCAAAGCATTGCTGAACTGGACAAAGAGAAAAACAGCATCCAGACAATCATTGATAGTTTGAGTGCTGGCATCATCGTGTTGGATGAAGCTGGCGTGGTACGCAATATCAATCCCAGTTTGGGTAAAGTTCTGGCCCAAGATGTAACGCATGGCATTGGCCAAACTATGGCGCAAGTACCGGAATTGCAGGTATTGGCAGGCGTGGCTGAAGAAGGCTTTTACGAGTTGTTTGAAATGGGTTCCAGCCCGCGCCAGTATTGGCAGAAAACGTTGGAATCGGATCAGTATGCGGGCGTTGATAAACCGGCCTTTGCCAAGCATGCCACCTTGATGTTGCGTGGTGCGTTTTTGCCAGCGGGGGGGCGATTGTTGGTGGTGGATGACATCACGCAGGTGGTGTCCGCGCAGCGTGCCCAGGCTTGGGGGGAGGTCGCAAGACGGTTGGCACACGAAATCAAGAATCCGCTTACACCTATCCAGTTGTCAGCAGAGCGGCTGGAGCGTAAGCTAACTGGCACGGTTAGTCCCGAACAGCAACAGTTAGTGAGTAAGTCGGTGCGAACCATTGTGGAGCAGGTAGCCGCCATGCAGCGTTTGGTCGATGAGTTTCGTGATTTTTCTCGCATGCCTACAGCTCAGAAAGAGCCAACTGATATCAATCGTTTGGTTTTGGACATCGCTGAGTTCTATGAAAGTAGCCCAGATGTTGGTTTGGTGCTGCAGTTGGATGAAACAAACCCGGTTGTTGCACTCGATTCGGGGCAGATTCGGCAAGTTCTCCACAACTTGATACAAAATGCGCAAGATGCAGTGACGGAGGTCAAACCTGACGATGGTGGTGAAACTACCAAAAAACGAATTTGGGTTACTACTGCCGTCAGTGCATCAGGTAGCAAAGTCCGTTTGCGCATTGGCGATGAAGGACCTGGTTTTCCGGATTTCATTCTGAATCGTGCTTTTGAACCGTATGTCACAACCAAAACCAAGGGAACCGGTTTGGGTTTGGCTGTGGTGAAAAAAATTGCCGATGAGCATGGCGCACGGGTGGAGCTAGGCAATAGGGTGGAAGATGGAAAAGTGATAGGGGCCATGGTCTCCTTGTCCTTTCCACTCCAAGCGGAAGGTGTTGTGGTAAGCCCAGCATAGAGAGAAGAGAATAGCAATGGCAAACATCTTGGTGGTTGATGACGAGCACGGCATTCGCGAGTTGCTCTGGGAGATATTGAACGACGAAGGCCACGCCGTAGAGTTGGCAGAGAATGCGGCCCAAGCGCGTGCTTGCCGAAGTAAAGAGGTGCCGGATTTGGTGTTGCTCGATATATGGATGCCCGACACCGATGGCGTGACATTGCTCAAGGAGTGGGCTAGCAATGGACAGTTGACCATGCCGGTCATCATGATGAGTGGGCATGCCACCATAGAGACAGCGGTAGAAGCTACTAAGATAGGTGCGCTTGGCTTTTTAGAAAAACCGATCACGATGCAAAAGTTGCTCAAAGCGGTTGAGCAGAGTCTGATAAAGGTGGCACCGAAGATAGAAGCCAAGTTTCCCAGTTCGATGGTTACGGCAGTTGCGATGCCTGTTGGGGTAGTGGGTGTAGAAGCCCGCACGTTGATGGCCTCTCAGCCTGCAGGGGAACAGGTTTTTCGTTTTGACAAACCCTTGCGCGATGCGCGTGATGAGTTTGAGAAAGCATATTTTGAATTCCATTTGGCGCGTGAAGCTGGCTCTATGACGCGGGTAGCGGAAAAAACTGGGCTTGAGCGCACCCACTTGTATCGCAAGCTCAAGCAGCTAGGCGTGGATTTGTCGAAATCCAAAAAGACAGCTTTAGAACGGTGATGTTTTCTTAAAAAGCATAAAAACCCGTGCTACAATCTCATTTCTTTAGGCCCGGTAGCTCAGTCGGTAGAGCAGAGGATTGAAAATCCTTGTGTCGGTGGTTCGATTCCGCCCCAGGCCACCAAAGGCTTGCGTAAGCAAGCACCATGCGGGATTAGCTCAGTTGGTAGAGCGATACCTTGCCAAGGTATAGGTCGAGAGTTCGAGCCTCTTATCCCGCTCCATGGATTCGGTCAAAAGGCCCATCGTAAACGATGGGCCTTTTTTTTGGTCAAGTGAATCTAGGTGCGCTAACATTGCGCTCACTATGGGCAGCGATAGCGTTGTTGTCAGCGCAATAGGAGGCGATATGGACTGGTATCTGGTGCAAACTAAACCGCGTCAAGAAAAAGTAGCGCGGCAGAATTTGGAGCGCCAACGGTACGAGTGCTATTTGCCCATGTTCAGTATGCAAAAAATTCGCCGCAATACAGTGACCGATGTGTGCGAGCCATTGTTCCCACGCTATTTGTTCATAAAGTTGGGGGATGGTATGGGGGATAAGGGGTGGTCACCTATTCGTTCCACCCTGGGGGTGAGCAAATTGGTTTGTTTTGGTACCCAACCGGCTAAGGTTACTGCTGCCTTGGTGGATTCCATACGACAGCGTGAGCAACAAGCGGCAGGTAAGGTGGCTACGCTTTTTCAGGCTGGACAGAAAGTGCAAATTACCGACAGCGCTTTTGCAGGGATTGAGGGCATTTTCCAGACAACCGACAGTGAGCGGCGGGTGTTGGTACTCATTGAGATGATGAGTAAACCTGTTGTGGTGGCGCTGGACCCTACAGCTGTGCGCAAGGCCAGCTAATTCGCTAGCAGTGCTGCAATATCGGTACAAGCACGTCAGTGCTAGGCATCGGCCATGATCCATTCAGCGGCTTTTTCGGCGATCATCAAAATAGGGCTGTTGGTATTGCCGCTGGTAATCGTTGGCATGACGCCCCCATCGACCACGCGCAAACCTCGCACCAGTCCACCACGCCCATCGCGAACCCGCAAGCGGGTATCGACGACCGCCATGCTGTCATTCTGTTGCCCCATCTTGGTAGTGCCAACAGGATGAAAGATGGTGGTGCCAATTTCACCAGCCATGCGCAGTAAATCATCCTCTGTTTGGTAGTTTGCGCCAGGCTTGTGCTCCTCGGGTTGGTAGCGCGCCAGAGCTGGTTGCGCAACGATACGGCGCGTCAAGCGCAGGCTATCGATAGCAACTTGGCGATCTGCTGCAGTTTGCAAATAGCACGGTGCAATGGCTGGTGCATCCTCAAAGCGTGGAGTTTTGAGTAGCACCGAACCTCGGCTGCTGGGATTGAGATTGCACACACTGGCGGTAAAAGCTGGGAATCCATGCAGTGGTTGACCAAATGCATCCAGACTCAAAGGTTGCACATGGTACTGGATGTTGGGAAAGGCTTGCTCGGGGCTGCTGCGCGTGAAAGCCCCCAGTTGACTGGGAGCCATGCTCATGGGGCCACTGCGGGTGAGGGCGTATTGCAAGCCCATGCGCGCTTTGCCCCACCAGTGTTGGGTCATCGTGTTGAGCGTGGCTGCTCCCTGCACCTTGAACACCGTCCTAATTTGCAGATGGTCTTGGAGATTGGCACCTACACCGGGTAAGTCCACCACAGGGGTTATGCCTCGGTCATACAAAATACCTGCAGGGCCAATACCCGACAACTGCAAAAGGTGGGGAGAGCCGATGCTGCCTGCGCTCAAAATCACCTCACCCGTTGCGCGAGCCATGACCATTTCTTGGCCTGTCCAGACTTGTACTCCGGTACAGGCATGCTGCCCATCGGACGAACTTTGTAGCAATAAACGCGTCACCTGCGCGTGCGTCCAAAGTTCAAAGTTGGGACGTCCATAGCAGGTGGGACGCAAAAAAGCCTTGGCCGTGTTCCAGCGCCAGCCTTGTTTTTGATTCACTTCGAAATACCCCACGCCCTCGTTATTGCCTTGGTTGAAGTCGCTGCTGTGCGCAATGCCCGCTTGCTGCGCGGCGTGGGCGAACGCATCCAAGATATCCCAGCGCACACGCTGCTGCTCTACGCGCCATTCACCCGTGCTGCCGATGCTGGGGTGGCCGTGCAATTGTTGAAAGCGGGCATCAGCGTTTTGGCCTTTGTCCAGCCGCCAGTGGTTTTCGTGGCGGCGAAAGTAGGGAATCGTGTTGATCCAGCGCCATGAGTCATCACCAGTCATGTGTGCCCACTGGTCGTAATCGCGTGCTTGGCCTCGCATGTAAATCATGCCGTTGATACTGCTGCAGCCCCCCAGCGTTTTGCCACGCGGGTAACGCAGTTGGCGACCATTCAATGCGGGCTCTGGTTCTGTTTTGAACAACCAGTCGGTGCGTGGATTGCCAATGCAATACAGATAGCCAACGGGGATATGAATCCAGTGGTAGTCGTCTTTACGACCTGCCTCAATCAACAGCACCCGTTTGCTCGGATCGGCACTGAGTCGATTGGCCAGCAAAGCACCTGCAGTGCCCGCACCAACGACGATGTAGTCAAAGGTCAAATCGCTGGCGATGCTATCGGGGGGGAATCTACCCGCTGGGGAGGTGCTGTTTGGTGTGGACATGTCTCTTGGCTATAAGATTTATTGATGAATGCCTGCTGGCGCATGCACAGTGTCAAGCAATGTTTTCCACATTTCCAATGATTTTGGCAAAATAAGAATATTAAAAATATAAATATTGGGGTATATGACAGACGCACACAACAACGCAGGCAATGCACTAAGCACTACAGCGGTAGACCACCAAGCCTTGCGCGCTTTGGTGGCCGTAGCCCGGCAGGGCAATGTGTCGCGTGCCGCGCAGCAACTGCATTTATCCCAGCCGGCAGTGAGTCTGCAACTCAAAGGACTGTCCCAAGCCACCGGCTTGCAGCTCTTTACGCGCACCCCACACGGCTTGAGCTTAAGCAGCCATGGGGCGGCACTGTTGCCGCATGCCGAACGTGCGTTGGCCGCCTTGGGTGAATTCACCCAAGCTGCACAACGCTTGCGCAGCACAGTGCAAGGGAGCATGCGCTTGGGCACCATCCTGGATCCAGAGTTCACGCGTTTAGGGGCGTTTTTGGGCGCCTTGGTGGAGGCGGCGCCACAAGTGCAAACCGAACTGCGCCAAGCCATGAGTGGTGATGTCTGGCTGCATGTGGCACGCGACAGTTTGGATGGCGGCTTTTTCCTCGCCGCTCCCGGGCAAGATCTGGCTGCCGCCATGCCCTCCCTAGGCAACGCCGTGGCAACTATGGGTATAGCCAGCATGCCTTTGACGCAGTTCACCTATCGGGTGCTGGCTCCCAAAGGGTGGGCCACGCAGGTACTGGGGCGCAGCTGGGCCGAGCTGGCCGCCTTGCCGTGGTTGGCCACGCCGCCAGCTTCGGTGCACCACCGATTGCAAGCCCAAGTATTTGGTCCCAACTCCAGCACGGGTTTGGAGCCGCGCCGTGTCGCCTTGGTAGACCAAGAGGCATCCATGTTGGATTTGGTGCGATCGGGGGTGTGTTTGAGTTTGGTACGTGACTCGATCGCTATGCGTGAGCAGCAAGAGCGTGGCCTGGTTGTGGCAGATGCCGTGGGTTTGGAGTGCCAATTGCTGTTCATTTGGCAAGCACGCAAGACAGAAGACCCCGTGGTAGCCAGCGCGTTGCAGGCCCTGCGCAGCGTCTGGTTCTAGTGAGGGACTGAAAATTGCTGCACACTTCGCCTAGGAGAGTACCCATGGCATTACCCGTCGACACCGACACCATTTCCCAAGGCATACGGCTGGCCGTTGCCCCTGTTTTCTTTTTGACTGCCGTGGCAGGATTGATTGGCGCCGTGGCCACGCGCTTGGCCCGCATCATCGATCGCGCACGCGTGATCGAAACCCAGTTGCGCCAAGGCACTTACGCCACCACGCGCGAGGAGGGCTTTCAAGAACTGCAAGGACTGCGTGTGCGCGGCTTGCTGGCCAATGGCAGCATCGCCTTGCTCACGCTGTGCGGCTTTCTGATTGGGGTGACCATCGTGCTCATTTTCTTGGGCGAGACGGGTTTTGAATCTGGTGGCCGCTGGGCTATTTTCAGTTTCATGGGGGGCATTGCCAGCTTCTTGCTGGCACTGCTGTCCTTCATGATCGAAACCATATTTGCCACCCGTTTGCTGGACTTTGGCCGCAGGCTGCAGCAAGCGACAGAGTCACAAGCCCAATCACCTCCCCAAGACTGACACCTTGGCTGCGCCTAGCGGTGGCCGTGCGCAGCCAAGCAGTTTGGAGGCAGGTAGTTTTAAGTGTCCAGAGGCTTGTCGGCACTGCTTTGGGCCGCGGCGCGTGCTGCAAATTCGGCCCGCAGAGCGCGCAGTTTTTCGCGTGGGTCTTCGCGGCTTTGGGTCTCGTCCAACTTCATTTCGGCAATAAAGCGGCTGGGCAGCACCGATACAAAGTCGCGCCCCTTTTTGCGCCGCCGCGTCCACAGTACCGTGAGCGTGCGCTGGGCGCGCGTGATGCCCACGTACATCAGACGCCGCTCCTCCTCTAGCCGGGTGGCGTCCGCCTCAGCAGGGCTGCTGTCGGGTATCTCGGCTTGGTCGGTGTTTTGGCGATTGCCACCATCGGCCTCGTTGTAAAACGGTAGCGTGCCTTCGTTGACACCCACCAGCATCACGTGCGGCCACTCCAGCCCTTTGGAGGCGTGCAGGGTTGAGAGGTTGACCACGTCGCGGTCTTTTTCCTTTTCGCTGATGGTGGAGAGCAAGGCCATGCTTTGCGCCACTTCCAGCATGGTGCGGTTGTTGCCCGGCTCGTCGGGCTCGGGTTCGCAGCGCTTGCACAGCCACTGCACAAAGTCCAGCACGCTTTCCCATTTGGATTCGGCCACCTTGGCACTGTCTTCCGAGTCGATCAGGTACTGGCGGTAGCGAATGGTTTCCAGCCACTGCATCAGGAATTCGTTGGCCGCTTTGGCATCGGTGGCGGCACGGGCATCCTCTTGGCAGTGCGTCACGTAGCGGCCAAATTCGTGCAGCCCATCGAGCGCTTTGGCACTCAGCACGCTGGACAAGCTGGATGAGAACAGTGCCGCAAACAGACTCAGTTTGTACTGGCTGGCAAACTGCCCCAGCGCGGCCAGCGTTTGGTGGCCTATGCCGCGTTTGGGCGTGGTGATGGCGCGCACAAAGGCCGGATCATCGTCCTCATTGCTCCACAAGCGAAACCACGCGCACAAATCGCGGATTTCGGAGCGTTCGAAAAAACTCTGCCCGCCCGACACTTTGTAGGGGATAGATGCACGGCGCAACGCCACTTCGATGGGGCGGGCCAAGTGGTTGGCGCGGTAGAGCACGGCAAAGTCGCGGAACTCGGCGCGCTTGCCGTTGCCATCACCCGCCGAGCGCAAGGCTTGGATGCGCGAGACCACGCGCTCGGCTTCCTGCTCTTCGCTCTCGGCTTCGATCAGTTTGACCGGTTCTCCTTCGCCCAGTTCGGAGAACAAGGTCTTGGGAAACAGCTTGGGGTTGAGGGTGATGACGTTGTTGGCCGCTCGCAAAATGGCGGAGGTAGAGCGGTAGTTCTGTTCCAGCTTGATAACGCGCAGCTGCGGATAGTCCTGCGGCAAGCGGCGCAGGTTGTCCAGCGTGGCACCGCGCCAGCCGTAAATGGACTGGTCATCGTCCCCCACCGCGGTGAAGTGGGCGCGCTCACCCACCAAGAGCTTGAGCAGTTCGTACTGGCTGGCGTTGGTGTCTTGGTATTCGTCCACCAGCGCGTGGGCGATGCTGCGCTGCCAGTGCTCACGCACCTCGGTGTGGTGGCGCAGGAGCGATAGGGGCAGGTTGATGAGGTCGTCAAAGTCCACGCTCTGGTAGGCGCTCAGGCGCTCTTCGTAGCGCAGCATGACGCGAGCGATTTGCAACTCTTCTTCGTTCTTCGCCTGCGTGAGTGCTTGATTGCCGTCCCATCCTTCGCCTTTCCACTGGCTGATCTGGTACTGCCATTTTTTTGCAGTCAGCGTGTCGGTGGTGCCGCCTGCATCTTTGAGCAGGTGGGTGACATCGCCCGTATCCAAGATGCTGAAGTGCGGTTTGAGGCCCACGACCGAGCCACTCTCGCGCAGAATGCGCACCCCCAGCGAATGGAAGGTGCTGATGACGATGTGCTTGGCCGGTTTGCCGAGGAGCGCTTTGGCGCGCTCACGCATTTCAGCCGCGGCTTTGTTGGTGAAGGTGATGGCGGTGATCTGCTCAGGCCGAATGCCTGCTTGCAGCAAGTGCCCAATTTTGTGGGTGATGACGCGCGTTTTGCCCGAGCCTGCACCGGCCAACACCAGCGAGGGGCCATAGATGTAATGCACAGCTTCCAGCTGCGCTTGGTTGAGTGAGGGAGCCATGGGGGATAAATGCGGGAGGGGCGTGGGGCTGGCCATGCCAGCGACGCCCAGCGCTAGAGAAAATCCAGACTCAACTCTAACCCAAGCATGGCCTGCACCGATACGCCGTGCTGGTGTGGCGGCATGTAGCGGGTGGTAAAGAACATGTCGCGCAGCGCTTGCAGCGCAGCTTCGTCTTCCGGGATGTGGGGTTGCAGCACCACATCCACCACCGTGCCATCGGCGTTGATGTACAGCGTGATGGCGATGGGCCAGCCCGTAAATCGCTGGCCCCGCAGCATATCGGTATCGGGGGCGGACATGGGCAGCAGTGGTGTGTCCAGTGCAGTGTTCGGTACAAACAGCGGTGGGGTGCTGTCTGTTCTTGCATCGTGCTGCAGGGGAGGTGCTGCAGCGGGCTTGCGCGTATCTGCTGGTGTAGCGGTGTGGGGTACCAATCCACTAGTGGCGGCTGCATGGGGGATCGCTTGCAGTTGCACTTGCAAATACCGCGCCGAAACGGTTCCAGCCCTGATTGGCATCGGCAGCTTGCTGGGCACACAGACCAGTACAGCAGCGTGCAACAGCAGCGACAAGGCTGCTGTTGCGGCTAACGGTGAAATGCGGAGCAGGTGCTGCATGCCACGTCATTGCATGGGCACTTCACGCCAGTTCATGCGGGTTAGGCCTGTGGACGTGCTCAAGGACGATGCGGTCGTAGTGACATTGCCGCTACTGTCACCCGATAGCACCCGTACCGTGCCGTTGACGTTTTGGAACGCTACTTCGGTCACAACGCCACTGCTTGTGGATGAGGAGCTGATCAAGTTGCCGCTGGAGTCATACAGCACTGATTTGCCTGTGCCGATATTGAAGGTCAGCACCTCACCAGTTCCAGAGGGGGAGCACACGCTACCGCTCGGGGTATTTACACCAAATGCGGCCACACCGTTGTAGGCCACCGGATCCACATTGACACGTGCTGCAATCGAGTTGGTACTCGACAAGTCGTAATACCACCCGGTGGACACCGATGGTGAACTGCCTATGCCTGTGAGCAAACTGGTATTGGCTAGCAGCGTGCTGCGGGTCAGTGGCGTGCTAAATGCAATGAAGCCAGCGGCGGCACGGGTGCCGTCGTAGAGTGAGTAGATCGATTGCAGCGAGCTGCTTTTCACATCACTGTCGGCCAGCAGGCGACCAGTGCCCAGCACCACGTAGCGTTTGCCGGTAGTTGGGTTGGCCTCAATAAGCGGGCGGGTCGTGACAGGTTGGCTATCGCCAGCTGCGTTGGTAAGGCGTGCCATGCGGGTAGGCGCGCTGTAGGCACTGCTGGTGGTGGTTAAATCCACGCGCCATACATTGCCTTGCATATCGCCGCCGTACAAGGCATCGGCTGTGAAATCGGTGTGGTTGGGAATATAGGCATCCGCATGGGCAAGGTTGAGTGGCGCCGTGGTGCTGCCTTGTGTGGTTGCTACTGTTTCAAGCAACTCGCCATTGCGGGGGTTCACAAAGAAGAAGTAGCCCTGTCCATCGCTGTTGTTGTAGCCCGAGGTGAATATCACGACCCAGCCGTATTTGGCGGTTTTGACGACAGTAGGCGCGCCATAGCTGTAGCCCATGCGGGCGATGGTGGTGGTGTCTGTTGATTTGGGGAATTCCCACAAAATTTTGGCTGCGATGTTGGCCTCGGATGTCCAAGCCCCATCGGTCAAAGTTTTGGTGACGGTGGTTGTGGTGGTCGTTGAGCCAGAACTGCTGCTGGTTGTCGAGCTGACAAAACCGGGGTTGGTCACGTCGATGGCGTAAAAGCCTTTGCCGCCTTTGCCCAAACCGCCAATCAGCACACTGCGCCAGTCGGGCGTGCTGCTGTTGTACTTGGTGCAAACACTGGTGCTGCCAGCGCTGTTGGCACAGGTGTTGCCAAAGTCCATGTCAAACGCCAACGGCGTTGCATCCACCATAAAGTAGTGCGAGCGTTTTGGGTTGCCCAGTGCAGCCAAGCCATCTTCGGTAGGGGTGCTGTTGGGGCCTTTGTACGCAAAGCTAGGAATAAAGCCAAACAGCTCTTGGCCGCAAAAACTGCAGCTACTGTAGGTCGTAGTGCTTGAGCCGGTGCTAGTCGTGGTGGTGCTGGTATAGCTAGGGGCAGTGCCGTCGAAGGCATGCAACATCCCATCGTTACTGCCGGCATAAAGGACGGTACGGCGCGTGGCATAGGTGCGCTTGAAGCTGCTGTAGCCAGGGTTGTACAGGTCGTAGTAACTGGCATCGGGTGCGCCAACGGCAGTGACTTTGGAGTTGACGATGTCACCGAGTAGATGCTTGCGGTAGCGGTAGTACTTGGTACTGATGCTGGTGCCATCGGAGCTGATCTCGTGGGTGCGATCACCGCGCAGCCATGCCACATAGTTGGCCTGGGTTGAGGCTGAAACGTTCATGACGGTGGCCAAGGATGAATAGCTCAGTCGCGCTGTAGTGGCTGTGGATGTGCAAGCGGACAGTGCCGTACTGGTGAATGCAATACCCGCTGGAGTAGAGGCACTGTCACAGAAAGTGACGATGTTGCGACTGGTGGCAGGGCTGCTGAGCGCGTCCAGAAGGTCACCAGCTGCCCAGACTTGGGTCGGGGTGGCTGTGCCGCTGCTGTCATACGAGACGGTGTACCCGGTCAGTGTTCCAGTCCAAGTGGATGCGTTGTAGGTAGCAGCATAGGCTGTATCACCACTCCTTACGTTGGGCCTTGCCATCGAGTAAGCGCTGCTATTGGCTTCGCCTAGCTCGCTCAGAATCTTGCTGAAAGCCGATGTAAGCCCCGTCTTCATGGTGGTGGGGTTATTGCCAAAATAGTAGTTGTCAGGCCGTTTGTCGTAGTCGTCCGAATAGGTGAATGCAGCCGGTGCAGTTTGGGTAATGCCGCTGATACTGGAGGTGTCGGTATTGGTGTACCACGATGTGGCGGTCAGTGAGCTGGTGCCATTGCTGCTCGAGTAAGGGCTAAAGGAACTAGGTATGGTGAATCCACCGTATTTGGCTGCTAACCAGTATTGGTTTTTGCGGCGATAGGTTTGGCTTTCCAGTACGTCAATCCAGTAGGTGTTGATTGTTTGCGAGCCGCTCATATTGGTGTCTATGTCGGTGCTGCTGCTTGTACTGCGCAGATCTACGGTATGGGCGTCGTAGGCCAAGCCCGCGATGAAGTAAGTATTGCATTGCGCACTCGTAGAGGCGCAGGTGCTCGTACTAGTGGCGGCATAGATGTTGCCCAAATTGGAGTTGCCTTCCATTTGCCCCACCATATTGGTGGCGGTCACTGCGTCAACGGAAGTGACTTGGGTGGGAACCGCGTTGGCTTGATCCAAGCTAGAGTTGCTCCGCAAAGTGCCACTGGCCAAGTTGGCGTCGCGGTGGGTGTTCACATCCCCTATGCCCAGAATAAAGTTTTTCTGGCAGGAGTACTGGATAGGGTCTTCTGAGGTCCAGTTTGTGATTACGGGAAAACCATCGGCCCGTGCTGCTGTGGTGGCACTGGTGTAGTCGCTGTTGTTGGCCAAACCTTTGTAGTAGCGCAGTACCGCGTAGTACAACTCACTGACAGGGTCTTTGGATTTGTAGGACTGCGAGTAATAGCCGAACTTGTTCAGGTAGTTCATCGTGCCGCTTTGGCTGATGCTGATGCCAAAAGTGGAATTGGTGTCGGCTGCATCGGTGTACTGCAGTGGGTTGCTGTACATGACGCCTGTGCTCACATCATCGTATTCCGCGATTGAGCGTGCAGTGCCACTGACGGTTTTGGTATTGCTCACACTGGTAGAGCCCGGAACCGGTTTGGTGCTGCCAATGAAGTTCATGCGCGAACGCATCACACCGCCATCGACTTGTTGGGAGCTATCTCCGTCGTAGTTGAGATAGCCAAAGGCGGAATAGCGCAGTTTGGATGCGTACTTTTGCATCAAACCTTCCGGCTTGTAGGCCGTGGTGCTTGTGCCGTAGGCGACGCAGTTGTCCTCCTTGAGGGTGCTGGAAGTGCAGACGGCGACGTTGATATAAACCCGGTAGTACGGGGATGTCAGTGAGCAGGAGGCACCGATGTCACAGATATTGCTGCTAACCGCTGTATTGGCTTCAAAGGTGGTATCGCTTGCTGAAGAAAACAGCAGCATGGCTGTGCCCATGCGCAAGGTGCGACTGCGAACCAAGGACCAGCTCAGCGGGGTGGCCGTGCTGATGTCGCTGCTCAAGGATTTATTCGGAATGGTGCTGGTACTCGCATCGTCAGATGCGTAGGTTTTGGTCAACACGGTGTACGGTGCCGTACTGCCACTGTCAGGGTGTCCATCTACCGAGCGATTGCCACCGGTCATGATCCAGCGGAACTCATCCAGGGTGTGCATGGATGCCCAGTTCATGTAGTTGCCACTCCAGCGCCCACTGGAGCTGCTGCAACTGTGGCTACTGGCAGAACCGACCGGATAAAAGTAGCTGCTTGAAGGGGTGGTCGCGTTGTAGGAGTAGGCGTAGCACTTCTCGGAATCGAAATAGCCTATATAGGTGGAGCTGGTGCTGTAGCTCGACACATAGGCAGGACTACTGGCTGTGGGCCACTCCACCGATAGTGCCAAGGCCAAGTTGCCAGGCACGGTGACCGTGGAGAACATGGGCGCATCGTTCAGGTCAATTGCTGTGGCTGCAGCGTAGCTTGTGTGGCTGTTGCCTATAGCGCACGCAACGACGGCTGCTAGAGCAAACCAGCGTTGCACCAAAGAATAGGTGGGTAGAGTGAACATGGACTGCTCCTGCTGGGGCGGCTTACAGCCCCACAATCATTTGCTGAAAAATTTGGGTGTTGCGAGGACCGGTGACCCGTACCGTGATGCGATAAGTCGGTACACCACTGGACTGCACGCGTTTGAGCCTGGCAGTCCCGGTGAGTGCGGTACTGCTGTCCGGGACGTAGTACACACAGGTACTCGATGTTGGGGCTCCTGTGCTACTGCATTGCCGATCAATGACGGTGCGGATCGTCACTCCAGCACTGCTATCGCTGAAATCCGTTTGTGCAAAGCCCGCAGTGCTGTAGCTGCTGTCGCTGACTAGGACGCTGGGGATGCCTTGGTCATTGGTGCTGAGCTGCGAGGCGCTGTAGTTGTAGGCTGTCTGGTTGCTTTGGCGCACTGTGGAAGACGCCAAGGAGCCGCTTTGCAGCAAATACACGGCTTGCGCCATGGCGCGTTCGCCTTGGTTGGATAAATCGCTTCGGAACGCAAAGTTGCCCGCTTGAAGCAAGGTGTTGGTACTAGAGCGCGAAAGGGCAATCGATGCAATGAGCATGATGACCAAGCAAATCAGGGTGATGATGAGCACGTCGCCACGTTGGCTGCGCACTCGAAAAGGATGGTTACGAAGGCGGTAGCTCATGGCAGCATCAACGAGTTGCGCAGTGGAATGGTGAATTCCACCGTTTGGTAGCGGTAGTGGCGCTCAAGTCGGGTAGCGTCTTGGGCGTCGGTTTTGAGGGTGCGCGTGTAGGTCAGACTGCTGCCAAGGTCACTGAATAGTGTGATGGGGCCTGTGCTTACCGTATCTTTTTCTGGCAGGCTGGTGCGCATGATCAAACCGACACGGACAGCCAGAATTTTTTGCAGATAGTCGCTCCCCGTTGTGAGGGATGCGCACACTGCTAAACGATCGCTTGCCGATGTAGGGCGGTTATTCGCTTCTTGTTCGGTGCCAGATAGCAAATTTGCCACGCTGTAGGTGGTGTCTGTGGGGCTAACCCATTCCCCGCTGGTGATTGTTCCGCTGCAGTCTTTGTCTATGCCGTACAAGGCATGCATTTCGAATACACCATCTGCGCGCGCGACAGCGGCGCGAGTGCTGTCGCCGTTCGTATTGAGCAAGTCGTAGCTATAGAGTGTGTTGTTGTCCCCTACTCCAATCACTAAAAATTGTGGAGGCCGGTTGCTGTTGACATTGCCAATGACGTTGACGGATGTGTTGTCGGTCAGGCTGCCTAAACCCAGATTACTGCTGTGGTAGCTTCCATCTAGTGTGACGCTGTTGCTGATAACACTCGAAACTTGGGTGAGCAGGCAGTTGGGGGTTGTGGCAGAGGCAAAACCGCTGGTGGTGCTTGTGCTGGTCGTGCCACTGCTGTAGTTGAGTGGGGTTAGGAGCAATAAGTCGTTGCTCTGCATCCCGGTCGTAGTGACCAAGCTAAGCGAGGCAGCGGCAGATTGCCCATTGAACATGATAGGTAGACCACCAGTCCCTGCCGCTCCGGCCATCAACACCAATACATCCGATGTTTGGCCACTGACACTGGGGGTCGTTTGGTTGGGCAATATCACGAGGGGTGCTAAGCGGAAAAGCCCTGTGGTTCCTTCGCTTACGCTGGCAAACGGTGCTGGTAATGCAGCGGTTGCAGGCAGTATTTGGGTATTGCTTTGATATGCCATTAATGGGCAACCAAAAGAGTACGCGGCAGCCTTGCTGAAGCCACTGCCTGCACCGCGAATCCAACTTTCCAAGACATGCTGAGCCAAGTTACCGGCCTGCTGCATGTCATTGCCAGATGTGATCGTGCGTTTGCGTGCTTCGGTGGTGGTTAGCACCGCAAACATGGCCAGCGACAAAATCATGCCGATGGCCAAGGCCACCATCAATTCGATCAAGCTAAAGCCCTGTTGGGAGCGTGTGGAGGGGGGCTGGATCATGGCAATACCAAGCTGGTGAAGTATTGGTGCTGGGTCGTGCTAGAGGGCTCCGTCCAAGCGATGGTGACTGTGATCGTGGTGATGCTGGTGCTGGTGTTTGTTGTTGTGGAAATGCTGCCGCTAGCGTTGGGCAATCCGGCTGTGGTGGCATCGGCTACCCGCGCTTTCCAAGCCGTTACCGTAGTGGGGCTGTTGGTGCCTTGCAGCCACATATCGCTGATGATTTCGTCCGCCAATATGGCGGCGCGTGATCGGTCTTGGGATTGGACAGACAGCGAAGTGGTTTTGGCTTGCATACCCACCATGCCCAAGATGCCAAGCGAAAAAATCAGCAGCGCAACCAATACGCTGATCAAAGTGCTTCCGCTTTGTTCGGCCAGAGTGCTCTGCCCACGCTGGAAAAGAGGTTGGTGGTTTTTCATACTCAGCACCCATCGGGGTTGGTAGTACCCAGCGTCTTGCTGGGATCGCACAGTCGGATTTGTCCGCCTGCGGTGAGCGCCACCCTGAGACTGCGTGTGGCGTTGCTCAGTGTCACGTTGTAGGTTTGGCTATTGGGGCTGCACGAGGCTGCCCCAGACCACAAGGTACTGGCGCTGGCGACCGTTATTTGATTGCCCATGGAACCAAAGCACACCACCGCGGCTGATGCTGTAACAGAGACACTGTTGCGGCTGCCATAGTTGCTGCTCTGCAGCATGGTGCTGGTGGTGCTGCCTGAGCCAGTCAGCGGTAACTCCTGCACATACCAGTTGCCTCCGGTCGTGGCGGGCGTCGCGTTGGCTGCTGGTGTACTGGCAGTGATAACAAACGCCACTGGCAAGCTTTTGCGCAGTGCTTCGCTTTGGGCCATGCGCAAGCCATTGGCCACTTCTTCGGCTGTACTGCGCACTTTGCTGTTGGCAATCCACTCGCTAAAGCTGGGAACAGCCAGCACAGCTAAGAGTGCAATGATGGCCACTGCCACCATCAGCTCAATGATGGTCATGCCCACCTGTTCCTGTGGGGCGGAGGGCCTTAGCATGAGTCGCCTTTTTTCGTCAGCCAGCAGCTGCTTCCAGTGGTGCCGCCCCATTTGCTGGGCAGAGTGGAAGTCTTGGCATCGGCTTGGGTGATGGTGTACACAAAACCCGCCATAGTCCCACTGCCTGTTGCTGTAGCAGTAAATGTGGTGCTGGTAATGCTGGAACACGCAATGGTGTAGGTCGGCTTGCTGTAACTTACCGCTGTTGTGGTGCACGGTGCGGTGGCGCTGCTGGTCGATGCGTAGGTGCGGTTGTCTTGGTAGTAGGTCTCCATCTTGGCGCGCACGGCCAAGAGCTCGTTGGTCATGCTGGCTATGTTGCCTCGCAATACGTAGTCGCTATAGGCTGGCAGAGCTACGGCAGCCAATATGCCAACAATGGCAACCGTGATCATCACTTCAATGAGTGTGAATCCACGCGAGCGGGATGGGGTTGTGGGTGTCTGTGAGTGCACTGCATACTCCGAATAAGTTGCAGACGAGTTTGGGTCTGAAGTTGGGAGCAATCTAGCATGAATCGAGGATTTCCCCCCCTTTTGTCCATTCTCGGTATACGCTTGTCGTTGATTTATCAGAGTGATCAAACGTTTTGTCGCAACAAGTTCCACCAAAGCCCGTGCGCATGGGCCGATTGCATTTTTCGCTGCAGCGCAAGCTCATGCTGGCGTTACTGGGTTTTTCCTTGTCTTTATTGCTAGGCTTTGTAGGGTTCTCTTATTGGGGCCTGCAGCGGGGGCTGAGCTCTTATGTGGCCGATGTGGAGTTGGCGCGGCTGGATTGGCTGGTTTCTCGCTTACAGAATTACTATGCGCAGCACGGCAGTTGGGCGGGCTTGCAGACGGATACCAATGCATGGCGCAGCATGGTGGATCCGCGACAGGTACGCATGGGGCTGGCTAATAGCGGGGCCAGCCGTGATGGCTCTAGCGCCAGTGCGCAAGGTGTTGCCCAAGGTCGAGATCGCGCTCCTCCCGCACCACCGTTCTTTATTGCAATGGAGGATGGAGGGCGCCCCGATCCAGAGCGAAGGCCTCCTAACGCCCCGATGTTGCCGCCACCGAACGACGCCGGATTGAACATGCCGCAGCCGAGTGAGTTGGCTAATAGACCGCCCATGCCGCCGCCTTTTTCCATGGGGGGGCTGGAGAACCGCGATGAACCTATCCACGAACGCATCACTTTGTTGGCTGCCGATGGTGAAACGGTGCTGATCCAAGCGCAAGTACGCCAAGCGGCCGATCACCCGCCGCGCATTGCCTTGCGCCACGATGGAGAGCTGATTGGTTATTTGGCCTTACAGCCTATGACTGGCTTGTCCAAACTGGCGGGGCGCGAGTTTGTACGTGAGCAACTGGTTTTTGTTGGCTGGACAGGTTTGCTGGGGGGCGTGCTGGCGGTTGCGGTATCGTGGTGGTGGGCGCGGCGCTGGTTGATGCCCCTGCGCGACTTGATGGATGCTGCGCAAGCCGTTTCCAATGGCAAGTTGGATGCCCAAGTGCCAGTGCGCGGCAGCGATGAGTTGTCGCATTTGGTGCATACCTTCAACGCCATGACTACCAGCTTGCAGCAAACCCAGCAGCAGCAGCAGCAATGGCTGGCCGATGTTGCGCATGAGTTGCGAACCCCGTTGGCGGCTATGCGCGCCGAAATTGAGGCAATTCAAGAAGGGGTGCGACAGTTCAATGAAGCCACTGCCAATCGCCTGCATAAGCAGGTACTGCGACTGACCGACTTGGTGGAGGACTTGCGCAAAAGCATGCAAGCCAGAGATGTTGTCAGCCCCGTGCAATACGCCCAAGTGCAGCCTTTGGAGTTGCTAGCCGACGTGCTTGAGAGCATGGGTGAGCGCATGCGCCAAGCGCACTGTGAGTGCGATCAACGTGCATTGGATGATTTTTTGCTGCACAAGCAAGCTTTGGTTATGCAGGCTGTACCAGGGCAGTTGCAGCAGGTGTTTTTCAATGTGCTGGAAAACAGCTTGCGGTACACCACAGCGCCAGGGCGCTTGCGCGTGCAGGTTTTTCAACGGCAGAGTGATTGGCTGACGATTTTGATGGAAGATTCCCCTCCAGCGCCCCAGCCACACGAGTTGCCGCAGTTATTCAATCGCCTCTACCGTGGGGAAACTTCGCGCACCCGAGCCCTGGGCGGCGCGGGCTTGGGGCTGTCGATTTGCAAAAATATCGTTAACAACCACCAAGGTACCATCACTGCTGCGTTGAGCGAACTGGGTGGTTTGTGCATTGAGATCGGTTTGCCTGTGCAACAGGTTGACCGCAATGGGTGAGAACCAAGCAAGAGTGGACAAGAGAATAGGAATCGTCTTATGCAATTTCAGAAAAAACGCTGTTTGGTCGTGGAAGATGAGCAAGATATTGCGCAAGTGCTCAGCGAATATATGGCGCACAACGGTTATGACGTGGATATGGTCTATGACGGCCAAGATGCGTTGGACAAAATTGCCGTCGAACGCTATGACATAGTGCTTCTGGATCAGATGCTGCCTACGGTGGATGGGACGGTCGTTCTGAAGAACTTGCAAAAGTTTCGCAGCAGCACCGGCATCATCATGATCACGGCCCGTGTGGAGGAGATTGATCGTTTATTGGCTTTGGAGCTTGGGGCCGATGACTACATCTGCAAACCTTTCTCGCTGCGTGAAGTGCTGGCCCGTGTGAAGGCGGTGATGCGTCGCATTCATCCCGATCCCGCTTTGCCCGTGACAACACGCCATTGGGCTCTGGATGCCAATCGCCACCGCTTACAAATCCGCGGTGCTGATGTCGATCTGACAGTTAAAGAGTTTGACTTGTTCAAAATCCTTTCCAGTAATCCAGGTCGTGTCTATTCACGCCAGCAGCTGTTGGACTTGGCTTACCCTGCAGAGCTAGACGCTAGCGAACGTGCAATCGACAGCCATGTGAAAAATCTGCGTCGCAAATTGGCCGCTGTCGATCCCTCGCGCTTGTGGATTCGCTCGGTGTACGGCGTTGGTTTTGCTTTCGAGGACGAGGCGTAAGTGCTGGCGCACTGGCTTAAATAGCTTGGGGGTCTACATCAATAGCCCAGCGCTGCAGGCCTTTGAGTGTGGCCTTGTGCGCGGGGTCTGTCCGCAATCCATGCAGGGCTTTTTGCCAATGTGTCAGGAAGTGCTGCAGCAACGGACGGGAGGCACATTCCACCAGCATTTGGGCCCGTTCTACCCCAGCGACGCGCTGCATGCTCATGGGCACTGGCGGGTATATGAACAGGCGCTCAAAGCTAGGAGCCCATCCATCCCATTGCGCCATGGTGTCTTGGGCAAAGCTGCGCGCCAGTTGTAAGAAGGCTTGGGCGGTTTCCTGCGTGCGGGCTTCGGCGCGCACCAAGGCTTGGGCGACAAAGGGCGGCATGCCTGCGCCTTCGCGCTCGTGTAGTTGCTGATTGGCAAAAGCGGGGTAGTCATGCGCTTTGAGTGCAGCGTAAAGCGGGTGGCCGGGTTGGCTGGTTTGTAACCACACTTCGCTGCGGCTGCTCAGTGCCGCGTCGCGACCAGCGCGACCGGCTGCCTGCATCAACAGGGCGAACAGACGCTCGGGCGCCCGAAAATCGCTGGAAAACAGTGCGCTATCGGGGTCAATAGCCGCCACCAAAGTAACGCGCCGAAAATCGTGCCCTTTGGCAATCATTTGCGTGCCAATTAGTACGTCCACTTCACCGTCGTGCACGGCTTGCAGTTGTTCTTGCAAGCTGCCTTTGCGCTGGGTGGTATCCGCATCCATGCGGGCTATGCGCAGTGGGCTTCCATCGGGGCGCTGCACATCGGCCAGGGCGTCGGCCAGCAGTTCTTCGATGCGCTCGGTGCCGCGCCCCATGGGCAGTATTTCGGGGTGGTCGCAGTTGGGGCAGTGGCTGGGCACGCGCTGGGTATAGCCGCAGTGGTGGCAGCGCAGGGTGTGGTCTATTTTGTGGAATACCCGGTAGGCGCTGCAGTGCGGGCACTCGCTTTTCCAGCCACATTCGCCGCAGTAGAGCACAGGGGAATAGCCGCGCCGATTGATGAACACAATGCACTGCTCGCCGCGCAGCAGGCGTTCGCGCATGGCATCGAGTAGCTGCTTGGCAAAGACGGTGCGGCGCGGTTGCAGGTTCATATCCACCCGCCGCACCATGGGCAGCTGCTCGCCCGCGCCGATGCGCTGGGGCATTTCCAAGCGACGGTAGCGGCCGCCTTGCTCTGGCGGGCGACTGTGGTACCAGCTCTCCAACGAGGGGGTGGCCGATCCGAGGATGATTTTGGCGCCCAATTGGCGGGCGCGGTAAATGGCCAGATCGCGCGCTGAGTAGCGGGCGCCGTCGGCACTTTTGTAGCTGGGGTCGTGTTCTTCATCGACCACGATCAAGCGCAAGTTCGGCATGCTGGCCATGGCCGCCATGCGCGTTCCCACCACAATGCGGGCGAGGCCTTGGTGCGCAGCCAGCCAGCCTTGCAAGCGCTGTGCGGGCGTCAGGTCGCTGTGCAAGCTAACTACGCCCTCAGCGCCTATGCTGGAGACAAAGCGCTCTTGCACACGCGCCATCAACTGCGGGGTGAGATTGATTTCCGGCACCATCAGGAGCACTTGGGCTTGCGGGTCGGCATCGAGCACGGCCTGCATGCAGCGCAGGTACACCTCGGTTTTGCCACTGCCGGTAGCGCCAAATAACAGAAATGGCCCGCTTTCTTGCTGCACGGCCTCCACCGCACTGGCCTGTTCTGGCGTGAGCGTGGGCAGTTGCACAGGCGCGGATGGAGCGCTGTGCTTGGATTGCGGGGCTGCCTGTTTACTGGCTTGTTTGGCTGCGCGCTGCTGGCGGCGTTCCCATTGCTCCAGCGTCAGGGCCCGCAGCGGTCCGGGCAGAGCGGCCAAGGCCATTTCCCCTATAGAGCGTTGGTAGTACTGAGCCGCAAATTCCAGCAGTTGCAGCCAATCCATCGTCAGCGGGGGCAAGCCAGGCAACACAGCGCTGATGGGTTTTAGTTTATGGATATCCCAATCGCCTGTGGGCGCTTGGTGCCATACCACCCCCACGGTTTGCCGTGCGCCCAGTGGTACGTGTACCAGTGTGCCCGCAGGCAGGGCACAGGGATGCGTGTAGGTGAGCACCGAGCCTAATTGGGCGTAGGCGGGGGTGTGCACCAAAACTGACAGCGTGGCGTCCATCTTCAATGTTTGCTCGTACAACAAGGGCTAAGTGCTTGATTTTCCATGTTTGTGGCACTCATCCAAAGAATCTGTGGATAACTTTGTTGATAGAGTTGGGATGAAGGCCGCCAAGCCTTGCAAATCAAGGCTTTCATTAGCTTGCCTAGAAAATTAGCAAAAAATGAAATCCTTATAAATCAATAACTTAGGCTTGCTATGGCTTTTGTAGCGCATATCCCCCATTTGAGGGATTGCACGCACGCCGCTTACCTTGATTTGTGCATAAGTGAGCATTGTTTGGCCTGTCATGCCCCAAATTTGTGGTAGGCAACATCGCTGTGCTCAGGTCTGGGGCGTTGCGCCTGCGCGTAGCACTCGGGAATGGCTGTGCACGGCTTGCACCAGTGCTGCCACATGCTCTGGCGGGGTGTATTGGCTGATGCCGTGGCCGAGGTTGAATATGTGGGTCGGGCCGCAGCCACTGCCTTGGTAGGGCGAGCCAAAGCTGTCCAATACAGCGCGCACTTGGGTGGCAATCGCCTCGGGCGGAGCAAACAACACATTGGGGTCGATATTGCCTTGCAGCGCTTTGCCGGGGGCGTTTTCCTTGCCACCTACCAATGCGCGGGCGTGGCCCAAGTTCACCGTCCAGTCCAAGCCCAGCACATCGCAGTCCAAGCCCGCCATGTCACCCAACCACAGGCCGCCGCCTTTGGTGAACACAATGCGCGGTATGGTCTCGCCCTGCGGGCCATAGCGTTTGAGTTGGGCTAGCACGCGTTCTGTATAGGCCAAGCTGAATGTTTGGAACGCCCCATCGGCCAGCACACCGCCCCAGCTATCAAACACCATCACCGCTTGGGCTCCGGCGTCTATCTGTGCGTTCAGGTAGGCGGCCACTGCATCGGCATTCACAAGCAAAATGCGATGCATCAGGTCGGGGCGGCTGTAGAGCATGGTTTTCACGTGCCGGTAGTCGTCACTGCCCGCGCCTTCCACCATGTAGCAGGCCAACGTCCAAGGGCTGCCGCTAAATCCAATCAGCGGTACACGGCCTTTGCCATCCACTGTCAATGCCTTGCGGATGCTGCTGACGGCATCAAACACATAGCGCAGCTTGTCCATGTCGGGTACGGCCAGTTCTGCTACGGCGGCCTCATCGCGCACCGATTTGGCAAAACGCGGGCCTTCTCCTTGGGCAAAAGACAGGCCAAGCCCCATTGCATCGGGTACGGTCAGGATGTCGCTGAACAAAATCGCCGCGTCCAGTGGATAGCGTTCTAACGGTTGCAGCGTCACTTCGGTGGCGTAGTCCGGGTTGGTCGCCAAGCCCATAAAGCTGCCCGCTTTGGCCCGTGTGGCGCAGTACTCTGGTAGATAACGCCCCGCTTGCCGCATCAACCACAGGGGGGTGTAAGGCGTGGCTTGGCGCAGACAGGCTTGTAAAAAAGTGGGGTTGTGAAGATTGGCGAAAGTGTTGGGCTTGATCTCGGTCATGCGGGGATTGTCGCAGGGCCATGGGCACAGCGGCAGCCCTAGCGCTGACTTGTTGTCGGAGATCAAGGGCGTAAGTACTTCTGCTGATCTATGGGGTGTGGCAGAATGCTTAGCTACTTGCTAATGGGGTAACACCCCCGACCAATATATTCAAAGAGCTTACTGACTGTGCAACAGCACGGCGGTAGCGTGGGTAAAAGATTTTTTGATAAGGTCGGAAAGTGCATTTAACCCCGCATTAAAAGACTCTCATGCCCAATCAAAAAACTGCTTTGATCACCGGCGTTACCGGTCAAGATGGCTCCTATCTGGCTGAGTTCTTACTAGAAAAGGACTACATAGTGCATGGTATCAAACGCCGTGCGAGCCTTTTCAACACCGCCCGAGTGGATCATCTGTATCAAGATCCCCACATTAATCACCGTAACTTCGTGCTGCATTACGGTGACCTCACTGATACCAGCAACTTGGTGCGAATCCTCCAGCAAGTGCAACCGGATGAGGTCTATAACTTGGGTGCGCAAAGCCACGTGGCCGTAAGCTTCGAGAGCCCTGAGTACACTGCTGATGTGGATGCCATAGGTACGCTTCGCTTACTCGAAGCGATACGCATTCTGGGTTTCGAGAAAAAGACGCGCTTTTACCAAGCTTCGACCAGCGAGCTCTATGGTTTGGTGCAGGAAATTCCGCAGAAAGAGACAACGCCTTTCTATCCACGTAGTCCGTACGGTGTGGCGAAGCTCTACGCCTACTGGATTACGGTGAACTACCGTGAGTCCTACGGCATATACGCTTGCAACGGCATTTTGTTCAACCATGAGAGCCCTCGCCGTGGTGAAACCTTTGTTACACGCAAGATCACGCGCGGCCTGTGCAATATTGCCCAAGGCCTTGAGCAATGTCTCTACATGGGCAATATGGATGCTTTGCGGGACTGGGGGCATGCCAAAGATTATGTGCGGATGCAGTGGATGATGCTGCAGCAGGATGCGCCGAAGGACTATGTGATTGCCACGGGTGTGCAGTACAGCGTACGTCAGTTCATTGAGAAGAGCGCGGCGCAACTCGGTGTGAGTTTGCGCTTTGAGGGGCAAGGAGTGGACGAGTGCGCTGTGGTAGCCGCCATTGCAGGCGATAAGGCACCAGCGCTCAAGGTGGGTGATGTGGTCGTGCGTGTGGATCCACACTACTTTCGTCCGGCAGAAGTTGAGACCCTGCTCGGAGACCCCAGTCTGGCCAAAAAGGATCTGGGCTGGGTGCCGCAGATTACCTTGGATGAGATGGTGCAGGAAATGGTCGCGCATGATTTGGACCGTGCTCAGCAGCACGCACTGCTAAAGCAGCACGGCTACGCTGTCCAGGTAAGTAAGGAAAACTAAGCGTGAAAAACAAAAAAATCTATGTGGCGGGCCATCGCGGTATGGTGGGACGAGCCATTATTCGCGTACTACTAGATCAAGGCGTTGAGCTTTCACAAATCGTTACGCGTACACATTCGGAATTGGATTTGATCGATCAATCCGCTGTTGAGGGCTTTTTTGCTTCTGAGCGACCGGATCAAGTCTATTTGGCGGCGGCCAAAGTCGGTGGCATCCATGCCAACAACACATTTCCCGCCGAATTCATCTACGAGAATTTGATGGTGCAAGCCAACGTGATTCACGCTGCGCATCGTCATAACGTTCAGCAATTGCTGTTTCTCGGGTCCAGTTGTATCTATCCAAAACTGGTTCCTCAGCCGATGGCCGAAACCGCCCTATTGACAGGGCCTCTTGAGCCAACCAACGAGCCATATGCGATTGCCAAGATTGCCGGTATCAAAATTTGCGAGAGTTATAATCGTCAATATGGGCGTGACTACCGTAGCGTTATGCCCACAAATCTTTATGGCCCGGGCGATAACTACCACCCAGAAAACAGCCATGTAGTGCCGGCCTTAATCCGGCGATTTCATGAGGCGAAGGTGTCGGCGGCACCCGAAGTCACGATTTGGGGGAGCGGCTCGCCGCGACGTGAGTTCCTATATGTGGAAGACATGGCCAAAGCGAGTGTCTTCGTCATGAATCTTGCTCCCGAGGTTTATCAAGAGCAGGTTCAACCCCAGCTTAGCCTGATCAATGTCGGTTTTGGTTCCGATGTGACGATTGCTGAGCTTGCACAGACTGTGGCACGTGTCATTGGATACCAAGGACGCATTGTCTTTGATGCCACGAAGCCAGACGGGACTCCGCGTAAGTTGATGGATTCTTCTCGCTTGCTTGCCATGGGGTGGAAGCCTTCTGTCGACTTAGAGCAGGGCTTGGCCTTGGCGTATGAGGACATGCAGCATGGGATGCGCGGGCAATGAAAGTTACCATTGGGGGGGTATGTGGGTCTAATGACGGGTGCTTGTTTGGCTGAATCGGGTAATTTGGTTTTTTTTCTGAGTGTAGACCAGCGCAAGATCGACGTGCTCAATCAAGGCGGCATCCCGATTTTTGAACTAGGCCAGAAGGAGATTGTTGAGCGTAACCACGTTGACGGGCGCTTGCTTTTTTTCAACCGATGTGCGGTCTATGGATGCTCTAAGTGAGGCCGATGGCTTGATCATCATGATCGAATGCACGGCTTATCGTAGCCCTGACTTCCCAGCAATTAAGTCGGTTCTGAGTTCGCCAGTGATTTTTGTTGGGCGCAACCTCTATGACCCATCGGAAATGATGCGTAATGGCTTTACTTACTTCGGCGTCGGTCGTCGAGGTGCTTGAGTCATCTATGGGTAAGCTTAGCCTGCGTGAGTTGAGAGGTTGGCTGGCCGGGCGTGCGGTTGTGCGCAAGTTGGCCTCCAATTCCGGATGGCTATTGGCGGATCAGATGCTACGCATCGGGGTCGGCGCATTACTGAACATTTGGATTGCTCGCCACTTTGGTCCAGAACGTTTGGGTGCCTACAACTATGCGCTTGCATTGGTCGCTTTGGCCGCTCCGCTGGCGTCATGGGGGTTGGATAGTCTGCTGGTTCGCGATCTTGTGAAATCACCCAGCCACTCAGGGCGGC
Source organism: Curvibacter sp. CHRR-16 (assembly GCF_018474005.1). Classification (GTDB taxonomy): domain Bacteria; phylum Pseudomonadota; class Gammaproteobacteria; order Burkholderiales; family Burkholderiaceae_C; genus Allorhodoferax. Next base: position 41,116 of record NZ_JAHCSH010000008.1, read on the forward strand.
TACTCGTCAGTGCAGGAATCTTGAGACTTGGTACGGGACTTTTGAGTGTTGTTGCGGCTGTGGGGCTAGCCAGTATGGCTAGGCCGGGAGATCATGAGACTTTGACGTTGGCGCTTATTGCCGGTTCGGCAGGGGTTTTCAACGGTTTATCGGTTCTGGAGTTCTGGTTTCAGTCGCAGCTGCGTTCAAAGTTTTCCGTTCTTGCGCGCGATATGGCGTTTCTGATGTCAGCCAGCCTAAAGATATGGTGTGTTTTATCGCAAGGTAGTGTGGAACTTCTGAGTTGGGCGGTGCTGACGGAGGCCGCGATTTACGGTTTGACGCTTGGCGCCTTCTTTAATCGGATGAGCAGTGGCGGATTGCGATTGGGCGATCTTGAGTGGCGTGCGGTTCGGAACTATTTGTTCGAGGGCCGAAGCTTGGTTTTAACTGGCCTATTGATTGCCGTGTATATGCGGGTCGATCGTGTTGTGATTGGCTCACTCCTAGACAATCATGCGGTGGGTGTCTATAGCATTGCGGTGCAGTTGTGTGAGATTTTTTATGTCCTTCCTAACGTCGCAACAGCATCGCTTTACCCGGTATTTGTCGGTTTGTACGAAAAAGACGTCATGCTGTATGAGCGTCGGCTGATCCAAATCATGCGGTTTTTCTTCTATGGGGGGGGGCTAGTGGCCCTCGCTTTTGTGTTGCTTGGAGACTGGGCAATTCCTCTTGTTTTTGGGCCTCAGTATCAAGAGGCTGTTCCGGTTGCCAAGGTATATATTTTTCTTCTTCCTTTTGTTGGCATGAGTCTCGTATTCAGCCATCGCTATATTCTCAATAAGACACCGCGCTATTCTTTGCTTGGCGTGGTGGTCGGCGGCGTGATGACTTTGGGGCTGCATATGATCGTGGTGCCTCGGTTCGGGTTGCTTGGCGCGGCAAGTGTTGCTCTGGTTTCTCAAATACTGCCGTCTTTGGCGGTGACCCTTTTTGTCGACCGTAGTGTTGGACGAATATTTATCAAGGCAATGCAGCCCAAGTGGTGGTGACAATGAAGAAAATCGGATTTAGTCTGACTTGGGATTTGGGGAGTTTGGAGCGAAAAGTCGGTAATGTTCTGGGTGACGAACTCTATGCGCGGAGTTTGGTCAAGGCCATGAAACAGGTCGACCCAACACTTGAGGTTGATGTGTATGCGCCAAATCGCCAGCCAGCGGAGAAGTTAGACGTCATGATTTACATGAACGACAACGCTCCCCGATCTGACTGGGCTGTGAAGTCAGTGCTTTACCTGCAGAACGCGTATGGCGAGGGTGCTGACCGCAAGCTTGCAGCATTGCGCGAGAACGGCTACGACGGCTATGCATTCATTTCACGCAAGTTGCTGGACATGCATCAGGCCGAGGGATATTCCGGTATCTTTTTGCCTTTTGGTGTTGATACCTCTACTTTTTATCCGCGCAAGCCTACGTCTGAATTGGCCTTTGATGTTGCCTATGTCGGAAACGACGTTAAGGGTACGGAGCGCAGTGAGGCGTATTTGGAGCCTGCAGCGGATTTCAATTTCGGCTTGTACGGCAATTGGAGAATTCTGCGTGCCCGCTTCCGAGTCTGGAGGAATTGGGGCTTGCCGAAATATAAGAGGCGGTTTGAGCGTCTGAGTCGGGGGAAGATTCCTCAGGAACAGGTGCCGATACTCTATAGCAGCAGCAAGATTAATCTGAACTGCACCATCCAAGATTGCGTCGACTGGGATGTAATTACCCTTCGAACTTTAGAGGTATTGGCTTGTGATGGCTTTTTGATTTCGGACAGGGTTCCATCTGCCGAAAAACTATTAGGCGACTTTGTAGTGTTTACCGATGGCCACGATGATCTCAGGGGGAAGATCCGCCGTTACATTTCGGATGACGCAGGGCGGGTGGAAAAGGCGCGTGCTGGAGGAAAATACGTGAGGGATCATTTTTCCATTCAGGCGACAGCCGCTAATTTGCTGAACTATTTGCAGGAGATTTAAATGCGAGTTTTATTTGTTAACCCACCGGCTATTCGGTCGGATAAATCGACCCCTGAGAATAGCTTTGAACTTGGCGGTATCCCTTTTTTTCCTTGGCTGAGGAAGATTCCGGGAGCAGGTCGCTTGTGGAGGGGCTTGGGTCTGGGTAAAGGTATTCGTTACGGGGTTCGTGCGGGTTCGCGTTGGCCATGGACTATGGATATGCCACATGAAGGACCGCCTTATCCCTTTTTTATGGGGTATGCGGCATCGCTTGTCGCGGCTGACGGTCATGAGGTCAATATCATTGACTCTGTGGCCGATGAGGAATACAGCTATGTACGCTTTCTTGAGCACGTGAGACAGTGGGCACCGGACTTGATTATCCAAGAATGTGCAACGCCAACCATCGATATTGATTTGTGGATTGCGTCACAGCTCACAAAAATTGCTGACCTAGCTGTCGCAGGGCCTCATTTTACAACCGACGAGATTGTTGGTGAGGTGCAAACAACGCATCCCGAAATCAAATACATTTTACGAGGTGAGTACATTTATGGTGCCCAGCAGTTGGTGCGTGAAATGCGACCGGGTGTGTATGAAGCGAATGTAGTTACTGATGTGGATTCGATTCCGTTCCCATTTAGGAATTATCCGGCGGCGGTTAAGTACTATGACCCGACAATGCCAACACCCAAGCCGCAATTGCAAATCTATGGCAGTAAAGGCTGTCCGTTTAAATGCACGTTCTGCGTTTGGCCTCAAGCCATGTTTCAGAAAAAAGTGTCTTTGCGTGACCCGGAGAAGATTGCTGCGGAAATTCGTGAGGCTGTGGCGCTCAATGGGTATCGCAGTATCTTCTTTGATGATGACACCTTTAATATGGGCACCGAGCGCATCAGTCGATTGTGTGAGTTGTTGAAGGAAATTGGTTTGCCCTGGACCATGATGGGGCGTCTCGATATCTCTCCAGACTGGCTGTACGAGAAAATGGTCGATTCAGGATGTGTGGGTATGCGATTCGGGATCGAGACATTTGATCTGGGTGTACTTGCCAAGGTCAAAAAGGGGATTGAGCGTAAAGATTTCCGAGGAACGTTGGAGCGTTTGAGCACCAACTATCCTAAACTGATGATGCACATTACGATGATGCGCGACATGCCTGGGCAAACTGAGGAGGCCCATCAGCTGGATATGAAGATCATCCACGATATGGGTTTTACGACAGACGATATGCGGCGTAGTTACCAGCTGTCGCGTTGTGCGCCCTTCCCTGGGACGGAGTTGTACGAACAGCTCAAAACCCAAGGTAATGAAAACGTCTTGCAGGATTTTCGTAAGTACGACGGCGGCCAAGAGACAGTGATGAAGGCGATTAATGGCTGATCGCGTTCTGATCCTCGGGGCCAGCGGTTTCATTGGTAGCTATTTGCGGGAGAGTCTGGGCCAAGTTAAACAACGAGTACTCACTGGCACGTATCACAGCCATGAGACTCCGGGCCTAGTTCCGCTGAATGTGCTGGATGTGCATGCAATGCGCGAGCTCATCGGTGAGTCGCAACCTCAGTTTGTCGTGTTCTTGGCTGGCACCAAGGATGTGGAACGGTGTGAGAAGATGCCTGCTTATGCATTGGATCTGAATGTCCAGGCAGTGCGCAACTATGTTGAAGCGTGTCTCTCTCTCAAGGTGCGACCCGTAACGCTGTTCTTTTCAACAGATTATGTGTTTGATGGCTTTGATGGTCATTACAGTCGGAGCAGTTGCGTAGGGCCGCGCACGGTCTATGGGTTAACCAACTTGTTGGCTGAGAGAATCTTGGGGCGATCTAATTTGCCGGGCGTAATTCTGCGCGTCTCGGCCGTGATGGGGAGGCGTGGTGGATTCTTCCGCTGGCTTGAGACGAGTTTGATTGCGGAAGAGTCGATTTCCTTATTCGACAACACCTATTTTTCGCCGACATCCGTTGGGCGACTCTGCCGTTTCGTGGAGAATTGTGCGGCAGGGAGTGGTGGTTTGGGACTTGACGCTGGAATGCGGATAGTGCACTTGAGTGATGCTTATCGTTTGACGCGGTATCAGTTTGGCTGTGCCGTGGCTGGGAAGTTGGGTAAACCTTTGACATTGCTGCAACCTAGCTTGGCAGATTTGAGTACTACAACTTTTCAGTCAGATCTTTCTTTGCTGCCCGATGGGGTGAAGGCTTTTCGGCCTTCGCATCAGTGGGATGAACTGGGGGAAATTTTTTGAGTGATATGTACCGTATTCTTCCGCGCTATTTCGAACACAAGGATGCCCGTGGATCCATTGCAGGCTTGTTGAATGTCGGTGTCTGGCGGGAAATGAATCTTATCGCTTCAGACGCTGGGGCGACGAGGGGGCATCATTACCATAAGGAAACACAAGAGTGTTTTGTCGTCCTTGTGGGGAAAATTCATGTCGTTTTTCGGAGGCCGTTGGCAGGCAGTGGGTGGGAACAGAAAGAGCGCATTTTCGTCGCAGGTGAAGTGTTCATTGTTGAACCAACGGTGGAGCATACCTTTCATATCCTTGAGGCTTCGCAATGGATCAATCTATTGAGCAAGCCGGTGGATACAGACCAGCCCGATTTCCATAAATATGCAGGCGATGAGGCAAACACATAAAGTTTTGGTCACGGGTGGTGCTGGTTTCTTGGGCTCGCATCTCTGTGATCGCTTGCTCGAGCGAGGTGAAGATGTGCTCTGTGTCGATAACTTCTTTACTGGCAGCAAGCGCAACATTGAGCACTTACTGGGGAACTCTCGTTTTGAGTTGATGCGTCACGATGTGACCTTTCCGCTTTATGTAGAGGTGGAGAGAATATTTAACCTCGCTTGTCCTGCCTCTCCGGTTCACTATCAGTTTGATCCGGTTCAGACAACCAAGACCAGCGTTCATGGCGCGATCAACGTGTTGGGTTTAGCTAAACGAGTCAGGGCTCGTGTCTTACAGGCCTCTACAAGCGAGGTCTATGGTGATCCGGAAATCCATCCACAGCCGGAGAGCTATTGGGGTAGGGTGAACCCGATAGGGGTTCGTAGCTGTTACGACGAAGGCAAGCGCTGTGCGGAGACACTCTTTTTTGACTATCACCGCCAGCATGCTTTGGAGATCAAGGTAATGCGAATTTTTAATACCTATGGCCCGCGTATGCATCCCCAAGATGGACGAGTTGTGAGCAACTTCATAGTCCAAGCTCTTCGAGGTGAAGACATTACGATTTATGGCGATGGTCAGCAGACGCGCAGCTTTTGTTATGTTGATGATTTGATTGACGGCATGTTGCGGTTCATGGACAGTCCTGCCGATTTCACGGGGCCAGTAAATATAGGTAACCCTAGTGAGTTCACCATGCTGGAGTTGGCTGAAAAGGTGCTTCGTCTTGTGGGTGGAGCATCCAAATTGGTGTATTTACCCTTGCCATCCGACGATCCCAAGCAGCGTCAGCCGGAGATCGCATTAGCTAAGTCCCAATTGGGGTGGCAGCCCAAGGTTTGCCTACACGATGGTCTCAAAGAGACGATTTCTTATTTCAGGAAATTACTGAGTGAATGATTTCATGCTGACGACGCCAGTCGCCTTCATCATTTTTAATCGACCCGATACAACGGCTCGTGTGTTTGCGGAGATTGCCAAGGCTCGCCCTCCTAGATTGCTTGTGGTAGGTGATGGCGCGCGGGCCAATCGTCCTGATGAAGCAGAGCGCGTAGCGGCTACCCGCGCCATCATTAATGCAGTGGATTGGCCCTGTACTGTGGAGACCAATTTTTCAGAAACTAATTTGGGGTGTAAGCAGCGCGTTTCAAGTGGAATTGATTGGGTTTTTGAGCGCGTCGAAGAAGCGATCATTCTTGAAGATGATTGTTTGCCTGAACCGTCTTTCTTTCGGTTTTGCCAGGAGATGCTGGAGCGCTATCGCGCCGATAAGCGAATCGGCATGATCAGTGGTGACAACTTTCAGGATGGGCACCAAAGAAATGGAGACAGCTACTACTTCTCGAGGTACTCCCATATTTGGGGGTGGGCATCTTGGCGAGACCGCTGGCAAGATTCTTATGATGTGAATCTGACTATCTGGCCGTTGTTACGCGATCAGGGGTGGCTGAAGGATGCTCTGGGGTCGGCGATCGAAGCTAAGGTGTGGAGCAGCTTATTTGATCGGATGCATGCTGGACAGATTGATACTTGGGATTTTCAATGGGTGTGCGCTAATTTTGTGCATAGTCGCTTGGTAATTCTGCCGAATGTCAACTTGATCAGCAATATAGGATTTGGTGATGGGGCTACGCATACAACGCATGTCTCCGAGTTGGCGAATATGCCTGTCACCCCAATGAATTTCCCTCTGACTCATCCGCGCGTGATGGTTCGAGATGCACGGGCTGATTTGCGTACTTTCCATTCCCAGTTTCATGTGCCGTTTCATCTCAAGGTGTTTCGGAAACTACGCAAATTGCTAGGGGGTATGTCCTTTCGAACCTCGACCAAATCGGTGTAGTGACAATACAGTCTGTTTGTTCAAGGGGCCTAGAGTTACACGGCAAAAATGAACGTTATCTTCGATTACCAGATCTTTGCCGAGCATGAGTACGGTGGCATTTCGAGGTATTTCCGAGCTCTGGCAGAGGAGTTGTGCGCGCTGCCCTCAATCCGTGCGAAGATACTTTCCCCTTTATATGTCAATCGTTATGTCCGCAGCGCTCCAGCAGACTTAATTGCTGGCGCTTATGTTCGTCCTGGGCGTGGGCGGCGGCGCCTGATCTTGGCCACGAGCGGATTGGCATTTAGGGCCTCGTTGCCCTTCTTTCGACCTGATATTGTTCACGAGACCTACTACGCAGGTCGCCCTGCTACTTATCCCAGTAGGGTCAGGAGAGTGTTAACTGTTTTTGACATGATCCACGAGCGCTGCGCTCAAGATTTCGACTCGGCGGAGCAGTTTTCGGCCGCCAAAGCAAAAGCTATTCAGCGTGCGGATCATTTATTCTGCATCTCGGAATGCACGAAGCGAGACTTGATGGATATCTTGGGAGTACCTGCCTCCAAGATTACGGTGACCTATCTCGCAGCTGATCCCCTGCCGCTCCCCCAATATGCGGCTTCAGAGTTAACGGGTGTTTCACCATACCTTTTATATGTGGGGGGGCGAGGCGGATACAAAAACTTTGACAACCTGTTGAAGGCCTATGCAGCATCGTCTTGGTTGCATGAGAACTTCCGGCTGGTTTGTTTTGGTGGGGGGAGATTTAGTCAGGAAGAATTGCAGGCTTTCGTAGATTTGGGACTAAGCGCAGGCCAAGTGGTTCATGTAGGCGGAGAAGATGAGGTAGCTGCAGCCCTCTATCGAGGGGCCGCAGCATTTATTTACCCTTCGCGCTACGAAGGCTTTGGCATTCCTCTACTGGAAGCGATGTCACTGGATTGCCCTGTCATCTGCAGTAGTGCAGCGTCGATTCCTGAAGTGGTTGGTACTGCCGGTGCGTACTTTGATTCGCACCAAGTAGATTCCATCCGGGATGTACTGGAGAGTACTTTGCAATCTCGGGATACTTTGACAAAACTGGTTGAAACGGGGCGAAGGCAGCGAACCCTCTTTTCTTGGTCGCGATGTGCTGCGGAAACGCATAAGATCTATCAGGAATTGATGAAATGAGAGCATTGATCTGCGGCATAGCAGGGCAGGACGGCGCTTATCTCGCGCAGCTATTGCTACGCAAAGGTTACGAAGTCTGGGGAACATCACGGGATGCCCAAATTTCGACGTTCGGCAACCTCAAGACTTTGGGCGTTGCAGACAAAATTCATCTTTGCTCGATGGCTCCAACAGATTTTCGAAGTGTCTTAAATGCCATGGTCCGCTCAACGCCGAACGAGGTTTACTTGTTGAGTGGTCAGAGTTCGGTGGGGTTGTCCTTTGAGCAGCCTGTGGAAACACTTGAGAGTATTTCTGTCGCAACGCTTAATCTCCTTGAGGCGATTAGATTCTTGGGGGGGGAAATCAAGCTATATAACGCCAGTTCGAGTGAATGCTTTGGGGATGTGGGGCGGGAGGCTGCGAATGAAATGACTCCGTTTAGACCTCGCAGTCCGTACGCGGTAGCCAAGGCATCGGCGCACTGGATGGTTGCAAACTATAGGGAATCGTATGGGCTGTTTGCAGTGAACGGGATTCTGTTTAATCACGAATCACCTCTTAGACACCCACGCTTTGTCACCAGAAAGATTGTTGAAGCAGCGTTGCGAATTGCGGCGGGCTCTCACGAGCAGCTTCGGTTGGGGCGGTTGGATATCGTGCGCGACTGGGGGTGGGCTCCTGAATATGTGGATGCAATGTGGCGCATGTTGCAGCAAGATTCACCTGAGGACTATGTGATTGCGACGGGAGTACCTACTGCACTGAAGGAGTTTGTGCGAGTTGTCTTTGATGTGGTTGGGTTAGACGCTGAAAAATATGTAGTATCAGACCCATCGTTTTTTCGCCCCTCGGATATCGACTGGAGTTTTGGGGATCCTCAGCGTGCGGAACGGCAGCTTGGTTGGCGAGCTGATGTTAGGATGCCCGATATCGCAGCACGATTGGTTGAAGATCTTCAAAAGAAGCAGGTATGAAAGCTTGGATTCGCCATTGCTGCAATCTACTTATGATTCCATTGCCGCCTACGCGTTTGTTTTTCTTGCGCAGGATGCTATTGAGGCTCGCGGGGATTGAAATGCACACTTCGGCCAATTTTTGCGGTCGTGCATGGATATATGGGCGTGGTCAACTGAGTATCGGGGCAAACTCATGGATCAGTCCCGGGGGGATTATCCACACGCACCCAGACGCACAAATCGTCATTGGGGCGCGCTGTGACATCGGTCCTGGCGTGGAGATTCATCCCGGTAGCCATGAAATTGGTACGGGTGAGCGGCGAGCCGGTGCCGGTACCGCCGCGCCTGTGATTGTCGAAGACGGTTGCTGGATTGGGGCGCGCACCTTAATTTTGGGCGGAGTCACTATAGGAACAGGATCGATAGTGGCTGCCGGCTCTGTGGTGGTGTCCGATGTCCCGCCTCACACATTGGTTGCGGGGGTGCCAGCAAAAGTTAAGCGTTCCTTGTCACGATGACGCCGCGTTTGCTGATCTTGTGCAATGCTTTCGATGATGCAACTCGTATCGAAAGAGGGGTCACAACAGATAGCCCCGCGGGCTCACGTAAAGTGTTGCTCTTAGCGCAGGCGCTGAGAAAAGGTGCAGTTAGCCCTTGGGTCTTGAGCTTGGGGCGTGGACGTGCTGGCGGCAAAGCTAAGTTTTATCGAGCTTGTGTGCGTCGCATTGGCGGAGTTCCCGTCGTTTATGCGCCTTTCGTGACGGTGCCGGTGTTGTCCGAGTTTGTTTCGTTGGTCGCGATGATCCCAATTGTGCTCCGCCTGCGTAAGGCGCGCATCAAAGGAGCCCTTTTTTACAACCGATTGACGGCGTACCTTCCTTCGCTGTTCGTAGCAGCGGCGTGCGGGTACCGTCGCTTTCTCGACCTTGAGGATGGCGAGGTGCGTGCGGGCCAGCCTTCGTTACGCGCCCGTGCGCGTGCCGTTGTCGGGCGCATCTACGATAGGATGTGCCCGGATGGTGCTCTATTGGCATGCAGTGCTTTAAACGACTGGACCAAAATTCGTCCGACCCTGTGCTACTATGGTACGGCAGTAGGGGATGCATCAGTGCAGCGATTTACCAGTGGGCGCCTGCACATACTGATGGGAGGTGCCCTACTGCCAGAAACGGGAGCCGATCTGCTTATCGACGCGATTGGTCAGTTGCGGGTTGCGCAAGCTCCATGGGCTCAAAACATACAGTTTGAAGTCACTGGTCAAGGTGTGAGTCTCGCCCGTTTTCGTGAACTAGAGGTTGACCAACGATTCCCGCTCGTTCGTGTTCATGGCCGCACTACCGACAAGGTATATCGCCAAATCTTGGCGAGTTGCGATGTGGGATTGGCCCTGAAGCTGAACGAGGGTGCTTTAGCGCACACCACTTTCCCTTCCAAGGTAATTGAGTTTGCTGCCGCAGGGTTGCTGGTTTTGAGTACAGATATCAGTGATGTGCGCAAGGTCATGGGCGAAGACGGCGCGGTATATCTTCGCAAAGACGATGCAGGCGCATTGAATGAACTTTTTGAGTTGCTGCTGATGGCGCCAGACCGCGCAAAGGCGATTGCTCAAAACGGCTTCATGCGTGCCCAAGAGCAGTGCGATCCTCTGCGCGCGGGACAGACCATAGCTCGGTTCTTGTTTGGGGAGCAGCTGTGAAGTCAACTCCGGGCTTCATCACGTGGCAGCCGGTTTTGACTGACCACCAAGCGTACACATATCTTGCGCTTCAGGAGCGATCGGGGCGGCCCGTCGTTTCTTATGTGACCGCAAGGGAAGACGAGGTGCGCCGTGCACAGGGCTGGGCAGAGACTCGCGTAGATACTGTCGCGAGAGTGCTGGTGCCCAAGCGGGGGTTTTTGAAGTTTTTCTGGCATGCACTGCGTGACCATCGCGAGCAAGTTCATGTCTTCGCAAGCCCGTTCCAACAGCCCAAGTTGATGCTCGTTTTGTTCCTAGCCGTCTTTATGCGGCTGGATGTTTATCTCATTTCGGAGCCGTATTCACCCATCAGCGACGGCTACTATGCCGACCATCAACGATGGCGTGCACGCTTCAAGTCCAAGCTGAGGCCTATTCTCTATCGCTTATATGCCTTGTTGCTCGGGCGTCGTATCCAAGGGATTTTTGTTATATCGCAGCTGGCCGCGACGCAGTACCAAAGGGCCGGCATCCCGGCCGACAAGCTTCTGCCGTTTGGCTACTTTGTTCCGAAGACTGCGCCTGTCCCGAATTCGTCTTTTGCAGGGAACGAGCGCGTAAGGTGCATTTTTGTTGGAAGTCTTATTCGCCGCAAAGGTATTGACCTTCTGTTGACTGCGATGGCCGAGTTGCACCGCAGAGGGGTGCCGTGTGAGATGGACGTATATGGCCCAGGCGATGCCAGATTGCTGCAGGGCTGTCTTGGCGTTCGGTACTGCGGATCAATCCCGTTTGGTCATGCCCAAGCTGTAATAGCGCAATACGATCTTTTCGTTTTGCCCAGCCGGCACGATGGTTGGGGTGTAGTCGTCAATGAGGCCATTTGCGCGGGTGTGCCTGTTTTGTGTAGTGATCGTACAGGCGCGGGGGATATGGCGGTTGCCTTGGGCGCAGCACGGCTTTTCGTGAGCGAGGATCTGGATTCCTTGGTACGAGAGATGGAGGTATTAGTCACCCGCCGAGATGTACTGGCTGCACTAAAGCAGGCCACTGTGGCGGCTGCGAGCCAACTGCAACCGGAAGTGGCCGCCGACTATTTCCTTGCGTGTGTGCGTGCGCCGCAAAATGCACGAGCGCGGTTGCCGTCGCCTTGGTATGGAACTGCAAAGTAATGCGATATTTCCCTTCCTTCAAGGCATTTGGTGATCTGGTGATTGCATGTCACCACCTGCGCCATCTAGATGTCAAGGACGATGTTTTACTGTGCGCAAATCATTTGCGCCCTTTGCTCTATGCTTTGAACTACTCACGACCCGTCAAGTGGCTAGACGATCAGTTGGAAGGAGTCCCAGCCTTGTTTGACATACGCAAGCGAGGTGCGTACGCGGCGATCCAGAGTGCTTGGTTTTTGCGGTGGGCTGTGCGGGATGCGACATCTCCCGGCGATGTCGTGGTTTTCGATCGAAGCGGTTGGCGCCAGCAATGGGTTTGCGCTGGGCGACAGATTGAGCAGATTGCTTCAGGTGAGGCAAATATTTATCTGGATTATGCAAAGTATTTCGGACTAAAGGTGCCACTCGTTGAGTCCCCAGTCATGGTGCATAACTTGCAACGCATAGGCATATTCCCCGACAGTCGCGTGGCGACCAAACAGATCCCCGAAGCCGTGGTTGCGCAGATGGTGGATGCACTCAAAACATTGGATGTTGAGGTATGTGTGGTGCGCGCAGGACCGCACAGCGAAATCAATACTTTTGAGGATCTGGTTTCAACCGTGCAGACGATGGACGCAGTCGTTTCCGCTGACAGCTTGCCTGCGCATCTTGCTGAATATTGGGGACTCCCCGTGTTTGTAGTGACGCCTCAGCCGAATCTGTACTGGTTGCCCCAATCCGCATTCCTGAAGGGGGCCTATGCGCTCTTTCCCACCTCTGTTGCAGCCGTTACGTCTTGGGTCGATCCTAGGCTGTCTAATTAGGTATAAGCCTTATCGCCATGAAAATTACCGTTATCACGGTTTGCTACAACAGCGCCGCAACTATTGTCGACACACTGCAATCTGTCGCTTCGCAGGAGACGGCTGATATCGAGCACATCATTGTTGATGGAGGGTCGACGGACGGAACGCAGGCGTTGGTTCACCAGCATGCTCGGGAGGGCTACCGCATGCTGTCAGAGCCTGATCAAGGAATATACGATGCCATGAATAAAGGTGTTTCCATGGCGAGCGGGGATGTAATCGCTTTTTTGAATGCGGATGACGTGTATGTTGGGTCACACGCGCTGATGCAGGTCGGCGACTACATGTCAAAGACAAATGTAGATGCTTTGTATGGAGATACGGAGTTTGTACGTCCTGATAATTTGAACAAACCTATACGTCGATATCGCTCCGATCATTTCAGTCCTTCCAAGATAGCCTGGGGTTGGATGCCGGCCCATCCAGCACTATTTCTGAGGCGAGAAATTTTTGAGCGATACGGCAATTTTTGTGTCGACTACCGGATTGCGGGTGATTTTGAATTAGTGGCACGCATATTCCATAAAGGTGATGTGACTTATAAGCATATCCCGCAAGTGATGGTTCGAATGCGTACTGGCGGGGTTAGTACGCGTGGCTTGCGAAGCATATTTCTACTGAATCAAGAAGTGCTGCGGGCCTGTAAATCCAATGGGATACACACGAATTGGTTCATGATTTTGTCAAAGTATCCAGCCAAGTTGATTGAGTTCTTGCACCGATGAACATACTTGTGACTGGTGCCCGTGGCTTTATTGGCACGGCACTTAGATCCAGACTGGGTGATATGCCTTACCAGGTGCTCTCCGTGGTTCGAGGGGGGGGCGGACATGGGGCGGCAAGTTCAATTGCGAGCATTGATGCAATAACAGATTGGTCGAAATTGCTCAAAGGGCAAGAGGCTGTTGTGCATCTTGCTGCAAGAGTGCATGTGATGCACGATCAAAGCGCCAGTCCCTTGACTGAATTTCGGCGCGTTAACACTGAGGGTACGATCAATCTTGCTCGTCAAGCTGCACAGGCGAATGTCAAGCGATTTATTTTTATCAGTTCAGTCAAAGTCAATGGCGAGTTCACCGTATTTGGTAAACCATTTACTGCAGATGACATCCCAGCACCATTAGATCCTTATGGTGTGTCAAAGTACGAAGCGGAACAGCAGCTACGCCAAATCGCTACTGAGACGGGTATGGAGGTGGTGATTATTCGCCCCCCCCTGGTTTACGGACCTGGAGTGAAGGCCAATTTCGCATCGATGATGCGCTACGTTTCACAAGGTTGGCCTCTACCATTGGGAGCTGTTACCGACAATAGGCGTAGCTTTGTTGGTTTGGATAATCTAGTTGATTTGATCGTCACATGTCTTCACCATCCTGCAGCAGCGAACCAAACCTTCATGGTCAGCGATGGCGAGGATTTGTCGACAGCAGATTTATTGATGCGCATAGGTGGGGCTATGGGTAAATCTCCCCGTTTACTCAAAGTGCCCATTCCTTGCTTAAGCTTGGCATCCACGATTTTGATGCGACGTAACATTTATCAGCGTCTGTGTGCATCTTTGCAGGTCGATATCCGAAAGACACAGCAAATCTTGAGCTGGACCCCGCCAGTCTCTGTGGATGACGGGCTGCGTAGCACCGTCAAAGGACTAAGCCCATGAAACGTGCGCTCGATTTATTCTTGGCCTTGTTGCTCACGGGGTGTCTAGTTGTTCCAGTAGTGGTGCTGGCACTTGCCGTGCGGCTTACTTCCCCCGGCCCAGTCTTGTACTGGAGTGACCGAGTTGGCCGCAACAACCGCATTTTCAAAATGCCCAAATTCCGCAGCATGCGGATCAACACTCCGGCGGTAGCGACTCATTTGCTGAGCAACCCCGAACAGTGGCTGACACCGATTGGCTCTTTTTTACGCAAGTCAAGTTTGGATGAGTTGCCGCAACTCTGGAGCATTCTCAAAGGTGACATGAGCTTTGTGGGGCCTCGCCCAGCGCTGTTCAACCAAGATGATCTGATTGCACTCCGAACTGAGAAAGGGGTGCACAAGTTGGTACCAGGGCTGACTGGGTGGGCGCAGGTCAATGGGCGTGATGAACTTCCAATACCTCAGAAAGTGCAGTTGGATGCTGAGTATTTGCGCAAACAAAGCCTGTTGCTGGATTTGAAAATACTGTGGATGACGGCCGTTAAGGTGTTGTACAGAGATGGAGTCTCGCATTGATACGACATCTCAAAAAGCTGGCTACCCCGGTTTTGGCATTACCAAGGGCGGGGAAAAGATTCGTCGCTTTAACAGTTGATTTGAGCCTGTGTGTACTAACGGTATGGATGGCTTATTACCTGCGCTTGGGTGATTTCATCAGTTTTACGCATCCCAGTGAATGGTCTCAAGGCCTTCTTAAGGCAATTGCAGTAGCTGTTTGCACAGCACTTCCCATCTTCATCACTTCTGGTCTCTACCGAGCCATTTTTCGCTATAGCGGATGGCCAGCTCTGCTAGCGGTTGCTCGCGCGGTGGGTGTTTATGGCCTGTTATACGCATCGATTTTTACGGCCATTGGCGTTGCGGGCGTACCGCGAACCGTGGGCATTATTCAACCGATATTGCTTCTGCTCTTTGTGGGCGCATCACGGGCCTTGGCGCGGGTATGGTTGGGGGATCAATACATCGGAATCCTGAAGCAAGCCTCTCGGCCCAAGGTATTGGTTTATGGCGCAGGCACCACAGGTAGGCAGTTGGTGGCCGCCATGGCCAATAGCCACGAAATGCAAGTGGTGGGTTTCTTGGATGACGATGACCGTTTGCATGGTCATGTACTCAACGGACAACCCATCTACAACCCCAGCGATTTGGTCAATTTAGCCAGCACACTCCACGTCAGCGACGTGCTCTTGGCCATGCCCAGCATAGGTCGCAAACGCCGCAATGAAATACTGGCCCAAATGCGCACGGCCCGAGTCAGTGTGCGCACGTTGCCCAGCATGACGGATTTGGCCAAGGGCAAGGTAAGCATTTCCGATGTGCGAGAACTCGATATTGACGACTTGCTGGGGCGCGAGCCGGTGATGCCCAACCACATTTTGTTGTCGAAAAATGTCGTCGGTAAAGTGGTGTTGGTTACCGGCGCGGGCGGTTCTATCGGCAGTGAGCTTTGTCGGCAAATTTTGGCGGTGGGCCCAGCCAAATTGTTGCTGATCGAGCAAAGTGAGTTCGCCTTGTATGCCATCCATCAGGAGTTGGAGGAGAAGAGCGCTGAAGGCCATACAGTATTGGTGCCTTTGCTGGCTTCTGTACAGGATGAGGATCGCATGCGCGAGATCATGTCCACTTGGCGTCCAGAAACGGTGTACCACGCAGCTGCTTACAAGCATGTCCCGCTCGTAGAGCACAATCCCGCGGCAGGTATTAAAAACAATGTGTTGGGGACACTACGTACCGCCCAAGCAGCCGTCGACAGTGGCGTGACGGACTTTGTCCTCATCAGCACCGATAAGGCTGTTCGTCCAACCAACATCATGGGTGCTAGCAAGCGTTTGGCCGAGATGGTTCTGCAAGCCTTGGCGGCCACTAGCTCGCAGACCAAATTCAGCATGGTGCGTTTTGGCAATGTATTGGGGTCTTCGGGTTCCGTGGTGCCCCGCTTCAGGCAGCAGATTCGCGATGGTGGCCCCATTACCCTGACACATCCCGACATCACCCGCTACTTCATGACCATTCCCGAGGCATCGCAGCTAGTCATCCAAGCCGGTGCTATGGCTCAGGGAGGGGATGTGTTTGTGCTCGATATGGGACAGTCCGTCAAAATTATGGACTTGGCACGTCGTATGGTGGAGCTTTCTGGTCTGACGGTGAAAGACGAGCATAACCCCGAAGGGGATATTGCTATTGAAATCACTGGCTTGCGTCCTGGTGAAAAACTCTACGAAGAGCTTTTGATCGGTGACAACCCCAAACCCACCTTGCACAGCCGCATCATGAAAGCCCATGAGGAGTTCATACCTTGGGAAAAGTTGGAAAGTCGCCTACACGCATTGGAAATCGCACTTAATGCGAACGATGTGACCGTGATACGCATCATGCTGTCGGAGCTGGTGACAGGCTACCAACCCAATCAAGACATCGTGGACTGGGTTTATTTGGAGCAAGAGGCTGGGCAGACCGTGTCTGCCAACCTGTAAGCCAAAGCTGCTGAACCTACAAACACCGCCGCTATCATGCTAGATATGGTGCCCCCGACAGGAATCGAACCTGTATCTGCCCCTTAGGAGGGGGCCGTTCTATCCATTGAACTACGGAGACACGCGAGGCGCAGAGTCTACACCGGGCGTGCCCCGTACTTTCAGAAGGTTTCCCACTCGTCGTCCGTTGCTTTGCTGGCGGTTGGTGTGTGCGAAGCCTGCGCTTTGGCTGGCGTACTGGCTGCAACGGAGGGCTGTGGTTTGCTGGTCAGGTTGCTAGCTTTACTGTGAATTTTCGGCTTGGTGCTTGTTGATGTCCGTTGGACAGGGCTAGCGTGGTGGGTGCTTGACGCAGCAGGGACGACTCCCGTAGAGGGGTTCAGTTTGAACACGTCGACCGCGCTGACCAAGCTTTCTGCTTGTGTTTTCAAGCTCGTAGCTGCGGCAGCCATCTCCTCTACCAAGGCAGCATTTTGCTGTGTGGCTTGGTCTAGCTGGCTTACCGAACTGGCGACTTGGCTAATGCCTGTTGTTTGCTCAGCGGTGGCCGAACCCATTTCGTTGATCAAGTCACTCACGCGTTTGACCTGCTGCACTATATCGCGCACGCTTTCCCCTGCTGCGGCCACATGCTGGTTGCCCGCATCGACTTTCTCGGTGCTGTTGGTGATGAGGGTTTTGATCTCTTTGGCCGCATCCGCACTGCGCTGAGCCAAGCTGCGCACTTCGCTGGCCACCACGGCAAAGCCGCGTCCTTGCTCGCCAGCCCGGGCGGCTTCTACCGCTGCATTCAGTGCCAAGATGTTGGTTTGGAACGCAATGCCGTCAATCACGCTGATGATTTCCACAATCCGGTGTGAGCTTTGGGCAATCTCTTGCATGGTGCCCACGACGCGCTCCATAGCCTGTCCCCCCTGCTGCGCCGCTGCACTGACCGATGCCGCCACCTGTGTTGCCGTGCGCGCGGTTTCTGCGCTGTGCTGCACCAAATTATTCATTTGTTGCATGGCGCTGGAGGTTTGTTGCACATTGGCCGCTTGGTGTTCGGTGCGCACGGACAAATCGTGGTTACCCATGGCAATTTCTGACGAGCCAGTGAGTATTTGCTCGCTGTTTTGGCGCACGGCTTCCACCACCGAGCGCAGTGTGTGGCGCATGCGGCGCAGGTCATTGAGTAGTGTGGCAATTTCATCCTTGCCGTTCGATGCCTTTTGCGTGCGCAAATTGCCTTCGGCCACATAGCCTGCAATGGCCAAGGCTTCCTCAATCGGTGCGGTAATAGAACGTGTCACCACTATCCCCAAAACGGCAGCACCAGCCATTGCGATGAAAGCCAACAGCAGCATCACCGATACGGTGGTGGAAAACGTGGTTTGCGACTCTCCAAAAGCGTGCTCTCCGCCCTTCATGTTCAGGTCAACCGCCTTGTTGGCTGCTGCAATGGCGGCTAGCAACTTGGGGCCTGTTTGGTAGATGTTTTTGTCGCGTGCCTCGGCCAAATTGCTGTCATCTTTGGCTGACAGGGGAATGGTTTGCTTGGTTAGCTCCAGATAAGCCTGCCAGTTGCTTTTAATGGCATCGAATTGTTCCTTCTCTTCGGGCGAAGAAACGAGTGGCTCGTAGTTCTGAATGGCTTTATTTACCAGCTCGATGTTGTCTTGGAAGCGCTTGATTTGCACTTCCTTCTTGTCCGTGGCGGACTCTAGGATGATGCGTTGCTCCACACGACGCGCTACATTGAGCTTGTCCATCACTTCACTGACTGCCTTGACGCTGGCCAGCCAATCGGTTGCCAGTTCTTTCACATTGCTGTTGCTTTTGTTCAGTCCGGCATAGCTAAAAACAGAGCTGATGAGCATCAGGATAACAATGATCCCAAAGCACACAAACAAGCGTGTGCGAATCGTGATGGAACGGATCCAGTCCATAGTGATTTCTCCTTGCTAACGGCACCATGTTTGGTTGCTTCTGTTGCTGTTTTACCCTAAAACAGCGCATCACGTTAGATTGAATGGCTGGAAAAGTATGCTAAAGGTTACGAATTGCTTCTTCTAACCCCTGTAGGGTCAGTGGGTACATCCGGCCTTGCATCAGGTCTTGCACCAAGGCAATGCTTTGGCGGTACTGCCACACGCCCTGTGGCTCGGGATTGATCCACACATGGTGGCTAAAGTGTTCACACAGGCGCTGCAGCCAAGCAGCGCCAGGCTCCTCGTTCATGTACTCCACGCTGCCGCCGGCCTGCAGGATTTCGTACGGACTCATGGTCGCATCGCCCACGAAGATGAGTTTGTAGTCGCGGTTGTACTTGTGCAGCACATCCCACGTGCTGGTGCGCTCGCTGTGGCGGCGTTGGTTGTGCTTCCACACATAGTCGTACACGCAATTGTGGAAGTAAAAAAACTCCAAATGCTTGAACGCCGTTTTGGCTGCGCTGAACAACTCGGCCACGCGGTGCACGTGCTCGTCCATGGTGCCGCCCACATCCATCAGCAGCAGCACCTTCACCTGGTTGTGCCGCTCGGGCACCATGTGGATGTCCAGCCAACCCGCATTGGCCGCCGTGCGCTCTATGGTTTGGGGCAAGTCCAACTCGGTGGCCGCACCTTGGCGGGCAAACTGGCGCAGGCGGCGCAGTGCCAGTTGCATTTGGCGGCTGGTCAGTGCGCTGTTCTCGTCGTAGTCAGCGTAGGTGCGCTGGTCCCACACCTTCACGGCCGTGCGGTTGCGCCCCTTGTCTTGCCCTATGCGCACGCCAGCCGGGTTGTGGCCATAGGCACCAAAGGGCGAAGTGCCACCCGTGCCTATCCACTTGTTGCCGCCCTCATGGCGCTCTTGCTGCTCGCGCAGGCGCTCGGCTAGCGTTTTCATCAACTCATCCCAGCCCAGCGCCTGCAGCTGCGCACGTTCCTCGGGGCTGAGCACTTTTTCTAGGTTTTTGCGCAGCCACTCTTCGGGCAGGGCGCGTTGCAGGTCGGGCAGGCTTTCCAGCCCATAAAAGAAAGCGCCAAACGCCCGGTTGAACTTGTCGTAGTGCTTCTCGTCCTTGATGAGGATGAGCCGTGCTAAATAGTAGAAGTCATCCAAGCTCAGACCGTAGTCGTCGACCTCATCACCTGCTACGGAGGTGTTTTTTGCTATAGTTTTTGTAGCTGCTGCAGCTTGTCCATCAAGCTCTGCAGCCATTTTTTGCATGGTTTTTTGCGGCCCAGCTACACCCCGCTGCAAGGCTTGCAGCAGCGTCAGGTACTCCGGTGTAGAAACCGGCAGGCCTGCGTGGCGAAGGGCGTAGAAAAAGTCCAGCAGCATGGAGGTAGAGCGTACACCCAGTGTTGTACGCCAAACGCGCTTGCAATCAAACAGCTTATGCCGACATGCGTGTCAAAGCTAAAAATGACGAGGGGTTTGCCGTCTCATTGAGCTTGAACACCCCCACCGCCTGCACCAACTCATTGGCCTGACTCTTGAGGCTGGCTGCCGCCGCTGCCATCTCCTCGACCAAGGCCGCGTTTTGCTGCGTCGTCTGGTCTATGCTGCCTATGGCCTCTCCCACTTGGCTCACCCCTGCGCTTTGCTCTGCGCTGGCGGCGCTGATCTCGCCCACGATGTCGGTCACTCTGCGGATGCTGCTGACCACCTCTTGCATGATCTGGCCTGCTTGGTCTACTTGGGTGGAGCCTTGTTCTACCTTTTCTACGCTGGTGCTGATCAATGTTTTGATTTCTTTGGCCGCTTCGGCGCTGCGCCCTGCCAAGGCGCGCACTTCACTGGCTACCACGGCAAAGCCTCTGCCTTGTTCGCCTGCGCGGGCCGCTTCTACGGCAGCGTTCAGGGCCAGGATGTTGGTTTGGAAGGCGATGCCGTCGATGACGCCGATGATGTCGGCAATCTTTTGGCTGCTGGTGTGGATGTCGCGCATGGTCTGGACCACTTGGGAGACCACTTGTCCGCCTTGGGTGGCGACGTTGCTGGCGTTTTGGGCCAGTTGGTTGGCCTGGGAGGAGCTGTCGGCGTTTTGCCGTACGGTGGAGCCTAGCTCTTCCATGCTGGCTGCTGTCTCTTCTAGGGCGCTGGCTTGGCTTTCGGTGCGGGAAGAGAGGTCTTGGTTGCCGCTGGCTATTTCGGCACTGGCGTTGGCTACCGAGTCGGAGCTGGTGCGCACTTTGCTCACTACCTGAATCAGGGAGTCTTGCATGCGGGACATGGCGGCCAGTACGCTGGCTTGAGCACCTTCGGTAACCGTGATCGATTGGCTCAAGTCGCCATCGGCGACACGGTTCACCAGCGTAACCAGTGCATAGGGATCCGCTCCCAATGTTTGGCCAACCTGGCGAGAGACTAAGTAGGCCACGCCAATGGCTATACCAATGGCCACCACGCATACGCTGAGCATGATGAGCAACCAGGTGCTAACGGCTTGCTTCACAGTGGTGACATCTTTATTGGCCGATGCACCGAGATATGCAGCATAGTCCTGCACCGTTTGTGTTAGGGCCTCCAACAAAGGTTCGCAGTCGGTATTGATTTTCTGTGTAGCGCCCTCTCTTTCTCCTTTGCTGGCCAATTCCACAATGGCCAATGCAATCGGGGCATAGCGGGCCTCGATCGATTCCAACTTGCTAAATAGTGCGCTCTCTTCGGCACGGACATCACTGGTACTCAACACGCTGCGGAGTACTTGCATGCTTTTGGTCATTTGTTGGTGGCTGTCGACCGCCATCGTTTTTCCCGATTGCAGCATGTCGGGCGTGCTCGATAGCACCATGTTGCGCACCCCTATCGCGCGCAAGCTCGAGGCCGAGCGGATGCTCAGAACGAGGTCTTTTCTGGCAGCCGTTGTATCGACAAACGTCGTGAAATTAGAGGCAAATCGCTCCATTGCATACATCGCAGTGGCAGCGGTTAACAGCAAAATCAGAACCAGCACGCTGTAGCTGGTGTACAGCTTAGCTTGCAAAGACCAAGGAGTGTGTTGATGCGTAATGCTCATACCGATGCCCCACTGAACCACGCTGCAAGCGGTGGTTTTTATATTGCCTCACCTGACGCGAAATGACTTTAGTCATGTGCTGGTCAGAAAGATGTTTCATTTGTTAAATGAAACGTAGCATTTGTTATGGGTTTTCTGTGGGTTATGAGCACAAAGTGTTCAGTGCGTCCTCCGCTGCGGCTCTTGCGTATGCAGCATGCGTGTGAGCAGTTCGCGCGGTGGTGTCAGTCCCGCATCCTTGAGCATCTGGCTCACCTGTCCCCGGTGGTAAGTGCCGTGCGCGTGCAGGTGCAGCAGCATCTCCAGCCGCGTCATGTTGCCCCGGTCGCCGTCGGTAAAAGTAAAAGTTACCGCCTCTTGCAACTTATCTGTGCTGATGCGCCCCGCATAGTCCTTGAGCCACGCAGCCGTATCGGCCATGTCCCACGACAGTTGCTCAGGGCTGGGCGTCTCGGGCGTGTTGGTGGCGGTGTAGCCGTGCTGCGCGCCCGTCAGGTGGGCGATGAATATCTTGTCCACCACATGGATGTGGTTCATGAGCCGGATCGCCTTGTGGTGCGCTGGCTGCTTCGCCGCATCCACAGGCGCGCACAGCACCGCCATCATGTCGTTGTCGGCCCAAGCTTTGTAGTCGAAGAGGGAGGGGAGAATGGGAGTCATGGGGAATTCGCCTGTGTGTTCAGTGCTCGGCTTTTACTTCGCATGGGTGGCAGCAAACTTACGGCCGAAAACTGCTGGGCTGAGCACTTGCTCAACACCTTTACGAAAACCGCTTCTAGGAAGATGTTTTAGCAGCCCATACTTTTCGACCAAAGGGATCATCTTCTTTCCCTCATCGTCCAGCAATATATTCAGTGCAATGATCTCCAGTTGTGGGCGATTGAGCTGAGCGCGAAATAATTTCATGTACCGATACTGTTGATCGCCAAGGAGTGAATCAGCTTCGCTCAATATCCGATACACGATACGAAAGTAGTGGTTGTATGTAAGGTTCGGTTGATGCTCCCGCCATGGCACTTTGCCACCTTGAATCAAGCATTCCATTGAGGATTTATTGCCTTGGAATTCAAGAAGGTTCTTTACGTCTTTTGGCATGTTGAATACCCAACTTGCAAAAGCTGCTTTTCCTCGAATCTCGACTTTTTCTTCATGAAGAAACATTGATACAGAATCCTCCACCCGTTGATACAGCGTCAGCAAATCAAAAAACCGCTGCTCTTGACGTTGTTGTTCTGCTGTTTTTCCTTGTTCTTTTAATGCCTCTTGCGTTTCACGCAATTCTGTCTTCTGCAGTTCCCACACCTTGATTGCCACGATAAGCGTGAAAAGAGAGATGAGGGGGTTCATGAGCCCGCCTACGTAATCACCGAAAGTCCCCCAGCTTCCAATTTCAATTACAGGTGTGGTCTGCAGGGCGTTACAGAAGTAAGCAGCAAGAAGGAGTACAAGGATGATCAATAGCCCTTTGGGAAAACTATTGAGCCATTTGTTGTCCGATTGCTCAAAAATTCCGTTTTTCTCTGTCATTGGTATTTCCTCAGCAAGTACAACAAATGCGCCTTGGCCTCGGGCCATTCGCCGTGGGTCATGCTGTACATCACGGTGTCGCGGATGGTGCCGTCGCGGCGCAGGGTGTGGCCGCGGATGACGCCATCTTTCTTGGCGCCCAGCCGCTCGATGGCGGCTTGGGAGGCGTGGTTGTAGTTGTCGGTGCGCCAGCCCACCACCTTGCAGCCCAGCGTGTCAAAGGCGTGCGTCAGCATCAGCAGCTTGCAGGTGGTGTTCACGTGGCTGCGCTGCACGCTTTTGGCGTACCACGTGTAGCCTATCTCCACACGGTGGATGGCAGGCACGATGTCGTGGTAGCTCGTCGTGCCCAGCACGCGGCCGGTGGCAGCGTCTTGCACGCAGTAGGCCAGGCGGTTGCCGGCGGCGCGCATGCTGAGCGCAGACTCGATGTAGGCCACGGTGTTCTCCGGCTCGGGCACGGAGGTCACGCGGATGTTCCACAGCTCGCCATCAGCAGCAGCGGCTTGCAGGCCTTGGGCGTGCTCCAGCGCCAGCGGCACCAGGCGCACGCCGTTCAGTTCCATGGGGGTGGGGCGGATGAAGGCATCAGCGGTGTAGGTCATGCTTGGTGTGTCCTTGGGGTTGTTTTAGCGGTGGTTGCGCTGCATGCCCAGCAGCTTGTCCAAGAGGCGCAGGTCGTGTTCGTTTTTCAGCAGCGCGCCCACCAGCGGTGGGGTGCTTTGCTGGGTGGCGGCTTTGTCCAGCGCGGTCATGGCATCGCTGCTGGCCATGAGCAGGCGTATCCAGTCCAGCAGCTCGCTGGTGGAGGGTTTTTTCTTCAGCCCCGGCATGTCGCGCACGGTGTAAAACAGGCGCAGCGCGGTTTGCAGCAGTTGCGATTCGATCTGCGGGAAATGCACGTCCACGATGCGCTGCATGGTGGTCGCGTCGGGGAACTGGATGTAGTGGAAAAAGCAGCGGCGCAGGAAAGCATCGGGCAGCTCTTTTTCGTTGTTGCTGGTGATAAAGACCAGCGGGCGGTGCTTGGCGCGGATCAGCTCGCGCGTCTCGTAGCAGTAAAACTCCATGCGGTCGATCTCGCGCAGCAAGTCGTTGGGAAATTCAATGTCCGCCTTGTCGATCTCGTCGATCAAGAGCGCCACCGGCTGGTCGGCCGTGAAGGCTTGCCACAGCACGCCGTGCACGATGTAGTTGCGGATGTCGCGCACGCGCTCGCCCAGGTTGTCTTGCCCGGCGGCATGGCTGACTTGCGCCATTTGGCTATCGCGCAGGCGGCTCACCGCGTCGTACTCGTACAGGCCTTGCTGCGCTTTGGTGGTGGATTTGATGTGCCACTGCAGCAGCGGCATGTCCAAACTGGCGGCCACTTCCTCGGCCAGCATGGTTTTTCCGGTGCCTGGCTCGCCTTTGAGTAGCAGCGGGCGCTGCAGGGTGATGGCGGCGTTGACGGCCAGTGTCAGGTCGGGCGTGCAAACGTAGTGGTCGCTGGCGGTGAATTGCATGGTGGCAGGCCTTGGTTCCCAAGTGAAAACATGCCTGCCATTGTGCAGCCTTTGTGCGTTCAGGAGGTCAGTGCAAGCGTGGTGGCGTGTGGGCGGCAATCCACTCGTTCACCTTCTCTGGGGGCATAGGGCGGGCGAGACCATAGCCTTGGCCAAAGTGGCAGCCGCACTGCAGGAGCAGGTGGCGGCATTGCTCGTTTTCCACCCCTTCAGCCACCAAGCGTATGCCCAGCGCGTCGCAAAACACCACTAGTGAGCGTACCAACGATTGGTTGAAATCGCTGCCGCAGATATCCAAGATGTAGGACTTGTCCACCTTGATCTCGCTGACATGGAAGTCGCGCAAGTAGCTGAAGGAGGTAAAGCCCGCACCAAAATCGTCAATCGACAATGGGATGCCATTGGCGCTGAGCAATTCCACCACTTTTTGCGCTTGAATCGGGTTGCTGATGAGTGCTGTTTCGGTCAGTTCAAACACAAAGTTGTGCGGTGGAATATCGCTGGCTTTGATCGCGCCAATGAGCTCCTCCACAAACGCATGCTGCTCCAGCACCCGGGCTGAGACGTTGAGTGCAATTTGTGCATTGCCCAGCAAATGGCGCAAACGGTGCGCATGCTGCAAGGCCGCTTGCACGGTGGCGCGGGTGAACTCAAAAATGAGGGAGGTGTCCTCTATGGCCTCGATAAAGTTGGCGGTGCTGATGTTGGCATGCTGTGCCCGAGGCCAGCGCGCCAGCAATTCAAAGCCCAGCAATTGCTGCGTGTCCAAGTCCATCTTGGGTTGCCAGTGCCACTGAATGTGGCTGTTTTGCAAGGCCTGTTGGATGGCGCTAACCATGGCCCGCTTGTCGGGGAAGTTATTCGGTACGGCTGCATCGTTTGCGTACAGGCATACCTTGCTGATGCCGCGTTTGGCTTGGTACATGGCGTCGTCGGCATGTTTGATGAGCGCTGTCGATTCGCAGCCGTGCAAAGGACACAAAGCAATGCCGATGGAGCAGCCCAAGCTCAGCAACTCTTGCCCTATGGTCACGGGCTTGGCCAATGCGGCCAACAGTTTTTCGCCCAGTGCTTGCACGTCTTGGGCCGAATGCATACCCGGTAGTAGCACCGCGAATTCATCGCCCCCCAAGCGGGCGATGGTGTCGACTTCGCGCAGCGCGTTTTTCAGCCGATGTGCCGATTCCACCAGCACATGATCGCCTTGGGCATGGCCGTGCGCATCGTTGATTTGCTTGAAGCGATCCAAGTCCAGCATCATCACGGCAAAGGGGGCGGTATCGCGTCGGAAGGCGGCGCACTGCTGGTCGAGCCGATCAAAGAATAGGTGGCGGTTGGGCAAGTCCGTTAGCGGGTCATGCAAGCTGCGGTGTAGCAGTTTCTTTTCGGTTTCGCGCAGCAGCTTGTTTTGGGCTATCAGTCGCATGCCTTCGGAGATGGCTGCGGCCAACTTTTCTGCTGATAAATCGCCTTTGCTCAGGTAGTCATGGATGCCCAGTTTGATGGCGTTGGCCGCCGACTGCTCGGTGCCTGATCCGGTCACCGCCACCACACAGCACTCGTTGCCAACGGTTTGCCAAATCTCGGGCAACAGGTCGCGCCCGTCGCCGTCGTTGAGTTTGAAGTCCAAAAAGATGAAGGTGAACTGCAAATCCCCATCGTGCAGCATGGCAATGGCGTCTTGCTTGGATGCCGCTTCAGAGATGTGGATGTTGTCGTGGATGCGGCGCAGCATGCGCACCAAGCGCTCACGATCCACATCGTCATCGTCAATGAGCAGCGCCGCTATGGGCGGGTGCACGCAGTCGTGCTGTGGGTTGGCATTGGTGTTGCAGATCATGGCGCAGGCAAGTAGTTGGAGGTGGCGTACTTGTCCAAAAAGCTGGCCAACAAAGAAAACTGCGGTCCAACCGCGGACTTGACCATATAGCCCGCCACGTTTTCCTCGTAAGCGCGAGCGCGGTCGGCATCGCGGGAAGAGGTGGTCAGGATAAATATCACCGTTTGCTTGAGCTTGGGATCGGCGCGCACCACGTGCAAAAACTCAAACCCATCCATGCGTGGCATGTTCAGATCCAGTAGCACCAAGTAAGGGCCTTGTAGCTGCTTGTTTTCGTGCTCGCCACGGATGATGGACAGCGCCTCCAAGCCGTCGCAGGCGGTGACGGTGGTGCAGCCTATACCGTGTCTTTTGAAGCTGCGCAGTACCGATTCGGTGGCCACATCGTCGTCTTCGACCAGCAGCACGGAAAAATTGGTGGGGCTTGGGGGAGCAATAGAGGGGTTACTCATTGGGTACCTCCTTGGTCAGGATGCTGGGCCAATAAATGCGAAAACAGGCACCGCCCAACAGGGTGCTGCGTTCCAGTTTGATGTAGCCACCGTGGGCATTGACCATGCGACGGGTCACCGCCAAACCCACGCCATGCCCCTGTGCGGTGGAGTTGGCGCGATGAAACAGTTTGAAGATGCGTTCTTGCGCCCCGTCGGGTATGCCTGGCCCATCATCCTCTACTGAAAAAACCGCAAATCGCCCTTCGTCTGTGGCCTGTATGAGGATGCGGCCGTTGCCTTGGTGGTGGTGTTTGATGGCGTTGCCAATCAGGTTGCGCAAGCAGGTTACCAGCGGTGTGAGCGCACCTTGGTAGGTCTGCATGTGCACCTGGGTTTGCACGCTAAAGCTGGGTGGAATGACGCACTGTGTCAACGCCAGTTCAATCGCCTCAATCGGGTTGATCTCTTGGATCTTGGCCTCTTTGTTGCTGGCGCGGGCGTAGTGCAGCAAGTCATCGATCATTTGCTCACAACGGGCGATGCGGGTTTCGACGCGCTGAAAGTTGTTGGCCACATTGCCTTGGAGTAGTTCGGGGGGCAGGTCTTCCTTGATCCAGGTGAGCAAATCGGCGATACCACGCAGCGGTGAGCGCAGGTCGTGCGAGGCCACGTAGGTGAACTCTTCCAGTTGCGCGTTGGTTTGGCGCAGGGCATCTTCGGCACGTTTGCGCACCGACACGTCGGCTATTGCGGCCATGAGCTGGCGCTTTTGGCCAAACTGCACGGCAGC
Organism: Curvibacter sp. CHRR-16; assembly: GCF_018474005.1. Lineage (GTDB taxonomy): Bacteria > Pseudomonadota > Gammaproteobacteria > Burkholderiales > Burkholderiaceae_C > Allorhodoferax. The sequence continues at coordinate 68,666 of NZ_JAHCSH010000008.1, forward strand.
CAGCGCAATTTCGACTGGGAATTCCGTACCACTGCTGTGCAGGGCCATCAGGTCGCGCCCCGTGCCCATCATGCGGGTTTGGGGGGCTGCGGCGTAGGCACGCAGGTATTGGCTATGCCCGTGGCGAAAACGCTCGGGCAGCAACACCTCCAGCGGCTGGCCTATGAGCGAGCCTGGGCTGTAACCAAACTGTTGCTCTAGCAAGGTGTTGGTTTGCGTGATGGTGCCTTGTTCATCCACCAGCACAATGCCCTGGGGGAAGGCGGCAAACAATTCTTGCAGCTGCAGCGCCATTTGCTGCTGGCGGGTCAAGTCGGTCAGGTAGGCGATAGCGCAGGCATGCCCATCGACCATGATCGGGGCCAGTGCGATGTCCACGGCAATGGGTTCACCGCTGTGGTGTTGGGCGTAGAGTGCATTGCCACTGCCCATGTTGCGCTGGCGCGGGTGGGCAAAAAAGTCTTGCATCCAGCCTGCGTGGTGGGGCCGTGTGCTGCGGGGCAGCAGCATGTCCAGTGCTTGGTCGTGCAAGGCTTGTGCGCTGTAGCCCAGCAGGCGCTGTACAGCGGCGTTGGAAAACACAATCCGCCCGGTGGCTTGCGCCACCACCAGCACGCCCACGGGGCTGCCACCCAGCGTGGCCGCAATGCCATGCATGGTTGCCCTGACGTCTGATGACCGGCCCGTGGCCAAGCCATCACCCTCTCCCTGATCCCCACACAGTTGCTGCATATCCGCTCCTGATGCTGTGGCTCTGTTTTTTTGGGTTTATCAGAGCATGTTTGCACGTTTGCGAGCGTTGTGGGGTACGTTATTGAAAGTAATGGTTAACGGATGCAATCGCTGGCGGGCAGCGACGCTGTACCTAATCGCGCGTGGCGTGGCGCTGCACGCAGCCGACGTAGCTGTCGCCATCCGGGGCTTTGCCGCTGGACTGGGCTTCCCACAGCATGCGGCCTAGGCACTCCATGGCGGCGTGGTGGGCGTCGTGCAGCGAGTTGCGTTTGTGTGTGAGCAGTTCCACCGATTGGCGGATGCCGCGCGGCTGGTCTATGGAGCACTGCTCGCTGATGGACAGGTGCATGGACAGGTGCAAGAACGGGTTCATGCGCTGCGGATCGACCTCGTGCATGCGCTTGAGTGCTTCATCCACATCGGCCAGATCGGCGTGGTATTCGGGGTGCTCGGCAATCCACTGCGAGGCCAGTACCTCGATGGCCTCCATGGCTTCGTTGCGCTGGCTTTTGGCGTACACGCTGCAAAAGAAGCGGCGCACATCGGCTTGGGTGGGGTTGAACATGGGGAGGGTCTTTCGTGGAGGCTACAGGGAGGCAAAGCCGTTTTGGCGCCAGGCTTCGTACACGGTCACGGCCACGGCGTTGGAGAGGTTCAGGCTGCGCTGGCCCTCGCGCATGGGCAGGCGCAGGCACTGCTCGGGCGCGAACTGGGCGCGCACGTGGGGGGGGAGTCCCTTGGATTCGGAGCCAAACACCAGCCAGTCGCCGGGGGCAAAGGCGGTGTTGTAGGGGTTGTGCTGGCCGCGGGTGGTGAGCGTAAAGAGGCGCTGTGGCGCGGGTTGGGCGCGGGCCAAGAAGTCGGCCCAGTCGGCATAGCGCTGCACGCTGGCGTATTCGTGGTAATCCAGCCCGGCGCGGCGCATGTGCTTGTCGTCCATGCTAAAGCCCAGTGGCTCTACGAGGTGCAGGCTGCAGCCGGTGTTGGCGGCTAGGCGGATGATGTTGCCCGTGTTGGGCGGTATCTCGGGTTCGACCAGAACGATATGAAACATGCCGCTATTGTCGTTGCTACACCGGTGTGCGTGCCACCACCAGCACCGTGATGTGCGCTACCCCAGCTTGGCGCAGCGCTTGGGCGGCGGCTTCGCAGGTGGCTCCCGTGGTCATGATGTCGTCCACCAGCACCACGGCCTGACCCTGTAATTGGGGTTGGTGCAGTGGATCTACCGCAAACGCCCCCACCAAATTGATGAGCCGTTGCTCGCGGCCCAAGCTGTGCTGTAAGGCCGTGGCGTGCGGGCGCAGCAGCATGCGTGGGCGGTGGCGCAAGGCGGGCAAGCGCCGCGCCAGTTGTGCGGCCAGCAGGGCCGATTGGTCGTAGCCGCGTTCGCGCAGCCGCTCGTCGGACAGCGGCACCGCCACCGCCCACGGGTGCTGGGTCTGCAGCATGCCCCAGTGCGGGCTGTTGTGCAGGGTGTGGGCCAAGCGCTGGCCCCAGTAAGAAGCCCAGCCCGTGTGCTGCTCAAACTTGAAGGCTTGCAGCGCCCGTGACCAGGGCGCTGCATAAGGCAGGGCGGCCAGAGCCGTGTCCCACGCTGGCAGCGGCTGGTGCGCGCAGTGTCGGCAGCGCTGCGGCGTGGCCGGATCCAAGGGGGTGGCCGGTCCATCCAGCGGCATGGCGCACAGGAGGCAGCGTGGCGTGGGTGGTGCAAAGCGCTGCAGGCAGTCGTGGCACACCCGCTGGCTGGGCCATGCGTGGCAAAACTGGCATTGGCTGGGCAGGTGATCCGTCCACAGGGATGACCCGTGGGGCAAGACCTTGGCTAAGCGCTGGAACATGCGGGCCAATATACTCGCCGCCCATGCCTGAGCAAGCCCCTCCCTCCCCACAAGCATCTGCCGCGCCTGCGGTGGAGCCGACCGCCTCCAGCGTTTCTGGCGCGGTGGGCCACGCCCTGCCGCCCACCATCGACGCAGTGGCGGCGCAGCGCTGGGCTGGGCGGGCGGTGCCGCAGTCCGCGCAGTCGCCTTGGCTGCACGAGGAGATAGCGCGCCGCATGGCGCAGCGCTTGCCCATCATCGTCAAGCCGCCGCAAAGCTGGCTGGACTGGGAACCGCTAAACGGCGGGTTGCAAGGCCACGAGCTGGTGCGCCAGCAGTATCCAGATGCACAGTGTTTTGGGCTGCTAGAGCACGCCCATCAAGCTGGTGTAGCTATCAAAACCATAGCAAAGCCGTGGTGGACGGTGCAGCGTTGGCGTCAGTCGCCGGTGCAGTGGTTGGCTGCGGGCCAAGCCTTGGCCCAGCCGGTGCAGATGGTGTGGGCCAATATGGCATTGCACGCTGCGGCCAACCCGCAGGCCTTGCTGCAGCGCTGGTATGACAGCTTGCAGGTGGATGGGTTTGTCATGTTCTCGTGCTTGGGGCCAGATACCTTGCGCGAACTGCGCAACCTGTATGCGCAAGCTGGCTTCGGGCCCATGGGCCACGAACTGACCGACATGCACGACTGGGGCGACATGCTGGTGCACACCGGTTTTGCCGAGCCGGTGATGGACATGGAGCGCATCACCCTGAGCTATTCCAGCCCGCAAGCGTTGCTACAAGAGCTGCGCACGCTGGGGCGCAACCTGCACGTGGGCCGCTTCACGGGCCTGCGCACGCCGCGCTGGCGGCAGTTGTTGTACAGCCGCATGCAGCAGGCGCTGGTGCCCGCAGGGCAAGATCGCCTGACCATCACCTTCGAGGTGGTGTATGGCCACGCCTACAAGCCCAAACCCCGTCTGGCGGTGCAGGAACAAACGGCGATTAGCCTTGAGCAGATGAGGGCCATGCTGGGCCACAAAGCCCCCCGGTAAAATACGGGTCTTTCTCTGCCGGCTCTGGCCATGTCCTCCATTCCTTTTTTGAGCGCTTCGCCCAGCGCTGCCGCTGGCACTGTCCAGAGTGCAGCCTCTGGCGACCTGCGCGCCGTGCTGTTTTTGGGCTGCATTGCGCTGTTTTTATTGGTGTTTGTTTTCATGCTGGGTGCTTTGTGGCACCACCGGCTGGGGGTGCTGCGCCAAGGCGGGCGGCCGTTTCATGCGTCGGCACTGGTGGAACTGGTGTGGTCGCTCATTCCCATAGCCATTGTGGTGGCCATGGCGTGGCCTGCAGTGCGGGTGGTGTGGTCGCGCCTAGTGGCGCAGGCCTGAGCGCAAGGACGAATGCATGGACAGCACAAGCAATTTTGTAGCAGCATGGCAGTTTGACTGGGCACCAGTTCTGAGCCTGCTCGTGGTCGGGGCGCTGGTGGCGCTGCTGCCGCTGTGGTGGGTGTTGCGCCAAGGGGGGGATGCGCAACAGCGCCTGCGGGCACTGGGCTGGCTGGTGCTGGCTTTGACGTTTGATTTGGTGCTGGTGGGCGCTTTCACCCGTTTGACCGATAGCGGCCTTGGCTGCCCAGACTGGCCCGGTTGCTATGGCCACAGCAGCCCGGTGGGCGCAGCCCAAGCCATTGCCGATGCGCATGCCGCCATGCCGCATGGCCCGGTTTCGCCTGCCAAGGCATGGATTGAGATGACCCACCGCTACCTGGCCATGGCCGTGGGGGCCTTGTTGCTGGTGCAGGCGGGGTTGGCGCTGCACAGTTGGTGGCAGGGACGCACGCGCCGCTTTGGCCCGCAGGGGGAGCGGCAGTTCCCGTGGCTGCCTGTGCTGCTGGTGCTGTGGGTGTTGGTGCAGGGCTTGTTTGGCGCGCTCACTGTCACCATGAAACTGTTTCCCGCCATCGTCACCTTGCATTTGCTGGGGGCGTATGGGCTGCTGCTCATGCAAACCACATGGTTGGGGCGCTGGCAGCCTGCCGCGCAAATGGCTGCTTATATGGAAACGCAGTTGAGTGGTTGGTCGCACAGCGCCCTGAGCGAGCGTTTTACCCAAAAGGTCGATGGCCAGACGCTGGCCGTGCGCGCATTCAGTTGGTTGGCGGTGGTGTGGGTGCTGGTGCAAGCGGCCTCTGGCGCGTGGGTGAGTACCAACTACGCCGTGCTGGCATGCACTACCTTTCCGCATTGTGAGGGGCTGCAGTGGTCTGGCCCGCACTGGGCGCAGGCGGTGCAGTGGTGGCGTCCGTTGGGATTGCTGGCCGATGGTGGCGTGTTGCCGTTTGCGGCGCTGCAGGCTATTCACATGACGCACCGGGTGTTGGCCTTGGTCACGGTGTTGCTGTTGCTGTTGGTGTTGTGGTGCTGGTGGCGTTTGGCAGGCTGGGCCCGGCCTGTGCGCTGGCTGGCCGCCGTGCTGCTGTTGCAGGTGCTCACGGGCATAAGCAATGTGGTGCTGCAGTGGCCGCTGCTGGGGGCCATGGCGCACACTGGTGGCGCGGGTGCTTTGCTGGTGCTGCTGGCTTGGGGTGCCCAAGTGTTGAACAAAGGTAATGCAGAGTGAATGAGATGAGTAGCCCCAAGGCCGTGCAGGTGGAGCCAAGCCGTGTGCAGGCATGCATGGCGCTGGCGCGCCAGTACCACGCGCTCACCAAGCCGCGGGTGATCCAGTTGATTGTGTTTTGTGCGGGCATTGGCATGGCCTTGGCTATACCGGGTTGGCCCAGTGTGGCGCAGTGGGCCACTTTGGCGGCGGCCTGCGTGGGTATTTATGCCGTGGCCGGCGCTGCAGCGGCGGTGAACTGCCTGATTGAGAAGAACATCGACGCCAAAATGCGCCGCACCGCATGGCGTCCCACGGCGCGTGGTGAGTTGAGTGATTGGCAAGCGCTGGGCTTTGCCACCTCGCTGTGCGCGGTGGGGGCCTTGGTGCTGTGGTTGTGGGTCAATCCACTGACCATGGGGCTGACGTTGGCCACGTTTGTGGGCTACGCGCTGGTGTACACGGTGGGCCTCAAGCCGTTGACGCCGCAGAACATCGTCATTGGCGGTGCCTCGGGGGCTATGCCGCCGGTGCTGGGCTGGGCGGCCATGACCAACCAGTTGGGGCCGGAGGCCTGGTTGCTCAGTCTCATTATCTTCGTCTGGACGCCGCCGCATTTTTGGGCACTTTCGCTCTACCGGGTGGAGGACTACCGCCAGTCCGGCTTGCCCATGTTGCCAGTAACGCATGGCAATGTGTTCACGCGCTGGCACATCTTTTTGTACACGCTGGTTTTGCTGGCTGTGTGCATGCTGCCCTTTGTCTATGGCATGAGTTCGTGGCTGTATGCCGTTGTGGCGTTGGGGGTGTGCGGCGGCTTTTGCCACTACGCTTACCGCTTGCTGCGCCAGTATTCGGACGAGTTGGCGCGTGCCACGTTCCGTTTTTCGCTCATTCACCTGAGCGTGTTGTTTGCAGCGTTGTTGCTGGACCATTACCTGCTGTGAGGGCTTGCGCTATGGGGGGTGTGAATCGCCGTTTTGCTATCAAATCTGTAGCTGCTTTGGCAATGCCCATAAGCTCTGCAAGCCTTTTTTCTGCATGTTCGCAGCGCCCGGCCTTCCATTCCATCGACATCAGTGGCGCTAAGTACGCACAAGATTTTGCGTTGACTGACCACAATGGACAGTTGCGCCACTTGGCTGAGTTCAAGGGCAAGGTGGTGGTGCTCTTTTTTGGCTACACGCAGTGCCCCGATGTCTGCCCCACTTCCATGGCCGAGCTGGCCGAAATCAAGCAGCAGCTGGGGGCCGATGGCGATAAGCTGCAGGGCTTGTTTGTGACGCTAGACCCCGAGCGCGACAGGCCTGACATGCTCAAAGCCTATATGGGTAACTTCGATTCCAGCTTTTTGGCGCTGTACACGAGTGTGGACAAGTTGCCTGCGCTGGCGCAGGACTTTCGCATCTACTACAAGAAAGTACCGGGTAAGACGCCCACCAGCTACACCTTAGATCACACGGCAGGTAGCTATGTCTACGACCCAAGTGGCAAGCTGCGCCTGATGTCGCGCTACGGCACAGGCGCCCAACCCTTGCTGGAGGATGTAAAGCTGTTGCTGCAAGGGGTGTAAAAAAGCCCGGCCCTTTAAGCGTAGGCCGCTAGCTGGGTACGCATTTTTTTCATCGCAGCCACTTCGATTTGGCGAATGCGCTCAGCGCTTACGCCGTATTCAGCGGCCAGTTCGTGCAGGGTCATGCCGCCTGAGCTGTCGTCGTTGACCTTGAGCCAGCGCTCTTCCACGATGCGGCGGCTGCGCGCATCCAAGCTGTCCAGCGCGGCGCTGATGCCGTCGGTCAGCAGGTAGTCGCGCTGCTGGGCTTCCAGCATGGCAGTAGGCTCGTGGCGGGTGTCGCTCAGGTAGGCGATGGGCGCGCTGTAACTGCTGTCGTCCTCGCTGGGGCTGGGATCCAGCAGTACGTCGCCGCCAGCCATGCGGGTTTCCATTTCCAGCACTTCTTCGGGTTTAACGCCCAGTTCTTGCGCCATATGTGCCACTTGGGTGCTGCTCATGCTGTCGCGTGCGCTATCGGCATCGCTCATTGCATCGTCGCTTTGGTAGCGTTGCTTCATGGAGCGCAGATTGAAAAAGAGCTTGCGCTGCGCTTTGGTGGTTGCCACCTTCACCATGCGCCAGTTGCGCAGGATGTATTCGTGAATTTCCGATTTGATCCAGTGCATGGCGTAGCTCACCAAGCGCACGCCTTGGTCAGGATCGAAGCGTTTGACGGCTTTCATCAGCCCGATGTTGCCCTCTTGGATCAGGTCGGCATGGGGAAGGCCGTAGCCCAAGTACTGGCGGCTGATGGAGATGACCAGTCGCAGGTGGGACATGACCAGCTTTCCGGCGGCTTCCAAGTCGTTGTTTTGTTGAAAGCGGCGGGCGTAATCTTGCTCTTCCTCGGGGGTGAGCATGGGCATGTTGTTGGCAGCGCGGATGTAGGCATCCAAGTTGCCCAGCGAGGGCGCGACAGCCCAAGCGCTGTTCGCACTGATAGGGGCGATTTGCATAGCAGAGGTGGTTGTGAGAGCGGTCATGGGGTGACTCCTTTCTCGGTTAACAACAATATTAGCACTCTTGCGTGATGAGTGCTAATCATCGATTCAAACCTTAGAAAGCATGTGGAATGTGCCAACTGACAGGGTGCTCAAAGCGCTGAATTGGCGGCTCTTGGTCGCTCTTTTTGTGCTTTAGTTTTGGGAGTGGCTGCCTACCATCAATGCACTGGCAATGGATTCTTTGGAGATGGATATGGCTGCGATCTCGGCAGTGGGCTCTACCGGTGCGGCGGCTCCGGTGGCAAGTAAGACGATGGACAAAACCGCCCCGGTGGCAGCCAAGGCGGCAGATGCCCCAGCTGCGCCTGTGGACAAAGCGTCGATCAGTGATGAAAGCCGTGCCAAATTGGCCGAAGAGGCTGCTGCGCCTGCCGACTTGGGCGATGCCGATGCATCCAGTGCTGTTGCGACGGATGTCGCCCCCGAGTCGCAAACTGGCGCAACCGCATCTGCCACCACACCGCCGGACGCTACCTCTGCGTCAGCCAAAGATGCATCGGTGGGGGATAAAGCCAAAAAGTTGTACGAAGACGTGGCTGATTCGGTGAAGTCGGCTGCGCACAAGGCTGCTTCATGGGTAACGGGTGGGGATAAAACCCCTGCCAAGGGAGTTTGAAATGCGCCGTAATCCATATTTGTCTCTCAAGCTTCTGGGGGTTGGTCTTGTGCTTCAAGGGTGTTCCGCCACAGGGCCGTTTGGTACTTTTTATACGGTGCAAGCGATCAAGGCATCTGGTACAGCTGCTGCGGTGAGTTTGCAGGGCATGCCAGGCGAGGCAAAAGATACTGTGTACCACGCTCGCCAACCGATTTCAGAGGTGTGTATTCAGTACAACCCACAGGTTCAAATGGTTGATATCGTGCCCGCCCTCCAGTTGGCTTTGCGTGCCAACCAAATCGAAAGTCGGGTGTATGAAGAGGGTGCGGTGGTGGGTAACAAGTGTCCCTACTGGTTGCGCTACAACGCCCAAGTGGCCTGGGATAAGCCCCCGTTTTCTGAAAAGTTCCAAACTTATGTCAGTGCAGCAGGTTTGACCTTGCAAAGTGACAGTGGGCAAGTGCTGGCAAGTAGCAACTACGCGGCGGAGGGTTATTACGGCATGAGCAAGTGGGCATCAACCCACGACAAACT
>NZ_JAHCSH010000008.1:82500-83949 GCF_018474005.1 Curvibacter sp. CHRR-16
TGAAGTCCCAGTAAACGGCGGCCGTAACTATAACGGTCCTAAGGTAGCGAAATTCCTTGTCGGGTAAGTTCCGACCTGCACGAATGGCGTAACGATGGCCACACTGTCTCCTCCCGAGACTCAGCGAAGTTGAAATGTTTGTGATGATGCAATCTCCCCGCGGAAAGACGGAAAGACCCCATGAACCTTTACTGTAGCTTTGTATTGGACTTTGAACAGATCTGTGTAGGATAGGTGGGAGGCTTTGAAGAGTGGTCGCTAGATCATTTGGAGCCGACGTTGAAATACCACCCTGGTGTGTTTGAGGTTCTAACCTAGGTCCATTATCTGGATCGGGGACAGTGCATGGTAGGCAGTTTGACTGGGGCGGTCTCCTCCCAAAGTGTAACGGAGGAGTTCGAAGGTACGCTAGGTACGGTCGGACATCGTGCTAATAGTGCAATGGCATAAGCGTGCTTAACTGCGAGACTGACAAGTCGAGCAGATGCGAAAGCAGGACATAGTGATCCGGTGGTTCTGTATGGAAGGGCCATCGCTCAACGGATAAAAGGTACTCTGGGGATAACAGGCTGATACCGCCCAAGAGTTCATATCGACGGCGGTGTTTGGCACCTCGATGTCGGCTCATCTCATCCTGGGGCTGTAGCCGGTCCCAAGGGTATGGCTGTTCGCCATTTAAAGAGGTACGTGAGCTGGGTTTAAAACGTCGTGAGACAGTTTGGTCCCTATCTTCCGTGGGCGCTGCAGATTTGAGAGAGCCTGCTCCTAGTACGAGAGGACCGGAGTGGACACACCTCTGGTGTATCGGTTGTCACGCCAGTGGCATTGCCGAGTAGCTAAGTGTGGAAGAGATAACCGCTGAAAGCATCTAAGCGGGAAACTCGTCTCAAGATGAGATCTGCCGGGGGCTTGACCCCCCTGAAGAGTTGTTCAAGACTAGGACGTTGATAGGCTGGGTGTGGAAGTGCAGCAATGCATTAAGCTAACCAGTACTAATTGCTCGTGCGGCTTGACCCTATAACTTTGGGCAAGGAATGAATACGTGAAAGACAATCCATTGAAGTGGGTTGTGTATGTGCCAAAGCGCAATCTAATAACCTGATACCGACTCTACAAATAAACTGTCTGCAGCCCTAGGGTGTAGGCAGTAGTGAAGTTTTTAAGCCTGATGACCATAGCGAGTTGGTCCCACTCCTTCCCATCCCGAACAGGACAGTGAAACGACTCAGCGCCGATGATAGTGCGGGTTCCCGTGTGAAAGTAGGACATCGTCAGGCTCCCTTATTGTTGAATCTGCAAACTCCAGCAGTTTGTGCAAATATCAAAATACCCCGCTCAAAGTTGTTTGGGCGGGATTTTTGTGTCATAATTCAAGGCTTCGCTGATCGCAGCAAAGCAAGTCGAAAGACAAAGAGTTCGTTAAAAAATTACAGCCGATAAGCGTGGGCG
>NZ_JAHCSH010000009.1 GCF_018474005.1 Curvibacter sp. CHRR-16
CGAAGAAAGGCCTAAGAGATCCCTTGGCGGTTTGACGCCGTCAGCCTACGCCAAGACGTTGATGCAAAACCAGTTAAATTAACCCCGGACTCCAAAGCCCAGTGCTACTGAAAACGGGGGGACGTCGCCCCCTGTGGGGGTGTTTATTGCTGGGCAATAGTAAATTATTCTAGTCATTTTCTATTTTAATTTTCTTTGAGAATAGATCTTTGAAGAAAAAATTTTTTCGTACAATTAAAAGACGTAAATATTCTTTGAGACGTCTTTCCCGAGTATTTTTGTAATATTTGCCAATCCCTCCGCCTACGCCGCAGATGACGGGTGCCGTCACACTAAAAACTTTTTTTATTTCATTTTCAATAACAATATCTAAAAATGCATTTTCAAGCCCATGGCCTTCCTCTTTTTTTATGCGTTTGTGTGCGTCTTTAAAGAGGCTTGTGTAATACTTTAATTCTGTTATATAAAATCGCGTGTCCACATAAGAAAGTATTGTTTTTCGCCAGGGCGTCAGTGCGTTTAGAAAAATTCCTTGTAACAATATAGGGCCATGCCATCCTTCAACACAGGTTGTGAAATTTTCTACCCACAGTTTCGATGAGCATTTAGCAAAGCAAGCTGCATCTGCAATCATTTTTGAATTTTTTATCGCAAAGCTAACAATTTCTCCTTCTCCGTAACCACGACCATGTAGGCGAACAAGGGATTGATTATTTTCAAAATGTAGGCACTCAATGCATGCGTCTGGAAATAGGGACTTTACATCAGCGGTAAAGTCATAGTTGGAGCCATCACAAAGCACCAATGGTTGTTGGGGATTCATTTCCAACCATTTTCCAACAGATTCGAGTGCAAGGCGGATTCTTTCCTGGGTATCAAGTAATCGAACTTCTGTGTCGTGTGCAACAACACTTGACGTTAGCAGCACTGGAATTTCATGCGGATGCCTGTTAGGGTATTTTTTCATGATATTTAATTAGGTACGGCCTAGTGCTCTGCGAATTCTGCGGCCTAGCTTAGATAGTGAGCTACCACCTTCTGATGGCCAATCCATTTCCCGTTCCCAACTTGATTGGTAGACAACTCCACAATATATTATTTTTAACGCATCCTCATTGATGTGAATACGCTTGTCAAATTTCATTTGCCAAGCGTAGTGATACATCTTGAAAATTGGCTGCGAAGGGAGTAGGTCAATTGCTTTGTATTTTAGTAAGGCTTCACCATACCAGCGTTGCTCATTCCCGGATTTTATTATTAAATCGAGGAATGATATTTTTCTTGGATTGATGTAATTTTCAGCCAAACTAAGCCAGACACGTCTATCCCAAATAGGGCTATTAGGGCCAAAACTGTAATGTTTTCCATTGCGGCCAAACTCTTTCTGTACATCCAATGATTCGCGGCGGAAGTTTTCTATTATGCTATTTTTTCTTTGAGAAAGAGCAGGATATAGAATATCATGTGCTTCATCAATGATGGTATAGGGGGTCCCCTCAGGGGTAATAAATTCATCTTGACGAAAAGGGCGAATGAATATGCAATCCGAATCAAGACATAGATAGGCGATTGATATATTTAAACGCCAAAACTCAGATTTGACTACCTGTTGAGAAAGGCTTCCTGGTATCTGAGTGAGTTTTTTAGGGTCAATTGCGGGGTTACATTCAATAATAGACTCATCACTAATGATGTGAACGTCATGCCCTGCTAAATACTTTTCAAAAAGGGTCATATCAGCTTGTGGTACTGATACATAAAACGGAATGCTATCAACGTTGAACTGGGCGATGGATTTGGCCAGTCGAGCTACGCGTTTAACGTCGGTGCTGTAGCTCTTGCAATAAAGGACGAACGGTCTCATGCACGCTTGTCTTCGTAGGTGGTGGCGATTTTCAGGAAAAACTGAAGTGGATTGGTCGCGCGTGCAACCATGATGCGCTGCAAAGTAAAAAGGTCAGCGCCGACCTCGGCTCTGCCCCGCTTGGTTGTGGTGGCCGTTGTATAGCCCGTATCGCGTACCATTTGTGCATGCTCTGCTTTGTACCAGCCGTAGGGGTAGCAGAAGTGGCGGACTTCACAGCCTATTGCTTGCTCCAGTTCGTGGCGGGATAGGCTAATTTGTGCGAATGCTTCGTCCTCGGTTAGTTGTGGCAAATTGGCATGGTCGCAGGTGTGGGACCCTACATCCATGCCTGCCGTAACCCACGTTTTCCAATCCGTTTGCGTCATAAGTGGTTTGGGAGCAACCTTCCCCAGATCCCACACATTGCTGCCACCGATTTGACGGCTTACGCCATAGCAAGTGGCAGTAAAGCCATTTTTTTTCAGCACGGGTAGTGCATGCTGCAAGTTGTTTTGGAAACCATCGTCAAAGGTGATACCAACCACTTTGCCTATTTTTTTACCTTGCAGGTATGGCATTAGGTCTTGCATGGATAAGCCGCGGTACCCCATAACCCGCAGCATGCGCATTTGCCATGCAAATGACTTTGGAGCAACGATCAACCCCCGCAAAGCGGTGCCTTTGGGCGGAGGCGCATCGATTTGATGATACATCAGTATCGGTATTTTCATAGCTGCATTCGATTGAGATTGGCGTAGTAGCCGCCGCGCTGAAGTAACTCGGTGTGCACACCTTGTTCGACGATGGCACCTTGGTGCAGGACAAGAATTTGATCTGCCTTTTCAATGGTGCTGAGTCTGTGGGCAATGACCAGTGTGGTGCGATTCTTCATGAGTTGGGCCAGAGCTGCTTGCACAACGCGTTCGCTTTCTGTGTCCAGAGCCGATGTGGCTTCGTCCAAGATGAGGATAGGGGCGTTTTTCAGTATGGCTCGCGCAATCGCGAGGCGTTGTCGCTGCCCACCAGATAGTTTTGCTCCATCTTCGCCAATTCGGGTATCTAAGCCTTGCGGTAGCTCTTGAATGAAGTCCCATGCGTTTGCTGCTTGTGCCGCAGCAATCACTGCTTCACGGTTTGTTTCGGTACTGATTCCCATGGCTATGTTGGCATAGACCGAATCGTTGAATAGGACAATCTCTTGGCTGACTAGCGCGATCTGCGCACGTAAACTGAGAAGAGAGAAGTTGCGAATGTCGCATTCATCAATTTCGATACTGCCACTGTCGATTTCATAAAAACGTGGGAGTAAGTTACCGATAGTTGTTTTGCCGCTGCCTGAACTTCCCACCAGTGCAATAGTTTGACCAGCATGCAGGGTGAAGCTCAGATCTGTAATGGCCGACTTTTCGCTGCTAGGGTAGCGAAAGTTGACGCACTTGAACTCGATTTTTTTGAAATTTGAAGAGAGTTTTAGTACCCCTTTATCGGTTTCTGTAGCTGTATCTAGGAGACTAAAGACGCTCTCACAAGCTGCCAATCCTCTTTGCAATATTGGGTGAATAGTGGTTAGTTGCTTGATTGGTGCAATGAGGAGCAGTAACGCAGTAATAAAGGAAGCAAAACCACCTGCACTATGCGTGCCGTTTTGGGTGCCCTGGTTGAGTGCCAAGTAAGTGATGATCGCCACAGCTAGTGCTGCCGCTAGGTGGGTTATGGGGGTGAGAGCAGAGGCTGGAACAGTTTCTTTCATCATGGCGCGCCGAAATCGTTCGGTATCTGCCCTAAAACGATCAGACTCGCGAAGCTGGCCGCCATAAATTTTTATGACTTTGTTGGCGTTGATAGCTTCCTCAATCGTATGTGCGATTTGCTGAATGGCATGGAGGCTATTTCGGCTTGCTTGACGTGCGCGTTTGTTAAACCGCTGGACGACAAATGCGATCAGGGGTCCAATCGTCAAAGTAATGCATGTGAGCTTCCAATCAAGATAGAGCAAATAGCAGAGAAGTGCGACAGCGGTAAATGACTCTCGGATGGCTGTGACCAAGACAGTGGTGGCAGCTTGGTTGACGTTGTCTGCATGATAAAGAAGACGGGTTGCGAGAGTGCCTGCCGATTGGTCGTGAAAAGTCTTGGTCGGCAAAAGCAATAGTTTTGCAAACATCTCTCGACGCAAATCGGTCACCAGTTGGGTAGAAATCCACGACATCAAATAGCTGGTGGTAAAGGCGAGCAAACCACGAACCAAAAACAGCAAAATAATGGCAATCGGTGCGGCCCAAATAATTTCGCTTCGCTCAGCTTGGAACCCATGATCTAGCAGGTATTTCATGATCGCTGGAAACACTGGCTCAGTGGTAGCTGTTCCTACCATGCCCAGAATTGCTAATGAAAATACTCTCCAGTGCGGACGTAGGTAACCCAAAAGGCGCAAATAGAGTTGAGTACCAGTCTGATTGTTGGCTTTATCCATGGCTTTACTCTGGTCGTTGCCATTCGTTTTTTTTCTGCATCTCCAGTGCCTTTACGTACCTATAAAAAGTACCTTCAAAATTGCCAACAGCAATCACAAAGCCTGGCCATCCATCCAAAAAACCCAATTTAAATAGATAGTGCTTCCAAAATGCCCATGTGCCATGCAACAGGGCCGACCACATGGTGATGCGTTTATGCACGATTTTTTCAGCGCCTAAGCTGGAATAACGGTTGGCTTTGTGCATCACTTCAGCCATGTTCTTGAACGGGAACTGCCATATGGCATTGCGCATAACGCCCAAGGGTTTGTCTGTCAGCAACTCGTAGCCTTCATGCACAGGCTTTTCGTCGTAGCGCATAGCACTTTTGCGAAACAGTTGTGGCTGGCGGTAGTTGGGGTACCAGCCGGAGTGCTTGATCCAGCGGCCCATGAAAAAATTGCGTCTAGGTGTTTGGTAGGCGTCTAGTGCAGTAGGGGATTCGATAATGCTGCGGATTTCTGCGGCCGCTTCTGGCGTGCAGCGCTCGTCGGCATCAAGGCTGAAAATCCAATCATGCGTACACGCCGCAATAGCGCTGTTACGCAGCTTGCCAAAACCTTCGAACTTGACCTGCACAACACGTGCGCCCAGAGATTCTGCGATGGAGGCTGTATCGTCCGTGCTCCAAGAGTCAACGACGATAACCTCATCAGCCCAGCGTACCGATTCGACCGCTTGGCGCACTTTCTCGGCTTCGTTGTAGGCAATGATATAGACGGAGATAGCGCTCATGCGTAGTAGCCCAAGGTGTTAGCATTCCCAAATGAAGCAGGAAAGCAGTCAAGTCTATTCCAAAACCGAGGGTGATTTCATCTCGATTGTCATCACCACGTACAACCGCAGTGATGCCTTAATAGCCGTTCTCCAAGGTTTGGAATGGCAAGCCGATCGTGCTTTTGAAGTGATCGTGGCCGATGACGGGTCTCGCCCCGAGCACGTGCAAGCAATACACGAATACGCACAAGCCAGTGCTTTGTCCATTCGCCATATCTGGCACCCCGATGTGGGATTTACCGCTGCGCAGGTTCGCAATATGGGCGTTAGCCAAGCCAAGGGTAACTACATTGTTCTGCTGGATGGGGACTGCGTGCCTGAGCGTGACTTCGTTACCCAGCATAGGCGTTTACGCGCACGGGGTTGCTTTGTGAACGGTAGTCGCGTTTTGCTCACTGCGGTGGCCAGCCAAGATCTCATGCGGCATGCGCGCCGATGGTTGGGGCAGGGCATCTGGTTTTGGATGGTGCAACGTTGGTACAAGCACAGCAACAAGTGGCTGCCTTTGCTGCGCCTACCGGACGGTGCGTACCGGGTGCAAGGAACTTTCCGATGGAAAGGCATTCGTAGCTGCAATATGGGCGTTTGGCGTGATGACTACTGGTCTGTCAACGGTTTTGATGAAACCTTTGTTGGCTGGGGGCATGAAGATGCCGACTTCGTTCTGCGGCTGCACAATGCAGGACTGCAGCGCAAAAATGGCTTTGCCGCCACCGAGGTTTATCACCTCTGGCATCAGGAAGCCCAGCGCGACCACGAAAACCACAATGCACAGAAGGTGCATGAGCGTTCTCGAACGGGCCTAGTCCAGGCTGAACTGGGTTTACACCAGGCCACTGGCTATGACCAGATGCGCCTCACAAGTTGGAGATAATTTGTAAGCATGAAAAAGCTGATTTTGTTTGTCTGCGCTTTGTTGGCCACATCGCTGGCTGCTGCGCAATTTCGGGTGGAAGTGACTGGTGTTGGTTTGACCCAAGTGCCAATTGCTATTGCACAGTTCAAAGCAGAAGAGGGCAGCCCCCAAAAAGTGTCTGCCGTTGTCCAAGCAGACTTGGAGCGTAGCGGCCAGTTTCGTGGATCCAGCCCTGTTGCTGGTACTTGGGACGAAGCTGCGCGCATGGATTTGGCGGCTTGGCGCCAAAAAGGATCGGATGCTGCGGTAGTGGGTAGTATCACCAAACTGGCCGATGGTCGCTTTGACGTGCGTTTTCGCTTGTGGGATTTAGCCAAAGGACAAGACTTGGGCGGTCAAAGCCATGTGGTGGTTGCAGCGGATTTGCGCTTGGCCGCCCACCGCATTGCCGACTACGTGTATGAAAAAATCACCGGAGACAAAGGCGTCTTTTCTACCCGCATTGCCTACATCACCAAAAGCAGTGGCTTGTACAACTTGTGGGTGGCCGATGCCGATGGTGAAAATGCGCAAAGTGCTTTGAGTAGCCCTGAGCCCATCATTTCCCCTGCGTGGTCGCCTTCAGGCAAGCAATTGGCGTATGTGTCCTTTGAATCCCGCAAGCCCGTGGTGTATGTTCATGAAGTGGCGACAGGCAAACGCCGCTTGCTAGCCAACTTCAAGGGGTCAAACAGTGCTCCCGCTTGGTCTCCGGATGGTCGTCAAGTTGCAGTGACCTTGACCCGCGATGGCATTTCGCAGATTTACCTGATGGATGCCAATGGTGGCGAGCCCAAACGACTGGCTCAGTCTGGTTCTATCGACACTGAACCTGTTTTCACAGCGGATGGCAAAACCCTGTATTTTGTGAGTGACCGTGGTGGCTCTCCCCAGATTTATCGCATGCCTGTAACCGGTGGAAATGCAGAACGCGTCACCTTCAATGGTACGTACAACATTTCTCCTAGCCTCAGTGTCGATGGAAAGTATCTGGCTTACGTGTCCCGAGTCAATGGGCAGTTCAAACTGCATGTGATGGATCTGGCCTCTGGTGTGGCCCAAGCCATTACCGACACCGCATCAGACGAGAGTCCCAGTTTCTCGCCCAATGGCCGCTTGATCATGTACGCCACCGTGCAACAAGGCAAAGAGGCCTTGATGACCACCACGGTTGACGGCAAGATCAAGGCTCGCTTGGCTGGCCAATTTGGAGACATTCGCGAGCCCGATTGGGGCCCCGTATTGAAATAACGCACTGGCATTAAGGAGAACTACACCATGAAACGCTATGTACTCACCCTGACCGCAGCATTGGTTTTGTCTGCTTGCGGTTCTTCGGTCAAACTCAATGACGTGCAAGTTGAAGACCGTTCTGGCACACCGGCCAGCGCGATCAATGCGAGCAACTCCAGTGCCAGCGATGCCAATACTGGCACCGCCGTTTCCCAAAGCAATGTGGCCAGTGTAGATGTGAACCAAGCCCAACGCTCGGTCGATGCTTTCCTCAAAACCACCGAACGGGTGGTGTACTTTGATTTTGACAGCTATGTTCTGCGCACGGAGGCTCAGCCCGTGATTGAGGCTCACGCCAAATTCCTCAAAGCAAACCCTGCTCGCAAAGTCAATCTTGAAGGGCATACCGATGAGCGTGGTGGCCGTGAATACAACCTCGCACTGGGACAAAAACGGGCAGAAGCCGTGCGCAAAGCCTTGGCCTTGCAAGGCGTTTCTGATACGCAAATGGAAGCCGTGAGCTTTGGCAAGGAAAAGCCAGCAGCCCAAGGCGGCACCGAAGACGCCATGGCCAAAAACCGCCGTGTTGAATTCACTTACCGCTGAAGTACAGCCATGTCCAAACCATTTGCCTACAAGACCAGTGCGTTGGCACTGGCTTTGCTCGTCGTTTCAGGAACCAGTTCGGCTGGTTTGTTTGAAGACGATGAAGCCCGTCGCGCCATCTTGGATCTGCGTCAAAAAGTGGAAGAGTTGCGTGCTGAAACAGACCGCAAACAGTCTACAACCGCGCAAGAACTATCTGGTGCACAACAAGAGCAGTCCAATGCGGTCAATGGCCTGCGCCAGAGCCTGCAAGACATTTTGAATCAGTTGGAGCAAATTAAAGCCGATCAGGCCAAGCTGCGTGGTCAGAATGAGCAGTTGAGCAAAGACGTGAGTGATTTGCAACGCCAATTGCGTGATGCCAATCAAATCACCGATGAACGCCTGCGCAATTTGGAGCCTCTGACTGTGACCGTAGACGGGCAGAGCTTCAAAGCACAGCAAACTGAGAAAAAGGATTTCGAGTCTGCTCTGGCGACGCTGCGCCAAGGGGATTTTGATGCCGCCCAAACGCTGTTTACCGACTTCTTGAATCGGTATGGCAGTAGCGGCTACAAGCCTTCTGCCTTGTTCTGGTTGGGCAGTGCCCAATACGCAGTCAAGAATTACAAAGACGCCATCACGACCTTGCGCCAGCTACTGACTGCTGCACCTACCCACCAGCGTGCACCAGAGGCCATGCTGACTGTGGCCAATTCACAGTTGGAAATGAAGGACACCAAGGCGGCCAAAAAGACGTTTGAGGACGTGCAGGCCAAATACCCCGGTACCGATGCCGCCAGTGTGGCTAAGAGCCGTGCGACTAAGCTCAAGTAATGGCTGATATGGAGCACACCGATGACAACGCTCGCCGCTTTGGTGGATTGGAGCGCTTGTACGGTGTTACACCCGCTCAGCGTATCCGTGCCGCCCATGTGGTGGTAGTGGGCATCGGTGGGGTAGGCAGTTGGGTGGCTGAAGCCTTGGCTCGCAGCGGGGTAGGGCAACTGACCCTGATCGATATGGACCACATTGCCGAGTCCAATATCAACCGCCAGATTCATGCCCTGAGTAGCACTGTCGGACAAGCCAAGGTAGAGGCCATGCGTGAACGCATCGCACTCATCAATCCGCAATGCCAAGTTCATTGCGTGGACGATTTTGTGGATCCCGCCAATTGGGAACAACTGGTTCCGCCGGGTGCCAATGCCGTTATTGATGCATGTGACCAAGTTGCAGCCAAGACTGCCATGGCTGCTTGGGCCATTAAAACCAAAACGGTGTTCATCGCTGTCGGCGCGGCAGGTGGCAAGCTCAGTGGTCACAAAGTGGATATCGCCGATATTGCCCATGCGACCCATGATCCTTTGTTGGCTCAGCTGCGCTACCGCTTGCGCAAGCACTATGGAGCCTCTCGCAGTGGCAAAAACATGGGGGTGCCGGTGGTCTTCAGCCCTGAGACTGTCAAGCCTGCCGATGCCAGTTGTGCCTTGCAAGGTGATGGCTCACTCAACTGCCACGGCTATGGCTCATCAGTCACGGTTACCGCCACATTCGGTTTGTGCGCTGCGGGATGGGTTCTGAACAAAATATCTGCTGTTTCTTGATCTGGTTCGAAAAATCTGTGTAGAATCTTGGTTTCCGCAGATGACAACGCAGCTATAAGTTGATTGTTTGATGTCTGTTAGGCGGGTCGTTAGCTCAGTTGGTAGAGCAGCGGACTTTTAATCCGTTGGTCGCAGGTTCGAATCCTGCACGACCCACCAAATTTGGGTTCTTAGCTCAGTTGGTAGAGCAGCGGACTCTTAATCCGTAGGTCGAGTGTTCGAGTCACTCAGGACCCACCAAATTCAAAAGCCCTGCTGAGCAGGGCTTTTTTTATTGTCTCTCTTGAGAGTAAGTGGCGGACAGACGCAGCCCCAAGTTGCATGAGCAGGGTACAGGTGTGCTGTACCGCTTCACGGTGTATCTGGTCTTACTCCAGCAAGCCACTCAATTCAAGCCACTTTTCTTCTAGCTGCGCCAATTCTTGCGTCAACACTTTGTGGCGTTTACCCGCTTGGGCCATTTCATCGGCAGGCACGTTGTCGGCAAAGCGCTGCTCCAAAGTCGCCACCTCGGCTTGTACTTTGGCCATCTGTTGCTCAGTGGCTGCCAGTTCTTTTTTCCACTTGCGCACTTGCTCCGGGCTGGGGCCCGTAGGCGCAGGCTTGATGGCTTGGGCCTGGGTAGTGGGGGCAGGGCGTTTGGCTTGTTGCTCGGCTTTCAAGGCTTCGCGCTGGCGTTTGGCTTCGTCCAGCAGGTACTGCTGGTAGTCGTCCAGGTCACCATCAAACGGCTTCAGAGCCCCTTGTCCGACCAGCCAAAATTCATCGCATACCGAGCGCAGCAGTGATCGATCGTGGCTGACCAGCATCACGGTACCTTCAAAGCTGTTGAGTGCCATGCCCAGCGCTTCGCGGGTGGCCAAGTCCAGGTGGTTGGTCGGCTCGTCCAGCAGCAGCAGGTTGGGGCGCTGCCATACCAGCATGGCCAGCACCAAGCGGGCTTTCTCACCACCGCTCATGCTGCCCACACTCTGGTGCACCATGTCGCCGGTGAAATTGAAGCTGCCTAGGAAGCCGCGCAAATCTTGCTCGCGGTCATTGCGGCTGCCGCCATCGCTGTGGGCCAGCTCACGGGCCAAGCGAATCATGTGCTGTAGGGGTGAGTCATCGGGGCGCAGCACGTCGAGCTCTTGCTGGGCAAAGTAGCCGATGGATAAGCCTTTGCCCTCGGTGACGGTGCCCTGCACGGGGCTGAGCGTGCGGGCAATCGTCTTGACCAACGTGGATTTACCTTGCCCGTTGGCACCCAAGATGCCGATGCGCTGCCCCGCCAGCACCGAGCGCTGGATGTTGTGCACGATGACCTTGGCCTGCGCTCCCTCCACGCTTTCTTCGGCAGGGTAACCCACATCCACCCCCGAGAGGGCCAGCATGGGGTTGGGGATGTTGGCGGGCTCCAAAAATGAGAACTGGAAATCCGCTTCGCTCAGTAGAGGTGCAATGCGCTCCATGCGATCGAGGGCCTTCACGCGGCTTTGCGCTTGCTTGGCTTTGCTGGCTTTGGCTTTGAAGCGGTCGATGAACTTTTGCAGGTGGGCGATCTTGTCTTGCTGGCGTGAGTAGGCCGCTTGTTGCTGTTCTAGTTGCTCAGCGCGCATGTCTTCAAAGCGGCTGTAGTTGCCACCGTAGCGCACCAGTTTTTGCGCGTCGATGTGCACCGTCACCTGTGTGACTGCATCCAAAAACTCGCGGTCGTGGCTGATCACCAATATCGTGCCCTCGTACTTGCGCAGCCAGCTTTCTAGCCAGACCAAGGCGTCCAAGTCCAAGTGGTTGGTTGGCTCATCGAGCAACAGCAGGTCGCTCGGGCACATCAGTGCGCGGGCCAGTTGCAAGCGCATGCGCCATCCACCGGAGAAGCTGTTGACCGGCAGCATCAGTTGCGCATGTGTAAAGCCCAAACCCATCAGCAGCGCTTGGGCACGTGCCGGCGCATCGTGTTCACCCGCATCGTGCAAGGCGGTGTAGGCGTGGGCCATGCGCTCGTAGTCTTCGGCACTTTCGGCAGCTTTGACTTCGGCCCGAGCGGCTGCAAGCACCAAGTCGCCATCGACCACAAAGTCGGTAGCGGGCTCTTCGGTTTCGGGCATGTCCTGCGCCACTTGTGCCATGCGCCAGTGCGGCGGAATGCTGAACTCGCCGCTGTCTTCGTGCAGGCGGCCAGTGAGTAAGGCAAATACTGTGGACTTACCCGCACCATTGCGGCCCACAAGTCCGACTTTTTCTCCGGGGTTGATGGTGGTGCTGGCGTCTTGCAATATCACCTTCACCCCGCGGCGCAGGGTGATGTTTTTGAGGTTGATCATGGTGTCAGGTGTTGAGTGCGTCGCGTGTGAGCAGCAGCACTTGGTCCGATCCGGCGCTCGTTTCTAGCCAGATGGGGTTGAGTTCAGGAAAGGCGTTCTCAAAGTAAGCACGCTCGTGGCCAATTTCGAGTACCAATACGCCGATAGGCGACAGCACCCGGGCCACATCGGCCAGCAGGGGGCGGATGAAATCCATGCCATCTGCACCGCCTTGCAAATTGCCCGACAGCGCCATGGCCGGCTCGGCTTGGTACTCGGCGGGCAGGGCGGCCATGCTGTCAGCGTTCACATAGGGTGGGTTGCAGACAATCAGATCGTAGGGGCCTGTCAGCGCATGCAGGCCATCGCTTTGCAGCAAGGTGATGCGCGATTGCAACTGGTGCTGCGCCACGTTGATGCGGGCCACTTCCAAGGCCTCTGGTGACAAGTCCGATGCATCCACCACCACGTCTGGGTAGGTCATGGCAGTGAGCACGGCCAAGCTGCCATTGCCCGTACACAGATCCAGCACGCGCTGGGTCGACTCGCTCAGCCAGTAGTCCAGGGAGCCATCGGCCAGCAACTCGGCAATCAGCGAGCGCGGAACGATGCTGCGCTCGTCCACGTAAAACGGTACGCCTTGCAGCCAAGCCTGCTTGATGAGGTAGGCCAGTGGTTTGCGGCTGCTGGTGCGTGCTCCTAAAAGAGTAGCTGCGGCAGCATATTCCACGGGCGTTACAGGCCGATTGGCTTGTGATTCGGAGCCCTCCAAGGGGGTGTCCAACGGCAGCCCAAGACTGTGCAAAACCAGCCATGCAGCCTCGTCCCACGCATTGGTGGTGCCATGGCCGAAATGGACTTGCGCTTGCTCCAGCGCTTGGGCAGTGTGCTGAACCAGAGCCAGCAAGGTAGTGGGGGCGGTCATGCGGTCTGGCGTTGTTCCAGCAGCACCAGTGTCTGGCGGTAAATATTCTTCAGTGGCTCCACATCAGCCAGCACGATGTGCTCGTTGATTTGGTGGATGGTGGCGTTGGGGGGGCCCAGTTCAATCACCTCGGGGCATATCTGGGCGATAAAGCGTCCGTCACTGGTGCCACCAGTGGTGGAGAGTTGGGTTTGCAAGCCCGTTTCGGTGGTGATGGCTTGGCGCACGGCATCGACCAATGGGCCGGGGCGGGTCAGGAAAGGCAAGCCGCCAACTGTCCAGCGCAAGTCGTAGCGCAGGCCGTGTTTGTCTAGTACAGCGCTCAAACGTTGCTGCAGCCCTTCGGGCGTGGATTCGGTGGAAAAGCGGAAATTGAAGTCCACCACCAATTGGCCGGGAATCACGTTGCTGGCACCAGTGCCCGCGTGGATGTTGCTGACCTGCCAGCTAGTGGGCGGGAAAAAGTCGTTGCCCTTGTCCCACTCGATGGCGACCAATTCCGCCAGTGCCGGGGCCAGCAAATGGATGGGATTTTGCGCCAAGTGGGGGTAGGCGATGTGGCCTTGGATGCCGTGTACGGTGAGCTTGCCGCTCATGGTGCCACGGCGCCCGTTTTTGATCATGTCGCCTGTGCGCTCCACCGATGTGGGTTCACCCACAATGCAGTAGTCCAGCCGCTCGCTGCGTGCTTGCAAAGTCTTGCACACCGCCACCGTGCCATCGACTGCGGGGCCTTCTTCGTCGCTGGTCAGGAGAAAAGCCAGATTGAGTGCTGGATCGGGATTGGTTTGCAAAAACTCTTCAACGGCTACCACAAAGGCGGCCAGCGAGGTCTTCATGTCCGAGGTGCCACGGCCAAATAGCTTGCCATCGCGGTAACTGGGCACAAAGGGCGGGGAGCTCCACTGCTCTAACGGGCCTGTGGGCACCACATCGGTGTGGCCTGCTAGCACCAAGGTACGGCCTTCAGTCCCCAGTCGGCCTGTGCGTTTGGCCCACAGATTGGTCACAGGTGCGTCCACAGGGCCGTAAGTGAGTAGATCGCATTCAAAGCCCAGTGGGCGCAGGCGTGCACACAAAATATCCAAGCAACCCGCATCATCAGGGGTCACAGATGGCCTGGCAATCAGTTGCTCGACCAGATCGAGGGTAGGTGTCATTCGGACTTGATATCCAGCGTGATTTCGGTGAAAGAGGCTTCCTCCTCCTCCAAAAACTCCGCCTTTTTGGTGGTTTTAGTGGTGGGTTTGAACTCGTTTTGCAGACGCCACAACAGGTTGGTAGGCGAGTCGGCATGGGCCAAGCCCTCGTTGCGATCGACAGATCCACCGGTGATCAGGCGGGCAATGTCTTGCTCAAAGGTTTGCGAGCCTTCGGCCATGGATTTCTCCATCGCATCGCGCACGCCAGAGAAGTCTCCATTGGCAATCAGCTCGGCGATTAGCTTGGTGTTGAGCAGCACCTCGGCCGCCGGCACCCGCAGCCCTTGGGTGGTGCGCAGCAAGCGCTGCGACACCACGGCCTTGAGGGCAGCAGCCAAGTCACCCAGCATGGTGGGACGCACTTCGACAGGGTAGAAGTTCAAAATCCGGTTCAAGGCTTGGTAGCTGTTGTTAGCATGCAAGGTGGCCAAGCACAAGTGGCCCGATTGGGCGTAAGCAATGGCTGCTGACATGGTTTCTTGGTCGCGAATTTCGCCGATCAAGATCACATCAGGCGCTTGGCGCAGGGCGTTTTTCAGCGCAATTTGCAGCGATGCAGTGTCCGTTCCCACTTCGCGTTGGTTGACCACGGCTTTTTTGTTGCGGAACAAAAACTCGACCGGATCTTCAATCGTCAGGATGTGGCCAGGTACCCGCTCGTTGCGGTAGTCGATCATGGAGGCCAGCGTCGTGCTCTTGCCCGCACCGGTGGAACCCACCATGAGCACCAAGCCGCGCTTTTCCATGATCAACTCGGACAAGATAGCCGGTAGCTGCAATTGTTCAAGCGGCGGAATGTCTACCGACACATAGCGAATCACAGCGGCAATCGTGCCACGCTGGCGCATCGCGCTCAAACGAAAACGGCCCACCCCAGGCATGGGAATACCGATATTGAGCTCCCCCTCGCGATCCAACTGCTGCATTTGCTCGGGCGTAATCACTTCGGTGAGCAAATTGCGCGGTGCATCGGTTGTCAGCGTCTGGTTGTTGATGGGCACGCATTGCCCATTGATTTTGATCAGCGCAGGCGCATGGGCGGACAAATACACATCGGAAGCGCGTTTCTCGCTCATCAAGCGAAAAATGCGCTCCATGGTGCCAGATGGCGGGGGCAAGCTACTCATGGCAACAATCCCTAGGTAATGAGGTGAAGATAGGCCGCCCTAGCGCGGGGTTTAGTCGCGCAGCAAATCGTTGAGCGAAGTTTTGGCGCGGGTTTGTGCGTCCACTCGCTTGACGATGATGGCTGCATACAGGCTGTAGCGGCCGCCGTCTTTGGGCAGGCTACCAGAAATCACCACCGATCCTGCAGGAACGCGGCCGTAAGTGGTCTCACCTGTTGCGCGGTCGTAAATCGGGGTGCTTTGGCCGATGTACACACCCATAGAGATGACGGAGTTTTCTTCCACCACCACGCCTTCCACAATCTCAGAGCGCGCGCCGATGAAGCAGTTGTCTTCAATGATGGTGGGGTTGGCTTGCAGCGGCTCAAGTACACCGCCAATGCCTACACCACCCGACAAGTGCACGTTCTTGCCGATTTGCGCGCACGAGCCTACCGTGGCCCATGTGTCCACCATGGTGCCTTCGTCCACATAGGCTCCGATGTTCACGTAGCTGGGCATCAAAATCACGCCTTTGGCTTGGTAGCTGCCACGACGAGCCACAGCCGGTGGCACTACGCGCACGCCGGTGGCTTTGAGTTGGTCTTCGCTCATGCCGGCAAACTTGGTGGGTACTTTGTCGTAAAAGCCCAGGTCACCAGCGGTGATCACGGCGTTGTCGTTGAGGCGAAAGCTCAACAGCACGGCCTTTTTGATCCATTGGTGCACCGACCATTGACCCACCGCTTCACGGGTGGCCACGCGCAGGCGGCCGCTGTCGAGTTCGCTGAGCACATGTTCTACGGCTTCACGCACTTCGGCGGGGGCCGATGCGGCGGAAATGCTGGTGCGGTTTTCCCAAGCGGTGTCGATGATGGATTGCAGTTGTTGGCTCATGGTGCTGAAAACAGGTAGGTAAGGAAAAGAAAAGTCAAAGGCTCAAATCAACGGTTTTGAACGAACTGAACAATGCGCTGGGCGGCTTCCACGCACTCGGCGGTTTCGGCCACCAGTGCCATCCGGATGCGTTGGGCACCGGGGTTGTAGCCCTGTGCTTCGCGGGCCAGATAGCTGCCAGGCAGAACGGTCACATTGTATTGAGCGTACAGATCGCGGGCGAAGTCGGTGTCGCTGCCCTCTACTTTGGCCCACAGGTAAAAGCCGGCATCGGGCAGCGCCACGTCGAGCACGCTGCTGAGCATGGGGGTGACTTGGGCAAACTTGGTGCGGTAAAGCGCGCGGTTTTCTTCCACGTGGGCTTCGTCGTCCCACGCGGCAATGCTGGCCGTTTGCACCACCGGGCTCATGGCGCTGCCATGGTAGGTGCGGTAGAGCAGGAATTGCTGGATGAGCTTGGCATCCCCCGCGCAAAAGCCGCTGCGCATGCCCGGCACATTGCTGCGCTTGGACAAGCTGGTGAAGGACACCAAATTGCGAAAATCGTGGCGACCCAGCTTGGTCGCCGCTTCCATGCCGCCCAATGGCGCTTCATCACGGAAGTAAATCTCGCTGTAGCACTCGTCGGATGCGATCACAAAACCATATTGGTCACTCAAGGCAAAGAGTTTTTGCCACTCGCTCAGGGGCATGACCGCACCTGCAGGGTTGCCCGGCGAGCAGACATACAGCAACTGGGTGCGTTGCCAGACATCGGCTGGGACGCTATCCCAGTCGGCCGCAAAATTGCGCGCAGGGTCGCTGGCTACAAAGTAGGGAAGGGCACCGCTTAGCAAGGCTGCGCCTTCGTAAATTTGGTAGAAAGGGTTGGGGCACACCACATAGGGCGTGGCACTGCTGGCCGCATCGCGTTGGCCGTTCACCACAGTTTGCGCAAACGCAAACAAAGCCTCGCGTGAACCGTTGATGGGTAGCACTTGGGTCGCCACATCCACTTGCAAGCCATAGCGGCGTTCTAGCCAGCGGCCAATCGCTTGGCGCAGTGCGGGGTCGCCCGCTGTGGCAGGGTAGCCCGCCAAACCCGTGCCTTGAATGGCTTGGCAATAGGCGTCCTTGATCAGTTGGGGGGTGGCATGGCGGGGTTCGCCGATGCCTAAGCTGATAGGGCGATAAGCGGTGTTGGGGGATATGCCAGCAAATAGTTGGCGCAGGCGCTCAAACGGATAGGCCTGCAGGCGGGAGAGATACGGATTCATGGCCGAAATTATCCTCGACTCCTCGGTACACTCGGGCCATATTGTGATGAGGATGTAACGCCACCATGCCAGACCAATCAGCTACCACTGCCACGGACGCATACCGCTGGCTCGATACGGCGACTGCGCTTGAGCAGTTGGACGATATTTCCATCGTGCGGGATATGCTGGCCATGGTGCTGGGCAGTTTGGAGGGGGATTTGCAAGCGATTGCCGACTACCTCTTAGCTGGCGATGTGACAGGGGCACAAACGCTGCTGCATCCGCTCAAAGGGTTTTTGCCCATTTTTTGTGTCCAAGACTTGGCCGTTCGCCTGAGTGCAGCGGAAAAAGCTTGCAAAACCGGGGATGTGGCAGGGGTCACTATGCTGTTTAACGAAGTGCGACCCCACCTGCAGCAATTGGCCGATGAGATCCGGCACTATTTGCAGACCCCGGTATGATCCGCCCCTTTTTTACTAGCCTGCTTGCTTTGCTGTGCGCCTGAATTCGATCAAGCTCTCGGGCTTTAAGTCCTTTGCCGAACCCACCAACTTCATGCTGCCGGGGCAGCTGGTGGGAGTGGTCGGCCCCAACGGTTGTGGCAAGTCCAACATCATGGACGCCGTGCGCTGGGTGCTGGGTGAGAGCAAGGCCAGCGAATTGCGTGGCGAGTCCATGCAGGACGTTATTTTTAACGGTACCACCACCCGCAAGCAGGCCAGTCGCGCCAGCGTGGAATTGGTGTTCAGCAACGAGCAAGGGCGCGCCGGTGGCCAGTGGAACCAGTTTGCCGAAATCGCCGTCAAGCGCGTGCTCACGCGTGACGGCACCAGCAGCTACTTCATCAATAACCAGCCCGTGCGCCGCCGCGACGTGCAAGACGTGTTTCTGGGCACGGGTTTGGGGCCTCGGGCTTACGCCATCATCGGGCAGGGAACGATCAGCCGCATCATCGAATCCAAGCCTGAAGAGCTGCGCCTCTTCCTCGAAGAAGCCGCGGGCGTCTCCAAATACAAAGAGCGCCGCCGCGAGACCGAAAACCGCCTGCACGACACGCGCGAGAACCTGACCCGCGTGGACGACATCCTGCGTGAACTCAATGCCAACCTCGACAAGCTGGAAAAGCAGGCCGAGGTAGCGCAAAAGTACAACGCGCTGCAGGCCGAGGTGACGCTCAAGCAGCAGCAGCAGTGGTTTCTCAAACGCGCAGAGGCACTGGCCGACCAGTCCAAGGTGCAGTCCGACGGGCTGGCTGCCGTCAACGCGCTGGAGGCCCGCATGGCCGATCTGCGCCACATCGAGGCCGACTTGGAGACCGTGCGCCAAGCGCACTACGCCGCAGGCGACAAGGTCAACCAAGCCCAAGGGCTGTTGTACGAAGCCAGCACCGATGTGGGGCGTTTGGAGGCCGAAATCCGCTTTGTCGTGGAAGGCCGCCAGCGCGTGGAGCAACGCCTACGCACCCTGCAAGAGCAGCTAGACCAGTGGGCCGTGCGCCGTGAGGATGCCTTGGCCGAAACCGAACGCTTGGCCGAGCTGGCCGCGCACGGGCAAGAGCAAGCCGAAATGCTGGCAGCCCAAGTGGAGGAGCAGTCTATGCAACTGCCCGACCAAGAAGATACCGTGGCTCGCGCCCAGGAAGCGGCCAATACGCAGCGCCACAGCGTCACCCAGGTGCAGCAAAGCATCCAAGTGCTGGCCGTGGAGCAGCGCAATATGGACGAGCAACTGCGCCAACTGAACCAACGTTTGGAGCGCCTGAGCGCCGACCGTAACAACCTGCAAATGCCCGACGAAGGCCGCTTGCGCGAATCCCAAGCCGAACTGGATGCTGTGCAAGAAGACGCTGAAGTGGCCAATGCCCGCCTGCAGGACTTGCAAGACAGCGTGCCCCAACTGGACGAAGCACGCCGCATCCAGCAGCAAACCGTGAACGATGAAGCGGCCAAGATGGCCGATTTGTCCGCCCGCTTGGAAGCCCTCAAGACTCTGCAAGAAAAGGTCAAGACCGATGGCAAATTGCAGCCTTGGCTGGCCAAGCACGGGCTGGACCATTTGCAAGGACTGTGGAGCCGTCTGCACATAGAGCCTGGCTGGGAAAACGCCCTCGAATCCGCTCTGCGCGAGCGCCTCTCGGCACTGGAAGTGTCGCGCCTAGAGATGCTGCGCTCTTTTGCCAGCGATGCACCGCCTGCCAAGCTGAGCTTTTACAGCCCACCCAGCGCCAGTGGTGCCTTGCCTGCCAGTACTTTGCCCCGCTTGGTGGACTTGCTGCGCGTGCACGATGCCGCCCAGCGCGCCGTACTGGCCGACTGGTTGGCCGCGTGCTTCACCGCCAACAGTTTGGAGGACGCATTGGCCCAGCGCAGCCAGTTGCAGCCCGGGCAAACCATCTATGTCAAGACTGGCCACTGGGTCAGCGCGCACAGCATGGGCTTTTATGCCCAAGACAGCGAGCAAGCGGGCATGCTGGCGCGTGCGCAAGAGATTGAAAACTTGGAAAAGCAATTGCGTGCCCAGCAGTTGATGGCCGATGAGAGCCGCACGGCGCTGGCCCGCGCCGAAGCCGCTTACGCCGAGGCCGCCCAGCGTTTGGTGGTCGCACGCAAAGACGCCAGTGACAGCCAAGCCCGTGCCCACGGCTTGCAGGTGCAAGTGCTGCAACTGCAACAGCAACTGGAGCAAAGCCGCTCGCGCAGCGCCCAGATCGAGGCCGATATGGCCGAAATCACCGCACAAATGGAAGACCTGCAAGAGCGCAAGGCCGAGGCCGAAGGGCGCTTTGAAACGCTGGATATGCAGCTGGCCGAAAGCCAAGAGCGCCATGCTGA
The DNA here is from genome assembly GCF_018474005.1 of Curvibacter sp. CHRR-16. Taxonomy (GTDB): domain Bacteria; phylum Pseudomonadota; class Gammaproteobacteria; order Burkholderiales; family Burkholderiaceae_C; genus Allorhodoferax. Next base: position 19,941 of record NZ_JAHCSH010000009.1, read on the forward strand.
GTTGGAAGAAAAAGTGCTCGATGCCCAGCGCCGCTTGGCACAAGCCCGCGAGCAGCAGCGCACACTGGAGCGCCAAGCCCAAGAGGCCCAGTTTGCCCAGCGCACCTTGGAGGCGCGCCAAGCCGAGTTGGCCCGCTCGGTGGAGACGGCAGATCAGCAAAGCCGCAGCCTGCACGATGAAATGCAGCGCGCCCAAGACGAGTTGGCTCGCCTGAGTGATGCCGCCGCCCAAGGCGGCCTGCAAAGCGCGTTGGAACTCAAAATGCAGCGCGAGCAAGAGCTGGCCGCGCGCCGCAGCGAATACGACGACCTGACCAACAAACTGCGCGCCAGCGATGAGCGCCGCATGCAGTTGGAGCGCGAATTGGAGCCACTGCGCCAGCGCATCACCGAATTCCAGCTCAAAGAGCAAGCCGCGCGTTTGGGCTTTGAACAATTTGACAAGCAATTGGCGCAAGCCAATGCCGATATGGCCCTGCTGGAGCAAAGCATTGCCGATGGCAGCGTGCGTTTGTTCGGTTTGCAATCCGAGATTGAGCGCCTCATGCGCGAGATTGCCGCTTTGGGCGCGGTCAACCTGGCTGCGCTGGACGAACTGGCTGCGGCGCGTGAGCGCAAGCAGTTCCTCGACGCACAAAACGCCGACCTGACCCAAGCCATGAACACGCTGGAAGACGCTATCCGCAAGATCGATGGCGAAACCCGCGAGTTGCTGCAAAGCACCTTCGACCAGGTGAACAGCCACTTTGGCCGTATGTTCCCCGAGCTCTTTGGTGGCGGCAATGCCCGCTTGGTCATGAGCGGAGAAGAAATTTTGGATGCCGGCGTGCAAGTTATTGCCCAGCCGCCGGGTAAGAAAAACCAAACCATTCACCTGCTCTCGGGCGGGGAGAAGGCGCTCACCGCCATCGCGCTGGTGTTTGCCATTTTTCAGCTCAACCCAGCACCGTTTTGCTTGCTGGACGAGGTGGATGCGCCGCTGGACGATGCCAATACCGAGCGTTATGCCAAGTTGGTCGCCAGCATGAGCAAGGGAACCCAGTTTCTCTTCATCAGCCACAACAAGATAGCCATGGAAATGGCCGAGCAGCTCATCGGCGTCACCATGCAGGAGCAAGGCGTCTCCCGCATCGTGGCGGTGGATATGGAGTCCGCCGTTTCCATGGCCCATGCTTGAATCAACCGATAGTCAAACCATGAGTACTCTTCAACTAGGACTGGCAGTGGCAGGCGGCGTGGTGCTCGCTGCCATGGTGGCCCACAGCGCTTGGGCTTCGCGCCGCAACACGCCGCGTCAACCCCAGCACCCCAGTGCTGACCCGCAGCAAGAGCCCAGCCTGCACGGTGACGACATGCCCGACACCGTCCCCATGGAGTCCATGCTGGACGAGTTTGGCAGTGCCAAACCCGCTTCCCTGCAGCCGCGTAAGCCAGCCATGGATGCCCTTATCGACGTTATCGCCACTGTGGCGCTGGATCCCCATACCCCCGCGGTGCTGGGGGAGGTGGCCTTGGCTGCCTTGCCTGCTAGCTTGCGCGCAGGCTCCAAACCCATGCTGGTGGAGGGCTACAACCTGCAGTCGCTGCTGTGGGAATTGCCCGCGGTGGGGCAGCGCTATGGTGGTTTTCAGGTTGGCGTGCAGTTGGCCAACCGCTCGGGGGCGCTCAATGAGATCGAGTTTTCTGAGTTCGTCGCCAAAACCCAAGCCTTTGCCGATGCTTTGTCGGCCTCGCCCGAATTTCCCGACATGCTGCACGAAGTGGCGCGTGCCAAAGAGTTGGATCAGTTTGCCAGCGCCCACGATGCGCAGCTGGCTTTCAGCATCCGTGCCCGCAGCGCTGCTTGGAGCATTCCATTCATCCAGCAATGCGTGGCCCAGCAGGGCTTTGTGGCTGGTGTGATCCCCGGTCGCCTGGTGTTGCCCACGGCGCAAGAAGGTTTGCCCCCCGTGCTGGTGCTGCAATTCGATTCCCAAGTAGCGCTGTCCGATGATCCGCTGCACAGCGCCATTCGTGCGCTGACGCTGCAGCTCGATGTGGCCCATGTGGCACAAGACGAACGCCCCTTTGAACGCATGCGCGCTGTGGCCAATGCCTTGGCTGTGCAGATGGATGGCGTGGTGACTGACGACCAAGGCAATCCCTTGTTGGAGCCCAGCTTGGATGCTATTGCGAACGATCTGCAAGGGCTGTACGCTGCGCTGGAGCAGCACGACCTCAAGGCAGGTTCGCCCCAAGCGCGTCGCTTATTTAGTTAATACGGAGGTGCCATGGGCGACAGTCTGGATTTGTTTGCCGCCTTCACCGAAGAGGCCCCGGAAAACGGTTCCGAGGGCCAACATCCCCAAGCGCCGCGGGTGCAAGAGTTGCACCGCCAACTGCACCACCACGCGCATTGCTATTACGTGCTCGATGCACCGGAAATTCCCGATGCCGAGTACGACCGCCTGTTCCGTGAGCTGCAAGCTTTGGAGGCTGCACACCCCGAGTTGCTAAGCTCCGATTCGCCTACCCAGCGGGTGGGCGGCGCGCCATTGGATGCCTTTGCCAGCGTGCGCCACCGCGTGCCCATGCTCAGTATCCGCACCGAGACTGATACCGAAAGCAGCGGCGCGCAGGCGTTTGATGCCCGCGTGCGTCGCGAGCTGGGCTTGGCTGCAGATGCGCCAGCCGTTGAGTACGTGGCCGAGCTCAAATTCGACGGTTTGGCCATGAGCCTGCGCTACGAGCAGGGTGTCTTGGTGCAAGCTGCCACTCGGGGCGATGGCGAAACCGGTGAAGACGTCACGGCCAATATCCGAACTGTCGGCCAAATACCGTTGCGCTTGCCCGAGGGCGTCCCTCCAGTGCTGGAAGTGCGCGGTGAGGTGTACATGCGCCGCGATGATTTTGAGCGCCTCAACGAGCGCCAGCGCGATCGCATCGCAGCGGGCGAGAAAAACGAGAAAACCTTTGTCAATCCACGCAATGCTGCAGCCGGGGCTGTGCGCCAACTCGATTCGCGCATTGCCGCACAACGCCCCTTGAGCTTTTTTGCCTACGGCGTGGGCGAGGTGCTGTGGGATGGGCAGGCCAGTCAGCCGCCATGGGCCTCCCACATGGAGCTGCTGCAGACTCTGAAAAAATGGTCTTTTCCGGTTGCAGAGCACGCCAGTATTGCTGTAGGTGCTACTGAATTGATAGCATTTCACGAGCGCGTGGCCGTCTTGCGTGACAACTTGCCGTTTGACATCGACGGTGTGGTCTACAAGGTCAACCGCTTGGCCTTGCAGCAGCAACTGGGCTTTGTAACGCGCGAACCGCGCTGGGCCGTGGCGCACAAGTTCCCGGCCCAAGAAATGCTCACCACCGTGCTGGGCATTGATGTCCAAGTCGGGCGCACCGGCAAGCTCACCCCGGTGGCCAAGTTGGCCCCCGTGTTTGTGGGCGGGGTAACGGTGACCAATGCCACGCTGCACAACGAAGACGAAGCCCGCCGCAAAGACGTGCGCGTGGGCGACACCGTCATCGTGCGCCGTGCGGGCGATGTGATCCCCGAGGTGGTGGGCGTGTTGGCCGAGAAGCGGCCCGACGGAGCGCAGCCTTTCACCATGCCGCATGTGTGCCCAGTGTGTGGCTCCGTGGCCCTGCGCGAAGATGGGGAAGCCGACTACCGCTGCACGGGCGGGTTGTTTTGTGCCGCCCAGCGCAAGCAGGCCGTGCTGCATTTTGCCCAGCGCCGTGCTATGGATATTGAGGGCTTGGGTGACAAGCTGGTCGATCAACTTATAGAGTTGTATTTTTGTAAATTTTCTTGTCCATTAGATACTCATCGAAAGTATGGACGTCTCACTGGCTATGGTGGTTTTTTAGCAAGTGTCAGTGATAAAAAAATAATTACTAAGTTACGTTTAAACAAAAACAAAAGGAAAGAGAAGTTCAAGCCGCAGTTGATACCAATGGGGTTAGCTAATTTGTATCAACTTGAGGCAATGCATCTTTTGGAGCTGGATCGCATGGCCGACAAATCGGCGCAAAACCTCCTGGATGCGTTGGAGAAGTCCAAAACCACCACGTTGCCGCGGTTTTTGTTTGGCTTGGGCATTCGCCATGTGGGCGAGGCCACGGCCAAAGACTTGGCGCGCCACTTTGGCAAGCTCGATGCCATCATCCAAGCCAGCGAGGAACAGTTGCTGCAGGTCAATGACGTAGGCCCCGTGGTGGCGCACAGTATTCGCACCTTTTTTGATCAAGCGCACAACGTGGAGGTCGTCGAGCAATTGCGCGCCTGTGGTGTGCACTGGCCCGAAGGCGAACCGGTTCAACCCACCGCCATGCCGCTGGCTGGGCAGACCTTTGTGCTGACGGGTACTTTGCCCACGCTCAGCCGCGAGCAGGCGAAAGCCTTGCTAGAAGCCGCAGGGGCCAAGGTGGCTGGTTCGGTGAGCAAGAAAACCAGTTATGTGGTGGCCGGGGCCGAAGCAGGGAGCAAATTGGACAAAGCGCAGGAGTTGGGGATTCCCATACTGGACGAAACGGGTTTGCAAGCGCTGCTGGCAGCATTGCAAACACCTTGAACACCGCGGAGACGCAGTTGATCAAACGCAGTACGGCCTATTTAGCCTCCAGCTTGGGAGCCCAGTTGGTGTTGGCCTTGTTGGTGGCGTTTGTGGGCATGGGTTTGGCCGGCTTGTGGATTGTGCGAACCAGTGTGGAGCCCGTGTTCAAAGAGTTGGAGCAGCGCAGTGCTTACGAGAGTGTGCACCGCGTCATGTCGGCAGTGCAAACAGAGTTCAACAGTTTGCAATTGCTCACGGTGGATTGGGCCCAATGGGATGATTTGGCCAATTTTGTGGAGTTCGGTGATAGGCGCTTTGCCAAGTCCAACCTCACGCCTGCTGCACTGCGCAAAGTGAATTTGACGGCCATGGTGGCGTGGGATTCACAAGGCCGTTTGGTTGCCCAGCAAAATAACGAAGAACCTGGGCGTGGTCAGGCGGTCATGGATCGGCTAAGTGGCTTGTACCAGTCTATCCGTGCTGTCGGCGAGCGGGGCTGTGGCTTTCTCAAAATGCAAAACAACGTCATTGAGTTGTGTTGGGAGACGATCAGCCCTACCGAGCGCCTTGATCATAAGCCCGGTACGTTGGCATTCGCCCGCTTTGCAGGCAACACCCTGTGGCAGCGCATTGCCAGTGAAACGCAAGAAAGCATTGAGGTCAAACCGGCGGTATTCCGTTTGGCCGATCAGTCCGATAAGCCTCGCTGGTTTGTGTCGGGCTTGCCCCTGTATACCCAACAAGATGTGGCTTACGAATTCAAGCCCGGCGAATTGGAGTTGACCATCACCCTAGTGGATATGCGGCGCATTCCTTTATTGGATGTGCAAATCCACCGCCAACGCGATTTGGCCCAAGAAGCGCTGTACATGATGACGCGGATCTTCTGGCAAATGCTGCTGGGCGCAGTCATGGTGGCTTTGTTTATTTGGCTTTTGGTGCGCTGGCGTTTTGTGGCCCGTATTTCCCGCATGCGAAAGCAGTTGGGTCGCATCCAGTTGGGAAAAGACTGGGGGCGTGGCTTGCAAGTCGATGGTACGGATGAGTTGGGAAGGTTGAGTGACCATATCAACACCTTGCTGGGCATCATCCACTCGCAAGTGCGGGATTTGACGTCGCAGTCGCAAACCGATGCCTTGACCGCTTTACCCAACCGACGTGCTTTGGATGTGTATCTGAAGCAAGAGGTGGAGTTGATGCGCCACGAAGGCAGCTCCATGTCTTTGCTGATGCTGGATGTGGATTTTTTCAAGCAGTACAACGATTTCTACGGTCACCCCAGTGGGGATGAAGTACTGCAACGCATAGGGCGAGTGTTGGCTGAGCAATGCCGCACACGCGATTTGGCCGTACGCATGGGGGGGGAAGAGTTTGCTGTGCTGTTGCCCGATACCGACGCAGTAGGTGCTATGCGGGTAGCACGCAGTTTGTGCCATGCGGTGGAGCACTTGCAGGTGCCGCACCATTTCTCGGCGGTGTCAGACTGGGTTACCTGCAGCGTGGGGGCTACCACCATGCAGGCTTTGTATTGGAACGAAGCGGAATTTTTGCGCGAAGCAGACCAAGCGCTCTATGCTGCCAAAGCCAAGGGGCGCAACCGCTGCGTGCATTTCAAGGATGTGGGATGACAGTACGTGAGATTTTAAAAATGGGTGACCCGCGCTTGCTGCGCCAAGCACAGTTGGTCACCGACTTTGACAGCGATGCTTTGCATCTGCTGGTGCGGGATCTGTGGGACACCATGCATGCGGCCAATGGGGCCGGGCTGGCCGCCCCGCAAATTGGCGTCAACCTGCAGGTGGTCGTCTTTGGCACGGGGCAGGCCAACCCACGTTATCCCGATCGCCCAGCCGTCCCCCCCACCGTGCTGTGCAATCCGGTGATCACCCCACTGGGGGAGGCGGAGCAGTTGGATTGGGAGGGCTGTTTGTCTGTACCTGGTTTGCGCGCCGAAGTGCCACGCTGGCAGCGCATACGCTTTACTGGCATGGATCCGTTTGGTGATCCGATAGACCAAACGGTAGAGGGTTTTCATGCCCGGGTGGTGCAACATGAGTGCGACCACCTCTGGGGCACGCTGTATCCCATGCGGGTGCGCGACTTTGCCTGTTTTGGCTTTGTCGATGCCTTGCCAACACCATGATGCAAACAGCAGAGCCCAGCACCTCGCCCCCTTGTTATAGCTGGCAGCGACTGGACGACTTCACGCCCCGCGCTTTGCATGCCTTGTTGCAAGCACGGGTGGCGGTGTTTGTAGTGGAGCAAAACTGCCCTTACCAAGAGCTGGATGACTACGACTTGGATGCATGGCACCTGCAAGTGCACTGCAATGGGCAGTTGGCCGCCTGTGCCCGTGTCTTGCCACCGGGGAGTAAGTTTGCCCAAGCCTCCATCGGGCGCGTGTTGGTGCTGCCAGCTTTTCGAGCCCAGAAGCTGGGGCATGGGCTCATGGCCGAGGCGCTGCGCTTTAGCCTCAGCCAGCACCCCGGGTCTGGTGTGGCGCTGTCAGCCCAAGCGCATTTGCAGGGCTTTTATGGTGCTTGGGGCTTTGTGGCCAGCAGCGAGGTTTATTGGGAAGACGGCATACCCCATGTGGATATGCTGCGCCCTGCCAAGTCCTGAAGGGCTGGGCTAAGTCCCTGCCACGCAGGCATGGCAGCGGCAATGTGTTCGCTATTACCCTCGGCGTCCTGTGCCAAGCCCAAGGCATAGGCCAGGCCTGCAGAGACGCTGTCAATCAGCGGCACATGCACGCTAGCTTGCATGCGCTGGGCAAAACCAGCCAATCCAGCCCCACCAATGATGATGCTGCGCACGGACGCATCTCTGGCAATGCGCTGGCATACCGTTGTGAGTTGGGTAATGGCTTGGCTGGGGTTTTGCAGCATGTGGGCTCCGGTCATATCGACCGTTTCTATGCTGTGCAGCATGTCTGCCATGCCCAGGCTGTAGGCCAAACGTTCCAGCATGGGTTTCCACGCAGCGCCCCCCGTGACAACGGCAAAGGGCCCCATTTCACAGGCTTGTTCAAAGGCCGCTTCGGCCAGTCCGGTCACGGGTACGGGGCAGAGCTGGCGCAAGGCCAGCAAACCCGGATCGCCAAAGCAGGCGATCAGCACCGCATCAGGGGGCGGGGCTTGCATGGCGTGTGCCCACGCATCCAATACGGCCAAGCCGGCGACAGCGTAGCTGGCTTCGCAGGCTATATAGGGTGCACCCAAGCGGGCGGTATGCACTTGCCAGCTTTGCGAGGCGGCCGGGTACAGCATGCGCGTGTGTTCCCACAGGCGCTCGCTGACCGTGGTACTGGTGTTGGGGTTGATGAGCAACAAGTGCGGCATGCGCTTATTCGGGTTTGAAGAGTTGTTCCAAATCGGGCTCGTTGCTGTTGTCCTGTCCGAACTGGAGTTGGGCTTCTAGCTGGCGCAAATGCTGTTGCATCAGCACATCGGCGGCGTTGGCATCGCGCAGGCGGATGGCGTCCAGCAGGGCACGGTGTTCGGTGCAACCACAGGCTGTGGCTTCGGGGCGACCTTGCATGTGGTTGCTGCTGTAGGTCATGAGAATCAGCGAGGTGCGCGATACCAGCTCGCGCAGAATGCGCCCCAGCGTTTGGTGATCGGCACCGGTGGCAATGTGCAAGTGAAATTCCCCCGAAAGCCGGATGGCGCGGCGCATATCGGCACGCTCGCGGGCTTGTTCCTCGTCGTCGATGCATTGCGTCAGGGTGGCGATGCTGGCATCGGTGGCTTGGCGCACAAAGCGGCGAACCAAGATGGGTTCGATCATGCGCCGCACCTCAAACACCTCGCGTGCTTCTTGCTCGGTGGGTTGGGCTACGGTGGCACCTCGGTTGGGGGTGAGGGTGACGATTTGCTCATTGGCTAGCCGCACCAGCACCGGGCGAATGCGCGTGCGGGACACGCCAAATGCAGTAGCCAGTTTTTCTTCTATCAGCTTGGTACCAGGAGGAAGACGGTGGTCCAGTATGGTGGCCACCATGCGTTCGTAAATATCGTTTTCAGACAGGATGGGGGCTTCAGCCATGGGTTTGCTTGCCTTTGCGCCGTGACAACCAGATGGAAAGCCCCATTGTCGCGCCGATCACCAGCAGCGACACCAGCAAAGTAACCGTGCCCAGTGCGTAAATAGCAGGCGTGGTAACGGTGGTGGTCAGTCCTTGCAACTCTAGCGGTAGCGTATTGACATCGCCAATGGCTTGCGAGGTGCGCGCAATTTCATCCCAGCTCAGCGTAAAGCCCGTCATGCCGATGCCAAAGACTGACGGCAGTATCAGCGGCAGTACCACATGGCGGAAGGTTTGCCAGTGCGTGGCATTGAGGTCGCGGGCCGCTTCTTCGTAAGACGGGTTGAAGCGGTTGAACACCGCGAACATGATGAGCAGGCCAAAGGGCAGCGTCCAGCTCAGCTGCGCACCCAAGGCCGACGTGAGCAGCCCCATAGAGGTGTTGAAGTTCTCCAAGCCGTCCTGCCAGTCCAGCCACTGCAGTACGTGTTTGATTCCACCATCGAGCAGGCGGAACTCCAGCCCAATGCCCAGCGAGACGATGATGGACGGCATGATGAGGCTGGAGACTGCCACCACAAACAGCGCGTTGCTGCCCTTGAACTTCTTGCGAAAGGCCAAGCCTGCTGCTACGGCCATGACCATGGTGAGCGCACTGACGATGCCGCCCAGCAGCAAAGAGCGCTTGAGCGCCGCCCCAATGTCCACCACGCCCAAACCGTTGGCCAGTTCACGAAACCAGTGCAAGGACAGACCACGCAGTGGGAAGGTTAGCCCGCCATCTGGCCCTTGAAAACTCAGCACCACAATGACCAGCGTAGGCCCATATAAAAACACCATGAAAGCGGCAAACAGCATGGCCAAAGGCCAAAAACTGCGAGGACGGCGTGCGCCAGCGTGCATGCTCACAGCTCCTTGCGAATATCGACCAGGCGGGTCAAAGCCCACACGATCATGAGAACACACAGCAGCAGCATGACAGCATTGGCGGCCGCCAGTGGAAACTGCAAATACGAGGTCTGCACCTGAATCATCTTGCCCACCGAGGCGATTTGCTGCCCGCCCATCACGCCTATGGTCACAAAGTCACCCATGACGATGGTGATGATGAAGATCGATCCGATGGTGATGCCGCTTTTGCTCAGCGGAATGATGATGTTCCACAGCGTTTGCCAGCCGCTGGCACCGTTGTCGCTGGCTGCTTCCAAGAGGCGGCGGTCTATGCGCATCATGCTGTTGAAGATGGGCACGATCATGAACATGGTGTTCAGGTGCACAAAAGCCAGCACTACCGAAAAGTCGGAAAACAGCAGCCAGTCAATGGGTTGTTCGGTCAGGCCTATGCCTTGCAGCGTCTGGTTGATAAGACCATTACGCCCCAAAAGCGGCACCCACGAGATCATGCGGATCACGTTGCTGGTCCAAAACGGAATGGTGCACAGCGCAAACAGCACCGTTTGCATGCGACTGGTCTGTACGCAAAAGGCCAGAAAGTAGGAAATGGCAAAACCCAATACCAAGGTAATGAGCCAGACCAAGAGGCCGAACTTGAGTGTCGAGCCATAGGTTTTGAGCGTGACGCAAAGGTCTCCCACATTGCTGCAGCCATCAAAAATCTGCACGTAGTTTTTCAACGTGAAGCCCGGCAGCATCTCGTACTCGGAATAGTCCCAGAAGCTGACCATGGCGATCAGCCCCAGTGGGAGCAGGAAAAAAAGCGCGAACACCGCGCTCAGTGGCAGAGCCTGCCACCATGCAGCGATGCCGCGCCCAGACGCGCTTAAGCGGCTACGAACTCGTTCCATTTCTGGACCATGTAGTTGTTTTCATCCATCACAGCGTTCCAGCAGGCAATGCCGCCCATGCGCTGCTCGTAGCTACCACCGTCGCGCACTTCGCCCTTCTTGGCCAATACGTCGCCATGCGGGCTCTTGATGTCTTGGCTGGCTGGTTTGCCTTCCATCCAGTAAGCCCATTCGTAGGCTTCCATCTTGGCTTTGGCCGTGTCCAGCACGGCGCTGTAGTAGCCTTGGCGGTTCAGGTAAGCACCGGCCCAGCCGTCCAAGAACCAGTTGATGAACTCGTACGCGGCATCGAGCTTTTTGCCCGACAGGGTGGCAGGAATGCCAAAGCCCGAAGCCCAGGCGCGATAACCTTCTTTGAGTGGCTGGAAGGTGCAGGCAATGCCCTTGGTGCGCACCGCCGTGACAGCAGGGCTCCACATGGACTGGATCACCACTTCGCCCGATGCCATCAGGTTGACCGACTCGTTGAAGTCTTTCCACAGGCTGCGGAACTGGCCAGCCTTTTTGGCGTCGATCAGGGTTTTGATCGTCAGGTCGATTTCCTTCTTGGTCATGTTGCCCTTGTCAGGGTATTTGTAGATCCCCATGGCTTCGACCACCATGGCGGCATCCATGATGCCGATGGACGGGATGTTCAAGATAGCGGCCTTGCCCTTGAATTCGGGGTTCAGCAGCTCGGCCCACGATGAAATGGGGCGTTTGATCAGGTCGGGGCGGATGCCCAGCGTGTCGGCGTTGTACACGGTGGGAATCAAACTCATGAACTGGGTCGGGCTCTTGGCGAAAGTTTTGCTCTTTTCGCCTTCCAAGAAAATGACTTTCTTGGGTGCAGTGCCTTGGTCGCCTACCGCCTTGCCCGCTACGGTGCCGGTGGTAAAGAGGCTGGTGATCTTGTCGGCGTTCTTGACGCGTTTGACGTCAATGCCCTTCAAGTTGCCGGTGGGCACAATCTTTTTGAGCGAGAAGTACTCGGTGTCCAGCAGGTCAAAGCTGTTGGGTGCGGTCACGGCGCGCTTGGTCACATCGTCGGTGGTAACAGCCACGTACTGGATTTCAATGCCCGTGTCGGCCTTGAACTTCTCAGCGATCAGCTTGTCTTGGTTCACTGCCGTCCCCAGGTAGCGCAGCACAATCTTTTCTTGCGCATGCACGGCGGGAAACAGGCCGGTGGCCAAAATACCGGCGGTGCCTTTGAGCAGGCTGCGACGCTGCAAACCGTTGTCTGCAGAGCTGGGGTCTTTCACATCACTGGACATACACACTCCTACTGGGGTTGGACTACAAAAAGAATGCACCTGCTCAGGACAGGGGCGGGGGCGACAAAGGGTGAACGTCTTGCGGCATCCACCACAAAAAGGCGTTTTGGCCGGTTTGCCAAATGCCTTGTTGGAAATCGTGTTCGGCTGTCATGGCGTAGTAGTCCATGGCGCGCACCACGTGGGTGGCGTTATCGCCACTGAGCTGGGGTTCTGGCGGGGTTTGCAAGCCCACCAAGGTATGGGTGCCTTGGTATTCGATACCGCGTATCACCACAGCAACGGATTGAGCACCAGCAGGGATTTGGTTCGCATGGGCGGCCAACTTGCAGCGGTCGGTGCGCACACTCACCAGCTTGTCTTGCTGGCGCAAGATGTTGTGTCCCCCCATGAAGCGGGCCACAAATTCGGTAGCAGGTTGGTTGTAGATAGTCCAAGGGTTGGCCACTTGCTCTATGAGCCCGTGGTTCATCACCACAATCGTGTCGGCCAGCGCCATGGCTTCTTCTTGCGAGTGGGTAACGTGGATGAAGGTCAGCCCCAACTCTTGCTGCCAGCTCTTGAGTTCTGAGCGCATTTGCGTGCGCAAAAACGGGTCCAGTGCCGATAGTGGCTCATCGAGCAGCAACACCTTGGGCTGTGTCATCAGGGCGCGTGCCAGTGCGACCCGCTGCTGCTGGCCGCCAGAGAGTTGGGCTGGTGTACGGTCGGCCAGATGGGCTAGCTCGACACGTTGCAGCAGGGCCATGGCTTTGGCATGGCGCTCAGTTTTGCCAACGCCTTGCATCTTGAGACTAAAAGCCACGTTGTCCAAAGCGCTCAAGTGGGGAAAGAGGGCAAAGCTTTGGAACATCATGGCTGTGCCGCGCTGCACAGCAGGCAGGTCGGTGATGTTGCGGTTGTCCAGCAAGATGTCGCCGCTGGTGGCCAACTCGTGCCCCGCAATCATGCGCAAGGTGGTGCTCTTGCCGCAGCCCGATGGGCCCAGCAGGCAGCAATAGCTGCCTTGGGCAATGCGCAAATTGATAGCGTCCACGGCCGCTTTGGCGGTGCCGTAGCTTTTGGTCAGCGCGACCAATTCGATCGCGTGGCTGGCGGTCTCGGTATTCATGGCACCCTGTTATGCAACAGCTATGCCAGCTTTGTATGCAAAGAAAAAAGTCTTTGTATACAAAATATTTGGCGCTTTGCGTGCATTTTGGTGCGTGCACAGCGGTGACCGTCCCAAGCTGGTGCCTGCACAATGGGGTTTTTGCACCACAGATACCCCTATGAGCTTCGAACACCCCCTGCGTATTGATGCCCGCATGACCGACTTAGGAGACGGTATGCAGGTGCACCGTACTTTGCCCAGTCGCTTACAGCGCACAGTAGGAGCTTGGTGTTTTTTGGACCATGTGGGCCCAGTAGACATGGCCCACCACACAGGCATGCACGTGGGACAGCACCCGCACATAGGACTGCAAACCTTTACTTGGATGCTGTCAGGTGAAATATGGCACCGCGACAGCTTGGGCACAGAGCAGCTTATTCGTCCGGGGCAAATAAATCTGATGACAGCAGGGCGTGGCATTGTGCACACCGAAGACTCACAGGCCACTGCCGATTCTTTGCATTTGGCTCAGTTGTGGATTGCGCTGCCAGCCCATTTGCAAGACATGGAGCCGCATTTCGCCCATTACCCGCACTTGCCCCAGTGGGAAGAGCAAGGCGCTCAGTACACTTTGCTGGTGGGACAGTACGCCAGCTACCAAGCTCCTACACAGGTGTATTCGCCTTTACTTGGCTTGGACATCGCCGTAGAGCATGCGCAAACATTGCATTTGGTTGTGCAACCCGGTTTTGAGTATGCGCTACAGACCTTGGTAGGCGGTTTTGTGCTGACCAGCGCGCAAGATGCCCAGCGCTATGACACGAGCGCTTTGGCCTATTGGCCTGCCGATGCTGCATCCAGTTTGGTGCTGGATGTAGAGGCCGGCAGCCGTTTGTTGCTGTTGGGCGGTGAACCTTTGTCCCAAAAGCCCACCATGTGGTGGAACTTTGTGGCCTACGAGAAAGAACGCATTGCCCAAGCTCAGCAAGACTGGCAAGCCGCGTCCCCGCGCTTTGGGGTGGTGGGCGATGGCAAGGCCACGCGCATCGCTGCGCCTGCCATACCTTGGCGCTGACAGCTCTCAGCGACACACAGTCACGCAGGCGTTGTTTATTTGGCGCTCAGGGCGTCTAGCAACTCGGTCTCGATGGCGATTTGCGTTTTGTTGTGCTGCAACGATGCACCATGGATCAAGAAGGTATCTTCCACCAACTCACCCAGCGTGGACACTTTGGCCATTTGCACTGCAATGCTGTGCCGCGCCAGCACCTGCGCCACGCTGTAGAGCAAGCCCATGCGGTCGCTGGCGGTGAGGTTGAGCACCCAGCGCTGGCCTTTGTCGTCAGGTTTGAGCCAAATGCGTGGCGCAATAGGGAAACTTTTAACCCGGCGTGATACCCGACCACGTGCAGGGGCGGGCAGTGCCTCGGCTTGGGCGATGACATGAGCCAACCCATTTTCCAGCATGGAAATGGCTTCGCGGAAATGTTCGCTCAGGTCTTCGCTGCTGGTGAGTTCAAACGTGTCGAGAGCGTAGCCTTTGTGCGTGGTGTGGATTTGCGCATCCAAAATGCTGTAGCCGTTTTGCTCGAAATAGCCGCAAATGCGGGCAAACAAATCCGCTTGGTCTGGCGTGTAGACCAATACTTGCAGCCCTTGGCTAAAGCTGGAGCGGCGCGCCCGCACGATGGGTTGCTCGGTCTGTACATAGCGCGAGACGTGCTTGGTGTGCCAAGCAATGTCACTGGCTTCATGGCGCATGAAATAGCCCACATCCAGCGTGTCCCACAAAGGTTTGTGGGCTTCAAAGGGCAGTGCGTACAGGGCGATTTGTGCCAAGGCTTCGCGTTTGCGTTGTTCCACTTCGGCATCGGGGTCGGGGGCGTAGCCACCCAAAGCACGGGTAGTCAGGCGGTATAGGTCTTCCAGCAGCTTGCCTTTCCAGGCGTTCCATACCTTGGGGCTGGTGCCACGAATATCGGCCACGGTCAGCAGGTACAGCGCTGTGAGGTAGCGCTCTGAGCCCACGCGTTTTGCAAAAGCAGCAATCACGGCGGGGTCGGACAAATCGGATTTTTGCGCTACTTGGCTCATGCTCAGGTGCTCACGCACCAAAAACTCGATCAAGTCCGCGTCTTCTTTGGCAATGTGGTGCTGCTTACAAAAGCGCCGCACTTCGCTGCCGCCCAACTCAGAGTGGTCTCCACCGCGGCCTTTGGCGATGTCATGAAACAGGGCTGCCACATACAAAATCCACGGTTGTTCCCAGCCTGCCGCCAGTTGCGAGCAAAACGGGTATTCGTGCGCGTGCTCATCCATGAAGAAGCGGCGCACATTGCGCAGCACCATCAGGATGTGCTGATCCACCGTGTAGACATGGAACAGGTCGTGCTGCATTTGCCCCACTATCTTGCGGAACACCCACAAATAACGCCCCAGCACCGAGGTCTGGTTCATCAAGCGCATGGCGTGGGTAATGCCACGCGGTTCACGCAAGATGCGCATAAAGGTATCGCGGTTGACTGGGTCGTTGCGGTAGGCCGCATCCATCACGTGGCGGGCGTTGTAGAGCGCACGCAGCGTGCGGGCCGACAAGCCCTTGATGCCCACTACCTGCTGGTACACCAAGAAGGTTTCCAAAATGGCGTGCGGCTGGCGCACATACAGGTCGTCGCTGACCACATCGATCATGCCGGCCTTGACGTTGAAGTGCGCGTTGATGGGCGACACTTGGTGCGTGGCCGGGTGCAAGCGTTCTTCAATATTGAGCAGCAAGATTTGGTTGAGTTGCGTCACCGCTTTGGCCGCCCAGTAGTAGCGGCGCATCAACTGTTCGCTGGCTCGGGCATGGGCGCGCCGTGCTTTGCCAGGTACCGGGGCTTCGGTTTGGTAGCCAAAAGACTCGGCCACGGCGGTTTGCAGGTCAAACACCAGTCGGTCTTCACGCCGTTGCGCCACCCAGTGCAGTTTGGCGCGAATCAGCCCCAGCGTTTGCTCATTGCGTTCGAGCATGCGCGCTTCATAGGGCGTAGCCAAACCATTGGCAGCCAATTCGCGCCAGCTATTCCCATAGCCTGCCGCCTTGGCCACCCACAGCAGCACTTGCAAATCGCGCTGGCCGCCGGGCGACTCTTTGCAATTGGGTTCCAGCGAGTAGGGCGTGTCTTCAAACTTGGTGTGGCGCTGGCGCATTTCCAGCGTTTTGGCGGTGAAAAAGGCCTTGGCATCCATGGCCGCCATAAACGATTGCTGAAACTGCTGGGCCAAACTGGCATTGCCCGTGATGAGACGGCTTTCCAGCAGGGCCGTCTGCACGGTCACGTCTTTGGCCGCCTCGTCCAAACACTCTTGCATGGTGCGCACCGACGAGCCGATTTCCAAACCCGCATCCCAGCAGTAGCTGATGAAGGTTTCCACCTGCTTTTGACAGGCTTCATTGGCCGCCATGCCATCGGGCAGCAAGATGAGCACGTCCACATCGGAGTAGGGCTGCAACTCCCCACGGCCAAAGCCGCCTACGGCCAGCAAGGAGGCGCTTTGGCTGCAAGGTTGCTGCGCCGCTTGCGCCATGCCCACTTTGTGCCAAAGCTGGGTTAGTACGCCATCGGCCAAAGCGGCCAACTGGCGCAACAGTTTGGGCACCGAACGGGCTTGGAATCCCGGTTCGGCCAAGGTCTGGAGCAGGGCTTTCTTATCAGCGCGATATTGCTGGCGCAGGCTTTGCAGCTCGTTCATGGCGGGCAGGTAAAGGGCTAGGCTGCGGTCACAAAGGCCGGAATGGCGGGGCTGCCCGCTGACACGGTCATCACCTCATAGCCAGTGGGTGTGACCAGCACGGTGTGTTCCCACTGGGCCGACAAAGAGCGATCTTTGGTCACGATAGACCAGCCGTCTTTCTCGGGGCCTTCTTTGATTTCTTTGCGGCCCGCGTTGATCATGGGCTCGATGGTGAAGGTCATGCCTTCTTTGAGCTCCACCCCGGTGCCGGGGCGGCCGTAGTGCAGCACTTGCGGCTCTTCGTGGAAGATTTCACCAATGCCATGGCCGCAAAACTCGCGCACCACGCTGTAGCCAGCCCCTTCGGCAAATTTTTGAATGGCATAGCCAATGTCGCCCAAGCGTGCGCCCGGCTTGACCAAGCGGATGCCATGCCACATGGCTTCATAGGTGATTTGGCACAAACGCTTGGCCTGGATGGTGCAGTCACCGACCAAAAACATGCGGCTGGTATCACCGTGCCAGCCGTCTTTGATGACGGTGATGTCCACGTTCACGATGTCGCCACTTTTCAGTGCCTTGTCGCTGGGAATGCCGTGGCACACCTGCTGGTTGACCGAGGTGCAAATCGACTTGGGGTAGGGAATAGGGCCGCCGCCGGTGTAATTGAGTGGCGCTGGAATCGTGCCCTGCACATTGACCATGTAGTCGTGCGCCAGCTTGTCCAGCTCATTGGTGGTCACGCCGGGTTTCACAAACGGCGTCAGGTAGTCCAACACTTCAGCGGCCAAACGGCCTGCCACGCGCATGCCCGCAATGCCTTGGGCGTCTTTGTAGGTGATCGTCATGGGGGCGGATTATCCGACAGAGTGCTAACAGCCTCTTCAAAAGAGGCGGAAAGTAACATACTTCACTAAGAGCGCCGAGAAAGCAAACGCCAGCGCAGATGCTGACGTCACTGCAATCAAGGAAAAGTCTAGGCAGTGAGCTTAAGGTGGTCGCACTCAATATCATTCGCGCCGCCAGTCAAGGCAAAGAGGCAAGACGCAACTTCGCCCACTACTCTGACATTTACGGCATTGCCCAGCGCCTGAAATGCCGCACCCTCAGTCTTTGGAAGGTATTGCAAATCATCCATCGACTGCAGCCTCTTGCACTCTTGCAGAGTCATGTATCGCGATTCCCAGCCGATGATGGGCGTCTGCGTTGTCGTCATCGCCACCAGAGCAGGAGTTGTTAATCTGCGTTTCACCCGCAATCCTGATGCGCGAACTTGAAGCACATGTTTCGTTAAATCCCGAACCTCACCCTGGCAGTTCCATTCCAGTTTCTGCAAAGATGAGGGGAACTGCTTGAGCTTCTCCATCCATGGCTCGATCCACTGACGGTTCTGTTGAAACAGTTCTCTGTTTTGGCGGATAAATAACTGCTTCCATGTAGGAAAACAACCCTTCTTGGCCCGTGCATAGCTTGGTACACCGTCGAGAATTTCGGCCTTGTTCTGCCCAGAAAGTTGACTTCCGAAAGAACCCTTAAAACTACATAGCTCGTTGATCGTGTATGAGTGCAAGGAGTCCCGCGACGTTGGGTAATCAGCTCCAAATTCGTGCCCCCATATTGGAAAAGAAGGTAGCTTCTTTTCCGCTGGATACTGGTCGAGGAACTCTTGCCAGACCTCTATGCAGTTTACCAATTGTTTCGTAATGGGCTTCGCATTTGCCGGTGCGACATCTAGAACTGTACCAATGTCTAGAACTCCGTGAGACTCTTGCGGCCAAGAGAATGAGGCAAGGCCTCCATGTGATCGTAGATGTGCAACTATGTACAAACGCTCTCGAATCTGCGGCACGCCGAATTCGTGTGGCGACAGTTTTTTGCTAAGTACATCGTATCCAAACGAACTTAGAGTCTTAACAACTTTCTCATATGTATTGCCTCCGACGTCCCCCCGGATTTGAGTAGCAGTTGAGCTTGGAGTCCAATCCCATGAAACAGGAGATTGGACGTGAAGAAGCGATTTACCGAAGAACAAATCATTGGCTTCCTGCGCGAAGCGGAGACGGGCCTGCCAGTGGCCGAGCTGTGCCGTAGGCACGGCTTCTCAGAGGCCAGTTATTACCTCTGGCGCAGCAAGTTTGGCGGTATGAGCGTGTCGGACGCCAAGCGCCTGAAGGAGC
>NZ_JAHCSH010000010.1 GCF_018474005.1 Curvibacter sp. CHRR-16
CGGGGCTTTGCAGTATGAGTTGGTAGCTAAAGAGGCTGTTGATGTCTTCTCGCCCCTCTAGGCTGATGGCTTGCAGGCTTGTGCTGGTTTGGGCTTCTAAGGCTGCGCAGCTAACTGTGAGGATGCGATGGGTGGGAACAAGAGCGGTCAAATCGAAAGACATACGCATGCCTCTTGGTGTTAGCCGTGGGTGACTGGAACAGTGCCAATAAGGCTGCAACCGCACGCGGTTTTATGCCCATCCAAAGCGACAGGTACGCCGTCAATCAAACAGGTGGGATCGCCCTCGACAATGGCGTTGACCCCGTGCGGGGATTTATCGGGATATTTCTGCGGGCAATCCACGCTATCGCCCATGCGGGCGATGGCTTTACCTTGGATTGACCGTGTAGGAGAACCGCTGATAACGGTTCCACCGTGGCTGGTAGGGTCTCCTACGACGATGATTTTTCGTCCCATTACCGTACTCCCCAGAGCTCCATGCGCAAACCGGGCAATTGGGTTGCGATGTGCAAGCCAACACCGCCATGGGTGAGCATGTGCTCCCAGAGCGCGCCTTGTGGCTCGATTTGGAAATAGACGTAGCCTGCGTTGAATGGAATTTGGCGTGGTGGCACTGGCAACACGCGCAGTACGAGGCTGGGCAAATGCAAGCGGACGAGCTCGGGCAAGCGATCGGCTGGTGCAACCTTGGTGTGTGCCACAAAGTTCTGCGCCAATTGCTCGCCGGGCATATTGGCACTGACCACAAGAACAAGGCTACTGAAGCTGCGCAGTTGCACTGGATCCAAACTGGCCAGATACATGCCATGTTGCTTTTCTTGCAAGGGGATGTTTTGCGCACTGCGAACGAGCAAGTTGTTGAGCAATTCGCGTGTGTCTTCTACCAAGGCCTTGAAACTGGTATAGGGATCGCGGTGCTCGTACGGTGGCAGCGGATTGGGTCGCCGTGTCTGGATGCGAATGAAGGTGGAAATTTCACCGGCCATGCCTCGCAACAGTGTGTAGGCATGCTCTGGTGAGGTCTCTCGAACCCGCAGCAAGTGGTCTAACAGGGGTTCGTAACGATTGAGGATTTGCAGCAGCAGGAAGTCACTGACCTCTGCTGCTTGTGTAGCCCCGGTACCTGCACTGCCACTGAGACGCTGGGCGAGGTTGTCGGCACGTTGACGGGTTGTCCCATGCAACTGGGTGAGCCATTGGGTTAGCAACTCGCTGGCACCGTAGCGGTTGACTGGAGGGATCAAAGTGCTGTCGAGTTCTGCACTGCCATCGGATCGCAATGCGGTGAGTTTGGCTAAAGGCAAGCCCATCCATGCACTAGTTAGTTCTTTCTCTGCAACGATCTGCAAACGAAGTTGTGAAAGTTGTACGGTTTTGGCACCTTGTCCGATGGAGTTGGAGTCGCGCAATTCGGCATCTATAACGTTGTAGCGTGCCAGCGATCCTGGGGAAGCCTCGAAAGTGGTTTCCTCACCATTGGGGGTGCGTATAGGCAAAGCCAAGTAAATGATCTGGCCAAGATGCTCTGGTAGCAGAGTTAAGGGAGATGGCGGTGGTGTTTGACCTGGCAGATCAAAAGGTGTTCCATCGGGATAGACGCCTGTGGCAGATGCCAAAACCAATTTGCCCAAGGTAAGCGATTCGTGGTCTATACGAAAGTGGCTGAACCCCCAAAAGAAGGGGGATAGTGGCTCTGCCCGTTTGTGGGCATAGCTTTCCAAGTAACGCTCTTGTTGTTGAAAAAGTTGTGGGCGCAGGAAGAGGCCTTCGCTCCAAGTTACTTTGTTGTGCCAAGTCATGGGTATGGTGTCCTGTGCATCGCGTTGGGGTTAAGGCTTTTCTGTCACGACGATGCCTTGTGGCTGCAACTGAATTTGCAGAACGGTTTTATTGGATGGCAATACGGCGCGATACCACGCCGCCTCTGGCGCTTCTGGAAGCTTGTAAACAGCTCGCCACACGGCGTTTGGAAGATCTCGATAGCCTGCCAATATCCCTAGGGCAGTTGTTTGTGTGTTGCTCTTGCGTTCAATCTTTTTACTTTCCCCCGGACGCAAGATGAATTCGTCCTTAGCCAATAGATCGGCCGCCAATACGGTTTTGTCGTTTTTCTCTAGGCTGAAGTAATCAGCTTCAGTAAAGCTGTTGCTGTCTTTGAGTTCGTATACGCGCACCTTGATCGGGGATGGGCGTTGACTGTCATCGGGGTTGACTCCCGGAGTTGCCTCAATCGTGAGGGTCAGTTTGGTAGCCTCTTTGGCATCTTCTGCGCAGCAACAAACTGAGGTCAGAAACAACAAAAGCAGCAGTGGCAACGACAAGCGGTTCATGATGTCTAGGCGTATGTCTAATCCCCTCGAGGCATATACCGCCTCGAGGGTGCACAACCAGTGCTGGACACACTGGCCAATTGAGGCTGGGCTTATGCCTCCTTGTTGAGCTTGATATCGAAGCCCGCTGTGACTGCACCGCCGGAGCCACCTTGCTGGTTTTGCACGGTGTATTCCTGCTTGACCTTGGAGAAGGACAAGCTCACCTGCTCCAGCAATGCTTCGTCAGCATTGGAACCAGATGGCTGCACATTGGTAATCACCACATCGCTCATGGTGATCTTCAAGTATTCCAATGGGGTGCCACCGGCTTTACGCACCACCAACACTGCCTCTGTAATGTGTTTTCCAGTCAAGCAAAACTTCATCAAGTTCGGGCTGGCACGGTCAACAACGTGGACGAAAGTCAAGTCTTTGACAGTTGCCTTGCCCGCACCACCGCCAGAGCCTTGGTGCATGTTGGACTCTTGCAAGATTTGCCATGTCCAGCTGCGTACATCGATTTCATTTTTATGGGCGGAATCCAAGCTTTCGCCATCGATACCGGTGATCTTCAAGAAAATGTCTTGTGCCATTTTTTTTAACTCCTTTGCTATGCGTTTAACGAAAATTAGGCTGCGGCTTTGGCCGATGGCAACTTGGCTACCAAGCGCAAGCTGACGGTTAGGCCTTCCAGTTGGAAGTGGGGGCGCAAAAAGAACTTGGCGCTGTAGTAGCCCGGGTTGCCTTCGACGTCTTCAACCACTACTTCAGCTGCAGCCAATGGGCGACGTGCCTTGGTTTCTTGACTCGAGTTAGCTGGATCTGCATCGACGTAATGCATGATCCATTCGTTGAGCCAACGCTGCATGTCTTCGCGCTCTTTGAAGGCGCCCACTTTGTCGCGCACGATGGACTTGAGATAGTGCGCAAAACGGGTACTGGCAAAGAGATATGGCAGGCGTGCAGACAAGTTGGCATTGGCTGTCGCATCGGGATCCATGTACTCTTGCGGTTTTTGCAAAGACTGGGCACCGATGAAAGTAGCGTGGTCTGTGCCTTTGCGGTGCACCAAGGGGATAAAGCCAGCCTTGGCCAATTCTGCTTCACGACGATCGGAGATGGCGATTTCGGTTGGGCACTTCATGTCCACGCCACCATCATCTGTAGGGAATGTGTGGCAAGGCAGGTTTTCTACTGTTCCACCGGACTCAACGCCACGGATCATCGTGCACCAGCCGTAGAGTTTGAAGCTGCGGTTGATGTTGACTGCCATAGCGTATGCCGCGTTGTTCCACACGTAGTTTTTGTGGTCTGCGCCTTCCGTGTCTTCTTCGAAATTGAATTCATCCACTGGATTGGTTTTGGCGCCATAGGGCAAGCGACCCAAGAAGCGTGGCATGGCCAAGCCTACGTAGCGTGAGTCTTCGGTTTCACGCAAGG
Source organism: Curvibacter sp. CHRR-16 (assembly GCF_018474005.1). Taxonomy (GTDB): domain Bacteria; phylum Pseudomonadota; class Gammaproteobacteria; order Burkholderiales; family Burkholderiaceae_C; genus Allorhodoferax. The sequence continues at coordinate 3,756 of NZ_JAHCSH010000010.1, forward strand.
AATTCCATGCTGCGTGCTCCAAGTTGCCAGTGATCTTCGCTAGGTCACGTGGGTTGGCAAGCTCTTGCCACGAATCCATTTGCAGAGTTGATGGAGCGGCTCCAGCGATGAAAGGAGCGTGTGCGGCTGAAGCGATCTTGGCCATTGCACCGAGCAATTCAACGTCTGGTGGGGTGTGATCAAAATAGTAATCTGCCACCAAGCAACCGTAGGGCTCCCCACCCAGTTGGCCGTATTCCTCTTCGTACAAACGCTTGAAGAGTGGACTTTGATCCCATGCAACACCTTTGAAGCGACGCATTGTGCGACGCAAGTCAGTTTTGCTGATATCCATGAAACGGATCTTCAGCATCTCATCGGTTTCTGTGTTGGAAACCAAGTGCGAGAGACCGCGCCAAGCGGCCTCTAAACGCTGAAAGTCTTCGTGGTGCAGGATGAGATTGATCTGTTCAGTGAGCTTGTGATCGATCTCCGCAATGATGGCTTCAATGCTGGCGTATGCATCGTCACTCATCGTGACGGTATTGCTCAGCGCTTGTTCTGCCAGTGTGCGAACTGCCGCTTCTACGGCTTCACGCTGTTCATCGCCTTTGGGTTTGAACTCACGATCCAATAGCCCTGTGAACACATCTGGATCAGCATACTGGGTCTGCACCCCTGCTACTGCTGTTTCTGTTGTCATTTTTGGTCCTATTCGGTGTAGTAGGTGATTACGGCTTACGCGCTTAAGCGTCTGCCGAAGCTTCCGATGGCTTGGGCGCAGAGGCCAGTGCCTTCATCAGTGCGGGATCGCCCAACAAATTGCGCACCAAACCTTCTGCACCGGACTTGCCATCCATGTAGGTTTGCAAATTGGAAAGTTGTGTACGGGCATCCAAGAGCTGTTTGAGTGCGTCAACTTTGCGTGCCACGGCTGCGGGTGAAAAGTCATCCATGCTTTCGAAGGTGATGTCGACCATGACCTGGCCTTCCCCTGTCAGTGTGTTGGGCACACTGAACGCAACGCGGGGAGCAATAGCCTTCATGCGTTCATCAAAGTTATCGATGTCGATTTCCAAGAATTTGCGCTCAGCAACTTCAGGCAGTGGCTCAACTGGCTTACCCGATAGATCAGCCAATACCCCCATAACAAATGGCAGCTCAATTTTTTTCTCACTACCGTAAATTTCGACGTCATATTCGATCTGCACGCGTGGGGCACGGTTGCGCGCGATGAACTTCTGACTGCTGTTGCTGGCACTCATAGTGGTTCCTTATGGTTGAAAAAGGGCCGGATCACCACCTCTGGCCCGACGATCTCACCACTGCAAGGGTGGCGAAGGTGATTGAATTTCGATTGATTAGGCATATGCATGTCGCTTCGCAGGCTGAGATTGCGAATGGAAGCTCAAACCGGCTCGGATACTCACAGTGCCGCCTTGGATTGCGCTGCTTGCCTCTTCCGCTTGGGCTCGCATCTCGACGCTAACCAATTGGTTCCGTTCATGCATTGCCTGTAACCACAGATGGGCCAATTCGCTGGATATGTGCTGCTCAATGAATTGACCAATGCGCCGTGCGCCAATTTCATGGGTGCCACACATCTCAGCTATGTGTCGCACGGCTTGGTCTGTGTACAACAGTTGTGTTGAATGCTGTGCATACAATCGCTTGACCACTTTTTGCAGTTGCAAACGCACGATGTTTTGCAATATGTCTGCACTCAGTGGCACGTAGGGAACTATGCGCATGCGCCCCAAAAATGCAGCGGGAAAAACTTTGCGCAATTCTGGTTGCAACGCTTCTGCCAATGCTTCTTGGTCTGGCATCAAAGCAGGGTCTTCACATAAGCGACTCAGTACATCGGAACCAGCATTGCTCGTGAGCAAGATGAGGGTATTCTTGAAGTCGATTACACGCCCCTCACCATCCTCCATCCATCCCTTGTCAAAGACTTGATAGAAAAGTTCATGCACGTCTGGGTGCGCTTTTTCCACCTCATCTAGCAATATCACGCTGTATGGGCGGCGTCTTACCGCTTCTGTCAATACACCGCCTTCGCCATACCCCACGTAGCCAGGAGGAGAGCCTTTCAGAGTGGAAATGGTGTGCGCTTCTTGGTATTCGCTCATATTGATGGTTATGAGGTTTTGCTCTCCCCCATAAACTGCGCTGGCCAAGGTCAACGCTGTTTCCGTCTTGCCAACGCCCGATGGCCCGACCAAGAGGAATGTTCCAAGCGGTTTGCTTTCATCACTGAGCTTGGCTTTGGCCGTTTTGACGCGCTCCGCAATGATGGATAGTGCCCAGTCTTGCCCCACAACGCGTTCTTGTAACTGCGATTGCAAGCCCATAACCGCGGCAACGTCATCACCCAGCATCCGCCCTACAGGAATACCAGTCCAGTCGGCCACAATGGATGCCATGATCTGCTCGTCCACATGAAAGTGCTGTGTTGGCTTGTCACCCTGTAAGCGCACCAAGGTCTGCTCTACTGATTTCAATTCAGCTCGCAACAGATTTTTTTTGCCTTCATCTTCCTCGGCCGCCAGGGCTTTTCGTTTGTCAATGACCTGCAGGCAAAGATCGCGTTCTTGCTGCCATTGCCCCCGCTGCACACGAAGTGCCTCCTCGATGCCACGCTTTGTTTGCACGATGCGTTGCAATTCGTTGGCTTTATCACGCCCGTAATCAGCCTCCTGCTGGATTAGCTTCTCTTCTAGCTCCAGACCTGAGCTCTGCTTTTGCAATATTTCTATCTCAGAGGGTGTTGCATGTATTGACATGGCAACCCTTGCGCAAGCTGTATCCAATAAGCTAATTGCTTTGTCTGGCAATTGACGAGCTGGTATGTATCGATGCGACAAACGTACCGCCGCCTGTATCGCTTCATCCAGCACCTCTACGCCGTGGTGCTTAGAAAAAACTTCCGCCAAACCCCGCACCATCTGAATGGCAGTGGCTTCGTCTGGCTCTTGCACTTGCAAGACTTGGAAGCGGCGGGTTAAGGCCGGATCTTTCTCGATATGCCGCTTGTACTCAGACCATGTGGTAGCGCCTACCGTGCGCAAGCCTCCTCTGGCCAATGCGGGTTTCAACAGATTGGCTGCATCGCCCGTACCCGCCTGACCTCCTGCTCCTACCAAGGTGTGGATTTCGTCAATAAACATGACGATGGGTTCGAGCGAATTCGCTGCTTCAGCCAAGACAGACTTCAGTCTCGCCTCGAACTCACCGCGCATGCTGGCACCTGCTAGCAGCGCGCCTATGTCCAGGCTCAGCAAGCGTACGCTTTGCAAACTCGGTGGCACTTGCCCTGATGTAATCGCAAGGGCCAAACCTTCTACTACCGCTGTTTTTCCAACCCCTGCCTCACCTGCTAGAAGTGGGTTGTTTTGACGCCTTCTCAACAAAATATCGATCATTGAGCGGATCTCATGCTCACGCCCAATGACTGGATCAATCTTGCCTTCTTTCGCTTGTTGCGTCAGGTCGGTGCAATAGACCCCTAGCGCCGACTTGTCTGTGCCCGCTTCTTTAAGAGCACCACTGGCTTCACCTGGAACCGATTCGGGCAGCCCCATCGCATCATGGGATTTTTCGTTTGCTTCCACAGATTGCGCCCCATGGAGGGCGATCAGGTCGGCAATTTGTGGGACGGTGAGCTTCTGGAATGCTGGAGAAATTACCAACAACGCGCGCTTTAGTTCCGGGGTTTGCAACATGGCCGCTAACAACCACGCCCCACGCACTTTGGTGTCATCCATGCATAAGCTTGCATATGTCCACGCGCGCTCAATAGCGAGTTCTATGTGGTCACCAAAGTCACTAATACTGCTAGCCCCAGCTGGCAGTGCGCTTAGTGCACTAACCATATCTCGCTCAAGCAATGCTGCATCAATGCGCGCATGCTTGAGCAGCAAATGCAAATCATTTCCTGGTGTCTGCCACTGTTGATGGAACCAGTGCACCAACTCCACATAGTGATTGCCCCTCAATTTGGCTAAGGCAGTAGCTGACTCTATTGCACGGAACAAAGACAAGTTGAGCTTGCCAAACAAACTTTTGCGCGGGACGTTCATCGCATTAGCTCTGTGTAATTTATTGGTTATTGCTGCACTCGTGTATAGCCTCGCCAATATCTCACACACACAACGTGACATGCGTTGTCTTTTTGTTACATGTGCTTTGTTTGTTGATACATTTACTTAAATTCCCTCTTTTGGGTGAGATGCCAATCCCGCCAATACACACTGCAAAATGGATCTTGTGACGCTACAAAGACCGCAAACGGCAACATTTTTGCCGGCTCAACGTCGTGAGTAGGAATGATTGTTGACAGGTAAGAACCTTGCACGTTTGCGAAGGTCTTGATCTTTGTCAGGTAGAAGTACCGCCTAAGCTGGGAAACTTGGGGTTTATTGACCGCGTGGCGGTGAGAGGTGGCGCGACTGGCGGGGATCGAACCCACGACCCTTGGCTTCGGAGGCCAATACTCTATCCACTGAGCTACAGTCGCGTAAGGCCTGTGATTGTAGGCCTTTTCGCTGCTATCGCTGCCACCAAGTCAGGCTTATCTTTGCGTTTTTCATTTGAGGTTTGTCATGCCCGATAGCACTTCGTCGCCATCCAGCAAGTCGCTGCTGATTCCATCTGTTTTGGCCTTCGGGATCCCGTTAGTACTGATTCTGGGTGTCTTGATGGTCGCACGCTCAGGCCCAGTTCCCGCACCCTCGCCTGATGAAGAGCGGTCGATCGCCCAGCGGATTCAGAAGGTGGGCTCTGTCACCGTTGTAGAAGCAAGCCGTGATCCATTGACTGGCGAACAAGTATTCAATGCCCGTTGCTCCGCCTGCCATGCCACTGGTGCCAATAATGCGCCGAAGTTCCAAGACAACTCGGCGTGGGCACCACGCATCAAGCAAGGCTTTGAGACCCTGATCAACTCTGCCCTCAAAGGCAAGAATCTGATGCCTCCACAGGGAGGATCCGATCTTTCCGAGTTGGAAATTGCACGTGGCGTTGCCTACATGGCGAATGCTGCGGGTGCCAAGTTCACCGAGCCCGCCTCCCCCGCCAAAACCGCACCCTGAAGCAGGACCCGATTCTCAGATCTGCTTCGGATCTAGTACTGCACGTCCCTGCTCTCATACTGTGGGCTGCGGACGAAGCCAAATTGCTGGGGCAGGTTTTCAGTACGGCAATCCTGCACAGGGGCCTTGCTGTGCTCCAACCAGTTGGCCGCATGCAGCATGTCTTGGCTGTGAACCAATCCCAAGCCTAGCTGCGTGTTCATGTACAGGTAACCCCGCTCATCCGTCCAAACACCCTGCACCTGCACGGGCAGTCCGGTGTGCGTGACGCAATCCCCGTGCTGCTGCAAGCGCAATATCCACGGCGCTGCACGCAGTTCCACAAAGACCTGCTGTGGGCCGTTCTGGAAATACCAGCGCCCCTGCGCGTCGTAGGTGTAGTTGCGGCCGATAAAGGCTATCAATTTCTCGTGTTCCAAGCGCGATCCACGCGCTGATACATCACTGCTCTGAAACGCCCCAGATTTTTGTGTTGTTGCATCGCGCATATACCAATCGCCACGCTCGTCCAAGCCCAACCAGCCTGTGCATGCAGGTACGTCCGGCCACTTGTGCATGGCCTGCAAAACGATGTCGTCCATGGCTTCTACACGTGTTGTTTTAGCCACTCCATGATAGCGGTTGCTACCCCTTGCATCTGCGCTGGCCAACGCGGATCGGAAAAGCCAACATGCCCACCAGTAAGCGGGCGCCACATTGCTACATGAGTTGGCACCTCGGCTGGTGCTGGCAAACTGCTCACGGGAACCAGCGGATCATTGGCTGTATTTACCACTAGCGCAGCATGCTGGATGCGGCGCATGTAGCGCCCCGCAGAACACACGACCCAATACTGCGCTGCGCTGGAAAATCCATGCAATGGGGCGGTGAATGCCGCATCAAAATCGCGCAAATCACGTGCACTATTCAACTGCTGCTCATTAAGCAGTCCGGGAAACTGCAGCGCTTTGCGCAATCCTTTTGGCACCATGGTTCGCAAAAAATGGCGTGTGTATATCCAGCGGTTGACACCATGCGCCAATTGGTGACTTGCTGCAGTCAGATCCAATGGTGCACACAATGCCACCACAGCATGAAGGAGCGGGCTGGTACTACACTCTTGAGCCCAGCGCAGCAAAGCATTGCCCCCCAAGGACACACCAATACCCAAAATGGGACCGTACACTCTACTGCGCACTTGCTGCAGCATCCAATCAATTTCTTCATAATCCCCGCTGTGGTAAGCGCGGGGAGCGTGATTCAATTCGCCACTGCAGCCTCGAAAATGCGGCACCACCAAGTTCCAGCCCCTTGCTTGCACCGCCGCAGCCAGAGCATGGGCGTAATGGCTGCTAGAGCTGCCTTCAAGCCCATGAAAAAGCACGACCGTCGGCGCATCAGCTTCATGATGCCACTGCCAATCGGCATCCACAAAATCGTTGTCAGGCGTTGTCCAGCGCTGGCGCATCCATTGCGTCTTTGGCAAGTAGCATGACCCGGTAATAGATGGCCAAATGGTTTGCGCATGCCCACCCGGTAGCCACCAAGGGGATGTGCAAACGTGGGAAGACGGCATGTTCAAGTGCAACTCCATTAAGAAGACCGAGCATGAAAAAAGCCGCTTCGATGAAGCGGCTTTTTTCGCGGCGCAAGGCTTAGCGCTTGTCGCGGTACTTGCGCAGTGCAGCAATCTGAGCAGCCATCACAGCCAACTCCGATTGAGCACGGGCAATATCCACTTCGCTTTGGGCGTTTTTGAGGGCTTCTTCAGCGGCTTGACGCGCTGCTTGGGCCTTCTCTTCGTCCAGATCCTTGCCACGAATGGCGGTGTCCGATAGGACGGTTACGCAGTGCGGCTGCACTTCCAGAATGCCACCAGCCACAAAGACGAACTCTTCCCCACCATCGGCCTTTTCGATACGCACAGAGCCCGGTTTAATGCGGGTGATCAGCGATGTGTGGCGTGGTTTGATACCGAGTTCGCCCGCTTCACCTGGCAAGGCTACAAACGTAGCCTCACCGGAGAAAATGGACTCCTCAGCACTTACCACATCGACGTGGATGGTGTTCATGGTTTAGACCTTTTTGGCTTTCTCGAAGGCTTCGTCGATGGTACCCACCATGTAGAAGGCCTGCTCGGGCAGGTGATCGCATTCACCAGCAACGATCATCTTGAAACCACGGATGGTTTCAGACAAAGGAACGTACTTACCAGGAGATCCGGTGAACACTTCAGCCACGTGGAAAGGCTGCGACAAGAAACGCTGAATCTTGCGTGCACGGGCCACAGTCAACTTGTCTTCGGGAGACAGTTCGTCCATACCCAAGATCGCGATGATGTCACGCAATTCTTTGTAACGCTGCAAAGTACCTTGAACCGCACGGGCTACACCATAGTGCTCTTCACCCACGACGTGAGGGTCGAGCTGGCGGCTGGTGGAGTCCAGAGGATCCACCGCAGGATAAATACCCAGCGCAGCGATGTCACGGGACAACACGACGGTGGAGTCCAAGTGAGCAAAGGTTGTTGCAGGAGAGGGATCCGTCAAGTCATCGGCTGGCACGTAGACCGCTTGGATGGACGTGATGGAGCCGACTTTGGTCGAAGTAATACGCTCTTGCAAACGGCCCATTTCTTCGGCCAGTGTAGGTTGGTAACCCACAGCAGAAGGCATACGCCCCAGCAAAGCGGACACTTCGGTACCAGCCAAGGTGTAACGGTAGATGTTGTCCACGAAGAACAGCACGTCACGGCCTTCATCACGGAAGGATTCCGCGATGGTCAGACCTGTCAAGGCCACGCGCAGACGGTTGCCAGGAGGCTCGTTCATCTGACCGTACACCATCGCCACTTTGGACTCGGGCAGGTTATCCAACTTCACCACGCCGGAATCGGCCATTTCATGGTAGAAGTCGTTCCCTTCACGGGTACGCTCACCCACGCCAGCAAACACGGACAAGCCCGAGTGCGCCTTGGCAATGTTGTTGATGAGTTCCATCATGTTCACGGTCTTGCCCACGCCGGCACCACCAAACAGGCCCACCTTACCGCCTTTGGCGAAGGGGCAGACCAAGTCGATCACCTTGATGCCGGTTTCCAGCAATTCTTGCGAAGGGCTCAACTCGTCGTAAGCGGGGGCCTTGCGGTGAATCGAGCTGGCATGCTCGTGGCTGACGGGGCCGCGCTCGTCGATGGGGTTGCCCAACACGTCCATGATACGACCCAAGGTAGCGGGGCCAACTGGCACGGTGATGGGGGCGTTGGTGTTGGACACGACCATGCCACGGCGCAAGCCGTCGGAGGAGCCCAAAGCGATGGTGCGAACCACGCCATCACCCAACTGTTGTTGAACTTCCAAAGTCAATGTCGAGCCATCCATCTTGAGGGCATCGTAGACCTTGGGCATCTGATCACGGGGGAATTCAACGTCCACCACCGCGCCGATACATTGAACGATTTTTCCTTGCACTTGAGCCATGTTTTGCTCCAAAAATTGAATTTACGCCGTATGCGATCAGCCGCTGATAGCTGCAGCACCCGAAACGATCTCGGACAACTCTTTGGTAATTGCCGCTTGGCGGGTCTTGTTGTAGACCAGCTTGAGTTCGGAAATCACATTGCCAGCGTTGTCTGTCGCCGCCTTCATTGCCACCATACGAGCAGCTTGCTCGGATGCCATGTTCTCAGCCACTGCTTGGTACACCAACGCCTCTACATAGCGCACCAACAAATTGTCGATGACGCTCGGTGCATCGGGCTCGTAGATGTAGTCCCATGCGTGGGCACCAGCCGCTTGGGTCTGCTCGGCCATTTCCGCTGCAGACAGCGGCAACAGCATCTGCACGCGTGGCTCTTGTCGCATCGTGTTGATGAACTGGGTGTAGCAGACGTACACGGCGCTCAACTCACCACGGGTATAGGCATCGAGCAATACCTTGACGGGGCCGATCAGCTTTTCCAAGTGGGGCTTGTCGCCCAACTGGGTCACGTGCGAGACCACGTTTGCACCAATGCGGTTTAAAAAGCCCAAACCCTTGTTACCAATGGCCACGGTACGCACCGATTTGCCTTCGGCTTGTACGTCGCGCAGCTTGTTGGTCAAGACACGCAAGATGTTGGTATTCAGACCACCGCACAAGCCTTTATCGGTTGTGACGACGATGAAACCAACGCCCTTGGCTTCAGGGTGTTCTACCATGAAGGGATGGACGTACTCGGGGTTGGCTTGGCCCAGGTTCGAAGCAATGTTGCGGACTTTTTCACTATACGGACGTGCAGCACCCATCCGATCCTGCGCTTTGCGCATTTTGGATACGGAAATCATTTCCATGGCTTTGGTGATCTTCTTCGTGCTTTCGAAGTTTTTGATCTTGCCGCGGATTTCTTTGCCTGTTGCCATATTGATTCCTAGTCAGTGGGAAGGCGGTGAACCTCCCCAGGTTTTCGGTTAGGCGAAAGTCTTCTTGAACGCTGCCACAGCAGCATTCAGTTCGGCTTCGGCATCCTTGTCCATGGCCTTGCTGGATTCCAGCTTGGACAGCAAAGCAGCATGCTTGTCTTTGAGCCAAGCGTGCAAACCGCTTTCGAAAGCCAGTACCTTCTTGACGTCGATGTCGTCCAAGAAACCCTTGTTGACAGCGTACAAAGAAGCGCCCATCAAGCTGATGGACAAGGGGGAGTACTGGGCTTGCTTGAGCAATTCGGTCACGCGGGCACCGCGGTCGAGCTGTTTGCGTGTCGCTTCATCCAAGTCAGACGCGAACTGTGCAAACGCTGCCAATTCACGGTACTGGGCCAAGTCGGTACGGATACCACCGGACAAGGACTTGATTAGCTTGGTCTGTGCTGCACCACCGACGCGTGACACGGAAATACCGGCGTTAATAGCAGGACGGATACCGCTGTTGAACAGGCTGGTTTCCAAGAAAATCTGACCGTCCGTGATCGAGATCACGTTGGTCGGTACGAAAGCAGATACGTCACCCGCTTGGGTTTCGATGATCGGCAGTGCGGTCAGCGAACCGGTCTTGCCCTTTACTGCACCCTTGGTGAAGGCTTCGACATAATCGGCATTCACGCGAGCTGCACGCTCGAGCAGACGGCTGTGGAGATAGAACACGTCGCCGGGGAAAGCTTCACGACCGGGTGGACGACGCAGCAGCAGGGAAACCTGACGGTAAGCCACAGCTTGCTTGGACAGATCGTCATACACGATCAGCGCATCTTCACCGCGATCACGGAAGTATTCGCCCATGGTGCAACCAGAATAAGCGGCCACGTATTGCATAGCAGCCGACTCGGAGGCAGTAGCGGCAACCACAATGGTGTAGTCCATGGCGCCAGCTTGCTCCAGAGCACGCACCACGTTCTTAACGGACGAAGCTTTTTGACCAATCGCGACGTAAACGCAGGTTACGCCTTGGCCCTTTTGATTGATGATGGTATCCAGTGCAACAGCTGTTTTACCAGTCTGGCGGTCACCGATGATCAATTCGCGCTGACCGCGGCCGATAGGTACCATGGAGTCGATAGACTTCAGACCTGTTTGCAGCGGCTGATCAACGGACTGACGCGCAATCACACCGGGCGCGACTTTTTCAATCACGTCGGTCATCTTGGCGTTAATAGGGCCTTTGCCATCGATCGGCTGACCGAGGGCATTGACCACACGGCCCACGAGTTCGGGACCCACCGGCACTTCCAGAATGCGGCCTGTGCACTTCACAGTTTCGCCTTCGGAGATGTGCTCGTATTCACCCAAAATCACAGCACCTACGGAGTCACGCTCCAAGTTCAGGGCCAGACCGTAGGTTGGCAAACCATCTTTGCCTACGGAAAATTCCAACATTTCACCCTGCATGACCTCAGACAGGCCATGGATACGGCAAATACCATCGGTCACGGACACTACCGTGCCTTGGTTGCGGATGTCAGCCGTAGCAGACAACCCGCTGATGCGGTTCTTAATCAGCTCAGAAATTTCAGCTGGATTGAGTTGCATGACTCTTTCCCTCTCTATAAATTGGTGCGACGCCTGAGACCACTCAGGCTGTCAACACCACTTTCATTTGTTCCAGACGGGCCTTCACCGAAGTGTCCAACACTTCATCACCCACCACCACACGCACACCACCGATCAACGAAGCATCGTGGCGAACTTGGACGTTCAACTTGCGTGCAAAGCGTTTTTCCAGCGACGTGACCAAATCGGCAAGTTCAGTGCCTTCGATGGGAAACGCGCTAAAAATTTCTGCATCGGAACTTCCGTCGCGCTCGTTGACCAGGTTGCGGTACATCTTGGCGATTTCGGCCAGTGCGAGCAAACGGTTGTTCTCTACGAGTGTGTTCAGGAAGCTCGCGCAAGCGGGGGCTGCAGGGGACTTCATCACAGAGACGATCAAGTCAATGATCTGTTGGTCTGCGATGTTCGGATCAGCGGCGAATTGCTTCAACTCTGGAGTGGCCACCACTGCAGCCAACTCCTCCAGCCATGGAAGCCATGCCGTGGCATCGCTTCCAGCAGCCTTGTACAAAGCATCGGCATAGGGTCTTGCAATGGTAGCTAGTTCAGCCATTGTCAGCCCTTCAGAGCTCTGTCTTCAGACGGGTCAACAGATCTGCATGAACAGATGCATTGACTTCTTTGCGCAGAATTTGCTCAGCGCCCTTGACCGCCAGTGTCGCAACATCGTCACGCAAAGCCTCACGAGCCTTGATGATTTGTTGCGCAGCCTCTGCCTTGGCCGCCGCGATGATGCGTGCGGCCTCTTCTTTGGCCTTATCTTCGGCGGCTGCCACGATGCCTTGCGCACGGCGCTCCGCATCAGCCAGCAAAGCAGCTGTCTCATTGCGCGATGTAGCCAGTTGGGCTTCTACCTTTTGGTTGGCAGAAGCCAGTTCTGTCTTGGCTTTATCCGCAGCAGCCAGCCCGTCAGCGATTTTTTGTGCTCGTTCATCGAGCGCTTTGGCGATGGGTGGCCAGACGAATTTCATCGTGAACCACACCAACACACCAAAGACTATCGCCTGCAGGAACAGGGTAGCATTGATGTTCACAGTACGTTCCTTCCTTACGACGAAGGTGGAGTGGTCGGCTTAGCGCAGAACGAAGGGGTTTGCGAAAGCGAACAACAGCGCGATCGCAACGCCGATCAGGAAAGCAGCATCGATCAGACCAGCCAAGATGAACATCTTGGTTTGCAGTTCGTTCATCAACTCGGGTTGGCGAGCAGAGGACTCCAAGAACTTGCCACCCATCAAAGCGATACCGATAGAGGCGCCGATAGCACCCAGACCGACGATGAGACCGCAAGCCAAAGCAACCAGACCGAGAATGTTTTCCATTTGATACTCCTAAGTTAGTAATGAAAGAAAAGTGAAATACCCATTAGTGCGCTTTGTGAGCGTCACCAGCGTATATAAGAGTCAACATCATGAAGATGAAGGCTTGCAAAGTGATAACGAGAATGTGGAACAACGTCCATACGGTACCAGCCACCACATGACCAATGGCCAAACCAATGCCCGTTCCCGACAGCGCCCAGCCGCCACCCATGAGAGCAATCAGCATGAACACCAACTCACCTGCAAACATATTGCCAAACAACCGCATACCATGGGATACCGTTTTGGCGACGTATTCAATTACCTGCATGAAGAAATTCACCGGATACAGTGCCCAGTGGTCACCAAATGGTGCTGCAATCAACTCATGCGCCCAACCACCGAGGCCCTTGATCTTGATGTTGTAGACCAAACAGACCAACAAAACAGAAGTTGACAAACCCAGTGTGGTTGAAAGATCCGCCGTAGGCACCACTCGCAAATAGTTTTCAAAACCAAGAGAAGGACCGATGCCATGCCATGCTTGAGGTAGCAAGTCCACCGGCAGCATATCCATCGCATTCATCAAAAAGATCCAAACAAACACCGTCAAAGCGAGCGGAGAAATCAGCTTGCGACTCGTCGCATTATGAATTACACCCTTGGCTTGGTTTTCTACCATTTCAACCAAAATTTCCACCGCTGCTTGGAAGCGACCAGGCACACCAGCAGTTGCTTTGCGCGCAGCGAGCCACAAAACAAAACAACCCAGCACACCAAGCACAACAGAAAATACGACAGAGTCAAGGTTGAACACTCTGAAATCAACAATTCCATGTTGTGTCGCATTTTCAAAATTGAAATTTTTCTGTAGATGGTGCAAGTGGTGCTGGATGTATTCACCAGCAGACAGACCATGCTCTCCCGCATTAGCAACAGACATATAACTTCCAATTAACTTCTAAAAACAGCCACATGGGCAAACCACAAAGCCGCCCAGCCCAACATCTGCCCAAAAACAAAACCCGCGACCACAACCAGCCAATTAGGCGAATTTAAAAAACTCTTAGCCGCAAACAATGCCAAAACAGTCAAAAACACCTTGACCAACTCGCACAGCACCACCACAACCAACGCCCGCCTAGCTGCATTCACGCCGTAGCGCATATAGATGCGCAAGGCAAATAAGCTAGGCACTAAGCAGCACAGAACACCATATGACAGACTAGCGACCCATCCAGTGGACCAGAACAACCATGCCATCAACGCCAGCGCGATCAAAAGCAGCAGCAGCCATTGCTGCTTGTTGAACTTTTTATGCGTAAGTGAACTCACAGCGAACAACCTCTGCTTGCTTTGCCACAGCAGCCAGCACTTACAAAAGTACAAACAAGACAACACTGAGCACAGCCTACGATTATACGTAGAAACACCCTTTATCAGCAAACCTAGTTCCTGAGTGCAATGCGATAATTGCGTTTTATCGAAGCTGTGATCCACCATGAAGCAAGATTCTTTGCTCGTCTTTCCCTGCAGATTCCCTATAAAGGTCATGGGCCTGAATGTTTCTGAATTTGTCCCGGCGATCCATTCTGTGGTACAGCAGTTCGATGTCCAATTTGACTCCTCTACTACTGAACTTCGCCCCAGTAAAGCTGGCAACTACATGGGCATGACGATTTATGTTCACGCCACATCCCAAGAACACTTGGATGAAATTTATCGCACTCTCTCTACACATCCGTTGGTAAAAATTGCTCTCTAATGCCATGGATGTTTTGTCATTGGGGTGCATCCCGCTGGAGCTGGCAACGTCCATGATGGCGGCTGCCGTTGAAAATAAATTTCCATGGCGTGATCAAATTTGGCTTTGCGAACACCACGCGGTGTATACCCAAGGTTTGGCAGGCAAGGCGGAACACCTGCTCAATCCAGGGACAATCCCTGTTGTCCAAACAAACCGTGGTGGCCAAGTGACCTTTCACGCACCTGGACAAGTGATTGCCTATCCTCTTATTGACCTTAAAAAAGCTGGGTACTTCGTTAAGGAGTTTGTTTTCCGCCTCGAAGAAGCAGCAATAAGAACATTGTTCGACTTTGGAATTACAGGCCAGAGAATCCATGGTGCTCCAGGTATTTATGTGAAATTGGACGATCCATTTGGACACGGTCGCCTTGAGGTTGGGCAAACCAATGGCCCACTGAACTTCGATGGACTAGGTAAAATCGCCGCCTTGGGTATCAAAGTCTCCAACTACAAGACTTACCATGGCTTGGCATTGAATGCATCCATGGATCTTGAGCCTTATCAACGCATCAATCCATGTGGCTACCAAGGCCTTCAAACTATTGACATGGCATCGCTTGGTGTTGCCGCTACATGGGCTGATGTGGCCCCTGCACTCGCCAAACACTTGGTTCGCCATCTAACTCCATAGGATCATCCACCATGCAATCTACCGATCACGACGTAAGCAATGCTCCCTATGATCCGACTGCCAAGCAAAAAGCTGCCGCCAAGATTTCTCGCATTCCAATCAAAGTAGAGTCTTCTGAAATTTTGCGCAAACCGGATTGGATCCGCGTTAAAGCAGGATCTCCCTCTACCCGGTTTTACGAAATCAAAAGCATCCTGCGGGAGAAAAAGCTGCACAGCGTGTGTGAGGAGGCGAGTTGCCCCAACATTGGTGAATGCTTCGGCAACGGTACCGCCACCTTCATGATCATGGGTGATAAGTGCACCAGACGGTGTCCATTTTGCGATGTAGGCCACGGTCGCCCTGACCCACTCGATGTGAATGAACCAGAAAACTTGGCCTCCACTATTGCTGCATTGCAATTAAAGTATGTCGTCATCACCAGTGTTGATCGTGATGATTTGCGTGACGGTGGTGCTGAACACTTTGTCGAATGCATTCGAAAAGTGCGTGAGCAGTCTCCGTTGACGCAAATTGAAATATTGGTTCCCGACTTCCGCGGACGCGATGATCGTGCACTGAGCATTTTGGCCAAGGCACTACCGGATGTGATGAACCACAATTTGGAAACCGTACCCCGTCTGTATAAGCAAGCGCGTCCGGGTTCTGATTATTTGTTCAGCTTGAACTTGCTCAAAAAATTCAAACACCTTTACCCCCATATTCCCACAAAGAGCGGAATCATGGTGGGCTTGGGCGAGACGGATGAGGAAATTCTCCAAGTAATGGCCGACATGCGTGCGCACGATGTGGACATGCTAACTATCGGCCAATACCTCGCGCCCAGCGCCAGTCATTTGCCCGTGAAGCGCTATGTGCATCCGGACACTTTCAAGCACTTTGAGGCCGAAGCACTGCGCATGGGCTTCAAAAATGCTGCTGTTGGAGCGCTTGTTCGCTCCAGTTATCACGCAGATGTACAGGCCCATGGGGCCACTCACCATCCAAGCTAATCAAAGTGCTCTTGGTTGCTGGCGCCGCTCCGCGCCAATCCAAGGGCGCTCTGCCATCACTTTCGCTGGCTCATCTGCCATACACACACGCTGAGCCCACTCGTTCAGCTTGGTCGTATCCGCTCTAAGCACCTCTTGCTTGACAGCCAAAATTTGTGTCGGGTGCATTGAAAAACAGCGCAAACCCAAACCCAACAGCAGAGGTGTATAGGTGATATCCCCTGCCATCTCGCCACATACACTGACCTCCTTCCCGGCTTTCCTAGCTTGCCGAATGGTGTCAGCCAATAACCCCAACACCGCAGGATGCAAAGGATCATATAAATGCGCAACCGACTCATCCGCCCGATCAATAGCCAGTGTGTACTGAATCAGGTCATTGGTTCCTACCGATAAAAAGTCGAAATAGCGCAAAAACACAGGCAGCATCAATGCCGCTGCTGGGATTTCAATCATTGCCCCCAATTGAGGCTTGCCGTAGGGTATCTGACGCGCCTCCAATGTCTGCTCTGCCAATGCCAATTGCTGTAGTGTTTGCTTGATCTCGCTGAGGTGCGCCAGCATCGGAAATAGCAGTTTCACTTGGCCGTGCACTGCTGCTCTCAAAATGGCCCGCAACTGCGCTTGGAACATGGCAGGATCTGCCAAACTCCAACGAATAGCCCTTAAACCGAGTGCAGGGTTGGTTCTGTGGGCTTCGTATGCTGTTGTATCAAGCGGCTTGTCAGCGCCAACGTCAATAGTACGAATAGTGACAGGCATACCATTCATGCCTTCTACTGCTGCCTTATATGCCCTGTATTGCTCCTCTTCGCTGGGCATTGCGCCATCACCTCGCCCCATGAACAGAAATTCCGTACGAAATAAGCCTACGCCAGTTGCCCCTTCTTGAAGAGCACTTGCTGCATCCACTGGCATTTCAATATTGGCATGCAACTCAACCCTCTCACCATCCATGGTCACGGCAACAGTATTACGCAAGCGCTTGAGGCGGCTGCGCTCCAGCTCCCCCTGTCGTTGCTTGAAGCCATACTCCTCCAACAAGATATGCGAAGGGTTGACCAACACCACACCAACCTCAGCATCAATGATGACCCAGTCATCTTGGCGGATTAAGGTACTGCTGCTGCGTGCGCCAACTACTGCAGGGATATCCATGCTTCTAGCCACAATGGCTGTATGCGATGTTTTTCCTCCAACATCGGTCACAAAACCCGCAAAGACACTTTTGCGAAATTGGAGCATGTCCGCCGGAGCCAAATCTTTGGCTACAAGGATCAGTGGCTCACCGGCTCCGTCATCCATGAGGGTGGTTTGCGCACGTGCGGAATGGCGCTCCGTTTGCTGATCTGGTTGAATCGACTCGCTGCTTTTCAGCGCCGCCAGCAGACGTTCGCCGATTTGCTCAACATCCGCTTTTCGCTCACGAAGATACGGGTCATCCATTTCTTCAAATGTGCGTGATATCGACGCTATATGGGCAGTAACTGCCCATTCAGCGTTGTAAAGTCTCTCACTAATGCATTGAGTGATACCACCTTGCAGTTCGGGATCTTGTAGCAAGAGCAAGTGCACATCCAACAGCGCAACCAACTCTTGGGAGATTTCCTTACCACCATGACTGGCGACCTCCTCTTGCAAGAGCATGATTTCTTGCACTACGTTAACAACAGCATCTTGAATCCGCGCCGTTTCTCGTTCTACTTCATCGGGCTGAATGAAATAGTGTGCAACATCCATCCCATTGCTCGCAATCACTACTGCGCGCCCTATCGCTACACCTCTTGCGACAGGGATGCCTTGCACCGTAAAAGTCATGCGCTCACTCGCCTTCGCCAAATTTATCGTTAATCAATGCCACGAGAGAATCCATTGCTTCTTGCTCTCGCTCACCATCGGTTTCTACAACAACATCTGTGCCCAAACCAGCAGCCAGCATCATCACGCCCATGATGCTTTTTGCATTCACTTTGCGCTCACCCCGTGCAATCCATACTTCACACGGAAACGAACCTGCTAGCTTGGTTAATTTGGCCGATGCCCGTGCATGCAAACCCAACTTATTGCTGATGGTGATTGTGTTGCTGATCATGTACTTTCCTCGTGTGTTGATTTTGTGGGGCCGTTAAATTCACTGCCATGATGCACTGCGCAGCACCAGCCAGAACTTTCGGCACCAACACCTCGAGAGGTTCATCCAAATAATTGATGGCACGCAAAATCATGGGCAAATTAGCACCCGCTATTAGTCTTGCCTTTTTACCTGCCATTGCACGCTGCGCGACGTTGCACGGACTCGCACCAAACACATCTGTTAGTACAAGTACATCCTCTGATGCGATTGCTTCTAATGCATGTGCCAGTTGCTGAGCTGTCTGCTCTGCTGTAGCCGATGCAGCAACATCCACAGCGGTTACGATACCAGCCGCGTCAGGAAACACATGCAAGGATGCGGCCCTGAGTGCGGTCGCTAATGGCTCGTGTGCCACGATTAATATGGCCTTAGACATCTCATTCCTATGATTTTGATTCACCGCATTGTGCCTTCTCTACACAGAGAGCTAAACTAAATCCATGCGCATCAAATTGCTTTCTACCCTCGCAGTGTTAGCCGTGTTAGGCATTACATGCACTACTTTACTTGTAGCAAACACACCATCCGCACCGCCAAGCAATTTTTATCTCACTGACAACACCCAACTTCAGAGCAAAGACCTTGCAAAAAAAGTGATCGTGGTGAATTTTTGGGCTACTAGTTGCACTACCTGCGTTGCCGAAATGCCCCGTATGGCCGAGCTCTATCAGCGCTACAAAGACAGGGGGCTTACGTTCGTTGCCGTTGCCATGTCGTACGATTCACCTGCTTATGTTGTGAAATTTCAGCGCAATAAAAAATTGCCCTTCCCTGTTGCCTTTGACAAAGATGGGGAGCTTGCGAAAAGCTGGGGTGACGTTTCACTGACACCCACTACTTTTCTTATCGATAAATCTGGACGAATAGTGAAAAAGTATATTGGTCAACCTGACTTCAATGATTTTGCATACCGAATTGAGCAACTTCTTTGACGCTCACACTGCATTCTTTGCCACGTTCTGTATTTGAGTGACAGTGTGGAC
Organism: Curvibacter sp. CHRR-16; assembly: GCF_018474005.1. Lineage (GTDB taxonomy): Bacteria > Pseudomonadota > Gammaproteobacteria > Burkholderiales > Burkholderiaceae_C > Allorhodoferax. The sequence continues at coordinate 22,678 of NZ_JAHCSH010000010.1, forward strand.
GAGGATTCAGGCTGATGCGGCTGGGAAAAGGCTGGTCATAGGTTCAGCAGCTACAGGCCATTCGATAAGGCAACGTGCTGGTGTTGACCCGTCCTGAATTAGATTGACATCTTGGACGGTGAGTTTAGCCAGTGGATACTGGCCAGTGATGCCCGATGCACCGCATCGGGCGTTTGCATTTTCAGCGATAGATGCGGGCGCTCGCTGTTGTAGATCTGTACCGACTCGCG
>NZ_JAHCSH010000011.1 GCF_018474005.1 Curvibacter sp. CHRR-16
CAGGGGGGCATGTGAGTGTGTCTACGGCTAAGAGTTGGCTCTTGAGTGCTAAGGAGGCTATCAAGCTGTTTGCGTACAAGGCGGGGATCAAGCTGGTCAGCGCCAAAGAAGACATAGACATCCAAGCCCTGAAAACCAGCATCCATCTACTGGCCAAGCAAGAGGTCAGCTTCACAGCCAATGAAATCATTTTGCAAGCGCAAAAGAAAGTGGTGCTCAACGGCGCAAGCAGCTACATGCAGTGGCAGGCAAGCGGCGTGGAAGAAGCCACTACCGGCTCGCGCACGGTGCATGCCAACCAGCTAGGAGTTGTCGGACCGGACAATCGGCCCCTACCGTCTCCAGTGCTGCCAGCGGCAGATTGGAAGCCACCCCAAAACCAGCTGGTATTCACACTCATGACCCAACCCGATCAGGTGGGAGGGGCACTTCGTGCGGGCGAGCCTTACCGCTTGCTCAAAGCCGGGGCAGTCATTGACCAAGGTATTACCAACGAACTGGGGCAAGTGATCGTCAAAAACCACCAAGACGGAACAAGCGCCTACCAAGTGCAACTGAGTAACGGTGCGGTATTTGACCTCAAAGTAGTAGAGGCCCTGGGCCACAGCCCCGAACACAAGCTGGGCAACAAAGGTTTTCGCACGACCGCAACATCCCAAGACCGCGCTGTGGTCAACGGACTGGTATCGCCCACATCACGGAGCTAAATATGGCTGATGTAGACCCCCTCAAAACCCAACGCGCAGAAACTGTGTATGTAGATGCCAGCGGCCGCACCGTCACGGGCACTTGCCAGTGGCTGCTGGAAAACAGCGTTACCCACCCGGTGACTACTGGCAACACCATCAAAACCTTTATTGCTGGGCAAGACGGCTTTGCCGCAATTGCCAAGGACATAGAAGCCGCCAAAGACACCATTTATTTGGTGTGCTGGGGCTTTGACCCCGGCATGGCCTTGGTGCGAAACCAGTGCATGAAGGACTACCCTTGGGCCAACGGCGAACCCTATGGGGAGCTGCTCAAACGCAAGGCCAAGGGAGGCCCCAACGGAGAAGGTGCCGTCAAAGTGTGCTTGCTTGTCTGGTACAGCAAGCGAGGTTCTGCCAAACAAAACTCCTTGGTTGGCTACGTAGTGCCAGACTCCTATATAGCAGGCTCCACCATCAGCGAAACTTGGGACGAAGCCCACGGCGCAAAGCCGGGCACTAGTAAACCCCTGCATGCCATCCGCCAAGACTACTGCACCCAGTGGTGGCGCGAAGCCACATCCGGCCAAATCCCCAACCTTGAAGTGCGCTGCCGTGACGGCGTGAGCAGTGCTGTCAAAACCAGCCTGGCCGACGAGGTAGACCCCCCCAGCGCCGCTGGCGGGGCAGGCATGGGCTACGTGGACGAAAAAGAACTCATTGAAAACTGGGCCACCCACCACCAAAAGCCCATCCTCATCGACTACGCCTACGCCGACCCAGCAGACAAAACCAAAGGCCCCGGCCACAAAGCCGTGGGCTACGTCATGGGCCTCAACAGCGTGTCCGACTACTGGGACACCGTCGAGCACGCCTTTGACAGCCCCCTGCGTGAACTCGCCCTCCCAGGCAGCCCCAGCGACGACGTAGGCGCCCAAAACCTGGGCCAAGTCAGCCGCAAGCCCCTGCGTGACTATGCGGCCCGCATTGAAGGCGAAGCCCTCCAAGGCGTACACCAAAACTTTGCCCGTGCCTGGAACCGCGCACAGCTGCTGCCCAAACTGGAGGCCACCAGCAACGCCAAGCAAACGGCCACGCGCAGTGCCAACCTCAACCCCGACTTGCTACCTGCTGCCCTGGCCAAAACCACCCAAGCCATTCGCCTGCAAGTGCTGCGCACCCAGCCCGAAGAAGCCCTGCAAGAAGCGCAAAAGCAATGGCCCTTTGACAAGAGCATCAAACACGCCTACTTCCAGGCCAGCTCCATGGCGCGCAACTACCTGTACCTGGAAAACCAATACTTCTTTTACGAAGAATGGGCACGCCACCTCAAGGCTAACCGAGAAAAGTTCATGGACTGGGTGCAAGACGCAGGCCAATCCAGCCAAGACGCACGGCTGCTGCACCTCATGGTCGTCATACCCGCCCCTGAAGACAAGGGCATGGTGCCGCGCACCTACGACACCCTCAAAAGCCTGGGCGCAGCCGACAGCATGCCCCAGCAGCACGCGCAGGTAGAAAAAGACAAGACCGATTGGTTCAAGAGCGACATCACCAAAACCGCCATGAAGGTCAAAGCCCCCACGCTGGACGACAAAGGCGTGCTGCTGCAAGACGGCAAAAGCCTGGGCCTCAAAGTGCTGGTGGCCAAGCTGGTAGCGCACAACCAAACCGGCCAAGCCCAGCTGGGCCGCTACCGCGACATCTACATCCACAGCAAGCTCATGCTGGCCGATGACGAATACATGACCCTGGGCAGCGCCAACCTCAACCAGCGCAGCATGTCTGCCGACAGCGAAATCAACATCGCCACCACCCACAAGCCGCACAACCAAGGCCTGCGCCAGCGGGTGTGGGCGGGGCTGACGGATGGCAAACATGACGGTGGCAATGGGAGTCCGGGCAGTGTCGAGAGAACCTTCACACTGTGGCAAACACTGGCTGGAAAGAACGCCGGTTATCTTAAAGAAGGGAAAAACCTTTCCGGCTTGATCGTCAAGTTTGAAGACAAGCGCACCGCCACCGACCGGGTGGGCTAAAGGTTCAGCATGCACGCCCTCATTCGCACCCTCTTCATTCACCTTTTACTGCTGCTGGCCTGCTCCAGCGGCCACGCCATGAGCGCCTACAAAACCCCCTTTACCGCCCAGTCTGACCTTGCGCTGTTGAGCGAGAAGGGCGTGCTGCCGCGCAACATCAACCTCAAAACCTTTGACCCGCACCGTGCCGAGTTTGTGTGCGCCCACGCTGCCACCAAAGCCCCGGCACTCAAGCCCGAGGCACAAGCCTTGTTTGAAGAAGGCATGGCCCTCACCAGCCCAGCCCTGTGGCCCAACGAACGCAACTGGCCGCGCGCCATGGCGCTGTGGAGCAAAGCGGCAGAGCAGGGCCACTGGAAGGCCGCACTCATGTGGATACAAACCGCACGCACCGGCAATGGGGTCAACGGCCCCAAAGGCCAATTCCAGGTGCAGCCCCAAGACCGTGAACTGGTAGTCAGCCGGGTCGAATACCTGATGCGCCAAGGAGTGGCCGATGGCTTCTACCTCATGGGTGTGTTCCACGAAGAGGGCTACGGAGTCAAGCCCAGCGTAGACCGCGCCTGGGCCTTCTGGGAACTGGCAGCAGACATGGGCAGCGCTAGGGCGCAGACCAAGATCGCTTTGTCATTACGTCTTGGTTATCGGGATATGGAAAAGCCCAATATCGCGGAATGGTCCAACCGCAAAGTAATGTTCCAACTTTTGGAATGTGGGTATGCACAGGGGTATGCACAGGCTGCGTTTGAGTTAGGCGGTGCAATAGATCGCGCCACGGAGCAACCAGACGATGCCAATATTGACAAAGAAGCCCAATTCGCCCGAGCCCGTCAAGTCCTGCACGATGCGGTGAAGTTTGGCAGCGAGGCGGCAGCAGGGTATTTGTTTTCCGCATTTGATGGCGGAGAACCATTGGTCGGCAGCATCAAAGACCCCACCCGGGCCGAGCGCTATTTCACACTCAGCAAAGCCCTCTTCAACAACCCCGACCTGCGCTTCCCCAACCTGGACAAAGTGCTCCCCCTGCCCCCGGCCAAGCTGCCGGTGTGGGACGGCCAGCGCGACAGCCTGATCAACGCCGCCAAGGGCGTGCGCGAAACCCCCACGCAAAAGCCCAGCGCGGCCAACGCCCTGCCGCCCGAGCACCCGGCCCACGTGCCCGCAGGCCACGCCATTGCACTGCCAGCAGACCACGGCACACGCGGCACAGCCGCAGCCCCCTTGGCAGGCACCGTGTGGAACGGCCAAGCTGCCCGCTACGTGCACCCAGCAGCCCCATGGGCCGGGTACTACACGGCACACCAGCAAGGTACGCAGCAAAGTACACAGCGCACCGCGCTGCCCCTGTACTTTGCCCAAGGCCAGACCCTGGCCCTGCGCGATGGTGCAGGCGGCCTGGACTCCGGTGCAGGCATCGAGTGGGTGTACCACGGCGTGGCCACCCCTGTGACAGCAGCGCCAGACTGGCTGGCCCGCGCAGGCACCCTGCGCGCCATAGCGCAGGCAGGCAGCGCAGGCTGCAAGGGCAATGCCCTATGCCCGGCCACAGGCATCTGGCAACCCCATGTGCTGGCCCCAGACCACCCGCTGCACCCCTGGCTGGGCAGCACCGCAGGCGGCGAGGGCTGGAAGTGGCAAGCCTTTGTAGCGCAAGGCCAGGCCATGCCCAGCCTGCAAGCACTGGGCTGGCCGGTAGAGGATGCGCAAGTGGACTGGCGGCTGATGCAAACCACGGAGGTGGGGTTTGATGTTTAAGGCACGCGGTCTTGTAGTGAAGTGGTGCGCCCATGCCGCCATCGGCATCGTGGTGCTGCTGGCCTGCTCCAGCGGCCACGCCATGAGCGCCTACAAAACCCCCTTTACCGCCCAGTCTGACCTTGCGCTGTTGAGCGAGAAGGGCGTGCTGCCGCGCAACATCAACCTCAAAACCTTTGACCCGCACCGTGCCGAGTTTGTGTGCGCCCACGCTGCCACCAAAGCCCCGGCACTCAAGCCCGAGGCACAAGCCTTGTTTGAAGAAGGCATGGCCCTCACCAGCCCAGCCCTGTGGCCCAACGAACGCAACTGGCCGCGCGCCATGGCGCTGTGGAGCAAAGCGGCAGAGCAGGGCCACTGGAAGGCCGCACTCATGTGGATACAAACCGCACGCACCGGCAATGGGGTCAACGGCCCCAAAGGCCAATTCCAGGTGCAGCCCCAAGACCGTGAACTGGTAGTCAGCCGGGTCGAATACCTGATGCGCCAAGGAGTGGCCGATGGCTTCTACCTCATGGGTGTGTTCCACGAAGAGGGCTACGGAGTCAAGCCCAGCGTAGACCGCGCCTGGGCCTTCTGGGAACTGGCAGCAGACATGGGCAGCGCTAGGGCGCAGACCAAGATCGCTTTGTCATTACGTCTTGGTTATCGGGATATGGAAAAGCCCAATATCGCGGAATGGTCCAACCGCAAAGTAATGTTCCAACTTTTGGAATGTGGGTATGCACAGGGGTATGCACAGGCTGCGTTTGAGTTAGGCGGTGCAATAGATCGCGCCACGGAGCAACCAGACGATGCCAATATTGACAAAGAAGCCCAATTCGCCCGAGCCCGTCAAGTCCTGCACGATGCGGTGAAGTTTGGCAGCGAGGCGGCAGCAGGGTATTTGTTTTCCGCATTTGATGGCGGAGAACCATTGGTCGGCAGCATCAAAGACCCCACCCGGGCCGAGCGCTATTTCACACTCAGCAAAGCCCTCTTCAACAACCCCGACCTGCGCTTCCCCAACCTGGACAAAGTGCTCCCCCTGCCCCCGGCCAAGCTGCCGGTGTGGGACGGCCAGCGCGACAGCCTGATCAACGCCGCCAAGGGCGTGCGCGAAACCCCCACGCAAAAGCCCAGCGCGGCCAACGCCCTGCCGCCCGCTGGGAGCGAACGCCTGCAAGCAAAAAACATTGAATGAAGTGAAAACAAACCCATGAGTGATACAGCAGCTTTGCAATCCCAAGCGACTGGCTGGAATGTGGCGTCTTCGGGCGACACACTGCAGCCCACCAACCCCGATTTGGGGGTGAAGGATGCCCAAAAGGGTGATCTGGTTTTCCAGCCCGGCCCTCACCACGAGCAGCGTTTGGCTGCATTGCAGCAGGTGATTGAGCAGGGGGGAAACCCCTTCTTGGAGGCCTCTACGGTACTGCTGCGCACATTGGCCGAACTGCCAGACGAGTTGGAAGATGTGGGTGTGCCAGGCTTGCACACCTTGCTGGTGCAAGAGCTGCAAACCTTCACCCGCCTGTGCGAGCAGACCAACTTGCGCCGTGAGCACATGCTGGCGGTGCGCTACGTGCTGTGCACGGCCTTGGATGAGGCCATCAACCTCAAGTCTTGGGGCGGAGGGGACGGCAACAGCACGGGCATGTGGTCTACCCGCGCTTTGCTCAACCATTTTCACGGCGAGAGCGAAGGCGGCCGCACGGTGTTTTTGCTCATCGGCCGTTTGGCCAATGCGCCGCAAGAGCACATGCCGGTATTGGAGGTGCTGCACCACGTGCTGAGCTTGGGCTTCATGGGCAGCTACCGCATGCAGGCCGATGGCCACCGCGTGCTGGAAACCGTGCGCCATCGCCTTTATGCCATGGTGGCGGCCACGCATGAACCCGTACCGCGCGAGCTGGCTATGCGCTGGCAAGGGGTAGGGCAGGGGCGTTTCAAGCTGCTGCGCTCGGTTCCTGTGTGGGTGTCAGCCAGTGTGCTGGGCTTGGCCTTGTTCACGCAGTTTGGTTGGTACAAGTATGGCTTGTTGGTCAAGACCGGCGCCGTGCAAAAGTCCATTGAGGCACTGGTCACGTTGCAGCCACCTCTGCAGCCGCGTGACAAGCTCAATTTGACGCAGTTGCTCAAAACCGAGATCGCTCAAGGCCGGGTTCGTGTCGATGAAACCGCACAGCGTTCGCGCATCGTGTTCAAGGGCGATGGCATGTTCTCTGGTGGGCTAGACCAACTCAGTCCCGCTACGCTCAAAGTGCTCAACAAGGTAGCCGATGCACTGTCCCAAGTTGATGGGCGCGTGCGCGTGCAGGGGCATACGGATAACCAGCCCATCAGCTCATCCAAATTCGCCAGTAACCAAGAGTTGTCACAAAAGCGTGCCCAAGCTGTGGTGGCCGTTTTGCAAGCCCAAGGGGTGGATGCTGCGCGCATGGAGGCTATCGGCTTGGGGGATACCCAGCCATTGGCAGACAACGCAAGCCCCGCAGGCCGTGCGCAAAACAGGCGCGTGGAAATTGAGCTGATCACAGCCGCCCCGGATGTGATTGAAGAAACAGCATCCGGCACGAAATAACGAAGGACAAGTTCATGCGAGGTTTTTTTACTTCTCCTGTGATGGTGGCCATCTTGGCGTTTTTGGCGCTGATTGCGGCATCGCTGTTTATTTGGTTTGTTGGCCCCTTGATTGCATTGGGTGACTTGCACCCTCTGGCAGATGTCAGTCTGCGGGTCTCCGTTATTTGCCTGCTGCTGGTGCTGGTAATTTTGGCTTTGCTCAAGCTGCCTTTGTCGGTGGTAGGTGTGGCTTGCATTTGTCTGTTGATTTGGCATGCCGGTCCCGTGTTGGCGTTTGGCGCATGGCATCCACTGGAGCCTGTGTGGGTGCGTGCCATGGTTATAGGCGTGGTGCTGTTTTTGTACGCCGTGTGGGGCCTATACAAAGTTTGGAACCTGATGCGCAACGATGAGGCCTTTGCCCGCAAGTTGCTGCGCCGCGATGACAAGGCCGCAGGCAAAGTGCTGGCACGCGAAGAAGTGCGTTCCATCAAAGAAAAGGCCAATAAAGCCGTCGCCCAACTGCGCCAAATGCATATCACCATGGCGGGCGGTACAGGCACTTTGTGGTCTTGGATGCGCCGCATAGTGGAGGGCAAACGCTACCTGTACGAGTTGCCTTGGTACATGATCATTGGTACCCCCGGGACTGGCAAATCATCGGTGCTGCTCAACTCGGGTTTGCAGTTTCCAGTGGCAGACCAAATGGGCGCCGCCAGTGCGCAACTCACCCTGGCACAGAGTGCTGGCACGCAAAACTGCGCATGGTGGTTTACCAATGAGGCCGTGCTGATTGATACAGCAGGCCGCTATACCAATCCGCACGATGGCCGCTCAGAGCAAGCGCAAATACAAGCAGCGCAGCGTGCTGCCTTGGCTAAGCCGGAGGAAGCAGACGCCGAGGGCAAAGAGCCGAAAAAGGTCGTCGAGGAATCTTCTGCGTTGGCCAGTGATGAGCAGCGCAACGTGGCCGAGTGGCAAGGCTTTTTGCGCGTGTTGCGCCAGGTGCGCCCACGTGCTCCCATCAACGGGGCATTGTTGGCCGTGGATGTGTCCAAGCTGCTCAGCGACGATGCGAACCAGTCCATCGCCCATGCCGCGCAATTGCGCGCACGCTTGGCCGAGCTGCGTGAGCATTTGGGCATCCGCTTTCCGGTGTATGTAGTACTGACCAAGATGGATTTGCTGCGTGGTTTTACGGAGTACTTCAGCAGCCTCACCACCGAAGCACGCGCGCAAGTATGGGGATTTACCTTGCCATGGCGGGATAGCGCTAGCCCCGAGGGTGCGCAGCCTGTGCTGGCCCAGCAGCTCAAGGATGAACTGCTGGCATTGCACAGCCGCATCCGGGCTGGTACGCCTACCCGCTTGCAAGAAGAGTTCGATCTGGATCGTCGTCAAGCGCTGTACCTTTTTGCGCATGAGTTTGCCGCGCTGATCGCGCCCTTGGTGTCTTTGCTTGATGCGGTGTTTGCTGACTCGCGCTATGACACGACCCAGCTCACCCACTCCTTGCGCGGGGTATACCTGACCAGCGCGATGCAGTACGAGCAGCGCGAGGTCACGGCAGACCGGTTGGCTTTGGTGCCGCGTTTGCACAATGCAATGACCCGCGCTGCTTCCAAACTGGTGGGCGCGGCCAAATTGCACGGGCAGCCACAGAGCACACGCAGCTATTTCATGGCGGATTTGTTCTCCCGTGTGGTGTTCCCCGAGGCGCATTTGGTCAAGCCCAATTTGCGCTGGGAAGCACGCTTTCGCATGGCCCGTTTAACCGGGCATGCCTTGGTTTTCTTCTTATGTATATGGTTGTCCATGGGCCTTAAGGTCAGCCATTCCAACAACCAAGAGTACTTGGCAGAGGTGAAAACCAAGACTGCTGCACTCACAGAAAAAATGCGCGCTTTGTTGGAGCACCGCAGCAGCGATCGCATGCTCGATGTGCTGGCTCTGGCCCAAGAGTTGCCCAAGCATTCGGGATTGGAGTTGGAAGATCCGGCCTTGTCTTACACCTATGGCCTGTACACGGCAGACCCTATTGCCGCAGCAGCCCATGTGGCCTATGGCGATTTGCAAGACCGTTTGATTCTGCCCGTCATCATTGACCGCATGGAGGCGGTCATGCGCAAAGCGGTGCAATACCAAGACGCCAAGCACGCCTACGACACCTTGCACGTGTACATGCTGCTGCATGACAAGCCCCATTTCACCGGTTCTCCCAGCGCCGCCCAAGAGGTGCGCAACTGGGTGCTGCAAGACTGGCAAGATGGTTTGCAAACCGATGAAGACGACGCAGCAGACGGCAAGGACGATGGCGAAAAAAGCCTTGCATCGACCTTCAACAACAGCACTGCCATGGTGTCGTACTTGCAAGATATGTTCTCGGGTAAGCGCGTGGTGCAGTCCAGCACGTCGCGCAACGAGGCCTTGGTACGCCAAGTGCGCACCTTTTTGGACAGTACACCGGGTAACGAGCGTTTGTACGAGCGTGTGAAAGGCGCATTGGCCCCCGATGTGCCGCAAGACTTCACCTTGGTACGCGCTTTGGGGCCGCAGGTGGGTACTTTATTTAGCTTGGCTTCCGGTAGCCCCTTGGAGTACGGTGTGCCCGGTTTGTTTACCTACGATGGTTACCACGAGCTGTTTGCCAAACGCCTCAAAGAACTGGTGGTGCAAGCCCAGATAGACGATGCATGGGTCATGGGGCGCACAGGCAATGTAGCAGGCAAGGTACACGAACTCAGTGAAGAAGAGCGTCAGACCTTGATTGAGGACATTCGCTCCCAATACCTGCAGGAATATGCCCAACTGTGGACAGATTTCTTGGCCGATATCCGCGTGGTCAAAGCCGACTCGGGGCGCGCGCTGACATTCGAGCTCAACATGCTGCGCCAGTTGGCGGCTCCCGACTCTGCCTTGGTGCGCTTGGCACGCATGGCAGCGCGGGAGACCACTTTGTCACGCTCATTGCAAACCCGCTCGGCAGAAGAAAAGTCGCTCTTTGACAAAGCCACCGAGCAGCTCGACAAAAACGCCGAAAAACTCAACAAGAACTTGGGCTTGCGCCCCGAGCAACGCATCGAACGCCAGTATGTTGATTCGCAGTTTGGTGCTTTGCGCGAGGTGGTGACAGGCCAAGGCGATGGTTCGGATGGGCAAGCTACATCCAAAGTGGCACTGGACAAAATCACCAGCTTGCTCAATGAGTACTACACCTCTTTGGTGGTGGCCGATGCCGCCATCAACGGCGGCAGCATCCCTCCCTCCAGCCAAGAAGCTGCTACCAAGATCAAGATCGAGGCCAGCAAACTGCCGGCCCCCTTCCGTGAAATTTTGCTAGGTGCTACGGCCAACGGGGCTGACAAAATCAGCCAAGCGGCGGCCAGCATATTGCGTGTGCAAGCCCAAGCGCAGATGGATCGCTTGGTCAGCACCATGAACCAGATGGTGATTGAGCCCTGCCGCCGCAACATTGCTGGACGCTACCCCTTTGCAGACACCTCCCAAGAGGTCGCCATCGACGACTTCAACGCCTTCTTTGGTGCAGGGGGATCGGCCGATGAGTATTTCAACAAATACCTCGCGCCTCTAGTCGATACCAGCGAACGTCCTTGGCATTACAAAAACCCCGTATTGGCCGCAGCCCCTAGCGCAGCCGCAGAGGGTGGAGCGAGTGCCACAGCCACCCCTGTCAACGCACCTACCGTGGCAGGTGAATTGCTCAAACTGATGGCCCAGTCAGGGCCCAATCCCGATTTGTTTGCACAAATTCAGCAAATACGCGAGGTGTATTTCAAAGAGCCTGGCGCCAAACGCATGGCCTGGAAATTGGATGTGCGTGTGCAGTCTTTGGATCCCAGCATCACTGAGTTGGTCATGGACTTTGATGGACAAACCCAGCGCTATGCGCACGGCCCTGTGCAAGCCCTGCAGGTGCAGTGGCCAGGCCCCCGCAGCGGCACCATGGCCGAAATCACAGCCTTACCCCGCATCAAAAGTGACACATCTTCTGTAGGAACCCGTGGCCCTTGGGCCTTGATGCGCTTGGTAGAGCAGGGCAATACCATCCCCAGCGCCAGCGCAGGCAAGGTGGCGATGGAATTCGCGTTTGATACCCGTCGCACGGTGTTGGAAGTGACCAGCAGTGGGGCCAATCCGCTGAGTAGCAATTTGCTCAAGTCGTTCAATTGCTCGGGACGCACCAGCTAAGGGCTGCATAGCATGGGTCAGCATTTGATTCACACCTTGCTCGCATCTCCCTTGTCCGTTTGGGGTAAGTTGCCCAGCCATGGGGATTTTTTGCGGCATAACGTCAGCCCCGAGGAAGCCCACGATTGGCAAGAATGGGCCATGCGCGCATGGCGCAATCCCACCGACACAACGGGTGCCTTGGGTGGCGTCCCCGTGGCGTGGGTGATGCAACCAGGCACCCTGCCTTTTGCCAAACAGCATTTTGTCGTGGGCATTGCCCTGCAGTCTGAAGACAGCATGGGTCGCGAATGCCCACTGCTCATCTACCAAAAACTCTCACCCAAGTGGCTCGCCTCGTTGCTGGTGAACAATGCGTTGGGCCATGGGCAAGACATGCTGTACTGGTTAGCCCGCTTGGTGGCACGCACCCATGCCGCTAACGCCGACTGGCAGAACTTGGTTCAAGCGGTGGATGTACTGGGCAGCCTGTATGCCCCTAGTTGGAAAAACTTGTTCTTCATCGGCCCCCGCGCTGTCGATCCGGCCAAAGCGCAAGCGGTCTTGCAACAGTACTGCCCTAGCGACAACTTGGATGCGGCAAGAAGTCTGCACGGCGTCACCCATCTTCCATGGCGCAACTGGCCCGAGCGCTTGTTGCGTGTTCAGTCCCCTGTGTCTGCTTACTGGCAGCAAGACATCCATGGCGGCTATGTCAATGCAGCACAGGATCTCGCCTCTTTGTGGAGAAGTCGATCATGAACCCGGAGACTTTTGAACTCCATGGTCTTTACCAACATGGGCAACTGTTTCAGTGTCTATGGCAGTGGCCCGATCAATGCAAGCGCATGCACTTTGAAGATATTTTGCAAAGCACGCTGCCAACCACTGCCGCGCTCATGCCGTATTTGGATGCGTGTGTCGTGCAATGCCATCCGGAGTCCACGGTATCGAACTGGTCAATACGCACCGATAGCGCAGAAATTGCCGTCACCATCAACAACGAGTCCTTGGCAGTAGGCCATACCCAAACGCTACACAACGGCGATATCTTGGAAGTGGGGCTGTACAGCTTCCGTGTGCAAGTGCCAGAGGTTGCCGAGAACCATGCAACCAATTGGATGCCCGACTTTGAATTGACCGACTTGGATCCCATGGCGTTGGATGAGCAGCGCCATAAAGGCCTTGACGACCTCATCGTGCCTGACCCCTCCACCGCCACTGCCAACACCACTGCGCAGATGGTTCGCCCCACAGCCAGCAAAGCTGCCACAGTGGATGTGTTGGACATGCTGCACGCCCAATACCTGCGCAAACTCCAAGACCCCAGCTACACCGGCGACGATGGCCCTTGGCACGGGCTTGCTCGACAGCAAGAAAACGCAGTATCGACAGACCCTTTGCAGGATTTGGTCAGTGCAGCTAAAGCCTCGCATGACTACGTGGGCAGTAGCCTAAGTGATCTATTGGGACAAACCCAAAACATCCACGACGTGCTGGCCAATTTGGACGACACCGTCACCATCGACCTCATGGCGCTGGACAAATTCGACAGCGTCATTCACCTATTTGCGCCCAGTCAGCCTCAGCCGACACAGAGCACCAACCCACTGGAAGCCATGGCTGAAACCAGCTTGGCGCAGTTAGTCCAATCATCTTTGCCTGGCCTCACCCTGCGCGAACACCACAGCCTGTCTTTGGACAGTGCCATGCCCTTCTTTGCAGGCGATAGCTCCTCCCCCCAATCATCATGAACACCGTACTCGCTCCCCAAACACTCAGCCAACTCCACCCCAGCCACGACCTGCAGCAAGCCCTGTCGGCACTGGAAGGGCAGGTACGCGCCAAACCCAACTCCATAGAAAAACGCTGGGCCTTGGTCGAATTTCTCTGCGTGCTGGGCCAATGGGGGCGCGCCCTCAAGCAACTCCAAACGGCTGTTCAACTCGTATCGGTTGGCGACCCGCAGGGCGCGCACTGGCAGTCCAAAGCCCAGCTCGTACGCGGCCTCATCAAAGCCCAAGCCCAGCGCAGCGCAGTCTTTGCGGGGACTCAGCAACCCGTGCCGGTTATTGACTACCCCCAGTGGATGCAAGACTTGGCTTGTGCCATTGCCCACAACGCCCAAGGCCGTGCAGAGCAAGCCGACGTGCTGCGCGACAGCGCATTGGAGGCCGCCCCCACACGCGCAGGTGTTTGTACTTTGGAGCGCCAAGGTGAAGAGGCCGCGTTTCCATACCAATGGATCAGCGACACCGACACCCGCCTAGGCCCCGTGTGCGAGCTCATCATTGCTGGCGGCTACCGCTGGTTGGCCTATGCCGACATTGCAGACATGCAGATCCAGCAGCCAGCCTCCCTGCTCAACCTAGTGTGGATTCCCGTGACTTTGCAACTGCGCGCCACACAGGCAGCAGGCAAAACCTTGCACGCCTATATTCCCACCCGCTATAGCGACACCGAAACCAGCGCAGCCGAGCACGGCCAAGCCCAGCACAACGCCCTATTGCTCTCCCACCTCACACTCTGGCGCGATGTCGGGGACACAGGCGTCTTCGCCTACGGCCAAAAAACCTTGATGACCGACCAAGGCGACATCTCCTTGCTCGACATGCGTCACCTGCACAGCGGGGATCGCACATGAGCCAACCCATCACTACGCTGCTCCACCCGGCAGCCCGTCCCCTGCCATCGAACATTGAGCCCGGCGAACGCAAAGGTGAGCGCCAATACCTGCCCACCTTGTTCGATCGTCTGTGCGACGACGCCCCTAGCCAAACCAGTGAACCGCCAGAGGCCTACACCAGCAACCGCAGCCAAATGCGCCAAATCATCCAGCGCGACTTGGCTCTGTTGCTCAACACCACCGACCAAAGTGATCTCATAGACCGCAAACGATTCCCCGCTGCGGCCAAATCAACCGTCAACTTCGGCGTACCCGCACTCGCAGGTGGCTACCTGTCCGAGAAAAAGTGGTACGACATCGAAACCATGATTCGCCGGGCCATCACCACCTTCGAGCCGCGCCTCATGCCCGAGACACTGGTCGTGCGCCCCCTCATCAAAGAGCAGGCCAGCGCCAACTACAACGTACTCACGTTCGAAATCTCAGGACATATCCAAATGCAACCGTATCCATTGGAGTTCACGGTTCAAAGCGCGGTTGATCTGGAAAACAGCCGTATCGAGTTGCACAACTATCGGAGCTAAGCCATGACCGCTCTTGTTCCCACCCATCGCATCCTCACAGTTAGCTGCGCAGCCTTAGAAGCCCAAACCAGCACAAGCCTGCAAGCCATCAGCCTAGAGGGGCGAGAAGACATCAACAGCCTCTTTAGCTA
>NZ_JAHCSH010000012.1 GCF_018474005.1 Curvibacter sp. CHRR-16
GCACCAACAATAGCAAACACCCAGAACTATCTGAACCCCACTTGGTACTGGCCAGTCCTGCGGGCATTGAGAGCACGACCACAGGCAGCACGCACCAGCACAGTAATGAGCACCATGCCATCACCGCTGGTGGCCATGTGAGTGTGGCTACGGCTAAGAGTTGGTTAGTGAGTGCCAAAGATGCCGTGCGCATGTTCTCCTACAACACCGGCATCAAACTCATCAGCGCCGCTACCAACATAGACGCCCAAGCTTTGAGCAAAAGCCTGCACGTGCTGGCCAAGCTGCGCGTCACCCAAAGCGCAGACACCATCACCTTTACCGCGCAAGAAGAACTGCGCATCAAAGCCGGTGGCAGCTTCACCACGCTGAGCGCCAGCGGCATCACCCACGGCACTGCGGGGCAGTGGGATGTGAAAGCGGCTACGCAAGGCATCGAGGGGCCTAAAGGCATGGGCGTCAACGTCGCAGGTCTGCCGCACAGCGATTTGCACAGCGTGCAGTTTGAATGGCAAAGCCCCACAGGCGGCGCACTAGCCAATCGCCCTTACGAGCTGGTCTCAGCCAATGGCGGACATGTTGGGGTGACAGGTGCGGATGGACAGATGCCCACGATCTACTCAAAAAGCTCAACCCCACTGCAAGTCAAGCGTGTGTGGGCAGAGTTTGAAGTTCCCCCGGTCAAGGGGCAGACCAGTGCGGATACAGACAGCCAAAGCTAATCAACAGCGAGAACACCATGGCAGATTCAGCAACAGGTATCACCAACACCCAAGAATCCAACAAAGTTTGTATTCGCTATACCGACAAAGAAATGTGGTCTGAGGCACAGGAGTTCGCCTACGTGCGACTGTCCTCCACCCAGTCTTACACACTGAATATGTGGGGTGTACCGGAAGCCGTAACGGGCAAAAAACACTTACTGGCCGAATACAACGTGCGTGCACGCCGCATCAGCGCTACCTATGCCCGGTTTTATCTGGAAAAAGAAGAGGGTGGGCAGGCCAACAAAAAAGGGCGCTTCTATTGGATGGCACTGGCCGCCTTTGCTGCCAAAACCGTGGCATGTTCGTTAGAGGATGTGCGCGTGGGCAGCATGCCACCGGGCATAGACCAAGTAGCTAATGGTTTGGGCAAAGGCAATATGTGGTTGTTCTATGACATTGCCCCATGGCACTGGATGCACGCTAACGCCCCCGATTGCCTGAGCCAATACGAAGGCACCCGCAGCGATACCAACTTGGTGCCCGAACTCATCAAGGCAACCCAAGCCATGCCATGGGCGGCACAAGCCTTGCCCAAGATAGGTGGCCTGAAAACCAACAAACACATCCATGAGGCGTTTGTGAAGGTGCGGGAGATTGAAAAAACTCCAATCAATGGATCAAGGCAAGATGTGAAAAATCGCAGAGATGCTCAATTGGCCCATCTGCTCGCCATCGCAGAGCACGAGCAAAAAATCGTGCTGCAGCCTTTGATTTATGAAGACGAGACTTTTGCATGGTGGCTGCGCCAGCAGCGCAAGGCCTGGATCAACTGGGCATCACCCACGCTAGAGCTGGTGTTTGCTGCCGCTTGCACCACAGACAACCCCGAACTCAAGTCGGTAGCACCGCAAGACACGGTTTTGGAAGACTTCAAGAGTCGATTTAACTGGATTACAGCAGCCGCGAAAAAATTTCATGGTCTTATGCAAACCAAAGCGGCATACATGGAAGCGGAAATCAGCACCATGGCTAGCTGGGTCAGCATGAATGACCCGGCCCCTAAGCCCATCCCACCCTTTATGCCTTAACGCGCATGCTCCATCACCGCATTACCCGTTTTTTAGCCACTTTGGCAGTTGTGCTGGCCTGCAGTGCCTGCACGCGCGCGCAGCCAGAGGCGACATCTACAGCAGGACAACACACCATGAAGCAAGAAGTCAGTATTCAACTCGGTTTAAGCGGCCAAGAATTTGTGGCAGCGTTGGGGCGCGAGGACACGCGCATTAACAAGCAGCCTGCAGGGCTGAATTTTTACGATTTGGACTGGCCGACAACCTTTCCCGGCAAAGTCGTTGTCCAGCATGGCGTCAATGGCTTTGTCTTGGATGCTGCTTTAAGCGTAATGGGTACAGAGGATGTTGATTACCCCAAGGAGGGCGTATCAGTTTTGGACATTAACTTCGGTGTAACCGCTAGCGATTTGATCCCCCACAACGAAGCGCGCCTGCAAGTCATGGCCTTGCTTAATCGCTTGCAAGAAGCGGGGTGGAAGCAGCATTACTACTTTGGTGAGGCCCGCATCAAAGGCCGCAGCAGTTTTCGAATGAAAACGAATAGTTTGGATGTGCGCTATACGCCAACGCTCGAAGAGTGGATGGCTTTGGAGAACTCCGCCTCATGGCAGTTGCAAGCCAATGGGGTTTATATGGAGTTGTCTATGCACCGTGATAGCGACCGAATGGATCCACAACGGCCCGGTGCTTATTTGATGTCGATGACGCTTAAAACGGATGAAGTGGCATACCGCTCACTTTTTACAGAAGAAGAGCGTCCTCGCTGGAAGGAGCTATGGGTGCAAGGACTTAAGTCGGAGCACGAAGCACGGGTCAAAGCCGAAGCCCAAGCCCGCGCCAAGGGCCTAGAAATAGACACGCAGTACCAAGACCCAGAAATTCTGGCGCTCAAGAAGGACTAGGCAGGGATATGGGGCGTCATCGCTTGAATCATTTCACTCGGCAGCCTGTGCACCAACGTGCCACAGCGGGGTGCTGGTGCGTGCGTGCAAGCTCGTTTGTGGGCAATGCGGTTTATGCCAAATCAGCCTGTACAGCTTATGTATCAAGCTCATGCAGCTATCAAAATGGGAGCAAACGCAAAAGCGGTGGCAGCACACACCAGCACAGTAATGAGCACCATGCCATCACCGCTGGTGGCCATGTGAGTGTGGCTACGGCTAAGAGTTGGTTAGTGAGTGCCAAAGATGCCGTGCGCATGTTCTCCTACAACACCGGCATCAAACTCATCAGCGCCGCTACCAACATAGACGCCCAAGCTTTGAGCAAAAGCCTGCACGTGCTGGCCAAGCTGCGCGTCACCCAAAGCGCAGACACCATCACCTTTACCGCGCAAGAAGAACTGCGCATCAAAGCCGGTGGCAGCTTCACCACGCTGAGCGCCAGCGGCATCACCCACGGCACTGCGGGGCAGTGGGATGTGAAGGCGGCTACGCAAGGCATCCAAACCGTGGGCAAGAGTGCGGCGGTGGTGATGCCTGAATTGCCGCATGCTGAACTAGAAGAAATCAGCATGAAAAAAACCATGGACTTGTTCTACCACTACCCCGACATGAGTGGCGTAGCGGGAGCAAGCTATCGCGTAGTTTTTGCCAACGGTGAAGTCCGTGAAGGCAAGCTCAATGAGCATGGCAAAGCCACCCTGCAAAACGTGCCCAATGGTGTAGCCCAGATTTATTACGGCGAGACCACCAAAACCCAAGCACCTGAAACCCCTAGCTTCGGCAAACCAGCCACCGATGAGCAAATCCGTGCCGACCTTCAAAAGCTAGGGCTGCATGCATCTGATGGGCAAAACATTGACCAACTGCTGGCACAAATGACGGGGCGTAACCATGACTGAAACTGCAGAACTGCAAGACTTTTTGGGCGACATAGCTACGTCCGTAGCACTGGGAATGGTGCCCTTTTTGGGGCAAGCCATCGATATTTACGACACGCTGCATGCTGCCTACGACTTGTACACATCAAGCAACGCCAGCCAAGAAGCCAAAGAAGAGGTGTATTTTGATTTGGCATTGGCCGCCATTGGCTGGATACCCGGCCCGGGCGACGGCATCAAGCACACGCTAAAGACCATCAACAAGAACCCTAAAAAGTACGCTCCTCTCTTGCTTGATGCCGTTCGCCAAGCCCTGTACGCAGCAGGCTACAAGGTTGATCCCCACCAGTTTTTGATGGACAGCATCAGCCAGGGCAAGATTCGCGAAATCATCAACGGCGTGAAATCCGACATAGCCCACTCCAGCGTGTACAAACGCTGTGACCCGCACATGCAGCAAGCCGTCATGATTGGTATAGACATGGCCGCCCAAAGCTTGCCCATGGTGGTGGGCATCGTGGAGCGCAAGGTGCAAACATGGCTCAAAGTGAATCCCAAAAGCACAGCAGCCAAACACAACACTGCGCCAGTGCATGAGGCTAAAAGCGCCCCACCAGCGCAAGTGGGCAACAAAAAGAGCGAAGTAGGCAGCCAAGGCAAAGCCAACCCAGCCAAAGTGCTCAACGGCACGCTCAACGCGGCAGAGATAGCCATCGTCAACTTACCGCACAACCAAAAGCAAGAAAGCATTGGCGAGCACGTAGCCGACTACTACTGCGACCATGAATTGGGCTGGGGTAACGCACTGGGTGGCAAGAGCAACCACGACAAAGGCCATGCGAGCAAAGCCAAGCTGACCGATCGCGCAAAGATGAGCGTGCTCGATGTGGAGATCAAAGCGCGTGGTGTGGGCATAGATGCCATCTGGCGTACGGGGCAAGTGAAGCCCTATGCAGTAGCGGAGTACAAAACGCGCGATATAGGTTTGAGCGAGCAGGGCATGAAGAGCTTGCTGGTGCGCGAGTCAGCGCAGGATGCTGATAAGAAGGCTGCGCACCGTAAGAAGGTGTCGGAGTTTAAAAAGGCAGAAAAGAACAGCGCCAAGACTGGGCAGGCACATGGGCTTAGCAAGCCTGAACTGGAGCGTGAAGTGCCCAAGATGAGTCACAAGTGGATCAAGGATCGGGTAGAGAAGAGGCTGGATTTAGGAGGGCATAAAGATGCACTTATGTTCCAAAACAAATATACCCGCCACGTAATTCAAGTGGTTACTTCCAAAGGCGACGGCAAGGCGCACAAAGATGAGCTGAATAAGGCGCTTGAGGAGCAGCGAGCAGTTGTGGAAGGCCATCACCCCGCGCACAAGGCGGGTATCGATAACTTCACCAATGCGTTTACGGAAGCCCCGCAACCGCAGAGTCAGGTAGCGCCCAACCAAGCCCCCACGAATTCAGGACGGAGAAAAAAATGAGCAACGCGAATCAAGTCCCATTTATTGAACGCCGCAGGCAGCCGTTTATCACGGAGGCGTATAGCTCGCAGTTTCAGAAGATCAAGCGGGAAAGAAGCATTCCATATTTCAAGAGCGTATTGGATGAGGTACGTGGCGTTACTTCTTCAGAGGCGTTACAGGATAAAAAGGATGGCTATAACGCTATCGCAAACGCCCTAACCGACCTCCTGCACCTGCGCTACACCGCAGGCGAGCCCATTGAGCAATTGCGCACCGAACTGGATGAAGTAGTTGCCGCTTGGGAAGACTATGCAAAAGCCGTCGGAGTGATTGGCCCCGAAGGAAAAGGCTCCATATTTGGTTTCGCCTACCGTGTGGACTACAACAAAGCAGTGCACCTAGCTGGGCTGGCAGTGCTGCTACGCCGCGAAGACCTGCTGCCTCGTATTGATGCCATGGTGCTTGGGTTCAAGGGTAGCGATGCTGTCTATGAAGAGTTGGTCTCTCCATACTTGCCAGAGCGTCCATATGCCGATACGTGGTACCACGCCACACCCTACACCGATGCTCTGAACGCCATCGACAGCGAAGATCCCAAAGAACGCAGCGCCCTCATGGGTCAAGCGGTAGAAGACTGGTTTGCCGCCAATGAAGGCCAACCATTCCACGGCACACACAAAGATGTAGATGACTCCGGTGAAGGTGGCTACACCGGTTACTGGTGTTTTGAGCTGGCGGCACTGTGCTTTATCAAAGGCATAGACGACAGTGCCTTTAGAGATCACCTTACCTACCCCAAGGATCTGGTGGATTTCGCTCGCTCCAAAGGTCAATTGCCCACAGCCAGCGCTGCACCCCAAACCACCCTCAGCGCCCAACCCGGCCAACCCGTCCCCCGCGCAGGCGTATGGCAAACCACCGCCTTGCTAGACAAACGCAGCCTTACTTTGGCTCTGGGCGAGAAGCTGCCCTTTACCGCTCAAGACAAAGCAGGCAATGCCGTGGTGTGGTTCTGGAAGTCTGAGACCTGAATCCCTGCACCACGCCCCACTACTAGGAACTATGAACATGGCCACCACCGCCGACCCCATCGCCCAATACGAAAAAAACCTGCGCCAACTGTTTGAGCTGGCGCAAGACAACCAGCATGCTGTAGAGGATGCGATTGCCTGCTTTAGCGCCGAGCGCGAGGCGTTTGTCAAAGAGCGCTTGGCCTTGCTCAAAACCGTGGCCAGCTCGGCAGAGATATCGGACAGCTTGCACCGCGCCATGGCCGATGCCATACCCGCTGTGGAGAAAGCCGCGCACAAAGCCATCCAGCAATCCATGGAGCGCGTGCTGGGCGTGACCACCGATGCGGCATCCCAAGCGCTGGGCAATGCCACGTCCCCCGTCATCGAGCGCTTTGGCACGCTGCTGCAAACCGCTATCGATGTGGAGTCTCGCATCAAAAAAGCCGGCTACCGCTACGCCTGGCAATGGACGGCATTGGCCAGCCTCGGTATTGCGGCCACCATCGCCGTGGCAGTGGTGGGGGTGCAGCAAATCAAAACCCAGCAAGCCGAACTGCAACGCCAGCAGGCAGAGCTTTTGGCGCAAAAGCAGGCCTTTAGCCAAGAGCTAGCGCGCATGCAAGCCACCGTAACTTTTCTGGAGAAAAAAGGTGGCCGCATCCAGCTAGAAAAGTGCGGCCCCGAGCAGCGCACCTGCATTGAAGTGGCCAGCGACCAAGGCAACGGCCGCTACAAGTACCGTGGGCCTTGGACAGGTGCAGCAGGTGCTGCTGGCACCAACAACGAGCGCAGCTACGTCATCCCCAAAGGTTACTGAGGGTACTGAGCCAGACACATCCCCCACACCACATCCGCACCCACACCCGTACCACATCACGCCATGGATCCCCAGCTACTGAACTACTACAACCAAGAACTCACCTACATGCGCGAAGCGGCAGGCGAGTTTGCCCAAATGCACCCCAAGATTGCCCGCCGTTTGGGCATGCATGGTGTGGAGGTACACGACCCCTATGTAGAGCGGCTCATCGAATCGTTCTGCTTCATGTCCGCGCGCATGCGCACCAAGCTCGATGCCGAGTTCCCCCGCTTTACCCAGCGCCTGCTCGAAGTCGTCTACCCCAACTACGTTGCGCCCACACCCTCCATGGCCGTGGCGCAGCTGCATCCCAGTGCCAGCGAGGGCGACTTGAGCAGCGGCTTTGTGGTGCCACGCGGCAGTGCGTTTTACGCCCAAGTACCAGCAGGGGAGAGCACCGCCTGCGAGTTCCGCTCCAGCCAAGACGTGACCCTGTGGCCCATCGAAATCGTCAGCGCCAAGCTCGCTGGCATACCACCGGACATTCCCACGCTGGATCGCTACGTGCCGCCCACCGTGCAAATCGTTGGCAGCCTGCGTTTGCGCTTGCGCGTCAAAGGCGCGCTCAACTTCTGTGACCTCACGGGTCTGGATCGCTTGCCCATTTACCTCAGTGGCGACGAGCAAACCGCCTCCCACCTCTATGAGCTGTTGCACGCAGGCGCAGTGGCCACCCTCACCGGCGTGCCCGACCACATGGCCGAACACCCGCACGTCGTCAGCCACCAAGCGCTGGTGCACGAAGGCTTGGAGCCCACGCAAAGCCTGCTGCCCCTGCCGTGGAACACCTGGCACGGCCACAACCTGCTGCACGAGTACTTCTCATGCCCCAGCCGTTTTTACTTCTTCGCCCTGCAAAACCTGGCCCCCGGCTTGTCCCGCATCCAAGGGCAAGAGGCAGAAATCATCGTCCTGCTCCAGCGCGACACCCAGCGCCTGAGCGGTTTGGTGGACAAAGACCAATTCGCCCTGTTCTGCACCCCCATCATCAACCTGTTTGAGCAGCGCACCGACCGCATCGAGCTCAACACCCAGCAGAGCGAATTCCATTTGGTGCCTGACCGCTCGCGCCCCATGGATTTGGAAGTGTTCAGCGTCTTGGGTATGAGCGCGCAAAAGACCGACAGCACCCAAAACCTGGAGTTCCGCCCGCTCTACCAAAGCCTCAACCAAGACGAAGGCAACCATGGCCGCTACTTCAGCCTGCGCCGCGAACCCCGCTTGGTCTCTGACAGCGCCCGCAAATACGGCACCCGCACCTCCTACGTCGGCACCGAAGTGTTCGTCAGCTTGGTAGACCAGCACGACGCCCCCTACAGCGAAGCCCTGCGCCACCTCAGCGTCAAAGCCCTGCTGACCAACCGCGACCTGCCACGCCTCATTCCCCGCAACGGCCGCACCGACCTGAACGCGGCAGACTCCCTGCCCATTTCCGCCATCGGCCTCATTCGCCCCCCATCGGCCCCCAAAGCCCCGCTGGCTGACGGCGAAATGGCATGGCGCTTGATCCGCCAACTCAACTTCAACTACCTGCCCCTGCACGAGCTTGATGTGCGCCAAGGCGCGCAAGCCCTGCGCGACATGCTGCGCCTGTTTGTGGGGCAAGAGGATTTGATAGCCAACAAACAAATCGACGGGCTCATTGGCAGCCACACCACCCCCGTCACCCGCCGCTTGCCCGGCACTGGGCCACTGGTCTATGGCCGCGGTGTGCAGTGCGACCTCACCGTCGATGAAGACTGCTTCAGCGGCACCAGTCCCTACCTGTTTGGCTTGGTGCTAGAGAACTACTTGGCCCGCCACGTCAGCATCAACGTCTTTACCCAAACCCAGCTGCAGTCCATGCAGCGCGGGCGGGTAGAGCAGTGGCCCGTGCGCATGGGCAGCCGGGGAGTCATTTGATGCGCGAAACACTGCAAGACGCGCAGCGCCGCCCGTGGACCTATGGCTTTGTGCCCCTCATGCGCCGCTTTGGCGCTTGGTACCGCACACTGCCGCGCGTGGGCACGGCCCAGCGCCCCCAGCAAGAGCCCTATCGCTTGGGGCAGCAGGCCAGCCTCACCTTCGCCGTGCGCGAGATTGCCAGCGTGCAGCAAGCTGCGCCAGATCAGCCCACCCGCATCAAGCTCTTTGGCTTGGGCGCACTGGGCCCCAATGGCGCACTGCCCATCCACGTCACCGAACTCGTGCGCGAGCGCGTCGAGGCCAAGCGCGACAACACCCTAGCCAACTTTCTGGACCTCTTCCACCACCGCGCCTTCACCCACATCTACCGCGCTTGGGCGCAAAGCCAAAGCACTGCCGGACTGGATCGCCCAGACCAAGAAACCTTCACCCCCTACATCGCCCGCTTGGGGGCAGACGACCCCCAACTGGCGCAAAACAGTCCCTTGGCCCCCCACGCCCGCTGGGCCAGCGTCGCCCACCGCGTGCGCGCCCCACGCAACCCCGAAGGACTCATCCGCACCCTCTCGCACTACTTTGGCGTGCCCGTGCGCATGCAAGAGTTTTGCTTGCAGTGGATGCCCATAGAGCCCCAAGACCTGTGCCAGCTCGGCCAAACCCGCCAATCCAGCGTGCTAGGGCAGGGCGCTTTAATCGGGGAAGTCATCCCCGACCGCCAAACCCGCTTTCGCCTCATCATCGGCCCGCTGGACTTGAACGGCTACCTGCGCCTCACGCCCCAAGGCGCTACCAACCCCCACACCGGCACCACCCAGTGTGACCTGGGCCCCCTCATTGAACTGGTGCGCTCCTTCATCGGCTTTGAATACGTCTGGGAAGTCGAACTGCTCATCGAACGCAGCGCCGCCCCCGCCAGCACACTGGGTGGCAACACCCAGTTGGGCTGGTCTAGCTGGTTGGGCACCCAAACACCGGGCCAAGCCCAGCCCATCAGCGGCATGGTGCTAGAGCCCGAGATGTACGCCAGCACGCACCTCAAGAGCACCCACCTCAAAACCCTATGAGCAAACATACCCGCCCCTCACCAGAGCAGCCGGCAGAATACCCACCGCTGCCCGCCATCAGCCTGGAAGCACCCTGCGGCGCAAGCCTGGAGTACGACCCCGAATACGCCGTTCTGCAAGCGCGCCTGCAACCCAAAGCCGAGGTGCAATACGGCCAATTTGCCACCAAACCCGAAGGCCCCGACTGGACCGACATCGAGCGCGACTGCCGCCGCTTGCTCCTTAAAAGCACCGACATCAGCCTGCTCATCTGGCTCACCCGCGCCCGCACCCGCGTCGCCGGAGCCAGCGGTCTGGCCTACGGCTTGGGCACCCTCTTGGCCACCTTGCAAGCCTGGCCCGAGCACATCCACCCCCAGCTCAGCATAGACGGCTACTTCGACCCCGCCGTGCGCGCCAACGCCTTGGCCGCCCTGTGCGACCCCGAAGGCCTGCTGGGTGACATCCGCGAAACCGTCGTCTCCAGCAGCACCGCCTTTCGGCTCACCATGCGCGACATAGAGCGCGCCCACGCCATTCCCCGCCCGCCCTACAGCCCCGAGCCAGAGGCCGTCAACCGCCAGCTCCAAGCCCTGCACGCCAAAGGCGACTCCACCGTGCACAGCATGCTGCAAGCGGCCCACAGCGCCAAAGCCCTGGCCCACTGGGTCGTCCACGGAAGCCCTAACCAATCCAGCCAATCCCATCAATGGGGCGACGACGCCCCCAACCTGCAGCCCCTGCTCAAACTCTTTGCGGCCCTGAGCGCCCTCGATGTGGCAAGCAACACCCATAACAGCAACCCCCACACCGCTCACCCAGATCAGCAAGAGTTTGACCAAGCCCCCATCCCCACAGAAAAGCTCATCGCCTTGGCCGGCCCAGACGCCACCCCACACGCCACGTTCAGTTCAAGCTCCAGCGCAAGCAATGCCCCACTAGGGCAGCACTACAGCGCCTCGCAGGCCACACAGCTCCCAGTACTGAGCACCGCAGACCAACGCGAACAAATCCGCGCCATGCTTATCCAAGTGCGCCAATGGATAGAGCACAACGAACCCAGCAGCCCCGTCGCCGTCTTGCTCAAACAAGCCCAGCGCATGTGGGGCAAACGCTTTAGCGAAGTCGCCACCCTCATCCCCCCAGAGCTACTGCAAGCCTGGGATCAAGATGACCTGAACTAACGCCCAGAACTAAAACGGAGTTAAGCCATGACAACCTCAGCCTCCTCCAGCAGCCTAGCCACCTCTTTATCCAACCTC
The DNA here is from genome assembly GCF_018474005.1 of Curvibacter sp. CHRR-16. GTDB lineage: Bacteria > Pseudomonadota > Gammaproteobacteria > Burkholderiales > Burkholderiaceae_C > Allorhodoferax. The sequence goes on from NZ_JAHCSH010000012.1 coordinate 11,138, forward strand.
GTGAGTGCGCAGCGCATCCTCACAGTTAGCTGCGCAGCCTTAGAAGCCCAAACCAGCACAAGCCTGCAAGCCATCAGCCTAGAGGGGCGAGAAGACATCAACAGCCTCTTTAGCTACCAACTCATACTGCAAAGCCCCG
>NZ_JAHCSH010000013.1 GCF_018474005.1 Curvibacter sp. CHRR-16
GGGAGAGGCCATAGGCAGCATAGACCAGACGACGCAGCAAAACGCGGCCTTGGTCGAGGAGATGGCAGCGGCGGCGGCCAGCCTCAAGAGTCAGGCCAATGAGTTGGTGCAGGCGGTGGGGGTGTTCAAGCTTGGAGACGAGCAACAGGGTTCCGCTGCATCGCCCACCTCGCGCTTGATGCTAAGCCTGAAGCGCTAGGCACTAATCCAAGCGCTTGCCGTCAAAGTCGCAGGCAGCGTGCCGCTCGCGCACTTGCTCTGCTGGCTCGCCCGTTACCCGGTTCACCATGCGGCCGCGCTTGACGGCCGGGCGGCTGTTTAGCTGGTCGGCCCAGCGCAGTACGTGGGTGTACTCGTGCACGCTCAAAAACTCGGCTGCGTCATACGCCCAGCCCTTCACCAGTCCGCCGTACCACGGGAACACGGCCATGTCGGCAATGGTGTACTCGCTGCCAGCCAGGTATTCGTGGTCGGCCAAATGGCGGTTCAGCACGTCCAGCTCACGCTTCACTTCCATGGCAAAGCGGTTGATGGCGTATTCAATCTTGGTCGGCGCATACGCATAAAAATGCCCGAAGCCCCCGCCCAAGTAAGGCGCGCTGCCCATCTGCCAGAACAACCAGTTCAGCGTCTCGGTGCGTCCTGCAATGTCTTGGGGTATGAACGCGCCAAACTTCTCAGCCAAGTACAGCAGGATGGAGCCGGACTCGAACACACGCAGTGGCTTTTCTCCTCGCTCCTGTCCGCTGCGGTCCAGCAGCGCCGGAATCTTGGAGTTGGGGTTCACCCCCACAAAGCCCGAGCCGAACTGGTCGCCATCGCGGATATTGATCAGCCACGCGTCGTACTCCGCACCCGTGTGCCCCAGCGCCAGCAGCTCCTCCAGCAATATGGTCACCTTCACCCCGTTGGGCGTGCCCAGCGAATACAGCTGCAGCGGGTGCTTACCCACGGGCAGTTCCTTGTCGTGGGTGGCTCCAGCTATGGGGCGGTTGATGCTGGCGAACGCGCCGCCGTTTGCTTGGTCCCAAGTCCAAACCTTGGGGGGCACGTAGGGGGTGGAGTCGGTCATGGAAAGCTCCTGTGAGGGGAATGGATGAAGTCCCGCCATCGTAGGGGGAGCGGCAAGACTGCGCTGGTGTGGGGGTGCTTTGCAAGCTACGTTTATTCAAGCCCAAGGTAGACGGTATAAAGCACTCATTAGCAACCAACAGGAGGATGTATGAAGAAGTTGATCGCGCTTGCTGCCTTGGCTTGGGCTGGACTGTCTGCCGCCAGCGCAGCGGAGCCACCGCAGTGCAAGCAGCAGACCGTAGAAAAGTCCGTGGTGGAGATGTGCTTGCTACCCGGTGCCGCCTTTCAGCACGACCTGTACACCCTGAAGGCTGACAAGGTGTTGATATTCGCCTTGGTGGACGACTACTCGGAAAACGTCGTGCTGGAGCACACCATTCCCGAAGGCCTGAGCATGGAATTTCCCCTGTCCAAGCAAGGCGAGAAGACAGTGCAGATACGCGGCGGCTGCGTACCCGTAAGCAAAGACGGGGCAGAAGTGGCGCGGGTGTGCAACTTCTTCTGGGGCAAGCACCAAGTCGTCAAAGACGTGCGGTTTGAATTTAATTAGGCGCAAGCAGTAACACACTTGGCAAAGTTTCAACTGGCTAATTGACGAGGGACATGAAATGACATTGGCAGGCGCTGTTTTGTTGTTGGGCTTGGGCGTTATTGCGCTCGCCCAGTTGGCGATTGCGTTGCACGCATTTACCAGCAATCCATTGAAAGGCATTCTCTGTTTCGTACTGCCTATGTACGTTTGGGTGTATGCCCGCAAAGGGAATGTTTCCCCGTGGTACATGAGGGCTTGGTACGCGGGTGTGTTGCTGCTTGTTGTGGGCGCAGTGCTGGCGAGCTAGTCCTTGGCGATGCGCTTGCGCAGGGTATCGAAGTAGGCAGCATCCACAGGTTTTGTTGGAGCCGAATGAGCACCTGCCAGTAACAAGCTACCCAACTGTTGGCTGTCTTGGTCTTGGTTGACACTAAGGCCTTGTGCCTGTTGTAGCTTGCGCAGGGCAGACAGTGCGTGCGCAGCCTTTTCGTAAGGAACAAAAATGTGATCGTGGTAAGCGCCAGCGACCACATTGCAGCTGATGCCTTCATCACCAAGAGCTTTGGCAAAGGCGGCTGTTAATCCAACAGCTTGAAGGTCGGAATGCACATTCAGCGTAATCCAAGCGCAACGGAACATGACCTGCAATCCAGCAGATATTGCGGCGTCTTCGGTCGTAACTACTGTCAAACCTTCTGCCTCACGCACAGTGGCGATCACGGGTAGATGAGAAATGTCTGCCACATGGGCAACACAGCAATACGCATACGTGCCTTCGTTGAGTACGGGCTCCATGGAGGCGAGAAGAATGCAAAGGTCGGAAATAGGTGCGGCCATTTCCTACTGCTCCTGCATTACTTGCTTTAACCAGTGACTCAAGGGCTCTAGGTGCTTTGGCTCATTGCGGAGTAACCATTTCACAATCTCTGGACCATGTGCAGTCTTGTGATAGCTGCGCATACCCAAGCTACGGAAAACCGCATCAAGCACCTTGGCAGCATGCCAAGTGGTATCGCTCGGATTTTTGGGTTTCAAGCGGCACTCTTCTGATTTTTTTGCATGCTCCAGTGCACTCGCAACCTTTGTCACGTCCGCTTCTTGAGCCAAGTTGTCACTAATCACGGCCTGAATCGCAGCTGGATGCAAGAAATAATCCTCCAGCATCACTTCAGGTAGAAAGTGCACTAAACCTTGGCAGTCGGCCTCAGTTTGTGCAATCTGCTCTGGGCGTCGCGCCTCCTTATCTAAAACAATAGCGACCATTGGGGGAGCTAAGAAGCTGCTTTCACTCAGGGTTTTGTATATCTCTGCGACAGATTTGGGAGTGACCTTTTTTGAATCGAAGTCGCCAGTGGCATGCAGTGCAAGTACAGCGACCCCTTGGGCTTTTTCAGGAAGGTAGTGCCTCAGCAGAAGCGGGAAAACAGCTTCTTCGGTTTCGCCTTCAACCCACAGCACTTTGTCGCAGCCATGCAAATCAGTCAGGCTGATTCCAAGGTCTAACAGTCCAGCTTTGAGCTCGTGCAGAGTTTTGCCAGCCGTTTGGCGAATGCTGGTTTGCTGGCCGTCATGCTCAAGCAGTGTCACGGTCGATGCATCAATGGTTCTGAGCACATCACTGGAGTGAGTCGTGACAAAGTATTGGTGCTGTGAGCCGACATCAGCCAGTATGGCCATCAGTTCACGCAGAGCGCGAGGGTGCAGGAATGAGTTGGGCTCCTCTAGCAAGATCAAGCGCTGCGTCTGGGATGTCAGTGCTATGTAGAGCATGGCCAATACGTTGCCCACACCCGTGCCGACTTTGTTAATCGAAACTGCCAAGTCAGCACGATTGAGGTGGGTCGGTGTACTCTGAACCTTCAGCTCAAACTGCTGGTTTGCACCGGGCGGGGCACTGACCCAATGGATGGTTGGAAATACCCTGTGGAGCAGCGCGTTTAATCGCTCGAATAAATCCTTGTTATTTGTTTGCAAGTGGTTGATGCAATAAGCCAGATTGGCCCCATTGGGCAAAAGGTCGCCACTTGGATTTTGGTGCCCATAGGTTGCCTGTATTGCTCGTTCAGAATGAAGGCGATAAATTTTTGTGCTCAGGTTTAGCCTGATCGCATCAATGTCTCTATTGGGAACATCAAAACCACTCAATTCAGATGTGGAGTCACTGCTGACCCAAACTCCCAAATGCGATCGTGAGTCATTGACGTTGACTTGCCTCCAGCGAGTTGGCATCCCTTCGATTTCGATCCGCGCAAACACGCCAGATGCAAAGTCTCGCTTTATATGGACTTCTAGCCCCTTGTTTTTAAGTATCAAAGGGAGAAATACTTTGTTGGTTATGTGGGGTTGCCCGCTTTCAGTCTGCAGTTCCAAGAAGAATCTGTCCTCAGGCAATGCCAGCTTGTTCACTTCACGAATACTTGCGTCAAATGTCAGCTCGAAAGCTGGCTTTGTGGCAGGGCGATGACCAACTTCTTCTGAATTGAGGACAGAAAGATGCGGGTTGTCATCCACCTGACCAAATGCAATAGCTTCAAGCACTGAGCTTTTGCCACTGGAGTTGGCACCCAAAAGGATATTGAATCCCGGTTCAAATTCGAACTCGGTGGTCTCATAAAAGCTTTTGTAGTTCGTAATCTTTAGGTGCTGCAGGTGCATCCCATCCTCCCAATAAAAAACCCGCAGAGCACTGGCCTGCGGGTTTGATTGTGGCAGCGACGAAGTGCCTCTTACCCCACCACCCCCGCCCTCTCCAACATCGCATGCAGCAGCACGTTGCACCCCGCCTCGATGTGCTCGGGCTTGGCGTCCTCTATCTCGTTGTGGCTGATGCCGTCTTTGCAGGGGATGAAGATCATGCCGCTGGGGGCCAGTTTGGCCATGTACACGGCATCGTGCCCCGCGCCTGACACGGCGGGCATGTGGCTGTAGCCCAGCTTGGCGGCGGCGCGGCCCACGGCGTCCACGCAGTCGGGGTGGAACTGGATGGCGTTGTAGCTGGACACCATCTCTATCTTCACGTCCACGCCGTGCTCTTGCGCCACTTTGGCGGCAAAGGCTTTCACCTCGTCGGCCATTTGGTCTACCAGTGCGTCGGTGGCGTTGCGCAGGTCTATGCTGAACTTCACGCGCCCCGGTATCACGTTGCGGCTGTTGGGGAAGACTTGCACCATGCCCACGGTGCCGCGCCCGTGTGGCGGGTGGCGGTGGGCGGCGGCCACCACGTCTTGCATGATGCGGGTGGCGGCCTGCATGGCGTCTTTGCGCAGGTGCATGGGCGTGGGGCCGGCGTGGGCTTCCATGCCGGTCACGGTGCAGTCAAACCAGCGAATGCCCAGCACGCCGCTCACCACGCCGATGGTCACGTCGTTGTCCTCCAGAACCGGGCCTTGCTCGATGTGGCTCTCAAAATACGCACCTATCGGGTGGTCGCCCGGCTCTTGGTCGCCTACGTAGCCTATGCGCTCCAGCTCGTCCTTCACGCTCTTGCCCTCGGTGTCTGTCGCTGCATACGCATGCTCCAGCGTGAATGCCTTGGCAAACACGCCCGAGCCCATCATCACCGGCACAAAGCGGCTGCCTTCTTCGTTGGTCCAAAAAGCCACTTCCACCGGGGCCTCGGTTTCGATGCCGAGGTCATTCAGGGTGCGCACCACCTCTATGCCCGCCAGCACGCCGTAGTTGCCGTCAAACTTGCCGCCCGTGGGCTGGGTGTCGATGTGGCTGCCCGTCATGATGGGCGGCAGGGCGTTGTTGCGCCCGGGGCGGCGCATGAAGACGTTGCCAATCTTGTCCACCGTCACGCTCATGCCCGCCTCACGCGCCCAGCGGGTGACGAGGTCGCGGCCTTGTTTGTCCAAGTCGGTCAGCGTCAGGCGGCATACGCCGCCCTTGGGCGTAGCGCCTATCTGCGCTAGCTCCATGAGCGAGTCCCAGAGGCGTTGGCCGTTGATGCGCAGGGTGGAAATGTCGGTAAGGGTTGAAGATGTGGTCATGGCATGACTCCAAAAGAAGTACGGAAACGAATGCGGGAGAGCCGAAGAGGGCGCGCAGGGGTGTGTGGTTTGGCCGATTTCTAGCCCACAGGGCTAGCTGAGGCCGGGCCACATGCCCCTGTGCACCCGGTGTAGCCACTTAGCGTGCCACTGGGGTTGGAGCCAAGGTTTCAGCCCGCAACTTGGTGGGCGCAAAGTTGGCGTTAAAAGCCGGACGCTTGATATAGCGCCCCTTGCCCTTCACCGCCCGCAGGTCGCCCTGCACAAACACCAGCTCGCCCTGGCTCACGGTGTGGCTCGGTATGCCCTTCACAGTGCGGCCTTCAAAGATGTTGAAGTCGCCTTTGCTGAACTGTGTTTTGGCGGACAGGGTTTTGGTGCCTGCCGGGTCCCACACCACCAAGTCGGCATCGGCACCCACGCTGACGCTGCCCTTTTGCGGGTAGATGTTGAACAGCTTGGCGGCGTTGGCGGATGTGATGGCGACGAACTCGCTCGGGGTGAGCCGCCCGGTGTTCACGCCTTCGTCCCAAATGACGGCCAAGCGTTCTTCCACGCCGCCGGTGCCGTTGGGTATCTTGGCAAAGTTGTCTTTGCCAGCCGCTTTTTGCTCGGCGCAAAAAGTGCAGTGGTCAGTCGCCGTGGTGTGCAGTTGGCCGCTTTGCAGACCGCGCCAGAGGAACTCTTGGTGCATCTTGGGGCGGAAGGGGGGGCTCATCACATGCCCGGCGGCAAAGGCAAAGTCGGGGTGGCGGTACACGCTGTCGTCCACGGTCAGGTGGCCGGCCAGCACTTCGCCAAACACACGCTGGCCGCGGGCGCGGGCGCGGGCTATGGCCTCTGCGGCTTCTATGCAGCTCACGTGCACCACGTAGATGGGCACGTTCATCACATCGGCAATGGCAATGGCACGGTTGGCCGCTTCGCCTTCCACCATGGGCGGGCGCGAGAGCGGGTGGCCTTCGGGGCCGGTAATGCCCATTTCGGCCACTTGCTTTTGCAGCAGGTAGACCAGCTCGCCGTTTTCGGCGTGCACGGTGGGCATGGCACCCAGCTCCAGGCAGCGCTTGAAGCTGTTCACCAGCGTTTCGTCGTCGCACATGATGGCGTTCTTGTACGCCATGAAGTGCTTGAAGCTGTTCACGCCTTCCTCGGTCACCAGTTTGCCCATGTCTTGGCGCACCTGCTCGCTCCACCACGTAATGGCGACGTGGAAGGTGTAGTCAGAGGCGGACTTTTCCGCCCAGCCGCGCCAGGTTTGGTAGGCCTCCATCAGCGGCTGCTGCGGGTTGGGGATGACGAAGTCGATGATGGTGGTGTTGCCCCCCGCCAAGCCCGCTGCCGTGCCGGTATAGAAGTCATCCATGGTGACCGTGCCCATAAACGGCAGTTGCATGTGGGTGTGCGGGTCTATGCCACCGGGCATGACGTACTGCCCACCGGCATCGACCACCGTCGCGCCTGCGGGGGCGCTCAGGTTCTCGCCCACGGCCACGATCTTGCCGTCTTGGGTAATCACATCGGCCTTGAACGCGCGGTCTGCGTTCACCACCGTACCACCGCGAATGAAAAGGGTGCTCATGGTTTGCTCCTAAATTGATAGCTGCTACAGCTTGATGGATATGCTTTGCAGCCCATTTTGATGCCTAACTGTAAAACCTCCAATGGTCGCTTGCGGCCACTTACGCCGATGGCTGCACGCGCGCCGGGTTGTTGGGGTGCGTGGTCCAGTTGGCGTACTCGGCGCTCACTGGCTTGCCAGTGCGCTGGTCTACCTCGCCCACGGGCACGTCGCGCATGGTGATGCATTCGGGCACGGGGCACACGTTCACGCACAGGTTGCAGCCCACGCATTCTTCTTCCTTCACCTCGAAGTGGCGCTTGCCGCCCTTCTCGAAACTGATGGCTTGGTGGCTGGTGTCCTCGCAGGCGATGTGGCAGCGCCCGCACTGGATGCAGCTGTCTTGGTTGATGACGGCTTTGCTCACGTGGTTGAGGTTCAGGTAGCGCCAGTCGCTCACGGTGGGCACGGCGCGGCCCACGATCTCGTCCACACTCTTAAAGCCCATCTCGTCCATGTAGTTGGACAGGCCGTCGGCCATTTCCTGCACGATCTTGAAGCCGTACACCATGGCGGCGGTGCACACCTGCACCGTGCCCGAGCCCAGTGCGATGAAGTCCAGCGCGTCGCGCCAAGTGCCGATGCCACCTATGCCGCTAATGGGCAGGCCCGCCGTGGCCGGGTCGCGGGCAATCTCGGCCACCATGTTCAGCGCAATGGGTTTGACCGCCGGGCCGCAGTAGCCGCCGTGGCTGCCCATGCCACCCGTGCTGGGGCTCATGGTCAGGGTGTAGGGGTCTACGCCCATGATGGAGTTGATGGTGTTAATAAGGCTCACCGCATCGGCCCCGCCACGCTTGGCCGCTTGGGCAGGTTTGCGGATGTCGGTGATGTTGGGCGTGAGCTTCACTATGACGGGCAGCTTGCTGTATTGCTTGCACCATTCGGTCACCATCTGGATGTACTCGGGCACCTGGCCCACGGCGGCGCCCATGCCGCGCTCGCTCATGCCGTGGGGGCAGCCAAAGTTCAGCTCGATGGCGTCAGCGCCGGTGTCCTCCACGCGGGGCAGGATGGCTTTCCAGCTCTCTTCTTGGCAGGGCACCATGAGCGAGACGATCATGGCGCGGTCTTGCCAGTTGCGCTTGACCTCGGTGATCTCGCGCAGGTTCAGTTCCAGATCGCGGTCGGTGATGAGCTCGATGTTGTTAAAGCCCAGCAAGCGGCGGTCTTGGCTGAGCAGCGCGCCGTAGCGCGGGCCGTGCACGTTCACGACGGGTGGGCCGGCTTCGCCCAAGGTTTTCCAAACGACGCCCCCCCAGCCGGCCTCGAAGGCGCGGTTCACGTTGTAGGCTTTGTCGGTCGGAGGGGCCGATGCCAGCCAGAAGGGGTTGGGGCTTTTCACGCCCACGAAGGTGGTTTCCAAATTGGCCATGGTGTGTTCTCCTCTGGGGCTCAGTCGGCGGTGCGTGCAGCGCCGTTTTGCAGGTAGTGGTGGATGGCGTTGGCCGACTGTTTGCCGTGGGCTACGGCTTCTACGGTCAGGTCCAGCCCGCCAGCGCGGCAATCCCCGCCTGCCCACACTTGGGGCAGGTTGGTGGCTCCTTCAGCATCGGTGGCGATGCGCCCCCCTGCGAGTGCCAAGCCCGCTTGCTCCAGCACCGGGTTGCCCAGCGTTTGGCCAATGGCTTTGAGCACCATGTCCGCCCCCAGAGTCACGTTGCGGCCCGTGGTTTGCAGCTTGCCGTCCACCAGCGCTTGTTCGACAAAGCGCACCCCGGTGGCGAAGGTGTCACCCTCTATGGCGGCGGGTGCCAGCCAGTGGTGCAGCACCACGCCATTGCTCTTGGCCCATTCCTGCTCGTCCACCGAGGCAGACATGGACTCTGGCCCCCGGCGGTAGACCATGTGCACTTCTTCTGCGCCCAGCAGCTTGCTTTGTACAGCAGCGTCCACGGCGGTCATGCCGCCGCCAATGACCACCACGCGGCGACCTATGGGCAGGGTGGACAGGTCATCGGTCTGGCGCAGCGTGGCAATGAAGTTCGTCGCGTCCAGCACGTTGGCAAAGTCTTCACCCGCTAGCCCTAAGCGGTGGTTGCTGGCCAAGCCCAGACCCAGGAACACGGCGTCGTACTCGCGGCGCAGTTGCTGTAGCTGGGCGGCGCTGTCCAAGCGCCAGTTGGGGGTGACGGTAATGCCACCTATGGACAGCAGCCAGGCGATCTCTTGCTGGGCAAAGTCGCCGGGGGTTTTGTAGCGCGCCAGGCCGTATTCATTGAGCCCGCCCGACTTGGCCTTGGCTTCAAAGATGGTCACGTCGTGACCGAAGCGCGCCAGCGTGTGGGCGCAGGCCAAACCTGCAGGCCCTGCGCCCACTACGGCCACGCGCTTGCCGGTGCTGGGGGCGCGGGTGAAGATGGCGCTCTTGCCGCTGTCCATCAGCGCATCCACAGCGTAGCGCTGCAGTTGGCCGATGCGCACGGGCTTGCCCTCTTGGGTGTTGCGCACGCAGACGGCTTCGCACAGGTTTTCGGTGGGGCAGACGCGGGCGCACATGCCGCCCAGCGGGTTGCTGTCCAAAATGGTAGTGGCCGCGCCGCGCACGTTGCCATCGGCAATGCGCTGGATGAAGGAGGGCACGTCGATGCTGGTAGGGCAGGCGGTGGCGCAGGGCGCGTCGTAGCAGTACAGGCAGCGCGAGGCTTCCAATACGGCTTGCTGCTGGTTCAGGGGTGGGGTAGCGTCGGCAAAGCGCTGGGCGTAATCGCTGGCGCGCAAGCGAGCGGCCTGGATGTCTGCGCTGGCAGAAGAGGGGGTGGACACGCTGGCAACTCCTTCCATGGTGGGTTGGGATAGGGTGGTTGGTGAAAAAGTTGACCATTTGGTCAAATTTCTGCCAAGCGTGCAGCAAAAGCTGTGCCATGGTCAATCGGGTATTGCCGCATATCCCAAGCCCCACAACGGGGCACTGGCGTGCCATGTGTGCACACGATGCGGTAAAAAAGCGCAAAATTGTGCACCCTCTCTAGGGTTTTCACACATTGCTGCTAGCATCAAAAAACAATGTCTACGTTGGAGACGGACAATGAAAATAGCGGTACGCCTGTATATCAATAATTTAATGTTGCTAGCTCTGGGTGTGGCGGTGGCATTGACGGGTTTTTTCAGCATGCGCAGCATGAATACCCAAGCCAAGATCACGGCCCAAGAGTGGATGCCCAAGGTGGAATTAGCCAACCAGTTGCGCGCTGAATTTGGCAATTTGCGCATTTTGGAGTTTCGCCATGTGCTCAATACCGAGGATGCGGTAAAGGCCACCATCGACAAAGCCATTACAGCGCAATTGCAAGTGGTGCAGTCCAAGCGCCAGCTCTATACCGAGACCGGGGTAGTCGATGAGGAAGAAAAGCAGCTCTACCAAGCTTTTGGTGCAGCCTTGGATCAGTATTTGGCAGTCTCCAAAAAAGTATTGGAAATGTCCAACCGCTATGACATCAACCAAGCCCAAATGGTGTTGGAGACAGACGGTCAGAAGGCCTATGACGCTGCCAACTCCAGCTTGGATAAGCTCAGCAAACGCATTAGCAGCGGCTCACAAAACTCGGCCCACGCCAGCGAAAGTGCATACGAACGTTCACTGGCCATTGTGTTTTTGGTGGTCGTGCTAGAGATCGTGGTCGCTTTGGTGCTGAGTTGGCGCATAGCCAAAGCGATCGTCGCGCCGTTGCAGCAAGCGGTGGAGGCAACAGGGCGTATTGCACAAGGCGATTTGACCCACCAATTGGACAACCAGCGCAACGATGAGGTGGGGCAGTTGCTCACCGCCATGTCTAGCATGCAAGACTCCCTGATCCAGGTAGTGAGCAAAGTGCGCTCCAGCTCCGACTCGGTAGCCAACGCCAGTGCCGAAATAGCCAGCGGCAACCAAGACCTCTCTTCCCGCACCGAAAGTCAAGCCAGCGCTCTGGAAGAGACAGCAGCCAGCATGGAAGAGCTAGGCTCCACCGTACGGCAAAACGCCGACAGCTCCAGCCAAGCCAACCAACTGGCCCAAAACGCCAGCAACGTCGCCACCCAAGGCGGGCAAGTGGTCT
>NZ_JAHCSH010000014.1 GCF_018474005.1 Curvibacter sp. CHRR-16
ACACCGAAAAAAATGCAATGGTCGACAAGACGATGCTTTTTTTCATTTCATCCTCGAAATTGCAGATTGGGTCGCGCGGTTGTAGACGTGCGACCTGGCGGGTCGATTTTGTGGCTCTGAGCCTCGGGGCTGTTGATGGGGGGCTTGAGGTGATCCCTTGATGCTCCCTCCTCGGGGTGAGGGTGGCGGATCAGGCGGCGGCTTCTTCTGAAAATCTGGCAAGGGTATGGCCATGCGACCGATGTGGCCGAGGGCGCCGCCTGCATTCATTCCCCCGCCTAACGATGCGGCAAGATCAAATAGTTTGCGGAACAAATACAAGAGGATGCCAGCCTCGAAAGCTTTGGTAAATATCGTCGATATAAGGCTGTAACTTGAGTCGTAAGTCACACCATCGCTAGGGAAAGCGCTCTTAGTCGCAAAGTCTTGAAGGCCGACGAGAGCGCTTGCACTTTGCACCGCAACCGATATCAAAAGCAAGCCCACAGCTTGGGTCATTATGGAGTTGACCCAACTCTCAAAATATCGCTGCGTGGCTGGAAAAGCCGCCAACATGACGTAAACCGGCCCAATCGCGAGAACGATGTAGAGCAAGCATGTGCACATGACGCTCATGATCATTGCGACCAGGGTGATCGCTGCGCCAACGAACAGCAAACATAGTCCCGCTATCAATCCGACCACGGCCATTACCAATGCCGCGCCGCCCTCCCAGAAGGAGGTAACAAGAGACAGGCCGTCAAACGAGGAAATGAACGTGTTGAACACGCTGATAAACACCCGCAAAATCGGAGTCCAGATGTTGCTTTCGAGAGCGGTCGCAACGCTGGGCGAGCCGGTAGTGATATCACTCAAAAACGCAGGGACGTTTGCAAAAAACGGAAAAACGTAGTCGGCCCAAGCAAAAGTGGCGAATGCGCCAAACAGAAAAATCTTTGCAAATTTTTTAAAAATGTAGGCGAAAGAATCACTGCACTGACCAAGAGCCACGTCATACCCGATCAACAAAATGTAGATCGTTACACCCACAACAAAGACGGGTTGAGCGCCGATGGCCATGTTGGCGCTCAACGTCGTAGCAAGCGACGCAAAATTTGCAGTGAACTGGGTTTCTATGCTGGACAAAAAGGACATTTCGTCCTCTCAGTCTTTTGCGCGGTACTTGTGAAAAATAGGGGTTTGGCAAGCGACTGCCGCTTTACCCGACTTCAGCCCCTTGTCTGTGCACTGCTTTTTAATCTCGGCATCACGCCGAGCATGGGCAGTTACGTCGCAGGTGTAATTGAGGGGGTCGGTCAAAGACAAACCACCGCATGGTGGTTTCCCTTCCTCTATGCGCTTGTCGATATAAGAGTTTGTTTCCGCTTCAACCTTTTTTAGATCGTCTTCTTGATTTGCTGCATGTGTGCTTTGCAAAGGGAAGATGGTTGCAGCGCAAGCAGCCAAGATCAGGATTTTTTTTGAGATCATCTTTTGTCTTTTCATGAGCGTCTAAAAAAACTTTAAAAATTCGATGAATAGCTACCGTGAACAAAAATGCCACTATTCCCGCCGTAACGTAATCCATCGATTGATGCTCCTGGAGTCTTGAAAGTTACTGGACTAACTCTCTGAAGATTTAACGATTTTAGTCAGTCTTTGGTTGACTCGCAATCCCAAATAATTCTCGCTCATTTTCGCGGGTGAGCCAGTCAGCAAAAGACTTTCCCTCAAAAGTTAAATCTTTAGGCACAATGCAACACTTCTCGAGCTGGTCAAGAATAAAAGCACCGACTAGCATTTTTTTGCGGTTTTCAACGCGACGAACTGCATTTTTTTCTTTTGCTTCTAGTCGAGCAAGAGCGCGTTGAGCTTTTGCTTTTTTTTGCTTTGCCTCTTCCTCAATCGCTGCAATTTTTGCACGTAGTTGCTCAGCAGTTGCCATAAATTACCCCTCTCAAAAAACCAAAATTCTACGCCTTTACTCCTTGGACGGCATAGCAGGGGGTGCCAAAGAAGGCCGCAGGCCGCCACTTTGGGGGGCGCAGCCCACAGGGGGGCCGGGGGGCGGCACGCCCCGCCGTGCTGGGAGCCTCACAGCGTGAGGCGGCGCGCTGAGCGCTTGGCTATGCTCCCGCGAAGCGCGGCAAATGGCAACCTGACGCCAACTAAAAAGCAACCACTGACAACCATTTGACAACCAAAAAACAACCAAAGACCGCTATCGCGGTTGAGAGCTACAGACACCACGAAGTGCGCAATTATACGTTGTTCCAACATTGCGGCCTGCGGCGCTAAAATACCTCTATGGCGATCTACCACTTCTCTGCACAAATAATCTCACGCTCAACAGGGCGTAGCGCTGTTGCTGCAGCTAGCTATCGCGCTGGCGAAAAAATGATAGACAAAAGAACGGGAGAAGTATTTGATTACTCGAAACGTGATTTGTCGGTTAAGTTCAAAGAGATATTCACGCCTGATGGTTCCCCAGAATGGATGAAAGATCGCTCAAAGTTGTGGAATGCGGTCGAGGAAATAGAAAAGCGAAAAGATGCGCAATTGGCACGTGAAATAGTTCTAGCTTTGCCTGTGGAGTTAACTCGTAATCAACGCGTAGAGTTATTACGAAATTTTGTACAAGAGGCTTTTGTGCAAAAAGGAATGGTCGCAGATGCTGCAATACACGAGGACTTCTATCAAGAAACCAAAAATCCACACGCGCACATAATGCTCACAACCAGAGTTGTGGAGCCTAATGGATTCGGCCAAAAGGAAAGGCTGTGGAACGATAAGCAGCTTTTAGAGGAATGGCGCATAAGCTGGCAAATTCACGCCAATAACGCACTTGAAAAAGCAGGTCGAGATGAGCGCATAGACCATCGAACTCTTGCCGCGCAAGGCATCGAAAGAATGCCGACGATTCATGAAGGATGGGGCGCAGAAAAGACGGAGAGAAAAGCTATAAATGAAGCAATCCGCGCATACAACGAAAACAAAGCTCTTGAAGCTCAGCGAGAGGAGCTACTGGCAGAGTTGTCGGGAGTCGTTCTGCAGGCCAAAAAAGAGCGCTTTATCCAGCAGCAAAAAACGATCGAAAAAACCTTATTAGATATGCCCACGGAGAGGCGTAGAGCCTATGTTCAAAAAACCGTCGAGGAGCTTGAAAAAAGGCGTTTGGAGAAAGTGCGGCGCGTGCAGTCAAAAGCCTCAAAAAGACACGAAAGGCGACAGGCGCAGTATTTCGAGCTGCGCGACACATTCCGTCAAAAAACGCCGGTGGAGAGGCTGCGAATTGAAGCTTTGTACCGTCAAGCCGCTCGCTTGGTCACAGCGCTCGCTGAGGCGATAAAAACGGCAAGCGCGTGGGCTAAAGAGCGCTTTGAAACGTTGCAGCCGGTGGTGGTCAAGTCGCTGGCCAGCCCTGGGCGCGAGCATGAGAAGTGATATCAATAAGTCCGTTTTCTTGAGTTAGTGATATCAATTTCTGCCTTTGACGGTTTGAGTCCAAGCGCTTCATTTTGTTTACAGGATTCGCGGATGGCGTCGCCCATCGCTTGCTGCAGCTTGCCGGTGCGCGAGTCTGCGATCAAACGATCAAAAAAACTTTTGGTCTTCGGTTTTTTCATGTTGGTCACCGTATGAAGTTAGCGCTTAGTGATATCACTAGGCGGTGGTTACGTCTAGTGTTATGTTGAACTGATTGCAGTTTGCATAAATGCATGGTGCGCAATCAATTATTTAATGCGAAAATGTGCATTATTTAATGCAATGCGAAAGGTGTGTCATGCAACCTACCATAGACCATGGAACTCTCTCAAAGCTAGTAGAGGCTGGTGCTGTTCGTGGTGCGCAGGTCGTAGGCCAGTCTGGTGGTTGGTCTGTCCTGGTCAAGTACGGGCTGATAGAGCGCCCACTGGCAGCGCAGCGCAGCAAGCAGGTGCGGTTGTTTAAAAAATTTGAGACTCTTGTGTCGTATTTAAAGGATGTTGGGATTGCACGCTACGAGGTTGATGCTGCAGGGTTTGACCCTGCAACGCCTGCAGCTTCAAAGCGTCCCGACCGTGCTGCCGCGCTTAAACGCGCTCATGAGGCAGCAGCGTATGACAACTGGTTTCGTGAACAGGTAGAGGTCGCATTGATCGAGGCGGATAACCCCTCGACAAAATGGGTAAGTAATGATGATGCTGCATCAAGCTGGGCGAAGAAGCGTGCCGAGTTGGCCAAGCGAGTTAATGGGGGTATCGTTTGATATTGGTATGGCTTCGCAGAGCGATTAATGATCGCGATTCTCAGTTGGACTACATCGCTCATGACAACCCCCGCGCAGCTATCGAGCAGGGTGATCGAATCGAGTTGCAAGTCAATCAACTGCAGCAAAATCCAGAAATGGGACGACCAGGAAGAAAAAAGAGTACCCGCGAACTGGTCATTAGCCGCACCTCGTTCATAGTGGTTTATCGCATCAAGAGCCAGCGTATAGAGCTACTTAGGCTCCTGCACTCATCGCAGCAGTGGCCACCCAAAAAACACTAGAAACAACCCGCTAACGGCGGGTTTTTTTGTGTCTGAAAACAATTGACAAGAATCTCTATATAACTACAATAGAGCATTGTTTTAATATTAAAGTAGGTTGCTAATGATTGTCACAATCGGAAATACGAAGGGTGGGGTAGGCAAGACCACAATCGCGGTGAACATTGCGATTGCGCGCGCCATTTCTGGGCGCGACGTATGGCTCGTAGATGGCGATCGCCAAGGCACTGCTCAGACCTCAATCAGTATCCGGTCGCAAGCTGGCCATGCTCCAGGCATTGCGTGCGCGACGTACTCAGAAGGCGCAACTTTGCGCACTCAAGTGCAGCAGCAAGCATCTAAATTCGATGATGTCATCATCGACGCTGGGGGTCGTGATTCGACAGCATTACGTGCCGCACTGGTTTTGTCGGATGTTTTGTTGGTTCCGTTTCAGCCTAGAAGTTTTGATGTTTGGGCGTTGAGCGACATTGCTTCTCTGGTGGATGAAGCCCGAAGTGTCCGCGACGGTTTACGGGCGTATGCGGTGCTGAACTGCGCAGACCCAGGTGAAGCCTCTACCGACAACGCTGAAGCCGCTGCAGAAGTTGCGCAAGTCCCTCAATTTGAATATTTACCCACCCCGCTGCGGAGAAGAAAAGCGTTCTCAAATGCTGCAGGTGCTGGCTTGTCCGTCCTTGAAATTAAGCCGCAAGACCAAAAAGCAAGCTCAGAGCTAAATGCACTTATTTCCAATATATTTGGATATTAAAAAAACACTAATTGAAATGTAGGATGGATGCAATGGCGATTACAAAGAAACCAGCAAATCAGAACACTGCAGAAGCCTTTATTAGTGGTGCGCCAGATGCTGCAGCTGCAGTACCAGAGGCTCCGCGCAGGGTGCGAAAAGGCAACAAGATACAGATCACGCTCACGATTTCTGAGCCGCTTTTGGAGCGGGCGGACATCGCTGCAAGCCAACTTGGCCAAACCCGCGCGGGCTTCATCAACCTTGCGATTTTTCAAGCGCTGGAGAGCGGCCTGAACGTGAAGGGGGGCGCATGAGCGACGCAGCGCAACCCGAATTAATTGATGGCATCGTCGCGACGGCTTGGGTTGATTTCAACCGCAACGAGGTAGAGCGCATTCAAAGCGAAATTCAAAAAGCAGAGGGTGACTACAAAAAGTTTTGGGAACTCTGCTTGGCGCAAACACTGGATAGCCTCAAAAAAGCAGAGGAAGACCTGCAGGCGCTCTCAAACAAGAGGCCTGACCTTGATTTTTCTTTATCGCCAAAGGCCAAGAAAGTAACAAAAACTACCGCTGCGCCAGCATTAAAGCTAATTCAAGCTGGCGCTGATATTGCTCAATTCCAGCCAACCGGCGAAGAAATGGCATTTACCCATGCGGTTTTGTGCCAGGTCGGTCTACCACGATCCAAAGTAGATGGCCAAAGCTTTATGCGGCAGTCAGGCTCAGCATGGGTGAATGTGCAGGCTGGTTACCTGGATGAAGGACGTGGCCCCGTATTGCAGCCGGTCCCCTACGGGGCTATGCCGCGCCTTGCGCTTGCGTGGGTCTCCACCTACGCAAAACGCTACAACACCCGCGAAGTACCAATAGGGGACAGCGCCAGCGAGTTTTTACGTTTACTTGGCCAATCCACAAGTGGGGGGGAGCGTGGCTCATTTAGAACGCTGCGCACCCAAATGCATGCGCTTGCAGCGTGCCGTCTACAGCTTGGATACAAAGGAAGAACCTACAACGGGCAGCCTGTCGAGCAGTTCGACTCGTGGCAAATAAACAAAGGTTCAAACCAGAAAGCCCTCTGGCCAGGGGTGCTTGTTTTGTCAGACAGCTACTTTTCGGAGCTGGTGGCAAATGGTGTTCCCCTTGATAACCGCGCTTTGCACGCATTAAAGGGGTCTGCGCTTGCGCTGGACGTTTACGCCTGGCTTGCGCACCGACTGCACAGAATTGAAGGCCGTCCTGTCATCTTGCATTGGAAATCGTTGCGCGAACAGTTTGGCCAAGAGTACCAGGGTAAAGACGCGGATAAAGACTTTAAAAAGAAGTTTATGCCGGCGCTTAATGCTGCGTTGGCGGTCTACCCCAAAGCGCAAGTAAAACAAGTACCAGGGGGCTTGATGTTGTTACCGTCACCGCCCCCCATCGCGTTCAAGGGAGCCTAGTTATCCACAGATTTTGTGGATAACGAAAGTTGTCCACGCTGAATCAGACCCCCCTTTTACGCTGAATCAGACCCCCCTTTTACGCTGAATCAGACCCCCCTTTTCACGCTGAATCAGACCCCCCCTAAACCTGTAAGGTACTCCGGTAATTTATTGCCTTTAATTTTTTGCCGGTAGTTGGAGCGCGCAAAAATGTGGATAAATAGCCCCCCATAGGGGGGTGAAAAGTCCCCCCGCTAGCGCGACACCACCGAGATTTAGGCTTTGCCACATGCCCCAAGGGGCATCAGAAGCACCTGTGAACAAAAAAAATTGTTATCAGGATACGTGGAGGCCAAAATTCGGGCGTTTGGGAGGTTTTTTTAATGTCGATAGGGGTCGTATCGGTTTTTTTGCAAAAGTGGCTCAAAACGCGTTTAAACCAACCTGTTGACGATTTATTAAAGACGTGGTGCGACCATGAACCTACTACTTCGAGTAACCACGCGTTACACCCGCGCCATTCAAAGGCACCAAAGAACTGAATCTGCGGTTTCTAGTTGGTGGCTTGTTGGATGGCAGCGCCTGCAAGGAAAACATCTACCCGCGCACTTTGAAAAAATCATTGGGGATGAGAACCTGCACCAGGTCGAAGACTAAAAAAATACCCCAGCAAACGCGCTGGGGTATGGGTGCTGGATCTCAATCGATCGCCGGTAATTTATTTTTTGAGATCCATGACTTTGTTCTTGCTTGCTTTTCAGCTGCTTCGCGCAGCTTGTCCGCAGCAGCGGTAGCTTCTGCCATATCCTGGCGCTTCAGCATTTGAATCAAAAGAGTTTGAACCTCGTTCAGATTCCGATTAACCAGGTCACTTGATGCCTTCAAATCCTCCAGCGCGGGTATTTGGTTTTGTAGTGTCTCAATGCTAGAGGCTTGCGCGTCGAGGGACTTCTGTTTACCAACGGCATTGGCAAGCGCGTTTGCTTCGTTCTGCATAGCATTCGGATTACTAGTTACATCAACCCCATATGCAGACCGAATGGACGCAATGTCTGATTGATTTGTACTGAGACTCCCACCCTTTAAAAGAGTGTTTACGTCTGAGAACTCTTTGGGTAAATACTGCTTAATTAGAGAGTTGTTTGCGAGCTGGTTGTAGCTGTGGGAACTTGTCAGCGCATCGACCTGTTTTGTTAGTTGCTCAATTTGTTGAGTCATTTGCTGGTACTGCTTTTGCCAGGCACTAACTTGCTCCAGGGCTTGAGCCAAATTTGAAGCATCAATGACCGGTATGCCTTGTGCCTGGGCGCACACCGAAAAAAATGCAATGGTCGACAAGACGATGCTTTTTTTCATTTCATCCTCGAAATTGCAGATTGGGTCGCGCGGTTGTAGACGTGCGACCTGGCGGGTCGATTTTGTGGCTCTGAGCCTCGG
>NZ_JAHCSH010000015.1 GCF_018474005.1 Curvibacter sp. CHRR-16
TGGTGACAACGTCTCCATCACTGTGAAGCTGATCGCTCCTATCGCTATGGAAGAAGGTCTGCGTTTCGCTATCCGTGAAGGTGGCCGTACCGTGGGCGCTGGCGTGGTCGCCAAAATCATCGCTTAAGCGAATAAGGAGTTGGAATGTCATCCAAGCAAAAAATCCGTATTCGTCTCAAAGCGTTTGATTACAAGCTGATCGACCAATCTGCCGCTGAGATCGTTGATACTGCCAAGCGTACTGGCGCGATTGTCAAGGGCCCCGTGCCCCTGCCGACGCGCATGAAGCGCTTTGACATCTTGCGCTCTCCGCACGTGAACAAGTCCAGCCGCGACCAGTTTGAGATCCGCACCCATCAGCGCTTGATGGACATTGTCGATCCTACCGACAAGACCGTCGATGCATTGATGAAGTTGGATTTGCCAGCTGGCGTTGATGTGGAAATCAAGTTGCAATAAGTGACTTGCGTAGTTGGTGAGAGCCAACTACAATACTTGGCTCTGCCTGTTTTTCAGGCAGGGCTTTTTAATATGCCTTCTGGGAAACGGTGCTTGCCAATTGAAGCAATGTGCTGCAGAAGTTCTGGAGAAAAAAATGAGTCTTAGCAATCATTTGGGATTGCTTGGCCGCAAGGTTGGCATGATGCGCCTATTCACAGACGACGGGGATGCTGTTCCTGTTACTGTGGTGGATGTGTCCAACAACCGCGTGAGCCAGGTTAAAACCCTCGACAAAGATGGTTACATCGCATTGCAACTGACATTTGGCGCACGCAAAGCATCGCGCGTGACCAAGCCCGTTGCAGGCCATTTGGCCAAAGCTGGCGTTGAAGCTGGCGAAATCAGCAAAGAATTCCACGTAACAGAGGAGGCTGCAGCCAAGTACGCAGCAGGTGCCACTGTGCCTGTGGCTGAGGTGTTCACTGTGGGTCAAAAAGTGGATGTGCAGGGCACTTCCATTGGTAAAGGCTACGCAGGCACTATCAAGCGCCACAACATGGGTTCGCAACGCGCATCCCACGGTAACAGCCGTTCGCACAATGTGCCCGGCTCTATCGGTATGGCCCAAGATCCCGGTCGCGTTTTCCCTGGAAAGCGCATGACAGGTCACATGGGCGATGAAACTGTGACGACACAAAACTTGGACGTGGTTCGTGTGGATGAAGCCCGTCAATTGCTGTTGATCAAGGGTGCAATCCCAGGATCCAAGGGTGGTTTCGTGACCGTGCGTCCTGCTGTGAAGGGAGCAAAATAATGCAAGTTGAACTCCTGAATGAGCAAGGGCAAGTCGCATCCAAGCTGGATGTGCCAGAGACTGTTTTTGGACGTGCTTACAACGAAGACTTGGTGCACCAAATCGTGGTGGCATTCCAAGCCAATGCCCGCCAAGGTACACGCGCTCAAAAAGACCGTGCCACTGTAGCCCACACCACTGCCAAGCCTTTCAAGCAAAAAGGCACTGGTCGCGCACGTGCTGGTATGTCTTCGTCGCCACTGTGGCGTGGGGGCGGTCGCATTTTTCCAAATAGCCCAGAAGAAAACTTCAGCCAAAAACTGAACAAAAAGATGTTCCGTGCTGGCATGGCCACTATCTTGTCGCAATTGGTGCGCGAAGGCCGTTTGGCTGTGGTGGAGTCCCTGAAGTTGGAAACGCCCAAGACCAAGCAATTGGCAGCCAAGTTCAAAGCCATGAATGTGGACTCTGTCTTGGTGATCGCTGACCAAGTGGACGAAAACCTGTATTTGGCATCTCGTAACCTGCCCAACGTGTTGGTGGTTGAGCCCCGTTACGCTGATCCGCTGTCCTTGGTTCACTACCGCAAGGTATTGGTGACTAAGGCCGCTATGGAGTCTCTGAAGGAGATGTACGCATGAGCCAAATCAAGCAAACCCAATTCGACGAAGGTCGTTTGATGCAAGTGCTCGTCGCTCCCATTGTGTCTGAAAAGGCCACCATGGTTGCAGAAAAGAGCAATGCAGTGACTTTCAAGGTATTGCAAGACGCTACCAAGCCTGAAATCAAGGCCGCCGTTGAACTCATGTTCAAGGTCGAAGTGCAAGGCGTCTCTGTGGTGAACACCAAGGGCAAAACAAAGCGTTTTGGCAAGTCGGTTGGCCGTCGTGACAACGTGCGCAAAGCATACGTCACCCTCAAGGCTGGCCAAGAGCTGAATCTCAGCGGAGAGGCTGCGTAATCATGGCTGTAATCAAGATGAAACCCACATCGCCAGGCCGTCGTGGCGTGGTGAAGGTTACACGTGACCATCTACACAAAGGTGCTCCTTTGGCATCGTTGCTGGAACCCCAATTCCAAAAGGCTGGTCGTAACAACAATGGTCACATCACAACCCGTCACAAGGGCGGTGGTCACAAGCATCACTACCGTGTTGTCGACTTCGTTCGCAACAAGGATGGTATTCCCGCAAAGGTTGAGCGTATTGAATACGACCCTAACCGCTCTGCGCACATCGCTTTGTTGTGCTATGCAGACGGCGAACGTCGTTACATCATTGCTCCACGTGGCTTGGAAGTTGGTGCTACCGTGATGAATGGTTCTGAAGCCCCTATCAAAGTAGGTAACACGCTGCCAATCCGCAACATTCCTGTGGGTTCAATCATTCACTGTGTCGAGTTGCAAGTGGGCAAGGGTGCGCAGTTGATCCGCTCCGCTGGCGCTTCTGCTACCTTATTGGCTCGTGAAGGTACTTACGCACAAGTTCGTATCCGTTCTGGCGAAGTGCGCAAAATTCACATAGATTGCCGCGCAACCATTGGTCAAGTGGCTAACGAAGAGCACAGTCTGCGTCAACTCGGTAAAGCCGGTGTGAAACGCTGGATGGGTATTCGTCCCACCGTTCGTGGTGTGGTAATGAACCCTGTTGATCACCCTCACGGTGGTGGTGAAGGTAAGACTGGTGAAGGTCGCCATCCTGTGGATCCATGGGGTAACCTCACTAAGGGCTACCGTACACGTAGCAACAAGCGTACACAAGTGATGATTGTGTCGCGCCGCAAGAAGTAAGGGGTAGGAGATGACACGTTCTCTCAAAAAAGGGCCATTCGTTGATCACCACTTGCTGTCTAAAGTGGAGAAGGCGATCGCTGGTAAAGACAAGAAGCCGATCAAGACATGGTCACGTCGTTCCATGATCTTGCCCGAGTTTATTGGCTTGACTATTGCTGTACACAACGGCCGTCAGCACGTGCCTGTGTATGTAACTGATCAGATGGTGGGTCATAAGTTGGGTGAGTTTGCGCTGACCCGTACTTTCAAAGGCCACCCCGCTGACAAAAAAGTTCAGAAAAAGTAAGGAGTCGCCATGGAAACTCGTGCAACACTGCGTGGCGTCCGTTTGTCTGTGGACAAAGGTCGCCTTGTGGCCGATCTGATTCGCGGCAAAAAGGTTGATCAGGCATTGAACATTTTGGCTTTCACGCAGAAAAAAGCTGCTGTGATCATCAAGAAAGTTCTGGAGTCTGCAATTGCCAATGCCGAGCACAACGATGGTGCTGATATCGACGAATTGAAGGTGAAAACCATCTACGTTGAGCAAGGTACATCGCTGCGCCGCTTCACTGCCCGTGCTAAAGGGCGTGGTAACCAAATCCGCAAGCCTACATGCCATGTGTATGTAGTCGTGGGTAACTGATAAGGCCAGGAAGATATGGGACAGAAAATCCATCCAACCGGTTTCCGTCTGAGCGTCAGCCGCAACTGGTCTTCTCGTTGGTATGCAAGTAATCGTGATTTCGCAGGCATGTTGGCCGAAGACATCAAGGTGCGTGAATACCTGAAAGAAAAACTCAAGAACGCTTCCGTAGCACGCATCTTGATTGAGCGTCCAGCTAAGAATGCTCGCGTGACCATTTTCTCTTCACGTCCTGGTGTCGTGATCGGTAAAAAGGGTGAGGACATTGAAAACCTCAAGCGCGATCTGAGCAAGCAGTTGGGTGTGCCAGTGGCTGTGAACATCGAAGAAGTGCGCAAGCCTGAAATCGATGCCAAGCTGATTGCTGACAGCATTACCCAGCAATTGGAAAAGCGCATCATGTTCCGCCGTGCGATGAAACGCGCTATGCAGAACGCCATGCGCATGGGTGCACAAGGTATCAAGATCATGTCCTCTGGGCGTTTGAATGGTATCGAAATTGCCCGTACCGAGTGGTACCGTGAAGGCCGCGTGCCACTGCACACACTGCGTGCGGACATCGACTACAACACCTCTGAAGCCAAGACAACTTACGGCATCATCGGTGTGAAGGTGTGGGTCTACAAGGGCGATACATTGGGCCGCAACGATCTGCCAGCAGTGGTGGATACCAAGCCCGAAGAAGAGCGCCGTCCTCGTCGCCGTGACGACCGCTCTGCACGTCCTGCAGCCAACCGTGGTCGCAAAGGTTCTTCTGGCGCACCTGCCGATGGCAGCGACAAACCAGCAGAAGCTTTGGGTGCTGATGCCAAAACAGCCGTTAAGCGCGTTCGCAAAGTAAGCGCGCCAGCAGCAGCAGCTGACGGAAAAGGAGAATAAGTATGTTGCAACCAGCTCGTCGGAAATACCGTAAAGAGCAGAAAGGCCGCAACACCGGCTTGGCAACTCGGGGTAACTCGGTTGCTTTCGGTGACTTCGGTCTGAAGTGTACTGACCGCGGTCGCTTGACTGCGCGTCAAATTGAATCCGCACGGCGTGCGATTTCTCGTCACGTCAAGCGTGGTGGTCGCATTTGGATTCGTGTGTTCCCTGATAAACCCATTTCTCAGAAGCCTGCTGAAGTGCGTATGGGTAATGGTAAGGGCAACCCGGAGTACTACGTGGCAGAGATTCAACCAGGAAAGATCGTTTTCGAAATCCTGGGAGTTCCAGAAGAATTGGCGCGTGAAGCGTTTCGTCTGGCCGCTGCAAAGTTGCCTTTGCGCACAACCTTTGTTAGCCGCATGATCGGCCAATAATGAGGGATACCAAAATGGCGAAAACTTCTGAACTGCGTCAAAAAGATGCTGCAGCATTGCAAACCGAAGTCAAGGAGCTCCAAAAAGCTTACTTTGGTCTTCGCATGCAAAAGGCTACGCAGCAGTTGAACAACACAGCGTCTCTGCGTGTTGCACGTCGTGATATCGCACGTGCAAAAACGATTCTCGCTGAGAAAACTGGCAAATAAGGAGCGATAAATGGTGGAAGCAAAAACATCGCTTAAGCGCACCTTGGTTGGTAAGGTTGTCAGCGATAAGCGTACAAAAACAGTCACAGTGCTTGTCGAGCGTCGGGTGAAGCATGAGTTGTACGGCAAGATTGTCGTGAAATCCAGCAAATACCACGCGCATGACGAGAATGGCGAATACAAACTCGGTGATATTGTTGAAATTACCGAGAGTCGCCCACTCTCGAAAACCAAAAACTGGGTTGCCACCCGGTTGGTTGAGAAGGCAGCTACTGTCTAATAAAAAAGCCACCCG
Source organism: Curvibacter sp. CHRR-16 (assembly GCF_018474005.1). Lineage (GTDB taxonomy): Bacteria > Pseudomonadota > Gammaproteobacteria > Burkholderiales > Burkholderiaceae_C > Allorhodoferax. The sequence goes on from NZ_JAHCSH010000015.1 coordinate 5,453, forward strand.
AGGGTGGCTTTTTTCATGTGGCTGACCCGTCCTGCCGGAGGTTGACACCTTTTCATCACAGAAAAGGCAAGTCAAATGGAATCAGGCATCAAGAGAACGCAGAAGGACTACATACTGGCTTTTAAGCTGGCGGTGGTCGAGCAAGTGCA
>NZ_JAHCSH010000016.1 GCF_018474005.1 Curvibacter sp. CHRR-16
CCGCCGAACTTGGTTGCCAGCACGGTAGTGATAGCAGCTGTCAGGGTTGTCTTGCCGTGGTCAACGTGACCGATCGTACCAACGTTGACGTGGGGCTTGGTACGCGTGAATTTCTCTTTTGCCATTTATTTCTCCAAAGAACAAATCCGTGTAGTGGTTTTACGTCTGCACGGTGTTGCTGGATCGCCCCGCACGGAGAACAGGGCGGCACACCGTCGCAGACACTTGCAAATTATTTTGCGCGGGCAGCCATGATGGCTTCGGCAACATTCTTCGGAGCTTCGGCGTAGTGCTTGAACTCCATGGTGTACGTTGCGCGGCCTTGCGACATCGAGCGCAGGGTGGTCGAGTAGCCGAACATTTCGGACAAGGGAACTTCGGCCTTGATGGCCTTGCCGCCACCGACCATATCGTCCATGCCCTGCACCATGCCACGACGGGAAGACAGGTCACCCATCACGTTACCGGCGTAGTCTTCAGGCGTTTCGACTTCCACGGCCATCATGGGCTCGAGGATGACGGGGTTAGCCTTCTTGCAGGCTTCCTTGAAACCGAAGATGGCGGCCATCTTGAACGCGTTTTCGTTCGAGTCGACGTCGTGGTAGGAACCGAAGGTCAGAGCGACCTTGACGTCTACGACCGGGTAACCAGCCATCACGCCAGAGTTCAGAGCCTCGATGACGCCCTTTTCAACGGCAGGAATGAATTCACGGGGAACCACACCGCCCTTGATTTCGTCCAAGAACTCAAAGCCCTTGCCAGCTTCATTGGGCTCAACGCGGAACACCACGTGACCGTACTGACCCTTACCACCAGACTGGCGAACGAATTTGCCTTCGACGTCTGCCACACTCTTGCGGATGGTTTCGCGGTAGGCCACTTGGGGCTTGCCCACATTGGCTTCCACACCGAATTCACGCTTCATGCGGTCAACGATGATTTCCAAGTGCAACTCACCCATGCCACCAATGATGGTTTGACCAGACTCTTCGTCGGTTTGTACGCGGAAGGAAGGATCTTCCGCAGCCAAACGGCCCAATGCGATACCCATTTTTTCCTGGTCAGCCTTGGATTTCGGCTCCACAGCCTGACGAATCACAGGCTCAGGGAATACCATGCGCTCCAAAGTGATCACAGCAGAAGGATCGCACAAGGTTTCACCAGTTGTCACGTCCTTCAAGCCAACGCAAGCGGCAATGTCACCTGCGCGAATTTCTTCGACTTCTTGGCGGTTGTTGGCGTGCATCTGCACGATACGACCGATACGCTCTTTTTTGCCGCGCACCGAGTTGTAAACGGTGTCACCCTTGGACAAAACACCTGAATAGACGCGCACAAAAGTCAGCTGACCAACGAACGGGTCAGTCATCAACTTGAACGCCAATGCGGAGAATTTCTCAGCGTCGTCCGCTTTGCGGCTGGCAGGCTGCTCATCTTCATCGGTACCAGAAACTGGGGGAATATCCACAGGCGATGGCAGGAAGTCAATCACGGCATCCAGCATGCGTTGCACGCCCTTGTTCTTGAACGCAGTACCGCACAGCATAGGCTGAATCTCAGTGGAGATAGTGCGAGTGCGCAAGCCCAGCTTGATTTCCTCTTCAGACAAGTCCCCCTCTTCCAGGTACTTGTTCATCAGCTCTTCGCTGGCTTCAGCAGCTGCTTCCACCATCTTCTCGCGCCACTCTTTGGCAGTTTCTACCAAATCAGCGGGGATATCTTCGTAGTTGAACTTCATACCTTGGGATGCCTCGTCCCAAATGATGGCTTTCATTTTCAACAAATCAACTACGCCCTTGAAGTTTTCTTCAGCGCCGATTGGAACAACCACAGGAACGGGGTTGGCCTTCAAGCGCAACTTCATCTGGTCAACGACCTTGAAGAAGTTGGCGCCGGTGCGATCCATCTTGTTCACAAAAGCCAGACGTGGCACTTTGTATTTGTTGGCTTGGCGCCAAACTGTTTCAGACTGGGGCTGCACACCACCCACTGCACAGTAGACCATGCATGCACCATCCAGCACACGCATGGAGCGCTCCACCTCAATGGTGAAGTCCACGTGTCCGGGGGTATCAATGATGTTGAAACGGTGCTCAGGATAAGACAGTTCCATACCTTTCCAGAAGCACGTAGTCGCAGCGGAAGTAATCGTGATACCACGCTCTTGCTCTTGCTCCATCCAGTCCATGGTGGCAGCACCATCATGCACCTCACCAATCTTGTGGTTCACACCGGTGTAAAACAAGATGCGTTCTGTGGTGGTTGTTTTGCCCGCATCGATGTGGGCCGAGATACCGATATTGCGGTAGCGCTCGATAGGGGTTGTCCGTGCCATATTGATCCTCAACGGTCAGAAAAACAAAAGCGCCACACACTCAAAGCATGTGGCGTTAGCCTTCAGGCTAGCAATATTTCTAATTTAGAAACGGAAGTGCGAGAAGGCCTTGTTGGCTTCAGCCATGCGGTGTACTTCATCACGCTTTTTCATGGCACCACCACGGCCTTCAACAGCTTCCAACATTTCGTTGGCCAAGCGTTGTGCCATGGACTTTTCGCTACGCTTGCGGGCAGCCTCTTTGATCCAGCGCATAGACAGGGCTAAGCGACGTACTGGACGCACTTCAACAGGCACTTGGTAGTTAGCACCACCAACACGGCGAGACTTCACCTCAACCATGGGCTTGACGTTGTTGATAGCAGTGCTGAAAACTTCCAATGGGTCTTTTTCAGCATTCTTTTTGGCGATGATGTCCAAAGCGCCGTAAATGATGCGCTCTGCAACAGCCTTTTTACCACCTTCCATGATCACGTTCATGAACTTGGAAAGCTCTACATTGCCGAATTTTGGATCCGGCAGGATTTCACGTTTAGGGACTTCGCGACGACGTGGCATTTTTTACCTCTTTGCTTCAGTTGGCATGTTTGCCATGAGAGCTAGCAAACTCTCACTTACTTGACCAAATTGCTTTGGCCACTACGCCCTTGACCGCACCACACGCGGGCAAAAGGCACCTTGAAATTATTTAGCCTTAGGCTTCTTAGCACCGTACTTGGAGCGGGCTTGCTTACGATCTTTCACGCCTTGCAAGTCCAGGGAACCGCGCACGATGTGATAACGCACACCAGGCAAGTCCTTCACACGACCACCACGCACCAGCACCACGCTGTGCTCTTGCAAGTTATGGCCTTCACCGCCAATGTAGGAAATCACCTCAAAACCATTGGTCAGGCGCACCTTGGCGACCTTACGCAAAGCGGAGTTAGGCTTCTTAGGAGTAGTTGTGTACACGCGGGTGCAGACGCCACGACGTTGTGGGCAGTTCTGCATCGCAGGACTCTTGGATTTGATGGTCTCGACCTCACGGCCTTGACGCACTAATTGGTTAATGGTTGGCATTGAAACGTCCCTAAACGTTTGAAATTTACAAAAACGAAAAACCCTTCGGAAATTCCGAAAAGCCTACCAGTATAACAGCCCAACCCAATTGACACAAGGCCCGTTTTCAAAACGGCTTTAGCACAACGAGCATCACAATCAGCAGCAGCAGCAGTACTGGGATTTCATTGAACCATCGCAGCATCGTGTGCGTGTACCGCGCCTGCTTGAGTTTGTATTGACGCAGCATAAAACCGCATAGCCCATAGTAGGCCCACAAAACAACCACGACTAGCAGCTTGGCATGCAGCCACCCCCCCGAATAACCATAGCCCAACCACAGCCACATGCCCAGCATGGTCGCCAGTAATCCGAGTGGTAGCCCAAACCTATACAGTTTGCTGGCCATCAATAGCAGGCGCTCATATTCAACATGGCTACTTGGCACCACCATAGCCAAATTGACCAATATTCGCGGGAAATAAAAAATGGCCGAAAACCAACCGAGAACAAAAACAATGTGGAAAGTTTTGAGCCAAAGCATGGGGCAAGTGTACTTCGCCAATGACCCGTCCTGAATTAGGTTGACATCTTGGACGGTGAGTTTAGCCAGTGGATACTGGCCAGTGATGCCCGATGCACCGCATCGGGCGTTTGCATTTTCAGCGATAGATGCGGGCGCTCGCTGTTGTAGATCTGTACCGACTCGCG
>NZ_JAHCSH010000017.1 GCF_018474005.1 Curvibacter sp. CHRR-16
AATAATCTCCATGACCAAAGCGGCTTTGCGCTTGGCTGTCCAGCGTTTGATCTCGTCTTCCATCAGTGTGCTCATCTGTGTTTCCTTCAAAGATAACACCTGAGCAGTTTTTTACTGGGTCAATACACTGGCTGGCTCAGGTTTTCGAGGCGGCTTCAGGCTTCAACCAGCAGCAGCCCAAAAACCGGGGCTGTTCACAACGGGTGGTTTGATCGTAGGCCATAATTACTTGCGTGATAGCGCACTAGGTAGTTGCTATTAAATTGCATCGCCCCTGCTTTAGAAGTAAATTATGCAAGACTATAAAAAACCTCCTCAATTAGCCGTCGTCGTGCCTTGTTACAACGAGGAGGAGTCTCTTCCGCAAACAATCAAGCTCCTTTGGAGCATCATTGAGTCTTTGTCGTTCGAGGGGGTGATTGCTAATAATAGCTATCTATGTTTTGTGGACGATGGATCCAGTGATGCTACATGGATGCTGATTGCAGCTGCAAGAGATAAGAATCATTGTATTGGGGGTGTTAAGCTATCAAAAAACTTTGGTCACCAAAGCGCATTGCTTGCGGGGCTGATTTCTGTGAAAGATAAGTGCGATATCTCTATATCCCTAGACGCAGATCTTCAACAAGATCCTTGGATGATCCGGAATTTTGTGGAGAAGCATTCCGCAGGTGCGGAAATTGTCTTAGGCGTTCGTAATGACAGATCGACCGACACTGTTTTCAAAAAAATGTCGGCTCGTGGTTTCTATTCCTTGATGCGAATTTTTGGGGTCACAATAGTCCCTAATCATGCCGACTACCGATTGTTGAGTAAGAGGGCTATGGATTGGCTGTCGCTACATACTGAACCGAATCCCTTTCTTCGGGCAATTTGTGCGCAACTTGGTTTGCGCACGGAGATTGTGTACTTTGATGTCAAAGAGCGATTTGCCGGGAGCTCCAAGTATTCTTTAGTCAAGATGCTGAGGTTGGCATTGAATGGCATCACTTCTTTCAGTGTTGTGCCACTTCGCCTCATTGCGGTGTTGGGTCTAATGGTTTTTGCATTGAGTGCCTGCATGGGGCTTTATGTCTTGTACCGCGCCATTGTTGTGGGCGCTGTTGTGCCGGGCTGGGCCTCCACAACGCTTCCGATCTATTTCCTTGGGGGAATTCAAATGCTGTGCTTGGCTATCATAGGTGAGTACATTGCACAGGTTTTGGTTGCCACAAAAGGCCGCCCTCGATTTTTGATTGAGAAAGAACTGTTGTGAATTTTGCAGTTTGGGCGCTTATTTTTGTGGTTTACACGGCCGTCAGTTGTTCAGGGCTCTATTTGCTTAAGACGGGGGATGGAGTATTTTCTATTCGTTTTGTCTCGGGTGCTTTCCTGTACGTTTTGGGAGCAGCAATTTGGGTCTTCGTGATTCTGAAGAACTTGCCGCTGTCTTTCGCTTTCCCTGTGGCAGCAGGGTTGTTGATGGTGGGGACATCCACCATAGGCATAGTTGTGCTGAACGAATCGGTATCGACCTATAGCGTTCTGGGAATGATCTCAATCCTCATTGGCATCACGCTGATCAGTCGTTCCATCTGACAAGTCATCGTTCTCAAAAGTCGCGAAATCATCCTCATCTATCAAGCCGAATGAAAACTGAAAAGTTCCTGCAAACTCCCCAAGCGTTTCTTCTACTTGCGGCTGGCGCGATGGCGCTTTTGATGTGGGGGACAACGCTGTTTGCGGGCTGGGGGCTTATTGATGATCATGAGATCGTTTGGCTGATTGGTGAGGGGGATCATTTACCCTTGGATCACTTCCGAGCTGCGCTCTCGCGCACGGAAATAGCGAGTGATGCAAGCTTTCCTAGATACAGGCCTGTCTATTTCGGCTTGCGTCTCGTGGAAGCGATGATTTGGGGGAAAAACTCCCATGGGTGGTACTTGCTGCGCGCCGCCATTGGCGTCTCCTTCGCGCTTTCATTGGCGCTCTTGATTTCAAATTTTGGATGGTCACTTGGGCGATCTCTGGGGGTGCTGGTTTTATTGATTGGCGGGGGGTATTGGTCAGATATCTTTGCGCGCGCCGGTCCCTCCGAGGTTTATGCCGTTTTGGGTTTGGCGATATCCTTCTTTGCGGTTCATGCACTCTATCAAGCTCCGCGATTCGAACTAAATCTTGCGCAATCAGTGGCACTGGCTCTGGGGCTGGTTCTTGTGATTGGAAGCAAGGAAAATTTGTTGATCTTCATGGTCATTCCCGTCCTTATTTTGGGCGCGGTTTGGTTCGCCCATACTCGTGTGGCGGTTTGGCCAATATTTTTTCTTCCCCTGGCTCTTGGCGTCTGGATTGTTTGGACTTTATTTCACCGGCTGAGCGTTAGCGGAACAGATATTTACGCCAATAGTGTTTCAGTGAGCGATCGCTTAAGCAACTTCCTCGTGGCCGTGAAAATCCCATTCCTTTGGGCGTGGATTGCGAGCTGGCTGTTTGTTTTTATTTTCAGGCGCTCCCAAGCGCTAGCTCAAGGCAGCAGTTTTTTGGGGACATGGCGTACGGCCATCTATTGCAATGTCGGGTTGTTTGTTATTTTCTTGTTCCAGATAACCGCTTACGGTGGGAGTTGGCCCCTTTCGACGATTGATCGCTATCTTTTTCCCGGAGTCCTTTGTGTTCAACTAGGCGCATTACTACTATTGCAGCAGGTGATTCGACAGCCCTTGATTTCAAACGAACGAACGATTTTGAGAAAGGCTGCCATCAGTTTGTGTCTGATTACTTTCATTTCTGTATCCACGGTGGGATCCAAGTTTCCATTGTTAAGCAATGTCAAAGAGTCAGTGAAACTTGTGCACTCTACCCGTGAGCTTCAACAGAAGTACGAGAGCCTCGTTTCAGATCTAAAAAATGATCCTGCTAGGATGTTGGTGGTTGATTCCCACGATGTGTGGGACTCGGAGCCGATTGAGAGTTTGGTGCGGTTTCTTCGCTCCGATGGTGTTCGGAACAAGGTGGTTCTGAGAGTGTCGTACCGACCCGAGGAGTTTACTCCTGAGTCTTTGGAGTGGAGTCTTGCCAAGGACAAGAGCAATATTGAGAAAAATGGCGTAGGGGAATTTTCTGCAAATATCGGTTCTTATTCCAATTGCATTGCGGTTGGGATGAGTGGTGATCCTAGTGTTTGTGAAAAAGGATTCAAAATTTGGCCTTACAGATGATCGTAATGATGGGGTTGCCTGCGCGCGCGGCATTCCGGATGATGATGAGTTAAGCCGCTTCTTGGTTGGCTTAGAGAGTTAACCCTGCATACCTTGTCTGGAGTAAGTGTCAGAATTTCTGTGCATGAAGTCGACGTCCCCCCGTTTTCAGTAGCACTGGGCTTTGGAGTCCGGGGTTAATTTAACTGGTTTTGCATCAACGTCTTGGCGTAGGCTGACGGCGTCAAACCGCCAAGGGATCTCTTAGGCCTTTCTTCG
>NZ_JAHCSH010000018.1 GCF_018474005.1 Curvibacter sp. CHRR-16
GCGGTGATGGCATGGTGCTCATTACTGTGCTGGTGCGTGCTGCCTGTGGTCGTGCTCTCAATGCCCGCAGGACTGGCCAGTACCAAGTGGGGTTCAGATAGTTCTGGGTGTTTGCTATTGTTGGTGCTGTCTTTGCTCTGTGTTCCCTTGATAGCCTCGTTCTGCGCTTGCAGTGCTTTGGCTACTTGTCCTTGGTCTTTGCTGTCACCGTCACTTTGTGCCCCATCTTGTGCTTTGTGTTGCACTGCCAAGTGGCCCAGGCTGCTGTGCTGCTCTTGCCCTTGGCTCAGTCTCGATGCAGTTTCACTGGATGCTTTAACGCTCCCTTGGGCGTTGGGTCTGCCTTCGGTGCTGATGAGTAAGCCGTCTTGGGCTCTGATGGCTCCATGGCCGTCTGTGCGCAGCTCGAAGCCTTCGCCTCGGTGTTCTTGGCGTCCTGCCCTATCTTCTATGCGGGTGATGTGGCCCAGACTCAAGCTGCTGCTTTGGTGGTCGCTTTTGAGTTGGACTTGGATTTGTTCTGCGGTGTCGTCCAGTAGCAGGTGGTTGCTTCTGCCCGCTGCTGCATTGCCTGCACCGTCGCCCAGTTCTCGGCTGCGGATGCCAGAGAGTGCTTGTTGCTCGGGCAGTTCCCAGGGGGGTTGGTTGTTTTGGTTGTAGAGGCTGGCAATCACCACGGGTTTGTCGGGGTCGCCGCCTTCGAAGCTGACCAAGACTTCTTGGCCTATGCGGGGGATGTGCACTGCGCCTAGTTGGTTGCCGGCCCAGGGACTGGCAACGCGTACCCAGCAGCTGCTGTGGTGATCGCTGCCGTCGTGCCTGTCCCAGGGGAAGTGCAGTTTGATGCGGCTGAGGTAGTCGGTGTAAATGTTGTTGGTGGGGTTTTGTCCTTGCGCGTTGCTCGGTCCTACTACCAGGGCGCTTTGGGGGCCTGCGATGGTGGGTTTGGGCTGGGTGGCTTGGGGGCGCAGGGCCAGGGTGCTGGGCTGGACGGTAAATTGGGTGAGGATGCGCCAATCTCCGTGGGTGGTGTCTTGGCTGGTGTCTTTAGTAGTGTCTTGGCTAGTTTCTTGGCTTGCAGTGCTGGTTTGGCTGGGGTTGCTGATGTGCAGTTGTGCGCCCAGAACGATGTATTCGGTGTTGGCGCTCTCTTGGGGGTGTTGCTCTAGGGTGAAGCTGCTGCCGGTAACGATGCCTCGGATGTGGCCTGCTGCTGTAGCGCGGTGGCTCACTTGGCGCAGGGTTTGCAGGCGGATTTGGGCTAGGTGTTGGCCTTGTTCTTCTGTTTGGTTGGCTTGTTCTGTTGCCCCGGCATTGGGTTGGCTGTAGTCGCTGGCGGGCAGGGTTTTGTTGCTGCCTCTAAAGAGGTAGATGTTGGAAGCTTGTTGGGCTGCGCTGGTATCACTGGTGTCATCACTGGCTTGGGCGCTCAAGAGTGCTTTGGGGCGGGTGTAGTCGTACTCTTGGCTGCCAAAGCTGCGGGAGGTGAGGTGGTGCTCTGGGGCGAAGTGGTGGATGTATTCGCGTTGTGCTTTGTGGCCCCGGGGGTAGTAGGGGATGCTGGAGTAGGGGTTGGTGTTGTGTGTGTCTTGTGCACCTTCATCTTGTTGGAGGTCTTTGGCGCGCAGTTGGAATGCGCCGTTGTGGTCGCTGTAGATGAGGCGGTGGGTGCCGTTGCTGTGTTCGAAGTGGTAGTTGATGCCCCACTCTTGCATGAGGCGGGTGATGAATTCGAAGTCGGTTTCGTTGTATTGGACGCAGTAGTCGCGTACTGGGTAGGTTTCTATGAGGCGTTTGTCTGCGCTGTAGGGGTAGCCGGCCAGGATGTGTTCTATGACTTCTATGGGGGTTTGGTCTTGGAAGATGCGGCAGTCGCTTTGGTGGCGGGCAAGCGCGAGCCAGGGCTCTAGGGTGAGTTGGTAGTAGGCGTGGCGGCTGTTGGGGGTGCTATTGGGTGTGTTGCCGTAGCTGTCGGGCTCTAGGAGTTGGGCTGCTGTGATGATGGCGCTGATTTGGCGCTCTCCGGCTCCTTGGTGGGGGGTGGCTTGTCCGCCTACGCTGCCTGCTTGGAAGGCTCCCATGCCTTCGAGTTGGATGTGGCAGGTGATGGTTTGGCCTAAGAGTGCACTGAGGTCTAGGTTGGAGCCTATGCTGCTTGGGTGGCTCTTTCTGTCGGGGCTTTGCAGTATGAGTTGGTAGCTAAAGAGGCTGTTGATGTCTTCTCGCCCCTCTAGGCTGATGGCTTGCAGGCTTGTGCTGGTTTGGGCTTCTAAGGCTGCGCAGCTAACTGTGAGGATGCG
>NZ_JAHCSH010000019.1 GCF_018474005.1 Curvibacter sp. CHRR-16
CTAACGAATGAAAGGGACTTCCCCGTCCCAAGCGAGCCGCGTGCCCATAGGGTTGCGGTTTACGGCAACAAAGTGCCACGATGGAGAGGCAAAACTGTTCATCAACTCACTTTAATGGAAGGGGAAGTCATGGCTATCGTAACCGTAGGAATCGACCTAGCAAAGAACGTCTTTGCAGTGCATGGCGTAGATGAATCAGGCAAAGCAGTGCTGGTACGTCCCGAAGTGCCACGCGCCAAGCTGCTCGAACTCATCGCCAACCTGCCAGCCTGCCTCATTGGCATGGAAGCTTGCTCCGGTGCACACCACTGGGCAAGGCAATTTGCTGCATTCGGCCACACCGTTCGCCTGATGGCCCCCAAATTCGTGGCGCCCTACCGCATGAGCGGCAAGCGTGGCAAGAACGATGCAGCCGATGCCGCCGCCATCTGCGAAGCCGTCACCCGCCCCACCATGCACTTTGTACCCATCAAGAGCGTCGAACAACAATCACGCCTGTTTGTGCACCGCGCCCGCCAAGGCTACGTGGAGCAGCGCACCGCGCTGATCAACCGCATTCGTGGCTTACTGTCTGAGCTGGGCATCGTGCTGCCGCTCAAAGCAGCAACAGTGCGCCAAGAGGCGCACAAGCATTTGGAAGACCTGCCCGGCTGGTGCAACACCGTTGTCGGAGATGCGCTCAGTGAATTGACTCACTTGGATGTGCGTATTGCCCAGTACGACCAGTACATCGAACAAGCTGCCAAAGAAGACGAGCAATCCAGGCAACTGATGCAGCTCTCTGGCATAGGCCCGACCACCGCCAGCGCAATAGTGGCCACCGTAGGTAAGGGGCATGACTTCTCTTGTGGTCGCCAGTTCTGTGCCTGGCTGGGTTTGGTGCCGGGGCAGTACAGCTCAGGGGGTAAGCAGCGCCTGGGGCGCATCACCAAGGCAGGTGACCCTTATCTGCGCACGCTGCTCATCATGGGAGCCAAGGCGGTACTGGCAGCTGCCAAGAACAAGAGCGATGCGGTAAGCCGCTGGGCGATCAGTGTGCAGGAGCGTCGGGGTTACTGGAAGGCTGTGGTGGCCGTGGCTGCGAAGAATGCGCGTATGTGCTGGGCCATGTTGCAGCAAGGCGAGTCCTTCAAGATGCCTGCCTGAGCGATACAGGCGCACGCCGACAGTTGAAGTTGTAGATGTCACCGTGTGATTGAGAAGTCGTTGATGAGTGAAAGGTTGGGACCTGCGCCGGGGAATGCTCGATCATCTCTAGGGAGGTAGCAGTCTGGGAAACTAGGCTGAACTCCGACTAACGAATGGAGCCCTCGGCGCGCGTCTTTCATCAGGGTCAGCAAGAGAAGCTTGCAGTAATGACCGTTTGTAGTTTCGCCGTCCACATGCCTTGCGCTCAATAGGCAACGACACAGATCACGCAGTGATAGGCAAGGGGAAGAAGGAATCAGGTTTCGTGGTCAATCGCTGCGCGATTCACCACGATGGGATTCTGTTTGACAAAGGTGGGGAAGCCCTTGTAGT
>NZ_JAHCSH010000020.1 GCF_018474005.1 Curvibacter sp. CHRR-16
TGTATTGACCCAGTAAAAAACTGCTCAGGTGTTATCTTTGAAGGAAACACAGATGAGCACACTGATGGAAGACGAGATCAAACGCTGGACAGCCAAGCGCAAAGCCGCTTTGGTCATGGAGATTATTCAAGGCAAAACGACGGTGGCAGAGGCCAGCCGTTCGTTTGATCTACCGCCCTCGGAAATTGAGGAGTGGGTTGATGATGCCAAGAAGGGCATGGAGAACGCCCTGAGGGCCAAGCCTTTGGATATCAAGGAACAGTACGAACGTCAGCTTGCTGATTTGCAGTCAGCCTACGGCGAAGCCATGTTGGAGTTACGCGCCAGAAAAAAGCTGGCCTCCCTGCTGGGCAACGAGGACGAGAAATGATCCTAGGCCTTCAGCAGGGATTGAAAGCCGATGGCATCGAGGTCAGCCTGGTCAAGCTGTGCCAGTGGTTTGGGGTGGCCCGGCGTACGGTGTACTACCGCGAAACCAAAGGGCAGTCCAAGCTGCAGGAACAGTTTGTGAAACCCATCAAGGCCATGATTGAAGAAAACCCATCGTTTGGCTACCGCACGGTGGCGCATCTGCTGGACTTCAACAAAAACACGGTGCAGCGGGTCTTGCCAGCTCATGGGCTGGCAAGTGCGCAAACGGCCGGTGGGCTTGAGGCCACGCATCCAAGCTCTGCCGTCCGTGGCCAAGGCACCGAACGAACGCTGGGCAACGGACCTGTGCCGGGTTTGGTCTGGCAAAGATGGCTGGTCGCACCTAGCGTTGGTGATTGATTGCCATACGCGTGAACTGCTGGGCTGGCACCTGAGCCGTAGCGGTCGCTCCAAGACGGCCGAGGCTGCGCTAGAACAAGCCTTGATCACCCGGTACGGGTGCTTAGGCCAAGTCAACAAGCCGTTCTTGCTGCGATCGGACAATGGTTTGGTGTTCACCAGCCGTAGCTACACAACCCTGGTCAAAAGCTATGGGTTGCAACAGGAGTTCATCACGCCCTACAGCCCGGAACAAAATGGCATGGTGGAGCGGGTGATCAGGACACTCAAAGAGCAATGCGTGCATCGCCACCGCTTTGAGAGCCTGCAACACGCCAGTCGAGTCATTGCAGATTGGATTGGTTTCTACAACCACCGGCGCCCACATCAGGCACTGGGGATGAAAACACCTGCTGAGGCCTACGCATTAGCAGCATGACCTGTGCAGTTTCCGCTGGGTCAATACA
>NZ_JAHCSH010000021.1 GCF_018474005.1 Curvibacter sp. CHRR-16
AAATGGCAAAAGAGAAATTCACGCGTACCAAGCCCCACGTCAACGTTGGTACGATCGGTCACGTTGACCACGGCAAGACAACCCTGACAGCTGCTATCACTACCGTGCTGGCAACCAAGTTCGGCGGCGAAGCCAAGGCATACGACCAAATCGATGCGGCTCCTGAAGAAAAAGCACGCGGCATTACCATCAACACTGCCCACGTTGAATACGAAACAGCCAACCGCCACTACGCCCACGTAGATTGCCCCGGACACGCTGACTACGTTAAGAACATGATCACTGGTGCTGCCCAAATGGACGGCGCTATTTTGGTTTGCTCTGCTGCTGACGGCCCCATGCCCCAGACACGCGAGCACATCCTGTTGGCTCGCCAAGTGGGCGTTCCTTACATCATCGTGTTCCTGAACAAGTGCGACATGGTGGACGACGCTGAATTGCTGGAACTGGTCGAGATGGAAGTTCGCGAACTCCTGTCCAAGTACGACTTCCCCGGCGACGACACTCCCATCGTCAAGGGTTCTGCCAAGCTGGCCATGGAAGGCGACAAAGGCGAACTGGGCGAAGGCGCTATTTTGAAATTGGCCGAAGCACTCGATAGCTACATCCCCACCCCTGAGCGTGCTGTGGACGGCGCATTCCTGATGCCTGTGGAAGACGTATTCTCCATCTCTGGTCGTGGCACCGTGGTGACAGGTCGTGTTGAGCGTGGCGTGGTCAAAGTCGGCGAAGAAATCGAAATCGTCGGTATCCGCGACACCCAAAAGACAACCTGCACTGGCGTGGAAATGTTCCGCAAGCTGCTGGACCAAGGTCAAGCGGGCGACAACGTTGGTATCTTGCTGCGCGGCACCAAGCGTGAAGAAGTCGAACGCGGTCAAGTGCTGTGCAAGCCTGGCTCCATCAAGCCCCACACCCACTTCACCGGTGAAGTCTACGTTTTGTCCAAGGACGAAGGTGGCCGTCACACCCCATTCTTCAACAACTACCGTCCCCAGTTCTACTTCCGTACAACTGATGTGACTGGCGCGATCGAATTGCCAGAAGGCAAGGAAATGGTGATGCCTGGTGACAACGTCTCCATCACTGTGAAGCTGATCGCTCCTATCGCTATGGAAGAAGGTCTGCGTTTCGCTATCCGTGAAGGTGGCCGTACCGTGGGCGCTGGCGTGGTCGCCAAAATCATCGCTTAA
>NZ_JAHCSH010000022.1 GCF_018474005.1 Curvibacter sp. CHRR-16
TTGACATCTTGGACGGTGAGTTTAGCCAGTGGATACTGGCCAGTGATGCCCGATGCACCGCATCGGGCGTTTGCATTTTCAGCGATAGATGCGGGCGCTCGCTGTTGTAGATCTGTACCGACTCGCGCACCATGCGCCGGGCCTGCTCCAGATTGGCGGGCCGTTGTAGCAACAACTCACCCTTGAGGATGCCGTTGACCCGCTCGGCCAGCGCGTTCTGGTAGCAGTCGTAGCCATCGGTCATCGAACACTGCAGGCCATGGCACTGATGTATGGCTTGGTAGTAGCTGGAGCAGTACTGGATGCCCCGGTCGGAATGGTGTACCAGGCGTTGATCGCTTTGCCGTGCACGCAGGGCCATCTTCAAGGCCTGAGCCACCGGCTCGGTCTGCAGGTTGTCGTGGACGTGCCAACCCACGATCTTGCGCGAGTAGGCGTCGGTGATCAGGCTCAGGTAGACAAACTTGTCCGCCGTGGGCAGGTAGGTGATGTCAGCCACCCACACTTGCTCGGCGGCCGTGGCCTGCACCTGCTGCTCGCCGCTCTTGAGCAGGTTCGGATGGCGCCTAAAGCGGTGGTGGCTGTCGGTGGTCTTGTGGTACGCCGGCCGTGGCGGCACGAGCATCCGGGCGTTACGCAGTACGTCAAACAGGGCGTGGCGCTACTGACCCTGGTAATACGCCTGGCGACTCAGGCCCATGTAGCGACAAGCCCTCGTCACATTGAGCCCTTGGACGAGCCGCTGCGCGAGGACTTGCCCAAAGGCTTTTTTACGACGCGTACCCCATAGTCCTTCTTCAGGACATCGAGCACCGCTTCGAACAGTTGGGCCTTCTCGTTGGCCTGCTTGAGTTGCACTTGCAGCGCCTAGATCTGCTGCTCGGGCGTCAGCGGCGTGGGAGTCTTGTCTATAGGCATAGCCGCACATGATGCCGCACGCCCCCAGCCCTGGCGGCCGTGTTTGCGTAACCACACCAGTACCGTTGATCTGCCCTGGTTCCCGTAATGCGCTTGCGCCTGCTTGTACGTCAGCTCGCCTTTTGCACTTGCTCGACCACCGCCAGCTTAAAAGCCAGTATGTAGTCCTTCTGCGTTCTCTTGATGCCTGATTCCATTTGACTTGCCTTTTCTGTGATGAAAAGGTGTCAACCTCCGGCAGGACGGGTCA
>NZ_JAHCSH010000023.1 GCF_018474005.1 Curvibacter sp. CHRR-16
GTAGGCTGACGGCGTCAAACCGCCAAGGGATCTCTTAGGCCTTTCTTCGTTGTATTCCCTGCGCCAGGATTCAACGACCACTCGGGCATGCTGCAAGCTGGTGAACCAGTGCTCGTTCAGGCATTCGTCCCGGAACCGCCCGTTGAATGATTCGATGTATGCGTTCTGGTTGGGTTTGCCCGGCTCGATCAGGAACAACTGAACACCCCTGACATGGGCCCAGGTCAGCATGGCGCGGCTGCAGAACTCCTTGCCGTTATCGGTTCTGATGGACTTGGGCAGACCCCGCGTTTTCGCCAACTGATCCAAGATGCGAACCAGCTGGTTGCCTCCCAGCGCACGCTCCGGCACGATGGCCACGGCTTCATGGGTTGCGTCATCCACTACGGTCAGGCTTTTGATGCTGCGCCCTTCAGCCGTGCGGTCAAACACAAAATCCATTGACCACACTTGGTTGGCCTGTGTCGGTCGCTCCAATGGATGCCGATCTGCCAAGGGGATTTTCTTGCGCCTGCGTTTCTTCACTTGCAGGCCAGCCTCGGCATACAGGCGATCCACCCGCTTATGGTTCACGAGCTCGCCTGCCTAGCGCAGCTTCAGATAGATCATGCCGGCGCCATAGCGGCGATGCCGTTGTGCCAGCGCAATGATCTTCTCCCGCAGGGCACAGTTGCGATCCGCCTCTGGTTGGTAGCGCAGTGCACTGGCGCTCATGCCAATGACGCGCAGCGCACGTCGTTCGCTCAGTCCCTGGCAGGTCATGTGGCGCACCAGCTCCCGCCTGGCGGGTGCGCTCACCACTTTTTTCTCAAGGCTTCTTTCGTCACCTCGTTCTCAAGCATCGACTCCGCCAGCAGGCGCTTGAGCCGGGTGTTCTCCGCTTCCAGCTCCTTCAGGCGCTTGGCGTCCGACACGCTCATACCGCCAAACTTGCTGCGCCAGAGGTAATAACTGGCCTCTGAGAAGCCGTGCCTACGGCACAGCTCGGCCACTGGCAGGCCCGTCTCCGCTTC
>NZ_JAHCSH010000024.1 GCF_018474005.1 Curvibacter sp. CHRR-16
GCCCGTCTCCGCTTCGCGCAGGAAGCCAATGATTTGTTCTTCGGTAAATCGCTTCTTCACGTCCAATCTCCTGTTTCATGGGATTGGACTCCAAGCTCAACTGCTACTCAAATCCGGGGGGACGTCGAGACTGTCCGATACAAAGTCCATGCTCAGAATCTCATTGATGCTCTTGGCAACTTGCAGCGGCACACGCCCCTGAGGCGCTCGCTTTGCTTTGTGGTGCTTCTTCACCGTCAGGTTGGCTTGCCGGTACAGCCGATAGATACGCTTGTGATTCACATCAGGGAACTGGCTCCTGAGCATGTCGTGGATGCGTCGATAGCCAAACCGCCTGCGCTCAAGCGCGGTCTGTCGGATGCTCTCCTCTAGGCTGGCGTTGAGTGCACTGGCCACGGGTGGGTGGCGGTAGCTGTCTCGGGATAGCTCCACAAGGCGGCAGGCGTTGCGTTCTGAGAGGTGGTGCTCCAGCACCATCTTGCGCACTGCCTCGCGCTTGTCTTGTGGTGTATTGACCCAGTAAAAAACTGCTCAGGTGTTATCTTTGAAGGAAACACAGATGAGCACACTGATGGAAGACGAGATCAAACGCTGGACAGCCAAGCGCAAAGCCGCTTTGGTCATGGAGATTAT
>NZ_JAHCSH010000025.1 GCF_018474005.1 Curvibacter sp. CHRR-16
CCGATGATAGTGCGGGTTCCCGTGTGAAAGTAGGACATCGTCAGGCTCCCTTATTGTTGAATCTGCAAACTCCAGCAGTTTGTGCAAATATCAAAATACCCCGCTCAAAGTTGTTTGGGCGGGATTTCTAAGCCTGCTTCTTGCAGGCTTTTTTGTTTGCCATGACCCGTCCTGAATTAGGTTAACACCTTGGACGGTGAATTTAGCCGGTGGATACTGGCCAGTGATGCCCGATGCACCGCATCGGGCGTTTGCATTTTCAGCGATAGATGCGGGCGCTCGCTGTTGTAGCGACGTCCCCCCGTTTTCAGTAGCACTGGGCTTTGGAGTCCGGGGTTAATTTAACTGGTTTTGCATCAACGTCTTGGTGTAGGCTGACGGCGTCAAACCGCCAAGGGATCTCTTAGGCCTTTCTTCGTTGTATTCCCTGCGCCAGGATTCAACGACCACTCGGGCATGCTGCAAGCTGGTGAACCAGTGCTCGTTCAGGCATTCG
>NZ_JAHCSH010000026.1 GCF_018474005.1 Curvibacter sp. CHRR-16
CGAGTCATTGCAGATTGGATTGGTTTCTACAACCACCGGCGCCCACATCAGGCACTGGGGATGAAAACACCTGCTGAGGCCTACGCATTAGCAGCATGACCTGTGCAGTTTCCGCTGGGTCAATACATGTGGAAATACGATCACGACCGCCCAAATATGGCCTTGGGCGACGTCCCCCCGGATTTGAGTAGCAGTTGAGCTTGGAGTCCAATCCCATGAAACAGGAGATTGGACGTGAAGAAGCGATTTACCGAAGAACAAATCATTGGCTTCCTGCGCGAAGCGGAGACGGGC